>CAWHFA010000004.1:0-970000 GCA_963828635.1 uncultured Acidobacteriaceae bacterium | reverse complement strand
TCTGTTGGACGATTCATACCCGCTTAGGCGGGCAGCTGGTGAAAGTCAGCGAGGACGATATTTGACAACTGAATAGATTGGGCAATCTACAAGGCTGTAAATTTTTATGAGTGCCTAGAGAGAAAACAAGACCTGCTGGGGCGTGGGAACGTAAATAGGCGTTTGAGCACGCGATGAGCAGTGTTTTTAGGCCCATAGAATTTGCGCGGCGTGTAGTGGTTTTGCTGAGAGCTGACGGCTGAAAAGCCAAAAGCTAGCGGCGGAGCCGCTGTGTGTCGAGTAAATTTTGTGGTCAAGCTACTAAGGGCGCATGGTGGATGCCTTGGCAGAAGCAGGCGATGAAGGACGTGGCAAGCTGCGATAAGCCTCGGGGAGCCGCAAGCAGGCATTGATCCGGGGATTTCCGAATGGGGAAACCCACTAGGGTAAAACTCTAGTACGTCCCAATGAATACATAGTTGGGAACGAGCGAACCCAGGGAAGTGAACCATCTCAGTACCTGGAGGAAAATAAAGAAACCTCGATTCCGAAAGTAGTGGCGAGCGAAATCGGAACTAGCCTAAACCAGTCATACCTTCGGGTGTGGCCGGGGTTGTAGGGTCGACAATAGTAGAGTTACCAATCCAGTCGTTAGTCGAAGCCCTCTGGAAAGAGGGGCCATAGAGTGTGATAGCCACGTAGGCGAAAACGACCTGGACTCGAAGTCGATACCTGAGTACCGCGGGGCACGTGAAACCTTGCGGGAAGCTACGGGGACCATCCCGTAAGGCTAAATACTAGCTTCTGACCGATAGTGAACCAGTACCGTGAGGGAAAGGCGAAAAGAACCCCTGCGAGGGGAGTGAAATAGTACCTGAAACCGTGTGCCTACAAACGGTGGGAGGACTATGCCGCGTAAGCGGAAAGTCTGACCGCGTGCCTATTGCATAATGAGCCGGCTAGTTATTCTTGTCAGCAAGGTTAAGCGAAAGCGAGCCGTAGCGAAAGCGAGTCCTAATAGGGCGACATAGTTGGCAGGAATAGACGCGAAGCGGGATGATCTACCCTTGGCCAGGCTGAAGTTAGGGTAAAACCTAATGGAGGGCCGAACGGGTGTTTGTTGAAAAAAGCTCCGATGAGCTGAGGGTAGGGGTGAAAGGCTAATCAAATTCCGTGATAGCTCGTTCTCTCCGAAATAGCTTTAGGGCTAGCCTCGAATGATTTGTCGTGGTGGTAGAGACCTGGATGGACTATGGGGCTTTCCAGCTTACTGAATCCAACCAAACTTCGAATGCCATAGAACAACCAATTCGGGAGTCAGACGGCGGGGGCTAAGCTTCGTCGTCGAGAGGAAAACAGTCCAGATCGCCTGCTAAGGTCCCCAAATTCAAGCTAAGTGGGAAAGGAAGTCGGAACGCCCAGACAGCCAGGAGGTTGGCTTAGAAGCAGCCATCCTTTAAAGAAAGCGTAATAGCTCACTGGTCAAGCGGTCCGGTGCCGACAATATAACGGGGCTCAAGCTTGGTACCGAAGCAGCGAATGCATTGATTAACGTCAATGCGTGGTAGGAGAGCATTCTCAACAGTTTGAAGCCAGACTGAGAAGACTGGTGGACGGTTGAGAAGAGACCCTGCCGGCATAAGTAGCGATAACGGAGGTGGGAACCCTCCGCGCCGAAAGTCTAAGGTTTCCTGAGAAAGGTTAATCCGCTCAGGGTCAGGCGGTCCCTAAGGCGAGGCCGAAAGGCGTAGCTGATGGACATCCGGTTAATATTCCGGACCTCCCTTGTATTCGTTATCACGATGGGGTGACGCAGTAGGATAAGCAGGCCGTCATATGGCTATGACGGTCGATGCGCGTAAGGTGTCTTCGGTAGGCAAATCCGCCGGAGAGTTATCACTGAGACGCAAAGCAGTAACCCGTATGGGTGAAAGCTGCCGATTCCACACTGCCAAGAAAAACCTCTAAGGAGAAAATAAGGGAACCGTACCTCAAACCGACACAGGTAGACGAGGAGAATATCCAAAGGCGCTCGTGAGAACAGTTGGTAAGGAACTCGGCAAATTAACCCCGTAACTTCGGGAGAAGGGGTGCCTCACTAGGGTTCATAGCCCGAAGAGGCCGCAGAGAAATGCGCACTGCGACTGTTTAACAAAAACACAGGTCTCTGCAAAGTCGAAAACGACGTATAGGGGCTGACGCCTGCCCGGTGCTGGAAGGTTAAAGGGAGAGGTTAGCCGCAAGGCGAAGCTTTGAACTGAAGCCCCAGTGAACGGCGGCCGTAACTATAACGGTCCTAAGGTAGCGAAATTCCTTGTCGGGTAAGTTCCGACCTGCACGAATGGCGTAACGAAAGTGCGACTGTCTTGCCGACTGACACGGCGAACTTGTAGTGCCGGTGAAGATGCCGGTTGCCCGCAACTAGACGGAAAGACCCCGTGCACCTTTACTACACCTTTACTATGAACTATGGCCCTTGCTGCGCAGGATAGGTGGGAGGCTTTGATTCCAGACTCTCGGGTTTGGAGGAGCCACCGGTGAGATACCACCCTGCGAGATCTGTGGTTCTAACCTACTCCCATAAACTGGGAGAGGGACATAGTAAGGCGGGTAGTTTGACTGGGGCGGTCGCCTCCTAAACGGTAACGGAGGCGCGCGAAGCTACGCTCAGGCTGTTTGGAAATCAGCCGACGAGTGCAAACGCATAAGCGTGGTTAACTGCGAGACCTACAAGTCGAGCAGATACGAAAGTAGGCGTTAGTGATCCGGTGGTTCTGCATGGAAGGGCCATCGCTCAACGGATAAAAGGTACGCCGGGGATAACAGGCTGATCGGAGCCAAGAGTTCATATCGACGCTCCGGTTTGGCACCTCGATGTCGGCTCATCGCATCCTGGAGCTGTAGAAGGTTCCAAGGGTTAGGCTGTTCGCCTATTAAAGCGGTACGTGAGCTGGGTTCAGAACGTCGCGAGACAGTTCGGTCCCTATCTGTTGTGGGCGCAGGAGATTTGAGGGGACCTGTCCTTAGTACGAGAGGACCGGGATGGACGAACCTCTTGTGTTCCAGCTGTCGTGCCAACGGCATAGCTGGGTAGCGAAGTTCGGTTGTGATAACCGCTGAATGCATATAAGCGGGAAGCACACCCCAAGATGAGATCTCCCAACCCGTAAGGGATAAGAAGGGCCCAGGAAGACTACCTGGTTGATAGGCGGGAGGTGAAAGCGCAGTAATGTGTGAAGCTTACCCGTACTAATCGCCCGTTCGGCTTGACCATAAAATTTACTCGGTGCAGTAACAGCTGTCAGCAATCAGCTTTCAGCCATCAGCTAGAACCTGAGCTGAGGCGGAAGAGAGTTTTCTTTAACCATCAGAACTTGGGTGGAAGAAGAGAAGCCGCTGACAACTGTGCGCCGACGGATTTTCGAGTCTTGTCGATTAAAGTAATACCCAATCTATTCAGTTGTGAGGAATCGTCCTCGGATCTATTCGAGGGAAGTTCTTTGAAAATTCAGCTCTTAGCTTTTGGCTCTTAGCTAAATCTCCTGGGATTCAAGCTAAAAGCCAAGAGCTAACAGCCAAAAGCTTCGCGCTTTGCGCGATCAAGTTGTCGGTGATCTTACCGCGGGGGATCCACCCGTTCCCATCCCGAACACGGAAGTTAAGCCCCGCAGGGCCGATCGTACTGCACGCGAAAGTGTGTGGGAGAGTAGGTCGTTGCCGGCATTAAATAAAGGCCAATCATGGAAACATGGTTGGCCTTTTCCTATTGGCTAAGAAGGTCAAGAGCCGATGTTCTCGAACCGGTGCCGAGGGCATCGAGCCGAACTCGAGCTCGCGCCGCGAGTTCTAACGGATGAATGCGATCCACAAACCAACCGTGAGCGACTCTATCTAAGCCGGCTCCCACGAGTGGGGCGGCGTTTCTCAGGCATGATCGCAAACCGATAGCATCTGTCTTTCCCCCGTGAAGCACGATGTTTCGATGTCTGTATAGCCGCCGGAAACAGGTGGAGATGTGATTCTCTACGTCGCGGAGAACGCGCCAGGGTTCCCTGAGTAAAGACGTTATCCGCGCGAGCGCTGCACTATCGGAGTCTTTCGGAAATCTTGGAGGATTTCCAGCTTGGATAAGCTTGGCCAATACCTCGCATCTGTCGCGATTGCTGGCGCAGTTTCTAAGTTGATCACCAATGGCATCACCTTGCTCCTCTAATTGATAGGAAAGCGATGTAAGTTCGGCACGCGCAAATGAGCAAGCGACAATAGACGCCATACGGTCCGCTGCATGTACCCGCTCGTGGTCGCCTGGACCCGTGAGAAGAGCTTCTATCGCGGCCCATCCTCCAGCTACGGCCGAGCTAGGCCGCGTTCCATTCGTCGGCCCAAACCATGGCGACGGTGACCGGGTAATCCGAATCGATCTGCACGTGCATGTCGCCGCCTCCGACAGCAGGATGGTAGATACGGCCGGCGTGGAGGCTGGCGGGCTCCAAGGGAATGTTCTCGCTGTTGGCAGCGGTCCAGACAACGGGATTTTGCCCATGGGAGTTCGCGGCAAAAGCGCAGAACAGCAGCGTGGCAAAAATAGAAAAGTTCCTCATACTAGAAGTATTGGCTGGGTCCATGCTCTACCCTAGCGATTTCGGGAGGGTAGGATTACGTAGGTACCAATTTCCACGCAACTACGAGAGGATGGTGGGCGCAAAGAACCGCGACTTTTTAATTTATATGGCGCGGAGCCCCGCTCGTTCGGCGGCCTGCGGATCTTGCACGAAAGTGAAACTCCAACCATACCCATTCGGGAGCAACAGCCAAGGGCGGTGGTGCACCTAACCTGGAACCATGGCACGGGAACAGTCGGCAGAGTTGTTCGCTAGTCCGATAGGGAAGTTGCCTTCGGGATTTCTCTACAGTCCGAATTTTCTTAGTGAGGCGGAGGAGAGCGATCTTCTTAAGACGATTCAGACTCTGCAATTTGGGGCGTACGATTTTCGCGGTTACATTGCGAAGCGGCGGGTGGTGGCGTGGGGAGGAGGTTATGATTCCCATGCTGCGCGCATGGCGATTTCGGCGGAGGTGATTCCGGAATTCTTGCGTCCCATCAAGGATCGTGCGGCGTCGGTGGCGGGAGTTTCCGCGGACGAGATTGTGCAGGCGATGGTGACTGAGTATTCCGCGGGAACTCCGATTGGATGGCATCGGGATTCAGCGCAGTTCGGAACCATAATCGGGATATCCCTTCAGAGCGCGGCCCGCTTCCGGCTGAAGCCGTATAAAGAAGAAGGGAAGATTATTTCTTTGATGGTTGAACCGCGCTCCATTTATGTCATGAGCGGCGAGGCTCGCTGGAATTTTCAGCACAGCATTCCGGCGGTGAAAGAGCTGCGGTACTCGATCACGCTCCGTACCCTTTCGGAGAAAAAACAGACTCGGGTTGCATAGGCCTGCTTATCTCAGCGAGCCGTGACAACGTTTCCGGCCGAATCCAATTTTTCCCATCGGCGAGAAGTTGCCGAGTCTTTTCCGGCATAGAAAGCGAGACAGCCGATGAGAATGGAGAAAAGACGATCGTCGTGAAACTTTCGGTGGTGTTGGGCCAAGCCGTCTAATTTGCCTTGGATGGATTCTTCGTACAGCGATTTTTGCTCTTCGTCGTCGCGGATCTCGTCCACTGAGGCACTACCCTTGGGCGAGTAGGGTAATATATGGTTCGCTAGAGGGCATATGGGACATAGGAGTTGCGATTGAAGAAAGAAAACCGCGGGGTGCATTTGATCGCGGAACTGGCAAATGTATCGATTGGTACGGTTGACCGTGCGCTTCATGGACGGGGTGGAATTAAGGAATCGACCAAGCTGCGGATATTGCAGGTGGCGCGGCAAATCGGTTATACCCCGAACTTGGCGGCGCGCGCGTTGTCGGTAGCTAGAGCAGGCGCACGAATCGGAGTGTGCATGCCGAGAGAGATCCACTTTTTCTACGACCAGTTATGGAGTGGCGTACTTGAAGAGGCGCGGCGAGTAGCTCACCTCGGGATACAGTTCGTGCACCGCCCTGTGCAGGTGCTGGGTGAACATGATACCGAGGCATTTCAAGAACTGGTGGAGAGTGGAGTGTATGGGATCATCCTCACCGCGGGCAATCCTACGGGGCTGAAGCCGCTGATCGATGAAGCTGAGGCGAATGGCATCCGTGTAGGTATCGGAACGTGGCCCCCTCTATGTTGTACTGTGTGACTTGGTCAATACCGAGATACAAGATCAAGCATCCTCGCGCAGACAGCTGTTGAAGTTTATCGAAAGCAAACCTGCGGGAACACGATTCGCTATTTTTGTTCTTTCCGACGGACTTCACCTGGTACAGGGATTTACACAGGACCAGAATGAACTGTATGCGGCAACCGATCCGAACAGCCCAAGGCCTCATATACCGCGAATTTTTCTTCTTGGAAGAAACTTTGGCCGGGGGGACTCAGGGCTAATGATTTCTGTGCTTACGAACATTGCACACTATCTGGATGGAGTTCCGGGACGGAAGAACCTGTTCTGGTTTTCGGGTGGCTTTCCGATGAAACTGAGTGCTCAAGATGACGATCCTCCTGATTTGCGTGCGAGAGTGCGGGAAGTAATTAATTCGATGGTGCGGGCAGAAGTGGCGATATATCCGGTGGATGTGCGGGGAGTGGTGGTAGACAATGCTCACGCACCCGCCGGTGCGACGGCAGGAGGCGGGATCACTTCCGACTTTCGAAGTGGACAGGATCCTTCGCCATCCGGAGGCGGAAGCCCGTCCTCCCAACCTGGAGCTCCAACTTCCAATACAAGCTCTGGCTCAGGATCATCCTTCGGCAACACACCGCATGCGGGAGGCGACGTCGGCTACTCTCAGCTATACAGCAGCTACATGGGGCAGGACGAGATAGCACACGAAACCGGAGGAATGGCTTTATACAGCACTAACGACCTGACGGGTGCCTTACAAAAGGCCACCGAAATTGGCGGGAACTACTACACAGTCAGCTATGCTCCCTCGAATGAAAATTACGATGGCAGGGTTCGGACTCTACAAGTGGTACTTTCGCAAAAGGATTACCAGCTATCTTACAGGCGATACTATTTTGGTGAATCGGAGGGGCAGAAGGAAGAGCGAGCGAAGAAAGAGGGCCGTGGCAAAAAAGAGGATGCCCCAGTTCGCGAGCTAGGAGACTCGTTATTCGCAAACATGCAACATGGAGCCCCACTGGCCCACCAACTGTTTTTCACGGCACACATTCATGCTTTGGGAGTGCCGCAGCAGGCCACTCCGGAACAGATGGCCAACCTGGCGGAGCAGACTGCCTATTTTCATGGGCAGAAGAAACGCGGGCCGACCAAGCCGCAGCCGCCCATCCTACTGCAACGCTATGCCATTGACTACACCCTTGCGGCGAAGGTCAAGGACGATAACGTTTCTCGTATGGTTTTCAGCCCGCAAGTTGAGATTGCCGCGGCGGCTTATGATGCGGAAGGAAGTATGCTCAACGGGACCATTCAAAACAGCGAGCCAGCGGCAGCAAGAGTGTGGCAGAGAGATGGGGACAGGTTTTATCGGGTAGAACAAAATTTCGATGTTCCGCTGAGTACGAAGTCAATACGAGTAGCAGTACGAGACGTTCATTCTGACCACATCGGGGCGCTTGAAGTTTCGCTGCCCCTGGCCCCCGAGCCCGATCCTTCTGCGGTCTTGGCTTCGCCGGACTCGATTCCGAAACCGAATTGAAAATAGTGCCTAGCGTGCCCAATTGGCTGCTTTGGAGCGTGGTCTTTCTGGCCTTTTTGTGGCCTGTTCACGACGTCGCGCAGGAATATAATAGCGCCGCATTCGATGAGTTAGCGGCAAGCGCGGCTGCCGCGAGGCAAGTGAACGAACAGTTATGAGCCAAAGTAGCTACCTATCGGCCAATGATCCGCGCCTGCACTTTGGCTTGGGGAAGGTGTCAGCGGTGAATATTGACGTCCGCTGGCCGAGTGGGATCAGTGAATCATACTCAGGCGTAGCCGCAAATCAACTCGTGACTATTCGGGAAGGAAAAGGCGTTGAGTATCACGGGAAAGCGTCGGACGGGCGGTGGTCTTGATGAGCGGGAGCCTGCCCGAGAAAGAGCGATAGCAACGATCCTAAAGGTCAGTTGATAAAAGCTCGCGCCTGATTTAATAATCTCAAAAGCGTCAACCACGAAAAGGATCTAGAACAATTCAAGGAGAGCATTCGCATGTCGACAGTACGCGTTCTGGTAGGCACACGTAAAGGCGCATTCATTCTCACCTCTGATGGCAAGCGCGAAAAATGGGAGGTTTTGGGGCCCCATTTTGCGGGATGGGAGCTTTATCACCTTAAGGGATCGCCTGCTGATCCGAACCGGATCTATGCCTCACAGACCAGCGGGTGGTTCGGTCAAATTATCCAGCGCTCTGACGACGGAGGCAAAACGTGGCACCAGCCGGGGGCTGCTGCTGAGGAGAAACCGGCGCTCGGGGCCTCCCAAGGCTGCGAGCAATAAATTTGTTTACGACACTTCGACGGAAACTGGAGCGCCGATGACGACGCACCAGTTTTACGATGGGAAGCCGCATCCATGGGAGTTCAAAAGGGTGTGGCATCTGGAGCCGTCGCTCACAGATACGAACACGGTGTACGCGGGAATTGAAGACGCAGCTATTTTTCGTTCTACGGACGGCGGAGAGAATTGGAAAGAGCTCTCTGGACTGCGCGGACATGGCACCGGACCCAAATGGCAGCCGGGGGCAGGTGGGATGTGCCTGCATTCCATCATTCTCGATCCGAGCAACAGCCAACGGATGTATATTGCAATTTCTGCTGCCGGCGCGTTTCGCACCGACGATGCCGGAGCCACCTGGAAGCCGATCAATCGCGGACTTCATTCGGAATACATCCCGGACCCGAACGCGGAAGTGGGACACTGCGTGCATCACATTGCCATGCATTCCCAGCGCCCGGGCGTTCTGTTCATGCAGAAGCATTGGGACGTCATGCGCTCTGACGACGCGGGTGACAACTGGAGAGAAGTCAGCGGGAATTTGCCCACGGATTTCGGATTCGTAATCGATGTGCACGCTCATGAGCCTGAAACAATTTACGTGGTGCCGATCAAGAGCGACGGCGAACATTTCCCGCCTGAGGGCAAATTGCGTGTTTATCGCAGCAGGAGTGGAGGCAATGAATGGGAGCCACTGACCAAAGGTTTGCCGCAGAAAGATTGTTACGTCAATGTGCTCCGCGACGCCATGTCGATCGACTCGCTGGATAAGTGCGGAATTTACTTTGGCACCACCGGCGGCCAAGTCTATGCGTCAGCCGACGCGGGGGACACATGGAATCCGATTGTGCGCGATCTGCCGGCAGTGTTGTCGGTCGAAGTGCAGACACTGTTCTAATGAGGCACAGATTCTGCCGGACGCGCTCGGTACTCTGCGGATCACCGACCAGGGCTTGGGAATTTCACCGACTGAAGACGCGCACGTAGTCCACCAACATTTGTTGCGGGAAAGCGGTGGTTGGGTCTGGCGCACCAGGCCAAGCACCGCCAACAGCCAAGTTTAAAATTAGAAAGAATGGATGATTGAAAACCCATTTGCTTCCGGCGGGGAGGTCGGAAGGGGCGCGGGTGGCATACAAGTTATCGTCGACGAAAAACTTTATTTGTTCCGGTGTCCACTCTACTGCGTAGACGTGAAAATCATCGGCGAAGCGGCGGCCGTCAGGAAAAGAGAAGGGCGAACCAATACCGTGGTCCCCGGAATAACCAGGCCCGTGGATAGTTCCGTGAATGGAGGCGGGCTCGCGTCCGATGTTTTCCATCACGTCAACTTCGCCGCAGGCGGGCCATCCATCCTGGCAAGTATCAGTACCCAGCAGCCAAAAGGCGGGCCACATACCTTGCCCATAAGGAATTTTGATTCTGGCCTCAAAACGTCCGTAGGCTTGATGGAACTTATTTGCAGTGTTTAACCGGGCGGACGTGTACTCGCGTACGACTGAATCCGGGCCGGTATAGGTCTCTTTGCGAGCTGTGATTACGAGGTTGCCATTCTGGATTTGCGCATTTTGCGGCCTGTTGGTGTAGTACTCAAGCTCTTGATTCCCGAAGCCGTTTCCTGCGACCTCGATGTTCCATTTGCTGGGGTCTGGAACTGAACCGTCGGGAGCATTGAATTCGTCGCTCCAACTGAGCTTCCATCCTGCCTGTTCAGAAAGCGCAGGAGCAGTAGGACCCTTAGCGGCAAGCCCGCAACCAGCTAACAAGAGAGCGCCAACGAGTATGGTTATGGGATTTGTGTTCGAAATCAAGACAGGCTTAGCCTACTGCCTTTTCGAAGTTATGGAAAGCCAGAGCAAATCAAAATCTCACAATTGAGGCGGGATGCTCGCCAATCGAAGAATGTGTTCCGAACTAGCTGCCTGCGGCCGCGGCTTTCACCTTGTAGCGGAGGGCGATGTTCATAAAGATGTGTCCGCTGGAGGTATCGAAGCACAGGACCATGGCTTCGGTGTCCTCGGTACCTTTCGAGCCATGCTCAGCAGTGAGCAGCGCAGGTGGATGAACGCGGAAGTGAAATCCCTGATCGTTTAGCGTTGCGACAGCGTTGCCGATTACCTGGTTAGCAAGTTCGCACACGGCTTCGGGAACCAGGCCATCGGATTCTGGGAGTTCAGTTCCGGCGAAATGGCTGGCGACGCAGCGAGCAGTGGCTGCATCGAGATCAAAGATAATTCGTCCTTCGATGTCGCCAGTGAGCCAAACGAGCGCGGCTACGCCCTTGCGGCGGTATGTTTCTTCTTCCATGCTGAGGTGCCCGATGGTCATGGGGGACTTCAGGCCCGGAGCCAAGACCGCGTCGGCCGCGTTGATAAACGGTTGAATGAGCTCCATCTTCATTTCAGACTCCTGCTCCGGCAGCGGCGGCAACGGCGCCATCGTCTCCCAAAACGTACTTGATGACTTCGTAAAGTACTTCGGGCTTAACGGGTTTTTGCACAAAGTGCCTCGCACCGCGTTGCAATGCAGCGACGATGTTTTCCTGATATCCCACGGAAGACACCATGACGATGCGGGCTTCAGGATGCTGCTGCACGATTTTTTCGGCGGCCTCAATGCCTTCCATCTGCGGCATGGTGATGTCCATGAGCACGATGTCGGGATTGATGCGGGTGTACTCGCTGATGGCGGCGACGCCGTCACCTGCCTCACCGGCGATTTGCCCGCCAAAAGTCTCGACGATGCGGCCGAGGTTTTTGCGAGCGAATACTGAATCGTCAACGATCAGGTAGCGAACTGGCTGCCCGTCTTTGCTTCTTTTTACTGGCGCAAACTGCTCCATGACACCCTCCAAATTTCTGACTTCAATTTAGTCACTTCCAACTACGGCAGCCTTGCCCGCCCGGGAGGGAAATCCGGACCGGTTCGGCATGCAATGTACTTGCAAAGTATTGGCCAACGCTTCCAACTCGATGATGCGGTCGGCAAATCCGCGTTCAATGGCCGCTTTCGGCATTCCAAAAACCACGCATGAACTCTCGCTCTGAGCGATGGTCATGCCGCCTGCCGCTTTAACCCTGCCCATGCCTTCGGCTCCATCGTCACCCATGCCGGTCATGATGACGGCGGTACCTTGGTCGCCAAAATCTTCGGCCAGGCTGTCGAACAGAACATCGACCGATGGGCGATGTCCATTGACCCTGGCGTCATCGGCAAGCACCACTATGTTTCCTAGCGGCAGACGCTTCATTCTGATCTGGCGATTACCGGGTGCGATGAGGACGCGACCGGGCAACAACAAGTCGCCTGATTTCGCTTCTTTCACTTTGATGGCGCAGGATTCATCCAGCCGCCGCGCGAACATCTCAGTAAATCCTTCGGGCATGTGTTGCACTACCACGATGCTGCCGGGAAAATCGGTAGGGAGTTGGGACAAGACATATTGCAGCGCTTGCGGACCGCCGGTGGAAACGCCGATGGCGATGTATCGAGAGGGCTGCTTTTTCGAATCGGGTGTGGGCTTTTCGTTGACGGGTAGAGATCCGGGGATCGCGGGCACGTATATTCCGCGGCTTCCGGAAGCCGCTTTAATTTTGGCGATCAGTTCGCGGGCAATCTCCGGCATGCGGGCGGAGACATCCTGCGGCTTGGCGACGAAGTCAAATGCACCCATGGATAGAGCTTTGAGTGTTACGGACGCGCCCTGTGTGCTATGCGAACTCACCACGATTACTGGCAAGCGGTGACGGCGCATAATTTCTTTGAGCATGTCGAGGCCGCCCATGCCGGGCATTTCCAGATCGAGCGTGATTACGTCCGGCTTTAGATCGTCAATTTTTTTCAGGCCGAAGTTGCCGTCCATTGCGGTACCTACGACTTGTATGGAGCTGTCGCCTTCGATAATTTGCGGAATCAATTTACGCATGAGCGCGGAATCATCGACGACCAGCACCCTGACGGTGGGGTTGGTTATCATTGCGCGCCTCCGGCTGCGGCTGCCGCGTACTGACGCCGCTCGGTGTGTGAAAGAAGTAATTCCGATGAAGCTAAGAGCCCCCGCTCTTCGGTGCGCGATTTGGTGAAGCGGTCAATGATGCCCGCGAGGTTCATGATTAGCACGACGCGCCCATCGCCTAGGATGGAAGCGCCGCTCACTAAATCTGTAGTAAGCGTCTGATCGTCCAGCGCCTTGATCACTAGTTCTTCTTCCCCTTCGAGGGAGTCCACGATCAGGCCAAGTTTGCGTTCGCCGACGGCAATCACCAGCACAAAAATTTTCTCTGAACCGTGGGCGCGATCATAAGCGCCACGGCCCATGCGCATCACGGGGAGCACTTGATTGCGGAGTTGCAAAACTTCGTACGACTCAACCCGGTGCAAATCGGATTCGTAGGCACGCGTGATTTCCGCAACCGCGTTCAATGGAATCGCGTACAGCCTTTGTTCCACCCTGAAGAGCAAGGCCTTAATGATGGCCAGGGTCAAGGGCAATTGGAGGCGGAACGTAGTGCCTTGCCCAACGCGAGTTTCGATTTCTACCGTGCCTTTCATTCTCTGGAGCACGCTGCGAACCACGTCAAGACCGACGCCTCTTCCAGATATCTCCGTGACTTCTTCTGCGGTGGTGAATCCGGGACGAAACACGAGATCAATTGCCTCAGAATCGTTGAGGTGCGCCGCTTCCCCAGGACCGATGAGTCCTTGCTTCACGGCTTTGGCTTTTACTTTCTCAACGTCAATGCCTCCGCCGTCGTCAGTTACCGAGACGATCACGTGGTTGGCGTGGTGATAGGCTTCGAGCCGCATCGACCCGTGCGCAGGCTTACCCAGTTTTCGCCGCTGCTCCGGAGTTTCAATTCCATGGCTCACCGCGTTGCGGACGATATGTGTGAGGGGCTCGGCGATGGCATCGAGAAGGCTTTTATCGAGATCAGTGTCCTGGCCATTGGTGGTCAGCTCGACTTCTTTGCCGCAGCGTTTGGCAACATCACGGACCATGCGGGGGAAGCGGCGGAACAATTGTTCGACCGGGACCATTCGCACTTTCATAACAGAGCGCTGCAAGTCCCCTAGAACCCGCGACTGAAAAGCCATGGCGTCGGCGAACTTTCCGCGAATCGCTTCGCGCGGATGCAATTTGGCCAGTTCGTTAAGCGCCTGTTGCAGCATCGATTTGCCAATAATTAATTCCCCGACTAGATTCAGGACGGCATCAATGCGGGTTGAATCGACGCGCAGAGTATTTTCGGAGGTGTGGAGGCCGAGCTTCTCGGGATCGGTGGGTGCGGATACGGACGTGAGGTCTCCGCTGGCGGATTCCGAAGCGGCAGCCGTGACCGCGTAATCTTCTGCGTGGGATTCAGGGCCGGCTTGCACCTCTGCCGGCGCGACGCTTTGCGGGAGCGCCTTTGCCGCTTCGATCAGCTCAATAGTGGCTTCTGAAATGATGGTGGGAATCCGGCTATGGATCAGCACATAATCTTGGGCATGGTCACTTGCCAGCAGCAAATGTAAATGTTTACTTGTGCCCTCAGCGCCTGCGTCGGGACGCGCAGCAAGGACGGTGCCAACTTTTCCCAGTTCCATCACCAGCAATTGGCGGGCGGCCATCGGCATGGCGCAGAGCGGATCAATTTGCGCGTTGACCTGATACACATGCTTGCCGAGATTGGCGGCTTCATCGACTGCTACCTTTTCGTATTCCGTCCAAATTACTGCTGAGGGGAGTTCAACTTTCGCACGCCGGGACTTGCCAACGGATTTAACCCCGGTGAGTTCGCGAACCAACTTCTTGACCGCAGTAAGAGAAGGTAATTTTCCGCCCTGCCGGTAAACCGACAACATGGCATGGAAGGTGTCGGCAGCGCAAAACGCTACTTCAGCGAGGGAAACATTATCGGGAACCGTTTCTGCTGCCAGTGCATCTTCGAGTTCGTGCGCGAGTTCGCTAAGCTCGCGGAAACCACAAGCAGCTGCGTCCCCCTTGAGGGTGTGGACTGCGCGCCGGGTGCTGCGCATGGCCTCGAGGTTTGCCGGATCTTTTTCGAGGATGAGCGCCTGTTCATTCAAGGCATAGAGCAATTCCTGTGCGGTTTCGAAAAACAACTCGCGCAGTTCATTGCCTCTTTCCTCGAATCCTGTTGTCATTGCCGAGCCTCGACGTGCTGGTAGGCGGTGCCGCTTTCGCGATAAAGCAATTTGAATTTGTCGCTGAGGTTGCGGAGGCTTTCGGCGTGTCCTACTAAAAGATATCCGCCTGGATTCAAACAGCGTGAAAACTTCTCCACGAGGCGTTTCTGTTCCGGTTCATCGAAATACATCATTACGTTGCGGCAGAAAATTATGTCGTTGTGTTGCGGAAGGTATTCGGTCTTTAGGTTGTGAAAGTCGAAGTGCACTAGCTCTTTTACGGCTTTCTTGATGGCGTAGCGCTCTCCCACTTTGTCAAAGTAGCGCAGACGATAGCTGTAATCGACAGAAGTCATCTGGCTTTCGGAATAGCTTCCTTCTTGTCCCGCTCGCAGGACGGAATAGTTAAGATCGCTGGCGAGAATTTCGACTTTCCAGGGCGCTGGTATCAAGGGTTTTGGCCAAATCATGGGGGCGGAAGAGTTGGTGCGCAATTCCTGATTGTGCAACGCGTCGGCCACCAGCATGGCTATGGTGTAAGGTTCTTGACCGGTGGAGCAGCCCGCACTCCATATGCGCATTTGATATTCCCCGGCCTCTTTTTTCTGACGCAGAGTTTCGGCCAGGATGTGGGAGGTGAACAGTTCAAGCTGCGCTTTGTTGCGAAAGAAGCTGGTCTCGTTGACGGTAAGGTCTTCGAGCAATTTTGAGAGTTCCTGGCGGCCCTGATCGCTGATGAGCAAACGGTAGTAAGCGTAGAAAGAATCGAGACCACATTCCTTAAGCCGGCGCTGCAAGCGGTCCTGCAAAAAATGAGCGCGGCGGGAGTCGAAGTGCATACCGCATTCCTGATAGACGAGCGCCTGCAACAGCTTTAACTCCGCTTCGGAGACTTGCATCGCTAGGGCTGGGCTGCTCATTGGTGTTGGCTCATTTTTTTTCTCTCATAGTCTGCGTTCCCTACCTTGCAGCAACCGCCTTGGAAAGGCTTGCGGGGGGCGGTGCACCGGGCAGCGTGACGGCCTTGCTGTGACGCTTTATTCCGGTGTATTCCAGTAATTTGCTCATGTCGAGAAGCACGATCAAACGTCCCTGATACTTTGCCAGTCCGGTAACGCAATTCAACCCGCCTTCCTCGAATTGCGTGGGAGAAGGTTCGATATCTTCTGCGGGAACTTTCAAAACTTCGGAAGCGGAATCTACGATCAGGCCGGAAAGGCGCTTGTTGTGTGCCACCACCAGAATGCGATTGCGGCGGCTAGCAGTGATTTCGGTTTCGCCTAGCCGTTTTCTTAGATCGATCACGGAAACGATTTTTCCGCGCAAATTTATTACGCCTTCAACGTAGTCGGGAGCGTCGGGCACAGCGGTGATGTCGGGAACGCGCACGATTTCATGCAGTGAAACGATGGGAACGCCGTAGGTTTCGCGTCCCACGCGGAAGCCGACGATATGAAGTTCACTTTTCATGGATGAGTTTTAAACTCGACCGCCAGCAGCCGCGTGGCGAACTAGTCCCCCGCGAAGCCGGGTCTGCTCGCCGATTAGAGCCTTCTCCATTTGTTCAAGGGCGAAGCGTCCCATGGAATCCATGAGCTCGCGGGACATTTTGGACATTTGTTCGGCAGAGGCCGCGAGTTCGGTCGAGCCGGAGGTTGTTTGCTGTACCAATTCGCGCATTCGCTCCATGGCTTTGACTACGGCATGCGCGCCGGAAGCCTGCTCCTCCACGGCCGAGTTAATCTCGTGCGTGATCTCATTCAACCGCGTGGTGGCGCGAGCGATTTGCGACGAGCCATGAGATTGTTCGTTAGTTGCCGCGCCAATTTCTTGCGCAAATTTGTAAACTTCGGTGACGACGTTGGAGATTTTCCGCAGGGCGCCGTTCAACTCCTCGCCGAGGCCGAGGCCTTCGTTGACGATCTCAGTGCTCTGCTCCATGTTCTCGACGGCCTTGCGGGCTTCTTTTTGAATGCTCTCGATCAGCTCGGAAATTTCCTTGGTAGATTGGGCCGACTTTTCCGCGAGTTTGCGGACTTCATCGGCGACAACGGCGAATCCAAGTCCGTGTTCGCCAGCGCGTGCGGCCTCAATAGCGGCGTTCAAGGCCAGCAGGTTCGTCTGCTCCGCCAGGTCGTCGATCACTTCGATGATTTTTCCAATATCGTCGGCGCGCTGGCCGAGAACATCGATGATTTGTCCGGAAGATCGAATCGTAGTGTTGATACGATTTAATCCATCGGTGGCTTTTTCCATGGTAGTGATGCCGCTGTGGACTTCTTCACGCGATCGGTTAGAGATATCTAGCAGCACTTTCGCGGTGTCAGCGACACGCTGAATCGAGGCCACCATTTCGTCGATCGAAGCCGAAGTTTCGCTAACGCTGGAAGCTTGCACCTGGGTGCTCTTCACCATGTTCTGCACGTTTACGCTCATCTCGTGCATGGTGCTCGTCACTTCATCGATGGCGGAAGAGGTTTGCAGGCTGATCTTGGCGGACTCATCGGAGGCTCCCGCAACTTGTCCTGATGCACTCGCGACCTGAGACGATGCGTCGCGGACATTGAGCACCAGATTTCGAAGCCCTTCGATCATGCGGGCGAAGGCGTTGCCGAGGGTGTCGTTGGCGGAGCGGGGCTTCACTTCTACTGTAAGGTTTCCGCCAGCGATGGCCTCCGAGACGGACGCCATCTCTTTCAAATAAGTGACCATGTTGCCAAAGGTGCGAGAAAGTTGGCCAATTTCATCCTCGCGTTGCACGTCAATGTGGTGCTCCAAGTCGCCATTGTTGGCAATTTGCTGGGCCACGGCCATAAGACTTTCCAGCGGAGCGGTGATGGATTTCGCGGTGCGGAAGGCGATGAAAACTCCCAAAGTCAGGGCCACCAATGTGCTCAAGAAGGCGGCGCTGAGGGTCCACGTGCTGGCTCTTTCGTCGGTGGCTCGACTCTGTTCGAGGACCTTTTTATTTTCGCGGTCGGCGGCGTCGAGGGGGTCGGTAGAGTTTTTGACCCAAGCGGAGGCGTCTTTTTGCAAATAAAAGATTTGGAGTTCGGCGACAGTGGAATTGCCGGAGTCGACTTGCTTGCGTTTATCGATCAATGGAGCCGCAAAATCGCTGACCCAAATACTTTCGTTGTGATGCACCTTTTCAAATTCGTCGCGTTCCTGATCGGAGGCGATCTTCTGGACTTCGTCTAATCTTTCGCCCAGCTGCCGCTCGCCTTCGTTCATGCGTTCGATTTCACGCGTATCACCGCTGAGCAGATAGTTACCAAGATAAAGACGATTCTGCATCATTTGAAATCGGATTTTGTCGTTGCTCTCTGCGATCTGAAGCGACTGCGCCGCGGCGGCCTTAGTGCTGCGTTCGCGGTACATGGCGATAATGTTTACCAGAAACAAGATGACGACCATCAGAAGGATGGCTCCAAAATTCCAATAGAGTTTCCTGCCAATGGTCATTGCCGAGCCTCCAAACTCAAATCTTTTCACTTAATTGTCCTGAGCCGCTGCGAATTTAATTTCGACGGTGCCAGTGGTCTCTTCCGACGCTGGTTCGAACTTCCATTTCTTGACTGCATCTACGGCGGCGTTCACCAACACGGGGTGTCCTCCGGTGGCGGTCGCGTTCTTCACGGTTCCATTGGGAGAAACTACAACGGCCAATCGCACAGTCCCGCTGATGCCGTAACGGCGCGCCATATCTGGATACGCGGGTGGGACTCGCGACTTCACATGTCGGGAAATCGCTTCCTGTGAGGTCGCTAGCAAACAAGATACGGAGATGAAAAGTGCAGCCGTGATCATTTCAGCAATTATTTTTCGGACTGAGTTCAAGTCGATCCCCCCATAATTGCCAGCTTTCGCCACATTGGGCGGGGCGCGGGCAATGTCTTTATCTTGTTGTAACCTTCATGCGACTCGAGTCAAAATGCTTTTGGGATTGCTGAATTACTTTGGTACCGAGCCTTTGCCGCAATTTTGTGGGTACCTAGGTTTACTTTGAGAAAGGGGGATGAATGACTCAGATGGGCATTTTAGAAATATTCCCAGTTCGGCACCTGTGCCTCATTTCCGCTTGACTCAAAATGAGACTTGAGACTAAATTCTTCTTATTCAATTAGTTGACGGCAATCTGCGAAGAGGAGAGATTCTGATTCAGCAACCGGGAGAAGTGCGTGCCCAGCGTGAATCACATTCACATTCGCAGAATTCTTTCCAAGATTTATTGCTAAAAATCTCAGCGACTGCGACAGAAGGCGCGCCCGCGTCGCAGTTGATTCAATTTTTCTGTGAGGCCACCCGTCGTTTTTTTCAGGTAGATGGAAGCTACTTTTGGAAAGTAATCTCGCCCACCGAATTCGTCGGGGTGGAAGCAGACGGGTTGATGGCCGAGGGTTTTCGGGGAGCGCGCCTTAACTCCAGCGAGAGCAACGCCGTGGCTGACGCAGTACGCAGCCGCAAAACAGAATTCGGTAACCAGCCCAACTCCGCTGATGAAGGCGTTTCGTCCAAACGTTGCAAATCGCTGATGGCCGCGCCATTAGTGGTTTCCAACGAAGTGATCGGAGTCGCAGTTTTCGTTCAGCAGAATGAATCCGACTATTTCGACGACGACCTGGCGGTAAAAGCCACGATTTTAGCGGGACAACTTGCGAGTCTTTTAGAAGCCAGCCAATTTTCGGAACACTCGCGAGAAGAACATCGTCGCGCTGAGATTCTCGCCGACGTTGCTCAAACTTTGCATTCCGTGCCGGAACCCGCCGGAGTAATTTCCGCGGTGGCCGAGAGGTTGCGCATTCTGCTGCGGGCAAAACTGGTCTCGGTAATGATTCGCCGCGGCGCCACTTTCGACCTCACCGATATTTCAGCGGAAAGTCCTGAGCTGGCGGTTTCGGTCCGCTCGCGGCACGATCGCAAGGGGCTGCAATTTGCAACGGAGCTAGCGAATCGTGCGCTCGCCGAAGGACACGTGATTCCGGTTTCAATCGATGCAGAGACACACGTGTTAGCGGAATTAGTTCCGGCGGGAGTCTTACTAGCCGCGCCGTTTCGCACTACACACGCGGAAGGGGCGCTTCTGGTTTATCCGCGCGAAAACGATCCCTACAGTGAAGAAGAAAAATCTCTGGTCTCGGCGGTGGCGGGTTTCGGCGCAGTGGCTGTAGCTAACTCGGAGTTATATGCCACCACGCGTGGACAGGCCAACGAACTTCACCAACTGCTAAACATTGCTGCGGAACTGGGCTCGCTCGGTAACTTTCAGCAATTCATGAGTCAGTTTGTTTTTCGGGCATGCGAATTTTTGGGCTTTGAACGTTCCTTTGTCGCTCTGATCGAAAACGGTGATTTTCGTATTCGCTGGAATTGCAACGAAGGAAAGGCTACCCCGACAGACGCACTCTTTCCTCATGGAATCGCTACCGCGGCATTGCTGAAAAAGAAACCATTCTGGAGCGATCATCCTGCCGATGAGCCGGGAGTGAATCTTGAACTGATCGAGAGATACAAGGTCCGACAGATGCTCTGCGTCCCCTTGCTTGGCACGGATGGAAACGTATTAGGGATGCTGGGAGTGCTTGACCGGGTGGATAACGAACCGATCTCACAGGAAGGGATTCGCCGCGCCGGCGCACTTGCCGCACAAGTAGCGATCGCTTTGGAAGTGACGCGCAATCTCGATCTGGCGGAACAACACCGCGCCCGTGCCGAATCATTAATGGCATTGGCCCTGGAGCTTAGCTCCCTGACACGGGTTCCCGAGCTGGCACGAAGATTTGTTTCTCACGCAACCGCGATCACGGGAGCTCCCGCCGGCGCACTGATTGTGCAGGACGAATCGACGCAGAGTCTGAAGCTGCGTTGCGCGGTTCTTCAATCGGTTTCTGGCGACGAAGTTGATGACGAGTCGCTTAATAACGATTTTGCGCAAGCGGTTTACCAAGCTCTGGCGCTGCATCCTGAAACGATTGTGTCTGGCGACGCCGCGGATTTACTGGGCGGCTCAGTCGCTGAAAGGGTGCGATGGAATGATTGCACACTGGTGCGGTTTCTGGGCGCGACGGGACAATTAGTTGGCGTCTTTTGTATGGCCCAGCTCGCAGGCGAGGATGAGAAGCCTCTGTTGCAGGCGATCTCAGGGCACGCCTCCGTCGCTCTCGAGAATGCGCGCTTCTTCACCCTCATAGACCGCGCGAACCGTCACTGGATCGAAATCTTTGACGCCATCACCGACTTCATTGTGTCGCATGACGAAGCGGGGAACATTTTACGCGCGAACCGTTCGTTGGCTGAGTTCATCGGAGTGGAACCGAAAGAACTGATTGGGGTGAATATGTGCGCGTTGCTGGCCATCGGCACTGAAGGCCCGACGCTCTCTTGTCCTTTTTGCCGAAGTACCGGGGAAGCCGAGGGTGAGTACGTTCATCCTGTGCTGGAGCGGACGTTCCTAGTTTCCACTTCAAGGGTACATGGCTCCAGCAGCGAAGTTTTGCAAACCATTCACGTATTGAAAGATATAACCGACCGACGCGAGGCCGAACGGCGTTACCGCGAGCTATTCGACAACATTCAGGAAGGATTGTTTTTCTCCACGCCGGATGGCAGGTTCATCGAGGTCAATGACGCTCTGGTCCGGATGCTCGGATATTCGAGCCGCGAGGAACTTTTGCAGACCGATGTCCGCAGTCAGGTTTATTTTTCTCCTGAGCAGCTATTGGTGATCACCGAGCACATCGAACGCCATGGAATCGTACGAAATAGGGAAGAAGCACTTCGCCACAAAGATGGCAGTACGGTCCACGTTTTGATTAATGCCTTTGCGGTCCGCGATGTTCAGGGCCGCATGACCCAGTATCGGGGACTGATACTGGATATCAGTGGGTTAAAAAATTTCCAAACTGAACTGCACCGCGAGCGGGATTTCACTGGCAAAATTCTTAACAACACACAAAGCCTTGTCCTGGTGACCGACACCACTGGCATGGTGAGCTATGCCAACCGTCGCTGGTACGACATGGGCTACCAGCAGAGGCAAGTTTTGGGATGTCCGATGGAAGACCTGGTGGTGCCGACTCGGCGTGACGGCCTGAACAACGCATTCAAGGAAATTCTAGCCGGGAGCCAGGTCGACAATCTCGATCTGCAAATTCTGCGAGGCGATGGAAAAATAGGGCACTTCTCGGTCAACCTAAGCCCCATGAGGGACGAGCAGGGACAAGTCACCAGCGTGGTGGTGATCATGAGCGATATTACCGATGCGGCCACGCTGCAATCGAAGTTGATGCATGCGGAGAAGATGGCGGCGGTCGGACAATTGGTCTCGGGGGTCGCTCACGAGGTCAACAATCCTCTCACGGCAATTCTTGGGTTCGCTGACCTATTGATGGAAAACACCGAGGTCCCGGAAAGCGCAAGAAAAGATCTGCGGGTGATTTTGCAAGAAGCGCAGCGAACCAAACAGATAGTGCAAAATCTTCTTAGCTTCGCACGACAGATGCCGCCGCAACGCAAGCCGGTCCAACTAAATACGATCTTGCGCCGCACGCTGCAACTGAGGGCTTACGACTTTCACAGCCGCGGGGTTGAGGTGATCGAAAAATTCGACGCTGATTTGCCATTCGTGGTTGGCGATGCTCACCAGCTCCAGCAAGTGTTTCTAAACATCGTCAATAACGCGTACGATGCAGTCCGCGACTCGGTGCGTCCAGCGCAAATCGAAATCAGGACTTCCCGCCAAGGGGGGATGGCAGAAATCTCTTTCACCGACAACGGACCCGGAATTTCCTTTCCTGACCGTATCTTCGATCCCTTTTTCACTACCAAAGAAATTGGCAAAGGGACGGGCCTTGGCCTCAGCATTTGCTACGGAATCGTGCGCGAGCACAATGGAGAAATTTCTTGCCACAACAACGCCGGCGGTGAAGGCGCAACTTTTGTCGTCCGATTTCCAACCGCGTCAGAGTCGGTCTCTCTTAGCGCGGTCGCAGGAGTTACCCAAACATGAGCACATCGAACGCGACACCCGGGCCCCTGCCGCTTCTACTTATAGAGGATGAACCCGCGGTCATGAGTTATGTACGTGCCGTCCTCGAACGCAATGGATATTCGGTGGTCTGCGGATCTTCGGGCGTGGAAGGAGTACGCCTTCTCGAATCCGGAGAATTTCTAGGCGTGATCTCGGACATGCGCACTCCTGGGGGACTGGACGGCGGCGACGTGCACGCATGGATCAGCCGCAATCGCCCTCAACTGGCGTCGCGAATCGTTTTTATTACGGGTGATATTGCTAATGAAGAGACCGTGGCCACGCTGCGAAAGACCGGCGCCCCCTGTGTGGAAAAACCATTTCGCGTCCAACAATTTCTTTCGGTAATAAAGGAGACAATGGGGAAAGCTCAGTGAGCCAGGATCTCGGCATACGCATGCTGGTGGTGGATGACGAGGCTAGCATCCGGAAATTATGCATGACCGTCGGCGAAGGACTGGGATTCAGTTGTATGGAAGCTGATAGCGGCGAGACTGCACTGGCGCTGTTGGAAGAACAACCCGCGCACGTAGTTCTGACGGACCTCGTAATGCCCAAAATGTCGGGGCTGGAATTTTTGGAGAAGGTAAAAAGACTTTTACCTCAGTGCGAGATTGCGGTCATGACCGGGCACAGCTCCGTGGAAACCGCGGTGCAGGCAATGAAGCTCGGAGCCTATGACTACATCAGCAAACCGTTTTCACCGCTTGAAGAATTACGATTATTTCTGCGGCGAATGGCGGAAAAAATTCGGCTCGTCCAGGAAAACGAGTTTCTTCGCGAGCGTGTCGATACTGAAAGTGAGCTGCATGGCATTGTTGGATCGTCGGCAAAAATTCAAGATGTACTACGCATGATTTCGCGATTGAAGGATTCGCGCACGCCGGTTCTGATCAGTGGGGAAAGCGGAACCGGAAAAGAACTGGTCGCGCGGGCCATCCATTTTCGAGGGCCTTATGCTAATCGGCCTTTCGTTGCGGTAGATTGCGGATCGCTGGTGCCGACGCTGATCGAAAGTGAGCTTTTCGGGTACGAAAAGGGCGCATTCACGGGTGCCAATCGTACTAAGACAGGATTGTTCCAATCCGCGCATGGGGGCACGATTTTTCTCGATGAGATCGGCGAGCTTCCAGTAGAGATGCAAGCCAAACTGCTGCGAGTGTTGCAAGAAAAAGAAGTTCGGCCTGTGGGCAGTAATCAAAACGTGAAAGTGGATGTGCGAATCATTGCCGCTACCAACCGCGATCTGGAGGCCGAATATAAAACCGGTGCTTTCCGCAAGGACCTTTATTTCCGCCTGAATGTGGTGACTGTGCATTTGCCTTCCCTACGCGAACGGCGCTCAGACATTCCTATGCTGGTGCATTGGTTTCTCGATCGCAAATCCGCGGACAAAACGATTCAAGTTACGAATTCAGCTATGAAAGCCATGATCCAATACGATTGGCCAGGCAATGTGCGTGAGTTGGAAAATTGCATCGAGCGCGCCGTCGCCCTTGGAGATCGTCCCATCATCGATCACGACGATCTGCCTCCAGCGGTGGTGGCGGAAGCATCTTCATTCGAAGACCATGGGCGGGCTCGCAGCTTCCCGTCGACAAATCTTTCTTCTACAGATTTGGAAGATATAGAACGGGCGACTATCGAACGCGTCTTCGAACAAGTAAACGGAGATAAAGTACTTGCGGGGAAAATGCTGGGCATCAGCCGCGCCACGCTTTATCGAAAATTAAAACGTTACAACATAGGGCCGCGAGCGGGGATTTCTTCAGGTATACAGGCACTTCAATAACCTGCGGCGACACCGTGGGGCCGTGAGACACCCGTCTCGTTTTGAGATGGCATCATCTGTGGTGCAGTCTTTCGTGATAGGTCCGCTAACAATGTCTCATTGTTCTCAATAGGTTATTTCATAGCCGCTTTGGCTGCCCTCGTGCTTATAAATTTTGTGCGGTACGGTACCAAGCCATGCTAACCGGCAGGCTTGGGCCGCATCCGCTACAGAACATTCACTAGGGAGCATCTTTCTTGGCCAAGGCCGCGACTGCAACTGCTCGTGCGGGACAAGACAGTTCGACCAACAAGCTGGCCAGATTTTTTCCTAACGCGACGCCGGTCCGCATTCCGGTACGCCTGACACGTCTAGCTACAGGCAATACTTTCAGCGAGAGTACGGTCATCGAATTCGGCACTAATCGCGAGGTCTTGTTTGCTTCCAGCCTGCCGTTGGAATTTGCCGATATGCTACGGCTGCAAAATTCGGACGGCACGCTCGACACCGAAGCGTGCGTTGTGGCGCTGCAATATAACGGTGCGAGCACTGCGGTGGCGGCCCGCTTCAAGAACTCCGTAGCCAATTGGATCGTGAAACTGGGGTAGTCAATCATGAATGAACAAGAAACAACTCTAAGTCTCGAAGCTGAATGGCAAGCCGCGCGGCTGATTCATCCTTTATATTGCGCGTTGGCTCGAGAGTGCGGCATCGAGGCGCCCCCTTGCGACGAAGTGGATGGGGAAGCGGAAGCATCGCAAGAAACGTTGGAGTCCATGGGCGAGTGGTTTGCAAAAATGGATGAACTTATCCAAGTCCACGAACTCCGACATTTTTTGCAGACCACCAATGAGGCCAGCACCGACGCTTTGCAGGCGCTGCTGCTTCACCATTTGCACAAGGCCACTCGCACTGATTCCGACCGCAACAAGGTGGATTTCCTGCTGGTGCAATTTTTCTCGCTGTCAGCGCCAACCCAAGCCGCGGATGCGGATGTTGATTTGGTTCTCGTCGCCGGAATTATGAAACCTGTACTTGGCGAATTCGACTTCACCACGCCGGAATGGTTGGTGCCCCTCGAAGACCTCACCAGAAAATCTGAAAGCTGCCGCACTCTGAAAGAACTTTTCACGAGCCGCATCATCGAGCAAGGCAGGAAGTTGAAAGAGTCGGGCGGAGAGAATTATTTCGCCCCCGTCGCCATGGCGAATTTCACACGGTACGGATTTCTATTGCGGCGCGCGTTCTTCCGGCTCATGCATCAGGACTTGAATGCGATTCTGGACGGATTGCGCGAATTGGAGTTGCGAGGCATCGAGGGCCTTGATTGCCGCCGTGCTCAGTTCTCAGCTTACGAACCAATGTTGCGGTTGCGCATGATCTGCCAGTCGTGGAAGGTAATGTTTCATGCCGAATACTCCGCCGGCCAGCCACTTTGCCTGCTAGTAGATTTGCGAACGGTAGTGGATGCAGCACTGGCGAAATCAAAATCCAAGTCTAAAGTAGCTGCGGCGGGGGCATCATCATCCACCGACGCAGAATTGACGGCGTCCGACAGTTCTACCGAAGACAACTAGCAACAATATTTGACTGGAGACCGTCGACGTGCCACAGCCCACCATCTTAATCGTCTCAGACGACGCGGAGTTTACTCACGCCATCACCGCGCGCTGGAAGTTCGAACCCGTTGTCCCAGCATTTACGTTGATGAGCGGAGACCTTTGCCCGGGGCTAGATTCCGAAGGATTCGATGTGGCCGTAGTTGGGGGCCTGACACAGGAGACGCTGGCACCAGTTGTAAAAACTTTGGAGGCGACGGGCAAGCCGGTTCTTCTTATCCATGGGGCGGGAAGTCATGGGGCAAAGAAAACATCCTCAAGATCCCGCCTGATGACCCTCGAAACTGATGGAAACTGGCTGGATACGGTAGTTCTCCTGCTTAACGAATGTCTGATCGGCACTCAAGCAAAAGCTAAAATTCAGCGTCTCGAAAAAGCCAGTACCCAACTCACTAAAGAAGCAACACTAGGACGTTACATGCTGGAGACTCGGCATAATTTGAATAATGCGCTGACGTCGGTTTTAGGAAATTCCGAACTTCTGTTGCTCGAGCCCGAAACGCTAGCGCCGCTCGAACCTAAAGTCCGTGCGCAGATCGACACCATCCGCAATATGACCCTGCGCATTCACGAGATCATGCAGCGCTTCTCCTCCCTGGAAAAAGAAATCACCGTGGCGGAAAAACAGGAAGCCACTGAAGGCAGAGCGAAAGGCCGCGCCGCTAGTGCCAGCAACTAAGATCCCAGGCCTTAAAGAACGATCGATTCGTACTACATGGTTTCGCTTCGCTTCCGCAAGAAAGCGGGTACGTCTAAATCCGATTGCTCGAAATTAGCGATCATAGCGTCTCGCATATTGTCGATGGCAATGGTTTCGGGAGCGGCGGTTGTAGCGGGACGGGGAGAGTCTTCTTGCACCACGACCGGCCTCGATTCACGATCATCGTCGTTGTATTCTTCCTCTTTCGCGAGGCTTTGGCGGCGTTCTTCGAAGTGGCGGTCTTCCTCGCGCTGGCTGTTTTCGCGTGAAATGGCAAAGCCGAAATTTGATTCTTCCTGGCGATGCCGCCGAGGACGGTCTCCATCCCTGAAGCCGGTGGCGATCACGGTGATTTTCACCGAGTCCTTCATTTTTTCATCGAGGACTGCTCCGAAAATAATGTTGGCGTCGTCATCCGCAGCGCTCTGGATGATGGTGCATGCCTCCTGAACTTCGGCCAGCTTGAGTGATGCGGATCCGGTGATGTTGATCAAGATGCCGCGAGCTCCGTCGATAGCTCCGGCCTCGAGCAGGGGTGAGGCGATGGCTTTTTGAGCGGCTTCTACTGCGCGACGCGCGCCGTTGGCAGAGGCGGTGCCCATCACCGCATATCCCATACGAGCCATGATGGCTTTTACGTCGGCGAAATCGCGATTGATGATACCGGGGATGGTAATGATGTCGGAGATCCCCTGAACGCCTTGCCGGAGAATGTCATCGGCGACGCGAAAGGATTCGAAGAACCCAGCATCCTGGGCGACGCCGAGCAGTTTTTCGTTGGGGATAACGATGGTGGTATCGACCGATTCCATTAATTCAGAGATGCCGCGCTCGGCTTGCTGCATGCGACGCTTGCCTTCGAACGCAAATGGTTTGGTGACCACGGCCACGGTGAGGGCTCCCATTTCGCTCGCGAGTGACGCAATGATCGGCGCGGCGCCAGTGCCGGTTCCGCCGCCGAGACCAGTGGTCACGAACACCATGTCGGAGTCTTCCAAGGCTTCGATAATTTTTTCGGAATCTTCGAGGGCGGCCTTGCGCCCTACTTCCGGATTCGCGCCAGCGCCGAGCCCGTTGGTCAACTTGACGCCCAACTGAATTTTGACCGGAGCGCGGGACATACGAAGGGCTTGCAGGTCGGTGTTAGCGACCACGAATTCGATGCCTTCCATGCCGGCGTCGATCATGCGGTTGACTGCGTTCCCGCCGCCACCCCCTACGCCGATGACTTTGATTTTTGCGTCGTTGCGAGCTTCTTCAAAGCTGATGCGAATATCATTTTCTTTTTTCATGTCGGTCGCCCCCTTCGGGTGTGTTTGGCGCTCTGTGCCGGAGCGCGTTTAATTAGTATGTTTCCCTAACTGACTGGGATATAGCTTTAAGCTCCCCTGCTTGCGAACATCGATTTCAACCGCGAACTCCACTTCGGATCCTGATAACCACGGGCATTTCTTGCGCGATGGCCGTAAAAAACCAACCCTATAACCATGGAAAATTCCGGCTGCGCCAGTGTGGATGACATTTTCGCCAGCGGCATCGGCCAAGAGAGGCGCACAGGACGCCGCAACACTGAATCGGCGATGTCGAGCATTCCTGGCAATCTGGAAGCCCCGCCGGTGAAGACGATTCCCGCCAGACAGATTTCCAGCATTCCACTGTGGCGCAAACTGTCGCGCAACATTTCGCAAAGTTCACGCGCTCTCGGCCCCAAGATTTCTCCGACCATGCGTTGCGAAATTAAACGCGAAGCGCGGTCTCCCACGGATGGAACTTCAACTTCGTTGCCTTCAGGAATCAAGGTGACCAGCGCATGCCCGTACAGCTTCTTGATTTTTTCGGCTTCCACCATGGGAGTACATAAGCCCACGGAGAGGTCGCTGGTGAAATGGTCTCCGCCGATTGGTATCACGGCGGTATGCGCGACCGCGCCTTCCTGAAAGACCACCAAACTGGTTGACCCGGCCCCCATGTCCACGAGGCAGACACCTAATTCACGCTCGTCGGCCCGTATCACCGCATCCGCGGATGCCAACGGTTCGAAAACCGTGTCATCCACGTGCACTCCCGCTCGATTGACTGCGGTAACAACATTTTGAGTCGCACTCGCGGCGGCGGTGATCATATGCACGCGCACCTCAAGCCTGCTGGCCAGCATGCCAAGCGGATCATGCACGCAGGTTTGATCGTCAAGAATGAACTCGTGGGGAAGCAGATGCAGAATTTCACGGTCAGCCGGCAAAGGAATGGCTCGGGCCTTATCGACGGCTAGTCGAACCTCGTCGCGCGAAATTTCCCGTGCCCGGGCACCAAAATTCATCCCGCCCTGGGTGTTTACTCCTCGAACATGGGAACCTGAAACCCCAAGCAGAGCGTGTTCAATCGGAATGCCGCACATGTCCTCCGCAGCTTCCACCGCTTTTTGGATTGAAGTCACGGCTTTGTCCATATCGACGATCACGCCTTTGCGCGATCCTCGTGACTCGGCGATGCCATGGCCTTTGTAACGAAGTCCAGTGTCGGTGGCCTCAGCGACCAGCACGCAGACTTTGGCGCTTCCTACATCGATCGCTATCAAAAGATTTTGGTGTGGACTTGGCATGCTTATTCCCGGAATTTCTTATTGTTGTTTCGCAATCTCTGGACTTGGTTTCTTTTTGGTTGAAACTGCTATTGGTTTAGGAGTGTCGTGTGGCTTGACGGATGTTTTGTTGCGTTTTGCTGCCAGGACGATTTTGCTAGAAGGCTTTCGATGAGAGCGCCTCATTGTTTTCCTTTGCACGGCCGACTTCAGGCGCGGATGAGGAGGAGCCGGCTTGGAGCTTGAACGCGCTGAGTTGGGGCTGACGAACGCAACGGGTTTCAAGCTGGCGGCGATTGCTTTCCGGGCGGAGGAAGTCGATATTGACGCCTGCTGTACCGTACCCTCGGAGTCGGGATTTACGATAATCTGCCGGTCGTAACGCAAGTCCACCGAATCGACTTTAGCGAATTGTTGCCGCCACTCTTTCAAATGGGCCACATAAATCTTGTAGCGATCGAGATATTTCGCTGCTCCGAGATGTACCAAAACATTCCCGTCCGAATTATTGGAAAGAACTTTCACATCATCCAGGTCGGAAAGGTCAACCTCGCTTAAATCCTGGGAGTAATGTGCCCCGCCCGAATCGAGCTGAGTAATGAGGTCGTTGTATATGTTCATGCGCGCTTTGCGAGTGGAAGAGGGTTCACCGGAATTCATTCCCAAAATTACCGGGAAAGAATATTTCTTTTTGCCGGCGGGCAAATCCATGGGGGTGCCGAGGGCATCGATCAAAAAAATCTTCGAACCGATGCGCGCAAATGCGACCGGAGTGCGTTCTGCGATCTGGACCGAGATCCGGTTGGGTGCAAACCTCATAACACTGGCCGACCGCACCCACGGAATCTGTTCCAGTTGCGATTTTCTCTGGGCCAGAGGAATAAAAAATATGTTGCGTCCAATGTCGGCTGCCATTACTTCCATGATTTGCGCGCGGGTCACGTTGTGATTCCCATTCACATCAATATCGTCGCTGGAATCAACGCGAAACCGCCACGAATGCTCCCCGTAGTGATAAAGCGAGGCAACTCCTGCTATGCAAAAAAGGGCAACGCACGCGGCGAGTGCGGCCCAAGCAATTCCGGTAAGAGTTTTTTTGGGGATGGCTCCGCGGCGGACGGAGACGCGTTTTTGTCCCCGGAGAAAAGGCGATTCTTGCTCGGAGTCGAGATCGAGAAGGCGCGCGTCGTCCAAGTCGCGCGAATGGGATTCGTGACGCGCTTCTTCGTGTACCCCGGGCGGCGGGTACAACTCGTCCTGCGAGATGGTGGAACCGCTTTTCCTTGCCATCAATACAGGTCAGTTGTCGTCAGCGAATCGCGAGCGAAATAACTATAGCGGCTTTTTAAAATCGAAGGTAGAGAAAGTTTGGTACGTTTTGCACAGAAGGGCAAGCAGGTTGAAAAGACGGAGTCGCGAACAGTCTGAGCAACCTTTCTGGGGCGAATACCGCTCTAATACCTGGTTTAGGAGTGTTCCATGCGTTCTTTTTCAATTTGCTGCCTGATCGCGTTCTCAAGCATTGCATTCTCTCAAACGGTAACTTTTTCTCCATCGCAATACCCCAACAAAGGAATTCCCGGTGCCCAAGCCGACTTAAACGGCGATGGGATACTCGATATCGTTAGCGCTCGAATGGATAACGGTGGGAAGACGGGGTTTTACGTAACGTTGTCGAATTCAAGCGGAGGATACAACGCTCCCGTTTTCTACGGGTCGCCTTATAACAATGGCTATCTGGCTTCGATCGCATTGGGGGACTTTAATGGCGACGGCAAAGTGGACGTTGTCGAGGTCGAAAATTCAGCAAATTATTACGTTTTCCTAAATAAGGGAGATGGCACGTTTTATCCTTCGTGGAATTTTTCAACGCCTGGAGGATTCCACAACACCGCAGTTGTTACGGCGGATTTCAATCGCGATGGAAAGCTCGATCTGGTTTTGGCCGACGATCACGCCAACTTGAAATTGTTGTATGGAACGGGGCACGGCACCTTTTCGGCTCCGTTTAAAATTGCTACCAATTCATTTGCGCAAAATCTTTACATTGGAGACTACGACAGCGATGGGAACGCAGACCTGGCGGTGACGTTCGCGGGGGCATGTCCTCGTTGCTCGAGTGAGGTGGCCATCTACTACGGCGATGGTAGGGGCGATTTTTCAACGCCGAGTACTTACAGCTACCAAGACGACTTAAATTTTGTGTCAGATAATGTCGACGGCAACCCGAATTCAGACTTAATTGCCGAAAATCCTCGAACCAACCAATTGAATATACTGCACGGCAACCGCGACCGAACCTTCACCGAGCAGGATGTGAGCCTGCAAAACCCAGGCTTTTCACCCGTCGCGGCAGATTTCAACGGCGACGGCATCCGGGACATAGCTTTGATAGAGAACCCGGTTGGCTCAGCATCCGTGGCCATTCTTTTAGGGAAGTTCGACGGCAGCTATCAACAAGAACAATATGTCTATTCTGTTAGCGAGTCGGTCGGCCTTCAGGGCCTTCTAGTGGGAAGGTACAATCACGATACAAAGCCTGATCTGGTGGCTTTTGGGGGCGGGCAGCAGTCGGTCCCTGACGACTTTTTGGAGATCCTGACTAATACCACTACAGGAAATTTCCCCGCCTGTAATCCGCCTAACGCTACTTTGGGGATCGCGGTTTGCTCTCCCATAGCTGGAAGCACGGTTACTTCGCCGGTGAGGTTTTCGATAGCGGCTGCATACACATCGCCTCTTCGTAAGACTGAGTTGTGGATTGACGGAGGCAAAGTAACGGAATCTTTCAATTCATACTCTGATTATTCATTCCTGGATGAGTCGTTTGGCGCATCTCTAGGATCGCATCGAGCGGATGTTTATTCGGCCGGGTATGACAACCGCCTTCAACATAAGAGTTTTACATTCATAGTGGGCAGCAGCAACTCCTTGCAGTACGACGTGTCCTTGTTCATTCACAACTCACCTCCAGCTCCAGTAGGGCAGGTAACTGTTGACGCCTCCGGAGTGGTGACCGTGCAATTAAACAAGGCCGCGGCCAACACCACCTTTAACCTTGAATTTTGTCCCGCACCAAGTAACAAGTATCCCAACTGTTTCAACGTCAGTAATTTAAAATCCGATGGCAGCGGCTCGATCAACACGACGGTCAAGTTCCCCTCAGGAAGCTGGGCGGGCGATTTCGAGCTCTTCGCAAATAACAATGAAGTTTACGCCACGAGTTTGGTTGCTGGATCTCAATCGGTGTACTACGCGACGTTGCAACCTCAGGCAACGGTCAACGGCCAAGGCACGTGGACCCAACCATCGGATCCGCCGCCGCAAGATCCGTTGTGGACGGGGTTTGTGACGCTGGACTCGTCAGGTTCGCTGGATACCAACCTTGTCGGGACCTCCCCGAATACAAATTTTATTGCTGTCCAATGCGATCTGTTTCAAGGATCGGATTGCTATTCAGTTGGGGCCACCGGCAATGGCTTCACTACAGATATCAAAGGCAACGCCACAAACACTGGGATTCTAAATACTGGCAGCTTGCCTGAGGACATCTTTTATATCGATCAAAACGGTGGCAACGGATTCGGATTTATCGGTGGGTTCAAGATTCCGTAGGAAAGTATGTCGTCAAGATGGCGGAAGCGAATGGGAGTCGAACCCACCGACGGCGGGGTGACCCGTCGTCCACTAGTTTTGAAGACTAGGGCAGTCACCGGACTGCATGCGCTTCCATCGATCTGGTTCCGAAGGCAATATCCTATCGTAGAGATTGTTTGCAGGGGGAGCGCAGGATCAGCAATTAGGTAGTTTGCTGCGCAGGATGAGATTCGGGCGCTGATATTTCGGCGCGCGCGATCTTCAGGTCGCCGTTTAGTTCATCCAGTATCGTCATTGGCAGCTCCGGGTTCCAATCTTCCAGCTGCTGTTCGTCTAAGCCGCTGTTCAGCAGAATTCCTGCGTTGACGTCAGCCGCGAAGGCGTGAGAGAAATCTCCGGTTTGAATTTCGGTGTCGCCGACTTTTCTGCCGGTATGGGCATCGTAAACGCGCCGGCTGGAGCTTCCTTTGGCGTTGACGAAAGCCAAAAAAACTTCTCCAGTCTCTCCGAAATCGGGGCGATAAATCCAAGCACGGTCGATGTGTGATTTGGGCCGTGTGCGTTTTTTTGCGGTTAGACTGGGACGCTCTACTGCAATCTCGGTTGCAGGATCGAAATACAAAATCCGCTGACACGATTCGCAAACCACCAAGTTGCCCCCTCGGACTTCGTTGTAAGTCTGAGGACGCAGCATGACCTGGCATCCCATGCATTTTTGATCTCGAACTTCGGCAAGGCCAGTGCCTCGAAATTTTAGTACACGGTCGTAGTGGCGCAGAAGATCGGCACCCACCCCCGCTCGCGCGTCATCGCGTTTTGCATTCCATTCAGCCAGTTGTTTCTCGTCTTCAGCGGTACGGAGGCGCGCTTCGTTCTTTTCTTTTTCAATTTCGGCGGTCTCGGCTTTGAGCCTGGCTTCCGCGGCCTTCACGTCTTTCTCGCGGGCTTCGGAGTTCACCATCAGGTCGAGGATTTTATCTTCGTTGGCACGGATATCGGCTTCTGCGAATTCAATTTCCTGCATCAATGCCTTATATTGTTCGTTGGTTTTGACGCTGATGGATTGCTCGCGATACTTCGAGATTTTCAGTTGCGAATCCTGAATCGCAGTTTCCAGCTTACGGCGAGCGGCTTCATCGGTTTTTACCGCAGCTTTTGCCGCTTCCAAATGGGCCCTGGTTCCGGCAAGGCGTAGTTCAATTTGCGCGATGCGCTTCGGGAAGGCCGCGATTTCGTCTTTTAAGCGAAGGATTTCCCGGTCGAATTTCTGCAGTTCGCTGAGATGTTGAACGTCAGAGGCCATCTTGGAAGTTAAGGCGACTAATTTTAGCATGCGAGTGGAATGCCTAGTTGAGCGGTTCAAGGAATTGAGGTGGAGATGAATCGCAGGAATCTGGGCGATTTTGAATTGACGGTGGTGTCTGATGGCACTTATTACCTTGATGGAGGAGCTTTTTTCGGCGTCATCCCGAAGGTCATGTGGGAAAAGAAAGCGCCTGCGGACGAAAAAAACCGCGTGCTCACCGGATTGAATTCATTAGCGGTCCGCACTGGCCGCGAAACCGTACTGATTGAAACCGGAATCGGAAATAAGCTCACAGAAAAGATGGCGGGAATTTACGGGCAGCCAGCACAGTTGGTCGCAAATTTGAATGCCGCCGGAATTCCTCCCGATGAAATCGGTATCGTCATCAACACTCATCTGCACTTCGATCATTGCGGATGGAACACGGTGCGCGACGGCGACGCTATTCACCCTACTTTCCCCAACGCAAAATATTACGTGCAGCGAGGTGAATGGGAGCGGGCGCAATCGCCTTCAGAGCGGGACACGATTTCTTACATCAGCGACAACTACGATCCGCTGGTGCGGAGCGGCCAGATGCATTTGCTTGATGGAAATGAAGAAATGGTGCTGGGCATTTCCGTTGAGATTTTTAAGGGACATACCAGCCATATGCAGGGCGTGATTATCAAAAGTGGCGGGCAAACCGCATGCTATATTTCGGACCTGATTCCGACTAGCGCTCATATCCCTGTCACCTGGGGAATGGGGTTTGATCTATATCCGCTGGACGTGATTGAAAGCCGAAAACGATATTATAAAAAAGCGATTCCCGAAAAGTGGCTCACCGTATTTACGCATGATCCGCATACGCCGTGGGCTTACGTTCGCATGGGCGCGAACGGGAAGGTTGAGACCGAAGTAGTCGAGTAATCCATTGGGGCTGGCGTGCCGCCAATCGGGCCGTCGGAAACTTTTATTGATTTACTCCACTGGCTAAAAATCCGCCATCGACCACTAATATTTCGCCGTTGACGAAGCTCGCCGCGTCAGATGATAGAAAGACCGCCGCCCCTGCCAATTCACTTACATTTCCAAAGCGCTTCATGGGAGTACGCGTCAGAAATTCCCGTCCCCGTTCCGTCCGGTTCAATAAATTTGCGTTCAGGTCAGTTTTAAAAACTCCGGGGGCGATGGCGTTCACACATACTCCGCGCGATCCCCACTCGATTGCCAAAGTCTTGGTCAGCGAGGCGACTGCGGCTTTGCTGGCCGCATAAGCGGCGACTTCAAACAGCGCGACAAAGCTGCTGAGAGATGCGATGTTCACGATGCGTCCGTATCCGCGCTCCAACATGTGGCGACCGAAGACCTGAGCGGCACGGAGCGTCCCAGTGAGATTGGTTTCAAGAATGCCGTTCCACTCTTCTTCGGAAACGTCGAGGGTGGGCGTGCGCTTCGTACGTCCAGCGCAGTTAATCATGATGTCAACTTTGCCGAACTCCGCGACGGCAGATTTGAGAAGAGTTTCTAAGCTACTGCGATCATGAACATCCGAGGGACATCGCAAGGAACGCCGACCGAGCGCTTCGATCTCGGCCACCGTGGAGGCCACAACCTCGACGCGCCGCGAACTGGGAATGACATCTGCGCCCGCCTCGGCGAGTGCCAAAGACAATCCATGCCCAATGCCGGTCGTGCCGCCGATAATGACCGCGGTGCGTCCCGTGAGGTCGAGAGGCTTGAACGCCATCAGGCCGCGGCCGCGATTCGACGGACTAAATCATTCTGCTCGGCCTTGCTTTCCGCGCCAATTGTGAAGGCATCGAGCACGTTGAGAGAGAGCGCGTACTTGAGGGCGTCGTCTACCCGGGTCCTCATATCTCCCTGGCCTAAAATCTTCATGCCCACGACAGCTTTCCCGGACGCCCGCATCTGCCGCAACACGCTCACCACGCTGTCGGGCGAGTCGTCCATGTGCGACTGAATGGGATTGATCCGCGCCAAATCAATTTCAACCCACGGAGACTTTGCAGCCGCGCGCAACGCTTCGATGGAATGGCACGAACATCCGTGCGCGCGAATGATTCCCTTTTCCTTGGCTTCTGAAAGAACATCCATCACACCACGATAGCGCTCAGTCCAATCCGCTTCGGTGACGCAGTGCATCAGGCAAACATCCAGATAATCGGTCCCCAGTTCTTTGCGGAAACGGTCAAGGTCGGCGCGCGCTGACTTGGGATCGCGCGAAAATGTTTTGGTCAGCACCGTGACCTTATCGCGAGGAACATGCTTCAGCGCCTCGGCGACGTGAGGATGGCTTCCATAAGTGTCGGCGGCGTCGAAAAAACGCAAGCCCTGATCGTATCCATTGAGCAGCAGGCTCAAGAGCCCACCAATTCCCAGCGCGGTCTGATTCGAGTGATGACCGGCGCCTACGGTTCCGGTGCCCATCGCCAAGCGACTGGTGCGGATGCCAGTGTTGCCCAGCGTAACCGTGTCTTCAGCAGCAAACTTGCGCGGAAGCGGCTGCGCCAGGGTGCTCCCAAAAAATGTTTTCGAACCCAACCACGCGGCCCCGACACCATACGACGCTTTGGAAAGAAATTCACGGCGCTTCATAGCGAGCCTCCAGTGAAATTAATTATTACTCCCAGAAGGGAGGTTGACAAGGGAGTGGCGAAATGATGCGGAACCTGTCTGCAAGCTGTCGGGGAGTCTCTCTAGAAGAGCATTCGCTGCGGCGGAGATTTGACGACTCGCAGTCCCCTGGAATTGACGCTATGGAACGCGGTTGCTATGATTCAACTGCGGGGTGGAGCAGTCTGGTAGCTCGTTGGGCTCATAACCCAAAGGTCGTAGGTTCAAATCCTACCCCCGCAACAAACGACATTATAAATTTGCGGGTACTTCGGCGGTTGTGCCGACTGTCTAAGTAATAAAAGGGAACTGACTCTCAGTTCCCTTATTTATTGAGATCGAGTCTGTTCTAGAGATCTAGGGTGATCCATGCTGGAGCATGGTCGCTTGCATTTTCCTGCCCACGTGCCCATCGGTCCACACCGCCGTCCACTAGCCGATCCGACAAATTCGGAGACAGCAGAAAGTGATCGAGCCGCATGCCTTTGTCCTTCTGCCAGCGTTCAAATTTGTAATCCCAGAATGTCCAGAGCGGCCCGTCCGGATGCAGCTTCCGCAGGGCGTCGGTCCAGCCTTGAGCCAGCAACCGCGCAAAAGCCTGTCGGCTCTCGGGTTGGATTAACGCGTTGTTGTCCAACGACCGAGTCGGATAGATGTCCTGCGGTGTCGGCACGACATTGTAGTCACCGGCCAGCACCACGGGCGCGCCGCTCGCCATGAGTTCGGCGGCGTGGGCAATGAGGCGCTCAAACCAGGCCAACTTGTAACTGAATTTCGGCCCAGGCTGCGGATTCCCATTGGGAAGGTAGATGGAAGTGATCAGGACTCCCTGAACCGCCGCCTCAATGTAGCGAGCTTGATGGTCTTCATTTTGGCGATCTGCGCGATTACGATCTTCAGAAAAATGCCCTTCAGGATTTCCCGGCAAACTTGTGCGAGTCAGCACGGGAACCTGGTTTCGCGCGAGAATGGCCACGCCGTTCCAGGAGCGCTCCCCTTGCCAGACCGCTTCGTACCCGAGAGTCCGAAGGGCTTTCACGGGAAAGGCTGCCTGCTCAGCCTTGAGCTCTTGGAGACTCACCACGTCCGGTTCAGCTTTCGCTAACCAAGCCAGGAGGTTGTCGAGCCGCTTGTTGATGTTGTTAATGTTGAAGGTGGCGACTTTCACCAAGTCCCTTTCTGCCCTGTGCTTTGTGGCGAGCCCCCAAAATGGAATAAACGAGTTCGTTGTTTGAGCTCGTATTATCACCCCGCGAGTCGTCATAAAAAAAATGGCCCGCAGGTGCACCACTTCCACAGAATGAACGCGCGGCATTTAGCCCAGCCCTCTAGAAGAACCTATGGTATCGGCAGCATCGTGCCCACCCTTGCACAAAACGCACCCACTGTCTTGGTGATGTCGGCGCGATCAAAAGCCCGGGCCCCCGCGAATCATGGTGGCGAACATAAGGCGAAGACTGTTACCATGACTGAGAGAACTTCTAAGAAATGAATCGCCAGATACATCACTGGCTGGTTGTCGATTTCGAGTCCAACGAACGCGATCCGAGGACGACGCCTCTGCGGACCGAATATGACGGCTTGACCATTCACATCCAGCCGCGCATGGACGAATACTGCGATGTTATGTCCACATTCGTTCGGCCTGGAGAAGATCTGCAACAAATTCGTCTGAAGCTCAATCGCTTCCTGAGCGCCATGGCATGGAAGGACAACAATGCTTATGTAACGCGCGGCGACATCGCTGGAGGTGCGCGACTCGAAGATGAAGATAAGCCTCGATTCAACTATCTCGAAAAACGGCGCATAACCGGATATGTAATCTCACGCTTCGACTTTGAACATCTCGTTGTAGCTACTGATGACAGGCAGCGTCTAGCCCTAGCGCTCTTTCGGGACGGCCTAAACTCCGACAATGAGTTCTACAAGTTTCTGAGCTACTACAAGATTGTGAACATTCTCCACTCACATCCGGACGATCAAAGGCGGTGGATTAACGGGAGCATACCGAGTCTTAAGTTCGACGCCGCTAAACGTGCGCAAGAGTTGAGTTCAGTCGGCGATATCGGCAAGTATTTATATGTTCAGGGCCGAACTGCCATCGCCCACGCTTTTAGCAGGCCAATACGTGATCCAGATGAACGTTCGGACAGGATGGAGATTCGCTCTGACTGTTCGTTGATCAAGGCTCTCGCAGAACGGCTCATCGAGCACGAGCTAGGCATTCCCTCTTTGCACACAGTCTGGCGTGAGCACCTGTATGAGCTGGCAGGATTCAAGCTGTTGCTGGGCGATGAACTATCCGCCAAACTGACTCGTGCAGAAAGCGTGCCCATTCAAGAGTTACCTCAGATGTTTAAGCTAATGATCGGTTTGAAAGAACGGCAGCCATATGAATGCTTGAAAAGGCTGGAGTACCGTCCGGTGTCGTGTAGCGGAGGTGTTCTTGTTCTGGAAACGGACCCTGAAACTCAGCCGACGATCGTCAGGGTCATTTTAGATTTCTCCAAAGAAACCTTGGAGTTCGATCTACGAGACTTTATATACAACGAGGATCACTGGAAGTTTGGAAGCGAGTTGGGGGAAAGCTATTATCGATTCCTCTGGGATTACTATGGCAACGGCTCGCTGGAGATATTCGATACCATAAGCGGTGAGAGGTTGTCTCACAAAACGGCTTTTATCCCGATGAACATCGATTTCCGAAGAACAGCCGAGGCGCTGGAAATCAGCAGGATGATCGTCGCCCTTAGGTACCGCGGGGGCGTGTAGCTCGAACGGTTTGCCGAAATAAGAGCGCTCTACTGCCAATATCCGCCTTCAAAATTTCGCTTCGCGCTTTTCAAATCGATGTCGAGACACCTTATACGGATCGGTGCTGTATATGAGTCCCCTTATCTGATGGACAACGACGCTCGCCACGTTCAATCTAAGCACAAATTCTCGGGTGTCGGGGTGCCAAGGCTCGTTGAGTGGCTCGGAACGAAGTGTGAAATTGTTGAGTACCGAGGTAGACGGCGGTGTTTTGGAAGGGGGAACTTTCTCGGATACCCAGTAGTTCGTTTCTCGTCCGTCGTCGGTTTCGTCATAAGTTGAAACAGAAATCTCAGTTCCATCCGGTACATCCAGTGGCTGCACGCGTGCGGCTTTGTGGAACAGCACAATATTTGACCTGCCTTCTCCCCCTTGCACCGAAGGATAAAGAATTCCGTGCAGAAGCGGATTTGCGTTCGATGCAAGAAAGTCGGCGATCGCTTGAGTCGGAATATAGTCATACGACTCATCGTCGGGCATTACCGGAAGAGCGATGCGCCGACTAAGCCATTCGAGAAACTTTGCTTTTTGGAGACGAGAAAGATAGCTCGGGTCAAAGATACTTCCGGTCACATTAAGTAGTCGCAGAGCTTCGACATCAAGCAAGCGTATTGGGCGGGCTGGCGCACCTTTCTCCCACAGGCTTTTGACTTCCTGAACGCTTTGAAAAATTGGCTGCCCCACCCGCCGCGCTTTTCGACGGGTGGGCATTTGTGTGACGGCGGGGTCACGCCCTTTTCCGTACTTGAAGTTCCGCCTTCTGAAGTTCGTCCATCAAAATTACTCCCCGCTCGCCATACTCATAATGGCGAAAACTACTCCAAGCCCATTGACTTCGCTCCAGAACCAAGCCTCGTTTCACCGGATTCTGATGCATATACTGAAGCTTTTCCGCCCGCTTATGTTCAGTGAATACTACAAAATCATAAAACCGCCGCTGCCAGACATGGCCTGCTCCCAGAGCCCCATCCCACAGGAGACCCTGGTACGAATCGCTTCTCCGCATCTGGCACAATAGCCGCCGCGCAAAGCCTTGCTTGAGCGCCTGCATCACGACCGACGGATTGCCCCGCTCCGGCTCGCCCAGCAGCAGGTGCACATGCTCGGGCATGATTACGTATCCGATTACTGCAAATTGATAGCGCCGCCGAACCTCCTCCAGGACACGCAAAAACAAATCCCGATTCTGCTTGTTCCCCAGCAGTGGCTGCCGCCGATAGCAGCTGGTGGTAATGAAATGCAAATACCCCGCGCCATAATAACGGTGCAGCCGCCTCGCCATGGACCACCTCTATCACAGGCATCAAGCTTTTCGCTGTGATCCATGAACGTGGTGCGGGCCGCATCGAGCCCACCCGTCGAACACCGCGACGGGTGGGGCAGCCGTCTTTAGCACAAGCCCCTTTTGCCCTACGAATAGATCCCAGGCGCCTCATGTCCAAGCTTCTGTACGTACTCAACATACGACCCGGGATAAACCGTGGGATTGCGGTCCGTGCCGCTCTCGCCGCCCAGTTCAAGCACACGTGAGCCGAGACCGCGAAGGAACATGCGGTCATGCGATACGAAGATCATTGTGCCTTCAAACTCTTTGAGGGCGTCCACCAGCATTTCTTTGGTCGCAAGGTCCAGGTGATTGGTCGGTTCGTCGAGCACCAGAAAATTCGGCGGGTTGTAGAGCATGCGCGCTATGGCCAGCCGCGATTTTTCTCCGCCAGAAAGTGAGCGGATCTTCTTATCCACGTCGTCGCCGGAAAACTGGAACGCTCCTGCCAGGTTTCGCAGCGCCCCGATACTGTCCTGAGGAAAGTCTTGTTGCAGCTGTTCGGTGACGGTGAGATCGGAGTTGAGCAAATCCAAAGCCTGTTGCGCGAAGTAGCCCATATACAGGCTGGCGCCGAGCCGCACGCTTCCCGCATCTGGAGCACTGGCTCCGGCAATCATCTTGAGCAGCGTGGTCTTGCCCGCGCCGTTTCTCCCCATGACGGCCCAGCGCTCTCCGCGGCGGATGGTGAGATTGAATCCGTCGTAAATTACGCGCGGGCCGTAACTCTTGTGCAGATTCTCCAGGACGGCCACCTGTTCGCCGGATCGCGGAGGCACGCGAAAGTCGAATTTCACGACTTGCCGTTTCTTGGGCAGCTCGATCTTCTCGATCTTGTCGAGAGCCTTGATCCGGCTCTGCACCTGCGCCGCTTTTGCCGCGTGCGTCCTGAAACGATCGATGAAGCGCTGCTCCTTGGCAAGCATGGATTGCTGCCGCGCAAACGCCGCCTGCTGATTGCTCTCTCGCACCGCCCGCTCGCGCTCGTAAAAATCGTAGTCGCCCGAATAGGAGATGATCTCGCCGCCATCAATCTCAGCAATCTTTGAGACCAGACGATTCATGAACTCGCGGTCGTGCGAAGTCATGAGCAGCGCGCCAGGAAATGACTTGAGAAACTTCTCCAGCCAGATGATGGATTCGATGTCGAGGTGATTCGTCGGTTCGTCCATCAGCAATACATCCGGCATTCCGAGCAAAACACGCGCCAGCGCAACCCGCATCTTCCATCCGCCAGAGAGAGCGCCCACATCGCCGTCAATCTGGTCGTCTTTGAATCCCAGTCCGTGGAGCACTTCACGGGCCTGCGATTCGAGTGCGTAACCGCCCAAATGCTCGTACTCCTCCTGAACGTGGCCGAAGCGATCAAGGATGCGGTCCATCTCATCGGCCTTGTCGGGGTCGGACATCTCCCGCTGCAAGGCTTCGAGTTCGTGGTGCAGATCGCCGACGCGTCCGCTGCCTGCGATGGCTTCATCGAGAACCGAACGGCCCTGCATTTCCTCAACGTCCTGGCGAAAGTAGCCGATCGTCAACTTCCTGGGGACAGAGACCGCGCCCTCGTCAGGAGTTTCCTCGCCTACCACCATCCGAAAGAGCGTAGTCTTCCCCGCCCCATTGGGACCAACCAGCCCAACTTTTTCGCCGCGATTCAACTGAAACGAAGCATCCACAAAGAGCAACTGCTTGCCATACTGCTTATTGATGTTTGAGAAAGAGATCATTGTTGGAGAAGCAACTCACGGTACGGCACCTTCTTTCCACCGTGCCTCTTCCAGTTTAGCCCGGCCAGAAAATGCCGGGCCAGCACTGGCAGGTCGAACAAGAGCCAAAACCAGCGTGGAACGGGACGGGTGGGGCAGCCGTCTTCACGATTTAAGGAAAATTCCAACGTCGGCCAGCCCCCACGGTGTCTACAAAAGTTGGCGGAAAATCTGCTCGGACAAAGAAAGGGTGAGTCCCCTCTGTCCCGCATTTATCATTATTTATCCCCGTCTTGCACCTATTCATCCAAAGCTGAGAGGAGTACTATCCGCGTGCGGATTTTGAATGTAGCATTGCGGCGGAAAGAAGGAGTACAGCATGGGAAATATCAGCCGTCGCGATTTTTTGGCTATGGCCGCGGTGCTTGGTGCGGAGGCGGCTTGGGGCCGCGCGTTCTCGACTCCCTCGAAGATTTCATGGCGCGAGCGTCGCGATCTCTTCCCAGAAGGGGTAGCCTCCGGCGATCCCGACAGCAATAGCGTATTGCTGTGGACGCGGCGCGAACCGCACTCCGATCCGCAGCTTAAACCCGCCCAAGAATTGACGGTAGAAGTGGCTCTCGACCCGACGTTCCAGCGTGTGGTCGCAACTCAGAAAGTGCCGATTTCGGCGGAGGCGGATTGGACTTGTCGGGTGCTGGTCGGAGGACTGAAGCCGGCTCAGGTCTATTGGTATCGCTTTACCGATGCTGAGGGTTCCGGCAGCCGCGTTGGCCGCACCATCACGGCGCCTGCCGAAGATGATTCTCGCCCGGTCCACTTCGCGTTCGTCAGTTGTCAGAACGCAAACCTTGGAGCGCAGAACGCGTACCGCCGGATGATCTTTGAGGATGAGCACGCTTCTGAGCAGGACCGGCTGAGTTTTGTTCTTCACTTGGGGGACTTCATTTACGAGCTGGTCTGGTATCCGGAGGACCTCGCTACTTATTACGACCGCAAGGTGAGGGAACTCGTTCGTTATCCTCATGGAGAGAAAATTGATGACTTCCACATTCCAGTGAATGTGGATGATTACCGTGCGGTGTATCGTGCCTACTTGCATGATCCCGACCTGCAGGACGCTCGTGCCCGCTGGCCATTTGTTCCCATGTGGGATAACCATGAGTACAGTTGGCAAGGATGGCAAGCTTTGCAGGTGTTCGACGGCAAAACGCGTCCCGCGCAGACACGCAAGGTTGCAGCCATGCAGGCATTTTTTGAGTATCAGCCCGCGCGTATGGTGAAGAGCGGTGGTCCGTCGTCAGAAGAGTTCAATCCACCTAAGGTGAAGGATGCGCCGGTCACTGTTTTCGACGAGCATGGACTCGGGCAGGAGGCCAACAATCTTGCGGCGATCAATAGTCTGAAGGGATACCGGTCGCTGCGCTGGGGCCGCAACGTGGAGCTCATTATCACCGACGAGCGAAGCTACCGATCGGAGGACCCGGGAACCAAGTTCGATGACGCAGATTTCTCTAATAAGGACTATCCGGAGTTCGTGCCTGAGGAGGTGCTGGAGATACTCGATGGCGGCCGGGATTACAACGGCGGCAAACCGCCCAACACCATCCGTTTCGGGGACAAGCAAGTTCCGAATCTCCGCAAGGCGGATCCGGCGCAGACCATCCTCGGAGCCGAGCAAAAAGCGTGGTTTCTGGAACAACTGCGGAATTCGAAAGCTGCATGGAAGATCTGGGGAAGCACAACTGCGACGCTGGATATGCGTACCGATGCACAGAACCTTCCTCCGGGGATGGTGCCAAGCGCATGGCCCGGTGCCGGGTATGCCGGCTTTGGCGGCGGGGACGTCAGCAGCGCTTATCAGGAGCGCGGTGAAATTTACGATTTTATTCAACAGCATGCGGTTACCGGGTTTGCCACGGTGGCCGGCGATCGGCATAGCTTCTGGGCTGGTTTGTCGGCAAAGTCTCTCCCGCCGAAGCGGTTTGAACCCGTAGGGGTGGCATTCGTGGTTGGATCAGTCTCCGCGCCCGGAATGGTGGAGGCACTCGAACATCAGATGCACAAAGAGGCTCCGCTGCGCGCTCTGTTCCTCGGGCAGGGCCCTGCTGACAACCATCCGCAACCAACCGTTAATATGCTGGTGCGTCACGGGGTTCGGTCATGCCTCGAGTATGCGAAGAGTGGTGACGTGCAAAAAGCACGCCAGCTTTCCAACCGGGATGTGTCCCCGCACCTTTCTTTTGTTGACATGGGCGGCCACGGGTATTCGGTAGTGCACGCTGCAGCGGACCGACTGGAGACGGATTTCATCTGCCTGCCGCGTCCCATCGTTCGCCAGGATCAGCCGGATGGCGGACCTATCCTCTATCGGGTTCGACACACGGCAAGGCTCTGGCGGAAGGACGAACGTCCGACTCTCGAGCAGAAGGTGATAGAAGGGAATCCGGCGTTCTCAATTTAGGGGTCGGGACCTCTGTACAGTTGTCAGCGACGGGGTGGCCCATTCAAGCCCGGTTTTGGCTTAAGTGGGGATGTTCACATATCACAGACCTAGTCGTGACTGACTCCCTCCCTGATCGGATCATAAGTGCTTCGCCTATTTTGTATCTTTAGCGCACGTTCAGATGTAAGCTTCATTCGCAGAAAAAGCTGAGCGGGGTGAATGGAGAACGCGGAGGCCGAAAACGGTTGCTGTCGCTGCACAGCTTCGTACCGGCATTCACCATCATTTTCAGCACCCTCAATTCCTGTCGTCGAGGGCGCTGTTCAACCAAGCCGATGTCCAACAATAAGGAGGACCGAATGAAGAGAATGTCTCTGGTCATATGTCTTGTGTGCCTGGTGTCGAGTGTCGCGCTGGCACAGCGGAAAACAAACGTCCAATGGAAGTGCGACAAACCTTCAGATCAGCACCGCATTCCGGTCGGCGACAAGCCGGGTGACGCCTATGCGATTGAACAGGTCAACTGTACGGCTGTTAAAGGCGACATCGCGGGAAACAAGATTAAATCCGGCGTCGGCACCGAGTTTCTTTACCTCAAGGGCGCTGACGTCACTGGCCACGGTGAATTCATCGAAAGCATGGAGAACGGCGATAAGAACCTATATAAATACGAATTCTCCGGCACCATGAAAGATGGAGCATTTCAGTCCGGGACCAACAAATGGTCTCTGATGGAAGGTGGCGGGAAGATGAAGGGCGGCAAAGCAAACGGCACCTGTAAATCAAAGGCCAATCCCGACCAGTCCAACTCTTTGGATTGCATGGGAACATACACCCCGGCTAGCTAGAGGTAGCTTGGGGCAAGCTGAGGGGGTAGTGAGCCGTCCGTCGCAGTGAAGCATAGCTCCGGGCGGTTCTTTGTATCTGCGGAGAACATTAAACCTGTTTTCTCAATTCAGCGGCCACGTAGCGGCGGCGCAGATTGCGGTGGTTTGCCGGATGCCCCACTCATTCGCGCCTTTCGCGGATGAGTGGGATCCGACTGTGTAGCTTAAATTCCTAGCCTCTGATTCTTGGGGCCTTCTGAACGCCCTCAGTTTGAATTGTTTCCCACTCAATCGCAGAAAACGCGATTGAATGGGAGGCCTGCCCGGACTTTTTCCCAGAGAATGACATCGGAAGGATTCTTTTCATGCCGGGCCAAGCGGGAGTCCAACTCTGCCCGCTGCGTTTCGGTCAGCGACTGTGCGTCGGCTTCAAGGCTCTCCCATACCGCGTCCAGGAGGTCCACTTTTTCCGCTGCGGAGAGATTCACTAGTTGGCTTCGGAGATCACCTTTACAAATGAGGGACCCGGAAACAGAGGGAGCGTTTGCAAGTGGTTTCGACGGATGGAAATCGGTGAACGTCCCGTCTATCCCCGGTTTCCACCCTCGCGCGCTTTTGGGCGGGTGGCACGACTTATGTCCATTGCTTGCACAAACAAATCGAGGGCCATCCTCGGCCACCCTGGATTTGAATTCCCCTTGAACCTACGAATGCATCAAAAATGCAGACGGCAAAGGTGCCTCAAGATGGATTTGTTCTCCGGTGATGGGGTGGTGGAAATTCAGAAATTGGGCGTGCAGGAAATATCCTCCATCGCCCGGGAGGCCGGGGAGATTTTCAAGAGGCTGGCCGGTTGAGCCGTACAGAGGATCGCCTACCAGGGGATGTCCGATGGATGCCAGATGGATTCTGATTTGATGAGGGCGTCCCGAACTTAGGCTTACCTCAAATGTTGTGGTGCCGGGTGTGCTGCTCGACGCCGTACTGCTTGACGCCGTGCTGCCTGACGCCCGCGAGATCACCTTCGCCAATGACTTTGACGGTTTGCCACTCGGGTTGGCGGCCCACACCGAACCGATGCGCGGGTGCGGTACAAGGCCGATGGGTGTGAGAATTTCGTAGGCGTCGTGCTGTGCAATGTTTTGCGCCAGCGCTCGGTAGATTTTTTGAATTCTGGGTGTGTTCCAGTCTGCGCCTAGTTTAGCGGCCGCCTGCGGTGTTTTGGCGAAGAGGACGATGCCGGTAGTGGCTCGGCCCAACCGGTGGACAGGGTTTGCGTTCGGGGTTTGCTTTTGCACCAAGTGCAAGAGCGTGTTTTCCATGAAGCCGCCGCCGGGAAGGGTCGGCAGTCCACTAGGTTTGTTGACGGCCAACAGATGCGGGTCATTAAACAAAACTTCGAAGTGCTGAGGAGAGTCTGGTTCGATCCATGGTGGACGGTTCCAGACCAGGGTTTGGCCCGAAGTAAGCGATTCGCTTCCGGATGCGGTCACGCCGTCGACCGTCACGTCGCGGTTGTTCAGATTTTGTTGCCAGGCCTCTAATGTTGAGTGTGGGTAAAGGCTTGCCAAGTGCGAGACCAGGGTTCGTCCATGATATTTGCTGCCGACGATTGTGGTATAGGCATAGCCCCGGTTGAGCATGTTGTTTGAGTGTAAGCTATGGCCGGGTGCCCCACTCATCCGCGCCTTTTGCGGATGAGTGGGATCAGACAAATGCAGGTGGCGGTAAATCCCGCCGGGGAAGCCAAACAAATAAAACGACCGCCGTCCCCCAGCCCCCGAAAACGTGAAAAAATCACGAGATGCGGAAAGGGTTTACCAGAAAACCACAAGCGGACGAGCCCGCGACGCCGGTCAAGAACTACATCACGCCGAGCGGATTGGAGCGCCTCAAAGATGAGCACCGGTTTCTGCTCACGAGGGAACGCCCTGCCGTGGTGGAAGTGGTGGCGTGGGCTGCCGGCAACGGCGATCGCAGTGAAAACGCCGACTATCAGTACGGCAAGCGCCGTCTGCGCCAGATCGATGGGCGGATTCGCTTTCTCACCAAACGAATCGAAGCCGCGGAAGTGGTCGACCCGGAAGCGCCGAGAGCGGGACAGGCGGCAACGAAGGCATTCTTCGGAGCGACCGTGCGCTACGCCAATGCCGCCGGAGCCGAGCGAGTGGTGAGCATCGTGGGCACAGACGAGGTCGATCTCGACCGCAACCACATCAGTTGGGTGTCTCCTCTCGGACGCGCGCTGATGAAGTCGGCACCGGGAGACAGCGTAGTCCTGCAATTGCCGGGCGGCACGGAAAACTTGACCGTGCTGGAAGTGCGTTACGAGCGCATTGATGTGCAACCGTTCCTGGAACCAACTGGGTCCGAGGCCTTGGCAAAGAAATCATCACGAAGTTGACCGCGATGATAATCGTGCTTTTAATGCGGGCCGATTTAAAAAAAGGCTAGTCAGCGAGCTGCGGCGGCTGCGAAAATGATTCGAACGAAGTCGGGTGACGGTGCTTTCCCGGCTGAGATCAAACTCAAGGTCTCTCGACTGCGCTCGTGATGACAGTTTTATCTTTGAACGGACTCGAATTCAGCTACATAGATTTGGAGCAGTTGACCATCCAGGGGATTCCAAATTTGTCAGTTAGCATTCCGAAGCGTTCAGCCCAAAAGGTCTCCTGAATGGGCATGGTCACGTTGGCTCCGTCTGATAGAGCGCGGAAGATTTTTTCTGCACGGGCGGCGTCGCTGATCCCAATGGAGAGTGAAATTCCCTCTGGTTTGCGGTAACGGTCGGCCGTCATATCAGCGCCCATGATGTTTTGATCGCCCACCACCAGCGTGGCGTGCATGATCTTTTTTTGAAACTCCGCGGGAACGTCTTTCGCCGTGGGGGACTCTCCGTAGGTGAACGCGCCTTCGACTTTGCCGTCGAGGCATTTTGCGTAAAAATTGAAGGCCTCTTCACAGTTTCCGTTAAAACTCAGGTATGAATTCAGCTGCATAAAATCTCCTGTGCAATGGGACTTTGTAACATAAAGATGATAGCGGAAACCTGTTGACGGTGGGAAAAGATCGACATTGCCAGCAAGATTAAATTGACGACTTATAGTAAGTCTCGCCGCGCAAGACGGTCTCGATGCAATCCACAATCTGACCGGCATTACTTTTGGAAAGAATTCCGGCGATGCCCGCTTCCCGGGCCAGGTCGGCGAGTTGCGAATCCAGGTACATGGAACAGAGGATCACGCGTGTGTCAGGGCATTTGGTTGCGACTTCGCGCGCAACCACAATTCCGTTGGTCACGGGCATGAAGAAATCGAGTACCGCTACGTCAGGCATCAGTTCGAGAGTTTTCTGGATTGCTTCCTTGCCATCTCGTGCTTCTCCGCAAATTTCCCAGCCTTCGTGCGACTCAATCAAATGCCGAATTCCGCTGCGGACGGGATCGGAGTCGTCGGCGATGAAAATGCGGTGCGGCATCGGATAGGTGCGATGAACTATTCGATGATAGATGGCTTTGGAGGCTGGCGGAATATTAAATGCTGATCACGCAACTCTGTAAGAGTTGATAAGATACTGCGCGGAGATGCAATGAAAATGGAATATCGAAGCTGGTGGTGGCTGGTGCTGATGGTGTCTGTCGCGATGTTCTTGAGTGCCCAACAACCTACGCGAGGAGTTGGAATCTATCCTGGGGATCCGGCGGAATACGACGGAGCAATCTTAGTCGTGGACGGGCAAACTTATCGCAATTTGGCGCTGCACCGCCCAGCATACGCCTCGAGCAGTTACGACTTTAATCTTACGGCGCAACTGGCGACCGATGGAATCGTTGAGACCAAGCCTCCGCGGTGGATTTCGACCTCGACAAGCGAAGAAGGAGTGCTGCCCCGAAACCGGCGTGAACATCTGGTGGATGACAACGAAGTTTCTAGCGTTGACATACCTGGAATGGGGGGATGGGTACAGCTAGATTTGGGTCCGCGAGAAACGGGTGTCGATGTAGACCGCATCGATGTGTCGGCACGAGTGCAGACGCTTGATACCGAAGATCAGCAGTGGACGTGCGTGGCGTTGGGTTCCGATGATGGCACTACCTGGAAAGAGTTGGGCAAGGCGGGCGGGAACACGGATTCGTTAAAGACACTGCCGTGGTGGCCCGTGAAGGCGATTCATCCTTCGATTGTGTTGGCGACGCGGGTGCATATGCGTTTCTACCGGGTACGGTTGGATGGTCCGCGGGTTTCGAAGTGGCAAGTTGGCGAGATAACTCTGTTCGATAACAACCACGAAATTAATTTAGGAGGGCCCTACGATTTCACCAGCGCGTGGAAGAGTCTGGGCAATGGGGAAGAGTGGGTTTACGTCGATCTGGGAGCGGAATGTACGTTTGACCGAATTGTATTGTCGTGGATTCAGCGCGCCGCGGAGGGTTCGTTGCAAGTTTCTCAGGACGCTAAAAATTGGGAGACGATACAAGCGCTTGCCGCACAGGGTGGAGCAAGTGAGGAAATTAAACTAGCGCAACCGGGCCGTGGGCGTTTCGTGCGGGTGCTGATGACCAAGCCTGCTTTTGCTGATGGTTATGGGTTGAGCGAGATGCAAGTATTCGGGCGCGGCGGACCGTTGCCACAAGCGCAAGCAGCTAAAGGTCAGCCTTCGGATGCGAAGTTTGATCTGGCGCGGGGTTCCTGGCGATTGCAGCGTGGCCCACAGGTTTCAGCCAGCGGCGAAATGATTTCCCAGCCCGACTTCTTAACCACGGATTGGTTGCCGGCAACGGTACCGGGGACTGTTTTAACGAGTTATCTGGATGACGGCGCGATCCCCGATCCTAATTACGGCAACAATCAGCTGATGATTTCTGATTCCTATTTTTGGTCTGATTTCTGGTATCGAGATGAATTTGTCGTGCCGCAGCCTGCGGCAGGAAGGCATGTTTGGCTGAATTTCGACGGCATTAATTGGAAGGCAGAAGTTTTTTTCAATGGTCAAAAGTTAGGCAACATTGAAGGCGCGTTCATGCACGGAAAGTTTGACATAACGAAATTGTTGCGGCCCGGCATGAAGAATGGTTTGGCAGTGTTGATCAGAAAGAACGCAACTGCCGGAAGCGTCAAAGAAAAGACCTACGAAGTGTCCGATTGGAATGGCGGAGCGCTGGGGGCAGACAATCCTACATATCACGCTTCGATTGGGTGGGATTGGATCCCTACGATACGCGGGCGCAACACAGGGATTCCGAACGACGTTTATATTTCGACGACTGGACCGGTGATTGTCGAGCGTCCATTTGTGTCGACCACGCTTCCGCTGCCTAATGTTGATCGCGCCGATGTGAGCGTCGAGGTAACGGTTCGCAATATTGAACAGAGGGCTGTGACCGGCGTGCTGAAAGGAAGTTTCGGAGATGTCTCTTTCGAAAAGCGAGTGACAGTACCAGCCGTTGGCTCGAGTAGTGTGAAGTTCGATCCCAACTCGACTCCAGGGTTGAGACTAGCGAATCCGAAGCTGTGGTGGCCGGCGGGATACGGAGACCAAAATTTATACGACGTCAAAGTGTCCTTCGAGTCGGAGAAAGGTGGAGCTTCTGACGTCAAAGCTTTCCGCGCTGGGGTCAGGCAGTTCACTTACGGCAACGATGGCGAGGCGCTGAAAATCTTTATCAATGGAAGGCGTTTTATCCCGCGCGGGGGGAACTGGGGATTTTCGGAGTCGATGCTGCGGTATCGTACACGCGAGTTTGAGGCGGCGGTGCGATATCACAAAGAAGCGAATTTCAACATGATCCGCAATTGGGTGGGGCAGACTGCGGACGACCGTTTTTACGACGCATGCGACAAATACGGGGTCGTCATATGGCAGGACTTTTGGCTGGCGAACCCGTATGACGGGCCTGAGCCGAATGACAACGATATGTTCATGCGCAACGCGACCGATACGGTTGCGCGGATAAGAAATCATCCCTCAGTCGGACTTTATTGCGGGCGTAACGAGGGCGATCCTCCTCCTCCGTTGGAGCGCGGGCTGGAAAAATTGCTGTCGGATTTGGACCCGTCGATTCGATACTTCCCACATTCCGCGGCAGGTCCCGTAAGCGGCGGAGGGCCATATCATGCGATGCCGGTAAAGTTTTATTTCGAACAGCGGGCCACGCCGAAACTTCACAGCGAACTAGGAATGCCGAACATCGTTTCGATGGACAGCCTGAAGCAGATGATGCCTGAGGCAAGCCAGTGGCCCATCAGCAACGATTGGGGAATGCATGATTTCACCGCTCCCGGAGCACAGTTAGGATCGGATTACCGGATGTTGATAGATAAGAGTTTTGGTCCGACGGAGAATTTGGCGGAATGGATGGAATTTGCGCAGCTTGAAAATTACGACGGGTACCGAGCGATGTTCGAGGCGCAGAGCAAAAATCGCATGGGGTTGTTGTTGTGGATGAGCCACCCGACGTGGCCGTCGTTTGTCTGGCAGACATACGATTATTACTTCGAGCCGACAGCTGGCTACTTTGGATCCAAGAAAGGGTCGGAGCCGCTTCACATCCAATGGAATCCGCTGACTGACAATGTTGAGGTAGTTAATTATAGCGGCGGAAAACGCGCCGGGCTGAGAGCTCAGGTTGAGATATTGAATATGGATGGATCAGTGCAGTGGAGCAAGAGCGCTGCGGTTGACAGTTCCGAAGACTCCGTGGTGACTCCAATCAAGATTGTGTATCCGGCTAATTTGACGGCGGTTCATTTCGTTCGACTGAAGTTGACGCATGGCGGCGTGGTGGATTCCGACAACTTTTATTGGCGCGGAGTGGAAGATGGAAATTATGAGGGGCTTCGCAAATTAGGGAAAGTCAATTTGGAATCATCGACTCGTGTTGAACGGTCCGGCGAGCGGTGGATGTTGACGACTGAAATCCGCAATCCGTCTCCGGAGCCTGCACTAATGATTAAATTGAAGGCGGTGCGCGAGAAAGCCGGAGATCGTATTCTTCCTGCTATTTACAGCGACAATTATGTTTCTCTGATGCCCGGAGAGAAGCGAACTATTCAAACTGAGTTGCAAGATGTGGATGCCCGGGGAGACCGGCCTCGCATGGTGGTGGAAGGGTTTAATGTCGGCTCGGTGACAGAGAAGCAGTAAATAACCCGCCGCGTCTGAACCTTTTGTTGGTATAGGGTGCTTCGACGGCGTGAGTTCCTCGAGCGGAAGCTCACTTACTCAGCAACACAAATGAGGTTAGTCGGTTAGCGAGCAGCCGCAGTTGGCTGGGGGGACGTGGGACTTTAGGAAATCCGAAACACGTTTGTAGGCGTCGATTTGATTTTCTATGCGGGCGAAGCCGTGTCCTTCGTTCTCGTAGATTTTGTGTTCCGCTTTGCCTCCTTGTTTGGTGACTGCGTCCACCACTTGTTGAGTTTCGCTTTTGGGACAGCGTGGGTCGTTGCCTCCAGCGAGCAGTAGTAGCGGTGCTTTTATCTTGTCCACGAAAAAAATTGGGGAGCGATCTTCGTACAGTGCTTTGTTTTTTACCGGATCGCCCATGGTCGCGATATCCATTTCTCGCAGGATGGGATCTTCGTTTTCGATCTCGGTGAAGTAGTTTACGAAAGGCACGATGGGTATGCCTGCGGCCCATACGTCGGGCGCTTTCGTGACTCCCATCATGGTTAGATAGCCGCCGTAGCTGCCGCCCATGAGGGCGATTTTTTTGGGATCGACGTAGCCAGTTTGTTTGATCCAATCGGCTGCGGCTAGAACGTCTTGCAGATCGCCGCCTCCCATGTCGAAGAGGTTGGCATCCTCGAACTCTTTTCCGAATCCTGTCGAACCGCGGTAGTTGGGCGCGATGACCATGTATCCCTGATTGACGATGTGCTGAATGAAACGGTTGAACGAGTTCATGGTCTGAGACTTGGGGCCACCGTGCACGTAGACGACGGCGGCGTTCTCGTTATTGCGCGCCATGTTGTACGTCATGTAAACGAACGCGGAGATGGTCCATTTGTGGTCGCGGCTGGGGTAGTGAACCAAAAACGGCTCGACCATGTCTTCGGGGCGAACCCCGGCGAGTAAGGCGTGAGTAACTTGGTGCGATTTCGCGCTTGCCAATGTATAGACCCAAACGTCTCGCGGCGAAGTGGGGCCATCGTGGTAGTAAATCACTCGCGAACCGTCGGGGGTGAATGCGGATTGAGAGCCGCCGAGCGAGTTCACTCCTTTCGGTAATGGCAGGGAAGTAGTTTTGCTGACGGACAAGTCATGGAGATATATGTTCAGGAAGCCATCGATGTTGGCGGTCCAAGTAACGTGTTTTCCGTCAGGCGAAAAATTTCCGCCGGAGATTTCCCACTTATCTTCGGTGAGCCATTTGATTTTTGCGGGACGTGGAGTTCCATCAGGGCTGAACGAAAAATTTAGGAGGCCTACGTTTTCGAATCCATTAGCGGCATTGGAAGTAATCAGAACAGAGGTACGGTGAACATCATCGGCGCGATAAAGTTTTTCGTCTTCGTGTGGCGTGAGCAGGGTTGATTTTCCGGAGGCTACGTCCGCGATAAAAATATTCGAATCGGTCCCCTTCGATTGTTCTTGCGTGTACACGATGTGCTTGCCGTCGCGCGTCCAGATGGGGCTGATGTTCATCTTGTCTTTTGGGGTGTCGGTGGTGAGGTGTTTGGTGTCGCGCATCAGGGTATCGTAAACATCGATCTCGAAAACGGAGGACTCTCGCGGCTTCACCATGTAGGCGAGATAACGTCCATCGGGCGACCAGGTAGGATGTTCTTCGGCTACCTCGCGCGTGTGAGTCAGATTCACAACCATACCGGTTTTGGGCGATACCAAGAAGATGTCCCATTGCTCGTCGCCGTCGTAGTCGGACATATAGGCGATCCACTTTCCATCGGGCGACCATGCCGGTTTGGCCTGACGCTGCTCGCTGACGGTAAGTTGGGTGGGCCATCCGCCGTTAGAAGCGACGAGCCAAATGTTGTTGCGTCCGCTGATGTTGGAGATGAAGGCGATGGTCTTGCCATCTGGCGACCACGTGCTGGCCCCGATGGACCGCGTCATATACAACTTTTCGATCGAAAGGCTCTGTTGATTCTGTTCGACCTGCGCTTTTTGCTTGCTGGTGATTTGCTTGGGATCGGTGATGGCAGCCTGGGGCTCGGCGAGGGCGGAAGTTGTCATGATAAGTGAAATGAGGAACAGCAATTTTGAAGCGAGAGGCAAACGCGGATTTTGATTTTGTTCCACGTGCGGCAAATTATCTAACGGTTATTGAAGATGGTTGCGAGGGAGTGGTGATGGCGCTCCCCAAAACGTTTAGCGCGCCGGTTGTAGTGTTGAGCGTGTAGGCCGACATAGTGCTTCCGTTAAGATTGGCTACGTAGAGGTAGTCCGTTCCTGCGGTAGTACCAGTGGCGGCAGATCCCGAGCGAATTGCCAGAGATACTGGACTGCCTCCTGCGGAAACTGCCGCGGTGGCGAGCGGAGTCAAGGCTCCGGTACCGGAACTCCAGGAATATTGCGAAATCTGATTGGCCTGCTTGTCAGCTACGTAGAGAAAAGCGGCGTTGGGGTCCATAGCAATGGCGACCGGGCCGGGCTGCGCAGGGAAAGGCGAACCAATCACTGGAGTGAGAACGCCGTTGACAGTGGAGCATCCGGTGCCATTTTGCGCATCGCAGATAGCAAAAGCGCTGATGTTGCTTGATCCTTCATTGGCGACGTAAAGATATTGTCCGGCGGGGGTTGTTCCTTGAGCAGTTGAAACGAATACGGCCGAAGGCGAACTTCCGACGGAGTAAGTAGCCAACGGCGTTAGCGCGCCTGTGCTCGACACTTGAAACGAGGCAACAGTGTTCTCAAACTGGTTGGCTACGTACAGATAATTTCCCGATGCGCTTACCGCAACCGAAACTGGCCCGGTACCTGCCAAAGCCCCGCTGGCTTCGGTGGTGAAGGGCGATCCGGCGACGGGGGTGATGGTCGCGCCGCTGATCGAAAAAACCGAGATGGAGCCGGGCGCGGAGAGGTCGAACGATCCCTGATTGGCTACGAACAAAAATGTTCCTGCGGGATTGACTGCCATCCCGAGCGGAGTTGGCCCTGCGGCGACCATGCTGCCGGAAGCTTTGAGGGTGCCGTCAGTATTGATGGCGAATGCGGAAATCCCGGAAGAGCCTGCGCCATTATTCAGCACGAACAAAGCATCAGCCTTCGAAGTGACGGCAATTGCCACGGGCGTCGGTCCGCTGGGGACGGCGCTGCCATTAAGACTTAGAGTTCCGCTGCTGAGGGCGATGGTATAAGGCTGTATCGTCGCATTACCCTGGGCGGTCAACCAGAGGTAGCCAGTTCCGGTGGCTAGAGAAGAAGAAGAACTGGACGAGCAGCTTGTGAGTATTAATAAAGATGACGCTAAAAATAATGCCAGGCAGCTAAACTTCATCCGCATTGTTCTCCCAGCAATGTCCAAGCCCGAGGGGCCTTTATCGCGTGAATTATGAAGATCGTTCTTATCAATTGGTTTATCAGGAATAAGAGGGAAGAGCAAACGTCGCAACCATTGTGCGTGAAGGATTGCCCACTTCAGATCCAGTCAAAGGCCGCGGACAAGAGTCTCCGCGCCACATAAATCCGCGGGGGCTTCTGACAGCGGGAGGCGGATTTCGATTATGAGACCGCCTCCTGGGCGATTCTCGGCTTTAACGGTGCCGCCATGCAGGTGAACGGCCCGTTGCACGATTGCCAGTCCCAGGCCAACCCCTCCGGTGGCTCGGCCGCGGTCGTCGTCGATTCGATAGAACGGGCGGAATAGTCTGTCGAGAGAATGCTCAGGGACCCCGGGGCCGCAATCAGAAACGGTGACGACGGCTTCGCGTCCATCCTCGCATTCCAGACCTATTTCCACGGCAGTCTGTTCTGCGGTGTAGCGCACGCCATTCCGGACGGCATTTTCAATCGCACTACTTAACAGGCTGGGATCGCCCACAACAACACAATCGTTTGCCATGGAACACTCGACGCGGCAATGGCGGGCCTGCGCCTCGAAGGCGGCATCGGAGGCAATTTCACGAATGATTTCTGCTAGAGGAACGGGAACTTTCCGCATGGTATCGCCGCCGCTTTCCAATCTGACAATGGTGAGCAATCGTCCTATGAGTTCATTCAGGCGGTTGGCTTCGAGGTCGATGCGCTGGAGCGCGCTTTCAGCTTCGGGGCCGGTTCTCTGGCGGGCCAGTTCGAGAGCGACGTTGAGCCGTGCGAGCGGAGAACGCAGTTCATGCGAAATGTCTTTTAGCAAACGGCTTTGCGCATTGACCAGGTTTTCGAGTCGTTCGGCCATGGTGTCGAAATCGCGGAGCAGTTCGGACATCTCATCGTGACCTCCGGAAGTTTTTCCGCCGGTTCTGGCCGATAAGTCCCCGGCAGATAGTTTTTGAGTCGCTGCCCGAAGACGCACAATGGGAGAGGTTAGAAAGCGGGTCAACAAATAGCAAATTAGTCCCGAGCAAATAATCGCGATAAGAATCCCCAAGGTCGGAATTCCATGTGGACCGAAATGATCGTGTCTGGAAGGTAATTCGATTACCAGACTGTAGGCATGCCCATCCGGAGTGATAAGTGATGGCCGCAGAAACTGCATGGGGCCGAGCCTTCCCCAAACACTCTCGGCGGTGTGAATCTGTCCTCGCTCGACCCGTTCTATCCACTCGGGGGCTGGGTGGCCCGAGATGTCGCGTCCTTTATCGAACAGGAAGGCGTGGACGTGCTGGGTCTCGCGCAAGCCGTGGAGGTAAGCGCGGGCCGCCTCTGCTCCGCCAGTTTTGTAGGCTTGCACTGCATCTTCGAGGAATTTCTGTTGCTGGGCTTCAATGCCTGCATTTTCGCGGGGAGGGCGAACGGCCAGGGTCAGAAGAATGGTTGTTACCAAGAACAGTGCGAAGGCAAGCCAATAGGAAAGAAAAATTTTGAGGAACAAGCTTCTCATTTGGCTTCGGTTTCCGCATGTTCTCTTGCCAGGGTAAAAATGTAGCCTACTCCGCGCACGGTTTTGATCAGTGCCGTTCCGTTATCCGAATCTCCCAGTTTCTTGCGAACTTTGCTGATGTGCATGTCGATGCTACGGTCGAAAGGAGAAAACTTTCGGCCCAGAACCGTATCGGCCAGTTGTTCACGGTCAACGACGTGACCTGCCTCTCGCAGCAAGACCTCCAAAAGGTTAAATTCGACAGAAGTGAATTCGATGGCGATCCCTCTCTGTCGCACCGTTCGGGTAGCGGGATCCAGCTCAATATCGCCAACGCGGACAACATCTGGGATGGGTTCACTTTGAGGGGCAGTTTTGGTTCGGCGCAGGATGGCGCGAATGCGCGCGACGAGCTCGCGGGGATTAAATGGCTTGGGAAGATAGTCGTCGGCGCCGATTTCAAGGCCGACGATGCGGTCAACATCCTCGCCTCGTGCGGTCAGCAATAAGACGGGAATCTTGGAAACGCTTCGAATCCGGCGAAGCACATCGAGGCCATTCAGGCTGGGCAACATTACATCCAATACGACTAGTACGTGAGGGCCGTTGAGAGCGCGGTCAAGGCCACGCTTGCCATCGAAAATTGCTTCCACCTTGAAGCCTTCGGGTGCAAGATATTCGGCGACCAAGCTACATAATTCCGCGTCGTCATCGATGATGAGGATCTGGTCCATCTGCGTTTTTCCAGTCTCACACAAGGGATATGCTTGAGGAGTAAAGAATTGTCCAGCCGTTTTTACAAAACTTTACTCGCGTTGACTGTGTTTTTACTACATTTCAGGCGATCCCGTGTTTGGATAAGTGAAAGCAAATTGAGGACAGCGGACATCGCGTCCTGAAGACAGTTGAGGAGGACTAAACGTGAAACGAAATAAGATGAAATTTTTGGTTGCAGGACTAACGCTTTTGCTGATGGCAGGCTTCGCATTTTCACAAGAAATGGGGGGCGGCCCAGGGCCGGGTCATCACGGCGAATTCGAGGAGGAACACATTCTCGGCTTTTTCACCAAAGCGCTTGATTTGACCGATGCTCAGCAAAGCCAAATCAAGCAGATCATCGCCAACGAAAAACCCACCCTGCAACCACTCATGGCGCAAGAGCGTCAAGCGCATGAACAGATGATGCAATTGGCTACAGGCGGCGCTTTTGACGAAGCCAAGGCCCAAGCCCTGGCTACACAAGAGTCGCAAACACATGTGCAATTGGAGGTGGAGCACGCGAAGATAATGTCGCAGGCATATGCGCTTCTAACTCCGGATCAGAAAACGAAGTTCGCTCAAATGCGAGCGAAGCACCAGGCACACATGTCACAGCACATGCAAAAAGAACAATCCGAACAAACGCCCCAGCAGTAATAAGAAGGTCCTTCCCCGCTTGCTCGGAATGACAACACTTTGAATGTCATTCCGAGATCGGGGACGCGAAACCCTTTCTTCCACCCCTTGAAGTTCCTTCCTGTTCCTTCGCTATTGTAATTTCCCTAGTGCAGCTAGGGAGATTCCCTACAGATCGTAACGTGTGAACCCGATTGTGGAGTTTCGCCCCGCGACTTAACGTTATTTCTGTAGAAATTTCTCGAGAAGAGGTAAGAAATGGAAACCAAAGTAGGACGTGGTGATTCACGGGAAGACGCGGTAACAGGAACGATCGAGCGACAGACTTCACAGGTGCCCTCCAGCGTATTTTTGGGGTTGGCAGTTGGAGCCATGGCGACGTCGCTGTTATTGAAAATTACAGGCAAGGACAATTGGGCGCTGTTTGTGGGTCAATGGACAGCGCCGTTTTTAATCATGGGCAACTACAACAAGATGGTGAAACAGCACGGTTCGGACGCATCTTCGGATTACTCTCTGCGCGCAGCGTAGACAGATCTAATCTTGGGGCGAGTTCGCTCGCCCCCACCTTTCAACCTGCCGGAATAAAATCACGGCCAACTTCATTAGGAGAATAAAAATGGCGACGAACTCCCCCAGTTCTACACAATCATCGATTGATAACCGAGTCATAGCATTTTTTACGAACCAAGAGGAAGCTTATGAAGCGGTGGCTGACCTTAAGGACGCGGGCTTCACCTCAAGTGAAATCGGAGTGATTGCACGTGGCGAAGAGGTGGCGGACGCCGACGTCAACCCGGTCGCGAAGACCTCCTCGTCTGGCACGCACGCCGCTGGCCAGCAGGGAAACAACGAAAGCCTTTGGGAAAAGATCAAAAACTTCTTTGAGGGAGACTCCACTACTGGAGATTCCTACGGCCAGGTTGATTATCGGGATACGTCTGCTGGCCTTAACTGGGACCAGAATCGTGGGGATTATTACTACCGCGGCATCGGAGAAGGTGGGGCCCTGGTGACAGTAACGGGATCACGCCTTCAGGAAGCGAGAGAGATTCTCGAGGAAGCAGGAGGCGACCTTAGGGAGAGCGGTTTTGAGAGTCTGGAAACTGAAGGCGCAGGTCGTGAGAGGGTTGGCGAAAGTGCGGGAAGCGACGAAGATTACCGCATACAATTACGCGGCGAAGTTCTGAGAACCTTCCGCGAAAGAGTGCAGCGGGGAGAAGTTCGTTTAAGAAAAGAAGTGATCACCGAAAATCAGACGGTTGAAGTGCCTGTTACGCGTGAGGAACTGGTCATCGAGCGAGTACCAGTCTCAGGGCAACAGGCTGGCGACACCAGCGATTTCGGTAGCGGGAAAGAAGTGAGAGTGCAACTCTCGGAAGAGCGTGCTCGCGTTGAAAAGCAACCGGTTGTGACGGAAGAAGTGCGGGTTGGTAAGCGACAGGTGCAGAACAAAGAGACGGTATCTGAAAATGTCCGTCACGAAGAACTGCGCGTCGACAAAGACGGTAACGTCGATGTTGACACAACAGGGCGAAAAGGCAAGAAACCAGCGGCGTAGTATTTCACGCAAGATTTCGCCCCATGCCAAGCTTACGGGATGGGGCGATTTTTTTTTACAATGAGTCGTTTAATCCCTTAAAAGTGGCATCGAACTTGCCTTTTTCTGCGGCCCAACGCAACGGCTCGACCCTTCTTACGGTTATCTCTTTTTGTTCCGGATGATTCGCCAGAATAGCCATCACCTCAACGACAAAATCTTTTAAAGGCATTGCCCTCGGATCTTTGGCTCCGCCCATCAAGTCTGTCGCCACATAAGGGGGAATGAGTTCCAGCACCTCGACCGAAGTTGACTTAAGCTGGTGGCGCAAGGACTGCGTGTAAGAGTGGACGGCGGCCTTGGTAGCACTGTAGCTAGGGGTGGCGCTCATGGGCACAAAAGCCAGTCCTGAGGTTACATTCATAATCACCGATGCTTCTTGCTGTAGAAGCGAGGGCAGAAGCGCCGCCGTAAGTCGAATCGGGCCGAGCAGGTTGGTGGCGATAATTGCTTCCGCATCTTTTAGATCTGGTTGCTGTTTTAGCAGATTTTCAGGTCGCATGATGCCCGCATTGTTGATCAAAACATTCAAGGCAGGGAAATCTTTCATCACACGACCCGTAAATGAACGAATATTGGCCGCGTCTTCGATATCCAACTCAATTGAATGTATGCCAGGATTCGCAGCTGTGGTCCCATCTAGCGCCTGCTTACGGCGTCCGGCGATGATCACTTGATTGCCAAGCTGGTGAAATGCTTCTGCCAGCCCGCGTCCTATGCCAGAACCGCCGCCTGTAATAAGGATGGTGTTTCCTGTGAGTTTCATACTTACAGAAACAGATGCCGGCTGGGAAAAATGGATTCAACGAGCCCCCGGAACTGCATTACGGGCAAAGGAAGAAAACTCTGAGTCAATTCGGAGAAATCGCGCTAATCACAATGTTAACTACAAACAAATGCCATTGGATTCCGTTACTTTTTCTCTATGGCACGGACTGCGCCGGTGGAGATTCCGCCATCCACTAACAGAGTCTGGCCTGTGACGTAACGGCTGGCTTCGGAAGCAAGAAATACTACCGCTCCGTCAAGATCGCGTGGCTCGCCGGGTCGCTTCACCGGAATGCGGTCGCGGATGTATTCCACCCATTCTTTGTTGCGATAGAGCGCGTCGTTTTGTGCGGTATGGAACCAGCCGGGTGCGAGGCAATTCACGGTCACGCCATGCGGGCCCCAATCATCGGCGAGGCTCATTGTAAGCTGCCGGATTCCACCCCGGCTGGCACCATAGGGGCCGAGACCGGCGTATCCAGCGACGCTGGTGACGGATCCGATATTGATGATGCGGCCGTAACGGCGCGAAATCATTCCGCGCGCTATTGCTTGCGCCACGAAAAAACTTCCACGAAGATTCGTATCAATGATCAAATTCCAATCGTCCCAGGTCACTTCCAGAGCGGGCTTGCGGACGTTGCATCCGGCGTTGTTGACCAGAATGTCGAGATGTCCGAAAGCTGTGTCCGCTTGCGCGACCATCTGCTGAATACTTTCCAGACTACGCACATCGAGTGCAAGCGCGATAGCACGTCGTCCCATGGACTCAATTTCGGATTTGAAATCTTCCAAGCTCGACTCCGTGCGGCTGGTAAGCACGAGATCGGCGCCAGCTTTTGCCAGGGCACGGGCCATCGCTTGACCAAGGCCACGGCTGGTGCCGGTGACGACGGCGGTCTTACCTGTCAAATCGAAGAGGTCGCTATCATTATTCATCGGCGGCTCCAGGAGTGAGCACAACTTTCATTAAATTTGGTTCGCGGGTGTGCAGGCGTTCGAACCATTCAGGGCCGTCTTCTAGGGGAGAGGTTGCTGAGATCAGTGGCTTCACCTGAATTCGACCGCTTGCAACTAAGTCGATGGCCTGCGGATATTCGCCGGCGGAGGCGCACGAGCCTTGAATTCGGATTTGCCGTGTCACCACTTTCTGTAGGGGCAATGAGACCTCGGGAGAAATGTTTCCGACTAGTGTTACTCTTCCGGCTTTGCGGACGGACTCGATGGCGGTCGCGACGGTCGCGCTAATTCCTACTGCATCGATTGCCAGATCTACTCCAACGCCATGAGTCAAACGCATAATTTCTGCGACCAGTTCAGGTCCGGAAGAGTGCAATGTGACGTCTGCGCCGAGTTGTGAAGCTAGTTTGAGGCGGGAACCATCCACGTCGGCAACATAGACGGGCCCAGACCCCGCCGCGCGCAATGCCTGCAAGGTGAGCAAGCCGATCATCCCTGATCCGATTACGACGGCGCTGTCGTCGGTGTTGCAAGCGGAGAGTGCGACGGCATGGAGCGTAACCGCTACCGCTTCCAACATTGCCGCTTCCACAAACGAAAGCGAGGATGGCAGGCGATAAACGATTCGCTCGGGAACAGTAACGTATTCGGCGAATGCTCCCGCGCGCCGATAATCTGCGCAGGAAACTCCCATGACCTCGCGGCGGTCACAGAGATTAATCTCCCCTCGAAGGCAAAACGCACAGGACCCGCAATAAATTGTCGAGTCGAATGTGACACGATCACCAACCGAAAATTTCTTTACTTCGGGGCCAAGGTCTGACACCGTGCCGGCCGCTTCGTGCCCCATGACGACCGGAGGAATGCGTCGGCCCGAAGAGCCGTCGTATCCGTGAACATCGCTGCCGCAAATGCCACAGGCGGCGACGCGGACCGTGACTTCCCCGCTTCGCGGCTCTGGGCGCGGCACATCAGCAATTTCGAGATGTCGATACTTAGAGAGTAAAAGAGCCTTCATGGTTGAAGGAAACTACTTTAGGTCATGGAAGAGGTACTTTAAGAGTTCAAGCATACGGAAGTTCAGGGACCTAATATTTCCTGGGCCTAGGCGGAATGAGTGAAGTATCTACGGCTTCGAACTCAAACTTTGGCTCATCGGCGTCGGGGGCGAAATAGGCTTTCGTGGTCTTAAGAAAATTCTTGTCGTCACGCTCGGGAAAATCCGGTTTATAGTGCGCGCCACGGGATTCATCCCGCAGTGCGGCGCCTTGCGCGATGACGCGCGAAAGTTGCAGCATGTTATATAGCTGGCGCGAGAAAATTACTGAGGTGTTGGCCCATTGCGAACGGTCGCTCAAATTTATTCGCTGGAAGCGTTCGAGCATTTCGCACAGTTTGGCGTCGGTCTGTTGCAAGGCCTTGTTGTAGCGGATCACGGTGCAATCTTTCGTCATCAACTCACCTAGCTCGCGCCAGAGTTGGAATGGGTTTTCGTTGCCCTGCGCCTTCATCAGGGTAGCGTTTTGGTCTTGTTGTTTTTTTTGCTCGGCTTCAAAATGGCCGTTGGTGGCGGCGGTCTGTAGATCGCGGGCATAGCGAGCTGCATTTGGTCCCGCGGTGAATCCGCCGAAGATGCACGACACCAGGGAATTTGCGCCGAGGCGATTTGCCCCGTGATATTGGTATTCACATTCGCCCGCGGCAAAAATTCCGGGAACGTTTGTGGCTTGATTGAAATCGACCCACAGGCCGCCCATGGTGTAGTGCATGCCGGGAAAAATCTTCATCGGTACTTCGCGAGGATCGTCGCCTACGAACTTCTCGTAAATTTCCAGAATGCCTTCGAGTTTGCGGTCTAACGTGGCGCGGTCGATGTGAGTGAGGTCAAGATAGACCATCGGCTTGCCGTCAATGCCGAGGTTGTGCTCGTAAACGACTTTGAAAATGGCGCGGGTGGCTACATCGCGGGGAACCAAGTTGCCGTATTTCGGGTACCACTCTTCGAGAAAATACCAGCGGTCTTTTTCTGGGATGGAGAGTGGGTCGCGTTTGTCTCCAGCGGTTTTCGGGACCCATACGCGCCCACCTTCTCCCCGCGCCGATTCGGACATCAGCCGCAGCTTGTCTTCGCCGGGAATCGATGTGGGATGAACTTGGATGAATTCGCCGTTAGCGTAATAGCATCCCTGCTGATAGAGCGCGGACTGCGCGGACCCCGTGCACACCACCGAGTTGGTGGACTTGCCGAAGATTGCGCCGATGCCACCGGTGGCAATGATGATGGCGTCGGCGGGAAAGGTGCGGACTTCCATGGAACGCAAATCCATGGCGCAGATTCCGCGAGCCACGCGGTTGCTATCGAGCACCGCTGATAAAAATTCCCAATGCTCGTGTTTTTTTACTTTTCCTTCGGATTCGTAGCGGCGGACCTGTTCGTCAAGCGCGTAAAGAAGTTGCTGGCCGGTAGTTGCGCCGGCAAAGGCGGTGCGATTGTAGAGCGTGCCTCCGAAGCGGCGGAAATCTAGCAAGCCCTCGGGAGTGCGATTGAATGGCACACCCATGCGGTCGAGCAGATCGATGATGGCCGGGGCAGCTTCGCACATGGCTTTTACTGGAGGCTGGTTGGCTAAAAAGTCTCCACCGTAAATGCTATCGTCGAAATGCTTCCAAGTGGAATCGCCTTCGCCTTTGAGGTTTTTGGCGGCGTTGATTCCGCCCTGCGCGCAAACAGAGTGTGAGCGCTTGACTGGGACGATGGAGAAGAGGTCAACATCTCCACCCATCTCGGCGATCTTAATGACGGCGGAAAGGCCGGCTAGACCGCCTCCGATCACGATTATTTTGGGATTGCTTGCCATTTCATTTTCTTCTTGCAAGGGCACGGCTAAAAGAGTTTGTCATCGCTACGGGAAGGGCCCGAGTTTCAGTTGGGCGGGTTTGCAATCCTGCGCCGCTTGCGGCCCGACTGAAGTCGGACCCTTCCCATTTCTTCCACCGCTAAGTTTTACAGAACCTAATCAGCGCATGCTATTTGTTTCGACGTCTACACCCATAGATTGCAGCGGGGTATTCAAGAATGAATACATTGTGGCCGCCCCTACGATCATGAATGTTAGGCCGATGACCACGCATACGTATCCAAATCGTCGTCGCGCCTTGTCGCCCGGTGTTAATCCCCACTTGGCGGCAAAGAGCCACAATCCATAAGCGAAGTGCCAGGAGGCGCAGAAAATTCCAATGGCGTAAAACGCAATTGCCCAAGGATGCTGAAACTCCATCTGGACTTTTACAAAGGCGGCGGCGGAATGCGTAAGAAGATGAACGCCGCTGAAACGGAGGTGCCATGTGTGCCAGACGATGTAGGCGAAGGCAATGCCGCCAGTCCAGCGCTGCGTGGCGTACATCCAGTTACCGGTCCAGGGATATTCCGAGACGTTGCTTTCGCCGCGGTACCAAATATAGAAACCGTAGAGAGCGTGATAAAGGATGGGAATCCAAATGCCGAAAAGTTCCAGTCCAACAACGAATGGAAAACTGGAGAGGAACTCCACTTGTTTGGCGTAAGCGGCGGGGCCGCGCGTGGCGAATGCGTTGGAAATAAAATGCTCGACCAGGAATGCGCCAATCGGGATGATTCCACTTAGCGAATGCAGGCGTCGCAGCAGAAAGGATGTGCCGTGTCCCGCACGCAAGGGCGCGATGATGTGCGCAGACTTATTTGCGGAGGCGGTCTCACTGGCGACGGTTGCCACGAATGTCCTTGTCGATGCGGAAGTGACGGCGAACCTTTTATTATGTTGGTGCGGTGGAAAAGAAGTCAAGGCGAACGGGGGGAAGTTGAATTTGAGAGAGATGCGAAAATTCCGGGTAGCCTAGATCCTAGACGATAGATTCGTACCACTCCGTACAGCGGGGACAGAAAGTGCGGTAATCGAACAGAATTCCATTCGCCCTCGCCTGCCGTGAAAATAAGACGCGCGAGAAAACGTGTTTTATCGCGCCAGCGTTCCCGAAGAGACAACATAAGTAAGAAGTAGGGGATGCTCTGGGTGTCGATCGATTGATCATTCAGATCGATGTTGAAAGGGAAGTCGTCGCCGCTTTGTTCTTCGAAAAATTCTCGACTTGCACATTTTGGCGATCCCCAAAGGCTCTGCACCAGATCAAGATTGGTTTGAACGATTGTCTCAATTCCTAACTGCTTTGCTTGTCTGAATACCACCGCATAGTTTATGGGTTGCGTCTCAATCAGCTTCGAGATGTCCCATAGCAGGGAAAGTTCTGACCATGCGTGCTTAGCGGCGTGCACACAGAGCACCAGCAGTTTGTCTTCGGGACAGAGAGTCCTGATGGAGTGTACGTTTAGTTCTACGTTTATTGATCGGTCGAAGAAGCCAGGGATATCGAAATCGATGGAATAAAATCTTGGGACTATGCGCCATTTGAGTTCGAGGGAATGCTTTGCGCCGGGCAGGTCGAATGCGCACTCGTATCCGCTTTTTAGAATGGCAGCTTCGTTCAACGCCGTGGAAAACTTTTCAGTGGTGTATCCCAATTCGAGCAGAGCGGCTTTCGCTTTACTGGCGTCCGATGGATGGACCAGAAGATCGATGTCGGAGAATTGCCGGTCTGAATTTTCCTGAAGCGCGGCGAGGGCGGGGCCTTTGTATGCGAGGACCGGAATCCCGCGACAGTCAAAGTGTTTTACTACTCGAATTAGATCTCGGGTTAGCCTCAGACTCTGTCGAGTATTGGAGTAATACAGTGATCGAAGCTCTTCGAAAATTCCTGTGGGAACGTCGTCGCAGATTTCGCTAGAACAAAAAGTGCTATACACCTGGGGAATCAGGCGATGGGAGCGAACAGTCTGGAGGAACTCATGCCAATTTACAATCGTCTGAAGGTCGCGGATTTTTGCTATCCCGGCCGCGTTGGGCGGTGATACGCAAGCGAGAAGCAACTCGAACTCAGGGCTGGATTGTTTTTTGAGGGGCAGGGTGGGAGAAGGATAAAGTTTGTCGGCTGCGGGGGGATCGAGCGTTTCAACATTCACTCCGGCCGCGCACTGGGTCATGGATACCGTTCCCGCATCAGGTCGGCGATTGCAGCATAGGCTTTGGTAAGTGTTGGCTCGTCGGGCAGAAATACCAGGCGAATGTGTCTTGTGCCAGGCTTTTGTCCGAAGCCGGAGCCATGAACCACCATCACATGTTTTTGGCGAATCAATTCTTTGACGAAGACCTCGTCGTCTTCGGAAATATCGAGTTTGGGGAAGGCGTAAAACGCTCCGCGCGGCGCGACGCAACTCATGTTTGGCATCTCGTTGCATGCTTTCATGGTTAGATCGCGGCGGGTTCGCAGCTTTTGGCAGACTTCGATCAAGTGATCTTGTGGACCGTTCAATGCGGGCGCAATTGCATACTGCTCGGGATGATTGGCGCATAAGCGCGCTCGCAACAACCGATGTATTCCCTCCACATACGGCCTCACTGCGGATGCATCGCCACTAATAATTCCCCAACCTACTCGCCATCCCGGAGCGAGATAGTTTTTGGATAGTCCTCCGAAGGTGACCACGGGAACATCCGGCGCAATTGCGGCAATCGAAATATGTTCGTCATCATCCAGCATCAGCTTGTCATAAATCTCATCCGAAAAAATTACGAGATTATGCTGACGCGCTAGTTCGGCTATTTGGTCCAACATTTTTTTGGAGCAAACCGATCCCGTGGGATTATTTGGATTTATCAGCACTATCGCGCGAGTGTGCGGTGTGATCTTGCGCTTGATGTCATCGAGTTCGGGCTGCCATCCATCTTCTTCGTTCAGGAAATAGGTATTGAGTTTGATCTCTAATTTGCACAGCACCGCCGAGTAAAGGGGATAATCCGGACAAGGCGTAAGAATATCTTCACCAGGATTCAGCAAGGCAGTTAGGCAAATATCCACCGCCTCGCTCGCGCCCGCGGTAACGAAAACATCCTGGACGGTGGTTATGCCTTTGCGGCCTGCTTCTTCGCGGATGGCTTCGATCGCGGATGGAATTCCCGGGGACGCTGCGTATCCGTTATTGCCGTCGAGCATGGCTTGATGCACGGCTTCAATCATGTGGGGAGGGGTAGCGAAGTCGAAATTCAGGGGATCACCTACATTCAGGGGGAGGACTTTGTGTCCTTGCTTGATGACTTCGTCGGCGACGCACGCGAGATCGCGGATTGCGTAGCGTACGTTATCAAGCCGGGAGGCGGCGGCGATTTCGCGGGATTGGGTCAACGGCATGGATTCAGTAAGCGCAGACTTCGAGTAACTATGAATCACCTTGTCATCCCTACCGGAGCGAAGCACAGTGGAGGTGATCTGCTTTTCTGTTGATCTTAATGACGACAGGTCCTTCGACTCGCCCTCACCGCGCGAGCGCGGCTCGGAGCTTTGCTCAGGATGACAATTCTAAAAAAAACCTCGGTCGTCACGTTGCGACTTTCAGCTGATTATTCCCCGCGATCGATCTGCGCGCGCTGCAAGCGGTCCGAGTAATCGACGTATACCGCCTTCCACTCGGTGTAGAAATCGATCGCGCCGATTCCGCCTTCGCGGTGGCCGTTGCCGGTAGCTTTGACGCCGCCGAAGGGCAGGTGAACTTCGGCGCCGATTGTCGGAGCGTTGATGTAGGTGATGCCGGCATACAGATCGCGCATCGCGACGAAGGCCTTGTTCACGTCTTTGGTGTAGATGGACGACGACAGGCCGTACTCGATGTCGTTGGCGATGCTGATCGCATCGTCGAGGCCTTCGCAGGGGATGATCGAAACGACCGGCCCGAAGATTTCTTCCTGCGCGATGCGCATCTTGGGATCGACGTCGGCGAATACGGTGGGCTCCAGGAACCATCCATACTGATAATCGCCTTTGTCCAGGCGATTGCCGCCGCATTTCAATTTTGCGCCTTCGTTCTTGCCGATCTCGATGTAATTGAGGTCGGTTTCCAGCTGCTTCTCGTTGACGGCCGGGCCCATTTCGCTGGTCTCGTCGAGGCCGTTGCCGACTTTCAGTTTCTTGGCGCGCGTCCACATAGCGCTCGACGAATTCTTTGTAAACGCCTTTCTGCACGATGATGCGGCTGGTCGCGGTGCAACGCTGGCCGGTGGTGCCGAAGCCGCCCCAGAGGCCGCCTTCGATGGCGAGGTCGAGATTGGCGTCATCGAGCACGATCATGGGATTCTTGCCGCCGAGTTCGAGCGAGCAATGTTTGAAAGCTCTTGGCGGCGCTGGTCGCCGACGATGCGGCCGACAGCGGACGATCCGGTAAACGAAATCGCACGCACGTCAGGATGCTCCATCAGCGGCGCGCCAACTTCCGGGCCGAATCCGGTGACGACGTTGATCACGCCCTTGGGAACGCCGGCGTCGGTAAGCGCGCGCACCAGATTGAAAGTCGAGAGCGGAGTATCCTGCGCGGGCTTGATGACGCAGGTGTTGCCGCAGACGAGCGCGGGCAGCAGCTTCCACGACGGAATCGCCATGGGGAAATTCCACGGCGTGATCATGCCGCAGACGCCGATAGGCTGGCGCATCGCCATGGCAAATTTGTTCGGCAATTCCGAGGGAGTGGTGGGACCAAACATGCGGCGGCCTTCGCCGGCCATGTAGTAGGCGGTGTCGATGGCTTCCTGCACGTCGCCGCGCGTCTCCTTCAGCACCTTGCCCATTTCGCGGGTCATGTCGCGGGCGTATTCTTCTTTGCGCTCGACCAGCATTTCAGCGGCCCGGAAAATGATCTCGGCGCGCCGCGGAGCGGGTACCAGTCGCCACTTCTTAAACGCTCGCGCGGCGGCCTCGACGGCGGCATCGATGTCGGCCTTGCCAGATTTCTGAAAGATGCCGACCACGTCGCGGGTGTCGGCGGGATTGCGGTTCTCGAATGTTTCTCCGGTAGCGGATTCGACCCACTCGCCATCGATGAAATTCTTGTAAACCTTGGGACGGGACGCGGTCCCATCAATTACGGGAGCGGTAAGGGTATCAACAGCCATAAATATCTCCTAGATTGCCAATACATACATGCTACAGGCGGAGGGTGAGCAGCGGCAAGGCGGCCGCCAGACTCCGACCGGATGTGTCCGCGAGGTCTGCTTTATTCTTGCAGAAAAAGCAGATTCCTCATGGCAGAAGCCACTCGGAATGACAAAACTTAGTCGGGGGGCTGATTCGGTTGTGTTGAACGGGAAGAAATTAATCTTGACATATTCCCATATAAGAATATAAATTACTTGCATGGCAAGAGCAGCGACAACCTCCGACGCCTTTAACGCAATTGCCGAACCCCGGCGCCGGGACATCCTTAATTATCTCGCTCCGAAAGAGCGCCCAGTAGGAGACATCGTCACTAGTCTGAATCTTCCACAGCCGTCCGTCTCAAAGCACCTGCGGGTTCTACATCGCGTGGGTTTGGTGAGGGTTCGCCGCAACGGCAGGCACATGTTTTACAGAACCAATGCAGACGCGATCCGTCCCATGCATGAGTGGGCGCAAACTTTTGAACGCTACTGGAGCCACCAGTTAAACCGCATCAAGGAACGCGCCGAGGCCAAAGCTAAAGAACTAAAAAATAACTAACGAAAGCGAGGAACACATGAGCACGACCGCACTATCTGGAATCGAAAATTTAACGCTCTCAGTCACCAAAGAAACTATTGTGAAAGCACCCATTAGCGTGACCTTTGAGGCGCTGCTCGAACAGCTGGGCACGGAAAACGAGACCCCTGACGGCAAGGCCATGCCGATGAAAATCGAGCCGTGGCCGGGCGGCAGATGGTTCCGGGACCTCGGCGAAAACAACGGACACTTCTGGGGGAACGTGCAAGCCATCAACCGTCCCACGCTACTCGAAATCTGTGGGCCGCTATTCATGTCGTACCCGGCCGTTTCAAATGTGCAATACCGCCTAAGCGAAGTCGATGGCGGCACGCTAATTAAGTTCCACCATCAGGCCATGGGCATGATTCAGGATGACCATCGCCAGCGCGTTGGCACAGGATGGGGATTCATTCTGGCTCAAGCCGCGAAACGCGCCGAAAGCAAATCGAAGTAGTCAGAAGAGCAGTAGACAATTTAGCGACAGCGCGAACGAGAGCGGTCCGCTCAAGTGTCTTTTTTGCCTTGGGTGGGAATGGGGATGTCGGTAGAGACGCGGCTCGCCGCGTTTTTTGCTTCTTCAGCCTGCCGGATGAAAAAATATGATCTGTCCGATGGCTATTTGACCCGTGCGGGTTACAGTGCCGTAGATCCCGGCGTTATTTTGGTTGACGCGAACGACTGCCTTGAGCACTTCCGGAGTAGATTTCGCGGAGTCAGGATCGAGATTTACCATGCTGCAACGAATGTCTCGCATTGTGACTGCGATCGCAGGGGAATCCGGCCCCTCGCCAAAGGTGAGTGCGCCCCCCAGCCACTCATCTTCCTGAAAAGGGACTGCTGATAGGGAACGAACAACAATATTGGGGCGAAACCGGCGCACGTCTGGGCCAACCCCTGCAACCCTGGCGATCTCACTAACGGTTGCGGAGGCGATCACCGAAATCGCGGCATCGTCAAAAATGCCATGTTTCAAGTGCATCATCTGCACAGGAGTTCCGCAGCGACGTGCGATCTCTGTGGCCAAGTCGTTCCCGAACACGAGAAAATTTTCGCCGTCCTGGGCGCGAACGTGGGAGGGAAGGCCAGCTGGAGCGCCGTCTTCAACGCGATTCGGAGTAAACAGTAGCAGTTCGGGCAACCTGCTAGCAGTGAGCCACGGGAACCCGCCCTGGTCGGTTATTCGCCCGAACGCCAGACGACGATCACCGTCGATGCCGTGCCACCCCAGGGTGGCAGTTTCGAGTCGTTCTCCGGCCATGGACTTTACGGGATAACGGAAAATTGCCTCGACGGATCCGATTTCTATAGGCACCGACTCAGTTTACTCGAGGCTTCCGCGCCGTCCGCGCGATGTTATCGTCCAGGGGCGCGGAGAATTCTTGGCCGCTCCGAATCGCGGCTTTATTTTTGCAATTGCTCCGAGAAAATGCGCAACTCCGCGCGGTTGAGATCGGAGACGGCACATACGTTCATACTTTGCCGCATCCAGCACAACAAGTTGTATCCCTGGAGCGATTGGTCGTCCGACGGCGTTGGAGAGTTAGAGTCCTCGGGCCAGGCGAACACATTGATCAGGTGCTTTTGGCGGCGGTACACTAGGGCCGCGACGGTGTGGTGGTTGAGGTAGTCGAGGCGGCCGCCGATTAATGGGAAACCGGCGTCGGCAGGGTCAACGACCGACGGCGCAAAATCCAACTTTCCGTCAAACCATGGTTTCACCGTGTGCTGGTCGGTGGATTCCACGTCCAACAAATGACCGGGCTGCAGCGAACGAATGTGGCTGGAGACAATCTCGCGCGCAAGTGAATTTTCCGCAATCAGGTTTTGCTGCCGGTCGTCGATATTTCGCACTGCCAACGCGGCTAAAAACATTCCCACTAAGACGGCAGCTATGAGCGGGAACCAGCGCCAAGCGGGGACTGGCCGCGACAGCCTGAGTCGCGGCTTCGGTTCCAGCGGTAAATTGGCTTGAATACGGTTTATGAGGGTGGGGGGAGCGTGGTGCACTAGGGTGGCAGAGCGCATCGCTTGACGCACCGCCAACTGTTGTTCGAGTTGCGAGGCGCAGTCCGCGCATGTTTCCAGATGTTTCTCGAACTCGAGACTGCGGATGAGATCGAGCTCTCCGTCGAAGTATGCTTGAAGAATGCTATCGCGATTCTCACAAACCACGTTGGTCCTCCCGGGCCCGGGTTGCGAGCAATTTCTTTCGCAGTCTGGCACGGCTGCGGGCGAGACCCGACATTACCGTCCCCACCGGCGCGCCCATGACTTCGGCAATCTGTTTGTATGACATTCCTTCCAGTTCGCGCAGCACCAGGACCTCGCGGAAATTTACCGGCAATTCTTCCATCGCGGCGCGAAGGGTTGCGGCATTTATGGACTGCATTAGCGCTGTTTCCGCGGGCAACTGCTCCGCTTCCACGGTGTGAAGCTCCTCGTCGAATTCTTCCATGCCATCGGCGTGGCGGTTCTTCTCCATGAAGGAATACGATGTGTTGCGCACAATAGCCAGCACCCAGGCGCGGGCGTCGCCTCCTTGGTATCCGCCGAAGAACTTTAGGGCCCGCAAATAAGCCTCCTGAACTACATCCTCGGCATCCTGCGGATTGCGCACGAGCCAACGCGCAAGGTTATAAGCCGCGTCCAGATGCGGCATTACAACCTGCTCGAAGTTTCCGGCAGCGCCTGCCCCGCGCGTGTTTTCATCCATGCGGGATGAGACTCTCAACCTTCCAGACTGAATGCAACCCGTTTTTATTCCCGCGGAATTCAAGATAAATTGCGGGAATATTTTTTGTCTCCGGGAAGTCTAGTCCATTGAAGGCAGTTCGCGAACACTGAATGGCCTCAGGAGATTTTATGTCTAAATATATTGCAGAAAATCTGGATCAGGATGGAGTTGACCGGCGCGGTTTTCTCAAGTGCATGGCATGGGCGGGTACCGGGGCACTGTGTGTGATTCAAGGCGGAGTCCTGAAGTCGTTTGCGCTGAGCGATGTGCTGGAACAAAAGGTGGGACGACTGAAGGGCGATTTGAGTTTCGTTCAGATCAGCGACAGCCATATTGGATTTACAAAACCCGCCAATCCTGACGTAACCGGAACTTTGAATCATGCGATTGCGAAAATTAACGCCTTGCCTACGCCGCCGGCATTCGTTCTCCACACTGGCGATCTAACGCAACTCTCGAAGCCGTCCGAGTTTGACACGCTGGCAGAGGCTTTGAAAAGCCTCAAGACGGACCGCGTGCATTATGTCCCCGGCGAACACGATGTGCTGAACGATAACGGAGAGACTTTCCACGGCCGTTTCGGCAAGGGCACGCAGGGTGACGGCTGGTACAGCTTCGATCAAAACGGAGTTCACTTTATGGCGATGGTGAACGTGCTGAATTTGAAGGCGGGCGGCCTTGGCTCGCTGGGACCGGAGCAGCTCAAGTGGATCGAGGCCGATGTTAAGGGATTGAAGAGCAGCACGCCGATTATCGTGTTTGCGCACATTCCGCTTTGGGCGGTCTATCCGCAATGGGGATGGGGGACCGACGACAGCGAGCAGGCGCTCTCGTCGCTGAAACGATTTGCTTCAGTCACCGTGCTGAACGGACACATTCATCAGACCATGCAAAAAGTTGAGGGCAACGTAACATTCCATACCGCATGCTCGACGGCATTTCCGCAGCCACAGCCAGGTCAAGCGCCCTCTCCGGGGCCCATGAAGGTGGCTTCAGACCGTTTAAATGGGGTGCTGGGAATTACCGGCGTCAAACTTGTTCGAAGCAAACATTCGTTGGCGATTGTGGATTCAACCCTGGAGGGTTAAGGAGATTATGCGAATCAAACAACTTAGAACTGTCCGCAGAATCGTGCTGTTGACGGCGGCCGTGGCGCTCATTCATTTTGCAATGGTGCGAGTGAGCGCGGCGGCCCCGCCGCTCGCGCCAACAACCGTTAGCATCGACAACTTCAGCTTCACGCCTATGAACCTTACGATCGGAGTTGGCAGTCAAGTGATATGGACTAATAAAGACGACGTTCCGCACACGATTGTCAGCGTGGACCGCCAATTTAAATCCAAGACGCTCGACACCGATGATAAATTCTCGTTCACATTTCAGAGCGCTGGCACCTACGAATATTTCTGTTCGGTACATCCGAAGATGACCGGGAAAATTGTGGTCCACTGAGCGTCCATCGGCCTAATTATGAATCCCTTTAATCTTAAGAACGCGCTCCTAGCCCGACACGCTCAGCATGTCGTATTGATTCACTTCCCCATTGCCTTGTTTATGGCTGGAGTGGGATTCGACTTCGCCGCATCCTGGACCAAACGTTCCGCATTAGCGGCCGCCGCCTATTACAACCTTGCGACGGCCACCGTTTTTACCCCTCTGGTTGTCGCGACCGGCTTTTTGGCGTGGCACTTTCAACTGGAAGGACAAAGGTTTAAAGGCGTCCTGCTCGAACACCTCTGGCTGGGAATTGTTTCGAGCCTGGTGATTGTGGCGTCATGGAACGCGCATTTTCGGGCGCGCCGCCGGGAGATTGAACCCCCAGGTTATCGATGGGTGATCGAGATTGCGGCCGTAGGGATTGTGGGATTGACCGCGCATTTGGGAGGATTTTTGAGTGGAGTAAATGGGCCAAGCTAATCGATAAATTAAATAATCCTGAGACAGAACGGGAGTGCAGAGTTGTCCCTAATGCGAATACGTAAGAAGGCTCGCAGCGTATGCCCGTCTCTGAAAAGATCGCGCCAGGATCGGCAGCCACATCAATGGGTCGCTGGATACATTAAATCTCGCGAGCTAGCCAGCGCCCCATGCATGCCATATTTTGGCTTCTGTGGGGCGTCTTCCGCGAACATCTTTTCCTTTGATCTGAGCTCAGTACCGATGAATGGGCACCGCGCGTGAGGTCTGAGGCGGCCTGTAAGTCAGCCCGGAGTGCTGAGGACTTGGTTTGCGAACCTTCGAGGGGCGTCCGCTCTCCCGCATTCTTCGGTCAGCGTCTTCCCATGTCGGTAAGCTGCTTCCTTCTTGCTCCCAGTGGGCAACTGAAGCCTCATCGCACCAGTTCATAAGGTGCGGCATCGCTTGCTTGTGAGGGCCCGCATTCATGTACTGACGCATGTTTTCCTGACTGTCCCAAGCTGTCATCGTCCAGTAGGTCCAGTCTCGATCTGGGAGGAGTTCACCACACTGGAATCCCGGCGCTCTCTTGGCTTGCTGCAACGCGCGAAAAGCCTGCACAGCGAAGAAAGGCAGAAAGCGGATCGAACGGATGCGTAGTCGCGTTAAGCTGATAAAGATCAACGGCCTTCTCCGGGGGTTTATGGTCCTGACTGTACAAACATCGTTGAGGATACGATCTTTCTAGGCCCACAAATCAAACATATGTTTGACCGCATAGCACTCGCACGATAAACTAGTTGGGTTTGCCTGTAGCTGCGGTTTGGATAGGCCCGCATACGTTGCCGCTTGAGAGAATCCGAGGCGGAGACCAGCAAGCACAATAAATCTTCAGTTACCCAGCATTGCATCTGAGTGGCCGCGAGTCGAATAGGCTGCACTGGATGTGCCGGGCGATTTTGATGGAGGCATGAGTATGTTCGCGGTCATCCGCGCCGGTGGTAAGCAGTACCGGGTGGCGCCCGGAGATGTGATTCGCCTGGAAAATCAGGGCGAGGGTAAGAATAACGACGGCAAGCTTGAGTTCAGTGACGTACTGGCAGTTTCCGGCGAGCAGGGCAAGATAGGATTGCCAGGTTCGGGAGCGCTGGTTAGCGGCGAAGTTGTTGAGCATGGGCGCGCCAAGAAAATTCTGGTGTTTCATTACAAGCGCAAAAAGCAATACAAGAAGCTGCGCGGGCATCGCCAGGGATATACCGCGGTGCGCATCACCGAGATTGGATTCGATGGGCAGTCGTTCAAAGCGCCGGAGCTTCCGAAGAAGGAGCCGAAGGTAAAGACGCTGGCGGTGGTGGAGCCAGAGCATCACGCGGCGACGCCGAGGACAAAAGCGCATGCCAAGAAAAAAGTTGTAGCTAAGAAAGCGGTCCACAAGAAGGCGGCTCCGAAAAGAAAGTAAAGCAGGTCCCTCGACTTCGGAGCTTCCTCCGGAACCTCCTCCGCTCGGGATGACAATTTTTTTGGGATGACGAGGAATCTATGGCACATAAAAAAGGGCAGGGCACATCACGAAACGGGCGCGATTCCAACGCTCAGCGATTGGGATTCAAGGCTTTCGGCGGGCAGATTGTGCCCGGGGGGACGATCATCGTCCGGCAGCGCGGGACGCGGGTGAAGCCAGGATTGAACGTTGGCCGCGGCAAAGACGATACTTTGTTCGCGAAAATTTCTGGGCGGATAAAGTTCAAAGACCGTGGCGAGATGGGAAAGTTTGTAATGGTCGAACCGCTCGGGGTTGAATAGGGCAAGCCATCAAGAGCCGCGGACAAAAGTGTCCGCGCTACATTTTCAAGCCTCGGCTTTGGTCGGGGCTTTTTTGTTGGTTTTGATAGTGTAAGAAGTAGAAAATCCTGCCGAGCTTTGCTCGGCTTGGACGGGCAGGAGTGCCCGTCCCCAGACGATCAAATCATGTTTATTGATGAGGCGACAATTCGGGTGAAGGCGGGCGATGGGGGCAACGGTTGTCTTGCATTCCGCCGCGAAAAATTTGTTCCTCGTGGAGGGCCCTCCGGGGGTGATGGGGGCGACGGTGGCGACATCATCATGGAATCCAGCGAGCGACACAACACGTTGGTGCATTTCCGCTTTAATCCTGAATACAAAGCGCAGCGCGGACGGCACGGTGAGGGTTCCAATAAAAAGGGGCGCGAGGGCGAGGGCATCACGCTCAAAGTTCCTGTGGGCACGATTGTTTATGACGGCGATACAAACGAAATCGTCCATGATTTTTCTGGGCCGGATGAATCGGTGGTTGTCGCCCGCGGGGGTCGCGGGGGACGCGGCAATGCACGTTTCGCGACATCGACGCATCAGGCGCCGCGCGAGCATGAAGAAGGGCGTCCCGGGGAAGAGCGAGTCTTTCGGCTGGAACTGAAACTACTTGCTGATGTGGGATTGGTAGGATTTCCCAACGTGGGCAAGTCCACTTTAATCTCCAGGATTTCGGCGGCGCGGCCGAAGGTCGCTGATTATCCTTTTACGACTTTGCAACCAAATCTCGGTGTGGTGATGGCGGGACAGCCCCCTCAGGAACGCAGCTTCGTCGTCGCCGACATCCCGGGATTGATTGAAGGCGCACATTTGGGAGCGGGGTTGGGCATCCAATTCTTGCGGCACATTGAAAGAACCCGGTTGCTGGTCCATATGGTCGATGTTTCGGACGCGAGCGGGAGAGTTGATCCCGTGAAGGATGTTGAGGTCATTACGGCTGAGCTGAAGAGTTTTGGTGGACAGTTAGACGAAAAGCCAACGATTCTTGTGGCGTCGAAAATTGATTCCGCGAACAAAGAAAAGTTGGCTAAGCTGAAGCGGTACGCGAAGAAGCAGGGTATGGAGATGTATCCGATCTCGGCAGTTAGTGGAAAAGGGATCGAAGAGCTGAAGTTTGCTATGGCGGATAAATTGGACGAGATTGGACGTGCCTTGCCGGAGGCGGCTGGGGTGCCAGAGCAGAGCTAGCGGCCGGTCTCCTGTCTTCGCTACGGTCTTGTGTAGAACGGGCCGTAATTCACGCGGTGAGAACTTTACAGCAGGTAAGGATCCTTCGCTTTGCTCAGGAAGACCCCGAAAGTTTTAACGGTAGGGCTTTCCCCGCCCACACACAGTTCTTCTAGGGCAGTAGCAGCAATTTGCCTGTCGTCTTGCGGCCCTCTAAATCGCTGTGCGCCTTGCCGGCTTCGTTCAAGGGATACTTGTGTTCAACCCGAAGGTTGAGTTTTCCGGCGGCAATCATTTCAAAGACTGAAGCTGCCCGCTTTCGCAATTCGGGCGTGGTGATGACGTAATGCATCATGGAGGGGCGAGTCACGAATAGCGAGCCCTTTTGCGACAGCTGAATGAGATCAAAAGGAGGGACTGGGCCGCTGGAGCCTCCGAAGAGCACCATGTATCCTCGCGGACGCAGCACATTCAAACCTTTTTCGAAGGTGGTTTTACCGACGCTGTCATAAACCACATCGACACCTTTGTTCCCGGTAAGTTTCTTGGTTTCAATTTCAAAATCGTCCTTGGTGTAGTAGATGATGTCGTCCGCGCCGGCTTCATGGGCGAGTTTGGCCTTTTCTTCGGTTGAGACGGTGCCGATCACCCGGGCGCCGATATTGCGCGCCATCTGCACCAGAAGCAGGCCCACACCTCCGGCAGCGGCGTGAACCAGCGCGGTGTCGCCCCGCTTCAGAGGATAAGTATCGTGACACAAGTAGTGTGCGGTCATTCCCTGAAGCATTGCGGCGGCGGCGGTCTGGTCATCGACACCGGCTGGAACTGAAACGAGACGATCAGCGGGCGCAACGATATATTCGGCGTATGAGCCTTGAATGCCTGCCCATGCGACGCGATCTCCCGTACTTAAATCGGTGACTTTTGCGCCCAGGTCGGTGATTGTCCCCGAGCCTTCCTGTCCTGCGATAAAGGGCAGCGGCAGCTTGTAGCGTCCTTCGCGCTGGTATGTGTCTATGAAGTTCACGCCAGAAGCGGCGATTTTGATCAGAACTTCATTTTCTTTGGGTGCGGGCATGGGCAGCTCCACGAACTTGAGCACTTCGATGCCGCCGGGTTGACTGACTTGAATGGCTTTCATTTGGCTATTGATTCGATTCGATTCTGCGAGGATTCAGCAGCGGTTGTGAGCTCAATTTATCGATTGCCGGTCGGAGGCTTGCATCCAGGATGGCCGCAGCCGCAAGCACTTTGAACGTCTACCTGATTAGTCTTGGCGGAAGTGGCGCAATTTTGGCTGCAATATTCCTCGCTCGGTGGAGTTGGGCAAGTACACTGATGATGTGCGCATTTCGCTGTTGGTTGCATGAAAGCTTTCGATGCAGAAACTCTTGAATGCGTTCCATTGAAATTGGACAACGTACTGCTGTCCCAAAGTAACTGGCGGTATTGGATCGCTCATTGACCCATCAAAAGCATGGATAGTACGATTTCATTGCAGACGGCCATGGACAATCGAAAGCTGCATGTTTTCGTGGTATTCGTTCTAGTCCTGGCAGGCGTCGGATGCAGTTCGCACAAACAGGCCTCGGTAAGGCCTTCTGCTCGTACACCAAGCACAGCGACTAAAGCTCAAGCTCCTGTTCAGGCGCTGCCTACTCACTCCGAATCAAAGGTGATACCCGCAACGGCCGCGCCGGTGGCTGCACCAAAAAGTGACGAGGTGGCGGATGCCATCGCGGCCGCGCACAAAGAGTATTTGGCGGGAGAGGAAATCCTGAAAGGCGGAGACGCTGACGAATCGAAAGCCAATTTTGATCGCGCCCTCGCACAATTGGCGACGGTTCGCGCGGAGCTTCAAGGCGATTCTCGCTGGAAGCAGGAGGAAGCCGAAGTCCACACCGCTCTGGACGGTTTAAATGCGCAAGCGCTGACCCCGTCGGAAACTGCACCGGAGCAAAAAACTGAACCTGCGCCGATCGATGAAGCTAATGAAGTGACCTATCCGGTTGATCCGAACATAAAGGCGAAGGCAGCGGCAGAAATCAAGGCCACGCATTCTGATTTGCCGCTAATGCTGACCGATCCGGTTGCGAGCTATATCAACTACTTCTCGAATCGCGGCCGCGGGACCTTAGAACATGCTCTGATACGGAGCGGCCGCTATCAGGAGATGATTCGCCGGATATTAAAAGAAGAAGGCATGCCGCAAGATTTGATTTATCTGGCACAGGCCGAGTCGGGATTTCATCCCGTTGCAGTGTCCCGCGCAGGGGCGCGAGGGATTTGGCAGTTCATGGCGTCTCGCGGCAAAGGATACGGATTAGAGCGCACGGTGTGGGTGGACGAAAGGCAAGATCCCGAAAAAGCCACTCGCGCAGCTGCGCGCCATTTGAAGGACCTCTTCAACCAGTTCGGAGATTGGTACCTAGCAATGGCGGCCTACAACTCCGGTCCGGGAACGGTGCAAAGCGCGGTAAAGCGTACAGGCTATGCGGATTTTTGGGAGCTGTATAAACGGAACGTCCTGCCGAAAGAGACGCGGAATTACGTGCCGATTATTGTCGCTGAGACGATCATGGCAAAGAATCCTGAGCAGTACGGGTTAGAAGCGCTGGTTCCTGACCCTCAAATCCCTTACGACACGGTGAAAGTCAATTACGCAGTCGACTTGCGGTTGGTGGCTGAATGCGTGGACGCATCGCCAGCGCTCCTAGAGGACTTGAATCCCAGCTTGATTCGGTTGGTTACGCCGAAAGATGAAGAATTTGCGCTTCACCTGCCGGTTGGTACTAAAGAGCGATATCTGGAGGGGATCAATGTCATCCCCAAGGATAGCCGTTTGTGGTGGCGCTACCATGAGGTGGCTCCGGGAGATACCTTAACAACGCTGGCGCGGAGTTATCACACTACGGCGCGCGCCATTGCCGATGCTAACAACCTGGATACGAGCGCCGATCTACCCTCTGAAACTAAACTCATCATCCCGGTGGCTCCCGGGAGGCATCCTTTAGGCGAAGGAGTGCAGACTTATGCGCGCCACACCACTGCGTATAAGGTCAGAAAAGGCGATACGGTGCAGTCGGTCGCAGACAATTTCGGACTTTCTCCAACCGTGGTACGGCGATGGAACCGCATAAAAGGGAATAGCCTACGAGGGCGGCGCGTGCTATACGTACATCTGCCAGTCAGCCCTAACTCGCTGGAAGAGAGTTCCAAAACAATGAAGAGCAAGAAGTTAGCGGGACGCCAGATAAGGCATGCGGTGAAACCGGGTGAAACTCTGTATTCAATAGCCAACTCATACAACACCACGGTTGAGGCCATAAAAGAAAGCAATCGGAATGTCGCGACCTTGCGCCCCGGCATGATTTTGTTAATCCGGCGCAACAATTAGATCGTCCTCCAACCCTAGGTCGCGAACAACTTTTACGGCGCAAAACGATTCCAAAGCACGTTCTCAATACAGTTGTTCGCGGGCGAAAGAATTAACCTGCGCGACTTAACTGGAAATATCGCGCATGCTATAATCGCGCGCCGTTCGACTTTCAGTTGTTTTTTTATTTTCACGAGCGCAATGTATTAGTTTGCGCAACCCCGGCACAGCGGCCGGAAATCAGGAGGAAAGATGACTTTCGAAGAGAAGTTCTATATGCGCGAGGATGATGGCGACGAATTCAACGAACCGAGCAGCTACGGCGATGCCGCCGAAGAAGAGGACTACGAAGAAGAGGATGAAGAGGAAGAAGATGAAGTCCCGGCGGGTGGAGGGGATTCAGAGTCGGAGTCAATTTCTTCAACTCCGACGACATCGAGATCGGGTGGCGGGTCAGGTAGTACCTCGCGGTCTTCCGGCGGCTCCAAAAATAAATCCAGCGGCGGTTCCGGATCTTCCCGTAAGAAGTCTGGTGGAAGCAGAGGGGGTTCGCGTCAAAAGGCGAAGAAAGCCGCTAAGAAATCCGTTCCCAGGAAGGCAGCCAAGAAGAGCTCGAGCAAGCGTTCTTCGGGAGGGTCATCGAAAAAGTCATCTTCGAAGAAGAAGGCCTCGAAGAAAAAGTCAGCTACGAAAAAGGGCGGCCGACGGCGGTAGATGAGATTGTGAAGAGGCCGCAATCTTATTACGGCCTCTTTCTTTCTCAGATCTCTAGGATTACAGGCATGATCAAAGGTCTTTTCTGGGTTTGCTTGGAGATGTACCGCTTCAAGTCGGTTCGGATCTTTTCTTTAATGACCCCGTAGTCTGCTTTTTCCTCTGCACTAGACGTGTTTAGGGTTTGCATGACAATTTGGCGGGCTTCTCCCATGAAGCCGTCTTCCCCGGGGGAGAATCCACGAGTCACAATTTCCGGAGTACTCTCCACCCTTCCAGTCAGCTTGTTGATAGCGATGATGGGTAGCACGATGCCGTCTTCGCTCAAATGGCGGCGGTCTTTAATTACTAAATCTTCAACTACGTCGGTGCGGGACCCGGAATCGATGCAGACGCGACCGACATTGATGCGACCGGCTTTGCGGGCGCCCAGTTCGTCAAATTCCAGAATGTCTCCGCTTTCGATCAACATGACTTTGCCGACCGAACCATGCATCGCTCCCGCGAGTTCGGCATGCAGCTTAAGCTGCCGGTATTCGCCGTGGACAGGAATGAAATATTTCGGCTTCACCAAATTGATGATCAGCCGCAGTTCTTCCTGGCTGGCGTGGCCGCTGACGTGGACGGGGGGCGATGATCCGTCGTCATAAATTACATGGGCCTCGCGCCGAAACAGGTGGTCGATCATGCGATAGATCGCCTTTTCATTGCCGGGGATGATGCGCGAAGAGAGCATCACCGTGTCGCCCTTTTCAATGCGCGCGTGCTTGTGATTATCGACCGCAGCGCGGGACAATGCGGACATCGGTTCGCCCTGAGTTCCGCTGATCATCACGCAAATCTTTTCCGGGGGATAGTTTTTCATCTCGCCGGGATGAATGAGCAGCCCTTCAGGAATCTCAACGTAGCCGAGATCTTCTGCGATCTCTGCTGAACTGTTCATGGAGCGTCCGACAAATGCAATCTTGCGCCCATGCTCGAAGGCCAGTTCAACAGCCAGCTTGATGCGGTGGATGGATGACGAAAAGCAGGAGATGAACAGCCTTCGTTGGGTGCGCGCGAACACCTCATCGAACTTGCGGCGGACGGCTCGCTCGCTGGGCGTGTATCCCTTACGCTCTACGTTGGTGGAATCCTGGAATAGAGCAAGCACTCCCTCTTTGCCGTATTCGGCGAAGGAGTGGAGATCGAATAACCGGTTGTCGGTCGGGGTCGGGTCAACCTTGAAATCCCCGGTATGGATGATGACGCCAAGAGGAGTGTGGACCGCCAGCGCCACGCAGTTCACCAAGCTGTGGGTCACCTGGATGGGGTGAATCGTAAATGGACCGACTTTGAAGCGTTCGCCGGGAGTGATTTCATTCAACTCAGCGTTGTCGAGCAGACCATGCTCGTCGAGCTTGTCTTCCACATACGCAAGCGTGAATTCGGTGCCCCACACTGGAACATTGAGTTCAGAAAGAATCCAAGGAAGCGCGCCGATGTGATCTTCGTGGCCGTGGGTCAGCACGATTCCACGGACGTGTTGGCGGTTCTCCATTAAATACGATATGTCGGGGACGACGATATCCACACCCAGCAGCTCGGCTTCGGGGAACATCAGACCGGCATCGATGACGATGATGTCATCGCCCCAACGAACGGCCATACAGTTCATACCGAACTCGCCGAGTCCGCCTAGGGGTATAACGTGCAGTTTTCCAGTTGGCATGAATTAATAGGAGAAGATAGATCGTAGCACACGCAGATTTTGTATCGGGATTTGTCGTCCCCATCCGGCACCGGAGATGACAGGGACGTTTCCGGCGAGGCAGTAATGAAAAAGGGCGGCGTTAGCCGCCCACGGTAGGGATGAAAAAGGCGATGACGCTAGGTACCTTCGCTCCATCCCGCCAGGTATTCTTCCTGCTCTGGAGTTAGACGATCGATCTTAATACCCATGGATTCGAGCTTCAATTTCGCGACGCGCTTATCGAGATCAACGGGGACGGTATAGACCTTCTTCTCCAGCGTCGAATAATTTTTCACCATATATTCGACCGAAAGGGCCTGGTCGGCGAAGCTCATATCCATCACTGAAGGGGGATGCCCTTCGGCGGCGGCAAGATTAATCAAACGGCCTTCGCCAAGCAAGTTTATTTTGCGTCCGTCGCGCAGGGAGTATTCTTCGACCGAGGTACGCGTGGTGCGTTTGGAGGAGGACATTTTTTCGAGCGCCGGGATATCGATTTCGACGTTGAAGTGTCCCGAATTCGAAATGATGGCGCCGTCTTTCATCAACTCAAAATGGTCTTTGGTGAGGACGCTCTTATTTCCGGTGACAGTACAGAAGACATCGCCGAGCTTTGCCGCTTCGGGCATGGACATGACGCGGAAGCCGTCCATTACTGCTTCGAGGGCTTTCGTGGGATCGATTTCGGTGACGATAACTTCTGCGCCGCAGCCTCGGGCTCGGCTGGCTAAGCCGCGTCCGCACCAACCGTAGCCGGCGACGACGAACTTTGAGCCTGCGAGGAGGAAGTTGGTGGCGCGGATGATTCCGTCGATGGTGGATTGGCCCGTGCCATAGCGGTTGTCGAAGAGATGCTTGGTGTCGGCGTCGTTGACTGCAACGATGGGGAAACGCAGCACACCTTCTTTGGCCATGGCGCGCAGGCGGATCACTCCGGTGGTCGTTTCTTCAGTGCCTCCGATGACATCGGCCAACGCGTCCTGACGCTTGGTATGCAGGATGGTGACGAGGTCGGCGCCGTCGTCCATAGTGATGTGCGGGCGATGGTCGATCGCAGCCAAAATATGGCTGTAGTAGGTGTCGTTATCTTCGCCCTTGATGGCGTATACGGGAATGCCCTGATCGCGGACGAGGCTGGCTGCAACGTCATCTTGCGTAGAAAGGGGATTTGAGGCGCAGAGCACGACATCGGCGCCGCCGTCGCGCAGTGCGATTGCCAGATTTGCGGTTTCAGCGGTGACATGCAAGCAAGCTGAAATACGCATGCCCTTCAGCGGCTGATTCTTGATGAACTCTTTCCGCAGAATTTGCAAAACCTTCATCGACTGGTTCGCCCAGTCGATACGCTTCTTGCCAAGATCGGCGAACTCAACATCTTTGATGTCGCATTGCAGTTGCGTCGGTGTAGTTGACATGAATCTCCTAAAGCGAAAATTTAGATTATGGCTTTAAGGGGCAATGGCTCCGCCATGCCCCTTACAAAGCAGAAAACTATTGATTTCTATTTACGACTTCCGGCGCCCACCGTTTCGCGAGATCCCGCAGCGCCCGCCAGGGCCGAAGCTTTATCCACGCTTTCCCAAGTGAAGTCTGGATCGTTGCGACCGAAATGTCCGTAAGCAGCGGTCTTGCAATAGATAGGACGACGCAATTTCAGCGAGTCGATAATCCCCTTGGGAGTAAGTTTGAAATTCGAACGGACTAGTTCGGGTAGAAGCGCGGGATCAACCTTCGCGGTACCGAAGGTGTCAACCAATACGCTGACGGGCTCGGCAATGCCAATGGCGTACGCGAGCTGCACTTCGCAGCGCTCGGCCAATCCCGCAGCGACGATGTTCTTGGCGATATGACGTGCCATGTAAGCTGCGGAACGGTCGACTTTGGTCGGATCCTTGCCGCTGAAAGCGCCGCCGCCATGCCGGCCCATGCCACCGTAGGTATCAACGATGATTTTGCGCCCAGTGAGGCCGGTATCGCCCATGGGGCCGCCAATTACGAATCGGCCGGTGGGATTGATGTGGTACTTGGTATCGGCGTCAAGAAGGTGGGTGGGGATGGTGGCCTGGATCACGTGTTTCAAAATATCTGCACGAAGCTCGTCATTAGTAACAGTTTCAGCATGCTGGGTTGAAACCACAACCGCATCCACCCGTACCGGCTTGTGATTTTTGTCGTATTCCACGGTGACCTGGGACTTGCCGTCAGGCCTGAGATAGGGAAGCTTGCCATGCTTGCGAACTTCGGAAAGCTTCAGGGCAAGCTTGTGCGCCAACGATATCGGCGTGGGCATGAGTTCTTCGTTTTCATTGCAGGCGTAGCCAAACATCATCCCCTGGTCGCCCGCGCCTCCGGTGTCGACGCCCATGGCGATGTCACCGGATTGTTTGTTGATGCTGGAAATTACGGCGCAGGTGTTGGAATCGAAGCCGTAAAGGGCATTGTTGTAGCCAATGGCCGAGATGGTACCGCGGACCAGGGATTGGAAATCCACGTACGCCTTCGTGGTAATTTCTCCGGCGATTACTACGAGCCCGGTAGCAGTCAGAGTCTCGCAGGCAACACGGCTCATGGGATCGTCGGTAAGGCAGGCATCGAGGATAGCGTCCGATATCTGGTCGGCGATTTTATCGGGATGGCCCTCGGTCACGGATTCGGAGGTAAATAAATAGGGGTTTTTGGATGACAATCAACTTCTCCTTAGAGGCACGTTTAAGGTCGGACGCTGGAGCGCAGCAAAGACCCGTCTCAAGCAGGTCGCTTTAATGGATCATAAAAAGTTACCAGAGAGGGGTAGTGAAGGCAACCGCTTTAGCGCCGAACGGGGACGGGTTGCAGTGAGCGGAATGGAGCGCCAGTGGAAGTCTTATCCGCAGACTTGCAACTTCGAGGTCCGATGCCCGGCCTCAGTATTCCAAGTGCAGTCGGAAGGTCGGAATGTTCACCGGACCGCGATCTTGGTTGAATCCAGGATTGACGACGTGTTGAAATCCTGGAGATGCATATATTCCACGCCAGAGGTGGGCAGTGTAGTAAGTCTCGAAGATATTTTCGCGACCGTAGGTGAGGGTGCCGTCGCCGATGATGAATCCGTAACCGCCGTGGGACAGGTAGGTCTGATGATCGCGCGAGATTGAATTCGAGGCGAAAGCTACTCCTGCGCGATCTTTGCTACGCTGCCACCTTCTGCCGTAGATGCCGAGGCCTTCGACGAACGTAGAGTCAATTTCGGTGTAGACGTAGGATTCAGTCCTGCCGTTGTTCCATCCCCAGCGCGCAAATGCGATTTCAGGAGATGAGGGCTGGGAATCCTCCCTCAGAGTTGGGGATATGACTAGATGGAGCTTTCGGGAGCGAAAGCTCCAGTTCTATGACTTCGCAGAGTGGATACTAGGCAACGCGCCGTAATTTGTCGGCACTTGAGTTCTCGTTCGCCGGACGTCCCGAAAGTGAGTTGGGCGAATTTAGATGCGCGCCGGGGTCGACCCCGACCGCCAGGCGATCCACTAATTCGCCGCCGAGCCAACCAGTCAACATGGAGACTCCGGCGCCTAAGAAAGAGCAAGTTAAGGCCGCGGTTCCAGGCTCGGTGGGAAGCGGACGGCGAAGATACCAACTTATTCCGAACAAAATTACGACAACCACGTTCCCTAAACCGTGCCACGTACCTACAGCCTTTGCACGTGTACCGGAGGGGATCGCAAGCCAATCTATGGTACCGAAAAGCGCGGCGACGAGACCGCTGATAATGCCGGCGGCGATCATCCAATACGCCATATGGTAGAAAAACGAGTTGTTGCGAACCATGGCGACGATATCGAAGATCACGGCACTAGCTAACAGCCCGAGGGGGAAGACTATTAGCATCTGGTGAATGGGATGTCCAAGGAGCCTTGCTTTAGCCTGCATATGACACCTCCAAAGCTCAATTGTGATGGCAAAATCTAGCCCTGGGATGCATGAGGTCTGAGGTGTTCTAAGGGCCGCATCTTGGCTGGTTACGCCTAGGGAGAAACCTTGGACGCCAGCCACGAAAAATGTACTTTTCCGCAATGGAACTTGTATGAGGCGAAAAGGGCATTAAAACGGCAAGTTATTGTTGGGTTTAAAGTATCGCGTGTTTTACTCATTCCAGAGCTTCTACATCGGGTGAGACTTTGGAAAAGACGCTGCCGGCAACGAATATACAAAAGAGTAACTGCCGTTTTCAGGCAACGACGGGCGAAGATGGAAAGCCCATACTCAAAGTTGATTTGTTTCACCAGACAGTGCCCAGCTTGAAAGGCCTGGCGGTCGAGTTTGAAGTTATGGGAGGAACCACCGCTCAGCAAATGAAGGCCCTCGCCGAGTCCATGAATGATCGAATTATAGGCATTGTGGTCACTTCGGCTTAATTGGTTTTGGCTTTCAGACAGCCCCCTTAGCCGCGATGTAAACCCGACTCGCCCTCCGGCTTCGATGCCACTGCGGCATCCCAAATCCTCGAAAAGTGGTTACCCCCGTAATAGGTAAGTGTGGGGTTCTATACATACGTTAGACCCAATTCGTCCTAACATTGGGATGTAACGCCCGCATGAAAACCGCAATTGGTACACACATAGGCCGATACCAGATCGACGCTGAAATTGGGCGCGGCGCCATGGGACTGGTGTATCAGGCGCACGACCCCAAGATCGACCGCCTAGTGGCGATCAAGACCATTTCGCTGTTCACCCAAGAAATCGAAGAAGAGAAAGAATTTCGCGAGAGATTTTTTCTAGAAGCGCGAGCTGCGGGACGGTTGTCGCATCGCGGTATCGTAACCATTTTCGATGTCGGCGAGGAGCCGGAAACACACGAGCCTTACATAGTGATGGAGTTCGTTCCGGGGCAGTCTTTGAATCGGATACTGGCGGGGCACAATCGGAAACTACCGCTCGGACCGGCGTTGCAAATTATTCAGGAAATTGCCGAGGCGCTGCACTACGCGCACTCGCAGGGCGTCATTCATCGCGACATAAAGCCAGCCAACATTCTGATCACGCTGGATGGGCATCCCAAGATTGCGGATTTTGGGATTGCGAAATTGAATCAGGGACTGATGACCATGCCAGGTCAGGTGATGGGAAGTCCAGCGTATATGGCTCCCGAGCAGTTGAGTGGCGAGGGAGCCGACGCGCGATCTGATTTATTTTCCCTGGGAGTGATTTTATACAGCATGTTGACGGGCTTTCGTCCCTTTCAAGGGAACAGCGCCGCGACGGTAAGCTTCAAAGTGGTTAACCGGGATCCTTTGCCGGTAACGTCGTTTGATTCGGAGTTTCCTGCTGAACTTGACCGTTTAGTTTCGCGGGCCATAGCAAAAGATCCGGAGCAGCGCTATCAGACGGGAATGGAGATGGCGCAAGAGATTCAACGGTTGCGAGAGCGTCATGAGTTGATGAACCAAACGGCAGCATCACTGGTGAACATTTCCAGTCCTGAGGGGACGGGAGTGGTGAAAGTTCCCGTGACTCGTCCCGCAGGAACGACTACGCGACCCTCGATGAAGGTGCAAAGTCCCGTTGAACCGTCGGTTGAGCAAGAGGAAGCTGAGTTCGTTGATCCTCGGCGGGCAACAGGGAGATCGGCTGCAAATATTAAAGCGGAAAAGCCAGCGCTAGCGAATCCGAACGCGAGTCGCGCTAAGGCGGCATCAAGCCCGTTCGCAGGCCTACCGTTTGGAGCCATACCTAAAGAATTTGCTATTGCTGGAGGATGTGTCTTATTCCTGGCGATTGCTTTTATCGGGTTCGAAGTCTTCCACAAAAAACCGCATCCAGCAAGGGAAGAGCAGAGCGTTCAGCTTGAACCATCTGTGGCATCTAACGCAAAGGAGAAGGAAAGCGCATCAGCCGCTCCGCAAGAGGGCAGTGCCGACGAGGTGAAAGCGACAGTTTCGCGGGCTCCGCGGCATCCTAAAGTAAAGTCTTCAAAACCGACGCCGAAAATTGTGGCGAAGGTCACGCCGACAACCCAATCGCAGCCACAGTTGGCTCCCGCAATCGCTATTAATTCTGAGGTAAAGCCGGCAGCGATTCAGCCGGTTAAGAGTACGATCGCGCCAGCGCCAGCGACGGCAAACTTAAATTTAAAGATCGAGTATCAGTTCGCGGAAGCCGAAGCTTCAGTATGGTTCGATAACCAGCTGATTTATTCCCAAAAGCTGTACGGGGAATCCAAGAAGCGTGCGATCGTGTTCAAGAAGGTAGAAGGACACGAGGTGAGCAGCGTGAAAGTCGCCGCGGGTGAACACAGAATCCACGTGAGGATTCAATCCACCGACGAGCAGTATGATCAATCCAAGACTGTGACTGGGACTTTTGTGGCGGGAAGCAACAGCACCCTTGCCATCACCTGCGACAAGCGCGGGCACGACCACGAACTCCAACTGGCGCTACAGTAAGCGGTCAAGAAAAGAAGATGGGCGAGGTGGCAGTGTCTCCAATATGTGATGGTTGGAGACGGGTGTCCTCGCCCTTTCGTTCGCTTAGTTGTTCAGAAGCGAAACGTTGGCCCGAAGGTCACTCTCAAGTTGTTGCGAGTTCCATTGTCGACGAATATCTCGTCTCCCACTTCGAAGCGCAGACCAATAGGTCCCGCAAATCCTTCAAGCCCACCTCCCGGATAGAGCGCTAAGTGCGTATTTCCGTACGGCACGTTGTTCACCGAATTCACGAAGCTGCCGCCGGAAGCGGGGCCGTTCGTGCTGCTGAAATTGATAAACCCAACTTTGCCGGTAACGAACACACGTATCGGCCCCGAGGTTCCAGCCTGAAATTTGGGTCCGAAGAGTCCGGTTAGAGGCCGAAGACGCGTAGTCTGAAACGAGGTTGTCGCCCCGTTATTAAAACTGGACGTGTAGTTACGATAAAAGTCGTAAGCCATCTCCGCTTCCAATTGCACATTCGGATGGACGTTGAATGCGATACGTCCGCCTAATCCAACGAAATTAATATCGGGTTTGACTTGGCTGAAGCGTAAGTAGTCGGCAAATGCGCCAACTTCTACGTGGTTCTCGCCGAAGCGCGATTGCGCAGTGGCGATCGCAGGGATGATTGCAACGATGCTTAGTATGCCGAGCAGGGAAATGCGTTTCATAGTCTCCTCCGAACAAATTTCGCTCCGAGCACAGATAGCGCGGTTGCGATTGCGTCTCAGGATCTTGATTACATAGTTTGATGCACCTAAACATGGGCTGGTTGGGCGCATTTAACCTAGATGTTTTAACCCAAGATGTAAGAAGGAGTTACGGTGGAATTTTTCGCGCGGACAACTGTCGCTTGTTATGTGCGATGGAATTTTGCCCTAGATTAGTGTGTGCGAGCGCGAGAGTTGTTACGTGTGCCGAACGAGAGACTGTAACCGATCTGGCTTTGCCTAGAGCCAGGTTTTCTCGGAATGTGGAATAGGGTATAGTCGGCGATAGCAGCGAAATCTCATTCCTTTATAAGTGGTGCGTTTCAAAAACATTTAAGTTGCGTAGCAATCTGGAAGCGTGAATCGGAGGGCGGAACATGGAAACGCCGAGAACGGCGGATATGGCGAACATTGGCAAGTCAGTGGTGGTGAAAGGGGAACTTTCGGGCAGCGAAGACCTATATGTTGACGGCCAAATCGAAGGCACCATCGAGCTTCAGGGGAACGCTTTGACCATTGGTCCCAATGGGCAGGTCAGAGCAAATGTGAATGCTAAGAATCTGGTAGTGCACGGCAAGTTGGATGGGAACGTCAGGGTCAGCGAACGTACAGAATTAAGAAAGACTGCAATGGTTACAGGAGATATTTCCTCGCAAAAGATTGCGATCGAAGATGGGGCATATTTCAAAGGCAAAGTGGATATACAGAAGGAGCTTCCAAAAAGTACGCCAGCTGCGGGAGCTAAGACACCCCAGGCTCCTTCGGGGATCAAGGTCGAAAACACGTTAGCTACATCTTCGAGTACGTCGACTCCGAGTGGCGAAGCTGCACCCGGGCCGACTGCCCATTCTGGAACAACTTCAGCAGCAGTGAAAACTCCGGTAACCGACGCGAAGAAGTTTTGATCGTTTGTTGTTGATAATAGGGAATATATTTAGAATGGCGTTATCGTAAGAAAATCACAGGCGACATCCAGATTACATGGCGACTCACAGCTTCATGAGACTATTTCGTGGCACGTCGGGCGAGGGAGCAGGGAGTGCCCGTTCGAACCGGGAGCGCCTAACTCGAAAGTCGAGCGGATTGAATGAATTGACCCGCGTGCTGCGCTCGGAACAGCCTCTTTGCGTTCTGGACATTGGTTCGACTTCAGCAACGAACATCAAGTATTTAACCGAGTTGGGACACCGGCCTTACAGCGAAGATTTGTTGGGTGCATCTACAGATCCATCGTTGATGGTTCGAGACGAGAATGGTCAGCAGGTGGTTGATAGCAAGAGGTTCCTCGAAGAAAATCTTACTTATCCCAACGGGCAATTCGACGTTGTGATGTGCTGGAACCTCGCGGATTACATGGATGAAACCTTGGTAAAGCCGGTAGTTGCGCGTTTGTGGTCGGTGCTTAAACCCGGCGGGGCTTTACTGGCTTTCTTTCATACGCAGGAAGCTGGAGTGGATGCCCCATGTTTCCGGTATCACATGGTGGCGTCGGACACTTTGGAGATGCAACACATCGAAGCCCACAAAGAAGCGCGAAAGGGGCCGTCAGGCTCCCCGCAAAGTGCAACTCCCTCGGGATTCCGGTTGCAGAGGGTCTTCAACAATCGGCATATAGAAAACTTGTTTCGCGATTTCGGCTCGATCAAATTTTTTTTGACGCGGGACAATATTCGAGAAGTCCTGGTCATCCGCTAGGGTCGTCCATCTGTTGCTTTTCTTATCTGGTTCGTCTCACTAGATACTTCGATAGTCCGGGGACAGTCTTCACTAAATAGAACATTGGGATTCTTATGGCGCGCGGCAATTGGAGCGCGCGGCGAACGATGGAAGATGCTGTGAATACCGGCGCCAGAGTTCGTTGATAGGCGTTCCGATAGTTGTTTATCGCTTCTACGTGCGAAATTTCTTGTCGGAGAAAGGGAACCAAAGAAGACGCCGCGAGAGCGCCCCCTCGCATGGCCAACGATATTCCGTCGCCGATGAAGGGATCGACAAAGACGGCAGCATCTCCTGCCATCAGAACTCCGTCGCGTTCCGGTTGCGGATTCTTGAAAATCAGCGGCGAGGTACTGACGGGGTCGCTCAGTGGCTTCCAGTCATGACTTCGATGTCTAAGTAGGGGAGTCTGTTCGAATACTTCGGGCAAGTTGTTCGCAACATCCGCTCTTATCATCGCGCACGCATTTACGCGACCTGCTTCTTTGCGGTCTCGGAGGTTTACAGGCTGGACGCCGCAGTAGCCTCCGTCAAAAAAATAGAGGTCGACAGAAGGCGAGATTTGTGTGGACTCCTGAAAATGTCCTTTGAGTCCTATCCATCTGTTCGTGCCGGCGGGGAGGCCAGCAGATTTTGCGTTTAAGTTTGACCATCGTCCGGTTGCATCGATCACGGATAAAGATTTAAAAGTCTCGCCGGATGTGGATACGTGAAAATGACCGTTGCGCGAGACACGCTCAACGATGACCTTTTCTCGGGCATCAACGCCGCGATTCTTTGCCGAGGCCCAAAGGGCTGCATCGAGATCGAACCGCGGAATACTGGCAGCGGCGGGCGCGATTTGTGTATCAATCTGGCGGCCATCCAGGAAAATCCGGGTGCAGTCGATACTGACAGCATCCCTGAGCAGGAAGTCTTGCTGGGGTCCGAGCAAGTTGTGCAGCAGATCAAGCGATTCAGCGGAGACGAATTCTCCGCATACTTTGTGGCGGGGGAACAAACCTCGCTCCAAAAGCAACACATTGAAACCCGCAGCGCGCGCGGTAATAGCAGCGGAAGCGCCAGCGGGGCCTGCTCCGATGACGATTACGTCGTAATAAGATTGCGGCACAATGCTAAGCTTTCCATGCAATTACACCCATACGGCAAAGATAATGGTTCTGAATTTCAATCTTCGCTGCCTGGCTTTTATCTAACAATTCCTTCATCTCTTTTATGGTGTAAGCCCTGCGAACAGAGACCGGCGCGTCATGGCGGGTGAGAGGGCTATGGAATGAAGGCAGACCAGCGTAGACCAACGCGAGATGTAATATGGAGCGCACGAGATCGTTGATTAGAAGCGCGATGCGGCAGACGCGCAAGCCTTCATTGACGAACTTAAGCAACTGCGCGGGCAGCAGGTGATGAGCAAACAAGTTGCAATCGACAATGTCAAAACTCGAGTCAGCGAACGGAAGAGCCAAGGCGTCGCCGACGATAGCATTGCTTTTCCTAACTGAGGGGAGATGCGATTTAGCTCTATCAAGCAATGTGATTCTTAGTTCTATACCGCGGGAGAGCAAATTTTGACGAACGGTTTCGGGTACGAATCCTGCTCCCGAGGCGACTTCTAAAACGGCAAGAGATTTAAGTTTTGAGTTTTGCGCAACACGTTCGACCATGGACTGCATGGTGGCGATCCCGCCGAACCGCTGATTGATGTGGCGAAGGTCCACGAGGGCATCAGAGATTTCTTTCGCGGTCCCAGAGTCCGTATCTAACCATTCCGGAATATCAACTTGCTTCATTAACCGACTTCCGCGAGTTCTTCCTCGAGCAACTGTTTGTTGAAGAGGTCGGTGTAGTAGCCGTTCAAGGCAAGCAATTCCTCATGTGTGCCAGTCTCAACAATGCGTCCGCTGTTGAGCACAGCGATGCGGTCGGCGTTCCGAACAGTGGAAACACGGTGGGAGATGAAAATGGTAGTGCGGTCACGCATGATCTGGCGAAGGCGATTGAGGATTTTGTCTTCAGTTTGGGTGTCCACGCTAGAGAGGGCATCATCCAGAATCAAGATGCGCGGATTGCGAATGATTGCGCGGGCGATGGCAGTGCGCTGTTTTTGTCCGCCCGATAAAGTGATGCCCCGCTCGCCGACCAGAGTACGGTAACGATCCGGAAAGCTTTCGATCTCTTCTGCAATGCTTGCGGCGTCAGCAGCCCAGCCAATTTGCTGGTCGTTGGCGTCAGGGGTTCCGAAGGCGATATTTTCGCGAACGGTTTCGCTGAACAGAAATGTCTCTTGGGGGACGAACCCGATATGGCGACGTAGTGCTTCCAGTGGGTACTCGCGGATTGATTTGCGGTCGATCAGCAACGATCCATTCGATGTGTCGTAAATGCGGGCGATTAAACTGGCCAGCGTGGTCTTGCCCGATCCGGTCGGTCCAACGATGGCGAGGCTGCTGCCAGCGGGAATGTGGAGATTGATATCGTGGAGTACCCGCGTGCCATTGTAGGCAAAATCCAAATGGCGGAACTCTATGTCGCCGTCAACGCTGGTGCTTGGTGGGAGGCTGGCTTCGAGGTCGCTGATCTCGGGCTTCTCCACTAGGAGTTCGTTGATTCGCGCCATGGAGGCAGTACCACGTTGAAAGATATTAATCACCCATCCTAAGGCGATGATCGGCCAGGTCAGTTGCACCATATAGGTATTGAAGGCAACGAAGCCGCCGACGGTGATTCTTCCGTAAAGTACTTCACGGCCACCCAGCCAGAGGACCAGTACGATAGCGAGTCCGAGCATGACTTCGAGAGAGGGCCAAAGCATGCCCATCAACCGCACGAGTTTCAGGCTGCGCGCGATGTATTCCTTATTGGCGGCTTCGAAAGCTTCGATCTCGTACTCTTCCTGAACGTAGGCGCGAATCAGGCGGGCTCCGGAAAAGTTTTCCTGGGCCCGAGCCGAGATGTCTGAAAACATTGCTTGAATGCGCTCGAAGCGCTCGTGGATGCGTTTGCCGAAGTATTGAATAGTGATGCTGACGACGGGGAGGGGAAGGAAAGCATACATCGTGAGCTTCGGACTGATGGATAGCATGAACACCAAAGCACCTGCGGTAAAAACGATGGTGTTTGCGGAATACATGATTGCCGGTCCCAGCAACATGCGCACCGCATTCAAATCGTTAGTAGCACGGGCCATAATGTCGCCGGTTCGCGTGCGCTGATAAAACGAATAAGAAAGGCCCTCGAGATGGCGAAAAAAATCGTTGCGCAGGTCAAATTCGATTTCGCGGGAGACACCGATCAGTATCCATCGGGTTAAGAACTGAAAAATACCTTTTAATCCCGCGACGGTGAGTAGCAGGAGCGCGTAGGTGAGGAGTTTGTGCCGAGTCACTCCGTAGTGAAGGTCGTCGATAGCGCGACGGATAACCAACGGGAACAGTATCCAGATGCCATTGTTCAGCAGAACGCAAAGTCCGCCGACGATATAGCTCCCGCGATATTTTTTGAGGTAGGGGAAAAGAGGACGAAGGCTGTTCGGCAGAAGCATGCAGGTTATAGATCAAATTCTACCAGCATGGGTTGTAGTAGAGGATGGGAGGCAGCACGCCTACTTCACAGGCACCGAGGTAGTTTGCACTCTGACTTCGGAGCTTAAGATTATCGCCTCAGCGATTTGCTTCATTGATAAACGGCGCTGACGGCTTTGTCTTTGCAAGGTCAGGTAGGCTTCTTCTTCGCTAAGCGACAGATCACGCTGCAAAATGCCTTTGGCGCGCTCAATCAATTTACGGGTTTCAAGCTGATTGGTGAGGTGAGAATTTTCGCATTCCAAGCGGGCCATCTCAATTTCGCCGCCGACTAAGAATCCCAAGGTGGAGATCACTTTTATTTCGCGTTTTGTATATTCGTGTGGCTGGCGGTGCTGAACGTTGATCACTCCCACGAGTTTTCCCCGGCACATGATGGGGACGGAGAGAAAGGCCTCGAAATGGTCTTCGGGGAGATCATTGAATAACCGAAAGCGCGAATCGTGCAAAGCATCCGATTTTATGGCAACGGGCTGGCCGTGTTCTGCGACCCATCCTGTGATGCCTTGGCCTACGCGCAATTTCAAGCGGTCCACAACTTCAGGATGTGGGTTCTTGGAGGCCCGGAGGACAAGGTCATCCTTTTCGAGCACGTAGACGAAACAAGAGTCGCATTTCACTACTGCGAGCACAAAATTTACGACCCGTTCCAGTACCTCGTGGAATTCGTCTGACGCAGCCATGCGGCTGCCGATATCGTGCAGCAGGTCGAATTCGGAAGTTTCAGGAGCACTCAAAACCAGCATTATCTGAAGCTAAATGCGCCAGCAGAGGGTGTCCAATCACATTTTTCTATGGCTGGGATAAAGACAAAGTCCGATTTATTTCATTGAATTTTAACTTGCTGAAAGCCAAGCCCCTTAAGCATTCCCGCGATAGTGTTGCGGGCATTTTGTCCGGCCGAGTTTAAGATTCCGTCCTGCAAAGCGGCTTGCTGAAGTTGGCGCTCAGCTTCCTCGCGCACCTGGCTTTCGAGGTTGAGGTCGGGAGAAGAAAACAATCCGGTGTCACGGGAGTAGACGCGAGTTTTCGCATTGTCAATACGGGTGCTGAAAATTTCTGCATCGGGCACGTGCACTGAAATGTTGGAGCCCTGCACGGCGACGTCTGCTGGCCGCATTTTTGCCAGGTTGACCCCGGCTACCACTTCCCCATGGACCACTAACAGAATGCGATCGCCGATCAAAAAAGCAGGCACGTAGGGATTGCCACGTTCTCCCGAAATAATTTTGTCGACCGTGTAGCTGACGGTTTCAAGGCGCTGTAACTGCTGAATCTGGCGGACGACGGTGGGTTGATCGATGTTGAAGGTGAGGTGGCCAGAACGGGCGAATTTGAAGAGTTCGAGGAGTCCTGCGGTCGGTAGTGTAAGCATTGCCAGAATTCCAAAACCGACGACGACAAAAATGGCGACGACTAATTTAGGGATTTTATTTGGGCGCGCGAGGGGTGGTGGGGTCTTTTGATATTCCAAGCTTCTACTCTACTGAAAGTTTAAACGGTTTCGGCAATGGGAAACGCTTTAAAGTTTGCACTCGATTTTGCCGACAGTTATTGAAGGTACATTTCTCGCATGTCTACCGGCACAGCTGCTGATGCACGCTCTTATACCCGGCGATGGTGGCGGTATAAGGTAAACGTTCCGATCCGCGTAATTATCAGCAGGGTCAAGCGGACGACGATCGTTTCTGGCCGCGCATTTTCGTTGAGCGATGGTGGAATGGGCATGTTCGCGGGTGCGGAACTCTCTCCCGGAGATCAGATGGCGGTCGAATTTACTCCCCCGTATTCCTCTCCTCCGATTAGAGTGCAGGGCAAAATCTGCCATCGAAGCGGATACAACTACGGCGTGGAGTTCCTCAGCGACAGCAGCAGTCAGAAGGAAGAAATCGCATCGCTTTGCCAGCACCTTTCAAGTCTGGTCGCCACCTACGCCGAGGATGCTTGATCGTCTTTCTCAGGAGACCGAGAACCGCACCGTGATTCTGGTTTCTACCTCGACGGGTTTGCCGTTTAACATATAAGGGCGGTAACGCCACTTCTGCACGGCCGCTATCGCGGCCTGGATCAGAAAGGGATGACCGCTTAGCGCGTGCAGATTTTCGATCCGCCCGTCTTTTCCAATTACAGCTTCCAAAATTACCTCGCCCTGCACTCCCGCGTTGCGCGCTACCAGTGGATAAAGGGGGTTCACCTTTTCGAGCAATAGTCCTTGAGCAACGCCGCTCGACACTGTTACCGGATTGCGGGTTCGCTCGATCGTGGGCATGATCTGTGGGCGTGAATTTATCAGTGACGTGAAGGTGCCTGCGCTGCCCGAATCAACTTCGGTCAAGTCAGGCGGACCTAAGTTGGTGCTGGTGTCACGGTGAATATTGGTGTCTGGGAGAATTCCTGCGCGGATGGTACGAGGAACCCGAACCGCTTCGCGGGACACCGTGTCGCGGCGCGAAGTTTGCCCGGAGGAGTTGGATACAACGGTGACCACGCGAGGCAACGGCATCATTTGGACAAAAGGTTTAAGTGGAGGGGAGGGTAGCGCAGCGGTGAAAAACAATGGGAGCGCGACGAGTATTCCCATGAAGACGCCTTCGGCGACAAATGAAATTATCGCCGTCCATGGAGTCCGATCATTTGCGGCTTTAGAAGCAAAAAGACTGTCTTCAAACATACGCCCTCCTGAACTCGCATTGAGTTCGCTAGGTGGGCCGGAGCGACCGGCGGTTGGCGCATGCGCTAATTCAATAGACACCGCGAGCGGCGGAAAGGTCTGCAGTTTTAGGATATCGCGATGGGATGTCCGGACCTGCCGTCTGGATTCGTTCTGTTGATAGCTTGCTGTTAACGGCGCAGAAAGGACGGTCCGCCTAAACGATTAGAGCCAGCCTTTGGTGCGGGCCATGCGCGCGGCTTCTACGCGATTGGCGGCGCCTAACTTGCTGATTGCTTCGGAAAGATAGTTGCGAACGGTGCCTTCGGAGAGTCCGAGGCTGGTCGCGATGTCAATGCTGCTGGTGCCTTCGCCAGCCAGACGCAGCACTTGTCGTTCGCGGTCAGTGAGGGGGTCGGGTTCGCCCCAGGCTTCGGTTGCGAGCTCGGGATCGATGACGCGCAGTCCTTGTTGCACGCGACGGACGGCGTCGGCGAGTTCCTCGGCGCGCATATCTTTTAGTAAATATCCTGAGGCCCCGGCATCGAGGGCGCGACGTAAGTATCCGGCGCGGGCGAAGGTTGTCAGAATGATGACTCGAGCGCCTACGCCATTCGCGGGACGCTGACGGTTTAATTCGGCAGCTACGTCCAGTCCCGTCATCTCCGGCATTTCGATGTCCGTGATGAAAACGTCGGGCTTGTGAGCGAGGACTGCGTGCAGCGCTTCTTTTCCGTTTCTGGCTCGCGCGACGACAGTGATGTCGCCTTCGATTTCCAGCAATGCGGCGAGGGCACCGAGGACCATTCCTTGGTCTTCAGCAATGACGACACGGATTTGCTTGTGTCCGGTTTTCGGCGCCGAATTGTCTGCGACCGGGATCAATTTGCCCCATTCGCTTTCGCGGGTGTCAATGGGAACTGGATCATGATTTTGGTGCCGGGGTTAGTGGCGCGGGTTAAAGTCCCGCCGAGAGCTTCGATACGTTCTCGCATTCCGCGCAGGCCATTGCCTTCGAGGTGATGCCCGCCGCGTCCGTCGTCTTCGATTTCCAAGATGCAGTTGCCGTTTTCTGGAGCGAGACGAAGCTGGCAATGGTGCGCTGCGGAGTGGCGAACAACATTGGTCACGGCTTCGCGCACCACGAGCGCGACCACACTTTCCTGTACGGGGGTTAGAGAAACTAGCGATTGGTCGGCCTTCAAAGATACTCCGGCGGTTTGGAGGGTGGCTGCTGCTTGCTTGATCTCGGCTTCCAGGCTGTGGACGCGGTATCCGCGGATAGTGCTGCGGACTTCGGACAAGGCGACGCGGGAAGTGTTCTCGACGTCGGCGATTTCGGCTTTAGCGCGGGCGGAGTCGATGTCGATCAATTTTCCTGCAAGTTCCGATTTCAAAATTATCACCGAGAGAGTGTGTCCCAGCACATCGTGCAGGTCACGGGCGATCCGTTCCCTCTCAGCGACCTTGGCGAGATGTTCGATTTCGTCGTGAGCCATTTGCAGTTTCTCGCCAGCCCGCTTCTTTTGCGAGAAAAAGATATTCGCCAGACTGACGACGGTGGAAAAGAATCCTGCCCAGAACAAAAATTCCCATGGAAGGTGCAGAAGCCAGGTTTCTAGTCCAATGATTGCAAGGATCCCTAGCAAGTACTTGATGGCAGACCACTCGGTGTCAACCAGGAAAGGAATGAATGCAGCTGCGTAAATGAAGAACGCAGCGGCGCCGCCGTTGTAAGGGGCGAATCCGATGCCTAGAAAAAGAACGCCCACGGTGCATAGAATGTTCCAGGGTCTTTTGAGCCAGAACATCCCAAAATACAAAACCAGGAATACGAGGACGGCGGCGATGGTGGCGGTCCATTCCTTCCATCCCACTTGAGCGCTGATGGGATGCAAGAAGAAGAAAATCAAATACACGAGCCACAGATAGGTCACCCATCCTGGCTCATGATTTTTTGGCAGCAGTCTCATGGTCAGTTCTAGGCTACCTCTTTTGTGTGGTCAATTCAGAATGATCTTGTCGCTTGTTCGCTGAAAAGAAGCTGAACAATAGGGATGCGGGAAGCAGAACGATCAGCAAGTCAAGTTTGCCCATGCTGGCCAGCAGAAGAAGAGAAGCCATGCAGAGTATCACTGCGGCGAATTTTGAAAACTTTTTCATAGAAATATCCAAATAAAAGCTAGCCGTACATTTTCCCTTCGTCGCGTTGGAAACCCAGGCGTGCTATTCCAAGACATAGCAGAGTAAAGCCCGCGAGAAATTCCCAGTGGATTCTATTTTGTAGTGGCGTTCCTCCGCCGACGAATTGAAGCGCGAGTTGCGCGAGGTGATATGGCGGTAGCAGCGTGGCAAACTTCTGCAGAAATTTAGGGAGGGCCTCCACGGGGAACCACAACCCCGAAGCGAAAGACAGTGGCGAGTAAATTAAGTTTGCGACGGCTGGAGCTGAGTTCGGTCCGGCGAAATACCCAATGGCCATGCCCATTGCGCAAAATGGAATCGCGCCAACGATTAGTGTAACGAAGAGCTTGACCGCCATAAGTGCCGCCATATGGACTCCTCCGAAAGCAATGCCGAGGGTAAGCAGCAGCAAAACGATGATGGAGCTGAAGATCATGCTCACCACGATCTTGGCAAAAAAATACGCGAAAGGAGGCATGGGGCTCGCGCGCTTGACCTGCATCCATCCCAGGCCACGCTCGTTAGCGATTCCAATACCATTTGCGAATAGAGACGCACCCATGACCCCGAAAGTCCCGTAGGTCGCGATCATGTATGTGCTGACGCTAATTTGTCCGATGCCGCCCTGCCGGTTCATTAACAATGCAAACAGGACGTAGAACATGACGGGAAACATCACGGTCGAGATGGAATAAATCGGCAGACGCAAATATTTCAAGAATTCATACCGCGTCTCTCTCAGGTAGATCTCGAAATGGATTAGGGGCGGACGTGAGGCTGTATTTGCCAACGCTGCTGAGTTGCTGGACATATTCAATTGCTCCGCTTAACTTCGGATTTGGATTTGTTGTCGTCGCGGGTGAGGGCGAGGAATGCTTCTTCAAGTCCGGCGCTGCTGACATCGATGCCCGAAACTGTTGGATCGGAATTCAGCAGCTGGCGAAGAACCGGTTCTGCTTGGCCGACGCTAATTTCTAGCGCGTCCCGGTCCTGACGGACTTCCAACACCGTAGGCATCTGCCGGACTGCCTCAATTGAAAGGCGCGTTACGCAACGTATGATTTTGCCGGCAGTTTTCGCTTTGATTTCCGCTGAAGTTCCTTCCGCAATGACCATGCCCTGGTTGATTACAACCACCCTGGTCGCTAAAGCGTCTGCTTCCTGCAAATAGTGGGTTGTAAGGAGCACAGTTTTCCCCCGCGCTAACAACTTGCGAATCTGGTCCCACAACAGCCTTCGCGCTTCCACGTCGAGGCCGACGGTAGGCTCATCGAGAAAAAGAAGATCGGGGTCTCCGCAGACCGCCAACGCGAATAGGACACGTTGTCTTTGGCCTCCGGACAGATCGCCGAATTTGCGGTCGCTAATGGACTCGATGCCGGCAATTGAAAGGGTGTCTGGCAACGGCAGCGGGTTGGGGTAATAGGACGAGAAGAGGTCGATGTGCTCTTTAACCTTTAGCGTCTCGGGAACTTTTGCGACTTGCAGCATGGCGCCGGTGCGCAAGCGGAATCTGGTGTCGGCGGGGTCCCCGCCGAAAACATTCACTTGTCCCGCCGTGGGTTTCACCAGTCCCAACAGCAATCTGACAGCAGTGGTTTTGCCAGCGCCGTTGGGCCCCAGTAACGCGACTAATTCCCCCGCGTGAATGGCAAGATTGATATCTTTCAGAGCCTGAATGGACCCGTAACTCTTGCTGGCGTGGTTAAGTGACGCGATTACTGGCATGATTGGTGACTTAGTCCGTGGAGTCTCTGGTGTGGTTGCGGTCATGAGTGCAATCCTTTTGCCGTTTTCGTAGGCAGTGAAGTTATATTCCGACAATCCGCATTTACTCACCAGTGGGGACCATCACCCTCAGACGGTGACAAATGTCATCTTTAGTGCGCGCTGAGTTATATAATCCAGAGTTCTTTAACTCGTACGTACAGAGACAGCGCTACAACCATCCCGCAACGCAGTGGCAGTGAGGTGTGATTGAAAACCCGACCGGGAGTCGAACTCGGAAGTCTTTCCGACGTTGGCTGCCACCGCGAGAACAACGAAGATCGTTTCGAATACTGGGAACCGGCTAGCGACGAGGAGTTCGCGCGCAAGGGCAGGCTAGCGGTCATTGCTGACGGCATGGGCGGATACGAAGGTGGACAGGAGGCCAGCCGCATCGCGGTGATGACGGTGGAGCGCGTATATGCGGAAGGCAACGCTGATCCGCAATCCCTGCTAATTGAGGGGATACTTACCGCGCACCAGCGCATTCTGCACTACGCCAGCGAGCATCCGGGGCTGACGGGGATGGGCACGACGTGCACGGTTGTTGCCTTAATTGAGAGTCGACTTTATTACGCGCATGTCGGAGATAGCCGGTTGTATCTAATTCGGTCGGAAAAAATCTCGCAGGTAACCCGGGATCACTCTTACGTGAATCGTCTAATTGAGTCAGGACTCATTAGGCCGGAGGAAGCGGAGAACCATCCCCATCGAAATGTTCTTACCGCGGCGCTAGGAGCGGGAATAGAAGTAGCCGCGGAGTCCGCACCGAGTTTTGTAGCTGTACTACCCGAAGATGTACTCTTACTCTGTACAGATGGCCTTTGGGGGGTCGTCTCCGATGCCCAGATTCTTACGGCGGTGACTGGAAGGCGTTCCCAAAACGCGTGCGAAAATCTGGTGCGCCTTGCTAAAGAGCGCGGTGGGCCAGACAACATCACGGTGGCAGTTATGCGGGTGAAGGGTTTGTAGTAGTCGACTGATAAAGTTTCTTCCTGGAAACTTCCTTTCACCTCCACTCTTGGTGGAGGCGTCAATTTGCGGCCGTCTCTTCTCTAAACACTTGAAAATACAAGGGGCTATCCATCCGTAGCGGGTCCCCGCGTTGCCCATATAGGTGCTATCTTCTCTATGTCAATAATCTCTATCATATCAATAGAGTATCTGTAACAATGTACATCGATGAAGATTTCGCAAAAAGGGCTGTATGCACTGCAAGCGATGATGATGCTCGCCCGACATTACAACCAGGGGGCTATACGGATTCGCGATATTGCGTATGAAGAAGTACTTCCGGAAAAATTTCTTGAATTGATACTGCTCGAATTAAAGAACGCGCGCATGGTCGACAGCGTTCGCGGAGCGAAGGGGGGGTACCAGCTTCGCAGGCCACCTTCGGAGATAAAGCTCAGTGAAATCATTCGGCTGATCGACGGACCGCTTGCGCCATTTGGTGATGCCGAACAGTTGCGCAGCCTGATTGACCGTGACGCCGACCATCGTTCTCTTTACAAAGTTTTTCTCCAAGTGCGGGATGCAGCGGCGAAGATTCTGGATAGTACGTCTTTAGCGGACATCATCGGCTACGGCGCACAGACTAAAAAGCCGGAGAAGAAAAAGAAAGATGAGAAAGGCAGCGTACTGCCGATGGTTGTCCACGGACGGGGGACGAATGGTTAAAAGATTTGTGCTTTTAGGTGCGGTATTGCTCGGCTCCGTTATGGGTTTCAGTCAGACGACAATTCGGGTGGGAGCGTTTCCGAACATTACTCACGCGCAGCCTATGGTTGGCAAGGCGAATGGATGGTTCGATAAAGCGCTTGGCCCGAACGCGAAAATTGCATGGACAACTTTCAATGCGGGACCGTCGGCGATTGAAGCGCTGTTCGCGGGCGCGATCGATATGGCATACGTTGGGCCCAATCCGACGATCAGCGGCTATGTTCGTTCGAACGGGGAAGCGCTGCGCGTGGTAGCAGGTGCGGCCAGCGGTGGAGTGGCGCTAATTGTACGGAACGATTCTGGCATTCAGAAGCCGGAAGATTTCCACGGCAAGCGGGTCGCATCGCCGCAGATGGGAAACACTCAGGATGTGGCGTTGCGCTCGTGGCTCAAGGCGCATGGATTAAAAACCACCGACAAGGGCGGCGACGTGCAGGTGGTACCGCTAGCTAATCCGGATCAACTGACACTGTTCTTGAAGAAACAACTTGATGCGGCGTGGGCTCCTGAGCCTTGGGCAACTCGGTTAATACGCGAAGGTAACGGCCGCCTCTTCCTGGATGAGCGTGATTTGTGGCCCCAGGGAAAATTTGTAATCACCAATCTGATCGTCAGCAGTAAATTTCTTCACGAGCATCCAGATGTGGTGAAGAACTGGATTCGCGCTCATGTTGAACTCACCGATTGGATTATTGCGAACGTTTCCGAAAGCAAGCAATTGATCAACCAGCAAATAAGGAAAGAAACAGGCAAGGCGTTGGCGCCGGCCGTTTTGGATGAAGCTTACGGCCGCATGGAAGTTACTTACGATCCGCTGAGGAACTCGCTGCTGACTTCGGCGCACTCGGCGTTTGATGCTGGTTTCCTCGGGAAACAGATGCCGGATCTTTCGAGCATTTACGAACTTTCACTTTTGAATCAGGTTTTGGCGGAAAAGAAGAGAAAGGCTATCCAATGACGGGGAATTCAGCACTACAGTCTTCATTTTCGGCGGACCATCGTCGGGCTGCCAGGTTTGCGGGCGCTAAGAATCCGGGGCCGATCGCGTTTCCGCGACGCCATATAGGCTACAACGGAACACCCAAGGTGGCCTTGGAAAAGCTTTCCCTGAGCTATAAAACCAACGACGGGTCTCAGCTTCTCGCTTTGGATGAGATTCAGTTGAAGGTGAATCCGGGCGAATTTCTGTGCATAGTTGGCCCGTCGGGTTGCGGCAAGTCAACCCTGCTGCACTTGATTGCCGGGCTGCAAAAAGCGACCTCCGGCAACGTTCGCATCGATGGCAGGTTGGTGGATTCGCCGGGTACAGATCGGATCCTGATATTTCAGGAACTCGGTCTATTTCCGTGGCTGACCGTCGGGCAAAATGTTGAGTTTGGAATGAAGATGAAGGGTATCGCGAAAGCGGAACGTCGGGATAAGACCGAATACTACCTTCGATTGGTTCACCTTGCGCAATTTAAAGACAGTTACACGCACCAACTCTCAGGCGGGATGCGGCAACGAGTCGCGCTCGCGAGAGCACTCGCGACTGAGCCCGACGTCCTGTTGATGGACGAGCCATTTGCGGCGCTGGACGCCCAAACCCGAGACTTGCTGCACGATGAGTTGGAACACATCTGGGCGGAGACGGGACGAACAATAATTTTCGTCACGCACAATGTTCGAGAAGCCGTGCGGCTGGGCGATCGGGTGGCACTGTTCTCATTTCGTCCGGGAAGGATCAAGAGAGAGTTTCTGATCGATCTGCCGCGGCCTCGCCATCTAGAGGACGTGACGGTAGCGAAAAGCGCGCGCGAGATTCTGGACGAGCTGAAAGAAGAAATCAACAAATCGCTGGAGGAGCAATACGGCCATGAACCGACTCGGTAAGCAGGCAATTTTTTATTCCGCACTGATCGGCGTGTGGATTTTGCTGGCTGAATTGAAGATTTGGCCGCCATATGTGTTTCCAACTCCGCAGGGGGTTTTCCAATCCCTGCGGGCGGGTTTTGCCGATCATAGTTTTTGGATTGCGATTCTGGTCAGCATGAAACGCATGTTGATTGGCTATGCAGTATCAGTTGTCCTCGGAATGATTTTGGGATTGGGAATTGCCAGCAATAAGTTTTTAGAAGAGACGGTCGGGGGATTGTTGGTGAGTTTGCAGAGCTTACCCAGCATCTGCTGGCTCCCTCTGGCGGTCCTGTGGTTTGGCCTGAGTGAGAAGGCGATCCTGTTTGTAGTGGTCATGGGATCGTTGTTATCGGTGACTATCGCGATGGAAACCGGCCGCCAACAGATGCCCAAGATATATGGGATGGCAGGTCGCAATTTGGGAGCGAGCGGTTTCTCGTTGTTCTGGCACGTGCTACTGCCGGCGAGCCTGCCGTACATTGTTTCAGGATTGAAACAGGGATGGGCCTTCGCGTGGCGTTCGCTCATTTCTGGCGAAATGATTTTCGTGAGCCTCGGCCTCGGTCAATTATTGATGATGGGCAGAGACCTTAACGATATGAGCCAAGTGATCGCGGTCATGATTCTGATCGTTAGCATCGGATACATCGTCGATGGGCTGGTGTTTAAGACAGTGGAGCGCCGAATCCAACAAAAATGGGGACTCGCACCCGCCTAATTAGTTTTTAAGAGTTTCAAGCAACCCCAATTCACTTCAGTCGCCTGAAGAAAGAAAACAGGAGCCTACGAACTATATGAGACGGACCGGTATACGCATAATCACGACTATGTTGATAGCGATACTTGCAATTGCATCGATATCCTCTGGAGCGCAAGTCACCAAGAAAACAACCACAACCCTAAAAACACATGTCTCGAGGAAGAACCCGCCGCAGCAGATCGAAGTGCAGCAATTAAAAGATTTGGTGCAAGCCCAACAGGAGCAGATCAACCAGCAGGGCGACCAAGTAAATCAGTTAAGGGTACAACTCCAGCAGTTTTTAAATTCGACACAACAGGCTAATGCTGCCGCGCAAAAGGTGCAAAGCAGCGCCGATCAGGCGCAGGTTACAGCGACCCAAGCGCAGAGTTCCGCGGTCGAAGCTCAAAGGCTCGCTGATCAAGCGTCCGCCAACGCGGTGGAAGCCAAGACCGGGCTAAGCCTGGTGCGCAATGATAACCAGAATGATGAGAAACAATTGAGCGCTCTACGGGAAATCGCGGGACGCTTCCGCTTAAATGGCGATGTACGAGTGCGCGGAGAGAGTTATAACCAGAACACTGTCCCCGACCGCAATCGCGCGCGCATCCGTGTCCGTTTCGGCTTTGATGGTCAGATCAATCAGGACTTTCTTGGAAGCGTCGCTTTGGCCACGGGTTCCTTAGGGGATCCAACATCCACCAATGAAACATTGACTAATGTCTTCGATCGCAAGACCATTGCTCTTGATCGCGGGTTCATCACATATAACCCGGTGGCTCACAAGTGGCTTTCGCTGACAGGTGGTAAGTTTTCTTATACATGGCAACGCACCTCCGCGACGTTTGACCAGGATCTGAATCCGGAAGGGTTCAATCAGAAATTTTCATTTGATTTCGGAGGACCGTTGAAGAACTTCACCGTGCAGGGTCTTGAGCTACTTTACAACGAAAGCACTGCCTCCCAAGACTCCTACGCCCTAGGAGGACAAATATCGGCGAAATTCAAATTTGGTCCATGGACAGCGATCCCGTCGTTTCTAAGTTTGAAGTGGAACCGGCCCGACGCCATTCTTCAGGCCAGCGCCTTCGCAACACAGGCCACCAGCACCGGCGTCACGGGCTCAACCAGCGCGACTACGTTCGGGCCGTTTCCTACGCCTGGGGAAGGGCAAGGTTGCGCAAAAGGCTTGAGTTTTGCCGCCTACGCGCCCTGCGTGTTTGCCCCCAATGGCCTGACCAATGCAACATTTGTGGATTCGAAAGGAGCGGCGCATTTCTATTCGGGATACAACTACGCCGACTTCATCCTCAACAACCAAATTCAGACTGGAGCCAAGCGGTGGCCCATCAACTTGATTTTGGAATTTGAAGATAATCTGGACGCCGAAGCGCACCCTTTAAATTCCAAGGGAGCGGTTCTTTCAAAGCTCGGCAGTCAGAATAAAGAATACGGTGGCGACATCAATATCGGACAAACCAAGAACAAAAACGATATTCAAATTGGTTATGCCTGGTATCGCGAAGAACAGGATGCGGTGATCGCTTCATTCGTAGAAAGCGATCAGCGCGCTCCTACTAATATTCTCCAGAATCGCTTCTATGGACTGTGGAAAGTTCGCGCCAATACGGTCGCAAGCTTTAGTTGGTGGCATGGCCGCACCTTGAATACGAACCTGGAAAACAATGCGGGACTATTCAACAATTGGAGCACCGCCAACAAGGGGACTACAGTGGCAGCGGCAGGGCAAACGGAGCCGTATTTGAACCGGCTGCAATTTGATTTGATTTACACTTTTTGAGTTATCTACGTAAATACAGAAGCCAGAGCTTTCGGGCTCTGGCTTTTTAGCAAAAGATATTACTTACTGAGGTGGGGTAGCGGGTGTGCCGGTGGAACTGGAACTGCCCGACATTCCGCTCTTGCTGCCTTTGCCTATGCTGCAAGTTTCGGAGATCATATCGACGCTAGTCACGTTGAAAGACTTTCCGCTGGAGGAGGCGGTTCCGGAGGTGCCTGACATGCCGGACATCCCACCGCCGGACCACATTCCATGGAGAGTGACTTCATGGCCGACATGGGCCGAGACGTCTTGTCCGCTAAGCATCACGTCTTTCCCATGCTTGGTTTGCAGCATGTACATCCCGCCTTGCGACTGAATGCAGCCCTTCAGCTTCTTACTGCCTTGTTCACCCTTCATGGTCATGTTGGAGTTGTCGCTTGTTTTAGTGGCAGCACTGTCTGATGACATCGAGCCTTGAGAAGTAGCAGTCGCGCCTGTGGTAGAGCGAGTAGCGTCTTCGGTTGCGGCGCCTTGCTGTGAACCCATTGATGGGGAGGTGCTCCCCTGGCCTGCGGCGGAATTGTTGTCCGTCGAGGGAGTTGTTTGAGCAACGGCTAGCATGGATAAAATCATTGCGGTACACATGCAGAGCAAGAACCTATTCATTTTTCATCTCCTGAGATTGGGGTGAATTCCGAAATATCGACCAAGCAACATTTCTTGGGGCATCAGAGCAGCCAAGTGAGGCTTTCGTGGGCTAACTTCAGAGCCGCCCCATCAAAACCAAGATAAGAAGAATGACTACGACCAAACCGAGTCCGCCGCTAGGGTAGTATCCCCAGCCGGTGCTGTAAGGCCACGTGGGTAATGCGCCGATCAGCAGCAGGATTAAAACGATCAATAGAATTGTGCCCATGGTTTCGCTCCTTGGCTAACAGTTTCGCTGCATACGGCAAGGACAGTACAAGCCGAGCCTTAATCCTCCAATCAGGTCAATCCTGTACCGACAATTGAATCTGGCTGTAGAACTTGAGTCAATTTTGTGAACTCGCAGAATAATCCCGCATCATAGAGGGACTGAAAAACAGGAAGGCAACTATGACAGCTGCGGATGTACTAGTGGAACGACTCATTGATTGGGGCATTGAGGTCATTTTTGGCCTTCCTGGCGACGGAATAAATGGAATCATGGAGGCGCTGCGCACGCGCCAAGAAAAGGTGCGCTTCATACAGGTGCGCCATGAAGAATCGGCGGCATTTATGGCTTGTGCGTACGCGAAGTTCACTGGCCGTCTCGGAGTTTGCCTGGCGACTTCCGGTCCTGGCGGAATTCATCTGCTGAATGGCCTTTATGATGCGAAGCTCGATAATGCTTCTGTGCTGGCAATCACCGGGCTGCAATTTCACGACCTCATCGGAACGCATACTCAACAGGATGTTGCGCTTGATAAGTTATTTATGGACGTGTGCGTGTACAACGAACGCATCATGGGTCCCGCGCATGTAGAGAATGTTGTGGATCTCGCATGCCGCACTGCGCTGGCTTACCGCGGCGTTTCTCACATCACCATTCCGGTTGATTTTCAGGAGCAGGAAGTCAACAAGAAGCACCGTTCGAAGCGCAACGTGGCGCACCATTCCTCTGATGTCGACGCGGCCTTGCCGCCTGTTCCCGATAGGTCAGAGCTTCGAGCTGCTGCCGAAATTTTGAATGCTGGGAAAAAGATCGCAATCCTGGTGGGCCAGGGGGCCTTGCACGCTGGAGATGAAGTTGAGGGGGTGGCTGAAATGCTGGGCGCGCCTGTCATCAAGGCGTTGCTGGGCAAGGCGGTGTTGCCCGACGACAGTCCTTACACAACGGGAGGGATCGGACTACTTGGTACTTTTCCATCGCAGGAAGCGATGGAGGAATGTGACACCCTGCTCATCGTAGGCAGCAGTTTTCCCTACATTGAATTTATGCCGAAACCCGAGCAGGCGAAGGGCGTGCAAGTGGACCACAATCCGCAACGCATCGGGCTGCGGTTCCCAGTGGAGGTGGGGCTGGTTGGCGATAGCCTACATACTTTGAAAGCGCTGTTGCCATTACTCAGGCGAAATGGCAATCGCGATTTCCTTAAGAAGGCGCAGACCGGGATGGAAACATGGTGGGGAATGATGAAGGAGCGCGGAACTCGCCAAGACAAGCCCCTCAAACCGCAAGTGGTGGCGTGGGAGTTGGGAAAACTGCTGGAGAGTAATGCCATCACGACTTGCGACAGCGGGACCATCACTACCTGGTGGGCGCGTCAGGTGGTGGTGAAGAAAGGGCAGATGCATTCGCTATCCGGAAATTTAGCAAGCATGGCCAACGGCTTGCCGTACGCCCTTGCGGCGCAGGTCGCGTATCCCCAGCGCCAAGTTGTAGCTTTCGTGGGGGACGGCGGTTTTTCCATGTTGATGGCAGACTTCGTCACGGCTGTTAAATACAAATTGCCGGTAAAAATTGTCGTCCTCAAGAACAACACGCTAGGTCAAATTAAGTGGGAACAAATGGTTTTCCTGGGAAATCCGGAGTACGGAGTGGATTTGCATCCCATTGACTTCGCAGCATTCGCAGGCGCTTGCGGAGGAGTGGGATTTACGCTGGACAATGCCGGTGACTGTCGGACGACCATGGAAAAGTTCTTGGCAACGCCCGGTCCGGCGATACTACAGGCGGTGGTCGATGCTCTAGAGCCGCCGCTTCCGGCAAAGATAACCGCTGAACAAGCGCTGCACTTCGCGGAATCTCTGGCTCGCGGTGAACCCAATCGAGGGAAAATTGCCTTGACGGCAGTATCGAACAAGGTGCGTGAGCTGATCTAGTCGGTCACAGGCACTCGCCAGGCGAGGATGGAGCGGGGTCGGGATGTTCGCAGCGCTGAGAGAGTAAAAAGGTACGAAGATTTGCGACATTACCTGTCAGCCCAATCTAATTGACTTTCTGGTAACTACCGTCGGGGGGGCGGTATGATTAAAAAAATCGCTTGCCGCTCTTTGGTGTCAATAGGAATTGGAAATGCCGAGGGAAATCGAGGAATCTATTGTGGGTCCGGAGCCGCTGACTCGCTCGACTGAGCGTGCTGCTCTCGGCGTTTCATTGGGCGGGTCGGTGCTGGTGCTAATCCAGTTTGACGTATGCGAAGAGATTCGCCTGGATAACTTGCGGGGGCTATTAGGAGCGCGCACGGTTGAACTCCCAAGCTTGAAGCATCCCGCACCCGGCTATGTGCGCTATGAGCGTCCTCCGGTGATTGAACCCATCGAGCCACTTACTCTTGAAAGTGGAGAACGACTTCAGGGACAGATCAAATATTACGATTACGGCGTCATCAGCGTAGTGTTCGAATTGCCTTTTTCGGGTGATTGGGAAACGCTGGTGCGATTGGGCAGTAGGTGGGTTTGGGACGTGGATTTTTCCAGTCACGCTTCCAAGATTGTGCGTCAAAAATTGACACGGTCGGCTCCGGCAATGGTGAAGCCGTATCCGGAATGGTTGAGTGAAGATTATTTTATTTTTCATGTGCGGGAGATGACGGGCTCACCAAGCGCCAACGAAGTGGCTGCATCTCATGGTGCCCGCATCGCTCAGATTGTGCGCGGCGAGACGGCGCAACTTTCTGATGGAGAGAGAAATGAAATTTTGCAATCCAGAATCTCGTACTATCCCAACGACCTGGCAGTGATCGGTTGGAATGGCGCGTTCATCTACGACACAGCGGCCGGAGCGGAGAGTGCGATTCAATTGCTGGAATACGCTAATTCCCAGTTGCTGGAGTTCCGCCATTACGACGAGTTGCTTACCCGAGAACTGGAGGGTGTTTACGCTTCACTAGATAAAGGAACCGGGATGCTGGCGCGCTGGCGATTGGCGCGCGATGCGACGAAGCTCCACACGGTGCTTCTCGATGTAAGTGAACTCACGGAGCATGCCGACAATGCCATTAAATTTTTAAGCGATATGTTTTCCGCCCGTTTGTACAAGCTTGCCGCCTCGAAGGTCGGCGTTCCGGACTATAAGGACCTCGTCACGCAAAAGGTGCGGACTGCGGAGGAACTCTATCGCTTCATGGTCGATCAATTTAATCAGAGCCGGGCGTTCGTGCTGGAAATTACAATCGTTGTAATACTGGTGATCGAATTAGTTTACTTGTTCCACGGAAAGCCATAATCCAGACATTGAACCCGTCTGAAATACATTCCAGGCCTCTATAATCAATCCCCTAATGTCAGGTCCACATTCCACTCACGAGAGCGTCGCAACAGATCAGATCCCAGCGGTCCCGCTAACAGTCGAAGGCTACAGCGTTCTGCATCAGATGATGCGCTTTCGCTGGGCAATGTGGCGGCAATTAACTGAAACCGAAAAAGCCGACATCGTTCGCGAGGCCAGCGATTTGCTAAGCCGCCTTGAAGTGGGGGCAGCAGGGCAGTCAGCGGTATTTTCGCTTCTCGGTCACAAGTCCGATTTTATGCTGGTACACTTTCGCAATTCGTTTGATGAACTGAACCGTGTCGAACTTCAGTTAGTCCAACTTCGGCTCAGCGATTATCTCGAACCCACCACATCCTATCTGTCGATAATTGAATTGGGCCTGTATGAGTCCACTGTGAAGGTTTACTCGGATTTGGCGGAACGAGGGGTGGTGGCACATTCTGAGCACTGGAAACAGGCGATCCAAGAAACTCTCGACCGCCAAAAAGAAGCGATGAAGCCGAGGTTGTTCCCTGAAATTCCCGCGCACCGCTATGTCTGTTTTTACCCCATGGACCGGCGGCGAGGAGAAACACAAAATTGGTATTCCTTGCCCATCGACGAGCGGGCGCGACAGATGAACGATCACGGACTGGTTGGCAGGCGTTATGCCGGTGAAGTCAAGCAGATCATTACCGGCTCTATTGGGTTCGACGATTGGGAGTGGGGAGTAGATTTATTCGCCGATGATCCGCTGGTGTTTAAAAAATTAATCTATGAAATGCGCTTTGATCCGGTAAGTGCTGTGTATGCGCTGTTCGGGCAGTTTTACGTTGGCATCCGCATCCACGCCAAAGATATGGGAAAACTTTTGAACGGGGAGTTGCCGCCCAAGTGATGCACGACACAAAAGCTATTACTCCAAAGGCACAACAGTTTATCGCTTCTGTGCTGCAGACGTCCCCGAAGCTTGCAGCGTTCGACTGCGACGGCACTCTGTGGGATGTTGATTCCGGGGAAAGATTTTTCGATTGGGAAATCAGGCGCGGAGTAGTTTCGGAGTTGGTGGCTAAATCGGTGCGTGCGCGCTACGCGGAGTATAAAGCAGGCAAGGTGAGTGAAGACGACATGTGCGGCAAGATGGTGACCCTGCACGCTGGGTTGCGAGAAGACGATTTGCAGAATCTGGCTGAGGAATTCTTCGAAGAAAATATCGCACCGCAGGTTTTCCCCGAGATGCGCGAACTGGTCGCGCTTCTTCTTGAAAAACGATGCGAACTTTGGGCGGTGTCTTCCACCAATGAATGGGTCATACGCGCGGCAGCAAAACATTTCGGCATTTCGGGATCGAACGTTTTGGCTGCGGCCGTCGAGATTGACGGGGGGATTATGACCGATCAACTTACGCGAGTTCCATCTGGCCACGGAAAGGCTGTTGCAATTCGCGATGTCGTTAAAAGGATCCCGGACGCGGTGTTCGGGAACTCGCGTTGGGACCTTGATATGTTGGAAATCGCTCGGCACCCTTACGCCGTGAATCCGAATTCTGATTTGGCTGAAATTGCGCGCAAACGAGGATGGACGATTTATTATCCAGAGCTTCCATCGGCGATTAGCTAATTTGACATTTCAAAGCGTCTAGTTTGTGACAACTGGTTTGTTGCTGGGGGCCCCGGTGAAGCAGGTGGTTGCGGCGTTGATCGTGAAGGACGGCAAGATTCTAGTGTGCCAGCGGACTCGTCACCAGACCATGCCTCTTAAATGGGAGTTTCCGGGCGGCAAGATCGAAGAAGGCGAGCAGCCGCGCGACGCGCTCCGTCGCGAACTCGATGAAGAACTTGGAATTGAAGCTATAGTGGGCGATGAGGTAGCGCGAATTCGCCATCAATATAAAAGCGGAAGTTCGGTAGAGTTGCGTTTCTTCGTGGTACGTGAGTACAGAGGAGAGTTGGAAAATAAAATCTTCCGGGATATGCAGTGGTCGGAGCGGACTGACTTGCCATCCTATGATTTCCTGGAAGCTGACTTGGGATTAGTGAAGGACCTCGCCGCTGGCAAAACAATTTAGCCGATGTCGATGTCTTGTCCGCGTGGTTTTTGCCTGAAGGTCAGTTAAAAATTCAAAGGCCGCGGACAGAAGTGCCCGCGCCACAGTAGAAGCGACTGGAATTGCCATCTATGCCGCAATCAGTTGATCGTTCCCTCGCCGGGAAATCCGTCTTGATCACCGGAGCGGCGCGGCGTCTCGGGCGTGCTGCGGCGATAAGCCTGGCACGAGCCGGCGCCGATGTGGCTATCACGTTCTTACAATCACTGAAGGACGCGCAATCCACCGTCGTCGATCTCGGCAGTTTCGGAGTTCGGGCGATCGCTTTACGCTGCGACGTTACCGATCCCAAGAGCGTTGCCAATACGGTGCGTGAAGTGAAGAAAGAGTTCGGTGGCCTGGATATTTTGGTAAATAATGCGGCGAACTACGAAACCGTCGAGTTTGAAAAATTGACTCTTCAACAATGGGACGCGATGTTCGCAGCGAATGTCCGGGGGCCTTTTTTAATGTCACAAGGCTGCTTAAAATTGCTTCGCCAGCGCCGCGGAAAGGTCATCAATCTTGGCTCACTGGGCGGCATTCGACCGTGGGCGACTCATGCTCACTACTGTTCGTCCAAGGCCGCGCTCCATATGCTTACTCAAGTCTCGGCAAAAGCGCTTGCACCGGAGATTTCGGTGAATTGTGTTGCTCCCGGAATGATCGATCTGGGAGAAAAATTGGCATCCGCATTTATGAAACGGATGGCAAAACAGACTCCGATGCAGCGCAATGGCACTGAAGGAGATATCGCGGAGGCAGTTCTGTTTTTTGCGACAGCACCGCACTTTATAACCGGACAGATTCTGACTGTGGATGGCGGGCTTGGTCTGTGACATGCGGAAACGAATGAGAGGGTCGGTGAGAGTCCTTCTTTTATCGCTCGCATTTATTTCCTCGCTCGCAGCGGGACAGTCGCGTCCCGAAGATGGCGGACATGAGATCGAGTTATGGACCGGTGGAGGCCACTCCGTTCCCGGAGGAACCTCGAAGACGAGCGTCTGGAATCTAGGCGTCCGCTACGGGTGGATACTGACGCGCCCGCACGGCCCCAGTTTCCTGAATGGGCGGTTTGAGTATGCAGTCGATCTCGTGCCCATGTTTATCGTGTTTCAGCCGGCAAATACAGCTTACGGCGCGGGATTTAATCCGCTGAACCTGAAGTGGGATTTCGCCAGCCGTGGCCGCATCGCCCCGTATTTCGAGTTGAGTGGCGGGGTGCTGTTCACCAACCACGACGTTCCTACTTATACCAACAGCGTAAACTTCACGCCCTCCGCTGCGCTGGGAACGCACATATTCGGCGAGAAATATAATTGGAGCGTTGAGCTGCGATATCTTCACATATCAAATTCTGGGTTAGCCGTTCCGAATCCGGGTTTGAATACCGTGCAAGTGCGTTTGGGGATCGGAAAATTCTTCGGGCATTAATGAAACAACTGCATTCGAATCTTTGTTTCCCGCTTGCTTGCAGCCTCTTCTTTCCCCGGATATTCTTCGCCTATGTCAACGCTAATTGAGTGTGTTCCGAACTTTTCCGAGGGGCGCGATAAATCTGTCGTCGATGCAATCGTGTCGGCAATGAAGATGGATGGCGTTTACCTCCTCGATCGCGAGATGGATAACGACCACAATCGCTGCGTGATTACACTCGTTGGCGAGCGCGAAGCGATTCAGGAAGCCGCTATTCGGGGGGTAGGAAAAGCTGCGGAACTGATTGATCTGACAAAGCACTCGGGGGCGCATCCTCGAATGGGCGCGGCGGACGTGGTGCCCTTCATCCCAATCGAAGGGGTCACGATTGAGGACTGCGTCGCGATGGCGCAACACGCTGGCGCTGAAATTTGGAAGCGCTATCAGGTGCCGGTATATCTATACGAAGCTGCGGCGACCTCTGCCGAGAGGCAGAATCTGGAATACATTCGCCGCGGACAATTCGAGGGAATACGCGCTGAGATTGCGACCAATCCGGCGCGCCTGCCGGATTTCGGGGAGGCTAGTTTGCACGCCACCGCTGGGGCTGTAGTTGTAGGCGCGCGTAAGGCGCTGATCGCTTATAACGTATTTCTAAACACTCCCGATGTAGAAATTGCTAAGAAAATTGCGAAGGCAGTTCGCTTTTCGAGTGGCGGGTTGCGATTCGTGAAGGGTGCAGGATTTTTAGTTCGCGGAATGGCGCAAGTCTCGATGAACCTGACTGATTTTGAGCAAACGCCAGTTCATCGCGTATTTGAATTGGTTAAAAGGGAAGCGGCGAGACATGGGGTCATTCCAATCAGCAGCGAGATCGTTGGCTTAATTCCGAAGAAGGCACTCGAGTCGGCGGCGGAGTGGTTTCTGCAAGTGGAAAATTTCGATTCTTCGATGATATTGGAGAATCGCCTCAACTTGGTCATGAGTGGAAAGATGGCTGCGGGAGGTATTCGCGCCGGCGTAGAACCCTTCATTGAGCAATTAGCCGCTCCCACAGCGACGCCGGGGGGAGGTAGCGCGGCTGCCGCTAGCGGCGCCATGGCTGCGGGATTGGCGGGAATGGTGGCTTCCATGTCCCGTGGCAAAAAGGCTTATTTGCAGTTTGAAAAAGATTTGACCGAAGCGATCGCTAGACTGGCTGCGCTTCGAGACGAGTTGAAAGCCGCGATTGATGCCGATGCGGAGTCGTATAACGAAGTTATGAAAGCTTATAAGCGCGCGAAAGAGACACAAAATGGGGATGACGCCACCAATGCGGCGCTAAAAAAGGCCACCACGGTGCCCTTGAGCGTTGCCCAAAAGGCGAAAGAAGTGGAAAGCATCGCTGAAAACTTGAAGGGCATTACCAGCCCCAACATGAAATCGGATTTGATTACAGCGATGGCTCTGGCACGAGCCGCAATTGAAGGCGCCTTGGCGAACGTTGAAGTTAATCTAGGTTCCTTGAAAGATCAGGATTTTGTTGCTGAGGTTAGGAAAAAAGTCGCAGGGCTAGTCTAGCGCCGGTCTTCCGCCATCTCCATCGAGCTTCGCTTGCGTTTGTTGGCCTGCAAAACTTTCTTCCGCAGACGCAGCGACTTTGGCGTGACTTCGACAAACTCATCATCTGCAATAAATTCGATCGCCTGTTCCAGGTTTAATTGCCGGAAGGGCACGAGCCGAACCGCTATGTCAGCGGTAGAGGAACGCATATTGGTTAACTTTTTCTCGCGGACAACGTTCACATCCAGGTCGCTGTCTTTCGCGTTCTCGCCGATGATCATGCCCTCGTAAACATCCACAGTTGCGCCCACGAAAAGCTCGCCGCGCTCCTGTAAATTGTAAAGCGAATATGGAGTAGTGACGCCGTCGCGGTCGGATACTAAGGCTCCGGTAAGGCGATGTGGAATTTCACCCTGCCATTCGGTATATCCATCAAACAGCGAGTTCATCACGATGGTGCCACGAGTGTCGGTGAGCAACTGGCTGCGAAGGCCGATGAGGCCACGGCTGGGCACGCGAAATTCGATCCGTACACGGCCATAGCCGTGATTGTGCATATTCAATACTTGGCTTTTGCGCGAGCCGAGTTGTTCCATGACCACGCCTACGAATTCTTCGGGAACGTCGATGGTGAGCTTTTCTACTGGTTCCATAAGCTTACCGTCCACGCGTTTGGTGACAATTTCGGGCTTGCCAACCATGAGTTCGTAGCCTTCGCGGCGCATCATTTCGATCAAGATCGAGAGTTGTAACTCTCCACGTCCGGCGACGATAAACGAGTCGGTGGTGTCGGTGTCTTGCACGCGCAAGGAGACGTTGGTCAGTAACTCTTTTTGCAGACGGTCACGCAGGTTGCGGGAGGTGACGAAAGAACCTTCGCGACCCGCGAACGGGGACGTGTTCACCGTAAACAACATCGCAATGGTGGGTTCGTCGATGGTGATCGGAGGCAGGGGCGAGGGGTTCTCGGCATCGGTAATGGTCTCTCCGATGGTAATGTTTTCCACCCCGGCCACGGCAATGATGTCTCCAAGCGTAGTTTCGGTGATATCGGTGCGCTTCAATCCAGAGAAAGAAAAAAGCTTAGTAATTTTGGTTTTTTGCAAAGAGCCATCGAGCTTGGCGATGGCGACTTCTTCCCCGGTAAACATTCTGCCGTTAAAGACACGAGCGATGGCCAACCGTCCAAGATAGTCGCTATAGTCGAGATTGGCGACCAGGATTTGCAGAGGCCCGGTCAGACTTCCGGTGGGCGCGGGAATGGTCTGCACGATAGTTTCGAACAGTAACTGTAGGTCCTCGCCACCCCCCTTGATGTCACGCGAGGCTGTGCCAGCTTTTGCATTGGTGTAGAGTACCGGGAAATCAAGCTGCTCCTCTTTCGCATCCAGGTCGATAAAGAGATCGTAAACTTCGTTGAGAACTTCCTGCGGACGCGCGTCGGGGCGGTCGATCTTGTTTATAACCAAAATTGGCGGGAGATGAGCCTCTAGCGCCTTGCTCAACACATAACGTGTTTGGGGCAGTGGTCCCTCGGAGGCGTCCACCAGCAGCATCACTCCGTCCACCATCTTCAAGGCTCGCTCGACTTCGCCGCCAAAATCGCTGTGGCCCGGCGTGTCAACGATGTTGATCTTCATGTCGTGATAGAAAATCGCGGTGTTTTTGGCGAGGATGGTAATGCCGCGTTCGCGCTCGAGGTCGTTCGAGTCCATGACGCGTTCGATCATGGTTTCGTTGGAGCGGAAGGTCCCGCTTTGCCGCAGCATGGCGTCGACTAAAGTGGTCTTGCCGTGATCGACGTGCGCAATGATTGCTATGTTGCGGATGCCTGAACTCAATGTGTTTCCTTCGTATGAATGGATTACTACCACTTTACTGGCAAAGAGGACGACATGCCAGTGAATACGCGGCTTGTGATCTTGTAAACCGACCGCAACGGTCTCGGCTGTCACGAAATCTGAAATGAAGGTTGTTTTTTGAGGAAGAATAACCTGCGTTCTTTGCGCGTCCCCCTACGGCTTCGGATATTGAGTAGACGATTAAAATTCCCAGTTCAGGTTCGATAGGATGACGGTACCTAGGATGAGGAAATGTAATGTAGAACACCAACGGATATGAAGCGATGAGCCAGAAAAACAACCATGCAGGGGCCCGGCTGGTTCGCATTGCGCTGGCGAGTCCCCAGAATGCTAAAGCGGAAGAAGCGAGGAAGGTTGAATTCTTGAGGAAAGCACCAATGGGATGGCCGTTGGCCTGCGGTATACCGCCCCAATAATAAAAGAGGCGCTTTAAGCAAAGTCGGGCGAAGCGGCCATAATCCGCGCGAATAAAATCGATTGCTTCGCGTTTGCGCAGGGCGATGTAGTCTATCTCTCCCATGTCACGGTAGAGTTCAAGCTGCTCATCATTCTTGGTGGGATGTAAATATTCCATCCATGTTCCATCCGCTCCGGGCCCATTGCCGAGGCGCAATTCGGCGCCGAAATTCGATCGAATGAAAACAAAGTCTCCGAAGACGGCGTGATTGCGGATGATCCAGGGCGAAACGCAAATCGCAAACATGACCGCGGCTAAAGAGGCGCGGACCAGAAAGCGGCGGTTGCACCGATAACGGCGGTAGCAAATCCACAGACCTGATGCAGGCAGGAACGCTAGCAGGGAGGTATTGGTAAGCGCGGAGATTCCCCAGAGCACGCCAAATTGGATCCAGGGGAGAAGACCGTCTTTGTCTTCGAGGGTGAGAGTGAGCCAGAAAATGAGGGTCAATAAAAAGGTGGCCAGGCTAGTTTCCCAGACCCAGCGCGTGCTCCAAAACATGATCGGTGGAAGAAGTGCCCAGAGCCAGGAAGTCCATCGCGCAACGCTTTCGTTGAAGCTACGACGGGCAATAAGAAAAATGGGAATGCAAGTCAGCGCTGCAAAAGCGCTGTTAACGCTGAGCAGAACAATCGCCGATGCTTTGGTATAAATGCCGCATAATTTGAAAACTGCTGCGACCAGCCAAGGATAGAGGGGAGGCTCCCACGCGGTGGCTCCGGTTGCGACGCCAAATGGATTGCTGAAACCCTCGCCTAGAACCAGTGAGCGCCCGATTCGTCCCATTTCGAACCCAAATCCAAAATTGTCATCGACAGTCTTGAATTTGTAAGTGTGGCCTAAGATGATCCACCCAAGTCGGAGGAGGAAAGCGATCAACACCACCCTGCCGAGATGTTTAGGGAGCTTCAGAGTGCCGTCTCGATGGTGAAGTCTGCCAGCAACACTGTATCGGACACTAAGGTTCCGCGCCACTGGAAGGAGGGGCGTATTGGCGAGGACAATGACAAGAGAGGCGACGGTTCACGGTGGTCGTTCAGAGAGAGTTGCGCAATAATGAAGTGAATGTTGAAATCCTCTCCGAGTTTCGTAAGGCTTGCTGCGGCGTCAGAACTTCCGCCCGAGGGTGAGGCCAAAGAATTTTCTTGCGGCACCAAGCCAATTTGCGTGGCCAATATAAAAGGGGTAATTATCGCGATGGACAACATATGCCTGCATCGCGGCGGTCCCCTCGGCCAGGGCTTAATTGAAGGAAATAAGATAGTGTGTCCGTGGCACGGCTGGCAGTGGGATTCAGGAACGGGCGAAGCTACTCACACTGCGAAGGCAAAAATCGCGATCTATCCAATTAAGATCGAAAATGGCGAAGTCATGATCGAGATCTAATTTTTTTTGCGATCATCTGCCGAGCATCCCCGATCAAGACGACGGGTCCAGTCCACCAGGTTTTGGAGTAATTGGCGGACCAGTTTCGCGGTATTCTCATCTGTTAAATTCCCCTCGGCATCGAAGCGCTGTGCGGCATTGGAGATAAACACCTCAGGCTGGTTGATAGCGAAAATATTCAAGAAAACGAAAACCTGGCGCAAGTGGTATTGCGCCCTTGCGGACCCGATGATGCCCGTTGCGGCGCCCATAATTGCCGCCGGTTTACCCTGCCATGCACTGTCGCCATAGGGACGCGACGCCCAGTCAATCGCGTTCTTCAACACTCCAGGTATTGAGTAGTTATATTCCGGGGTGACGAAAAGGAGGGCGTCGGCCGCCCGTATTCGTGCCTTCAGTTTTACAACTTTTTCTGGGGGCTGTTTTTCCAAGTCCTGATTGAATAATGGAAGATCAGCCAATTCGAATATCTCGAGGATACTGTTTTCCGGCAGGAGCTTTTGCGCAGCCCGCAGGGCGCTCCTGTTATAAGATTCTTTTCGCAGGCTTCCGGCTATGCCAAGAATTTTTAAGGGTGTATTCAATGAACCTCCGCCATACGCCATACGTGCTAACGAGGATTTGTCCGCTCTGCGACCTTGAGATGCAGTTTTGGTCTAATTCGGATTCGAGATGAACGTACGCGTGCTGTTTTTTGGATCGCTAAAAGAAATTTGTGGTATCGCTCCCGAAACAGTTTCTCTACCCGACGATTCTACGTTGAGCGTCTTGCTCGAGCAGTTTAGGAGCTCGAAACCTGAGCTTCAGCAGTTTCTTCCATCCATTGCAGTTTCTGTGAATCTGGAATATGCAAACGAGAATACGAGGCTAAAAGATGGAGACGAAGTTGCGTTTTTACCGCCCGTAAGCGGGGGATCCATCGATACCGATCGAAGGCGGTGCTGGATTGTCCGAGAAAAGATCGACACGCACCATCTTCTAGAAACCACGAAAGATTCTTCCGATGGGGCGGTGGTTATTTTCGAGGGAGTGGTGCGCGACAATACCCGTGGCCGACGCACCCTTTATCTGGATTATGAAGCATACGAGGAGATGGCACTGCGGCAGATGGAAGCATTATGCGAACGTGCCCTTATCGACTTTGCAATTCGTGATGTGAAAATAGTCCATCGGCTCGGACGATTGGAAATTGGCGAAACCAGCGTTTTGATTGTGGTGGCGTCGGCGCACCGGGGCGCGGCGTTCGATGCAAGCCGCTGGTTAATGGATACGCTAAAACGAGAGGTACCCATCTGGAAAAAAGAACGTTTTGAGGATGGCGCAGTCTGGGCCGACGGGGAAGCGTTTCCTGCCGGAATCACCGTGGCTAAGGCACCCATTGAGTAGGGCTTGCATCTAATTGCAAAGACTTGCGCAGAACGAGTCATTCAAAAAAACGTCCAGTAATCTTTCTTTTTTCATGCCACGTTTAACCGTGATCTTCATGCTGGTGGTTGCAGTTTGCCATGCGCAAGTGCCGAAGCCGCCGTGGGCCTCCTCAGGCGATGCAGCAAAGACGCCCCCCAGGGCGGCGCGTGAACAAGACGACACGGGTTCGAGGGGCGATCGTTCTGAAGGCACGATCAAAGTCGATGTAAAACTGGTGAACGTATTCGTGACTGTGACCGACCCGCAAGGCGCGCCGATAGCATATTTGACAAAAGAGGATTTTCATTTGGAAGAGGATGGCAAGCCGCAAAAAATTTCCGTGTTCTCGAAAGAGTCGGCGCTACCTTTATCGATTGTCCTCGACATAGATACCAGCCTTAGCACGCGCAAAGATTTGCCGTTTGAGGTCGCATCCGCGCGGAGATTCGCGCATTCGATTTTACGGCCCGTCGATGCGTTATCACTGTACGGATTCAGCGAGGTGGTCAGCGAGGTTGTGCCTTTTACCCCCGACCTTCGCACGATAGATCGGGGGATTGAACGTCTTCGTCTCGGTTCAGCGACCGCCCTGTATGACGCTCTGTACCTGGGATCTCAGGCCCTCGAACCGCGCCAGGGACGAAAAGTCATGGTTGTGATTACCGATGGCGGGGACACAGTGAGCAAGGTCACTTACAAGGACGCAGTCCGCGAGGCGCAACAGGCGGAAGCAATTGTGTACAGCATTATCGTGGTGCCTATTGAATCCAGCGCGGGGCGTGACACCGGGGGCGAGCATGCATTGATTCAACTCTCTGAAGATACCGGCGGCAAATATTTTTATGCGATGTCGAATGCGGAGCTTGACGCTGCCTTCCAGAAAATAAGCGATGAACTGCGCACCCAATATTTGCTGGCATACTATCCATCGCAAAAATTGGCGGACTCTGAATTCCGCAAAATCGATGTCAGAGTCGTAGCGGCGAACAACGACTATAAAGTCCGTCATCGGAGCGGGTACTACACATCGAAGTCGCACTGAGCTTTAGGTGCTTGGAGTGCGATAGACTCACACGGTTAGGGCTGTATGGCACAAGTAACTTTTCACTAGTCGTTAGAGCAGAGGGCTTGTATCACGACTTCAGCCGGGCGAAAGAATCTTCAATATTGTGCGGTGCCGCTAAAGACGCGCCCGTTCCATTTACTCCCTGGATCTAAGGAAAGGTTTTCGAAACGATGAGAGTGAACGTTGTTTCAGTGAGGTGGTGGCAATTCGCGATCACATCCATGCTTGTGCTGTTTGTTTCTTTACCGGTAAGCGCGCAGTCGACTATTTCAACGGGTGCCATCACCGGGGCCGTCACTGATCCAAGCGGTGCGGGGGCAGGTGGAGTTGACGTGATCGTGAGAAGCGCCAAGGACGGCCGAAGTCTTACCTTTTCCACGACTGAAATAGGCCTTTACAGTTCCGGCCCAATCGCTCCGGGCGACTATACCATCACGCTAGATGTAAAAGGATTTGCCACCGTGCAAGTCCCTGCGATGGTACTGGTCGGTACCACTACTTCAGTCAATGTTCGCCTCCAACCTGCGGTCTCGGACAAAAAAACTTATAATGCAGCGCGAATTAATTCGGCTGAAGCTACCGTTCAAGGTGTCATCACTTCAAAGCAACTGGAAGATCTTCCGCTGAACGGGCGAAATTTTCTGGATGCGGCCCAGCTTGAACCAGGCGTGCAGATTCGGGATGCAGCTCAATTGGATTCCACGAAAAGCGGATTCTTTGCAATTTCCACTCAAAGCGACTCTGGGCGTTCGACCCGAACGGAAGTGGATGGCATCGACTTCACCGACGAACGCGTTGGCACCAGCATACAAAACTTTGCTTTGAGCTCGATTGCGGAATTTCAAGTTGCCCAATCGTCGTTAGATATTTCGTCGCCCATGACTTCCGGCGGCGAAATCAATGTCGTTACCCGCTCCGGCAGCAACGATTATCATGGGGGAGCTTTCTACGGCTTTCGCGATTCCAATTTAGGATTCGCTACGTTTCCCGGTGGAAGGAAATCGTATTTTCAACGCAATCAATTCGGGGGGAACTTCGGGGGCGCGTTGATTAAAGATAAGCTGTTTTTTTTCTTAAACGGGGAACGCACGAAGCAAGATTCTGGAAACTTTCCCGCTCTGGATTATCCCTTCAATGGCCTTGGGGCAAGCTACAGAGCCCCATTTCGCGACAATACTTTGGTAGGCCGTTTTGATTGGACCGGCCAGAACTTTAAGGCTTTCTATCGGGGGGCCTATAACAACATCAGCTCCACTGGGCCGGGCGATAGTTATTCGCCGTATCTAGCACGCGACAACTCTCCGGCGCACATCATTGGCGCGGACTTCTACCGGGGGAGCCTTACGCAAAGTGTTCGAGCTGGATACACACGATATTCAAACCATCTAGGCGCAGCAGCCGCGCCAATCATATTCTCCGGTTTCCCGAACATCAGTATCGAAAATGTGGGTATTAAAGCTGGGCCGACCTCTTTAGGACAGAAATCGATCGCTGAGAGCAGTATCCAGATCCGATATGACGCTACCCGGGTTTGGAGCAATCACATTTTTCGTTTTGGAGCATCGTACGATCGCGTAGCCACAGGAGGTTATGAGACGGTTAAAACTACGGTGACAGAATCCGCGACCTTCGCTAATGAGCAAGCAATTTTAGGTAATCCTACTTCTTATGCTCCTGCGCTTGTAGCGGGCGATCCCGCTGGCGCATTGGACAATCCTCTCAACTATCCCGTCGGTTCTATCATTGTCAGCAATGGGCAGAAATTCTCCACCGAGAAGTCCGGACTGGGTTACCCGGGCGGGGGTCTTATTGACAACCGTCTCGAGTTTTACGTGGGCGACGCGTGGAAGGCGAAGAGAAATCTCACTATCAACTACGGGCTGCACTATCTTCGCGATGGAGGCCTTACGAACTCGGACCTTCCGGGGATTACAGCGCTCAATGGATTTGCACCGACGCTCGGCGGGGCAGTGCACCAACCGAATCTAAATTTTTCTCCAGAGCTTGGGATCACGTGGGCACCGTTTAGCGGTGAGAGAACAATTTTTCGTGCGGGGGCAGGACTCTACTACGATAGCAACCTCGCGGAGAATGTCGTCACTGACCGGGCGCTGCGATTGCAGCAAGGTCAGTATGCTGCGCAACAAACCCTTTGCGGACCTGGCCAGTACGCGCTGGCGGTTCCGGGCGGCACCCTATTGACCACTTCCGATGGATTGAACATCGCAACCCAGATTTGCGGTCATGCTCTGAGCGACGTGATCAATGGAGTTTCAGTTTCGAAGGCAATCACTGACTTGCAGAGTGCAATCCAATCCACTAGCGCGGTCTCCGGAGCGAACGCATTTTATGCGGGCACTACCGGTAGCACTCTTGGGTCGATGCTTTCGGCGAACTACGTCAGCCCCCGATCGCTGGAGATGAACGTGGGCTTGCAACATCAGTTTGGACGCAGCACAGTTCTTTCCCTCGACTACGTGCGGAATATGGGAACTCATTTTTTGTTGGGAGTAGATCGAAATCATGTCGGCGACGTAAACAATTTCAATCTTAACAATGCTCTCGCCGCGGTGAACCGGACTCTGGCCGCCAACGCACCATCTTGCGGGCAAGTGAATGCCTCGACTTCAATTGCGGGTGTTACTTGTTATCTACGGCAGGTGCGGGGGGCCAGCATTTCCGATTTCGCAGTTCAGGGGCTCGACAGTTCGGGGACGTTCGCTAATTCGAACGCCGCATTCGGTGGAACAAATCCCAACCTTGGCCAAGGGATATTTTATGAACCTATCGGAAACTCACGCTATCGCGCGGTGGACGTTTCATTGCGTTCGGCGGTACAGCGCCCAGTAAGGGGAGTGCAAACCATGAACGTGCAGGTTGCATACTCATGGTCAAAATTTCAGAGCAACTTCGCGGAAGGCAATGGTTCCACAGCGGGGCAAGGAGGTTTTACGAACGCGTCCGACTGGAACAGTCCGAACCGCGCCTTTGGTCCTTCTGGGCTTGATCGGACGCACCAGTTCACTTTCGGTCCGATGCTTGCTCTTCAGCGCGGATTTCAGCTGAGCATTGTGGGGCATCTCGACTCGCCTCTTCCCCTGACAATTTTCTTACCGCAACTCAATGGCGGAGGAACGCCGGGCGAAATCTTTCGTAGCGACGTCAATGGAGACGGCACCGTGGGTGACATAGTGTCTGGCTCAAATATTGGCAGTGTCCGCAGTGGGTCTTCGGTCACAGGCCTCAACTTTCTGATTAATAATTACAATTCAAGCATCGCGAACCGGCTGACACCGGCAGGCGCCGTGCTTGTCACCAACGGACTTTTCACTCAGACTCAACTATTACAGTTAGGAGCGACTACTCCTCAACTGGCGAACGCTCCGACCAACGCTGAGCCGGGATGGCTGAAGACAGTCGATCTGCGGCTCTCATGGCCGCACGTTTTTAGGGAGCGGTTTACGGTTGAGCCCAGCGTTTCCGCGTTCAACATTTTCAACTTCGCTAATTTTGATAGTTTGCTGAATCCATCCAGCGGAATTTTGGAACCAGCGACCGCATTTCTAACGAACGGCGGCCTAGGATTGGGATGCGGGACAGCGAATACGTGCCGGGCATCGACTCGGATTGGTCAAGGCTCGGGAGTGTTCTCTCTGGGTTCCGCCCGGCAACTTGAGTTCCGTCTTCGTATCACATTCTGACCGCACAATTTCGCCGCCGTGTAAAATGCCGGCATGACATTTCAGGGAACGCAGGGTCCATCGCGCAAGGGGAAAGCCCCACCCCCGGATGAAACTTCCGAAGAGGCCGCCTATCTCAAGTGGCTTGGGGACAAACAAAAACCTGTCTGCATTAAGCTGGCCGACGGCGAAGTGGTGCGGGGATGGATTGAATACTACGATCGCAATATGGTGCGATTGACGCGCGACACCCAACCGAATCTTTTTATCTTCAAGCACGAAATCATGTACATCATGGAAGAGACTGGTAAGCGTACTTCTTGAAGACAACGCCGGTCATCTTGTCAGACAACTCCAATCTCAATTTTGCTGTGGGGGCGGCGCCAATTGCGCGCGAGGCAGGAGCCCTGCTGATGGGCTTTTTCAGGCAGCGTGTTGCAGTCGAGTACAAGGGCGAAGCCGATTTGGTAACGGTGGCAGATCGTACATCGGAAAAATTAATTCGTGACCGCCTCTGTGAGCAATGGCCCTCGCATGACATTCTCGGAGAAGAAGGGGGACTCGTTGATAATGGAAGCGAATACCGTTGGTATGTCGACCCGCTTGACGGGACCACAAATTTCGCGCACGGTTTTCCAGTATTTTGTGTTTCGATGGGATTGCAACATAGGGGAGAACTCATAGCGGGAGTGGTTTACGACCCTACGCGCGACGAGATGTTTTCTGCGGGGAAGGGAAATGGAGCTTTCCTTAATGAACGACCGATGCATGTTTCCCAGATTGCGAAGTTGCAGGAAAGCCTGATTGCGACGGGATTTCCGAGCCACAAGCGACACAAGAATCCGAACATATTTTTTTATCACCAGATCACCTTGAGAACTCATGGGGTGCGGCGCGCCGGTTCGGCGGCGTTGGACTTATGCTACGTGGCAGCCGGACGACTCGAAGGGTTCTGGGAGTTCAATCTCAATCCTTGGGACACCGCGGCTGGAGTTTTGATCGTTGCGGAGGCCGGCGGCAAAGTAAGCGATTTCAAGAATCAGCCCTTTCAGCTTGACAGTCGCGAAACGGTCGCCTCCAACGGACTCATTCATGGGGCGCTCTTGCAAGAATTCGAACAGGTATTTTCGGGAAAGGGTTTGGAGCCACTACCGGATGTCGGAGCTTTCCGAATCTAGACATGCAGGAGGCAGTACGACACCTAGTTTTGTTAGAATCGCTGGTTCTGCGGCGATAGCGCTGGGGAGTTGCCATTGAAACCCATTAAGGCGTCCTACAATGCGGCGCATCATTGGTTCTCGGTATTCGTTGCCTGCGCCACTTTCTGCCTGCTTGTTGCAGGTGCTTTAGTTACAAGTAATGATGCGGGACTTTCAATTCCCGACTGGCCAACATCATTTGGCTCATTTAACGTTCCGCCACTTCATGGTGGGGTTCAGTATGAATGGAGCCATCGGGCCATCGCTTTCTCGATTGGTCTGCTGACTATTGGAATTGCTGTGTGGACATGGATTGCCGACGAGCGGCGCTGGATGCGAGGATTGGCTCTGGGCGCGCTCGGAACCATTATCGCCCAGGGGATACTCGGTGGGTTGACGGTAATTTATTTTCAGCCGCCAATGGTTTCGTCGGCACATGCGACCGTAGCGCAAACATTTTTTTGCATCGCATGCGCGATTGCGCTGTTTACCGGACGGGAATGGGTTTCTGAAACGCCGACGGGGAATATATCGTGGGACGAGGGCCGTCCCACCTTACTAACGCTCGGATTTTTCTCCCTCTTCATTCTTTATGCACAATTAGTTTTGGGCGCTATGTTCCGGCATCACGGAATGGGTTGGCTCGCGCATGTGATGAATGCGCCACTAGTGGCAGCAGTCATCGCTTGGACTTCGATTCGCGCTTTAACTCGATATTCGAGGATTGAAGCGATTCGGCGGCCTGCCATTGCCATGTTGGGGCTGTTGCTGACGCAATTATTTCTAGGGTTCGCAGCCTTCATGACCCGGGTGGAGTGGGGTAAAGGCGCGGCGCAACCTGAATTTCCTATGGTGATCTCGACCGTCGCGCATGTGGTTACAGGAGCGTTGCTGCTTGCCTCGACGGTGATTCTGACGATACAAGTTTGGAGGCATTTGCCGGCGCGAGCCGCGTCTGAATTACCAGTCGCCGACAGGAAGATTGTGGCCGCGTGAAATGCGTGCGCTGCGCGACACAAGCCTTGTCTTCCAAAGTCCCGTCTCGTCGTAGAATAGCTTGTGGCTTCGAAACTTCCTTCGTTAGATCTGGACGCTCCTGAGGCGGGCGCCAAAGCCGTCGCGATCTCGGTACAAAACCTCATACATCGCTATGGCGATCACACCGCGCTTGATGGGGTGTCATTTGACGTGCGATCCGCAGAATTATTTGGACTGCTCGGTCCCAATGGCAGTGGCAAGACCACGATGTTTCGTATCCTTTCGACCTTGATGGTGCCGATTGCCGGACGCGCGGTGATTTTGGGATACGATGCCGCGAAAAACCCTAACGAGTTGCGGCGACACATCGGAGTTGTTTTCCAATCTCAAAGCATCGATGTGAAGTTGACCGCAGCAGAAAATTTAAGGCATCAGGGACATTTATACGGATTGCAGGGTCGCGCGCTTACCTCACGAATTGACGAAATGCTTGAACGCGTAGGACTTGCTGACCGCGCCAAAGAAAGAGCCGAGACATTCTCGGGAGGAATGCAGCGGCGATTGGAATTGGCGAAAGGTTTGTTGCATCATCCGTCGGTGCTGCTGCTGGATGAGCCGACCACTGGACTGGATCCCGGAGCGCGCATTGATCTCTGGCAGTATTTGGCGACTTTGCGCGACGAAGAAAGAGTTACAGTGATTGTGACCACTCACCTTATGGAAGAAGCAGATAAGTGCGACCGCCTGGCGTTTTTGAATCAAGGCAAGGTAGTTGCTCTCGGAACTCCGCTGGAATTGAAGCAGGAAATCGGCGGGGACGTTATCGTGCTTGAAAGTACGCAGGCGGAATCATTGGCGGACCGCATTCGCATACGCTTTAATGTGGATGCGCAGGTGGTGCAAAACCAAGTTCGCCTTGAACGCAAAAGTGGACACCGCTTTGTTACGGATGTGGTCGAAGCTTTTCCCGGTGAGATTGATGCGATTTCTATCAGCAAGCCGAGTTTGGAAGACGTGTTTATCCGCCGGACTGGGCACCGGTTTTGGACGGAGCGCGGGGCGGAAGGTGCAGCCAGTTAGCCAACGTGGGGCGGAGACTGTTGTCCGCCGCAGTTGGTGTTGAGTTTTAAGAAGCCAACCAAGATCAAAGGCTTCGGACAAGAGTGTCCGACCCACACAGGCAGTGATTGTACAGACACCTATGGCGACTGTTGCAGCACCACTGGCTCTTCACAAAAACGAAATGCTGCTGCCTGCGCTCACGCTATGGCAGCGTGAGGTTGTGCGTTTTTACCGGCAGCGCAGCCGCGTGGTGGGCGTGATTGCATCGCCGATTATTTTTTGGGCGGTAATTGGCTCCGGATTCGGCACATCTTTTCGCTCCGGCGGCGCCGGAGGACAGCACTATCTTGACTACTTTTATCCCGGCGCGTTGATCATGATTGTGCTGTTTACGTCGATTTTTACGATGATGTCGGTGATTGAAGACCGCAAGGAAGGATTTCTGCTTTCGGTGTTGGTAGCCCCGGTTTCCAGGTCGGCCATCGTGTTGGGCAAAGTCGTTGGAGGGACCACGCTGGCCACGATCCAGGGATTAATCTTTCTGGCATTCGCGCCGCTGGTCGGGGTACATCTCACGCTTGAATCGTTCCTGTTAATAACGGTGACAGTCTTCTTGGTCTCTTTCGCGCTTACTGCACTCGGCTTTGCCATCGCGTGGCCGATGGATTCTTCGCAAGCCTTTCACGCGATCATTAATTTATTTTTGATTCCATTGTGGCTGCTGTCCGGCGCGCTGTTCCCGCTCGGTGGAGCCTCGGGTTGGCTGCGCTTGCTGATGCGAATTAATCCGCTGACTTACGGCGTTGAGGCGCTTCGCACGTTGCTTTATCCCGAAAGCCAGCCCTTATTTTCTCTGGCGTCTTGCTTGGCAACGCTTATTCTCTTTTCGCTCTTCATGTTCGGCCTGGGATTTCTTATGGTCAACCGCCGCACTACGAAGCCTGCCGCATGAATTTGGTTCCTGCGCAATACGCAATCTTTCCCGTAATCGACGCAACTATGAACGGGATCAGCACTGTGCTGCTACTTATCGGCTACGGCTTGATTCGAAACGGACGCGTCGCTGCACATCGAGCGGTGATGATTTCCGCGCTGATTTCCTCGTCCATTTTCCTGACGGCGTATTTGTATTTCCATTTGCATGTTGGCTCAATTCACTTTCAGGGGCAGGGGTGGTCGCGTCCCGTCTATTTCACAATTCTTATTTCGCATGTGATTTTGGCGGCAGCCATAGTCCCTCTTATTATCATTACGCTGAGCCGTGCTCTTCGAGCCCGATTCGATAAGCATCGAGCGATCGCGCGCTGGACATATCCGCTGTGGCTGTATGTCTCCGTAACGGGTGTGATTGTTTACTTCATGCTTTATCACCTTTTCGTCAGTACGCCGATTTTCGCTACTTCGGTATCCCGCTAACCTGTCCTGATTAGCCTTTGACAGACACTTCTGGTTGGTTTAAGGTTCGCCATAATTCCTGTTTATTCACTGAAATCGTGTAGGAGGAAATCCCATGCCCGACGTTGCCGCGCAACCGGTCGATCAGAACAAACTGCATGAATTCATCATGAAAGCAGTGGGCGAGATGGGGGCGGCAATGAACGCTGCTCTCATTTTGGTCGGGGACAATTTGGGATTGTATAAGGCCATGGCAGGAAGCGGCGCGCTCACTTCGGCAGAAGTCGCCGCGAAGACTCACACGCACGAACGTTACGTGCGCGAATGGCTGGCGGCGCAGGCCGCCGGCGGCTTTATTACCTACGACGCCGCGACCGAAAAATATAATTTGCCTGCCGAGCAGGCGATGGCATTGGCGGATGAAAGTAGTCCGGTATTCCTGCCGGGATTTTTTGAAGTGATTGAAGCCTGCATTAAAGACGTTCCGAAAATCACCGACGCGTTCAAGAGCGGCAAAGGCGTGGGCTGGCACGAACACGAGGGGTGCTTGTTCACCGGAACGGAACGATTCTTCCGCCCTAATTATCGCGCTCATTTGATTGGAGAGTGGATACCGGCGCTCGACGGCGTGGAAGCGAAATTAAAGTCTGGCGCGAGAGTGGCCGACGTGGGATGCGGCCTGGGAACGTCGACGATTTTGATGGCGGAGGCTTATCCGAAATCCACGTTTGTAGGATTTGACTACCATGCCCGCTCGATCGAACTAGCGAGAGAGGCTGCGGAAAAAGCCGGCCTGTCTGATCGCGTGAATTTCGAAACTGCCAAAGCCAAAGATTTTCCGGGGAAAGATTATCAGTTCGTCGCGTTCTTCGATTGCCTGCACGATATGGGAGACCCGGAAGGGGCGGCGCGACACGTGCTGCAATCTCTCGCAGCCGACGGCACCTGGATGATCGTTGAACCGTTCGCCAATGATAAGCTTGAAGACAACTTGAATCCCATCGGTAGAGTTTTCTACGGCGCGTCAACGATGCTTTGCACTCCGGCGTCAGTTTCGCAGGAAGTTGGATTAGCTCTCGGAGCGCAGGCGGGCGAAGCGCGGTTGACAAAAATCCTCAGGTCGGCAGGATTCAAGCACGTGCGACGGGCCGCGGAAACTCCGTTCAACCTCGTGCTGGAAGCGAAGCCGTAGTCCAAATTGGAGGTCACATACACTGCCTTTGGATTCTGGTATATTGAGCATCCGGCCCTTGAAGGATGTCCTCACTTTGAGTACAAATCAACTTTCCATATTGATGGCTTAGGGGCGGCGAGGAGCATTTATGGCGGGCAAGAGCGTTAATAAAGTAATTCTAATTGGCAATTTGGGCAAAGATCCCGAGGTCAGGCATACGCCAAGTGGCACTCCTGTGGCGAAGTTTTCACTGGCGACCAACGAGCGTTTTAAAGATAAAGAAGGAAACTGGCAGGACCGCACTGAATGGCACAACATCACGGCGTGGGCCCGTACTGCGGAAATCGCTGGCGAGTATCTCAAGAAGGGGGGCAAGGTCTATATCGAGGGGAGCTTGCGCACCAATTCGTGGGATGACAAGGCGACTGGACAGAAAAAGTATATGACCGAAGTGGTCGTCAATGACATGGTACTTCTCGGCGGGCGCGGTGATAGCGCGGGTGGGGATTTCGGCGGCCAAGCTCGCGGAGCGGCTGGCGGGGACCACTTCGATCAGCGTGGTGGGGAACCGGAGACGGCCGCTGCGTCTGGGCCGATCAGCGATGAGGATATTCCGTTTTAGTTTTGCTTTGTTGAGGAGAGCTTTGGGTTAGGGAAGCGTTGGGATGCACTTTTTGCGTCCCGATAGGTGGGAACGGCACGAGTTTACTCGAGCCTTTAAGACCTCAAGCCACTGCCGCCTTTAGGCGCTGAGGCTAACCGCAGCGGCTAAAGCCGGAATGTGTAGCAGTTAATTTCGGCACGAGTGAACGCGTGCCCTTACCGTTTGATCCGAGTGCCCCGTCTTATACTTCAGCTTCCTTTGCCGCAGGGGCCGTTCAGCTTTCTTCTGCTCTTGCGGTTCCGCCCACTCGAAGCGATCCTTCAAGTTGCACCAGCGGCGCGAATGAGGCTGGCGCAGCGTGCAAGCCGCATTCAGTTTTCTGGAAGCCGGACCAGCGTCCGGCGCGGGAATCTTCTCCGGCTTTTACGGCGCGGGTGCAGTGGGTGCAGCCGATGCTGGGGAAGTTTTGGTCGTGGAGAGGGTTGTAGGGGACATCGTGTTTGTGGATGTAATTCCAAACCGTCTGCGCAGACCAATCCGCCAGTGGATTGATTTTTATCAGTTGGAATTTGCTGTCCCACTCGATTTTTCTGGCATTGGCGCGGGCTGTGGTTTGGTCGCGGCGGATGGCAGTGATCCAGGCGCGCAGTCCGGCAAGCTTGTTTTTTAACGGCTCGACTTTTCGGATGTTGCAGCAGCGGTCGGGATTGCGCTTCCACAGCTCAGGGCCGAGTTCGAGTTGTTGCTCCTCTGGGGTGTGCGACGAGTAAAGGCGCTCAATTTTCATTCCGTAGCGCTTTTCGGCACGATCGATTAAATCGTAGGTTTCAGGGAAAAGAAATTCGGTGTCGCCGGTAAACACTTTTATTTTCGGAGCGACGCGCGATGCGATGTCGATCAGCGCCATTCCTTCGACGCCGAATCCAGTGGCGAGGGCAACGTCATCGCCGAACGTGGAGTAGGCCCATCGCAAGACTTCTTCGGGCTTCCATGATTCGGATCGAATCTGGATGTCGTCCATATGCTCTTTTTCTTTCACTGTCACTCTGCTGTCTCCGAGCCCTGCACTTGCATTAGCGAAGCAAGGGGGATGGTGGTTACGAGCGCCGCAACTTCATTGAAGGGGGAGGGATGCTTTGCGAGGCGCACCACTTCGCCGACTACCAAAATCGTGGGGGAGGGCAGTCGCGGTGCAAAGCGCAAATCCTGCAGCGTAGTGTGGTGAACTTGTTGGTCTGGCGTAGTGGCTTTTGAAATCACCGCGCATGGCGTGTTTGAGGCTAAGCCGGCCCCGACTAATTGCCGCGTTGTTGAAACGTAATCGTATCCGGGCATGTAGACGACGACGGTTGCGCCGGGTGCGATGCGCTTTGGCCAGGAATTGTCGAAAGAGCCATCAGCAGATTCTGCTGGTGAACTGTGCCCGGTTAGTACGACCAGCGACGACGACAAAGCGCGGTGAGTGAGCGGAATTTGCAGTGCCGCCGTGGCGCCAAGCATCGATGAAATTCCCGGGACAATCTCGAACTCAATGTTGGCGCGCCGCAGCGCCTCAATTTCTTCTCCCGCGCGTCCGAAGATCAGGGGATCTCCACCCTTGAGTCGCACAACCTGCAAATCTAAAAGCGCGTACTGAACTAAGAGGCAATCGATTTCTTGCTGGCGGATGTTTTTGCGTCCGCCGCGCTTGCCTACGTTGCGCAGAAGGGTTGACGTGGGAACCAGTTTGAGAATTTCTGCGCCGATGAGTTCGTCGTGCAGAACCACGTCGGCGGATTTGAGCAGGCGCAGGGCTTTTAATGTGAGCAATTCCGGGTCTCCGGGGCCGGCGCCTACGAGATAGACTTTGCCTCTCATGCTTCCGTCCTCGCGTAGATTCGTTCGAGCAACTGTGCGCTTTGGAAGGCTTCGCGGCTGGCTAGTTCGTGCAGGCGCTGTTTGCGTTCTTCAGCGTCCATTTCGACCGCGAAGAGTTCTTGTCTTGCTTTGCCGAGCTCGGCAACCCACGCGGAATATTCGGGGCCGAATTGTTCTCCTAATTCCCTTCGCAGGCGCTGGGCGAGGGCGGGACTGTGACCCGCGGTCGAGATTGCAACTTGAAAATCGCCGCGCCGAACTACTGCGGGATAGAAGAAGTCGCAGCGCTCGGGATCATCTACCGAGTTGCAAAGAATTCCGCGCTGCTTGGCTTCGGTGAATACCGATTGATTGACGGCTTGCGACGCGGTCGCCGTGATGACTAGAGCCGCGCCATCGAGATCATTGGGTTCGAAAGCGCGGCGATGCCAGATTATGAGTTGCTCCTCGGCCCACCTTTCGACTTGAGTAGTTGCTTCGGTAGCGACGACAATCACTTCTGCATGAGCGGTCAACAAGCTCTCGATTTTTGGCTCGCCCACGTTGCCCGCGCCCACAACGAGGCATCTGCGGCCTTCTAGCTTCAGAAATATTGGAAATAAGCTCATAGGCTTAACCTTCGATCCCCTGGGGTACGCGGCCTGTCGGAAGATCACGCAACACCATCGGAATTACTTCTCCCGCTAAGACTTCGCGCAAGCGCTCGTCGCTATGGCGAGCAAAATATCCGCGTAAGTTTTCGCCCGGCGATTTTTCGTCTAGATAGTTCTTCAGTAGGCGTTCAATTGCTTCTGGAACTTCGGTGGCGAGGCAGCGATAGCCGACGGGCCGGGCGACCGACTGATGCAGCCCGACCGCGCCGCCGACGCAGAAGTAGAATGCGTCCTGCATTTTGCCGTCGACCTTAATTTTTTTGCCTTCGAGGCCGATGTCGGCAATCCAGTGCTGTCCGCAACTGTTGGGGCATCCGGTGACGTGAAGTTTGAGGTGTTGTTCAAATCCCGGGAGGCGCTCTTCTAATTCTTCCACCAGCCAGCGCGCGAAACTTTTGGTCTCGGTGATGGCCAGCTTGCAGAATTCGGTGCCGCTACATGCGATGGCCCCGCGCCAGAAGGCTGAACCGGCTACGGGAAATCCGATCGCGTTTAGTCCCGAGGCGAGGGCTGCCGTGCTCGCATGGGGCACGTTCACCACGATCAGGTTCTGCATGTTGGTGGTGCGAACGTGGCCATCGGCGAAGCGATCGGCCAGGTCGGCGGCGGACTTTAATTGTTGGGCGTTAACTCGTCCGCGCAGAACTGCCGCGCCAACGTAGCTGAGTCCCGGCTGCTTCTGCTGGTGGATTCCGACGTGATCGCGATAGACATCATCGGGCGCTTTTTGAGGAACTGCCGGGTCGAGGCGAAATCCTATGCGTCGCTCGAGTTCTTCCTTGAAGCTTTCGGCGGTCCAGCCATGACGCAAGAATAAAAATTTCAGCCGCGCTCGTTCGCGGTTCTCGCGCAAATCGATGCTGTCCCGGAAAATGGTCGCGATCCCTTTGAGCACCGGAATTGCCTGCTCCCAGGGGACGAACGCGTTTAGCGGAACCGCCATGTGAGGATTCGCGGAAAGGCCGCCACCAACGCGCACGGCAAATCCTTTTTCGCCGCCTCGAAGAACTCCGGTGAGGCCTACGTCGTTTATCTCGGGATATTCGCACCAGACGGGGCATCCGCTGATGCTGGTCTTGAATTTCCGCGGCAGATTGTAAAATTCTTCGTTGCCGGCGAAAAATTTGTCGGCTTCTAGAGCCACCGGAGAGGCGTCGAAAATTTCGTGCGCGTCGACTCCCGCGAGTGGGCAGCCGGTGACCGTGCGGGGAACGTCTCCGCATGCGCCCAGCGTGTTGAGACCACATGACCACAGGGCTTCGAGCACTTCGGGGAGAGACTCAATCGTGACCCAATGCAGTTGAAAATTCTGCCGGACGGTGATGTCGGCGATCCCGCGCGCGTGGCGTTCGGTAATGTTTGCGATGGTGCGCAGTTGGTGCGAACTCAGCAGCCCGTTGGGAATGCGGATGCGCACCATGAAATAGGGCAGCGCATTTCCGACACCGCCCTTGCCTCCGAGCACGCCTGCGCCGTCGCCCTGGGTGTAGACGCCCCACCAGCGGAAATAAGTGCCTATCCATTCAGGCGTGATGGAGTCAAAACCTTCGCGGGCGAAGCGGCGAATTTCTGCGAGGCCAGCCCACGGATTCATCTCCCGTTTAAGCCGCTCGGCCTTCTGCGCCTTCGTTTCTGTGATTGCGTTTGCCATAAAAAGAAAAACCCACCGCCAATAATCAGACTGGCGGTGGGTTCGATTTTGCCGATACTAGTAAAGTCTTAGGTCAGCAGCCTCCCCGCGCCAGTGGACGCACACATACAACAACAGCAACAACACTGGCAGCAGCAGGAGTGGCAAGCCGACATCATGATTCAGATACTAGAGAGAGCGATAGGCGGTGTCAATGGTACTGTCGGGTAGTAGGCATTCAAAATTTGGATGCGTGTCATCATAAAATCGGGAGAACTAGTGTTTAGCCGCATCCAGCGCCAGGTTCAGCTCGAGCACATTAATCCGTGGCTCGCCCATAAATCCAAGCTGCCGGGCGAGCGTATGTTGTTGAATTAACTGCTTTACTTGATCTTCAGAGAGGCCGCGTTCGCGGGCGATGCGAGGGACTTGAAAGGCTGCCGCTGCCGGCGAAATGTCGGGGTCTAGGCCGGATGGCGACGTCGTGACCAGATCGGCCGGGATGGGCGTGCCGGGATTTTCCTTCTGCAAGTCGGCGATGCTGGCCTGTACCCGCTCGATTAGTTTTTGGTTAGTGGGGCCCAGATTGGAGCCTCCCGAGTTAGCGGCGTCGTAGCCGTTGCCAGCCGCAGAGAGGCGCGAATGAAAATAGCCTGAAGAGATAAAAGCCTGCCCAATGATTCGCGAGCCGACTACTTCGCCGTTTCTTTGAATGAGCTGTCCGTTGGCTTTGTCTTTAAATATCACTTGCGCCAGGACGGTGACGATTAGCGGATAAACCAGCCCCAGTAAAACGGTTGTGGCGACGGTCATTAGAATCGAAATTATAAAATTCTTTTTCATAATCTTTCCTACGCCATCCCTACGCGGGTGATAAGCATGTCGATGAGCTTGATGCCAACGAACGGCACGAGGATTCCGCCGACGCCGTAGACCAGAAGATTGCGGCGAAGCAGGGCGGCAGCGCCCATGGGACGGTATTTCACGCCGCGAAGGGCCAGCGGAATTAAGGCCACGATGATCAGTGCATTAAATATTACTGCCGACAGCACGGCGGATTGCGGCGTTTGCAGCCGCATTATGTTTAAAGCATTCAGCACGGGAAATGTTCCAGCAAACATCGCGGGGATAATCGCGAAATATTTCGCCACATCGTTGGCGATGGAAAATGTCGTGAGCGCGCCACGCGTCATCAGCAACTGTTTGCCGATCTCAACGATCTCAATGAGCTTGGTGGGATTGGAATCGAGATCGACCATGTTGCCGGCTTCTTTGGCGGCCTGAGTCCCGGTGTTCATCGCGACGCCTACGTCGGCTTGGGCGAGAGCGGGAGCGTCATTGGTGCCGTCTCCGGTCATGGCGACTAGTTTGCCTTCGCCCTGTTCGCGGCGGATCAGATCCATCTTTTCTTTGGGAGTGGCCTCGGCGAGAAAGTCATCTACTCCTGCTTCGCGGGCGATCGCTGCGGCCGTAAGAGGATTGTCACCGGTGATCATGACCGTCTTGATGCCCATGGCGCGGAGTTGGTCGAAGCGCTCTTGCATTCCTCCCTTGACGATGTCTTTCAGGTGAATAACTCCTAGGGCGCGGCGGTTTTCGGCGACGACTAATGGCGTGCCGCCGGAACGCGCGATAGTTTCAACGCTAGCCTGAACTTCTTTCGGAAGAACGGTGCCGAATCCCTGCAAATATTTTGTGATGGCATCGACTGCGCCTTTGCGAATTTCGCGGCCATCGAAGTTCACGCCTGACATGCGGGTTTGTGCGGTGAAAGGAACGAAGACGGCCTCGTGAGATGCGAGTTCTCGTCCGCGCAGAGCGTAACGCTCTTTGGCCAGTACGACGATGGAGCGGCCTTCGGGAGTTTCATCGGATAGAGAAGATAGCTGCGCGGCATCAGCCATCTGCGCTTCGGTGATTCCGGGAGCGGCGATAAATTCCGACGCTTGACGATTCCCGAGCGTGATGGTTCCGGTTTTATCGAGCAGCAGAGTATTAACGTCACCAGCGGCCTCGACGGCGCGTCCTGACATGGCGAGGACGTTGTGCTGTACCAGGCGATCCATCCCCGCGATGCCGATAGCGGAAAGCAATCCGCCAATCGTGGTTGGAATCAGGCAGACCAGCAGCGACACCAGAACAAATACCGTTTGCGGGGAGCCGGAATAGATCGCAAAGGGCTGCAGCGTGACCACCGCCAGCAGAAAAATAATCGTCAGCCCGGCGAGCAGAATGTTCAGCGCGATTTCGTTGGGAGTCTTCTGGCGCTCAGCGCCTTCCACTAGCGCGATCATGCGGTCAAGAAAAGTTTCTCCGGGATTGGATGTGATTTTAATCTTGAGCCAGTCGGAAAGCACGCGAGTGCCTCCGGTGACGGCTGAACGGTCGCCTCCGGCCTCGCGAATTACGGGAGCGGATTCGCCGGTAATTGCTGATTCGTCCACCGACGCTACGCCCTCGACAATTTCTCCATCGCCGGGGATGAACTCGTTGGCCGCGACCATGACCACATCTCCGGAACGCAACTTAGCGCTGGCGACCTGCTCGATTTTTCCGCCGGGGAGCAAACGGTTTGCGATAGTGTCGGCGCGGGCTTTGCGCAGCGAGTCAGCCTGGGCTTTGCCGCGGCCTTCGGCCATGGCTTCTGCGAAGTTTGCAAACAGTACGGTGAACCAGAGCCAGAGCGTGATTTGCAGATTGAACCAGAACGCTGTGCTGGAGCGGAACAGAAGTACCGTGGTGACGACGCTGCCGACTTCGACCACGAACATGACGGGATTGCCCATCATGTGCCGCGGATCCAACTTCAGAAAGAATCGAGCAGCGCTCCGCGGACGATCTTCATATCCCATATTGCTTTACTCTTCTTCTCTGCCATAAGTTCCTCAAAAAGTCTTTCCCGCTGACATCAGTAGGTGCTCAAGAATTGGTCCCAGGCTCAAGGCCGGGAAAAATGTCAAGCGCGCCCACGATCACGAATCACGCCTACCAGCAGCACGCTGAATAGAGGAGTGGTGACCGGGAACGTTCCGAGCGACGGCGGAACGTATTTCTTTTTGGCCAGGTTCCCGGCGATGGCGAGCATGGGGATGATCATGAAAAATCGTCCGATCAGCATGGTCGCCGCGCCCGCGAGGTTGTACCAGGGCGTGTTGCCGTTGAGTCCGCCGAATGCCGAACCGTTGTTGCCTGCCATCGAGGTGAATGCATAGAGCATCTGGGTCAGGCCATGCGGACCGGCATTGCTGATGCTCGAAGTACCGAAACCTTTCACCGAAGAAATCCCGGTGAGAACCAGAATGATCAGCGGAAAAACGAGCGTGACCAGCATCGCCATCTTGACGTCGTAGGCTTCGATCTTCTTCCCCAGATATTCGGGAGTTCGGCCGACCATCAGTCCCGCGATAAAAACTGCGAGCACGACGTAGATCAGAATTCCGTACAAGACCGGCGCCCACGCCTCCGAAGACGGTTTCGCTGAGCATGATGTTGACGAGCGGAACCATTCCGCCGAGCGGAGTAAACGAATCGTGCCAGCCGTTGATCGCGCCGCAACTGGCGTCGGTCGTGACGGTGGCGAAGAGCGCGGAATCGGCGATTCCGAAGCGTACTTCTTTGCCTTCCATGTTGCCGCCCGACTGGGTCAGGCTGGCCCTGTTGGTCAACTCCCTTGAGCAGGGGATTGCCGCGAGCTTCCGCCCAATAAGCTGTGGTCACGCCGGCGAGAAACAGCACCGCCATAGCGGCCCACACCGCCCAGCCGTGGCGCGGGGAGTTGGTCATCCGCCCGAGGGTGTAAGTGAGCCCCGCGGGGATAGCAAAAATGGATAGCATCTGCAAATAATTGCTGAAGGGCGTGGGATTTTCGAAAGGATGCGAGCTGTTGGCATTGAAAAATCCTCCGCCATTGGTGCCGAGCATTTTGATTGCTTCCTGCGAAGCCACGGGGCCCTGCGCGATTGTCTGCGTGGTCACCGCGTCCATCACGGGCTTTCCATCGGCGGTGACTACCGGCTTGCCGTCGGTGCCCACCCGCTGGACTTGTTGCGGCTCGACCAGCTTTACGCTGTCATAAGGCCTGAAATTCTGCACCACGCCCTGCGAAACGAGGATGCAGCGCATAGACGATGCAACTGGGCAGCAGCACCCAGAGATAGGTGCGGGTCATGTCGACCCAAAAGTTTCCGATGGTATCTTTCTCGCGACGAGCGATGCCGCGGATGAATGCAATGGCCAGCGCTATGCCAACGGCGGCTGAAACGAAGTTGTGATAAGCGAGACCCACCATTTGAGTGAAATAGCTCATGGTGGCCTCGCCGGCATAGTTCTGCCAGTTGGTATTCGTAGTGAACGACGCTGCGGTATTGAAGGCGAGGCTCGATTCGACGGCGGGGAACTTCTGCGGATTCCAGGGCATCCACTGCTGGAGTCGCTGGATCGCGTACAACAGCGCCATGGATACGCCGCTGAAGAGCAGCATCGCGCTCGCGTATTCCGTCCAGCGCATCTCGTGATTTTCGTCGACGCCGGTCAGGCGATAGAGAAACCGCTCCAGGGGCCGCAGCAATGGATCGAGGAATGTTTTCTCACGGCTGAAAACTTTAGCCATGAAAATGCCGACAGGTTTTGTAACCGCGAAGATTATGGCCAGGAAAAGCAAAATTTCAAACCAGCCGTTGGCTGTCATGTTAAAAATTCTCCGGCTTAAGCAGGGCGTACATGAGGTAGACCATCATGAATACGCAGATGACCAACATGATGATTGTTTCAAGGTTCATTTCCGCCTCAGCGCAGCTTTCCGCAGGCATGGACATAAGCCAGCGAAAGTGCAAAAAATAAGACTGTTACTACGATAAAAATCAAATCTCGCATAAGAAACTCTGTTGCAACTCGTCTTACGGTCTCACGAGGAGCCCGGAGAACTTGAGCGGGTTACGACATCTTTATCAATCGAATTTCGTTTTGGTCCGCGACTTTTAATCGGGATAATTTACGCGTTGGGATATTGACCTGCCCTTCAGGTCGAATTGCTACCGGCCTTGTTCGTTTAATTCGTGCGGCCAGAGCTGACTCCCACAGCAGAGCCACCAGGAACCGGCTCATGAATGCCGCGGCGAAAAGTGCGCTTAAGGTCACCATGCTTTTGATTAGCATCCCGCCCCTCACTACCCTGATTGAATACTTTTCCGCATAAGAGCCGGCTAAGTTATGCATAAAGAGTTCATAAGGATGGACGCGCTGGGGACTCGATGACCGGCATGCGATATAAAGAGTTGCGCGTCGTAACGAGTTTGTTTTGCGACTGCCGGGGCTAGCGGCTTCCTGGCTCGAAACGGTATCCGACCCAGGGTTCGGTGAGAATGTAGCGGGGATTTGTGCTATCCAGCTCTATCTTTTTGCGTAATTGGCCAACGAACACTCGCAAATATTCAACTTGTTCCAGGCTGTTGCCACCCCAGACGGCGCTGAGCAGCGCACGGTGCGTGATTACTTTGCCGGCGTGTTGAGCAAGATGTATGAGCAGATCAAATTCTTTCGGAGTCAGGTGGACTTCGCGATTGGCAACTAGAACTTTTCTTGCACCTACGTCGATATGGAAATCGCCGACCTCGATGACTGAGGGCGCCGGGTCGCCTGCTTCAGGTATACGGCGAAGATTTGCCCGCACTCTTGCTAGCAGTTCTTCAATGCCGAAGGGCTTCGTAACGTAATCGTCCGCACCTGCGTCGAGGGCCTTGACTTTGGTCCGCTCTTCGCCCCGCACCGACAACACGATGATTGGGATCTGGCTGGTGGAACGCAGGCGCCGGCATAATTCCAAGCCATCCATGTTGGGCATAGAGAGGTCAGTAACAACGAGATCGGGAACCCAATCTTTCATGATTTCAAGCGCGGTCTCCCCGTCGTTGGCGACCCGGAGATCGTAGCCTTGACTGGAAAGACTGGTACGGAGCACACGAGTAATTTGCGGCTCGTCATCGACGACAAGAATGCGGCGATGATCGGGCATCAGCGTGGTTCCTGAGTCACGATGTGAACGTCTACCGGGGGCGCGTCGCGAAGGAATTTATGGATGGCGGAGAAATACAAATATCTTTTGAGACCGCTGGTGGCAGAGCGGCCAAAGACTACTTGCGTAATATGTCTTTCACGCACGAATTCGGCCACAACTTGGGCTACGGTTTTTCCTTTCAGCCGCACGATTTGTGCCCCTACGTTTTCGGAGAATTGAATATTGGCGGCCAGCGATTTTTGATTGCGCTCGCTGGCATCCTGGCCCATATCGACATAAACGATGTAAAGTTCGCCGTCCATTGCCTGCGCCATGCGGGCTCCGCGGGCAATCAGGTATTGTGCGGACGGATTTGAACTGATGCAAACTGCGATACGCTCTCGAACTGCAACGCCGGCTTTTTCATCTTGCCTGGCGCGATAAGATTCGAGATTGCGGTCGACGGCGTGCGCAACTTGACGTAGAGCCAGTTCCCGCAGCGCGATGAGATTTCCTTCGCGAAAAAAATTCCCCAAAGCGCGTTCAACTCTTTCGAGCGGGTAAACGTCCCCGCGCCTCATCCGATTTTGCAGTGCCTCTGGGGTTAGATCTGACATTACGACTTCATCCACTCGCTTCAGCACCCAGTCGGGAATTGTTTCGCGCACCTGAATGCCGGTGATCCCCTGCACGGTTGGCGTCACGCTCTCGAGATGCTGAATGTTCATGGTGGAAAGCACATCGATGCCCGCGTCCAGCAATTCATAAACATCTTCATAGCGCTTGCGGTGCTTGCTGCCCTCTACGTTGGTATGCGCGAGCTCATCGACCAAGACAACTTTTGGATTGCGCGCGAGAATCGCGTCCACATCCATCTCCTCGAACAGAGCGCCTTTGTATTCCAGTTTTTTTCGCGGCACGACTTCGATTTGCGCTGCAAGTTCGGCGGTGGCTTTGCGGCCATGGGTTTCGACTACTCCGATTACCAGGTCTTCACCGCGGCTGTGGCGGCGCACTCCTTCGCTCAACATACTGAACGTTTTACCTACGCCGGGGGCGTAGCCAAGAAACAATTTAAATTTGCCCGCGTGTTGAGAAGCTGGCGTCGCCTGCTCCAGCCATTGCTCGGGAGTTTTCGACATCGCGAATATTGTCGTTGATGGAGACCGTGATTGTCGATGTCAGTTACAATCGCCGCGTGAATCCGGCAAACATTCGGTTAATCATTCGCTACGGAGTCTTGGTCGGCGCAGTCGTTCTGGTCGTTCTCACATATAAAGCAATCCTGCATGTCAATCCCACGACGGTCGCATTGTCTTTTCTTTTAGTCGTGTTGCTGGTCTCGGCGAATTGGGGATTGCGCTGCTCAGTGTTTACCTCGGTGATTGCGGCGCTTGCATTTAATTATTATTTTCTGCCGCCGGTAGGGACATTTTCTATCCAAGATCCCCAAAATTGGGTTGCGCTCTTTGCGTTTCTTGCGACCTCGGTCATAGCAAGCCAGCTTTCGGAGCGGGCGCGCCGTGAAACCGGCAATGCCAACGACCGGAGGCGCGAGGTCGAGCGGCTTTACGGCTTCAGCCAGCAATTGCTCTCGACAGACAACATGGCGGAACTGCTAAACGCGATTCCTCGATATATTGTGGATTCTTTTGCGGTGAGATCGGCGGCGGTTTGGCTGCCCAACCGCACGGATGTTTACCGGTCTGGATCGAGTGTAGATGGCCTCGAGCTTCACGACCTGCAACTTGTACTTGCCCGAGGCGAGGCTCGAATCGAACCGCAGCAACAAGTGTCATTCGTCCCGCTGCGCATGGGTGTTCGCATTGTGGGGAGCATGGGAATCTCGGGCGCGGTTCTATCCCGCGAAACCCTCGATGCGATTGGGGGCCTCATCGCAACATCGATCGAACGCGCGGGCGCAATGGAAGAACTTAGCCGCTCGGAGGCCGCGCGAAATAGCGAGCAGCTGCGCTCGGTGCTCCTCGATTCGGTGACCCACGCGTTTCGCACTCCGCTGACATCAATTAAAGCGTCGGTCACGTCGATGCTTTCCAGCGCTGCGCTCGACGATTCTCAGCGAGTCGAATTGCTCACCATCATTAATGAAGAAAGCGACCGCTTGAACCGTTTAGTAGGCGAAGCCGCGGAAATGGCGCAATTAGAAGCTCACAAAGTTGAACTCGAACTCGGAGTGCATCAAGTTGGCGAGGTGGTAGAGAGTGCGCTGGAAAAGTCGAAGCCGGCCTTGGTCCAGCATTCTCTTGAAATCCATCTGGAGAATCTGCCCGCGATTCGAATGGATGCTGCGCGCATCGCCGAGGTTCTGAGCCAGCTTCTGGAGAACGCGGCGAAATATTCTCCGCCGGAAAGCCCGATTCATATTACCGGCGAAGTTCAAAACAATACGCTGATGATGAGCGTCGCCGACCGCGGCCCGGGCATTGAAGACATGGAGCAGTCACTTATCTTTGAAAAGTTCTACCGCGGACGCAATCAGCGGTTGCAAATTCAGGGCACTGGGATGGGACTGGCTATCGCCAAGGCCATCGTTGAAGCTCATCACGGACAAATCGGCGTTACCAGTCAACCCGGCAACGGATCCGTTTTCTATTTCACTTTGCCAACCGGCCAGGATCAATCGCGATAAAAAGCCCGCGGCCGCGCGCCAGAACTTTTCCATCGGCATTCATGATTTCGGCGAGGTGAAAATGCCGGCGTCCGCGCACGCGTAGTTCGCGGGATTCTGCGCGCAAAGGCACGTTTAAGGGAACAGGACGAAGATAGTTTACTTTTAGCTCCGCAGTCACGGCGAGAACCTGGCGCAGTTTATTTAGCTTTCCCATGGCATCGTCGAGGATTGTGGCGATGATTCCGCCGTGACAGTAGCCGGGAGGGCCAGTGAAGCGCTTGCTCAAACGAAAATTGCAAGTGAAGCATTTGCGCTCTTCGTCGTAGATGAACTTCAGGTGCATGCCTTGAGGATTGTCCTTTCCGCAGGCGAAGCAGTGATTCTTCGAAGGATTCTTGCGAGAGGCGGATGGGGCGAATGCCTGGGACGTCATAATCGATTTTCAGCGCGCCGGTTAATCCAGGATTTGCTTCAGCTAGGTTGCGCACTCGTATTCATGGCTTCAATTACGGAGTCTGCAAACGCTTTCGTCCCCGCCTTGCCTCCGACGTCGCGCGTGCATTTATCTTTTGTACGGTAGACTTCGTCAAGGCCGTGTTGAATTTTGGCCGCTACTTCGCCTTCCCCAAGATGTTCCAGCATGAGTAGCGCAGAGCGAATAACCGCTGTGGGATTCGCCAGATCCTTACCTGCAATGTCGGGAGCGGACCCATGTACCGCCTCAAAGATCGCGCAGTCATCACCGAGATTCGCTCCTGGAACGAACCCTAGTCCTCCCACAAACGCCGCGCACAGATCGGAAATAATGTCTCCGTAAAGATTTTCCATGACCAACATATCGTATTGATAAGGATTCATGACTAATTGCATGCAAGTGTTATCGACGATGTGTTCGCCATAAGTGATCTCAGGGTATTCTTTGGCAATGGTGCGGCAGCATCGCAAGAAGAGGCCGTCCGAAAGCTTCATAATGTTGGCTTTGTGGATGGCGTTAATTTTTTTGCGTTTGTGTTTGCGCGCATACACGAATGCAAATCGCGCAATGCGGGTCGAGGCTTTTTCGGTGATGATTTTTAAGCTCTCGACCACTCCAGGAACGACCTCATGCTCAATCCCTGAGTAAAGGCTCTCGGTATTCTCGCGAACAATAATCAAGTCCACGTCGGGATATCGTGTGGGAACATGCGGCAAATTCTGAATAGGACGAAAGTTCGCGTAGAGCTCGAATTGCTTTCGCAATTGAACATTGATACTGGCGAACCCGCCGCCAACCGGCGTGGTTACGGGACCTTTCAGCGCGACGCGGGTACGTTCGATAGATTGGGTCAACTCTTTCGGAATGTATTCCCCGAATTTTTCAAACGCTTCGGCCCCGGCTTTAAAAGATTCCCACTCAAATTTAAGGCCCGTAGCTTCGAGGATGCGCACAGCCGCATCGGTAACTTCGGGACCGATGCCGTCGCCGGGGATCAGGGTAACGTTATATGTCATTTGAGGCATGGACTGATGTCGACCGATCGGGGAAACGGATGACGGAGTGAGAACTAGGCTCCCTACTGGACTTTTGCTCCCACTTTTCCACGCACTTCCATCACCGGTTCTTTCGTCTTTAGCAAATCTTTTAACTCGGCCATGAACTCTTGTACGTCTTTAAAATCCAGGTACACGGAGGCAAATCGAACGTATGCGACTTTGTCGTATCTGCGAAGGCGGTTCATGATCAATTCTCCGACCTCGCTGGTTTTGCGCTCACGTTCTGCGGATTCGATCACGAATCCTTCGGCTTCATTTACGATCTGCTCTAATTTACCGATTGGAACTGGGCGCTTCTCGCAGGCCCGCAATAATCCATTCAAAACTTTCTGGCGATCGAATTTTTCGCGGCGTCCATCTTTTTTCACGACCATATAAGGGATCTCGTCGATGCGCTCGTAGGTCGTAAATCGCTTTTCGCATTTCAGACACTCCCGCCGCCGCCGTATTGAATCGGCTTCTTTACTCTCGCGAGAATCTACAACTTTGTCGTTTGCGAAACCGCAAAAAGGACACTTCATGTGACTGAATTAGGAATGCACAGATTGTAGCAGGCACGTCGCGAGAATCACGTAGGCCGCGTCCAAAGGTTATGCGGTTGAGCGAAGCTCAAGGTTTCTAACAGACCAATTGGTGGCAAGCTTGGCTCCCCCGGACAGCCGGGGGCGGCTGTCCCTACGCAGAACATTAGGACCCAGGCATTTCCGGCATGGCAACTTCTTCTTGTTTCTGACTTTCATCTGAGAGCCGCCTTAGGGAAAGCCGCTCGCGGTGCGCCAGAATCAATCCGACGGGAATGATGGATACGAAATTGACGAGCCATATCAAGATTCCGCAACTGGCAGCAAGCTCGTGCGATGCCAGAAACACATGTTGCAATGTGCCAATCGTCGCCAACTGGGATCCACCGCCAACCCCAGGTAATTGCACCATCGAACCCACCATGCTGGTCGCCATCAGCAGCGGAATTTCCGATAGATGACGATGCAATGGGCCGGTGCCATAAGCAAGCATGACTTGCCAGTAAGACAGCGCGATAATGCCCCACATGGCGAGCGACACGGCGATCAATTGGAGCAAAGCGGGGAAGTCGTGAATAGTATTAAGCCCACTGCGAAATTCGCGAATGCGCAACGCCACGTGATGGCCCAGGTTCGAGAAGCGGCGAGACACCCAATGCGCAACCGTTTCGCCCTTCCACGCGACCAGTAGCGTCCCACAACTCAAAACCACCACCAACGCAAGAATTAGAAATCCGCCTTCGCGAAAGCGTGAGTAATAAGGAAGTTGCTTCGGTGCGTCCGCCAAAAAAATCGCGGAAATCAATAAAACTGCGAAGCCGCCCACATCGAAAATTCGTTCCACCGCCCACACCGCAATCTGCGATGAAAATGGCAGCCGTACTTTGCGCCCGATGAGATACGGGCGAATCATTTCGCCGGCACGACCTAGCAAAGCGAGTCCCGTGAATCCAATCGCCGTTGGGCTCACGAGTTCAGCAGTGCTGGTCTTGCGAACCGGACGCAAAAAGATCGCCCAGCGAAGAGCGCGCAGACCATATGCGAAATAAATTAAAGCGATTGCAAACAGAATGTTGAGCTTATTCACGTGGCTGGTCTGGCTCCAAAAGGTGGCCCAGTCAAAATTTCGCCAGGTGCGAAACTGCAGGTAGATCAGGCCGAGCAAGATCGCCAGCACGATCCCGTACAGCAACACTTTGTGGTTTTTCATCGTAAGGATCAATGGCTAGGATATTACGATACAGCGCCTGAAGAGGAAGTCATTGCGCCGTGGTGCGGTTGGGCTTCTCCACTACAAATTCGGTTGCCGGCGGGGTCTTTCTTGCAGTTTGCTTTTTTGTTTTCGCCGCTACGGCCGCAGCTTTTTGCTCGGCCAGCTTTTTACGATTGAAGTCGCGAATGATGCGTGCGACGTAGGCGCGGGTCTCGTTGTAAGGAGGCACGCCATGATACTGGCGCACACGCAGCGGACCGGCGTTGTACGCCGCCAGCGCCTTGATGATATCGAAATTATAAAATTCCAGAAGTTCGCTTAAATACTTGGTTCCACCTTCAACGTTCGCTCCGGGATCGAAAGCATTACTCACGCCCAAGTTTGCGGCTGTCTTCGGCATTAACTGCATGAGCCCTTGCGCTCCTTTCGGAGACAGCGCCCTCGCATTGAATCCGCTCTCGGCGTGAATTACGCTGCTGATGAGGTCTGGGTCGATATTGTGCCGATCGCCTGCGCTGTTGATCACGTCGGCGAGAGCCGGGGCCTTGATCGGAGGCTTTGGTGGGGCAGCAAATGAAGTTGCGGGCGGCACGGTACCTGATTGTGCTTTCGTGCCGGCGGATTTTGATTCGGCGGGGATGGTGGGGGTCATGTCCCGCTCGAAATGCACGATCTGGATGGTGGGAACGTCCACAAAACTAGTATTGTCCGTGCCGATGAACAGACGGGTGATGGAACCAATGACTTCGCGATGGTCGTGGCGAATCGAAAATCCATTTTGCAATAGAGCAAGCTCCGTCGCCGAGGCGCATGCGCAGAGCGCAAGCATTCCCACCAAAATTTTAAGCGGCTTTTTCATTGTGACCAGAGAGATTCTGCGTTTCGCTTCGAGCCGTCAAATCTGAACTTTGCTGTTCAGCACTTGATTGATCGCGGCAGCCAATCCATTGTGACTGTTGGATAAGGTTACTTCCCAGCCTCGGGAACGCAGGTCTTCACAAGCATTTCCCATGATAAATGGGCGTCCTGCAAAGGCAAGCATTTCTACGTCGTTATAGTTGTCTCCAATGGCCATGACCTCGTCACGATCAATGTTTCGGTGCTTGCACCAGCGTCTCAGCGCCTCGCCTTTGGAGCAGCCGTGGTTTAGCACATCTACGATAGACAGGTCGCGCTCCGGGTATTCAGTGCGGGACACGGTTATGGATTGGTCCAGTCCGCTGCTTTCCAACGTCCCCAGCGCCTGATGCATGCGGTTCAGAGGCCCGCAAAACATGGCTTGTACGGGGTCAGTTGTGATGGAATCTTCGATCGGAATCACGAAGTCGATGAATTGCAAATTCTTCTCGAGCCAGCGACGGATACTTCCATTCAACTCGCGCATGTGCTCCAGGACTATCGCCCCCTTGTTCTCGGTGTCGAAAGTTAACACAGTGTTGCCGCGATACTCCTGCATAGTTCCGCACAGTTTCCGGCAGCTTTCCGCGGTAAGCATGTCGCGATGAAAAGTCTCCCCCTGAAGCGAGCGCGTGATGGCGCCGTTCGAACTGATGATCCAAAGGTCGATTCCAAGCATTTCGGCGATAGGACGTGCGAATGCGTGTCGGCGCCCAGTTACGAGCACAATCTCAACTTTTTCGTCGTGAAGAGACCGCAGCGCCGCTAAATCTTCGGTAGAAATTTGGAATTCAGGATTGAGCAGGGTGCCGTCAATATCGGCGGCCAGCAAGCGGATGGGGGACTTCACTAAGATGATTTTATCATTCGCTGCCGAAGATAAATGGAGACGACACCAACCTTCATAAAAGATCTAATTCAAGAATCTTCGCGCGGCACGCGCCTGTGGTTTAACCCGCAAGCTGAAATCTCGCATCGCCGATACAGCATTGATTCTTATATGAAGTTATGCAAGTTGGCGCAACAGTGCGGCCGCCTTTCGGAACCAGGGACGCTCCCTGCGTCGCAGGTATCCTGGCATGTTGACCTTTTTCGCAAGCAACTTTCGCGCCCACTCGCGACTTTCGGCATGGCGTTTTTGTGAAGCGAGAAAAACTGCGTAGTTGTAGTAAATTTCTGACGAAGTCGAAATCGTTGTGGATTCCTGGAATAACTGCTCGGCTTTTTCCGGCTGGTGGGTGTTGGCGTAGGCATGGGCCAATAATCCCATTGCGCCATGAAAGTCATACGCCGGGTCTTCGTGCACGACCCGCTCGAGATCAGGGACCGCGGCGGGGAAATCTTTCAAATGCAGCTCCGCAATGCCGCGCCGATAAAAGGGATCAATGGAGTCCGATCGCGCCAATATGGCTTTGTCATATGCCTGGCGAGCGCGTTCAAAATTCTCGTCAGTGAGATAAAGATCCCCTAATTCCTCGTAATTTCCGGCGGAAGGATTATCGACAATGGCGGATTCCAGTTCTTTGATACGCCTTCGTCGCGGAAAAACTTTGAAGGATTGGCTTAACAAACTGGCATCGGGGACGACCTCAACCGCAATGTAAATTAAAGCGCCGAGCCAGCCACCAATGAGGATGATGAACAACCAAAACGTATCAGGCCGCCGGCGGATGAAATGTAGGATTGCCACAGCCTGCAAAATGATTCCCCACCGCGAAAATGCAAAAAAGAGTAGAGGGCCCATGCAGTGCCGCACTATAACATTTCGGGTGAGCGGAACCTTTCCTGAATTGTTTTGATGAGTATGGCGCGACGCGCGCTATGCACAAACAGACGTGTAAACTTTTTGTGTGCCCGCCATTGCCGAGTTGGAATGCACTTTCTGCAAAGCTAAGTTTTCCGCCGACCGTTGCGGAGCGTGCCCATACGACAATTGCCCCCTAGTGGTGCGGTATATGCCGACCCCTGCAAAGAGCAAACCCGATTTTCGTGCCGCACGACTGAACGGCATGTGGCGCTACTCCGATTTCCTGCCAGAAATCAGGCCAATCACTCTAGGAGAAGGCTTTACGCCGCTTTTATCGAGTAAAGAATTTCCTAACATGCATATTAAAAACGAGGCGGGAAATCCCACGGGCTCGCTTGAGGATCGTGCCATGTCGATGGTGGTAAGCATGGCTATCGGCAGGGGAATTGAAGAAATCGTGAGTGCTTCCACGGAAGAGTGTGCTCGATCGTTGGCCGCGTACTCGGCGCGAGCCGGGACAAAGGCGCACGTTTTTGTGCCGCTAGATGCGCCTGGCGAATTCAAGTTGGAGTGTGAGATGTACGGAGCCGAGGTAACGATGCTGGCCGGTGATTTTAACGAACGCCGTCGCATTGCGAACGAGTACGCCGAAAACCACGATGCAGTTCTGTCAGAATCCAACAATCCTTTTCGGATAGAGGGTTTAAAGACCTTGGGATTTGAAATATTGGAACAACTGCAATGGCAGATGCCGGAGGCCATCATTTGTCCGGCTGGCGATGATGCGACAATAATAGCGCTGGAGAAGGCTTTTGAAGAAATGGACGCGGCGAGATGGATTGAGTCGACCAGGCCAAAAATTGTTGCGGTGACGACCGCTCGCGATAACAACATAGACTTGACAGAGCGGAGAGTTGTCCAGGAAATGGCAGCGAATCATGGCTGGATTCAGTGTGCGGTTACCGATGCGACAGCTATGGAGGCAGCGGGAGAGTGGGCGGCGAAAGAAGGTATTTCCGCTTCTCACAAAGGCGCAGCATTACTGGCGGCCTACCGCCAACTGCGGGTCAACGGCACCCTCGGACCGGGTGACAAAATTGTTTTAGTGAATACCTCATCGGGGCGAGGGCATTTGGGTAGCTCTCCGAGGGCGCGGCAAATTCTGGCTTCGCGCAACATTGGTGGAATTATCGGGCCGTATTAAACGCATGGGTTCGCTTTCCCTCTCGCCTGCTGGCTGTTAGGGAAAGGGAAGGGCACAATCTACTCATTCTGCGAAATCCAGCAAAGCAGGTCTCTCCACTCCGCTACGCTCCGGTCGAGGTGACAGGGTTAGGTGAAAGGGCAGGCACTGAGAGGGTCACCGACCGCACAATCGTGGCTGCGCCTTCGGCTTGTCACTGCACATGCTGTGCTACACTACTTTTTCGCTAACGGAAATCTATCCGCATCATGCTGCTTTCGAAAGAATATGTGGGCTATCTGGCCCGCGAAGTCACCAAGAAATTAATCGCCGGCGAGTTCATTGAGACTAAAACTGTGCCGGCCGTCACCGAGAAGGTGCATGCCGCAATACTCGAAGAATTGTCTTTGGAGGATCGCATCAATGACGAGGTGCGAGTCATCCTCGAGGCTTATTCGGACGAAATGCGCAATAGCGGCGCCAATTATCAGGAAATGTTCCGCAAAGTGAAGAGCGAACTGGTGCGCAAATATAAGGCGGTACTGTGAGGCTCAGTCGAGATAAAGTTAATAAAGTCGCCCACGGACTCACCGACGCGCTGGCTGCAATGGACGAGGTCGATTTTGTGGAAGACCGCAACACTTTGCGGTTAGAAGTTCGGAAAATTTTAGAAGAGTTATTGAACCACGAAGAGAAAATCGATCTTGCCGCCCGGCATAAGATTGACACGCAGAAACGCACGATCCTCGAAGGCAGCCAGGAGTGGGACATCCTCTATCGGAAGTATTACAACGAGGAAGTTAAGAAGTTGGGGATGTAGTTCGTCCTCGTTTGCTGATATCGCAAGGCACAAAAGATCAATGAAATCTGCGGTCACGGGTACGCGACGCTGGCTAAAATCTCTTCGCTGCCGATTAAAGTTTCTTGTTCAAAACCCTCAACTCGAACATTCATCCATTGATTTGGTTCCTGTTTGCTCGATAATTTCACTCTCAAAAAATTGTCTGTTACGGCTTCAGTCGATCCGCATTCCTGGTCCCCATTTCGCAAAGTAATGGCTTGAAGATTTCTTCCGATAAATGACTGCATGAAGAGTTGGTTTTTCTGGCGTCCCAAATTCCGAAGAGTATGACTCCGCTGTTGCGCCGCTTGCGGGGGAACCTTTCCACTCATTTCGGCAGCGGGCGTCCCTGGGCGTGGGGAATAGGTAAAGACGTGCAAATAAGTGATTGGCAGTTCTTCAATCATTTTTCGAGTCTCTTCGAAGTCGGCGTCAGTCTCCCCAGGGAACGCTACCATTACGTCGGCACCAATAGCTGCGGTTGGCATCGACTGCCGGATTGAAAGAATTTTTTCTTTGTAGTGCCAGGGACGGTATTTGCGGTGCATCATCCGTAACACGCGGTCGCTGCCGGATTGCATAGGGACATGCGCATGCTTCGCAATCCGCGAGGAACCGGCCATGATTGAAATCAACTCGTCACTCCAATCCATGGGCTCGATAGATGAAATGCGAAGTTTTTCTAGCAAAGTTTCCGAGAGAATCAACCGAATTAAATCTTCGAAGCGGCGAACCTGACCGCCTGGTAGGTCGCGTCCCCATCGCCCGAGATTGATGCCGGAGATCACGACTTCTCGGTACCCGGCACTCACCAGGGGATGAATCTCGCGCAGAATTTGATCCATCGGCATGGAGCGGCTTTGTCCTCGCACGAAGGGGATCACACAAAACGAACATCGGTTGTTGCAGCCATCCTGAATCTTGAGGTTGGGCCGGGTGCGGTGGTTGGCCGCGTCAAATACCGGCGCGGCCAGCAACCTGGCATGCGCAAAAATGTCTGAAACAAAAAGTCGAGGGTCGGCGTTTCGTAAATCAGATATCGATATCAAAGCGGCTGAGGGCGGTTGCGTTCCAAGCGCTATCTCGGCTAAACGGTGCTTGTGCGAGTTTCCCACCACTTGGCTTACGCCTGGCAAGCCCGCAATTTCTTCGGGTGCCCTCTGCGCGTAGCAGCCCGTCACAACGATTCGACAACCAGGATTTTCGCGATGGATCTTCCTGATGTCTGATCTGGCGTCCCTATCGGCCGACGCGGTGACCGTGCAGGTATTGAGCACAACCACTGCTGCATTGTCAGGTGAATCAGTGCGCACCAGGCCCAGACTGCTGAATTGCCGTTCGATTGCGGCGCCGTCCGCCTGGGCCGCGCGGCATCCAAAATTTTTGACGTAAAAGGTGGGCACATCAAAATGATAGCGCAGCGCGGGCTACGGCGCATTTAAATGGGCCGGCAACCAAGAAGCAGTGACACTTCCTTGGTAATCGGCCCATTCGATCCTGAGTTGGATCGGAGGTGATACTTAATATGGTAGGCCTGACGGCGTGAATGTCAAGGGGTCTTTCTGGGATTCAAAGTCAGCCTGATTCTGGTTGCAGTCTATTGTCCCGATTTGAGATTGAGTTCACGACAGCAATCAACATTACAATTGCAAACTCGAGCGCAGATACTGCATCTACCGCCTTCGCTATTGTGCGATGGGAAGACCTCTACTGCGCCGAAGCTTGTGGCAATCACAAGTGAAATACGAGACGGTACGCCCTTAAATATGGATCTGCTTTGCTGACCGAACCTCGACACAAAAGAGGCAAAAACGACCTCCTGGGATGGCTTACCTCCGGTCGCGATCTTTCCCTCGAAAGTAAAGACGAGGCGGGCCCACAACACTCCTGGTTCGCAGTGATGTGGTTGACTGGAGTGGATTACTTTTCGAGCATTGCCTATCAAGCTGGAATCGCGTTGCTGGCCGCTGGTATCCTGGCGCCGATTGCGACTGTAGTGCTGGTATTGGTCACGCTTTTTTGCGCGGTCCCGGTATATCGCGAGGTAGCTCGCCGTTCGTATGCAGGGCAGGGCTCCATCGCGCTTCTCGAACATCTTCTGACGGGTTGGCCTGCGAAATTGCTGGTCTTGATTCTGCTGGGATTTGCCGGAACAGATTTTGTAATCACTATGACGCTAAGCGCAGCGGATTCAGCGCAGCACGTCGTGGAAAACCCGCTGATTAAGCCCTATGCGGGGCATCTTCATTTGACGATTACGATTGCACTGCTCGCGCTGCTTGCCGCCGTTTTTCTTAAAGGATTTAATGAGGCAATTGCGTTGGCCTCAGCCGTGGCGATCCCTTACATACTTTTGAATGCCGCTGTGCTATTCCGCTGCGGAGCCATAATCTTCCATCATCTTGAGCTGCTTCGAAATTGGCATGCGAGTTTGCATGGCAACGGACAGGGATGGGCTGCGATTTTTATCGCCTCCTGTTTCGTGTTTCCGCGACTTGCCTTGGGATTGAGCGGATTCGAAACTGGCGTGTCGGTAATGCCGCTGATTCGCGGCAATTCGGACGAAAAAGACGCCGCCGCCGTCCCAACCGTGAGAATTCGCAATACTGGATGGCTTCTGTTGACCGCTGCTCTTCTCATGAGTGTTCTGCTTATTGGATCAAGCATCGCAACCACTCTTTTGATTCCAGAGAGTGCCTACCATGAGGGCGGGGCCGCGAGCGGGCGAGCCATGGCCTACCTTGCGCACGAACACTTAGGAAGCATCTTCGGCTCGCTCTACGACATAAGTACGATTTTGATTCTGTGGTTCGCGGGCGCTTCGGCGATGGCAGGTCTTCTGAACTTAATTCCACGCTATTTGCCACGTTTTGGGATGGCCCCGCGATGGGTTTCCTACACTCGCCCTCTAGTTCTAGTTTTATTTGCCATTAATCTAGTCGTAACTCTAGTGTTTAAGGGCAGCGTCGAACGCCAGGGAGGCGCATATGCAACTGGAGTATTGGTTCTAGTCTTTTCTGCGGCGGTTGCTGCAGCCCTGGGACTCTGGCAAGAAGCGCGCGTTAAGTCGTTCTACTACTGGCTGTGCGCCACGGTTTTTGCTTCCACTCTCGCCGTCAACATCAAAGAGCGGCCGGACGGAATCATCATCGCCAGCATCTTTATTACGCTTTTAATTCTCACTAGCGTGGTGAGTCGCTATTACCGTTCCACAGAACTGCGCGTGAGGAAATGCGATTTTAAAGATGATGGGTCGCGGCATCGGTGGGAGCAATTACAGGATGGAAAGCTGAATATTGTGCCTATCAGCCACCTCGAGGAGCATTACCGATCTCATCTGAAAGGGGTGATTGAACGTAATTATAAAGTGATGGGCCCAATAACCTTCTTACACGTGAATCTACTCGACGACCGAAGTGACTTTTACGAACAACTTGAAGTGGAGGTGAAATGCGGGGAATCGGAAAACCTAATTATCATTAACAACGCCAATGTGGTGGCGAACACAATTGCTTACGTAAGTATTCAGCTGAGAGCAAAAAGCATAATCCTGCACTTGCCTCACGAAAAATCTCCTCTGGTACAAGCACTACGCTATCTTTCTTTCGGAACTGGAGAAATCGGATTGATGGTTTACGAGATTTTGACGAACTACTGGGCAGAAAAGCCGGAAGCGGAACGTCCTGCTCTATTTCTGATGACGGGGTAATCTTGCAATCAGTACGGTCCTAGCCACCCGCGATTGCACCAATTATGAGGAAAGGTTCCGATCCGGAAATGATCGCTGGGGGAAGAGGGTCGTTTGGGGGTAGATGAGAGATATCTTCTTCGCAGGCAAAGAATCGAAGGAATGCCCTACGTTCCCTGGTGACATGATCGCGAATTGTACCTTGCAACATGGGGTAGCGGGCCTCAAGCGCGTCAAGCAACGAAATTTGGGTGACCGGTCCTTCGACTTGCACAAGGATTTCACTACTTACATGCGCCAGAGTTCTTAAGTGTTGGGGAAGAATTACTCGGATTTTGCAAGTCATTGAGGTCAGTCCGCGCTTAGCCCTGCTAGGATTTTAGAGTACTGAGGGTGTTCATCTCAATCGCGTACGGAGTTAGGGCACCGGTTTGGTCAAGCCTTCCGACTAGGAAATTCGCCTCGCCTTTCCGAATCACATCCAAAATAAGGACACATGGTTAAACGAGGGGAGGCTTCCAGCGAAGAAGCGGAAACACTCTACTCTGGTATGAGATTACGGCTACGCGTCGTTGACATTTTCGCACTCACAAGGCAAACTACCGACTCCGCCATGTGGGCGTTCTTGAGGAGTCGCAATCAAGGTCGCTCGTATTGGAAGACGCCGTGGTTGGTCTTCGGCGAGCCATCACCCATAGCTATGACCGAACAGCGAGTCTCTTACACGCTCGATTCGACACTTGAGACCGTCGACAGCGCGGAGCAAACGGCCAGCCGAATCGCGGCCGAAAGCGGCTTTGGGGAGGACGAAATCATGCAGATTTCTATGGCAGTGCGGGAAGTGGTAGTCAATGCGGTGCTGCACGGAAACGCTTATGATCCGGAGAAAAAAGTTAGCCTTGACTTTGAGACCACGAAGGGCGATTTGGTGATCACTGTTCGCGATCAGGGAAAAGGTTTAGATAAAGCCAAAATTCCCGACCCGCTTTCACCCGACAATCTTTTAAAAACTTCGGGCCGCGGTATTTTTTTAATTCGCTCGTTTATGGATGAGGTAGAGATCAACCCTTCTCCGATGGGCACCGAAATCAAACTCGTTAAACACGTTCGCGGATCAACCGCGAGCGGCAAGGAGGCTTCTCAGTGAATTTCAAGACCAGCACACGCCAAGTGGACGGTATTACCATCGTGGATTGCAGCGGGCGCATCACCCTAGGCGAAGGCAGCGTTACCCTGCGTGACGCGGTCCGCGAACTGCTTGCCAAGGGCCAAAAGAAAATTCTGCTCAACCTCGGGGACGTTAATTACATCGACAGTTCGGGTATTGGTGAACTGGTGAGCGCATTCACCACGGTGCGCAACCAGGGAGGGGACCTAAAGCTCCTCAACCTCACAAAAAAAGTTCACGATTTGTTGCAAATCACCAAGCTGTACACGGTTTTCGATGTGAAAGACGACGAAGCCGCAGCGGTAAAGTCTTTCAGCTAACTAGAGGCGGCAATCTAGACGCTGCAGACCGTGACAAAATGCGACCCAAGGGCCGGCCCTGGGTCGCGCGTGTCCTTCAGTGACCTGAACCAGCCAATGGTTCTCGACGCCTATCTCTTTCCTTTTCGGGAAATGCACCCCAAATCCCTCTAAAAGTACCTGCTGCCGCACGTCTCCAATAATAGAATTCGTCATCATGATTTCTAGATTATTCCGAATACTCTCCATAACGCTCTTTTCCCATATGTCGTTCGCCGGATGCATATCGTCAAACCTGGCACCGCAGCATCTGGGTGAAAATCGCTGCGTCAAGGGAAGAATCTTCCACGTCGATCGGGGCGGAGAAGGTTCCGCGAGCCTTATATTTTGCGAAGATCGAAATTATTGCACGTTCACGGCGCATGTTTTAACCAGTCCTGATCAAAAAGTTGACCTGCGAAATCTTGAGGGACGAACTATCAGCATTCACGGTCTGCTCAAGGGCGAAAACGGTGATGCCGAAATGACTTTGCCGAACTCCCGGCAGTTAATGTCTGAAGACGGTGAAATACCTTCGTTCATGAAAGGGTTTGACGTAGAAGAGCGGGGACACGGCAGTGCCGGCACTTCTAAAGCACCCCGAAGGAAGGGAACACCCACAAAAAAACAAACGGCCAGCTTGCCGATCAGTATTCCAGAAGATTCAGAGGAATCCGGCGCACCGACACCATAAACGCCGGGAGTGGCGCAACAGGTTGATGATGCGGAAGCGGCGCGCTTCTACTGCAGGTGCATCGCGAAAGCTAGACCGATCACGAGGAATCCAAATACGACCCTATAGATGATGAAGGGTTTTAGCGTATTAGTCTGGAGGTAACGAATCAGCCACGAGATGGTGGCGTATCCCACCATGGCTGAGACTAGAACTCCGAGGATGAACGGGGCGTGCATATCCGGTGGCAGACCTTCCTTTTTTAGTTCATGGCCTTTCAGTATTGCAGCCCCAGCAATGAGTGGCGTAGAAAGTAGGAAACTGAATCGCACGGCCGCCTCACGTGTCATGTTTCGGAATAGTCCCGCCGTAATTGTAGAACCGGATCTGGAGACTCCGGGGATCAGCGCAAACGCCTGGGCACATCCTACCGTGATTGCATCTCCGAGATTGGTGCGCGTTAATGGCTTGGAGTGCTTTCCCATCTTCTCTGCCGCCCACATCAGCAGGGCGACGACGATCAATGAGCCTGCGATCAAGAAGATGTGCTCGCGAAAATATTCCTCAGCTGATTTCTCGAGTAATTTACCCGCGATAGCACCTGGTATTGTCGCAATGGCAATAAACCAAAGCAGTAATCGCTCTTCGCGCTGCTCCGTCGATGTCAGAGGTTCCCCCGAACTTGTGGATTCCGAGAAACGCTCTACTTTCCCTCCCAAAGCTGCACGAATGATTTGGATCCAGGTACGGCGGAAATAAAAGAGGACTGAAAGCAGAGTCCCAAAATGCAGCGCGACGTCGAAGGTGAGTTCATGGGCTGGGGAGAGTTCGTTCCATCCCAGGAGTCGGCGCACAATGATTAAGTGACCAGAACTCGATATCGGTATAAATTCCGCTACGCCTTGAATAATTGCGAGAACAATTGCTTGGTATATAGGCAAGCGCGACTCCAATTTCTTTGCATTTTATAAAAAGAATATTCGTCGAAGAGATAAACAGTGAGGATAACAGAAAAGTTTTTTATTAAGAATGAGCTATTCGTAGCTGTTGCCGAATGAGGGTATGCCGTGCTCGATATAGTAAAGCAATCTTTGTCCGCGGGCGGACCAGTCGGTTTGGGGAAATTGTGAAACAAGCTTTTGTGCGGAAGCCATGGCCTTAGTTCTCGACTGATCCGACTTTTTGCTTTGCTCTTCCACCTTATAGATATCGATCAGGGCTGCGTAACGGTAAGCCGTATCGTAAAGTGCCTCAGCGGTCTTGGGAGACTGGGGGTGATCGGCAGCATACTTCTCGTATATGGCCGCTTCTTTCTCCGGACATTTAGAGGATCCCTGCCAGTCCCCGCATAGTTTGTTGTCAATGAGGTGAAAAGTGGCAATATCTGCCCACTTCGTCCCAGGAAATTTTTTTATGACTTCTTTCATGTACTTTTCTTCCATGCCTTCCCGAAGAAAAGCATCTTGCTCTTTTGCAGAGGGACGAGACATGACATCAGCCTTTTCGATTTGCCAGCGAATGTCGGCGGAACGGTACATGGCTTCGCCTGACAAAGGGGAGGCAGGAAAATATTCGGCTACGGCGTAGTAAAGACGCATGGCATCTTGAGCGGCGTCGTGCCGGCCGTGAGCTTGGCTGGCTTGGTCCTCGGAATCGATGGCTTCGCCAAACAGTATTTTGTCTCCATTCGGCGTGGAAGATAACACTATGAATTTGCTCGGGATCCATCCGCTAATAGTTTTTTCCTCAGTAAGATTTGCCTCCACACGGAGCCAGTCACGGCTGTTTTCAAGGATAATGACTTCGCGTCCACGGTTCACTTCGCCCATCTTTGTGGATTTGTTGTCAGGAGAGAGATAAAGCGGAACAACTTTGATGGGTGCGCCGTGGATCGCATCTGCTGCTGATGCGATCGAGCAACAAAGTAGTATCGCGGTTGCGATTTTCAACGTTCTAGTCATTAAGCGCCGAGGCGGTACTCACAATCTCGCGTAGTGCTTCAGGTGCGATATTCCCGCCGCTGATTACGGCAACGTGCAGTTTAGACTTCGGTAATTCGCTGCGATGAAAAAGAAATCCAGCGAGCGCAACTGCACCGCTTGGTTCCGCGGTGGTCTCTTTATTAGATGCGAGTAAACGTACAGCTTCGCGAATTTCGGCTTCGCTTACAGTGACGATATCATCGACAAATTTGCAAATATGTTCGAAGTTGATTGCACCAATGCTTTGGGTGCGGAGGCCATCCGCCAAGGTGCTTGAGGCCTGCTCGGCGGGGAATTCTACAATCTTTCCCGATCGAAAACTCGCCTGAGCGTCGGACGCCAGTTCGGGTTCGACACCGAGTACCTTCGCTAAAGATCCGCTGAGCTTTATTGCGGCGGAGATACCGCTGATCATTCCGCCGCCTCCTACCGGAACCAGGACAGTTTGGACTTCGGGCATATCTTCCAAAATTTCAAGCCCTATCGTTCCTTGACCGGCGATGATTTTCTCGTCGTCGTATGGCGGGACGATCACGTATCCATGCTGGTCTGCGAGGGTTTCCGCTTTGGCTTGGCGCTCGGCGCTGCTAGGGCCGACCACTATGACCTGAGCGCCTAATTTCGCCGTCGCCTCATGTTTTATTGCCGGAGCATTGTTCGGCATAACAATGGTGGCCTTCACGCCCAGAACGCGGGCTGCATAAGCCACGCCTTGACCGTGATTGCCGCTGGAGTACGTAATCACTCCGCGATTACGTTCTTCTTGGCTCAGAGAAAAAATCTTATTGTAGGCGCCGCGAAGTTTGAACGCTCCTATGGGCTGCTGATTTTCCGGCTTGAGAAAAAGGGTGCGATCGTCGGTGAAGTCTCTATTAATAGGGAAATTCGCTGCGATCAACTGGGTCCGAACCGCTACGCCTCGAAGACATTTCTGGGCTGCACGAAGATCGCTGAGATTGATGATGGGAGGCCTCCTCCCGAGTATAAAGCTTACGCCTGTTGGGTTCGGGCCAGTTTTACTTTTGCTCCATAAAAATCGTTTAGGCATCGAGATATCCCTGTACCTCTCAGGATGTTGTGAAAGTTTCGTATAATTTGTGTTCTCGTTTTGAGGTGCCAGATGAGGTTTTTGCACATCGTAAACTTGGCGAGTCTCGGTGCCCTCATTTCAATTGGAGCGAGCATGGCACAAAACAAAGCCGTCCCTGGGCCGCCTTCGACCCCGAAGCATCCCGTGAAAGACCTTTATCACGGGATTACGGTCACCGATGATTACAGGTGGCTCGAGGACTGGAACGATCCCGCGGTCAAAAAATGGAGCGCTGCGCAGAATTTATATACGCGCGAATACCTCGATCACCTGGCTGCTCGACCTGCGATTAAAGAACGTCTTCAGCACTTAACTGCCGATTCGCGTAATTACTCTGGGGTGCAATACCGCAAAGGCATTTTGTTTGCACTCAAGTTTGAACCTCCTAAACAACAATCGGTGCTGGTGAGCTTGGCATCAGCAACAGATGTCGCCAGTGAGAACGTTGTATTAGATCCGAATACTCTTTCGGATAAAACTTCGAGCGCGATCGATTTTTATGTGCCGTCGTTGGATGGGAAGCTGGTAGCCATTGCAATTTCTGAAAACGGATCAGAAGACAGTATTGGCCGTGTGTTCGAAGTTGCGTCGGGTAAGGAATTGGGGGACCGGGTCCCCCGGGTAAACTTCGCCACGGGCGGGGGCAGCATCGCATGGAATAGAGATGGCACCGGATTCTTTTACACACGCTACCCACAGGGCAATGAGCGAGCGGCGGATGACGCAAATTTTTATCAGCAAGTTTACTTTCACAAGCTCGGTACGGAGTCGAAGCAGGATGTGTACGTAATTGGCAAGGAGTTTCCTCGAATTGCGGAGACCGCGCTATCCAGCAGTGAAGATGGCAAGTGGATTCTGGCGGCAGTAAAGAATGGGGACGGCGGCGAAGTGGCCCACTACGTGATGAACGCGTCGTCCGGAAAGTGGTCGCAGGTCACGCAATTTGAGGACAAAGTTGTAAGGGCAAAGCTAGGCAACGATGGGAAGCTTTATCTTCTCTCGCATCAAGGCGCCCCTCGGGGGAAGGTATTGAGGGTGCCGCTTTCTGATCCGATACTTGGAAAGGCTGAGTTGGTGGTGCCGCAGAGCGCGGGCACTGGCGACGGCGAAACGGCGCGGGCTGCAATTGAAGAGATTGTCCCGGCGCTGCAGCACCTTTATGTCATCGATGTGATCGGAGGGCCGTGTCGCGTGCGAGTGTTCAATAATAAAGGAGAACAGGTCGCAACTCTTCCCTTGGCTCCGGTTTCGGCCGTCGGAGATTTGGTGCACTTGGCGGGCGAGGACGTGTTGTACGAAACTTCGACTTTTCTTGAACCATGGGCCTGGTATTACTTCGATTCCGCGAATCGCAAGGCAATGCGAACCGGTTTGGTGCAGAGCTCGCCAGTGAAGTTCGACGATGCGGAGGTCGTGCGGGAATTCGCGACTTCGAAAGATGGAACTCGAGTTCCGCTAAACATAATTTTCAAGAAAGGCACGCGACTGGATGGCAAGAATCCAACCATTCTGTACGGTTATGGTGGATATGGAGTGAATCAGTACCCAACCTTCTTAAATTATTTTGGAAGAGTGTGGCTTGACGAAGGCGGAGTATATGCAATCGCGAATTTGCGCGGGGGCGGAGAATACGGGGAGGAATGGCATTTGGCGGGAAATCTGACCCGCAAGCAGAATGTTTTTGCCGATTTCGGGGCTTGCGCGGAACATTTATTGAAGAGGAAGTACACATCCAGCGGGCACTTGGCCATTCGTGGAGGCAGTAATGGCGGACTGTTGATGGGCGTGGCGCTGACACAGCATCCTGAACTCTTTCGTGCGGTGGTCTCCTCGGTGGGTATCTACGACATGCTGCGGGTGGAACTAGACCCCAACGGCGCATTCAATGTCACCGAATTCGGCAGCGTCAAAGATCCAGAGCAGTTCAGGGCGCTATATGACTATTCTCCCTACCATCACGTGAAGGACGGGACCGCTTATCCGGCGGTGATGTTTTTTACAGGGGAGAACGACCATCGAGTCAATCCCATGAACTCACGTAAGATGACGGCCCGGTTGCAGGCCGCCAACGGTTCGCATTTTCCGGTACTCTTGCGAACGAGTTCGAACGCGGGACACGGAATTGGTACGGCGCTCAATGAACGAATCGAACAGACTGCTGATGTGCTTAGCTTTTTGCTTGATCAGCTCGACGTGAAATACGTGCCAGGGGCACCGTGACGGACAACTTCGTGGACAATTATTTTTTCGACTGAATCGCCAATAGACATTTCCCGTAAAGTTCGATCAAGTGCGCTGCGTATTCTTCCGGTTTTGCGGCGGCGCCTGTCCCCTGAAAGCCTACACCTGACGATGTGGTGCGTCCGTAGCCTGTGGTCATCGCGACGAATTTCATTAGATCTAAAGCGATGTCTTCATTGCGACGGGAGCCTGCCGTGATGCTGGGTACTTCTTCCATTGAATTCCTCCGTTCTAATGAGAATACTTCAATCGTGGAATGCAGGCTAGGCGAGAGGAACTGACGTCGGGTCGTGAATCCTTGAATGGAAGTCCGTTTGGCGGAGAAAACATCCTAAGTTTCGACCCCGACATGACACACTCGGCCGACAATGTGATCGGAGGCGGTTTTACCATCTCGAATCTGAATTATTTCCACTGGGTAGGTGGAATTGTGCGGACGCAGTACAAGATATCCCGATGCGACTTCCACATATTTGATGGTGCAGCAGTCTGGCTTACTAACAAGGTACATATTGGACTCGCCCTTCCGGTAGGGTTTCAAGGAGTTATAGTGACGATCAACGAGTATCGCTGATCCCGGTATCAGCCGCGGATACATACTCATGCCGTCGCGGGCCCCCGCCCGTATAAGTAGAAAGCGCCCCCAAGTTGCACGTTCCCCTTCCATCTGAATTCGCAATCCCGCTAGAAAGCGTCGCTTGAACTTGTACATGTCTTTAATATCGCGTTTCATGAGCACCGTCGAATTTGCGGCGATTTCCTCGTCCACCAGTAGCACGGTATCGAATTCGTCTTCGCTGGGCGGCAATATACTGGCGCGTTTATTGATTTCAGACTGATCGAGGAGATCAAGAACGGACAGTCGTTGGACGTTCATTATCTTGTCCATTCCATCCAAGCTTAGATTGCGTTTGTGATTAAGGAAGTTCGAGATGTGAGCTTGTTTAAAACCGGTTTGCTTGGCTAATCCCATGCCGGTAAGATGGCCTTCTTCTATTCGTGTCCAAAGTGCCTTACGGAGATTATCTTGAAGAACTCGGCATTTCATTGGGGGAGTATAGTCCCGGAATATAGCGAAATGCTATTACATTTAAAGGCACAACATCTGTGAGAAACGTTGACACCGAACGTGACATTCCGCTGGAATCAAGCCACGGGTGCGGGATGGACGCCCGTCCGGTCACCTCGTGTTTTCCACAGCAAAAATCCACCGCGGCAGTTATAGCAATGGGATAAATCAAAATTAAACGCAACATCCAGAAGGGGATAGATTTGTTGACCGTCCTTGCTACGAGCTATAGGATGAGTGTCTTGCTATAACTTATATATCCGTCCGAGGAATCATAAATGACAAATACTAATAAGTTGGCCGAACGTACCGACGAAGATGGAAAAGGCTTTGTTGAATTTCGTCGAAAGATGAAGTACGCAGAAGTTCTGTCGTCTTCGATGGAGAAGTTGCTGCGACAAATCAGTTTTACTGGCAAGGTGAGTATACAAGTGCAGAATGGGCAGGTACTCAAGTCCGGCTACGAGGAAGGATACTTTCGCCATTCTCTGGGTTAGCGATTAACACCACAACTAAATAGCTGACCAGGTACTCCGGAAAGAAACGGGCCCTGTGCTGAGAAATCAGCGCAGGGCCTTTTGTTTTGCCCCGGCCCGATAGAAGTGGATCAACGATTCGGCCATCGGCCACTCGTTCGATGCTGGCTCAACCCGGCAGTGATGAGTGCTAGCGACATTGGAGGCAGTAATGGATTTCGATGATTTGAATATTGTGCAGTTGGAACTGAAGTATTGCGAACGATGCGGTGGTTTATGGGTACGTGAGATGGGGATAGATGAGATTTATTGCGCCACTTGCGCGATTGCAATGATCGACTGTGCGACCGCTACCAGGAGACATAGCTCGCCCCGCCTACCGATAAATCATAAATCGAGGGAAGTATCAGGCCCTAAAGTGGTAGCGATTTGCGCGAAGGGAGGCAAAGTATGATCCCCGGTTCACTTCCCATAACCTATGCTACCTCCGACACGGTCGTTCCTCGGGAGATCGTCGGTGGTGCACCCTACAGCTCTGTTGACGCACCGATGGTCTCAACGGCCGATGGATTGTCTGGTCCAGGCCAAGATCTATGGCTGTATAGAGACCGTACTATCGGTATGTTAAGACGGTACTTGCGGCTTTCGATTGAGGTTGGCAGGTTGCCGTCCCTACTCGGGAGGGAGTTTTTTCGTACCAGGGTGACTTCCTATACAGTTTCGACATTCGAGGATGCCGTGATCTTTGTTCATGACATTGAGAGGATTCTTGGACGGCTCGACGAATTCGATAAGAAGATAATTGCGAAGGTTGTCTTTCAAGACTATTCACAAGACGAAGCGGCAAGGTTGTTGAACTGTGGACGCCGCACGGTGGTTCGTCGTTTTCCAGAAGCTGTCGACAGAATCACCGATAGCTTCTTGAGTGCGGGGCTTCTGGCGCGACTTCCGCAAATCCCGCCAGAAGAAGAGGTGGTCGTGGAAACACCAAAATCTTGTCAAGGGGGTGAAATGACTCGAAACGACGTAAGTGATTGTGAACACGACGAAAATAAAGTTCGAAATGGTGGCGCAATTACCCTGTAGGATTTGGTATACTGTACTTGTAAGTAAGAAAATTCACAAAGGGACGGGCGGAAGCCGCGTCCCTTTAATTTTTTGGGGCTACCTGAGGACGCCGATGATTGCACAGAAAACGAAAAATACGTCCTCTTCAGAGGGTGATGGCGAACCAGAGCGCCAGTTTTCAGATGCCCCAGTATCCATTCCGGAAGTGCGGGATAAGATCATCAGAATGATAGGAAATAGCGCCGAAGAAATGATAAAAAAAACAATTGTCGCGAGTGAAAATGGTCAATACCTCGCAATGAAATACCTATTCGAGATGGCCGGATTACACCCGGCAAACGCCGCTGAGGAGGCTGAGGCTGAAGACTCCTTGAGCGCAATCTTGCTGCGCAGTCTGGGAATTCAAGAGGAAACGTGTCCCGGAGAAGCAGGATTGCAAACCAAAGTTTCAAAAGATTCGCATGCGGACGCAGGTCCAGATAGTGATGCTGTCGTAAAATGAAAGTAGAACGGCAGGTTTGCTTTCATGGACATGACTTGGGTGACGGGTAGGATTGCAGTTGGAGGCGGGATTTGGTCGGATGAAAATATGTCCGATGTGGCGAAAGCTGGAATCACGCACATCATCGACATGCAAGCCGAGTTTGACGACACTGCGTTGGCGGCCCCATATAAAATTAAAGTTTTGTGGAACCCAACGGACGACGATTTTCAGCCAAAGCCGCCAGCATTATTGGGACGAGGCGTGAATTTCGCGCTCGAAGCATTAGACGAAGAAGGTACTAAGGTCTTTATTCACTGTGCCGCCGGAGTGCACCGAGCTCCGATGATGACGTTAGCGATACTTTGCTCGTTGAGCTGGGGTCTTGAGGATGGGATACATCTTATCGAGTCCAGGCGGCCTGTCGCCGATTTTGCCGAAGTATACGTGCAGAGCGTAGAAAACTTCTTGCAAGCTAACGAGAGCGAGAAGGTTGGTTTGCGGAAATAGATTTTGTATCGCTGCAAGTAGTGGAATTGCCAGTTGTTCCCCATAACAAGAATCTGTGTTTTCCGTGCGAGGTGAAGTACTTACTCACTGCGGACTGAATTCGCAGTGTCCAAAACTGTTTAGCGACGGAGGAGTTATGTTCGACCACAGCCGCCCTTTGAGGCGGCTTTTCTGTTTTCTGCTGATTATCGTTGGAGGGAGCTTCGTATCGTCTACGTGGGGGCATGCGCAGGCTCCCGCGCTAACAACGATTACCGATACTGTGTATCGGGCGGACGGCACTTTGGCAGGCGGAGCTCTTCTTATCTCCTGGCCAGCGTTCAATACTAGCGCAGGTCAGACGATAGTGGCTGGTGCGAAAAGTGTTGCACTGGGCACAGGTGGCGCACTCTCGGTTCAACTGGCATCCAATGTCGGTGCAAGTCCCTCAGGAACGTTTTATACGGTTGTATACCAGTTAGATGATGGAACCGTAAAGACCGAGTACTGGGGTGTGCCCTCCACGTCTCCCACTACGATAGCAGCGATAAGAATTAACCCGGGAGGATCGGGACAACCGTCACAGCTCGCGACCGAACAGTTTGTCAATTCCGCGCTAGCGAGTAAGGCGAACGATTCATCTGTAGTGCACCTAAATGGAAGTGAGACCATCACCGGGAGCAAACAATTTTCGGTGGCCCCCACACTACCCCCGCCAGTTCTTGCGACGGATGCGGTGAATAAGGGATACGTCGATAGTGCTGTAACAACTTCGGGAGGTGGGTCCTTCGTAAGTAAAGCGGGCGACACTATGACGGGACCGCTCACCCTGCCTGGTGATCCCGTAGCAGCCAATCAGGCTTCAAACAAGCACTACGCTGATACCGGACTGGCTGCCAAAGCGTCGCTGATTGCTGGGGTTGTACCGTCAGGGGAACTGGGAAGCGGGACGGCCAACAGTAGCGTCTGTCTTCATGGCGACTCGACTTGGGGAGGGTGTGGCAGCAGTAGTAACGCGGTATCGATTCAGGGAGTCCCCGTAGACACCGTCGCGCCTACTGACAATCAAGTGGTTACATATGTTGCGTCTCTCGGCAAGTACCAGCCTCGTGCAGGAGGGGGAGGTTCACCCGGGGCGCAAGCAATTAAGTATGCAAGCGATTTCAATTGGTCCCAACTTCCAGGCGCAGACTTGACTGTGCCTGGGGCAAAGACTGTAAGCCTTAGTGTTTGTCCCCCCGGAATACTTGGCAATGAGCCTTGGTATTACGTGTACGTCTCGGGGACAGGAACCGCGGAGGCGGCGCTGGTCACTGGAGGCACTTGTACTGGGAATGGACAGGCTGGTACGTTGCAGTTCACCTCGGCAAACTCCCATCCCGCTCGCTACACAATTGGGAGCGCTTCAGGGGGCCTGCAAGAAGCACTGATTGCCGCACGTTTCACTCCAACTAACCCACAGGGTACTCCTCAAGCGGGCAAGGTGATTGTTCCGCCGGGACAGTTTCTGGCCTACGCAAGGGTTTCAGTTCGGTCGTCAGGAATGACTGTAGATTTTTCGGGATCTATCGTGGAATGCTGGATGAACGATACTTGCATTTTCGCGGGTGATCCAGCGAACTCTAATTTGTTCTCCGATATCACACTGATCGGTCCGCGAGGGCGTCCAACGATCGTAAACAGTACACATCCATTTATCGAGGATAACTCTCAAAAGACGCGGATATTCAACGTATCTACCCGGGTGGGATTGAATAATGGGACGTTCAGCAATTATGTGCAGGTAGACGACGATCAGTCATTCCTTCTTGATGGTCTTGATACGATTCTGGGATATGGCATCCGGTGCGATGCGACAGTTTGCAATCCTGTAGTGAATGCTCCCGGCCCTTTCGCTGGGGCGGCTGCGGTTGGCTGGTTGAAGAACCTTAACATCTCGCTGCAATGCGGCGGCAATGGAGTGGATTGGCAGTCTGGAAATACTTTAAGGATATCGGACAGTGTGATTCAAGGTTACGCGCAGTATGGGGTTCGGACTGGAACCAGGCGCGGCGGGTTTGGGACTGAAAAGCTCGAGAACTTATATGAAGAAGTTGGGAACTGTAGTAACCCAAAGGGAAATATCGGGGCTGCCGGGCTGATCGCACAAGGTTCCATGGTGGAGGTTGATGGTGGGGAAGGGCCGATTGGCGCCATACCACTATTCGCGAACACAGGGGCTACTCTGTACTCTTACTATATTGTCCCTCATAATAGCGGGATTGGAGTAGGCAACCCGCTCTACGCTGGCCAAGCTTTAACCAGCGGCACTGGAAGCATTACGGTAACGACCCCGGTAATTGCAGGGGCAACCAGCTACGATTTGCTGAGGGTCACACCTCCCAATGGGCTCAGAGAGCAGGCGCCCTATGGGGCGGGAAGTTATGCTGTAGCTACCGGGGTAGCGCCGTCCACCTGCACAAACGGGATTTGTACCTTCACGGACACACAGGGCCCGCTAGCAAACTATACTGTCGCTCTACAAAACTACTATCCGCTGCTGGATTACTGGCCTGGCGCGATGGTTTTGGGATCCAACGTGGATTCTGGCAGTCCCACCAGCGCGGCCCAAGCTTGGGTGCAAAATGTTACGGGGAACATTGTGTCGGTGCTTGGCTCAGCCGGACCGGCCGTCTTTTCTAATACTTGCTTTTCAGCAGGAAATTGGACGCCTCTTTGGATGAGTTGCTTCTCGTCCATGGCTCCGCAAACGTTCTACGAACAAGGAGCGCTGGTATTGGCTTCTAAGACCAACAGCGACGGCGGCCTGCTGACGAACTTGAAAGGGCGAGTCAACTTCTGCTGCGTTGGCACCGCGCCGGGACACATCATCACGCTATCGGATTCCAATTTCCAGAAGACGATTGCGACGGCTAACAATCGCCCATTAAATGACGCGGGCGATGCATTCATCGGGACAGACCAAGGGGATTCTGCTCCGAATCATGTTGGGATAAGCTTCGGCGCGCCAATTTCCTTGTCGAACTACATTGCAAATATTGGCGACGGAAGTAACTGGCTTGAGCGCCTCACTGGCAGCTTGAAGGAGTTTAAAACTAATGTGCAGATGGACAGCGGACTGACGGTCGCCGGGACAGTGCAGGCCAGCTCGTTTGTTACTACCGGCTCGGCTGCGTGGAGCGTGCAGGCAAGTTTTGGAGCTCTAAGCCCAGCGGCAACAGGAAAGTCGTTAATCGGGTTTGGCACTAATGGCAAGTTACAAGTTTCCGAAAACTCCGGATTGGTTGTCGAAGTCGCAAAGCTGGACGTGAACGGCAATGTGACAGCGAATGCGAACACGGCGACGCAACTGGCACAGATCCCAACCCAGTGTAGTGGAAGCTTTGCGGTAGGGATTCAAGCAAACGGAAACGCTAATTGCGGGACAGCCAGCGTAGTACAACTATCTGAGACAACCCCTCCTACAGGCATACCGAATTATGGGTTGTTTTGGTTCGATTCCAGTTGTCACTGTCCCAAAGTTATTAGTAACAATGGGCAGGCAGTGCAGTTGGGCTTGACTAATGTATTCAACACTGACGCGAACACACTTGAAGAGTACAACGGAGTCGCCCCACAAGCGCTTAGTGTGTATGGTTCGCGGTCGGATGGATCAAACTATGAACGCCTCCGCCTAGGATACGACTCGACTGATAATTACTTTGTAGTTGGAGCTGATGCTTTGGGGGCCGGACTGCAACGAGGGATAGGTTTCTGGATGCAGGGGTCACTACGGTGGGTGATCGACTCCGCATTTAATTTCAAGCCGTGGTCGGACAACATTAAAGATGTGGGCTCTCCTACTTTGCGCTTGAAGCATTTGTACGCGGGAACCTATGTCGATACTACCGGCGGTTCTTTGGTTACCGATGTCCCCAACGCGAGTACGACTGGGACCACTCTGAACAAACTTGCGAAGCTAACCGGGTCGCCGTCTACCGCGGTGATGGCTGCGACCTCGGATACGGGGGGCGTGATAGGAGTGGTGGTGGACGGGGCAGGAAATTCTGGTACTGCGCAAGTAGCGCGAGATGGGCTGGCGGTATGCGCCTTCGATGGAGGGACGACGGCTGGTGACTATGTACAGATCAGCGGTACCGTCGCGGGAGACTGTCACGATGCCGGTGTCACGTATCCGACGAGCGGCCAGGTACTGGGGCGCGTCATGTCTACCAACGTCGGCCTTGGAAATTACGGAATGGCGGTCGGAGCTGAAGTGCAGCCGTCCAGCGTAAGTGCACCGATAACTTCGGTGTTTGGCCGTAGCGGGGCGGTGGCGGCCGCAAGCGGGGATTACTCAGTTGCTCAGGTCACGGGAGCCGCACCATTGGCGTCGCCTACCTTTACTGGGGCGCCTGCCGGCCCCACGCCGGCAGCGTCGGACAACAGCACCAAGCTGGCTACGACGGCATATGTGCAGGCGCAAACATGCCCCTTGTGGTTTTCGACTCCGAATGCTGCGAGTACGGTTAGCTTTACAGTGACGGTGAACAAGGCCTCGGTCTGGGGAGTGGTGCTGTCCTGCAACCTGGCGACCAGCCAGGTAACTTACGACGTTACAACTGTGGACAACACCACTAACACTTACGACATTGGCGTAGTGAATGCAGCAGGGACAGTCGTCGCACACATCGGCACTACTGCGGGTACTGCATTTGCTGCTTCCCTGGGATGGAAGACATTGAACTGGACGGCAAGCGCACAACTGCCCCCCGGGAAATACTATCTGGCACTCACGACAAGTTGTACCACGGCTTGTGCTGCCCTAGAAGGCGGCAACAGCGGTGCGGGGTTGACGTACGCGGGCAACATCGTTGAAAACGTGACCTCCGGAGGCACGCTGCCGGCGAGTATCACGGTTCTATCGGACTCTTACACGGCTACCACGATCCCAACGTTCTCGCTTCACTAGATATCGATACTACTCCATACATCTGAGATTCCAATGAAAACATTTGCTTGTATATTACTGCTTGCGCTTCGCGCACTTGCTGCGACTTACTACGTCGATCCTGCGGGGAGTAACGGGAATAATGGATTGTCACCGCAGACACCCTGGCGAACACTGTTGAAAGTGGGCATCTCAACTTTTCAGCCCGGGGATGTGATTCTGTTCAAGCGGGATGCAGTTTGGAACGAATGGTTGACCCCGCCTTCCAGTGGAGCGATTGGCAATCCAATTAAGTTCGATGCTTACGGTAACGGTCGGCCCCCTGAGTTTACCGGATACTATGCGACTACTAGCACTCAATGGACGAATATCACGGGAAGTATCTGGCAAATTGCGTTGAGCGCTTCACAGCCCATTACCCAATTAAACTTCGTTAGGTTCGGTACTAAGTGGGGTAACTCTCGAACTTCGCAGAGTGCCTTGGGACACGATCGGGATTGGTTCCACGACACCTCCACGCAAAACCTTTATGTGTGGTCTGCGATAGGTAACCCAGTAACTCATTTTAGTTCAGTAGCCCCAATAATCTTGAGTGGCCAGGCGGTCATCAATCTAAATAATGTCAATAACATCAAAATTCAACATATCAAGCTTGATTGGTATGACGGCTATGGGGTCCAGGTGCAGGGGGCTAGTGATCACATTTGGCTCGCCAACATGATGGCAGATAGCCGCGTGCCAAATGGGACGGTACCATCCAAAGACCGACCCACGTTTGAACTGTCATCCCGAGGGAAGCGACTTGGAGGGACCTGCTGTAATCCGCCTAGACTTCCTCGCTCCAGTTTTCTAGCGTCTTCTTGACCAGCGCCATGAATTGATCCGCTACCGCTCCGTCAATGACACGATGATCGTATCCAAGCGTGAGATGGACGAGCGATCGAATCGCAATCGAGTCATTGCCTTCTTTGTCCGTCACAACTACTGGCGCTTTGCCGATGCCGCCAACGCCCATGATCGCCGAATTGGGCTGGTTGATGATCGGCAATCCGAAAACTGCACCGAATTGTCCAGGATTAGTCACGGTAAAGGTCGAGCCTTCGACCTCCTCCGGACGAAGCTTTTTGGAGCGGGCACGCTCGCCGAGGTCGGCAATGCCACGCTGCAATCCCAGAAAATTAAGATCGCCGGCATTTTTTAACACCGGAACGATCAGACCCCAATCCAGCGCCACTGCAATTCCAACGTTGACGTGGCGGTGATAACGAATGGCCTCGGAATCCATGGAGGCGTTAACAATAGGAAACTGGTGCAACGCGATGATCGCCGCGCGAACGAAGAACGGCATAAACGTAAGCCGCACGCCGTTGCGCTGCTCAAATGCGGATTTCGTTTTATTTCTAAGCTGAACGATCGACGTGATGTCCACTTCGAACATGCAGTGGACGTGGGCACTGGTGCGGCGCGATTCGATCATTCTTTGCGCGATGATTTTGCGCATTTGGGTCAGGGGGACGACTTCGCCAGGGATGGAAGGAATATTTCGCGGTGGAGTTGCTAGAGTGGCGACAACTGAGGGCGCGGGAACGGACGTTGGGCTGGGTTTAGTACCCTGGCCTTCGATAAACGCGAGCACATCTTGTTTCGTGATCCTTCCGCTTAGTCCGCTACCGCTAATTTGCGCGAGATCGATATTGTGTTCGCGGGCCATCTTGCGCACTAATGGAGAGGATCGCGTTTGATCGTCTTCATCTTCAGCGGTGGGTGCCGGCTTTGCTGCCTGTTCTTCAATTTTAGCGGGAGCCTGTTTCTCTGAGGTTGATGCTGGCTGGGAATTAGATTTCGCGGGAGTGGAAGCCTCGCCCTCAGTTGAAATCGTTCCCACGACTGTATTCACCTGCACGGTCGCGCCTTCGCTGACCTTGATGTCTTGCAGAATTCCAGACACCGGCGCCGGAATTTCAGCGTCTACCTTGTCGGTAGAAATCTCAAACAGCGGCTCATCGCGCTGAATCTTGTCGCCGGGTTTCTTTAACCATTTCGTTATCGTTCCTTCAACGATGGACTCGCCCATCTGCGGCATCACAACATCTGTTGGCATAATTCCTTCCGTGGGACCCGAAACTCAGGCAGAACCCTTCATTATATATAAGGAGGGGGAGCACACTGCGTATCGCACTTTAATGCATGTGATCATGCTCGGCGTCGGCGGCGGATTGAGGCACTACCCCATAGGATTTTTTCCAGTAGTCCTGCACCGCAGGAGAAAGTTTCCCGACGTGCGATAGGAAAGAGGTAACCCTCCACATATCCTGGGTCGTTAGAGCCTTGTTCCACGCCGGCATTCCGGTGTAACGCACGCCAGTTCGAACCGCGTAAAAAATGTGCCACTCCTGGTCATCGAGCGGATCGATTATCAACTGCGGCGGAGGCGGATAAAAAGACTTGGACAAGATGCTTGGTTTTTCGTCGAGGGTGCCATGGCAGACCGCGCAATTCATGGTGTAAATCTTCATCCCTTGAATCACATTCTCATCCGTGGGAAGTATGGGATTGCTGATTTGCGGCGCATGCCGGTCCATCGAAGAATCCATCGCGCTCATGGCGATGCGGCGTTCCATGCGGGAAGGGACACCATCGGCATTGGTTGGCATCAGCCCGAAGGACAAAAAAGCCAGCCCCCCAAGAATCCCGATTAGTAGAGTGAAAATAATTCCAAAGATAAAGTTTCGCATTCCGTCTCCGAGGTTACAGTGCGGGAGGATTATGTCAGAAAAACGAATGTTTAACCCAGCCTAATAAGCCTTAAGCTTACGGGCTTCCCGCACAACGTCACTCACCTTGGGCAGGAAAAATTCTTCCTGCGGAGGAGAGAAGGGAACTGGAGTATCGAGCGCCGTGATTCGCACGATGGGTCCATCCAAGTCGTCGAATGCTTCTTCATTGATGATCGCAGCAAGTTCGCCTGCTATGCCTCCGGTGCGCACATCTTCATGGAGCAAAATCACCTTGTTAGTTTTGCGTACGGTCGCGATAATCGACTCGCGGTCCAGCGGTGACAAAGTTCGCAGGTCGAGAATCTCGACATCGATACCATCTTTCATCAAAGTTTCGGCCGCTTCTAACGCGATGTAGACCATCGCAGCATAAGTAATGATGCTGAGCGCGCGCCCCTCCCGTGCCACGCGGGCCTTGCCAAGCGGCACCACATAATCGTCGGATGGAACTTCTTCCTTAATGCGCCGATACAGATACTTGTGCTCGAAAAAAATCACCGGATTGTTATCGCGTATGGAGGCTTTTATAAGTCCCTTGGCGTCGTACGCCGTAGCAGGGCAAACGACTTTTACTCCCGGGGTGTGCACAAAATACATTTCGTTATTTTGCGAGTGGAACGGGCCGCCGTGAACGTTCCCGCCGCTTGGGCCGCGCAACACGAGCGGCGCAGGAGGTCCCCATAAGTAATGAGTCTTTGCCACCATATTGGTGATTTGGTTGAAGGCGCAGCCGATGAAATCCATGAACTGAAATTCTGCTACCGGACGCAAACCAGTGAGAGACGCGCCAAAGGCCGCGCCGACAATCGCGGATTCAGCGATGGGGGTGTCGATGACGCGCTCGGGGCCGAAGCGGTCGATGAATCCGTCGGTGACTTTGAAAGCTCCGCCGTAAATCCCGATGTCTTCACCCAGGCAAAAAACAGTGGGATCACGTTCCATCTCTTCCCATATTCCTTGCCGGATTGCTTCCAGATAAGTTAGTTGAGCCATAGTCGCGAATACCTTTGTGGTCAATTCTAATCCCGTGTGTTTTTTCGGTTAGATCTTGAACTGCGCTGACCTCTCCGTGCCTGCGGTGCAACCCAAACTCTTTCAGCAGCAGAACGTCCCAGTGCGACCGAACCTGCGTCCGTGGTTAAATTCAAGGTCTGGTCGTAGTTGCGCCCGGCTACATGCAGGCTTGCTCCAGGACGAATCCCTCGGTGCTCAAGGAATTCCAACAGCCGCCGATCGCGTTCGTAAATCCCGCTCACAAGATAATTTTGGCCTTCGCCGGCGTGAGATAAAAGCATCAAGCCGCGCCGACGCCGACTGGCTGGACTTTCCAGTTCGCTAATATTTCCATGCGGACACAAGCCCCCGCGCCCCAATTTTCTCAATAACTTTGCTTCAAAATCGGGGGAGACGGCGTGCTCCAAACGTTCCGCCTCGTCGTGTACCTTGTACCATTCCATGCCGAACACTTCCGAAAGCATTCTTTCAATCAGGTGATGACGCAAAGTCAATTTTCGTGCGATTTTACGCCCAGAAGAAGACAAGCTGACGTGTCCGTCAGTCTGCACCCTAACTAATCCATCTTTTTTCAATCGGCGCATCGCCATGGTCACTGCTGGTGGAGATACCAATAGCCAATGAGCGAGCGTCGCCGAGATTACAGTCTCCCCTTCGCTCTCTGCCTCAAGAATAGCCTTCAAATAGTCTTCTTTGGAAACTGTAATCACAACTCGAATTATACGGCGGGAGGTTAATTATGGTTAAGGTGGGGGTGAAAATGGTAGGCCGGCGGCCTACTCAGAATCTCGTTGACCTTTCTATGCAATTCGCAGTACCTTCCTGCCTGATACTGAGTGAAAGGTAACGAATTGTCTATAGGGGACATACCAACTCCTAATTTTCTGGGCCCGCAGTTTCGAGCTTCTGCGATAGACGCGATTTCACCTGCCTTTCAACACTCCAAGCAGCAACTGCTATCTCCTTTTCGGGCGGCGCAGTGGGCAAAACTTGCGCTCGTAGGATTGCTGGCAGGCGAGATGAGTTCGGGTGGGTGCAGTGCCCCCAATTTTCATATACCAGCACGCAGCGGTGGCACGCAACACTTCCTCAGCCTGGGGCTCCCAGCCGCTAACCCGATGCTGTACGCCGGACTAATTGCAGTGATTGTATTGGCTGCATTGATTTTCTTCGTGCTATTCGCCTATGTAAGCAGCGTCATGCGGTTCGTATTGTTTGACAGCGTTGTAGCCAGAGAATGCAACATCGCAGCAGGCTGGCAGCGCAGGCAGCGTCCCGGGATGAGACTCTTCGTGTTCCACATTTTGTTTTCCCTGGTGACCTTGGCAACGCTAGTCATTGCGGTAGGTATTCCGCTGGTTTTTGCGTACGCCGCAGGATGGATAAGGCACTCCAAGGAACACATGATCGGATTGGTGCTCGGGGGGATAGTTTTGTTTTTCGTGTTTTTAGCATGCGTGCTCGCCTCGATAATCATCCATGTGCTCACGAAAGATTTTGTGGTCCCTCAGATGGCTCTGGAAGATCTTGGTCCGCTGCAGGGGTGGCGAAGGCTTCTGCCCATGATCGAATCGGAAATCGGAAGCTACGCCGGATACCTTGGGATGAAAGCGGTATTGAGCATAGGGGCGGGAATCGCGCTGGCAATCGTCGCTCTTATCGCGATTCTGATTATCGTGATACCGGTTGGCGGAATCGGCGCAGTAGCGGTGTTACTAGGAAAAGCTGCGGGGCTTACATTCAATGTTTATACGATTACGCTGCTGGTTATTGTCGGAACTATTTTGCTTGCCATCATTATCTTCGTGATGGCATTCATTTCTGTACCCGCGACGGTATTCTTCCCTGCCTACTCAATTTATTTTTTTGCATCGCGTTATGCTCCGCTCGCCGAGCGGATGAAACCATCCTCGACCTCTATAACATTTCTTCAGTCCCGCGAGTCATCTGGCTAAAGGTGCTCTCCCTACTTAGGCAGTTCGACTCTCTACTGCTTTGATTGACCGGCGGAGAAATCTAGGCGCTTTTTCAGATAGTTTCCTAGGGCGGTCTTCCAATCAGGCATCTGTATCCCAAATTTATTCAAACTTATGGGGGACAGTACGGAGTACCGGGGCCGGGGCGCGGGGCGAACAAATTGTTCGCTTGTGGTGGGCCGCACGACAATATCCATTCCAGCTGCACTGACAATTTCCTTCGCGAAGTCAAACCAAGTGCAATCCCCGCCATTGGTGGCGTGGATAATGCCGCTCGCATCCCTCCTGCAAAGTTGAGTGATCGCTGACGCCAGGTCGTCAGTATAGGTAGGAGACCCGCGTTGATCATTCACCACATCGATCTCTGAACGGGTTGCTGCGATTTTCAGAATGGTGTCGGGAAAACATTTCCCGCCCACTCCGAAGAGCCACGATGTACGCACAATGCAGACTCCGGGCAATATTTCACGAAGTAAGTTTTCTGCTTGGGCTTTGCTTTCGCCATAAACGCTTTGTGGATGCACCGGATCGTCTATCTCGTACGGAACTTCTTTCGTGCCGTCAAAAACATAATCGGTGCTGATGAACAACAGGCGTGCCCCGGCCTGTTTCGCGGCGCGAGCCACGTTTTCCGCGCCCTTACAGTTGACACTGAACGCCAGTTCACGATTTGCTTCACAACCGTCAACATCGGTGTAGGCTGCGGCCAATATGATCCAGTCAGGCTTGATTGCTTCTGCAACATTAATAACCGCGTGCTGATTTCTGATGTCAACATCTTTCGAAGACAGCCCGCTTACATCATCATCCGTCCATTGACGCACGAGTGCCTGACCTAGAAGGCCAGTGGCGCCAAAAATTATTACTTTCATAGTGATGACTTACCCATTTTCCATGCTTCCACGAATAGATGATACCCCCCTGAGGTTCATCGATAAGGCGGTGCAAGTCGACATTTTTGAATGTTAGAATTGAGGTGCTGCTTTATTTGTCCGCTCGAGGTGTTAATCATGGCTACAACTCTGGAAGCTCCGGTTTTCAGCCGTACTCAATCTCACCAGGAAAAATTCGTTAACGAACCTGCAATCGATTTTGGACGTCAGGATAATGCCCGCCAAATGCGCACCGCCATCGACAAAGTTAGGGGACAACTCGGGCGCGAATACGACCTGATCATCGGGGGGAAACGGATTAAGACAACTGACAAAATTAAGTCGGTCAATCCCGCCCGGCCGTCCGAAATCGTGGGGATCCATCAAAAGGCCGGGAAAGAGCATGTCGAACCCGCGATGCAGGCCGCCCTGCGGGCATTCGAGAGCTGGAGCAGAACTTCGGTGGAAGACCGCGCGAATTTCTTATTCCAAGTAGCCGACTTGTTGCGTCATCGCAAGTTTGAACTTTGCGCCTGGCTCGTATTTGAGGTCAGCAAAAACTGGGCCGAAGCGGACGCGGATATTGCTGAGACGATTGATTTCTGCGAGCTCTACGCGCGAGAAGCTTTGCGGCTTGCTAATGTGAAGACTCCCGTGCAACTCCCTGGGGAACGGGATTCGCTTTTTTATATCCCGCTTGGTGTAGGCGTGGTGATTCCGCCATGGAATTTTCCCGCTGCGATCATGGCGGGGATGACTCTTGCTTCGGTGGTGTCCGGAAATACTGTTATTTTGAAGCCATCGAGCGAGTCGCCGACCATCGCGGCAAAATTCATGGAAATTTTAGAAGAAGCAGGGCTGCCGGAAGGCGTGGTCAATTTCTGTCCCGGGGCCGGAGCATCGTTTGGAAATTCTCTCGTCACACATCCCAAGACCCGGTTCATTGCATTCACCGGTTCACGCGAAGTGGGACTCGATATCAATAAGCGTGCGGCGGAACATGTTCCTGGCCAGATCTGGATCAAGCGAACCATCCTGGAGATGGGCGGCAAAGACGCCATCATCGTCGACACCGATGCTGATCTTGATGCGGCCATCGAAGGCGTCGCGCTTGCTGCCTTCGGTTTTCAAGGACAAAAATGCTCGGCCTGCTCTCGAGCGATCATTGATGAACGCTTGTACGAGAAATTTATTGAGGGTCTCAAGTCCCGCGTCGAAACAATAAAGATTGGCGACCCGGCCGAGAACGTTTACATGGGCGCTGTCATCAGCGAAGGCTCGATGAATTCTATTTTGGGTTACATCGAACAGGGAAAACGCGATGGTCGGCTGATCACCGGCGGCGGTCGTGCTACCCACGCTGGCGAAGGGTATTTCCTGCAACCCACCGTCTTCGCCGATATCGCCCCGAAATCAAAACTCGAACAAGAAGAAATTTTTGGCCCGGTGTTAGCTGTGATTAAGGCCCGCAACTACGATCACGCCCTTGACATCGCCAACGATACCGAATTCGGCTTGACTGGCGCTGTCTATACCAATTCGCAGAAAAAGATTGATCGGGCAATTCGCGAATTTCACGTAGGCAACTTGTACATCAATCGCAAGTGCACGGGCGCTATTGTGGGTGCGCATCCCTTCGGTGGTTTCAATATGTCGGGGACGGATTCGAAAGCAGGGGGGCCTGATTACTTGTATCTATTCACGCAAGCTAAATCGGTCGGAGAGAAACTCAGGTAGCTGCCGCTTACTCGTACCTTAGGGACTCGGCTGGAAGAATTCGTGAGGCTGACCATGATGGATAGATTGTCGCAATCAGCGATATTCCTACGGCGACGATGGCGACAATGAGTCCGTCGATCAACCGCGGCGCGAAGGGGACGTAGTCAATCGAATAAACTTCTGGAGAGAGTGACAGGAGACGATAATGTCCGCCGGCCCAGGACAGACCGTATCCCAACACTATTCCGATCGCAGTCCCTATCACTCCTATCAAAACGCCCTGCGCGATGAATACTCGCCGCACTTGCGACTTGCTGGTGCCCATCGACATCAGGACGGCAATGTCCCGAGTTTTCTCCATTACCATCATGATTAGAGAAATGAGGATGTTCAGCGCAGCCACGAAGACTATCAACCCAATAGTGATGAAGGTCACCAGGCGTTCCATCTTCAGGGCGCGGAACAACGCCTTGTTCTGCTCCATCCAATTAGTGGTCATGAAGCCTTTTCCAGCGACGTGTTGAATTTGATCGCCAATAATGGCGGCTTTGTAGATATCATCGACGCGAAACTCGATGGCCGCAATCTGGTCGCCAATGCCAAAAAGTTGTTGTGCATCCGACAGCCGCGCGAGCGACCAGGCACTGTCATAATCGTAGAAACCCGAGTTAAAAATACCTGCAACGCGGAAACGATTGTACTTTGGGACCATGCCGAAAGGAGTGAGCTCGCCCTGCGGGCTTGTCACCAAAACCACTGAGCCAATTTCTGCACCGAGATTTTGCGCCATATCTTTACCAAGGATTAAAGGCGGCATTTCTCGCACGCGATCCTGAACGGATTTCAACGAATTTGGTCTTTCTGATTGTGTGGCGCGGACGCCCTCGTCCGCGGCTTTCGACTCTGTCTCATCCAAAGCGGAGGCCGATCCCACGGTCACGCTCTTGAGCAGGTCGCTGACCCGATTTTCGGAGGACGGAACCATTCCCTTGAGCACCGCGCCCCTGGCTCGTGGGCCGCGCGATATCATCACTTCTTCGTAAATCGTGGGGGCGGCCGCAATCACGTGAGGCTGTTTCGACAATCCATCTAGCAGGGGTCGCCAATCCTTTATGCCGTCATCCTGGGTACGCAGCAACGTCAGATGAGATGTAGTTTCGAGTAGCCGGTCTTGCAGGTCTTGACGAAATCCATTGTTAATAGCGAGGGCGATGATAAGAGACGCCACCCCAGCAGCGACGCCCATGATGGAAATAGCAGTGATGATTCCGATGAATGCCTGTCGGCGTTTTGCTCGAAGGTAGCGGCTGGCAATGAATAGTTCGAAACGCATAGGCATGGTCAAGTCGATTGTCGGTTCTGGATCGGGCCTTACTGTAAACACTCTTAACGAACACTATCGAGTCTTCCACTCTACCTTGTTCCCGAAACATCCCATTGGCTAAGACGCGCGTCTATACTAGCAGGGCAAATTATCGAGAGGTCGCATGTTGGCTAGATTTGAAGGTTGTTACCGATGCCGCGTCACGGTTCGCTGGTTCCTTTGGTTATGTCTATTGGTGTCATTCTGTAGCTCGCTCGTGGATCCGGTGGCTGCGCAAAATCAACAAGAACCGCCTCCCGCCGCCGGGGGGCCGCAGAGTGAAACAGGTCCCTACGCCATCCCTAAAAAGGCAGAAGAACCACCACCACCTCCTCCTGAAAAACCGAAAAAAGTCGAAGGCATGCCGGACTATTCCATTCGCATGGACGTCCCACTAGTCAATGTCGATGTCCTCGTCTCCACCAAGGACGGACAATTTATCCCCAACCTGAAGCAGGAAAACTTTCGGGTTTACGAAGATGGCGTTCCCCAAGTCATCAGCACTTTCGCCGTCGCCAAAGCTCCTATAACCGCCGCATTGCTGATCGAATTTGCGTCTACCAATTACAGTTTCCTAATCGACGCTCTACAAGCTTCTTATGCCTTTGCCGACACCCTAAAAAAAGACGATTGGGTCGCGGTCGTTTACTACGATATGAAGCCGCACACCCTGGTGGATTTCACGCAGGACAAGCAGGAAGTGATGGGCGCATTAAATCAGTTGCGCATACCGGGCTTTGCCGAGACCAATTTATTTGACGCGCTCTACGACACTCTGGATCGCATGGATCGGATTGAGGGTCATAAGTACATTATTTTAATCAGTACTGGTTTCGACAGCTTCAGCAAGTTAAATCTGAATCAGATCACCAAGAAAATTAAAACGACCCACGATGTGACAATTTTTTCCATCAGCGTAGGTTGGATCGCCCGAGAATATTACGAGAGCCACGGAGGCACCGCTCCACACGGCGCGGGCATTCCGATAAGCCAGATTGACTACCTTCAGGCCGACAATGAAATGCAGACGTTTGCCCGTTTAACTGGCGGCCGCTTTTATCAGCCGCGCTTTACCGGGGACATGGTCGATGTTTTTCACGACATTACAGCTGATATTCGCAATCAATACGCGATTACCTATCACCCTACCAACACCAAGATGGATGGCACCTACCGCAAACTGAAAGTGGATGTCGTTGCCCCCGACGGAGGGCCGCTGAAAATGCGAGACCAGAAAGGAAAGGACGTAAAATACCAAGTTATCGCTCGAGACGGTTACACCGCTAAGCACACAGTCGAATAACTTTAGTGAACGTGTGCTACATGGTCCAGTAGCAACATCAAGCCTACGCCAAGAAACACCACCATCGCCATCTTCACCCCTGGTTCGCGGTTTACCTCTGGGATCAAGTCGGAAGCCGCGACATAAATCGTGACCCCTGCCGACAGGGGCAGTCCAAAACCAACCTCCCGCCTTAATAGCGCCATTGTCAGTACCCCGGCGAAAGTTGCTGCGCCCAACAGCGCTGATGCTCCCCATGCAATTCTCCGGCTCTGTCCGCTGGCTAACATTACCGACGCGACCGTGAAGCCCTCGGGAATCTTGTGCAGAAAGATAGCAACGAAAATGATCCATCCCAACCAGTTGGAGACTAGAAATCCCGACGCGATGGCGATTCCGTCGAAGAACGTGTGGATGATGAGTCCGATGACAACTGAATAGCTTTTGTGAGCGTGAGCGAATTCGTGATGATGCGTTTCCTCCCCGAAGTGAAAGTGCGGAGTTACCGCGTGCTCGAAGAAGTGAATGATTAAATAGCCCAACAAGACCAAAAGACCAGCACTCTCCCCGCGCAAAGCAATACTTGCAGGGAAGATTTCAACAATAGCGGTGGCGAGCATGAATCCTGCGCCGAGGGCGATGAAATACTTCAGGTAGGAGCGCGTCCAGTTTTGTTGGACGATGATCGCTCCCCCAAGTAGATTCGCCGCCGCAGCGGTCACTCCAAGCAGGAGACTCAGTACTATTGGGTGCATCGCGAATCAGGGATGATATCAGTTCCGAGCCTCGGAATTTCCCATGGCAGTGAGATGTGCTTTGTCGTACCTACTCAATGTGCTATCCGCTGTGCCGAATGTGCATCACATCGCCATCCTGAACGATATAATCTTTTCCTTCGAGCCTGAGAATGCCTTTGGAACGCGCGCTGGCCTCAGAACCCGCTTCGAGCAATTGGTCCCACCGAATAGTTTCAGCGCGAATGAAATGTTTCGATAAATCCGAGTGAATGGCACCAGCGGCTTCGACGGCGCGCATGTTCACCGGAATGGTCCAGGCGCGGCACTCATCTTCTCCGATCGTAAAAAACGAGACTACGCCGAGGAGGGTGTAGGTTGTCCGGATCAGTCGAACCAATCCGCTTTCGGTGAGGCCGTAGCTCGAAAGAAACTCGGCGGCATCGGCATCGCTCATCTCTGCCAGTTCTGCTTCTACTTTTCCGCAAATCGCGGTAGCTCCAGCATTGGGGCGGGACGCTACCTCAGACAAGTTGTATTTGCTTACTGCCTCTTCAAGATCTTTGCCGAGGTGAGTGCTTTCGTTGACGTTCAAGACGTAAAGAATCGGTTTCTCGCTGAGGAACATGAAGCCTCGAAGGCGTTTTTTGTCTTCGGCCGTCATTTCCATTTCACGGAGCGGATGCTCCGATTCGAGTTGGGTTTTAGCGCGATTTAGCAGATCGGACTCGCGTTCAAGCTCCGTAGATCGCATCTTCTTGAGATCTTTTTCCACGCGCTCAAGTCGCTTTTCGATTTGGCCAAGATCGCTGACCATGAGATCGAATTCCACGTTGCGAATATCGCGGAGCGGATCGACCGGACCGACGTGCGGGATCGAAGCATCGTCGAAGGCGCGTACAACGTGAGCCAAAGCGTCCACGTTTCTGAGATGCCCGATATATCCGCTCTCTTTTAGTGCGTCCTGGCCGATGGCACCCACATCAACGTATTCGACCGAGGCATGCGTCAATTTCTTGGGATTGTATTGCGCTGCCAAACGGTCCAGGCGGTCGTCGGGGACCTTTGCGACTCCTATGTGAGCTTCACGCGGATTGGCGTAAGCTGGTTGGGAGATATCGGCCTTCGTCAAGATTCTGAACAGCGATGTTTTGCCTACTTGGGGGAGACCTATGATGCCAGTTTTCATAAAGTTAGAAGATGATAGCAGGGTGATGACTAAGAATTTGATTCAAGAGCTGAAGCAAGTCAAAAGGACAGAACTTACGCGCTGAATGAAACAGCAATGTCCCAAGATGAAAACATTTGCACAACCTGCTGTTCAAATTAAAAATTTTTATTTCCAAACCGGGCTTTGCGCTTGACTTTGCTTGGAGTTGGGAGATACTTGGATAGGTTGAACGTAGCCCCCGCTGCTGTCCACTGTGAAAATAGTCTTTAGGAGTTCTCGTGAAAAACGCAATCAAAATTTCATCTCTCATACTGACCGCTTTCATTCTGTTTGTCACCGCATCGGCTTTCGCCGATTCCAACCTGGATCCTAAGATTATTATTGGCGATCCCACATGCGAGGGATGCACTCCTATCACTGGAACGACCTTCGGATTCGTTTTGCCGGATAGTCAAGGTTCAACTTTCAATGGAAAATTAGAGTTTCAGAATGCCAGCGGCACCACTTGGTACAGCCTGTTTCTTACCGAAAGCGCGGTGTCATATCAAAATGTCCAGTGTGGAATTACTGCCTATTTCAATTTTTGCCAGGCTATCCCGGACAAGAACAACCCAAGCCAAACCATAATCGAATTCTTAAACACCTTGCCGAATCCCGGAACAGGCATTGCGGATGGCGGGGTTTTTACCCTCGATTTTGAAGCCGTAGATGGTAATTCCTGGATGAGCGGAACCAGTTTCGACGGACAGGCGAACGCCACCTCCGTGCCGGAACCCCGTAGCACAACCATGCTTTTCAGCGAGATCCTTTTGCTGGCTGGGGCTTTTGCAGTACTTAAACGTAATGCCGTGAAGACTACGCTGGCTAACGTTTCTTTGAATACTCGCTAATTAACTTCGTGAATTCCGGGAGGCCCTTAAGACTTGATAGTTCCGAGTCATTCAGGGCCTCTTCCGGCGAATAGCCCTTTTTAAACGCATCACGCAACGTAGCCATCGCCTCTGCTGGCTTCCCCCCCAACCCGTAAATTTGTGCCTGCGCGTACAGCAGTTGTAAGTCTGACCCATCCAATGATCGCGCTTGGCGAATATACCTAAGAGAAGAAGTTGCGTCGCCCTTCTTAGCGTAATAAAGGGCGAGGTCTCCGGTCACGCTGGCGAGTTTGGGATTTACCTGAAGCTGTTGGAAGGCAAGCCGAATTGCTTTATCATAGGTCGCATTCGCTTCTTGGCTCCGCGCTGCGGCCCGGTAAGCATCTGCCAAATTCCCCATTGTCACTTCGTCTTTAGGTGTGAGCTGCACCGCTTTTTCAAACATCTTGATGGCTTCGTCGTTTTGTTTCAGGAAAAAATAAGTTGTTCCCAAATTTGAGTAGGTTGCGGCATCTGGCTGAAGTTCCAAAGATTTCTGGAATGCCGGAATCGCGTCATTCCAGCGTCCCATTCGAAAATAGACCGCGCCCACATTTCGATAGCCCACAGGATTGTCGGTCGCGAGTTCAGTGACCCGTTGATACTCGCTGAGTGCCTTGTCATTGTCACCGAACTGGAAGTATGCGCCCCCCAGAGTGTTGTGATTGCTCCAGTAATATGGGTTGGCAGTGACCGCGTTCTGGTACGCAGAGAGCGCTTCCTGCTTGTGCCCCCCGCTCAGATAGACTTTCCCGAGACGTCTGTAGGCATCGTCGGAATTCGGCGCCAGCGCCAAGGCGCGCTTCAACTCCGTAACAGCTTCGGCGCTGCGGCCGGTGTTGTTATATACGCTACCGAGAACTAGGTGGACTTCCGGCAACGTCGAATCCAGGCTTTCCGCTTTGTGTGCCGCTGCTAGAGCCTTTTCTGCGTAGAGGGGATCTTTTGTGTCGGAATAAAGATTAAGGTCGGCGTCCGCCAAACCGGTGTACGCCAGTGCAAAATTTGGATCTTCGTGCAGCGCACTCTCGAGCAGGCTCACCGCCGAGGCTACGTTCCTTGATCCTTGATTGCCGCGCAACTCGTTTCGTCCCTTCAAGTAAAGATCGTAAGCGGTAGTGTTTTCCGTGGGATGAACTCCGCTGCGAGCGGCTTCATCGTTGGTTGGATTTACATTTAGCGCGGCCACCAGCGAACCGTAAATTTTGTCCTCCAAGGTGAGCAGGTCCTGAGGAACGCCGGAAAATTCCTGACTCCACATGCGGTGTCCGCTGGAGACATCCTCAAGATCAAGCGTGATTCGAAGTTTGTCAGCCGTGCCCTGGACCATGCCCTGCAAGACGAGGTTCACGCCTAGCGCCTTGGCAATCTTCGCGATTGAATCCTCTTTGGCGACAGCCTTCTCTACCGCGGACGACGATGCCACATGAACTTCCTGAAGCTGAAACATCTTCGCCGACAAAGCGTCTACCAATCCATCGGAGACGTAGCGCAGCGACTTCTCATCGCCGATTACTTTGAGCGGAAGCACGGCGAGAAATTTTCCTTTGCTCAAGTCAGGAACGCCCTCCGCCCCCGAACCCGATGCTTGAGGCGAAGCTTGCGAGCTTGGATGAAACACGAGACGGCGCGTCGTCGGAATGGCGAAGAATGCCACCACCAGTACACTCACACCCGCCACCCCAATCCATCCCTTTTTACTGGGAAGATTCAAGGAAATCTGAACGCTACTGTGTGCGGACGGTGCAGATGATGGATACATCCGCGACAGTGCAGCCGTGCTGATGCTGGGATTTGCTTTCCACGCCTCCAATTGGCGAAGAAGTTCTTCGGCCGTCGCGTAGCGGTCTTTCGGGTCGCGCTCCAGGCATCGGGCGACAATCGCACTCAAGGATTTTGGAATGGTGCCGTCAATATCTGCAACAGGAATGGCGCGTTCCTGGGTGCGTCTCATCAAGCTGGCGATTGCAGTATCAGCCTTGTAGGGCACCTTTCCGGTGAGCAACTCGTAGAAAATAAGGCCGAGCGCGAACAAATCGGAACGCTGATCGAGTTCGGCGCCCATTGCCTGCTCGGGTGACATGTACTCAAGGGTCCCTACTAGGGCGCCGGTTTGGGTCATCCCTGGAGCTTCGAGCGAACGCGCCAAGCCAAAGTCCATCACCACCACGCGGCCTTGCGGATCGCGCATCACATTTTGTGGCTTGAGGTCGCGATGGATGACCCCTTCAACATGGGCAGCTTCGAGGGCGCGGCAAATCTGTACAACGATCTCCACCGCTTCGCGCGGCTTAAGTTTCCCATCCCGGCTCAATACGCCACGCAGGTCTTCGCCTTCGACGTATTCCATGGTGATGAACCGGGTGCCGTCGGCTTCTCCCATGTCGTAAATTCGAACTACATTTTTGTGGGTGACATGGCGAGAAAGAATCAGCTCCTGTTTGAAGCGTTGCAAAATGCTAGGATTCCCCGCTAGCTCGGGACGGATCACTTTCAAGGCGATAATGCGGTCGAGTTCCTGATCCCGCGCCTGATAAACCGCGCCCATACCCCCTTGGCCCAGAACCCGCAGAATTCTGTACCGCCCACCCAGCACCGTGTCTGTCGGAAAGACGATCTGACTATTGAATTCGTCAGATTGCCGGCTCGGCGAAGAGGATCCGGGGGGATTGCTATGGTGGTCCAACAAAGTGGGTGCGTCGGATGGATGCGACGACGGAGGCGGAGTTTTCGTCCCTACGCTTGGATGGGGGTGCATTCCGGCCAGCGTAGGGGCATCGGAATCCGGCGGTCTGTGGCCGTCACTCATGCAAGCTTCCGCAACCGAATGTAGTTAGCTACCTGAGGGAGTTCGGGAACCAAGACCCTTGGCCAGAGTTCACGAATGGAGCTGAGCACGAAGTATAACGCCTGAAGGGAAAAATGAAACGTGTGTGTTTTTACTGAAAGCTATCCAGAATGGAACGGAGGAAATCCCCTTTGCTACCCATGCGCAGCGAAGGCAGCGCACCGGCCCAGGTTTAAATCCCAAAGCGCGGTTTCCGCGGACACGCTTTCCAGCCCAACCTCGCCAAGCTTGCGTCCCCGACCGACCCATACTACTCGAAACTGGCCCTTTTCTTCGCCAAGCTGCATCTCCAGCAGTTCGCCCAGCCGTACCTGTCTCCGAAAACCCTGAATCAGCGCTCCCGAAATACTAATACTGGTGGCTCTGGCAGTCTCCATGAAGGGCAAGCTGTTAACGTCCAATCCCCATAGCCGCACCGAAAACACCGCTTCAATCCTCGGGCTGCGTCTGCGATCCATGCAACGATAGTAGGGATGGTTTCTCAGAAAAGAAACTTACGGCAGTTACACTTCGCGGGTGCCTGAAGTTTAGCGCGTTAGTCACGCATGGAGCAGGCGCCGGGTCCGCGTGCATCTCCACAACTGCCACAGGAACTCACCGAATTTGTATCAGATGCGCTGCCCATTCCGGATTTCGACGAAACCGCGAACACCGAAAGCTGCTGCGACAGTTTGCCGCCCTCGCATTTTGGACACTTAGCGTCTTGGCCTCCGTTCACGATGGCCTCGAACGCGCAGCTACATTCTTCACAGATGTACTCGGAAATAGGCATTGTTCAAACCTCAACAGGGGGCCGCCCCCTTACTGCATTTAAAATCAATTAGTGCCTCCTTCGCAATCCCGCAGCAACTTTATTCCACGCCGTCGCTTGCGGGGAGGCCATTTGCAGACGCTTGCCAGCTATTTCCTTACGCGCCGGATTAATCTACCCACCGCTGAAGATCGGTTGATCGAAGTCGAACCGAATACGAAAATTTTATGCAAGTGTTACTGGCAGCCTGATCGGCGGGCAGCGTTAACTGTCATAGTCGTCCACGGACTGGAGGGCTCAAGCGAATCGCTTTACATGCGGGGCATTGCCGACAAAGGCATGGCGGCGGGGATGAATGTGGTATTGATGAACCAGCGCAATTGCGGGGGCACCGAGAGCCTCGCGCCCACACTCTATCACTCAGGACTTTCGCAGGATGTCGCGGCGGTCGCCCATAATTTGATCGCGCACGACAAGGTTTTGGCCCTCGCGCTTGTTGGATATTCGATGGGCGGAAATCTTGTGCTCAAGTTGGCCGGGGAATGGGGCGCAAAAGGACCAAGGGAATTTCGCTCGGTCGTGGCGGTGTGCCCAGCCATGGATCTCGCACTATCGTCAGACACGCTTCACCTCCCCAGCAATCGGCTCTACGAACTTTATTTCATGTGGAAGATGCGCCGCCGCCTTCGTGCCAAAGCGAAACTTTTTCCAAAATCATTTGACGTGAGGCGACTGCGCGGATTGAAAACCCTGCGGCAATTTGACGACAAAATAACAGCGTTTTATTGCGGATTCGAAGGAGCCATAGACTATTACGCCAGAGCTGCGGCCTCTAATGTCGTAGATCGAATTGCAGTTCCTACCTTAATCTTGCATGCAGCCAATGATCCTTTTATCCGCCTGTTGCCCGAAACCCGAGCGAAAATTCTTGCCAACCCTCACATCACCTTCCACGAAACCGAAGATGGCGGCCACTGCTCATTCATCGCCGACGTGGACGGCTACGACGGCTTTTGGGCCGAGCGCGAAGTCATAGAATTCCTAAAACAATTCCTTAAAACTGATTAAGCAATGCCTACGTAGGGATAGCCGCCCCCGGCTGTCCTAGCGCGGTGCTGCTGTCGCTCCGGTTTCCCCTCCTATACAATCAGCCTCGATGACGCGCGCAGTAAAAACAATTTTTGTCGCAGGCATCCTGCTTGGGTTTTCGATATCGCTTCGCGCTGAACAGGTTTCGCAGCTTAAACCCACAGACTACGTAAACGACTTCGCTCACGTCATCGATCAAGGAACTGTCTCCCAATTAGACGATGTTTGCCGCCAGATCGACGAAAAAGCCCACGCGCAGATTGCTGTCGTAACTATCAACACCCTCGATGGCGCAGACGTCGAGAGTTATGCCGTTGACTTGTTCAAGAAATGGGGTGTAGGTAGCAAGTCGACCAATCGCGGCGTTCTGATCTTGTTGGCGGTACAGGACCGCAAATATCGCATTGAAGTCGGCTATGGACTCGAGCCGATTCTTCCAGACGGGAAAGTAGGGGGCTTTGGTCGCGAAGCGGTGCCATCACTTCGCGCCAGCGACTACAGTGGCGCGGTCGCGCTAATGACTTCACGCGTGGCCGACGTGATCGCGCAGGACGCCGGGATTCAACTCACTGGAAATCGTCTCGCGGCGCCGGTCGAAGATCAACCCCAGGACCAAATCCATTTAACTGCTGGAAAAATCATTTTAATCATTATCGTAATTCTATTATTCCTCTTCACTCCGCTCCGCAGTTTGCTTTTCTGGATGTTGCTTTCCGGTGGTGGCCGGGGCGGCTTTGGCGGCGGCGGATTCGGGGGTGGGGGAGGTTTTGGGGGCGGCGGCGGCGGAGGTTTCGGTGGTTTCGGCGGAGGCAGTTCAGGTGGTGGCGGCGCAAGCGGAAGCTGGTAAGGACGAGGCGAAAATGGTCCCAGAAAAATTGATCGACGAATTTGTTAATAAGATGCGTTTGGCGGCTGGGTCAAATTTGCGGGCGATAATCCTTTATGGGTCCGCGGCCACTGGCGAATTTCATCCCGATTTTTCGAATGTAAACCTTTTCTGCGTTTTTGGCGAAACCTCATTCGCCACGCTGACTGCAATCGCGCCCGTGGCGAAATGGTGGGTCGACCAAAAACTTCATGCGCCGCTCGTCATGAGCGTCGAAGAGCTAAATCGCTCCACGGACGTGTTCTCCATCGAGTTCCTCGATATGCAGAAACGTCACAAAGTTCTGTTTGGCGATGATTTGCTAACTGCGTTGCAAATTCCCATGCACTGGCATCGCGCCCAACTTGAATATGAGCTGCGTGAGAAAACAATTTTGTTGCGGCAAGAAATCTTGCGGTTCTCAGACCGTCCGCGGGAATTGTGGAATATGCTGCTGCAATCGCTGCCGGCTTTTTCAACTTTATTTCGTCACACATTGATCGCCATGCGCCACACCGCACCGGCAGAAAAGCGAGAAGCCATTCAGGCTCTCGCTACGCACCTTCAGTTTGACGCATCTCCATTCTTCCAATTGCTCGATATTCGTGAGCGCAAGGCGAAGCGGACCCAATTCGACGTGAAGGACACGTGCGCACGATATCTAACGGGAGTCCAGCAAATAACCAACGCTGTGGATACAATGTTTGATGCACCGAAGTAAGCAATTATCAATGCCGCCTATAGTGGCTCAGGAGAAAGATAAATGACTAAGACGTTGGTAATAATCGGAGTGATCGTACTAATTCTACTGGCGGTCTTCGGCCAGTACGTCGGCGTCCGTAACACTCTCGTCGCCAAGAACGAAGCGGTGAAAGCGTCGTGGTCACAGGTCGATATCGTTTTGCAGCGCCGTGCCGATCTGATTCCTAATCTGGTCGAAACCGTCAAGGGATACGCACAGCAAGAGCAAAAAGTATTTGGTGACATCGCCAAAGCACGGTCTGCGCTGCTTTCCGCGGGAACTCCCAGCGATAAGATTGCTGCCAATCAACAACTCGATGGCGCATTGGGACGATTGCTTCTCATCGTTGAAAATTATCCGCAGTTGAAGTCGAACGAAAACTTTCTTCGACTGCAAGACGAGCTTGCTGGCACTGAAAATCGCATCGCCGTCGAACGCAAGCGGTACAACGATACGCTTCAGGACTACAACACTTACGTGCAACAATTTCCCAACAACATTTATGCAGGATGGGCAGGATTCAAAGTAAATAGCGCTTATTTTGCGGCATCCGAGGGATCGCGCGAGGTTCCGAAAGTTAATTTTGCTCCTCCCGCCACAAACGCGACCCCGCAACCGGCCCCAGCAAAATAGCATGACTGGAATACGTGCAAGCCGACTATGCGATCGAACTCGGGTCAGACGACGAGGTTCTGGAGTTCCCATGGTCGGCGCCTGGACAAGGGCTGGAATACTACGATTTAAAACGTCATCCTGAGTTGCTGCATAGAATCTCGGAAGCCGAACAGGTTCCGGAACTTGCGCGTTTTCTGGCGGCCGTCAATTCCACCGCATCCTCGATAGAGACGGTGAAATGTGATGCCTGGACCTCCACCGAGATAAACCCAGAAGAAGAGATGTTCGCTGCCCCGATCAAATTCGGATCATACGTTGACATCATTTACAGCGAGATGCCGCGCCGTTTTTCGTTGCCCGAGCACGAGAGCATGACAAAGACCGTAGCACAATATTTGTGCGCATCTGCGGATATACCCGCCAGCGCAGAACTATTAATACGGCGTTGTTATTACCATCCTATAGGCGAAAGTTCTACAGCCTTTTCCAAGGAACCCGAGGCCGGGTTTTACTCCACGTTTTATTTGTTTGGATACGGCGCAGATGAAATGCGAGCACGGATGAACTGGTCGGAAGGTCTTAAGCTGGCACATCAAGCGCTTCAACATGCCAGAGTCCTTAACTCAATACCTTTATGAGAAACAATATAGAGAACTCGCTACCTCGACCAGTTTGCGCGTGTCACGTTCGCAATTAGCTCTTAGGAGCTTTCTTTTTGGCTGGCGAAACCTTCCTTAAATGATGGGCGCGTTCAAACTCCATTGCGAGCTCTCGCGTGTCCAGATTGTCGCGAATGTGCGCAAGCCTCTGTTCCATCTTCACCAAAGCGTCGCGAATGCTCTTTTTATTGGTGAGGGCAATGTCCCGCCACATCGAATAAGGGCTCGCCGAAATTCTTGTCATCTCGCGCAAGGCGCGGCCTCCAGCTTCTAGCAGCGGTGCGTCTTCTCCGAATTCATCTACGAGAGTTGCAGCCAGCGCCGTAGAAATGAGTTGAGGCAGGTGGCTAATCCAGGCGCACAATTGATCGTGTTGCGGTGCGTCCATAGCGATTGGTCGCGCCCCAATTTTTTCGATCCAACTTAGAAATTCTCCGCTGAGCCCCTCGTAAATATTTTGTTCCGCGGAGGGTGTTAGAAACCACGCGGCATCTCGAAACAATTTAGCGTCTGCAAATTCTACCCCCGTTTCCTCTTTACCAGCCATGGGATGCCCCGCCAGAAACCGCCGGCCAACATGATTGCCAAAAACCGTCCCTGCGCTTGCCAGCACCTCGGCCTTGGTGCTGCCTACGTCCGTCAAAAAAGTTTTAGCGGGTAATGCGGGCCCCAACGTTTTTATGAGTTCGATAATTGCGCCGACCGGCGTCGCCAGGATTACGATTTGGCTTCCGCGAACCGCGTCGTGTGGGTTTGCATCCCCGCTATCGATGGCCCCTTTCCTGCGAGCGCGTTCGAGGACGGGGGCGCGATCGCATCCGATTATTCTGCCTGTATAGCCGGCATTTTTTAACGCGAGGCCGAGCGACCCCCCGATAAGGCCGGTTCCGATGATAGTGATTTGGCGGACCGACATACTCAAAGCTTAGGCGATGGTGCGGCCGACCGCGGGAGCGATCATCCTCAGTTCCGCCATCAATTTTACGAATTGCTCAGGATAGAGAGATTGCGCTCCATCCGAAAAAGCTTTATCGGGATCGTGGTGCACTTCCATGAGAAGCACGTCTGCTCCTGCCGCAACCGACGCACGCGCCATAGGGGGAACTTTGTCGCGCAAGCCGGTGCCGTGCGACGGATCCGACGCCATGGGCAGATGCGACAGTTTGTGAACGACCGGAATGGCGCTGATGTCGAGCGTGTTCCGCGTGTAAGTCTCGAAGGTGCGAATGCCGCGCTCGCAGAGAATCACTTCGTAGTTGCCGCCGGACATGATGTATTCCGCTGAGAGCAGCAACTCTTCGATGGTCGCGGCAATTCCGCGCTTGAGAAGCACCGGCTTCTTTTCTTTTCCCAGCTCGCGCAACAAATTGAAATTTTGCATGTTGCGCGCGCCGACTTGAAAAATGTCGATGTATGGCAGCATCAGGCCAATCTGCGAAATCTCCATCACTTCGCTGATTACCAGCAGATTAAATTTATCTCCAGCCTCACGCAGAATTTTCAACCCTTCAAGGCCCATGCCTTGGAAAGAATATGGCGAACTGCGGGGCTTGAACGCACCTCCGCGAAGCGCGCGCGCGCCAGCTTTAGCGATTTGCTCGGCGACGTTAAAAAGTTGGTCGCGAGATTCGACCGAGCAGGGTCCCGCCATTACTACGACTTCGTTGCCGCCGATTTTCAGTCCATTCGCAAATTCGATGACGGTGCCTTCGGGACGGAAGCTGCGTCCCGCAAGCTTGTAGGGGGCGCTGATGCGATGAACTCTTTCGACTCCGCTTAACACTTCCAGATTGCGGATGTCGAAATCGATACGCGCTCCGACGGCTGCCAGTATGGTTTGACGCTCACCGGTCGTGCGATGAACGGAGAAACCCATGCGGACGAGGTGCTCCACCACGTCTTGAATCTGATCTTCGCTCGCCGAATCTTGCATCGCAACAATCATAAAAATCAGCTTCTGGCTGGTGACTCCTGGCTTGTACGTTTGATTCAGTCGTTAACGTCGGTTTCGAATTCGGTTTCGCCTTGCGCTAAGGCATCTCCGGGCTGGTTGGGGGCGATTTCCTCTTTTTGAATTTGACGCATTACGTCCATGATCCTCTCGTAGATTCTCAGCAGATCACGGTCTGGTAAGGGACCTTTATTCAGCTTTCTTGCGTTGGCGAAAACTGCGCGTTCGCGGTCTGGCTCATAAATCGGCATTCCCGCGAGGCTTTTCAGTTTGCCGATTTCGTGAGCCGCTTGCGCCCGCTGGCTGAGCAGGTCGATCAACCTACCGTCGATCTCATCGATTTTGGCTCGCCAATCTGAAATGTCCATGCTTTGTCTTGAAGTCGTCGGCGCAGTGTGACTAGTTTCGGCCTGTTAAAGAACGTATAAATTGTGCCACAGACTCAGGCTCTCTGCCGGGATTGCGTTCAATAGTCTCTACGATGGCACTGCCTACAACGGCGGCATCGGCAAATTTACCTACGCTGGCGAATTGTTCTGCTGTCGAGATGCCGAATCCTACCGCGATTGGGAGGTTTGAATATTTGCGAAGTTTCGCTACGAGCTGTCGAGCATCAGTGCGCAATTGTTTTTGCGCCCCCGTAACTCCGGTCCGAGAAACAGCATAAATGAATCCGGTCGATGCCTCGGCAATCTGCTGCAAACGCGCGTCGGTGCTGGTGGGCGCCGCGAGAAAAACCGTCACGAGTTCTCGCTTGCGCATCTCCGCCAGATAACCTTCCGCTTCTTCCATGGGAAGATCGGTCACCAGTGCCCCATCGATTCCGGCCTGCTCCGACTCGACCGCAAATTGTTTAATTCCTAATTGCATGATGGGATTTAGATACGAAAAAACGATCAATCCTACCGAAGACTGCTCGCGAACTTGTGCGGCAAGTATGAGGACATCACGCAGCGTAGTTCCACCGCGTAGCGCTCGCTCGCTGGCACGTTGGATGACTGGCCCATCAGCCACTGGATCGCTGAATGGAACTCCGAGTTCGATGATGCCGGCGCCAGCCTCAACCGCGGCGAGCACGATTTCCAACGTGGCTTCGATAGATGGATCGCCGCATGTGACGTAGACGATCAGAGAAGGTTTTCGGTCGAAGCGAAGAGGCACGAAAGCATTGTAGATTGCGGAGGTCAGTTTGAAGAAGTTCAGGTTAAAGTCGAATGGTTGAACGCGCGATCAGAACACGGATTGGGGCCCGGCGAGTGAATAGGGAATGGTCGGAACGACCTAATTTAGTTTTAAATTCTCTCTCAAAATCCCCATATCTTTATCCCCGCGGCCGGAAATATTCACAATGACTATTTCTGATTTTTTCATCCCAGGCGCCCGCTTAATCACTTCCGCAACCGCATGCGACGATTCGAGCGCCGGAATAATCCCTTCCGTCCGCGCGAGAAGCGTGCATGCCTCAAGCGCTTCTGCATCCGAGGCTGGGACATATTCGGCCCGGCCCAAATCTTTCAGCCATGCATGCTCTGGGCCGATGGACGGATAATCCAGACCCGCCGAAATGGAATGGGTCAGCGCGATCTGCCCCGCTTCATCCTGCAACAGGTATGAATATGTGCCCTGAAGCACTCCCGGCGAACCACCGCGAAAGCGAGCAGCATGATCGCCCAAAGCTTCGCCGCGGCCTCCCGCCTCAACCCCGATGAACTTCACTTTTTTATCTTTAATAAACTCGTAAAAAATGCCAATAGCGTTCGATCCGCCCCCGACGCAGGCGATGATTGCACTCGGCAACTTCCCTTCGGCCTTAAGAATCTGTGCGCGCGCCTCGCGGCCAGTGATCTTATGAAAGTCGCGAACCATGGTGGGATACGGATGTGCCCCTAGTACGCTCCCTAGTAAGTAGTGAGTGGTACGAACGTTGGTCACCCAATCGCGCATGGCCTCGTTGATGGCGTCTTTCAAAGTGCGCGAGCCGGAATCGACCCCGCGAACTTCCGCGCCCAGCAGCCGCATGCGAAATACGTTCAACTCCTGCCGGCGCATGTCTTCGCTTCCCATGTAAATGACACACTCGAATCCAAGCAGCGCACAGACAGTAGCCGTCGCAACGCCATGCTGTCCCGCGCCAGTTTCGGCAATGATGCGTCGCTTGCCCATGCGTTCGGCGAGCAAGCCCTGTCCGAGACAATTATTTATCTTGTGCGCACCAGTATGGAGCAGATCTTCACGCTTTAGATAAATTTTTGCTCCGCCCAATTTTTTGGTAAGCCGTCCCGCGTAGAACAAAGGCGTCGGCCTTCCTGCGTAGGTTCGCAGCAGCTCTGCAAGGCGAGCTTGGAACCTTTTGTCGCGCTTAACTTTTTCGTATTCGCGCTCCAGTTCTTCGAGCGCAGCGATGAGAGTTTCGGGGACATACCGTCCGCCGTAATCCCCGAAGCGACCGGGAATGGGCTTCGTACCGAATGCTTTTTTAGTTTTCGAAATTGTCGCGGTTGCCATTCTATTTATTTAAGTCCGCTTGCCTGACCGCGCTGACGAATGCTCGCACTCTCTCCGGATCTTTTTTCCCCGGATACCCCTCGACGCCGGAAACTACGTCTACTCCCCAGGGATTTAGTATACGGATTGCCGCGGTTACGTTGCTCGGATCGAGACCGCCGGCGACGATCACCTTGACAGTCTGGCGCATGCTCTTGACCAGAGGGATCGCGGCTTCCCAATCAAACACTCTGCCAGTACCGCCCGGAAATTGTGGGGTTCCAGAGTCCAGAATGACGGTACCAAAGAGGTTTGAATTTGGTGGAATCGGCAGTTTTCGGAAGTCTGCAAAATCCACCATGGTCCGAGGTTTATCTCCCAAAAGATCGGCAGCGGAAAACACTAAATAGATTTTCTTCAGCGTCGGGTTTCCCGCATAGGTCCTACCGCTGATGGTGTGATTAGATGGATAAAACTGTATTCCGGTGAGTCCGCACTTTGTAGAAATACCTATGCATTCTTCGAACGACCGGCCCGGCATTACTCCGACCTTCTCGATGCTCTCCGGAAGTTCAGCCACGATCTCCCTCACAACTTCGGGCGAAACATTCCGCGGACTCTTGTCGTAAAACACGAACCCCAACGCATCAGCCCCGGCTTCGCTCGCTATCAGCGCGTCTTCGAGGCTCGTCGTGCCGCATATCTTGATCCAAGTCATATGCAAACAAATTCTCTGTCCATAGACAGACCGGCGTATCTCCCGGGATTTAACCTGTCCCCGCCGCCTCTCCAATCAGAGCGCGCAATGCTTCACCAGGATTCTCCACTTTCATCAACGACTCTCCGATTAGGAACGCTTTAAATCCAGCGTCGCGCAACAGTGAAATATCAGAAGCCGTCCGAATGCCGCTCTCCGCGACAGCCAACACTTGTTTTGGAATCAAAGGCGCCAGCCGAAACGATGTCTCCAAATCAACTTTGAACGTTTTCAAATCGCGATTGTTTACTCCGATCAAATCACATCCCGCATCGAGAGCGAACTTGAGTTCTTCTTCGTCATGAACTTCGCACAGCACGTCCAAAGCCAAATCGGTCGCTCTGGCTTTCAACCTCGCCAATTCCTTCCCAGTCAGCGCGGCCACGATCAACAGTACCGCATCCGCCGAATTTGCCCGAGCTTCCAGCAACTGAAATTCGTCAACGATGAAGTCTTTGCGCAGGCATGGCAACTTCACGCTGGCCGATGCTTTCCGCAAATTCTCCAGCGATCCTTGAAAAAAATATTCGTCGGTCAGTACGGACAATGCTGATGCTCCCACCGCTTGCAATTCCGTAGCTAATTTGTGGACATCGAAATCGGCGCGGATCAGACCGCGGGAGGGCGAGGCCTTTTTCAATTCGGCAATGACGGCGACCTCATTCGCGCTCTTTGCCTCTAAGGCTCGACGAAATCCGCGCGGTTGATGCCCTTGCGCCCGCCGTTCCAATTCTCCATGCTTCGTGGAACTCTGAACTTCTTTCAATCGAAGCCGGGTTTGGCCGAGAATCTGTTCAAGCCCAATGAACATGTTGAATTTACCGATTATAGGGGAACGCCTGGCAACGCCATGGAGGCATGCGGACAGTTACCGTCATTGCGACTTTCATAACTTCATCCCCTCACAACATCACCACTAATCTCTTACGCGAGGGTTAAAACTTATATGAAAAGCAACCTCACGAATTCGCTGTTGGCCCTGGCGGTTGGCGGCCTGATGCTTGGCGCCGCTTCCGCTCAAACCACAACCAGCACCACTTCCGGAGCCGGCGCAGGGGTTGTCGATCCCGGCCATCCGCGCGTGAACCAGGTAAATGGCCGCGAAGCCAACCAGCAAGCTCGAATCGCTAACGGAATCAACAATGGCACACTGACGCCTACCCAAGCTTCTCACCTGGAAAAAGGCGAAGCACGTTTGCAAAACAACGAACAGAAAGATATGGCCGCAGACAATGGACATCTAACTAAAAAAGATCAGCGCCAGCTCAATCGCGAAGCGAACCGGATGAGTGGACGCATTTACCGCGACAAACACAAATAGCTCTGTCTGGATAAAAACTAAAGCCGCACGAGAGTGCGGCTTTTTCTTGCTTGAATAATTGCACGAATCCTACGGATGCTGATCTTTGGCGATGCCGGACAACTCCAACATAATTTCCTTCAATCGGCTCTCGCGGTCTCCATTGGCACGGACAGCCAATCCTGCAGGTTTTTCCTGTTCCGCGAAACGATCGTTCATCCCCCGGATAGCCGCAATCTCTTCCCGTAAAGCTTGAACTCGATTTAGAACGTCGGCGGTATACATACGTTAAGTCTACCCCAATTGCAATCGGGCGACGGAAATAAGCGTTTGCAGGAAGGTGAAAAGACCATTGGAACGGACGTCTTTGCTTCCCCCCTGCGCTGTCAGCTGGTAGCGTCAGTCCGACGGTATTGGAATTTTGTAATTGTTGTTGCTCATGTCCGTTTCCGGTACGCTCCCATCGTTAACTTGCACCTCCATGGGAATCGAAACCGCTTCGATTCTGATCGAAGTTTTGGATTTGCCCCGCACCTCTAGACGACCCGTCACCTGCCCCTGTTCCATCCTCACAATTACTGGCACGTCGGCCCCAGCGTTACCCAAGTCTTCTACCGTGACGGTGACCATGAATCCACCCTTGATCAGTTTGCGAACGTACGCCGACTCCACGCGGAAATCCGGAAGTCCGCGGTCGCGATACACCCAGTCGTCGAAGAACCATTCAAGGTCGCGACTGGACTGCTTAGAGATAAGTGCTGGCATGTACGAAGTTTCTTTGTCTTCGCTCGATCGATATGCAGCTAAAGCCTTCCTCAGTGCCGGTTCACCAATCATGTCACGAAGCATCCACCACACATCCAGTGCCTTGCTGCGATAAAACTCTTCAGAGTCATTATTGACGAGCGATTGAGCGGTGGGGGAACTGGGGTCATTAAAACTTTTTTCTGTGGCAACGATCGCGGAAAGATGCGAGTTCGTAAAGGTGAGCGCCGCTTGCCGTCCGGATTTGTGTTCGATCTGAAGGGCTTGGGAAAAGTGTGCCAAGCCCTCATAAATCCACTTTCGCGATGAGGGGAATGCCGCATGAGTGAGTTGATGCACGGCCGCTGATTCATAACTCGTCGAATCGTCTTTTAACAACGGAGTGAAAAGCGTAATCCCTGTTTCAAACGGAGAGTTTTGCGCGGCCGAGTGCTCTACGACTTTTACCTTTTCCTTCGGAGGTCCAAACCAATCCGAGATAAAAGGGATTTGGGCTTCCGACGCTAGTGCAAAAGTTTCCGCAGCGGCCTTATGCTCGCTCAGATAATACAAAGTGATGGAAGGACGATCCAAAATTGAATAGTTGCCAGCAACTAGAACGGGTGTGCTCAGCCCCAGAGGAGAAAACGAGCAATCGGTGCTGATAGTTTGTGAGTCAGCTTCACGCCTTGGTAGTCGCATTTCTCCACTGCATAACACTTTCATTTCGCCTTGCGCTGAACTTTGGAAAACGCTTAACGAAATCTCCATTGCTGATTGCGCTTCACGTTGCTCCCAACGCTCCACCGTTCGAGCAACGCTATCGGCGTCCGACAGATTCGCGGACTCCATCGCCACGGGATACCAAGTCACGTACCCGACTCCACGTAAGACCGTGTACGCCTTTCCAATTTCATCCCAATCGGTGTTCTTCGCAGTTGATTTGGGCACTCCAATTCGTTCGAGACGAGTCGCATCCATGGTGATAGTTCCTTCGTATCCAATGGCTAACTCCACGGTGCCATGAGGCAAAATGTCGTGGGGCAAGGTGACGAGTGCTTCGGACAAGGCACCCGTATGGTCGATGTCTGAACTGTAGGGTTGCGTAGTGAACTCGAGGGACTGTCCCTCTAGCTGAATCGAGCGCCAACCCATACTGGAGGAAATTTGCAGGCAAACGTATTTCTGGGACGACGGGGTATCGTTTCGCAGAGTGAGTTTTCCCCGAACTCCGAATCTCTGCTGATCAGGCTCGATGCGCACGTCCAATGAATAATGGGTGAACGTGAAAGCTTCGCGATCGAGAGAAAATGCCCTTCCCTGAAATAAGCCTGCAAAGATTATTAAGAACAACCACTTCATGAAGGTTTCGAAGGTTCGCGATTCATGCCGCGCTGGCGGACAATTTCATAAAGCATCACCCCTGCGGCGACGGAAACGTTGAGTGAAGGAACCTTGCCGAGCATCGGGATGGATACAAGAAAATCGCACTTCCGCGCCACCAGCTGATGCAAGCCCTTTCCTTCTGCTCCCAAGACGATGGCGCAATCCATTTTGTAGTCCAGAGAGTCATATTTTTGCGGACCTCGTTCATCCAGGCCCACGGTCCAAATGTTTTTGGCTTTCAATTCTTCGAGAGTTCGCGCGATGTTCGTGACTTTCGCCACGGGCAGATGTTCACTGGCGCCGGCCGAAGCTTTGGCTACAAGCGCCGTCACACTCGCAGCGCGACGTTCGGGGATAATCACGCCGTCGGCGCCGGCCGCATCCGCGGTTCTGATCACCGCTCCCAGATTATGCGGGTCTTCAACTCCGTCCAGTACTACAAGCAGAGAATGCTCGCCTCGTTTCTCTTCTATCAAGTCATCCAAATCGTTATATTGTTTTGCCGAGGTAACGGCGACCACCCCTTGGTGCGCATTATTGCCTGCCATCTGATCCAGTTCGGCGCGCGAGACGAATCGTACCGCCACTCCTTGCTTGCGGCATTCGTCGATAACACGCTGTAATCTCAGATCGTGGCGGTCCTTCGAGACTGCAACCCAGCTGAAAGCGCGCGCTCGTGCCTTCAGTCCCTCGGCCACTGCGTTGATGCCGTAAATGTAATTCATCAAAGTTCAGTTTAGCTCACTGAGCGCGACCAAAATCCAAACTCGAAAGAGACTATACTTTACTGTGCGCGGCGGCGGGACGAGGGGAACATTAGTTCTCCTTCGCGGCTGCCAACGCTCACGCAGGTGAATTTCAGCAAATGCCTCTTTCAGCGGTAATCGTCGATGATGAGCAACTCGCCCGTGACGAACTAGCGTACTTGCTAAAGAACATCGGGGAAGTGGATGTCGTGGCGCAGGGTGAGAACGGCCTCGACGCCATCAACCTAATTCGCGAACACAATCCCGATATCGTATTCCTCGACGTACAGATGCCCGGACTCGACGGCTTCGGCGTAATAAAAAAGCTACTGGACCGTAAGGTTGCGCTTCCTAAAATCGTTTTCGCGACAGCTTTTGATCAATATGCAGTGAAAGCGTTCGAAGTCAACGCTGTCGATTATCTGCTGAAGCCCTTTGACAAGAAGCGGGTGGCACAGTCCGTGCAAAAGGCACGCGCAAAACTTGAGAATGCCAGTTCGGCCTCAGACAAGCTCGAAACTCTAGTGAAGATGTTGGAAGCGCAAAAGCCCCAAAGCTCAAAGCTTCTTCTGAAAGCGGCCGGACGCCTCTTCCTGGTAAATCAAAAGGACATTTGTTTCGCATCTATCGAAGACGGAATCATCAGTGTGGTCACCACCGGCGTCACCGGCATGGAGGGCCATTCCAATTGCCGCACGCTGGAAGAGCTTTTGGGCAGTCTCGATCCAAATTTATTCTGGCGAGCCCACCGCTCTTATCTGGTGAATATCAATCGCATAAAAGAAGTGGTTCCGTGGTTTAAAAGTTCTTACCAACTGCGCATGGACGATAAAAAGCAAACCGAAATCCCAGTCAGTCGCGCTCAAACCAAACGCCTTCGCGAGTTATTCGGCCTTTAAATAAGAGGCCGAGCGAACCCCACCCTCACCACAGACGATGTGGGAGTACGTAAGTGAATCCCGCGAACACTTCCCATTGCGTCGATGTTGAGGTGAATCCACGATTGAATCCCCCGTCTAAAACCAGATTCTTGCGCAGAACATAACCCAGTGCCCACAGATTTCCTACCGCGTCGCCACGCAGGAAGGGCTGAGTAAAATGCCAAACTTCTCCCGTCAGCGAAAGTTTGCCGATAACTGCATGGCTGATTGAAAGTGTTTGACCGAATTGAAAGCGGCGAACTGAGCCCGCATTCATTCGATTGAAGACCCCGTTCGCGTCGTAATGAAAACCCTTTACATCGGCGCTAACCAATCCCAAAATGGAATTTGATGGAGTTCCGACGTCGAAGTCCGGAGAAGTTCCAGCGTACACATGGCGAATGTAGCTCGCAGAGAAAGTCGGTCTTGCCCCTTCTCCTCGCAACACCACCGCCTGCACTCCCAAAAACAAATCCCCCGCGGCATTTCCTGCGACTCCATTGACCGTCGAGTGGGCTACCGGTTCGCTAGTCACGAATATTTCAGCGCGAGGGGCCACCGCAAGTTTAATCACTTCATTAACGCTATATCGGGACGAGAATCCAAGCGACTCGCTGGCGCCAAGGACGCCGGTCTCGAACTGAAGATATCCTGTGGGACTGAGAGTGGCGGGGCTGGAAACCGTCGGGCGTCCCGGGTTGGCCTCAGGCAAATCCAATATCGTCTGCGCGCAGCCTTGCGTGCATGTTGCGGCAATGGTCACCAAAATGTGCGCTACAGAATTTGGAAATCGCATCACGCACTAGCATAACGTGGGAAAGAAATAGAAGTGCATGGGAGCGTTCGAAAAGCCGGAGGGCCGGGGAGGTTCCGGCCCATCCCGTCTTTCTGCCCTAAGCCGACATAGCTTCCAGCGCCACACGATTTCGGATTACTAACGTCGATCCATCAAGCCGAATCAATTCCCGCTTTTTCAGATCACTCAAGAGCCGCGTCACCGTTTCCCTTGATGCGCCAATCATCTGCGCCATCTCTTCATGAGTGACCCCATTGCGGATACGGATCTCGCTGCTAAGGGTGTGCTTTTCGCGGCTTGGGGTCCACGATAAAGCAATTTCGCAAGTTTCCCGGCTGAAGACCGGGCCAGGATCAGGTCATGAATATCGCGATATGCGACCTGGAAATCAGCACTCAGAGTCTGCGCCGAATGAAGCCCTAATTCCCCATGGGTTTCCATCAGCCGCAACAACGCATCGCGCTCGATGTAATTAATCTGGCACGGCACCGCTGTTTCGGCCGTCAGTTCGTAGCTTGTGCCAGAAATTACGGCGCTCAGTCCCAACACCTCGCCAGCCTCGGCGATCTTTATGATCAGAACTTTCCCGTCCCTTGAGGTTGTGGAAAGTTTCACCCTGCCCGAGCACAGCACAAACGCCCCTCTAGGCATTTGGCCTTCGACAAACAGGATTGCGCTGCTGGGATAGGTGGTCAGATGGCTTGCGATGCTGAAGGGCTCAAGCACTCCCGACGATAGCGAGCAGAACCAGCTCTTCTTTCGCAGCTTGCAGGAAACGCAATTCTCGCTAATCTCCAAGCCATACGGCGTATTCATCGTGTCCGCCTTCGAGCGATCGTTGCCGCCCTTGTCCTTCGCGTATTCGGTAGCAATTTGATATAGCCCGGTCTTGGTACGGCGCAAATCCCTCACTAACAGTCGGGCATGTTCGGTCTTAGCCATCAATGCGGCCGCGATGCCGCGAACGCCCCGGTCCCACGAGCGCAATGCCTGGATCAGTTCCCATCCGGCGCCGCTATCAGCGTTCTTATGCCATTCCAAGGCGCAAAAGAACATGTAGAGAGGGTCGAGATGCTCTTGGGGCGCCTCTGCGGACGCCAGTTTCATCCGGCGTCCGCTAACAAAATTGCGAATCAGCCCCCCAGTTACAGGAATCGACCCCGTTGAGGGGGATATTTGAGGGGCCTCTCTCAGGAATTGATTGCCAATTGCCATAGTTCTCCCGACCTCATCCCACAAACTTCATGGCAAGCGGGTGTCCAAACCTGGCTTTTCGGCTAAAACCCTGTGATTACGGGGAAACTATCGTCCAAAATGCCCATGAAGACCGGTTGTTAACAGACAAATTGACGTTTGAGCGGCACGCTTGCCGAAAGCACGTCAGGTTCTATTGTGAAACTTGGCACTTCCGGTGACAACTCGCATATTTGTGGGACGTAAATTTGGAGCAGACGGTGACCGGGTAATTCTTGAATGGCGGAAAAGCAGGTCGTCAGTCGTGAGCTTAATTGAGTCAAAACTACCACAAACGGAATAAGTCAGTCTCAAGGGAAAATGGTAGGCACGAGGAGACTCGAACTCCTGACCTCTACCGTGTCAAGGTAGCGCTCTAACCAACTGAGCTACGCGCCTAAAGGACCAACATTTAGCAGAGAACTGAGTAGATTTTAGCATGCGTGATCGCGCCCGTTGAGGCCTGCCGCTCAAATCGGACGCATCGGTGGCTTTTCATCAGCCCGTTACGTCGATCGAATTCAGTCGCCGCCTCGCCATACGTGCAATACTAGGTCTTCGGTACGAGGGTCGATTGAAGTTTTCACAACTACTCACCGCGCCAAATCAACTCACGTTGCTGCGCATGGCGTTCCTGCCTTTCATCGTCATCAAACTGGTGGAAGGCCACTATGTGTGGGCGTTGACGTTATTCGTGCTCGCTGGCCTCAGCGACGGACTGGATGGTCTGCTGGCGCGCACCCTCAAGCAACAGACGATGCTGGGTCAATACCTCGACCCGATCGCGGACAAACTTCTGCTCAGCACAATGTTTCTGGTGCTTTCAATTTTGCGAAAAGTTCCCTGGAAATTTACCGTCATTGTTTTCAGTCGCGATGTGTCGATCCTCTTCGCCAGCGCGGTGCTATTCGCCATCGCTGGATTGCGTGATTTTCGCCCCAGCATTTTTGGGAAAGCCAACACTTTCGCCCAAGTTGCAGCCGTCTTTTTCGTCATGCTTTTTGAAATTGACCATGAGCGCTGGATTTGGATTACCCGCATGACCCTGCTGCGAGCGACGTTTATCTTCACCATGGTTTCTGCGCTGCATTACATACTGCTTGTCGGGCAACGAGTTCGCAGCCAACACGTCCAACATTTGCCGCAGACGGCGGGCGGAGTTTGACCACGTTTCGCGTACACCCCTAGAATTACAAGTTCGTTTCGCCCCTACTATGTCACTACGTCTTTACAACACCATGTCGGCAAGCATTGAGGAGTTTGTGTCGATCAACCCCAATCGCGTGCGCATGTATGCCTGCGGACCCACGGTGTACGACTACGGACACATTGGCAATTTTCGTACCTTCGTCGCGATCGATCTTCTCGTTCGTTTCTTGCGTCAGATTGGATACGAAGTCCGCCACGTCATGAACATCACTGATGTGGATGACAAGATCATTCGCAATTCCGCTCGCGATGGCGTCGGAGTAAAGCAATATACCGCGAAATACGAAAAGGCCTTTTTAGAGGATTTGGGCGCGCTGAGCATACAACTGCCGGAACTTGTCCACGCCACCGACCACATCCCGGAAATGGCGAAATTCGTTGCCGATCTTGAGCGCAAGGGTTTCGCCTACCGCGCCGATGACGGATCGTATTATTTTCGCATCGCAAAGTTCCCCGGCTACGGCAAGCTTTCGAAGCGGGATTTCGCTGGAATGGAAGATGGAGCACGAGTGGATCTGGACGAGTATGAAAAAGACAATGCGCGTGATTTCGCGCTATGGAAGGCGCCTAAACCGGGCGAGGCTTTCTGGGAAAGTGAAATTGGTCCTGGGCGGCCGGGATGGCACATTGAATGTTCCGTGATGTCCATGGAAGAACTGGGCGAGACGTTCGATTTGCATGCTGGAGGCGAAGATCTCATTTTCCCGCATCACGAAAATGAAATCGCGCAATCCGAGGCGCAGACCGGAAAGACCTTCGCGCGCTTCTGGTTCCATGCGAGGTTTTTACTTGTCGAAGGCGAGAAGATGTCGAAGAGCCAGGGAAATTTCTACACCCTGCGCGATTTAGTTTTGAAAGGCCACAAGCCCTCATCCATCCGTTATCTGCTGGCCTCGGTGCCGTACCGCAATCAAATCAACTTCACCTTCGATGGACTTCAGCAGGCCGCTGCTTCAGTCGAACGCTTGCGTAACTTTCACGCCCGCGTTTCGACCGGCACTTTTCCAGAAGGGTCCACGACGGAAATGAGCGACCTCGCAAAACAGGCTCAAGATCGCATGCAGGCTGGATTAGAGGATGACCTCAATACTGCCCAGGCGCAGGCCGCAATTTTCGATTTAATTCGCTCTGCCAACGCAGCGATTGATGCCCAGCAAATCAAGAAGAGCGATGTGCCGCCGATTCTTGCGGCACTCTCGAAGTTCGACGAAATATTTGCCGTATTGAAAGATAACGACGGACCGAAAATGCAGGCGATCGCCGAGTGGGCGAAGAGCGAGGGCCGTGAGCTAGAGATCAGCACCAATCTCTTGGAATCCGTTGGTGCCCAACAGTTTTCGGATGCTGACATCGAAATTAAAATTTCGGAGATGGAAGCGTCGAGGAAAGCGAAGGCTTTTGCTGCATCGGATAAAATTCGCGGCGAACTTTCCGCCGCTGGAATCGTGGTAGAGAATACTAAAGAAGGTGTGCGCTGGCGCCGTAAGTAGATTCAACGTGCTTCGGGCCCCCTATCATCACGCAGAAGGTGCTCATAAACTTCGCGCACCCTCCCTTCCGTCTCGACCAAAGATCCCGAGTTATCGATTAGGAAATTTGCCGCTTTGATCTTTTCTTCTTCTGGCCATTGTGCGGCCATCCTCCGCGCGATCTCGCGTTCGGCAGATTTATTGTCGATATTCATGCGTGCCGCCCAGCGCCCGACCCGCTGTTCGGGCCGGCAGGTCACAACTATGATTGTGTCGAAATACTTTCGCAGGTCGGCTTCTAAAATGAGTGCCGCTTCAACTATCGCAATCGCGCGGGCATCGTGTTCTCCTACCTGCTCCATCCACTCTTCTTGTCGTTGGATGACGGGGGGATGAACGATTCGGTTGAGTTCTTCAATTCGCGGCTCGGATTTGCTTGAGCCGAAGGCAAGCTCTGCCAGTTTGCTTCGACTAATGGTGCCATCAGCGGCAAGAATGTCTCCGCCAAAACGCTCTACAACTTCCGCATAAACCGTGCCGCCAGGTTGCATAAGTTCGTGAGCGATGTCGTCGGCACGAATTACTTTCGCGCCTAGAGCAGTAAACAAATGACCGACTGCGGTTTTACCGGATGCAATTCCGCCCGTGAGTCCAACTTTTAGCACTGAGTTTTCCGATGAAATTGAGCGGTCACGCTAAACGCTGGCAAAATCCTTAACCATGCTGCCTCTGCGCAGGCGGGCCGCCTTGACCGTATTCGACATGAGCATCGCGATCGTGAGCGGGCCCACCCCACCGGGGACGGGCGTAATTGCTCCGGCGATTTCGGCAACTTCAGGATGCACGTCGCCAACTAAAGTCGATCCCTTTGACTTGAATGTCTCGGCGCGTTTTTGGTTTCCCGCAAACAGCCGTTCGAACGCCCGCTCGTCGGAAACTTTATTCATCCCGACATCGATTACCGTAGCTCCCGGTCTTACATAGTCGCGCGTGACCATGCCCGCGCGTCCTATGGCAGCTATCAAAATGTCGGCACGCCGGCAAACAGAAGGCAAGTCGCTGGTTTTGGAATGACAGATCGTGACCGTGGCGTTGTCGTTGGTCAGCAACATGGCCACGGGTTTGCCAACTATATCGCTGCGGCCGATCACGACCGCATCCTGACTCGCGATTGCGATGTTACTTCGTTTTAAAATCTCGATCACTCCAGCAGGCGTACATGGAACCAGTCCCGGACGCTGCGTGGAGAGCAACCCGACGTTGATGGGATGGAATCCGTCCACATCTTTCGCCGGATCGACCGCCATAAGAATTTTCTTCGCGTCAACCTGCGGAGGCAGCGGCAGTTGCACCAGAATGCCATCGATGTCGTCGCGCACATTTAACCCGTGAACCAGTTCCAGCAATTCTTCTGTGGATATGTTGTCGGAGGGAGTATGTTTTTCGCTGTAAATGCCAACCTCTTCGCAGCTTTTAACTTTGCCGCGTACGTAAACTTCGGATGCAGGATTGTGACCGACTAGAACGACAGCGAGACCAGGGCGGATGCCAGCGTCCGTCATCGATTTGACATCCTGCGCTACTTCGGCTCGGATCTGAGCGGCGATTTTAGTTCCATCCAGTATGTTTGCGGCCATGCCCAGAATCCTCCCTCTTCAGTTCGGTTGTGTGATGCGAACGTGGGCTTCCGCATATTCACGTACCCTGTCCAGCGAAGTTTGCAGCTGTGATTGAAATGCTTCCATGTTCGCGTCGCCGACGTTCGGTGGAACTGCGATCTGACGACTGACCCGCATAAATCCCCGTGAGAAAGGTTTCGGAATCATGCACCCATCCCATGTCTTCAAAATCCAAGGATTCTCAAGTGCGATATGGAAAGCTACCATAGGCGCGCCCGTGGCCTTCGCCAGAAATACCGGCCCGGGCTTAGCCACGTATTTAGGTCCCTTAGGGCCATCAATGGTAAAAGCAACCGTGTTTCCTTTTCTCAACTCGCGTTTCATTTCAAGCAACGCGCGTACTGCGCCTCGACTGCTTGATCCGCGCACTTTCACAAATCCAAATTTCCGAATAATTCTACCCGTATATTCACCATCAAAGCTGTCGCTGGACATGACTCGAATACCTAAATTTTGCCACAAGTAAATTGCTGGGAATACGCAATTGTGCCAAAACGACAACACCATTGGACAAACGTCCAGGCTGGCGGGCGCACCATCTTCAAACGATACGGTGACCTTTATGGTCGGACCGACCAGGCGTATCGCGGCTACTCCCGCCCATGTGATCAACCGCAGCAGAATTCGTTGCTTCAGCGTGAAGCGCGTCCTCTCCGATACTTGCACCGGAGGAACGGATATAGTTGACGCTGCACTCACTCTGACTATTGTAGCCGTCGTGGGAAAGGCGTGAACGGCATAGGATCCCTCGTCGCATACACTGTTGTGTGCTACCGACTGTCTATCTTTCCCTGGGATCCAATGTTGGAGACCGATTAGCCAATCTCGATCTGGCTGTCGAGCGGTTGGAGTCCGCCGGGAAAATCCTTTCAAAATCTTCCATCTACGAGACCGAACCCGTTGAGTTCACCGCCCAGGCGTGGTTTTTGAATCTTGTTGTCAAGTTGGGTACAGAAAAGACGCCGCAACAACTCCTCGCCTCTATCCTTGAAATCGAGCAGGGCATGGGCCGTCGACGCGTCCAGAGAAAAGGTCCTCGAGTTATAGATATCGATATTCTTTTATATGAGCAGCAGGCAATCAAAGCTGAAGGTCTGATGATTCCGCACCCCTCCATGCACACCAGACGGTTTGTGCTCGCACCACTAGCGGAGATTGACCCAACCATCGAACATCCAACCCTTAAACGAACGGTGCAAGAATTGCTCGACGGTTTGCCATCAGGGCAGAGTGTGAAACTTTTCGGCGGAAGTACTAGCGGAAGTCCTAGCTGAAGATGTTCTTGAAGAACCCCTTCACCTTTCCCAAAAATCCGTGGTGCTGCTTTTCGGTGGTGGTGATGGTGATTCGCGAGGGCGGCAATGCCGTTCTCTGACCACTGGGCACGGGTTCGGCAGCCTGGTGTGTCTGCTTCGGCTTGGCCGACGGTGCCGATTTAGCAGGAGGAAGATCGGAGGCCCGGAAGATGAGCGGAGCCTCCACTCGCGCTTGTACGTCATTTGGTTTCGATGCCGGCGGCGCAGACGTCTCGGATCCGGGGGATGGTGCGCTTTGCCCCGATTGTGTCCCGGCGCCGCTCGATCCTGGGCTTGGCGATGCGCCCGCCTGGGCCAACTGGACCGATGTGGGCAGCTTCGAATCAGGGACGACTGGCCCTATGGCTTCGGAAGCACGCATCACCGGCGCTGGCGTTGGACATCCGCAACTCCCAACCATATTGTTATCGGCTGCGCTCACGCGTCCCTGATGAAACATCACTTGTTCGCTCGGCTTTACTTCATAGCTCTCAGTCCCTAACAGTTCGGACACGATTGCCGAACGTGTGTTTCCAGGTAGCGCTCCGACGCAGGTATTTCCGTGAGCATCGGCGCTGATTGCATATTGGAAGACTCCGGGACCCGCTAGAAGAATCCGGAAGTCAGGAGTCAGTACCGAGTTGATAGAAGCATCCAGATTGTAATGAGCTTCGAGAGAACCCGTGCTCATACCTAGCATCAGGTCGTGGCCGTTAGACGAGGTCGTCACTGAAACCGTGGTTCGCGGACAGAGATGCACTTCGCCGTTTCGTCCCAAGCTAAGTACGGCAGTGTCGCTGCCGGCGGTGATGGTCGACCCGGGATCTATGCGATTTCCGGCGAAGATCACTGCCCCGGATCCGCCGGGAGTAACCGGCACCAATCCAACTTTTGGCCCTAACGACATCCCGGGAACAGATGGAGCATCCCCCGACACAGCAGGCTTGATTTGCGAAGGCTCGACCGAAGCATTGCTAGCCGGTTCCGCGGATTGCAGGCGCACCGTCAGGCGGTTTCCTGCTGCCTCCCAGGTATAAGCCAGCGGCTTGCGGAGATCGATGACCATGTGCACCGCTTGATTCGCGCCTTTTTCCTCGTCTAAATGAAGTTGCCCCAGTTGCTCGGTGTTGATTGGAATTTCCTTATGCTGAACCGACATGCTGGAATTCGGCAAATCGATCGTCAACCGCGAGGGGGCGTCAAGCTTGTGAATCGAAGGAACTACGGGACGGTCCGTAACAATTTCGACCGCAGGATAGTCCTTGGTGAGCAGCACCCTGACCCGCAAAACGATTGCTGGATGTTCGCCCTCGTTGAGCGTGCCAGCTGACCCCGGAGTTGAAGCCGCCTCAGTCGGTGCCGCGGGCACTTGACCTGTGGCCGGAGGTTCAGCCTGTGCGCAAGAAAATGCACTCGACAACAGTAGTGACAGCACGGCAAATCCGAGGCGAATGCGCGGCGAGAACGTCATTACGGAATAGGGGACCTATAAAGGAAACAATAACATTTGCGTGCGGCCGTCGAAAAGTGACCGAAGGAACATGCTGAACAACGTGCAAAAAGGAGCTTATTCCGCCTCAGAAAGGAATTCGTATTCGTCGATCACGGCCGCGACAGCCATCTTTAGATCTGGATTGCCATCATCCACGCGGACCACTTTGCCCTTACACCGCACCCGAATGCTTTCGGTCAGAGTGATCTCCGGCGGAAGTGTAAAGGTGAACTCAATTCCAGTGCCAATAGCGATAGTTGAGTCCAAATAGAAGCAAATGCCTCGGGCGCTGACATCGCGTGTCTGCGCCGCTTTTGTCTTGGGCTCATTTTCGGGACCAATAACTGAAACTGGGAGCCGCAGGGGAAAACGGCGCGTCGCCCGCTTCTCCGGGCTGCCATTCGATGTATTGTTATCGGTCAAAACAGTGTAAGCATGGCCCTCCCCCCGCCGTCATGTCAAGGATGTTATAACTCCGTAAATCACCGCAGTACACTGGCTCACAAGCAAATTGGGAATGTTAACCACCTCTAGATTCACCTTTTTGAACCCAGAGACAGGTGGCTCCAGCACTAGAGGCACAACCCTTCCTATTCCAAACCGGACAACAAAAGCTGCCATTCGCGTCCACATCTGAGTTCGCCGTTTGCGGTAATCTGATACCCATGGTTTTTGTGCTCGACAACTACGATTCGTTTACTTACAACCTCGTCCAATACCTCGGGGAACTGGGCCAGCAAGTGGTTGTGAGGCGCAATGACCAAGTCGCGGTCGCAGAAATCGTAGCTCTTGCCCCGCAACGAATCGTGGTTTCTCCCGGCCCATGTACCCCCCAAGACGCCGGGATCAGTATCGACCTAATTCGTCATTTCACCGGTAAGCTTCCGGTGCTTGGAGTTTGTCTCGGACATCAGGCTCTGGGCGCTGCGTTCGGCGGAAGCGTCATCCGAGCGCCAAATTTAATGCACGGTAAAACGAGCCAGGTGACCCACGATGGCCGGACAATTTTCAAAGGACTGGCCGCCCCGATGACCGCGACGCGGTACCATTCGCTCATCGTCGAAGAAAAAGATTTGCCTGAAGAGCTCGAAATTAGCGCCTTTACCACGGAACGCGATGGCTCCAAAACGATTATGGGATTGCGTCACCGTCAGTATCCCGTGGAGGGCGTCCAGTTCCATCCCGAGAGCGTGCTCACGAACGAAGGCAAGAAGCTGATGGAAAATTTTCTCCATCTTTAAGTCGAACTTACTACCATTGACATCCAGACCGGAGCGCAGCGGAGTGGAGAGACCTGCTTCTCACTCACTCCAATAAAATCGAGACCCCACTTTAGCCGCAAGAATTTTACGATTCAGCCTTAACCGTGGGCATTTCCGAGCCCACCAGTTTCAGGCGCGGTTCTTTTTCAATGCTGTTCAACAGTTCCTTCATGATGCGGTCGTCGATCTCAGACGCGGTTCCGAGTTCAACCGGAAAGCGAATGTTCACTTCGATACCCGCAGGAGTGAAGTGAAGCCTTGTCTTCGGCTTCAATTCGCTGGCCGAAATTGAGCTGAGCGTCATCTCCATTTGCACCCGCTGCCGTTCCATCTTTTCGTGAAATTCCGCAAAGGCGGCATCGACCGCTTGATTCATTCGGTCCCGCACTACGTGATACTCACTGTCTGGCGAGAAAACTAAATCAATCTCGTGCCACAGAAAACTGGTGCCAGGAATTTGCTTAAACAAGCCCGCGGCAGGTTGAAAGACAATCGAGTTTGAGAAAGCAACTACACGGCCCGTGGGCTGCCAATCAGCTCCACCGCTGCCCAATTCCATCAAGTGGAAGCGGACCAACCCGATGTCGACCACCTCGCCGGTGACGCCTGATATTTGCACCCGGTCTCCCACCCGAATGCCAAATTTTCCGATTAGAAAGAAATACCCAACCATCGACACGATCACGTTTTGCAGGGCCACTGCTACGCCGGCCGTAATCAGTCCGGCGAAGGTGACCACCGAACCCAATTGGGTGGCGAAGGTAAACGCGACGATCAGGATAACGACAAACCACAACACAATCTTTCGCAGCAATAGGAACTGATATCGGCGGCGGACATCGTGAACATAACGGAAAATGGTGCGCCGCCAAACCTCGCCCATGATCATGACAGCGAGGATCACAATCAGCAATACCGCCAGCCGCGCTAATAAATTTCTGAGCTCAGACTTAAATTCCGCCCGCACCGATTCGCGCCAGTTGGTTAGGCTTCGTTTGTAAAGATCGAGCACCACGCCCTGTTTGCTGAGCGGGAGCAGCGCGCCTGAAGTTTCCCGGAACTCAATGGCAAGCTTATCCAGTTGCTGTTTTTCCTGCGCCAGGCCCGCGGAGGTGCTGGTATCGGCCTCCTTGGCCAGTTTGTCGCCCGTGACGATCATTACCCTTAATCTCGCTACCAGGGGATCGCTCAACTGCTTCGCGCTTTGAATCAATGAATCCGTCGACGCGATATCTTGTTTAAGGATTTGTTTTTTGTGGGAGAGGGTAAAAAGTTCGGACGCCAGCCCCCAAATGCCCGAAGGCGGTTCTTTGCTGCTCGTAGGAAACAACTTTGCAGCGTCCGCTTGGTCGCCCTGATCGGAATTTGCGTTGGCGGAGTTGCTCACCGCGGCAGGCACAGAGCGCGATAGCTCCTCGATTTGCGCCCGCAGGCCGCTCGCACCCATACCGTTGGCGCTGGTGCCGGTAACGAAATCGGCCATGCTGCGCATGGCGTCACGCCGCGCGCTGAACAAAGACACTTCACTTTGCGTCTCGGCTATCAGGGTCTGTAGCCCCGCGCGCTTGGCTGCCGGTGCTGTCTCGAGCTTCTTTTGTAGCGGAGGAATTTCGGCTTGTGTGCTCTGCACTTCCTGGTCCGCCTGCTCTGCCGCCTGCATTAACGACTGGTATTCCGACGGAACCCCGTTCTCCCCCTGGAATAGTCTCTTCTGTTTGGCCTGCGCGTCCGCCTGCTCCCGTGCGAAATCGAACGCCAACTGCACCACCTGCTTCGAGACGCGTCGATTGTCCTGCACGAACGTAATGTCCGATGGTTCGGTGACTAGCTGTTGCTCCGCCGAGGTCTCGTGATACCAGCCAATGGTCTTGGTCAGAAATTGAATGATCTGGGAGGGATCGAGCGTGGCCGCATCTTGAGAGGTCCCGAAGCTGGCGCTGATCGCGATGAAAATCACGATAGTCGCCGCGCGCACAATCCGCGCCGTTCTCAAGAGAAACCTTTTGGATGAGCGGTTCATCATTCTCAGCTAACGTAGGGACAGCCGCCCCCGGCTGTCCAGTCGAGCGAAGCTCGACTAAGTTCCAGCATCTAGGATTACAGTCTAATTCAACTGGATTGGATGCGGACTTGATCTAAATTAAGCGCTTTGACTCTTGGCATGCGCTTTGTGGCTGACGGATCGTGCCATTGCCATCTCAACGATTTCGCCAATTAATTCCGTATAGCACCGTCCCGACTCTTTTGCGGCCATTGCAAACTCATGTCCGCTGGCCAGCCATGGATTAGGGTTCGCCTCAATCACATAAACATCCCCTTGCGGCGAAAGCCTCATATCAATGCGCCCATAATCCCGTAACTTCACCGCGCGGTAGGCTGCGAGAGCAGTAGTGTTTAAGAGCGAAATCGTATCCTCGTCCAGGTTTTCGGCAACCGCAGATTTCGTCAGCTTATGCGCCGGCGTGTCCTTCTCAAATTTCACGTCGTAAGTTGCGATTCGCGGCAGGTCCTTAGGCATGCGAGAGAAATCGAGCTCCACCAGCGGCAGCACGTGAGCGCGTTCGTAGCTATCCATTATCGCGGCGTAAATTTCCCGCCCTTCGATGTACTCCTCAATCAGAGCCGGAGAATCAAATTCATTCTGAATGTATTCCACCCGCTCCATCAATTCTTTCACGCTATGCACTATTGCGTCGGCATTAATGCCGATCGATCCATCTTCCGATGTTGGTTTAACGATCAGTGGAAAAGAAATATCGTGGGCGTGCTCGATTCTGCCGCGATAAGAAGTTGCGAAGTAGGGTGTTCGAATGCCGTGGAACGCAAACATTTTCTTGGCAAGACTTTTATCCTGTGCCAAAAACTGCGCGTGAGGCCCCCCGCCGGTGTAAGGGATTCCAACCAAGTCTAAATAGGACGCTATGTGGGTCTCTTTGGTGTCGTCGCCAGCAAACGATTCCGTCAAATTAAAAATTAGGTCAGCCTTGCACCTCACCATCGAGTTGAGTGATTGCATGGTCCCATCGAGAACTTGATAGAAAGGTTCGTGCCCGAGTTCAGCGAGAGCGTCCGTAATTTCCTCGCGATCTTCTTTGTCTTTTTTCGAAGTGTTTTTGGGCGGAGCGTTTTTACTCTCCCGCCACTCGTCGGCATATTCCCCCCAAACGTCGTAGAGCACCGCAACTTTCAGGTGAGATACTCTCATGACTGCACAAACTTTCCGCGCGCCATGTAATTCATTGCCAGAGCTGTCGCATACACCGTAATGTTTGTGAGATATTCCGACTCGCCACGGCGATCGGCAAACAAGCCCAACTCCCCAGTCTTCTGTTCGATCGCTTCGATCAACTTTCTTACCAGCGGCCGTTGCGCTCCGGTCCAATAAGCGATCTTGTCCACCACCGATTTGCGATGCTGATGCAGAAGATTCTGCGCTGGGATAGATCCCTTGCGGCGTCTCGAAGCGTTGAAGATGTCGCGTAAGTCGGTATCGAGAGCCAAATCGCCGAACGGGATTTCTTCCGCCGTACGCTGATAAAATTCAGCAACAGTCGACTCCATTTCATCCACGGTCACGTCGGGCACACCGCGCTTACGCACCGGATCGATATTGCCCAACTCTCGCGCGATGCGATCCATATAACGTAACTTTGTCATCGCTCCCCAGCCCTTGTAACGTTTGCGCCATACCGAGCCCGGAGTGAGCCAGACCGCAAAGGTTTCCGCAAAATCTTCATCCGGATGTTTTTGCGCATACCATCCCGCCAGATGCCGAACGTAGTTTCTCGAAAATGGCACGGGCCGATAGTTGTCGCGATAAGGCCGCCGAAAAGACCCGAACAACTCCTTCCACTGCGGTGTGCGGTGCAGGCGGTATGCATAGTTGAATGCGTGTCCCGCCTCGTGGCGCAAGTACATCATGATCTCGCGCGCATCTTCGAGATCGTTAACCTCATTTTCCAACAATGACAGTTCTGGCATCGCGAGATAAAACGGAATCCCAATGACCGGCTCGCCAGAAGGGCATCCCCACTCGTCTGACAAATAGCAAACCGGATGGAACCTGGTGATTTTCTTGCGCTCAAGCTCGCGATACAACTGCTGCACCCATCGATTGAGCGATGACGACTCGATGGTGAGTCCCAGGTCGCTGATGCGTCTGTCTAATATTGTTTGCGTCTCGCCCGAAGTCTTTTCAACAGGCGCCGCGTTATCCGCAGTGCTCTGCGCGCCGGTCTCTTGCAAGCGAATGGGTTCAGTGCTCATGCGGATCTTTTGACGCAATTCGGTGCAAGCGGCCCATAGGGTCCGCTACAGGTACAACGCTAAAAGGGAAATTGGCCAACCAGAAGGTCACAACAGGCCAGAGACTTCAGTGCGCAGAAAGAACGTTGGTTTAATGACGTTCGCAGAGTCTCTTCGCGTAGATTGTGCTCGCATAGCTCTTGCTCGCCTAGCGACAGCCGCCCCGGTTGTCGGAGTCGAGCCCAGCTCGACCGCTTCTGCCAATAAAAACTCGCCGAGCACTGCTCACCGGGAAAGCCGCACGCTGCCGTCTCGTGCCTCCTCTTCGTCTCGGCCCTTCGCGAAAATTCCCCTGAGCACCTTGTAAATCTTCCTGGTCGACCCTACGATCACTATCAACAACAAAATCACCAATCCCGCTGCCGTATAAGGATGCGCAGTTGCAAACCAGGTAAGTCCAATCGCAAGTCCGTCTTCTCCCAGACTTAAAACAGTGTTCGACACCGGCTCAGGCGACGGCGTGACCACCGCTCGCAACGCAGTCTTGCTGCCGTGGGCGGCAAAGGCGATTAAACCTCCAATTACGGTTGCAGACAGTTGTTCCACCGGAGAAAGTTGAGAAGTAGCTCCGTAAGCGAGAAGCGCCGCCACCGGTATGCGCACAAAAGTGTGCAGCGCATTCCAGATCAAATCCACGACTGGAATCTTGTCTAGGAAAAATTCAATCGTGAACAGCGCCGCACTAGCCCCTACCACCCACCAGTCGGAGACCGCGTGCAGCCCTGCCGGAAGCTCAAGCAAATGCGCATGTGACAGCAGGCCTAACGTTGCGACGGTTGCGTAAACGTTCAGCCCCGCAGCAAAACTGATTGCCACGAACAATGCGGCGATTTCATTGGCAGGCAGTCTGAATGAATGAAGCATGTTTAGGAATACTACCGCTCCCCAAGCTGCTTAAGAAGGAGCATCAAGTAGAATGACCAACAGGAGGCAGACTATGCTGTCGATTCGTCCCGCAACCATTGAAGATGCGGCCCTATTGAGAACTTTCATCCGCGAACTTGCGGACTACGAGCGCGGCCTTGACGAAGTCACGCTCAGCGAGGACGACCTTATCCGCGACGGCTTCGGCCCACAGAGAAAATTTCGTGCCGTCATCGCCGATTGGGAGGGAGAGCCATCAGGATACGCTCTATTCTTCGAAGTCTACTCAACCTGGAGGGGGCGCGCCGCACTCTATCTTGAAGATTTATTTGTACGCCCCGCTGCTCGAGGGAAGGGAATTGGAAAGGCACTACTGGCTCACGTAGCCGGGGTGGCCCGCCAAGAAAATTGCTATGGAGTTAGATGGGAGGTTCTCGATTGGAACCAACTGGCAATCGACTTCTATAGCGGGCTCGGCGCTGAGTTCAGAAAAGAATGGCTCTCTGTGTTGCTGACCAAAGAGCCTTTGCAGCGCCTGGGGGAGCAAGCCGCTTAATTAAAAGGGCCCATCGAGTTTAGGGCCAACGCTTCGCAGTGTCTTCCCATCCCGCGGCTCGCGCTTGGGCTGGTGCAGGCGCATTCACCGCCGCCGGTTGCGGAATACGAATAGGCGTTTGCGCGTTGGCGTTCGCCAAGATTGGTTTATTCCCCGCGTCCATTCCGGCTTCCTTCTCGTCCGAAAGCAATGGTGCCGCTACTCGTAACGCTTCTACCTCTTTTTCCAAACGGGATAATTCCAGTTCCTTCTGCCTCAAAACTTCATAAACGTTCTTCATGCTTGAGCACCTTTGAGAAATATTTTCTGCCACCAGCGATAATTCGCACTCTAGGGACAGTGCGCATTTTTGTCAAGAAAGAAGGCCGCCAGTGTCACTAGTCAATCACACACGGCGCGGCTGATTTAAACTAAACGCGTGGGAGACTTCGGAAAAGCCCTGATCGTTATAGGCGGGATCCTAGTCGTCGGGGGCTTGGTCTTCATGCTCCTCGGACGCACCAACCTGCCGCTAGGGCGCTTGCCCGGCGACATAGCCTATCGCGGGAAAAACACAACATTCTATTTCCCGCTAGCGACCTCAATCCTAGTCAGTGTCGTGCTCTCGCTCTTGCTCTATGTAATAGGAAGATTTCGCCGCTAAGCCGTGTGGAGCGGACAATCTTGTCCACAACTTTGGAAAGGTGTTGATTTTTGTTTTCGAAAAACTTCCAACGTCCTAATCCCGCTGAAATCTATAATTACCTTTTCGCCCCGCTGCCACCGCCTCCGCAACATTCAAGAACGCCCGCGCAGCATGCGACAAACTGGCTGACTTCCGGTGGATCATCCTCAGCTTGCGATGCAGCTTCAATTCACGAACTGGTATCCTGACCAACTCTCCCCGCGCCAACTCGCTTTCCACGCTAATTTCTGGCAGCAAGGCCACGCCGTTCCCCATGGCGACGAAGGTCTTGATCGCCTGCAACGTCGGTAATTCTATATTCATGTGCAACGGAGTCTTGTGTTGCTTAAAAGCCTGAATCACTTTCTCCCGATACGGCGACGAAACGATGTGAGCCACAAATGATTCGGCCCCAAGCTGCCTTATGCTCACCTCACTTTCCTTGGCCAGCCGATGCTGCGGGGGCACTACAAAAATCAGCTCGTCAAGATAAACCACCATAGACCGCAGCAAAGGATCTTGCGGATCGTACGTCAGTACGCCGAGTTCGCAATTGTGCGCCAGCACGTCGTCAGGAATGTGGCTGCCCAATGATCGCTTCACCATCACCTTGATCATGGGATGCAGCCGCATAAACTCGCCAAGCACCGGTAGAAGATAGAGCGCGGTGAACTCGTTCGCCGCAATCGCGAGTTTCCCTTTTTGCAGTTCCCGCAATTCCACCAAAGCTTCTTGCGCACTTTCACGCAGATTGAGCAAGCGTTCGGCGTAGTCGAATAAAACTCGTCCGGCATCGGTCAGCAATCCCCCGCGCGAGGAGCGGTCAAGCAGCGGTTCTCCGACATCCTGCTCAAGTTTTTGTATCGACTGGCTGATCGCCGATTGTGTGCGATGCAGTTTTTCCGCAGCGCGCGAAAAGCGTCCCTCTCGCGCGACTGTCACGAAAACTTCAAGTTGGGAGAGGTCCATGAGCGGCAAAAGTAATGTAACTGATGCTGACGCAAGCCTCCATCAGTATCTCTAAAGGGCCGCACGGCCAACGACCTCAGTCATGCTTCACGCGCCACCGCTAGCTGTAACATAAACGCATCCTCCCCTCGATCCCGGGTGCAGGAGCATCGCGATGAAGAAGTGGAAGATCGACCGCGTCATTAGCGTCTCCACCCTGGTCTCGTCTGCGCTCGCGCTTTTCCTGGTGCTGAAGAAGCCCCAGCCAGTCGCGTCGCCGCAAGCGCCTGAGGTGGCGGCCGCCAACGCCCAATCATTTCAGGCCAAGGTGCAGCAATTCGAGGAACCCAAGGATACCGGGAAACCGCCCGCTGAAGTCCGGCTGAACTCCCAGGAAGTCGGTGCCGCCTTGATGCAAGCCGCCTCAACCATTCCGATGTCCTCAATGCAGTCAGCACCCAGCGGTGGAGTTCCCACTGGCATCCCTTCGTCGGCAGACACCGCCATTGCCTCAGGCGAGCCCGAAGTGAAAGACTACCAAGTCAATTTCGATGGAGACGTGGCTCGCGGACAATTCGTCACCAAGATCGCCGGCAAAGACGTCTATGTAACCCTCGCCGGACATCTCGGTTCTAAAGACGGATATGCGACCTTCGATCCCACCGAATTTAAAGTCGGCGACCTAAACGTGCCCGTCTCGCTGGTGAATGATGCACTACAGAAAAAACTCGGAGAACAAAAGGACCGCCTTAAATTGCCCGACAACGTTGGGGACATGAAAGTAGAGAACGGCCAACTGGTCATGACTCAGAAGTAAGAGAATTCTCCTAAAACTCACTCCTGTAACATCAGTCCATGAGACCACCGCAAATCGCGGTCCTGTGTGTGTCATTCGCCCTTTCTAGCTTCGCTCAAGAAACTTCAAGCCCTTCCAAAGTTTCGAAGCCTCGCGCCACCACGAGCGCCAAACTGGATGATGGTTCCCTGATCGCAGACCTTTATCGAAACAATTATTTCCAATTCTCCTACCAAGTTCCGTTCGGATGGGTGGATCGCACTCCTGAAATGCGGGAAGACACCGAGACAGCGAAGTCAAGAGTATTGCTTGCCGTCTTCGAACGCCCCCCCGCAGCCAGCGGGCAGACGGTCAATTCCGCGGTGGTGATCGCAGCCGAGAGTGCCACTTCCTATCCAGGACTAAAAAATGCCGCTGATTATTTCGGCCCGCTGTCGGAGATGGTTGTCTCCAAAGGCTTCAAAGCGGTCAACGATCCGTACGAATTTCCAGTAGACGGCAAAAACATCGTCCGCCGCGATTTCACCAAGGCGAATGCTGGAGTGACCATGCATCAAAGCTCGCTGCTCATGTGGTCAAAAGGCTACGTTCTGTCATTCACGCTGATCGGCGGAAGCGATGAAGATGTAGTCGAACTGATAGAGAAACTAAAATTCGGAGTGGCAAAGAAATAACCTATTGTCATCTTGAGCGCCTGTTCTTCTTCGCTTGCGAAGAAGAACCAAGTCGAAGGACCTCTATCCCATTTGTGCTGTAACTCTTTGAGATTATTTTTCCCGGCAAAAGATTGAAACGCTGGCCGAGTGAAGAGAGACGCAGAGATGTCTCGACGCTGTCGCGCTCCGCGGACCAGCCACAGCGCTCAACATGACGTAGATTGTGGTGTGCCTTATTCGAGCACTGCCGGCGCAATGCCGATGTTCTTTTCTCCGGCGGCTTTCTTTTCCTGGTATTTCTTCAGCCACGCCTCCCAGCTCTTTCCCGCAGCAGGATCGCGGTCGCTGAATGCCAGCGCGGCGATGTCGGAATACGAAATCAGAATTTTCTTCGCCGTGCCCTTTTCGAAAATGCGCACAAATGAATCAGGCAAAGTCAATGCGCTACGCCGATCAAATAAATATCCTTCAATTTTGCTGCCGTCTTTACGAGTGATAGAAATGTCGCCGCGAAAGTCGAATGCTTTTTCCAGAGCCTGCCGAATTTCGGTTTCCGTCGCGAGGGACGGAATCCAGCCTTCGAGTTTCTCGCGCTCATGCCCCGGGGCGAGCTCCAGCGTGTCTGGATTCACAGCAGACTGAGCTTCCTGCGAAACATTGCTCATCCGCGAGTCTCCTGAAGGGATTCGCTGGAAGATTCAATCTGCACCAGCGTCGCGGCGTGACCAGAATCGGCAGCCTCATCCAACAGCCGCAAAGCCCCGCGGTCAGGATATCGGCTGAACAACGTCGCTTTCACCGTGTCATAAAATCCGCGCAACGATCCAAACTGATCGTTAACCGCCGATGCCTCGTATCCGCTGTGCACCATGCAGTTCGCGCACTTAGGGTTCCCTGATTCCGTCCCATAATTCGCCCAGTCAGTTTCATCGAGCAGTTGCTCGAACGAGTCTGCGTATCCGTCCTGAAGAAGGTAGCAAGGTTTTTGCCAGCCAAAAATATTGTAAGTCGGCATGCCCCACGGAGTGCACGCATACTGCCGCTTGCCCATGAGAAATTCCTGAAACAACGGCGACAGATTGAATTTCCAGCTCTTTTTTCTATTGGAAAGAATCGCGCGAAACATTCTCCGCGTCTTCGCTCGTCCCAAAAAATGTTGCTGGTCGGGGGCTTTATCGTAGGAATATCCCGGAGAAAGCATCATGCCTTCGACGCCGAGGTCCATCATTTCGTCGAAGAAAGCGCGCACGCTGTTGGGATCGGCGCCGTCAAACAAAGTCGTATTCGTGGTGACACGGAAGCCCAGCTTCAGCGCCTCGCGAATTCCCTCGACGGCAATGTCGTACCCACCTTCGCGGCACACCGAAAAGTCGTGGTGCTCGCGTTGCCCATCCATATGCACGCTGAAGGTCAGATATTTGCTCGGCTTGAAAAGATGAATTTTCTCTTTGAGCAGCAGCGCGTTGGTGCAGAGATAGATATATTTCTTGCGCGCGACCAGGCCTTCGACGATCTCCTTAATTTGCGGATGCATGAGCGGTTCGCCGCCGGGGATCGAAACCATCGGAGCGCCACACTCGTCCACCGCGCGAAAACACTCTTCGGGAGTTAGTTCCCGTTTCAAAATGTGGGCCGGGTACTGGATTTTGCCACATCCCGCGCACGCCAAGTTACAGCGGAACAAAGGCTCCAGCATAAGCACAAGCGGATACTGCTTACGCCGTGCAAGTTTTTGCCCCAGGACGTAAGTCACCACCGTCCACATCTGCGATACCGGAACACCCATAGTGAGAGCCGTCTCCTATATATACCTATATGTTAACAGCACGACCCTTATCAAAATCACGCAAACAGTTTGCCGTTTCAATCATGCAGCGCAACTGGTAACCAGGTGGGCCTGTCGGATTGGAGTCTTCTTCTAACTCCGGCGTCCCTTTCGTCGCAAAGACGAAACTAACTCAAAATTGGATGATTTGACGCCTCAAAAGGCACCACAAAGGTAACCGTCTAAACGTGGGAAATAGGCTACTTATGCACCTGCTTCCACAGTCAAAAATGGCGCCTCGCGTGATATAATTAACCTAATCCGGTACCCCCATAAGTCCCAATAATTTCAGCAGGTTGAACGAATTTCGACCAAGACCTGTTGACGCTGTCCACGCGCTACAAAAACGTAGTTTACCGCGGAGTTGAATGGCCACTAAAGAGATGAGCACGGCCGTACTAGACGATCCAAAAAGTAAGAACGGTCGCCCCAGCGCCAATGGAAATGAAGGCAATGCCGACTATAATGCCGACTCCATAAAAGTCCTCGGTGGCATGGAGGCGGTTCGCAAACGCCCGGCCATGTATATCGGCTCGACCGGCGAGATGGGACTTCACCATCTGGTTTACGAAGTCGTCGATAACTCGGTGGACGAAGCCCTAGCTGGGCACGCTGACAAAGTCGAAGTCGCCATCCATCTCGATAATTCCATCACCGTCGTCGATAACGGGCGCGGCATTCCAGTGGATTCCATGGAAATCGATGGAGAAAAAGTTCCCGCGGCGCAGGTCGTCATGACCAAGCTGCACGCGGGAGGAAAATTCGACAGCTCCTCCTACAAAGTTTCAGGAGGACTCCACGGCGTCGGAGTCTCTTGTGTTAACGCACTGAGCGAAGAGTTGGAGTTGGAAATCTGGCGCGATGGATTCACCTGGGAACAGACTTACTCGAAAGGCGAGCCCACCAGCAAATTAAAGAAGGCCGGGGCCACCAAGAAGCGCGGCACCAAGGTTCACTTCCTTCCCGACCGAAGCATCTTTACCGCCACCGAATACAACTACGACACCCTGGCCCAGCGGCTGCGAGAACTCGCCTTCCTGAATAAAGGTCTGCTGATCACCCTCACCGACGAGCGCGCCACCGATGCGAAGACTGGCGAAGCCAAGACCACAGAATTCAAATACAACGGCGGAATCGCTGAATTTATTAAGCATCTCAATCGCGGCAAGCAAGTCCTGCACGATAAGCCAATCTACATGGAAGCCGACCGCGACCAAGTGGTCATGGAAATAGGCTTGCAATATAACGACGCGTATTCCGAGACCGTCTTCAGCTTCGCGAACAACATCAACACCGTCGACGGTGGATCCCATCTCTCGGGTTTCCGCACCGCGCTCACTCGCACCATCAACAATGCGGGCCAGCAGATGGGACTGTTCAAAGACGTAAAAGAAAATCTCACCGGCGACGACGTTCGCGAAGGCTTGGTCGCGGTCATCAGCGTGAAGCTTCCCCAACCCCAATTCGAAGGGCAGACCAAAGGCAAACTAAACTCCGACATCGCGGGAGTAGTTCAGGCATTTGTCAACGAAAAGCTCGGCGCATATCTCGAACAGAATCCAACCGTCGGAAGAAAGATCATCAATAAGGCCATCGAAGCCGCCCGTGCCCGTGAGGCCGCACGCAAGGCCCGCGATCTGACTCGACGAAAAGGCGCCCTCGACGGCGGTGGACTCCCCGGCAAACTAGCAGATTGTTCTGAACGGCAGCCAGAGCGCTGCGAACTGTTCCTGGTCGAGGGTGAATCGGCAGGCGGCACGGCCAAGCAAGGACGCGACCGTCGTTTTCAGGCCATCCTTCCGCTCAAAGGAAAAATTCTAAACGTAGAAAAAGCTCGCTATGACAAGATGCTGGGCCACGAAGAAATTCGTGCCATGATTACCGCCCTCGGCACCGGGATCTCCAAAGAAGATTTCGACCCCGCGAAACTCCGTTACGGCAAAATCATTCTGATGACTGACGCCGATGTCGATGGCAGTCACATCCGCACCTTGTTGTTGACGTTCTTCTTCCGGCACATGCAGGACCTAATCAAACGCGGTAACGTCTTTATCGCGCAGCCGCCGCTTTACTCGATCAAGAAAGGCAAGACCCAGCAATACATCAAAGATGATCGCGAATTCGTAAAGGTCATGGTGAAACGTGCATCCGATGGCCTCATCGTCCGTTACGGCGAGGGCGCAGCCAAGCTGGAAGGCACAGCATTGGCGAAATTCATTACCGTTCTAAACGAGTATCTGACTTTCTTCGATAAAGTCGGAAAGCGCCTGCGCGATGAACACGTGGGCGAAATTCTGCCCAAGCACGATCTTTCCAAGCGCTCCGATTTCGAAGGCGACAAAGATACGCCGCCAAAGAAAATCGAAAAACTGGAGAAAGAATTAAGGAAAATGCAAAAGGCCCGCGCCTTCAAAGAAGTCGAAAGCCGCTTCGAAGAAGAGCATAGCCTGTGGGAAGTCCGCTACGTAACTTCGCAGGGCGCTGAACATTTGATCAACTGGGAACTCGCGTCCACCGCTGAATATCGCCAGTTGCTCTCCAAGTTCAAGCAAATCGAGCCCTACATGCAGCCGCCGTTCGTCGTGGAGACTATCGCCAAACCTGGCAAGACCAGTGCTGACGCGGATAACACGGAGAGCCCCGATGGCATGGCAGAGAACATTGGTACCGACAACGCGCCCAAGCCTGCGACCGGAAAGAAAAAGCCTGCTGAACCACAAGTTGTCGAGAAGCAGACTCCGCGCGAACTTTTCGAATACGTCCTTGCCGAAGGCCGCAAAGACTTCACCGTCCAACGCTACAAAGGACTCGGCGAAATGACTGCTCCCCAGCTGTGGGAAACCACCATGGATCCCGAGCGTCGCACTCTGCTCTCCGTCAAACTCGAAGACATTGCCGAGTGCGAAACCATCTTCACCACGCTAATGGGCGAAGATGTAGAGTCCCGCCGAAAATTCATCGAAGAGAACGCGCTGGATGTGAAGAACCTGGATATCTAACTTTCAAATCGGTGCGCTTCTAAATATATTGTCATCTTGAGCGGAGGAACTGGACTCGCATGCGAGTCCAGTTCCGCACTCGAAAGACCTTGTGGTTGCCTTCCCGCCCTAGATCGTTTGTCCCTTTAGTGAGCCAGGTCTTTCGACTGGTTCAACTCGAGATGACACCACGTGACCCAAAGACCTCACGACGCCTTTTTTCTCCGCGGCACCTGCACCAACTCAATTTGGCTGTGATGCCGCTTCTTTGCGTCGGCCTCAGCTTCTTCCTGCGTCGCGCCCGTCCCCACAACCTTGCGGTCATCGATGGAAAGTGCCGCCCAGCTTCCCACCTTCAATCCAGTCAACAGACGATCATCTGAAGTCTCAGGAGATGTCGCGAGAGATCGTTCGTCCCCACTAGGGTCAGGAATCGACGACGGAGGATCGCTGGTCGGAAAAGAATCCGCCAACGTTTTGTCGAATGATTTTTCGCGGTCCCCTTCTTCATGTGCAGTGGGACGTTCTTCCGGATCGCGCCGGCTGCCTACATGTTCCGGATCATGCGGAGTGATCTGCGGCGCACCTTCCATTTTCTTATCCATAAATGACCTCAAACTTCATTGTCCCGCAATCCCGAAAGATTTGCATTAACCGTCGCCGAACTGGAAACAGCCGAACTTTGTAATTGAATATGATTGCCATACTTGGCTTCCGGATAAATGCGATCAAACAAAAGCCACAGCGCTGCGATCAAAATGAATACGAGTACGCTGCCTTCCGGGCCCACCGTGCCTCCCGTAATCCATCGCGACCCGTGAAACGACGAACTCAGCAAGTGGCCGGGAGAGACCTGCCCACTGTCGGGCACTGAGTAAAGATAACTTTCGCCCCAATCCCAGGCGGCGTGAAAACCCACGGCGAACCACAGAGTGCCCGTGCGGCGAAGAGTTAAGCAAAAGAACAGGGCGATGAACGAAGCTGCCAGCGCGCCCAGAAGGGCTTCACCCTGGTTGCCCAAATGGACCGCCCCAAACACCGTCGACAGCAATATCGCAGCCGGCCAGAATCCCATTCCTTGGGTCAAAGTAAATTGCGTGTACCCGCGAAATAAAAATTCCTCGAAGAAACCCACTAGAAGAAACAGTAACCCCCAGAACGCGGCGAACTTGAGCAAGCGAGCGCCGTGCAACACGAAATTGCCGAATGAAAAATCGCCAGCTATGTGAATGGCCAGCAACAGTGACGAGATTCCCAGCAATCCCCACGCGCAGCCAGTCCAAAAATGTGTACCAAATGCGCTTTGCCTCGGCAATCCGTACTCGCCGAATGGTCGCTTTTCGATGCTACTCATAATGACCGCGGCGACTATTGCCGCAATCAATACCAGCCCTTCTCCTATGAGCGCAAACCACAAGTGGGGAAGACTGCGCAAAACGTGATGCGCCGCATAGTGCATGGATCGGCTTAATACAAATGCCATCGCAGTGAAAAGTAAGAGATATAAAACGAAGCGCCACCCCGCCCTCGGCGTGTTGTCCGAGAAAAAAACATTGCGCATGCGGCGAGACGGCATAGCCGTAGTGGCCGAAAGCTGGAACTTTTCTGGACCTGTAACTCCCACTGGTTGCGGTGGCTGCGGTACTTCTGCTGCTTCATCCATATCGAAAACCCCTATGCTGGCCCCGAACATGGTAAAACACTCGGTCTGCCTTCATGCGCAAATTTTTTAGCCGCGAACGCTTCGGACGCCCCCAAGTTTTGGCGGCCCTCCTGTTAGTTATCTTTCTGGCGCAGTGTATTTGGCTCATCGCGCGAATTTCCCCGGAAGTCAGTTCAACCGAACTTTTCCACGTTCAGGAAGGATTGCGTCAATGGCGTGGTGAATCCATCGCTGGAGTGCCGTCTATTGGCCGCGTCGAAGCCGGAACGCTTCCCTCGCCCGAACTCGATTCCAATGACGGATACGACCCCAACCATTCTCCACTTTGGTATGCGATCTTATCGGCCCCGCTTTTAGGCTGGCAACATTCCGCCTCTGCCCGCTCCTGGGTCTGGCTCGAACGCATTCCATTCCTCTTATTTGGAACGCTGTTGGGCGCTTCGATATGGTATGTCGCCCGACGCCTCTATGGAAATGCTGGGGGCTTTGTCGCTCTCACCTTGTATTGCTTCTGCCCCGAAATCATTCGGTCAGCTGCATTGTGGAATGCGGAGGCTGAGATAGGTGCGGCATGGGGGGCCTTCGGAGCGATTTTCACCGGAATCGCAGTCGCACACACACTGTACGCTCCCCGAGAGGTAGTTTTGTGGAACTGGCGGCGCACCGTTCTATTGGGGGTATCGCTGGCGCTCGCCGTAGGATCTCAATTTTCGTTGATCGTGGCCGCGCCACTTGCTCTGGGCTTTATGCTCTATCTCGCCCCCACACGTCGCGGAGCAGCCGTAACCATATGGGCGGCGGCGTGTGCGCTTGCGGTTGTTCTTATCTATTTTTCCTACGGGATGCATGGCGCAATTTTTTCGCAAGGAATTCGTCACGCAAAATTCGCAGAAATAACCTGGCGAGCATTCAGTATGCGGGGAGACTATGCGCAGGCCTTCACGCGACTCAATCACGGTGGGCCAGGACTAGTGCTGGCCTTGCCGGTCGCCCTTCTCGCCTATCTCGCTTGGCCAAGGACCCGTTACTTTGGCAATACTGCTCAACTGTTTGTTGCGGCCATCTTTTTGTTGCTTAGCCTAGCCGCGCCTCATTATCCCGGATTCGGATTCCAACTTATGGCGGTCCCTTTCTTAATGCTCTTCATAGCAGGAATATCCGCCGACCTGCTGGAAAGTTCAAGCCGAACCATCGTGCTGACTTGCCTGTGGACACTACTCTCTGCAAATGCATTGTGGAATGTGATCGAACTGCTGCGAATCGGGAGGACTTGAGTTGATAAAGTAAGGAGATAGTCTTTGCGCTTAGAAAAATTTTGAAAGAGATATTGTCTTGATTTTTATTGTCTTCCCGAAGTCGAAGGATCCCTGCCTCAATTGAATTTGGTTTCTAATCCTACATCTTAGAATCGCGAATCAAAACCACATCCGAATCCACGTGCCCGCGAATCAATCCCAATTTGCTCCCATCGAACGACCAGCCAAAACTGTCCCCAACATGCTCGGACGTGAAATTCGTAATCTGTTTTCCCGCCGATCCATCGAGCGGCTGCTGCCAGAGATTATCAACGTCGCCAGTACGCACTGGATAAACCAGCGCCTTCCCATCGCGAGTGAACCGCAGCGCACCAGACGGCCAATGCTGCAATTCGACCTTTTTCTCCGGGCCCTTCGAATCTGTGGGAACCTCTAATAGTTGAAACACGTGGTCGCCAGTATGTTCGAACGTAACGAACGTCGCAAACTTTCCATCAGGAGAGATGTCAAAACTACCCGCCACTGGCTTGTCCGAAATACTTTGCGGCGTCCCCCCCTCAATAGAGACTTTCATCAATTGCCCATTATTGCCAGAATCGCGGTAAAACACCCATTGCCCATCCGATGAGCACACTGGGCCTTCATCCACTTTGCCGTCTGTAAGCGCTTTCAGATTTCCCCCGCCCGCGTCCATGCGCCCAATGATTTGGGTCCGTTTTCCCGCGTAACCCGCCCAGTCGAAGACAATGTACTTCCCGTTGGCACACGCCGCTGGAGCGGCCGTCAGGGTATGCTCATCGGTTGCCAGCATGATTTTTTCACCGGTGGCAGGATCGAGCACGCTGAGCGCTTCTTCCTCAGCAATCACAAGTTTCCCATCCGGCATCCAGCTAAACTGCCGTAGCGGCCTACCCGAAGTGATCTGTTTCGCGTCGCTAGTATTCGCCGACGATGCCGGCGTAAGAAACAAATTCCAGTGACCTTCGTTTAGAACGGTAGCCAGCGTGTGCCCATCCGCTGCCACACTGAGTCCGGAGTAATTATTGATGTCTCTGGTCACCGCGCGATACTTTCCGTCCGGATACGAAACATACCCAATTTGATTGCGTGTGTAGTTTGAAGTCTGATCTCGCGACAAGACCAGCAACCCTTTGCCGTCGGGCAGCCAAGTAATGTCGGACAAAATGCCATTAGTATGGAAAAAGATTTTCTGTTGCCCGGTGCTCACATCAGTTTCAACTAGGCCCGCAAGCGCAGTGTCGGGCTGCAGAATACCGCAGACCAGGCTTTTTCCGTCAGGTGACCAACTCAATCCAAAAATACATTTGGTAACAGGTCCGCTAGCCAGAATCTTTTCCTCGCCGCCATTAGCGGGTTGAATCAAAAGGCGGTATTTGCCCGGATCAGGATCGTTGTACCTCAAAAACGCAAACTGCCGCCCGTCCGGCGAGAACGTGATGTTGGAATCCACATCACTGGCCAACTTTTGTGGGGTTCCTCCCAGCACCGGCGCACGGTACAGAAACTCGATTCCGGTATTGGCAGCGTCGCTGCGCACAAAGTAAAGATAATTTCCGTCGGGAGAAAATCGCAGCCCGGTGTAATGGGCCTTTGCTGGCGCAACCACCTGCGTATTGCTGTTGGTCGGCACATTACGCAGCCAAAGACTTTCCTGCCCGTTGTCGTCCATTACATTGAGAACGTACTTCCCGTCTGGCGAAATTGCCGCCGCCGCCGCTTTGGCGCTGTCCGTAATTTTCTGCACTGCTATGTTTTCAAATGGGGCGGTTCGCGAGCGGGAGAGAAAAGCGTAAACCCCATAAGCCGCAGCCGCGAACAAAACCAGCGCAACCAGAGTTGTTATGCCCGCGCCCAACTTATTTTCGCGAGCGGCCGACGCAAAGCTTGAACTGCTCGCGGGACGAACTCCCGATGTCGCAGCCACAACCCCCGAGGACGACGCCGGCTTGGCCCGACCCGATCCCGCGTCCCTCTGCAATCGCTTGATGTCCCCGCGCAAGTCCGCGGCGGATTGGTATCGCAGATCACGATCCTTCTCGAGCGCCTTATAAATAATTTCCTGAAACTTCGGAGACAGCGACGGATTAATCTCCACCGCTGGCACCGGTTCCTTCTCCAGGATTGCGTGAAAAATCACCGCCGATGTCTTCCCCTCGAAGGGGAGTTTGCCGGTCGCCATTTGATATATGACCGTCCCCAGCGAAAACAAATCGGTGCGGTTGTCCAGCACCTCGCCTCGAGCCTGCTCAGGCGACATGTATGCGATTGTGCCAACAGTGCTCCCAGGACTGGTGAGATGCGCGGTGCGAGAATCATTCTGCGTGGCCATGGTTTCCGTTGACGATTGCGCCGTTTGCGTCAACTTTGCCAATCCAAAATCCAAAATCTTGACCGCACCGCGCTGCGTGATGAATATATTCGCCGGCTTAATATCGCGATGCACGATTCCCTTGGCGTGCGCTGCATCAAGTGCGTCCGCGAGTTGTGCGCTGATTTCCAGCATGCGGTCCGCGGGCAACGGTCCAACCGCCAGCGTCACATCCAGAGTGTTTCCCTCGAGCAATTCCATCGCAATAAATGATTGCGCGTCAGCATTCTCCACCGCATGGATTGTGCAGATGTTGGGATGGTTCAACGCCGAAGCCGCCCGCGCTTCCAACATGAACCGCTCCAGGGCTACCGTCTCACTGGCAACTTCCGGAGGCAAGAACTTCAGCGCCACCCGGCGTCCAAGCGTAAGGTCCTCAGCCTCATAAACCACTCCCATCCCCCCGCTGCCGAGGCGACTGAGAATGCGATAGTGCGCTATGGTCTGTCCAATCACGAGACACGAATCATAATGGCGAAGGCGTTACCGAGTCCAGCAGAGAGACAGGAGCAGGAGTTCGATTCCTATCGAACTCCTGCCTGAAAAGGTAGGGTCATTGAGGGAAACTATGCTCACGATAACTTCGAATGAATCCGCCGACAATCCCAATAAAACTGTAGGCAAGCTCAGGGGCATTCTGTATCGCGCTCAGCCAAACGAAGGCTACTGAATCAACCCACCATTTCCCCCCGCCTGTTCATCCGGCGGAATGACGACCGCAGCGGCGACTCGATCCCCAGTCTCAATATTGAGCAAGCGCACGCCCTGGGCGGACCGTCCCGTTTCGCGAATGAGTTTCGATTCGATGCGGATGATCTTTCCGTACTGGCTGATCAGCATCACCTCAGAATCTTCCGCGACTTGCGAGATGCCGACGACTTTGCCGTTGCGTTCCGTAGTCTTGACGTTGATGACTCCAGACCCGCCGCGGGATTGCAGTCGGTATTCGTCCGCTAAGGTGCGTTTGCCGTATCCATTTTCGGTTACGGAAAGAATCAGCGATCCCTTGACCGCCACTTCCTCGGGTTCGCCCTCTTTGTGGATCTTAGGCGCACCCGGTTTGATGGTGGTAGCCATGCCTACAATGTAATCGCCTTCGTCGAGCTTCATGCCCCGAACTCCGCCGGCGTTTCGGCCCATAGAGCGCACATCGTTTTCGTCGAAGCGAATAGCCTGCCCATCATGCGAAGCCAGGAAAATGATCTGATGTCCATCGGTGATGCGTACCGCAACAAGTTCATCCCCTGAATCGATGCTGATAGCGATAATTCCCATGGAACGCACGTGGGAGAAATCTTTCAACTCGGTTTTCTTCACCGTTCCGTTGCGCGTGGCGAAGAAAATGTACCTGCTCGATTCTTCGAGATTGCGGACGGCTACCATGGTGCGAACCGTTTCTCCGGCTTGCAGGCCCGCAAGGTTGCCGACGTGCTTACCCTTGCCCGCTGCTCCCACGTCAGGAATTTCGTAGACTTTTAACCAATAAACACGGCCGGTATTGGTGAAAATCAAAATATAAGCGTGCGTGGACGCGATGAATAAGTGCTCGACGAAATCTTCGTCGCGCGTCTTCATCCCCATGCGGCCCGTGCCACCGCGCCGCTGGTTGCGATACGTGCTGATCGCAGTGCGCTTGAGATACCCGGTGTGGCTGACCGTGACCGCCATTTGTTCGTCGGCAATCAGGTCTTCTAGTTTGATCTCCGCAGCTTCGTCTTCAATCACTGTGCGGCGTTCGTCGCCGTAAAGTTTTTTCACTTCTTCTAGCTCTTTGATGATGACGTTGCGAAGCTTCTTCTCTGATCCGAGAATCGATTCGAATTCGCCGATATTTTCTCGCACTACGCCCAACTCTTTAGTGATCTCGTCGATTGAAAGCCGCGTCAAACGGTGTAGTTGCAGTTCCAAAATCGCGTCCGCCTGAATCGCAGTGAAAGGTTTTTCCGGATCGAGCTTCGGAGCGCGCCCGGTAACGTTGATGTCAATTTTGCGTCCGCCAAAATAGGCGACCAAATTTTCGCGGGCCTCGGAGCGGTTGCCGCTGGCGCGAATAATGGTGATGACGTTGTCCAGATGATCGAGCGCAGTCTTGTAGCCCTCTAAAATGTGCTCGCGCTCTTTCGCCCGTTGCAACAAATACGCGGTGCGCCGGCGCACCACATCGACACGATGATCGATGAAGTGCTGGATCGCCTGAATCAACCCCATTTCTTTGGGCTGATTGTTGACGACCGCCAGGAAGATCATGCTGAAACCTTCCTGCATCGATGTGTGCTTGAAAAGCTGATTAAGCACGATCTGCGGTTCGGCTCCGCGCTTCAACTCAATAACAATGCGCATGCCATCGCGATCGCTCTCGTCGCGAATGTCAGAAATATCGTCAACGACCTTGTCGTTTACCAAGGCTGCAATACGCTCAATCAAACGTGCCTTGTTTACCTGATAGGGGATCTCGGTAACGACGATGGCTTCGCGGTCTTTGTTGAAAGTCTCGATGCCTGCCTTGGCGCGCATCATGAAGCGTCCGCGCCCAGTTTTGTAGGCTTCGAAAATCCCAGCTTTACCGTGAATGATTCCGGCAGTCGGAAAGTCCGGCCCTTTAACAATCTTCAATATTTCTGGCAGTTGGGTTGAGGGATTGTTCACCAGCGTGATCGTCGCATCCACAATCTCCGTTAAATTATGCGGAGGGATATTGGTCGCCATCCCCACAGCAATCCCATTCGAGCCATTCACCAGCAAATTCGGAATACGCGTGGGAAGCACATCCGGCTCGATTTCATTCCCGTCATAGTTCGGACGAAAATCGACAGTATCTTTATCCAGATCTTCCAGAAGCGCACTGGCAACCCGCGTCAACTTGGCTTCCGTATATCGGTCCGCCGCCGGCGGATCCCCATCCACCGATCCGAAATTCCCCTGCCCATCGACCAGCGGATAGCGCATTGCAAATGGCTGCGCGAGGCGAACCAAAGCGTCATACACCGCAAGATTTCCATGCGGATGGTACTTGCCCATCACTTCTCCGACGATGCGGGCGCACTTGCGCGTGCCGCGATTGGGAAGCAGTCCCATCTGCTGCATGGTGTACAAAATTCGCCGATGTACCGGCTTCAATCCATCGCGCACGTCAGGCAGCGCGCGGCCAATGATCACCGACATGGAATAGTCGAGATACGACCGCTTCATTTCGTCTTCAATATTGACGGGTTGAATATTCGCCGCACCCGGAATACCGCCGTCGCCCGGAGGGGGAGTCAGAGGAAGTAGGGGGTCTTGATCGTCAGCCATTTATGAGCCCTTAGCCAAGCGCAGTTCACGGGCCAATTGCCCATTAACCGCTTGTATTTGCATCAATTTAAGTAATTTGGAGTAACAAGAATTATACCACGCGCAAGTGCCGAATTCTTTCCATCAGAGAGGGAATCCGCGCACTAACTATGCCCGCCAAACTCGCTGATAAGCATCCGCAGCCAATGGCGGCACCTGTTGCCGGTGGGCGGAGTGAGCGTGCAGGTTGATCGACGTGGCGGCCTGGGTGCGGCAGTTTCCGTTTTCGCGACGGAAATCCAGCGTCGAAACCCGATGCTCGCACAGCGTGCAAAGGAAAAGTGTGCCACCCTTCATCGGTCTTGTTTTGTAATATCTCACTCCACGATTGTAGGCGGGTTCCACCAAATCGCAGCAGGAAATATCTTCAATTCACGCCCAATAAAGGAACGGAAGGCTCACTTTAGAGTGATTTATTCTGCGCTCAACGTAATCTTTAGTTTATCTGGTTAATGGATTCCGGCCGGACGGAAGCACATAACGTTTCGCGGATGACAACGTCTAAAGTTCAACGACTCTCAAATCATATGGATTCCCCTGATCACTTTGGAACATCCCGCCGGCTTTTGCCGTATGAAATAAAAAGTCACGATCGCCGAGGAGAAAATTCCATGGAAGTCGCATTCGCACAAAATGTTTCGCCAATGCTTGCTACGCAACCCACCGGATCGCACGTCAAAGAAGTGTTGAGTGCCGCGCATGAAGAGCTGAAACAGCTGATTGACGAGCGTTCGCGGATCATGAAACGCATCGGCACCATCAAGCAGACGATTTCTGGCCTTGCGAATATTTTTGGAGATGAGATTCTCACCGATGAATTGATGGAACTCGTTGATCGTAAGACTCCTTCACGACAACCGGGATTCACCAAAGTTTGCAGAATGGTATTGATGGAAGCCGCAGCCCCGATCAGTGCGCGCGAAGTTTGCGAACGAATTCAGCGAAAGAATCCTCCCGTCCTTTTGCGTCACAAAGATCCACTGGCTTCGGTGACTACGGTGCTCAACCGACTGGTGGAATACGGTGAAGCTCGAAGTGTGGTGCGCGAGAACGGACGGCGCGCCTGGCAGTGGGTCGCCGACCCAACCACCAGCGGCTTTGAAAATCTACCGCGATGACTACAGTGTCATGCTGAGCCTGAGCTTCCCCTCGCGGAAACTCAGATCACCCAAGCATCCCTACCTGTGCTGCGGAGACTCCTCCATTAGCGGCTTCCTAGCCGCCTCAGTAAAGGCCGCAAAAATCGCTCGAGAATTTGCATCGTCTCCCACCGACCGCTCCGGATGCCATTGCACTGCCATCACGAAATGATCGGGCGATGTCCCTTCGAGCCCTTCAATGATTCCATCTTCGCCGCACCGCGCCACGATCTTCAGGCCGTCCCCGATCATTTCAGCAGACTGATGATGGCTTGAGTTCACCGGGATCGTGACCTTACCACCAACCAGTTCCGCCAGTTTCGAATCGCGATTGATTTTGACCGTGTGTGCCACCGCAACATTTTTGCCCGCCTCGTGATTTACCGGCGACTCAATATGCTGAAGCAAAGTTCCGCTGCGATACACGTTCAAAATTTGCAGCCCGTAACAGATTCCTAGAATCGGCTTGCGCATGTTGTACGCATCCTGCAATAGCAACTCATCCACGGTATCGCGCTGCGGGTCCGCCGCTTCCGTCTTAGCATTGCGCCGCGCATCGTACTTTGAAGGATCAACGTCCGCTTTACTGCCGGGCAAAAGCACGCCATCGCACTCTTCAATGAGTTTCATCACTTCGCCCGGTTCCCGATCCAAAGGAATCCGCACCGGCACGCCGCCAGCCATCGCCACCGCCTCTTCGTACTGCGGAAGCGAGCGCCCCGCATATTCCGGATCACCCGAATGAGGCATCGGTATCGCAATTTTCGGAAAGCTCATCCTCTAACGCTCGCCTTTTCGATTTCTGCCAACGTCCTGCTTTGACGGTAGTGCCGCATCTCCATCACTGTCGCCGAAACCAAAACAATGATCCCCACGACCGCTGCGACCGGCGCGGCGACGTGTCTGTAAGCAAATCTCATGTCCACAACACCGCCTCTTAGGCGCGCCCCAATAACAATTCCAAAAATTCCCAGCAATAGACTGACCGCAAAAGAAAACGCCGTCAAAATAAACGTCACCAAAAGTATTCGTGGAAAGACCCAGACCAACTTAGGGCGTCGGGACTGCATAAGCATCTCCCTATAAACTACATCAGCTAGTACGAACTAGGCCTGCTTTTCTTGTCGCCCTCATGCGCTAGAATAACGTTCATGTCGCAAGTTGCATCGGTAATCACCCGCGCTCCCGCAGAAGTGGTGCGCCAGTCGCCTGTCTCCCAAGCCCCCAATGGAATCTGTTTCGCATCCTCCGGTGAAACCTCAGTTGCGGCCTCAGATCTGCAAAGAATGGTCGCCGCTGTTCCCGATTCCGCTGCCGCGGCACTGCACGGAAAGGCTTATTACTTTGTTCCCCTTACCGTAAATCAAGGGGACGACACCGTTATCGCCGACCGCTACGATGTCGCCCTGAGCGATAATGCCGTCTGCCATCGCAATTTGGATTTAGGCAATTCGCAATGCATCTTCATTTCCACGCGGTTAATGGACGATAAGTTCTCCGTGGCTTTCGAGTTCTACATAAATGTGGGACACGCCGTGGTAGAGAAAGCCGGAGTCTCTCAAGAATTCGCCGACTTAGTTTGGAAGCAAGCCGAGGTCCGTGTGCGTGGCGAGACGTCGCTGGATGCTTCCGAATCGCGCAAGCTTGCCACGTCCCCGGGCCCAAGCGCTGAGAAACACAAAAACGAATACTTCGTCGCGGCTTTTTCCGACGCCATCTCAATTTATCTGCTGTCTTTATTTATAGACGTAGATTATTACGACCTGCGTGAGCGGGACTACACTCTGCTTGCCCCCGCAGCAATGGCGGAACGATTACGGAAAGTAGCAGAATTGTTTCCCCCAAATCCTGGATTTGAGTTCGCCATCCACTACAAGCGCCGCGGGTAAATGACCGCACCTATCGCCGTGCGATCCTTCGCGAAGATTAATCTCGGGTTGTCGATTGGATCTCTGCGCCCTGATGGATTCCACGAACTTCGCACTATCTATCAAACCATCGCTCTGCATGACATCCTCCGCGTCGAGGTAAAACGCGGCACCGGAATCGAAATTTCCTGTAAGGACCCTCGCGTGCCGAATGACCGATCAAATACTTGTTACCGGATGGTAGAACTTGCAGCCGATTTACTGAAGATCCAAGGCAAGGTTTCGATAAGAATCGAAAAACAACTACCCATCCAGGGAGGGATCGGAGGAGCTTCGGGGAACGCGGTCGCTGCCCTATTGGCCATGGAACTAACTTCACGCAAGAGATTACAGTTCGCGGACCGGCTACGCATCGCCGCTGAAGTAGGATCCGATGTTCCGCTCTTCCTTATCGGCGGAACAGTCATGGGAGTTGCCCATGGAGAAGAAGTTTACCCGCTACCAGACTTACCGCCCGTTAATTGTGTAATCGCCTTACCTCCAATCAGCGTCTCCACTCCGCAAGCCTTCAAAGACTGGGACAGTTCGTGTGGAGCGGGGACTCTCGCCCGCGAAATGCCGGAAGTACGATCATCTTTAAAGAACCATCGTGGGCTCGGATCAAAAAGCGAACACCCCGGTCTCCGTAGCCCCAAAGGGGATAAATTGACTGCCTCTGATTCCTCCGATAGAATTGCAGAGTTCGGTCGTGAAATTTCTTCTTGGCTGAATAGCTCATCCCACAATGAACTTGGCGCTGTCCGTGCGAAATCCGGCAGCAGCAAAGGTTCTCGTGGGAGGCTTTTATCCGGTGTCCCTGTGAGTGAAGGCAGGGGCCGGGCCGAGACCCCGCTTCTCGACCTCGTCCGTACCGGGATTGAAAACGACTTCGAATCGGTCGTCTTTCCTAAATATCCCGAACTGCGCGAGGCGAAACGTGTGCTTAGACGCGCTGGAGCTTTTTACGCGTCTCTCTCCGGCTCCGGTTCAGCTGTCTATGGATTGTTCGAATCGAAACAGAAGGCTGAGTCAGGCGCGGCCGCGTTGCGAAAAGTAGCTATTCCCGCGACGGTAACCAGCACCCTGACCCGGCCACGGTACTGGAACCGGTTACAGATAAAGGATTGAAGATTACAGATCGGCGGCAACCGGTTTTAAATTACAATCTGTTCTCCAACAACTGTTTACTGGGCCGTCGACTAATGGTAGGTTGAGGCGTTTAGCGGGCGTTTGAGCCCGCTGCCGAAATCCTGAGCGTAGCGAAGGATCTAGGAACTACCAAGTCAGCGGATAAATTTTATTACTGGGCCGTCGACTAATGGTAGGTCAAGTGCCTTTGGAGCACTTTGTCTAGGTTCGAATCCTAGCGGCCCAGCCAAGAAAAACCGCCGTCCGCTCCAACTTGGGGGCGGGTGGTTATGGCTGACGGCTGATAGCTTAATTATGGCCACTCTTGCAACCGCGACTGAAAAGAAGTCTCATTTGAGTGCCGACGAGAAGCCCGAGCGCAAGCCGCAGCGCATACGCTTCGACGAGAAGCTCAAGATTTTTTGCGGCACCGCCAACGAACCGTTGTGCGATGAAGTTTGCGCATTCTTGGGGCTTACACGTGGCCAAGCATGCGTGACTCGCTTTAAAGACGGCGAGGCTTACGTTCAGATACAGGAAAACGTGCGTGGGGCGGATGTTTTCGTTATGCAGCCGACTTGCCATCCTGTAGATCAGCACTTGATGGAATTGCTCTTGATGATTGACGCCCTAAAACGGGCCTCGGCGCGGCGCATCACGGCGGTGATCCCTTATTTCGGGTACGCGAGGCAAGACCGCAAAGACAAGCCGCGAGTTCCAATTTCTGCCAAGTTGGTGGCGGATTTGCTTACCACTGCCGGTGCAGACCGGGCGCTGATTGTCGATCTGCACGCGCCCCAGTTGCAGGGATTTTTTAATATCCCGGTCGACCATTTGTTCGCTTCACCGGTGTTGGTGGATTATTTCAAGCGCCTCAAACTGCCGAATTTGACAGTCGTTTCGCCAGATGCGGGCGGCGTGGAACGAGCGAGATTTTTTGCCAAAAAAGTCGACGCAGCATTGGCCATCGTGGATAAGCGTCGAGTTGAAGTCAACGTTGCTGAAATTATGCACGTCATCGGAGACGTTCAGGACCGCACCTGTCTGGTGATCGACGATCTGGTCGACACCGCCGGAACGTTGGCCAAAACGGCAAGTGCGTTGATGGACAACGGAGCCAGCACGGTCTATGCCTGCGCTTCCCATCCAGTACTTTCGGGACCGGCGGTAGAGAATATTTCGAAGTCGTGCATCAAAGAAGTCGTATTCACTAACACTATTCCGCTAAGTGCGGCAGGCAGCGGCGAACCAAAGATAAAAATTCTATCGATCGCAGGATTAATCGGACGCGCGATCCAATCGATTCACGAAGAAACATCCGTCAGCAAATTATTTTTGTAAAAGGAATTCTTTTATGGCAACTGCAACTGAAAGCAACCTGTTGGAAGCTCAACCCCGGGAAGCGGGCAACAAGAATGCCGCGCGTCGCGTCCGTGCCGGTGGTAAAGTTCCCGGAGTAATTTATGGCGCCGGCAAAGAATCACTCTCGTTGAGCCTCGATCCGCGCCAGGTGCTGCGCATCCTAAATTCGCAAACCGGTCACAATACTATTTTCGACCTCACCCTCGCTGGTGGGGAACGTTCCAAAGCCATGATCGTCGATTGGCAATACGAGCCCATTAAAGGCGCGTTGTTGCATATCGATCTCAAGCGCATCGCCATGGATCGGGCACTCGAAGTCAAAGTCCCAATCGTGTTGAAAGGCGAGGCCGAGGGAGTCAAGTTACAGGGCGGAATCCTCGAACAAATACTGCGTGAAGTCGAAATCGAGTGTTTGCCCGCCGACATTCCAAGTTCTATCGAGGTTGATGTCACTTCGCTGGTAATGGGAGTCGTGCTGCGGGTTTCCGACCTGCCTCATGGCGATAAGCTCAAGTTCATCACCGACGAAAATCAGCCGGTGGCCCACGTGGTCTCCGTTAAGGAAGAAGTGGTGGCGACGCCGGAAGCGGTTGCCGCTGAAGCCGGCGCATCCTCCGAGCCCGAAGTCATCAAGAAGGGCAAACAGGATGAAGAGGGAACCGAAGCCGCTGGGGACAAGAAGCCTGCCGCCGACAAGAAAGATAAAAAGTGATGAGAATGCTTCACCCGATTTACGTAGAGACAGGGATTTACGTAGGGACAGCCGCCCTCGGCTGTCCGGTCGAGAAAAGCTCGACAGCCCGGCGGGGCTGAACCGGCGTGAAGCTGATTGTTGGATTAGGCAATCCGGGAACGGAGTACCAGTTCACGCCTCACAACATCGGCTTTCTAGCGATCGATGTGCTCGCGGATCAATTTGCTGTCGATATTAAAAACCGTCAGTGTCGGGCCCTGACGGCGCGGACGGAAATTGGCACCGAACAAGTGCTGCTGGCAAAGCCAGAAACGTTTATGAACCTCAGTGGCATTGCGGTTCGTGAACTAGTCAAGAAGAATGAGCTTACTCCGGAAACGGATTTGATCGTCATTCATGACGAGTTGGACTTTTCGCTGGGTACAGTTCGCCTCCAGCGGCGGCGCAATTCGGCCGGACACAATGGCGTCGAGTCGATAATCGGCGCACTGGGCACGAATGATTTTTTACGCGTGCGGCTGGGAGTCGCCCCCGAACGAAAAGTTGAAGATGGCATAAGTTACTTGCTCTCTCCAATGAAGAAGGGGCCGCTGAAGATAGTGGATGAAATGCTAGGGACGACGCTCGAAGCGGTGAAAATGATCTTTGGGCAGGGCGAATCGGCAGCGATGAATCATTTCAATCGCAAGCCGGAAGTCTCTGATTAGTTGTCTTGCTGAGCGGAGAAATAAGTCGGCGAGGCAGACTTAGCTTGCAGCCGAAGCATCCCTGTTAAGGCGAGTTACTGCCAGGAACAGGGTCCAAGCTCGAGAAACAAGCAGTACAAAGATTTGGAGAAGAATAAATGAACCGAACTTACGAATTAATGTTTATCGTACGTCCTGACATGATCGAAGAGGATCAGGACAAACTGATTTCGACGCTGGAGACCGCAGTAACCACTTCGGGCGGCACCGTAAAAAGCGTTGAAAAAATGGGCAAGCGCCGCTTGGCGTATACCGTACGTCGCTTTCACGACGGTCTCTTCATGCTGCTTACCGTAGAAGGAAGCGGCGGCCTCGTCCACGAGCTCGAACGCAGACTCCGAGTCAGTGAACCGGTGATTAAGTTCATTACCGTGCGCATCGACGAAGAGCAAAAGCGCCTCGACAAAATTAAGGCAATCAAAGAAGCGCGCAAAAAGGCGCAACCCGCGCCGGTAACTCCAGAAGAAACCGTAGCGGCGCCGCAAGCCCCGGCAGCAACCGCATAGAACCTGACGACGAACGACGCACCATCAACGACCGATTTAAGGAGCAACATGGCTGACGAAACTAGACCAACAGCACCATCAAGCGAGCGTCCTGCATCCGACCGTCCTGCCGGAGAAAGATCTTTCGGCGGCGACCGCGGCGAACGCCGTCCCCCATCCCGTCCCGGCGGCGCTGGTCGTGAAGGCGGGGGCGGACGAAAATTCTTTCGCCGCAAAAAAGTCTGCAAATTCTGCACCGAGAAAATCGAAGCGGTGAACTATAAAGACGTTCGTTTGCTCGCTCAATTTGTTGCGGAAAGCGGCAAGATTACTCCGCGACGTCTGACCGGCGTATGCACGCCACACCAACGAAGGCTTTCGGCGGCCATCAAGCAGGCGCGCAATATCGCATTACTGCCTTTCGCGGGACGCGCCGGTTAACTCCGCGGAAAAAAACCCAGAACTAATATTCACCAACCGCTTTTAATCAGGGAGCACTATGGAAGTCATTCTAAAAGAAGATGTCGCAAAATTAGGTTCGCGCGGCGACGTGGTTAAAGTCGCCGAAGGATTTGGCCGCAATTATCTGCTGCCCCACAAGCTCGCAATTGAGGCCTCCAAAGGCAACAAGGCTGTCATCGAGCAGATGAAAGCCGCGACCGTGCGTCGCACTGCTAAGGAAAAAACCAGCGCCGAAGCTCTGGCGAAGCAGTTCGACGGAGTTTCCGTCTCATTCGAGCGCCGTTCTGGCGAAGCCGACCAACTTTTCGGATCCGTTACCTCCGGTGACATCGCCGACGCCCTGGCAAAAAAGGGTTTCGACATTGATCGCCGAAAGATCCAATTGCATGAACCCCTCAAGACCGTAGGCGAATTCACCATTCCCATCAAGCTGCATAAAGAAGTTACTACCCATTTAAAAGTGGTAGTCGAAAAAGAAGCGGTCGAATAACCGCCAAAAACAGATACCTCCATTCCGGTCGGAACGACAAGTTTTTAGCAATCAACCAGAAACTGTCATTCCGACCGGAGCGAAGCGCAGTGGAGGGACCTGCTTTCCCAACATCTAAAACCCTCCCTCCTACCCTATAATTCCTGCTTACGCTCCCGCCACTGGCGCGTCTATCACTACGCAACCGGGAAGAACGGCGATGGCGCCCGGTCGCGGAGGATACAGACAACTATGCCAGCCGATGCGTGGGCAATTCCTTTAACTGTCGGAAAAGGCTTCCATCCCAGCCCGGCGGAAGCTAGCAGCAGAACGTGGGACCCCCGGACGCGGGGCCAAATGGCTGAACGAAGCCTGAGCCGCATCGACGATACGCACTTGGTCCGCGAGGCGCAGCGAGGCAACCGCGCTGCCTTCGAGGAGTTGGTGCGGCACTACGACCAGGCTGTTCTGCGCCTGGCGATGCACCTCACCGGATCCGATCACGAGGCCCAGGATATCTACCAGGAAGCGTTTCTTAAGGCTTACAAGAGCGTTGGAAATTTTCGTTTCGAATGTTCGTTTTATACCTGGATATATCGCATCGTAACCAATCTGTGCCTTGATCACTTACGTAAACGTCAGGTGCGCAAAGAAGACGCGCCAGTAGCGACCGACTCAAGCGGAGAGCAATACGACGTTCTAGATCGCGTTCCCGATGGAAGATCAGGGGCGAATCCGGAACGGGATCTCATGCGCCGGGAATTAGGCGGACAGATCAATCGGGCTTTAGAAAAGTTAACCCCTCGTGAACGCATGGTGTTTGAGCTCAAGCATTATCAGGGATTAAAGCTAAGAACCGTGGGCGAGATGCTAAACACGACCGAAGAAACAGCAAAAAACACGCTGTTTCGTGCGACACAGAAACTGCGAGGAGCGCTGACCGATGCGCGCTAAGACTCACCTAGGAACAGCCCTCGGCTGTTCAGTCGGGCAAAGTCCGGCAGAGGCATGAACTATGAAATGTGAATGGGTCAAAGAAAATCTCCTGCTCTACGTTTATGACGAGGTCGCGGACGATGCCCGCTTCGAACTGGAGCAACACATCACTCGCTGCACCAATTGCAGCGCTGAACTGGCAAGTCTGCGCGCGTTCCGCTCTTCAATAACGCAACCGCTGGTGCAAGACCCGTCGCCAAATCTACTCGCCGCATCGCGCATGCGCCTGCAAGAAGCTCTAGAAACCACCCAGCAAAATGGATTTTGGCAACGCCTCATCATCGAGCCAACCGCCTGGCTGCAACAAATGCGTTTTTCTCCGGCGCTTGCCGCGGTACTGCTGATAGCGGGATTCGCCGGTGGTATTGGCGCCACTTACAAAATTCTAAACGGCAACGGAACCAATGTTTCGAATCAAGCCAATGTCATCAACGAACCGCCGGCGGAAGCTTCCATCAGCGGCATTCGTGCCATCCATCAGCAACCGGGCAGCAAGCAGGTCAGCATTCAATATGACACCGTCTCCACGCAGCAGACGCAAGGTTCGCTTAATGATGAACGCATCCAGCAATTGCTTCTGTTTGCCGCGCGCAACAATTACAACTCCGGCGTCCGCATGGATTCGGTCGATCTTCTCACCCAGCAACCAAGCGACATCCATGTCAGGGAAGCTCTGATGTACGCGCTCCGTTACGACTCGAATCCCGGCGTTCGTCTCAAAGCTTTGGATGGACTGGGTCCATTTGTAAAAGACGACATCCGCGTCCGCGATACCGTTCTCGAAGCGTTAATGTCCGATTCAAATCCTGGCGTTCGTACCGAGGCTTTTCGGCTGATCGAACCGGTTCGCGTGGATAGTAGTGTGCGCATCGTGCTGCAAAAACTTGCGGCCAGCGACCACAATCAGTACATACGCTCACAAGCGCGCACACTGCTCGCGCAATTGCCGGAAATAGATTGAAAAGGATGACGAACAAGAAAGCAATTCAATGTTAAAAAGGGCCACTAAACTCGTCGCAGCATTTGTATTACTAGCGCCACTGCTCTTCGCGCAGGAAACGCGAGTATTCCATGATGGCGCAAATTGGACTCGCGAAATCACCGGGTCATTGCCTGCCGCGCGCATTCTTCGCGTCAAGGTAGATATTGGGTCAGTCAAGATCGAAGGCGGCCCCCAAACCGGCATTAGTTATTCCATCCGTAATCGCGCCCACACCGGGTCGGAAGAAGATGCCCGCAAGCAATTTGACTCATACAAAATAAATGTGTCAGTGCGGGGAGACACAGCTTGGATCGTCGGAGAATGTCATGGCGCTAACGTCCACAAATTTTCCGGAGAGTTCGTCATCAATGTTCCTCAGGGAATTGAGGCAGTGAAAGTTGAAACCGATGGCGGAAATGTTGCCGCCCACGGGTTCGCTGGCAGCCTCGACACTCAAAGCGGCGGCGGGAGTATTCACCTCGACGATGTAGGCGGCGCCGTCAGTGCCGCCACCGGCGGCGGCAGCATAGATGTGGGCGCCGTAGGTGGAGACGTCAGCCTTCAAACCGGCGGCGGAACCATCCGCGTTGCATCGGCGAAGGGCAAGATTAAAGCCGAAACCGGAGGCGGAGATGTTGTCATCGTCTCTGGCCTCCAAGGAGCCATCCTCGAAACCGGCGGTGGAGACATTCAGGTGCAACATTGCGTTGGCGATGTAAAGGTCACCACCGGCGGCGGCAGCATCGACCTCGGCGATATGGGCGGCCCAGTGCAGATCGAAACCGGCGGTGGCAGCATTCATTTGATCTCCGCAAAAGGGCTTGTTCGTGCGGAAACCGGTGGCGGCAGCATTGAACTCGATGGCGTGCCCTCAGCCCATGCGGAGACCGGCTCGGGCGGCATTGTCGCCAAGTTCACCTCATCGAGCGGCGCCCAATCCGATTCCAAATTGGAAACTTCCGCGGGGGACATCACTGTTTATTTGTCTCCCAGCATGAACATCTCTGTGCGTGCCGCCATCGATGCCGCTACCGGCCACACTATTCGATCTGACTTCCAAGAGATCCGGGTAATCAGTGACGGCGGCCAATGGGGCCCAAAAAATGTCAGCGCCGAGGGCTCGTTGAACGGCGGCGGACCGGTATTGAAATTGAGAACCAGCGCCGGAAATGTTTTCATCCGTCGCGGAGATCGATAGGACTAATTTGTGAGGGCTAATCGTATGCGGAAATTAAATCTCCTGAGACTGGTCTTGGCCGTGATCGCGATGGTAATCGCTGCCGGTCGGTCCAATCCAGTTTTTGCCTCCGAAGAAATCTTCGGTTTCTCCTCTGAAGCCGGCAGCAGCGCCGAATCCTACCTGGGAGTGGACACTCGCGACGTCACTCCGGACCGTCTGAACACGCTCCAGTTGAAAGAGGAGCATGGGGTCGAAATTACGATGGTCGATCAGGATGCTCCCGCGGGGAAAGCTGGCCTGAAGGAGCATGACGTAATTCTTAACGTGAACGGAACCGCGGTCGAAAGCGTAGAGCAACTCCGCCGCATGATTCATGAGATTCCCGCGGGCCGTTTGATCTCTATCGGCCTAAGCCGCAACGGGCAGGCCATGACATTGAAAGCGCAGCTTGCGGCACGGCAAAAGGGATTCGCTATGGCTTGGCCACAAGGCAACGACTACAAAGTAAACATGCCGCCAATCCCAGCAATTCCCGCAATTCCGCCAGTCCCGCCAATGCCCGAAATGGATATTCCCGTGTCCATCGTAGTCGTTCATTCTTCCACTCGCAGCGGTTTGATGGTCGAGAATCTTACCCCTCAACTCGGAGATTTCTTTGGCGTGAAAGACGGCCAGGGAATATTAGTGCGCTCCGTTGAAAAGGGAAGCCGCGCCGAAAGAGCGGGATTCCATGCTGGCGATGTCATCGTGAGGATCAACGGCGAAAAGATTAACGATAGCGGTGATTTTTCTCACGCCATCAATTTCAAGAAGCAAAACCCAGCAACCGTCACCGTAATACGCGAGAAGAAGCAAGTGAATATCAATCTATCCCTTCCCGATCACGGACCCGCCGGAGAAAATCAGCACGAAACCTTGAACACTCCTCTCGGGGACGCGCGAATGGAAGAAGACATAGTTCGCGCCCAATCCGAGATCGCAAAGCTCCAACCCGAAATTGAACGTGCCGTAAAAATGCGCACGGCGGACATTCAACGCCTGAAACCTGAGATTGAAGTAGCCACCAAAGCGGCGCGCGACCAGCTACAAAAACAAATGAAGGACTTGCAACGGCAGCTCAACGACCAAGGTCAAACCATTCGTAGGTCAATACAGAAAGCCTTCTCCAGTCAGGCAGATATCTAGCGCCCCCCACAATTGCTGTCGCGTTGAGCGTAGCGTGGGGAGGAAGCGTCCACCTTTGAAGCCTGCTACCTTAGAGTTGTTTTCCTGAGTGTAGCGAAGGACCCCTATACCGCTTTAAGGTTTTTCTTAGAGGAGGGATGCTCCGAAGAAGAACAAGCACACGCCGATGCAATGGGGTAACAGCTATCGTCCACTCGCTTGACTCGAACTCATTCCACACTCCGGCGCCCTGAATACGCGATTTCGTCCGGCCTGCTTGGCTGCATAGAGACCCGCGTCCGCAGCCTTCACCAATTCATCTCGCGTAGTTCCGTTGTCGGGATAGCTCGCGGCCCCCGCGCTGATTGTGACAGGACGTGGTACGCCCGGAAATTGCCACTCTTCCACCATCCCGCGTAATTTCTCGGCCACCGTGAGGGCATGCTCTGGGTTCGTCTGCGAAAGTAAAATCGCAAACTCTTCGCCTCCATACCTGCACACCACATCGATCTTCCGCAACTGCTGATGGAAAATCGAAGACACCTGTCGCAGCACTTCGTCTCCAATTAAATGCCCAAACTCATCATTAAGGCGCTTGAAATGGTCGATATCGACCATAATCACCGCCATCCCCGCCCCAAAACGTCGCGCGCGTTCCAATTCCTCCGCCATGCGAAGCTCGAAAAAGCGGCGGTTGAAGATTCCGGTCAATCCATCCAGATAAGCGAGCTGTTTCATGCGCTCGACATAATACGCATTCTGAATCGCAGTAGCGCAAATATCGGCCACGGATTCCAACGGCTGTTTGTCCTGAATATTGAACGCACCCAGTTCGGAGCTGTCGAGCACTAGAACACCTAACGTCTGCCCAAATGAAACCAGCGGAATACACATCCGCGAGGCGGTCTCCAAATAAAAACCAGTGGAGCCCGGATTGTTGCTGACATTGTTTTCGATCAGCGTTGTCGCCGATGCCAACGTCCTCCCCCAGAATCCCTCGGCCGCAAGCACCCGCCCATCCTGCGGAATGCACGGAGTCAAATTTCCATGATGCGCACGCACCACCATGTCATCTTCATCTTTTAACAACACCGAAACGTGGGAAACATGAAAAGCTTTCTGGACCAGTGTGCATACTTTAGAAAGCAATTCTTTTAAATCCAGAACCGCAGTGGTTTGTTGTGCGATCGCGTTGATTGCCTCAAGCTGCAACGCGCGGCGCCTCTCCAGCGAATACAAGCGCGCATTTTGCAGGGCCATCGATGCCTGCGTGGAAAACAACAGCAGCAGATCGATAGTCGCCGGATCGAAGTGGTCAAGGGTTTCGCTCTGACAATCCAACACCCCGACTACTTCTTCGCGAACCAGCAAGGGCACTGCCAATTGCGACTTCGAGTTTTTGGCCGACATGTGGTATCGGCTGTCCTTGGTGACGTCGGGAACATAGACAGGTCGCCTCTGTTCAGCCGCGGCGCCCACGATTCCCCTTCCTATGGGCACTCTCAACGCATCGCTGCCTGCGTCCCATCCGATCTGCGAACGCAGATAGAGTTCCTGTGACTCTTTGTCAAAAAGAAGTATCGCCACATTCTGCAAGTGAAAGTAATCACGTGCGATCTTCAGGATTTGGCTTAACACTTCATCCAGATCGAACGTAGACAACACCGCATGGCTCGCGTCGTAAAGGATGGCGATTTTTTGCATGGCTCTAACCGAGTTTATCGGCGTCGCCGGTAGTTACCTAGGTTCCCAAAGTAACGTGCCCGAAGGCATAAGAGCTTTCATCCACTACCTCCCTCGCAACCCCGCGAATGGGGCGCCCTCCCGTTCCTGCTAACATTCCTACGATGTTAGACCCCTCCACCTCCGTGCAATTTGTGAAGGGAATTGGTCCACGCATCGCCGAAGTGCTCGCCGCTAAAGACATTCACACCGTCGACGATCTTCTCCATTACCTGCCGTTTCGTTACGAAGATCGCCTGAATCCGCGGGGCATCGCGGAACTGAAAGTGGGAGAAATGGCCACCGTGATCGCCGAGGTGCGAACCTCGGGATTATTTCGCACCCGCCGCATGCCAATTTTTCAAATGACCGCGGGCCAGGGGCGCGCTCGCCTGAAATGCATCTGGTTCAACGCCCGCTATCTGGAAGACAAATTCAAATCCGGGCAGTTAATCGCGCTCTATGGAAAAGTTGAAGAGGACCGCAACGGCGAATTGCAACTGACTCAGCCCCAATTTGAATTGATCTCTGAGCCTGACGAAAATAACCCGTCTGCTTCGCAGGAAGATAAAGTTGCCGACTCTCTTGAAATGGGTCGCATCGTCCCCATTTACGAATCAGCCGGCAACGGAAGACTCACGCCCCGATGGTTCCGTCGCTCTATCTATGCCGCGCTGGAACAGCTTCCGCCCGAAGGGCCCGACCCCATTCCTGAGCAAGTTCGCAGGCGGATGGGACTAATCGGCCCACGTGAGGCCCTTTGGCGTGTGCACTGGCCCGACCCTGGCGAGAGTTTTCACGATCTGCAATCCTGGCGAACTCCCGCCCATGTTCGACTCATTTTCGAAGAGTTATTTTTCCTGGAGCTCGGACTCGAACTGAAACGCCGTCAGCAACGAGCGCAAACTGGCATCGCATTCCAACTCGACGAGCGCGTGCGGCAAGCCATAAAAAAAATATTGCCGTTCCATCCCACCGCCGCCCAGAAACGCGTGCTGAAAGAAATTGCGACCGCCATGGCCGAACCTTTTCCCATGCGCAGGCTTCTGCAAGGCGATGTAGGCTCCGGCAAAACCATCGTTGCTTTCGAAGCCGCAATCATAGCGATGGAAAACGGTTATCAGGTTGCCCTCATGGCCCCGACTGAGATCCTCGCGCAACAGCATTTCTTCTCCGCGCGAAACATTTTGGAGCCGGCCGGCTATCGCATCGTTTTGCTGACCGGTTCGGTGGAGGAAGATCGTAAACGGCAAGTCCGGCGGCATATTGTGCAAGGCGACGCCCAGTTAGTAATTGGCACTCATGCATTGATTGAACAGAAGGTCGAGTTCGCCAAGCTCGGCTTGGTGATTGTCGACGAGCAACATCGATTCGGAGTCTTGCAGCGCTTCCGCCTTATGAAGAAGAGCGGTGAAGATCTTATGCGCGATGATAAAAAATCCGCCTGTGCAAACGGAAACGCCAATGAAACCCCGGAGCCCGACGTTCTGGTCATGACCGCCACACCCATTCCTCGTACCCTCGCCCTCACCCTGTACGGAGACCTCGATGTGAGCGTGCTCGACGAAATGCCACCGGGCCGCACGCCGATCGTTACCCGGCGCGTCTCCGATGAAAAATCCGCAGAAGTTTGGGAGTTCGTACGCAAGCAAGTCGCCGCCAAGCATCAGGCTTATATCGTTTATCCAGTTATCGAAGAAAATGAAGAGAGCGAATTCAAGGCCGCAATCAAGATGTACAAAGAGTTGAGCGACAAGATTTTCCCCGAATTGAAAGTCGGGCTATTGCATGGCCGTCTCGATTCGACTTTGAAAGAGCAGGTAATGAAGCTTTTCCAAAATGGCGGATTCGACATACTGGTCGCTACAACCGTAATTGAGGTTGGCGTAGACGTAGCCAACGCTACCGTGATGGTGATTGAGCATGCCGAGCGCTTTGGCCTCGCCCAGCTACATCAGTTGCGCGGACGGATCGGCCGGGGCGCAGCAAAATCATTTTGCATTCTGATGACGGGAGGCAAAGTTTCCGAAGACGGTGATCGCAGATTGGACGCCTTGGTCCGCACCACGGACGGCTTCCAGCTTGCCGAACTTGACCTCGAACTGCGCGGCCCCGGCGAATTTTTCGGCACTCGGCAAGCCGGCATGCCTGACTTTCGCGTAGCCAGCCTCACCCGAGATCGCGACCTGCTCACTGCCGCCCGCCGCGAAGCCGTCGCAGTTCTAGATGACCCAAAAATATCCCTCGAGGAAATTACCCGCGCCAAACTTTACATGCGAACCCGCTGGCAAAAAACCTACGGATTAGTCGAGGTGGGATAATCGAACTGTGAAAGTTGACTCCAAGGCCGACCTTTATCGCCAACTCCCCTCAGTGGACGAATTAATCCGGCGGGTTCCGCGATTAGTTTCCGAAGAAGGTCAGCCCGCAGTTACTAATGCGGCTCGCGTCTTGGTCGCCAATCTGCGCGACGAAATCACTACCGGCCTCCTAAACCAATCCAATATCGATCACGCTCTGACCGCGATAAATTCTCACTTGGAAGCTTCCGTACATCAATCCATACAATATTCTCTGCGCCCAGTCGTCAATGCCACCGGTGTCATTCTCCACACGAATTTAGGACGCGCCCCATTATCTTCCGCCGCGCTCGATCACATTCGAAACACGTCCGCCGGCTATTCAAATCTAGAATTCGATCTCGAAACCGGCGCCCGAGGCAAGCGCGACACCCACATAAATAAACTCTTCACCCAACTCCTAAGCGCTTGTTGCGCCGAAACAAACGTAGGGACGGCCGCCCTCGGCTGTCCAGGCGAGCAAAGCTCGCCAGCATTTTTTCCCCATGTTCCCGTTACGAAAATCTCCACTATAGTAGTCAACAATAACGCCGCCGCCGTCCTCCTCGCCCTCAATACTGTCGCCGAACACGCCGAGGTCATCGTCTCCCGGGGTGAACTCATCGAAATCGGAGGCTCTTTCCGCATCCCCGAAATCATGGCCAAGTCGCAAGCAGTTTTGCGCGAGGTTGGCACTACCAATCGCACCTCACTGGCAGACTACGAATCCGCGATCAACGAGAGAACGAAACTGTTATTACGCGTTCACCGCTCAAATTTCGAAATCAAAGGCTTCACGGAACAACCTGCATTGCAAGACTTAGTTGGACTCTCGCGCCGCCGAAACATTCCCTTGATGGAAGATCTCGGCAGCGGATCCCTCTTCGACCTGCGATCCATCGGCATCCCCGATGAACCCGGTGTCCTTGATAGTTTGCGTGTGGGCGTGGACGTCGTTACCTACAGCGGCGACAAGCTGCTGGGAGGCCCGCAATCGGGGATCCTCAGCGGCTCCGCAAACCTGATCGCAAAGATGCGCGCAAATTCGCTCTTCCGGGCCCTGCGGGTGGACAAACTTACTTATGCTGCGCTCGCAGCCTCGCTGCAAGCATATGTGAAACGAGATTACGATTCGATTCCAGTGCTCCGCATGATGCGCCTCTCGAAGCCGGAAATTGCCATGCGCGCCGAGGCAGTGGCTCAAGCGATGCGCTCTTCAGAGATTACAGTCGATCTCATCGACGGCGAATCAATAATCGGTGGCGGTGCCGCGCCATCCGTCACTTTGCCCACATGTCTCATCGCAGTCACTTCCGCAAATTTAAGCGCTGACGAAGTAGCGGACCGCTTGAGAAGCTTCGATCCGCCCGTCATTTCCAGATTGAATGAGGGCCGGGTCTTGCTCGATTTGCGGACCGTGTTCCCTCATCAAGATTCTTCGATCGTCAACGCGCTTGCCGTGCCCAAAAAGTCTCGGCTCGATGAGTCGTAGTATTTTTTTCTCTGGTACGCTTTACGTCTGAAATCCTTCAGATCCATTTTCGCAATCTTTGCCTGCTTGCTCTGCGTGATGTCGCTGAGCAACTGCGGAACTCCAGGCATTCCGCTTCCCCCTTCTTTGGAAATTCCTAAGCCCGTTAAAGATCTGCACGCAATTCGCAAAGGGGCCAAAGTCTTTTTAACTTGGACGGTACCTACCCAAACCACTGATCGTCAGACGATACGGCGTCTGGGAATCACCCGCATCTGTCGCGTCGAAACTCCGATGAAGTCAGAAGATTCTTGTCTAAACGAAGTTGGAACCGTCGCCGCAGTTGAATCTTTGGAAGTTCATCGTCGAAAGCAAGCTAAGAATCTCCAAACAAAAACCCAGCAAATCTTTGTCGATCAATTCCCCCAACAGGCCAACGGCGATCTCACCTATGCTGTCGAAATACTAAACGGGCGCGGACGAAGTGCTGGGCTTTCCAATCGCGTTTTGATTTCCGCAGCGCCTACACTCCCCCCGCCAAACAATTTTGCCGCACAAGTCATAGCTGCTGGCGTGGCCTTGACTTGGGAACCGCCTCCCCAAGATAAGGACGCTACGAACCGTTTTGTTTGTCGCATCTATCGCCGCGAAGACGGGGCAAAAGCAGATGCGCTGGCGGGAGAACTCCCTCTATCCTCTCCTTTGCAGAAATTTATAGATGAAAATATCGAGTGGGAAAAGAAATATTCCTACCATGCCACCATGGTGACCATCATCAACCATGGACCACAAGCGCAGATCGAAGGCGACGATACTCCCCTGGTGTCGATTTTCACCCACGATACTTTCCCGCCCGCCATTCCTTCAGGCCTGCAAGCAGTGCTCTCCGGTGACCACCAGCAAGCCTCCATCGATTTGATCTGGAATGCCGACACCGAAAAAGATTTGGCGGGTTACAACGTCTTTCGCCGCGAGCAAGGAGACTCCACCCCCACAAAAATCAATCCTCAGATTCTCAATCAACCCACATTTAGAGATCAGAACGTGTTACCGGGGAAAAATTATTACTACTCCGTCTCTGCCGTGGATGTGCGAGGAAACGAAAGCTCCCACTCTCAGGAGGCAAATGAAATTGGTCCCAATGACGATGCGCGGAACTAGGTGATTTCATGAAATATTGTCGCTTCAACCTTAACGGAAAAACGCACGTTGGATTGGTCGAATCCGTGGCTGGACGAGAGGAGATCACTCGCATATTTTTGTCCGCACCAGAAGACGCTCAGGGCGGACTTGAAGATTCGCCGACTCGGCGTGTTGACGCCATCCCGCTTGTCCAAGCTACGTTGTTGGCCCCAGTGCTGCCCTCGAAAATAATTTGTGTGGGTCGCAATTATCGCGACCACGCCGCCGAATTGAATAACGAAGTCCCAACCGAGCCTCTCATCTTCTTCAAGCCACCTTCATCTTTGTTGGCCCCAAACGGAACCATCATTCGACCGAAGATTTCGCAGCGCGTCGATTATGAAGGCGAACTCGGAGTGGTTATTGGCAAACAATGTCACGCACTTGGCTACGGGGAAGACGTGCGCCCCTTCATACTCGGCTTTACCTGCGTAAATGACGTCACCGCCCGCGATCTGCAAAAGAAGGATGGACAGTGGACCCGAGCCAAGGGCTTCGATACATTCTGTCCCGTCGGGCCTGTCGTGAGCACTGAAGTAGATCCTTGGACAGAAGTCTCTATCGAAACCCGAATCAATGGAGAAGTTCGCCAATCGGGCAACACCAGGGATTTCATCTTCGCACTCGATGTCGTAATCCGTTACATCGCTGAAATAATGACGCTTATGCCCGGCGATCTCATTTTGACCGGAACTCCTGCTGGTGTCGGCGCAATGTCTGACGGAGATTCAGTAGAGATCAGCGTTGAAGGAATCGGGACACTGACCAATGTTGTATCGACCTAAGCCGACGACTACTTCCCGAACATCGGATAATGGCTGGCCGCACCCATGAAAAACAGTAGTGGGACCGATAAAAACGCATTTGTTCGTGAGGCGAGAAACGCCATTCTTGCCATTTGTGCAGATTTTTCTGGAATCGGCGTGCCATCTTTTGCATTAGCCGTCGTCCACTGAATCAATCGTTTTTGGATTCTCCAAATCACTCCCCAAACGTTGAGCATCATCAACCATCCCATGCCCCCGCCGATTCCAATCGATAGCAGGCGATTACTCTCCCATCCATGATTGTTCAGAAAAAGGAACAGCCAGGCTGCGGCTATGACTATTATGGCGGTGAGGAACGCCAGCAACGGGCCCTTGTTTAATGCCCCTTTGCCTGGAACCAGCAGCGCGTGAGAGATCGCCCATGCCGCCGTCCATATGATGAAAAAGCTTGCCATCGCCGTGCCCGACGACGCTTGTCCGTTGTGGGCGTCTGCCGTGACGATGGTGCCCCAGTAAGAAATTCCCGCAAAAACGGTTACTACTGACGACCATCGGAACCACCACATCGCCCTCGTCATCAAAGCTGGTAAGACTTTTCCTTTAGTAGCTGGGTCAAGTTCCTTCATGAAAGGAACATTCACTAAATTGAAAAAATACAGTAGGCCAACCCAAATGATTCCGGCTAGGAAGTGAATCCAGCGCAGCGCCATTAAAAGATTGGTATTGAAGTCTCGAGGGAAAGATACGAGGGGCGCGGCGGTTAGGTATAAGGGTGTGGGCATTGGCCCTCCAGGCGAGACCAATCATATATCGTCAGTGACGACGCGATGTTGTCCTTCGCTGCTCGTCGCGACTTCCAAAAACGAATCGGCGGAGAAGACATTCTTCAGTGCAACTAGACTGAATCGCCTCCGATTATTTAACGCCCGGTTTGCAGGCTGCCCGCCAACTCGTGTACAGCGCTTACGTCGTAAAGCCCTTCTAAATCGGCATGGCCAGCCAGGGTCGCTTGAGTCTTGCCGTCCGCTACAATTTTGACGCGCTTGATCACCGGCAAGTTAGCCGATAGAGATTCCACCAATGAGGCAACAGTCAACTCCTCCACCAGCACTCCCGAGGGATGCCCAGTTGCGAACGCTCCGTTCAGATCGATGACCGCCAAATCTGGATTGACAATATAAACATTGCGCACCTCCGAGCCTTTCCCCAAAGGATGAGGGGATGGGCTGCCATCATAAATAGCCACCAGAAAACGCAGCAACTCGCTCGCCCTCGCTTGCGGCTCTGACGGAAGTGGAATGCGAAAACTCTGCGCCTTTAGAATCTCCCGATCATCGTAAGCGACGTACAATGTGACGTCTTGGGCGGGCCCCGAAACTGGCGGCGCAACTGGAGCATTCGATGCCGCTACCGGCCCATCGGCGGTCACGCGGCCGCGCACTCTCCATACATATAAACTCATCGCCGCGGCAATCACTCCCATCACCACAACGGAGAGCACCAGGTTGCGCGGAATCATCGTCCGCTCCCCAACTTGTCCCGCATCGAAGCCATGCCTGTGGCTACCGCCGAGGCGACAATTTGTTGGTACTGCGATGACTCCAATCGCAAACTTCCTCCTGCCGGAGGCGCAATTTCTATAGCGACCGCTGGATTCGTGATGTTATTCAAGGGCCGCAGCGGAGCACTTAGCTTCCGCGTTGGAATCCTCGAATCCTCTAGCGATGCCGCCAGAATATCCATTGCCTGCTGGCTCCTCCCCAAAAATGACGCCTGTGCGGTCTCCCAGTTCACCAATGTCCCGCGTGGCGGATTGGCCACAGGAAGCAGCGAGGTATAAAGATTCACTCCGCTTCCTTGCGAGGTTACGTGGATCGCGAGGTATATGTTCGGGTGATTGGTATTCGCAGTGTTTGCCCGCTGATCGAAGTTAATGTCGTCATCCCCACTTCGAATCAGCAGTGCAGGCAAACCTTTAGCTTCGAGCTCCTGCTGAATTCTTCGCGCGAAGCCAATGACCAGATCTTTTTCCACTAGTTGTGCGCTGAGCGTCGCCCCGCGATCTGCCCCCCCATGACTTGCATCAATCACCGCAAAATATTGCGGTGGAATCGGAGCGGCAGCAACGGTCTGAGGTTGCGCAGCGGCGGGTTGCGCTGAAGCATTCGGGGGCGGAACTGAAGCTGGCGCCCCCGCGATCGTGATCGTCTTGCGGTCGGAGCTGAAACTTGCGAACAGCGGTACCGTCCCAATGATCGTGATTGCAGACGTCCCGTTTCCCTCCTGGTATGACGCCGACGGGATGACTTTATTGTTGAAAGTTAAATTAGACGTTCCTGAACCTACTACCGGATCACGAGTAAACGTCATTTGCAGCTTGCCAGATTCCGTGGCAATGGTGGGATTTACTGCGCCGGAAAACTGCATCACCAAACTTGGCGATGTGTCCCCCTTTACCTGCGCGGTGAAGTGAATCGCAACATCCCCGATAAAAATTCGCCGCGAGCTTGCATCAAAATTGACGGGGCCTCCCAGAATGCTCGAAAGCAATGGCCCCAGCGAGGAAATCGGGACCAGTCCTCTCCCATTTTGTAGAACGAACGGGGCCACCAACTCGAGGTCTCCACTCTTGATGTGAACTTTGCTCTTATCGGGATTGAATTCAACTTCCTTATTGTTAAACCGTAACTTCCAGTGTTTTTTATCGCCGCGCGCGCTTACAGTCCCTAATGGTTCCAGTACTTCGAGCACACCGGCATATTCCTGACCGCCTACATCTACGATCGGTAACGAGTAATTGGCTGCGCTCGAAAAAATTGCGATGCGCTTATCATTCGCTGCGCCGGAAAGAAGGTGAAAAGAAAAAGCGACAATCAAAATAGAGCAAATTATCTTGACCGGCTTAGTCATCCAGAAAACCCCGTGTCCTATGCAGCGGGGCAAAAGATCTCGCGCATCGCGTTCGAAGCAGTGTCCACTTTTTTCTATTCCAAGGCATAGATCGTAAGCCCACTCAGCAGCTTAGGATAAAAATCCGTCGACTTTTGAGGCAACACTTCGCTCGCAAACGCAATGTCCCGCACTTGTTGCATTCGCGCGGGATTCATCAGAAAAACAACATCCGCCGACCCATCGCGAACCTGGCCCAAAGCTTCATCCGTGTCCCGAACATAGCGGACGTTATGCTGGTCACGAATAGCTTCCTCCGAAATGCCCAGCACCCTCTCCAGCAGACACTTATGTAACTGCACCACATCCAACGATTGTTGCCGCAGGGACAGTCCGGAGAAGATGTTCGATCCAACAATCCCTGGTGTATCAAAAAGAAATGCCTTGTCCTTGGTTACCGCCAATAGCGCGGTTCCGCTGTGCCCCGCCTCGCGCAAAATTGTGTTCGCACGCTTACCGTCAATTGTTGCATCAACTTCCTCCACACTGAAATATGCCCGCGCTCCCTCTTGCAAACCCTCCGCCGAAAAGGACGGAAGACTGTGGACGACCCGATGAGTTGGAAGTATGACCAATCCAGGGCTATCCATGTTGACGAAAGTCATCATGGCCATCTCGTGCGGAGCCAAGTCGCGTCCCCGAGCCGCGAACCATATTGTTTTCTGCCGAGACCTGCCGTGGGACTCCCGGCGCGCTGGAAGATCCAGCCGCACGCCGCTCATTTCGATAATTCAGAGCTGTCTCGTATCGGTGATGCCCGTCCGCGATGATCAATTTCTTGTCCCGCATCTTGCCGCGGACCAAGTCGATGATCGTAGCATCAGAAATCTTCCACACTTGATGCAGCACGCCATACTCGTCCTGCATTTCCATGTCCGGGGCGTTCGCTGAAACCAGCAGGCTCTCAATCTCTCCCGCCGGATCGGTGTAAAGCATAAAAATCTGTCCAAAATGCGCCCTGGTGGCCCGCAGCAAATCGAGACGGTCAGCTTTTGGCTTGGCCAGCGTCTGCTCATGGCGAAACACCACGCTGGCGGAATAATCCTCGATCTTTCCCAGTCCAATAAATCCCCGCCGCTCTACTTCGGTCTTGGTGCCCGGGACAGTAAATCGCTCCACATACAAATAAAGCGAGGGTTCAGCATCTTGCAAAAAGATCCCCTGTCGGCGCCAACCATCGAAGAAGCCAGCCGCACGCGTGTAAGGATTATTTTTTTCATCGTCCGTAGAAATCCGCTGCCCCAATATGATCCGTACCAGGTTGTAGGGACTGGCTAGGTAATAACTTTCCTGCATTTGCGAAGAAATTTTGTCGTAAGGCTGAGTTGCTACCTGGGAAAGAGTCACCCGGGCCGGGTCGTAGCGAAGCGCGCGAAAAGGTGCAATGTGTGCCATAAGAGTAGAAAAAGATTGTACAAGAGACTTCGTAAACAGGGACTCAGGGCATATTGCCGCAGGGAATTGACCTAATCGTGACAAACCTCGACTAAACGCGTGCTCTACTCAGAAAGCAGTACCAAAAAGGATGAAGAAAACTTTTGCGGATTTATTTTCATCTATTCTGTGCAGAAAGCCTGTCCGCAAGCGATTAGCTATGTTAGGATCGCCTTAATTGCTGAGGTTTTTATGGCCCTCCATATTGGGCCGGGTTACCCTCACCCGCTCACCCGGTTTCGTCCCCGATTTGCTTCCCTCAAGAACATAAAACTACAAAACTGTGCCTTCGCTGCTGCTTTTACGCTGCGTGTCTGACTTTGTGTTTCGGATCGACCCTCTGGGGACAAAGCCCAGCCGACGTTGATGACGTTCACATCAATCCTCGAGTCGCGCCCGCAGGAAAAAAACCGGCGGAAATCGAACCCACTACCCCCCACATCCGTCCCATGAAAGTCGATGTTGATCTGGTTCTGGTCCCCGTTACCATCACCGATCCCATGAACCGCCTGGTGACCGGACTTGATAAAGACAACTTCCAGCTTTTCGAAGGCAAAGATCAGCAACAAATCAAAAACTTTTCCAGCGAAGATGCTCCCGTCTCCATCGGCGTGATTTTCGACATGAGCGGCAGCATGAGCAGCAAGATCGACCGCGCCAAGGAAGCCGTCGTCGAATTTTTCAAGACCGCCAATCCGCAAGATGAATTCTTCATGATCACCTTCGCCGACCAGCCCCAGGAAATTTCAGACTTCACCAATCGGTCGACGACATCCAGGGCAAACTGGTCTTCACCGTTCCCAAAGGACGCACCGCCCTGCTCGACGCCATCTATCTGGGCGTCAGCAAAATGCGGCAGGCAAAGTATCACAAAAAGGCTCTGCTGATCATCTCCGATGGCGGCGACAACCACAGCCGCTACACCGAAGGCGAAATCAAGTCTCTGGTGAAAGAAGCCGATGTGCTGATCTATGCCATCGGCATCTACGATCATTACTTTGCTTCCGAAGAAGAACGCCTTGGCCCGGCCCTGCTGGGCGACGTCGCCGAATTGACCGGCGGACGCGCCTTCACCATCGATAATCCTAACGATCTGGCCGACGTCGCCACAAAAATCGGCATCGAACTGCGCAACCAATATGTGCTTGGATACCGTCCAAACAAACCTGGCCACGACGGCAAATGGCGTAAGATAAAAGTGAAGTTACTTCCGCCCAAGGGCTTGCCGCCGCTGCGAGTGTATGCCAAGACGGGATACTATGCACCTTCGGAATAGCCGAGTAGCTGCTTCATTCGTCACTTTTCTTTCCATTTTTTTCTTTTAACCGGATGGGCGAGCGCCCAGGGTATTGGCGACCAAACTACTCTTGGAACCCCTCCCTCGGCCTCCAGACCCTCTCAAAATCAGACTACACAACCATCAGATCAATCTTCTCAAACCCCGAGACCGTCCGCCGCGCCTTCAGATCAGCCGGTTTCACAAGAGCCCGCCCCTACAACCGATAGCGGTGTCTTCGTCTTTCACAAACAGGTGGAGGAAGTCAGCCTGCACGCCACCGTGGTCGATGACCGGATGCATCTCGTCACCGACCTTGAACGTGGAGCCTTCACTGTTTTCGAGAATGATCTTCCGCAGACCATCACCTCGTTTCGCCGCGAAGACGTGCCCGTCGCCATGGGAATCGTGATCGACAACTCCGGCTCCATGCGCGAAAAGCGCGACAAAGTTAACAAGGCCGCCATCAACCTTGTGCGCTCCAGCAATCCTGAAGATCAGGTTTTCGTAGTCAATTTCAATGATGAATATTTTCTTGATCAGGATTTCACCGGCGACATCAAAAAACTGAGTGACGCTCTTGAAAAAGTAGAGTCGCGCGGCGGAACCGCGCTTTATGACGCCATTGTCGCCTCCGCCGACTATATGAAGAAAAATGCCAAGCTGCAAAAGAAAGTGCTTTTCGTCGTCACCGATGGCGAAGACAACGCCAGCACCGACACCTTGGAGAAGCCGTCCACCAACTCCAGCAAGAAAATGGCCCGACGGTCTATGCCATCGGACTTCTCGGAGAAGAAAAGGCACGCCGCGCCCGCCGTGCCCTGGAAACTGTCGCCGAACGTACTGGAGGCATCGCCTTTCCTTCCCAAAACCCTCGACGAAGTTGACGAAATCAGCCGCAGCGTTGCCCACGATATCCGCAACCAATACACCATCGGTATAAGCCAAAGACCCCAAAAAGCGCCGGCGGATACCGCGCCATCCGCGTCGAAGCCCACGCCAAGGCCTACAAAAAACTCACTGTGCGCACCCGAACCGGCTATTATCCCGGACAAGAGCACGCCCCTCAGTAGCGCCATTCGTCGCACCCGTAGTAACCGCACGACCGTGCTTACGAATTGACGCTTCCTTCGCTATCTCAATACGCTCTGTTAATGGAAAGTGCGGATGTTCTCGCCCCTCTGTCGGACGGAAACGCCGCGTTCTCGTCAGAACTTGAATTCTATTGATTACCACCGAGCACACTCGCCTGCGCGTCGCCGATGACATTACCCAACTAGTCGGCGAAACCCCGATGCTCCGATTCCGCCGCATCGTCCCCGCCGGGTCCGCCGAAGTCTTTGCCAAGCTCGAATACCTGAACCCCGGCGGAAGCGTAAAAGACCGCGCCGCCATCGGAATCATCCGCCGCGCCGAGAATGAAGGACGCCTCAAGCCGGGCGGCACCATCGTCGAAGCCACCGCCGGCAACACCGGCATCGGACTTGCCCTGATAGGAGTCAATCGTGGATACAAAGTCGTTCTCTTTGTTCCGGAAAAATTCTCCGAAGAAAAAGTAATCATCATGCGCGCGCTAGGCGCTGAAGTCACTCGCACGCCAGACGCCGAAGGCATGGCCGGGGCCATCGCCCAAGCTCAACAATTCACCTCCAATACTGCAAATGCATTCATGGCAGGACAATTCGAAAATCCCGCCAACCCCGAGTATCACTACGAAACCACCGCCGTAGAGATTTTCGAGCAGATGGAAGGGAAGATCGATGCAGTAGTAATCGGCTCCGGCACCGCAGGCACTTTTACCGGCGTGGCGCGATATTTGAAAAAACAACTGCCAAAAATATTCGCATGCGCCGTAGAAACCCAGGGATCAGTCCTCGGCGGCGGCAAGCCCGGCAAACACAAGGTCGAAGGCATAGGCTCGGCCTTCATCCCCGAAAATTTTGATCCGCAAGTATGCGACGAAATAATCATGGTCAGCGATCTTGACGCCTTCGACATGGTCAAGCAACTGGCCGCCCGCGAAGGCGTCCTGGCCGGATCAAGCGCCGGTGCCAATGTATTTGCATCCCTCCAAGTCGCCCGACGCCTAGGATCAGGCAAGCGCGTAGTCACCATAATTCCGGACTCCGCCGAGCGCTACCTATCCAAAAAAATCTTCGAAGGCGGAATCTAAACACCGGCTGCCGCCACTGGTCTTCCCTTAAAAAAGAATTGTCATTCCGAACGGGCATTTAGCCCGGAGGAATCTGCTACTTCAGACAATAAACTTCCCGCCAAGCGCTCAGTCCGGGCGCAATGCCAGTTAAACTCGATCTATGCCTAAGAAGAAGAACACCGGTTTCGCCACCCGCGCCATCCACGCTGGACAATACCCCGACCAGGAAACCGGCGCCGTAGCCCCGCCAATCTACCCAACCTCCACCTACGTCCAACAGGAAATCGGCAAGAACAAGGGATACGAATACGCCCGCGTATCCAACCCCACCCGCGACCGCCTAGAAGAAAATCTGGCCGCGTTGGAAGGCGGAGTTGGATCGAGGGTGTTCGCCAGCGGAATGGCCGCCATCAACGCCATCTGCACCATGTTTAAGTCCGGCGATCACGTCGTTGCCGGCAACAATTTATATGGAGGCACGCCCCGCCTGTTCAACCAAGTCCTTGCCGGATACGGCTTCCAGTTCACCTACGTCGACTCCTCGAAAGTGAAAGAGGTCGCGCGCGCCATTCGGAAAAACACACGCATGGTTTACATCGAAACTCCGGCCAATCCCCTAATGTCACTTAGCGACATTCAGGCCATCGCCGAAGTTTGCAAAAACACTAAAGCCGAACTGGTCGTCGACAACACTTTCATGTCGCCGTACTTCCAACAACCAATCGCCTTGGGCGCGGACATGGTGATTCATTCCACCACAAAATTTCTCAATGGCCACAGCGACGGCTTGGGCGGAGCCGTAATCTGCACCAAGCCCGAGCAAGCAGAGCAATTGGGATTCGTCCAAAAAGCCGCGGGCGCGATCCTCTCCCCCTTCGAATGTTGGCTAATTCTGAGAGGCGTGAAAACGCTGGCCGTAAGAATGGAGCAGCACGACCACAACGGTCGTCAGGTTGCTGAGTTACTCGACGGCCACAAAAAAGTCAAAGCAGTCTTTTATCCCGGACTAAAATCACATCCCCAATTCGAGCTAGCCCAGCGCCAAATGAACGGATTCGGTTCGATGATAGCTTTTGAAACCGGCTCGCTCGCGAACGCTAAAAGAATGTTGAAGAAGGTTCGTCTGTGTTCGCTGGGAGAATCATTAGGAGGGGTAGAAACTCTCATCTCCCATCCCGCAACCATGACCCACGCTGGTCTCGGGCCGCAGGGAAGAAAAGACATCGGCATCACCGACGGTCTCGTGCGCATCTCCGTAGGAATCGAAGATATTGAAGACATCATCGCCGACCTGGAAAACGCGCTGGCGGCAATTTAGAGATATTCCCACTGTTACGTGTGCCGTCCAAAGAGCCCACGTCATCCATCGATCGGTTCCATGTCCACCGCAACTTTAAGGGAGTGCGCTCCTCCACCTAGGATGAGTCCCCGCAAGGGGCTGATATCGCTATAGTCGCGCCCCCAGGCGAGGGTTACATGTCCATCCGATGGCACCACATTGTTGGTGGGGTCCACATCAAGCCACCCCGTCCCTAAACAATAGGCCGACAACCACGCGTGCGACACATCCGCACCCACTAACCGCGGCTTTCCCGGAGGCGGATACGTTCGCAAATATCCACTGACATATCGTGCCGCGAGATTAATGGAGCGCAAGCATGCAATTTGAATGTGGGCAAAATCCTGGCACACCCCCCGACGTTTTTTGAAAGCTTCTTCCGGCGGAGTGCGGACATTTGTAGCTTTTGAATCAAAACGAAAATCTTTGTAGATGCGCCGCGTAAGTTCGAGGAGTGCTTCCGCCATCGGCCGCTTCGGAGTGAAAGATTCGAGAGCATAAGCCGCGAACTGTGGATGTGGCCGAATGCGTGGAGATTCAAAGCAAAACTGGTAGGCGTCGAGCCCGGCGGAAGTATGGTCGAACGGCAGCGATTTTACAACTTCCTCCCACGGAGGCGTCTGCTGCGGCCACGCAGGTTTCTTTTCATCGATGGTTACTTTGCTGCGCGCCTCTACGAGCAGTTCCCGGTGAGGCTCCTGAATCTTGAAAAAACATAAAAGGTTCCCAAAAAAATCCCTTCGCTCAGTCCGCGTTGCGGGCTGCGGCTGTATGCGCAATTCACAGTGCGCCTGCTGATGTTGCGGTAACGAGCGCGGTTTGAGGCACGCAACATGATCTCCGACGGATACCGGATATTTATATTTGTAAGTGGTGCGGTGAACGATTCGATAAATCATTGGCCTATGGTGATCGGCAAAGTCCGCGCGTGACTGAAATACCGGCTCGATAGATTATTTGACCACGAAGGAAGCAGGCGCTCCAACTCTCTCAGGAATTGCTCCAACTGGGAAAGCCCGCTCCCGCCATTGGTCCCCTGCTCTGCCCCCGGCAAGGGATAGTTCATCTTTCTTAAATCGAAACCACGCAGCAATGACACCGCCGTCCGCATCGCTTTCAGGTCGTCTGACAGATGCCGAGGCAGCTTGTGATAAAGGTCGGCAAGATGGCTGAGCTGAAAATCCAAAGACCGGGGATTAGTTTCATCGGCCATCAATACATCGAGCACCGCTAATGGCTGCAAGGTCGTGTAGTATCGCGCCCGATAAGTCATGGAGCTATCTGCGGAATCCAACAGACACTCCAGGAGCGACCAATCGTCCTCGCCCAGCGGTGTTGTAATTTCCCGCAATTGACGGGTCAGATACATGGCCCGCTCTAGCCGGCGACCCAGGCTCATGAACATCCACCCCAGCCCCCGATTAATGTTTTCGCGCTCCATCCCTGAAAACGCTGAAAGCAGTTCCAAACAGTCAGTCAGCACTCCCGGAAATTCTAAAAACGGAGTTTTCTTGTCGGCCTGAATCGACTCGCGAAGCTGCCCGATAAGAAACATCATGTCGGCCGACAGCCGTTCCCGCACATTGTCTCCAATACGAGATACCTCGGCCAAAATCTGAACGAGACTGTCTGGGCGTTTACTGTCCACCAGCATCGAAATCATTTCGAGTTCGAGTTCAACCGCAGTTGCACGGCGGTTTTTCGGTTTCGGTAGCTTGCTGTAACGCGACTCCATGCAACCGTGTAAACGGATGAGGCACCCGAGTTCGGAATCCTCAGCCCGCCGTACTCTGGGAATCATCGCGCGCAACAGACGTGCGACATTTTCCGCCCGCTCCACGTAGCGGCCCAGCCAGAAAACATTGTCCGCGACGCTGCTCGGCACCACTCGGGAAACTCTGCGCAATTCCACCGGTTCGTTTCGAGGCCGCAACATGCTGAAGGTGTCCACCGGCTTGTCCCACAATACCCACGCATCCTTGCTGTGCCCACCGCGTTGCATCGACACCACCGATCCTTCATCTTCCGCAACTCGCACTAAACCACCAGGGATGGCAATCCACCCGCTCCCCGTATTAAGCACATAGGTACGCAGCACCACGCTGCGGGAGTGTAAGAATCCGTTGTCCCAAACCGGGGCTGTCGATAAAGCGATTTGCTCCTGCGCTACATATTCATGGGGACGAGCTCTCAAATCTTCGGCTAGCTTACTTTTTTCGGTTTGCGGCAGTGCCGCGCCGAATACCGGCTCCATTCCACGAGAGGGGAACGCGGGTTTTACCACCACCGAATCCAAATGTTGCAGCACCCAATTTAGCGCATAATCCTGCCCGCACCACCATGTCGCCACCGATGGCAATTTAAGTTTTTCTCCCAGCAATTGTTCTGAGAGTCCTTGTAGAAATGGCATAATCGCAGCAGTCTCGATCACGCCGCTTCCCAGAGCGTTTGCGACCGTCACATTTCCCGCGACGATGGCGTCCACCAGTCCGGGAACCCCTAATAACGAATCGCTGCGAAGTTCGAGCGGATCGCAGAAGCTATCGTCTACTCGACGCAGGATCACATCCACCCTCTCCAGTCCATCGACCGTCTTTAAATGCACCCGCCGATTGCGGACGGTCAAATCCGCGCCTTGTACCAGGGTGAATCCGAGATAGCGCGAAATGTATGACTGTTCGAAGTAAGTCTCGTTGTAAGGCCCCGGCGTCAGCAACACGATTCGCGGATTATCGCAATGTGCTAATTCAGTCAGTGCGCGTCGCTGTGCGCGAAAAAATGACGCCAGCCGCAGCACGTTCGAAGTTCGAAAGAGATCGGGCAAAACGTCTGACACAATGGTGCGGTTCTCCAACGCATAACCGCTCCCCGAGGGCGCCTGGGTGCGGTCGGCAAGGACCCACCATTGCCCGTCAGGAGAACGTGCCAGATCAACCGCCATCATGTGCAGATAACTGTGTGCCGGGACCCGCACGCCGACGAGTGGGCGCAAAAACGCTGGATTCGCGTAGAGCAGCGCGGCAGGAAAGTGACCGTCTGCCACCAGGCTCTGCGAACCATAAAGGTTTTCGAGAAGCAGGCTGAGTATTTGAGCCCGCTGAATAACCCCAGCTTCGATGTATCGCCAGTCCTCTGCCGCAATCAGTAAAGGCAGGATGTCAATGCGCCAGGCTCGGTTCGCTCCTAACGCGTCCCCATACACGTTGTAGGTAATGCCGTTCTCGCGTATGCGCCGCTCCGCGCGGGCACAACGGCGGCCCAACTCCTCCGAACCGATCATCCGCAGTGAATCCATTAGGTGCGCCCAGTGGGGTCTCGGAGTCACGCCATCCGCAGAAAGCTCGTCGTACGCAGCCCGGTAACGAAGCGGGGTTTGATAGAGATCAACCGTCAAGCCACGCCCCCGGCTTCTTTCGTTTCATCCTCCGCAGGATGCAATCGGAGATCTAACGTCATGGGAAATATTGGATTGAGATTTTCTTTCGGCACCGGCATATGTCGTGCGGTCGGTTTTGCAATTTGGAAGCGCTCGCCCCGCCGCTGTTCCGCTTCTTTAGCATTTACCGGAAGCGATGAATAGAGAGTACCGTCGGGGCGTCCTACGTAGTAAGTGCAGCGGGCAATCGAGCGCTCATTCCAGCAGTCAACGATATCGAAAACTAGCGGTGCATGTACCGGAATGGTTGGTTGCAAGAGTGCCGACAGCCGCCGCGCGCGATAACGCACCGCTGCTATTTGCTCGCCCAATGTACCTGTAGAATGAAGCGGAACTCGCCTGCCGTTGCACGTGATTGCATATCGCGAAGGGTCGCTCGCAGAGGATATTTTCACCTGTATTCGTTCCAACGATGAATCGACGCTGCGCGCTGTTCCCCCCGAAGTCGTCTCCTCGGCGAGAACGTTCCACGGCTCCAGTGCCTTTCGCAGTTCTAGTTCCATCCCTTCGGCTTCTACCGAGCCGATCTTCGGAAAGCGGAATTCAAAATGAGGTGTGAACCCGTTTGCCTCCAACTGATAACCTGCATCCTGCAAATGTCCCAACACATCCAGGAAATCCAGCTGCACGAAATGGGGCAGCATAAAGCGATCCTGCAGCGCGGTGCCCCATCGAACCAACTTACCTTCGAATGGCCGTTTCCAAAACGCGCAGATTAACGCGCGGACAAGCAACATTTCCAGTAGCCCCATTCTGACATGCGGAGCCATCTCGAACGCGCGTAACTCCAGCAAGCCGAGGCGCGATCCAAAACCTTCCGGCGGATACATCTTGTCTATGCAAAATTCCGCACGATGCGCGTTCCCTGTAACATCGACCAGTAAATTACGAAATAACCCATCGATAATTTCGGGCGCACATTGTGCTTTCGGCAAATTGCTAAACGACACTTCCATTTCATACAACGCATCGGTGCGCGCCTCATCCACGCGGGGCGACTGGCTGGTCGGTCCCACGTACATACCCGAAAACAGATAGGAGAGCGAGGGATGGTTTTGCCAGAACGTTAGCATGCTCCGCAGCAGATCTGGCTGCCGCAGAAATGGACTGTCGGGCAGCGTCAAGCCGCCGACGACTATGTGGCAGCCTCCTCCGGTGGCCAGATGGCTCCCGTCATAGCCGAATTTCTGAGCGGTTAAACGGTTGCGAGTGGCTTCTTCAAATAGCACCGTGTTGACGCGTTCCAGTTCGTCCCAATTGCTTGCGGGGGGGAGATTAATTTCCAGAACTCCCGGATCAGGCGTCACGCTGAAAGTTCTCAATCGGGGATCAGAAGGCGCGGCGTAACCCTCGAGCCAGACTGGCGTCTGCATATAGTGGCAGGTGTCTTCGATGGCTGAGATGAGATCAAGATAATCTGCAAGTGTTGACGCGTACGGAATGAAAACATGCATGCGACCTTCTCGCACTTGCACGCATAACGCGGGACGAATCAACTCCGGCGCGCTTTCCGCCTTCGCGGAAAGCGGCGGCAGCGGATCCTCATCCGGGGTCTTTTGAAATAAATCTGCGCGCCGAGCAGGACGCGATGGCAATTTCACCCGGTCGGCGAATGGTGCAGCTTCAAATTCATGCGAAAGCTCGTCCGGCGCAACCCACGGAATCTCCGAGGTCGGGATGCGATAGCCGATGGGAGAATCCCCATGCGACAGCAAGAGTTTTTCGGAACGAGGAAACCACAATTGGCTGGACCAAATTAATTCTCCTTTCAATTGCCTTCGTCGAATGGGCAAGACATATCCCGCGGGTTGGCTTGTTTCGGCATCAGGATCGAAAGCCGCCAATATGTTTTCAGAGCTGGTTTGAAGCCGTCGCGCCAGCGCCTGAGCGAACTTCAAAGCGTCGGAAAGCGAGAAACTATACTCCTTCTCAAACTGTGCGATGAGATCGATGTTCTCCCACACCGGGACCTGATCGACCCGCCAGGCGCAGGTCAACGCCCATCTTGGCAGAGCCTCTCCGGGATACCACTTGCCCTGTCCGAAATGAAGCATCCCCCCAGGCGCAACTCTGTCGCGAAGAGAACGAATGAGGGCCAAACCGCGAATCCTTTTGATCGGCCCGGGGGCATCGATGTTCCATTGCGGGCTCTCAGGCTCGTCGATGCCCACGAACGTAGGCTCCCCTCCCATGGTCAGCCGGACATTTCCAGCCTTCAAATCGGCGTCAACTGCGTGCGCGACCTTTTGGACTTGCAGCCATTGCGCATCCTCCAAATCTCGCGAAACTTGCGAAGTATCGCTCAGCCGCCGAATAGAAATCTCATGCGAAAAGTTCACATGGGCCGGTTCTACAGTGCCCTCAACGGGAGCGGTCCGCGAGGCGCTTGGAGCACACACTAGCGGAATGTGGCCTTCACCCGCCAATAGACCCGATGTCGGATCGAATCCGATCCACCCGGCTCCAGGCAAAAACGCTTCCACCCACGCGTGAAAATCCGCTGAGTCATTCTTCGGCGCGGTCGAGCCTTCAGTCTCTTCCGCAATCTGAATTAAATACCCAGAAATGAAACGCGCGGCGATGCCCAAATTCCGGAGGACCTGAACTAACAGCCACGCTGAGTCACGGCACGAGCCACTTCGTTTTTGCAAGGTTTGCTCGCAGGTTTGCACGCCCGCATCCAGACGCGTGACGTAGTCAACTTCGCGTCTTACTTCCTGGTTCAACTCCACCAGAAAGCTGATGGTCGAATTTTGCCGCTTCGAAGTTCGGTCGATAAAACTACGCAACAGCGTGCCGCTTGGTTCAGAGGCAAGATATGGCGCCAGGTCTTTCGTCAGCTCCGGCGCATATTTGAACGGATAATTCTGCGCGTCAGGCTCCAGCACGAAGTCGAAAGGATTGAACGAAGACAACTCCGCTACCAGGTCCACTTCAACCACGAACTTTTCCGTTTTGCCCCCGAAAAGTAGGCGCGCAATGTGATTGTTGTATGGATCAAGCTGCCAATGGATTCGGTCGGTCGCAGGAGAGACGTCGAGCGAATAGTTCAGAATCGGCGTCCGACAATGTGCAGCGGGACGCAACCGTATTACCTGGGGGCCGAGCGAAACCGCCTTATCGTAGTCATACTGCGTCCGGTGATGCAGCGCAACCCTTAAGCTCATCCCACCTCAAGCCACAAGCGCACAGTGACGTTCCGTCGGCGAAAAAACCAAAAACGCCTCCCATAAAACTACCTGAAAGATCGATCTCATGGGTTGCGAACTTTCCGATTACCGCAATTACTTTTAAAACCTCGGATGGGTTTACTCCAGCTATTCCATGAGGATTTTTTGAATGCGGAAGATAGCGTTCACGATTAAGTGACTTTCGGCTCGAGTCCGGTCGCTTCTGCGGAGATCCAACCTGACGCCTCAGTAGTTTCTACGCTTTCACAAAGGTCGTCAATCCGCGGCGGGTACGTTCGCGGAGTTGGCAATTGCGCAATTCTTCTGCGATCGACTCCAGGTTTGGAATGGCATAGATGGAAAAATTTTCCAGCTCTGCGTCTGAGGAAAACAGGTGCAGCCTTGAGTGCCCCAGCATTCGCATGCCAAAGGGTTTGCGGAGTTCAAAGTGGTCAATCCGGAACAGCTCTAGGTTCTCTTGCACTTTAGATAACAAACCTAGCTCCAGTTTTATCCTCTGCGTGGTGATCTGATAATGGATGCGGCGGCTCTTGGTATAGAAGTGGAAAACAACTCCAGCGCACCCGATCAGAAAACCCAGAAACGAATACAGAATCGCACGGTTCGATTCAATGCCGTATTGAACCAGCCCGTATCCGGTCGCTATGGCGATTACAAGCACTATTAGAAATGGCACCAATTGACTAATCGTGTAGATGAGGGCCGGATGGCCAGAAAACAGGTCCTTCTCGGTCTCGCTTTCTTTTTTCGCTGCAAATGCCGCCAGATCGGTATTACAAAAGCGGCACTTTAAGGCGACCGACTTAATAATCTCCCCACACACCGGACAAGGTTTTGAGTCGCTATCCATGATTGCCCTTTCAGAAGCAGCATCATAACTCAAAAATGTCTATGTACGCGTCAGCGAAGTAAGAACCCAGGCGTTGAACTTGAAGCGTTTTTCTCTCCGCTCCATAAACAGGCAGAAAGCTAGGGCCGACTCCAGCCTTACCAACTAGGTCACGTTCACCTTCATAGCTCCACGCATAAAAACAGTACGCGACAGGGTCGCAACGACAATACTTCACGGTCCTCGGTGGCGTCGCCTGAAGCCAAATAAAGCCACGGATCTGTTCTCGAAGTTCGTCGGGAGCGTCAAACCGTATAGCGTGAAGGCTCGCAGCCTCTCGGCGCGAAGGGCAGCCTCTCGGATGGCCAAGATGCTACATCCCCTCTTCGACCCTTAGTCCTTAGAAGCCTGGCTATGAAACGCTCATGGTGCCGCCAAATTCTTCTATGCCCGCAATCCGATTTTTTCTCTCATCTCGCGGGCCAGCAAATCTACCGCACGCAACTTCACTTGCGCTGCGGCAGAGAGGGCGGGAACCTGTAAAGCCATTTCGCACGACAGCAGCAGCGCTGTCACCGTGTCTTTCAATTCGTTGCGCAACTTCTGTTCCGCTCCCTGACGGGCGAGGCTCGATTCTTTCTTGCGGCGGTGCAATGCCGTTCTCAGCTCTCGGATGACACGTTCAGCCCCGCTGATCGCAAGATTGATGTAGACGGGCGTGGCCAGCCCCATGTGGCGCAGCACCCGTTCGGCCTCGTCGGGGTCGGCGTCTTGGAGTTGCTGGTCGACAATCACCGCCGTAAACTCGTCTGCTTTCAATTGGGTGGCCGTTTGACCCAGACTGGTAGCGATTGCGACCGGCTCGTTGGTGGCTTTGGTGATTGCATCAGCGCAATCTTTAGCCCTGCTCGAAGTTGTCATTAATAGAATCATGACAACACTAATGCACATGCTCTGCCATTCCCTTTACGTTGACAGCAATGCACTTCTTCCGGAAGCAACTTCGTACGCGGACCGTTTTGGGACTTATTCGAAGCGTTTTAACTGTCTTGGGACGAGTACTCTTTTAGCTTTCGGTAGAGAGTCGTCTTCCCTATGCCCAACAACCGCGCCGCCATCAGTTTGTCGCCATTGAGTTGCGTGATCGTGCTGAGGATGGTCTGGCGTTCCAACTCCGTCATTGGGATAATCTTGCTGGAAGTGTCAGAGGCGGAAGGTGGCCCCATAGCTCCTTGAATGTTGGCCGCCAGATCGCAACTGTGAATGATTGGGCCGCTCGTGAGCGCGCAGGCGCGCTCCAGACAATTCTCCAATTCGCGAACATTTCCCGGCCAACTGTAGGCAAGCATGGCTTTGAGCGCATCATCACTGATCGAGCGTTGGTGGCCGCTACTCTGAGAAATGCGTTCCAGGAAGTGGGCTACCAAAAGGGGAATGTCCTGCCGCCGCTCCCGCAAAGGCGGAATTCGCAAACTTAAAACGTTCAGCCGGAAATAAAGATCGCGCCTGAAGGTTCCCTGCGCCACGGCCTGTTCTAAATCGCGGTTGGTTGCGGCCAGAATTCGGATGTTAATATTGGTTCTTTTTGTGCTTCCCACCTGCCGGATTTCTTTTTCTTGGATTGCACGCAACAGTTTGGCTTGAAGATCGACGGGCAGTTCTCCCACTTCATCCAGGAAGACCGTTCCCCCTTCGGCAATCGCCAGCAATCCTTCTTTGGACTGATTGGCCCCGGTAAAAGCGCCTTTTACGTAGCCAAACAACTCGCTCTCAATGAGGGTAGGAACCAGCGATCCGCAATCTACCGGGATAAATGGCTTGTCCCGAAACGGTCCAGAAAAATGGATTGACCGCGCTACGATTTCCTTGCCCGTCCCGCTCTCGCCGAGAATCAGAACGGGATGGTTGCTGTGGGCAGCTTTGGCTATGATGCGGTACAGTTTCTCCATTTCTGGAGCGCGCCCGATCATATTCCCGAATCCATTCTTGGATTTAATCTTCTCTCGCAGAATCCGATTTTCACTTTTTAGTTTTAAATGCCCGGCCACGCGTTGCAAGAGCATGCGCAGTTCTTCCATGCTGAACGGTTTCGTAACATAATCGTAGGCCCCGTTCTTCATGGCATGGACCGCGCTTTGAACCGTTCCGTAGCCGGTCACGACGACAACTGCCGCATCGGGACGTCGCTGCTTAATTTGGTTCAAGGCCTCCAGGCCGTTCGCCCCCGGCAGCTTTAAATCCAGCAGCAGGACGTCGATGTTCTGCGAATCCAGCAGCCGGTAAGCGTGCTCCGCGCTGTCCGCCACGGTTGTGTTGAAACCGAGAGATTGCGCGACTTCGCGGCAGACCTCGCGAATCGCGCGTTCGTCGTCAACGACCAGGAGGTTGAGTAAGTTTGCGCCCTCGATCTGGGTGGTCTGCGGAACTGGGGCCATTGCTACAGCGCTGCTCATGAAGGTCTCTTTCCGACTCCCACAACTTTTCAACTCTTCGGCAAATTCCCGTTATGACTTCACTGCTGGGTTCGGAACATCCACGCGCGGCAGCCGGATGGTGTCTCTCGTCCCTTTTCCGACCGCGCTTTCGATCTCTATTTCTCCACCGGCCTGATGCACGATGCTCTGCACCATACTCATTCCCAAGCCCTTACCGCGACTGCGACCTTTCGTGGTGAAGAAGGGCTCGAACGCCCGCGCCAAGGTTTTGTTGTCCATTCCCATTCCGGTATCGCTCACGGAAAGCTCTACGGCTGGAATCAGTTTCCTGATTTCCTTGGCGCCGCGGGAAAACTTAAAACGGCATTTTTTCGAAGCCAGAATAATTTTGCCGCCCGCAGGCATGGCGTCTTTCGCATTGATCACAAGATTGAGGATGATCTGGTGCACTTGTAGAAAATCCATCTTCACCAACCCAAGTGGTTCCTCAAGCTGTTCTTGTATTTCAATGTTTTGGCCCACCATGCGCATTAGCAGGCTGGTCATTTCTGAAATTACTCGATTGATCGAGGATGGCTCTATCGAGATTTCCCCCCCTCGGCCGAAACCATGAGGCGCTGCACCAAATTCACTCCATCCATGGTTGTCCTGCGGATGGCTTCGGCATGACGGCGAAAGCAGTCCTCGGCGAGCTCTTCGATTAGCAAGTCTGCATACAGCAGGATTCCCGTCAGTACGTTTCCGAAATCATGTGCTATTCCCGGAGCGGATCGCCCGACAGCTTCGGCTTCGAGCGATTTCCACTTCGCGATGTCGTCCTCAAGTGGAAGCGGAACTGCTCGAACGTTCAGTATTCGAAGAGCGCGACTGTCTTTTTTAAAGTCAGTGGCCACGACCTCTATTCGCAACAACTGAGGCGTGCAGAGTTCGACTTCCGAAGCATCCTGGTATCGGGTTCCTTCAGGAAGCAAATCGGTTAGATAGCATCCGCGCAGATCCTGACCGGCTTCTTGCCCTAGGGTCTTCAGAAATGCGCTATTTGCATACAGAATTCTTCCACTCTCAACCAGCGCGAATCCAGAGGGAAACCGATCAAGCCCTGCCATCACCAGGGCAGGATCAAGCGGATGTTCCGGTTCGCGAATGTGGGCGACGGCGCTCATTTGGTCAAACTTACGTTTTCTGGTTCGTGGCCTAACCCTTGATTTTGAGAATTTTTAACGGCGCTTCAAAACAAGAAGCTCCTGCCCCTCGTCATGATCCCTATTTGGGCAGTCTAGGCTGGGAATATGAAGAGCGATGTAACGGATGTCACACAACGGGTGTGATTAACGACCAAGAATTTTCAAAGAATTGGTGATTTCTGAGCCGGAAATCGGTTCGGATTCAATTATCGTTTCATCCTTTATCGGACTGTTGATGTTCTCGACTTTCAGCAAATGCCAGGCTTCCTCATAACCTGAATACTTTGAGACTTCCCTATGAGGAGACAAAATCAGGCTGCGCTTGTTGTTGGTCAAAACCGCGGGGATGACGTACCAAATGTTCTTGGGAATGACATAAATGGCAAGAACGTCGATTTGCTCGCTGTTGTACAAAGCGTGGCCACTCCGGGAAATATTGCACACATAGGATTTGCCTCTTTTAGAAGTGGTGGATTTAACCTGGACCCGCATCAATGTCGTCCCATGTTCGGAAATGAAGTCATAGCGCCGGCTGTCGCCCCAAGGTTTGTTGATGAAGATCCCATGCTCGGAGGCGCGGGCCATGAAGCGAAGTTCGGCCCATTCTCCACGTTGCTTGGAATCTTTGATGGTGGAACCGCTGATTTTCATAAAAACCTTCTGCCAAATAAAAAACGCGGCCCGGAAAGGCCGCGTTTGCGAAAAATCACTATATTTCAAGCATAGCAGGTCATTTGGGGTAACTGCGCCACGTTTGCCAAGTTTTTATTTGGAATCGAATGAGGGACTTGCGCGAAAAAGGCCTCTCAACGGGGCTTGACAAGAAATCCGCGGAACCCCCCAAAAACTCACTGCGACATGGCACAGTGAGTTTTTGGGACGATTTAATACGGACGGAGGCCCGTTGGAAGGGCGGTCAAAACGTTAAATCGTTCGGCAGTTCCTCAGGAAGAGCACGCGCGAGCCAGAGTTGCCTCGCGTCCTCGAAACCTGCCCATTCAACTATAATCAGTAGGTCCCATGATCCCCTCTTTGCTGCAACGCAAGCTCGAAAAACGCTCCAGTCAAGTTGTGCTTAAAGGACGAATCCTTTTTCTCACCGAAGATCCTGTCCTGATAAAACGTCAGCTGGCTGGAGAAGACCTACCGTGGGACACTGCAAATCCCGCGAACAATCCCAAGCTTCGCGACGACATTTCAACTGACGAGATTACCCCCGCTCACATTTGTTTTTTCTTTGACGAGACTTTGGGGGAATTCCCGTACACCGGCCTGAAGTGCGGCGAGGAAACACCTATCGGCCGGGGGGACGTTAAGCGGGGGGGCTTCGTAGCAGCGGTTAGTGGCAAGCGCCGGGGAAAAGGATCGAGTCGCGAGCAGTCTCCATATGCCGAACTCTGTGCGGGAATTCAGATCGTCATCGCGGAAAATATTGAGCGCATCTACAAACAGAATTGCCAGAATCTCGGTGTCCTCACCTCTACGGACTTCTCGATCATCGACAAGATCCGCAGCGGTGAAGAAATACCGCTCTCCGACTTCACTCAGGGCGAAGACGAAATCACCCAGCAGATCATCGAACACGGTGGGTTGTTCAACTTCAACGTAGCTCGCCTTCAGGGGAAAGTCCGCCTGACCCCGATCGATACCAAATCGCGTCCTATGACGGTCGCGGAGAAGATTTTCGCGCGTCATGTTGTCAATGCCGATCAGACCACAGGCGTGCCAGCGGTGAAGCCGGGCGATTCTGGATTCGTTCGTACCGACCTTCGCTTCAGCCATGAATACGTCACTCCCATGGCCGCAATTTTCTTCAATCAGTTAGTAGGACGCGACGCTGCGGTCAATGATGCTTCCACCATTTTATTTTTCCGCGATCACCTTACCTTTTTGGACGAAGTGCTGTCGGAGCAGAAGCGCAAGATGGGCCTGCTCGATCTCGCCACCCAACTTAAGCTTAAACAGCAAGAATTCGCGAAAGAGCGCGGGATCAAATTGCATGGCGAGCTTACCGACCGCAAAGGTTCGGAGGGAATTTGTCACTCGGTTGTGCTCGAAAGCTACGCTCTGCCGGGACAACTTATTGTCGGCTCCGACTCCCACACCCCGCATTCTGGTGCGATTGGCTGCATTGCTTTTGGAATTGGCACCACCGATGTTTTCAATTCCTGGATCACTAAAGACGTTCGCGTACGAGTGCCAGAATCGGTGAGAGTCATCATTCGAGGCCGCAAACTTCCCAACGTTACTGCGAAGGATTTCATCCTTGCGCTGTTGCGAATGGACTACATCAAATCCGGCAAGGCGCTGGCCAAGGTCATCGAATATTCCGGCGAAGCCATCGAAGATCTCAGCGTAGACGAGCGAGCCACTATGACCAACATGGCCGCCGAAGTCGGAGGTTTCACCGGGATCGTCGCCCCCGATACCAAGGCGGTAGAGTTTTTAGTCGGACGTCGCGGCATGGACCGGGCTCAGGCGGAACGTTTAGCGGAAGGCTTATACAGCGATCCCAGCGCGCAATACGCGCACGTCATTGAAATGGATGCCGCCGAAATCACGCCCATGGTTGCAACCCCGGGCGATCCCGGAAACGGAAAATTTATTCGTGACCTCAACACTCCTGTCCCTATTGACCTGGCCTACGGCGGCACCTGCACCGCAGGAAAAAACGAGGACATGGATATGTACGCCGACGTGCTATCCGACGCTCTGAAGCGGGGCAAGCGCGTCGCAAATTCCGTGCAGTTCTACATTCAATTTGGATCGCAAGAAACGCGAAATTATTGTGTTACGCAGGGCTATCTCGAGATCTTTGCCAAAGCTGGAGCACAGATGATTGAGCCCAGTTGCGGTGCGTGCATCAACGCTGGCCCCGGCGTTACAACGCGTTCAGACCAGGTCGTCATTAGCGCTCAGAATCGAAATTTCCCCGGACGTAGCGGCCCCGGTCAGATGTATCTTGCCAGTCCGTTCACAGTAGCGGCCAGTGCGGTGGCAGGTCACATCGTGGAATACGAACCCAGCGAGATCAGGGAAGAAGTCGGGGTCTGAATGTGGACTGGTGGGGAAGTTAGAACTTCGTTGCCCTCTTAAACTGGGAGGGCTTCCCGAGAAGCGTAGTGGGATTCGACATAATCATCCAGAATCTGAATGAACTCGGCCACGATCCTATCGCCCTTCAAGGTTGTAAATAAACGGCCATCGACATAGACCGGGGCTTTCGGCTCTTCGAATGTTCCCGGCAGCGAAATTCCAAGGCTCGCGTGTTTGGATTCGCCGGGTCCGTTCACTACACAACCCATCACCGCAACTTTCATCTCCTCTACACCGATGTGGCTCTCCTTCCAAACTGGCATTTGCTCCAGCAGGTAGGACTGAATCTGCTCGGCCATTTCCTGAAAAAAGGTGCTAGTAGTGCGGCCGCAACCGGGGCACGCGGTCACTTGGGGAGTGAAGCTTCGGATGCCGAGCGACTGTAAAATCTGCTGCGCCACCCGAACTTCTTCGCTGCGATCCCCGCCAGGAGCCGGCGTCAGTGACACGCGGATAGTATCGCCGATGCCTTGTTGGAGCAGCACGCCAAGAGCGGCGCTGGACGCGACCACCCCCTTCGCTCCCATCCCTGCTTCGGTCAATCCAAGGTGCAACGGGTAGTTGCAACGCGACGCCAGGGAGCGGTAAACGTCAATGAGGTCTTGAACGCCGCTGACCTTGGCGCTCAGAATAATCTGATCGGGGCGCAAGCCGTACTTTTCCCCCAGACTGGCGGAATGCAATGCGCTCACAACCATCGCCTCCATCGTGACTTCGCGGGCCCCGAGCGGTTCAGCGAGCTTCGAATTTTCGTCCATCATGCGGGTCAACAGCGCCTGATCGAGGGAGCCCCAATTTACCCCGATGCGTACCGGTTTTTGATTCTGCGCCGCGACTTCGATCATAGTGCGGAAGTTATTGTCATCCTTGCGCCCGATGCCAACATTCCCAGGATTGATACGATACTTAGCCAGTGCCCGTGCGCACTCGGGATATTTCTTGAGCAGAAGATGTCCGTTGTAATGGAAGTCTCCGATGATGGGGACGTGTATCCCCTGCCGGTCGAGTTGCTCCACGATGGGAGCGACCGATGCGGCGGCGTCATCGTTGTTGACCGTCACCCGTACCATTTCCGACCCGGCCCTCGCCAGCGCAGCGACTTGTTTGACCGTGGAGGGGACATCGGCTGTATCGGTGTTGGTCATGGACTGCACCACGATCGGTGCATCGCCACCTACCCGGACGGTGCCAATCGAGACCGGAACAGTCTTCCTGCGAAGGATTTCAGCCATTTAGAGCCATTTTATCATGCAGCCGGGGCCTCACTTTGAAGCGGACCGCTCAAACGGTCATTCAGAAACATCAAACCATCATTCAAAAATTCACGAACACGGGCTCGGGGTCGAGATGCACGCCCCATGTGATTTCAACTTGTTCCTGGATCTGGTTTTTTAGCGCGGCGACCTCGGTGGCGGTGGCGTCGCCACGATTCACAATTGCCAGAGCATGCTTGCGCGATATGCCAACTTTGCCTGAAGTGAAACCTTTGCGGAATCCGGAGTGCTCGACGAGCCAAGCGGCGGAAACCTTCCGTTGAGAATCAAGGGCGGGGTAGCTTGGAATTTGTAGATTTTTGGTGGCCGCCCGCTGAGTAAGCGTTTGGAAAGTTTCTTGCGACAAAATTGGATTCTTAAAAAATGATCCCGCGCTGCGGCAGTCCGGGTCGCCGGCGGTTATGAGCATGCCCTTACTGGCGCGGATTTTTCGCACGGCGTCGCGCACGCCGGCGAGGGTTGGCTTCGCCGTCGATCCCGAAAAGTGATTCCGCAGATCGGTATATTGCAGACTGGGTTCACCGCCGGGAGTCAGACCATAGGTGACCGATAAAATGACAAATCGTCCGCGTTGGATGGTATTGAAAACACTCGTGCGATATCTAAAACCGCATTCGTGATTCGTAAATTCGCGCGTTTGGCCGGTGTCAATTTGGAGTGCATCCACGGATTGAATGGTCTGGGAGACTTCCTGTCCGTAGGCTCCTACATTTTGCACCGGAGTGCCGCCGACGCTGCCGGGGATGCCGCTCAGGCATTCGACTCCGGAACAATTGCGGGCGACGGCAACGGAGACGAATTTGTCCCACGATTCTCCGGCGCCGGCTTTGAATAATATTTTTCCTCCAGTGTCGCTGGATTCGATTCCAACGACCGCAACTTTCAGAACAAGTCCGGGCCATCCCCGATCGGCGATGACTAAGTTGCTGCCCCCGCCCAAGACGAATAAATCCAGCTGTCGCGAACGTGCAAAATGGAGTGATTCGGCTACGTCGTCGATGCTTCCCGCCTCGACAAAAAACCTTGCAGGCCCCCCGACATTAATGGTGGTAAAAGGCGCAAGGAATACGTTTTCGCGGACTATCATTGGGAGATAACAATATATACACCGTCACAGGGAGCGTCAGTCTGGGCAAATACGGTCGAGACTGGATCCGGAATGTCCGCGAAGACTGGGCCGGGTTACAATCAAGTAAGAGACTCTTAACAAGGAGAAAATAATGTATCCAGAAATCATGGTTGTACCAATGCGCGAAGAGCTGACGAGGTTGGGTGTTGAAGAATTGCGCTCCGCCGCCGAAGTCGACCGCGCCATTCCTAATCAATCCGGCACCGCGATGGTGATCGTGAATTCAATCTGCGGATGCGCCGCAGGACGCATGCGTCCGGCCATCCGGTTGGCACTTCAGAACGAGAATCGTCCTGAAAAGTTGTTCACCGTTTTCGCTGGACAGGATGTCGAGGCGACTGAGCAAGCGAGAAAATATTTCACGGGATATTCGCCTTCATCCCCATCGATTGCCATGTTCAGAGATGGAAAAATTGTTCACATGATTCAGCGCAGCGACATTGAGCATCGTGAAGCGGCAGACATCGCGCTTGAGCTGAAACAGGCTTTTAATAAGTTTTGCGTGAAGCCGGTGGGAGTTACTTCTTAAGTTTTGGGTGGCGTCAGCTGTAAGGCACCTCATGAATCGAGAGCGGTGTAGATCTTTTCGCTTACTTTTCTACCCGGTAAAATTCCGCCGTGCTGGCATCGACATCGACCACCAGCTTCGCGTCTCCGCGTGAAGGCCCGTAGATTACGTGCCAATTGAGTTTATTGGTCGAGGGAGACCAGTCGAGGATGTACGACATCGGCAGGTCGGGATTCTTCTGAAGGACCTTTTCCCCGCCATGTTTTTGCGCCACTGCAAAGGCTTGATCCGAATCCACTTTAAGAAAACGGACATCGAATATTGCGGTGGAAGTATTGCTGGGGTTGTAGGTGTCCACTGTGCCCGGATTGATTCCGCGTTCGGAATAATTGGGGGCGTCGGTCCCTGACCAGGTATAGAACTTCACCCCCCGCAGACTAGGAGAGCCGAAGTAACCGGTCCAGACAGCGGCCTTACCGTCGCGATCTTTGTCGCCGGGCGTGACTTGAGATTGCACTCGAATTGGCTGGGCGTCGCGCGCCCATCCTCGCGCGGCGACAAACAGCTGCTGGAATATTGGACGGCCGGTCTGAAACTCTGTGGGCTTGGGCTGCGGCTTGGCAGCAGGCTGGCTGGGTTGAGAAGTGCATCCCGCAAGCAGTGCGAGAGCGATGAGCGAAACCGCCGATTTCTTCATAGGTGCCTTCGGTCGCAGATGCAGGCGCTGACGCAGCGACCGTTCATTCTACTAGATACGGTTTGAAGGGAGGCCGGATGAATACCTATATGCAACGGTTGCAGGATTCGATTGATTCAGCGACTCGCGGAATGAGTGCACTGCAACTCAGTCGCCGGCCAGCTGAGGGCAAATGGAGTCCAGCCGAAGTGCTGGAACATTTGGCCCTGACTTACAGCGGTACTTCAAAAAATTTGGAGCGTAGCCTCAACTCCACTCAACCGCCGGTGGGCATTCCTACTTTTAAACAAAGGGCCATTAATATTCTGGTGCTTGATATCGGATATCTTCCAAAGGGTCGAACTTCGCCAGAAACCGCGAAGCCACGGGGAATGGCCACGGATGGCATTGTGGACGAGATCAAGACCAGGATCGCGGCGATGGATGCCGTGATCGACAAATGCGAAAGTAAATATGGAAAGCACGCAATTGTTGGCGACCATCCCATTCTCGGTCCATTCACGGCTAAGCAATGGCGGCAGTTTCATTGGGTGCACGGGCAGCACCACGTGAAGCAAATCGAACGTATTCGCGCAAATCAATAGACTTTCTGCTGTGCCCTCGTCAGTCATTAACCTTCAAACAGATTCATTTGTGTTGGCGCAGCAAGCGCGTCGCCGCGCCTTTTCCGCTCACCCAGCGTGGTTTTCTGGAGGGCATATTTTTTCCGCAGGCTTTGCATCAAGCGGGAGAGGTTTTGCCGGTAGGCCTGCGAAAGGAACGCCTTCTCCCCAAACCGTTGTCTATAACTTTGCACCAACTGAGGGAACTCCTTCTCGAGAAATGGCATGAAGATCGCAGCCGAGCAAGGTTTTAAAAACAACGCATTGGCGTAAACGTATTTTCCGCCGGCTTCGGCAGTGGCTCGCACTAGTGCGTCGAGATCACTAGGTGAGTCGGTGATGCCGGGCAATACGGGCGCGCAAATCACTCCTGCATCGACTCCCGCTTCATTCAGCGCGCGGACGGCTTCCAGTCGCAAATCCGGACGGGGCGCACGAGGCTCTAAAATGCGCGCCAGGTCCGTCTTCAAGGTAGTGATAGTGACGTTTACAAACACCGTATTGTTCTTTCCAAGGTCGCGGAGTATATCGATGTCACGCGACACCAAGTTACATTTGGTAACGATGCCGATCTCCAATCCTGTGTGTTTCGATAATTCTTCGAGAATGGCCCGGGTCACTTCGTAACGACGTTCCGCGGGTTGATAGGGGTCGGTCGCTGTACCTATGGCTATGTCTTCGGCCGGTTTGACTTTCCGTAATTCCTGCCGCAACAGATTGGCGGTATGTTGCTTGACGTAGATCTTTTTCTCGAAATCCAGGCCGTCGCGCATCTCCATAAATTCATGGGTGTACCGGGCATAACAGTATTTGCAGGCGAACTCGCATCCGCGATAAGGATTGATTGTCCAGGTGAACGGCATTCTGGCCCCGGTGCATCGATTCAACATCGAGCGAGTGGGCAAAGTGAAATATTCGACATCGTGCCCCTGGCGGATGGACTCCCCGTGCGACGCCAGGCGGGCGATTCCGACGAGTCCGTCGGGGGGCTGATTAAAAATGGGAAGGCTTGCCATGGCTTGTTCGCCTTTTATTCGCCTTTAAGGTTAAGGCCGAGGTCATGGACTGTCAAGCGAGAGTTAGCCGAATGGGAATTGATCTAGGACGTAGTTAGCGGTCCTCCGAAGGCGAGGCAATGCACCAAAGGAGGATTTTGGTGTACGGAATTATTGTGCTTTCGCTTCGGTCGAGGGTTTGTCGAACATCCGAATATCTACTTTTGGATTCAGTTCGATCTTGTTGAACTGAGCTGTGCTTGACTCCTTCCCGTTCTGTTTATTCTTGTGCAGGTAGGGAAGTGTGAGCCCGTCAGCTGTCCTCCAATCTTCCAGATCGGTTTCGTCGGTGGAAGGGCCCGAGGAGCCGATCGAGTCATACTTCTCCCGCAAAACTCGACCGCTGCGGGGATCAACATACAAACGCATCTTCATTCCAGCGCCGCTTACATCGAGAATGCGAGCCTGCACCGGGCCAATTTTCTCGGGATCTCCGGCGGCGAAGGTGAAAGCTGGATCACTGGTATGCTGGCCGATGTAAATCAGATCGCGATGAATCTGCTGCATGCTTTCAGTTTTTTGAGAAGCGGGCATATCTCGCACCTCCATCCCAGCCGCCGACATGAAACTTGCGGCAGGACTGACCACGAAAGTCAGCGCCCCTTGCGGAGTTTGCAGCACCGCCCGCATGTGATCGGGGAAGAGAATTGTTGCCTCCAGGCTGATACTCGAATCTCCTTGCGGAGTTTTTTGCGTCAACGTGATATCCGAACGCACCGATTTGATCGATTGCAATTTCGCCGCTCCGCCCATGGCTTCGACCATCTTGCCAGCCAGCGCCTTTCCTTCAGGGTTCGAAGCCGAGGGTATGGCAGGCATGTCTGATTTCGCACCCTGCGGCGGAGGAATGGTGATATCCACGGTCGTCACCGGGCCAAGTGACGATAGCGGTTTGTCGAAATCCGCAGTGTTGCCTACCACTAAGATTTTGAGCTGGTCCTTATGTAAGTATTTTGGAACGATACGCGCCACGTCCGAGACTTGAACTTTTTCGATTCCGGTACGGAAACGCTCCAGGAAATCCTGCGGATAACCGTAAAATTCGTACGCCATGCGCTCGCGCAAAACTTTGTCTGGGGTATCGAAGTTGAAGACGAAGGAATTCAGAATGGAATCCTTGGCGCGCTGTACTTCTTCCTGCGAAATGGGATTCTTTTGCAGGTCATCGATCTGCTGATAGAGCGATTGGATGGACTCGATGGTGGTCACGCTTTTTGTGCCCATCTGCAGCCGCAGAATTCCGGGATGATCGTAACGTGCGCTGATACCGCCTCCGACGGCATACGCAAGGCCCTGCGCGGTCCGGATATTGCGGAACAATCGCGAGGAAAAACCTCCGCCAAAGGCCTCATTGAAAACTGCGATGGCGTAATAGTCAGGATTGTCACGAGTAGTGCCGAGATCGACCATCTCGATCGTGCTCTGATTTACATCTTCTTTAGGTACGAGGTATAGGCCGGGTTTCTCGGGATGAAATTCTATTTTTGGGCTTTCATCAATCGTGCCTTTGGGCCACGCGCCGAAAGCATCACGCAACTTCGCTTCCATCGCGACCGAGTCGAAATCACCAACCACTCCCAGAATAATGTTGCTCGGCTGCACGTGCTGTTGGTACCAGTTCATCAAGTCTTCGCGGGTCACCGCGTCCACCGTGGAATATTCCGCTTCTCTGGCGTAAGGGTTTCCCGGTCCATAGGCAAGTTTGGAAGTTTCGCGTGCCGCAATTTCCCCCACATCATCGTTACGACGGGAGATCGAGTCGGCGAGTTCGCCCTTGGCGAGATCGATTTTTTCCTGACGAAACTCGGGCTGTCGCAGCAGGTCGTTGAAAACTTTAAAGACATCGCCGAAATCATCTTTCAGGCACGACCAGCTGATGGTGGAGGAATCGACTCCGGGCCCGGTCTCAACTTTGGCAGCGCGTGCCTCTAAATAATCGTCCATCTGATCGCCAGTCTGCGCCTTGGTCCCACCGGTGCGCCATACTTCTCCGAAAATTTCCATGAGTCCGGTCTTGTCCGGAGGCACCGATCGCGAACCCCCGCGAATACGGGCCACTCCATCAATGAGCGGCAGTTCGTGATCTTCCTGTAGAAAAATCACCATCCCGTTGGGAAACACGAGTCGCTTCGGCTCGGCCGGATGAAACCTGCGAAGTGTGGGGACCTTTATCTTTTGCCAATCCGTAGCCTGGGCCGAGACTGCTGGGACCAAGCCGCCAATAAGCGAAGCGAAGGAGACGAGAAGAACCATGATTTTGGACTTCATTGCGCACCGCCTTTGCCTGCCGAGGCTGGCAGGGTCTCAATCATTCCCACGGTACGGTTTCCTTCGACAAAAATCTGGTTCGAGACACGCCGGATGTCGGCCTTGCTGACCTTATCGATGCGATCAACCCAGCGGAACAGCTCGCGCCAATCGCCGAAGCGCACTTGATAAGTCGCCAGTTGCGATGCCAGCCCTTCGTTGCTATCAAGACCACGCAGCACACTGGCCTTCGCGCGCGTCTTGATCATCTTTAATTCTTCATCGCTGATGTCTTCGTTTCTAAGCCGGTCGAGTTCCGCGTGTATCGCCTCTCCCATTTCCTGTGGTTTGTGGCCGGGTAAAGGCACCGCAAAGAACGCAAACAGATGGGGATATTTCACTCCAGGGAAATCCGTAAAACCTTCCGCATCCGACGCGATTTTCTTATCGCGAACCAAAGCCCGGTACATGCGCGAAGTGCGGCCCGACGACATTAGATCGGCAATCGCGTCGTACACCACGTCATCGGGACTGCGGTAGTCGGGACGATGATATCCCTCAAGATAGATGGGCTGTGATTTGTCCCGGAGAATGACCCGACGCTCGGCATTTTGCGGAGGCTCGTCCGTAATGCGTTCCGCAGGTTTCTCGTGAGAAGGAATTCGTCCGAAATATTTTTCAATGACCGGAATGGTTTCGGCCGCTTTTACATCGCCGACCACCGCTACAACCATGTTCGATGGAATGTAATACTGATGGAAAAATTGCAGCGCATCGGTAGCCGAAAACGTATTCAAATCCGACATCCAGCCTACGGTAGGGCGGTGATATTCGCTGGCCTGAAACGCCGCTGTAGTGAATTGTTCCAGCAGGCGGCCGAAGGGGGCGCTGTCGACCCGCATGCGACGCTCTTCGATCACAACGTTTCTTTCTTTGTAAAACTCGCGCATCACGGGGTGCAAGAACCGCTCTGACTCAAGATAGGCCCACAACTCCAGCCGGTTTTCTGGAAACGAATAATGGTAGGCGGTCTCATCGTCGGCAGTGAAGGCGTTCATCCCCTCGCCGCCATTGCTCTCGACGATCTGTCCGAATTGGTTGGCGATGACATATTGGTTGGCGGCTTTGATCGCATCCTGCCACGCTTTTTCGAGCTCTTTCACTTTCGCGTCATCGCGGCCAATATTTTTATCGCGTGCCGAAATGTAAGCGCTATAGGCCGTTTCTACCTTGGTGAGCGCGATTTTTTCGGCGGCATAATCTTTGGTGCCAATTTTGTCGGTACCCTTAAACGCCATATGCTCGAACATGTGCGCCAACCCAGTCTTCCCCATGGGGTCCTGCGCCGATCCCGTATCCACTAAAGTGAAGAAAGAAAATACCGGGGCCTCGGGGCGCTCGCAAACGATAACGGTCAGCCCATTTGCCAACGTTTTGACCGTGACCCGCTTCTCAAACGAAGCGAGATCTTGCGCGCCAGAGGGGACCGCCAAACTTAGAAGGAAACCCAGGGTCGCATAGACTAAAACGCGATGTTTCATTCAGCCTCCGTACTGCGGCGAGCGGCCGCGTCCTCGCTCAGCAAGCAGAAATTTGAAATTACGTGTGTGCATAGGCCCTTGTCAAACAACGGGATACCATTATCTCCGCATCTGCATCCAAGACGCGAAACCAAATGAAAGGTGAGCATGAGCACCGCACAATCCATCGAAGTCGACGGCAAAACTCTCAGCGTCACCAATCTCGATAAAGTTCTCTATCCTGCGACGGGATTCACCAAAGGGCAGGTCATCGATTATTACGCCCGCATAGCGCCGGTGCTGGTGCCGCATCTGAGCGGACGCCCGCTGACGCTCAAACGGTATCCCGGCGGAGTGGACCAGGAATTTTTTTTCGAAAAGAATGCCACGAAACATCGCCCCGACTGGGTGAAGACCGCGCCGATTTGGAGCGAGGGCAATCAGCGGAACGTGAATTACATTCTCGCGAATAATTTGCCAACGCTGATATGGGTTGCGAATCTCGCGTCGATTGAATTGCACCCGTCGCTGTCGCTCGCCAAAGACATTACTTGTCCGCGCATGATGGTGTTCGATCTCGACCCCGGACCTCCAGCTAATATCGTGCAGTGCTGCCAGGTGGCCTTTTGGTTGCGCGAAATTTTTGAACATTTCGGATTGCAAAGCTTTCCTAAAACGTCGGGGTCGAAAGGCCTGCAAATTTACGTGCCCCTCAACACGGCCACCAGTTACGACGCGACCAAACCGTTCGCTCATGCTCTGGCTCGATTGCTCGAAACCGATCACAAAGATCTGGTCGTTTCTGATATGAAGAAGGATTTGCGACTGGGAAAAGTTCTGGTCGACTGGAGTCAGAATGACGAACACAAAACTACGGTGAGTGTTTATTCGCTGCGCGCCCGCGAAAGGCCAACCGTTTCTACACCGGTAACTTGGGAAGAAGTGGAGCAGGCGTTCAAGAAAAAAGATGCCGGCTTGTTGGTATTCGAGGCGGAGCAGGTACTTAAACGAGTCGAGAAGATGGGAGATTTGTTCGCACCGGTGCTGTCTTTAAAGCAAACATTACCGAAATTGCCAGGGATCGAAAAAGGACAGGCGGAAGCGATCTCCAGCGGAATAGAGTTGGCCGCACAAGCTGAGGTCCCCACGAAAAAGTTCAAAGGCAAAACTATAGGGCGCAAATCACTAACGAAAAGGCGAACTGCAAGGAGTTAAAAGTAGATAGTTGAGGTAAGTTATCATCTCGAACGAAAGTCGAGAAACCTGCTTATTTCTTTGGTCAATGAACATGGCATAATTTCAAGAAATGGCGCAGCTTTACGCAGGGACTTCCGGATGGGCCTACACCAGTTGGAAGCCCGACTTCTATCCTGCCAAGCTGCCGCAGAAAAAATTTCTCGAATACTACGCTTCGCAACTGAACGCTGTCGAAGTGAACTTTACCTTCCGGCAACTGTTAAAAGAAACGACCGCGCAAAAATGGATATTGGAAAGCCCTGACAACTTCCGTTTCGGAGTGAAAGCGCACCAGGTCATCACGCACATCAAGCGCCTCAAAAAAACGGAAGATTTCGTATTGCGCTTCCTAAGCACCATCGAGCCGCTCGCTCGTGCTGGCAAGTTGGGCCCGTTGTTGTTCCAGCTGCCTCCAAACATGAAAGCGGATGCCGAAGGGTTAAAGGAGTTTCAGAAAAGCGTGCCGAGAAATCTGCCCTCGGCTTTTGAATTCCGCCACGAATCTTGGTTCACGGACGAAATCTTCGATGTGCTCAAGCAACACAATCGCGCTCTGTGCGTGGCGGAGAGCGAAGAGCGGGCAACGCCCGACGTCACCACGGCCGATTTCTGCTACTACCGCTTTCGCAAGCCGACCTATTCTTCGGAAGAGCGACGTGCCATGGTCAACTGCATACGCGATCATCTGCAAAATGGCCGCGACGTTTACGCTTATTTCAAACACGAAGAAACCCCGCAAGGAGCCTTATACGCAGTGGAGGTATTCGAGGAGGCGAAAAAATTCACTCCGGCAGCGCCTACGTCTCCTGATCAGGGAGCTCTTTCCTGAGCGCTTCTCGGGCGAAAGTTCTTCAGAGATTCAGACCTGAGCTTCGTCTATGAAGCACCACCGCCAATTTTCTCCAGGCTCGAAGGATTGAATAATCGGGTGTTTGGTTTGGTGGAAGTGTTTGGTGGAATGTTTGTGAATCGAACTGTCGCAGCAGCCTACGTGTCCACACTCAAGGCAGAGGCGGAGGTGGACCCACTGGGCGCCAATTTTCAGACAGTCTTCGCAGCCCTGCGCAGAGGGGGTTACCTTACGGATTGTGTTCAGGTGGGTGCAACTCACGGGGCTTTCTCCTTAGTCGGTTTTTTTAAACTTGCAGCTGTCGTTGCAGCTTCCATGTTAGCCGAGAAGAGGAAGCAGAGGTACGAAGAGCTGTCCTAGCGATTTCAATGATGGGCGTGTTTCCGGTCATATTTTTCGCCTGCGGGAATTGCGACCGTCAATCGATTCTCTTTCGGCGCAAGTGGACAGGTAGCATATGGGGTCACTGCGCACGGTGGATTATGAGCACGATTGAAGTCCAGGACGACGGTGCCATTCACGACGGCATCGGTATCTAAAAACCGGCCGCCCGGATAAGTGTCGGTTTTGCTGGTGAGGTCGTTGAACACGAAGAATAACCCTTTGGCAGGATCGCCTCCGAGATCGGTGAGACTGACATCGTTGCCGTTTATTTTGAAGCGTACTTCGCCGGCGATGGGGGTGGGAGTGACGTCTCCCAAAACATTGGGGACATCGACGGTTTTCTTTCCGCTGGATGGAGTAAAACTGGCGGTGATGCGATAGTTGAGATCAATAGGGAAGAAGGTCCCGCCGCGGTAATTTTTGACAGCCGCGCTATTGACGTCTTTCACGCGAATCCCCACCCGCTCCCCGCGTTTGATGACATGCATTCGCAAGCTTCCGATTTCCAGGACGGTGAGATGTTCGGAGACGTCGGGCTCAAGTTCGGTGGTGGTGATGGGTTTGCCATCGATGGTGGCTTGCACTCCCGGCAGAATTCTTACCAGCACTTTCTTGTTATCGAAGTCGAATGCCCCCGCGTGCGATGGGAGTAGGTCTTTCGACATGACGATTTGATTTTCTGAGGAACTACCGAACGTCGTGCTTCCTGGTTTGAGCCAAAATAATCCTGCAAGAGGGAGCCAGTTCGATTTCAAGTCGTCAGCGAGTTCGCTTTTCCATTTGTCGAGGGCAACTGTGTATGCGGCGTCGGGTGTGGTGGGGGTATCAGCGGAGAATACTGGAATCGTAAGGGCCAGCGTGGCAATTATCAGTGCGGCAAGTTTCATTTCCGTGCTCCTCTGTTTTTTGGCAAGGTCGGCAGCTGCCGAAGATACTTTACTACCTCGTCGATCTGGGCGTCCGTCAACTGATTCGCAAAATCTGGCATGTCCCCTTTGCCCTCGGTGACAATGTGCTTGAGTTCCTTTTCATTGGTTTTCTGCACCTCTGGCAAGCGAAGATTTTTCGCCTTCAATTGTTTGCCGAGCTTGGTGTTACCTCTTGCATCCACGCCGTGGCAAACGATGCAATGAGATTGAAAAATGTTCCGCCCGGCAGTTGAGGTGGAATTGGGCGCTGCCCAAACTAAGGCCGAAAGAAAAGTGCAAGATACAGCGCGCGAAACGTATCCAGATCCAATGATCATCTGCATTCTTGTTCCGCCATGCGGGTTTAGTCATAGTATCAACATCAATTACCGATCACTGAAGGCTAATGAGGGGACCCCTTAAAGTGGATTTAAGTTTTGCGGAAAGAAGCTGCCCGCATTTATTTACAATGTAAAGAATGGCTGCGGCACCTCCAACTGTTGAAAGACCCCACGCGACGGGTCACAACGGCGGGGGATTTGACCCTCCGCCGAATCCCGGAGGCGGCGAAGAAGGCCCCGGCGGCGGGGCGCCCGATTATGGGCAGCGACTTAGGCGCGCTCGAATGGCGCTGTTTCTCGGCGCTGGATCGATCACGGTCCTATTCACCACTCTCACCGTGGTGTTCATGGTCACGCATGGTGCATACAGCTATGATGAGCGCACTAATTCCATGGTGCACACTTGGATTAAAGTCTCTCTCCCCCACAATCTTCTTTTGTTCAACACGCTAGTTTTGCTGGTCAGCAGCGGGACGGTGGAAGTAGCGCGCCGGCTCATTGCCCGAGATGTCGCGCTTGCCCCGGTGCGATTGATTCCGGGGATTTCACTCGGCCGGGAACGAGGGCTTTCCTGGCTTGCAGCTACTACACTTCTAGGACTCACATTTCTGTGGGGACAGGCGCTGGCCTGGCGGGAGTTACTTTCCAGAGGGTTCTATTTATCTTCGGGATCGGGCAGTTCGTTTATCTATTTACTGACCGCAACTCACGCCGTTCACCTCACAGTTGGCATTTGTGTGTTGGTGTATGCCCTCGCGAGCTATTTCTTCAAGCGTCCTGTGGAAGCGAGACATATTGTGGTGGACGTAACGGCGTGGTACTGGCACTTTATGCTGGTGTTGTGGGTATATATCTTCGCGCTCATGGAATTCGCCGCGTAAATGAGCCGGCGCTGTTGCACTCTCCCCCAATTCGCGGGTTGACACGAATTTAAGACCAGCATCTGCGCCTTTGACTGACGATAATCACACTTCGCAGGCATGGGCACAGCCGTCGCTGCGGCTGCGTTGACGTGGCATACACCGCCCTCTATCCTAGAGAAGTAGAGATAGATCCAGCGGACCGCGTGGCAGCTAGTCATGTCTCCGCTCAACAATCAACGCTGGCGGAGAAGAGTGTCCGCCCTAGATCAACTTAAATGCTACAGGCATTCATCATTACATTGCGCGAAGGGGTCGAGGCTGCCCTGATTGTGGGCATCACGCTTGCCTATCTCACGAAGATCGGGCGGGCAGACCTGCGCAAAACAGTGTACGCGGCGCTGGTTTCGGCGTTCGTGGCCAGCGTTGGGGTCGCCGTAGTCCTGTCGCGGTTGCACTTGAATGAAGACGTGTTTGAAGGGTGCATCATGCTGGCCGCGGCGGCATTTGTCGTAAGCATGATTATTTTCATGATGAGGACGGGCCGCAAATTAAAGGGGCAAATTGAAGGCAAGCTTGGGACGCTCGCCGAGAAGAGTTCTAAACTCGGCGTTTTCCTGTTTGTGTTTTTGATGGTGCTGCGTGAGGGGGCGGAGACGGTTTTGATTCTCTCGGCAGTGTCCCTGAATTCGACCGAGTTGCTGAGTTTTCTGGGGACGCTTTCCGGGGTCCTGGTAGCGGTGGTGTTTGGGGTCATGTTTGTGAAGGGCAGCGTTCGCATCAATCTGCAAAAGTTTTTCCGCGTGACCACGGTGATTCTGTTTTTCGTGGCTGCGCAGTTGCTTATCTCTGGATTGCACGAACTGTCCGAGTACGGAGTGCTGCCCTCTTCGAAGCGCGAGATGGCGATCATTGGACCAATTGTGCGCAACGATTTCTTTTTCTTTGTGACGATTCTGGCGCTGGCGGCGTTGATGGTTCTGTTGGAAGTAAAGAGGCGGGAGCCTACCGTGGCCGCTCAATCGGCGGCAGAGCTTCGCAAGGCTGCATGGACTGCGCGCCGCGAGCGGTGGTGGATGCGGTCGGTGTATGCGAGTTCTTTCGTTTTTATTCTGCTGATTACGGCGGAGTTTGCTTACACGAAGAGTGTGAGCGGTTTGTCTCCCGCAACGCTGGTGACGTTCTCCAACGGGCAGACTCGCATTCCTCTGGCCCAGGTTTCTGACGGCGATCTGCACCGTTTTTCGGCGGTTGAGAACGGCATCACCATCCGTTTCTGGCTCTATAAAAAGCCGGATGGAAAAATTGCTACAGTTTTCGACGCTTGCCAAATTTGCGGGGGCGTCGGATTTTACAAAGGCGCGAATGGAGTGGTTTGTAAGAACTGCGCCTCGCCCATCAACGCCCAGTCAGTGGGGACGAAGGGTGGCTGCAATCCGGTGCCTCTGACGGCGGAGATGACCGACGACGCGGTGATTATTAAAGCAGCGGACATTGCGAGTGGCATAAAGATGTTTCAAAAATAATGTTTGCGCGCCTGGTGTACGAATCATTTCGGCGACAGAAGCGAAGCAAACTGCTGGCGGGCGCGGCCATCACTCTGGGGGTGGCCGTTGCTACAGCCATGATCGCCGTGGCGACCGATGTCGGCGACAAAATCAATCGCGAACTTCGAAGTTTCGGCGCAAATCTGGTAGTGAATCCCGCGCAAGATTCTCTTGATGTAACGATTGGCGGAGTAGACTTAAAACCTCCTGGGGATGCCGCATACCTGAACGAATCTGATCTGCCCAAAATTAAAGGGATGTTTTGGCGCAACAATATCGTTGGATTTGCGCCAATGCTGCCCGTAAGTGTGAAGGTCGGCCAACGAAACGTAACCATCGTCGGAACCTATTTTTCCCAGGCTCTTCACTTTGGCGCGGAGACTTTTGTCACGGGAGTACGCGCTACTTATCCGCTATGGAAGGTGCAAGGCTCCTGGCCCGCCGATGAGTCGCAGGATGTCTTAATTGGCGAACGCCTAGCGGAATCTTTAGCAAGACGAACTGGCGATCAGATCGTAATTAACGATAAAACCTTTCGCATTGCCGGAATACTTTCTACTGGCGCGGCGGAAGATAACGAAATCCTGGCGCCCCTTTCCGTTGCACAGGGGCTGTTATCGAAGCCGGGCGCGGTGCGGCAGATCTTTGTGAGTGCGATCACCAAGCCGGAGGATGCGTTTGCGCGCCGCGATCCTAAGACGCTCAGCCCGGAAATGTACGATCGATGGTATTGCTCTCCTTATGCGCAGTCGATTGCTTTTCAGTTGCAGGAGGCCATCCCACATTCGCGCGCGGAACAGATTCGTCAAATCGCGCAAACAGAGGGCACGGTGCTCACTCGCATCAAGGGATTGATGCTGCTGGTGACGCTTGCCGCCTTATTCGCTTCGGCTCTGGCCGTGTCGGCTGCAATGGCGACGACGATTTTCGAGCGGCGGCGCGAGATTGGCTTGATGAAGGCGCTCGGCGCCGGCGGGCTATCGGTCGCCAATTTGTTTCTCGCCGAGTCGGTTCTATTAGCCCTGCTTGCTGGTTCCATCGGATTCGCCGCCGGATCTGTGCTGGCCAATCGCGCCGGCCGGTGGATATTCGATTCGCCGATTAGGATTCAGCCGGTCGTGTTTCCGTTGGTGCTTTTGATTGCGGTAATCGTGACTTTCGCCGGGAGCGCGGCGGCGATTCGACGCGCCGTAAAGTTTGATCCCGTGCATGCCTTGCGTGGTGAAGCGTGAGAAATCCAGCAATGTTCTTTCGCATGCTGCTCCGCGCGGCGGTGATTCGCCGGGGTCGCGCCTTCACTGCGGTGCTGGCGATGATCGTGGCGGCAACGGTGGCCACTGCAACGTTGAATCTTTTTGTAGATGTGCAATCCAAACTAGAAAAAGAGTTTCGGAATTATGGCGCCAATGTTGTCGTAGTTGGGAACGGTGATGGCGCGCTTCCCACTGATGTTTTAGGAAAAACAAAAGCGGCGCTGACGGAACCATCCATTGTGGTGCCCTTTGCTTATGCAGTGGCACGAACTCGAAACGACCAACCGGTTGTGGTTTCAGGAACGGATTTAGCAGCAGCCCGCGAGCTAAATAAATGGTGGTCGGTGACGCATTGGCCGCAAACCCCGGGGGAAGCGCTACTTGGAAGCCGAGCGGCGGTTGCGTTGAATCCGCAGGGAGAGCCCTTTGATCTAATTTTCCAGAGAAGGACGCTTCGCCTCCGTTCAGCCGGAATTTTGCGCACGGGGGCGGCCGAAGACAGCCGAATTTATATCTCGTTAAGTGACTTTGAGAAATGGACCGGGTTGCGGGCATCCGCAATCGAGATTGCAATTTCGGGCTCCACGAAAAAAGTGGTTGCTGAGATGGCACGACTGAAGGTCGCTTTGCCGGATGAGCAAGTTCGTCCGGTACGTCAAATTCAAGAAGGCGAGGGGCTTGTTCTCGGCAAGACCCGAGCGACTTTGCTGGCGGCTTGCATCCTTATTATCAGCACGGCGGCATTGTGCGTCTTGGCGACGCTAAGTGGATGGGTTTTAGATCGGCGGCGCGATTTCGCCATCATGAAAGCCCTTGGCGCATCGCAGAAGTTTATCGGCGCATTCTTTGCAGCCGAGGCAGCTTTCCTAGGCATCGTGGGATCTGTAATTGGATTTTTTTTGGGTATTGGAATCGCGGCGTGGATCGGGCGGACCAACTTTCAGGCTGCGGTTGTGCCGCGTTTTGAGCTGTACCCAATTGTACTCGTGGGATGCGTGATGATTGCGCTGATCGCGGCGGTCGTGCCAATTTCTGTCCTTCGAAGCGTGCAGCCAGCTATGATCTTGAAAGGGGAGTGACAGCGATTTGATCCAGCTGAAACATGTCAGCCGGTCGTATCCTGCGCGGGCCGAGGCGGGGGGAGGCGTTCGTGCGCTGGAAGACTTTTCGCTGACGGTTGCTCCCGGGGAATGGATCGCAATTATGGGCCCGTCAGGCTCGGGGAAATCCACACTGGTGAATTTGATCGGATGCCTTGACCGTCCCACATCAGGCGAGATTTGGATCGATAACGAGAATGTGGCGAATATTTCCGCCGGCGAGTTGAACCGCGTGCGCGCGGAAAAAATTGGATTCATCTTCCAGCAATTTCACCTGATTCCATATCTGACCGCTTTGGAAAACGTGATGCTCGCGCAATATTTGCACAGCATGACTGACGAGAAAGAAGCTTTAAATGCCCTTGAGCGCGTGGGGTTGAAAGACCGTGCGAATCACGTCCCTTCGCAGCTTTCCGGCGGTGAACAGCAGCGAGTGTGCATTGCACGAGCGTTAATTAACGATCCTAAGATCGTGCTGGCGGATGAACCTACCGGGAACCTCGATGCCGTAAACGAAGAAATCGTGCTGCGAATTTTGCGTGAACTCCACCACAGTGGACGCACCATCGTGATGGTCACCCATGACCCGGTGGTGGCGCGGCTAGCTGACCGGCGGCTGGAACTGCATCATGGAAAGATTGCGGCGCAAGAAGTTTTTGCCATGGCGGATGAGGAGCAATTCGACGAAGTGCTGGAAGAACTATGGGCGCTAGCCGAGCATGGCCAAATCGCTGAAACGGGACGCATGGAAGTCCACGGCGCTCTTCCGGTAAGCATCGCTATCGAAAAAATGACCCACCTTGGTTTGGTCACAACGAGGGCACACACCGAGCCGCTTCCGGCGGCGAAACCTTTTATTAATCCTTGTCATGACGCATTAAAACCCACAGGCATTTCGACGGGCGAAGGAAACATGATCGTCGAGTTGACCGAACGCGGGCACCAGCGCGCGGCCGACGTAATTCGCCGCCATCGCCTCGCCGAGCGCTTATTCACCGACAGTCTGGCTTTGGATAGCGAATCCGAAATTGAGCAGCAGGCGTGCAAGTTCGAGCACATTCTTTCGCCGGAAGCGACTGACAAAATATGCACTTTTCTGGGGCATCCCCGGACGTGTCCTCACGGAGCGCTCATTCCGCCGGGCCCCTGCTGCGGTAAGAGCGACCCTATAAAAGACCTTGCTCTTGATCGCTCGTCGACGATGATTCGGTAAGTATGGTGAAAATCTCTTCCGATTGCAGAGACTCGAGGCAGTCATCGATTGTTTCGCACAGGGACCCGGGCGAGTGAACGCTCGCCGCCCTGCAATTGGAGTGTTCGACTCGGGCTTCGGTGGCCTGACCGTCCTTAAAGCGCTACTTGAGCTTATCCCTGATTCTGATTACTTATACTTCGGGGATACCGCTCGGCTTCCCTATGGATCGAAGTCGGCGGAAACTGTGGCGAAGTACGCACTTGAAGCTACCCGCTACCTCGAACGCCAAGGCGCTGAATTGCTGGTAATCGCCTGCAACACGGCGACGGCTCTGGCTTTGGATCAAATAGAAAAGCAGTCGGGGGTGCCGGTGGTGGGGGTGGTTGAACCGGGTGCGGAAGGGGCGTCTAAAGCCAGCAAAAACCGAAAAGCGGTGGTAATCGGAACCCAGGCCACAATCGGCAGCCACGCTTACCTAAGTGCGCTAGAGCGCAGAGGCATTGCGGCAAAAGAGAAAGCGTGTCCGTTGTTCGTTCCCTTGGTCGAGGAGGGATGGATTGACCATCCCGTAACCGAACAGGTCGCCGCGATTTACCTTAACGAGGCATTTTCAGGCGGGTTTGAAGACGCCGACACGCTGGTGCTGGGATGCACGCACTATCCATTGATTCGGTCGACTCTTTGCAAAGCGGCGCCGGAGCACGTGACCATCGTTGACTCGGCACAGTCCACCGCGCAGGCGGTTAAAGAATTACTGGGAAACAAACAGAAAACATTAGAAGAGAAACACCGAAAAGAACCTCGCTTTAAGTTTTTCGCGACCGATTCGACCGAGAAATTTCAAACGATGGGCGCACGGTTTCTCGGCCGCGAGATTTCCGAGGTCGAGCATGTGGATCTGAAAGAGTAGTCCAATGAAGTCTGCATTTTTAATTTGGACAGCACTATTGCTGCTAGTTATGTTTAAAGCCGGGTCTGCTTTCGGGCAGGTGCAGGTGACGGTCCTTCCTTCGAAAACTGAATATTTGGAGAGGGGCCTTTTGGCGGGCTTGGTGGAAGGACACCAGCGCAACGACGAAAATCTACGGAGCGACCCGTGCCCAAAAGCCGGGGAGAGCCCAGGACTCAGTACAGGTGGAAATCCACCTCAACACTGATTTCTACCGCTACTGGCTTGCCGTCTTTTTCTGCCGGTTTGAATCTCCATTGCTTCACAGCTTCGATAGCCTTTTCGTCCAGACCTAAACCAAGACTTCGGGAGACGCGAATATTTCGGGGCAATCCATCAGGCCCGACTATCAAGGAGACCACCGAGGTCCCCTGGAATTTAGCCTTGCGGGCCTCTTCGGAGTACTCCGGAGAAGGATCGAAGATGGGGCTGGGGGCACTTACGCCGCCGCCTACGTGGAACACGCCGCCACCGGTGCCGCCGCCACGTCCTGCGCCTACCCCCGGTCCTTCGCCGACTCCTACGCCGCCACCAGACCCAGATCCAATGCCGCCGCCCGAGCCGGTACCGTTAGAAGGAGGTCCGGAAGGAAGTTTAGAAGTGGGAACTCCCAAATTCGGCAGATTATTCATCGCCATCTTAATTTGGGGAGGAACTACCACTGTCGGCGCCACTGCAAGTTTGGGATGATCGTTGCGTACCACAACTGCCGGAGGGGTGATCTGCTCCATTGCCAGCTTCGGAAGTTTCCCTTTGGGCGCCTGGAACTTATCGCGATCTCCACCGCCACCGCCACCACCGGCAACCGTCTTCGACGGCTTCAAAATTGGAATATCGTCGGGAGCGATTAGAGGAGTGACGATCGCCTGCTGTTTGGGAGCTTCGGTCACCGCCTTGCGCGCCCAAATTGTGAAGCCAATAATCAGCGCGAGAAGAAGAATATGGGTAATGCTGGAACCCAACACGCCGCTTTTTTTGTTGTCGTAGAAACCCCAAATATCCTTGACCGGAATTGGCTTCGAGGTCAGGACCAACGGTGGCTGCTTTTTGGGAAAAAAGAAGTCGTTGAAGTTCTGTGCCAATGACTTGAACAACGACTGCTCAAAAGTGTTTTTGGGCAGCAGGAAGCTAGGAGCCGGGGTAGAGCTGGCCGGTATAACGGCGGGCCGGGTTTCGATATCTAAAGTTGGCATAATTTGTCAAACTTCAATTGCCTGCGGGCTTTAGAGCATCCGTGGCATATCTTAAGAATGGATGAGACTCGGTCTAACTAAGTTGCTTTCCTTAGCCAGCGACCTCAGGACAGTAACTCCCAGATTACCGTTTGCCGTAAAGCTTAACAACTGCAATCGCAGCTGGGAACTGTTACTTTAGATGCTCGAACTTCCGCAAAACATCTGTAGAAATCGTACATAGGTACAAGTATTTTCCAAATGTTAAAACCTCTTTTGAGCGGCCGCAAGGACGCCCATAATGGACGTTCCCTCAGGCTCTCCCTATAATGAGATAAATCAACTATTTGGAGAGGCCCTCCTCGTGCCGTTGGAGCTTAAATCCAGCATAAATTTGCCTAAGACTGCCTTCCCCATGAAGGCAAATCTGCCCCAAAACGAGCCTAAAATCTTAGCGCGATGGGAGCAGATGAAAATTTACGACCGTATCCGCGAAACCCGTCGCGGTGCTTCGTCGTATGTGCTGCATGACGGTCCTCCCTACGCGAACGGCCCGATTCACCTGGGGCACGCCCTTAATAAATGCCTGAAGGACTTCATCGTCAAGTCGAAAAGCATGGCAGGAATGGATGCTCCCTACGTCCCCGGATGGGACTGTCATGGCCTTCCGATTGAGATTAAGGTCGATCAAAAGCTGGGCGGCAAGAAGTTGGAGATGGATCCGTCAGACGTTCGGCTGGAGTGCCGCAAATACGCGCAGAAATTTCTCGACTTGCAGCGCGAGCAATTTAAGCGAATTGGAGTTTTCGGACGGTGGGACGAACCTTATTCGACCATGACTCCGCAGTATGAATCGGTAGTGCTGGCTACACTTTACGATTTCCTGGAAAAAGAATTCGTTTATAAGGGATTGCGGTCGGTCTATTGGTGCATTCACGACCGCACCGCGCTCGCCGAGGCCGAGGTGGAGTATGAAGATCACATCAGTCCCACGGTTTGGGTGAAGTATGGGTTGCAGTCTGATCCTCGCGAGATTGATGCTGCGCTGGCTGACGCTCGGATTCACGGGGACAAGCCGGTATTCACGATTATCTGGACGACCACTCCGTGGACGTTGCCGGCGTCAATGGCGGTCGCGTTTCATCCCAGCGACGAATACGTTGCATTGGAAACCGATACCGGGATCTTTATCGTCGCTACTAAATTGGCCTCAGTTGTGGCGGAAAAATGTGGACTGGTGCATGCCAAACCGATAGCGCATTTTCCCGGCAAGGCGATGGAACACACTTGGTTCTACCATCCATTTTTGCCGTGGGAGCAGCGGAGGATTCTTGGCGTCGTCGCCGACTACGTCACTATGGATACCGGAACCGGAGTGGTGCATACCGCTCCCGCACATGGCGCGGACGATTTCGCCACCGGCACTAGATATAAGATCGATCCCACTTGCGACGTTGATGCCGGTGGACGCCTGCGCAACGGGTTGCCAGAATACGACGGCCTGCAAGTTTTCAAAGCTAACGGACCGATCATCGAATTGCTGAAGGCTCGCGGCATGCTCATGCATAGTGAGAACGTACAGCATTCTTATCCGCATTGCTGGCGCTGCCATAATCCAATAATTTTTCGCGCGACGGAGCAGTGGTTCATTTCCATGGAAACTCCGATGGATGCTGGAACATTGCGTAGCCGGGCGTTGGACGAAATCAAAAAAGTTAAGTGGGACCCGGCGTGGGGCGAAGAGCGTATTTCGAACATGATTGCTAATCGTCCTGACTGGTGCATTTCGCGGCAGCGGATTTGGGGAGTGCCTATCGCCGTCTTTTTGTGCGAGGGCTGTGGCAAGCCGCTCAACGACCGCGATATCAACCACAAAGTGGTTGAGCTTTTCGCCAGGGACGGGGCTGACGCCTGGTACACGGATAAGCCCGATGGTTTGGTTGGCGAAGCGAAATGTTCTGCGTGTGCGGGCACAAAGTTCATTAAAGAAAAAGACATTCTGGATGTGTGGTTTGAATCGGGATGCAGCTATCTCGCGGTGCGCGGCGCCGAAATCTCGCTGCCATGGCCCGCGGATTTATACACTGAAGGCGGAGACCAGCATCGCGGATGGTTTCATTCCTCGCTGTTGTGCGCGGTCGCAACTCGCGAGAGCGCTCCCTACAAGATGGTGGCGACCAGCGGATGGACGCTGGACGAGCAGGGCCGTGCCATGTCGAAGTCGCTCGGGAACGTGGTCGATCCAGTCGATATCGCCGACCGCCTGGGGGCGGAAATTGTGCGCCTCTGGGTTGCTTCCGTGGATTTTCGCGAGGATGTGACCTGCTCCGAGCAACTGATGCAACGCGTCGCGGACAATTATCGCAAGATTCGCAACACCATCAAGAACATTTTGGGTAATCTTTACGATTTCGATCCCGCGCGTGATGAAGTTCCCTACGAACAGATGGAACCGATCGATCAATACATGCTGCGGCAAACCTCGGCACTGGCTGGCGAGATTACCCAATGGTACGAAGAGTTCGCATTCCACAAAATTTATCATCGAGTAAATCACTTTTGCGTCGTCGATCTGAGCGCGTTTTATTTTGATGTATTGAAGGACCGGCTTTACACGTTTGAGCCGAAATCGGTGGGGCGCCGCTCCGCGCAGAGTGCCATGTGGCGAATCGCCGAGGCCTTAATCCGGCTGCTTGCGCCGATCATGAGTTTCACCGGGGAAGAAGTTTGGCAGTTCATGCCGGCGGTGAAAGATCGTCCGCAGAGCGTTCAACTCGCTTTGTTCCCCAGCGTTCAAGACATCCTCGGAAGCGATGCGCCGCTAGATGCGCGTCCCGATGAAGACTGGGCCGCGCTGCGCGCGGTGCGCGAGGAAGTTTTGAAGGCGCTCGAAGAGGCCCGCAACACCAAACAAATCGGAGGGAGCCTGGATGCGCAGATTGTGATTTCTGCCAGCGAGCCAACATTTTCGGTGCTTGCCCGCTATCGCGATCAGTTGCGTTACTTATTTATTGTGTCGGCAGCATCGGTCTTACCGGCCGCTACCAATGGATCGAGCGGACTAACCGTAAAAGTGAGCGTGGCCGAAGGAGCGAAATGCGAACGGTGCTGGAATCATTCGATCCACGTGGGAGAGGACGAGATTTATCCCACGGTATGCGAGCGATGCAGTACGAGGCTTAAAGTAATAGAGGCTGTAGCGCCAACTCCATAAAAATTCTTACAGAATGCCATCCTTCCATGCGTAAGTTTCACTTTCTAATTGCGGGCCTGATCATTGTCCTTGACCGCGTTACCAAGTGGATCGTCGCCACAAAAATACCGCTTCACGACAGCATTCAACTTATTCCGCGCTTCTTCTATCTGACCCATCTTGAAAATCGGGGTGCGGCGTTTGGACTCTTTGCCGAGTCCCATTCGGAATGGAAAATCGTTATGCTGATTTCGTTCTCGGTGATCGCGATGATAGTGGTTTCCTCATTGCTTTGGCGTACCGGGCACGCCATGACGACAACCGGAATTGGACTATCGCTGATTCTTGGCGGGGCCGTCGGCAATCTATGGGACCGCCTATTGAGCGGGCGGGTGGTAGATTTTCTCTTGTTTTATATCGGCTCCTACGAGTGGCCCGCTTTCAACGTGGCCGACAGCGCGATTGTGGTCGGTGCGGGATTCCTCGTGTATGAGATTCTCTTCGATAAGTCCAGGGTCCAGGAGAAGGCGGTGTAGCTTTCTCTGGGAACGGGACTCAAGGATAAAGGTCTAAGGCCGCGGACAGGAGTGTCCGCGCTACACGAACTATTTAAAAAAGGAGAATCTAAATGTTGTTAGCAGATGCTCGTCGAGTCATTGCCGCGGCGGAAAAGAAAGCCGCGGAAATTGGGCAGCCTATGAACATCGCCGTCGCCGATGAAGGAGGAAACCTAGTCTCGCACATCCGCATGGACGGCGCATGGTTGGGCAGCATCGACATCTCCATCAAGAAGGCGTACACCTCGCGCGCTTTCGATATTTCCACCAAAGACTTGGCCTCGCACTCCCAATCCGGAGGACAATTTTTTGGCATCCATGCCTCGAACGACGGGAAGATTATGATCTTTGCCGGAGGCATCCCGTTAAAGCGCGGCGGAAAAGTTGTCGGCGCGATCGGAGTAAGCGGCGGCTCAGGCGAGCAGGACCACGCCGTTGCCGAGGCGGGTGCCGCGGCTCTTTAGTGATCGGTGAATTAGGGGCACTGGGCCGGGGAGCACGCCCGACCCTCTAGTTTGAATCGCAGCCCAGGGAGAAGCGGAGAGCGGCGCACACCTGGTTCATTCGTGCGAGGCCAAGGCGGGCAACACGTTTCCCGAGGTGCTGCTGCGAAACTGTGACGGCATTGTGAAGATTCACCGCACATGGGGACTTCATGCCGTCCTGCTCATCCAGTAGGACTTCCGAGGGCACGCCGCGAATAGTAGAAGTGATGGGCGCAACCGTGACGGTGGTTAGATACGCGATGGCCGTGTCGCGGGTAAGCACCACAACCGGACGTTTCTTATCAGGCTTGCCGAACTGATAGAGCCGCACGTCTCCTCGGACGAATTGGCCTCTGGCTACTTTTGCGGCCACGCAGCCTCCAACTCCCAATCGTGCGCGTCTGTTCCGGTGTGGGGGTGTCGCAAGTAGCCTTGGCGATCGCGCTCCTCCTGGGCCCGCATTTCTAACCGCCGGAGATGCTCCCGCAGTGCGTCGCGAACCAAAGCGGAGCGGTTTTGCTTACAGCGTTTCGCGGCTTGATCGGCCGCGTTTAACAGCCTGCTGTCCAAAACAATTTGCACGATTTGCATATTGTGAAATTCCAACTGTGGAACTAATTCAACAGTATACTCCACATACATTTTCAATATGAGTAATTTAGGGGATTGCCCGTGCCGTGGGGCCAAGCTGTGGGGGCCGCGGTTTTCAACGAACAAAATTGATAAATACGAAGAGCACGGAGGCATACGAAGGGGTCTCGTGTTAAAGTTTCAGCCGCCTGTCAGGGGGATCAAGACATGGGGAAACTACAGAGGTTGATGGTTCTATTGAGCTGCTGTGCCTTTTTGGCTTTGGAGTTCGCACAGGCGGAATCACTAGGAATTTTTGAGAGCCACCAGGATATTGGGACGGTACTTCATCCAGGTAGCGCTTCGTATGATATGGCGAAGCGTGAGTACGTGCTAACCGCGAGCGGGGAGAATGTTTGGTTCAAGAGCGATACGTTTCAGTTTGCGTGGAAGAAGATTTCGGGGGACGTTGCGCTGACGGCGAATGTTTCGTTCCTAACGCGGGGTGGAAACGAACATCGCAAGGCTTTAATGATGGTGCGGCAATCGCTGGACGCCGATTCTGCGTATGCGGACATTGCGCTGCATGGCAATGGATTGGCGGCGCTGCAATATCGCGATACGGTGGGCGCGATCACTCAGGAAATTCAGTCGAATGTTTCGGCTCCGACGCGGTTGCGAATCGTGAAGCGCGGTGACTACGTATATATGTCCCTGGCAAAAGGAGACGGCGATTTTAGCGTGGCAGGCGGATGGATTCCAATTCCGCTGAAGGGCGATTTTTATATTGGCATTGGATTGTGCGCGCACGATAAAGATGTGGTCGAGAAAGCGGTCTTTTCGAAGGTCTCGGTGGAAAGTTTGCCTCCAGTGGACGCTGCGGCTAAACCCACGCTTTATAGTTCGCTGGAAACTATCGCCGTTGCATCCACTGACCGGCAGGTGGTGTACATATCTCCTCAGCATTTCGAAGCACCGAATTGGACGCGGGATAACTTGTGGTTCATCTTTAATCAGGATGGGCGGCTGATGCGGCTTCCGGTGGCGGGAGGGACTCCGCAGGCCATCGATACGGGCTCGGCGGTCCGCTGCAACAACGATCATGGGGTTTCGCCGGATGGGAAGTGGATTGCCATCAGCGATCAATCGGAGGCTCCTCACCAGTCGCTGATTTACATGGTGCCGTTTGAAGGTGGCAAGCCGCGGCGGATCACGCAAAATTCTCCGTCCTATTGGCATGGATGGTCTCCTGATGGAAAGACGCTTGCGTTCGTGGGGCAGCGCGATGGAGAGTTCGACATATACAGCATTGCAGTGGAAGGGGGTGAGGAGAAACGGCTCACCACGGCGAAGGGACTGGACGATGGTCCGGAGTATTCGCCGGATGGAAAATACATTTATTTCAATTCAGAGCGTACGGGCCACATGCAGATTTGGCGGATGCGTGCCGATGGCAGCGAGCAGAAGCAGGTGTTTGCAGATGAGATGAATAACTGGTTTCCGCACATATCGCCGGATGGTAAGTGGATGGTGTTCTTGTCTTATGACAGTTCGGTGACGGGGCATCCTGAAAGTAAGGATGTCATGTTGCGGCTGATGGCGCTCGAGGATAGGAAGATAACAGTGCTAGCCAAACTGTTTGGAGGGCAGGGAACGATCAACGTTCCATCGTGGTCTCCCGACAACCGTAGCCTGGCGTTCGTGAGCTACCAGATGATTCCGGAAGAAAAGTTCGCGGCGAAATAATTTCGGCATGAATTTGTCCTGGCTAGCACATGAGTAGAACGTCGTGTTGGTCGCAAACGCTGTTGGCGATGTCCCATATGCTGGGGGCTTCGGAATTGCGGGCGAAGAAAGGGAGGCGAATCTCGCATCCCAGTTGGCTTAATTGCTGGAGGCGCTCGGCGTAGCTTGAAACTTTGGGGGCTGGGCTGTCGTTAAACATTTGATTTCTCCTTTGTCCTGCAAGTCAGTTGTACCGAATTGGGAATGGGCTAACAATCGGATGGTTACCGTATTACCCCCGGACATGGCCAGATTCCAAGGGGTTGTGCGATTCGGGAAGGGCCCGACTTTCAGTCGGGCCGATAAGGCGGTGTGAGGCGGTTGCGGCTCGACTAAAGTCGGGCCCTCCCCTCTAGGAGCGGGGGCGAAGAGCGGTGGCGAAAACTATACCCTTTCCTTCGCGGATCGTGATGGATTGGTTGGGCTGAAGGTTGGGGATGGAATCATGCTGGCCGCTGGGCCACACGATTTCTAGGGTGACCGTTTTACCAGGTTGAGGTTTGCCCAATCCGAAGGTGATGGGAAGTTCGCTCTGAGAAAGATAGCTGGAGCCGGTTTTTACCATCCGAAAAAGACGCTTACCGCTGGCGGTTTTAAGGCTGAGCTTGGCGCCGATGCCGTCGCGATTGGATTTCGTGCCAATGGTTTTTACGCGAAGGACATCGTTCTGGTTTCCATTGTCGTTGCGCAATAGACGGGCGTCGCCGTGGTTGGCGGTGATGACCAGATCAAGGTCTCCATTGTTATCGAAATCTCCATAGGCGGCACCGCGACCGACTATGGGAATTTGAATCGCAGATCCGAGTGAAGACGTTGCTTCCTCGAATTTGTTTTTGCCAAGATTGCGGAATATGTGCGGAGGCTGGGCGTATTTGACGTTGGGTTGCACGACACTGATGTCGTCGGAGACGTGTCCATTGACGGCGAGAATATCCAACTGCCCGTCGAGATCGTAGTCGAAGAAGAAAGTTCCGAAGGTCAGAGACTTGGTGGAAATTCTGGCGATGCCCGTGGCATTGGCCTGATCGATGAATAATCCCGAGCCTTCATTGTGGTAGAGGGCCATGCCTTCGTTGGTGAAATTTCCGATGAGAAGGCTGGGCTTCGCGGAACCGTCGTAGTCGCCGGCATCGGTGCCCATGCCTGCGCGCACGGTGCCCGCTTCGCTGTAGGCGACTCCGGCCGCGACGGCGACTTCAGTGAAAGTGCCGTTGTGATTGTTGTGGTAGAGCTTATTAGGCTGGGTGTCGTTGGAGACAAAAAAATCCATCCAGCCATCGTCGTCATAGTCAAGCAAGGCGATGCCGAGCGCCTTGCTGGTGGGCTCGTAAAGGCCGGCCCGTTTAGTGACGTTTTCGAAAGTCCCGTCACCCTTGTTGTGTAAGAGAGCGGAGGATTGTCCTTTGTAGTTTTGGGGAGTGCAGTAGGACTTGTTCTTGCCATCGAGCGAACAATATTGATCGGTAGCGATGGACCAGTCAATGTAGTGGGCGACGAAGAGATCGAGCTTGCCGTCGTTATCGTAGTCGAACCAGGCGGCTCCGGTGGAAAATCCGGGATTGGCGACGCCGGCTTTCGCGGTCACGTCGGCGAAGGTTCCATTGCGCAGGTTGCGGAAAAGATGATTCGAGCCGACCGCGGTGATGTAGATGTCGTCGAATCCATCGTTGTCGTAGTCACCGACGGCGCAGCCCATGCCGTAGATGTCGATGGCGAGCCCGGCCTTGGCGGTGACATCGGTGAAAGTTCCATCGTGATTATTGTGATAGAGCGCGGGGAAAGATTTCGTGGATTTATGGCTGGGCCAATCGGTGGAGTTGACGAAGAGAATGTCTTGCCATCCGTCGTTGTCGTAGTCGAGGACGCAGACGCCGCTGCCCATGGTTTCGGGAAGATATTTTTTTCCGAAGGCGCCGCTGTTGTGCTTGAAATGGATGCCGGACTGAGCAGTTACATCGGTGAATTGTATGGGCTTGGTTTGGGCGGATGAGGCGATCGCTGCTACGAGGATGAAGCATAGTTGCAGCAGCCTTATAAAAAAAACGTCATTCCGACCGGAGCACAGCGGAGTGGAGGGACCTGCTGTTACTTGATTTACCGATTTAGTCATAGTTAGAAACATCGAGAGATGCCTTCCTTCTGCGGTTTCATCTTATTAATCGCCAAGGATTGACTGAGAAAAGCAGGTCACTCCACTTCGGTTGGAATGACAATTTGTTTTTGGTTTTTGCGAGCGGATCCATTTAGAGCTTTCGGAGTGCGGGTGTTGGTTCGCCCAGATTCTGACGGCGCGATTCCATCCAAATGTCGATTAGCATGGCGATGGGTCCGACGATGAAGAGCGCGTAGAACGGGGCATAGACGACTTGTTTGAGTCGCAAAATCATTTCGAGCAGGGCGACGAGGAAGACGACGATGCATTGTCCGCGTTTTGATTTCACGGTGGTTTTGGGGTCGGTGATCATGAAGAAGATGAACAACTGATACATCGGTCCAGTGAGGGGGGCGACTTCCGATTGCCAGGGGCTGCCGGTCATCCAACTTCGCAGGAAAGCGAAAACTAGAAATGAGATCACGTAGGTCAGGGTGATGTGAAAACGCTTTACGCGGGAGATGATTACGGAGCCGAGAATCCAAATGATGACCATCGGCAACAAATAATTTCCCCATTGAATGCTGAGGGTGGCGACGGCATCAGCGGCTAAAAAGAGGAGGACGGAAATCCCGAAGTTCGATGGGTTCCAGATGTGACGTCCCTTCACTCTTAGAACGTATTTCGAGGTGATCGAAATGGCCGCGCACAGCGCGTAGGGCCAGAAGGCGGGGGAGCGAACCAGGATTCCAACGCTGATGCCGGAAATATATGCGCTAGCGGGATGTAGCCATTTGTGAAGAAAAATGCGGCCGAGAATGAGTTCGGTGGCGATGCTCACGGCAATGGCGAGCAAAGTTTTCTGGTAGCTCTCGAGCATTCCAAAAGACAATTGTCCGGCGAGCAAAATGCAGGTGATGAACGCTGGGGCGATGTATCGATTGTCAATGGTAAAAAAAGGCTTGCGGGGCCGCTGCGCGGGAGTTGGCGTTCCTAGAGCAAAATGAGGAGGGGTGGTTGTAAGCGGGGCACTCATGACGGCTCCTTAATCTTATGCAACTGGCTTGGCGCGGGACTGTCGATGACTTGCAATTTTCCCGAGGGCCAGCGAATCTCAGCTTTTTCGAGGCGGGGATTTTTGCCGAGTCCGAAATGGAGCCGGCGGTCGTTCTGCGCGGCGAATCCGCTGCCGCCGGAGACTTCCTGGAGTTGCTGCTGTCCATTCCAAAACAAACGCACCTGAGCGCCGATCGCGCTGCGATTGCTGGCAGTGCCCTCGAGGTCGAATTCAATCCATTGGTTTTGAGGGTCAACGGTGTTTTTGTAGAGCAGCAGCGGACCTTTTTGATTGGCAACGATCACGTCGAGCACGCCGCGGTTCCACAAATCGGCAAGAGCTACCGAGCGACCGTCGTAGGTATCGTTCACGCCTACGGATCGTGAAACATCTACGAACCTGCCCGCGCCGTCGTTTAACCAGACCCGCTTGTTCTGATAGCCGGAGAGGCTGCGGCCTTCGAAGGCGGGCCAGTTTTTGGCGTCGCCGATGATATTGGTGTTTCCTCCGGCGACTTTCGAAAAGTCGTACCAGTAGCTGCGATTGCGGTCGAGAGAGATGTAACCGTTAGCGAGATATAGATCGAGAGTGCCGTCGTTATTCAGGTCGCCGAATTGGGCGCCGAAGCTCCACCCGCCGAGTTCGACGCCGAAGTCGCGGGCTAGGTTTTCATATTTTATGTTTGTGCCATTGGTGTCCTGCTTGGGCATCCATAAATTGTTGCCCTGGATGAGGACGCCGTCCTCTGAAATGTTGGAGACGTAAACGGCGTATCTGCCCTGATTGAGGATGTCGCCGAAGGCAGCGTTCATGCCGCTTTTTGGAGCAAAACCGACACCCGTTTGCTGGCCGACTTCGCGGAAGCGTTTGCCGTCGTTGAAGTAGAGTTCGGAAACGCCGTAGTCGTTGGCAACAAAAAGATCGGGATGCCCGGAGCCGCGAAGATCAGCCGCAGCGGCGGCGAGAGTCCAACGATGGCTGTTGATGCCGAGTTTTTCACCGACCTCTTCGAATTTTCCGTCGCCAAGATTGTGGAAAAGATATTTCCGTCCGCCATTTTTCGCGTATTCGAAACTTTCCGGCATGATGCGGGTCGTTGAGATATTCCACAGGTCGATGTTTTCGGAATAATATCCGCCGACAAAAAGATCGAGCAGGCCGTCGCCGTCAAAGTCAAACCATATTGCAGAATTCGCATTGATCCACTTCGGAAGACCAGCTTGATCGCTGACCCGCGTGAAACCTTTGCCATGATCGTTGTGAAATAGTTCGGGGCGTCCCCATTTGATGAGAAATAGATCTTCGTAACCGTCGTTGTCGTAGTCACCCCAGACGGCGCCCATGGAAACGCCGGTACCGGATTGATTTACATCGGCGATGCCGAGATCGGCGGCGACATCTTTGAAGCTGCCATCTCCCATATTGCGATAAAGGGCGTTGTGGCTGCCGATGGCGCTGTTTACCACGTAGATATCGGGCAGGCCATCGCGGTCAAAATCGACGACGGAGACAGAGGCCCCCAAAGACGCGACTTCGGGCATGATGGGGTCGAGTTTATGATCGAGCACTGGCGGCTGATGAACGAAATTGATGCCGGCGGCCTGGGAAACTTCCTGCAAATAAAATCCGTGCCGGGTTAGCGACGTTTGCACGTCTGGGCTGAACTTGCCGGCATCTCGCGCCGCCGACATGCGTTTGATCACTATTGGGGTCACGAGCAACCCGACGAAAAAAATGGTCACCAAAATTTTCGCGATGCGATTGTTCATGGCGATGGCTCGGCGGTTGTCGATCTCAGAGCGTGCTGAAAGACTTCCGGGGTGACGTAACGAGTTTGATAAGTTTGCCAGTCTTCGGGATGGCGCCGGTAAACCCACTCATCTTCTAACCGGCCGGGCGGAGTGGTGTACTGGTTTTTAGCGTGATAGGGAAGAGGCAAAACAGTCTTGCCGAAGGTTGAGTTGTAGTCGCCGTCTTTGATCCAGCCATCGCCGGTGATGATGTAGTCGCGCACCCATCCCGCAGCCGGAGGCGGCTGCTCGGCGAAACGGAACGTCATCTCGTCTCCCGAATTCATGATCACGTAGCGGTCATCGACGTGGGCGAGAAGCTCGCGAACGTCCCCGTAGCGTGTGTAATAGCCAACTAGATCGCGCCAGCGTTGCTTGGAACCTTCGATGTGGTTGTAGTCGGGCGTTTCGGGCGATGATGGATTCGCCTGGTTCATCACCGAATATCCTCGATAGTGAAGATCGGCGGCGGTGGGATCGAGGCGGGTTATTTTCAGTGGGGCATCGGGCTTGCCCTCAGCCCACTCGATGGAATCCCAATAGATTTCCAAGTTGGTTCGGAGACGCACGCGATGGGGTGTGCCGGGACGAAACACATTCGTCAAATCGAACAAGCAGATTTTTTTGCGTCCTGCGGGGAAACCCAGATTGTTTTTGGCGACGGTCCAGCCGCTGCGTCCATCGGGCACTTCGAGGCTCAATCCATGGGCCGGTGGGTGGCTACCCTGGCTGATGGCGACGTTGATGGAGGAATCGGTGGGATGCATCCAGCCTTTGGCGATGAGGTAAAGGGGGCCGTTCGTAGGGGCTTCGGACCCGAGATCTACCTCGACATAATGGTTGCGAGTGATGCCCTGATATTGGCCGCGTCCAAATGTGTCCAGATATTTTCCGTCTAAAGTTTTAATGACGTCGGTGACATCTTTGCCAGAGTCATCTACGGCACTGGCAATGGGATGCGGTGTCGCGACGGTCGTTATTGCGAGCTTCGCGGGCGGAGCCACGAAGCGTTCATCCACAAAAATGTCGGTTCCTACCGGGTGATCAACGGTCATAAATCCCAAAGCATCGTAGTAATACGTTTCCCAAAGTTCTGCGGTGATGCGCAGATCATAAGAGCCGTCGTGAGCGACGAGTTCTTTGAAAGGGATTTTGTACCACTCTTCAGTGGCCTCAACTCGAGCGGTGCCGAGGTTGTTGATGCGCAGTCCAATGGCTGAACTCCATGGGACGGCATCTTTGACGAAGTCCATGTTCTTGCCGTTGTAGGCGAAGAGGTAGGGACAAGAACCTTTTATTCGCTGCTCGGTGACGATTTCCTGATTGGCTTTCACGTCAAACTCGGCGCGAATGGTTCCGTTCGGCCAGAGCACGCGAACTACATCGGTGGTGGGTTGCTCACCAAGGCCAAAATGGAGTTGCGGCCCTGTGATGGGTTGTTTCTGCACCAACATGCCAGCGCGAATTTCGATTTCGCCACCTACCCCGAAGGGATTGATGCGTTGATCGCCGACGGCTTGCGCGGCGTGAGTGCGAACGACCTGCCAGTTGTAACTTCGAGAGCCGTGATTGACGGCACGGATGGGGTGGCCATCGCTCGAGAGCGCGAGAAGGTCGAGGCGTCCAGTTTTTTCCAGGTCGGCGGCGTCAAAGATTTCTGCGTCGCCAGCGGGACGATCCATCGCGATGAATTTTCCCTGTGCGTCCCCAAACCAGACAGGTGTGCCGACTGATGCTGACGAGGAGAGATACATATCTATAGCGCCGTTGTTGTCGAGATCGGCGAGGTGCAACCGGACGTCTCCCGCGAGAATTGTCGAAACGTTGGGAAGCCGCGCTATCTCGGCAGCTTCCCATCCCATGCCCTCGCCTTTTTCGGACAAGCGAATGATGACGCCATCATTTTGGAGAGCGATCAAATCCATGATGCCGTTTCCATCCACGTCGGCGACGGCGATAGCTTTTATCGCGGGCAGATTGGCGGGCAGGGAAGTCTCGCGGAATTGTCCTAAGCGCTGGTTGATAAATATATGTAGCTGATTGGAGCCGTCGATGATGGCGGCGTCGGGATTTCCATCCCCGTCGAAATCGGCCCAAGCGAATTGGCGGATGCCGGAGACTCCATTGAAGGGACGAATTGCAGTGAATGTTGCGTCACCATTATTTCTCAGAACAAGTGGCGGCCCCTGCATCGAACCGAGGACGATGTCGAGGTCGCCGTCAGCCTCAATGTCCACGGCCCAAGCTCCCGTATACCCCCCAGTGATGATGGACTTTGGCAATTTTGTTTGCGCGGTGACATCGCGGAAGGAAGACGGACTTTCCTGCTTCATCAAGCGAAAGCCGCCAGCTCCAGCCAGCGCTAAGTCAGTCTTGAAGTCGTAATTGAAGTCGAGCGAGAGAATTGCCTCGGGCGAAGGTGGTGTCGGGGAGGTACCACCAGGGAAAGTAATGGTCACACCTGTCGATAGACGCAGTTCGTGACCGTTGGCCACGCCGATTGCAGGGCCGTCATTGCTATTCAAATAAATTGCGCCGATCCAATTCCATTTTCCTGTGGCGAATTGCTGGATGGGTTGAGGGGCGAAGGTGAGTCCGTTGTCCGGCGGCGCTGATTTGAAAGTTGGATTTCGCAAGACGAGAAAACGAGTGAACGGCTCGGCTTCTTCACCGGGCGGGGCCTTTATCAAACTCAAACTCTGGCGGTATTCGGGAACGCGCACCAAAACATTTCGCAGAAAAGTTGTTTGGGTGGCGGCGGCCCGTAGATCCGGCGCAATGGCGGCAGTTTGCACTGTGGCGAGCTGGCGCTGAACCTCGGGAGGCCATGCAGACGTGCGTGCGCTAATTTTGGCGATGGCGGATTTGAACTTATCGGCGTCCCCTCGCTTGGCGGATACACGACTCAATTCGAGCAACGCAGCAAGATTGTCAGGCTGGGAGGCAAGAATTTTCTCGACGAGGTTTTGAAACTCAGCATCGCCGTCGGCATCGCCCTGACGCTCGGTTTCTTCGGCGAGAGAATAGATGGCGCGCAAATTTGCCGGATTCAGTTGGGCGGCTTTCCGAAAATCAGCGATGGCTTGTGCGGAAGTCCCTCGCCCGCTTTCTACCAGACCCATGAGGTAGAAAATCCTGTCATTTTGCGGAGCCAGACTGCGGGCACGATCAAGTCTTTGCGCCGCGGCATCGTAGTTTCGCTGGCGTAACGCTAGTGCTCCCCAGTTGGCCCATCCCGCGGGTTCTTCCGGGGAAAGCTGGGTTAATTCCGATAGTTTGCTTTCGGCGTGGACGTCATCGCCGACCTGGAGCGCGGCCAAACCAGAGTAAAAAATTGAAACCGTGCGCTCGTAATCCGCGGAAGATTTTGGGGCCGGATTTTTAGAGTGGCACCCCGTCGAGATGGCGAGGGTTGCAGTCATACATAGAGCAATGACAATCGCGGCTGGCGGAACAGACGGTCGTGCGCGGGGGCGGAAGGATTTCATTAAAGACAAAAGTGATTTTATGTGCCGGAAGATTTCTGGGACAAAACGCAGAACGTTGCATAGTCCCATGCGCTGCAATCGCCGCTCAATAGTAGATTCATACTAGATCGAAACTTGAATTTTCAGCACGACGAAATCGTTCAAGCGCATGGTTGTGGTGTTACACTGCGCGCATTCATTTAGAAAAATTCGGGAGGAAATTGAAATGGCTGGCAATGAAGTCGTAACAAACCAGAAATCAATTCTTGGCAATCAATCTTCCATTACGAAAAATCAGAAGACGATTCTCGCCAATCAAGCCAACATCGTGAAAAACCAGAAGGCCATCCTAGCCAATCAAAACGTCATTAAGAAGAACCAGTCGGCGCTTAACGAAATTCTAAAAAATCAGAGAGAGATTCTGGCCGCGGTCAGGAAGTAGGCTGGGAATTCTCTTTAGCCGGAAAAGCAGGTCCCCGTTCGACTCGCCCTTGTAAACACTCGGACTTCGCTCAGGGCAGGCTCTCCATTCCGCTTCGCTCCGGTCGGGATGACAATGTATTCGTGGCCTATGCGCGAAGGTCCAGCCCGGGACGACGGGCAAGAACCCCGTCTCTCCATCTCCTTAGGGTGTTTCTCCATCAATTCTGAAGGTTACTCAGGTTTGTAGGATGCACTTGCAATTCAGGATTTGGGTATGGGTTGGACTATACTTTTAGAAACCGCTCTCTCAAGCCCTGCGCGCGTTAAATCACGGTTTGGGCTCTTGATTTGAAACATGGATGCTCTTCTCAAGGCCAAATCCGTCAAGGCCAAACCCGTCGCGGTAGAACCCGACCTAAAACTTCTCTTCGAACTAGAACCTGCACACGAAGTGTTCGTTCGGAATTTAACGGACACCCTTTATAGACGGACGGTATCACCCGTCGTCACCGCCACCAAGCCGGCGGCATTTTGGAGCGATGTTTTTGTCGAGTCGCGACTGCCGTGGAAGGCGTTTTCGGAATCGATCCTATGGCACTTGGTAGTGGTATCGGTTTTATGGACGGTAGCGCAGACGTGGGCGAAGCAAGAACAAATTCAGCAGAGAAGAAATGCGGAGCATTCGCAACTGACGTACTATGCTCCTCCGAAAACTTTCCCTGCACTGGGTGGAAAAGGCCCTCAGCCGCGGCAGCAGGTTAAGCCGCGAGCGGAGGCGAAGCCATCGCCACTCAAAGTTGCAGCGGAGAGAGCAAATTCAGCGAACAAACCGCCAGAATTGAAACTTCAAGGCAAGCGACCGGACTTTGTGGCCTCATCCGCGACGCCGTTGTTTGCTCCACACTTGCCTCATGCGAAGGTTCCGGCAGCACCCGGCCTTGCTGTGGGACCATCAGCGAAGTTGGGCGCGGCCACCAGCCGACGGTTCAATTCCCCTGAAATATCCGCGGTGGCTCCGACGGCTAAACTTGGAGCCTTATCTTCGCGGAGCGGGATACCTTTCCAAAATTCAGCGGCGGTGGCCCCGCCCCCAGCACTAAAGGGTTCTGCGGGCAAGCGGTCGGCTTCTGAAATGGGCATGACGGCGGTTGTAGCACCAGCACCGTCGTTGTCGGCAAATGACCGGAATAGAATTTTTGGAAAATCCGCGCCAACAGCGTTGCGGTCTACCATCGCCTTGCCGATAGCTCCTTCAAATGGCCCCGGCATGATGGGAACTGGGAGACAGGCTTCCCGGATCGAGCAGGCCGCCATCGCGCCTACTCCGGCGGGAAGCGGCGGTGGAGGTTCGGCAGCGGGGAGGCGGAACGTATCGTTAGGACCTGAATCCCAAGGCATCGCCCCCTCACCATCTTTGAGAGGCGCGGGCAATATCTCCGGACGCGGGCGGGCGAGTTCTTTATCTGGTGGCGGAACGCAGGTTGTACCGCCTCCCGCATCAATCGGGTCAGGAAATATGGATGGGATGAACCGAGGCGGATCGTTAACTGGCACTGGAACGAACGTTGTTCCCCCAAGTGCTTCGCTCGAAGGGCCAGCTAGTAGCGGGGTGGTGGGGGGAAGAGGTACCTCGTTGTCGGGCACGGACGCAGGCGTCGTGCCGCCCGTGGCTTCATCACGAGGCAGCGGAGACTCTTCGGGACGACAGGGGAGTTTGTTGTCGGATGCCGGGCAGCAGGCACTTCCGCCGGCGGCTGAAATTGGCAACACTGCGAATCCGCGGCCGAGCAGTTCTAATGCGATCGACGCAAAAGCCGTGCCCCCAGCGCCCACTATCGATCAGAAGAGCGATCCCGCGACGATCGAACTGCCGGTGCGAGTAATTGGCCTGGCATTGAGCTTGCCGAACTCTTCTTATTTTTCGAATTACGAAGTTTTTATCGCCGAGCGTCGTCAGAAAAAGGGAGAGGCGGAGCTGATCAAATTGGTTTACGAATCGCTTCCGTATCAGCCGAGGTTGGCGGAATACGGTTTGGATAATTCCAAAGTTTACAAGTTGCGGGTAAAGCGTGACCCGACCTGCGACGAAACTTTGTTGAATATGACGTGGCCGCAGACCGACGAAACGCATTCCGGATCGAAGTATGCAACAGGACCCCCAGCATTGGCACCCGGAGAAAAAAACAATTTGCTGCCGTGCTACCGGACCACGGCGGACGACTACCGGCGAGCGGTCACGCGCTAATAAATTTCTATTGCATCCAGGTTATTTTTGCGTAAGCGGCGCGCCGGATTCCTAGGGGCCTTTGCGCCGGATCTCCGGTGCCCCACTCGTTATGATGAGGTTGCAATAGATTTTGACCGACGACCGCAACCTTGATGTGCCGTCCGTAATTCCAACCGAAGTGAAAGTCCACCGTGCTATAGGCCTCGACTTTTTGGGCCGGTAGCGCGCTGGCATAGCGATAGAACTGATCGAACTCGAAGCCTTTTGGCAGATTGAAAGTAGATTGAACCTCGACCTGATGATGTGGGGTCGAGCCCTCGTAAGTATTCACCGAACCGGTGTCGCTGATGTCGAGGCTGGGGGCGTTCGCGTGCAAATCTATCCCGACGAAGGAATACGATCCTGTAAGTCGAAACCAGGGCGTCGGCTGCCAACTGGGTGCGATCTCAATGCCATTTGTTGTACCTGCAATTGCATTTGCGTATGGAATAGTCAATACGAGATGGGGCGGGGGGGGCGAATTTTCGGTGGAGGCAACCGAAGCGCCGAAACTTTGAAGGTTCCGATAGTTATTGTGAAAGATGGAGACATCGAGATAAATTTGGCCGGTGATGAGCTTGCGGTATCCTGCCTCGATTCCCAGCAGCGTTTCAGATTTAAATTGGGGATCTCCAGCTACGCGCAAGAGAATTGGCGGATTGACAGACACTTGACCCGTTAATTCAAAGTCCTCCTCGATGCGGGAGGGGGTGGTGACGGCGCGAGTTACCGCAGCCCATATGCTTTGGTGTGGCGTCGGCGCCCACAAGATTCTTGCTGTCGGCTGAATATCGAATTTGCTGAAATTGTTGTGCGAGAGTTTTGCGCCGAAGGTTAAGGAAACGTGATTGTCGGCGAGGTGAATTTCGTCCTGCACGAAGCCGGTATAGATGTGATCGGTCTCGTCGTGGGGCAGCAGATCGATCGAGGTTTGTTTCTGGATGAAATGGTTTGGGCTCCAGCGAAGGCCTCCGCCATAGATGAAATCGTGGCGGTTCCCGAATTTGATGTGATGAAGAAAATCGAAGTCCAGAGTGTTGCGGGTTTCTCCTAATTGCGCTCCAACGCGGATGGTGCGGTCGATATAGGTCTCGAAATACAGGTCGGATCCGTTTTTTAGATTTCGACGCCAGCGCGCGACCAGACTTCCGCCGGAAACCGAATCATCGACATTGGTCGTACCAATCTGGTGTGGTGAGTCTCCGCCATAGACGTCCCCTTCAAGCATTAAGCTGTCGCGATCATTTTCGCGGTCCATGCGAAATCCGCCCCGCTCCTGGTGCCACGCATCGAACTTGTTGCCGTCATAATGAAACTCGGGACCACGCGCGAAACCTTTTCCATAGACGCGGTAGCTGAATTTCTTGCCCCAGGCGCCGCCATACTGAATTTGATCGATGGTGTGATCGAAGGTTCCCGCGCTTGCCGAGACCATCAGACCATGGGTGTCAGCTGAACTTTTTCTGATGATGTTGATGACGCCATTTACTGCGTTCGGTCCCCAGACCGTTCCTCCGGGACCACGAATCACTTCGATCCTATCGATATTTTCAAGCACCACGTCCTGAACATCCCAATAAACCCCGGAAAAGAGTGGAGTGTAGACGCTGCGGCCGTCAATGAGGACGAGCACGGATTTCGAAAAGTTACTCTGAAGACCGCGAATGCCGACAGCCCAAGTTGTCGAACTGATTCGCGATACTTCAACTCCGGGCGCGAGCCGAAGCGCGTCAGCAATGCTGGTAGCACCCGAGCGACGAATGTCATCTTGCGTGATGACATAAATCGCGGCTGGAGTGCTCCAGACTTCTTCAGGCTCTTTGGATGCGGTGGTGACTTCGATGTTTCCTAGTTGTTCGAGTGTGAGTTGCTTCAACGGATTGCCCGTATCGGTAGGGGGAGAATTTTCCGCGTGGGTGAAGGACAGCAGCGCCAATGGTAGGAAAACCACGCAAACAAAGTTGCGGCACTTGCTTGAAATTTCATTCGAGCGCGGCGTCATTTCTGAGTGGTTGCTTTCCTGACGGTCTTGCTCAACAATAATTGCCTCTTCGATCCTCGATCAAATAAGAATAAGGCAATTTGCCAAGGATGTGGAGTTGATGATCTGGTGACGACGGTTCATGAAGGGGCGAGACCTTCGATGCGAATCGCGCGATAAGTTTGTCTCATGTGGACCATCTAGAAAGCCGCTAACGGATTCAACTCGATGACAATAAATTGGTACCTACTTAAAAGCACGGTAGTAGCGGCGATGGGCGGACTGCTTTTTGGGTTCGACACCGCAGTGATTTCGGGGACAACGGGTGGGTTGACGCAGGCGTATGGGTTGTCTCCCACTTTGTTGGGCGTGACGGTCGCCAGCGCACTCTGGGGAACGGTGCTGGGTGCTATGTCTGCCGGAATTCCCGCAGATAGGCTCGGCCGGCGGAATAGCCTGCGGCTGATGGCGATTCTGTACGTCGTCTCGGCCACGGGTTGTGCCATGGCCTGGAGTTGGGGAGCTTTAATCGCTTTCAGGTTTCTGGGCGGAATTGCTATAGGTGGGTCCTCTGTGCTCGGCCCTATGTACATCGCTGAAATTGCCCCTGCAAGAATGCGGGGGCGGTTGGTAGGTTTCTTTCAGTTCAACGTCGTTTTCGGAATTCTTCTCGCCTACTTTTCGAATTATATGATTGGCCTGCAGGGACTGGGAATTTCTGAATGGCGGTGGGAGCTAGGGGTCACCGCGTTTCCTGCGGCGCTGTTCTTCCTGATGCTGTTGGGAATCCCGGAAAGCCCAAGATGGCTAGTGAAGAAAGGGCGCAGCGCTGAAGCCGAAGAAATCTTGACAGCAAGTGGAGACGAAAATTTCAAGGACGATCTGCGGGATATTGTTGATTCAATCCGGGTTGAGCAAGGACAGGCGAAGGAAAAACTATTCTCGCGTGCTTACGCGCTGCCTATCTTTCTGGCGGTCAGTATTGGAATGTTCAACCAACTGGCGGGCATCAACGCAATTCTTTATTACTTGAACGACATTTTCGCGCATGCGGGATTCAGCAAGGTTTCCGGCAATCTTCAAGCGGTTGCGATCGGGGGGACGAATCTGCTGTTCACCATGATCGCGATGACGGTCATCGATAAATTGGGGCGCAAGACATTGCTTTTGCTGGGCTCGGTGGGAACGGCTTTTTGTCTCGCTGGAGTTTCGGTGATCTTTTTCACCTCGAGACATCAGAATTATTTGCTGTGGCTGCTGATCGGGTACATCGCGTCGTTCGCATTTTCGCAGGGTGCGGTGATTTGGGTGTACCTGTCTGAGGTTTTTCCGAATTCGGTCCGGGCCAAAGGGCAGAGTCTCGGAAGTTTTTCGCATTGGTTCATGAACGCGTTGATTTCAGGAATATTTCCCTTGATGGCGGCGCGGTCTGGCGGCTACCCGTTCGTATTCTTTTCCGCAATGATGGTGTTGCAGTTTTTCGTAGTGCTGTTTGTCTATCCGGAAACGAAAGGGATAACACTCGAGAAAATGCAGAAGCAGTTGGCGGCAGAGTAAATTTATTTTTAAATTAGCGGCCGTTGGAAGTTGCGGCTGCCGCCTCAATGGTGAGGTTCACTTCGGTGCCTTTGCCGGAGCCGACGAGTTGCGCCGCAGAGCCGCGATTGGCGGCGATTTCGAGGTATCCCATGCTCCCGGGAATGGCGAAGACCTCCCCCGGAGCGCCATCGGCGTAGGCGAATCGCAGGTCGGTAATTTCACGTTTTCCAACGACCATTTTGAAGGGCGGAGCCTCGCCTTGAAACATCATAGGAGCATCTTCGGGTGTGATGTTGGTGACCAGATTTCCGAAACGATCCACTTTGAGCACAACTCCGCGCAATGTGTTGCCATCGACAGGTTTTGGTTTAGGAGTGTTGAACTTTACGAAGTCGGAAATCTGCGGACCGAATTTTTCGGTCTCTACTTGCTTGGCTAAGTAGGCGGCTACGGGAGAGAAAACATCCCTTCCTTGAAAAGTGTTGCTCACGGTCGGGAGAAAATAATGGTCAGATGTCACGTGATGCACGCGCAGCCGTTCTTCGCGAGCGTAAATCACGGAGAGGACCCCATTGTCGGGGGCAACAAACAGATGCCGTTCGCTGCTGGCTATGATGGGACGGCGCGAGGTGCCCACGCCTGGATCAACCACCACCAGGTGCACAGTGCCGGCGGGGAAATAGTTGTAAGCCTGCGCGATGGTCAAGGCGCCGTCGAGGATGTCAAACGGCTGCACCGAATGACAAACGTCAACGATATCGGCGTCGGGAGCGATTCCTAAAATCACTCCTTTCATGGCGCCGACGAAATGGTCGTTGAGGCCGAAGTCGGTGGTCAGAGTAATGATGGGACGTTTCGACACAGATTCCCCTAAGGAAGGATAGCGGCCTAAAACCCGAAAGTAACGTGATGGTGGTTACAAGTCAATGCACGGGAGTAACAAGTCTTAGTAACTAACTTGTTTGCGGAGCGTTGGAATCGTCTGCCCCCTCGCGACTAGTTTTTTCGGGACGCATAAGCGGGAAAAAAATCACGTCGCGAATGGTGTGCGAATCGGTGAGCAGCATAGCTAGGCGGTCGATACCGACTCCTACGCCCCCGGTGGGCGGCATGCCGTAAGAGAGGGCGCGAATGTAGTCCTCATCCATCTGGTGGGCTTCCTGATCCCCTCGCTCGCGTTCTGAAAGCTGTTGCTCGAAACGGTGGCGCTGTTCTTCGGGATCGTTGAGTTCGCTAAATCCATTTGAGATTTCCATCTGGCCCGCAAAGATTTCGAAGCGCTCGACCCAGTCAGGATCGTCCGGCTTGTTCTTTGATAGCGGAGAGATGGCCGCGGGAAATTCGTAGATGATAGTGGGTTGGATCAAATGCTTTTCCACCACAGCTTCGAACAGATTTGCGATTGTCTTACCTGCGGGCTCATTGGGATCATAGGCAATGTGAGCGCGACCGCGGTTGAAAGCCTTGACGAGTTCTGCGACCGAACCTTGCGAAGCGAAGCCCGACAACTCAGGTTTTGTCCCGGCATTTTCCGGCCAGTGATGGATAATGGCTTCGCGCATAGTCATTCGGCGCCAGTTTGTGCTGCTCCAATCAATTTCGATTTCTCCCCATTTCGTTTTGGTGCCGCCGGTCACGTCGATAGTAGCTTGCTCGATTAACCTTTCGGTTAGATCCATTACTCCGCGAAAATCCGTGTACGCCTGATAGAACTCGAGCATGGTGAACTCAGGATTGTGGCGGGTAGAGATTCCCTCATTGCGGAAATTACGGTTAATTTCGTAGACGCGATCAAAACCTCCTACGACCAGTCTCTTCAAATAAAGTTCCGGGGCAATTCGCAGATACAAATCGATGTCGAGAGTGTTGTGATGGGTAACGAACGGGCGTGCCACCGCGCCTCCCGCGACGGATTGCATCATGGGAGTTTCCACTTCGATGAATCCATTGCCATCGAGAAAACGGCGCAACGATTGGACCAGCTGGCTGCGTTTTAGAAACACTTGACGCACTTCGGGATTCATCACCAGGTCGAGATAACGCTGCCGGTAGCGCAGTTCCACGTCAGCTAATCCATGCCACTTTTCGGGCAGCGGTAGCAGGTCCTTAGACAAAAAAGTGAGATCGTCGACGTGGACGCTTAACTCCCCGGTTCGGGTACGAAACAAATATCCGGCAACTCCGATGTGGTCGCCGATATCGAGGAGCTTGTAGAGCTCGAACCCCTTTTCTCCGACCGCATCTTTCTTCACATAGATTTGCAGCTTCTCTCCGCCTTGTTGAATGTGGGCGAATCCGGCCTTGCCCATCAGGCGAATGGTCATCAAGCGTCCCGCCAGTTTTACGTTGACGCGGACATTTTGGAGTTCCTCAGCGGTCTTCGCGGCATAATCCTTGACGATCAGAGGGGCGGTTTCCGTGAAATCGAAGCTGCTTCTGTAAGTGGCTTGGCCGAGCGCTTCGATTTGCTTTAACTTCTCTAACCGCAGAGCGTAAATGGTTTCGTCGAGTGGCACTGAATCCTTCTTCGTAAGTAAATGAAATGGAAGTACCCGATTATATCCAAGGGATGCTGTTGTTCCGTTCACTCGCATCCGATAGAGTGAGCATCGAGCATACCTCTTCAATCTTAAGCAAGGCTTGACTTAAGATATGTGCTGTTCACATCGTCAAGCGCAGCACCCTGAACCCGACCGACTTAATCGACGCGCCTAGCACCTGAAAAGCCTTGTTTTCCAACTTTTCAAATTCGTTGAACAGCCCTGAATATCTACTGTCGCTTCCCATTGTTTTGTTGCTGTTATTCGCTGGCGGAATTTTTGTGATTGATGCAATTGCTCCGGTTGAATGGAAGTGGATGAATCCCGCAACGGCTTTGATGGGTGTTGTTTTCTCCGCGGGAAGCGTAGCAAAAATTCAGTGGATACAAGCGCAACTCGAAGCCGGGAACCGGAGGGTGGAGTGGGCCTTCCATCATTCGTTGCTGGTCGATCACCTGACAATTTATTTTTACTATTTGTTCCTGGGGATTGCGGCATTGTCGATCTTAACCATGTCACCGGCAGGGGAGCCTCTACGCTCGGGAAAGGTCTATTCATCCATCCTTTTTTCGGCCGTGGGAATGATGTGCATGGTGGCGGGCTTCGATACCAGAATTATTTTTGGCGGGCTGGGATTGCTGGTTGTAAGCGCCTGTCTTTTGATCAAGTTTTCGCTGTGTAAAGGCCAGCGCAGATTCGGGCCAAGGAACTTTATTCTGTTTGCTCTTCCGCTTTATTCTGTGGCGGCCGGATTTTGTCTGCTGTATGTCACTACGGGAAACACTAATCTACAGTTGATTTCTCAAGCTTTAAAGATGGCCCCGAAAAATCATTCCATACTTCACGCTCACCAATTCGTCTTCGTGACTTTGATTGTGGTAACGATTGGCCTTTCTTCTTGTATTGCGGCCATGCCGTTTCACCGTTGGTTGATGGAAATGCTTGAGATGACACCGTCGGCAGCAAGTGGGTTTATTTTCGCGGCGTCTCAGGCAGCTTCATGGGGAATGCTGCTTCGCCTTTTGTTATGGGGACTTTACTCACAAAGAAATGAGTATGTGCCCATGTTCATCATAGTTGCAGTGTTGTCGATGATTGGGGGCACGATCATGGCTCTCGCTCAGGCAAGCCTTCCGCGCATATTGGGTTATGCAGCGATTGCGCAATCAGGATTTACCATGCTCGGTTTGGTTGCGCTTGCTTCTGCTACTTATCCCGCGCCAGATTTTTTCGAAGGGTTTAAAGGACTGCTATTTTCTATTGCCACTTATTCGACTGGGTGCATCGGCTGTTTCGCATTAATAGGCGACGGGGAAGGTGCGCAGATGGCGGGCGGGCCACGGTCTGGCAGTGGAGGGCTTTTTCATCGAGACTCAATCACAGCGATTAGTCTTTCGGTCGCGCTGCTTTCGCTCGCGGGTTTTCCGTTGTCTGCCGGCTGGTACGGAAAATATTTTATTGTCCACAGTTTGTTTTCGGGCGGCCATTATGTCCTTGCAGGCATTGGGGTGCTGTGTTCTTTAGCGGGACTTTATTGGTGGGGACGGCTCATACAACTGGTATTTCTTACGGTCCCCGCGACCGCAAGCACACGGCTCCGACGAATACCACGCGGTGCTCTGGCGATAGTGGCATTTGGTATTGTCATCATTGGGGTCTATCCTCGGCCCCTCATTGAGGCGGTGGAATGGTCATTGCGCCTGACTTGAAGCGTGGATTCACGTATTCTCATCCCTAGGAACGGTAGAAAGAAAACTCATGGCACGTCTCGACGATGATTCCGAGGGCAAGAAAAGCGCGTGGGTTCAACTCGCGAATTACAGCCAGTTAGCTTTCATCTTTCCGGCGGCGACCATCGTGGGATGGCTTGTGGGCGTGGGTCTTGACCGATGGTTGCATACCACTTGGCTGTACCTGGTGGGCTTGATAGTCGGCATTATTGCCGGCTTCGTAGAGTTAATAAGAACCGCAATGGCAGATTCGAAATGAAGCGTTCCTCCGGAAAATTAGTTTGCAACCGCTAACATTACTCCTGCATGCTTGACATTGCCCAAAAGCTTTGGGGCCGACGAAAACCTGACCCTTCCCACGGCTTTCGCATTGAACGTCCGCTGATTCTGATTCAAAGCGATGATTGGGGACGGGTCGGGGTTCGGGACAGCGAGGGGTACGAACAACTTCGGGCGGCGGGGATTCGGCTAGGGGAACATCCCTACGATTTTTATACTCTCGAAACCGCCGATGACGTGGAAGACCTTCATCGATTGCTAAAACGACATCGTGATTCGACCGGTCGTTGCGCGTGTATCGGAATGAATTTCGTTATGGCGAATATGGATTTCGACGCCATGAGAAAAAATCGATACAAGAAGTTGGCCCTGCTTCCACTACATAGAGGCCTGCCGGGAAGCTGGAAGCGAGACGGACTTGCGGACGCATATCGTACGGGAATCACCGCTGGAACTTTTTCTCCATCACTTCATGGGCTCAGTCATTTCTGCCAGATTGCGATTGAGCATGGCCGAGGCAACGACAGCCGTTCTCTACTGCTGGAAAAATTCTGGCGTGCCGAAACCCCCTACATTTATTGGCGAATGCCATGGGTAGGGTACGAGTATCTCAATCCTGAAAAACCCCATGCAGGATTCTTGCCAGCGGAGATGCAGTTGAGTTTGATTGAAGAAGCTGCGGCGATTTTTAAAAAAATGTTCGGGAGGTCGGCCGTTTCCGCATGCGCGCCGGGATATAGGGGGAACAACGATACGCATGAGGCGTGGGCGAATTGCGGGATTCGGGTGGTGCAAAATGGCAGTGGCTCGCCTTTGCATCCACATATGGATGACTACGAATTGCTAAATCTGCATCGGACCATCGATTTCGAGCCTGGCCAAAAAGACCTTCCCTTGGAAAAGTATCTTCAGTTGGCGGAGAATTGTTTCTCGCGGGGGATACCCGCGATCATTTCCGTTCACTCGATAAATTTTCATTCCTCGCTGAAAGATTTTCGTACTGGGACTCTACATGCGCTGGACGAATTATTAACCGCGCTGGAAAGAAAATTTCCTAATTTGCTTTACGCGCACGATATGGACGTACATGACATTGTGATGCGAGGGAAGTTCCGTTCGTCTCACGGAATGGTGTCGGTGACGGCCCGGCGTGCCGGGGCAGCGTCCGGCAGGTAACATGCCGCAGTCATTAATCCTCATTACGGTGGATTGTTTTCGCGCAGACCACGCTGGCTTTCATGGATACGCAAGGCACACCACTCCTTTTCTCGACTCGTTGGCTGCGTCGAGTACGGTATTTTTGGACGCGATTGTTGCGGGCGCTCCCACTTATTACTCCGTTCCGGCAATCATGGCTTCGCGGTACCCACTAGCTTTAGGTCGAGATGTGGTTGGGCTCGCGCCTGGGGAACCCACCATTGCGACGGAGTTGCACGACGCCGGTTATGCTACGGCAGCATTCCTGGCTGCGAATCCATATTTGTCCGCGACGTTCGGCTACGACCGCGGATTTGACGTTTTTCGCGATTTTCTTGAAGTGCACAACTGCGTCGGGGAGCCAAAGCGTTCCGCAAATAAAACGCGGTTGAATTCATATCTTGCACGAACGTCACATTTGTTTGGCGCGACCGGGAAACTTTATGATGAGTTGTACTTTCGCTACTGTCAAAAGATCAGCGAGCCACCGCAGGAACTTGATAAGCTGCGACGCTTTCCGTCGGCAGACATAATCGTGGATGAAGCTTGTAACTGGCTCGAGAACGTCTATTCGGGCACCCCCTTTTTTCTTTGGCTGCATTTCATGGATCCGCATTCTCCCTATTATCCAAAACAAGAAGCGTTGGAAATGATGGGTGATCGGGGCGGCGCCGGTGAGGCACGTTATGACAACTCCTACTGGAACCGGGAAGACTTGAGCAGCCATCGTCTGCTTTGCCGTCGTGAAGAAGTGATCGCGTTGTATGACGCTGGTATCCGGTGGGTTGACACGCAGATCGCCCGTCTCAGCGAACATCTTCGAAAGCGAAATTTATGGGAGGAATGTGTGCTTGCGGTCACAGCGGATCACGGCGAAGAATTCCTGGAGCATGGGGGCCGTTATCATTCTCCCGCAAAACTTACGGAAGAACTCATCCATGTTCCGCTGTTGTTGCACGATCCAAGGAAAGAATTGAAAGAGATTTGGCGCGATCCGTTTAGCCTTCTGCACCTGGCTCCCACTCTTTTTGGCGCGATCAATGTTCCGATGCTCAATGTTCCGATACGGTTAAGCCTTGAGGAAAATAGCTTCGCAAAGAGTACTGAAGCTGGGCAGGGAGCAGTAATCGTAGAATCAGTCGGAGGTTGCACGAATCCCATGGAGTCGGCACAACGGGTGGGTCCGCGGATGCTGGCAGTTCGCGAATCGGTCTACAAGTTGGTGATTGATTTCAAAAAATTGGATGTAGCGCTTTTTAATTTACAAGCCGATTCCGCGGAAGCTCACCCCCTTCCGACGGATGTGGAAAAACCAGTTCGCCGGCGATTGCTTGAGCGTGCTCGCAAACACCTTGCGCAGACAGTCAGCGGCCAGGATTTGTGCCGTCGACTAGACGTCCAATTGCGCGAACTTCGCATAAATTATTCAAGGCCGGTTGCGTCGGTTGCTGCATAGCGTGGCCGGTGTGCGAATAACCCAAAGTAAAACGACCGCGTCCCGCATCAGCATCTTGGTCGATAGTTTTGCCGACGAGGGTTTCACTAACGCGCAAATGAGTAACGGGCGTGAAATCATTTGCCGGCTTGATCCCGAAAAGTTTCACGTCAGCGTATTTCATCTTGATAGCTCCGATGGGCGAATCAAGGCCAGACCAAATACAAAGCTGATCCAATTGCCTAGGCGGCGACAGACTCTTCGAATCCTTCAGGAATTTATTTTCGGTAGTTACCAGATTCTTTTTTATTTAAAAGCGTCCCCGGCGAGCAAGTTTTATATGAGATGTCGCCGCTATTGGGGAGACCAGCGCGCAACCGTGGGAACGATCGAATCGCAAAGCGATTTGCGGAACGAGCCGACGATTTCGCCGCAGGGGGTGGCATTATGGGAGCAGACGATATTGCGCTGCGATTTTCTCTTCAGCAATTCCAGAGGGGTGCAGCGAAGCTTGGAGGCTGAATACGGTTTGGCGAGCGAAATCGTGGAGACTGGAGTCGATACGAAATTTTTCGTCCCGCCGAAGGCCCGCAGGCGAAATCCGCGGGTGCGAGTTTTATTTGTAGGATCTTTACGGCCATTTAAACAGCCTCAAGTGCTCGTGGATGCGGCCCAAAGATTTCCGCAAGCCGATTTCGTGCTGGCGGGTGAAGGCTTAATGGCGGATCAATTGCGAAGCAGAGTAACTCAGCAAAAGTTGACCAATGTGTCTTTGCTGGGCCACCTCAATGTGCAGGCCCTTAGAGAGCAGTATCAGCAAGCAGATATCTTTTTATTTCCGTCAAAGTGGGAGGGCGCTCCTAAAGTAATTCTGGAGGCCGCAGCTTGCGGGCTGCCGGTGATCGCAAGGAAAGATTACGAGCCAGAAGCGGTGATTGATGGGAAATCCGGTTTCCTGGCGGCCTCAGCCGAGGAACTTCACTCCAGGTTGGCAGAGTTAATCGCGAACAATGAGATTCGAACCTCGATGGGCATCGCTGGACGCAGCCATAGCGAGACCTTTGATTGGGACCTGATAACCAAGAAGTGGGAATCAATATTTATTCGGCTGGCTTCGCAGCAGGCGATGCGACGTCGCTCATGATCGGCAATGTTGCAACTGATACGAAGGCCCCGCTGCATGTACTGACGTTAACGCCTTTCTACCCTGCATCAGGAAACGACGCCCCTGGTTGTTTCGTCGCTGAACCCCAGCATCTATTGCCGGGCCTTGGAATCGCGACCACCGTCATGGCAGTGCAGCCTTTTTACCGAACTTACACAATTTCCAGTAGCGCTTTCCCGTCGCAGCAGGTTCGATATATTTCGCTTCCCGGAGGGTTTGGGCTCCCGTCGGCGGGTGCCTTACTGTTTGCAAATCTGTTGCGCACAGTTCGCGAGCTTCACAGAGTTAATCCAATTCAAGTGATTCATGCTCATGGGGCGTTACCGTGTGGTCATGCCGGCGGTTTGCTAAGCCGTGAATTGGGCATCCCGTTTGTGGTGACGGTGCACGGGCTGGATGCATATTCGACGAATCAGGTCCGGGGCCGTGCGGGCAGGTGCTGTCAACACGTCTCCCGGTGGGTCTATGGCTCGGCGGCTTCGGTGATTTGTATCAGCGAGAAGGTACGGGACGCGGTGTTGCAAAGTGCAGGACGAAAAATAAAGACGGAAGTTATTTATAACGGAGTCGATGTCGCACGATTCCATCCGGCGGAAGATTTCTCGGATTCAGTGACGATTCTTAGCGTCGGAAATTTGATTCCCATCAAAGGACATGAACTTCTTTTGCGAGCGTATTCGTCGGTGCACGCAAGATTTCCGGATTCTTCGTGCGAAATTATTGGGGATGGCCCGGAGCGGACGAATTTGGTGAAACTCGCGGCCGACCTAGGAGTCGCTAACAAAATTATTTTTGCGCAGCGAAAGAGCCGGGAGAAAATTGCGCAGGCGATGCGCCGCTGTACGATTCTGGCGTTGCCTAGCAGCTACGAAGGCCTGGGGTGTGTTTATCTGGAAGCGATGGCGTCGGGAAAGCCGGCCATCGGGTGTCATGGTCAAGGGATCGACGAAGTAATTGAGCACGGGGTCAATGGGTGGCTTATCACGCCGGGTAGTTTGGACGAGTTAACGCAGGGGCTTACTGAATTGACGGAAAATAAAATATTGCGCGACGAGATTGGATTTCAGGCTCGGGAAACCATAGTGCAGAGTTTTACGCTTGCGCATCAAGCAGCCAGGCTGGCCAATGTTTACCGGGAATGCGCGTCGTGAAAACGCGCCTGGTGATCATTACGGAAATCATTGCGCCCTACCGCATCCCGGTATTCAATGAAGTCGCGCGAAATTCTGAGATTGATCTTCACGTAATTTTTCTGGCGGAGATTGATTCGGGGATGCGCGACTGGATGGTTTTCAAAGATGAAATTCGTTTTCCCTATGAAGTGCTTCGGTCATGCAGAGTTCGATGGGGACGGCACAACATTTTGATAAATCGTGGCCTCGAGAGGGCTCTGCGTGAAGTCGCGCCACAGGTCATCCTGTGCGGGGGATACAACTACATCGCTTCGTGGCAGGCGTTGTTCTGGGCCAAACGAAATCGCGTACCATTTCTTTTGTGGGCAGAGAGTCATGCTCAGGAACGGCGGGCGAAGCATCGATGGACGGAGTTGATGAAGCGTTCATTTGTGCGCAGGTGCCAAGGATTTGTAGTCCCCGGAAAAGCATCGCGGGAGTATTTGACTGCATTCGATGTCCGCCAGGAGCGAATCTTCACTGCTCCAAATGCAATCGACAACGAACTCTTCGAAAGAATAGCCCACGAGACTCGCTCGAATGCAGATGAATGGCGAGGGCGGCTGCGGTTGCCTTCGCGGTTCTTTCTGTTTGTGGGAAGAATGGTCGAAGAAAAAGGTGTCTTCGATCTGCTTGAAGCGTACGCGAAGCTGCCGCCGCCACTGAGAACAAAGGTCGGATTAGTTTTCGTGGGCGACGGCTCGGCTCGCGCCAAACTCGAACGACAAGTTCAGGCTTTTCGTCTCGACCTTGTTCGATTCTATGGATTTGTTCAGAAAGACTCGTTGCCGCGGTTTTACGGCCTGGCGGACGCCTCTATTCTTCCTACGCACACGGACGCTTGGGGACTGGTGGTGAATGAGGCGATGGCCTGTGGAGTGCCTGTAGTGTGCACCGATCGGGCTGGTTGTACTGCTGATCTGATTGCAGAGAATTGGAATGGATATATAGTTCCTGCGAGGGACGTTCAGAAATTGGCTGAAGTGATCGAGCAGTTGGCGAAATGTCCGGAAATACTGGAGCGCATGGGCCAGAATGGTTCCCGCCGCATTCAGGACTATTCCCCAATACGGTGTGCGGAAGGCATCTCCGCGGCGGCGAGAGCGGTGCGGTATTTGACATGAAAAGCTGGAACTCACGCACGGTATTCGTTTTGGCTGTAGCCGCATGTTTTTTGTTTACGATTCTGCTGGCTGTAAAGCGTCCAGGCTATTTCCTCGATCCCCAATATCTTGGCGGACTGTTGTTTTTAGAAGCGTTGGCGGTAGTGATTTGGAAATATTCGCAGTGGTTTTTCCCTGTCATCGTGATGGTCTTCTTGTTGGCGGGAAGTGCAGTTCCGGTCCAGGGCATCATGGGCGCACTGCGATGGGTGGTTCTGGGCATGGGCGCGGTGGCAGGTGTTACCGCGTACTTGAGAAAACGTCCACCGAGCCTGAAGGCTTTTCATTGGATCGCATTTTGTTGCGCCGGAACGGCAGCAATTTCCGCGGAAGTTTCTTCTTTCCCGAAGCAGCCGCTGTTGAAATCTCTGAGCCTGTTTTTGCTGTTTTTATATGGGGCTTTCGGCGCACGGCTGCCATTGATGCACCGGCGGGAAAATTTCTTTGCGAATTTATTACGATTTTGTGAAGCGCTGATTTACTTCACGGCGGTGCAGTATTTCATCCTTCACCGGGCGTTTTTCGGAAATCCGAACTCGCTTGGCGTGGTTATGGGAGTGGCCATGGTCCCGCTGATGCTCTGGGGCGTCGAGGTGAGCGAGAGGCCTTGGGACAAAAGAAGAAGAACGATTGCTTTAGTGCTGGCCATCATGCTTCTACTGACGAGTTATTCGCGCGCGAGTTTGATTGCGGCCGCTGCTTCATGCGGATTGTTTTGCGTATTGACGCGGCGGTACGGCATGTTGATTCGCGGAGCAGCCATATCGCTGGCCATGGCGGTAGTTGTCGCAGCCATCGTGCCGCTACCCAATTTTCCAACCGGATCGACAGATTTGAGCACCCGCTTCTTCTATAAAGGTGAACGGCAAAAAGGGGCTTTCGCATCCAGGAGACCAGTCTGGGATTCCAGTATTGCCTCCATCGAAGAGCATCCCTGGTTTGGGACTGGCTTTGGAACGGCGCTCTCTACCTATGATTCGAACGTGAATCAAGTTGGAAATTTCGGCTCTAACTCAATAACTACGCGGGAGCACGGTAATAGTTATCTCGCCATAGTTGAGGGCGTGGGAGTGCTGGGAGTCATTCCATTTTTCTGCCTGTTGATTCTGATGATCACGAATGTTAAACGAGTACTTGAGCGCCTCTGGCGGACGCAGGACTCTTTCTCGACTGCGGTACCTCTAACTCTGGTGCTGTTGGCGGGGTTAATACACGCAGCCTTCGAAGATTGGCTTTTTGCGGTGGGTTACTACAGTTGCATTTTTTTCTGGAGCTTCGCATTCATGCTAGTAGATTTTGTCCCAGTATCTTCGCCGGTCGAGGCTGGGGACGAGCTTTCGCCAACTTTTATCTTGCATAAGGATGCCCTGACCTCTCCCGGAATGTGATGCATCTCTTCATAAATGGACTGGCCGCAAGTGCGGGCGGTGGGCTTACCTACCTGCGCAATTTCTTGCCTGAGATAGCGAAGCGCGATGGGATTCGGGCAACCGTCGCCGTGGGCGAGAGTTTGCAGCCTGAATTTCGGGGACTGCCGCATATCACTTGTCTCTCAATTCCGCATACATCGGGCGCGATGCTGCGGTTTTGGCGTGAGCAGACGACGCTTGGAAGCTTGATTGAAGACAGCAGGGCAGAGTGCCTTATATCCGCTGGAAACTTCGCACTGCGGAATTCGCCGGTGCCGCAGATATTGCTGTCAGGAAATTCTCTTTACACCTCGCAAGACTTTGCACGAGACCTCCGCAGGCGCGGAGAGTATCTCATGCTTTTGGATACCCTTGTAAAGGGCATTTTCGCGAAACGCAGCCTAGCCTGGGCGGAGTGCACTGTGGCCCCGAGCGAAGCCTTCGCGCACCAATTGCGGGAGTGGACCGGTTGCAGGGTCAGGGCGATTCATCATGGCTTCGATGACGAAAGATTCACTGGGAATCAAGTTCCTCTGATGGAAGACGTGCAGCGGCGAATAGAGGGGACAAAGGACGCGTTGCGACTGCTGTTCGTGAGTCACTATAACTATTATCGCAATTTCGAGACCCTATTTCGCTCCCTTCCAATCATTCAAAAGAGTCTTGGAGCACGTCCAGTAAAGCTGTTTCTTACCTGCAATCTAGTCTCCGGGAAAAATCCTGGATCTTATCGTGCTGAAGCTGCGGCGGTTACGGTTCGCAAGTTAGGTATTGCCGCCAACGTCGTTGAACTTGGTGCGATACCTTATGAAATGCTTCACGGTTTATACCGGTCGTGCCACATTTACACTACAGCTGCCTACACGGAAACCTTCGCGCATCCTCTGGTGGAAGCCATGGCAAGCGGATTGCCGGTGGTGGCCTCTGACTTGCCCGTGCATCGCGAAGTTTGCGGTGAGGCAGCTCTGTATTTTGATCGCTTTTCACCCGATGAACTTGCAAACCAAATTATCAGTGTTGCCTCATCTGAACAGGTGCTGCGGGACCTCGCGGGGAAGGGCTTGGCTCGATCTAAACACTTTTCGTGGAAGCGGCACGTAGACGAAGTCCTTGCGTTGGCGCAGCAATTGTTAGTGGAACGTTTACCTACAGTTAAAGATGGATGTAGAGGCTCTCGGCCATCCATTTAGCGGTGGTAATGACAAGCTTAAACGACGCAGCATATCAAGGCGTTGAGCATCACTCCCGTGTAATCTAGAAATCTGCCGTGACTATTGCGATACAGTGTCGAGATCTGCGCAAGACTTACGACGGAAAAGTCGAAGCGGTGCGGGGCCTCAACCTTGAAATAAAAGCAGGGGAATGTTTCGGATTGCTCGGGCCGAATGGTGCGGGAAAGACCACTACCATCGAGATTCTCGAAGGGTTGCTGCAACCCACGTCCGGCGAAGTGATCATTCTGGGACGTACGTGGAAAACTCACACTCGGGAATTACGCGAGTTGTTGGGAATATCTTTACAAGAGACGCGGCTGACCGAAAAACTTTCGGTTCGTGAAACCATTGATCTGTTCGCCAGTTTTTACCACCTACCACGATCATCCGCCGACGTGATTGAAGACCTGCAACTCACGGAGAAGGCGGAGGAGTGGGTAGGAAAGCTTTCCGGCGGACAGCGCCAGCGGTTGGCGGTGGCGACAGCGCTGGTGGGAAATCCGAACATTCTTTTTCTGGATGAGCCCACTACCGGGCTTGATCCTCAAAGCCGACGGCAGCTATGGGAGATTGTCCGCGGGTTTTTGCGGCAAGGGGGGACAGTGCTGCTCACGACTCATTACATGGATGAGGCGGAGCGCCTGTGTGATCGTTTGGCCATAATTGACCACGGTCAGGTCATTGCTGAAGGCACACCGACCGCTCTGATTGAGCGCCTGGGCGGGCATCATGTGGTGGAATTTACGGTGAGTTCAGAATCAGCGTCCCCCAACCAATGGAAAATGCTGCCCGGAGTGGAATCGGTGCGCCAGGAAAATGGAGTCACCAGCCTCAGCGTGCGTGAGCCTCATCTTACGATTCCGGCTTTGTTGGATATGGTCCGAATGCAGAATTCGCAATTGCTTCATCTGAGCACCCGGCAAGCGAGTTTGGAAGATGTATTCGTCAATCTAACCGGCCGGCATTTGAGAGAAGATTAATTTTAAAGCGACCGCATATGTCCGTTGCCGAACAGGTCAGACCCAATCCCGTAAATCGAAGTTCGCCGCAGATGCCTTTGAATGGCCGCTGGTCGGGTTTTGCGCATTTGTTGCGCGCGCGCATGACCGAACTATTGCGAGAGCCCGAAATGATTTTCTGGATATTCGTTTTCCCGTTGCTGCTAGCGGCGGGGCTGGGAATTGCGTTTCGCAACAAGCCAGTGGAGGGGAGTTCGATCGTGGTCGTGGCCGGATCTGGGTCCGGAGAAGTGACGAACTTAATTCGGCATTCGCCGCAGGGCTCGTCCATCAAAGTTCAAACTTTGGAACGCTCCGCGGCGCTGCAAGCTTTTCATCTCGGCAAGTACGATTTGGTGGTCGAGTCGACCGGAAATGGAGCGGTGCGGTACACCTACGATCCATCGAGGCCGGAGACGGTCTTAGCTCGGGCGCAAGTTGACGATGCTCTGCAATCGGGGGCGGGACGAAAGAATCCTGTGCCAGCTTCTTCATTTGTGTCAACTGAGCCAGGTTCGCGCTACATCGACTTTCTTATTCCCGGGTTGTTGGGCATGACGTTAATGAACTCTGGCATGTGGGGAATCGGATTTGCGTTGGTGGATATGCGGCAACGAAAATTACTCAAACGGTTTGTGGCTAGTCCGATGAGAAAGAGCGACTTCCTCTTAGCTCTCGCTAGCAGCCGGCTAGTGCTCATGCTCATAGAGATGGGACTGCTGTTAGGTCTGGGCGTGTTGGCATTCCATGTGAGGGTACTAGGCTCATGGTGGAATATTTTGCTTTTAGGCACGCTGGGATCGATCGCATTTGGCGGATTGGGGTTGCTGACCGCCAGCCGCGCCAAGAAAACTGAGACGGTGAGCGGACTAATCAACCTGGCCATGATGCCGATGTGGATTTTCTCCGGAGTGTTTTTCTCGTATGAACATTTCCCAGCGCGCATTCAGCTTTTCATCAAAGCCCTGCCACTCACGGCATTGAATGACGCTCTGAGAGAGACGGTCCTTCAAGGTGCGTCGCTGAGTTCGCAGGGTGGAAGGATTTTGGTGTTAGCGCTTTGGGGAGGAATTTCGTTTTTGCTGGCGATGCGGTGGTTCCGGTGGACGTGAATCTGTAGGACGTGTACCCCGCAAGAACTCGGTTAAGTTTTTAATTCTTAGCTTTCCGGTTTTCTTTGGCGGCCTTCATCAATTTTGCGCGCTTCGCCAATTCTTTTTTGGAGTACATGCTGCCTCGGCATTTCTTCGATCCGCAATAACATAGAGAGGGATCGTCGAGATCGCCGTCGTACAAGTTGTAGTCGTAGGTGAGTTCGACGCGGGCATCGAGTTTTTTGATGGCGGTGACAATCACTCGTCCCTTGACTTCGTCGGTTTCGCAGTTGGGATCGCAGGAATGATTAATGAAAGCTGCGACGCCATCTCCGTCAATGACGTGAGTGGCGCAGTCCAATCCAAAAAGATAAGTGCGCGGAGATTCTTCGTAAAGCGCATCGGCTTCGGCGATAGTAATGCGAGGGCCGGTGTACTCGCATACTTCTTCTCCTTTTTTAATGGGGCGGGTAGTGAAGCAGCCGTCGGCGTGAATTCTTGAGCGCCCTACGGCAAGCTTTGGCGATTTATTCGCAGTGGCCATGGGTTTTTGCGACCGTCAAGAATTCTACGCGATCATAAGGTAAGATTGCTTATCGAAAGCTACCGGGCCATGCGGGAGTAGTTCAGCGGTAGAACGCCAGCTTCCCAAGCTGGATGTCACGGGTTCGATCCCCGTCTCCCGCTCCATGCTTTAGTACAGACTTAACTAAAGCCTTTAAGTCTGGGGCAGCCGGCACTAAAGAGTCCCTCTTTTAGACATCGGTGGTTTTCACTCAACCATGTAGGAAGATCAAGATCTACTTTGCAAACCTTGTGGGTATCCCATCCTTGCAAAAAGACGCAAGGATGGGGCACCGTCGTTGCTATTGGGTTCGGGAGATTAAGATCCTGTGGGTGGATAACGGGTCATAAACCTTCTTGTTGGCGAGAGCGGCAAAGGTCAAAGGCGTCGGACAGGAGTTTCCGACTCACAAGTTCTTAGTGGGGGACGCCAGTCGCGGGCAGAGACGTGGCCGGCGTGGACCCATCCGATGCGGGTTAGGAGCGAACCGGCGATGGCGGATGCGGCTGCGAATTTTCTTAGCGTGATCGAATTCTTTTTGCCAGAGAGCATGCTGGCAATTCGTAAAGCGAGGGTGACTGGTCCAGAAAGTATGCCTCCGACGCGAATGATGGCACCGCTTAGTCCGCGCTTTAGTGGTTCGAGATTGGGTTTTGATTTGCTTTCGAGACGCCCGCCTTCCCAACATTCGAGTGCCGCTGCGCCTGTTCCTAAAACTTGCAGCGCTTGATTCTGGTCGCTGCCCATCAGTTCCAACATTCCTACTGCCGCGCTTAATCCTGATGCCCCGAAATGTATGGGCAGGTCTCCCACATTTTCGTTCCACACGGGGATGGCGGTCGCACCGATCAGGACACCTGTGTAGTTTGAGAAGGGAAGTCCGAACGCGAGAGCGATGGTTTGTCCGGCGTTTTCGATTATTCTGAAGGCAACGGACGGGCCGTAACGATCCTGCATGAATCCCGCGAAAGCTGCGGCGGATGCGCCTCCGGAGAATCCCATCAAAATCCACACACCTACGGACATGGCGCTTTGCGGTTTGAATACGCGCAGCATGTTGAGAAATCGTGAAGGCTTGCCGAGATCGGCTATGAGCAACATTGGGGAGAGCACAACTCCGGCGGCGGCGATCCATTGTGCATCACGCACGAGTTTGCGGCTGGCGCCGGTGTAGGTTGCGACGGCGGCGATGACGCCTGCTGATCCTGCTGCGCCTCCTACAAAAAAGTACAGAGGAATTTCCCACGTCCACGCAGGTTCTTTCAGCAGGGGAAGTTTGTAATAGCCATTCTCAGGAATTGCGATGGGAAACGGCGCTCCGCGCGGATGTATGCCCGGAGTGTTTACGGAGCCGCGAAGTTCGGCCTCGTGTTTGATTTCGAGCAGGCGCTGTTCGCGAGCATTACCGGAAATGTTGGTGATGTTGTCAGCAATCACTGTTTGCCCCTGTCGCCATCGGCGAGAAACGCTAGCAGCGCTCCGCCTAAGAGCATGGCCGCAGCAATGGCTGACGAAGTCCAGCCTTTTTTTAAATAAATAGTTGGGACCTCGGCATTCATCGGGAGATTGTAGGTTCTTGGGTCGCCGCGCACGATGAACATTGCGTGAGTGCCGCCGACGCTGGTTTCAGAGGAATCGTAGAAGGTGGCATCATGCATTCCACGTTGATGTAATTCTTCGATTCTATGTTCGGCGCGAGCGCGAAGAATGCCGAGTTCTCCGAACTGGATGGATTCGGTGGGGCAAGCTTTGGCGCAGGCGGGGATCAATCCTGCTTTCTGGCGGTCGTAGCAGAAAGTGCATTTGAAGGCACGCCCGTCATCGGGATTTCTTTCGACCACTCCAAAGGGACACGCGACTACGCAATATGCGCATCCATTGCAAATATCGGGTTGCACAAACACGCCACCGAATTCCGTGCGCACGATAGCGCCGGTCGGGCAGGCTTCGAGGCATCCTGCATTTTCGCAGTGCTTGCAGACGTCGGATGAAAACGCCCACGTGTTGAGTTCAGGGGCGTTGCCGCCGAATCCCGGCTCTGGCATGTGTTCCACGAACTTCACATGACGCCATGTGGAATGGCCGAGGGCGCCGGTGTTGTCGTAGGAGTTGCCGCTCCAATTCAGTCCGTCTTCCTCGATGCCATTCCATTCTTTGCACGCGACTTCGCAGGCTTTGCAGCCGATGCAGAGGGTGGAATCGGTTAGGAAGGCGGTAATGCTCATGACACGGCCTCGCTGATTGTTTCGCCAGCGGAGCGCGATCTGCGTCCGGCGACGATGTCGCAAACGAGCGCTTTGGTTTCCATGATTCTCACGTTCGGTTCTTCGCTGATGACGAGCAGATCATTTACTACGTCGCCCTTGGCTCGGCCCTTGTAACCCCAATGATAAGGAAGCCCAACTTGATGCACGCGATTGCCGTTGATCCATAGCGGGCGCATGCGTGGGGTGACGAGCACGCGGGCTTCGATGCTTCCGCGAGGTGTAGTGATGGTCGCCCAGTTTCCATGCTCGAGCATGATTTCATCCGCCAATTCTGGAGATACTTCGGTGAATAACTCGGGCTGCAATTCTGCGAGGTGGGATAAAGTGCGCGACATGCCGCCCGCAGTGTGATGTTCGGTGAGGCGATAGGTGGAGAGTATATAGGGATAGTGAGGATCGCCGGGGGACGCGGCATAACGATTATCGGGACGGATTTTTTTGTCCGCAGGAGGATTGGTTTGTTGAGTGTAAATGGGATTCGAAATCAGGGACTCCAGCGCTTCATAGTGGGAGGGCAGCGGCCCGTCCTTTAATCCGCTGGAGACGAAGAGCCAGCCGACGCCGTCGGGATGCATGGTGAAAGGCCGCGCCCCGCCTAAGGCTTCGACGCCGCTGCCATTTTCCAGATCATCGGGAGTTTCTGGGGCCATGTCTTTTTTATAATCGGGATAATCTAGACCTCCCCACTGGTTTTTTTCTTTGTCCCACCAAACTAGCTTTTTGAGATCGCTCCAGGGCGTGCCATCGGGACGCGCCGAGGCGCGGTTATAAAGGATGCGGCAATCGTTGGGCCAGGCGTAGCCCCAGCCGTGACCAAGTAGATCGGTGGAAGCTCGTTCGTTAGCGCGATTGCGCCCTTCTTCGGGATATACGCCGCAATAAATCCACGCGCCACACGCAGTCGACCCGTCGTCTTTCAAATCGAGCATGGTCTTTAATTGTTTTCTATCGGCCACGGTGTAGCCATTAATTTCGCGCAGAATTTCTTCCGCCTTGGGCTCGCCGCGCGGTCCTTCGACAGAGTAGTTCCAGGTAAGCGAGTTCAATCCTTCATTGCGCGGACGCGGATCCAATTTGCCTTTGGCTTTTATGCGACGGCCGAGATGAACCATGAACCAGGTTTCACTGCGGGCGTCACCGGGAGGATCCACCGCAAGATTTCGGTATTGAATCAGCCGTTGTGTGTTGGTATATGTACCCTCTTTTTCGGCGGTACCGGCGGCCGGAAAAAGAAAAACCTCCGTGGCGATGGTTTCAGGCGACATCTCTCCGCGCTGCACCTCGGGAGAGTCGAGCCAGAACGATGCGGTCTCGGTTTCAACCATGTCGCGTACCACCAGCCATTTCAGTTTGGAGAGGGCAGTTCGCTCCAAGCGGCCATTCGATGCGCCTACAGCAGGGTTCTGACCCATGACGAAAAGCCCGTCCATTTTGCCGTCCATCATGTCGAGCCAGTAGCCGAAGTGCGAGTGATCTCCGGTGACGCGGGGAATCCATTTAAATCCAAATTGATTTTCCGGGGTCGCATCGTCTCCGTAATAAGCTTTCAGAAGGCTGATGAGATATTTGCTGAAGTTCGACCACGTCCCGGTACGCGACATATGTTTTTCGATGTGGCCATTCAAGTCGCGTGAGTCTTTCTCGAAAAAAGGCATGGGAATGTAGCCCGGCAAAACATCATAAAGAGTGGGCACGTCGGTGGAGCCTTGAATGGTCGCATGTCCGCGAAGCGCCAGAATGCCACCGCCGGGGCGTCCGATGTTCCCTAAAAGCAATTGTAGGATGGCCGCAGAGCGAATGATCTGCACGCCTTTGGAATGCTGAGTCCAACCGACCGCGTAACATATCGCCGCCGTTTTTTCGGGACCCGACGCGGAGGTAAAAGTTTCCGCCACTTTAAGAAATACGTTTTGTGGAACGCCGCAGAAACGCTCCACCATTCCGGGAGTGTAGCGTGAGAAGTGACGCTTCAAAACTTGAAATACGCAGCGGGGATGTTGCAGAGAGGGATCGGATTCGAACTTCGCGGCGTCCTGCGCCTCACCGCCGCGGTCTTTACCGTGGCCACCACCTTCTTGCGAATGTCCCGGAGCGTCCTCACCAGATTTTGCGGGAGCACCCTGATAGAGCCAACTCTCGGGATCGTATTGTTTTTTCTCAGCGTCCCATCCGGAAAATAATCCGTCGAGATCTTCGGTGTCGCGGAAGTCTTCACGCAAAATGGTTGCGGCGTTGGTATAGGGAATGATGTAGTCGCGAAATTCTTTGCCGTGCTCGATGGTGTAATTGATGAGGGCGCCAAGAAAAATGATGTCGCTGCCGGCGCGCAGTGGCACCCATATGTCGGCCATCGCGGAGGTGCGGGTAAAGCGTGGGTCGACGTGAATGACTTTCGCACCACGCTCGCGAGCCTCCATCACCCACTGGAAACCGACGGGATGGTTTTCGGCCATCGACGATCCCATGATAAGAATCGCATCCGCGTTGCTGAGGTCTTGTTGCGCGGTGGTCGCGCCGCCGCGTCCGAACGATGTGCCCAGACCGGGCACGGTAGAGCTATGTCAAATCCTGGCCTGATTGCTGATGCACACCATACCGAGGCCGGCACAGAACAATTTCTTGATCAAATAATTTTCTTCGTTATCGAGGGTCGCGCCGCCGAGATGTCCGATGGCGGTAGTTTGCATTAAGACTTGGCCATCTCTTTCTTCTTCAAAGGTTCGCTCGCGGCTCTGCCAGAGGCGATCAGCGACCATATCCATTGCGGTCTCCTGATCGAGGTCCTCCCAGTGAGTTGAATAAGGGCGGCGATATTTAACCTTCGTCAGGCGTCCCGGATGGGTGTGCAGTTCGAAAGTGTCCGCGCCTTTGGGACAAAGCCTTCCGCGCGAAATTGGAGAATTGGGATCGCCCTCGATCGATACCAGCTTGCCATTTTTGTGATAAATGAGTTGGCCGCAACCCACGCCGCAGTAAGGGCATATCGAGGAAGTCACTTCCGCATCATGATGCTTGGTGCGCAGATCGCGCGTCTTTGCGGACATTGCTTCCGGCCCGGTACCGTCCGCACCAGTCTGGATTTGTTGAATGAGAGGCCAGCGGGAGAGCAATTGTTTAATCATGAGAACTCCGCATCCAGGATTCGTGAACTAAGAGGATGATCCACAGATGCGCGGGACAGCGATGGCGTTGGCCGATGTCCCTACGGATAAAAAGTTGTCGTGTGTTCTTCATGAAACGAAAATCTCGATTCTGCGGCGGCAACGGTACACAAGACGTAGAACAAAGCGGCGTTAGCGGGAATCTGTAAATTGAAGTCCACGAAACTATGGACGAGAATGCCTACGATGCCGAGAAGGGCGGCTAGAGCAACCGCGCCGTCTAGGGTTGAATTCCAATTGCGAAGTTTTTTGCCGGCCCCGCGAAAAACCATCCACAAGAACCAGAGCATAGTTAGAAGACCTGCGACACCCGTTTCGATCAGCAATTGGAGGTAGTCGTTGTGGGCTTGATCTATGAACGAGGTTGTGTAAAAGGTCCGGTAGCGGGGATACACATCGGCAAAAGTTCCGAGTCCCCAGCCCAGCAAGGGGCGATGCGGGAACATCTTTATGAGGTCACGATCGATTTGTAATCGCAGACCGGCGCTGATTTCGTTTCGCGTGTTCTGCGCACTAAGAAAGCGGTCGGTGATTTCATGGCCTCCGATCCAAGCTAAGAGAGATATTGCGAGCACTGCGAAGGCGATAAGTGTCAACTTCGAGCGAAATTGAATCTGGCTGCGCTGTTTGATGGATACGATCGCAACAAGAGCAATCTCGCAGAAGAAAGCGATCACGCCGCCACGCGAGCCGGAAAGAAAAATTGTTGCTGCCATTAAGCTTGACGCGATAAGGGCAAGTGTCCTCATGCCGCCCTTCGCAAAGTGCGTCAAAGCGAAAACCAGCGGAATGGGAAAAAGCATTTCCATAAGTCCCGCGTAGTGGTTGTGGTTTACGTAGGGGCCGTAAATCCATCCTCCAGTCCGGGGGAGTCGAACCCAATATATTTTTCCATTGGAACTCAAGCTCTGTAGCAGCGCGAAGAACGCTACTGAGAAGCCGTAGATAGAAAAAGCCGCCGCCGCAACTTTTACCTGCCGCGCATTGTTGAAAGTTTGAGTGGCCAGGAAGCTCACGACGGCGTATGCGGCATACAGCAGAAAACTTGAAACGGTCGCGTCGACGTATGCGGTTGCGCCGAAAGTGATTTGATATACGACTAAAGCGCCGAACGCGAGCATGGGAATGAATATAGAATTCCACCGCAACCGAGAATCTATACGGGTGAACTGGCGCACAGTCCAAATGATGAGCAGTGTTGCGGATGAAGCTTCAAGCAAAAAGATCGACCAGGTTTCGACGGCGCCGAAGCACAAAGGAGAAAGCAAGAGTAGCCCAAACACGGCGTAACAAATTGTGGAATCAGGAGAACTTGGGACGGGCGGGGACGCCCGTCTCTCCATCGCAATTCGTGGATATTTAGTGAGCGTCACGGGACTTTTTGTTTGGCAACAGGCTCCAGGCGGACACCGTCGATCCAAAGCTGTCCTCGGATGGCGGCGCCGCCTGGAACGCGGGCGATTCGAAGATTCAATAGTTGGGTCTCGCGACCGGTTTGTAGATCACCGCTTATCTGTTTCCACTCCACTGCATCCTTTAGATCCTCGGTCTCGAGATACGACACTCCCGAATAAAAATCTTGCAGGGTGAAGCGGGGACCGCCCGCGCCTTCCAGCACGCGTGTCTTGAAAGAAGCGCCAAAATGATAAGCAGTGTTCGGCTGTACGGAAATGAGTTGCGAAATTCCTGAGTCGTTCAGGCCGGCGCTGTCATAGGAAATTAGCAGCGGATGGGGGCCGGAGTGGGGCTGAATCGGATCTAGTTCGAGACCGACGTCCTGTCGTTTTTCGTAAGTCCAATCGAAGCCGCCGTTTAATAAATCCAAATTAAAATTACCGTTGACCACCAAATTGTGGTCGGCGTTCTGATACCGCTGCAAGCCACAGAGCGGGCCAGCCTCTCGCCAAACTGTGCTGGCCTCGACGGGTTCGTGTCGCCCGACCAGAAAACGAATGTAGTCGAACACGTCGCTTAATTTTGCCGGTTGGCCGAGTTTTACGATTTCCTCCCAGACGCGCCTGGCTGCCTCGGTTTCTTTCTTTGATATCAGAAAACCCAAAAACTCGGAGTAAGCACTGGGTTCGGAAGGGATGGCCTCTAGCAATAATGCGTCGGCGTCGGGATAAGCCTGCCAACAGACAGGAATAATTTGGGCGGCCAGCGATGGCTCGCCATCCATCGCGTTGCGGAACTGTTGAAAGGCAGCGTGCGTGTCGCCCTGCGCAAGATATAAATTTCCAGCTTTCTCTGCGATGCCCGGATTTGTTGGATCAGCTGCGGTTGCCTGTTGGATGTCGCTTCTAGCATCGGCTACAGAATCAGCAACGAAATTTTCGGAGGCCAGCGCCATCCAGTATCGAGAAGCGTTGGGATTGAGTTCGATCGCTTTACGGAGAGCGCTCGCTGCCTCTCGGGGCTGTTGTGACAACGAAAGGACACGTCCTAACTGATAGCGATAGTCGGCATTCCATGGATCGAGGCGGATCGCGGTCTGCAAACTTTGCAAATCCTTTTTTTCGGCCAAATAATTGGCTACGTATTGAGAGCAGGAAAAAGTCAGATACAAGAACCCGAGGGCAAGAGATAAGGCCAATCCGAAAAGTTTGCTGGGAGGAATTTTGAAGTCCGGACTCATGGCGTTAGTTAGACTACGCCAGCTTCGACTGAAAACGGAATGCGGAAAAGTGATTCAAACCGGGAAGGTCCCGACTTCCGTCGGGGCCGATCACTCGTACCATAGCATTTGTGGCCCGACTTTAAGCCGCGCTCCGTCAAAGCCTTCGCCCAAAGGGTTTCCCGTAGCCTGTGGGTTGGGCGTTGCCGGTTCGAGCTCAACCATCCTCTGCGGAATATATCGCGTAAGACTCCGTCTCAAGCGACTTCTGGAACTCCGGCCTGGCCTCAACTACCCGCCTTAACAAGGGATTGTGATAGACAACCCAAATCGGTCGCGGAGCCTTTCGCACTAACTCTACTAAGTTGTTCAACATTCGCACCAACCCACCCTCAGGCAACGGATTAAACAAGTAAATCACCAGCGGCCCCGCCGGGAAGTCATACTCAGCTGCATCGCCATGAATGGCATGCAAAGAAAAGCACCGCTGCGACGCGCTCTTATATCGCCGAATATTCTCGACTGCAACGTTGTGCAGTTCAGCCAGCAACTCAACTCCAATAATCTGCCGAAACGGATAGTCGGATGCCATCATCAACGTCCGTCCTTTTCCGGAGCCAATATCAATGAACGCAAACCGCGAAAAATCTATGGGCAGTGCCCTCAACATCTCGTGGAAAAGCGCCGCATCGGTCGCTTGATACGGAGAATTCAAGTGTCCCAGCAAACGCGTGCGCCATGCAACGGTAGCGCTGGTAGTGTCCACCCGGTGCTCCCAGTCGTATTCGACGTCGCCATAGCGCTGCCGCTTTTTCGACGGAAGAGAATCGACGAGGAAATCCCAGAGGGCTGTGAGCAATGACTGTATATAGGGACTGCCATGGAATATCAATTCTAATGTCGGGTCTCGGAACCGTTGTTGTGTTCAGGCCGAATCAGTAATCGGAAGGGAGAAACTTTGGCTTGGCGGGGGGGATGTAACTGCTCGGAACACCCTTGTCGATGAAAGGGAAATTATCCGGGTTACGCACTTCAATTTTTCCATCAGCCATCAGCCTGTAAGGATTCCCTAACGGATCAATCGGTACACCGGGCAACATCCCGAAAGCTATCAATTCTGAATAACTGGAGGGAGGTCGGCCCGTCTTCGACCGGAACAGTGCGGTAAGTTCTTCCAAATGAGTGACATCATCATCAACCTTCAAAGCACGTAAGTGGGCTGACGCGTTAGCGCGGATATCTTTGTCTTTTGTGCTTTCATAAGTTGCTACCCAGAGCATCCGGGCGGTAGATATCTCCCCCGCATGTTGCGCCATTTGAGCAGCCATAATCTTCATAAAGGGGTGGGCATCGGGCAACTTTGATGCGTCGGCGAAAGCCTCAGCGGCATTAGCGTAGTCTTTTAGGTCCAGGTAATAAACAAATCCAAGATTCCGATATAACTTCCATTGGGTCGGGTTGTTACGAATGCCGAATTTTATTAAATCAATCGCACGTTGCGGTTCACCCGCACCCAAAGGCGGTTTTGCCGCCAAGAAATTTGCGCCAAAATCGTAGGCGACGCTTAAATGAGGGTCTAGGCTGGTAGTGATTTCCAAGAGGGGCGCCAATAATGCGTAATGGTCGGCACCCACGAAATGATTTCGACCAAAGTACTGTACCGTTCGCGTCCAGTAAATGTCAGCCAGGAGGCCGCTGTAACCCAGACTCATTCTTTTGATCGCTTTTGGCGAAGAAATGAAAAGGACATCCTGGGAAGAACCTCGACTGCGAAGTCGATTCAGTTTCCGAAGAGTAGCAACTGACCCCGCGAGGCACGCCACTAATGCCAGGCTGGCGAAGACTGAAGCTCGCCCTGCAACCCTCATTTCAAATTCCGACGTTCGAAAATTAAGACTGCGCCGCAAAGCGCCATAGCTGAATAAAACAAGGCATAAGCAGAGTTGAATAAAATTAATTTTCCGGCGACAGGATATTCATGAGCGACATTACTAATGACATTTAAGCTCGAGAAGTTTGGCACCAGGTAAACCATTGACGTCGCCAGCAAGCGCCCAGCGCCGTGGGCCATGACCGCAAACCCTCGCAGGTCGTCGGCAAAGCTCCCAATCACAAACATCGAGAATGCGAAGACCGCCGCCATGAGAGGCGAGGAAAACGACGAAAATAAAAGCGCCAGAGAGATAATGATCACAAATTGAAGAACAATAAAATAGAGTGCTACTAAAATCCACGTATCAGAGTGTTGAAGATGGTGAGAAACATAAAAAAGGGCGGCAAACACACCCACAACCATCAAGAAGGCATTCACTATCAGGGTCCCAGATAGCCCGAGGAACTTGCCAACGATAAATTCCCACCGCCTTACCGGACGCGAAAGCACCGTGTAAAGCGTCTTTTTATCGATCTCTTTGGATACAAGCCCGATGCCGATAAAAATTGCGATCACTAAACCAAACAAAGACACAGCAGTAAGACCAAGATTGATTACGACAAGCCTTTCTATGTCGATTGATATTTGTCCAACAAGAATGGAGGCTGCCGAAAGAAGTAAAGCAAACGCGACCAAGTTATAGAGAACCCGATCACGGATGGCCTCGCGAAAAGTATTTGAGGCAATATGGACAATTCTCATATTCATGCCGTCACTGCTGCGCTTGTTAAAGGTTTCAATTGCGTCATGAAGTAATCCTCAAGCGACTTTCGCACTGGAATTACTGAGACGAGAGGGTAGTGCTCTCGTCTTAGCACCTCGAGTACAGCTTCTTGATTGGCCTCGGGTATCACTGCCCGAACAGCATCCGCGGTAACGTAACATTCGACTCCCATCGATATCAGGGCAGTAGAAATGTTGCCGGCCCGCCAGATGATCTCCACTTTTCCTTGCACGCTCGCGGTGAGATCAGCTACAGCTCCAACGCCGCGCAATTTTCCTTGATGAATAACGGCGACTCGGTCGCACAATGCTTCTGCATCCGAAAGAATATGTGTCGAGAAGAAAATTGTCTTGCCCTTGTGTTTTAGTTGTTCGATCAGACTACGCACTTCGCGTCGACCCATTGGGTCAAGGCCAGACATGGGTTCGTCTAGAAACAGAATTTTCGGGTCGTGCAAAATCGCTTGCGCAATTCCAATTCTTTGCAGCATTCCTTTTGAAAACTTTCGCAATTGCACTCCGCCTACATCCTTCAACCCAACCTGATCCAAGACTTCTTCGACTTTTTTCGACCGGTCTTTCCCAGGAACGCCAGAGAGCTGCGCGTAATAACTCAACAGTTCATTTCCGGTAAGGTAGTCATAAAAGTAAGGCTGCTCGGGCAAAAACCCAATTAGAGCCTTCATCTTCGGATCGTCGAGTTGCATTCCCAAAATTCGAGCTGTCCCCGCCGTAGGAAAAACTAGGCCCATCAAAAGCTTTAATGTGGTCGTCTTACCCGCTCCGTTCGGGCCGAGAAATCCGAATATCTCTCCTTCGCTCACGGCGAGATTTAGAGCGAATAAGGCATGCTTTGGCTTCTTCCGCCAAAAACCTACGTTGTAAGTTTTTTCGAGTCCGATGATTTCTATAGCGTACATAGGGGGTAAAAACAACGCGATATCGTCAATTAAGCAAATTATAGTGTTGTTTGCATCAAGCTGGAAGGAGGGTGCAAGTATAAAAATTACGAAGGTAAGTTAGAAACGATCGTTGTTATGGTTGGACCTAAAGTTGGCAAAACTACTGTCCGAGTACTGCGATAGCGCTACTGCAAGCGGCAATGGGGCCACTAGCCTGAAAGCGCACAACGGCATCCTCGAATGAGCAGAAAGACCGCACTCCGGTTTGATTCGGTTGAATTGGCGCATTTGTAATCGTGTAAGACGGCATTGGTAGCCCTACGCCGGGGGTGTAAGTAAAGGCGTACCCTTGCTTGACCCCGGAAGCGAGCACTCCATCTATCACACAAGCTGTAGCGGCTGTCGGCGGTGCTGGACAAGCAGCTGCAGGTCCGCCTGGCCCAAGCTGAACGAGTGTAGTGGAATAACCTGTTAACGGATACGTTGTAGCATATGAGGCCTCACCAGTGTTTATTGTCCGAATGCCGCTTGCAGCCGCTGCCTCGTTGGAGGCGATTCGAGCGCGAAGTAGGTTCGGAATGGCAATGGCGGCGATAATCAAAATTATTGCTACCACGATTAGCAACTCTATAAGAGAGAAACCTCTATTGCTGCTATTGATACGCACGCTCCACCTCCTCACCAACCTAGTCTCGCGAAACGCCTCCCAGCAATTCCTTGCTAAAGCCTGTATAAGCGCCCCGTTATGATTGGACAACCATCTCCATCTGTCTACTGTCCGAGAACAGTGTTGGCACCGGTGCAAGTCACCAGACCTCCGCCGTTGGCCTTAAAGCGGACTACCGCGTCCTCGAATGAGCAGAACGAACGCACCCCGGACTGATTCAACTGTGCGGGATTGTTTGTGATCTGATATGAAACAACCGGGGCAGTCACGCCCGGGACATAGGTATAGTTATAGCCTTGCTTGGTGCCCGAAGCCAGCACACCGTCGATTGTGCAGGCTGCCGCAACCGTTGGCGGCGCAGGACATGCAGCAGCCGCACCACCTGGCCCAAGGTTTACCAACGCCGCAGCGTAGCCCTGCGTCGGATAAGTTGAAGAGTAAGAAATTTCACCGGTGTTGATAGTGCGAATTCCACTCGCCGCAGCGGACTCATTGGCCGCGATGCGAGCTCTCAGTAGGTTAGGAATGGCGATGGCAGCGATGATGAGGATGATCGCCACTACGATTAACAACTCAATCAGTGAAAAACCTTTTTGTTTCCGCATTTCTCGTTGTCCCCTAATGACGATTTTTGTCTGAAGCTGCATGATTAAGCCTTAAGTTTCAGTGCAGATCTTATTCTTCACTTACCGCTTGCATTTGTGCATCCATTCGTATCTGCGTGACTAGATTTCCCTTCTTACTAGCGAAAAAGGGCACCGAAGTTCGGTGCCCCCTCAGCTTCACCGCGTAGATCAGTTTCTGTTCCCTTACTGCCCTAGAACCGTGTTAGCGCCGGTGCAAGTAACCAGACCGCCACCGCTAGCTTGGAAGCGAACGACTGCGTCTTCGAACGAGCAGAACGAACGCACGCCGGACTGGTTCAGCTGCGTCGGATTGTTGGTGATCTGATACGACACAACCGGAGCGGTCACGCCGGGGACGTATGTGTAGGTATAGCCTTGCTTGATGCCCGCAGCCAGCACACCATCGATTGTGCAGGCAGCCGCAACCGTTGGCGGCGCAGGACATGCAGCAGCCGCACCACCTGGTCCGAGGTTTACCAGCGCCGCAGCGTAGCCCTGAGTCGGATAAGTTGAAGCGTACGACACTTCACCAGTATTGATGGTACGAATACCGCTCGCCGCAGCCGATTCGTTGGCCGCGATGCGGGCTCTCAGTAGGTTAGGAATGGCGATGGCGGCGATGATCAGGATGATCGCGACCACGATTAACAACTCAATCAGTGAAAAACCCTTTTGTTTCCGCATTTAATTTTCCCTCTTCCAGTTTATTTAGATGTGTTGGTCTTGCTGACCCAGTTGGCATTATCTTCGCACTTGAGCCGCCAATGTCTTTAGTTACCAAAGTACGCGATCAATCCGGCGCATCTTGTTTGTTTACAATCGTCAGGGGTACTTTCGTACTTCTGTCGGACAGCCTTGTATGGCCTTATCCGTCAGCCGTGTCATTTATTGTCGCTCACGCTGACAAGTTGTGTCAGTTCAAGACACTCGCTAAGACTCCTCAATATTAGGGAACGCGCAGGCGGGGATGGGCTTGCAGGGAAATTTCGCAGCGGACGGCGTCTGACCGCTACCGCTATTCCGTTAGAATTGAAGGACATCATTCAAGCTTATGACAATCGGCGTACTCGCATTGCAGGGTGATTTCGACGCCCACCGCAGGCGGCTCCAGGAACTGGGCGCTTCCGTCGTGTTGGTAAGGAAGCCGGAGCAGCTTCATGACCTCGACGGGCTCGTCATCCCCGGGGGCGAGTCCGGCACATTTCTTAAACTTCTAGGTGAAGAAGGATTCGAAAAGCTTAGAAAATTCGTGCATTTGAAGCCGACGTTAGGCACCTGCGCCGGAGCGATTCTTCTAGCCAAAGGGGTCGAAAATCCAAGCCAATCCGGATTGAATGCCATCGATATTGACATACGCCGCAACGCTTACGGACGGCAGATCGATAGCTCGATCCGGGAAGGAAAATTTTTACTGGGAGGCGCATCGACATCCGCCTTGGAAATGGTGTTCATCCGGGCCCCGAAGTTTGAGCGACTCGGCCCGGGGGTGGAAGTTATCGCCACCGAAGGGAATGATCCGGTCGCAGTCCGGCAAGGCAAAGTTATGGCCGCCACGTTTCATCCTGAACTGAGCGAAGACAAGCGAATTCATCAGGCTTTTCTGGAAATGATAAAGAACTCCTAAATGCGAAGGAATTGTAGTCTCGCGCCCGGGCTTTTTATTTGGCATAATTCCTCCGCATGCCAATCAGCACGGCCAGAAAATTTTTCTGCACATTTTTTGCGCTGAGTTTACTGTTTACTGGGAACTCGCTTCGAGCCCAGCAAACTTCTGGGACGGTCGCGTACGAACAAACCTTCAAAGGCTCAGATCCGGATCATTACCTGATCTCGGTCGCATCCGATTGCTCCGCCAAATATCAGTCGAACGGAAAGTTGACGTTGCAGGCAGATTCGGAAGAAACATTCGTATTCGAATTCACTCTCACGCCCTCCACATGCGCCAAATTATTCGAACTAACCAGGCGTGCCCACTATTTTGATCGTGCAATCGATTCGAAGAAAAAGAATCTGGCTTCGACAGGCGTAAAAGTTCTCTCCTACAGCGACGCCGACAAAAATTTCAGCGAGACCTACAATTATTCTCCGAACTCTGACATTCAACAGCTTACGAGCATCTTCCAGACGTTGGGCGCGACCCTCGAAATTGGACGCCGCCTGGATTACGATCATCACTATCAGAAGCTCGCTCTGGACCAAGAATTGAAGCGCATGGAAGATACGCCCGGGAGAAACAGTTGGCCCGAGGTCGCTGCCATCGCTCCAACATTACAAAAGATCGTTGACGACCCATCGTTAATGAACGTGGTGCGGGCGCGCGCCCAGCGCTTGTTAGCGGCAGTGCGAGAGTGATCCGCTGGGGTTTCTGAAAGATTTGACAACTAAAAGCCGGGAAAAGTGCTCTAATCAATCAGCATTCTCGAGGTCCCCAATGAAAACCAAGAAACTGCAAACTATAATCTTCGCGCTTGCCGCCATGCTGGGCTCCGCCTGTTATTCGTCTGCCGATTCGCAAGTGCGCATCGTCCGGCTAAGCGAGGTGCAGGGCGGCGTTGAGATCAACCGCACGGACCGCGGGTACGAAAAAGCATTTCTGAATTTGCCGATCACGCAAGGCAACGAAGTTCGCACTCGCAGCGATGGCCGCGCTCAAATTGAGTTTGAAGATGGAAGCGCCTTGCGGCTGGCTCCATCTACCACCGTTCGTTTCTCGCAATTGTTTTTAGGTGATTCCGGCAATAAAGTTTCCGCGGTATCTATCGGCACTGGAACTGCCTATGTTGATTTCAAGGCTGGCAAGACTGATCAGTTAACCGTTAATTTCGGACGCGAAACCGTAATTCTAAATCGCCCAACCCATTTGCGAATTGAACTACAAGAAGACAATGTTGCCGTCGCGGTGTTGAATGGCGCGGCGGATGTGCGCACCGCCTCCGGCACGGTTGCACTCTCAAAGAATCGGACCGCTATCTTCGACGCGAGCGGCGATCTCAACGGCAAGGTTGCGAAGAATATTGAGCCCAATCCATACGACGCTTGGGACAAGGAACAAGACCGGTTTCAGCAACGGTTTGGGAGCGAAACTCCCGTAACCGCGTCTGCGTACTCTTACGGGTTGACCGATCTAAATTATTACGGCAGCTATTTTAATGCTCCTGGTTATGGGCTGATGTGGCAGCCTTACCTTGTTGGGTCGAACTGGGATCCATTTATGGAAGGCGCGTGGGCGTTTTATCCGGGAGCGGGATTTGCATGGGTATCCGCCTATCCATGGGGATGGACCCCTTACCATTCTGGAAGCTGGGCTTTTGTGCCCGGACGCGGATGGGCTTGGCAACCGGGTGGAAGCTGGACGGCTCTCTCTTCTCCCAGAGTGGTCAATCCTCCCGCAAATTTTGTTATGCCCAGACGCCCATCGGCCGCGGCTCAGAACTTGGTGGTCGTCAATCGAGGGCCAGCCACTACTTTTGCAGGACGATCAACCAGCAAAGTTGTGCTGCAAAACAATTCAGCGGGATTGGGCGTGCCTCGCGGCGAAGTCAATGACCTTGCCAAGATTTCGCAGCACGCAGCGGCGCAAGGAACTGTGACCGCTAGAATTCACGCCGCGCCTGTGCAGGCGAATTCGGGACCGTCAAGTTCTGGACAGTCGAGTTCGTTCCCTGGGAACTCGCAACGGCAAGGGGTATGGCAATCACAATCTCAACCGGGGCGATCGACCGCCAGACCTACGCCTTCCGCAGGGCCATCTGTCCACTCGGCTCCGGGACGTGGCCCGAATAGAAACTAGCTGAGGATTGACTATTCAATCCTGGGTCGTGATCGTTACGACCCACATTAAGGCGTCGAAGAGGCACTGCCGAGCGCATTGAACAGCACTGCGGTTTTTTCCAAGGTTAGGGCTTCGGCCCTGACGTTGGGCTTAATATTTGCTTTCTCCAGGGCCTGTCGAACACTTTCAATCGGGTAATCGGACTTCAAATTGTTCCAAAGTGTCTTGCGCTTCTGTCCAAAAATCAACTTTAGAAATTTCACAAATTCCACTTCGGCCACGCGGAGACTTTCGACTTGGGGGTCCATCACCAATCGAACAATGGTGGAGTGGACTTTCGGAGGCGGCGAAAAAGCTTCCGGCGGCAGCGTAAAGAGTTTTTCAACGCGAGCGTAAAGTTGCGCCGTTGCGGAAAGCAAACCATACTCGCTCTTCCCCGGCTTGGCCGCGAGCCGGTCGGCAACTTCCCGTTGCACCATCAGTACAATGCTCTCGATATATTTTCTATATTGAAAAAGTCGCAGCAAAATATCCGACGTAATGAAGTAGGGAATATTTCCCACCACCCGCGCCGGTTCGGGTTGCTGATTTGTTCCAGGCCGTGTGCTTCCCGGTTTCGGTCCGAAGATCGAATCCAAATCGATCGCCAGAATGTCGCCCTCAATAATTTCGACATTGGGGGTCAGCGCAAAGTTCATTCGCAATTGTGCAGCCAAGACCCTGTCAGTCTCAATCGCCATCAACCGGCGGGCACGACGCGCGAGCAACGCCGTTAAGACGCCGCGTCCCGGGCCAATCTCCAGCACGGTACTCTGCGACAAGTCTCCTAGAGCTTCGACTGTTCGCATCGCAGCGGCTTCGTCGATTAAAAAATGCTGTCCCAATTTCGGCTTGCGATCTAAGCTTGGCCGGTTCGCGGATACTCTCGGCAACGTTGACCCTCTTTCTTGCAGACGAGTAGACTAACGTCCGGCTTGCGGATTGGTAAAGTGTGCAATCATGCTCGCGCTCTATGATAGCTTGCGGCGCCACTGATAGAGGTTGAAAAGGTCCTCATGCAAATTGCGTTCGCCGCTTCCGAGTGTGTCCCTTATTCAAAGACGGGAGGCCTTGCCGACGTAGTGGGAGCGCTGCCCCAAGCTCTTGCCGCCGCAGGGCATCACGTCACGGTTTATCTCCCGCGATATCGCCCGACGAAAGTAATTGACCCCAAAATTATTATAAAAAGCCTGACCATACCTTTCGACGACCATTATCGATTCTGCTCGGTGGTCGATGGAGGGACGCGCCAAGGCGTGCAATTTTACTTCATTGATTATCCGCCTTATTTCGATCGAGACACTCTGTACGGCACCTCTGCGGGAGACTTTCCGGATAACGCCGAGAGGTTCGCGTTATTTTCGCGTGCGATTTTAGAAGCCGCGAAAATCATTGGAATGCCGCAGATTCTTCATTGCCATGACTGGCAGACCGCCCTCGTTCCAGTACTGCTCCGAACTCAATATGCTGAAGACCCCGCCTTTCGGGGAACCGCGACCGTGTTCACCATCCACAACATCGGGTATCAAGGGCTGTTTCCCCCAGACACGCTGCCGTTGCTCACTCTTTCCTGGGACCTGTTCACAATTTCGAAACTGGAATTTTTCGGAAACGTGAATTTGCTCAAAGGCGCGTTGGTTTACGCCGATTTTGTCACCACGGTAAGTAGAAAATACAGTCAGGAGATTCAGACCACCGAATTCGGATTTGGCTTGGACGGCGTGCTTCGTAACCGCTCGAGCAGCGTGTCCGGAATCTTGAACGGCGTCGACTACGAGGAATGGAATCCGCAAACCGACAAGTTTACGGTGGCCAAATATTCCAGCGCAGATTTAAGCGGCAAGATGAAGTGCAAAGAAGATCTGCTTGAAGCTTTTGGCATGAAGGATGCAAAACCCGGACTGCCGCTGGTTGGAATCGTATCTCGGTTTGCCTCGCAAAAAGGTTTCGACCTGATTGCCCAAATCATGGACCGCCTGGCGCGCGAAGAGTTGGTCATGGTAATCCTGGGCACAGGGGACAGGCAATACGAAACGATGTTTACCCGGATTCAAAAACTATTTCCGAAGAAGATTGCGGTAAAGGTCGCCTACGACAATGCATTGGCGCACAAAATCGAGGCCGGCAGCGATATGTTCCTGATGCCGTCAAGGTACGAACCCAGCGGCCTGAACCAGATGTACAGCCTGAAATATGGCACCGTGCCCATTGTCCGTGCCACCGGCGGACTTGACGATACCATTGAGCAATGGGACCCGCGAACCGGCAAAGGCACCGGATTCAAGTTCACAGAATATCGCGGCGAAGAATTGCTGGCGACCATCAAGCAGGCATTACAAGCTTTCAGCGATCAAAGTTCATGGCAAGTACTTATGCGTAATGGTATGAAAAAAGATTTTTCGTGGAGCACGTCGGCCAAGGAATATGTCCGCGTATACGAGAGAGCGCGCCAACTCCGGGCCGTTCCCCCGGTTTCTGTAGCGGACACTTTGACCTTCGCAAATCGCTAGGGTCCTCCGACCTCGCCGCTGATAAAATCTCCTCATTCCACTTATATGGCTGACTTCGCCAGAACGATCTTTCACGTTGATATGGACGCTTTTTTTGTTTCCGTGGAAGAGCTCTTCGACCGATCCTTGAAGGGGAAACCGGTTGTCGTAGGCGGCCAACGGGGTGAGAGGGGAGTGGTTTCGGCTGCGTCCTACGAGGCGAGAAAATTCGGAGTTCATTCCGCGATGCCCTTGCGGACCGCCGCTAAACTTTGCCCGCAGGCAATTTTTGTGGATGGCCATTCCGACCGCTACCGCCAATACTCTGAGCGAGTCTACGCGGTGCTGTGCTTGTTTACGCCTAGGGTAGAGATGGCCTCCGTCGACGAAGCCTATCTGGATATGAGCGGTACAGAGCGATTGCACGGCCCGGTGCTGGCAGCAGCCAACAGTGTTCACAAGAAAATGAAGCAGGAGACGCAACTCAACTGTTCGATCGGGATCGGAAGCTCCCGGCTGGTCGCTAAGGTTGCGTCAGCCAAAGCCAAACCTCACGGAATACTTTGGGCTGTGCCGGGGAGCGAGGCGAAATTTCTCGCACCACTTGATGTGCGCGACATCCCGGGCGTCGGGAAAGTGACCGAGAAGAATTTGCAGGACCTCGGCATTCGCAAGGTGGGGGATTTTGCGAGATTTGAAACGTCCTTTCTTGAAGAACGTTTTGGTAAATGGGGATTGGCCCTTGCCGGCAAGGCCCGGGGCGAGGATGCTGGAGGGTGGTTCGATAGCGAGGTCGGAGAGAACACGGATCCGAAATCAATCAGCCACGAACATACCTACAACGAGGACACAAGCGATCAAATGCAGCTTGAATCTACGTTGATGCGTCTGTCTGAAATGGTAGGCCGCAGATTGCGGGATCAGGGATTGTTTGCCCGTACCATTCAGCTGAAATTGCGCTACAAAGATTTTTCCACCATCACGCGCGCGCACACTCCGCCATCTGCTACTCAGTTGGATACGGAAATTTTCGAACAGGTCCGAACCCTCTTCCGCAATAATTGGAAGAAGAACGCGCCGGTGCGGTTGCTAGGAGTGCATACGTCTTCGTTCGGAGGTTCAAGCGAGCAAGGCAATTTATTAGAGGATGGGCGGCGCCAGCGCTGGCAGCAGGCTTTGTCAGCCGCCGACCGTCTCCGCGATAAATTCGGTGAGTCCACTGTATCGTTGGCGTCGGGAATGAAAAGCGGGTTCCGGGAGCGGGCGCATGAAAATCCGGCAGACTTGCCTGGAAGAGGAAAATAGATCTACACCGACATGGGTCTCACCAACAATGATCTCACTGACAATTCTTTTCATAGCGGAGCGCTACAGCGAATTCAGTTGGACATGCTTGTGTTGGGCGTAAGTCTCAGCGTCACAGCGTGGGCAATGCTGGGTTGGCGCGTGGCAGCCGGATTTGCTTGTGGAAGCGGCGTGGGATACGGTAACTTTCATCTGCTGAAGCGCGTGGTTGGAGGAGTAGTCGAGCGCACCGCGATGTCCGGAAATCCCCAGTCAGGGAAGGGAATTATCACGCGTTTCGTGCTTCGCTACTTTGCTGTGGCCTGCGCAGCGTATGCTATATTAACCAGTTATCCAGCCAGTCTTCACGGCTTTTTGGTGGGATTATTTCTACCGGTCGCTGCAATTATGTGTGAGGCGGTTTACGAATTGTACGTAGCCTTAGCGCACGGAGTTTAACTGGATCACCCGTCATCTTTTTGTCATTCCGCAGCGAGGAATCTGCTTTCTTCAATGCCGGTGCAGATACGTGGTTGCGAATTTAACCCAAAAGCTAAGAGCTAAAAAGCCGTTATGCCTGAACAACTCTGGTTTACCGAAATCCTCAATCGCTTGTTCGCCTCCCCGGTGACGGCATTATTGCGTGCCCTGCACATTAATCCGCAATTTCCGCAGGCCCCCATCACCAACGCGTTTTCAATGGAACTATTGGTTTTTCTATTTCTAGCGATCCTGTTCCTCATGCTCCGCTCGAGGCTCTCCGTAGAGAACCCTGGCCCGATCCAACATACGTTTGAAACTCTTCACAATTTCGTCAACGGCCAGAGCGCAGAAATCATTGGACACCACAGCGAAGGTTTCACGCCTTTCCTGGCGACGCTGTTTGTTTTTATTTTGATCTCGAACTTGATCGGCTTAATTCCAGCCTTTGAATCACCGACCGCCTCGCCGGAAGTCCCACTGGGATGTGCACTCCTGGCGTTCCTTTACTACCACGCGCAGGGCGTGCGCAAAAAAGGCCTGCTTCACTATGCGGCGCACTTCCTGGGGCCGTCGGACTCCAGCATCTCGCTCGCGATACGGATTCCGCTGGCAATCATCATGCTCCCGATTGAAATCATCAGCCACCTGGCTCGAATGCTTTCACTCACCATCCGACTGTGGGCGAACATGTTTGCCGGAGATCTGGTCATCATGGCGTTCTTCTCCATGGTGGCAATCGGCGTCCCAATAATTTTCTTGGGATTGCATATCTTCGTGGCACTGCTCCAAACCTACATTTTCGTTTTACTGACGACCGTGTATTTAGCAGGAGCAGTCGCGGAAGAACACTAACATCACAAAGTTATTGAAATACAAAATGGAAATCCAGTCTTTCTGGCATCATCCGTTCAGCGTGAGGGCGTTTGCTCGGTAACGTCAACCACCCACTGGCGGAACTTTATAAGAGGAGAACAACAATGCGTGTGATGAGTTACGTATTTATGGCACTGGCGGTGATGTGTTTTGCCGTACCTGCATTCGCTCAAGGCGGAGGCACTTCGAACCCGGTAAATTGGGTGGCCCTTAGCGCTGGATTTTCCATGGCGATCGCATCCGCTGGATGCGGCATCGGCCAGGGACGAGCCACCGCCGCAGCTACCGAGGCATTAGCGAGAAACCCGGCAGCGCGTCCGGGAATTTCGTTTGCCTTGATTTTGGGTCTGGCGCTGATCGAATCGCTGGCGCTTTACACGCTGGCGATCATCATCGTAAAAGTAAAGTAAAGTTTTTAAGCAAAAGAAAAGCCTCTGCGGAAGCAGAGGCTTTTTCGTTGCACAAATGATTAGCTCTTCCGCGTGTCACTCCACTCTTCGTCACGTTTCTTCGGTGCACTCCCCATTGTCTCCAGTAGGATTCGTCTCAAACGGTAACGGCTTTCAAGATCTGTGTTCACGATTTCAAATCCCACTTCGTTCACTCGCGCCCGCCGCAAGAGAACCTCGGCGCGAATATGGCTCATGCCGACCTTCATATCCAAAGTCGCTTCCGAACCCACGCGCAGATTGTCTTGCTTCGCGCCCATCCCCCCGCCGAGACTAAGTTCGTTAATCGAAATGCCCGACTTCCCCCACGAACTGCTAATCGTGGCTGAGATCGCCTTTCGCAACGCCATGCGCTCATATCGTCGCTGACGGACCCATGGGCACGCGGGGGCCGCGTCCAGCGCTGCAACCGCAAGTTCCGCAGGTTCCAACCCGCTTTCTGACATGATCTTGCTGCTATAAGTAGGATCAATTTTCGTCAGTGCCTGAGCTGCTGCAATTCTCAATTCGCGCGGCTGAATCCATTTCCACATTTTCTTGGCTTCCAGCAAATTTCGCAGCACCGTAATCGAGTCGCCTTCGCGCAGCCGGCCCAGGGATTCCACTGCCTTCAGTTGCAGCAATGGGGAGCGTCCTTCGGTCTCACCCGATTCCGCCATAACAATCAACGGCGGTACCGCGGACCGGTCTCCGCTCATCCCAATTTCGTCGAGGGCTTGCGGCAGCACCAACGGGTCGAGTATTTCTAAGAGTTCGAGCAGGGTGCGTCCACGATCAGGGGCTGCGCCGTATGCAATCTGGCGAACCACTACATCGTGGTAGAAGCGATTCCACTCCGGCAGTCTGACGGGCAACAACTCAAGTAGTGTCGGCACATCGAGCCTGCTCAACAGCCCGATCACCGAAGAAGCCTGCCTCGGCGCCCCCATGCGCAACATCTCTCGCAAGTGCGCCATCCCCGGAGGCCCCAAATCTTTCACCAGGCTCACCATGCGGTCGCATTCGTCACGACGCATGCAACGGAAAAAACGGTCTGCGAGATGTTCGATTGCAGCCACCGAGGTGCGGCGAAGCACCATTACCAATTCCGGAGGTACCTGCGGTAGCCGCAACGCTTCTTCAAGAAATTCCGGCAGCCGGTTTTCGATTCCAATACGCGGCCGCAGATCATCAGCCAACACAGGACGCTGTTTTCCCACCACGTCCATGGCATCGCAAACTTCATTTAGAGCTGAATATCGTTTGCGCGCGCTGGCCTCTGAGCTAAGGCGCACAAATGCCGCGCTCAACAAGCTTTGCATTTCGGAATCAGGTTCTTTCACGAGCGCATCCGCAAGGTTTCGCACCGTCGCCCCTAACAACTTCTCGTCGCTGGCGAAAAGGTCAGCCAACTGGCCCAATCCAGTGGCTATCTTGCGACGAGGCTCCGGGTCTTTTGCGTTCAGGCACGAAGCGTAATTGCGCAGGATATCGGTCGCGGTTTCTCTCTCTTCGCGGTCAAGGAGCAGTTCTACGAATTGACGGACATTCCGCGCCGGGACGCACGGTGCCTCGTCCGACAGCAGCACGCTCTTCTTGCCGGCGTCAGGAACTTCGGCCCAGAACATTCGGTCGAGAATGTCGGCGTGAGATTCCACCAGAATTCCCGCCTTACTCATCTTGTCTTCTTGCAGGCGCAAAATGGAGCGCAAGCTATCCATCTGCCGGCTCATGTGCTCGAGCATTTGGTGAACCGCGTTCACTTTCACCTCGCCCTTTTGAAAGCGCTCAAGAGCAAAGCGGATCGCCATATGTTCCGCAGCTTTCATTAGCAGCGGGGTGTCAGTCTGTTGCGCTGGAACGGTCGCGGCCAAACTTTGCAGCAGTTGTTGCAAATTAACCTTGGTGTTGGCGTCGGTTTTGCTGATCTCGCCTTGCAGGGCTTCAGTTTTCGCGGAAGGATCGCTGCCCACTTCCCCGAACCGCGTCAGCAGGCGAATGGCCTGAACAACTTCTTCCTCTTGAAGAGGGACCACACCGCCAGCCCAATTCCCGCCCGAGCCACCAGTTCCCGTGCCACCAGCAGAATTGTCACCACCCGGCATGTGAGGAAAACTTCCGGGAGGCATCGCTGGACCTGTCCCGCCCCCACCACCACCTCCGCCCGCGCCGACGTTATGCGCACCCTCAGCGGCCGCGATCAATTGCATCAATTTTTGCGGATCATTCAACCATTGCTTAAATTCTGGTCCCAGCGACTGCGCGGCAAGCTGGGCCGCGATGCTGACCTCGCCCGTCGCCGGATCGGCCGCTACAAACTTAACTTCATTGATACGTATAGTGGCCTGTTTGTTGTCGCCGAAGGTGTCCTTTATTTGTTTGGTCACGTCCTGCGCTTTGGATCCCGCGGTAGAAAATGCCTTCACCAGTTGCGCAAAATCGTCGATGGTGACTTGATTGGAAAAGTGAATACTGGCTAGTCCCGCAGTCGTCAGCAGCTTCGCAAAACTTTGTTCGGCTTGTCCCGACTCAAGGGCAATCCCATCCAGCAGCAGACGATTCTCAGAAACTCCTAATAGGAAATTTCCGTCGCGATCTTTCGGAAGCCCCTGCTGAAGCTCATTCCACGTGATGTCGAATTGTCCCGTCGTGCGTTTGTGGTCAAACCCATATAGACGCACATACTTAATCAGAATGTTCAGGCTATGGATGAACGCACGGGCGGACGCAGTGCGGGTTCCCTTAGTTGTCTCGGCGGTGAGAATACGCGACTCCGGAAGTTCCGATTGCCCCTTCAGCCTATCGGTTGAGCCAAGTCAATGCACATTACGTAGGTAATAAGACCAACAGCGTAATGAAGTCGCACATGATTTGCCTCAGCCTTTGCTCTTGAAGAATTTGTTAAGGCCGCCGGACAGGCCTCTCGACAGGACCCTCCCCGCCGCCTCATCCGCTACATGCTAGACTTCGATTCGGCGGCTATTCATGCGGATTCTCACTCGCTACATCCTTCGTGAGGTGAGCTCTCATGCCTTGATCGGGCTGGCAGTTTTCACGTTTGTACTCTTTACCCGAGACCTAGGACACATCCTTGAGCTGATTATCCGCAACAGTGCTCCTCTTCCCGCAGTCGCGCAGATTTTCTTTTTCAGCTTGCCGGCGACGCTGACCTACACCATTCCAATGGCCGTATTGGTGGGCATTCTAATCGGGTACAGTCGCCTCGCCGCCGACAGTGAAATCACCGCAATGCGTGCCAGCGGTATCGGCGTTTGGTCGTTTTTATCGATCACCTCGATTTTTGTTGCAGTGGCGTTCCTTCTCGCTCTTTTTAACGGATCCTATCTGGTGCCGCGGTCACAGGCTGCACTGAGCGGTCTGCAAGAGACGTTGAAGAGTTCACAAGTATCTTTTGAAGTGCAGCCCCGGGTCTTTCATGAGAGCTTTCCAAGGCTTGTCCTTTATGTGCAGGACGTAAAGGGGGCGCAACGCGCCGCGATTTGGAAGGGCGTTTTCATCGCCGACACCACTAATCCATCAGCACCCCGTATTACTCTGGCGCAACAGGGAGTGCTAGTCAGCGAAGGTCCGCATACTCTCCAACTGCACCTGACAAATGGCTCCATGCACGAAGTGGATCTGGCCTCTCCCGACCATTATCAAGTGTCCACTTTCGAACAAACCGACCGGCCGATTGAATTGCCGCAGCAAGACATAGCCAGAGAACAAGAGCCTGCTCCGTTAGCTCAATTGTCCACTCGCGATCTTCTTGTGGAAGCGAGAACGAAACAAAATCCCGCACTTTCCCGATGGTATTACATCGAATTGCATCGCAGATTTGCGCTGCCCGCGGCTTGCATCGTGCTCGGATTAGTCGGCGTCCCACTGGGACTTTCATCAAAAAAAGGCGGTAAGTCCAGCGGATTCGTCCTCACCATTTTGCTCGTGTTCGCCTATTATTTCGTCTCGCTGCTTGGAGTTTCGCTGGCACGGCAAGGGAAAGTGCCTCCCGGCGCTGGCGTGTGGCTGGCTGACTTTGCATTTCTGATTTGCGGCGCAGTGTTGTTATGGAGAGTCGAGCGCAGGCCTTTCGAAATTGGGCCGCTGCGCATCTGGAATCGCCTGACGGCAAAAACGCCATTGGAAGATAGACGAAAAACCGCGCGCAGCAACGGTACCCCGGTCTTCCAGAGAGTTGCGTCGCGTTACCGGTTTTTCAATGCCCGCTTCCCAATGATTCTCGACGACTATGTCCTGCGCGACTTCTTCGTGAATCTGGCGCTTATTATCGCGACTTTCATCATGCTGCTCTTAGTTTTTACACTCTTTGAATTACTCGGAGACATTCTTCGCAACCAAATTTCTCCGATTATTGTTGGCGAGTATCTGTGGAGCGTGACTCCCTATTTTCTTTACACCACCACTCATTACGGAATTTTGCTTGCGGTCTTAATCACCTTGGGGTGGATGCACAGGTCTAACGAAATTACCGCCATGAAAGCCACCGGTATCAGCATCTACCGAATTATTGTGCCGGTACTGATCGCTTCCGCGCTGCTTGCAGGCGGTCTCTTTTCCTTCGACCAGTTTTATCTTCCGCGCGCCAACAAACGTCAGGACGCGCTTCGCAACCGCATTAAAGGGAAGCCGCCGCAGACCTATCTCAATCCCGACCGCAAATGGATATTCGGACAGCACTCAACCATTTACTACTATCAGGTATTCGATCCGGAGCTTTCGCAGTTTGGCAGTTTGTCCGTCTTTCAATTCGATCCCAAAACGTTCCAACTGACCGACCGTATCTATGCATCTCGCGCACAATGGGACGCCAGCCTTCAGCGCTGGGTATGTACTCAAGGATGGGAGCGGTCGTTTCACGGTTCAGCCATCGACACCTACCGCACTTTCGACGTCTCGACTTTTGCGGCCATCAGCGAACCGCCATCCTATTTTCAGAAAGAAGTCAGGCAATCCTCCGAGATGAATTACCAGGAACTGCGCCGCTATATCCACGACTTGCAGCAAAGCGGTTTTGACGTCGTACGTCTGAGGGTTCAACTTCAAAAGAAATTGGCCTTCCCGATCATCACACTAGTGATGGCGGTGCTGGCTGTACCCTTCGCGCTTTCAGGCGGCAAGCGCGGCACCGTAGCAGGTGTTGCCGTCGCCGTGGGAATCGCCGTGGTTTATTCCGTGACTTCCTCCATGTTCGAATCCATGGGCAACATCAGCCAACTGCCCCCGGCACTGGCGGCGTGGTCTCCGGATTTGATCTTCGCGTTGTTAGGTGGATATCTGATCTTAAGAGTGCCTACGTAGGGCAGCGCTGGAACACCTCCTACAATTTTCACTGATGTCCATTTTCACCGCGAACTCTTGTTGACTACGCTCGCCGTGTAGAATCGCCATTTGATGCCGAACTCTGCCGACGTTCCCAATGAAAGTAGGGCGCTACGTTTGCGGAGAGTTTTCCGTCCATCCCACCAACACACCGCTTTTTCGGCCGCGCTGCTTTCCATGACGGCCGTGATGCTTTCGCGCGTCATTGGATACGTCCGCGAAGCTTATATTGCGTGGTCCTTCGGAGCGGGACCGACGACCGATGCGTATGTCGCCGCTTTTCAAATCCCTGACTTTTTGGCCTATTTGGTTGCGGGCGGGACCGCCTCGATTACGTTCATTTCTATTTACTCGCGTTTTCTTGCGGCGGGCAGGGAAGAGGATGCTCAAAAAACCTTTTCGGTGATCATTACCGTGATGACGGTGTTGCTGGGCATCGGCGTACTCGGCGCGGAAATTCTCACACCGCAAATCACGCGGTTTCTATTCCACGAATTCACGCCGGAGCAAATGAGATTGTGCGTTCATCTCACCCGCATACTTTTGCCGGCACAGATTTTCTTTTACGTTGGAGGCGTAGTCTCAGCAGTTTTGCTATCGCGCAGATTGTTTCTGTTTCCGGTCTTTGGGCCACTGATTTACAACGCATTTATCATCATCGGCGGAATTATTTTTTCCCACTCGCTGGGAATTTCATCTCTGGCCTGGGGAGCGCTCGCAGGAACGTTTGTCGGACCATTTCTCATCAATGCCATCGGCGCGGCAAAAGTAGGTACCGGCTATCGGGTTTCGTTTGATGTTAAGAATCCTGCATTTCGCGAGTGGATCAGGATGTCGATTCCGCTGATGGTCGGAGTATCGTTGGTCAGTGCCGACGATTGGATTCTTCGCTATTTCGTAAATGGGTCATCCGGAGCGATTAGTCAGATTAACTATGCGAAGCGGTTGATTGCCGTCCCTATCGCAATTCTTGGGCAAGCCGTGAGCCAGGCTTCGCTGCCATTTTTTGCACGTCTCTACGGCGAAAAACGAATGCACGAATTCGGCAACACGGTCAATGGATCCATCTACAAGATTGTTGCGACCTCTCTGCTTGCCACCAGTTTCATGATGGCCGCTGCGCTGCCGCTCATCGATCTGGTTTACAGACTTCCCCACGGCCACTTTCGCTTTTCCGATTCACAGGCAACCGCGGTTTACTTCTTCTGGTTTTCAATCTCACTGGCATTTTGGTCGGCGCAAGCGCTCTATGCCAGGGCGTTTTATGCGGCTGGAAACACGTTGACTCCGATGATCGCCAGCACCCTGATCACCCTCGCATCTCTGCCGCTTTACTCGGTGCTTTATCGCGCCTATTCGGCCATGGGACTAGCATTGGCCTCGGATCTCGGAATTGCAGCGAACTGCATTGCAATGGCAGTTCTGTTAAATCGACGGAGGCTGGTTCCAACTTTCAACCTACCGTGGAGCGAACTCGGAAAAGCAGCCGCTGTGGCGGTCGCGGCGGGAATTTTAAGTGCCAAGATCGCCCATTCGGTTGTCGTCAACAGTTCACGAATGGCTGATCTTCAGTCCGCAGGATTAACGATCATCACTTGGGCCGGGGCCGTCGCCGGGGGTCTTTTACTTACAAAGTCAAAGTTGCCGAGGGAATTGCGCCGCCGCAAGGGAACCACGTATCCTCGTGTCGCCGAACAACAAGCTGAACAGGCAAGCGCAGGACTGGAACCTTAGGGTCGGCCAAGGCGAAGCGCCCTTAAGGTTTACAGGGCGTCCATCAAGTCATCGCGGTCAGTCAGGTCGCGTGACTCAGCGAGCTGTCGCATTCCGGGTCTCCACGGCTTTAGTCGCAAGCTCGACTCGCGCAGGAAGCTTTTCCATATCGATTTCGAACAGCGCTTCCTGATAGAGCACGCGCCAATCCTTGGTTTCACTATCGCTCAACGGATATCCATAGCTTGCGGAGGCCATCTCATAAATTTCCAACCCGCTTTGGGTGGCGAAGTTTCTTTTCGAAGTCGAAAATGTTCAAACGATCCCCAACCCGCCATTAAAGTGTTGGATTGCGTGGTAACACTCGCACGCCGAATCTTCTAGCGCTTTGCGATTCAGTATTTTTACTGAGCCGCGCAGATTCTCAATCATTCCGGCACGCTGCAAAATTCCTGCCGCCAAACTGACGCTTGGTCGCCCGGTGCCCAGCATCTGCGCCAGGAATTCGTGAGTTACGGGGAGTAACTGCGCATCGACGCGGTCCTGGCACATCAGCAGCCAACGCGCGAGGCGCTGCTCGATTTCGTGCAACCGGTTGCAAGCCGCAATCTGCGCGATTTGCAATCCTTGAATAAGCACAAACCGGTTTAGGATCAGCCGCAGCTCGGGACACTGTTCAAGAGTCCGTTCAATTTGGCTCGACTTCACCCGCCATCCGCTCCCCGCGATCTGCATAATGGCACGGTACGGGCCCCGATCTAGCCCGACCGCAAGCGGAGTGCCGACCACTCCCTCTCTTCCCACGATCGCGACTTCAACGCTTTTACCGTCGCGAGTTAGAACCACCAAAGACGCCAAACCATCGTTCAAGAAATAAGCAAACTCGATGTTTTCTCCAGGCTCACTAAGAATTAACTGCGGCGGCAGATCGACAGACTCCAAATGTGGACGGATAAGATCGAACTCTCCGGCTGGAATGTTTAGCAGAATGACATTCTTCACACTTTTCCCTGTTAAGTCAGAGCGATGAAGACGAACTTGGGGAGGCGGAAAGCCCTTTGAAGTTTTGCTTTGAGTTTTGAATGGCTCCAACAGTCTTACCTTAGCCCTAGTGCGGCGAAACACGCTAAATAATTGAGCCAAGGCTACTTGTGAGCCAGTATCGCTGTCTGTTCGCCAGCGAACGCATTGCCGGACTCGCATACCGGCAGTTAACGCAACCCAAGCGTGCCGTTAAAATTCTGGATCGTGCCGTAACATTCGCAGGCCGCGCCCTCAAGTTGCTTCCGGTTGAGAATTCTTACCTTTCCCCGCTCATTCTCGATGTAGCCGGCTCTTTGCAAAATTCCAGAGGCCAATGTCACCGTAGGGCGACCCGTGCCCAGCATTTCGGCTAGAAACTCGTGAGTCAAAGGCAGGAACGCTGAGTCCACCCGGTCTTGACACATCAGCAACCACCGAGCCAGGCGTTGCTCGATTTCATGCAGGCGATTGCATGCCGCGATCTGAGCGACTTCCAATCCCAGGCGAAGAGCATAGCGATTCAGAGACAATCTCAATTTCGGCGCATCAAGCAGAATGTCCTGAAGAATCTCCGCGCGAATTCTCAGTCCGCTTCCGGCGATTTGCATGATCGCGCGGCAAGCTCCGCTTTGCATCCCTGCAGCTAAAGGCGTGCCAACCATTCCTTCTTTGGCGACCAGTCCGACTTCAACACTGCGACCATCCTTTACCACGATCACCAAAGAAGTCATGCCGTGGTTTGGGAAGTAGGCGAAGTCAATCTTCTCTCCGGGTTCAAACAATATTTTCTGTTGCGGTAAATCCACGGGCTCGAGTTGCGGGCGTAGAAGCTCGAATTCGTCCGCAGGCAGATTAAGCAGGACGTTGTTGTTGATGGCCTTGCCAGCAGCGTCGGTCCGCATGCCACACAGCAGAGGCATAGCGCTCATCGCGCGAGCATCAAGGCGTCGCGATCTTCCAGAAATTGCATTTGCCAAAGCCAAATCGCACCTCGCGATCCGTTGGATGCAGAGATACTTATTCCCTCGTAACAGAAGGTCTGTAGTCTTGCCTAGGTTTTTACCTTAGTGCGGGGAAATAAAAACTGGCCTTCGGCGTGCGGAGCCCCTTATAAGAAAGATCGGGGAGAAAGGAAAGAGCCTCCTTACCGGAGGCCCTCTGTGAGCGGAAAGAAGCTTTCGGCGTCTTAAGCGCGCGCCGCGACGGCTTCCGGAGCGCCGGTCGTCTTGACCTCTTCTCCATTGGGTTTAGGTTGTCCGCCCTTCCGGATATCGATTCCACCCTTGAAGAACGCGCCATCCTCGATGGAAATGCGAGCGGCGACTACGTCACCGGTAAGGGAACCATCGCTGCGGATGTCCACCCGATCGCTGGCGGTCAGATTACCGCGAACTTTGCCAAGTACCACGATTTCTCGCGCGGTGATGTTGGCCGAAACCACGCCGTTTCTGCCCACGGTCACGCGGTTGCCCGCGAGGTTGATCGAACCTTCGACGCGCCCATCAATATATAGGGATTCAGATCCTGTGACTTCGCCCTTAATGACCAGCGACTTGCCAATCGTGGCCTGGTCTGCCGTACTTGCGGTGGTGACTGGACGCGCAGGGGCCGCAGACACAGGTATCGTGGAACTCTCACTAGCCGAGGGCTGCGTGCTGGGAGTCTGGCTCATGGGACGCTCCGGCTCATTGGGGCGGGCGGGTGTCGCTGGCTGATTTGTAGGCTTCCACATTTCGCAAAAATCCTTTCCTATCGAATAAGGTAGGGTCTGCTCGCAAGTCGGTGACCGAAACTTATTCTACTCCGCCCGGCACCGGGAGTCTTGTGGAAATTTACGTTATGCGCAGGGAAAGCCGCCCACGCCTGTCCAGTTGAGCGAAGCTCAACGATAGGTTTAGTGATGGCGGCGTAATTTCGTTCGAGTCCAAACCTTTTTAGCTCACCGCCGGTATTGTCACGACTTTGCCGCGCTTCGCCTGGCGGGACAGCCGAGGGCTGCTATCCCTAGTAGGCTGACACGGCATGCTATCTTTTTGTCTTAACCATGAAGCCGTCACATCTTACCGGTCCTGCGCTGCTGGCGAAGATTTCGCGCCAGCCAAAACGCTCAGCCGGATTCAAGCAACTGGTCCGCGAACTTGGACTTCACGGCGATGCCCGCTTCCAGCTTTCGGAACTGCTTCAACAGATGGTTTCACGGGGCGATTTAATCAAAGTTGATTCCGATCGATATTCGCTGCCCGTAGCCGCCACAAACAAAAACATGATTGTCGGAAGATTGACCATGCACCGCGACGGTTTCGGATTCGTCATCCCCGACACTACTTCGCTCAGCCACGGTCTTAAGGCCCGTCTCACGAAAGACATTTTCATTCCGCCGCCTGCGGTGGGCTCGTCGATGCACGGCGATCGCGTCCTGGTCGAGGTCGGCAACATTCGCGACGATGGACGTGCTGAGGGACGCATCGTGCGCTCCGTCTTCCGCGCCCAAAGCACAGTGGTGGGAATTTTCCATTACGCTCCTCGCCGCAATTACGTCGTCCCCATCGACCATAAGGTTTCTCAGGAAATTGTCATCCCACCAGGAATGGAGATTCCGGAAGGCGATCCAAAGCCTTCGAATAAACAGAAGAATGCGGACCGCGTGTTCGGCGAAGAGGCCACGCGCCGCAACTGGGACGACCTGGAAAATGCGGTCGTGGATGTTGAGATCACCGACTGGCCCACTGCGTCGCAAGGCCCCCGGGGGCGCATAGTCGAAATTCTCGGATATGAAGACGATTTCGGCGTGGATGTCGAGATTATGATTCGGAAGCATCACATCCCGCATCACTTTCCTGAAGAAGTTCTGGCGCAGGCCCCTAAAATTTCTCCTACGATTTCTACCGAAGAATTAAAGAAGCGGCGCGACTTTCGGAATACTTCGATTGTCACCATTGATGGAGAAACAGCTCGCGACTTCGACGATGCCGTTATCGTGCGCCAACTCGATAACAACGACTTCGAATTGCAGGTACACATAGCAGACGTCGCCCATTACGTGACGCCCGATTCTCCGCTCGATCAGGAAGCCCGCCTGCGCGGCACCAGCGTTTATTTTCCCGACCGCGCTGTGCCTATGCTTCCCCTCGAGCTATCGACTGATATTTGCAGTCTTCGTCCTCAGGTAGATCGCTTGGTTCTGTCGTGCGTGATGCGAATCGATCATCGCGGAGAGATTCTCAGTTACGAATTATGCGAGGGCATCATTCGCTCCGCGGAGCGCATGACTTATACCGATGTCAGCGCGGTGTTGAATGGAGACAACGAGAAGCGAAAAAAATACGCCGCACTGGTTGGCACATTCGAGATGATGCGCGACCTCGCCCTGATATTGAACCGCAAACGGGAGCGCCGGGGATCCATCGATTTTGATCTGCCCGAGCCTGTCATTGAATTCGACGACTTCGGATTAATGAAAAGCATCACCCGCTCCGAGCGCAATATCGCGCACCGACTGATCGAAGAGTTCATGCTGTCCGCGAACGAATGCGTAGCCGGATACCTGGAGTCAAAACGAGTGGCGTCTCTTTACCGCATCCATGAAAAGCCCGATGCCAAGCGGGTTTACGATTTTGAAGTCATCGCAGCGACCTTCGGATATTCCTTGGGAGTGGGGCCGCTGCCGATTGGACGGGTGCGGTTTAAGTCCGAGCGCCGCGCAAATTACGGCACCGGCAAGCGTACAAAAGAGGTCGAGATTCCGAAGGACGTTCACATCACCCCTCGCATGTATCAAAAGCTGACCGAGAAAATCGCCGGCACGCCCGAAGAGCGAATTCTTTCTTTTCTAATGTTGCGCTCGCTGAAACAAGCGCGCTATTCCGAAGAGAATCACGGACACTTCGCCCTCGCCGCCCACAGCTACACCCACTTCACCTCGCCCATACGCCGCTATCCTGACCTGATCGTGCATCGCATTCTGAAGCACGTCTTGCGCGATTCACCCGAAGCACTTGATGGAGAAGTGCCGCTAGGATTATTTCCCCATGGCGCATCCTCGTCTGCTGCGGCAAAAGAAAACGCCAAGCCTTCCCCGTGGTCGAAACGGCGCGACCACTTCTCCGAAAACGGGTCGAATCGCGATCTGGAAGCTCCGCTTTCGGCACCAATCCCGGTAGACGATCTTCACGACATCGCCGATGAATCCAGCCACTCCGAGCGCCGCGCTGACGACGCAGAACGCGAACTGATGGAATGGAAAAAAGTGAAATTCATGGAAGGCCGCGTCGGAGAAGATTTCGACGGACTGATCATCAGTGTCACCAAGTTCGGATTCTTCGTCGAACTCACCGACCTGTTCATCGAAGGATTAGTCCCGCTCGATACCTTGACCGACGACCATTACACCTATCACGAAAACACCCGCGAAATCATCGGCCAGCGCAACCACAAAATCTACAGCATGGGACAAAAGATCCGCGTCCTGGTGGACCGCATTGATCCGTTAGAAAAGAAAATTCAATTTGCGGTCCTGGAAGCAGATGTGCCGAAATCCCCTTCAGCGAAGCGAACGAAAAGACGCAAAGCAAAGTGATTCCGCGACGAGTCAAAGATTTATGAGGCGATGGATGCCCAGACTTCCAAATACGTCTCCGGGGTCGTAGCTACTGTTGGCCCTCTTTTCGCGTGGATCCCATATAACCCCGCGTGCCCGATCCTAGCGGGCCCTTTGAGGACACTCCCCCGGCCTTTGCCTATATACCTGTTGCTGGCTGCGCCCAGCCGCTGAGAACGCATCCCTAGCCGCGACATGCAGCCGAGAATCAACCAAAAAAATACTTGCAAATTCATTACACCTTATGGTGTAATGAATTCATGGATCAGCTTACTGAAGTGTTTACGGCTGTTTCACACCCTACTCGACGAGCCATCATCGAGCAGATTGCCGCCGGCCCGGCACGATTTACGGATATTGCAAAACCCTTCCCTACCGCTCTGAATTCGGTGACCAAGCACCTGAAGCTTCTGGAGAGGGCAGGGCTTATAGAGCGCACCAAGTCGGGTCGTGAAGTGTTTATCTCACTCCGCGCCAAGCCACTGCGCGACGCAGCCGGATGGGTTCATGAGTACGAGCGATTCTGGAACACCCAGCTCGATCAGTTTGAGCAGTACTTCAAAAAGCAGAAGCAGGAAAAGGAGAAGTGATGAGTGACCACAGGAAGACCATCGAGGTGAAAGTTGAACGGACTATCTCAGCACCGGCCATCGAGGTTTTTGACGCTTGGCTGAATCCTGATATTCCCGGCAATCCCTGGAGTATGGCTGAGAAACTGATTTTGAATCCAGTAAAAGATGGCTTCTTTTACTGGCTCATCAAAGACACGGCGCATTACGGACGTTTCACCGACATCCACCGCCCGGCCCGGCTTCAGCATACGTGGATGTCTCGCGGCACATCCGGTGAAGAGTCCACCGTTACCGTGACGTTCCAAGAAAAAGGAGATGACACCCTCATGACTCTTTTGCATTCCGGCCTTCCCGATAGCGATGGCGGAAAAGGGCATGAGAAGGGCTGGAACTTCTTTCTGGATAATTTCTCGAAGCAGTTCAGCAGTGCCTCGCAGTAGCAAGAGTGGCCTAGATTCCGCGAAGGCATCGACATTAACCAACTCAACGAATACGACAAGGATACGACCTATGACCTCAAAAGATTATTCTGTATCGATCGTCACGAACCTCACACCCGCAGCCGCAGCCGAACGCATCAAGCGTGTAGCCGACTGGTGGACTAGCAGCTTTAGCGGAGCCTCTGACAAGATCGGCGACACATTCTCAGTGCGCTGGGCGGAGACATTCGTAGATTTTGCTGTAGTGGAACACGTTCCCGCACAAAGAATGGTCTGGCGGGTTACCGATTGCAATTTACCGTTTGTTGCAGACAAGAAGGAATGGAAGAATACCGAAGTCCTCTTCGATATCTCGTCAAATGGCGGAGCAACAACCGTAACCATGACACATTCTGGACTTGAACCCGCCGTCGAATGCTACGAGACTTGCAGCAAGGGCTGGAATTTTTTCATCATGGAAAGCCTGCAGAGCTTGCTCACCGAGAATCAGGGTATGCCAGATAGGATTAGAAAGCGGCAGAGTGCGTAATTGTTTGCAGGGGGCAACTCGGTGAATTCCGAGGGCCGCCCCCCATCTCACCCTTCGGGAGGCGCAAAGTTGTTGCATCGCTCGCCTGCTTTGGATTCACTTTCAGTCACTCGGGATCCAGGCTTGCGTTTAACGGCATTGGAGGATGAGAAGCAGACTCACTGTCAGCGAAAATAGCAGTTGCCCGCATCGACGCCTGAAGCCGCCATGACTGGGTAAAGACAAAAGACCTTCTCGCTCCCGATATCCACGCTTCGAGGCACCAGCCAAATGAAGAGTACACTCAAGCCGTAGTAAATCGATCAACCTATTAATAGATAGGAGAGCCATGAAATACGTGATCACCTGGAATGAGCGTCCGCAAGGGTCGCCAGCCGAGTATGAGAACGCTCAGAAGCGGATACTTGAGGTGTTTGGGCAGTGGAAGGCGCCGGCGAATTTCAAGATTGATTTTTTTGTAATCCGGGTGGGAGATTGGGGCGGATATTTGTTAGTGGACTGCGATGACCCGCTGCTGGTGCATAAGTTTTGCTCGATGCTACCTGCGTTCCAGATGGAGGCACGTCCCGTTATTCCGGTTGAAGACGCCGTCAGTGCGGAACTCGAGGTGATGGCATGGCGAGACGGATTGAAGAGCAAATGAACCCCGCTCTAGTCCATCACAAACGAGGCACAGACAACAGGATCAACGGCAGTGGGAGTTGTTTTCGATCGGACCATATATAACGTTCCGGCGCGGCGCGAGAGGCAGACGCTTCTGTACGCCAATAAGTTCGCCTTCGCCTATGCGGCCAAAGGTGCGCCACTCATCCGCGTTCTATGGGGGGCAGGCAGTCTCATCGCAGTAGCTTTTGGGTGGCGCGCAGCGGGTCACCGCTGCTATTCACGCTGATAACGACGTCACAAATGAAACAGAAAAATTGCATCTTCTAGGATTGATATCCCCGCCTTCACAAGAGCCCGAGATGCTCGGGCATCCTTCTTAAATGCCGAGAATGATATCCCCCTGTCCTAGTGTGATGGATCTTCTCCCCACCCGTGCCACTTCATTTAGGAAAGAGTTCCAAAATAGGATGGTCGGATAAGATTTGACGCTCCTCCAAGAAAATGCGGTTCCCTCCGGAATAGAATCCGGATTTTGGAGGCTTCCATGGGGTTTCTTTCAGCTCTTCTGATAATAACCTTGGTATTTCCGACGAACGCAGAATCCTATTTCCTTACGGGTGAGAACAGTGCGCCTGACATAGTAGATGTCGTCAGACCGGCGGTCGTCCAAGTGGGCATAAAAATTACCGATATCAGTAAAGTACCAGACATTCCGGCCTCACTTGCTCCCTGTTTCAGGCATGTCCATATCTGCATTATTGGAAGCGGATTTCTTGTCAACGATGAAGGCGACATCGTCACTGCAAGCCACGTTGCGAACGGTACTAGGGGTGTGCAACAGTTTATTGGATTATTAGAGGCGAATGGGATTCAAGCGATTCCAATCATAGGAGTGAGCTTCCCAAATATAAAAATTCGCCAGTACGAGGCCAGGGCTGGCGTCAAATTCTTTCCTGCGGTGTTGATTGCGACCGACGCAGCACACGACATTGCGCTGTACCACGCGACTGTTAATCCATTTACGAATATGGGCCCCATGGCTATCGTCCCAGATGTTCCCGGTTTACCTCAAGCCAAAGCTGAGTTTGTGACATTAGACCCAAGGCGTCCACGCGACACGGAAGAAATTTTCGCTTGTGGTTTTCCATTTGGGGATTCCGGGCTAGTAGCGACTTTGGGTGTGATCGCATCAGCGGATAAGTCCCGCATACTTATTTCCGATTTGTCCGAAAAGTGGCCCTGGCCCGTCGAGGTTTACTGGGCTGATTTGAAAATAAATCCTGGCAATAGCGGCGGGCCCATCTTCGGGATGAAGGATCATGCCGTGCTTGGTATCGCAGTCCAAACCTTGGGGAGTCTTGGAGTAGTGGTTCCCGCCAAATATATTATTCAGTTTCTGGATGCTCGTGGAATCAAATTCCGCGCCGTTCCCGGGAGTGAATGGCAACATTAGTCACTGGAACAAGGATGCTCGGGAGTGTCAAGGATCTTCTGGAGGTATATGGTCGGGACGGGCAGATTTGAACTGCCGACCCCTCGCACCCCAAGCGAGTGCTCTACCAGGCTGAGCCACGTCCCGACGGAAATCTCACCGGAGCGGTGAGTGGAGTTTCAAATGAATTTTACACTAGAAGTTCGATGGAGGGTGCGGGTGCAATTACTTCCAGGGGATTCCTAGTTCTTCCATTCTGAGATTAGTTCGGACAGCGCGCCATAATCCACTGAAACATACCTAAGCTAATCGGACACAGCGTAACTGGCTGCGAAAAAATGATTCGAACCGGGGAAGGGCCCGACTAAAAGTCGGGCCCTTCCCTGCAAACGACCGCTGATTTTGCAAAGGTTGAGAAGCCAATCCTTATGAGCGCAAGGAAAAGACCTCAGCGTATGGCGCGCGCGGAAACCGCTGCCGCCCCGCGCCGCGGGGCTGGACGGAGCCACCAGATAAATCCGCCGGTGATTACCAGACAGACGGAGATCAATTGGGTTCCGGTCATGATTCCCACCGATCCTCGGCCGGGATCGTCGCGAATGAATTCGAGGAAGAAGCGGGCCACTCCATAAAGGAACAGATACGCACCGAATACTTGACCATCGAATTTTTTGCGCTTCAACATGTACATGAGAGCAAAAAAAATTGCTAGCTCCGCCGCCGATTCAAAAAGCTGCGTCGGCTCCAACGCTTCATTCAACGGGGTACCGACCAACGATGCCGCCAGCGGATTGGTGAACGTCACTCCCCACCAGTGATGCGTAGGCTTGCCCCAGCAACATCCGGCGGCGAAGCACCCTACGCGGCCGATGGCGTGGCCCATGGCCAAACCAGGGGCGAAGGCGTCACAGGTTGCAAGTGCAGGCATGCGATGTTTCCGGATGTACCAAGCCGCCGCCGCAAATGCCCCCAGCAATCCGCCAGAAAAAACGCCGCCGGCTTGCAATGTGCTAAAACTAAAAATTTCTCCGGGGTGAGCCGAATATGTTCCCCAATCATTAATAATGTATAGAATCTTCGCCCCGACGATTCCTGCCAGCACAACGATGATGCCGAAATTCCAGGCCGTGTCGGGATTGATCCCTTCCTTCTCCGAATTGCGTACGCTGATCAGCAGCCCAACTAAAACCCCCAAAGACACCAGGAATCCATAAGTAGGAAGATTGAAGCTACCGATATGAAAAAGGCGAGGAAACACTGAGCGATTGGATGCGAAGCCGCGGAATTGCTAAGACATTAGTTTAGCAGGGACAGAAAGGGAAGAGGACAGGGATTAGAAAAGCAGACCCACGAAGCCGTGTGAAGGGCCGAGAATGAACCCGTCGGTAGACGTTGGGAACCCGCCGCGACCCATTAGGCATCTCCGTACTGGCGGAGCTTCGCACACAGGATCGTAATCTACGAGTCAGGCCCCCGTTCATTCAGTATTGGTTCAAAAATCGGTGACCTTCATCACCAACTTTGTAGGCCAGCTTTCAAGTTGGATGCTAGGGAAAATCCAAAAGATTCGCAAGTGGAAATTGGAAGAAAGATGGCAATCCGCTTGCCAACAACTTTCGTGCACCATGCGTGACATTCTGTTTCTTAATCACGGCCACATAGAGGGTAAGGTTAGGTTCTCGGGCAGACCTTCGCCGGAGAGCGGAGACAACGGCAAGATTTCGGTTCAGCCAGCCAGCACTTCGTCCAGCACATGCGACAAACGATTCGCGCGCTGCTTAATATCAGGGACGGGCTCGCCTCGACCCTTGGCAAGGTGGTATTCGTCTGCGATATTCAATGCCGCAAGCACGGCAACCCGGGCAGTATCCACGGTCTGAGTATGCTCGGCAACAGCACGCATCTTGGCGTCAACATACTCGGCCAGTTTTAGGATGTAATCCGCATCCGACCCGCGAAGATTATATGCCTGGTCGAATATCTCCACTCGCACGCTGCCGTTACCCGAAGCCTTTCCAGAACCTTGAGGACTTGGTATGTCTCCCGGAGAATGTCTCACCGCAGTCGCCATATTCACTCCTTTTTGCTCGGGGACGTTAACTAGCTGCCTGCTCCTCTGCAATTGATTCCACCTGATGCAGCATCTTTTCCACGCGTCCACGAATCTCTTCGCGCTCGCGCCGCAACTGCACCATCTCGCGACGCAGCGTCTCCACTTCTTCTTCGCGCTCTTCCAGTTGCTCGCGCAATCGTTTCACATCGCGCTCTGCGGTGACTCTCGCTTCACGCGCCGTCTTGTACATCTCAATAGTGCGATAGACTTTCTCTTCCAGCACATGGAAATCGTCAGCAGGAACCTGCGTGGACACCTCTTCAGCCAATTTCACCGCCATAATTGCACGCTCGTCGCGAAAGAATTAAAAACTTGAGCGAAGTATACCGCAGAAAGCTGTGGACAAATGAGTAGGAAGGGAAGAGACCCTCCTGCCACTGGCTCAGTTCATGGTCAAAATAAAAACGCGCTCCATGGAGAGAGCGCGTTTTGATTTTGTGCCGGATTAAAGAAAGTTTTAGGCTACCCCTATTCTTCGATCAACTCGTTCGGCAAGGCAAGCTGATCTTGGGCGGCGGAGAAGTCTATCGCGGACATATCATCTTCGAGTCCCTGTTCGGGTTTTTCTTGTTTGCGTTGCACCCTCTTTTCGGCCTTCTCGCGCTGCTTCTCTTGCCGCGAACGCTCTTTCAACCGTTTATTAAAGCTTGAGCGACTTCTTCCAGCCATAAATCCTCCCGAGGGAATAAATTTTTTTCTTAAATCGTTGGCCTTTCAAAATCAGCAGATAAATAAATGAAATTTACCATCGTGGTTCGCGCGGCTGGCGCGCGTGACCTTGATAATCGTCACGTCCGCCACCACCACCACTGGAACGTCCACCGCCGCCGCCAGAGCGGCCGCCACCGCCACCACCGGGCCGACCTCCTCCTCCGCCTGGTCGCCCCCCTCCGCCCCCACGCGGGCCGCTGCTACTGCGTTCCGTCTTGGGACGCGCCTCATTAATATTCAGCGCTCTTCCACCCAGTTCCTTGCCGTTCAGCGCGGCAATCGCCTTTTCGGCTTCCGCCGAATCCGACATTTCTACGAATGCAAATCCACGGGAGCGGCCGGTATCACGGTCGGTCACAACGCTCACTTGATCGATCTTGCCATGGGGTTCAAACAGTGTCCGCAGCTCTGCTTCAGTCGTGCTGTGGGGAATGTTGCCAACGAAAAGCTTCTTCATGTAATTCCTCTTTTTTCTTACGGCAGAGCGCTACGGTTCAACTACTGTTTTCTTCGATGGCGCGGCCTTGAGTTTCTTGTCGGCAACGGCCGGAACTTTTTGTCCCGCCGCCTCCAGCAACTCACGGTTTCGCAATCGGCGATGAATGTTCTGCTTGCGTTCGCGATGGAAACGCGACTTGTCTCCGTTAATTTGTGACATCGGTTCCTGTCCGATCGAGCGGCAAAACTTGCCAGCCAGATGACCTGCGTGACTTCGAAGTGAAGTTCCCCAAGCATTATACCCGCTTGCCAAGCCATTGAGAAATCGGCCCACAGCTCCAAAAAATTGCTTACGGGCGTATCCTTCGCGACATTATTCCTGGATACCAGGAGTGCCCGCCACCAAATCTTTCTCAAAGAGCACGGCAATAAACTTGAAAGCAACTACCGGAATCAGCAACACGCAACCGGCCACCCCCACTTCAAAAGCGATCATGAGCATGCGTATCGATATGTTTGCGAGAGCGTTCACGGGCGGCAATAGTATAGACTGGGCGGCAACAAAATACCTCCCTCAAGCTCGCGTACAAAGATACCCAACCTTGACCAGATGAGTCAGCTTCCCAGTACAGAAGGGCCGAATAACCGGGTACGCATTGTCGTCGCGACCTCGGTGATGCTCACCTTCATCTCGTACTGGCGCGCCGCTGCCATTATCCTCAACGACCTCGGGTCATCCGCATTCTATGCCGGAGGCATCGCCGAAGAAGCCATAGGCAAATCCGCTCCGTGGCTCATTATCGGAGTGATGCTGTTTTCCTTCGCCGTGCGCGCAGTGTATGTCGAAAGTTGCTCGATGTTCGTGCGCGGAGGCGTGTATCGAATCGTAAAAGAGGCCCTAGGGGGCAAGCTCGCCAAGGTCGCCGTCTCAACCTTAATGTTTGACTATATTTTGACCGGACCCATCTCCGGAGTTTCAGCCGGGCATTATATTGCTGGCCTGGTAAACGAAATCTTTACCACAATGGCCTTTCGTGGCTGGATTCCCCAAGCCATGCTGAATCTCTGCCACGGTACCCCGCATGTGAACGTGAATTACCTGTCGATGGCGCTGGCGATGGGCGTCACCCTTTACTATTGGCGGGAAAACATAAAGGGCATTGAGGATTCGAGCGAGAAGGCCCTCGTCATCATGGAAATCACCACGGTCATGGTGATTGTTTTATTGCTTTGGTCCACCATCACTCTTCTTATCCGTCCGCTTCAGATTCCTCCGCTGCCCTTCCCTCGAAATCTTCACTTTACTCCTGACGCTCTTGGCTTCCTGCGGGGAAGCGACATTCCAAGAATCTTCGGAGTCTTCGGAATCATGATGGCCTTCGGCCATTCCGTCCTCGCTATGAGCGGCGAAGAATCGCTCGCCCAGGTTTACCGCGAGATCGCCCATCCGAAATTAAAGAATCTGAAGCGCACCGCGCTGATCATCGCCATCTACAGCCTGCTGTTCACCGGCGGCGCAACTTTACTCGCGGGAATGATTATTCCCGACGGCCAGAGACTAGCCTACAAAGACAACTTGATCGCCGGACTGGCCATGCATCTCGCCGGCCCTCATCTTTTGCGGCTGATCTTTCGGGGCTTCGTCGTCGTGGTTGGATTCCTGATGTTGTCTGGCGCCATCAACACCGCCATCGTGGGATCTAACGGCGTGTTGAACCGGGTATCCGAAGATGGAGTTCTTACCGATTGGTTTCGCAAGCCCCATCGTCGCTTCGGCACCACCTACCGCGTGATCAATCTCGTCGTAGGACTACAACTGTTCATCATTCTTGGCAGCCGCGGCGACGTGTACGTTTTGGGCGAAGCGTACGCGTTCGGTGTCATGTGGAGCTTCGTGTTCAACACCGTTTCCATGTTGGTGCTGCGATTTAAATATCGCGGGGAGCGAGGATGGAAGGTCCCTCTAAACTTCACCATCGGGGGTATTGAAATTCCTCTTGGCATCGCAGCGGTTTCGCTGGTGCTTTTGACCACCGCCATCACCAATCTCTTCACCAAGTCAGTGGCGACGGTTTCAGGATTGATCTTTTCGGGCGTGGTATTTGCCGTTTTCACTATCTCCGAGCGCATGAATAAACGCAGATCCGCGCTCGTCGGTAAGCAGATGCAGGAGCACTTTCAACTCCTGCAATCCGAAACCGTGGAAAAAGAAACCCTCGGGGTGCGGCCGGGATGTGTGCTGGTGACCATGCGCGACTACAATACCCTCAACCATCTGCGGTGGATCCTGGGACGCGTGGACACTAAAGATCAGGACATTGTTTGCATGACCGCCCGGCTGTCGTGGTTGTCGCCTGATTCTCCAGAACAGCTTTTCAGCGAATACGAGCAGACATTATTTACTCGCGCTGTGTCGCTGGCGGAGAAATTCGGCAAGCGGGTTTCGCTCCTGGTAGTCCCCGCAAACGACGTGTGGTCGGCGATCGTGCAGACAGCCAATGCTCTTCAGGCGTCGGCCGTCGTAGCCGGAGTTTCCGCGAAGATGAGCGCCGCAGACCAGGGATTTCGCCTCGGCGCGGCATGGGAGCGGGCCCCGCAACCGAAGCGTCAGTTTGTATTTCATGCCGTAGGATCTGACGGAACAGTGAATACGTTTCGCATCGGTCCTCACACTCCCACCATGACCCCTGAGGACATCCAGTTAGTGCATCGGCTCTGGCTCGAAATCACCCAGGAGCCAGGACTGGACAAGCTGCATCACTCCGATATCGTGACTCAGGCCCTGGAACGCTTTGCCGAGGACTGTCATGCCGACCACCGCACGGAAATCATCCGCCGGTTTCAAAACGAAGAGCATCAGTCACAAGAGATTGCAGCAAGTAACGATGGGCCCCACACCGATCAGGAGTCATAACGGACGCAACAACCCAACAGTCTGTTGAACGGCTGTAAAATTCGTTCTCACAAAAAATTATTTCCCCATGATCCAAAAAATATTACGCACCGACAATGGAATCCTCTCACTCATTGCCTTCTTGTTCATCGCAGCCCACGTTCTCACTAACGGTCAATATGGATTTCACCGCGACGAACTTGCCACCCTCGACGATGCTCGGAACATGGAATGGGGATTCGTTGCCTATCCTCCATTCACCCCATTAATGGGACGCTTAGGACTTTCACTCTTCGGAATTTCGCAATCCGGTATCCGCCTTTTCCCTGTCCTTGCGCTAGCTGGGGCTGTAATGATTTCCGGCCTCATCGCGCGCGAGCTCGGCGGCAGCCGGCAAGCTCAAGTTCTGGCCGCGCTCGCAGTGGCCATCGCTCCCATCGTCACCATTCAGGCGTCCGTGCTTCAATACGTCTCATTTGATTATTTATGGGGCGCTCTGCTGACTTATTTCCTCGTCCGATTACTCAATTCGGAGGACCCTCGCTGGTGGCTCGTTATTGGAGCAACCATTGGCGTTGGGATGATGACGAAATACACCATGGGCTTCTTCGCTCTCGGCCTGGCGATTGCGGTGCTGCTTACGCCTGCGCGCCACTATCTTCGATCCCCGTACCTGTGGACCGGAGTTCTAATCTCTCTGCTAATCTTCGCTCCCAATGCGCTCTGGCAGTGGAAGCACAACTTCATATCGCTGAAATTTCTCCAGCACATTCATGCCCGCGACATACGTTGGGGACGGACACGGGGGTTCATTCCTGAACAACTCTTCGTGTGCATGAGTGTACTGTTATCTCCCCTGGCCTTCATGGGACTGTATTTTTATTTCACAGCAAGGGGCAGGAAGTATCGATTGTTAGGAGCGTTATTTGTCTCGACCTTCGTCCTGTTTCTATTCGCCCACGCTCGTTCTTACTATATGGGCCCGATGTACCCATTATTGCTTGCCGCAGGTAGTAACTTCTGGATCACCAAAATTGACACGGGGGGAGGTGCGAACTCCACGACGCGGGAAAGCCACGACAACCCACGACCAGCGTCCAATAAAAAACTGCTGCTCGCACTCACCTGGTCGCTAGTTGCGTTGGGAGCAATTTCTTCATTCTCTTTTTTCACCCCTATCGCTTCAATAAATTCCAAACTCTGGCACCTCACCGCTAAACTTCACGACAACTACACGGAAGAAATCGGATGGACGGACTTGGTCGCAAACGTGGCTAGAGTGTACGAGTCGTTGCCGCCGACGGAACGGCAAAGCACTGGAATTCTGGTAGGAAATTATGGAGAAGCGGGCGCAATCAATCTATTCGGCCCGCAATATCATTTGCCTTCCGCAATCAGCGGTACGAACTCAGCATGGTATAGAAGCTATCCCCGATCGAATCCGCACACGATTATTGCGGTTGGTCTAGACGAGGATGAATTGAAGGAGAGATTCGGGCACTGCGAGGTCGCCGCGCACAATACCAATCCGTATGGAGTAATAAACGAGGAAAGCCGCGACCATCCTGACATCTATCTATGCCGAGACATGCTTCAATCCTGGCCCGAATTTTGGAAGCACTTTCAGCGGTTCGGGTGAAAACTCGAAAAGCTTAGTCTTTCAACAATTGGCGTGCAATGACCAGTCTCTGTATTTCGCTGGTTCCCTCGCCGATCGTGCACAATTTCACGTCGCGATAAAACTTTTCTGCGGGATAGTCTTTTATAAAGCCGTATCCGCCGTGGATTTGCACTCCCTCGTTCGCGCAGCGCACTGCCACTTCGCTGGCGTAGAGTTTCGCCATTGATGACTCCAAAGTTGTTTTCATGCCCGCGTCTTTCATGGAAGCGGCGCGCATGGTCAGCAATTTCGCCGCTTCGATTTCCGTTGCCATGTCGGCTAGTTTCCACTGGATCGCCTGAAAATCGCTGATGGCTTTTCCGAATTGTTTTCGCTGCTTCGAATAGTCGAGTGCCGCATCGTACGCGCCTTCCGCCATCCCCAGCGACAATGCGGCGATGGAGACTCGTCCCCCATCGAGCACCCTCATAGCGTCTACGAATCCCTGGCCTTCGCCACCGAGAAGATTTTCCGCGGGCAGAACGCAGTCCTCGAAAATAAGTTCAGCCGTATCGCTGGCTCTGAGCCCAAGTTTGTTTTCTTTCTTGCCGGGACGAAAGCCCTTGGTATCTTTTTCCAATACGAATGCTGAAAGCCCGTGAGTGTGCGCCGCTCGATCGGTCACCGCGACTACCACCACCACGTCAGCGTAATGCCCGTTGGTGATGAATGTCTTGGTCCCGTTCAGCACCCAGGTATTTCCTTTCCGCACCGCCGTCATTCGAGCGCTGCCCGCGTCCGACCCGGCGGATGGCTCGGTGAGACCCCAGGCCCCGATGAATTCGCCCGTCGCGAGCTTGCTTACATATTTCTTCTTTTGCGATTCGTTGCCCGCGAGAAAAATGTGGTTAGAGCAAAGTGAGGTATGCGCGGCGACGATGATTCCGACCGATCCATCCACTCGCGACAGTTCCTCAATGGCCGTGACGTATTCGACATAGCCCATCCCGGCCCCGCCATATTCCGTGGGAAATATAATCCCCAGCATCCCGAGCTTGCCCAATTCCTTAATGGTTGCCAACGGGAATTCGCCCGCGTCATCCCACTTCATGACGTTCGGCGCGATCTCCCGCGCCGCAAATTCGCGGACCGTACTCTTCAGGTGAAGTTGTTCTTCGTTAAGTTGAAAATCCATGATGCCTCCGCGCCCAAACGCAGAATGTTATTAGAACACGCCAGATTCCTATTCTGGCGAGTGAACCGTGTTCACCGCTATGAATCGTTCAAACACTTCGTTCGACAGCAAGCGCCCGCGGGAAGTGAGTTTGATGACTTCGTCCTGCTGCTGAATCAATCCATCGGTGATGCAATCTTTGATCACAGCCAAACATTCCGCCATCGCTTCCTTTCCGAATTTGCCGATCAGCGCCGAAAGGTCGATCCCACGATTGAGCCTGAGCCCTAAAAAGAAAGTTTCCTCGAGCGCTGCAATCGGCGTGACGGGCGTGACCTTCAACGCGACGCCCACTGGATATTGCTCAAGGGAATCCGGCGTCGAAAAGCGGACCGCATCGAGCTTAGAATCCGCGCGCCGACCCACTTCGGAAGGGACCGACTTCAGTCGGACCGTAGCTGACGTAGAATCCTTCGCCCTTCCCCTTGCATTCGAGATGCGAATATTCCCGCAACCTCCATTGGAATTCGCGCCCTTTCCCGGAGACTCACTGCAAGCCAACAACATTGAATGCGCATCCACTCCGAAACCGAGATACGGTTGCCTAGTCCAATATTTCAAATTGTGGAGAGATTCGCACCCATCGCGCGCAAAATTAGAAATTTCGTACTGTCGAATACCCGCGCCATTCAATTTTTCAATTGCGACTTCGTAGAAATCAGCGACGGCATCTTCGTCCGGAACAAAATGTGCGTGATATCGGCTTCCTCCAGCAATGAGCTCCCGTCCCAATCGAGAATCGTCATCCACTTCAAGCATATAAACGCTGACGTGTGGAACCCCGCACAAGATGGCTTGCTGCAAAGAATGTTTCCAGCTCTCACTGGTCTGGTGAGGCAGTCCGGCGATTAGATCTACGTTTATATAGGAAATCCCCCCTGCACGAACTCGGGAGACATCATCAATGACAGTTGAAGCCTTGTGCAAGCGCCCAACAGACGCCGCTTCTTGGTCGACGAAAGATTGCACGCCCAAGCTGACCCGGTTCACACCAACTTTCACAAGTGTCTGTAGAACAGGCGAAGAAATCGTCCCCGGAGCGCACTCCATCGTGATCTCCGCATTGGCGCTCACATCGAAAGTTGACCTGATCGTGACAAATAATCGCTCAAGCTCGTCTATATCAAGTACAGTAGGAGTTCCGCCGCCGAGGAAGATGGAATCGACTTCGCGCTCGAATTGGGCGCCGACCTGTTCGGCAATGCGGGCGGATTGCTGAATGCTTTCGCACACACGATCAATGTAACCACGATGCACCGCCTTCGAGAACACGCCAGAGGCGAAATTGCAGTAACTGCATTTGGTACGGCAAAACGGTATCGAGATGTAGAGGCCTAGAGGCATTGCTGATTGATTATCCCATCTGAAGTCCGGCGTGAACTAAACCAGTGAACACTGAAGTTTGTCTCCCATTGTCCGCATCTAAAAACAACATAGCGCCATAATCTATGCTTCCTCGCGTAGTAATCACCGGAATGGGAGTTATCAGTCCCAATGGAATTGGAAAAGAAGCCTTCTGCCAATCCATACTTGCCGGAAAATCTGGCGTAAAGCGAATTTCACGTTTCGACCCTTCCAACTTGCCGGTACAAATCGCGGGAGAGATTCCTGAATTCGACGAACTCGCTTGGGTGGACGCCCGCGAGCGCAAGCACGTTTCCCGCGTGGTGCCGCTGGCCATTGCCGCCTCTCACGAGGCCATAAAAGATTCCGGCCTGGATCCATCTGCCATGTCGATGGATGAAAAACGCGAAATCGGCGTCATCCTCGGCACTGGTGGCGGCGCCCAAGAATTTTCTGAAGAACAATATCGGCTTTGGCATTCCGGCCACATAAAGCAAGTCAGCCTCTTCTGCATCCCTTCGGGAACCATGGGAACCATTCCCAGCGAAATCAGCATGCGCTTCGGATTTCGAGGATACAGCCACGTAGTGACCGCGGGATGCACGTCCTCCACCGACGCGATCGGCTACGCATTTCAACACATTCAAGCAGGAGTCCAACCGATGTTCCTTGTCGGCGGGGTCGATGCCCCGATCACCCCCGGCATCATTAAGGGCTATACCCTACTGCGGGCGCTCACGCAGTCGTGGAACTCCGAACCCCAGCGCGCTTCGCGACCTTTCTCCGCCGACCGTGACGGCTTTGTGATGGCTGAGGGATCGTGGATGTTCATCCTCGAAGACTACGTGCACGCTCGCGCGCGCGGAGTCCGCGCTTACGCCGAAATCGTAGGTTACGGGTCAACCTGCGAAGCCTTCCATCGCGTGCGGATGAGCGATTCGCCCGAGGAACCCGCGCGCGCCATCGCCATCGCATTAGAAGAAGCGGGACTGGCTCCCGAGGACATTCAATACGTCAATCTTCACGGTACTTCCACCGAGATGAATGACCGCGTCGAAACCAGCGCTCTGAAACTGGCTTTCGGAAAGCACGCCGCCAAAGTCCCGATGTCGGGATTAAAATCGCAAATCGGACATGCTCAGGGCGCTTGCGGCTCCGCAAGCCTTGCGGCAACTCTCATCGCGATGGAGCACAGTAAAATTCCTCCTACCATCAATCTAGAAGTTCCCGATCCGTCCTGCGATTTGGACTATGTGCCCGATGCCGGACGCAAAGCTGCGATCGAACACGCCATCTGCAACTGCGTTGGCTTCGGATCAAAAAACTCCGCACTGCTCCTCAGAAACGCCGCCTGAAGTTTCAAATCCTGCTCAACCCGCCCTGCTACCCGAGAGTCGCCATACTTTTGTTATCAACAGCGCCACCGCGATTCCCAATGAGACTTCGACGAAGCGGTGCGAAGCGAGGGTCCACGGCGGCCGGTCGTGACGATTCAGAAAAACAATGGTGAAAGTGATTGCGGCAAAGCGATATGCGGTTCCGATGTGAAAGACCGCGCTAAGAATTCCGCATACTAAAATGCCTGCCCCGTAAACCATCCAGTGAGGATTGAAAAAAGTTCCGGTGAGCGCTCCCACCACTGCTCCCAGCGCGGTCCCCACAAACCGCTGCCACGCCAGCGTCATCGGATTGATGGTCGAAAGTAAGACTACGATGGTAGAAATCGGCGCCCAGTAAAACTCCGGCAGCTTTAAAGTTCGCGCCAGCAGCATCGAAATTACGGCCGCCACAGCAGTGCGAACGGAACTTAGAACCGCCTCACGGCCTCGCTGGAGAGTTTTCGGCGCATCGCTCATCTCGAAGTTGATTGTATCGGGGCGACGTATTCTGAATGGGAAAGGCTCGACTTACAAGCGGGCCGCAACCGGCATGTGAAACTGATCGGCCCGACTGAAAGTCGGGCCCTTCGCACAACCGGCGACTAAATTTTCCGCAACTGTGTTACCAGCCGCGAGTTTGCAGCATGTCGCCAGAGTTCATTCCCGCCACCGCCAATCCCTTCATCCCGCTCAGATCGGCGCTTACTTCGAGCAGCACTTTTGGATCGTTGTAGTGGGTCGCCGCCATCACGATCGCTTTAGCCCTGCGCGAGGCCTCTTCCGGATCCGCGAACGACATGGAATCATTCATGAAAATTCCCGAGCCCACGAATACGGCCTCCGCTCCCAATTGCATAACGAGGGACGCATCGGCTGGCGTCGCAATCCCTCCGGCGGAAAAGTTCGGCACCGGCAGCTTGCCTTCCTTCGCAACCATCTTCACCAGTTCGTACGGTGCCTGATGCTCTTTCGCTTTGGCGTAAAGTTCTTCTTCGCCCAGCACGGTAAGGATTCGCATCTCCATCACAATTTGCCGCATATGCTTCACGGCGTGGACCACGTCGCCGGTGCCGGCCTCTCCCTTGGTACGAATCATGGCCGCGCCCTCCGCGATTCGCCGTAGCGCTTCTCCCAGATTGCGGGCGCCGCACACAAACGGGATTTTAAAATCGTGTTTGTTAACGTGATGAGCCTCGTCGGCAGGCGTGAGTACCTCGGATTCGTCAATGTAATCCACGCCCAACTCTTCCAGTATTTGCGCTTCCGCAAAATGCCCGATGCGGCACTTCGCCATTACCGGAATCGACACCGCCGCCATGATCTCGCGGATCTTCTTCGGGGAGGCCATGCGCGCAACCCCGCCTTCTGCGCGAATCTGGGCGGGTACGCGCTCTAATGCCATAACCGCCACCGCCCCGGCTTTTTCTGCGATTTCGGCCTGTTCGGCGTTGGTGACGTCCATGATGACTCCGCCCTTCAGCATTTCGGCGAGGCCAGTTTTCAGGCGAAGACTGCTGGAATTTCCGTGTGACGTTTTTCCGTTATTTTGCGACATGGATGAGCTCATTTCTGAACAAGAGGTCCAGGTAACATTTTACAGCCCACCTCCGGATGTTGAACAGTTTTGGCACCTGGCAACCGAATTGCTCCAGAATGCGGTCCTTTAGGGTCGTTGTGAGGCTGGGAAAGCGATGTGCCGTAGGAATACGTCACGATTAAGAACGCCTATTCTTGTCTCGCATTTTTCCGTTGCCCAGGATGTCCTCGCAATGCCTTTCCACATTCCATGCATGTCCGTTTGGCCGTCGGCGTAATCAAGCCGCAAAAAGGACACATGCGCTGCGAACCAGAAGTGTCTTGATCTTTCTTTCGCATGTTGTCCACCACGCTTGTAAGTCCAGCTATTGTTCGGCGAGCTTTTTCCAACCAACGGTACAAATCTTGATTCATATCTGAGCGAAACGAATATCCGCATGCCTACATTGACACAATAGTGACAACTTTTCTATTAGATAACCCTCATTTTCTCGAAAGATGGAGTTTCAGTTGGTACAATTGCGACGAACCTTCACTGGCAGTAAAGTAGTGCGCACCTTGAGTACATCGATTAGGGGTCTGCTTGCGCGATTAAGACTATAAAGTTGGCCAGAGCATATCTCTTTCTTTAAAGTCTTCTAAGCCCGGTCAGGCCATCTGACACCCCACTCTTCAGTTCGACCGCTTTCGAAAGGACATTATGAAAAAAGTATTCTCAGTTTTGGCGATGAGCTTCATCACTTTGATGGGGACCTACTCTTGGGCAGGTTCCGCGCGGCAGGACACCGTGGAACGCCTCGACAAGTCGGTTGAGGTATTACGAGCCGTTATGGCCACGCCCGATAAAGGAATTCCGGAAGAAGTTCTCAGCAGTGCCAAGTGCATTCTCGTAGTTCCCAACCTCATCAAAGGCGGATTTATCTTCGGTGGCAAACACGGCCGCGGAGTTGGCTCCTGCCGCACTGCAACGGGCTGGAGCGCTCCCGCATTTGTTTCCATCGGTGGCGGTAGTTGGGGATTACAGATTGGCGTCGAGGGCGTGGACCTGGTTTTGCTGGTGATGAATGAGCAGGGATTCCAGCATTTGCTCTCCTCCAAGTTCGCGCTTAGCGGTGAAGGATCGGTAGCAGGAGGCCCAGTGGGTCGCCATGCTTCCGCCGGAACGGACTGGAAGATGAATACTGAAATGCTGACCTACTCCCGCTCTAAGGGAGCATTCGCAGGCCTGACGCTGGAAGGCGCAGTCATCGAACAGGACAATGACTCGACGAAAGCTATTTACGGCAGGCACGTTGATTTTCGCTCAAGCCTCTCCGGCAAGGTAAGAACGCCAAAAAGCGCGGCGGGATTCGTGAGTGCAGTCTCGGCGGCTGGACATCAGGCGCACGCCGCTGAAGCCGAAGATAAAAAATAAACGATAAAAAATAGACGTTAAAAATAGAAGATAAAAAGTAGAAGAAAAAAATAATAGTTTAGAGACGGCGACGTGTCCCCGTTCAAGCTGCGCTTGGGCGGGGCATTTCAATCTAGTCAGTTGAAGAATCTAAACTCCTAGTGCTCAAGCCGCGACTGTGGTAGCGACCCAGTAGGGTCTGGCAGGAAGGCCCACTAAGCCTAAGACGTTCTTTTCGCAATCGTCGTTCTGGACTTCTTCGCCTAGCATCTTCAGGTGGTTCCTAACTCCGTCGGGCAGGCAAGCTACTCTTAGCACTTTCTCTTCTGTTTTTGCCCAACGTATTAGGCACGCCAACATGCCCAACCCGCCCCCTTCGATGGCAGTCACTCCCGAGAAATCCACGATAATCCTTGGCCATGCGCGGTGTGCGAGTATGACATTTCTCAAGAGGTACGCTGCTTCGCTGCGAACAAGTCTGCCTTCGCATTGCACAACGACTGCATCGTCAAGTTCGATAGGTTGCGCTATAAACATGGCGTTCTCCTGACCTTCGACAGGAGATGCACGTTCATCGCCACGCCATCTGCGCATTGTTTTGTTGAGGATGTGCTTCGGAGGAGAATGCCTTCTGGAAATTGAGGGCCCAATACAGAATTTTTTTCGTACAGAAAAACCTGTACGCGGGTACCTTAGGAGCTTACGCTGGACCCCTTCGCCGGATTTACTTCAACGCGCCGCAGTTCAGCGAGAAAGTTTGATGAGTACGCTAGCAACTTTAGCTCCTCCGCGTTGCCACTCGGCTCGCGATGCAGAGCTAGAGCGCGTTCCACGATGGCGTGCTCCGCCTGCTCCATCAATTTAATCGCCAAGCGAGGATCGGTTTCGAGCAGGGCGGCTTGGTAGAGCTTCTTCCATTCCGGAAGTGGAGGCTTTTCTTTGTTCATGAAGCAGCCTCGCCGTGGGCTTCGAACTCGCTCGTCGCGCTAAATTCTCTGCGCGAGATCGCATCCTGAATCGCTTGCACTATCGCTCCCACGCCGCCCACAGCTTTCGAGATGACTTCCTGAACTCCAACGGATTGCGCCAGTTCCGCCAGTTGGTCCGAGGAAAACATAGTGAATAAGAGCATGACGCTTTGGGGAGATTCGACTGCTATCTGACGCGCCGCTTCCAGTCCGTTCATCCCGGGCATTGCGTAATCCAAAACCACCACGTCGGGTTTAAGAGAGCGCGCCATCTCAATTCCAGCTTGTCCGCTGGCCGCTTCTCCGCGAACTTCCCACTCCGGTGTCAATTCGAGGCAAGACCGCAAGGCGCGGCGCACTTGGGCGCTATCGTCAACGATCAGAATTTTTAGCAATTTTGACCTCGATGGCGACAAGCTTACAATCAACCTTCAATCAGAAGCTATACAGTCTATCCCTCAATTTTGAGGCCACATTTCAATGAAAAAGCGGAATGGATTTTTGAAGAAGGAAACGAGACCACCAATCTATGCGTCAAGCGACACACCAGAAAAGTGGCCTGGCAAACGGTTAAGAGCTTAAGGGATGGAACTGGCCACTTGTGAAAACGCGGTGTTTGAGTTGGTGCCTATTAGCCGGATCGTTCCGACCACAAGGACCAGAATTACCGCCAGCATAACGGCATATTCCGCTATGTCCTGGCCTTCTTCTTCGGTGAGCAGTCTGTGAATCAACGCTAGCATACCAACCTCCGGGGGATGAGTTCGGTTAAGTCCATCATGCCGCGTTAAGTGCCGCTTGTCAAACTGTGAATTCCCGCGAAACCTGTGGATTCGTGCGGTTTTCGGAGGATTGGACGGCCCAGCCGAGGGTGGTGTCTTATCAATGCAACAAGGAGGTAACTGACTGCGATGCGTATTCCAGAATCCGACCCGGAAGGATGCCCAAGTAAAGCGTCGCCGCGAAGCTAAGTGCCAAAGCTGAGCCAAGTCCCACCGGAATCCGCGGCAAGGGGCCATCCTCTTTGGGTTCGCGCATATACATCACCACGATAATCCGCAGGTAATAGTACGCGCCCACTGCGCTGTTCAGAACTCCAATAATTGTTAGACCCACTAAATTGGCTTGCAGCGCTGCGCTGAAAACGTAAAACTTGGCGAAGAACCCGCCAGTCATAGGGATCCCGATGAGTGATAAAAGAAAAACAGTTAGTACAGCGGCTAGCAATGGAGATCGCCGGCCAAGCCCTGAGTAATCTTCAAGGGTAACGTAACGTTCACCCGCCTTACCGAAGTGGCTGACCACCGCGAATGCGCCGATATTCATCGCCGCGTACGATGCGGTGTAGAACATTGCGGAGGGAATTCCATCATGCGGCAGCGCGGCGAAGGCGACGAGCATGTATCCCGCATGCGCGATGGATGAGTACGCCAACAATCGCTTGATATTGTTTTGCACCAGCGCGCCAATGTTTCCCAAGGTCATCGAAAGAGCGGCCATCACCCAAATCAGCCAAATATGGCCCGGGGCATGGGCTTCGAACACGATGCGCAACAAAACCGCGAACACTGCGGCCTTAGGCGCGGTGGACATGAATCCTACTATCGGAGAAGGCGCACCTTCGTAGACGTCTGGCGTCCAAATATGGAAGGGCGCGGCGGCAACTTTAAATCCCAGGCCTACGAACATCAAAGCGATGCCCATGTAGGCCAGCGGCGGGATGCTGCCCGAGGCGAGCACACTTCCCATTACCGTGATGTTAGTCGATCCAGTGGCCCCAAACATCAACGCGACGCCGTACAGAAAAAACGCGGTTGCGAATGATCCCAACAGAAAATATTTGACGGAAGACTCGCTGCTGATCGCGGCGCGCCTGCGAAACCCCGCGAGTACATAGGTCGAGATCGAAGAAATTTCCAGGGCGACGAAAATCAGCACGAGCTCCACGGCAGAAGACATGAGGCTCATCCCCACCGCGCCCAGCAGTATCAACGCGTAGTATTCGCCTGCTGGAATCTGTTGCAGTTCCATGTATTCGTAGGAAGACAAGATGACCACGACCGTGATTGCGGCCACCAGCACGTGGAAAAATATGCTGAACGAATCGACGCGGACCATCTCCCAGAATGCCGTACCCGGAAATTGTGCTTGATAAAAACTCGCGGCCAGCGCTGCCAGTGCGCCGATCAATGCAACCAATCCAAGGATCTTCTGGCTGCGCCGAGCGTTCGCGGGGCGAGCATCCAGCACGGGGTCGAGCAGCATGAGGATCATGCCAAAAACCGACAGTACAATCTCCGGCAGAATACGGATGTAGTCCAATACCTGCGGCAGCGGGTGCGCGTTTGGATTCAACGTCCGGCCACCTTGCTTGCCATTTGACTGAACGGCGCTAGAACCGCATGTACCGAGGGATCAATCGAGTTCAGCCACAGCATCGGCGCCACTCCCATCACCAAAGCCATAGCCGCGGCTGGCCATAGTGCGGCGCGTTCGCGAAGGTCAATGTCCGGCAACGATTGATTAGATTCGTGAGTAACTTGCCCGAAGAAGACCCGCTGATACATCCACAGCAGGTAGCACGCGCTCCAGATAATTCCAGTTGCCCCTAATATCCCGTACCACGCCCGGGCCTGGAACGCTCCGCTCAAAACCAAAAATTCCCCGATGAATCCATTCAGCAACGGCAAGCCTACGGAGGCAAGCACAATAAAGAGGAAGAACGTGGCATAGCGCGGCATGGGAGTCGCTAGCCCGCCAAACTCTGAAATGTCGTATGTATGCTTCCGCTCATACAGAATTCCTGCCAGCATGAACAGCCCGCCCGTGGAAACGCCGTGTGCGAGCATGACGTAAGTTGCTCCGTCCAATCCGGCCTGAGTGAAACTGAAAATTCCCAGCACCACGAACCCAAGATGGCTGATGGATGAATATGCGATCAGCTTTTTCAGGTTCGGCTGCACCATGGCGACCAGCGCGCCGTAGATGATTCCAATCAGCGCGAGGATGATGATCCAGGAAGCGTTTCGCCGCGATTGCTCCGGAAAGAGTCCGAGATTAAATCGCAGCATGCCATATGTGCCCATCTTCAGCATGACTCCAGCCAGCATCACTGAGCCTGCCGTGGGCGCTTCGACGTGCGCATCGGGCAGCCATGTATGGAAAGGGAAGAGCGGGACCTTGACCGCGAACGCAATGAAGAATCCTAAGAAGAGCCAAATTGCCGCGCCCGAAAAATTCTGCACCTGACCGCTACGAATTGCATTTTGCAACGTCACGAAGTCGAACGATCCCACTCTCGCGTAAAGCCACAGGATGGCCGCCAACATAAACATCGACGCGATCATCGTGTACAGGAAAAACTTGATCGCGGCATAAACTTTTCTCCCGTGCCCGTACATTCCGATCAGCAGCGCCATCGGGATGAGCGTCGCTTCCCAGAAAAAATAGAACAAGAAAAGATCGAGTGAGGTGAAGACGCCGATCAATGCAGTCTCTAGAAGTAGCAGCAGGATAAAAAATTCCTTGACGCGTTCATGAATCGATTTCCACGAGATCAGAACGCACAGCGGTGTTAAGAATGTGGTGAGCACGATCAACCACATGGAGACTCCATCAATTCCCATGTGGTAATGAATGTTCGGACTCGAAATCCAAACATTGTCGTGCTCGAATTGAAAGCCAGCCCCAGCTCGTTGGAAGTGCGCCGGCAAGTGCAGAGAAGCGATGAAAGTTAAAAGCGAAATTACCAGGGCAAAAACTTTGATATCGCGATCCCGTCGCGGAAACAGTACCAGCAGCAGGGCGCCCGCCGCCGGGATGAACGTAATCAGCGAAAGTATGGATGTATCCAGATTCGTCATGTTCATCCGAACGCCACCCATAGCATGTATGCGATGACGGCGGCTGCGCCAATCGCAATCCAGCCTGCGTAGGAACGCACGTTCCCCGATTGCATGCGGCGCACGCTGTCAGAAGCATCGCGCGCTCCCTCAGCCGAATTGTCCACCGCGGCATCGATAATTCCCTGGTCGATTCCGTGCCACAAGACGGCGCGCGACCCCGCCACAAGCGGCTTCACTAATAACGCCGCGTAAAATTCGTCCACGAAGTATTTGTTAAGGACGGTATCGTAGAAGCCGCCAAAAGAGTGCGCAATCTGCTGTGGAAGTTGAGGACGCTTCAAATACAGCAGCCACGCCAGATATAGCCCAGCTAGCGCTGCCGCGACCGAAATTCCAGTAAAAATCAATTCGGTTGCGGGACCCGTCTTCGGTTCGGGGCCCTCAGTCTGCTTTTCCGGCGGAGTGTTTTCGCCCCCCCCACCATGGCTCGCATTCGCTTCTGGAGTATTCACATGAAACACAGGGCCTAGAAATTTGTCGAAACGGTTGTTGCCGCCTAATGACCCCGGCACCCCAATCCATCCTCCGGCAATTGAAAGTACCGCCAAGATCATAAGCGGAACCAGCATGACCTTGGGGCTTTCATGGATTCCACCATGTCCGTGGGGCTTTGGATTGTGTGCCGCGGACGCCCCCGCCCGGGATGCATCAGCCAAATGCCCGTGTGCGTGGGATGTTTCTAACTGCCCACGATACTCCCCAAAAAAAGTCATGAACCAAAGCCGAAACATATAGAAGGAGGTGAGGAAAGCGGTAAACAATCCAATGACCCAATAAATCCACGAGGCCTGGTAGGCACGCCAAAGAATTTCATCTTTGCTGAAAAATCCCGCAAACGGAGGGATCCCGGCAATCGCAAACGTCGCCGCAGTCATGGTCCAGAACGTCCACGGGATTTTTGTTCGCAGGCCGCCCATTTGCCTCATGTCCTGCTCGCCGCTCAAGCCGTGAATCACCGAGCCAGCGGCGAGAAACAGCAGCCCTTTAAAGAACGCATGCGTCATCAGATGAAAAATGCCGGCGGAAAACGCCGCCACGCCGCACGCCATAAACATGTAGCCAAGCTGAGAAATCGTCGAGTACGCGAGAACTTTCTTTATGTCGGTTTGCACGACGCCAATGCTTGCAGCGAATAACGCGGTCAAAGTTCCGATAATCGCGACCACAGTTAACGCCGACGGGGCACGCTCGAAAATCACGTGCGACCGCGAAACCATATAGACGCCGGCAGTGACCATGGTCGCGGCGTGAATCAAGGCGGAGACTGGAGTTGGACCTTCCATCGCGTCGGGCAGCCAGACATACAGCGGAATCTGCGCCGACTTGCCGCAAGCGCCGACCATAAGCAGCAAAGAAATGGTGGTGAGGAGTCCGATACCCGCTGTCTCCGGACTCAACGGCGTGACGCTAGAAAATACCGTCGCAAAATCAAGTGACCCGAAATGCTTGATCAGAAGAAACAACGCAATCAAAAATCCAAAATCACCGACGCGGTTGACGATGAACGCTTTCTTTCCTGCCGATGCCGCCGAGTCTTTAATGAACCAAAATCCGATCAGCAAATAAGACGCGAGTCCTACGCCTTCCCATCCGATAAACATCAGTAGATAGTTGCCGGCCAGCACCAGCGTCAACATGAAAAACATGAACAGATTCAGGTAGGCGAAGAAGCGATAAAAGCCGGCGTCTTCCCACATGTAGCCAATCGAATAAATGTGAATGAGGAATCCCACACCAGTCACAACCAGCAGCATCACCATCGAAAGTTGATCGAGATAGAATCCAAAGTCAACCTGGAAGTCTCCCGCGCGAATCCATGGCGCAAGCACCTCGGCGTGCGGCAGAGTGAGCGATGAAAACTGCGAAACCACCCACAGTGCCATTCCAAACGCGGCCCCGGAAAAGAGGATGGCTACTCCAGCCACCATCGAGCGCGAGAAACGCTTGCCCAATGTGCCGTTCAGTGCCGCGCCTATCAAAGGCAACAGCGGAATTATCCAAAGATGCAAGTCGGGATTCATAGCTTGAGAAGATTCACTTGATCCACGTTAAGAGTCTCGCGGGTGCGATACACAGCAATAATGATGGCGAGTCCGACGGCCGCCTCCGCCGCCGCCACCACCATGACGAAAAATACAAAAACCTGACCACTCAACGCGTGCCATTGCGCCGCGAATGCGACGAACGACAAATTTACCCCATTGAGCATCAGTTCAATCGACATAAAGATGGTGATGATGTTGCGCTTGATTAAAAATCCCGTAACTCCGCAGGCAAACAGAATCCCGCTCAACACCAGGTAGTAGGAAAGGGGGACCATTAGCGCTTGTCCTCCGTCGGCCGCAAAGCTTCGGGACGGGCCGCAAGCACTACCGCTCCCATGATCGCGATGAGCACTAGAATCGACGTCACCTCGAACGGCAACAGAAATTGATGGAACAGCAACTGCGCGATTTCCCGGGGAGCTCCAGGAAGTGCTCCGGCTTCGACCGATCCCGTGCCGGAGTGTGCGAGGATGACCCAGGCGATCAATACGCTGGCGATGCCCACGCCCGGAACTCCTATGAGCAGCGAGACCCGGCTTCCTTTGGTTTGCTCCTCCGTTCCCGCATTCAACAACATAATGACGAAGACAAACAGAACCATGATCGCGCCCGCGTAAACAATTACCTGCACCGCAGCGACGAATTCTGCGCCGAGTAACAGGTATTCGACCGCGAGCGATCCCATCACCACGACCAAAGACAGCGCGCTATTTATGGGATGGCTCTGCACCAGCAGGTTTACCGCCCCTGCGACGCAGATTAATCCGAAGACCGAGAATAGAATCAAGTGCATTGTTGTCTTATAGGGATCTTTCGGGGGCTCCGCCCACGCAAGATGACACGTCATTGTTTCAAGAACGCAAAGCAACTACTAATGCGGTGATCACCAGATTTGCAATCGCCAGCGGCAGCAAAAATTTCCATCCGAATGCCATCAACTGGTCGTAACGAAATCTGGGAAGCGTTCCGCGCACCCAAATATACACAAACAAAAATCCAAACACTCGTAACACAAACCAAAATAATGGCAGTACGTCTTGCAATATTTGAGGCCCGAAAACCGGGCCGTGCCAGCCTCCTAAAAAGAGCAGAGAAGCGAGACAGGCGACAGTGATCATGTTGGCGTATTCCGCCATGAAAAACATGGCAAACTTCATGGCGCTGTACTCAGTGTGATATCCCGCGACGAGTTCGGTTTCCGCTTCGGGCAAATCGAATGGGATACGATTGGTTTCCGCGTACGCAGCCATCAGATAAATAAAGAAGGCGACGAATTGGCCTCCATAAAAAATGTTCCACTTGGGTATGAATCCCCAGAAATGGCCGGCCTGCGCGTCAACGATTTCGCGCAAACTGAGGCTGCCAGACAGGATGATGACCCCGACCAGCGATAACCCCAACGCGATTTCGTAACTCACCATCTGCGCGCTGGCCCGCAGTCCTCCCAGCAGGGAATATTTGCTGTTGGACGACCATCCTGAAAGCGCAATTCCATAAACGCCCAGCGATGTGATTCCCAAGACGATCAGCAAACCGATATTCACATCGGTGATTTGCAGCGGTGTATCGATGTCGCCAATCGAAATCCAGTTACCGACCGGAATAACAGCTATCGACGTGAGCGCGAAAACTACGGCGATCATCGGAGCGGCTATGTATAGCGGCTTGTAAACGTGTGGCGGAGTGATGTCTTCTTTGAACAGAAACTTCACGCCGTCGGCCATCGGTTGCAACAACCCGAACGGCCCAACCCGCGTCGGCCCCCACCGGTTCTGTATGTGCCCAACAACTTTGCGCTCGAGCCATACTGTATAAGCGACGGCAGTAAGCAGCACAAATAGCGCGAGCAAAATCTTCACCAGCGAGATCAAGATGAACATACCTGTGCTCACCGGCCTGCAACCTCGAATTGAAAAATTCGTGAGTTCATTTCGATGAAAGTTAGTCGCCCGCGACTTCGGCTTCAGCGGGATTCCTGTGATGGTTTTCCACTACCGAATTTAGCGTTCGAGAGTACCTGCCCAGCGTTCCCGAGCTGAACAAAGCATTCTCCGCTGGCTCAATCAAGTTTGGATCTTGCGACTTCTGCGACACAGCATCGGGCAAGCTGGTGTGCTGATCGTTCCCGGCAAGCAGGTTCATTCGCGAGACGTTGTAACCCGGAACCAAACGTTGAATTTCATCGAGGATTGCCATGGGTTCAAATGGACTCATCTTCGGCTCAAGCCCATTGGCTTCGAGCCATACGCTGTGACGATCGCTCTCGCCTGATTGCGCGCCGCGCGACTGGCCCATGTCAACGGTCAAGCCCCGTCCAAAGGGAACCAGCTTTTTCACATCGAATCCCGCTGCGTCCGCGATGCGAACGATCATTTCGAAGTCGGATTTGACCGAAGTAACTTCCCCCGCCTTTTTCACGATTTGCAGATCACCGCAGGTGTTGGTGAACGTACCTGATTTTTCGTAAGCGTTCGCTGCAGGCAAGACTACATCGGCGAGTGCGGCCGACTCGGTAAGAAACATGTCCTGCACTACGACGAAAGTTTGTCTTAGGTCAGCGGGATTCACCTCTAGCCTTCCAACTGGATTGGCGCCCACAATGTACAGCGCTTTCAGTTGGCCGCCTCTTGCCCCGGCAATCATTTGCGGCAAGTTCAGCCCATCAGCTTGAGGAATTCCATTCCACTCCTCGTGAAGTGGGCTGCGATGATCCACAGCTTGATATCCGGGCAGCAAGTCCGGGTAAAGCCCCATGTCGGCCGCCCCCCGCGAGTTGGCATAGTCCGCGAGGCAGATAAATTTGGCGCTTTGCAGTGTTCCGCCGAATTGGACCAGCGAGGCGATCGCTTCGCCACGAATCTCAGATCCGAAGATGATGACCAGATTTTGCTCAGAGCGAAGCTTGTCTCGAAGGCTGGTCAATGATTCTCGAGACGCCTCATCGGCGGAGATGTCCCGAAGAGCAGAATCGCTCCCCGAAAAGAACGCCCCAAGACCCCCTTCAGCGCCTTCAGCAATCTGAGCAAAAATTGCCGCCTGCCGTCGAAGTTTGATCGGATTTGAGTTCACAACGTACAGCTTCGATCGGTGCAATCTAACGTTATTTCGAATCTGCCATGCCAGCAACGGATGCTGTTCAGTGGGGTCGTTCCCAATCAGCAAAATGGCAGGCGCGTTGTAAACATCCCGCATTGACGCGGTTGCTTCTGGCTTCGCCGCGAGGGCGGCGGCGAAAGCAGGGAAGTCTCCTGTGCGATGGTGATCGATGTTGTTGGTTTGCAGCACCACGCGCGCAAATTTCTGTAACAAATAATTTTCTTCGTTGGTGGTGCGCGTCGATCCGATCACGCCGATGGCATGGCCGCCATCGTTATCCCGCACTTCGGCAAACTTCTTGCCGATGACTTGAAAAGCCTCCTCCCAGGTTGAAGGTAGGAGTCGTCCATCTTTTCTTATAAGCGGTTGCGTCAGCCGGTCTTCATGGTTAGCGAAATCAAAAGCGTAGCGGCCTTTGATGCACAGAAAATCTCCGTTGATGCCGCTTTTATCGCGATTGTCTCCGCGCACAATCTCCATGCCGGTATCAGAGCGCCGCACCCCCAACGTGGTTTTGCATCCATCGCCGCAATGGGTGCACGTAGTACCGACATGATTCATCTCCCAAGGCCGTGTCTTGTAGCGATAAGCGCCGGAGGTCAGCGCGCCCACGGGACAGATATCGATGCACATCCCGCATTCTTCGCAGTTGAGGTGGTCTTCAAGATTCGGGGCGATGATGGAACTCACTCCGCGATTCTGCACGCCCAACGCCCAGACATCCATGCCCTCGCCACATACGCGCACACAGCGATAACACAAAATACATCGCGGGCGATCGAAAAAGACCACTGGCGACCACTGCTGTTCTTCGCGGTGATTCTTGATGTCGATGAACTTCGATTCAGCCGCCCCGTAAGAAAATGTCATGTCCTGAAGTTCGCACTCGCCGCCCGCATCGCACACCGGACAATCGAGTGGATGGTTCCCCAGTAGCAACTCCACCATGCTCTTGCGCGCCTGATGAATTTCGTCGCTCTCGGTCACAACCGTCATACCTTCTGTAACCACGGTTGTGCATGCCGTCTGCAACTTCGGCATCTTTTCAACGCGCACCAGGCACATGCGGCACGCGCCCTGCAACGAAAGATTGGGGTAATAACAAAAAGATGGAACTTCGATGCCCACATTCTTGCAGGCCTCGATGAGAAGGGTCCCAGCCGGAGCCGTAACTTTCTTGCCGTCCACCGTTATGTTTACGTCAGGCATAAATTATTGGGTAATTGTGAAATTTGGTGTTTGGGTAATTGAAAGTCAAAATCTACTCGTAGACTCGCCAACTATGGTTCGAGTTTGATTTTCAATTACTCAATTACACACTTATTAAATGCTCCACGCCGCTCTTTTCGAACGGACAGGGCTTGCCTTCCAAATGATCCTCAAATTCTTGCCGAAACTTCTTGACGATTGAAATCGTTGGCAGCGCCGCCGCATCGCCCAGCGGACAAAACGTTCTGCCCAACATGTTTTCGGATAAATATTGAATGTTGTCGATGTCTTTCCTAACTCCTGCTCCCGCGTGGAAGCGGATCAAAGTTTTCTTGAGCCAGTCCGTACCTTCCCGACAGGGGATACACCATCCGCAGCTTTCGTGCTGGTAAAACTTCATGATGCGGAGCGCAAATTTCACCATGCAGGTGGTGTCATCCACGGCAACCAAGCCGCCGGATCCCAGCATGCTGCCGGCTTTCATAAGGGAATCGAAATCCATGGGCAAGTCGATTTCGTCGGCGGTCAGGAGTGGGCAACTCGATCCCCCTGGAACCACAGCCTTCAACTTGCGCCCGTCGGGAATTCCCCCGCCCACGTCGTAAATCATCTTCTTTAAGTTGTATCCCATGGGCAGTTCGTAAACGCCGGGCTTGTTCAAATGTCCACTAAGACAGAAAAGCCGGGTGCCGCCATTTTTGGGAGGACCAAGATTTGCGAACCACTCGGCACCGCCGAGAATAATGTGCGGAACACTGGCCAGGGTCTCAACGTTATTGATAACAGTCGGTCCTCCCCACAGCCCAACCACTGCTGGAAACGGAGGCCGAATGCGAGGGATGCCCCGTTTTCCTTCGAGCGACTCCATCAAAGCAGACTCTTCTCCTACTTCGTACGCCCCCGCGCCGCCATGCCAGTACACGTCGAAGTCGTATCCGCTGCCAAAAATGTTTTTGCCTAGAAAGCCGCGCGCGTAAGCATCGGCGATGGCCTTCTGCATGATCTCGAGAAGATAGCGATACTCGCCCCGCACATAGATGTACCCGGCATGCGCGCCCACCGCCAGGCCGGCTATGACGGTTCCTTCAATTACGGCGTGAGGGTCATGCTCAAAAATCAGGCGATCTTTGCAGGTACCAGGCTCGCTCTCGTCGCCATTGCATAAAATATATTTTGGCTTTGCCGATTGCTTGGGAACGAATGACCATTTAAGCCCAGTGTTGAACCCAGCGCCGCCGCGCCCGCGCAGGCCCGAATTCTTAACTTCATTGACGATGGCGTCCGGCTGCATCCCCAAGGCTTTTTGCAACGCGGAGTAACCCTCAAGCTCGCAATAGCGATCGATGTTCGTCGCGCCCATGCCAAAGCGCTTCGACACAACCTTTACTTCATCGGGATGGGAGACTAAAGAAGTCATTTGGGAAAATTGGGTAATTGAGTAATTTAGTAATTGCGCAATTTAAAATTCAAATCTGTATCTGTAGCTTTAATCACCTAATTGCTTTTTGCCTTTCAATTGCAAAATTACCCGATTACAAAATTACTTAATTATTTCGTTCGGTATTGCTCGATCACTTCATCAACTTTTTCTGCGGTCAGATTTTCGTGAAAATCGTAATTTACTTGGATCGCTGGCGCCCAACTGCATGCGCCGATGCATTCCACTTCTTCCAGCGAGAACATTCCGTCCGGCGTCGTTCCTTTATGTCCAATTCCTAGCTTGTGTTTGCAGTGATCGAGCAACTCCTCTCCGCCACGTACCAGGCAGGCGATGTTGGTGCAGACCTGCACATTGTATTTTCCGCGCGGTTTGGTGGTCAGCATGGAGTAGTAACTGATGACGTTTTCAACTTCAAGATCGGTCAGTTCCAGGCGCTCCGCCAATTCGTGAATCACTTCCGGACTCAAGAATCCGACCTCATCCTGCGCGTAGAGCAGCGTTGGAACGAGCACGGAGCGCTTGGTGGGATAGTGCGTCAGCATCTGCGCGAAGCGGGTTTCGAATTGGTCCGAAAACTTCATATCGTACTGAGCAGGCGCGGGTTTCAGCTGAGCCGTGAAATCATTTCAAACGTTATCGGCACGACTAAAGTCGTGCCCTTCCCAATACCTTCGCGAACTTTTAAAGCCCCGCGACTATTCTCAAAAGCTAGCGGTCTATTTCTCCTAGCACGATGTCTATGCTCCCAATCGCCGCCACCACATCCGCCAGAAGTTTTCCCTCGCACATCGCCGGCAACGCCTGCATAGTTGCCAGACAGGCAGAACGTACGTGTACCCGATATGGCTTCGCCGTACCGTCACTGACTACGTAATACCCCATCTCGCCCCGGGGGGATTCGACTGCTTGATAAACCTCTCCTTCAGGAACCGCGAAGCCCTCGGTAATGATCTTGAAGTGGTAAATGAGAGCTTCCATTTGCGTCTTCATTTTTTCGCGGTCGGGAAGCACCACTTTAGGAGCGTCGGCCTTGATGGCACCTTCGGGCATTCCGTCAACTGCCTGTTGCACGATCGCAATCGATTCACGGAGTTCGCGCACTCTGCACATATATCGAGCGAAGACGTCTCCCTCGGTCGCAATGGGCACTTTGAATTTAAAATTGTCGTAGCCGGAGTAAGGCATGTCGCGCCGCAGGTCGAAGTCCACTCCACTTGCTCGCAAAGTCGGTCCGCTTACTCCCAAAGCAATTGCGTCCTCCGCGCTAATCTTGGCAACTCCCTTAGTGCGCATCACCCAGATAGGATTTCCGGTGAGCAAATTTTCGTACTCATCCACTTTGGAAGGGAATCGTCGCGCGAAATCGCGTACGCGATCCAGAAATCCGAGCGGCGGCTCCAGCGCCACGCCCCCAACACGGAAATAAGAGGTCATCATGCGCTGGCCGCTAATGGCTTCGAACAGCCGCAGAATATCTTCGCGCTCGCGGAAGCAATACAAAAACACTGTCATCGCGCCAATATCCATGGCGTGCGTGCCGAGCCATACCAGATGCGAATTGATGCGGGTCAACTCATTCATCATTACTCGCAACCATTGCGCCTTGGGAGGTATTTCCAGGCCCAGAAGCTTTTCGACCGCGAGTACGTAACAAAGATTATTTGTCAGGGGACAGAGATAATCGATCCGGTCGGTCAGGGTAACCACTTGCTGGTAGAACTTGGCCTCGCAAGTCTTCTCAATTCCGGTGTGAAGAAACCCGATGTCAGGCATCAGGCGGACGATATTTTCGCCATCGATCTCGAGAATCAGGCGCAGCACGCCATGCGTCGACGGGTGTTGCGGGCCCATATTCAGGATCATGGTCTTATCCTGATTGGCCTCAAGCGCCGGCAATTGGGTGAGATGGCCCATCAGCGATAGCCCTCAACGGGATAGTCTTTGCGCAGCGGATGGCCTTCCCAGTCTTCAGGCATGAGCATGCGGCGGAGATAAGGATGTCCCAAGAATCGGATTCCGAAGAGATCGAAAACCTCACGCTCGAAATAATTTGCCCCAGGCCAGACCGGTGTAACGGATTCAAGAACCGGGGCATCGCCGCTCAAGCGCACTTTCAACCGCACCCGTTCTTTTTTGGAAATCGATAGCAGGTGATAAATCACTTCAAATCGCGGTTCAGAGGGGAGCCAGTCCACGCACGTCACGTCAGAGAGATAATTAAATCGGCAGCCGGGATCATCCCGCAGCAAAACGCAAGCCTCGCGAATCGCCGAATGCTGCACGTAAATCGACATCTCGTCGCGATCAAACTTCGCTCCCTCAACCGCCGCAGTGTTCCACGCAAGCAATCGGGAAACCGCCGGATGGTCCTTAAGTTGCTCGAGATCTGTGATCGCCGGAGCCACAGCCACTAGACTTGACCTCGACCGGTAGAAGTCTCGCCCCAATCCAGGGCGCCCTTCTTCCAAATGTAAAAATATCCCACCAGAACTATGCCTATATAAACCAGCATTTCCCAGAATCCGAACATCTTCAGGTCGCGCAGGATCACCGCCCACGGATAGAGGAAAACGGCTTCAACATCGAACAAAATAAAGAGCATTGCGACCAGATAGAATTTGACGGAGAAGCGGCCTTGGGCGTCGCCTATCGGGGTCATGCCGCATTCGTATGGAGACATCTTCGCCCGCGTGGGCCGACGGTACCCTATGAGCCACGAAAGCGAAACCACCGCCACGGCAAAGCCGGCCGCAAACAGGAAATGGATTAATAACGGCAGGTAACGGGCAAAATAATTGTCGGGCATATTTTCCGAACGGCTATTTATAATCGGGCGGCTGAATTAAACACTCTAGACTAGTTTTCATGAACACCAGTGTCAAGAGAGCAACGTCATTTCTGAAGAAGTTTTTTCAAACGTGTTAGATTTTTAACAGGCGCTCAAACTTCCCCCATGATTTTTGGTTTCAATACCGATATCAAGCACGAAGACACGATCTATCACGTTCAAAGCGAGGCCCGCGAAAGCGAACTGTTATTGCAGACGCAAGTCTTCGTGCGCGGCCGCTGCATTGGGAAATGCGCCAAGTCCTATGCGGACCGCGCTTCCGAAGCGGGATTCAACGACCAGCAAAAAGAAACCATATTGCGTGATCAGCATCGCCTGGTGTTGGATTCTATTCGCGATGGAAAACTGGACTCCGTTCTCGATAAGCGTGAAAGTCCCGAAGTACTCGCCGCGATAAAAGAGTTGGACGTGCAGTGGCTGAATGCCGAGTCGGTCCACTCCGATCACAAACTGATTATGCGACTACACGTAACCGACGGCGGCGCTGGAGTCGAAGGCGCCCGCCTTACCGTGCGGTTTGCCCGGCTCGATGCAGTTCCTTTTTATACTCAGGTCGTGACCAACCCCAGCGGCGACGCGGAAATGAAAATCGAAGTCGACGAAACATCCTTGCCAGATTCATCTTTGCTGGTGCAGGCAAACTACGCCGGCCGCACCGCAACACGAAAGTTTCAACTGCGCAAAGTTGACGCGTAGAACAAATTTTTAATGAAAATTCAACTCAACGGTCAGGAGCGGGAATTTTCTGATCATATCTCCCTAGCTATCCTTATCGCCCAACTTGGCATGAAAGAAGATCGCGTTGCCGTGGAATTGAACCATTCCATTGTACCGAGAGATCTTTGGCTGCAAACGTCGCTCGCTGAAGGCGACCGCCTGGAAGTGGTGCACTTCGTGGGGGGTGGAGTGGCTGATCAACTTCCGCGCCAGTTTCTGATTCCTCAGAACCGCGCATTACAGACCCGACCCAAGAGGCTGCGGAAAGTCACTGGAGCTTATCTTTGAAGGTAAGCGGCTTTGGTCTGCTCGGTTGATCAATTCGGAGCTCTTACAGCCTGGCCGAAGCCCCGCCCTTCAAGTCACTGCCACAAAAAAGCTCTGTTCCACAATCGCGCTTCCGCGGAGTACCTCGTATTCAATCCACGGACTTCTCCCCCCCCGTAACAGGGATCGCCGTAATAGACATTAACGAATATCTTTAGTCACCCTCCCACGCCGATCAATCATTGACACCTGCCCATTGCACCCTAGAATGTTTGAAACATAAACAATCGATTTTGTTTTCAAACATATGCAGGAGTTCTTTACTTCCCGCGACGTGTCGAGACTAACGGGCATCACTCCCCGCCAGTTGCAGTGGTGGGATGAGCGCAACATTGTTGTGCCTACGCGCGACGGCCACCGCCGTCTTTACTCGATGGACGATCTGGTGGAAGTTTCAGTGATTTGCGATTTGCGCCGCCGAGGATTTTCGTTGCAGGGCGTTCGAAAAGTTGTGCGTTTCCTGCAAAAGGAATTCAAAAAACGCCTCGCTGAAACGGTCGGTGGCAAATCTGACTACCACCTGCTGACGGACGGCTCATCCTTATATCTGGAAACATCCCCCACAGAAATCGTGGACATCCTCAAGAATTCGCGGCAGGCAATGTTAGCCGTGTGCCTCAGCGACAAGGTAAGACAGGTCAGGGCAATGATTCGCGGAGAAAAGAAAGCTAGCAAATGCGTTCCACAAACGACCGAATCCAAAGGTGTCAGGCGAGCGAAGAAAAGAGCCTGATGACCGAATATGTCACGATCACAGAATCAACATGAATTTGTCATCTCTACCGTAGCGAACCGAAGTGAAGAAACCTGCTCAATCTTTGCTGGACGATGAAAACGAGGCACACGACCCGAGCTTTCCGAATGGAGGCCGCATGGTAGGGGAACTGGACATTCTTACCGAATGGATCCCGGAGCAGATGTCTCCCGGAACAATCTTCGTGCTGGAAAATGCTGGAAAGGTCGGGGAAACCGCCGACCCTTATTGGGCCGTGCTGTCATGCCCAAATTGCGGTACCCTTGGCCTTATCACTCGCAAGCAGATCGCGGGTTTGTTGCCGGTTATTTGTGGGTCAGATCAATGCGGCGCGCAATTTTTCATCAACGACAGCGAAATCGTTATCCGCAAACCCTTCTAATTTTTTGCTGCTTCAATTGCTTCTAGTTCCAAAGGGACATGCTCGACTATTTCGATTCCGAATCCTTCCAGTGCCGCAACTCTACGCGGGTGATTCGTCAAAAGCCGAATCCGGCGCAAATTTAAGTCCGACAAAATCTGCGCTCCGATTCCGATCTCGCGCTGCGTTTTTCTCTCGCTTTCCGCGCTTGGTAGCGAGGGATTGCGGTCTCTATGAAAAGATATGGAAGTGCGGTCGCCAACCCGATCGACCGAGATTCCTTTAGCAGTCTGATGTAGGTAGATAAGCGCTCCGCGACCTTTGCGGGCAATGGCTTTCATGGAGGCGTTCAACGTCTGCTGACAATCGCAAGCCGTGGCTCCAAAAACGTCTCCCACCAAACAGTGCGCGTGCATCCGAACCAAAACCGCCGTGTCAGGCGAAATTATGGGAGTAGCCACATCGCCGTAAACCATCGCCACATGGGATTCTCCGCCGTCGATCTCGCTTTCGTAAGCGATCAATCGAAATTCACCATGCCGCGTGCTGACTAAAGCTTCTCCTACACGATGAACGTAGCGCTCGTGCTGCAAGCGGTAACGAATCAAATCCGCCACGGTCAACATTTTCAAATCATGGAGTTTGCAAAACTCGATTAAATCGGGGACACGCGCCATCGTCCCATCATCACGCATGATTTCGCAGATGATTCCGGCTGGCACCATGCCAGCCAGCCTTGCAAGATCCACGGCTGCTTCGGTTTGCCCCGCCCGCACCAACACGCCGCCTTTGCGTGCCCGCAGCGGAAACACGTGCCCTGGCCTGGCCAGATCTGCGGGACGTGTAGCTGGATCGATGGCTACTTGAATCGTGTGCGAACGGTCATAAGCGGAAATTCCCGTGGTCACGCCTTCCCGCGCATCAATCGCTTCGCAAAATGCCGTACCGTAATTTGAGGTATTCTCCAAACTCATTGGACCGAGCCGAAGATGATCGAGCCGCTCCTCGGTCATGGCCAGGCAAATAAGGCCGCGTCCAAATTTGGCCATGAAGTTTATCGCTTCCGGCGTAACTTTCTCAGCCGCGAGCGTCAAATCGCCTTCATTCTCGCGATCCTCATCATCGACAACCACCACCATTCTTCCGGCGCGAATTTCAGCAATGGCACTTTCAACGTCGGTGAATGGGGGCTTCGTGTTCACTGTCATAGAAATTTTAGCAAACGATTAAAACTTCTTTCTTGCAAACGAAAAGGCCGCATTTTCTGCGGCCTCTCCGGTCAAACGCCTCAATTCATCACAATGTCGATTCAATCTCGAATCCCCAAGCCTCCAATAGAGGTTCCGGGATGTACTTGGAATTTTTGTTGCGTCGCGCCCACTCCCGCAAACGCGTCGACCGCAAATATTGGTCCGGAGACAGTTTGTATTCCTTCACCACCTGTTCGAATTCAGTCACAGTGGGCGTAATCGGCCCGATCGGTTCCGGCTTGCCCCAATTTGGATTGCCACGTCGCTTTGCCATCGGTCAGTCCTCACGTCGAAAAATATCAGTCACCTGGAAATTAGAGTTAAATTCTGCCGGTAAAGATTCTGCAAAATCCAAGACTGTGGTGTTTTCAATCGCGCTCACGGAAGTTAGTGATTCTACTGTGTTTCTTTTCGCTAGTCAATTTCACGCGTCTGCGCCTTTACACGTTTCCTGAGGACCGCAACCCCAGAACCAAACCTCTTCGGATCGGCGCTAGATCCAGTCCCAGCATGTTCCGCGGTAGTAGCCATTTCTGAGTAACTTTCGGGTTACCACGGTAATCGTGCACGATGGCACTTCGATTGACTCGGTACTTAGACGAATCCTACATTTAATAAGCCCTACCTTCTGGACTCTGTATAAATGAACCTTCAAGCCCTGCTCCTGTGTTCCGATGAGAAAATTGTCCGCGTTTTGCGCCGCGTGCTCAATGAATTGGAGATTAACGTAGAGCATTGTCCTAGTGCCGACGCTGCTATTCAGAAGCTCACCAGAAGTCGCTTTGAGGCCGTAATCGTCGATTGCACGGGAGAGCAGTTGGCGTCGAGTGTTCTCAAGAGTGCCCGCTCCGCCCCATGCAATAAGCGCGCCGTCGCCGTCGCCATCGTGGATGGGCAAAAAGGATTGGGCAGCGCCTTTGAACTCGGGGCACACTTTGTCCTGTACACCCCAATCTCAGTGGAACGAGCTAAGACTAGTTTCCGCGCAGCGCGCGCACTGATGAAGCGTGAGCGCCGCCGCAATAATCGCATCCCAGTTGAAATTAAAGTAAGCCTGATTTTCGATGGCGGCCGACCGGAACAATCCGCAATGACTTCCGACATCGGCGAAGGCGGAATTGCACTCAACTTGTCGCGCCGGCTGAAAAATGGCGAACGCATGCAGGTCCGCTTCATCCTTCCCGGAACCGAATACACGCTCTTTTGTTCCGGGGAAGTTGCTTGGGAAAACTCCCAGCGCCAAACAGGAATCCGCTTTGTCGATCTGCCGGCAGATGTGCAAATACAGCTCAATGCCTGGCTGGCGAGAAATTCCCCAGACCTTGAGAAAGACGATCCCCCAGTTGCATGCAAGCTGACAGACCTGAGCCTGGGTGGATGTTACCTGGAGTTGACTTCTCCGTACCCCGTACGCACCAGGTTGACCTTATCGATGCGCGCTGCTGAGAGTGAAGTTAAGGTCGAAGGAATTGTTAGGGTCATGCATCCCGAGATTGGAATGGGCGTGGAATTCACCCAAAAAACCGGCGTGCAGAAAGAACAAGTCGAACAGTTTATTCAAACGCTTATGGGGAATAACGGAGTGGTTCCCGACCTGATGGTGCAGCCAGAAAGCCTGGACGCATCGGATGAAACCGCCCCTCAATCGCCAATTTCAGGTGCGCCCGAAGACCCTCTGCTTGATCTATTCCTGACCAGGTCCAGCCTCACACCCCAAGCTTTTCAACTCGAGTTGAGCAAGCAGCGCGGAAGCCATTCGCAACAAGAAACCGCCGTACCTGTGTAATCCACGATAACTTTCGCGCTATTTCAGCAATCCGAAAACTGCGACTCCCGATGTAGTCCCTACATAGACCTTGCCGTTCACAATGGTAGGGGTTCCGAAATGGGTGGCTTGGCCAAAGTGATCGCGAGCAGCGGAAGCCTGGTTCGAATTGTAAAGCTCAGTGCCGAGATTGGTCGCGTCGTACGCGTGGAGCACCGAGTTGCCGGTGTGCTCGATTGCCCAGACGATTCCATTCGTGTTCTGATTCGATGACACGCTCGGGGTGGTGCCGGGGTAGATGAAGGAATTTGCGGATTGCGAAACCGGCGCGGTCGAGAGTTTCGCTTGGCTAAACTGAAACTGCATGAGGTGCCCTAGCTTCGGGCCATAATAAACGCTGTGGTTGAAATACGCCGGCATAGACCAGATACCTGCACCCAAAACCCCGTTTATTTGCTGGTAAATATTGTTGTCGTTGCTCGGATTGAATTTGCCCAGGTTTGCCGTATCCACTACATATATATTGCCGTCTTTTCCCGCGCCCAATGCCAGGTGTCGGGTCACTCCTTGTGCATCAACTTGTCCTGGCACGACCAAGGTGCCGCCGGATCCCAGATCGACGTCCGCGTCGGATTCGGCACTGATGTTTGACATCGCAAATAATCGGCGACAGCTAGCTTCCTCCCCGTCAAACTAATTTTCAGGAAAGTGTTTCCGTAGTCGCCATTGATGGGGAAACCCGAGGAATTCAGGGTTGTGTCAAAAGTCCCGTTTCCATCGAGAAAAAATATGTTTCCGCCATACGCCGCCATTCCAGCGCCACTCTGCCACACCGCTCCTTCGCTGCCATTCGGGGTCAGGTTGAGGACTGTGCTTTGCGCCGGATTAGTCGCGCGAAACCCAATCACCCATCCCGTGTATGGCCGATAGTCGCAATGGGAAGTCCAAGCCGTGTAAATGACCCCATTCAGGCTCAGAAGTCCCTGGCGTTCCGCGTATTGTTTGGGATCGAATATGACCGAACCATTTTTGCTGTTGTCGCCCGTACCCGGATAACTCGCTTGAATGGCAAAGGGTCCGCCAAACTGTTCCTGACCGGTGGTGACGTCGAGCGCATGAATTCGCTGAAAATAACTACTGCCGGTCTTGCTCATGGCCACCACGTATATAGTTCCGTGGGGTCCGACCTGAAGGTTGATCACCGGTGTTGAGGTAATGCCGATTTGCGGAATGATTTGTTCGCAATTGTGGGTATCCGAGGGCGTTTCTCCGGCTCCTAGCACGGAAACGTGCCAAAGGGTGTTCCGTTGTCGGCATCGAACGCATACACGCTGTCGTTCTCGGTCACCGTGTAAACCACGTTATGTGTGCCTTGATTCGGTATTGCGACGCCAGCAAGATAAAGCGGCTGAGCGTCGATCACACCGTCAACAGGGAACGTAAAGAGTTTCCCGAAACTCGATTGGTTTACATTGGAAGGAGTCAATATGGTCTCTAGAGGATTAAGGCCAGTTCGCTGATTGTCATTGTGGTAGGTCAAGACATTAGTTGCCAGCGCTGGGGAAGCAAACAGGAACAGGAAAACCAACCGCGCTGTGATTTCGCGCACGCTTATCCAGCCTGCCCCCAGTGTCTCCAACGAGATACGCACTTGCGAACGCCATATCACCCCTAAGGCGACCTTAGAGTAGGCGGGCGGCAAAGACAAGAGAGGGAAGTACTAATCCATTCTTCTCAGCAACCTAGCGGGAGAATCTCATCTTTTACTTACTTTGCCGACCATTGTTCGTCCGCTGAGGGGCCATAAAGCGCCGGAACTGGGACGTCAAGTAATCGCAGATAAACCCCTAACTGGGATACGTGGTGAATCATGTGGTTGAAGCACATCCGGCGGAAACTTAGGGAACGTGAATCGTTGGATATTAGGTCGTTTCCGAAGCTGAATCGCCACCGAGTCGCCAATTGTTCATCGGTGACTGCCATAAGGGCAGCGCGGCATTTCGCGGAACTCTCGTCAAACCGTTTTAGACATTCTGCTCGGGACTTAAATGTCAGATCGGCGTGGGGACGTTTGGATGCAGCCAAGTCCATTCCTTCATCCATAAGAAGATATGCGCCGAACAACGGTATGGTGGCGCAGTGCATGGCAAGCTTGCCGATCGCCATCGATTTCGGATGTGGACGATATTCCGGCTTGTCCTCCGGCACCCTTTCAAGAGTGCGCCGAGTATTTGACATTTCGGAATCAAAATCTTCCAGCAGAACTTGTGCTGCGGTCATGGTCACCTCTGTGGGTATGGTCTCAAGCCAATTAAACGACAACCACGCTGAATATTATCTTCGAGATAGTGAGCCACGATCTTCAAGCTGCGAAGCGGCCCGCGGAACGCACCTTGGCCTTGGCTGCCTCTTCTTCACGGTTTTTCGGAGGCGCGTCAGTCTCAAGCGCGCGCAGCAGCCGAGAAGAAGCGGCAGCAACCTCATCGATAGCGGCTAAAAACGCGTTCTCGTTGGCTTTCGAGGGTTTGCTGAAGCCGCTGATTTTTCTTACGAATTGAAGAGATGCCGCGCGAACCTCATCGTCCGTGACCGGCGGATCGAAATTAAAAAGAATTTTGATGTTTCTGCACATGGCGTGGCCTCGCACCAATCTTAACTTTACAAGTATTTCAAAATCGCGGACAAAATTTTTTTTGTCATGCTCATGGCAGGGGACAATTCAAATTTCGCGCAGTAGCGGGGGCAGTTCCACGTACCGTAAGGCCGCCCAACACATGAGAATGGTCCACTGGACAGGAATAAAACCGACCCTGCCACACGTGACCGCTGGACGAGTGCCGGCCGTTCCAATACGAGGCGTAGCGTCCATGAGTATGCTTCAGCGTTTGCGATAAGGCTTCTGCATTTGGAGGAACTGCAATCAGGTGCAGGTGATTCGACATAAGGCAGTATCCGATTAGAGGAAGATGGTAGAGCTTACAGTACCGCTGTAACAATTCCAGGTAGGCAATGCAATCGCCATCGTCGCCCAGGATCGTTTGCCTCGCGTTTCCCCGTTGCGTGGCATGATGAGGCACATCGGGGACAACCATGCGCGGCAATCGAGCCATGGGGCGGAACTTATCAAGAATGGTCCGGCCCAGCCAAAGTAAGTTCCTTTTTTTGGCAGGAACTTCCCGCATTGGGCGGAAATTAGGGAACGTCCCGTCTGTCCCCATGTTTTCCCTGCCCCCGTGTTTTAACCATGTTGCGGACTATTATTGATCGCGCGGATCTCTGCAGTACTCTCACCTTTCCGGTTTACTACGGGGCGATGGTCGACCAACATACACACTACGATTTGCTCCTCACTCTGGAGGCTATTACAATCCAAGTGCTGCGTACTGGGCCAATGGTGCTCTCAAGACCATGTCAATTGCTGGAATTCCCACCATTAACTATGGCGCAGACGGCGAGGGCCGGCGACTTCACCGTCGGTACCACTACCGTCCAGACACCCGGTGAGCGCGACCAGTTACAATACCGCCAGCCAGGTGACAGGGATCACCTTCGGTTCGGCGGATTCAGATGCCTTTCAGTACGATCCCAGCACGGGGCGGATGACACAATACAAATTCACGGTCAACGGCTCCTCCGAAATCGGAAATCTGATTACACCTGAAGGAAGGCTCAAAGTTGTCGACTACCGATCCGTTTACGGGGGCGAAGCGCAGACTTGTAACTATACCCACGGCGATTTGTCCCGCTTGCTGACGGCCAACTGTGGGTCGGTGTGGTCGCAGACTTTCGGCTACGATCGGCTTCGGCAACCTCCACGGCTCGCTTTCCTCAATGCCGTATAACGCATCCAACATCACTCCTCGCTTGCGGAAAGCAGCTATGACGCGAATGGAAACATCCTGAACGACTCCTTTCATGCTTACTTCTGTAACGCCGACGGCAAAATGCCTCGATCTAATACGACAGCAACTGGGAGTTCCGGAAATCCGGTCTGAATCCGGTGGATCGCTGCTTTACGCAGCGAGACGCTTTGGATGACCGAGTGAGCCATCCGCTGGAATGTCTACATTCAGCTTCTTTGACTGACTGTTTCTAGAGGACATGTTCCTCGATCGACGTGTCGGAGAGATCAACCGTGAGCGAGCGGGGGGAATCTCGCTTCATATTCCGGCTTTACCGCCCCGAAGATGCTTCGGAAGCCTCCGTAAGAGCGCGAAAAGCTAGACGCCTCGCCGAAAAGTGCAACCACGGGCCCTATGGAGAAACTATTTTGCGGCGACTCAGCGCATAGATTGGTTCCCATATATTATTTTTGCCTGGGAAGCGTAGCGTTTGTAATTCCGAAATTCAATTTCTGTTTAAATACTTTCTGCTTCCTTGGGAGCAGCTAACCTCCGCCCAATGGCACCATATAATGTGCGTGCCTATTGCGATGTAATCGTATTCCACCGTGATCGATGTCGATCGTAAGGAAAAATTTCCCGGTACGCTATCAGCTTCCACCGTGATCCGCCGAACGCTGCTGGTTAAACTGTCGATGTATACAAAGCCAGAAAGCCGACGCTAATTTGCTGGTTACTGTCGCTAAGCCCGAAATTTGAATTCTCACGAGCTACCCGATAACTAAGCACCAGCACAGTTCCACTCCCTAGCGTGGCGTTTTCTCTGTATTGAAAATCAGCTTTCGAAGACAGTCGGAAAACCGCGTTGAGCACGCCTCCGAACTCACCCTGTGAAATTGGTCCATTAAGCTCTGAACGCTGCATCGAACTTGATTCCCCATTGACTTTCAGCATGGTCCGGCTTTCGTTGTTGTCCACATAGCGCAGTAATTCAGCGAACTTGTCTTTATGTCTCCAATGCCCATTGCCGGCGGGGTCGACGGATCGATCAGTGATTTCCACACAAGTAAAATTCGGCAATGACAATGAGTAGCTGAGGGCATGATACCTTGCGGCAGCCAAGATGGCCTGCAGTTGGTCCTCTGACGGCGCGGATGCAGGGTTCGCGACGATGGGATTGTCAGACTTCCGCTTCCGCTGGATTCAATGCCAAGCTCTTGAGTTTTTAACTCTGCTGGGTTTTCAATGTCGCCGCTAGACCCTGTGGCGGTCCTCGCGACGGCACCGTCGCGCCTGCGAGTTCCGCCCCTCCCACGACGGATGATACGCTGCTGGCGGCTGTTTTTCCGTCCTGAGTTAACGCTGTTACCTCATAATGGCCGGCGGTAAAACTCTTGATCGTACCATATAAGGCACTGCCCCGTGCCCAGTCGACTTACGTAAAGGCACGGCATGCTCGCTATTTGTCGCCATTCCTACACTTCCATGGCGAGTTCCGCGGGCCCGCCGTTTGTTCTCCGAAATGGATAATAAAGAACAAAGAAATACTACCCGCCTTACTGGTAATGTCCGCTGTAAGGTCTGGGACAATCTTCCCGGTCTCATAACGAAGCCGTTCCAACGGGTCCATCTCCGTTTTAAATGGCTCGGTTCGCCGCACGATCGCGACGTCACTAAGCGAAGGGCCGTCGACCTCCTTGCTGATTTCGAAGTTCGTCCGCTGTGCACCAGCCTTGCCGCTGTTACGGTCTAGTACGACAGCCTCCAAAAGATATTCCCCCGGCACGGCACTGAAATGTCTTTGCAGCGTGATTACTCCGAGCGCACTTCGTCATCCATCAAATGTTCCATGCCGCGGAATATCTTCGCTGAAGTGTTCTACGGTTTCGCCAGCCTTGTTCTTGATTTGCGCCACAATAGCGAGGTGCGCGGAAAATAGATGAGTACTCGAATCCTTTTTTATCTCCAACTCCGAAAGAGGAACCTCAACAGCAACGGTGTTCGCATTTCCGTCCGGCAAATCTCCATTTGAAATATTTTGGAAGCAAACCTAACTCCACAGGCAGCTGCGGTTCAGTGAGTATCTTCAAAAGTGGAGCCTCAAATGGACGTATGCCTGCCCCCGCCCCAGGAGGCAATGCAAAGTAACCAGCCGTTGACCGTATTCTTAGGTCCTTACGTACGGGCTTCACCACAACCGCGCGAAATTGCCCGTCAAAATTGGTAATAATTGGCACGTACGAGGCTTCGTAGTAGTTTGTCATGTCCTCGATTAACATGCCCAAAGGCTTCTTCAAACTGTCCGCTGCGCCCATGCACCCCCCGCCGGTACTTATGGCGAGCGCTGCCAAAGGATCCTTGGCCGCGCCTGGGCCTTCATTCTCTAAACGTGAAAGTTGATCGCTGATTTGACTAACCATTCCGGGCCCATATGCGCCGTGCGGAGCGTTGACTCCGGTTGGCGCAGGATTTATCGCGTTATTACTCTTAACATTCCCGATCGCGACGGCAGCCATCAATCCCTGCCCGGCTTCCCGGTCCAGCGCGTTGGCGTCTACCGTATAAATGCTTACTCCGCTCTGGTTCGACGCGCCGATGATCGAATGGATCATGTCCATCGAATTCGAGTCCAGCTCCATCCTTGCGCAAAATAGACGACGATCTTTCGTCCCGTTAGTTGCCGCTGGGTCCGCGACAGCGCCAGCAACCCTGCAAGCGGCGGCGAAGCATGCTGGTCCTGCACGATGCGTTGAGAATCTTCCAGGCTCGCTAATATCATTCGCGAAAGTGTTCGCTCATTTGCGCTCACACTTGCCCCCGAAAGCCCAGATGCCGTTGCCGCTGCGATAAGTGCTTTTTCGGGAACCGCGGAACTGCTTTGCGCTTCTGACTTTTCCCCGGATGTCGCCAACCCAATCGCTTTTGAGAGCGCATTTCGGTCAGTGGTAAACGTCTGCAATAAATTGAGGCGCCCCCGAACCTTCAGCACCGCGAACGAGATTCCCGGCACGGGCGCCATTTTTAGTATCTTCACTGCTATCTCACGGGCGTTTTTTGCCGCGGATGAATCAAGCCGGTCAAACACCAGAGTTACCAGATGCGATCTTTCCGAATCGCCCGCGACAAGCCGAAGGTTTGAGATCGGTACCGGGACCCCGCTATCCGTCACCACAATGTCAGAGGGCTTGAGATCAGTCACCAGCCTGTTTTTTTTATCTCGCACCACCAGATCGACCGAAACCTCGTCGGCATTACTGACGATGATCGGGGCTGGATTCGTTGCTGTGGTCGTCTGCGCCCACACGGCCGGTATGTTGCCGGGTAACTGCACAAAAATCAGGAACCCAAGCCCCAATCGACAGCCGAAAGCGAATACTCTTGCTGCCAACATAACTCTCTCCGCGTGGTTGGCAAAGTGTCGGCTAGGTAGAACTTCGCTCAGCATTTTAAAGGCCAGAGACCCACTGTTCAATATTTTTGCCGGGCGACGCGAACACTCTGTTTTCCAATTCATTCTTCATTTGGGGTGGGTAAACCCGGGGACAGACGGGACGTTCCCTGCTTCACGCGACATAGAGCAATCCTTTCTGCAGCGGATCGGTTGAAAAATTCTTGGGGCGGCCTCCGTTTCGTGGAACGGTTGTCTGCCGTTTCTCCATGTACAGTGCTATTACAAACTCCTGCGAAATAGTGGGGGGCCGCATAAAGATATTCTTCCGGTTACCTCGCTCATCCGCACTCTTAGCGGATGAGCAGCGTTGACAGCGCGCCAAGCCTCCGCACCCTTCTCCCCAAATGCGATAAACTTCATCGTCTGTGAATTAGGCGCAAGACGCTAAGGAGATCGCATGAGTTGGGCGAGCAAACTGGCCAAACCGTACCGCGTTGACCATGGCAAGAAATTCCGGCTGAAAGACTTCGATCCTGCCGACACCGGCGAACACAACAACAAGGACCATGCCAAAGAACTGCTCGCAAAGGGCGTGGCCGCGCTCGCTGAGCTTCAAGACAAGCTATACGCGCAAGATCGCTGGGGCCTGCTGGTTGTCTTTCAAGGTATGGACGCAGCGGGAAAAGATGGCCTTGTAAAGCATGTGATGTCGGGATTGAATCCGCAGGGATGCCAGGTTTATTCGTTTAAGACCCCATCAGAGGAAGAGCTGAATCACGACTATTTATGGCGAAGTATGGTGCGACTCCCAGAACGTGGACGGATTGGCATCTTTAATCGCTCTTACTACGAGGAAGTTTTGGTAGTACGAGTTCACAAGCAGGTGCTGGCAAACGAACGTATCCCTGCTTCGCTAATTGGAAAAGATTTTTGGCAGGATAGGTTTCAGGACATTAACGCATTCGAACGTTATCTTGATCGCAACGGCATTCTTGTCCGAAAATTTTTTCTAAATCTTTCCAAGAAAGAACAGAAGCAACGTTTTCTGGACCGCATGGACGAGCCCGATAAAAATTGGAAACTATCTCCATCAGATGTGCGCGAGCGCCAGAATTGGGACGACTACATGAAGGCCTACGAAGAGATGATTAAGGCAACCGCCACAAAAAATGCTCCTTGGTACGTAGTGCCCGCAGACAATAAATGGTACACGCGGGTCGTGGTTGCGTCCGCGATTGTGGAAGCGCTGGAAGACTTGAATCTCGCCTATCCTAAAGTCGACGCGGCGAGGCGCAAAGAATTGTTGTCAGCGCGAGCGGAGTTGCTGGAAAAGAACCAGTAGGCATTTTCGCATTTTACAACGAAGAAAAAATAACGCGAAGGAATGAAGGATGAGAAAGGTTCTAGTGCATACATGACTGAACTTTGTTTTGGACGCACGCTCACACACAACCAGTAAGTCATTTTCTGATACAACATTCTTCGCGGTAAAATAGGCGACGCGCATTTCTGGAGATCCTCATGGGCCCTCAGTTAAATCGACTTTTAACATTCCTCCTTGCTCTTACTTTCTTAGCCTCTTCGCCTGCTGCTCTTGCACAGCGACAACGCGATCGCGATCGCAAACTTCCTGAAAAGCCCACGGCCGACCAATCACCGGCGAGTCCCGCCGACGCCGCGGCCGCGAAGAGCGAAGAAGAAAAAGAAGATCCGCTATTCAAAGGAATGAAGTACAGAGTGGTGGGTCCCTTCCGCGGCGGCCGCTCCCTTACAGCATCTGGCATTGCTGGCGATCCTAACACCTATTTTTTCGGCGCCACCGGCGGGGGTGTCTGGAAATCGAACGATGGCGCAATGACCTGGAAGCCAGTGTTCGATAAGCAAGCCGTCTCCGCCATTGGAAGCCTTGCCGTCGCCCCTTCCGACCCGAACATCGTGTATGTCGGCACCGGGGAAGCCTGCATTCGCGGCAACATCTCCCACGGTGACGGAGTTTACAAGACGCTCGATGGCGGCAAGACTTGGAACAATGTCGGCCTGCGCGACTCGCGCGCCATCGGCAAAGTAATCGTCGATCCAAAAAACGCCGACATCGTGTTCGTCGCGGCCTTGGGGCACCCTTTCGGTCCTAACACCGAGCGCGGAATTTTCCGCACCACTGATGGTGGCAAGACCTGGCAGCGCGTCCTCTATAAAGATGAGAATACCGGGGGCATCGACATAGCTTTCGATCCCAACAATCCCCATATTCTTTTCGCATCTCTTTGGGAAGCCCGGCGCAGTCCCTGGAATCTCTCCAGCGGAGGCGCGGGAAGCGGGCTCTACCGTTCCAATGACGGCGGTACTACCTGGAAGCGACTCGAAGAACACGGCCTGCCTAAGGGCCCCTATGGAAAAATCGGCGTAGCGGTATCATCGAACTCTGATCGCATCTTCGCTCTAATTGAAGCCCACGAGGGCGGCCTCTACCGCTCAGACGATGGCGGAGAAACCTGGCAGTTAATCAACGACAATCGCGCCTTCTGGCAGCGGGCGTGGTACTACATGCACATCATTGCCGATCCTCAATCGGCCGAAACGGTTTATATAGCGAACGTCGAGTTTTACAAATCGACCGACGGCGGACACACCTTCAACAAAGTAAAAGTTCCGCATGGCGACAATCATGGTATGTGGATCGATCCGCAAAACACCCGTCGAATGATCGTCTCCAACGATGGGGGAGTGACGGTGAGCCTCGACGGCGGCGTCACCTGGACACCGCAGAACAACCAGCCGACCGCGCAGTTCTATCACGTGACCACCGACACGCGCACGCCTTACTACATATATGGGGCGCAGCAGGACAACACGACGATTGCCATCGCCAGCCGTAGCGACAATGGATTCATCGACACTCCCGAGTGGTATCAGGTGGGAGGCGGAGAGGCTGGGTACATCGCCCCTTATCCGCCCGATCCGAACATAGTCTATGCGGGCGACTACCAGGGAAAAATAACGCGCTACGACAAGAGCACCGGTCAACTGCGCGACATCCAGGAACTGCCTGAGATCAGTGATGGCGGCGGGGCCTTCAACCTGCCTCACCGTTTCCAATGGACCGCCCCGCTAATGATTTCTCCCCATGATCCCAACACGGTGTATCACGCGGGAGAGCAGTTATTTAAAACTACCAACGGTGGCATGCACTGGGACGCAATCAGTCCCGATCTCACTCGCAACGATAAAAGCAAGCAACAGCCTTCCGGTGGACCGATCGACATCGATGATACTGGCACCGAATACTATGACACCATTTTCGCGATCGCTGAGTCGCCACTTGCCAAGGATTTAATCTGGGCTGGTACCGATGATGGACTCATCCACATCACTCGCGACGGCGGCAAACATTGGTCCAACGTCACGCCATCACTACTCCCGGAATGGAGCCGCATCAGCCAAATCGATGCCTCAACGTTCGATGCCGGCACCGCATATGTGGCGATAGATCGTCACCAGAATGACGACATGCATCCCTACATTCTGAAGACAGCGGATTATGGAAAGACCTGGACCAAAATTATCAATGGAATTCCTGATAACACATTCGTTCGTGTGGTCCGCGAAGATCCAAAGAAGCGGGGTCTCCTTTATGCCGGAACTGAAACCGGAATGTTCGTTTCCTTCAACGATGGAAAAGACTGGCGATCGCTGCAACTGAATCTTCCCACCACTCCGATTCACGACTTGGTGGTAAAGAACGACGACCTGGTGCTTGCCACTCACGGCCGCGCTTTCTGGGTGCTCGATGACTTGTCGCCGTTGCGGCAGTTCACCGGCGATGTCATTAATAAAGGTGTCCATCTCTACACTCCAGCAACCGCCTATCGCATGCAGAATCCCGATCAGGACGACGCCCCGAAGCCCATACTTGTAGGGCAGAATCCTCCGCCGGGAGCCGTTTTTTATTACTTCTTGAAAGAGAAGCCCAAAGGGGAAACTACCGTCGAGATCCTCGACGCCTCGCAAAAAGTAATTCGCAAGTACTCCAGCGAGAAAACCCAGGAGGTGGATGAACCGCTGAATCCCGAGGACAAAAAGCCTGAAAAACAGCTTTCTCCTGAAGCCGGGTTAAATCGCCTCGTCTGGGATATGCGCTACCAGGGCGCGAGTCGCGTTCCTGATTATTATCTTTACGAATACAAAGATGGGGGCATGGGGCCATTAGTGCTTCCCGGCAAGTATTCAGTCCGCGTTACCGTAAACGGCAAAAGCGAAAACGCGCCTTTCGAAGTGAAACTTGATCCCCGCCTGAAGGTAGCGGAAGCGGATTTACAAAAACAGTTTGATTTACTTCTTCAAATTCGCGATGAATTGAGCCGCGTTTACGAAACCGTCAATCAGATTCAGGATGTACGCCTGCAAGTCGGTGGACTCAAGCGACGTCTCCCCGAAAATGCCAGCACCAAAACAGTGGTAGGAGCGGCCGCCGATCTCGATCAGAAATTGCTCGCAATCCGCGACGAAATGATTCAGGCAAAAGTAAAGTCAAATGAAGATTCGCTGGCGTATCCCCAAAAAGTCGATGCCAAGCTCGCCTATCTGGCAATGGCAGTAGGGCAAGGTACCGACTCAGCACCCACCGAGGCCGACTACGCGCAATTCGAACGCCTGAAAAAGCAAGCCGATGATTCGCTCTCACGTTGGGCCCAAATTCAGAGGACGGACTTACCCAACTTCGACCGTCTCATGGCCGGCCAAAATATACAGACGATTGTGGTGCCAACATCCGAACGCAGCGAAGCCGGAGTCGAAGGCCAAAGATAAAGATAGTTTCGCTAATGCCTAAACTTATGCGTCCTTCCCGACCCTTAATTTTGCTCGTCGCGCTCGCGTCCACCGCCTTCGCTCGGGAATCAAAACCACTCGCTTCACGTCTCGCCGATCAGAACGCCCTTTTCGAAGAGCAATACGAAACCGACCTGAAAAATTTTCCGGAGCGCGCCACTGCCTTTGGCGACTACCGCTACAACGATAAGCTTGCGGATTATTCCATCCCAGGCATCCTTGGCCGTCATGAGGGGGATGTGTACTTCTTGACGCGGTTGCAGTCCATTCCGACAACTGACTTCTCTGATCAGGACCAGCTTTCCCACGATCTGCTGGCTCGTGTACTGAGCCAGCGCATTGCTGATTTTGATCTGAAGGAATACGAGATGCCAGTGAATCAGCAGAATGGAGTTCATACCAGCCTGGCCGATCTGCCACTCTCGGTGCCTTTTGATTCGGTGAAGCATTATGAGGACTACGTATCTCGGCTTCATCAGATACCGCGAGTTCTAATGCAGACGACAGAGGTGTTGCGCGCCGGCCTAAGAGACCAATTGATGCCGGTACGTTTTCTTTTGGAAAAGCTACCAGGCCAGTGCGAAGGGATCATCAATTCCGACCCCTTCCTTTTACCCACGAAAAAGTATCCCGTCGACATTTCCGCGGAAGAGCAGAAAAGATTAACGCAAGAGATTACCGATGCGGTGAACAAAGATGTGCTGCCCGCATACCGCAGCTTTGCAAAATTCCTGCGTGATGAATATGACGCCAAGGGGCGCACTACCTTGTCCGTTACGTCGCTACCCGATGGCGAAAAGCGTTACGAAAACGACATTTATGGCCGCACCACAACCCACATGTCGCCCGATGATATTCACCAGCTCGGCCTTCGCGAAATGGATCGTATCCAGGCTGAGATGACGGCCATCGCGAAAAAAGAAGGATTTGCCAACCTCGAACTCTTTCGGGCCTCGCTAAAAAGCAATCCAAAATATGTTCCCAAGTCGTCGCAGCAGATCCTCGATGACTTCCGCCATTACATCGAGCAGATGGAACCCAAACTGCCCGCGCTTTTCAATCTACTTCCCAGGTCGCCGGTGACGGTGGAAGCTATCCCCGAATTTCAGGCCGCCGCCGCAACCCATTACATGACCGGAACGCCGGACGGCAAGCGTCCAGGGAGGGTGGTTGTAGCAACCTCGAATTTCGCGCAGCGATCGCTGGTTGACGATGAAGCCATCGCCTACCACGAAGGCGTTCCCGGTCATCACCTGCAGCTGTCGGTGCAACAGCAACTCACCGGATTGCCTAAGTTCCGCCTGCACGGCCTGGGCTTCAATGCGTATAGCGAAGGTTGGGCCCTTTACGCCGAGGAATTGGGCAAGGAGGTAGGTTTCTATCAAGACCCGGTATCAGATTACGGCCGCCTGTCTTCCGAACTTTTTCGCGCAGTACGTCTGGTCGTGGACACCGGCATTCATTCCAAAGGATGGACGCGGGACCAGGTAGTGGATTTCATTCGCAAGTCCGGCGCGATTGATGAGCCCAGTATTCAATCTGAAACCGATCGTTACATCGCGTGGCCGGCCCAGGCCCTCAGTTACAAGCTCGGACAACTTAAATTCCGCGAGCTTCGGGCGCGAGCACAAAAAGAGCTGGGGCCAAAGTTTGACTTGCGTGCCTTTCACGACGAAATGCTCAATGGCGGAACCCTGCCACTCGATCTACTCGAAGCACGAACAGACAAGTGGATTGCGCAGCAGAAAGCCAGGTGAAGTCAACTGAGTACTGGGGTTGGCGTTCTACGGGTCGACTGCAATTGCCAAGCTGAGGCTGGGTCTAACTCAACACCGCGAGCGCCTTCTCCGCCAGGTCCCTTGCTCCCGGCTTTTGGGCCAATACCAATCTCGCCCACTCCGCTCCCGCTTGTGACAGCCGGATAGATTCGCTGGTAAGCGACTCCGGCCCTCCAGAGTCGGCGTTGCCAAAAAATATGCGGTCCATTGGGTGCGCTGCGGCTACGCGGTTTCTTGTGTACTGCCCCGGGGTGGCCATAAACATCGGGTGTCCTCGACGGTAGATGCGTACCTCCACGGGATTGCTGTTAAATTCCGGCATCAGCTTTTGAAAATCGGCGAGCACCCGCGCGGCGAGACTTTTGCAGCCTTCTTCACTCAAGAGGGTCTGACGTTTATCTTCCTGCAACGGAGTATAGAAAGTGAGGATGTTATTTTTCTGGACGTAGCCAGGACGATCGCGCACCGTCCAGTCAGCAACTATAAAGTCAGTGAAGCTATTTCCGGGACACCACGTATCGTATCCACGGTTGTACACGGGCTTGTCGAAGATCACATTCACCACCGGATACGGAGCATACCGCGTGTGTTGCATCGCCGCTTTCTGTTCTGGCGGTAAACCACCCACGAGCCGCGAAGTAATGTATTTTGCGGTGCACATGAGAACAGCCTTAGTCTCAACCGTGGTCACTTTGCCATCGAGAATATAAGTTACCTGAACGAAATCCTTCTCCGGTACCACTGCCACTACTGTGGCATTTCCAATCATGCGATCTTTGTACTGTGGGTGGAGTAGTTCCCCTAATTTGTGTGTAATAGACCCGAGGCCGCCCGGAAGAATCACTCGCTGGGCATCATCTCCAGTCACCAAGCTTTGCATCGCACCCAGTCCCACCCACGCCGATGTATCTTTCACCCGGGCTCCCCAATTTGAAGGGCCATAACCATCCCACCATTGTTGAATTTCAGGAACGTACCCCGACGTAAACTCGCTGAAGGATTTTCCATCGAGCTCAACCATGCGATCAGCAACTTTGATTTTCATGGCTTCGTCGCGAAACTTATGAAAGTTGGCACGAACTTCTCTTGTGTACGGAAGTTGATCGAGTCCCACGTTCCAGGTGTCGGCAACGAACGTGCGATTCACAATCGTGGGGTCAGGATTATTCACAAAAGGAAGTGAGAGTCCCAATTCATTTGCCAGTTGGTCCCCGTGGTCGCCTTTGTATGCATACGCGGATCCCGTCGCGAAAGCCTGCCCCTCGAATTCCTCTTGGTAAGCGTTGCCGCCGAAGTGGTCTTCTTTTTCGAGCAGCAGCCATTCTTCGCCACGCAAGAAGTATGCGGCGGAAAGGCCGCCGACTCCGCCCCCAACAATTACGATCCCCACTCTTTTCGAAGCGGCGGGACGCTCGAATTGGTGACCGTTACGGATCTGATGGCAAACCTCAAAATGCTCGCCCTCCACTTTCGAGGCACTTTCAAGGGACCCTGCCGAGGCCAGCAAGGTTGCGTCAATCGGGCAGCCTGCGGCCACCGAACCGACAACCACGTATTTAATAAAATCACGGCGAGTTGGGGACATTTGGGGCTCCTACTCTATTAAATGTGAGCTGTCGTGCGAATTGCGCGAGTACGCACGCGGTACCAAATCGCAATCAGGACCACGGATATGGCGAAGATCAAAGTTGAAACCGCATTTATTTCCGGCGTGATTCCGCGTCGCAGGCGTCCCCAAATTTCCAGTGGAAGGGTATTGTCGCGACCGATCAGGAAAAATGTGACGGCAATTTCATCCATGGATAACGTGAAAATAAGCAGGCCCGCCGCAACTAGCGACAGCTTCAAATTTGGCAGCGTGACTCGCCAAAACGTTTGCAGCGGAGTTGCTCCCAAGTCGAGGGAAGCTTCTTCCTGGGCGCGATCCATTTTTTGCAGGCCGGCAAACAGTTCGGTAGTTGCCACCGAGATTAAGGCAGTTCCGTGACCTAGAAACACAGAGAACAGACTCAACTTCGCTCCGGCGAATACTGCGAACATCAGCAACGAAAGGCCGGTAATAATTCCTGGCAGAATTAGCGGCAGCAAAACTAATCTGCGGAAAAGCGCTTTCCCCGGAAAAGAGGCCCGGTCGAGGGCGAGCGCTGCGAATAGTCCCAGAGTTAGAGATAGTGCGACGCTGCAAGCGGCGATGATGAGGCTGTTCACTACCGAATCCCAAATGGCCGTGTCGGAGAAAAGCTGGCGATACCAATCCAGCGTGAGGTGCGTGGGAGGGAATCCCCCAACGCCATCCCGGTTAAACGAATACACGATGAGCACAACGATGGGTAAATAGATAAACGCGAAGACTGCCACCGCATAACCCGCAAGCAATGGCGAACGGCCGGCTGAATAAGATGTGTTCACTTGAACGACCACCGCTTTTCCAGGCGCTCGGTGAAAAAAAGCAGCGAGATGGTAATGACAAGTATGCTTACCGAAATCGCCGCGCCTAAAGGCCAGTCATAAGCCGCTCCAAACAGGCTCTGCACGATATTGGCAATCATCGTTCCCGAGGCTCCGCCCACCAGCAAGGGTGCGAGAAAATCCCCTAAAGAAAGTACGAACGCAAACGTCGCTCCCGCTACAAGACCAGGAATAGAAAGCGGCAAAATTACGCGCAAAAATGTTTTTAATGGGCTCGCGCCTAGGTCTTGTGACGCTTCAATCAGCGGTCGGGGGATGTGTTCGAGGGCGGCGTAGATCGGCAGGAAAACGAATGGCGTGTAAATATGCGTCAGCATCAACACAACTGCAAATGGACTGTAAAGCAAAAATCCAACGGGCGCGTGCGTGATGTGAAAATACTGTAGGAACCCATTCAGCACGCCATCACTGCCAAGAATCGTTTTCCACGCATATCCCCGCACCAGATAGCTGACCCAGAGAGGAACAATCACCAGCTGATAAAGGATTTCTTTGCGAGGTCCGCCGTGGAAGGACAGGTAATAGGCTAGCGGGAATCCCAACAGGAGTGAGGAAACCGTGACTGCGGCCGCGACTCGCATGGTGCGGAGTAGCACCTGAACGTAAACCGCGTTGGTGAATAACGTCCGGTAGTTGTGCAGATTCCAGTCGTGAATCAGAAACCCATCGCGCACAGTCCAGAAGCTATGCGCAAACATAAGCGCATATGGAAGCAGCAGAAACGTGCCCACCCAAAGCAGCGGAGGTAATGACACGATCGACTTGTACGCACGGGAATACATAAGAAGTTAAGCTTGCAGCTGAACCGCATCGTCTGACGAAAAGACAAATTCATGTTCTCCCGAGAGCGCGCCGCAGGCCGGAATTCTGGCACGTATAACCCGCCCTCCCCCGCAGTCGAGCTCAAGCAGTTCGCTGGCCCCGCTGTAAAGTTGCTGCAATATCGTCGCGTGAAAGCAGGCGTCAGACGCGCCATGCGCCTTACCCGCTAAACAAATCGCTTCCGGTCGCAACGAAAATAAGTGTGACCCATTCGCCATGGAAACCGGCCACCGTAGCGTTCCGTAGTTCGCGATCCCCTGGCTCACCTCAGCGCGGACAAGGTTTGTTTGCCCGATAAACTGCGCGGTGTAAGACGTTGCGGGACAAGCGTAAATTTCTCGCGGCGATGCAACTTGCTCGAGACTTCCACCACGTAACAGGGCGATGCGATCAGAAAGCGCCATCGCCTCCTCTTGATCGTGGGTAACAAAAATAAAAGTAATGCCGATTTGCCGCTGCAAAGACTTCAATTCACTCTGCATTTCTTTGCGCAGGTTGGCGTCGAGCGCCGACAATGGTTCATCGAGCAAAAGCAATTGCGGACGATTGACGAGCGCCCTCGCCAAAGCGATGCGCTGCTGCTGGCCCCCGCTTAACGTCGACGGCCGTGCGAGAGCGAACTCTTGCATCTTGACCATGCGCAATGCTTCCAGCACTCGCGTTTCGACTTCTGCGGCTGGAACCTTGGCGACATGCAAACCGTAAGCGACATTGTCGCGCACGTTCAAGTGGGGAAAGAGGGCGTAATTTTGAAAAACGGTGTTTACCCGGCGTTTATACGGAGGCAGACTATCCAGGCGCTGACCGCTCATCCACAATTCGCCGGACGTAGGCTTTTCGAAACCGGCAATCAATCGCAAGAGGGTGGTTTTTCCTGATCCGCTTTCGCCAAGAAGCGTAAGAAATTCTCCTGCCACTACATCAAGGCAGATATTTTTCAAGACCTCGTGGGCGCCGAAACGCTTGGCAACATTCCGTAACTCGAGCAAAGTCGTAGCCGCCGAAGCATCCTTCGACACCGCCCGAGTTTCCGCGACAGGATTCACTGGGCAGCCTTTACCTCGTTCCAAATCTCGTTGTACTTTGCGCGCCGCGGCACATCCTGCCAAAAATAAATGCGCTGCATATACGCATCCGGATTATCGAGATGAAGCGCTTGTTTTTCCGTTTCAGAAAGCAGAGCCGCAGTCGCAGGATTTGCCGGAGTGTAATGCGTAACATCAGTGACTTTCTTCTGCGTCGCAGCCTCAATCATGTATTCCAGAAATTCCTGTGCCAGCTCTTTGTTCGCGCTTGCAGAGGTAATCATCAAATGATCGATCCAGCCCGTAGTATTTTCCTTCGGAATTATTTCCGCGATCGGAAAATTAAGCTGCCGCAATTGATTGGTCATCAAAGGCCATCCCATGGCCATCACCACTTCGTGGTTCTGAAATAAATTCGTCAGTTCTCCGCCGGTCGTCCACATCTTCCTTATATTGGGTTTGAGCTCGATTAGCTTTTTCTTTACCGCTTCGAGTTGCTCATCGCTTAAGTTGTACAGTTGTGCGGGGTCGGGCTTGTCGTATCCGAGCACCTGGGCCGCCATATACATCGTCGAGAGCTCATCCCACACCGAAATCTTTCCCTTGTATTTAGGATCCCAAAAAACCGTCCACGAATCTGGCGGCTGCGCGAAAACTGTTTTGTCATATAGCAATGGATTCGGTCCCCACATAAAAGGCACACCGTAAGTCTGTCCATTGGACTTCACCAGGGATGAGTCCCGAAGCCGCGGCGAAAGTTGGTTGTAGGAAGGGATCTTCGTCAGATCAAGCGGGGCCGCGAGTCCGGCGCGAACAATGGACGCCGCCACGTCGCTTGAGGGAGAAATCACGTCATAGTTCGAAGCGCTTCCGCCGCGAAGCTTTGCCACCAGTTCGTCACTTGACCCCATATAAGAAACTACAATCTTGCAGTGATGGCTTTCTTCAAAGGCGTGAATGAATGAAGGATCGGCGTAGCCTTCCCAAAACAACAAGCTCAGCGACGGCTCGCTTTTTTTGCAGCTGACTCCGGCGATGGTTAAGATACACAGACTCAAAAGTGCAGCGATTCGTCGCATTCATTCCCCTTATACATTGCAGCCGCGCCTTAAAATGTTGGCGGCGTATTCACCCACAGCAACCAGGTCTCCGACCGCCCGGGATTTTTCCAGCGATGCGGCGTCGAGCTTTCAAAATAAAGACTGTCGCCCGGCTTCATCCGGTAATGTTCCGCGGTGCTCAGCCAAATTTCGAATTCTCCCCGCAGCACGTGCAAGAACTCTTCGCCCTCGTGAGTGTACGACTCCCCGCTGCCGCCGCCCGGCTTAATGCGGAACAAGTGGGGCTCCATCACCGTCTGTCCCCATGCCAGCAGTTCCATGCGGACTCCAGGCGTGGTCTCCAAAATCTTGCGCTGTCCCCGGCGTACCAACCTCGGATTTTCCTCGGCGGCCTCAAAAAAAGAAAGAATGTTGGTACGATAAAATCTAGCGATCCGCTGCAATGCCGCTACGGAAGGACTGCCTTCTCCCCGCTCCAGCGCGCTCATAAAGCTGACGGAAACCTTGCTGGCTCGTGCGACCTGTGCCAGCGAAAGTCCGCGGCGAATTCGAAGGCGGCGAAAACGCTGGCCCGGCAATTGCGCAGCAGTTGGCTGGCGCGAGATCACGCCCCGGCTTTTTAATATGTGCACGATCGCCGCTGGATTCAACCGCCGCGCCCGCCGCAAAAACACTGCCTGCTGCAACAGCCGCACGTCTAATTCGGAATAAAGCCGGTACTTGCTTTTGGTCCGCTGCGGCACAATGAGGCCGAGTGCTTCCCACGCCCGCAACGCGGAAGAAGAAATTCCGACCCGCTGCGCGACCTCGCCAATATGGAGCGACGTCGGCGCTAAGCGCTTTATCGATTCGACGGATAAATTCTTTCTGCTTGACACCGCTGCCGTCCTTCTCTAAGTTTGCAGGATTATAGTAAGGTTTGCCACGCACGACAACCGCGAAGAATTGATCTTGCTCATAAGATTCTTAGCGGCATTGCATAGGAGCGTCTTCATGAATGCAGTCGCGTCTGTCCGCAGAATCGCCCATCTATCTTGCCTGGTCTTGATATTTGCCGCAGTCGCCACTGCTCAGAGTACCGGCGGCCGCGTCCGTGGCACGGTCAGTGACCAAACCGGAGCCTCCATCGCGGGCGCGACTGTCTCGCTGGTCAACAACGGGACGAACTCCCGCCGCGATGTGCAGTCGAGCGCCAACGGCGAATACGTCTTTGTCGAAGTGCCGGTAGGCACCTACTCCGTAGAGATCGCGCAATCCGGTTTTAAGAAATACAGCCGCACCGGCATCGTGGTGAACTTGAATGAAGTGGTAAGTATTGACGCCGCCCTGCAACTTGGCGCCACCGGCGAGACGGTCGAGGTGACCGGCGCCGCTCCCATTGTTGACACAACTTCAACCCAACTAGGGGCTGTCGTGAATGAGCGCTCCGTGGTGAATCTACCGCTGGCGGGACGCGACACTTATCAACTACTCCAATTGCAGCCGGGTGTGCAATCGCAACTCGGTTTGGATCTTTTCTATGGCAGTGATAAATCGGGAGTCGTTTCAGTCAACGGCGGCCGCGGGCGCTCCAACAATTACTCCGTCAACGGCGGCGAAGGAAACGATCAGTTTGCTAACCTTCCCGCCATTCAACCCTCTCCTGACAGCATTGAAGAATTTCGCGTGCTCAGCAACACCTTCGATGCCGAATATGGACGTAATTCGGGCTCCGTCATCAACGTCGTCACTAAATCGGGCACCAATAGTTTCCATGGCAGTGTGTACGAATTCTTCCGCAACAAAGCTTTAAACGCGAAGGGCTATTACGATGTCGTAAAACCCGACTTCAAGCAAAACGATTTTGGAGGAACACTGGGGGGACCACTCCGGAAAGATAAAACGTTTTTCTTTGTCTCTGAAGAAGAGCACCACATCGTCCGAGGAATCAGTTCCCAACCAGTGACATTGCCGACCGCTGGCGAAGCCGCAGGCAATTTCGGATCATCCGGCGATTTCAGCGGCACTCTGACCGACCCTACCGTTGCCAGCATCTTTGAGAATCGCGCCGGTTGCCGCAGCGCATTACAACCCGCATCACAAGCTGGCCTCGACGCGGCTCTGGCAGGGACGCCCACGCCCTATAGTGTGATTTTTCCCGGTCTCCAGGTTCCAACGGGATGCTTCGATCCGGTCGCATTAAGTTTGTACAACCGATTCGTGGCTCCGTTTAGTCCCAACTTTGGCACCAATCAATATGTGACTGCGCCCATCTCGCGTGGCACTTCTCATCAAGGCACCATCCGCCTCGATCATCAACTCACCGCGAACCAGAAACTTAGTCTTTATTACTTCATCGAAGACGATTCCAATCTCGACCCGTTCGCGCGCTTCCAGGCAGGAGGCTCCAACCTCGGCACATTTCCCGGAGTCACCGCGCAACGCATCCAGCAAATTAACGCCAGCCACACCGCGACCATCGGTGCGGCATCCGTAAACGAGTTGCGCTTCACCTATTTTCGCGAAGGTCAGGGGAAATTCAATCACCCCACGCAAACTTCGTTGCTGACCAGTTCTTGCGGCAGCGCCCTCGATTCCCAGCACTGCTTCGGTCCGCAGTTTGACGTTCCAATCACGCTCGCTTCGGGCCTGACCACCGATACTCCACCATGCTACGGCTTGAGCGGAATTAATTGCGGCATCACTCCCGGTCTCGGGGCCTCGCACGAAGGAGTGCCAGACATCACTGTCGGTGGCTCATCCGGCAGTCCGGCAATCGGCGGCTTCAGTATCGGAAATAATTTTGAAGGCGAAATTCCGCAGGTGGGCAACACTTACGAACTTTCTGACAACTTCAGCAAAGTAATCGGCAATCACAGCATCAAATTCGGCGAAGACTTCCGTTATCAGAAATTCGATCAGACTCTTTACTACAACGTCGGCGGAAATTTTTCTTTCACTTCGGACCCTAATAGCCCAACCTTCGCCAACGACCTCGGATTCACCGACGCTTATCCGGATTATTTTCTAGGACTGCCCTCAACCTATTCGCAAGGCGCAGCGAACAATGAGAACTTACGCAACAAATCAATTTATCTTTTCGCGCAAGACAGTTGGAAGGTGAAACCAAATCTTACTTTCAATTATGGATTGCGCTGGGAATTAAACACTCCCTACGCCGATCTCGGCCACAAAGTTCAAGCCTTCCGTCCGGGTCAGGCCACCACGCAGTTTACCTGCACGCTGGGGGCTTCGAATCCGCTGGTCGCAACTTTTGGAACTACTGACTGCGGTCCCAATAGCGCAGGCAACGCGGTGTTCCCGCTAGGCCTCGTGGTGCCCGGCGACAAAGGCGTTCCCAACGGATTGGCGCAAACTTACTATCATTCCTTCGCGCCTCGCTTGGGTCTGAATTGGAGTCCCGGCTGGACCGATGGCGTCCTCGCAAAATTAACTGGCGGTCCCAACAACACCAGCATCAGCATGGGATGGGGGCTGTTCTACAACCCAATCGAGCAGTTGGTACTCGAACAGTTCGGTGCTCAACCTCCTTTTGGAGGAAGTCAGTTTTTAAGCGGCACGCTTTTCAGCCAGCCCTTTGTTTCGCAAAGTGGAACGCTTACGCCTAACCCTTACAACGGGATTTTGAGCCCAACCCGTGGCGGCGCTACAGATCTGTCAGTCTTCCGTCCCATTTTTCTTTTCGGAGAATTTCCCAACCGCCTGCGCTCACAATATTCGGCGCAATACAACTTGACCATCAAGCGCGAGCTGCCAGGCAACATGCTTCTGCAATTTGGCTATGTCGGCACCCAGGGACACAGGCTGCTTGCGACCTACGACAACAATCCGGGAAATCCGCAGACCTGTCTTGATATCGAAAATATTAACGGAGGATGCGCTGCTTTCGGCGCCGACGTTGCCTACACTATCCCGGCAGGGACAATTCCGGCGGGCATGGCGTTTCATTTGCCCTACACCACCGGCCCCACTCCCGGCGGACCGAACACTCCCTGCCCATTTTTCAATCCTCCACCGAGTTGCGTAATTACCGGGCCGAACGCTAATGACATCACCCTTGTGGGGTTGCGTCCTCACTCGTCGCCATTCTGCGATCCCGCAACCGGCACTGGATGCCCGCCTGACGGCAAGCCTGTGTTCTCCAGTATTTTTGCTGAAGATACAGTTGCGAACTCCAATTACAACTCTTTCCAGGCCCTGTTTGAAAAGCGTTTCAATCATGGATTGCAATTTCAAGCCTCCTACACTCTCAGCAAGTCGATCGACAACGCGTCCAGTTTCGAAAACGTGTTAGATCCGCTCGATTTCAGGAGATCGCGATCACTATCTTTCTTCGATTCGCGGCACCGTTTTGCATTCAATTATTTCTGGGAGCTGCCGATACCGAAGATGCAGGGCTTTGCCGAGAAGGTTTTTAACGGATGGGCAACCTCAGGAATCATCACCGCGCAATCTGGATTTCCGATTCGCATAACGTCGGGACTGGGAACCGATCAGGAATTTCTAAGCAGCTCGAATTTTGAATCGGCAGGAGAACCCGACCTAGTGGGAAAATTCACCACCACAAATCCGCGCAAGAACGGCGGACAAGTCTTCGATCCAAATCTGTTTCAACTCGCCGCAGACGGAACCATCGGCAATTCGCCGAGAACAATTTGCTGCGGTCCCGGCCTGGTAAACGTAGATATCGGTTTTCACAAGAACATTCCCCTAAGCGAGCGCCTGGGCATGCAATTCCGCACCGAAATTTTCAACCTCTTCAACCATGCCCAATTCACCACGGTGGACGGAGATATCTCTAGCGGCTCAGCCTTCGGGAAAGCCCTGCACGTGCGAGACCCAAGGCTCATCCAGTTCGGCCTAAAATTATTGTTTTAGTGCAAGACGGAATTACGAAACCCCATCCAAGAATCAGAAATAAATCGCCGCGAAGAAAAGAACCGGAGTAATCATGCACAACGAACTACAAAAAGAAATCGCCACCTACGAAAAGCGCACTCCTAAATCTGCCGCGGCCCACAAGCGCGCCACGCAACGAATCCCTTTGGGAGTGGCCAGCAATTACCGCGCCTACGACCCCTACCCGCTATTTGTCGATACGGCCAAAGGCAGCAAGCTACGCGACATCGACGGAAACGAATACATCGACCATAACCTCTGCTTCGGCGCGTTAATGTCCGGTCACGCGCACCCAGCGGTCGTCAAAGCCGTAGAAAAAATGTTGCACGCCGGAACCACTTTCGGAATGCCGCACGAAATGGAATGGGAGCTCGCGGAAGAAATCTGCCAGCGCTATCCCGTCGAGATGGTCCGGTTTGGTTCCAGCGGCACCGAGGTCACCATGCATGCCTGCCGCATGGCCCGCGCCGCCACCAAGCGCGACAAGATTTTAAAATTCGAAGGCGCATACCACGGCTTGCATGACACCGCGATGGTTAGCGTAAAACCGAAAGCCGAAGACTTCGGCGATATTCACGCGCCCACGTCAGTCCCCGGAGGCATGGGTGTTCCGCAAGCCACCATCAATAACGTGACCATCGCCACCTTCAACGATCTCGACAGCGTAGAAAATCGCTTCAAGCAATTCCCCGGAGAAATCGCCGCGATCATTCTTGAACCGATTCTGATGAATGTCGGGCTCTGCATGCCCCGCGCGGGCTTTCTGCAAGGACTGCGCGACATCGCCACAAAAAATGGCGCATTGCTAATTTTTGACGAAGTAAAAACCGGGGCTAAGCTGGCATGGGGAGGCGCCTCCGATTATTTCGGCGTCAAGCCCGACATGATTTGCCTGGCGAAATCCATCGGCGGAGGCATGCCGCTTGGGGCGTTCGGAGCCAGCCGCACGGTGATGGATCTCATCTCGCAGCATAAAGTTTTCCACGGCGGCACCTACAACACCAATCGCGTCGCCATGGCCGCCGGACTCGCCATGTTTCGCGAAGTCCTCACCCGCGAAACCTACGAGCACGTGGGAAAATTAAGCAAGAAGCTCACTGACGGCTATCGCAGAATCGCGCTCAAGGCGGGATTGCAGGCTTACGTCGCCAGCGCAGGTGTGAACGGCGCGTTGATGTTGTATCCGCAGGAGATTCGCAACTATCGCGATTGGCTCGCTATCGACATCGATTTATGGCGGCACTATTGGTTTGGCATGGTCAACCGCGGAGTCCTACCGCAACCCTATTGGTGGGATGAGCAATGGACGATCTCCGTGCAGCACACCGAAGCCGACATTGACGCTCACCTCGCAGCTTTTGAAGATGTAATACCCAGCCTGGTGCAGGCGCAGCAGGAACGCGGTGCAACTTTCGTGGGCGCAGCGGGACATTAAAGCGCGAGAGGAATTAAAACGCTTGCCCGACGAAATCATCATGCCATCCGAGAACGCGGCCCCGTCGCTGCGCCGCGTTCTAGGGCGGTGGGACCTAATACTGCTCTTCGTCGTGGCCGTTTTCAATCTCAACGTCGTCCCCTCCATCGCTGCCAATGGCGGGGTTACGGTGTGGCTGTGGCTGATTTCGCTAATATTTTTTTTCTGGCCGCAAGGCATCGCGGTCATCGAACTAGCACACCGCTTTCCCGGAGAAGGCGGCGTTTACCTCTGGGCCAAAGAAGTCTTCGGAGACTTTCATGGCTTCCTCTCCGGCTGGTGCTACTGGACCAACAACATGATGTACGTGCCCACAGTCATGCTCTACTTTGTCGGCGTATTCGTATTCGCTTTCGGTGAGAGCCATCGATCGCTCGCGGACAATAAAACTTTCGCGCTAGCCGCATCATTACTGCTCTCGTCATTGTTAGTCGCCATGAACATTGCGGGCCTCAAAGTTGGAAAGTGGATTAACAATCTTGGAGCCATCGGAACCGGCCTGGCAGCCGCTGTTCTAGTGGGCCTGGGCATAGTGGTTTGGCTGCGTTTCGGGACCACCGTGACCTCAGCAGATTTTCACATTCCAGCCAATCCGCGCTTCCTCCTGAATTCTTTCGGTGTAATTTGTTTTGGTCTGGTCGGTCTCGAGCTTGCGTCCATGATGGGAGATGAAATCGAGAATCCCGAAAAAAATCTGCCCGGCGCAGTCGCTTGGGGCGGCGTCCTCTCTGGCCTCCTCTATATCGGCACGACTCTCACTCTGCTTATCGCCGTCGACAAGCAAAATATGAGCGTGCTTCAAGGGATCGTGCAAGCCGTCGGTCATATGGCAAAACAAGTCGGCGTAGTTTGGATCGTCGCTCCCTTCGCGCTTTTATTGAGCGTCTCGATCGCGGGGATTGGCTCGGCATGGCTGGCAGGTTCGGCTCGCATCCCGTTCGTCGCTGGGCTGGATTCCTACATGCCGTCATGGCTGGGAAATATCCATCCGCGTTATGGCACTCCGTATGCCGCGCTGCTCGTGCATGGAGTCGTGTCCATGGCGTTAGTAGCTATAAATTTCACTTTCACCGGTGCCGGGGTGCAGGAAACTTTTCAGAAACTCTTATCGCTGGCGGTGGTGCTGCAACTAATCCCATTCGTTTACATGTTTGCAGCGCTGATAAAACTCGCAGCCACAAAATCATTCATCAAGCGTCGTTACTCCCGCGCAACCTTGTTGGTCGCCGGAACCAGCGGCCTGATTACGACGCTACTGGGAATCGCGCTGGCCTTCTTCCCGGCGCAACAAATCACTTCGCTGCGATCCTATGAAATATGGATGTTCGGAGGAACCCTGCTGGCGATTGGCCTCGCTGCTTTTTTCTTCTTTGTGTACGGTAGGCGCAAAGCCGCCCGGAAACTAGCGCTGGCGATTTAATTTTTGGAGGAGTGATGTCACGTACTACCGCAATCGAAGTTCAAACCTATAATAATTACGTGAACGGAGAATGGGTCGAAAGTGCGTCCGGCGAAACCTTTCCGGTTTACGACCCCTCCACCGAAGAAGTAATCGCGCATGTAACCTCCGCGAACGCCGCCGACGTTAATCGCGCGGTTAAAGCTGCGCGCGCCGCGTTTGACGACGGGCCCTGGGGAAAAACCAACGCCGCCGAGCGCGGACGCATTCTGCTGAAGCTGGCTGAAAAGATACGGCAGAACGCGAATCACCTTGCCGAAATCGAATGCCGCAACAGCGGCAAACCCATCGTTGAAGCTGAGTTTGATATCGCCGACGTAGCCACCTGCTTCGAGTACTACGGCGGACTCGCGAACAAAGTATTGGGACACGTGAATCCGGTTCCAGCGAACGCCCTGAGCTTTACCATGCGCGAACCCGTTGGAGTCGCCGGGCAAATCATTCCATGGAACTTCCCGCTTCTAATGGCGGCATGGAAGCTAGCTCCAGCGCTAGCCGCCGGATGCGCGTGCGTTCTAAAGCCCGCCGAGCAAACTCCGCTCACCGTGCTTGAAATGGCAAAGTGGTTCGAAGAAGTGGGATTGCCGCCCGGCGCGGTCAACATCGTCAATGGATTCGGCGAGACCGCCGGCGCCGCGCTGGTGGCCCATCCCGGAGTAGACAAAATTGCCTTTACCGGAAGCGCGGCGGTGGGAAAAATCATCGTCAAAAGCGGGGCCGACACGCTCAAGCGAGTCACCCTCGAACTCGGCGGGAAATCCCCCAACATTTTCTTCGAAGGCGCCGACTGGGAAGCTGCCGTCGATGGCGCTCTGTTTGGAGTATTCATTAATCAAGGGGAGGTCTGTTCTGCGGGCAGCAGGATATTAGTCGAAAAGAAAATCTATTCGAAATTCGTCGAAGCCATGACCGAAAAGGCGAAGCGGATAAAACTCGGTCCGCCGCTCGAGCGCGAAACAAAAATGGGACCGCTGGTCAGCAAAGAGCAATATGACCGTGTCAGCTCATATTTGGCGCTCGGCAAAACCGAAGCCAAAACGGCCATTGGCGGAGGTCGCCCCAAACAATTCGGCAAAGGGTTCTACGTCGAGCCCACAATTTTCTATGACGTCGACAATAACGCGCGAATCTCTCGCGAAGAGATTTTCGGCCCCGTTGCATCCGTAATTCCATTCGATGACGAAGCTGGAGCCATACGCATCGCCAACGACACGCCCTACGGCCTGGCCGCAGCCGTATGGACCCGCGATATCTTTAAAGCGTTTCGCGTGGTGAAATCGCTGCGCGCCGGAATCATCTGGGTGAACCATATGCAGCCCACCTATGTAGAAGCGCCGTGGGGTGGTTACAAACAATCCGGTTTCGGTCGCGAACTTGGTCCTTGGGGACTCGAAGAATATTTGGAAACTAAGCAGGTGTACGTGAACTTAGACGAAGCGCCCATTGCTTGGTACTAAACATTCGCAACTTTAAACTGTCATCTCGAGCGGAGAAAGATGGTGCCGCAAGGAGATCTTTCGCAGTCGAGAGACCCGCTTCACTCGCACCATTATGTGAGGATTAGCAATGAAAGCCATCCAAATAAAAACCGAAATCCCCGGACCCCGCTCGCGCGCATTAATGGCGCGCCGCGAGGCGTCCGTCCCTCGCGGCGTTTATCACGCTACGCCGATATTCACGGCGCGCGCCGACGGCGCAATAATCGAAGATGTCGACGGCAACCGCTACATAGATTTCGCCGGAGGCATTGGCTGCCTCAACATGGGCCATCGCGATCCCCGAGTCGTCTCGGCCGTTAAATCCCAACTCGATAAATACATGCATCTCTGTTTCAGCGTCACCCCCTACGAGCCCTACATAGCCGTAGCAGAAAAGCTAAACGCTCTAACCCCGGGGAAATTCCCCAAGAAGACGTTGTTGCTAAACTCCGGCGCAGAAGCCGTAGAAAACGCCCTAAAAATCGCCCGCGCCTACACGAAGCGCCCCGCCATTATTTGCTTCGAAGACGCATTCCACGGACGCACCCTGCTGACCATGTCGCTGACCAGCAAAACGCATCCCTACAAAGCGGGGTTCGAACCCTTTGCCAGCGAAATTTATCGCATTCCCTACGCATACGAATATCGCGCCCCTTCGGGAACCACAGCGGCACAATTTGCTCATTATTTAGAAGATGCATTCAAGCGCGTCGTCGCACCCGAATCCGTCGCAGCACTCATAGTCGAACCGGTCCTCGGCGAAGGCGGCTTCGTCATCCCCCCGCGCGAATATTTTTCACTGCTCCAGCAAATCTGCCGCAAGCACGGCATTCTCTTCATCGCCGACGAAGTGCAATGCGGCATGGGACGCACCGGAAAATGGTTCGCCTGCGAGCATTTCCGCATCGAGCCCGACCTGCTCGTCTCGGCAAAATCGCTGGGAGCAGGCCTGCCGCTGGCCGCAGTCACCGGCCGCGCCGAAATCATGGATTCCTCCGATGTAGGCAGCCTCGGAGGCACATTCACCGGCAATCCGGCTTCCTGCACCGCAGCTCTGGCCGCGTTTGAAATATTCGAAAAAGAAGACCTGTTGGCGCGCTCCACTTTGATTGGGAAGCGCTTTGAAGAACGCGCCCAGGGCTGGCAGAGAAAATGGCCTATCATCGGGGAAGTGCGCGGCCTCGGAGGCATGTGCGCCATTGAACTCGTTCGCGACCCCAACACCCGCGAGCCTGCCGATGCTGAAACTAAAGCTCTCGCACACTTCTGTTATCAGCACGGACTCATTACCATCACCGCGGGAACTTACAACAACGTGATGCGGGTTTTGGTCCCGCTGGTAATTTCTGAAGAACAATTGGACGAAGGTCTCGACGTCATGGAAGCCGGGTTGGCACACGTTGCAGCCGCCGGGTCGGCTCATGAAAATATCGATGATCCACTCGTGGCGGCTCGTTAAGACAAGGAAATTTTATGGAAACTGTTTTATCTCCCAAAATTACTCGCCAAGCCTCACCACCTTCTTCAAGAGTATTAGAAAACTTTATTGGCGGGACGTGGACCCCTTCGGCGAACGCCGAGCTTCAGGACGTCACCAATCCCGCCACTGGCAAGGTACTCGCGAAAGTTCCTCTCTCTGGCGAGGGCGAAGTACACTCCGCCGTAAACGCCGCAAGCGGCGCGCTGGCTGACTGGAGGGACCGTTCCATCGGCGAACGCACCCAGTTCATCTTTGCTTTGCGCGAAAAATTCCGTCAGCGGCACGAAGATCTAGCAATATCCATCACCCGCGAATCTGGCAAGGTCCTCTCCGACGCGCGCGCCGAAGTCACCCGCAGTATCGAGGTCCTAGAAGTAGCGTGCGCCGCGCCCATGACCATGCAAGGACGAACGCTCGAAGGCGTTTCCCGAAACATCAACACCGAAACCATTCGCCAGCCTCTCGGAGTATGCGCCGCCATCACTCCTTTCAATTTTCCCGCGATGGTGCCTATGTGGTTCCTGCCGTTCGCAATCGTATGCGGCAACACTTTCATCCTAAAGCCCTCCGAGCAAACTCCACTGACTTCAGAAATGATTGTTCAACTCTTGCAGGAAATAGATCTGCCTTCGGGAGTCGTCAATCTGGTTCACGGCGCTCACGGCGCAGTAAATGCAATCCTTGATTCTCCAGGGATTTCTGCCATCTCATTCGTTGGCTCCGTAAACACAGCAAAGTATGTGTATCGCCGCGCGGCGGAGACCGGCAAGCGGGTACAAGCTTTAGGCGGTGCCAAGAACTACATGGTGGTAATGCCCGATGCGGTCGTGGATAAGACCGTCTCCAACATACTTGGCAGTGCCTTCGGCAACGCTGGACAACGGTGCATGGCCGGTTCCGTGGTCATAACTGTAGGCACGGCCAGAAATTCCATCCTCGAGTCGCTCAAGCGCGAAGCCGCAAACATTGTCGTCGGTGACGGGGCGAACTCGGGCACCGCAATGGGCCCTGTAATCTCCCGGACAGCCTGCGATAGATGCCATGCTGCCGTCGAGAAAGCGGTCGGCGAGGGTGCCACGCTCCTTTTGGACGGACGACGAAATTCTGAAGACGGCGGCTACTTCATGGGACCAACCGTCCTTGATCAAGTGACTCCCGCCATGTCCGCCGCGAAAGAAGAAATTTTTGGCCCAGTGCTCTCGTTAATGCACGCCGAGAGCCTAGATGAAGCCATCGAAATAGTCAATCGCGACCCCCGGGGAAATGGCACGTCGATCTTCACCGAAAACGGCGCCGCCGTTCGCGAATATGCGCGCCGCATCGAAGTCGGAATGGTGGGCGTAAACATAGGCGTCGCCGCGTCCCCAGCGTACTTTCCTTTCTCCGGATGGAAAGATTCATTCTTCGGTGATCTTCATCCCCACGGTTGGGACGGCATCGAATTCTTCACCCGAAAAAAAACCATCACCTCGCGCTATTTCTCCGCTGGCGAAACCGGAAAATATTTTGTGGAACAGGGCTCAAAATAAATGTCCAAAATGCTGTTGGAAGACCAAACTAAACCCGCGATGTCGGGGAAAGAAATTGTAGAACTCTCGAAAAAACACACGCTGTACGAGTGGTCCGCGCAATCGAAGGTCAGTCCGATCCCTATCGCGAAGGCCGAAGGTATTTATTTCTGGACTCCCGAAGGCAAGCGTTACATCGACTTCAACAGTCAATTAATGAGCGTCAACATCGGCCACGGCGATGCGCGGGTGATTGAAGCCATTCAACAGCAGGCCGCCACTCTCGCTTATGCCAACCCTTTCATGGCAACCGAACCTCGCGCGCGGCTGGGAGCCAAGCTAGCCGAACTTACTCCGGGAGACATCGATACCTTTTTCTTCACCAATGGAGGGTCCGAAGCCAACGAAAACGCCATCAAGATCGCCCGCTTTTTTACCGGACGCCACAAAATACTCGCCCGCTATCGTTCCTACCACGGCGCCACCGCCGGAAGCGTCACCCTCACCGGCGACCCGCGCCGCTGGGCGGTCGAGCCTGGAATCCCAGGAGTCGTACACATGCTCGATCCCTACCACGGCCTTCAACGCGGATGGGACTCGGTCGAAAAATCCTTAGCTGATATAGAGGAAATAATTCAACTCGAAGGCGCACACACTATCGCAGCCTTCATTCTCGAACCTGTTCCCGGAACCAACGGAATTCTCGTACCCCCCGATGGCTATCTACAGGGCGTTAGAAAAATCTGCGACAAGCACGGCATTCTCATGATCGCAGACGAGGTAATGTCCGGCTTTGGACGCACCGGAAAATGGTTTGCCGTCAATCATTGGGACGTGGTGCCCGACCTGATCAGCATGGCCAAAGGCCTTACCAGCAGCTACATTCCCCTGGGCGCGGTCGGCATGCGCCATCACATCGCGCAGCATTTTCAAGACAAAGTTTTTTACGGAGGCCTCACCTACAACAGCCATCCCATGGGGTGCGCCGCAGCGCTCGCCACCATTCGCGTTTACGAAGAAGACAATCTCATCGAAAACGCGGAGAAGATGGGGACGGTAATGAAGCAGATGCTCGCCGACCTGGCATCGCGCCATCCGTCCGTGGGGGCCGTGCGCTCAATCGGGCTGTTCGGAATTGTCGATCTGATACGCAATCGTCGCACTCTCGAACCCATGGCACCGTTCAATGGAAATTCAGATGAGATGGCAGCACTCTCCGCTTTCTTCCGAGAAAACGGACTCTATACCTTGGTTCGTTGGAATAATTTTTACACCAACCCGCCGCTGTGTATTCAAGAAGCGCAATTGAGTGAAGCGTTTGAAATTTTAAATCTCGGCTTGGAGATCACTGATCGCGCCGTCTCAGATTGAAATCTTGCGCGGAACACACTGGAGGGGCTGGGCGGAGTCGAACCGCCGACCTAGAGTTTAGGAAACTCTCGCTCTATCCATCTGAGCTACAGCCCCGAATCTTATCTACCGTATTCAATCCAAAGATATTACATCACTCGCCGGTTAGGTGTAACCGGTTCGCTGGGTGTCACGTAGGTATCATTTAAGGAATTTTCAAGCTTATTCATGGCCGCTTTTGCATCGTGGCGAACGGTTTGGATGTAGCAGGATTGAGTGACTGCGACGCTACTATGGCGCAGAATCGCTTGGATCACGCTGTCGTCTACACCGAGTCGATTGAGGTTGGAGGCAATACCCCGACCGAAGGTGTCTCGAAGGTGTCACGAGGGACCACAACGGAGCATTATCCTTGATGACATTCCCAAGGTTAATGAGTGTGATGGCGATATTTACGTCCGTGACCAGATACTTCCGGATTGCCGATCACTCATCCGGAATCACCGGTCTACTGATGATGGCAGAAAACCAGTTTCCTTCACGTACGTCCAGGTGCCAAGTTTAATTTATTTCTTGCGCTTTCTCTTGACCGGCGCCTTTTTGTGCTCGCCGGTGGTGCTGATTAGCGCCAGATAATCTTTAGCGTTAAATGGGTAGAGGTGCGTTGACTGCTGCCCCGTAGTGCTGAGGCTGACGTCCACGCGACGGTTATTCGCCAGTACCATTACCGGTAAGTTGTTCAGCATCTGTTGTCTGTCGGACGCAGTCAGGTCGGGGTTTTGGGCGATCTGCTCTTTGATCTGGTCGCTGTTCAACTGTTGCTCATCGCCAAACGACCGCGTCTCGATGTTTTCTTCTCGGATTCCTTCTCCCACGAGAAAGTTCTTAGTCCGCTCGACGCGACGCTCGGTCAGGGCTTTGTTATATTCCGCCGAACCTCGGCTGTCCGCGTGGCCGCTTAAAATCAGGTGGGCTTCCGGCTTGTATTTCAGATAATTCTTGTACTCGGAGGCTAGAGTTCTCAGAATCTCCGCCTGGCTATCTACGAGTCCCCGGTCGGGATGCTCTTCCGTAGGCCGGCCGGTTTGGAAATAAATACTATGAAGCGCCAGCTTCGTCTCCAGTTCTGCAATCTCGGGCGCAGGAGTCGGAGCGGCTTCCACGTTCACGATAGTGGTAGAGGTCGCCGTCAGTGGGGGGTTGCGGTCATCGCTGATATTGCAAGTCACGGTGATAGGACCGGGTTGTGCTCCCACCGTATTCAATCGAGCAGAAGAGTCGCTCCCAGAAATGTCGCCAGCGGTCGTGTTGTAGCTATAAGCCAGCCTGCGACCGTCGGGACTGCTGCCATTCGCGGTAATGCTTGAAACTTCTCCCAGCCGCACGCTTGCAGGATCTGCCGTACAGGCAACCGTGGGAGGCCGCGGGCTCTTGACGATGAATCTGGCGATACATGATGCCGCAGCATGGCCGCCATCACTAATGTTCGCCGTGGCTTCGTATGGACCGGGCTGCAAGCCCGTCGTATCAATTTGCGTCGATGCTTCGGTTCCCATCGGCTTTAAGCCGACGCCATTCCAACGATATGCCAGCGTATGGTTCGGGTTGAAGTTTGATCCACTGGCGGTCGCGGTCACCGGCTCCCCTGCGTACACTTCGCTCGGCTGGGCCGAGCAAGCCGCGATTGGAGGCTGTTGCACCTTGTCGTCACCGCCGAACATAAAGTTGATTCCTGCCTGTAGCCTTGCGCCACGAATTTCGGTTCGCGGAGTGGAAGACGCATAGCCGTAACGATAGTTCGAATACACGTAGTCGGCGCGGATGAGTCGCAGGGCGAAGTGCCGCGACAGATTCCAGTCAAGACCTCCACCTGCCATGACCCCCAACTTGTCTACATCGTGGAAGGCGTCGGGCATCAGGCGGTGATCACCGACCAGAGCCTCCAGGAAAGGAGCAAAGTGACGAGTGCGGAAAGTGAACTTCGGACCGAGGGAAAGGTTCGAGAATGCAGTGTCGTCAATTCTGCTAAATGTAGTTCTCTCGCCACTGCCCCAATGGGTGCTGGTGTCAAGAGTAATTCCAAACCAGCGATTGAAATTATATGTCGCAGCTAAACCCACACCGCGAGGATTCACCTCCAGCCTGCTGCTCAATGGAAACAATGCTCCCGGCAGCTGGCCGTGAATATCGGCCCCCGCATGAAAGAAGGAGTATCCGCCATAGAGCTCCCATTTCGGAGCCGGGCGCTCTTTGTCTTCATCCTGGGCCCTAGCCGCTAACACGGTGGCAACAGTGCATAAGAAAGCGATCGTTACCGCCAGAAGCGCCATCACCCGACGGCCTTTAAATTGAGATGTCATTCGATATTTCCTCCAAACTGCGTTTCCTTAAAACGTTCCCTCGGCCAATCCGGCAGCTGCAAACACTTCTGTACCTGGCTAGAACTTCCTATGGACAGGGCGGCACTACTACGGTATTAGTGTCCATCGTGACCGCGCCGCTACTGGCTAGGGCTCTCCCGTTCAGTGTTGCGCCTGTGGTCTGCGTGATGGATGCCTGCGCCATAATGGTTCCAGTAAACATCGTATTTGTGCCTAGCGTTGCCGAGCTGCCAACTTGCCAGAACACATTGTGAGATTGCGCGCCGCCGATCAAAATGACCTGGCTGTTTCCGGCTGCGGTAGTAAGGGTTGAAACAATCTGGAAAATCCAGACGGAGTTGGGATTGCCCTGGCCGTCGAGGGTGAGGTTCCCGGTGATTCCCAGCGAAGGCTGCGCGCTGGTAGTCCGGTAAACGCCAGGAGGGAGAGTGAGTCCTCCAATGTCTGGAGCCAGCACCGCGCCTCCCGCCGCACCCGCAGCATTGTTATATGCCGTGGTCAGCGAACTCTGCGCAGCTTGCGCTGTTGCATCGCCCGCGTGTTGGGCGCCGGTAATCGATGCCGGTGGTCCGAAGCCCGTGATCGCGCTTCCTGGCCACACTCCGACATCTCCACTCACGGTTGTGGCAGTGCCTGCGACATTGGTCACAGTGGAACCGCCCAAAATTCCGAAACTGCACGCAGCTCCTAAATTAAAGGCTGGAGGTGGCGGCGCACACGTGGTCGAGGTGGTAAAGCTCCATACAAAATTGGCCGCAAGTTTATTTCCGAATGTGTCGGCAGCCCCAGTCGTGATGGTTGCGGTAAAACTGGTGCTGGGCGCGAGCGCTGTGGTGGGGGTGAAAGTGGCAACATTGGTAGCGGTAACGTAACTCACAGTACCAGGGACACTCGCGCCGCCAGCGGCGAGAGTGAAGGTGGAAGTAGTTATGGTCGCGGGATTCATTGCCTTGCTGAAAGACGCGCTAACTATCGCGGTGTTGGGGCAAAGCAATGTGGAGCCATCCGGCGGGGTAACCGAGCTCACGGTAGGCGGGACCAGTGGATTGCCGGGTTTAGCTAGGGTAGGATTTTTGTCGGGATCGCTGCACCCGGTGGCCAGAACAACCAGGAGCAGTACCGCAATCCAATTTGTCCTTACGTTCAGCTTGCGCATTCAGCTTCTCCTCTTTACTAAGAAAGCACTTTTTACGTTTGCAGGGCGTACCGTCTGCGCATGAGCGCCATAACGTTTCTAACTTTGTTGCTTGCACTAAGCCAGCAGAAGTGGGCTTCGAAGAAAAATTTGCGAGATCTTTTCGAGGAACACTAGATAGGAAGTCTTTTTATTTTCAATAATACAGGTCCTGCGAATTTATTCTGGCACGATCATGCCAAAGTACTCATAGTGACAACATCGAAAGTCGCACAACTAAAGTTCCGTTCTTCTCTATTCATAGCGCCGATCTACGATCCGCGAACATCTCAGGGATGCGCTACGCCGGGAGGATATGGCCCTTTTGTTGTGTCCCAATACATCGAGTGGCCGAGGGTACGCAAGCGGGTCAGTTTATCGGGGCTGAGAGGGCTTATAGCTTCGCCCTGCTTTACGCCGATGGCTGAGCCCTCGTCGCGTATCTGGATTTGCTTGTAATCATGAATAGCAGAGAGGTCGAGCTCATAACGGGCCGTGGCTGTCACAATCGTATTTCAACTGGGTTACGGGCGTGCCGTGTATGCGATGCCCTTGCTGACATACTGATTTCCGCTCTGGACACTCCGTATTGCCTCGATGAGTTCCGTGCCTGCATCAGATTTCAACATATATCCATGCCCGCCGGAGCTCAGAGCCTCTTTCACCATCTGGATGGAATCATGCTGGCTAATGAAAAGAATTACGGAGGCAGGAGAAACTCGACGAATGTGATTTACCGCATCGACCCGAGTTAGGGACAAGTCGGTCCCCTTTCACGGATTCCAGATACATCAAAGTTATCTCATTACTACAGCCTCCTGCCGATGTTGAGGGTGCGAGCCGGTTGATACGCTCTTGCCGGAGGCAAACCAAATGGATAAGGACGAAGTGAAAGGCAAAGCCAAGGACATTGCCGGACGTGTTCAACGGCAGGCTGGTGAATGGACCGGCAATGACGAAAGCCAAGTCAAAGGCGCGGCGAAACAGGTTGAAGGCAAAGTTCAAAATGCCTGGGGCAAAGTAAAAGACGCCGCAAAAAAAGCAGATGACGACTCTACTTCGAAAGAGTAACTACCCCTCGTAGACTTACCAACGGCCCCGCCTACGTTAAGCGCGGGGTCGGTTGGTAGCAAACGCCAATCAATCCCACAAAATGCCGAAGTTCATTCGGGCTGCAACCCTTTCTTGCTACACTACGGCCCTCTATGGATAACCGAATTTCGCATTCGGCTGAGACTGGCCGGAACCCCTTCCCTTGGTGGATTTATGTAATCGTCTCTATCGGCGCTTTGCTTATGGCCGCAGGCGCCGCAATTGGTTTAATCAAGCCTGCGATGCTGGTCTCCCCACAAGATTCAATCAGCGGCGCGGTCCGCATTTACGCGGGATACATGGTATCGAGGAATCTTGCTCTTGCCGGCCTGCTGCTGATAACGCTGCTGAAAAAGTATCGCACCGCACTCGCCACCCTGATGGTCTTGACCGCCTTCATTCAACTCCTGGATGCCATCTTAGATTTCGCCGAGGGACGATTGCCTCTCGTCCCCGGCGTGCTCATTTTTGCAGTCGTATTCTTCGTCGCTTCGGCTCGAGTCTCGGGTCATCGCTTCTGGAGCGCCCCGGCGTGGCGCGACGGCGCATGAGGGTGATTCGCCATATCTAAGTCGCAAATGAATGGGTCTGGCCCGTCTGAATCCCCCGTCCAGCGCCTCCCGCTAGTCTTACGTACATGTACTGAATACAAGTCAATACGACCTGATTTCACCTTGGACTAGCAGCGCGCCTCCCGCAGAATCAAGGAGAGGGCCTCTACTTCCCAATGCGAATTCAACCGCTCAGCGCTGTAGTCACAACTTACATAATGTGCATGCTTCTGGTGAGTTGCGGCGGCGGATCAGCCTCCCAGCCTAACTCCCCGGTCACTACAGGCGGCGGTGGAAATAACGGCGGCTCCACCGGCGGAGGAGGTAACGGCGGCGGCGGACAAAGCAGCGCTTGTAGCTCAATTTCTCTGGGGCAGGGCGCAAACCTTAACGGATTTCATCCCCTTCCAGCGTCCGATCCATGGAACCAGGACGTTTCCGCCTCCGCTGTAGATCCCAATTCTTCGGCCATCATTAACTTCATTGGGCCGACCGTGAGCCTACATCCGGATTTCGGCGCCGGCATTTATTCCGGATCCAGCATAGGAATTCCCTACACGGTTGTCCCCGGGTCGCAAAATCCGATTAACCTCAACTTCACGGCTTATGGAAGCGAAAGTGATCCCGGGCCGATGCCGATTCCCGCAAGTGCCGCTATCGAAGGCTATCCCAATCCAGGGTCCGGCGACCGTCACGTCCTGGTTCTCGACAACAGTAACTGCTTTCTTTATGAGCTCTACAACTCTTCTGTCAACCCTGACGGCACCTGGAACGCGGATTCAGCCGCGGTGTGGGACTTACTGAACGGCGAGCAACGTCCGTGGACGTGGACCTCCGCCGACGCGGCTGGCCTCCCAATTTTCCCGGGATTAATTCGCTATGACGAGGTCGCGAGTGGAAGCATCACTCATGCAGTTCGCTTTACGCTCCCGCAAAGTCGCGCGGCCTTTGTACCTCCGGCATCGCATTGGGCCGCAAACTCAACGTCGCAATCGGCTCCACCTATGGGTATGCGGCTGCGCCTGAAAGGGAATTATGACGTCTCTTCTTTTTCTCCTTCTAACCAGGCCATCCTAAATGGCCTCAAACACTACGGCATGATCATGGCCGACAATGGCAGCGCCATGTTCTTGAGCGGCGCGCCCGACGAGCGGTGGGACAACAACGACTTGCACAATCTAGGACAGGTGCCGGCATCCGCTTTTGAAGTAGTTCAAATGACGCCAATCTATACAGCGGCCGACGTGCCCCAAGGGGCAGCGCCGACAATCGCCAGCTTCACGGCCAGTCCTACAACGGTCAGCCCTGGCACCCCGGTAACTCTTACCTGGCAGGCATCTGGAGCGTCTTACTATGTTGTCTCTCCCGAGGTAGGTGCGGTAAGGGGAGCAACAACCCCTGTGTCCCCAATGCAGACCACCACGTATACGTTGTCCGCAACAAATCAATACGGACGAACGCAGTCGTCAGTGACCGTCACAGTTCACTAAGTCTTCCCATCTTTATAGAAACCTGGTACAGCTACTCCGCCGACGACGTATACCTAAATCCAAACGAAAATGTCGGATGATAGAACTCGCGTTGAATTGGATATATTGTGCTGCCCTGATAGAAACCGAATACCTCGTTGCTGAGGTTCAATCCGTAGGCTACGAACTTTAATCCTTTGACGATGCGGTAGCTACCTTGTATGTCGTATTGGGTGTGTGCGTAGAGGTATTGATCGCCGTTAGGGCCCTTTATTCCTATGATCGGGTCCGAGGGATTGGCAGTCTGATTGTAGAAGTAAGAATAGATGCTGGCGTCATTGTGACTGACCGCAAACCTCATGGACAGACGCGATTTGTCATAGGTCAGGCCTGCGTTCCAGTTATTGGGGGCTTGCCGCTGAAGCGCAGGATGGTCAGTCCGCCCCCCATTGAAATCTTGCGGGAACGTTACTCTCGAGGTGGTATAGCTATAGTTTGCGGATACCCCGAAACCCCGCAACAGACCGGGCAAGAAGGACAACCGCTGTTCCCATGCCGCTTCAAAGCCGGTGATGTGGCCACTGGGACCGTTGATCGATTCCGTCTGAAAGTATTGTTGAAACGGCTGGCCGTTTGATGGCGTCAAGACTGAAGTAGTCGAGTAGATGGGGTTGCTGAGCGTCTTGTAGAAGAATCCAGCTTGAAGTATCCCCAGCGGTTTGAAGTAATGCTCGGCCAGAATGTCGTAATTGTTCGCTTTGGTAGGTTTTAGTCCCGGATTACCCAGCTGAATACTTGGGTAAGGGCTTGTATTTGGATCCACGATTCGGGAGGGAACGATATCGGAGAAATTGGGTCGTGAGATTCCTATACCGAAACTACCCCGAAGATTTGTGGCGTCAGTGATTCTGTATTGCACTTGAATGCTGGGCAGAATGTCTACATAACTTGAACTCCCGGGAACCGGAATCGCTGGCAGCAAGACGTTCCCATTACTGTCCAAGTTTAGTTGGTTCGCTAGGTAACTGGCATCAGTGGCCTCGATTCGCACCCCGGTCTGCACACTTAATTTTCCGAAGCCTATGGTGTTCATCAAATAGCCGGCATAAATTCTCTCGTTAGCGTCGAAATCCGCTGGGAGCGACTGCTGCAGGCTTGAGTTCGAATCCAGTGTGTATCCCGTTGCGAGATTACCTAGAACCAGCTGATTGATCTTCGAATAACTGGATAGCGGACCAATCTGATAGGCCTTATCGTAGTAACTCGGATTAGAGAAGCTTCCCAGCACCTGATCCAGAGTGAAGCCATTTCCAGAGGGAACGAATATCTGGTCGTTTTCACTCTGTGTTTTGTGGGCATTGCGTATCTTTATGCCCATTTCAAAGTTGCCGTAATGGGAGCTGACACTGTAGCGGCGGCCAAACGAGGCAGCTCCCTGAAAATTCAGTTGCGTGCTGTGATATTTGGGAATATCTACTTCAGAAATTCCATACTGACTAGGATCGAAAATGTTTACTCCATTTAAGGCCGAAAACTTAGGCTCGTACGGATTGCTGGTGTTAAGAGCAAACTGTACATTCGATGGACCGTTATTAAACCTGGTGGTTGCAAAGTCCTGCCCACCGATGTTGTGCGCCCGTGAGACAGAGAATTCGTAAGTGATCAGAGTAGAAGAAAGATCATGCCGCGCTCCGGTCAGGAAACTGAAAATCTGTTGGTCAGGCCTCCGCACGTAGTGGCGATAAGCAGAACTTCCCGTGTTGTCGAATAGAGTTTGCGATCCCGTCTGAGAAATGGGGGACCCGGCACTGGGCGAGTATACCCAAGTCTCTCCGTAATCGTGGAAGTCGGAGTACAGTCCCTTTAAATAGATACTTGAGCCCGGCTTCAGGACGTAGTCAACTTCAGGAGCGATGCCATAACGTGTCCTGTAGTACTTATAGTTTCGCAGGTCCGCCCCAGAGAAGATGGCAATATTCTGCCCGCTTGGAAGCTGCGCCACCCCGGGCGCAGGTTCAAGGTCATTAATGCCTCGCCCGTTGTAGTCATAAGTCCCGCTCAGCAGAAACCCCAGACGTTTGTTCGCGCCAAAGCGCTGACCGACAGTTCCATCGAATGCATCGAGCCAGCGGCCCCCAATAATATTTGTGTACCCTCCGTCGCCACCGAGATCGAAGGTCGGCTGCTCCCCGGGGGTCTTGGTCACCAGATTTACCGACCCACCAATGGCATCGCCATCCTGGTTTGCCGAGAGCGTCTTATTTACTTCAATGCGATCAACGAGGCCCGACGGAATCACGTCCAGCTTGATGTTGCGTACTGTGCCTTCAGGGGAAGGCAAATTTACTCCATCGACGGTGGTGTTGCTAAGCCGAGGTTCGGTACCCCGAATTTGCACGTACTTACCTTCGCCCTCGTCGCGTTCGAGAGACACGCTGGGCAGCCGTCCCACCGCGTCTGCAACATTTGTATTGGGCAGGCTGGCGATGACTTTCGAAGGCAGCACCTGCACTATATTGTTCGCGGTGCGCTCAATGTTGATGGCTTCCTCTTCCCCTCTCGGGCGCTCACCACTCACGTTGACCACGTCGTTTTGTGTGCCCACGGCGAGCTTTGCCTCCACCCGCGCGACTTCTCCGCTTGTCACAGCAATGGATGTCGAGTACGGAGAAAATCCAACGTATGAGACCAACAGGGTGTAGGTTCCCGGATTCAGATTATGAATAGTGAACTGGCCTTGCGAATCCGAAACGTCGGAAGGCCCATTCTGCTCAATCTGAACCTTGGCGCCGGGAAGAACCGCATCGGTGGAATCTTTTACTGTCCCTACAATCGTCGCCTTTCCGCCTTGCGCCCAAGCGCAGCTGAAAATGATGATTGGAATGATGAATGCTAGAAAAAACCTTTTTCGAAGATTGCTGCCCATGCGATAAAACCTCGAACCCAAGAGATGTGCAACGCAGGCTTATGGAAAACATTGCTGCATTTGCAGTGTTCTCTAGTTTTAGGGCAGAAGTGTTACAGCTAGGTGAAGGGATCGTTAAAGGCGCATGAAATGTGTGGTTCGTACTTAGGTGGAGCAGAACAGTCCAGTGATTCTGAGGCCGCTGCCATGGAATCACTGGACTTCCAATAATCACAGCTACTTTTTAACTTCGTTAAACGGGTGCCTCAACCAAGGTGCGAACAGGACATTCCCACCTGCGCTGGCGCACTCTTCTGCTCCAGGGCCGCCGGGACATCCCCACCAATTTTCTGTAGCATCCACCGGACCGGTGCCGAGGTTATCGACTCCGAGGGTGTCGTCGAGGAAATCGTTGAGGTGCAGGGCGACTAATCCTGGGGTATTTACCGCGACCTGTACCGCCTCATGATCTATAACGTTTCGCGCGATGACGGTCCCCGTGATGGGAGTTCCGCCACCACCGCTATTGATATTGATACCCGCGGGCCCCGGGGTTGGAGTGTCGAACAGGTCGGCTGCGTTATAAGAAATGTGATTGCCGACAATGACATTATCATTCAAGTTGTCTGGCGGTAGCCCGAAAGATGGGCCAACGTGGCTGTGGAAGGCCACGCCAGGGAGTCCGTTATGCGTGAGTTCATTGTTGATGATCACATTCCCGGAAGCCAGTCCTGGGCCAGATCCGTCCGCGAAAATTCCGACTCCCGCACCTGCGCCGGGAACCTGAAATCCATTGCGAGAAGAGTTGTTTCGCGAAATTGTGTTGTGCACCACCCCCAGATGCGGAGCGGTTGACCCCGGAGCGGGGGCATGCGACGCCATTACAATCCCGCAGTCGTAGGGATTCTCTCTCGAAATATTTTCGCTCACCAGATTATCGTGAGTTTCACCGGTGTCGTCGCTGAGCAAAATGCCACCGGCGTTATGTTCGACCAGATTTTTCGCCACCATCGAATGGTCAACTCCGCTGAAATGGATGCCCTCGCCACAGTCGAAAGCTTCCCCCGTCTCCCAGCTGGGCTGGCCCGGACAAGTCACGGTAGTCAGGTCCAGATTGCGGTCGTTATTGATTACGTGATTCTCTAATATCGTGACGTTCGATGCGTTGGTTACAAGAATCCCTTCGAAATTAGCGTTTTCGACTTTAAAGCCCGAGATGATGACACTGTTCAGGCCTTTGTTATCCAATCCATCAACATTAATACCGTTGGCAAGGCCAGTGGCGTCGATGATGGTTGACTCCGCGCCTGCACCTAGCAGGGACAGCGACTTTCCGATGATCACATCCTCTGCATAAGTTCCAGCAGCCACCTTGATGATGTCGCCCGGAGCCGCCGCGGCTACAGCCGCAGCAATAGTCGAGGAGCATCCTCCCGTTCCCCCTGGGTTTACACACAGAGTGGTGGCAAACGATTGATAGCTACCGAGCCCAAGGGCAGATCCCAAGGCGGCCAGCGCAAAAGAAAACTTCCTAAACGATAGTGTTCGGTTCCTGTACCTCATTGTTCTGATCCTTTCTACTATTCGTGTGAATAGCATTGATTCACGCCCACGACTTAGTTGTCGCCGAACGGTGGAGGGTTGCAGGGTGCAGCATCACATTTCCCGAACCCCGAAGAGGTAGCGCAGGATCGGGTAGGGGAGTCAGAAATTTAGGGAATGGAAAAAGATAATGAGCAAGGCTAAACAAAAATGGTCGGGGCGATAGGATTTGAACCTACGACCCCCTGCGCCCAAGGCAGGTGCGCTACCAGGCTGCGCTACGCCCCGACATTACAAGGTGAATTGATTTTAAAGTACTTTCGAAATTTATGACACCTGGCCTGTTTCCCCACGCTGACTTCAGCAAATGAAGAACGGCAAGAAACGCTGGGCCACGCTACGAAGCCCTAAAAGGATTCACAATCCGAACGCCGTCGACTTCGCGCGATTCCTGAAAGTCTTCAGTCAAAAGGACGCTACAGCCGGATTGTATGGCGGCGCGCAGTATCAGTGCATCCCAGAAAGAAAATCCGTGCAGACGTTGCAAATCAATCGCGCCAAGAATGTCAGCGAGATCAGGAGAAGCGACATTAAACTCCGCGAGCAATTCCACCTTCCGGCGAGCGACGCTACATCTACCCCCAACTTGCGGGTGGCAGTAACAAAATATTCCTGCAATACCTGCATCGAAACCACGCCGGTTCCAGACCGCCGATGTTCCGCAACCAATTCGATCGCACGCTTCTGCTTGGCCGGTGCGGATTTGTCGTCCGCGTAAATTAGGACGTTCGTATGGAAAAAACTACGAGCGCTCATGAATCTCGGCGCGATCAAATTTCCAGCCGCGGGAGTTGCCTTTGCCTGAAAGTTGCCTAAACTCCTTGATACTTTTTTCGGGATCGTCTCCGCCTGCGAGAGTTTGCAAATAATCGCGGATGAGTTGATTCAGGCTGGTCCCCAGCGCCTGCGCTTTTTTACGGGCGCGAGCCACGGTTTGCTCGTCGATGGAGAGGGTGACGTTCATAGACACAGTATATGACGAAGTCGAAAGCGTTCAGGGCAGAGATGCGCCAGCCCGCCTGGTATGACAAAAATTTCCGCGGTTAAAAATCCCAGCTTTCCCAAAGAACGCAAGGCTGGGCCACCGCCCCGTACTTCTTGCAAGCGCGCGCGGGGTCGAAATCTTAGCGGGTGGCCTCGGCACTGGAGAGCACCATCGCTGAGCGCTTTGCGGATTCTTCGAAATAGCGCACCATGCGCTGGGGTTCGTCCGCCTTATAAGGTGCCAGATTGTGCGCCCATCGAAACCCGATCGGCTGAAACCAGAGCTGTGCCTCCACCTTAAAGGGTCCGGTTGCGTTCTCGGTCGCCACGACGTAACGCACCGAGTTCCCCGAACCGGTGAATGACGGATCGTCGGCCGCTTCGCCGTGTACCGCGATGTCTTTTTCAGCATTTGTCTTGTCGAAGCCATGTGGCAAAAGACGATTGTCCTTAAGGTATCCGACCGCATGCAGCAGCCCCGTCGTCACCTTGCCCTCTGGATCCTTCAGGATTGGTTCGTAAATTTGGACTTGCTGCGAATTTGTAATCTCGCGGTAATGCGGTTCAAACTTAAGAGGATCCTGGTCGTTGTCATTGCCCACGATAGAGCCATCGGCATTCAGTGCACCTGATTCAAACACTGTGCGCCCATTGGCGTCCTTCACCGACACGTGCAGCCAGGCTCGCCGGGACGGATAGGCAGTGGGCAGCTTGTGCCCGGAAAGATTTTCCACGTGCACGTTGATGGAAAGCCCGTCCGGGGTCGAGTCGATTGCAGCAATCGTAACCTTCGCGGCTTGAGTACTTAAAAATTCAGTGGTTCGTTTCATTGCTGCTTCTATTTCGTCTGGTTGCGCCGCGGTTGCCAATTCGTCGCGGTGATGTTGAAGCATTCCTTCGATTACGAAGTTGGATCCCACAAACGTATGCCGGTGCATACCTTCGCGTAGCTGGCCATACAGTGCCGTAATCGCTACCGGCTCTTCCACTACCGGCATGTGGCAGTCCTGACACGTGTTGGTATTTGCGTAATCGCTGTGTTGCCACTCTTGGAAGGGAACCTGCTCCGGAAACCTGGCAATTTTTTCGCCATGGGGTCCCAGCGCATCAGTGTAGAGCGTATGGCAACTGCCGCAAAGGCCCGCTTCGCGTATGTGGTCGCCCTCGGTTGGGAAATAGGTAGCGGTGGAGGAATGCATCACGGTCTGATGGCCGGTATCGATGTCGAAGGGTCCGTACTCGGGCCGCTGGTCCTTCTGAACAGGTTTCGCGAACACCACATTGCCCACGAAAGTTGCCGGCGTTCCTAACCCTGTTTTTTCGATCTGGTGGCAGACTGAGCAGGTTACGCCGTCTGCCGCCGCCCGGTCTCCCTTGGGGAACTTCTGCAAGGGCAGGCGAGAAAATACTTGGGTGTGTTTTCCCGCATCATGATCCGCCATACGCACCGCGGGCATGTGGCAGATGGAGCACTCATCCTGGATGCTTTGAATTGATTCAGGATGATCGATCGCTTCCCGCCGCACGCTGGCCTGCCAATAAGGATCGCGAGATGAATTGGCCATGATGCTCGCGCCCCACTGCTTGCCGATCGAAACATCCTCGCCCGAGCTTGTGGTCAGGTCGTTGTGGCAGGCCACGCAGCGGTCTGAAGTACGGAAAAAAGTTCCCGCAGGGCTTTTGTCTCCCTTCGCATTTTCTGTCGGCGACTCGCTTCGCACCATTGCCGGAAGCAGCGCCAGCCCCAAAACAATTGCGCCCCAGCTGAGTTTCATCGCCAGCCTTCCCAGAGTTTTCCATCCGCCCGGTCCCATAACAAGTACAGCAACAGCTGCGGAGTCCGGTCCCTGGTGTTGGTCATTGGCTCCCGCACCCCGAAGCCAGTACGGACGTGCTGCCGCCTGCTGATAGTGATTTGAATCTCCGGGAGAACATTCCAATTCGTGGTCGCTCCCGGAGTAAAATCACGCACCGCCAGAAACTCGACCATGGGCGAAAACAGCCGGCCCAGCATGTGATCCGGAGCAATGGCCTGCCCCACCACCACTCTCCAAAACATGCTTCGCGGAGACACGCTCGCGTCCACCGGCAGATCCGCACCGATCTGCGTCTGCAAGAAGGTATTTTCTTTGAACAATTGATCGAACGCTGCGAAGGGCTCAAATTGCGTGGTTCCGGCACCGAAGCCCCGCTTGCTGTCACCGGTTGGTAAGAGAACGCCACCCTGCAAGCTCAAAATGGACCCTGTCTTCGCGCTCGCAAACATCTCCCGCTTTAGCGCCACGGTGATATCTCCAAGTCCCGCGGTCCAGTTATGCGACTGGTCGGCATAGTTCACCGGGACGTCGGTTTCAAGTTGCGTACGCGCATCAATGATGGTTCGCTCATCGATAATGTCCGTAGTCCACGAAGGTGCGCCGGTCGCACTGGCCGCGGTCGAAACTACGACTTCGTTTTCGGGAAACGCCTTTTCCGTGACTAATGCGCGCGGCAGATTCAATTCACCCGGTGGGTCATGATGGACGTTTTTGCAAAAACTTCGCACGTACGCGATCACATCGTTAATTTGTTCGTCCTTCAGCAGATCCCCAAATGCCGGCATGATTTGCGACAGACCGCGGGACGGCCCACCGTGCACAATCACGGCTTTCCAGTTGCCGTCCGGCTCCGGCGTGGTTCCGGAGCAATCGGTGAAGTCAGGAAACGTATCCGGACGCTTGAACACCGTGTTCTCCTCGGGAGCGCCTTTGCCCTTACTGCCATGACATGCGATGCACCCGCCCTTGTAGATTTTCTCCCCATTCTTAACATTCGGGGACTTCGCATAATAAAGCGTTTGCGCAGAAAGAAGAGCGGGACGGAAAACAAGCATGATCAGAAGCAGCGACCCCGCGCTGAGCGACCCCAGCACGAATCCGAACAGTCGCGATTTGCAAAAAGTCGTCAATGGTAGAGTCTGCTGCCGGGCTAAACATCGGCAAAAACGCCGCAAGTTTATTTCGAGGATACCTTTTCTACGATGCTATTTGGGGCCTTGGTACAAGAGCGAACGACAATTTTTTGCGGCGCAGAATGCGGCTGACGGCGAGGACTGACCCGATGACTCTGGAAGCGGTGCTCGTCACTAAGACAATCAGCAGACGCTCTGATATCAGAATCGTTAGTGGTTCGGTGTCCTTCGACAGTGCAGGGATCCTTCGTTAGGATTCATTCGCAAGGGAATGACTCCTCTGCCTCAGGATGACAAATTAATAAGTGAAGTTTTGGTGGAGGCGGCGGGAGTTGAACTAATCACTCCGTTGACACCACAAGTTACCAGGAAGTGCCACAAGGGCTAAAAGGCCTCATTGCCCGATCCATTGTACGTCTACTGTACGAAAATGCTTTTCGCAGTGGAGTCCAACAGACACCACATTGCGGCCACAATATCGCATAGATCCTCAGAGAGGGGTCCAAAAAACACCTAGCTCTTGCGATACCGTAAGTCACCCCCTTTGTATTTCCTCGGTTCGCTGGCTTGCCGTCTTGATCACTTCCTGTTTGCCCGTTATCCCGGACTGATCCCGATCGGTTCTCAGAAGCTGAGTGTTCATTACGAATTTCTCGCTACAACGATTCGGATTACCGTCGACAAGGGGAACATCGCGTTCGAAAATGGCGCCTTTTGCAAGTAGATTGGCGCGACCCGCTAGTCCCCACCGCAGATGTTGACATCTAAACTTGTGATTGACGACGAGATCGATAAGCAATCGAACTAAGGGAGAAAAGATCATGCAAGGAGCTGTTCTGTACGGGCCGCGCGACGTCCGTTTCGAGGAGCGCGACGCCCCGAAAATCATCCAGCCGACCGATGCCATCATCAGGATATCGGCCGCGTGCGTTTGCGGATCTGACCTCTGGCCGTATCGCGGCATTCAGCCGATTGCTCAGCCAACACCGATGGGCCACGAATACTGCGGCATTGTCGAGGAGGTCGGAAGCGCCGTTACATCGGTTAAACCCGGTCAATTCGTGATCGGTTCATTCTTTGCGTCGGACAACATCTGCCCCACGTGCCAGATCGGATACCAATCGTCCTGCCAGCATCGCGAGCTGGTCGGCGGAGCACAGGCTCCTCTGCTGCGTGTCCCACTCGCGGAAGGCACCCTGGTCGCCACCTCCGATGTCCCCTCGGAAGACCTCATCCCGAGCCTGCTGACGTTATCAGATGTTATGGGGACCGGGTGGTTCGCTGCCGATGCTGCGAATGTTAAGCCTGGCTCCACGGTTGTGGTGGTCGGTGACGGTGCGGTCGGATTGCTTGGCGTGCTCTCTGCGAAGCAAATGGGCGCGAACCGAATCATCGCGATGAGCCGTCACGCGTCTCGCCAGAAGCTCGCGCGCGAATTTGGTGCTACCGACATTGTCACAGAGCGAGGCGATGAAGGCATTGCCCGCATCAAGGAGCTGACCAACGGTCTCGGCGCCGATTCGGTGCTGGAGTGTGTTGGAACCCAGGAGTCGATGATGCAAGCGATCACCTCCACGCGCCCCGGGGGCTATATCGGTTACGTCGGCGTGCCGCACGGTGTCTCGCTTGACGGTGAGCAATTGTTCTTCGCTCACGTCCACTTGCACGGCGGACCGGCTCCGGTGCGTCGCTATTTGCCTGAACTGATCAAGCTGGTGTTGAGCGGAAAAATCAACCCTGGCAAGGTTTTCGATTTAATGCTGCCCCTGGATCAGGTGGCAGAGGGCTACCGTGCAATGGACGAGCGTCGCGCGATCAAGTCGCTTCTGCGCCCCAATGGAACGAACTGAGGGAATCAGAAATGAGCAGATGGTCCAAAAACTCGATAGCTGGCAACCTGCTTTTCCCGCAAGCTCTTGTTGGCAGCAAGCCTCGTGGCTGCGGACGCAAGCAAAGCCAGCGAGCGGACAACGAACATGAAAATCAGAATAAGCATTGCCGACAAGGTAGTGATTGCCACTGTGGCCGACAACACAACGGCGCGGGATTTCGTTTCCGTTCTCCCTTTGAGCATGTCGATGAAAGACCTGTTCGGGCGCGAGAAGTACGGCGATCTGCCCAAAGCTCTTTCCGAGAACGGTCCCAGGAAGAATACGTACGAAGTCGGTGAAATCGCTTATTGGTCTCCTGATCACCAGTTCGCTGTCTACTACAACCAAGACGGAGAGTCGATTCCGTCGCCCGGCGTAATACTCATTGCCAAGATTGACGCAGGAGTAGAAGCGTTCAATGTGCCGGGATCGGTGAAGGTGACGATTGCCGTTGCCAAGTGAGACACACCAATAGCCGAAGGCCATCGTGCAACAGATGAACGCCGCACGATTACAGTTTTTCTTTGCATGTGAGGAGACGATTTATGGAGACTCAAATGAACGGGACTTTGACCGGGAGAGTGGCATTTGTTACAGGAGCGGGAGGCGGCATCGGGCGTGCGACTGCATTGGCATTTGCTCGCGAAGGAGCGAGCGTGGTAGTGGCAGAAGTTTCCGAAAAGGAGAACCAAGAATCGGCACGCATCATCGCGGAACAAGGCGGTAGGGCGCTCGCCGTCCGTTGCGACGTGACGCGGGCCAAGGACATAGAGGCGGCTCTGGACAAAACCATCGCGGCCTTCGGGCGCCTAGATTTCGCCTTCAATAACGCGGGCATTGAGCCGAAGAAGCCAGCTCCGACCGCGGATACGACCTGGAAGAGTGGGACCGGATCATCCACATCGACCTCCGCGGTGTGTTCCTCGCCATGAAGTATGAAATTCCCCCTATGCTCAAGCAAGGGGGCGGCGCGATCGTGAACACGTCCTCGGGTGCCGGCATCATTGGCATTAAAGGCAGCCCTGCGTATACCGCCCCGAAACACGGCGTAATCGGCCTCACCCGTGCTGCTGCCCTCGACTACGCCGCGCAGAATATTCGCGTTAACGCCGTCTGTCCCGGCTATATCGATACACCAATGATGGATCGCTTCACCGGAGGCACCGCCGAAGGGCGGGCGAAGGTGATTTCGGAGGAGCCCATCGGGAGGATGGGAAAGCCCGAAGAGATTGCCAATGCCGTTCTGTGGCTCTGTTCGGATGCGTCACGCTTTGTCATTGGAAGTGCTATGGTCGTCGACGGTGGCCAAACAATTCAGTAGCTGCACAGAGCGTCGTCGAAAGGACGCACGAAAGGAAAGTAACAATCATGGAAATCAAAAGAGCTGGCTCACAACCTTCCGCGAAAGGCCCTTCCGACTGGTTCACGGGATCCGTTCGTATCGACCCACTTTTTCAGGCCCCCGATCCCGCGTTTGTTCAAGGGGCGAGCGTCACGTTTGAGCCGGGTGCACGGACTGCATGGCACATTCATCCGCTGGGCCAGACGCTCATAGTTACGGCAGGCTATGGTTGGGTGCAGCGCGAAGGTGGTGCGATCGAGGATATCCGCCCTGGTGACGTGATTTGGTTCTCGCCGAACGAGAAGCACTGGCATGGCGCGACGCCGACAACGGGTGTGACGCACATTGCCATTCAAGAGAAGAAGGACGGCAAGGTAGTCGACTGGATGGAGCACGTCACCACCGAGCAATACCGAAAATGATGGGGAGAGCGAAACAAACTGAAGGTAGAGTTATGCTGTTACACAGGCTATTACGAACCGATTCCTAGTTTCGAGTACGCTACCCGCGAAAAAGAATTGGGTCTTTCGCCGAAGACAGTTTTGCGCCAAGCGGGTCTGCCAATAGCCTTGTTCAAACTGGACAGGATCCTCGTCAGCACCGAGGAATTTTTCGCACTGCACCGGAATAGCGGAAGCCAGTTCCGATCCTGCGTTTGGCCTCAAGCTCGGGACCGAGGTGCGCGTCGAGCGCTATGACCCCGTGAAACTCGCTGCGCTCTCGGCGCGGTCGTTCCGAAATGCGGTCGAGGGGTTGTCGCGCTACAAACAACTCACTTGTCCAGAGGAAATTCGTCTCGTCGAACGGGGCAATGAATACTCGGTCCAGTTCGTCTGGCTTCTGATAGTGGCGGGAATAAACGGACAGCATGGAATCGGCGCTCGTCGCCGACTTGCAGGACGTTTAAGTTGGTGGAGGCGGCGGGAGTTGAACCCGCGTCCGAAAATGTTACTGGTCAAGAGACTACATGCTTATTCCAGTTCATGCTCCCGGCCTTCACCGGAAACGTTCGCGGACCGCGCTCAGAACGGACAAGAAACGCGTGCCGCTAGCCTGAGATCTTAGCTTCCCTCCCCAGACGTAGAAGAGAAGAGCAGCCCTCTGTGTGACGTTCGCTCACCGCCCAAGGGCGAAGCGGCGGAAAACGGCTGCCTAATTAATTAGGCTGCGTATGCCATTTGTTGATTGGCAATTATCATTTTGCCCACGATTACAGGTGCGAGCACCCTGGCATGCCTCTTGGCCGCAAGCATCTCCGTCGAAGCCGTGACGCCCCCACATGGTGGGATTGGCCTATAAAGAACCACTTCCAGATTATGTTGCTACACCGTGGAAGTCAATGTATTGGATGAAGGTGCCGGATGTGGGGATGCAGATAGATCCCGATTCCCGTCGATGCCGTGATTAGCCCATGTGCCATCTGGCCGGCGGCACTAGCGATGGCGAGATTCGAGAGAATAATTACGGACGTCGCCAAAGGTCGTGACCCCAATATGGCCGATGGAGAGCCACCGTTCCAGCCTGTGATGTCCCGTGCGATGCAGTGCGTATGAGATGGCGATCGAGGTCGCGGCACCGGCCACCTCCAGCGCCGGAAAGCCGGCGGTGCTGTGGACGACATCGTCGGGAAGCAAAATTTCTTCGCGTCCACGGCCTAGCATGTTTCGGGTCGATGCGTAATCGAGCGCCCTCGAAGCTGCGACTGCTGAAAATAGCAAGATGTTTTTGCGGTCCCAGAAACCGTGCGATGCGAACGGAGATGCTGGCAGGGAAGAGTAGGCACGAGAATGTCCGTCGGCCAGCTTGCAATCTTGGGCTCGGGCGGGCGCAAGATTAATCAACATGCAGACCAGCGCGGCAACGAAAAGCGTGCATCGATGAAGTCGGGCTGGTAACCGTTTGTTGCCAGGCTCGGGTTTTTCGCCAAGAGCTTGCATCGCATCTTTCTCGCCGCAGTTGAAATCGGCGTAATTCCTTACTAACCCTTATAATGCCTATTCCAAAAATATTGTGGAGGAATTGATGGCGGCTTCGTACAACGGTGTGCCGATTCCGGCGAGTGGCGCGGGGATTAAATATAGCGGCGGGCGATACGAAATTCCTGACAATCCAATCGTGCCCTTCATCGAAGGAGACGGCACGGGACGCGATATCTGGAAAGCTTCGGTGCGGATGTTCGATGCGGCCGTGGAAAAGGCATATGCGGGAAAGCGGAAGGTAGCCTGGTACGAAGTTTTCGCCGGTGAAAAAGCCAAGGCTAAATTTGACAATTGGCTCCCTGACGATACGGTCAGCGCAATCCGCGAATATCGCGTGGCCATTAAGGGGCCTCTGACCACACCGGTTGGAGGCGGCATTCGCTCGCTGAACGTTGCGTTGCGGCAGATTCTTGATCTGTATTCCTGCGTGCGTCCGGTGAAGTATTACAAAGGAACACCGTCGCCGGTGAAGCATCCCGAGCGTATGGACATTGTTATTTATCGTGAGAATACGGAAGACGTTTATGCCGGAATCGAATGGGAGCAGGGAACTCCCGAGGCTGCGAAGCTCATTGAATTCCTGAACAAGGACATGCTGAAGGGTGGTAAGAAACAAGTTCGGCTAGATTCGGGCGTCGGCATCAAGCCAATTTCGATCACCGGCACGAAAAGATTGGTGAAGATGGCGATTCAGTTCGCGCTCGCCAGCGGAAGAAAAAGTGTGACCTTGGTTCACAAGGGGAACATACAAAAGTTCACCGAAGGCGCATTCCGTAAGTGGGGATACGAAGTTGCGGTCCAAGAATTCCGGGATAAGGTGGTGACCGAGCGTGAGAGTTGGATTCTTGATAATAAGGATAAGAATCCAGGCTTGTCGGTGGAAGCCAATGCAGAACTGGTTGAACCGGGGCTAGAATTCGCGACGAAGGACTTTTCTCAGTCCGTGTACAACGAAGTGAAGGCGGTTCTGGATTCAATTTCTGCCACGCACGGGCAAGGACAGTGGAAAAAGAAATTGATGATTAATGACAGGATTGCGGATTCGATTTTTCAGCAGGTCGTGACCCGTGCCGATGAGTATTCGGTGTTGGCAACTCCAAATTTGAATGGGGATTATATTTCGGATGCCTGCGCAGCGCAGGTTGGCGGACTCGGCATCGCTCCAGGCGCCAACATCGGAGACGGCTTCGCGATTTTTGAGGCGACGCACGGAACCGCACCCAAGTACGCAGATAAAGACGTGATCAATCCGGGATCGGTGATTCTTTCTGGGGTAATGATGTTTCGCTTTCTGCAATGGAATGAAGCCGCAGACATGATCGAGCGCGGACTAGAGCGCACCATCGAGAAAAAAACAGTGACTTACGATTTTGAGCGGTTGATGGAGGGCGCGACCAAAGTTTCGACTAGCGGGTTCGCCGATCGAATGATCGCGAACATGGAAGGGAAGTGATTCCATCAAAGCCCGCCCAAGCGGAGCTTGGACAGGGCACCCGTTCCTGTCGGAATGACACGGGATTCGGGTTCTGTCCTACAATTGCCCAATTACAAAATTACCCACTTACAAAATTTTAATTCAAGGAAGCCCATGTTGAAGAGTGATCGCTGGATTCGCAAGATGTCGCAGGAACACGACATGATTAATCCGTTCTCCGAAAAGCAGGTACGCGAGGGGGTGATTTCCTACGGGCTCTCGTCGTACGGATACGACTTGCGGGTGGCCGACGAATTCAAGATTTTTACCAACGTAAATTGCACCGTGGTCGACCCTAAGAATTTCGATGAGCGTTCGTTTGTCACGGTGCGCTCTGATTGCTGTATTGTGCCGCCTAATTCCTTTGCGCTGGCCCGTTCGGTGGAATATTTCAAAATTCCGCGCGATGTGCTGACCATATGCGTTGGCAAGTCGACCTACGCGCGTTGCGGAATCATCGTCAACGTAACTCCGTTCGAACCGGAATGGCAGGGATTTGTGACCCTTGAGATTTCCAATACAACGCCATTGCCGGCGAAGATTTATGCCAACGAAGGCTTATGCCAGATCATCTTTTTTCAGGGCGATGAAGTTTGCGAGGTCAGCTACGCCGATAGAAAAGGGAAGTACCAATCGCAGAAGGGAATTGTGCTGCCGAAGTTGTAGATTGAACGATTAAACGATAGCTAGCGGCTGTTTTCGCCTTCCTTATACATGTACTTGATCGATGGTTTGTAAACCATCAAGTTGGCTCCTCCGTTGCGGTTCAGCTTCAGAGAACACTTGTCATACCACTCAATGGTTCCGCGAATCTCCTCGCCGTCGGTCATCACGATGACCATCGGAGTTTTGGCTTGCATTTGCTTTTGGTAATAAAAATTCTCTGCGTTGGTTTGCTCTGGCGGCGACGGCTTCTTGCCTGAGCCGTTGGAGGCTTGTCCATTGCGGTCTGTGCGGTCGCGGCGCTCGCCGTTGGAGGCGGCGGCATGGTGATGCTCGGCGCGGGACAAGGACGGCCTTATCAGCTTACGGTTGGCAAAGTCTTCCTGCTGGTTTGGCACCAGCGATTGCACTGCATCTTTCATGGCACTACCTGCATGGCTATCACCTCATGGGCGCGCTTTGAAGGCCAGGGCGCCGACTTGCGGCAGGACAGGGTGTGAATTGCCCATTAAGGTAGCACAGGTCAACAGGCGTGACAATCGGGAAGTGAGAGGTGTTTTGGGTTGTTGTGAGCTGCTAGGTGAAACTGATTCTAGACTCTGGCGATGCTCGCCGCGGCACTAGCAGGCCAGTTGTTCGCGGGTGAGCTTTAAACCGTTCAAGTTGCCGAGCACGGTAACCGCGATGGATTCGGGTTGGAAGAATTGATTGGCAAGCTCTTTCAGTTCCTCCGAGGTTACGCTTTCGATCTTCTCTATAAGCTCATCCAAGCCGTAAAAGTGGTCGAAATACATTTCCTGGCGGGCCAGATTTGACATCCGGGCGGTGGATGATTCCAGAGAGAGCATAAGGCTTCCCTTTAACTGATCTTTGGCACGCCGCAGTTCTTCAACAGAAACCTCTTCCACCTTCAGCTTGCGGAATTCACCTACGATGGACTGCACGACTTTTGGTGCAGACTCCCGTGAGGTGCCGGCGTAAACCGATAAGCATCCCGTATCGCGGTAGGGAGACAGATCGCTATAGATGGCGTAGGCCAATCCCTGCCGCTCGCGGATGTTCTGGAACAGGCGGGAACTCATTCCCCCACCGAGGAGTGTATTCAAAATGTAGGAAGCATGGCGGCGCTCGTGGGTGATAGGATGCGACGGAACGCCGACACAGATTTGCACCTGCTCCAACGACTTCTTGTTGCGCATGATGATGCGCGGAACGACCTTTGGCGCCGGACTGTGGAAGCCATTCTTCATCGGCTTCATCTGCTCAAAGTGCTTAACTACCAGGTCCACGAAATGCTGGTGTTTCAAGTGGCCAGCGGCGCAGATAATGATGTTGCCGGGCGCGAAGCGCTGGCCATAGAAATCCATCACCGGATCGCGCTCGAATTTTTTCACCGTATCTTTGGTGCCTAAAATCGGCTTGCCTAACGGATGGTCCTTCCAAAAATTCTGGGTGAAAATCTCATGGACGAGATAATCCGGGCTATCTTCGTCCATCTTGATTTCTTCGAGAATAACGCCGCGTTCCCGGCCAATATCGTTAGCATCAAATACAGGATGCAACACCAAGTCGCTCAATACATCCATGGCGATAGGCAAATGCTCGTCGAGCACCTTGACGTTGAAGCTGATACATTCTTTGGCGGTAAAAGCGTCCATGTTCCCGCCGATGGAATCCACCTGTCGGGCGATATCTTCCGCCGTGCGGTGCTTGGTACCCTTGAACACCATGTGCTCAACGAAATGGGAGATGCCGTTCCATTGCAAATCTTCATCGCGCGAGCCCGTCTTAATCCATATGCCAATGGAGACCGAGCGGATGTGCTCCATCTCTTCGGTGATGATGGAGAGTCCATTGGGCAGGACTTCGCGATGTATGTTTCGGACTTCTTCAACCATTTTCGTTTTTACCAGGAGGCTTTAGCGGAAGTTCCAAAGCCGGGAACTGATACTATTGTTACACAGCGCAGGTATCTGCGCTAATAATGAATCAAATGGTTAATTATCAATCGTTTACGTGGTAAGTATATCAAGTTGGTTTAGGGTTTGATTTCTCTAGCTGACCAGTATTAGATGCCTGAGGACACCATTGGCTTTATCGATCTAATCCTCTAATGCTCCCATCTAATGCTCATCGATCGCTATCAGCCGGCGGGTTCCAAGTAGGTGATTGAGTTTTATGCCAGGCACAGAAAAAATCGACCTCTTGGGACTGGGCTTTGAAGAATTGCGTGAGCTCATCCAAGGTCGCGGGGAGCCGCCTTTCCGAACTCAACAGATTTTCGACGCGCTTTATCGTCAGCGGATACAGTCGCTCGGATCCATTTCCACATTGCCACTGGGTTTGCGCGAGGGGTGGAGAGACGAAGGCGTAGAAGTCGGATGCCCCTCGATCCAGCAAAAGTTCATCTCAAAAGACGGCACCGTGCGTTACTTGATCGGGCTATCTGACGGCCAGACCATCGAAACCGTCTGGATGCCCGAAGGCGACAGCTGGGAAAAGGGCGACGGCAGCCAAGAGGGCGATAGTAGTCCCGGGTTTGAGCGTGCCACCATCTGTGTCTCCAGCCAAGTCGGATGCGCCGTGGCCTGCCAATTCTGCATGACCGCGCTTCTAGGGGTCAAACGCAACCTGACTGCGGGAGAAATCGTCGGCCAGGTCTTAGCGGTTTTGAACGACCACGGAGTTTCGCCTCCCCACGATCGTGTGAATCTGGTTTTTATGGGAATGGGGGAGCCCTTCCTCAATTACGACAACTTCATCAAGGCGGTCAATCTTTTGAAAGTTGGCGTTGGGATCCCGGAATCCTGCATGACGGTATCCACCGCCGGGATTCTTCCGCGAATCTATGATTTGGGAACAGAAGCCTTGAGACCGAAGCTTGCAATTTCACTGAATGCGTCCAATAACGAGCTTCGAACCAGGTTGATGCCGATCAATCGCAAATGGAATTTGGAGAAGCTGATCGCTGCCGCCCGGGAATTTCCACTGCGGCCCCGGGAAAAGCTGACTTTCGAATACGTTCTGCTACGCGATGTGAACGACTCGGAAATTAATGCTCGAGAAGTCGTCGAATTGATTCGAGGAGTGCGCGCGAAGGTCAATTTGATCGCGTTGAATCCGGGCCCAGGAATTGATTTCGAAACTCCCACGAACGACCGGGTGTTGCAATTCCAGGAGACTTTAATCAAGGCCAGGATCCCGGCGTTCATCCGTCGCCCTCGGGGACGCGACATATTTGCGGCATGTGGGCAATTGAAGAGGACCATCGAAATATCTGGGAGACAAGAAATCGTCCAGCCGCTCTGAAAAATCCTCACACTGGTTGAACCCGGTCGCAAGAAAGATTACATTTTGTTCGGCATACGAGCTTAGACTGCGGGCAGCTTCATCCTCATGTCCCTTACGACTCTCACCCAGATATTCTTTTCGATCATTCACCGCAACCAGCCCGCGGTGATGAAACACCGGAGTGAAGATCGCTGGACGACAATTTCTTCTGCTGAGATTTATGCTGCCACAGCCGCCGTAAGCCGGGCCCTAGCTGGATGGGGAATCGCCAAGGGGGACCGGGTTGCGATTATGGCTGAGAACCGCCCGGAGTGGACGATCACCGACTTCGCCTGCCTGCTGATCGGCGCAGTTGTTGTGCCCGTCTATCCCACGCTAACCGAGGAACAGACAGCCTACATCCTGCGCGATGCTGGAGTCCGTGTCGCATTTGTGTCTTCGAGAAAACAACTGGACAAGATATCTCGCCTCTCGCCGCCGCTGGAGAAAATTGTAGTGATGGATGAGATCGAAGCGGATGGCATTATTCTGATTTCCCAACTCTTCAAGAATAGTCCATCGCAAAGAGATCGCGCATGGGATGAGCAAGCCATGGCCACGACGAAGCCGGAAGATTTGGCTACGATCATCTACACCTCGGGGACTACCGGCGTTCCGAAAGGTGTGATGCTTACGCACGGAAACATCGCGTCAAACATCGAGTTCTCCTTGAATGGATTCGAACTCGGTCCCGCAGACACCAGTATTTCTTTTTTGCCGCTCTCACACATCACGGCCCGGCACCTTGATTTGGCGCTGCTGTATCGTGGCGCTTCTTTGGCTTACGTCTCATTCATTGAACAGCTTCCGACGGCTTTTTTGGAGGTTCGGCCAACGCTCATTGTGGCGGTGCCGCGAGTCTATGAGAAGGTGCATGCGCGAGTGGATCTGGAGGCGATGGGTTCTCGCAAAAATTCGATTTACCGCTGGGCTATTTCTACCGGAAAAAAGCAACGAGCGAAAATTCTGGCCGGGAAAATTCCCTCGTCTCCTTTTTGGAGGATGGCCAATTTTCTCGTCTATAAGAAAATACGCTCAGCATTTGGAGGCGCAGCGCGCTTCTTCATTTCCGGCGGCGCACCCTTGGGCCGCGAGCTCGCCGAGTGGTATGCCAGCATTGGAATCCGCATTCACGAAGGTTACGGGCTCACGGAAACTTCTCCCGTGATCGCGCTCAACAATCCCAAGGCGCACAAGATAGGAAGCGTGGGCAAGACACTTGCAAACGTCGAACTGCGCATCGCAGAGGACGGCGAGATTCTGGTGCGGGGACCCTCGGTGTTTAGCGGCTATTGGAAGCGTCCCGATGAAACTAAGAATGCCTTCACCGAAGGTTGGTTCAAGACCGGAGATGTTGGAGTAATGGACGAAGAGGGTTTTCTTTCAATCACCGACCGCAAGAAAGACTTGATCAAGACATCCGGAGGAAAGTTCATAGCTCCTCAGCCGATTGAAAACTCGCTAAAACACAATCCGCTGGTAGCGGAGGCGGTGGTTCTTGGCGACAAACGTAAGTTTCCCGCAGTATTGATTGCGCCCGCGTTTGCAGTGCTCGAAAATCACGCCCGCTCATTGGACATCTCTTTTTCTTCCCGCGAGGATTTGATAGCACAACCGGGAGTGAAAGCCCTATATGAAAAAATTGTTGCCGAGGTGAACGAGAACCTGGCGCGATTTGAAAAGCTAAAAAAAGTTATGCTGGTGGCCGAGGAATTTTCCACCACAAACCAAACCCTCACTGCCAGCATGAAGTTGCGCCGCCGGGAAGTGGAACGAATTTACGCCAAGCAAATCGAAGCCATGTACTCGCGAGCAGAGAACACATCGGCAGAAGATCGTTGAGCTCGTGGTTTTTAATCCAGGAATCTGACACCCGCGTTTTCATTACAATAGACTCATGTCAGATCCACTATTTATTGCCGGGCGGCAATTTCATTCCCGCTTGATTGTGGGAACCGGGAAATATCGCTCTTTCGAAGAGACCGCGCGCGCCCTTGAGGCCAGCGGCGCAGAGATGGTCACTGTCGCAGTCCGCAGAGTCAATCTTGATCGAAGCAAAGAGTCGCTGCTGGATTTTATCGACTCCACAAAATATTTTTTGCTTCCCAATACTGCGGGTTGCTATACGGCTGACGAGGCGGTGAGAGTCGCGCGTCTTGGACGGGAAGTAGGATTGTCGGACTGGGTCAAACTGGAAGTAATTGGAGATCAAGCTACGCTCTACCCAGACGTGCAGGCAACGCTTGAAGCCACCCAGATCTTAGTAAAAGAAGGGTTCACCGTACTTCCTTATACTTCGGATGACATTGTTTTTGCGAAGCGCCTGCTGGATGCGGGTGCAAGTGCGATTATGCCGCTGGGCGCGCCGATTGGCAGCGGGATGGGAATTCAGAACTCCGCCAACATACGCATCTTGAGGGAAATGATTACCGCGGTGCCGTTGATACTTGACGCGGGAGTGGGAACTGCGTCGGATGCGGCCATCGCCATGGAGTTAGGCGCAGACGCCGTATTGATGAATACAGGGATTGCCGGGGCGCAAGAACCGGTGCGCATGGCGGAAGCCATGAAACACGCGGTGATTGCCGGCAGACAGGCTTATCTTGCTGGGCGCATGGGCAAAAAATTGTATGCAACTGCAAGCTCCCCGCTGGAAAGTGTAGTGAGGTAGGGAAAGAGACGGGCGCCGACCGCCCGTCTGAAATCCAATTACTGCATTTTGTCTTCGCTTTTGCCTTGCGCCAGCATCTTCGCGCTCTCTACGTGAATGGAATCGCCGGTCACTTTGCCCGTAGCGGCGATGTGATGTCCTTCATGACCTTTGAGTGAATCGGGATTATCGACAGTTAGAATTTTCTGGTCGTCATCGGTTACGACTACCATTTTTGCGCCCTTGGCGAGGCACTTTTTAGTACAGGCTTCCTGGCCCGCCATTGCGCCTTTAACTCCGCACTGGGAATCGGAAACCCATCCCTTCACGGTACTTTTATCGGCTCCGGCGGCGACCGCGACCGTGAACAGGGCAACTAGCGAGAAGGCAGCACATGACAGCAATGTTTTCTTCATATCGTCTCCTGGTATCGCGGCTTCAGAGCCGCTGAATTTTGATTGCGCTCTCAACCTTCGAGATCGCTGAGGCGGCTAGGCCTCATCCTGGAACATCGCGAAATATAACATGGGCGCAGCAAAAATTTGTCATCCCAAATTTCAGGCCTTGAACTCTAACAGTCTGATTGCCAGCTATCTGCCTGCAACCTGGAACGTGGCCGACATTCCTTCGGCGGAGTTTGCCCCCACCCACGCATCATAAGTGCCCGCGGGAACGACCCACTTCATTGCAGGGTCGTACGATCCAAGGTCGTGAGCTAAGACGCTAAACTCAACTTTTTTATGTTCGCCCGGGGCCAGCGTGATGCGTTGAAAGCCTTTTAATTCCCGCACCGGACGCGAGGTCGAAGCGACCTGATCGTGAACGTACAGTTGAACCACTTCAGTCCCGGCGCGGCTCCCCGTGTTTTCGATTTCTGCCGACACACGCAAGCTGCCAGACGGATTGATCGAAGGCGTGTCCACCTGGAGGTTGGAATATTTGAAAGTCGTATAGGTCAAGCCGTAACCAAACGGGAAGAGCGGTTCTTTGCTCTCGTCGAGGTATCCAGTATGCCAGCGGCTATTTGAGGTGGGACGGCCGGTGCTCTTATGGTTGTAGTAAATCGGAATTTGTCCGATAGTTCGCGGCCAGCTCAGGGGAAGCCTGGCGCTGGGAGCGGCCTCTCCCGATAGCAGATCGGCGAGCGCGTTTCCCGATTGCACTCCCGGGAACCACGCCTGCATGATTGCGGGAACGTGTTCGCTCGCCCAGGTAATATTCAGCGGGCGTCCACTCTCCAAAATAAGAACGACAGGCTTCCCGGTGGCCACTACAGCTTCCAGTAGTTGTTGCTGTTTGCTGGGAAGATCGAGGCTGGCTCGCGCACTAGCCTCGCCGGTCATTTGGGCCAGTTCGCCGAGCACCATGATCACAACATCGGCTTTGCCGGCTGCACTTATGGCTTCATCGAGACTCGCCGGCCCGCTTGACTTGCCCAGCGAAGCCGCGCCGGTTGCGGTGGTCGGAGCCGGAGCCTCTCCATTGGGACCGCGGTAGTCTTTTTCAAAGGATTGAATGTCAGCTCCTTTGGCATACAACACCTGCGCGCGAGGAAATTTATTTTTTATCCCTTCGAGCGGGGTGACCGCGTCCTCGGCCCTTCCATTTCCCGCCCACGGTCCAAGCTGGTCGGCCTTTGAATCGGCGAGCTGGCCAATGACCGCGATGGTCTTGATATTCGAACCTAGCGGTAAAACGTTCTTTTCATTCTTCAGGAGCACAACCGATTCCTGCGCCATTCGGCGCTCAATCTCCAGATTTGGCGGCGACAAAATATCGTTGTGGGCGCGACGCGGATCGGTGTAGGGATTCTCGAAAAGTCCCGCCTGAAATTTGATTCGCAGCACGCGGCGCACGGCTTCGTCGAGGGTCGCCATGGTTACGGTTCCGGATTTCACCAAAGCTGGCAATTGTTCTCCGAAGTCCCCTCCCGCCATGTCCATGTCAATACCGGCGTTGGCGGCTTTGATGACGGCCTCTTTACTATCGCGAGCGATGCCGTGCGGAATGAGTTCTTTCACCGAGGTGTAGTCGCTGACCACGAATCCATTAAATCCCCATTCGCCTTTCAAAATGTCGGTAAGGGTGTGGTGGTTGGCCGAGGCCGGTACCCCATTGAGATCGTTGAATCCCGCCATGATGGTTCCCGCTCCGGCTTCGACGGCGGCGTGGAATGGTGGCAGATAAATTTCGCGCAGCAGTTGTTCAGAGATATCGACGGTGTTGTAATCGCGGCCACCTTCCACTCCGCCATAGGCCACGAAATGCTTGGCGCAGGCGATAAGGCTTTGGGGATCGGCGAGTCCTGACCCCTGAAAACCATGCACTCGTGCCGCAGCGACCATCGATCCGAGGTAAGGATCTTCGCCGGAACCTTCGACGATGCGCCCCCACCGGGGATCGCGCGCGATATCGACCATCGGCGCGAAGGCCCACTTGATGCCATCGGCGGTGGCTTCTTTAGCCGCTACTCGTTCCGACTGCTGAATTAAATCGAGATCAAAACTGCTGGCGGTCGCGATGGGGACAGGAAAAATAGTGCGGTATCCGTGAATGACGTCCAAGCCAAAAAGTAAGGGAATCTTCAGACGCGTCTGTTCGACCGCCATGCGCTGCGCTGCGTTGGTGCGGTCAGCGCCAGAAACATTGAACAGAGAACCGGACCGTCCTTGCCGCACTAAATCCAGATTGTGGGGGTTATCGGTGTCGTACTGCGCCACTTGCCCCGCTTTTTCCTCCACCGTCATGCGCCTCATCAAGTCATCAATCCGGTGCTCGACGGCGGGATCGAGAGGGGTTTGGCACAGAACGAAAGAGCTGCCCAAAATTAGAAAAGCTGCTGCCCTCGACCAGTGGCGAATACCGATCATCCATTCCTCCGATTCTTAGCACGAGGATCATGGCTGGAAATTGTGTCTGTCGTCAAGGCTGAAATCGCCGCGCAATATCGCAATATAGATCAACCGCGTCAGTCAGTTGTTTCTTTTCTACGTATTCGCCATCGGTATGAGCGACGTGGATCGAGCCTGGTCCTACGAGCAAAGGCCGCCCCCAATTGCTTAGGGAAGGAATGTCGGTAGTAAATTTTGCGATCATGGTCGGGAGTCCTTCGAATGTTTGCAACCGAATCATGGGAATTTCCAGTGTGAACTCGGCTTGGGCCAAGCCCCTGACAGCGTTTTCAATGTCGCCGCGCAGTTTCGACGAAGGCCCAATGAGTCTGTACAAAAGTTGCGCACGAGCTTGATCAGGAATTACGTTGGGGGCGCGTCCTCCTTCGATGGTTCCGATATTTAAAGTGCATTTTCCGATGTCGTCGTCCGCGGGAAGCTCCATGGCGCGTAGTTTTTCTAAAGCGTCCAATAGGTTGTCAATCGCCGACTCTCCGAGATCCGGATAGGCAGAGTGGGCCATGCGGCCATGCGCTGTTAACTGCACCCGCAACGAACCCTTGGAGGCGAGTGCGAGCCGATTTTCAGTGGGCTCGCCGTTAATTAAGAGTTTGCATGAATTGGGATGGTGATTTGCAATTTTCGCGCCCAGGCTGTCGCGCTCCTCGCCAACAAGAAACAACAGTCCAACGCTCAGTCCGTTTGTCCCCAGTCGATCGGCAGCAAAGATCTGGGACGCGATGATGCCCTTGGCATCGCATGAACCGCGCCCATAGACCCGAGTCGAATCCTCTGACGAAGGAATGAATGGAGGAACTGTATCCATGTGAGTCGAGAAAACTACTGCAGGATCCCGTGAATGCAACGGAGTCGCATACACATTAAAACGGTGGCCTTCTACTGCAAGCTTTTGGCTGGCATAACCGCGGCGTGTCAACTCACCATGAATGAATTCCCCAACCGCAGCTTCATTCCCCGAGATCGATTCGATGTCCACCAACTGTCGTGTAAGCGAGACAACTTCCATGCACCAAGATACCTCAGCCCGGCAAAATGTAAGCTCTAGTCTCCGATCACCGTCAAGTAAACTCAAACTGTGCCCCTGCGCATTTCACATCTGCGGCGCTGGTTTGCCGCCTCCGCCGTCGCCCTCATCCTCATCGTCGCAGGGTTCTATCTTTACGCGCGTCACCGTGTACGAAACGCGTTGAAAGAAGTCCCAGAAAAAATAGGACTTGAGATTCAACAGAGCGCCAAAGGCTTCACCATCTCGAAGTCAAATCAGGGACGCACCCTCTTCAAAATCCAGGCCAGCAAAGCCGTCCAGTTCAAAGCAGGCGGACGCGGGGAGCTCCACGACGTGGAAATCACCGTCTATGGCAGGGACTCAGGCAGGTTCGACCGCATCATCGGCAAAGACTTCGAGTACGACGCCGTCACTGGGGACGTGACCGGAAAAGGCGAGGTGCAAATCGATCTGGAAACCAATCCAGCCGGAATCGGCGATCCCGATCAATCCCCACCCAAAGATCTAAAAAATCCCGTCCACCTCAAAACCAGCGATTTAGTTTTCAATCAGAAGACTGGGGACGCTCACGCCAACGGGGAAGTTGAATTCGACGTTCCTCAAGCCCACGGCTCCGCACTCGGACTGACGTACGTCGCTCGTAACAACGCACTAAGCTTAAATTCACAGGTGGCCATTGCGATGAATGGCTTGGTGCCTATGTCGCTGACCGCTGATCGCCTCACCCTTAGCCGCGTTCCTCGGCAGTTGGTGCTGGAACATCCCCACGTGATCGAAGGATACCAACACTCCACCGCCGACAAAGCCACCGCTATTCTTGTCTCCAGAAAATAAACTTGAGCGGGTCGTCGCCGAGGGAAACCTGGTGATCGACTCTCGACGCCCGGGCGGTGGAAAAATAACCGCGGGCGAGATGGAATTATCGGTAGGACAGAACAATCATCTCCAGCACGCCCTCTTGCAACGAGATGTTCGGCTTACCAGCCTTGCGCAAGGGGACACGCAAGCGACTGCCGGGCGTGCCTTGCTCCATTTTTCAAGTCAAGGAAAAATAAAAAACGTTCACGCCGATGAAAATGTTCTTCTAAAGCAAGTCCCTGCCTCTGAGAATAAACAAAGTTTGGAAATTACCGCTCCTGCTATGGATTTTGTCATGGCTGGTGACGGCAGACTCATTCGGCACGCGGAAACCGCCGGCCCCCCCAAAAGCACTTTCGCGGCCGACGGATCCTCCCCGGAACCAATCGAGGTTACTGCCGGAAAATTTCAGGCGGATTTCGATACTAATGGACAACTCAAAACCCTCCATGGCGCCCCCAGCGTGAAAATTGTAAGCAAGGCCGACGGCAAGCCAGATCGCATCAGCACCAGCCAATCTCTCGACGCGCACTTTCACCATGGACAAACTACGGCATTCAGCCAAGTCGGGGACTTCACCTATTCCGACGGACAACTAAAGGCTTCCGCCGGTACCGCTCAATACAATCCACAAAGTCAGATAATGACCCTTCGGCAAGCACCGCGCGTCACCGATGGCGCAATGACCACCTCAGCTGACTCTATTCAACTAAATCGGCTCACCGGAAGCGCGCACGCCGAAGGAAATGTTCGCACCACCGACCTCCCCCAGAACGCTCATTCCGGCGCAGGCATGTTTTCTACCAGCGGCCCCTTTCACGTTGTGGCACAGAACCTGACAGCAACCAGCAATCCTGCCACCGCGATTTATCAGGGTAACGTCCGGCTTTGGCAGAATGGGCAATCCGTGACCGCGCCCTATTTGAAATTTGAGCGTGATAGCCAAACAATCAAAGCTAAATCAAGCCCAAACCAACGTGTATCTGCCCACCTCAATCAAGCCGACCAAGACGGCAGAACCACGGCTGTGGATATCTCGGCGGATCAATTGGAATATTCGGGCGAAGCCTCGGCCCTCCGCGTTGAAGGCAGCGTGATAGCCTCCGGTCGCGATGTGCATTTAAGCGCGAATAGCATCCAGTGTTACTTCAAAGAGCGCGGTTTTGGCGCTGCAAATAAAGGAGAAGAGACCTCAGCGGCCATAAACAAAATAGTTGCGGAGGGTGACATAGTGATCTCCCAACCGGGTCGCAGGGCGACCGGAAATCGCCTTATTTACACCGCCTCAGACGACAAGTACGTGCTCACCGGCGGACCGCCTAGCATTTTTGATGCCGAACGCGGTAATGTTACCGGCGATTCGTTGACTTTGTTTGGTCACGATGCTAGGGTGCTCGTAGAAGGCAGCAAACAAACCCCTGCCGTGACAGAGACCCGAGTGGCACGCTAAATGCACACGCTGTCCGCCGATGAAATTGGCAAGTCCTATCGCGGACGCAGAGTTGTAAATGGCGTCAGCTTACAGGTCGAACAGGGAGAAGTGGTCGGATTGCTGGGCCCTAATGGGGCGGGCAAGACCACGACATTTTATACGATCGTCGGCCTGATCCCCCCTGACACTGGCCGCATACTAATTGACGACCAGGAAATCACCGATGTGCCCATGTATCTGCGGGCGCGCCGGTACGGAATTAGCTACCTTCCCCAGGAAGCTTCCGTGTTTCGCAAGTTAACGGTGGAAGAAAACATCCTTGCCGTATTGGAAGCGCAGCCAATTTCCTGGCATGAACGCCGGGAACGAATGGAGAAGTTGATTGATCAGTTGGGACTTGAGCATATTCGCCAAAGCCGCGGCCACGATCTCTCAGGGGGCGAGCGCCGCCGGGTCGAAATCGCCCGGGCGCTCTGCATCAATCCCACATTTATCCTGCTGGACGAGCCCTTCTCCGGCATCGATCCCCTCGCAGTTTTCGACTTGCAAAAGATCATCAGCGCCCTCAAAGCCAGTGGGATCGGCGTGCTGATCACCGACCACAACGTGCGCGAAACGCTGTCGGTGACCGACCGCGCCTACATCATTAACGAAGGAAGAATTTTCCGCCACGGCACCCCCGAACAGTTAGGCGGAGATTCCGAAGTCAGAAGAGTCTATCTAGGAGAAAGTTTCTCGTTGGTGTAACAAAGTTAGCGTTTTGCTTTTAGCAAGATTTAGCCAAAAGCCAACAGCTAAGAGCTAATAGCCGCCTTATGGTCATGCTGCAACCCAAGCTGCACTTAAAAGTCTCCCAGCGCCAAATCCTCACCCCCGGATTGGTCCAAATGGTGAGCGTTCTGGCGCTGAACAAGCTTGAGTTGCGCGACATGATTACCGCGGAAATGGTCGAGAACCCGGTGCTCGAAGAATTGGAAGATTCTGTCCCGCTAATCGACGAAGTAGGACAGCGCGAGGAAGAACGCGACCGCCCCGCCCCTGAAGAAAACACTGTTACCGCTGCCGAGAAGAAAGATCCATTCGAAGAAATCGATTTCGGCTCGTTTTTTCAGGAGTATCTCGATCCCGGCTACCGCAGCCCCGGAGAAATGGAAGAAATCGAGCGCCCTTCGTTCGAGAACTTTCTTTCCCGGCCCAGCACTCTTTCCGACCATTTGAAGTGGCAATTGGGATCGATCACCGTCACGGATGAGGTTCGCGAAGCCGCCGAAGTTGTCATTGGCAACCTTAGCGAAGATGGATATCTGATCGCCAGTGACGATGAAATGTTAGGAGTAATTCCTCCTGCTACCCCCGAAGCCGATGCGTCGGTAGTAGAAAACGTGGTGAAAGAAGCCGCCGCCTTAGGTCTGGACGCTGCTCTCGAAGATTCCGTACCCGAAGAATTATCCTTCGACTCCCCGTCTTTCGATGGGAACGAGCCATGGACGGCAACTTCAGAACTAGTGCAGATTTCAACGCCCTCCGCCGTGGCAACGCTCACCGAAACTGCGCCGCCGGTCGCCGCCGCGATCCCGTCAAACGGGAATGGACACGTTACTCCCGCCTACAAAGTAAATTTCAATCTCGCGGAACTTCACGAAGCGATTGAGTTAGTGCGCCAAATGGATCCGCCCGGCGTGGCGTGCCGCGACCTTCGCGAATGCCTGCTTCGCCAGTTGCAATATCACGAGCACCAGGCATCCATCAACAATGGGGACGCCGAATCTGCGGACCAATTATTTGCTGACACCCTTACCGTCATTGATAACCATCTCCGCGCGCTTCAAAATAAACAGTACAAAGAAATTGGCAAGGCAATGGGCAGGCCCATTGAGGCGGTGCAGGCCTCGCTCGAATTCATACGCACCCTCGATCCTCGCCCCGGCCTTCGCTACAACAAAGGCCAGCCGCGGCTTATCGAGCCCGATGTTGCCTTCGTGAAACACGGTGACGAATGGCTGGTCATCATGAACGATGACGACGTTCCCCAGCTTCGCCTCAACCCCGCGTACAAGCGGCTGATGACCCGCGACACCAACGACAAAGAAACCCGCAATTACGTGAAAGAGCGCTACAAGAGCGCCATGCAGCTGATCAAAAACATTGAACAGCGCAAGCAAACGATCGCCAAAGTCTGTTACATCATCGTGGCCAGGCAAGGCGATTTCCTCGAACATGGTATCGACCAGTTGAAGCCGATGATGATCAAGGAAGTTGCGGAAGAAATCGGAGTGCACCCTTCGACGGTAAGCCGCGCCGTTGCCAACAAGTACGCGCACACTCCCCAGGGAGTTTTCGAGCTGCGTTACTTCTTCAGTGAAAGCGTGAACGGGCCCGAAGGTGGAAACACATCACTGCTGATCCTCAAGCGCCGCGTGAAGAAGCTAATAGAAGAAGAAGACACATCTCGTCCGCTGACCGACGAGCAATTGACCCGCATCTTGCAGTCCCAGGGAATACAGGTTACACGCCGTACCGTCGCCAAGTATCGCGAAGACATGCGCATTCCCAGCACCCATCAGCGTAGAGTGAAGAAGAACTAGAACTAAAATGTATGTGCGTCTGCAAACAACACTTGCAGTTGGTTTGGCCTCTTAAAGTAGTGCCGTTTCGAAGGTTGTAAAAGGAGTGGCGCTCATGAACGTTGAATACACCGGCAGGCATTACGAAATCACCCCTGCGGTTCGCACTGAAGTAGAAACTGGACTCCTGAAAATCCGCAAAATCCTTCGCGACAAATTCGAAACCAAAGTAGTCCTGACCTTAGAAAAGCGGCGCAACAAAGCCGAGATCACCATTACCCCGCGCAATGGCCCATTGATCGCATTGGCCCAGGGACGCGACATGGCCGTCGTAATCAACGAGGCGCTTGAGCACCTGGAAAAACAGGCGGTCAAGTACAAGAGCAAGTGGCGAACTCAAAAACGTCACAACCACAAAACTCCTAGTAACAAGTCCGGCGTATCCAATGGCTGGGACGGGGCCGCTTCCGGCAATGGCATCCTGTCTGCCGCCGGCTTGCCTGACAGCCAATCGGTGTCGGTGCTCGTCCACAAATTTCCTGCGATCGCGAAATCCACCGAAGTTCATCTCGAGCGTTCGGACGACTCCGTAGCGCTGCGTCCCATGACCGTCGAGGAAGCCATCAAAGAAGCCCACTTTCGCGATCGCGATGTTTTCGTCTTCCGCGATCCCAAAGGCAAAATCATGGTGCTGCATCGCACCCGCGACGGCAAAATGCAATTGATCGAAGCGCCATAGTTCAGCAGGTAGGTTCAGCAGCTAGATCGTTATTGTCTAGTTAACTATAGATGCCACCGTATCAGCACGGTTAACGGGGGAACTAGCGTCGAGGGACTACAGGCCACATCTCGACCGCACCCATCTCTGTCATCTCGACCAGACCCGTCACTATCATCTCGACCGGAGCGAAGCGAAGTGGAGAGACCTTGTGTTTCTAATGCTCTTTCTAAACTAAAAATCGGCAATCGACCCATTCAGTCGGTGCGCCGGCACCACCATAAAACTTCTCGATATTTTGCCGTGCCCTACGATCTTTCCCAGCAGTCTCACGCACTCGCCGCCTGACCCCGCTTATCCTGAAAACATTCGCGACAGAACACCGGACGCCCTTGCGTTGGCCGGAACGGCACCGTCGTGTCCTTGCCGCATTGCGAGCAAATCGCGCGCGTTTCGGTCTTGACCAACTGTGGCGAACCCGAAGTCGCGGCGCCCAGAGTTGAGGAGCGTTTCATTTTGCAAGGCTTGCACCGCTTTGGTTCGTTTCTGAACTGTTTGTCGCGGAAGAACAGTTGCTCGCCCGCCGTGAAAACGAAATCGGTGTGGCAGTCGATGCACTTCAACATCTTGTCCTGTAGTTCCATTGAGGAATGCTCCCTTTTCTCAAGCCTGGCGCTTTCCGCCGCATTTGAACTGAGAACGTTCATTGGGCGCACGGATGCGCGGGGTTTGTTCCCCCTCAATTTTTTTGAAATCCCTGGACTCGGCCCGCCACGCCTAGCGGCATGGATACATCAATGGGCGAAAGAAATTGCGCCTCGCCTGCGCCAACCCGTGCCAGCGTTGAGTGAAACCCAGAGTTGCGAACCGGGGAGGCGCAACTCTGGGTTTTTGTGTCGCTATTCCTGCTCTTTGCGAGCTTTTTTTCGGCTGCGTTTACGCGCCAATGCTTCCTTCACGCGCTTCTTCTCGCCGGGTTTGAGGTAAAACGAATGCCTCTTAACTTCCTTGATGATGTCTTCCTGCTGCACTTTGCGCTTGAAACGCCGCAAAGCGTTTTCGAGGGATTCCCCCTCCTGCAATCGCACTTCTGCCAACGGTGACACACCCCCAAACCTGTCCTGTGGGACTCGTTAGTTATTGCAAGGTTCCGCTCGTAAGTCAAGCGAATTGGAGGCAATGGGACGTGCGCCCGATTTCAAATGTACCTTGGCCTCCCGCAAAAACCTATTAAAGCAATACCGGTCGATTGGCATGGCGGCTTAATCCGATCTGGAGGTTCGGGCATTTCTGCGGAAGCGGCATCGAACAAGCATCTCAGTGCAATTTCCGTTTTCAAAAATGGTGGCGTCAGGAAACAACTTGACGTACCATTTTTCGTAATTTAATTCGCCCCCTCAGGAAGCAGGCTTCGAAAATGAAGAAAATAGCGTTTACTCTCACAATTTTCCTCGTGTGTTTTGGATCCTCGCAAGCCAGCGATCCCGCCGATGGAATGCCGCAATATACCGGCGGAAACCGGTTGTTGCGTCCTCGAAACTATCGCGAGTGGATTTTTCTTTCCGCGGGTCTCGGAATGAACTACAGCCCCGTCGCGGGAGGACACGATATGTTCACGAATGTCTTCGTTCCTCAATGGGCTTATCAAAAGTTCGCCAGTTCGGGAAAGTGGCCCGACGAGACGATGTTCGTGGTCGAAGAGAGAGGGTCTCAAAGTCAGGGCTCCATCAATAAACATGGAAGCTTTCAGACAGACCTGATGGGAATTGGGGTGGAGGTGAAGGACGAGAAGCGATTTCCCGAAAAGTGGGCATACTTCAATTTCGATGAAGACACGAAATCATCAAGCCCCAATCCGAAGCAAGCCTGCTGGCAGTGTCACGAGGACCATGCCGCAGTCGAACATAGTTTCGTGCAATTTTATCCCACATTGAAACCCGTGGGGAAGAAGTACGGCACCTACAGAGAATCCGCCGAGCAGGTTCAATAGAAAAAACGCGAAACGCTGGGCCATCCGCACCAACCACTACGGCTGCGCTGCCGCGTTGAGCACAATATTGAGGGGAGCGATCTGTTCCGGCTTGACATAGCGGTTCACCAGGAACCGTTTGCCATCTTTGGCCACATCGTAAGTAAAGGCATCGGTTGATGAAATTGCAGCGCGGCCGTGAATTTGAAATAACGGGGTCGGCACCCCGGTAGATAGGGTAGCGTCGGCTGTCACCGGAACCGCCATCATCATTCCTGTGGACGCAATATAAAAAATCTCCTTGCCATTCGCGCTCCATCGCGGTTCGGTGCCGCCTCCTCGAGATACTTGCCATTTACCGGCTGCGCCAGGAAAAGTCGTGACGTAGATCTCCCAATTCCTGGACTCGTCGGAGGCGTAGGCCATCCATTTTCCGTCGGGCGAAATTTGGCCATTAGATTCGCTGCCCTGGCTGCTGAGGATTCGTTTCGACTCTCCGCCGCCGGCGCGCGTTAGCTCAAGATACGATCCATTGGGAGTCCGATGTGTCCACAGAATTTGCTGGTCGCCTAAAGACCAGGAATTCGGAATGATGTCATCCGAGAGCGTTGCTTTCAAAATCTGTTTTTCCGGCTCCAAGCCCGAAGCTGGCTTTATGTTAATACTCGCTCCCTGATCACCATTCAGGCGGTAAGCAATAGTTTTCCCGTCGCGCGACCAAACGCCTGCTACGTCTTCCCCAGGATCGAATGTAAAACGAGAAATGCCGGGACCGGTAGTATTTTCAATCCAGATGTCGACGTTATTAGCCTGTAGATCGCTAATGTCGAGGGCTACCTTGCTATTGTCCGGCGACAGGGCTGGGTTGCACATGACGCCTGCTTCCCCGATTCGTCCCAGTTCCTTGCCCGTACGGTCCATCCAAGTTAGCGCGGAGCGAGCCCCGCCCCGGCTGGCGTTGTAAATCAATGTCCCATTCTCGCCAGCAGTGAGTGCAGTCCAGTAGGTTGAGGGTTGGAATCCAACCTGGTTGGCGACGGCTAATGTGTTTCCCGAAACCTTAAGTGTAGATGGATCGAACGCAACGCTGACCAATTGCCGCTGTCCGTCTGCGTAAAACAGTCGGCCGCCCCCGAAACCAAAACTGGAGTGACAAAGAATCACAAGGCTCTTCTCTTTTTCATCCAATGAACTGGCATAAATGCCGCTGATGCGATCGTCTTTGGCGTTGGCAAAATTGGCCGCCAGAAAAAGAAAATGATTGCCGTCAGGCAAGAAGATGGGCCAACGATGGGTAGAGCTTCCGGCTTCCATAAGCCGGTCGGTGACCGGAGCTTTCCCCGTGCCGTCAGCATTCACGCGCCATCGGGACTGCTGGTGTCGGGCGAATAGATAATCACGCCGCGCCGTCCCCAACTCCCGCCGCGCCCAGCCAGCACATTAGTCAACACCTGGGGAGGACCGCCCGATACTGCTATCTTTTCCAGCTTGCCATTCGCAAAGAAGGCGACATAGTCGCCATCCGGCGACCAAAAAGGATAAGTTGCGCCGTCAGTTCCTGGCAAAACCGTCGCACCCAAAGAGCCGACACGTTGAATGAAAAGCATCGGTATTCCGGAATTTTCTTCTGGGGAAATGAAAGCCAACATGGTGCCGTCCGCGGAAAGCGCCATGTGACTGACTTCCCCCGAGACCGGAATCGCGAACTGCATGCGGGTTTGTGGCGCGGCGCGTTTTGGCAAAAACCAGGATAAGCCCGCAGCCGCCGCTACCGCCGCTCCAATCACAACCCACCGCAGCCACGGAAATCTTTGCGACGTTTCAACCGGCCGGAGCACTCCGCTGCTATGCGTGTCGGTAAAAGATCCGAGAGCAAATGAAAGGTCCTTTGCCGATTGAAAGCGTTGCTCGGGACTTTTCTCCAGGCATCGCCGGATGATCCGTTCGAGGGGCGCGGAGATGGAACCGGACATTTCTGGCGGGTCGTCCTTTAGGATCGCGGTCATGGTCTCAACCGGAGTTTCGCGGAGAAACGCGCGCTTGCCGGAAAGCATTTCAAACAGAACCGCGCCGAACGAAAAAATATCGGTGCGCGCATCCACTGCCTGGGCCCGAACCTGCTCGGGCGCCATATAGCTGGCCGTGCCCATGACCACTCCAGCGGCGGTATGCGCACTGGTGAGAGTGAGTCCTTCCGCGCTGGCGGGTTTTTCGGCGAGCTTCGCCAGTCCGAAGTCGAGAATTTTGACTCGTCCATCTTTGGTAAGAAAAAGATTCTCCGGCTTCAAATCACGATGCACGATTGCTTTATCGTGTGCCGCCGCAAGCCCGTGGGCAATCTGAACTCCGTAATCGATGGTCCTGCGCTGGCTAAGGGACCCTTCATCCAGAACTGCACGTAAAGATTGCCCCTCGAGCAATTCGGAGACGAGGAATGGGGTGCCGTTGTGTTGGCCTACATCGTGGATCGCAAGAATGTTGGGGTGATTCAGCGCCGCTACAGCTCGGGATTCCTGCTCGAAACGATGCAGTCGGTCGTTTTCGCTGCCGCGTTCATTGCCGCGGCTGCCCTCGCTGGCAAAAGATTCGGGAAGAATCTTGAGCGCGACATGGCGTCCTAGCCGGGTGTCGCGAGCGCGATAAACCTCCCCCATTCCACCCGCCCCAATCGGCGACAAAATTTCATAGGGGCCGATTCGAGTGCCATTAGGGATTGCCATCGGAACCAGCCATTATAAGCCCACGACCAATGATGACAATTAACTTCCCCGCTTTGATGACCGCAACGTTCATGATGACTCTTCGGTTCTCGCGGCTCTGCCACCCGGCGGAAGGGATGCAGATGGTAAAAATAGTTACGAGCATCAATAACTTCGTTCTTTTTCTTGGTGCGCTAACTATCTTAGGTTCGGCGACCGGATGCGTGTGGTTCCCCGAGTCGACTTTTGATCTAGCGAATGAGTCGAGGTTGCCGAAGTGGGTTATCCTCCCACCCGGACTTACGCGCGCCGACGTTTCAATTACGATGAACTACTACGTTATGCCATGGGGTAGAACCTCGACATTCCTATTAAAAAGACATGAAAGGGCAAATACGGACAAAGGTATACGGAAAGGAAAGAGGCGCGAACCCTAACTATCTGAAACATTCCTCGCCTGAATTTCCTCCTGGTTGCCCAGCCTACGAAGTAATCACGGTAAACGGTTTAACCGAAATTACCGAGCATAGAAAAATGGAGCCGATATTTTATATAACGGATGACCCTGCTGTTTGGAAAGAACTGGGAGTGCAGCAGAAAATGTGGAATCAACACAACCTACACTTACGTGCAGAAGAACGCCTCGCTAATGCGACGAAAGACGGAACTTACACTGACACTCCGAATCCTTACCAGCTAATCCGCTTTATTTTGGGGACCAAATCAAAGTGCCGGTCGCGGCTCAACAACGATAGGGAGTATTGGCGGCAGAGGGCGGCGATCCAAATGTCGTTAGTTGGAATCGGCGTGCCGTTTCGCTTTAATTCCAGGGTGATATCGGCATAATGCTGCGTCGTCGGCTCATTGAGCTCCAACACCAGGCAATCGGCCAGCAGGCCGTTCAGCCACCGTGCGTAAATGGCGCGGTGCCGCGACTGAGCGATGCCGAAGCGATACTCTCCAAGCGCGATTACGGGAATCGCGATCTGCTCGGCGCTAGCAAGTACGGAAAGGATAACCGCGTCGGCGTCTGCCGCAGCTGACAAGGCGTTGGTATCGAGAATCATTTTCTCATTAGGGATTTTTCCGCAAAGTAGTTTCGCGAACGTCACTTCTGCGGAAACGTTTCAAGGGAAGTCAGCGCCAGAGGTCCGGGTCAATCTGCTCGAACGCCTCTTGCACATGTGCTTCGACCCTCTTCCTGTCCTTGTGGAGATGTTTGAGTTTGCCGAGATGCCTCATCCAGGGTTTTTCCTGGGATGTGATCTTCAGCTTTTCCTGCACCGCCTCGGTAACAAACTGGCGCAGAGGAATGCCTTTTTCGGCGGCGACCGATTTCGCACGCCGGAACAAGAAATCGGGAATTTCAAGGGTGGTCTTCAATCTTGCTGTCCCATATTACCATATTTATGGGTTCGTACGCCCCGCTAGCTTAATCATGATGGAAGTAGAACCGGTTTCCGTCGATGTCTTGAACCGTGAACTGCCTCAATCCCCAAGGTTTTTTCTCCAGTGGATCGACGATATTTGCACCCGACGACAACAGTTCCTGATACGTCGCATCGACATCGTCCGCGAACACCCAGTGAACCACAGGTTCAAACGGCGGCTTCCTCTTCCGAAAGAATATTGCCACCTTACCGCGTGATACGGCCCCGATCTCTTTGTCTTCGTATAACCACCCAATCTCGAACCCCAGTGCCTCCCTGTAATGCTGTTGGGCACGTTCCACATCAGCAACCGGCAATTCCGGCACTGGCTGGCCGATCGAGTTCACCTTTTCCTTTGCCTGCATAGAGCCCTCCCTTGACCTACACCTTTATGCAGCAAGAATAGGTGCGCGTCAATCAGGGGCACTTGGTGAGTCTTAGAGTCCTTTGTATTTTCGATTTTTCGTCGTTGACAGCGAAAATCGACCCATTTCCGAAACGGCCCCAACCATTCTTCAAAAACCGAAACGCAGCGCGAACTGCATCTGCCGCGGCGCATAAGCGTTGGTGGCCCTCGCCAAGTTCGCGGGTCGCTGATAATAAGCGGGGAACTTGACGAACCCAAGCTTCTTGGTGGATTGCAAAAACTGCACCACGTCCGTTTGAAAACCTATTGTCGGTAATGTCCACCCGCCGGTTGTCACGGTTCAACAGGTTAAAAGATTCAGCGATGAAGTCCAGTCTCATCCGGTTGTGAGAGAACAGTCTTCGCGATACCCGCAAATCAGTCGTGGCATAGTCGGGCCCGAGCAGCGAATTGCGCCCGATGCCGGGAAGCCGGTCATTCATAGCGTTTCCGTCCTGGTTGGCGTCCCCCGAAACCATGACCCCAACCGGCCGGCCGCTCCCAATTGTTACCACTCCCGCATACTTCCACCGGTCAACAAGTTTTTCCAGCAATCCGCCCCAGTGCGGAACGATTTGCGGCTCCGCCATCCACGCGAAAACAAAACGTTGCCGCTGGTCAGTCACGCTTGGTCCGCGCTCGGCCTTGGTAGAAAAAGTGTTTTGCACCGTAGGAGACGCGGTGACCGCAGCGTCCTGCCCATCGTCAATGGCGTGGCCGTAGGTGTAGGCAAGACGGAAGTAAAGTCCGCTGACCATCTTTCGCTGTACCGCAAGGGTAAAACCGTTGTATACGCTCGAGGCCTCGCTCTCGAAGACATTGATTGCACCCAATCGCGGTATCGGACGAGCCACGGGATTAATGCACGGCGGCAGCGGACACGTGATTGACGCACTGGTCTGCCAAGTCGAAAACGACTGCAACGTGTAGTAATCCCCCGAAAAATTCGTTCCCGTGCTGTCATACACCGGATAGCTTAGATTGACTGGCTTAGGCAGATTCACGTCGCGCCCTCGAATCAAATTCTGCCCATGGACGTACGTGTAGGAAGCCTGCACCGTGATCTGGTCCACAACCTCCTTTTCCACGCTTGCGCTAGCCTGATGGACTTGCGGAGTGCGAAAATTTTCCGGGAACGCCGAAATATCACTGGTCGTGAACTGCGCCAAAGTCGCAGGCACATCACACGCGCTTGCCAAAGTCGCGCAACTCACCAGCGCGTCAGGATACGTCGGAAAAATTTGGCGATCATAATAATGCGTGTTGTTAAGGAACAAGGAATCTCTCGCCATCCCGTTCTTGCTCTGAATCGCAGAGGTGTAACTTTGGGGAATACGCGTGTAGAACAGTCCGTAGCCCGCCCTCAAAACCAACGGACGCCCGCTGCCCATTGCGTATGCAAGCCCAACTCTTGGTGCGAAGTTTTTGCTATTGAACGGCACCTTGCCGGAATCCGGCCATAGAGGATTCGACGTCAGTCCCTTGGTAGTGAAAGTCTGCAAATCGTAACGCACCCCCAGGCTCACCCCGAAATGATCGCTGACTCGAACTGTGTCCTGTACGAAACCCGAGTATTCGTTTGTGTCCGGATGAGTCACCGGATTGCCAAAATTCTGAATGTAATAGTGAGGCACCTGATGAGCGTAAGCCCGCAAGGATGTGAGTTGCAGCCCGCCCTCCTGAGGCACGAACGTAAATGGATTCACCTTAATAGGATCAAAAATATATTCCCCGCTAAAATTAGACGGATAGAAGTCATACAGCCAGGTAAGTAGCGCGTCGCCGCCAAATTTCCACGCGTTCCGGCGACCCTGTAAACTCAAAGTCTCCGCAACATGCAAACGATGCTGCCGGGTCTCTCGCGGCAAAATCGGCGACCGCCCAAACCCATTCAAAATGCTGGTGATTTTCGTCAGGGTACCGTCAGAGTTGCTGTTAGACCACTGCAAATCCCGCGAAAATTGTGCCCGCAAATGACTCACCAGCCGCCCAGTAATTTCGCTGGTCAAAGCGATTGACGCAGACTCGGTGTTCACACGTTCCACCCCGTCATCCGAGACCGCGAAGGTAGTCAGGGGGCTGGCCGTATCGATGAATACATTGTTACTGCCGCCATATTGCGATGCATTGAATCTGAGTGAGAGATCGTTACCCGTGGAAACTTTGAAATCGAATTTTAAGAATCCCGCAGCCCCAGAAAGCAGCGAGGGATACTCGCCCCCCCGTTTAGTCAAGCCCGCGGCAGCGTCGAATACCTGCGACTGGTCGCTTGCTTCATAATCGCCGGGTGTGGCGGGCCCGGCGCCAGGAACCGGCGTGACCACGGAACTCCCATTTACAAACTGGACCACAATCGGCAGATGAAAAATGTGTTGATCGTACCCCGCGAAAAAGAACGCCCGGTTTCTCTTGAGTGGCCCTCCCATCGTGCCCCCAAATTGATGTTGATTCGCTTGAGGCTTAAGCCCGGTGAAGGGATGCGTAGCGTCGAAAGCACTGTTGCGCAGGAAATAAAACCCGCTGCCATGTAGCTGATTGGATCCAGACTTCGTCACGACATTTATGACCGCGCCTCCAGATCTTCCCAGCTCTGCTCCAGCCGTGCTAGATGAAACACGAAATTCCTGAATCGTCTCATTCGAAAACTGATACGGAGCACGATATCGTCCCGCGGCCTGCGCAAAAAAAGCGTTATTGTCGTCTTCTCCATCGACCAGATAACTGGTTTGGAAGCCGCGAATTCCACCAAAAGACAGATCGCCGTTCGCCCCCGAACTCAAGCCGCGAGGGTCGGTCGTCACTCCCGGCGTCAACAGCGCCAAATCGGTAAACCGCCGGCCATTCAAAGGCAATCCCGTAATTGCGCGTTCATCCACCAGATATGAAACCGGATTCGGCTGCGTTTCCACTAGCGGCGGCTCGCTGGAAACCGTCACCGTCTCTTTCACGTCCTCGATAGTGAGCGCGAAAGCCACTTGCGTGACGGCGCCAATATCCACGTGAAGCAGGGGGGTAAGTTGCGCAGACATTCCCCGCGAACTGGCTCGTGCGGAATAATCTCCCGCAGTCAGCAATTGAAAATAGAAGATACCTTCATCGTCGCTGCGAGAAAAATATCGAAATCCCGTCGCAACATTGACCAGTGCGATCGACGCTCCAACAATGCGGCGTTGGCCCGGATCCACGACCGTGCCTCGAATCGCCCCGGTTGAACCGTCCTGGGCGAAAATCGACGCCAAGCCTGCACCAGCGAGCCCGCCAATCACGATTACTCGAAAAAGTTTTCGAAACGCAAACTGCATAGGACTCCGCCTGCCGAAAATTTGCAGGCAAGTCCGACCTCGACGGGAGACATTTCCTGTTTATCATCCTCACATCAGAAAGTATGTGACGGCGACCAGTTTTTTTCAGGTTCGTGCCACAGTGGGACGGGAAGGGTGGCTACTTAAAACGGTTAAGGCTGGGCACGCGCCGTGAATCTCAGCCGCACATAATCCGCGGTCCAACGCCCTGCACCATCACAAAGCACCGGACGCAGTGATTTCACCACTTCAGCGATCGCATCTGCGTGCTCCGCCTCGGGAAGTATCCCAATCAGCGACATTCCGAACGTCTCTATCCATGCCGCCATTCCGGTCGGCAGGGGAGTAGGGCGAGGCATAAGCTCAATGTACTCGACGGAAAAACCACAACCTTCGAGCTCCAAGCGATATTCATCAGCAGTCGGAAAGTACCAAGGGATACGTGAGGCCGGATCCTGCACCCCTCTGCGGTCGAGGGTATTCAGTATTGCTACGACAATGGCGGCCACGTTTCCGTGGCCTCCCATCTCGCCAACAAATCTGCCAGCAGGCTTCAGGGCGCGCTTCACGCCGGCAATTACCGCCCCTGGGTCTTCCTTCATCCAATGCAACGCCGCATTTGAAAAAACCGCGTCAAATTCATCGCTGAAGGTTAAAGAAGAGGCGTCCGCCAAACTCGCATTTACCCCTCGCGCCGTGGCCGCCGCCACCATGCTGGATGAACCATCAACCCCCACGACTTCGGCACCCATGGCCGCAATCTTTTCAGTCAGGACGCCGTCGCCGCATCCTAAATCGAGGATTCTTTCCCCGCGGCGAACTTGCAGCAAATCCAAAACTGACTGACCAAGTTCCGGCACAAAGCCGGCATGCTCCCCGTATCGGTCAGCATCCCACACTTGTGCGGCTTCAAAAGGGCGAACCATGGTCAAGATAGAACCCATCCATCAGACGTGTAGCTTTTCCTGCACAACTTCTTCCACCCGCCTTAACACTTCATCTTCAGACATTGAAGTCGAATCCAGAATTAGCGCATCCGCTGCGGGCTCCAAAGGAGAGGCCGCTCGGCTTCGGTCCCGATGATCGCGTTCTCGCAGTTCCTCCGCATTTGTCTCTGCCATCTTCCCCTGCAATTTCTGCTGCTCTATCCGCCTCCGCTCCCGTACCACCGGGTCGGCGTCGAGAAAAATCTTCACCTCAGCATCAGGAAAGACCTTTGTTCCGATATCGCGGCCTTCCATCACTATCCCGCCGTCCTTGCCCATCTCCCGTTGGCGCTCCACCATCCATTCCCGCACCCGGGGATGCACCGAGACCCGCGAAGCCCCTTCGGTTACATCCCGCTCGCGCACCCTTTGCGTAACGTCCTTCCGGTCAAGCAGCACCCGGTTTCCATTCAAAAACGGCTGAAGCTGAATGGATGAGCCCTCTGCCAATTTGTGAAGCGCGGCCTCGTCATCAAACGAAACATCCCACTCAATCGCCTTCAATGCCAACGCACGATACATGGCGCCGCTCTCCAAATTCACATAACCTAATTTTCGAGCCAGGCGGGACGCGATGGTGCTCTTACCCGCTCCGGCGGGGCCGTCGACAGTGATAATGAGTTTGCGGGGATTCGACACAGCCAAAACATCTTACATCCGTCAGCCTTCCACATGGCATTCGGCGGGCAAGTCCTACTTTTTTTGTCTTGCCGTCATTTAATATAGGCGCCTATCACGAGGGAAAATATGAGCAACAAGACCCAATTTCCGTACGACACCCGGCTCAATCTATTGCATCGGCCGCTGGAAATCATTGATGAGAAAGCCTTGTCAGACGCGGCCCCGCATAAGTGGTACAACCAGACGCTTTGCCAGGTTAATAGCTCAGTTGTGAGAGTAGGCGTGATCGAGGGTGAGTATCACTGGCACAAGCATGCCGACGACGATGAATTCTTTTACGTTATCGAGGGGAAATTGCTCATCGATTTGGAGGAAGGAGTGATTGATCTGGCGCCTCGCCAGGGATTTGTAGTGCCAAAGGGAAAAATACACAGAACGCGTGCGCCCGAGCGGACGGTCATTCTTATGTTTGAGAATGCTGGGATCGTGCCAACCGGCGACAAATGAAGGGCGGGGTTACAAACTAGCTCAGCACGCGGTTCAGAAATCCCCGCACGCCCGTATAACCAAGTAATCCCACGCAAAGCAATAACGCCGTTAACGTGGCCCACACCGGCATGTGCGGAGCTTCCGGCGTCAGCGCAATCCGCAAACCCTCGCTCATGTAAACCAGAGGATTAATCAACACCGCAATTTGCAGCCAGCGCACAGTATGCAGCGCCGCCCACGGATAATAAACGCACCCAAAAAACGTAATGGGTACGACAACCACGCCGAACATCAGCGTAATGTGCTGCGGCTTCACGATCGTGCCAATCGTCAGGCCAACCGCTCCCGATGCCAGGCTCGCCAACAGTATGTTGCCAATCAAAACCGGCCAACTATTTACATGAACATGGACCGGGATCACCGGAATGAAATAGATCATCGGGAAAACCACGAGCGCCGCTACCACACTCTGAAGCGCGCTAAAAACGATTTTCTCAATTGCTACCAGGCTCACGGGTAGAGGAGACATCACCCGATCTTCAATCTCACGCGTCGCCCCAATCTCGAAGGACAGCGGCAATGCCACTCCCATGATTCCCTGAACAAAAATCGCTACCGCCACCAGCCCCGGCAAAATCAGTGTTCCAAAACTTAAACCGCGGGCGTTCTGAAAGTCCTGTCCCATCTTGGGGAAAAGATAAGTGAAGACGAAAACAAACATCAGCGGATTCATGACCGTTCTCACCAAAAACGCAATAAACTCCCGCCGCAACACCGAGATGTCGCGCACCATCAGTCCCCAGAAAGCACGGGCATACAGCATGGAATCACTCACGCAGGTCCCTCCCCGTCAACTTGATGAACACGGTCTCCAGCGTAGTCTCGCTGATGGAAATATCTTTCAAGCGCGCGCCTGCCGCCTCGATGATGCGCGGCAATAGACCATCAAGATTGTCCACGAAGATGCGCACTCCCTCTTTGGTGGATTCGATATTCTTGACACCCGCTTGCTCCTTCAGTACGCGCAGGAATACCTCGTCAGCCTCGCCTTTGAGCTGAAGATGGATTACCTTCTGTGCGCCCACACTGCTCTTCAAATTCGCGGGAGTATCGCAAACCAGAATCTTTCCATGATCGATAATCGCCACCCGGTTACACAGCTCGTCCGCTTCTTCCATGTAATGCGTGGTCAGAACAATAGTGATTCCCCCGCCCAAAAGTTGACGGATACTGTCCCACAAAGCCAGGCGGCTCTGTGGATCAAGCCCCGCGCTCGGTTCATCCAGAAAAAGAATTTCGGGTTGATGCGCTATGGCACGGGCAATTTGAATGCGTTGCGCCAATCCGCCAGATAACTCACGCACGAAAGACTTCGCGCGCTCCGTGAGCCGGAACATCTCCAGCAATTCTTGCGACCGCTTAGACGCTGCCGCTGATGTATATCCAAAGTACCGGCAGTGAAAATATAAGTTTTCCCACACCGTGCATTGCCGGTCGAGCGTGTTGTACTGCGGAACCACGCCCATGTGACGGCGGGCATGAGCAGGTTGTGCGACGACATCCAGTCCTGCGATTCGCACCGTCCCCGAGGTGGGTAAAGTGCGCGTAGTGCACACGCTGATCGTAGTGCTCTTGCCCGCTCCGTTCGGCCCCAGCAGTCCGAAGAGTTCTCCTTTGCCTACGGTGAGGTCAATGTTACGCACCGCTTCCACCGGAACTTTTCCGGCGTAGCGTTTGCTGAGACCGCGAATGCTGACGATTTCTTCGTTGGCAGTCATGAAGATTCAAAATTATACGTGGCCCCAGTTAGATCGTCTGGGTCGGACACTCCCGTCCGACGCCTTTGAGCCTTTAATGTTGATTCTGGTATTGTCTGCAACCTGAGTGCGAAGGGAAGGGCCGACTTTTAGTCGGGCCGCTTGTTCGCACAGGTCGTGATCGGCCCGACTGAAAGTGGGGCCCTTCCCATCCTCGAATGAGTTTTGCGCAGCCTTCAGAGGCGAATCTGGGCCACCCAATCTCAGCGAAAAAGAATTCTATTTACTCGCAGGGATGACCCGCGCCGTCGCCGGCTGCGGCGCCGTGACTTGTACCATCGACCGATTCCCCACATGAACGAATTCCAACTCACGCGCGTTCAGCAGCGCGTTCACCGAATCTTTCACCTTCGACCGCGGCACGAAATTCCCAAAAAAATTATCTAGTTGAGCGCGGTCAGCCGCGATTACGCACGCCAAATATTTTGTGATCAGAGCCGAGAGCGCTTCCCCCACCGACAAATTCATCCCCTCGCGAACCGCATCTGGAGCCCAGCGGTACAGCACGTCCCAGAAAGATCCATCGCGCGGATTGTAATCAACCCGGCTGATTCGCAGCTTCGCCCCCAACTCGCTTAAAGCGCGATCCAGTGCCGCAATCGACACGCTACCGCCAATCATTTCTTGCATCTTTTGTTTTGAGATTGGACCGGCACGGCGAATCAATTCGAACGCATCACAAGCAAGCTGCGAATACTCTGAATGGTGTCCCGGCCTTGGGACGTGCTTGGGATTGCGCTCCCCAATCAGCGCATAAAAATACGGGAAAATCGACCCCGCGACCAGAAATGGATTGTTGTCTTCGAAGCGATTGGTTTCAAACGCATCCCGCTCGCGCAACATTCGCACCATCAACTCAGAAGCCTGCTCGGCCCGCGGATCGGCGAATGCATGTTGCCAGTCCGGCAGCTTTTCATCCGAGCCTGCCCAGGCCCCAATGAAAGTCGGCACGAAAACTGCCGGCGTATGCGGATACATAATGCAGAACCCAACCTGCTCCATGAATGAACGCGCATCTTCGAGCGTGTGTACAGGACGGCCGTTCAGGCGCCATTTCTCGCGGCGAAGTTCTTTGAGTTCTGGGTCAGTCATTCAAGTTGTTTCACCTTGGGCTGTTCCCGCCGTCCTTTCAAACTGTGCTTGGATGAACCGCAGTCAGACCGGTAAAGCGATTGAAATCTGGGATGTTAGGGTGAGTCTGTGCTTGATCCCGTGCACATACATCGACGCAGCTAGGCGCGCATCATGCACCTGAGTGCCGGACACTTTGTAGCGTAAAACAATCTTACGCCACTCCCGGTATACAGCTTCGCTGTCAGCCAAAAGAGTCATGCCCGCTTCGGCGGCGACGACTTCATTCTCAGCTTCCGCTGTGGTTAGGACGAAGCCATTAGCAATCGCAGGCCGAGTTACAGGGTTAATTTTTTATCGCTGGCAACTTTTAGTTAATGCTGACAGCGAACACCCGTGTCTCTTGGCCAATAGCCAATCGCCACTCGCCACTCGCTATATCCTCTTAAACGCTCGCTGAATATCTTTCATCGAGTATCGCAACACCACGGGCCGTCCGTGCGGACACGTCATCGGACAATCCGTCTTTGCCAACTCTGTTAGCAACCACTCCATTTTATTCTGTTCCAGAGGCATGTTCACCTTAATTGCGGCGTGGCAGGCAATCGACGCCGCAATCCTCGCCCGCACCTTTTCCACATTAATCGCCTGATTTTCCTCCAACAATTGATCGAGCAATTCATGCAGCATATGCTCAACTTGTGCCGCGTCGATGCCCGCGGGCGCAACTTTTATGGCGATGCTTCTGGCCCCAAACGGCTCCGCTTCAAATCCATTCTTGGTTAGCTCGTCCGAAATCTCGCTAAACACCGCCTGCTGCCCCGGAGTCAACTCCAGCAGCAACGGCATCAGCAGATGCTGGCTTTCCATCTTCAGCGACGCGCGCTGTTTCAATATCCGTTCGAACAGCACCCGTTCATGAGCCACGTGCTGATCAATGATCCAAAGCCCTTCATGATTGACCGCCAGAATGAAGGACTCGCGGACTTGACCTAGAGGTTTCAAAGTACTCAGCGAGGGTGCAAAGTTCCCAGCGATTTCCACATCGTCAGCAATCGCAGGAGCGCACGCTTCTGCGGAATGCAATTCAGGTTCGCGGGCCAGCGATACGGCTGCATTCGCCTCCACGCTGATGCCGCCGTCAAAGTGAAAGCGCTCGCTGACCGGAGGAATCACGATTGGCTGCAAAACAAAATTGTGCGAGGGCAGAATTCCGTTTCCCAGCTCAATCGCACCCGCGACTCCCGACGGTGCCGAAAATCCCACCGAGCTCAATGAAGGAGTCGCGGTCGGCCGCGCCGATATCTCGCTCGTGAACTGCGGCACGGGACGCGCCTTCATCAACGCCGCTCGCACCGAATCCCGCACAAAGTCATGCATCACCGTGTTCTGCCGGAATCGCACCTCTGTCTTCGAGGGATGCACGTTCACATCCACTTCCTCCGCCGGCAATTCCATAAACAGCAGCACCACCGGAAATACCGTTGGCGGCAGAATGTTTCGATAGGCTTCGCTGATCGCATGGTGAATTAGCCGGTCGTGAATCAGACGCCCATTCACAAAAATATAAATCGAATTCCGGTTCAGCTTTTGAATCTCAGGCTTGGAAATAAATCCATGCAGCCGCAATTCGCCTGGATCTTTGGGATGCTCGTCGGTCTCAACTTTGCGCCAGGGAGGCGGTTGCGGAAGGCCGACATGCGCCAGCGGTTGCGCCGCCGTCACCGGTACCAGTTGATCTAAAACTTCTTTGCCGAAAACCTGATACACACGCTCCGTATATCCCGCTACCGGCGGCGCGACCAGCATCGCATTGGTAGTCGAATGCAGCTCGAAATGTTTGTCGGGATGCGCCAGCGCATAATGCGTCACCAGCGATGCGATATGCGAAAGCTCTGTGGATTCCGCCTTCAAAAACTTTTTCCGCGCCGGAGTATTAAAAAATAGATCGCGAATGGTAATCGAAGTCCCTGCCGGAAGTCCCGCTTCCTCAACTTTAGAAATTTTTCCGCCATTAATCTCCAGAATCGTTCCCGCGGATTCCTCCGGAGCCCGCGTTTCCAACCGCAGACGCGAAACCGACGCGATCGATGGCAGCGCCTCCCCGCGAAATCCCAGCGTCGTGATGCTCAACAGGTCTTCCGCATTCTTCATCTTCGACGTAGCGTGCCGCTCGAACGCCAGCATGGCATCATCGCGCACCATCCCGCATCCGTTGTCGGTAATCTGAATCAGCTTTTTCCCTCCCGCCTCAATCTGTACTTTGATCCGCGTGGCGCCGGCGTCGATAGAATTCTCCAGCAACTCCTTCACCACCGACGCAGGACGTTCCACCACCTCGCCGGCGGCGATCTTATTGGCGACGTTTTCCGATAAAACGTGAATTCGGCCCATGAATCTAGATGAGTGCTACTTGAGTATGTATCGCAGTCTCGCAGATGAACGTCGGGAAGGCAAAGACTCTCAGCTAATAACAGGAATCAGGAATTACTTCGTGTCCTTAGTACTTATCGACTTGCTTTACTCGACCAAATCACGGAGTAGGATTCTTCAACTGCTGCTTCCATCCCAAAACTCGCGCCTTGTTGCCTTCCGCTTCCGCTTCGGGAATCATGCCCTTTTTCTGATAAAGAACTGACAAGCTGGTGTGCGCGAGAACATCATCGGGATCAATCTCCGCAATCTTGTTCGCCACCGCAATCGCTTGGTCGAGGCAGCCCAAATCTTGCAGGGCCCGGGCCAGACCGTGCAGAGGTTCTATAAAGTTTGGGTCTGCCAACAGGGATTTTTTATATTCCGCCACTGCCGCCTCATGATTGTTCTCCGCGACAAAATCCAATGCCGCGTAGTAATGATCTTCGGCAGTGCGGCGGTTGTCTTGATCAGTCATTGTTTTGGGACAGCGGAGAATTGGATTCTAGCATGCGCGCTGCGCCCCTCTAGCGCTGCCGCTATACTGAAATCGCTTGCTCGCCATGCTCAAATTCGTCTGGAACGCCACCCGCGGCCACCGCCTCACCCCCTGGCGCAGCCGCTATCTCTTATGGAGAATCGAAACTTACTGCGGTGTAAAAATGCAAGGAATTGGCTTTCTGGAATTCTGGGAATTCACTTGGCGCGAGAGAAGGGAACTCTGGCGTTTCCTGAAATGGACAGGCGAGATGGATCGCTACGTCCATCCCAAAACGAAATAAAAAAGCAAAACGGACGAGACCTTCGCCTCGTCCGTCCCAGGGTCCCAAAATCTATTTTCCCGGCATGTAACTCAGATCTGGCCGGTACAAAAGGGTCTCCGTCCACTCTTTCTTGATGGTTTGATCGAACGAGTGGGTCAGGCTTTCGGCGTCGTGGCGCCCGACAGCCTTTTCCAGCATTACGTCGAATGACGGGTTCTGTTCCGCCAAGTCCGCCCATCCCTTCATATTCAGAAACAAAACATAATGCGGGCCTTCGCCGCCGTCCTGCAACGAATACCAGGTGTAATGGGCCCCCCAGTTGGACTTAACTATGGCATCGTTAATTTTCTTAATCACATCGTTGAAGTCACGTTCCATCCCCGGCTTCAGCAGAAAATGATTCACTTCCCCCATCCTGGGCGGCTCCGTTCCTTCGCCCATATGGCTAACGTCCCCCATCACCTGCCAAATGCTCGCCGTAGTGCCCGTAGCGTAAGGAGACATGTTCACTCCTCCATCGGCAGTATCGGCCTTGCCCATTTTCTGCTCCCAGGCGTCCAAATCCTGCCAGCTATGCCCGAAGGATGTCGCCAGATAACTTCCGGTGGCATCTCCGGTCTGCACTTCCCAAATGTCCCACCGCCAACTGTCATTCTGCTTGCGATGAAAATCCATATGACGTTTCCGTCCTTCTTCCAACTGCTTCACCATCCCCGGCTTGGCAGATGTCGCATACACCCATCCCACATTCGCCGGCTTTTCCTGTCCCCAGGCCCCCAGACCAGCGACCGCCACGAACACAGCGATACCCACGAGCGTTGCCTTACGCATAGAAAACTCCTTTCACTTTGTGATCGGTTGAAACTATGAAGCCGGTAACTTTGATTAGTTGAGGAATAATTAATTAATAACTAATTAAGGAGGAGTTCTTATAGACGGTTCTACAGCGGGGGAAACTCTACTATTTGTCACCCATAGCGTCAAGTTGAATGCGTGCTTACTGCGGGATCCAATGCACGTGGGCGCGAAATAATCCATCCACCAAGCCAATCTGATAAACCAGAAACAAGCCGAACGCGGTACTAAGTATCCCGGAAGTGGCCGTCATATACCGGTTGAGATTTGAAAACCTCTTGCCCGTATAGACCAGGGGAAGCGCGAAAGCGGTAGTCATGATCATCATTCCGACCATCGTCCCTATGCCGAAAACCAATAAATAAGCACACGCCCACAGCGGACTTCGTATCGTCGAAAGCACCAGCAGCGCGACCGCCGCGGACCCCGCCAGCCCGTGCACAAGTCCGATCACAAATGGACGCAAAGAATGAAAAAGCCCGAGGCTTTGGATGTGATTCTTCACTGACCGCCGCTCGCCCGGTTGAAAACTGCCTTCATCCGCATCCCAGCCATGGACGTGCATTTCATCTCCGGCCCTTCCACAACGGCGGGTGACCCAGCTCAATACTCCCGTAAGGTTCAGCACGCCTAACAGGATAAGCATCAGCGCCACGGAAAATTCCATCGACAGCCCCAGCCTGGGAGGAATAATCACTCCGAAACCAATGATCAACGACCCCACCAAAAAAATCGTCAAGGAATGCCCGAGCCCCCATAACAGGCCGACCATTGCCGAATGTACGATCGATCGATGCCGCGTAACGATCGTGGAGATCGCCACCACATGATCGGCATCGGTCGAGTGCCGCACCCCAAGCACCAGCCCCAGAAGCGTGATGGTGACCACCGAGGTGATGCTATGATTTTGCATCGCGCCGAGAATCGAGCCCGAAGAATTGACCCAGACAGCGCTTTGTAAACCGGGGAAAAACATGCAGAGCACTTGCCAAACGCACTTTAGTATACCCGCGTGAAAGCCTTCGGCGGGCGCGTCCAAGGTCCTTCAATCAAGAATTGGCAGATGGATCGCAGGCTGCACCAGAAAATCCATATGCCCAATTTGCTCTAACGCCTTTTCAACCAGAGATGCCTTGCACGCTTCCAGAGTGATCACGAAGGGAAGACTTGATTTCGGATAACCCGTCTTTTGCAGCACCGAATCAATATTAATTCCGCACTCCGAAAGTATCGCCGCCAGCGTAGCGATAATTCCCGGACGGTCGCTGATAGTGAACCGCAAGTAGTGTTTCGTGGTGAAATCCGCAGTCACTGTCGGTGACAACTGCTGAGAAACCACTTCCGCGCTGGTTTTCGCGCTCCCGGCAATTGAGATAATGTCGGAGACTACGGCCACCGCTGTTGGATTTCCACCTGCGCCATGTCCAGCAAAAACCGTTTCCCCGCCAAAATGCCCCGTGGCCATCACAGAATTCTGTCCCCCCTCCACGCGCGCCAGCGGAGACGAAAGCTTTACCAGAGCCGGACGAACCGCCGCATACAGATGATCGCCCTCAAGTTCAGCCCAGGAAACCTGCCGGATGGTGCATCCCAACTGCCGTGCGTATTCGAAATCCACCGCCGCAATAATTCTTATCGTCCCGCATGCAATCTCTTCCGCCGCTACATTGCTGCGAAGTCCAATGCGCGAAAGTATCGTGAGTTTCGCCCGCGCGTCCATGCCGTCCACATCGTCGCTGGCATCGGCCTCCGCATATCCCAGACTCTGCGCTTCCGCTAGGCTTCCGAGAAAGGAATTCCTCGATTTTCAATCTGGCTGAGAATGTAGTTACATGTCCCATTCAAAATTCCATAAATTTTCGATAGCCGGTCCCCCGCCAATCCTTCTTGGAGCCCAGAAATTACCGGAACCCCGCCCGCCACCGACGCTCCATAGGCGATTCGGCTCCCCCAGCGTCGCGCCAACTCCATCAATTCCGGCCCCGCATGCGCGATCAATTGCTTATTGGCTGTAACTACGGACTTTCCCGAAGACAGCGCCCGTCGAATCCAATCCCCTGCGGGTTGCAGCCCACCCATTAGTTCCACAATGACATCGGCGCTTGATGAAAGCACATCTTCGATGTCTTCCGTCCACTGGATTTCCGATGGCACCCAGTCCACTTTTTTTCTCGCCACGCCGCGGTTGTAAATCTGGATCAGACGCAACCCCTCGCTCCGGCGCTCACACAAAATCTTGGCGACCGAGCGCCCCACCGTGCCGAAGCCAAGTATGGCAACAGTCGTTATTCTTTTGCCCTCGATTGCTTCGTCCCCTCCGTCAAAGGACTGAGGATCGGCACCACCCACCTTCAATGTCCTCGTCATTTTTTCTTTTCCCGCACCGGAGTGCGACTCGGTCTGGCTAAAGAACCCCGACCCGCCCCATTTCCGTTGGATTGCAATCTTGCTTCGCCAGCCGTCCTCTGACCGCTCCCTGCATTAATAGCAGCATGCGGCGCAAAGAAGTGCGCATGCAACTGCCGTACAGCATGCGGCACATCTTTCTCCTGAATCACAAAGCTGATGTTGATTTCCGAAGCTCCTTGAGAAATCATGCGAATATTCACTCCCGCATTAGCCACCGTAGTGAATACATCCGCGGCGATTCCCGGACGCCCATGAATGTCTTCTCCCACCAGGCAAACGATCGCCTGCTTATCTTCCGACGTGACGTCGGCGATCTCCTCAAGTTCAGCCAGTAGTGACGCGGGAAGACGCTTGGTCTCCATGGTGAACGACATGCTAACTTCTGAAATCGCGACGAGATCCACCGAAGCGCCATAGCGGTCAAGCGCCTCGAAGACAGAGCGCAAGAAGCCATGCACCATGATTCCGCGCGAAGCCACCACATTCACGATGCTCACGTTCGTCTTCGCCGTGATGGCCCGAAACTTGTCCCCGCCAGCGGGTGCCTGCGCCGTGATTCGCGTACCTTTACCCCCAGGATTGCGCGAGTTCAAAACGTACACCGGAATGTTCCGCTGCACCGCCGGAAGTAAAGTTGCCGGATGCAATACCTTCGCCCCGAAATATGCCAACTCCGCCGCTTCGTTGAAACTAATCCGCTGGATGGTCCGCGCGTCGGGACAAATTCGCGGATCCGTCGTCATCATTCCTTCGACATCCGTCCATATCTCGATAACCTTCGCATCCATGGCCGCGCCGATGATCGCTGCCGAGAAATCCGACCCTCCTCGGCCGAGCGTGGTGCCAACTCCGTCCGAGGTCGCAGCGATAAACCCACCCATGACCGGCACCATGCCCTTGCCCACTAGGGGTCCAATCTTGGCCTGCGAATTGACGCGTGTCTCCTCCATCCGGGGACGCGCCCCGGTATGATTCGTATCCGTGACCACGCACTCGCGGGAGTCCACCCACACCGTCTTCAGGCCGCGCAAAGCAAAAGCCGCCGCCACGATCTGGCTCGATAGCAACTCGCCGAAGGATAACAACGCATCGCTGCTGCGCCCCGAGAGTTCCCGCACAGCCGCCAATCCTCGCGAAAAACTTTCCATCTCTGCGAAAAGATAATTCAGTTTGTCCGCAATTTCGGTGAGACCCTGATCCCCCAATAAATCTCTGGCCACTTGAAAATGCCGCGCTCTCAGGCCTACTACTAATTCGATGGCAGCTTTCGAGTTTCCCTCCGATGCCTTCTGTCCTATCAAAACCAGCTGATCAGTCACTCGCGCCAGCGCGCTCACCACCACCACCGGCTTGTGCTTCAGACGGCTGCGGACGATCCCGGCAGCGCGGTCAATCGCCTCGGCGTCCTGCACCGACGTCCCGCCAAATTTCATGATCACCATTTATCGTCCCCGTAGTCCTCGCGCCTCATAATCCTACATTGCTCCGCAAATCCTAAATCAACTCTCAAAACCATATTCAAGCCGGGTGCCGCAGTTGCGATACCTGGGAGCGGTCAAAGGACCCGCATCGCGCCGTCATCGTCCCAAACGCTATTCGTATTTTGCCATGACAAAAATAATTATTTGGAAAGGCAGTGCTCGAAAGTCACTGTCTCCACTAAGCACTGCGAAACTGCAAAAGGTCCACAGAGGAGCCGTTGAGAATTGGACTGCCCGCCTGCTGGTATTGGGAGCATTGATCGGGCTCCTGGCATCCGCAAACTATGGTAGTTTCTTTAACCACCGAGACCCTCATGTACGCCTCGGTGCAATACATTGTTATCCATACCCTGTCGTCGGCGGCTAGTGCGTCCAAGCCAGTTGCCGAAGCCGCCCGTCACTTCATGGGCCCCATCGGATGCTCGCTAATTGCAGTGGGGGCGTTGATTTCAGTGTATGGATATGTCAGCGCCAACATGTTGCATACCGCTCGCCTCACCTTTGCCATGGGCGACGACGGCGACCTGCCACGATTTGTCGCGGCTATTCATCCGCGCTTTCGCACTCCTTACGTATCGATTGTGACCTTCGCTGTGGCCTTACTGTTTTTCTCAGTCGTGCGCAACTATCAATGGAATGCGATCTTGTCAGCTACATCACGGCTTTTCATTTACGCGTCGATCGCGGCTGTTGTTCCCATCCTCCGAAGAAAACAGCCTCATGCCGACGCGTTCCGGGTGACTGGCGCTACATTTTTCGTGCTAGTTGCCCTGCTATATCACTATGGCGCTACTGCTTCCTTAAGTTTTTGTGGGCGGTGGCTCGCCGAAATAAAACAGGACGATCCAAATACGTCTAGCGCAGGAGTAGGCCTCTGCAACTTCCCCGGCAACGGTGCCAAAATATCCATCCTCCCTATCGAAATTCTGAATTTTACTTAGCCATCCCTTCCACTGTTAACTGATAGATAGGAATACCATCAGCCGGATTAACTTTGCCTTCCGTGCTGTCGCGAACTTCCAGCCGAAATTGTTTTTCCGTGGAGACACCCAAGACGATGCCAATCCACACCAAGAACGGACTTCCCCCTGCCCAAGGGTTATACGACCCGGCGTTTGAACACGACGCTTGCGGCATTGGTTTCGTGGCCAGCATCCGCCGCGAGAAAAGCCACGAAATCGTCCGCCAGGGAATTCGCGTCCTTATCAACCTGACCCATCGCGGAGCCTGCGGCTGCGACCCCGAGACCGGAGACGGCGCCGGAATCCTGATTCAAATCCCCCACAAATTTTTTGCCCGCGAATGTTCTCAGCTAGGTTTCGAGTTGCCCGCCGAAGGCGAATACGCCGTCGGCATGACTTTCCTGCCGGTGGAAAAGCATCGAGCGTCTTGCAGTGCGAAGGAATTCTCGAGCGCATCATCCGCGAGGAAGGATTGAGCGTTCTCGGATGGCGCGACACTCCCGTTGATGGAGACGCAATCGGTCGCGTGGCCCGCGCTTCGCAACCTTATATCCAGCAGGTTTTCGTTGCCCGTCCCGAAGGCATGGATGAAGCCGCCTTCGAGCGCAAGCTCTACATCGTGCGCAAGCGGGCGGAGCGCGAAATCGCCGAATCTGACATCAAGGACAAAGAGTTTTTCTACATTCCCTCGCTTTCCTCGCGGACCATCGTTTATAAGGGACTGCTGCTCGCCCCGCAAATCGATAATTTTTATGGCGAGCTCTCCGATCCCGATGTCACCAGTGCGCTGTGCCTGGTGCATCAGCGTTTTTCCACCAACACCTTTCCCAGTTGGCAGTTGGCTCACCCTTACCGTTACATCGCCCATAACGGAGAAATTAATACCTTAAAAGGTAACGTGAATTGGATGCATGCGCGGCAGTCCATTCTTGAATCGCCTCTGTTCGGGGATGACATCAAAAAATTGTTTCCGATCGTGGAGCCCGAAGGCAGTGATTCGTCAAATTTCGATAACGCCGTCGAATTGCTTCTCAATGCTGGCCGCTCACTGCCGCATGTTTTGGCGATGCTGATCCCTGAAGCGTGGTCGGGGAATCCCCACATGAAGCCGGAGAAACGCGCGTTTTACGAATATCACGCGTCGCTGATGGAACCTTGGGACGGACCCGCCGCCATGGCCTTCACCGATGGCCGCGTGATTGGAGCGACCCTCGATCGCAACGGATTGCGTCCCGGGCGATTTGTGGTGACCCACGATGGTTTAGTGGTGATGGCCTCAGAAGCAGGCGTGCTCGGCATTGATCCCGAGAACATCAAAACCAAAGGCCGCTTGCAGCCCGGCAAAATGTTTTTGGTCGATACCGTCGAAGGCCGCATCATCGCCGACAAAGAGATCAAGCATCAACTCGCATCGCGGCAGCCTTACCAACAATGGCTGGAAGAAAATCAAATCACCATCGCGCAATTGCCGGAGCCGTCGCGCGTGCACCGCACCGATACCAGCACCATTGTTTCGCGGCAGCGGGCCTTCGGATATACCGAAGAAGATCTGCGGATGATTCTCGAGCCCATGGCGGCGAAGGGCGAAGAGCCGACCGGGTCCATGGGAACGGACACTCCGCTGGCATGTCTCTCAGACCGTCCGCAGCCGCTGTTCAATTATTTCAAGCAGCTTTTTGCGCAGGTCACCAATCCGCCGGTTGACCCCATTCGCGAAGAGATGGTGATGTCACTCATCAGCTACATCGGCACCGAGCGCAACATCCTGGAGGAGACGCCGGAGAATTGCCACACGCTGAAACTGCCGCATCCGATTCTCACCAATCGTGATCTGGAAAAATTGCGCCGGGTTTCGCGCGGTGACTTGCTAGCCACGACTTTACCCGCGCTTTTCGCGGCGCAGACGGCGAGGCAGGAATGAAGCGGGCCCTGGACGAACTCTGCCAGCGCGCCTCTCTCGCGGTGAAGTCGGGTTACACGCTGCTGATTCTCTCCGACCGCGGCGTCGATAAAGAATTCGCTCCCATCCCCAGCTTGCTTGCGCTGGCTGCCGTCCACAATCTACTAGTGCGCGAAGAGACTCGTACCCAGGTCGCCTTGATTATCGAATCGGGCGAACCACGCGAGGTCATGCACTTCGCTTTGCTGATCGGATATGGTGCTAGTGCGGTCAACCCTTATCTGGCGATTGAGACTTTAGAAGATTTAGCATCACGCGGATACTTGCCCGGCATTACTCCCGAACTCGCGATCAACCACTTCATCAAAGCCGTCAATAAAGGATTGCTGAAAACTTTTTCGAAGATGGGCATCTCCACCCTGCAGAGTTATCGCGGGGCGCAAGTCTTCGAAGCCATCGGACTCAACAAAGAATTAGTGGACGCGTATTTTTCCGGAACGACTTCACGTCTCGAGGGCATCAGACTTAACGTGATTGCGCGCGAGGCGCAGATGAAGCACGAGCACGCGTTCGCTCCCGTGACCGAATTCGACACGGAACTGGCCGTGGGAGGCAGTTATCACTTTCGAGCCAACGGCGAATATCACCTGCTGAATCCTGAGAGCATCAGCAAGCTGCAACATTCGGTCCGCCAAAACAGCTTCAAGACTTTTCAGGAATACACCGACCTTATCGATCAGCAAAGCCGCAACCTGGCGACCCTGCGCAGCTTGATGGAGATCAAGAAGTCTCCCAAGCCGATTGCGTTGGAAAAAGTTGAGCCTGCGAAAGAAATCGTCAAGCGCTTCACCACGGGAGCGATGTCATTCGGCTCTATAAGCAAAGAAGCCCACGAAACTCTTGCCATCGCCATGAACCGCATCGGCGGAAAATCCAACACCGGCGAAGGTGGCGAGGACGAAAATCGTTTCCAGGCCGACGCCAACGGCGACCGGCGTCGCAGCGCCGTCAAGCAAGTCGCCTCCGCGCGCTTCGGAGTGACTACCAACTATCTGGTCAACGCCGACGAACTGCAAATTAAAATGGCGCAGGGCGCCAAGCCCGGCGAGGGCGGCCAGCTTCCCGGCCACAAGGTCGATGAAGTAATCGCCCGCCTGCGCCACTCGACTCCGGGAGTGGGATTAATCTCTCCTCCCCCGCATCACGATATTTATTCCATCGAAGATTTAGCGCAGCTGATTTACGACCTGAAGAATGTGAATCCGCAGGCGCGCATCGCGGTCAAACTCGTGGCGGAAGTTGGCGTCGGTACGGTTGCTGCTGGAGTTGCAAAGGCCCACGCCGATGTTGTGTTGATCAGCGGCGATAGCGGCGGCACCGGCGCCTCTCCCTTAAGTTCGATTAAGCATGCGGGAATTCCCTGGGAGCTCGGGCTCGCCGAGACTCAGCAAGTGTTGCTATTGAACGATCTGCGCAGCCGCATCCGCGTACAAACCGACGGCAAGCTGCAAACCGGTCGCGATGTCGTGATTGCCGCACTTCTCGGGGCCGAAGAATTTGGATTCGCCACCGCTCCGCTCATCGCCATGGGCTGCATCATGATGCGCAAATGTCACCTGAATACTTGCTCCGTCGGCATTGCCACCCAGGACCCGGCACTCCGGGCCATGTTTGCAGGACAGCCCGAACACGTCATCAATTTCTTTTTCTTCATCGCCGAGCAGGTACGGCAATACATGGCCCACATGGGCTTCCGCACCGTCGATGAAATGGTCGGGCGCGTCGATATGCTCGAGACGCGACCGGCAGTCGACCACTGGAAGGCCAGCGGCATCGATCTTTCTGCGATTCTCTACAATCCTCCGGTCCCCGGGCGCGTTGCCCGCCATTGCATCCAGAAACAAGATCACGGATTAGATCAGGCACTAGATTATCAACTGATAAAAGGCTCCGCGCCAGCCCTCGAAAATCGCACTCCGGTTGAAATGGAATTTCCCATTCGCAACGTGCATCGTACCGTCGGCGCCATGCTGAGTGGAGATATCGCCCGCCGCTACGGCTCCTGCGGACTCCCCGACGACACCATCCGCATTCGCTTCGAAGGCTCAGCCGGGCAAAGTTTCGGCGCATTCCTCGCCAAAGGTGTCACCATGACTCTGGAGGGCGAGGCCAACGACTACGTCGGCAAAGGCCTTTCCGGAGGTCGCGTAATTGTTTATCCGCCGCGCGATGCCGGCTTCGTTGCCGAGGAAAATATTCTGATCGGCAACGTCGTGCTCTATGGCGCGACCAGCGGGGAAGCCTTCTTCAACGGCATGGCGGGCGAGCGCTTTGCCGTCCGCAATTCAGGAGCGCACGCCGTAGTAGAGGGCGTCGGCGATCACGGCTGCGAGTACATGACCAACGGCCTCGTCATCGTGCTCGGATCCATGCGGCAGAAATTTCGCCGCCGGCATGAGCGGCGGCATTTCTTACGTCTTCGACGAGCGCGGCGACTTCACCGAAAAACGTTGCAACCTGGCGTCGGTTGATCTTGAGCCCCTGATCGAATCTCCCGATGTAAAAATCGTGCGTGACCTGATTACTCGACACTACGAATTTACCAACAGCACACGCGCGCCGCTCGATCCTCGACAACTGGTCAGAAGTATGCACCGCGCTTCATCAAAATTTTCCCGCACGAATTTAAGCGCGTGCTCGGCGTAGCCGCGCCAGCCTACCGTATGTTCCTGGCCAATCGCTTGTAGTCCCCGAACTCGCACAGCAGGTGCAGCATGGGTAAAACCACCGGCTTCATGGAAATCCCGCGCGAACTACCGGGCCGCCGCCCAGTCGCTCGAGCGGGTAAACGACTGGTTCGAAATTTATCAGGATTTTCCTGAGGCCAAACTCCGCGACCAAGGCGCTCGCTGCATGGATTGCGGCGTCCCTTTCTGTCATACCGGATGCCCGGTCAACAATCTCATTCCCGACTGGAATGATTTGGTATACCGAGGGCGATGGAGCGAAGCGGTACGGCAGCTTCACTCCACAAATAATTTCCCGGAGTTCACCGGACGCATTTGCCCCGCGCCCTGCGAAGCCTCTTGCGTCTTGGGAATCACTCAGCCCCCCGTGGCCATCAAGCAGATAGAGAAAAGCATCATCGAGCGCGGATTTCAGGAAGGATGGATCCAGCCCGAGCCGCCAAAATTTCGCACCGGGAAAAAGGTGGCCGTCGTGGGATCAGGCCCAGCCGGACTGGCAGCCGCCCAACAGTTAAATCGCGCCGGACACTGGGTCACGGTGTACGAGAAAGCTGACCGCATCGGAGGCCTGCTTCGCTACGGCATTCCGGAATTCAAAATGGAGAAGAAGATTCTCGATCGCCGTCTCGCTCAAATGTCAGCAGAGGGCGTGAAATTTGTCACCACAGCCCATGTCGGGAAAGATTTCCCCATCGAAGACTTTCACAATGAGTTCGACGCCATCGTTCTCGCCGGAGGCGCGGAACATTCCCGCGACCTGAACGTCCCCGGCCGCGAGTTGAAGGGCATCCACTTCGCCATGGACTTTCTGCCGCAGCAAAACCGCAAATGTGCGGGCGATGCTTGCGATGGCGAAGAAATTTCCGCGGCGGGCAAGCACGTTGTAATCATCGGCGGAGGCGACACCGGAGCCGATTGCCTTGGTACCTGTCATCGCCAGAAACCGGCGTCGGTCCATCAATTCGAAATCATGCCCACGCCCCCCAACGATCGCTCCCCGCTGACCCCATGGCCGCTCTGGCCCATGCAATTGCGCACCGAAGGCGCGCACGAAGAAGGAGGCATCCGCGACTGGAGCATCGCCACCACCAGCTTCACCGGAGACGCGAACGGAAACGTGAAGCAATTGCACGCCGCCCGCGTAGGCCCCCCGCCAAGCTTCGAGCCCCAACCCGGCACCGAATTTTCCATGGACGCTGATCTAGTTTTGTTAGCCATGGGATTTTTAGGTCCAGTGCGAAACGGGATGCTTGAAAAGCTCGCGGTGAAATTGGATTCGCGCGGCAACGTCGCTACCGATGAAAATTACATGTCGTCAATCCCCGGAGTCTTCGCCGCCGGCGACATGCGTCGCGGCCAGTCGCTGGTAGTCTGGGCCATCGCCGAAGGCCGCAAAGCTGCGGCAGGGGTGGATCGTTACTTAAACCAGACGGCCTTCATCGCCATCCCGACCCCCGGAGTAAACAGAATATCCGGCGTAATCGCATAGCCGGCTACCCAACCTCTGCCCTCTTGCCTCACTCCGCCTTGCCAGCATTCTCCATGTCGATGTCCGCCGCCTGAATGTCCGCAGGAATGAATGAACGGTCCAACAAATCTTTCATCTCTATTTTCGTGGTTAAAATCCCAGCTTTGATACCCATGTCGCGGATCTGTTCCATTTCTTCATCGGTAGGGTCCAGCATGCGGTAGCTCACCCGGTCCGGCGGTTCAGTCAAAACAAATCGCACCAACTTCTCGTCCTGACGGAAGTACGGACTCACCACCTTCGCCGCGTCCAGTCGGTGCCCATCCGCCCACTCGCCGCTTTGAGCAATTCCCCTGACTAAATCTTTCACCACCGCCGGACGCTCCCTGATCAACTTTTCATTCACCACCAACACGCATGAAATGAAATGAGGCCAAATATCTTTCGCGTAATAAAGTACTCGGCCGCTGCCATCCAACTCCGCCTTCGCCGCAAACGGCTCGCCAACAAAGTATGCATCGATTGCATTTCCCGCCAGCGCGCCCGGCATGTCTGGCGGAGGCATCTCCACAAATTTAATTTCCTCTGGCCGCACTCCTTGCTGCTCCATCAACCGGTGTATCACTAAATTCTGATTGCTGTACCGGCTGGGGATTGCGAAAGTTTTTCCCCGAAGGTCGCGCAAACTTTTTACCGCCGCATTTTTCGCCACCATCACTTCCGATCCATCGCGATGTCCCAAATACAAAATCTTTACCGGGACACCCTCCTCTCTTAATTTCATTGCCAGCGGAGCAATCATGAACGCCGCTTCGATGCGTCCTGCCTTAATCGATTCCGCCATGGAAGGGAAGTCGGTGAACCGTTGGGATTCGAAGCGTGTGGACTTGCTCGATTTCGAAGCAAAGTCGGTCACCGGACAAGTCAGATGGCAAGTGACGGGCAAGAAACCCACTTTTAGAATTTCTCGTGGTTGCGGCACCGCGACTTGTGTTTTCCAAGGACGAAACCGTAGCGCCGTGATCCCAACCGCAAAAATCAAAAATCCCAATAACCAACGCGAAATGGAAGTACGTGACGTGAAAGTCATAGACACCGCATCCTCAAAATAAACAGACCAATTAGTAGACTAAGAAAAAATCAGTTCACCGCGAGGGGCCCAACTTTTAGTCGGGGCCGCAATTGAAGGACAACTACTCACCGCCCGGCTGAAAGTTGGGGCCTTCCCGGCGCGACATCCGAGAATCGAATTTCTTCCCCGCCAGTTGAGCCTTGCCAAGATCGTCATTCCAACCGCGCCTTCACAATTCCTTTTCGATATTCAGTTGCTTCAGAATTTGACCTACCGCTGCCACTACCTCCGGTTGCGTAGGATCCCGCGGCCGCATCGTGCTCAGCTTCATTTCATAACCCACCTGCGCCGGACGCTCCCCCAATACGATCACGCGGTCCGCCAGTTGTGCGGCTTCTTCAATATCGTGCGTGACTAGGACCACGGTCCTCGGACGCTCCTGCAAAATCCGCGCCACCTCCTGCCGCATCCGCAATCGCGTCAGATAATCAAGCGACGAAAATGGCTCATCGAGCAAGAGTATGTCCGACGATCCCGCCAGAGCCCGCGCCAGCTCCACCCGCTGCCGCATGCCGCCAGACAGTTGATGAGGATAACTGTCTGTAAATCCCTCAAGGCGGATTAATCGCAACAATTCCAGACTTTGCTTCAGCCGCTCCTCATCGCCCGCGATCTTTCGCAACCCCAGCCCAATATTCTGCGAAACCGTGAGCCAGGGAAATAATCCGTCTTCCTGGTACACCATGCGGCTTTCGCCATTCCGCTCAATCGACCCCGACGAAGGCTGCGCGAATCCCGACAATAAATTCAACAACGTAGTTTTCCCGCATCCCGAGGGACCCACAATCGCAACGAATTCCCCGCGCAAAACTTCCAAAGAAATATTGCGCAGTACTTCCAATTCGCCGAAAGAGTGCGAAACATGATCGAGCCTGAGAGGAGATTCGGTCACCGGGAGAATTCTATCTCTCGTATCCCCACCGGATGCTCGGGATGCGAGTGAGTTGTTCCAAAGCCCGGTCAATGCCCACCCCCACCAGCCCAATGACAATCATCTCTACCACCAGAATATCGGTGCGAAGTCCATTTCGGGCGTCCATGACCGCGAATCCCAGGCCATCGCGCCCCGCAATCATCTCCGCCGCCACCACCACCAGCCAGCACACTCCGGCCGTCACTCGCAAAGTTGTGACCACCTGCGGCAGAATCGCCGGCAGTGTCACCCGCATAAGCGTTTCCGATTCCCCCATGCCAAACTCGCGCGCGACGCGCGAATAAATCGCAGGCACGCTCGCTGCTGCTGCCATCGTCGCTAACACCACCGGGAAGAATGCCGACAAGAAAATCAAAAATATGGGAGAGGCGTCCCCCACGCCGAACCACAAAATCGCGAATGGAATCCACGCCAGCGGCGACAGATTCCTGAAAAAATTAACGATCGGAAGAAATGCCTCCCTCACCATTATTTTCTGGCCCATCCACAAGCCCACCGGAATTCCCGCAACCACCGCCAAACCGAATCCGCATGTGACTCGAAACAGCGATGTAATTAAATCGGTGTATAGGCGCCCCGTACGAAGTTCGTCCGCGAACGCGCGCAATACAGCCAGTGGGGCAGGGAACGCGCTCTCGTGAAAGATCCCGCTCCGCCACACCAGCGTCCAGACCACGATCATTGCCGCTACCACCAGCAGCGGCAAACCGATAATCCGGGCCAGCCTCGAACCGCTATCGAATTTCTTCATCATCAGTGGCGATTCGTTTCCAAGTCTGTTGGCATCTGTCGGCCGAGTCAATAATAGATTGAGACTACCCAAGCACTTAAATGTAGATAGATTGCCGTTCACCTAAGCAAGTCCAGTAATCTGCCGCCGATATAAAATAAATCTGATGCCAGACCAACTCCCGCCCCGTCATGCGTCCCGCCCCATCATCGCCGTCTGGCTGCGCGATCTCATCATTTCCCTCGCCATTTCGGCTTTTATCATTATTTTTTTATATCAACCGGTAAAGGTGGAAGGCACCAGCATGATGCCCTCGCTGGACGACCAGGAACGCATTTTCGTCAACAAGTTCGTTTATCACATCGAAAACATTTCAGCGCGGCGATATCGTCGTTTTCCACTATCCTCGCGATCCTTCGAAAAGTTTTATCAAGCGCGTCATCGGATTATCCGGCGATCAAATTCGCATCGAAGCCGGGCAGGTTTTCGTGAATGGCGTCGCGTTGAACGAAGACTATGTCCCATCAGCCTACATCGATTCGCGAACGTATAAGGCCGTCGTAGTGCCGACAGGCAGCTATTTCGTGCTGGGAGATCATCGCAGTCTCTCCAACGACAGCCGCGACTTCGGCCCCGTAGCCGCCAATTTCATCTATGGAAAAGCGGTCTTTGGATACTGGCCCATGGAGAAACTGGGAAGACTACGCTAAGCGATAAACCGAAATAAAGAAGAGAAGAAATCAGCAAGACAAGATTAAAGACAAACCAAGATAAGTTATTCGGAGCAGAAGCTACGGTTGAGGCAAGGCGTCAACGCTACGCTCGCCGAGCGCAGTTATTTCTTCCGCCGGTGCTTCTCGGGCGAGGTTCTTGGCGTCTCGGTAGTCGCTGTAACGCTCCGAGACCATCACATGAAACACCCACTGGTGACGCTCTTCTTCGGGCTCGACCAAGCCAAGGTCTTTTAGCGGCACCATGTATTGCTCCATCCATTTCACCTGCTGCCGCGACATACCCCGGCGCTGAATGTCAACCGTAATTCCCGCAAGATGTGACGATGCCGTTTCCCCCACTTCCGGGGCGGCGTTGCGATTATGACGGCGAAGCTTCTTCTGCACAATCACCGTTCGTACCGCTGAATTCACCTGGATCTGATTATGAAATTGTTTGTAATAGTCGGTGCTGACGTCTTCCAGAAAATCGCGGGTCCACGGACGGCAGTAGCGTCGGTCAGCATCCAACCGCGGATCGATGCGCAGGAATTCGCCCGGAATAATAGGAACCAACTCTTCGCTGGCTTTTAATTCTTCAAGTTCCTGATCGTTCTGGATTCGAGGAAGGTCAAGACGGTCGATTTCCTGATTCTGCCGTAGTAGCGAATCGTGGGACGGACGGAATAGAGGGTTCCATAGAATTCGCCGGAACCTCGAATGGTGCGCGGAATGCCTCGTGTGGCGTGGCGCTATGTTGTGGTGAAAAGCGAAAGACTGTCCAGATACCGCGAGAGTGAACATCGCGAGCAGGCTGACCGGAATGTGGCGTCTAAATTTCACGCGAGGCTTCTAGTTTTTAGATGGCTGAAACAGGCCGCAATTATAGCCACGGATTAAAGATATCTTAGAAATTATTTTTCGCTATGTTACGGACGGCCCTTATGCCTTTGAGGGTTACTGGGGGTTACGTAACTGGCGCGGGTTACCGGCGGAATAAGTCCCCGACGGCTTGACGCATCACTTGGCCACCCACCTCCGAAATTGACTGGGTGAGGGGTATGTCTTTGGGACAAACTTCAACACAGTTTTGTGCGTAACCACATTCCTGAATTCCGCCGTCGGCCATCAAGGCAGCCAGACGGTCCCGTTTCAGGGCTGCACCCGTGGGATGGTTATTAAACAGCCTCACTTGCGAGATAGCGGCTGCGCCCACGAATCCCGTGTCCTCATTGAATTGGGGACAGGCTTCCATGCAGCAGCAGCACGAAATGCAGCGGGATAAAGGATAAGAGGCTTCCTGAGCGTCCGGAGAGATACGTGGGCCCGAGCCCAGGTCATAGGTTCCATCGATGGGCACCCAGGCTTTCACCGCCTTGAGATTTTCGAACAACACGCTGCGATCAACGCTTAGGTCGCGAATCACCGGAAATTTAGAAAATGGCTCTAGGCGAATCGGCTGTTCCAGTTTGTCGATCAGGGCCGAGCACGCCATACGCGCGCGCCCATTGATCAGCATGGCGCATGATCCGCAGACTTCTTCCAGGCAGTTCGAATCGTAAGTAATGGGAGTGGTCGCCTTGCCGTCGCGGGTCACCGGATTGCGCGCGATTTCCATCAGCGACGAAATCACATTCATCCCCGAATGCCATTGGAGTTCGAATTCCTCCCAAAACGGCTTCGACGCGGGATTGGACTGGCGGCGAATTTTAAAAAGAACACTCTTAGAATTGGCCATTTCTTTTTAGCTTGGCTTTCCCTTAAATAACTATAGCGAAAGTTGTAAAGACCCGCCACGGCGCTCAGTCCTGTTCGAAGTTGGAACCAGGATCTAAGCGCAGCATACTTGCAAGGCCGCTAGCTAGCAAGACACGCGGGGACACAAGACAATAAACCAACTGGGCTGATGTGCGGCTCAAAAATCTGGTACAGGGGAGTAAAAACGATAACCAAGGTTCCTGCCTCACGAAAGGCCTCTCCTATCATTTCAAGAGTGAATCGCTTCTCTGACAAAGATTACCGCAGGGAACTAAGGACAGACTTGCACTACAAAATCGCTGCATAGTTGGCATCAGCTTACTTTTGGCAGGCATCGAAATAGACAGGAGACGAGCGTGACTCCAATACTACAATTGGTCGTATCCGTCGGCGCGATGGCCGGTCTCATTTGTTACGGAGTTTATCGTGACAAGCAAGAGCATGCCCCCAAAGCAGAAAATTAGTAGCGAGATTTATACTTCCCCGAATCGAGAGACTTAGCCGAGCATGATCACCAGAGCTCGGCAATGTCACGGCTATCGTAACGTTCCTACCTCGAACTAACTCGGCCGTCTCTATCTTAACTATCAGCCGCGGTGCCCCATCCTTGTGTTCTTCGCAGGGGTGGGTGTCGCGCTCCTTCCAAAGAAGTTCTGCTCTGAAGCGACGCCCCGCACACTCCGTTGCTTACGGCTTTTGCGTTGGGCGCAACAACACTTCACTCGCGAAGCTTTGTGGCGATTGAGTAACCAACATCGCTACGATGTGCGCTACGTCTGCGGGCTTTAACATCTTCTCCGCGCTCTTACCCTCATGTGGACTCAAATCCGTATCCACTGATCCCGGGCAGATTACGGAGACCCGAATGTTATGAGCACGTAACTCTTCGGCCACCGAGTAAGAAAGTCCGTTCAACCCCCACTTAGAAGCCGCGTACGCCGCCGCATTCGGAAGCGCGTTCTTTCCAGCGAGCGATGAGATGTTAACGATGTGTCCATTTTTTGCCCGCAACATCAAGGGGGCATAACTTCGGATGCAATAATAAACACCGCGCAGATTCGTGTTCAGGACGCTATCCCATGCGTCCGGCGTCAATTCATGAAGCGGGCCGCTGAAACTTCCTACCCCTGCGTTGTTAATCAAAATATCCAGGCGTCCGAAACTCTTTTCAACTTCTGAGGCGGCGCGCTCCACCGAACTTATGTCGGTCACATCGCACTCTTGAACCGTAGCTTTTCCACCAGATGAGTTGATTCCCGTTGCGGTGGATTCCAGGGCTTTGCGCCTGCGTCCGCACAACACTACGCTCGCACCCATTCCGGCGAGCTGCTTGGCGATAGCGGCGCCGATGCCTCGACCCGCCCCGGTTATGACTGCAACTTGTCCCGTCAAATCTTGCGTGCTTTTCTCCGGCATCTTCACGTCCTGTAATGTCACAAGTGAGCTAAGTGACTGCGGATTAAACGCTCCTCAGCCTTTTTGCATCATAACAATCCGCTATGACAGTGCGAAAGCAACTTGCCTTGAGTGGCGCGCATACTTATAATCCGCACACTGGAAACGGGGCAAGATACGGACCATTAAAATCTTTTAAGGTGCGGTCCCGGATACATATCGGGTGAAACGCTTTTCCAAAACCCGAAATAAAATTTGTTTCAAAAGAACCCAAGGAGCCATTCCCAATGAAGATCAGCTTAGTAGTAGTTGTGCTTGCAATAGCGATATGCGCGGCCAGCGGGCAGGCTACTCCACAGGCGCAGCCAGCGGGACAAGCAGCAGCTCCGGCAGGGGCGGCCGGGGCATCGTCGGCTCCGGTAATTAAAGATCCCGCCGAATACAACGCCTATATGGGTGCTGCCCAGCAGGCCGATCCCGCAGCCAAGATCTCCGGATTTGAAGCCTTCCTGGTTCAGTATCCCAATAGCGTAATGAAGCAGGACGTCCTCGAAACCTTAATGGGACTCTACGAGCAGACCAACAACAATCCCAAGATGATGGATGCCGCGCAGCGCGTCCTCGCTGCCAATCCTAATAACGTCCGCGCGCTTGCATTGTTGGCGTATAGCAGCAAAGCCGCACAGAATTGGCCCGATGCGCGCAAGTATGCCGAGCAGGGATTGCAGGCGCTTCCGAACATGACCAAGCCCGAGGGTATGTCCGACGCCGATTTCACCAAACAGAAAAATCAATTGGGACAATTGATGAATAGCGTTGCGGGATTCGCTTCCTTGCAAACCAAAGACTTTCCCAACGCTCAGAAATATCTGCGGGCTTCGGTAGAAATCAACCCCGCCAATTTGCAGGATGTCTATCCTCTTGCTCTCGCTTATTTGACCGCAACTCCGCCCGACAGCGTCAACGGTCTCTTCTTTATCGCGCGCACTGCAAATCTTGCTGCCGGAACTGCCGATGCACCCAAGATCGAGGCATACGGCAAAAGCGCTTACACCAAGTATCACGGCACCGATCAGGGCTGGACCGATTTGCTCGCCCAAGCAAAAACCACTCCGCTGCCGCCAGCGGGATTCACCATCGCAGCCTACGTGCCCCCAACGCCCGCTGAACAGGCGCACGATCTCGTAAAAGACAAAACTCCCGCCGACATTAAGAAGATGAGCTTCGCCGAATGGGAGCTCGTGCTTTCTTCCGGAGCAAAAGAAGATCAGGACAAAGTTTGGGATGTGATCAAAGGCTTGCCCTTGCAGATGGAAGGCTGGGTAATTCAGACTTCTCCCACTGAACTGAACATAGCCGGCACTCAGGATGATAACGAAGCCAAACGCGCCGACATCAAGCTGGTGATGACCGGACCAATCCCAGAAAGGTTGATGCCAAAAGAAGGCGCGACTTTCGATTTCGAGGGAACCCCCGCATCGTATGAGCCGAGTCCGTTCGTGATGACCATGGAGAAGGGAACCTTGCTGACCAAAGCGAAGCCCGCTCCCGCGAAACGGAAGCCTCCGGTCCATAAGCGTCCGAGTTAGTTACGGGCAGTTGGAAGATAACCTGGAAGTTTCATCCGAAAAATAAAAGGGCCTGACTTAAAGTCAGGCCCCTTCCTATTGTGACCTGCCTCGGCTACAACAGCGTACAAACCGCCTTGGTTTCCGTGTACATCTCCAAAACGTCGTGGCCCATTTCCCGGCCCCATCCCGATTGCTTATAGCCCCCAAAAGGAAGCGCCGCGTCGAAGACGTTATAGCAGTTGATCCAAACCGTTCCGGCGCGAAGTTGGGCCGCCATGCGGTGGGCTTTGCTGATGTCCCGGGTCCAAACCGCTGCGGCCAACCCATAGATGGAATTGTTCGCTTGCGGTAGTACTTCCTCCGCATCCGAAAAAGGACTGGCTGTCACCACCGGCCCGAAAATTTCTTCCTGAACAACTTTCATCTCCGGCTTCACATCCACCAGCACCGTCGGCTCCACAAAATATCCCTCGCCGCTACGCCTTTGGCCGCCTGCCACCGCCCGAGCCCCTTCGCTGAGGCCCGACTGTAAATATCCGCACACCCTGTCTAACTGGTCCTGAGAAACCAGCGGTCCCATGTTGGTAGACGCTTCAAAACCCGGGCCCACATGAAATCCTTTTGCGATTTTCGCCACTCCATCCACAACTTCATCGAACACGCTCTTGTGCACGAACAGTCTCGAACCGGCGCAGCACGTCTGTCCTTGATTAAAGAAAATTCCGCTGGCGCTGCCCGGAATGGCAGCTTTCAGATCGGCATCGCCCAAAACAATGTTCGGAGATTTTCCGCCCAGCTCGAGCGAAACTTTCTTCAGATTTCCCGCCGCGGCTTGAAGAATTAGTTTTCCGACTTCGGTCGATCCAGTGAACGCAATCTTATCCACGTCAGGATGGGCTGCCAATGCCGCGCCAGCTGTCTCTCCAAATCCTGGGACGATGTTTAACACGCCGTCCGGGAACCCAGCTTCCATCGCCAACTCGCCCAGCCGCAGCGCTGTCAGCGGAGTCTGCTCGGCGGGTTTCAGAATCACTGTGCAACCCACAGCCAACGCCGGCGCCAGCTTCCACGACGCCATTAGCAGCGGAAAATTCCACGGAATAATCTGGCCCACCACACCCACCGGCTCCCGCAGCGTATAAGCCAGAAATTTTGCTTTCGGCGACGAGATCGGAATGGTGTTTCCTTCGATCTTCGTGGCCCATCCCGCCATGTATCGGAACATATCCACCGCAAGCGGAATATCAGCCGCACGCGAAACCGAGAGCGGTTTGCCGTTGTCCAGCGTCTCCAATTGCGCAAACTCTTCCAGGTTCTGTTCCAGCAAATCGGCGAGCTTCCACAGCAATTGCCCCCGCTTAGACGGCGTCATGTCCCGCCAGCGCCCGCTCTCGAACGCCTTGCGCGCAGCCTTCACTGCCTGATCAATGTCGGCGCGATCTCCCTCCGCGACCGTTGCCAGAACTTTCCCTGTGGCGGGATTGAAAGTCTCGAAGGTCTTCCCCGAAACCGAGGCTACCCACTTCCCATCCACCAGCATTTTTCTGGGAGTGCCGATAAATTCGTTTACGTTCTTGTGTATTTCGGGAGTTGCCAGAGTGGTTGCCATGCCTTCCTCCTATGGCCGTCGCGGGCTTTTGTCCGACAGAGGGCGTGAGCGCCCATACTAACAAAATTTGGCCATTAAATTCGACACGCGTGAAAGAGACGACCCCATTCGGCTTTCTCAAAATTCGCCCTCAATGTTAGTCTCTGCATGATCATGCGGCTGCTCAACAGTCTCGCCACCACCGAAGAACTTGGCCAATTATTTTCGGACGAGTCGATCCTAAAAGTCATGCTGGATTTCGAGGCGGCCCTCGCCCGCGTCGAAGCCAAGCTGGGCATCATACCCACCGCCGTCGCGCAGAAAATCGCCGCCGCAGCTAAAGTCGAATTCTTCGAACCTGCGAAAATAAGCCACGCCGGCCTCCGCTCCGGGACCCTAAGCATCCCGCTCGTCAAGGCCCTGCGCGAGCGCCTCACCGCATGCGATCCCGCCGCCTCCAGTTTCATTCATTGGGGCGCCACCAGCCAGGACGTTTCTGATACCGCGCTCATCCTTCTTCTAAAAAAATCGCAATCCATTTTTGAGAAGAGCTTGAGTTCTCTACAGGAATCCCTAAACGACCTGGCCGAGAATCACGCCGGTACCGTGATGCTCGGTCGAACGCTGATGCAGCCCGCCCCTCCCACTACATTTGGACTCAAGGCCGCGGGATGGCTAGCCTCCATCCACCGCTGCCACGAAAATCTCAACCATAGTTTTGCCGATGCGCTGATCCTCCAATTCGGCGGCGCAAGCGGCACCCTCGCCATGCTTGGTGATAAAGGCATCGTTGTCGGTCAGGCTCTCGCGGACGAACTTGGCCTCGCATATCCCGACGCGCCCTGGCACACTCATCGCGACCGGCTCGCATCACTGCTGTGCGCCTGCGGCGTGCTCGTTGGATCGCTAGCCAAGATGGCTCGCGACATTACTTTGCTGATGCAATCCGAAATCGGCGAAGTTGCCGAAGCGGGAGATTCAGGACGCGGCGGCTCCTCTACTATGCCGCACAAGCAGAACCCCATCGGATGCATCCTGACCTTGGCCGCCGCTAACCGAGTTCCCGGCTTGGTAGCCGCGTTTTTATCAGCGATGGTGCAAGAGAACGAGCGCGCCGCGGGAGGCTGGCAAGCGGAATGGCCAACCGTCGCCGGCATCATTCAATCCACAGGTCTTGCCCTTGAATCGATGGCAGAAGTCGCCCAAGGTCTCATAGTCAACGCAGACAAAATGCGCGCTAATATCGCCGCTACCCACGGGGCCGTCTTCGCAGAAAAAGCCAGAATGATTCTGACCGAAAAATTGGGTCACGACGCCACGCAAAAAATTCTCGCCCAAGCTTTGAAATCATCGGTCTCGCAACGGCAGCACTTGTCCAAAGCTTTGCTCACAATAGCTGAAGTCGAACCCATGATGGACGACCAGACACTAAAAGATTTGGAAGTGCCCGAGTTGCACCTCGGTGTGGCCAATGATTTCCGGCAGCGCTTGCTCTCTTCACTTTCCTCTCCGTCTAAGAAAAAGGATTGACCGCAATGCCCTTCGCTACCATCGACAGCAATCGCCTTTTCTATCGCCTCGAAGGAAAAAGCGGCGCCCCTGTTCTCGTGCTTTCGCATTCGATTGGCTGCGATCATGCCATGTGGGCACAGCAAGTCGAAGCGCTGCTGCCGTATTTCCAGATACTCCGTTATGACATTCGAGGACACGGGGCCTCCGACGCCCCTGGGGAAGAATATTCCATCGAGCAGTTAGGTCGAGAAGTCGTTGCCCTGGCCGATACGTTAAAGATTGAAACATTCTCATTCTGCGGAATTTCCCTGGGCGGTGCCATAGCGCAATGGCTAGGGATAAACCTGCCTGAGCGCATGGAAAAAATTGTTATCGCAAATTCCTCCCCACATTTCGGACCGCCCGCGAATTGGGACGCTCGTCGAAAGGCTGTCGTTGAAGGAGGCATGGGCGAAATCGTCGATCAGGCGATGCAGCGATTTTTTTCCGCCGAAACTCTGCGTCGCGGCGATGCCCATGCCGAAGGTGTGCGGTCGGTCCTGCTCGGGACCAATCCGGGCGGTTATGCGGGTTGCTGTTCCGCCTTGCGAGATTTCGACAGCAGGGAACTGCTGTCTACAATAAAAACGCCAACGCTCATCATTGCTGGTGATGCCGACGTGTCCACAACCTGGACGGGCCATGGCGAAATATTGGCGCGTGAAATCTCTGGAGCACGTGCCATTCACCTGCCCGCGGCACATCTCTCCAACATCGAGCGTCCTCGATCTTTCAGCGCTGCCCTTCTGGATTTTCTTTTGCCGCACCAGGCTGCATCCGATTCTCTCGCAGCAGGATTCAAAGTTCGCCGCCAAGTTCTTGGCGGGGATCATGTCGATCGTTCCATCGCGGCGGCGACTGAATTCACCGAAGACTTTCAGGAATTGATTACCTCCTATGCGTGGGGCACCGTATGGACTCGCCCAGGACTAGACCAGCGTACCCGCCGCCTCCTGACCTTGGCCATCTCCGCATCACTGGGCCGCTGGGAAGAATTCACGCTTCACGTGCGGGCGGGACTTGCCCATGAACTTGAAGCTTGCGACCTTGAAGAGGTTTTATTACAAACTGCGATTTACGCTGGAGTTCCGGCCGCCAACACCGCCTTCCACATTGCCAACGCAGAGCTGGAAAAGTCAAAAGGTCCAGACGTTATCGTGTAGGGACAGCCGCCCCCGGCTGTCCGGTGGTTTTACAGAAATTTGCCGAATTCGCTCGCCCAACACGGGGTCGGCGTGTCGCTACTGCGATGCGAGAGGCCCCTGCATCAACTGGATTTTTTCTCCGGGACCTTCGCTCCCTTTTTCCTCGCCTCCGACAAGCCGATCGCGATCGCCTGTTTCCTGCTCGTCACCTTACCGCCCTTGCCCCCTTTGCCGGAACGCAGCGTCCCCTTCTTCTCACGATGCATGGCGCTCTTTACGCTTTTGCTCGCTGCCGTGCCGTATTTTCTCCCGCCTGATTTCTTGGAACTCTTCTTTTTCGTTGCCATATGGTTTTCTCCCTGCGCTTTAGAGGGAAAAGTTTTCCGGCAGGTTGTTCGAGGAGAAACCGAAACATTAACCCAGAGGTTAGCGAGCTTCTTCGATCAGCTCCTGGCAGGTGATGCAGTAGCGGCTCCACGGCAGGGCTTCCAGGCGCTTGGCATTGATCTCCTGGCCGCAATTCAGGCACTCGCCGTATGTGCCGTCGCGAATTCGTGCTAAGGCGGCATCAATGCCCTGAACGATATTTTGTTCATGCGCGCTCAATCTCAGAAGAATATCTTTATCGTGCGAGATGTTGGCGCGGTCGCCCTCATCAATTCCGTAAGTTTGCTGTACCGTCCGGCTGGTCTCCTGCGTTTCCGCAAGACTACGCATCAATTCAGCGCGGCGAACTTCCAGCACTTTCTTTAACTGCGCCAGGCGTTTCTTGTCTGCCATAAAAAAACTTAATGCTCGTCGTCCCTGCTGAGCGAATGAGGTTTACATATTCTCATCCCAAGGCGGTTTTCGTATAGTGCCTGGCCAACAAAGTTTGTGCAAAAATTTCCAGCAGAAATCTATCCCTTGTGGGTCGACGTTCTGCTCTCGGTGCAGTCTTTGAAGTTGATCCAGTTCTTGATCTTGCTGCAGATCTAGTCCCCGATCAAACTCTAGACTCCAACCACCAACTCCCGACATGTGGTTTCCACTAACCCTTCTCCGTCTCGTGCTAGACAAAAGAGAAGCCGACTATGCACTTTCGCGTAGCCGACATCTCCCGCATCATAAATAAACCAAATTTCTGTCTATATATTGGAACTTCGTTGCGACCGCCGCACCCATGGTATGGAAGGCCAAAAAATAATCCCCGACAGGCGAAACGCCTTGCGCCATAAAATGCGCGCCCCTGTATTCGCCATCTTCGATGGTGTCAGCAGCGGCATGATTCTTGACTTGAGCGAGCAAGGACTGGCCATGCTCGCAACCGCGACCCCCGATCCCAACCTCCCCGTTACTCTCAGGCTCAATTTATCCGAGCCCGCGAATATCCTGGAAACAACCGGGTACGTGGCATGGGCAGATACCCTCGGCCGCGCCGGAGTTCGCTTCTCTGATTTGCCGGTCGAGTCGCGGCTTCGCCTTCAGGAATGGCTCACCATCAATGCCGGAACCCCCAGTCGCCACGCCCCCAAATTCTCGTTGGATGATGCGCTCATGGCCGAACTTCGCAGTGGATTGTCGCCCGCGGCCCCCGCACAGCCCCGATCCATAAACTTCGAAGCCGAGTCCAGCGGTGCCGAGCCGAACCAGTCTTCCACTATTCAATTTGAGTTCAACTCCCTGGGATCGGACCTCGACGCGGCTTTACAAGTCATCGCCGAGCGCGCCCAGGCGTTAACTCGGGCCACCGGCGCAGCCCTCGCCCTGGCCAATAACGGCTTGCTCACCTGCCGTGCCAGAGTCGGCGCCGCGGCACCCGCATTGGGTGCGACAGTGGACTTGAACATCGGATTTTCCGGGGGATGCGTTCGCACCGGCAACTCCGTCCGCTGCGACGATGCCGCATCCGACCCCCGCGTGGACGCCACCGTTTGTCACCGCCTTGATATACGTTCGATCGTGGCCGCTCCCATTCAATACGATCGCGAGATTGTAGGACTCCTCGAAGTATTTTCCCGTCTGCCCTTCGCCTTCGATGGCGGGGACGTGGCCGTGGTCGAACGCCTCGCCCGCACCGCCCTCCTGACCATGAGCCAAAACGCGGCGCTAAGGCGTTAGCCAGTTCGCTAGCCTCAACAGGCTATTCCATAACACGGGGTCTTCCTGAGCAAAGCGAACTGAGCGGAGAAAAGGATCCCTCCCTAAAATGCCGCTCCGTGCCCCCGACAGAGCCTGACACTGCGAATCCGTAGGAACACGAGAAACCGGGCAATGGCAATTTTTAAAAAAGACTGTCTTCGAGCCCCCAGCCTTCATATGGCACTTTAGTGCTATATGGGAACTCCCCTACGGTCTTTACCATATGCTTACCGGCAATTTTTGGGATGTTTCCGGCTACATGCAGCCGGGCATTGAACGCGTTCATGTAACCCATACGCAAGAGGAGGAGCCCCGTGTCAAAATTTCTGCGTCAGCTCTGGTCGGATGACGAAGGCCAGGACATCGCTGAATATGCCGTTATGCTGGCAGTCATCCTGGTGATCGTGGTCGGTACCATTCGACTCATCGGTACCAACGCCAATACTGTGTTTTCCGGCGTGGCAAGCTCAATCCAGTAACCATCATCGCACCACTTCGGCAACTCGCCATGGCCCGTCCTGGCGCAGTTTCCAACGCCCGCCTTTTTTCGTCTGCCCTAATTCGCTGGCCCAGTAGCCGCCGTTTGCTTGTCGCCGCTTTCGCCTGAAAGCCTCGTCAGATACGGGAAGAAGGGCGTCACCTCAAAAGGCATTTTTTCGCTGGACGACAGAATCGCCACCGGTTTTGTCTTCACCAACTCCACCCGGTTGCTCCATGGATCCACTTTAATTCTTCCCCCTAATGGCAGTGCAGCGATCTGATCGGTGCGTTCTGGTTGCAGTTGCGGTGCGCGACTCAGCAGGGCTGACATCCTCGTTGATTTGCTGCTCGCCAGACTGTTACCCATGTGCGGACGAATTAAATTCTTAAGTTCTGGGGCGCGCTCTTGCAGCGCTTTCAGAAATAATCCTGCGTTTCCCAGCTTGTCTTTATAAGGAGAATGTTCCAGCAGTTCCATGGCTTTTTTGTCCGCAGCATCTTCGTCCGCGGAATTGCGGGAAAAATCCAATCTCTGAAACGTGTTTTCGTCAGGAAACAACATGCGATCGTTGAAAGCCAACTTAGTGTCCAGCCGATGACCTAACGCGATGTGGCTAAGTTCATGGGCCAACACCATCGCCAGCGAGGCTTCGTCGGGAAGCACGTCAAGCAATCCTCGACTTACCACGATCGTGTGCCCAATGGTGAACGATTCCAGCGGAGAAGTGAGCAGCACGCGCGCACGCACCTCCGGCTCAATCGTCAGATTATTGGTGACGATCATGTTGTTCACCACCGTTTGCAACACCTTGTCTACATCGCCTTCGGGAGCCAGCAGGCCCACTTTTTGTAATCGTTCCAGCGCGTTCTGCTCCGCTTCACTTTCCCAGTGCCGTTGGCTTTCAACCGGAGTCGCATCCTGCGAAGTTGGACTCTCGTCGTTCACCGATTGCTGCGGCGCATCCACCACGATTTGCGAAAACTCCTCATTTTGTCCCGTCTGGTGCAGGTCGTATCCCCACAAGCGTGTCTGTGCCTTGAAATGCAGTTTGTGACCCCCACGATAAAGCAAGTCAGACTCTTCACTGTAGATATACGCCGGCAGCCACACCCCGGGACGCATGTTCATCCGCCAGCTATCGAAATGAAGGTAGTAGCTATAGCGTTCATCTCCGCTATAAGTTCCATTGAATCTCACGACGTTATATTCCTGATCTTCCACCCAGATTCTTCCCACGAACCTGCCCTTCGATTTTTTCTCCGCGGGCTGAACGTCAACTACCAGACACCGCACCGACCCCAGAAACTCTCGTCGCACAAAAGTGAATTTATAAAATTTCCGCTGGAAGTCGTCGTCGAGCACCACCATCTGCGCAAATCCCAAAGGAAGAAACTTCATCCCATACAAACCCGTAAGCGTCGTTAGAAAACGCCGCCCGAAGCCAGCCTGTCCCATGAACGACGTATCTTGCGTGCCCTTGGTCATGTCCAACCGGCCTAGAAAATATTGATCACTGACCGGTACAGCTTTATCTTCGTTCCCCTTTAAATTTTGGATATAAGTCTCGACCAGCGGATGCCGGTGCCGCATCTGTGCAAGAAAGTAATGCTCTCGTTCGATCACTTTGTCGATCACCTGGTCGAAGGTGGCGGAATTAGCGGGGGAGCCGCTCGATGCTTGCGATTGAACTGCCGGAGCCGGCTCCTGCGATGGAATCTGGGTCGCATCCTGACCTAGCCCCACCGCCGTAACCATGGTGCACATGGCCGCGACCGCAAAGAAACTCCTCACCGTAAACATTGATTTAGAAAATTCACCAACTACCGTTGCAAGTTTCAAGATAGACCCCTTTACATCGCCCTAAGCAAGTTGAAACGTGATATGCAGCACTCCGGTGAAATCCACCGGTTGTCCATCTTTCTGCGCGGGATTGAACCGAATCTGCTGCGCCGCCTTAATCGCCGATTCGTCCAGTCCATGTCCCAATCCGCGAATCACCCGCATTACCTGTATCGATCCCGACGCCTCGAACTTCACCTCCAGCAACACTTCGCCTTCGATGCGCAATTTGCGCGCTTCTTCCGTATAAGAAGGCGTCGGCTTGGAAATGATCTCCGCGGGTTTGATGCGCGGCGCGGCATCGGTATGCTTGGAAACATTTTTCAAGTCCGCCGTCTGCGCATCTCCGAACGCGCCCTGCTGCACCACTCGATTCCCATTGCCATGAAGATCGCTGGTCGCAGTACCATCCCCAAAGCCAGTGCTGGCCACCACCCCCGGTACTCCCTTTGCGCCTCCCGTGCCGTTTCCATATCCCGCACCAGAAGGCAGATCGAACGCCCCTTGCTGCGCAATAGTTATCGGCCGATTCTTTTTGTCCTGAGCCGGTACCCCATGCGGATCGCCGAAACCGCCCGTCTGCACCGCCTGAACCGGCTTTTCAATCGTCGGCGCTTGCGAGCTCCCTGTAGAAAAAACGTTTGTCTTCACCGCCGCCTTCGGAATCACCGCCGTCACTGGCTGCACCGGCAATTTATCTTTGACCTCAATCTTCGGAGCAACCGGCGCATCAGCCCTTTGAATCTTCGCAGGCGAAGGCACCCGCAACGCATCCGGGACCTTCACATCTACAGCCGGAGGAGTTCTCAAAGGTTTTATGGGAGCGGGATCATGGTTCACCGCATGCGGCGTGCTCACTAAAACCACGTTGTGGTAATCGCGCAATGGCGGCGCCAACACATCCGGACGCAGCAAACTAAGCCATAGCAACAACACCACCAGCGCCCCTTGCGAGCCCATGCTAAAGAAGAATTGTTTCCACGGAGGCCGCCTGTCCGGCAGCATCGCCACCGGCCCGCGTGCCGGTGCACTGATTAAAGTATGTTTTAGCGCTTCAGCGCGGTCAGCAATCTCTAACTTCGAGTTTGAAAATTGATTCATTCAGGTCACATGTGACCTTAAAACTCTAACCCTTTTCGCATCGTGATTAAACCCACACTAGTTACCTTTTCCACAAGGAATAAGACGTACAAACACTTAGCAAAGGTACTTAGTCGCGCTCGAAATTCCAGTAATTAGGGCAGAAGAAACCCATCCCTGCGAAGCCCATAAAATCCGTATCTCCCTGAGCAAAGCGAAGGATCCCTTTCCCCTCAAATTCCCCCATCCAGGAAACTCCTGCCTTCACAAAAAGCCCAACCGCAAAAAGATCCCCACATTCTCCACCACCCCGAAATGACAATGCGCCGATTCAAAAGTATGGTTAGTTCGTGCTGAAACTCGCATTCAGATTGTCCGTGCTTGCAGTCATCATCTTTCTCGCGGCCAACATGGCCCGCTTTCTCGTCATCGACCGCCCGCAGTCTGCCGACGCTATCGTCGTTTTGGCGGGAGAGACCGACAAACGCCCCCTGCGCGGCCTCGACCTCCTCCGCCAAGGACTAGCCAAACGCCTCGTCCTCGACGTTCCCGCCGAATCGAAAATCTATCAGTGGGATGAGATCGACATCGCGCAGCACTACATCCAGTCTCTCCCGGATGCATCTCAAATTACCGTCTGCCCCATCTCCGGGCTCTCTACCAAGGCCGAATCCGCAGACGTTGAACGGTGCTTGAAAGACGCCCACCTCCGGCGAATTCTATTAGTGACCTCCGACTATCACACTCGCCGCGCCCTGAGCATCTTCGCCAGAAAATTACCAGCCTACGCTTTCAGCGTGTCCGCCGCCTACGATCCCCAACAATTTGGGTATTCATGGTGGCGTCACCGCGAATGGGCGAAAACCTGCCTTTATGAATGGATGAGGTTGACCTGGTGGGAACTGTTCGACCGCTGGGCTCAATACACGTAAGTAGCGACGTGTCTGGAAGGTCGTAAAACTTTTATATGGAGGAGACCGACGTCTTGCATCTCACTTGTGGAGGACTTCAATGAAGAAGCTTTGGACATGCGGGCTATTAACGCTCTTGATATGCATTGCCGTGGCCGCCAAGGAAAGGCCATCGCTTCCTAAGCTGGTGGCGAATGCGAAATACATTTACGTGATTTCCTACTTTGGCGACGCGAACAATGCCCGCAACATGCCGGACGATCGAAAAGCTATAACCGATGTCCAGCAGGCCCTTCGAGATTTGAAGCTTTATCACGTGGTCTACCAAAAAGATCAGGCTGATTTGATTCTTTTAATTCGTAAAGGGCGAGCTTTTGAAGCCAAAGGTGGGATTCGTATGACGAAAGATTCTCAACGTAGTGGGGCGTCCGTGGCCCCCATCGACGATGTCGATATGGGAGACCGCGAAGATATGATCGCCCTCTACGATGCCGCACTAGGTACAGATTCGGCTCCCTTGTGGCGCGGGCGGATGATGGATGGACTCGATCCGCCAGACATGCAGTTAATCAAAAGCTTGCGCGATAAAGTCCTGGAGGCAGCTTCGAAGAAGCCGTAGCTTTGCCCTTGCCAGATTTAGCAGTTCTAATTTTGGGCCTTTTCTACGATGCTTTTCTCCGCCTATGTACTTTGGTTTCAAGTTCCGTTCCATTCAAAGGCATACAATTAAGCAGAAGCGGTCTTTTATTCGCCGTACTGAGCATCCAATAACATAGAGGTCGTCATGAAACTTGCCAGACTCTGCACCGCTGTTTTGTTGCTGACCACAATCGCTTGGTCCGCTCCGCTGGGGACCTCCGCCCGCGCCGTCGTTCCATCGGAATTGCAGCAACTTATCTCTGTCGATTATCGCGCGTTGCGTAATTCCGACACTGCCATGGCCTTACAGCAGCAGGTGCTTCCTGAAAGCCTCAAACAGTTTGAGACCGCGCTCAAAGGCGTCGGCATCGATCCTGACAAAGACGTCGATCAACTGACTTTCGTTTCCTATCGCCTGGGCAAACAAGGATTGAAAGTTGTCGGCCTCGCCGAAGGTTCCTTCTCGCAGAAGACAGTGCTGAGGAAAATCCGGCTGCACAAAATCAAGCCGTTGAAATATCGCGACTCCGATCTCTACAACATGGCCGGGGGCATGCAGATGATGTTCCTCGACGACAACACTTTGTTATTCGGAGACAGCAGCGCTATCCGTGGATCGTTGGATGCGCGCGATGGATATACCCCAACCCTCGACTCAAACCCATCCATGGCCGATCTGATCGGTTCGGTTGATTCCGGAGCAGTCTGGAGTATCCTCGACCAGCAGGGAACTCAGAACATGCTGTTGTCAGCCCTGGGCGATGCGGGGAAGCTGGCCGACTTCGATATGGTTAAAAAGCGCGTCCTCGGATCGCGCTACACCATGAACTTTACCAACGGGGTGAACTTCGATCTCGACGTCGTCACTTCCGACTCCACTACTGCGGCGACCCTTTCATCGTTAGTGAAAGCCGGAGTGCTCTACCGCCGCATGACCGCGACGCCCATTGAGAAGGCCGCGCTCGAAGATGTAAAAGTGAACTCAGACAGCTCGAACCTCCAAATGCATTTCAAAGCCGACGACAAGCAATTCCAGTCGCTGATTCACTCCGACCTGTTCGCCGCGGTATCAAAATAAGTCAATCTTTCTTACCCCGAGGCCGAGGCCAGCGCGCCACAGCTGGCCTCGGGATCTCTCCATAAACGTCCCTCCGCGAGCCGCCTAGCCTTTCCCATCAGAATCGCCCTGCCGCTTCACCCAACCCTCTTTCACAATCTGCCGCGCTCTTCCCAATGCCAGCGACTCCGCCGGCACATCCTCGGTCAAGCAAGAACCCGCTGCAATATACGCGCCTTTCCCGATCGTGATCGGAGCGACCAGAGTCGAGTCGCTGCCCACAAAAACTCCATCCTTAATCACAGTCAAATGCTTATGAACGCCGTCGTAGTTGCACGTTATGGTCCCAGCTCCAATGTTCACGCCCTCGCCAATTTCCGAATCGCCAAGATAAGTTAAGTGATTGGCTTTCGATCCTTTCCCTAGCCGGGTCTTTTTCGTCTCCACAAAATTTCCTACATGCGCTCCCTCGCCAATTTCGCTGCCCGGTCGCAAATTCGAATAAGGGCCCAGCAGCGCCCGCTCCCTTACCTTGGCGTGGTCTAAGATGCATCCGTTGCGAATCAACACGCCGTCGCCAATCTCAGAATCCTGAATCACCGAATAAGATCTCACGCGACAATTTGCCCCGATGCGCGTGTCTCCAAGAATTTGCACGAACGGTTCAATCGTAGTGTCCGCCCCAATCTCTACGTCACCATCAATCACGCAAGTCTCGGGATAAAAAATCGTCACACCCTTCGCCATCAATTGCTGGGTCTTCCTTCTCCGCATGAGGGAATCGATGTCCGAAAGTTCAGCCCGTGTGTTGCCGCCCAGAATTTCTGCTGGATCATCAGTTTCGAACGCAACCACTCGCGCTTGTACGTTGGCTAGCTCCGCAGCCAGATCGGTGAGGTAATACTCTCCGTGCGCATTTTCAGTCTTGAGCCGATCGATATTTTTGAAAAGCGCCTGCCCCTCAAATACGTAAAATCCGGAATTGATTTCCTGAATCCCGCGCTCTGCCGCCGTGGCTGACTTTTCTTCGACGATGGCCTTCACCTGCGCGCGATTTTTCCCCTGCCGAATGACCCTCCCATATCCCGTGGGATTCTCCAGGCTCGCACTCAAGATCGTCATTGCCGCCTTTTCCGCTAAATGAAAATCGCGCAACTTCTCAATCATCTCCGGCGTAATCAAAGGCGCGTCGCCCGACAGAACAATGACCGTCTCGTAATCCGCAAGGGACTCGCGTGCCATCATCAGCGCATGCCCCGTCCCCCGCTGTTCCGGCTGCAACACAAAATTGATCCCTGTCGATGCGACTGCTTCCCGCACTCGCTCCGCCTCATGTCCGATAATGACGAACACATCTTTCGGCGAAACGATTCTGACCGCCGCCGCAATCACATGGGCCAGCAGAGGCTTACCTCCCACCTGATGCAGCACTTTAGGCAATTGAGATTTGAGACGCGTACCCTTGCCCGCCGCCATGATCGCGATGGCAGTACGCGACGTTTGACCCGCAGCACCCTCTAACGATTTTTCCATCGGAAACAATATACCGAAGTATGGATGAACTGCGGCGGATCGATCCCACGTACCCGACCCACTTTTGTCATTCCGAGGGGATTTATCCCCGAGGCATCTGCTGTTCGGCGTTTCCCACCCGCTCCCGCAATCCCAACAAATCGCGCGCCACCCGCGCACTGGCGTGCCGGGCTACTCCCGCTTCTTCCAAATAATCCCCCAACACCGGGATGACGCCAAGTTTCTCCACCTCCGCCAGATCCGCAATGATGGGGGTCGCTCCCTCGAGGGCATACTTGCTTTGCAACTCGGCCGAAACCGGAGTTCGATTGATCAGCGCATAGTCAAACAACTGGGCATGCCCATGCTCATTCAAAGCGCGCAGATGGTCGGCGGCAGTGCGTCCCAGGCTCTCGTTCGCCTGCGTCATCAGGTTGCACACGTAAACCTTCGTTGCGGAAGAACATGCGATGGCGGTCGCAATTCCGCGCACCAATAGATTTGGAATCAGGCTGGTGAATAAAGACCCGGGGCCGATAGTAATAATGTCCGCGTCCCGAATCGCATCCAGTGTTTGCGGGAGTGGTTCAGCATCGTCCGGTACCAGAAACAGCTCGCGTATACGGCTCTTGCTGGCGGTAATATTGGTCTCGCCCAGCACGTGAGTGCCGTCCTCCATGACCGCTTCGAGCGTTACATTACTCGTAGTAGCGGGAAAAATCCGCCCCCGCGTGGCAAGTATTTCCGACGACAATTTCACCGCCTCGGCAAAATCTCCAGTGATGGAAGTTAGTGCCGCTAGGAAAAGATTGCCGAAGCTGTGTCCTTCCAGCTCAGAACCCTGACCGAAACGATGCTGGAATAAACGGGAAAGTAGCGTCTCGTCCTCCGACAAAGCGACGATGCAGTTCCTAACGTCACCGGGCGGAAGCATGTTCAATTCTTTGCGTAGACGGCCGCTCGAACCGCCATCATCGCTGACCGTCACAATTGCTGAGAGGTCGTGAACGCGGAAAGTTTTAGCTTTAGCGCCGCCGCCAGGTAGCGCGGTGTACTGCTTCAGTCCGCGTAGCAAAGTAGAGAGGCCTGTACCGCCGCCGATGCTGACAACATTCAAGCCCGCTCGCGGACCGGAAATTTTCGCTGGCTCAGCCTCGTTCTGGGAAGGCCCCATGCGGAGAGATTAATTGATCCTGTCGGAAACGTCGGCAGGGAAGTCCTCGCCCGGGTCGGGGTACAGTAATTCGGTAAAACGCGGGTCTTCAACCAAGTTCTGGAAGTCAGAATCATTGCGGGCTTGAAATCGCAGCGCCGGATTCTGCCGAATCGCCTGATCCAAGCTTCTCAGCGCTTCTTCCCCGTGACCGGTCAGGCAATTCAGCGCCGCCATTCCATAAGCGACATAATCCGCTTTGGGCACCTGCTTAGCCAGCACATCAAGATGCTCTCGAGCTCCTACATAATCCCCGATGTTGAGCAGGGAAACCGCATAATCGTAGTGTTCTTCCGGCGTCTTGAACTGGTTCTCTGTCCGCTCCAGTTGCTGGGTGCATGCATTTAAATGGACAGTCGCCCGGTCCGCCAACTCTTTGGCCGTTCCAGAAATTACTTTTTGGAAATGGCTCTTAGCCTTGTCGAATTTGTGCTCTTGCATGGCTCGCAGTCCAGACTCATAGTTTTGCACAGCCTGTGCAAAACCTGGTTCCTCAGCCCGCGCCTGCTTCGGGTGAGATTTCTGCGCCATCTGTAGAATTTTGCCAGTCCTTGCCGTAAGTGTTCCTCTTTTCTGCGCTTTATGTGTAGATGACATAAGTCTTTCTAGAACAAATCATCGTAATTTTTTGGTAGGGCCGAGGATTACCTCAGCCATGCGTTAAACCGGCCTGTGGAAAACCCGCGTTACTTGATCGATGCCGCCGTCGCCAGACTTACCTGCTTCCACTCTCCACCCAGGATGCCCTGGCGGATCTCCACGTCCGACTTGCCCTTTTGATGCATTAAATAGGAGTAGTAGAGCTCTTTGAGGCAGATTGCACAACGCGCACCGTGGGAGCTCTCAAAGCAGCTGTGCAAGCTATTGTGCCCCATACGGTCGCAATAGCAGTAACAGGGTTGTTGATGTATGGTCGCGGGAATCTTGGCTGCTAATTCATAGGCGTGCGTCTGATAAGGGTATTGCGCGTCTTCGCCCCACAACTGGTCAGTTCCCATGATGGCGGGCAGCTTCGTCCCTTTGGCCGGAGGACCCCCGTTGTAAGCAGGCGTTCTCTCCTCGTCGGTACGGGCCCACGGGGCCGACAATGCAAATGTAACCGCCATCAAGAAAGCCAAAGCCAGACTGTGCTTTCGCATATTAACCTTCACACCTCACTACATTGTAACCCGAATCCAAATCCAATGTCTCACCCACAAAAGGGCCAGAAAACATCCAAATCAAGCCAAAAGTCAGACTAGGGGTACTCGGCTAAAAGCCTGGGTCTTAATACCGGCAGACACAATCTCATACCCAAAGCGTCGATGAGTAGTACGAGGGTCATCATGCCCTCGATCGTGTTTTGAATCTGAGAGCTCCGTCCTCATCTCCATCCTGTAATATGTTCTGCACATTCGCCAAATAAATGATCACTCTCTCGGACATCGAAGCCGCACTCGCGCGTATACGCGATTCGATCTATCTGTCTCCGTGCGCCCGCTCTGAAACCTTTTCGCAGATGACCGCCAACGCCGTCCACTTCAAATTGGATAACCTACAGCGCACGGGGGCATTCAAAGAACGCGGTGCACTAAATAAGTTACTGACCCTCACCCAGGCAGAACGCGATTGCGGAGTCATAGCCGCATCCGCCGGCAACCACGCTCAGGGACTTGCTTACCACGCCGGAAAATTAGGCGTGAAAGCGCAAATATGCATGCCACTCACCACTCCGCTCACGAAAGTTTCTGCCACCAGAAGTTACGGCGCTGACGTCGTCCTTCACGGCGCAAATTACGACGAGGCCTGCCACGAAGCTATCCGCCGCGGCACCGAACAAAATTTGACCTTCGTGCATCCCTTCGACGACGACGCGGTCATCGCCGGCCAGGGAACTCTCGGCCTCGAAATCTTGCAGCAGCACCCCGACATCGAAGCCATCATCTCCCCCATCGGCGGTGGAGGCCTCATCGGTGGCATCGCCTGCGCCGTAAAAGAAAAAAGTCCCAACGTGCGCATCATCGGGGTGCAACCCGCGCGCCTTCCGTCCATGAAAGCCGCGATCGCCGCCGGCAAGCCCGTTACCGTCGCTTCCGCTCCCACCATCGCCGACGGAATCGCCGTCCGCCGCGCCGGTACCCGCACCTTCCCGCTGGTCCAGCACTACGTCGACGACATTGTCACCGTCGATGAAGAAGAAATCGCCAATGCCATCCTCCTCCTCCTCGAGCGCGAAAAGACCCTTGCGGAAGGCGCAGGCGCCGCCGCTTTGGCCGCCCTGGTGAATCACAAAACCACGCTCGAAGGAAAAAAAGTAGCCGTCCTCGTTTGCGGCGGAAACATCGACGTTACCCTCCTCGCTCGCATCATGGAGCGCGGCCTCGTCAAAGATGGACGCCTCGTCCGTCTCCGCGTCCACCTCCCCGACTATCCCGGAGCCCTTCATCAACTCACGGGAATCCTCGCCAGTCATCGCGCCAACATCGTCGAAACCTCGTACGACCGCGCCTACTATGGCGTGAATCTGGGAGACACCGCCATCGACATCACCATGGAAACCCGCGGACCCGACCACATCGCCGAGTTGCTCTCCGCCCTCAGCGCCAGCGGCTACGCCCACGAAAGAGTGCTATAGCCGGACGGTTGTGTTTAACCAACCCTTAGTCACTTCTCTATACCACTATTCAGTAGCTCCTGGGCGGCCCATTCATTTACGATCAACTAAGCGGGATTGCCGACAAGGAAAAGAGGAAAACCATGAGCGGAGACGCGAGCACGATACTTCCCGGAATTGTTGAAAAAATTATTCCGTCCATTGTTCCAGATGAGCCCGAGAAGGCTCAAATATCAGTGGAAACTGCCGAGCACCTCTATCGCGAAATCCGCATAGACAACGAACTGACCGATGCCGACGGCAATCCTGTCCACCTGAAAAGGGGCGCGAAGGTCGAAGTCACCGTCGAAGCCGCCGCCGAAGCAGTCCTGCCCGGCAAGGCTTAATCAGACCAGTCTACAAACTCTTCATAAAATCTTGTCACGAACCGGGCGCAGCCCGGAGGACCTCCTTTTCGATACAGAACTGCCAAAATTCTTGTCAAGGGGTCAAATCCCCCTACTTTCGCCTATCGCATTGATTCCACTCATAAAATAAGTCTCCGCCACGTGGCGCATTTACCCCCGCCAGGTTGCTATCCTATATATAGAGACAAAAAAACAGGCGCGGCCCCAGTGAGCGAAATCACGGGCCCGCGCCTTTTTATTGTCTGAAATAAGGAACCTCAACCCCCGAAATCAGGACTCATTTGCCCAAATCCATCCCGCAACCCGCACACCGAAATACCACCCAGACAGGAGACTATTCCGAAGCCGCCTTCCTTCTCAAAGCCACCAGCCTCGGATTCGCCGTCGCTAAACCCTGGTCCAACAGCGAGCGCTACGACTTCATCCTCGACAACGGCGCGCGCCTCTGGCGTGTCCAGATAAAATGCACCGCCTCCCTCCGCGCCCGCGGATACGACGTGCAACCCATCCGCGCCATCTACACCCGCGCCCTCGGCGCCAAATCCAAATTCGCCTACTCGCCCGATGACGTCGACGCCCTAGTCGCCCACATCGTCCCCGTCGACGCCTGGTACGTCCTCCCCATCGCCGCCTGCGCCCACAAAAGCCTCCGCTTCTACCCGGACGCGGACTGCCCTCGCGCCAGATTCGAAAAATACCGCGAAGCCTGGGACCTATTCCGGTAGACACTGTTCCAGTAGAGTCGCGGCATGCCGCGTCTTCATTGCGTCCGCCAAAAAAACGTCGTCAACAACATTTGTCATTCCGAACAGGCGCAGCCTGGAGGAATCTGCTTTTCGAATGCAGCATAAATACCGACGGGTGCCCCATCCTAGCGCGTTCTTTGCGCTAGGGTGGGATTCCACAAATGCCAGCCCAATGGGATCTTGACTTACCAATGTAAGGCGGACACTCGTGTCCGCCGCCTTTGATTTTGCCTTTCCCGTGCAGGGCGGACACTCCTCTCCGCCGCCGCTGACTTTGCCTTTGGCTGCGTAGGGAAAGGTGTCCTCACCTGTCCAGGCGGAGCCAGCTACGCTAACGCTTTTGGGTGGCGCTGCGATCTCACCTCAAGCCGCATTTACAGGATGGCTGAAAGCCATCCCATTGACCAACAATTTTGTCATCCCGACCGCAGCGAGGGACCTGCATTTGCTTCCATTTCCGGACAGCGCACCCACCCCACCGCCGCAATCTTTATTCGATAAACCTTATAAAATTTTGTCATTCCGAACAGGCGCAGCCTGGAGGAATCTGCTTTCAGCTTGAACCATCACATACCGACGGGTGCCCCATCCTTTCGCGCACTCTGCGAAAGGGTGGGATTCCACAAATGTATCCCCAATGGGATTTTGACCGAAGACGTTGCCCATGCAGGCGCGGACACTCCTGTCCGCCGCCTTTGACTTTGCTTTGACTGCGTGGGGACAGCCGCCCCGCCCGCGAAAGATTCCGTATCAGGGCACGAGTTCAATCGTGCCATCCAGATCGAACACGCATTTACGGGATGGCTGAAAGCCATCCCCTGACACCCATAAAAACTCTGTCATCTCGAGCGAAGTCGAGAGACCTGCTTTTCTTGATTCCGGACAGCGCACCCCACCGCCGCAATCCCACTCCAAAACCTCGCCCTCCGAATCCGCCACCGGGGCCCCCGACACGCCCGCATTTGGCGTGACGGGGTGGTTCAGCGGTGAGGAATCTGCTTTCCGCATGCAGCACATATAACGACGGGTGCCCCATCCTTCCGCGCACTCTGCGAAAGGGTGGGATTCCACAATGCCAGCCCAATGGGATGTTGACTTACCAATGTAGGGCGGACACTCCTGTCCGCCGCCTTTGGCTTTGCTTTTGATCGTATGGGCGCCCCTCGCCCAGAGAGATTCCGTATCAGGGCACGACTTCAGTCGTGCCATCCAGATCGAACACGCATTTACGGGATGGCTGAAAGCCATCCCCTGACACTTATAAAAACTCTGTCATCTCGAGCGAAGTCGAGAGACCTGCTTTCCTGGACTCCGGACAGCGCACCCACCCCGCAGCTCCAATCCCACTCCATAAAACCTCGCCATTCCGAATCCGCTGCGCAGCGGTGAGGAATCTGCTTCTCCGGCAACTGGGAGCCAGAATGAATTCGGAATCCGAAGGAAGCAAGCCCGACACTTGCGTATTACGCTTTCCTCCGCTAAAAACACTACTTGGACGTTGTCGAACAATACCTCAGCGAACTTCGCGAGATTCGCTCATCCGGCCAGGCGACCGACGAAACGTCCTACTATCCCGCAATCGAGCACCTTCTGAATAGCTTGGGAGCCAAGCTTTCACCCAAAGTGCGATGCATTCTCACCCTCAAGAATCGCGGGGCGGGTCACCCCGATGGCGGCCTCTTCGAGAGAAGCCAGTTTCAGAGCCTCAAAGACAAAGACCCAATCGAAGGCCAAAAACCTTCTCGCGGAGCGATCGAGATTAAGTCGACAGGCGATGACGCATGGGTGACCGCCGCAACTGACCAGGTTACAAAATACTGGAAGGAGTACGGTCAGGTTCTTGTCACGAACTACCGTGATTTCATGTTGCTTGGCCGCGACACTGACGGCAAGCCTGTTGACCTAGGTTCCTACCGCTTTGCCAAAGATGAAAAGGAATTTTGGAAATTAACCGCCCATCCCCGAGCCGCTGCGGACAAACAGAGTTCCCGCTTTCAGGATTTTCTGAAACTCGTTATCCTCTCCCCCGCGCGCCTCGCCGATCCGAAAGACGTCGCGTGGAGTCTCGCCTTCTACGCCCGCGAAGCCAAAGCGCGGGTCGACGCGAAGGCTAGCCTTCCTGCCCTAGCTTCGGTACGCGAAGCGCTGGAGCAGGCTCTCGGCCTTAAATTTGAGGACGAAAAAGGCGAGCACTTCTTTCGCTCCAGCTTAGTCCAGACCCTTTTCTACGGTGTGTTTTCCGCTTGGGTCCTGTGGAGCAAGCGGCGCCCACCCACTAGCCACGATCATTTTGAGTGGCGTCTGGCGCAGTGGTCGCTTCATGTTCCTGTGATCCGCGTCCTCTTCGGCCAGGTCGCCACGCCCGACCGGCTTGGCCCCCTCGATCTCGTGCAAGTTCTTGACTGGACAGAATCCGCGCTCAACCGGGTTGATCGTGTCGAATTTTTCTCCCGCTTCCGGGAACATGAAGCGGTGCAGTATTTCTACGAACCATTTCTGCAAGCTTTCGACCCTCAGTTACGGAAGGAACTTGGCGTGTGGTACACCCCGCGCGAAATCGTGAAATACATGGTTGCTCGCACGCACATCGCTCTGCGCGAGGAGTTGAATCTCCCCGACGGTCTCGCGGATCCCAACGTTTACGTCCTCGACCCAGCCTGCGGCACTGGCGCATTTCTAGTCGAGGTTCTCAACACAATTGCAGTGACGCTTAAAGAAAAAGGCGGCGACGACCTGACAGCTCATGATGTGAAGCGCGCCGCGATGGAGCGTGTGTTCGGATTCGAGATTCTTCCCGCTCCTTTCGTCATCTCCCACCTTCAGCTCGGGGTGCTTCTGCAGAATCTCGGCGCGCCTTTGTCCGACGACAGCGCGGAACGCGTTGGCGTGTACCTGACTAACTCTCTGACGGGATGGGAGCCGCCTAAAGCGCCAAAGCAGCACCTGATATTTTCGGAAATGGAGGCAGAGCGCGACGCCGCCGACAAGGTTAAAAGGGAAGCCCCAATTCTCGTAATCATGGGTAATCCTCCGTATAACGCATTCGCGGGCGTAAGCCCGGCAGAAGAAGAAGGCCTCGTCGAAATCTACAAGGGCGTTTATTGGGAAGACAAAATTAACAAAAAGACACAAAAGACCGTAAAAAATAAGGCTGGACAACGCGTTCAGCAGCGGCGATATCGCCTCAGCGACTCTAAGTCAAAAGGCGGATGGGGAATCCGAAAGTTCAACCTTGACGATCTGTATGTACGTTTCTTCCGGCTGGCGGAGAGGCGTCTGATAGAGAAATGCAGTAGAGGGGTCATAAGCTATATTTCCAACTACTCGTACCTTGGCGACCCCTCGTTTGTAATTATGCGAGAAAGACTGCTTGCGGGCTTCCAAAAAATCTGGATCGACTGTATGAATGGGGACAGTCGCGAAACAGGAAAGACCACACCTGACGGCAAAACCGACCCCAGCGTCTTCTCCACGGACAACAACCCCGAGGGCATCAAGCTAGGAACGGCGGTGTGCTTAATGGTGCGCTCAGAGAACCTTACGAAACCCACGGTCCGATACCGTGATTTCTGGGGAGTAAAGAAACGCGTCGACCTCTTCGATTCTTTGGCATCAGGTGCACCGTCTTATCAACCTATATCGCCAACACCGGGAACGCGCTACTCACTTCGCCCCGGGACCACTACCACGCACTACGAGGATTGGCCGAAAGTGCTCGATTTTTGCGCAAAAGCTCCCATGAATGGCTTGATGGAAAAACGCGCGGGGGCCCTTATAGACATAAACAAAGATGCCCTCGCACGACGAATGAAGGATTACTTCGATAAGTCGATCGGCTGGGAAGAGTACAAGCGAGAACATGACGCACTCACGTTGGAGCGAGCGCGATTCAATCCGGAGAAGGCGCGTCTTAAAGCGATCAAAACTGAGGCCTTCCGTCCGGACCGCTTGGTCCGCTACATGCTTCGGCCATTCGATATCAGGTGGGCCTATTACACGCCCACGAGGCCCATATGGAACGAGCCACGACCCGACCTGTGGGAGCACGCAAAGTGCGGCAACACGTTCCTAGTGACAAGACCCGCGGGCGTTGCGTCGCCGGAAGGAGTTCCATTTTGTACGACAAAACTTCTTGGCGATAACGACGCCCTACGTGGGCACGCATATTACATCCCCGCTCGATTGAGTTCCCAGCAACCGCATCAGGACCTATTCGCGGACCAACACGCCCAATCCTCCCACGTAAACATTTCGGAACGGACAGCAGCTTACCTTGGAGAACTCGGATTAACAGATTCCAGTTTGGAGGAGTGTGTATTGCCTCACGCCTTAGCAATAGGATATTCGCCGACATATCTTCGCGACAACGCCGACGGTATTCGAGTTGACTGGCCACGTATTCCACTGCCCGCGTCACGCGAATCTCTGCTGGGCTCGGCACAACTCGGTCGCACAGATCGCATCGCTGCTCGACACGGAGACCGAGCCTCCCAACGTTAGCGCCGGCAAAATCCGTGATGAACTCCTCCTCGTCGGCCCAATTTGTGCCACAAACGAAGGCGGCATTCACGCGAAAGAGGATCTCAAAATTGAGGCAGGTTGGGGGTATCGGCAAGAAATGGGGATTATGCCGGGGAGCGGCCAGATTATCGAACGCGATTACTCTCCACAAGAACGCGAGGCCATATCGAGAGGTGCTGAAGGACTCGGCCTGTCACCTGCTCAAGCGTCCGCGCAACTCGGCGATAGCACATTCGACATTTTCTTGAACGAACGCGCTTACTGGAAGAACATCCCGAAAGGCGTCTGGGAGTACTACATCGGCGGATATCAGGTGATTAAGAAATGGCTCAGTTATCGCGAGTTCAAGTTACTCGGCCGCGCAATCACCTCCGACGAAGCCCGGTGGGTCACTAGCATGGCCCGACGCATAGCCGCTATTCGCCTGCTCCACCCCGAACTCGACGCCAATTACCTCCGCGTGAAGTCCCACACCTACAAATGGACCGCTTAGCTGTTGGGTCATGTCCCGCGCCGGGTGCCCCACACATTCGTGCCCTTTTCGGATGTGATAGGCAACGGTCCGGCCACCTACGCCACCGCCTTCAGCCTTAGCTTTTTCTTCGGACTTACTCTTCTTCGACTGGTGCAACTGGCCGGGTGCCCCACACATTCGCGCACTTTGCGGATGTGTGGGCTGATCGGCAAAGACTCAGCTAAGCTACGCCTTCAATGTCGGCCTGTTTCGCGGGCGTACCCTTCCTCGACTGATGAAACTGGCGGATTTCGATTGTGCCTGCCTCGGGGAATGTTGCGCTGATCTTTAGCTGTCCGCCCATGGCTTTTACGAAATCCTGGAGCGTGCTCACGTACATATCGGTCCGACGCTCCATCTTCGAGACGGCGGCTTGGTTGACTTTTAAAATCCGGGCGAGGTGCTGCTGTGTCATATCCCGCGCTTCGCGGAGTTCGTCCAGCGCCATTTCATCCCGGTATTTGTCAGCGAGTTGACGCGAGCGCTTCTGCGCCGCGGGAGGCATCTTTTCCCTCAGTGTTCTGAAATTTCTGGGCATCGCGCTTCTCCTGTCGTGCCTCCAGTATTCTCAAACAGGATATTCCTTCCAGGGAATACTGCTTCTGTAATATGTAGGGCGGACACTCTTGTCCGCCGCTTTTGGTTTGCAGTGGCCTTCGATCTTCTTTGAAGTCAACAACAACCGCGGCGGACAAGAGTGTCCGCCCCACATTCAACACCAACAGCAACCGCGGCGGACAGGAGTGTCCGCCCTACATTTTTGCTAGCCACAGCCAACGGTAATCTTCTGGTCGGGCTACCAAACCCTTCCGCACCGGGTTCTGTCGGATGTATTCGAGTTTGTCTTCGAAGCTTTCGTCCGACCGCAAGACATGGTCGAAGGATTCTTCTTGCCAGACCGGGCCTGTCTTTTCCAATAACTTATTTACACTGCGGGCTGAAGTGCCTTTGATTGATTTAAGGATTGCGGGCAAAGAGTAGGGCCAACTTTTTTCGTCGGATAGTGGAGTCAGTAACAGGTGAACATGGTCGGGCATAACCACGGCGACGCGAAGATCGATTCGTTTGCCGTGGTCGTGAATACAATGCTCAAGAATGGCGGTCCGGGCGGCATCCGAGAACGGCTCGCGAATCAGTCTGCAAAACGTCACGAACAGGGCGGTACCGGGATTCTGAAAGTGCGGCAACCTCCGCCGGTAGTCGTACTTGCGAGCCAGGATGCCGGCATCGGCCATGAGCCTTATTCAAATTCAAAGCCGGGCAACCTGTCGGTGACGCATGAACATGGAATTTGATTTTGGGTTTTGTTGAGAACAGGATCAACACCAACCCAACTGCGGCGGACAGGAGTGTCCGCCCTACATAACCATCAATCCCTTCAACTACTTACATCCGCACAATGCACAACTTCACCACTAAACCTGCAAAACACCCCTTTCGTTGGGTAACTCGTGTAATTACCTAACGTCTTCAATAACCTAGAAGCTATGCACAAGCCAGTTAAGTATGTCGAGAAAGCAGTCACGGTTGCTGCCACCGGAGCGTGGGCAGTTTTCGAGCGGATGAACCGGGTTAAGCCCAATCCTTCTCCCAAGCCGAAGTGGTCGGATAAGCCGCTGCTGAAGTCTTACGAAAAGTCGAAGCCGCCGCTGGGATGGCCGCGCCAGACTGACTCGCTGTGCCCGAAGTGTGTCCCCGAAATTCGCCAGCAGATTTTGGATGGCAAGCTGCCGCTCGAAATCCTGATGAACGAAAAGGCCGGAGAAATCAAAGCGCAGATCATTGAGCGCGACGGCAAGATTTTGATGGTGAAAGACTGCCCGACGCACGGTCACTTCGAAGATGTTATGTCGATTGACACCGAATTTTCCGAGCATCTCGAAGAAGTGTTTCCGGGCCGCGATATTCGCGCGCATAACGACGAGAAGCTGCATCATCACGGATCTTCGACTGTTAAGTACGGTCGTGGTTCCGTTCTCACTATCGATCTCACCAACCGCTGCAACATGATGTGCGATCCCTGTTTCATGGACGCGAACCAAGTCGGCTTCGTCCACGAACTGAGCTGGGAAGACATCAAGACCATGCTCGACAACGCGATCACCATCAAGCCGCGTCGTCAGATGTCGGTGCAATTTTCGGGAGGCGAGCCGACGCTGTCTCCTTATTTCCTGGATGCCGTGCGCTACGCCCGCAAAGTGGGATACAACAGCGTGCAAGCCGCAACCAACGGAATCGAATTCGCCAAAAGTTTGGAATTCGCCCAACAAGCCGCCGAAGCCGGGATGCGCTATGCGTATCTGCAATTCGATGGCATCGGCAACGCCGCCAACGCACATAGAAAAGTCGGCAACCTGTTCGACGTGAAATTAAAAGCAATCGACAACCTGCACAAAGCGGGAGTAGAAATTGTCCCAGTAGTAACGATCGTAAACGGCATCAACAACGAGCAAGTAGGACGCATCATTAAATTCGCGCTGGACAATCCCAAGAAAATCGGATTCCTGAGCTTCCAACCAGTAAGCTTCACCGGACGCGACGAAGCCATAACCGACGACCGCCGCGAAGCCCAGCGCTACACGCTCTCCCACCTAGCCCACGACGTAAAAACCCAAACCGGACTCGGCGAACCCGCGCGCGACTGGTTCCCCATCTCGTTCATGAGCACCTTCTCCGATTGGGCCGACCTAATGCACGTAGAAGATCAAAACAACGACTGGGGCCAACTCTCCTGCGGCTGCCATCCTAATTGCGGGACGGGGATGGCTTTGATGATTGATAAGGAAACTAAGGAGGCGGTGCCGGTGACGGCGTTCTTGAAGGGCGATCAACTTGCTAAGGATATTGCCAAGGTAAATGATGCGGCTCGTGGAAAGTTTCTTGACGATTGTGGGGATGGCGCTGTGTTTGATGAAGAATTACGATCCGTTTCAATCGCCGACCCATTTTAAGTTGATGGATTTGCTGAAGAAGTTCGATAAGAACTTTAATGCGACGGGGAAGAATTATGGGAAGGTTGGTCCGGACCGCACGATTGACGACGTGATGAAGCGGCGTCAGGATCGGTGGAACTTCCTGTTCATCGCGGGGATGTGGTTCCAGGATCTTTTCAATTACGACTTCCGGCGGACGGAGCAGTGCATTATTCCTTACGCGACGCAGGAAGGCGAAATTTCGTTCTGCGCTTACAACACGGGCGTGGGTTGGCGGAACATTATCGAGAAGATGCACATGACCGCGACCCTCACCAAATGGTACGAGGAGCATGGACGGCACGAAATCTTCGCGGGCGGCAAGAATGTGAAGATGGAGTCCGTTGAGCACGGGCTCTTACTCAAAGACGAAATCGTCACCCACGAAGAGCAGCGCGATCTGGATAAGCTCGGTATTGCGAAGAATGCTCGCGAGGAGAAGTCGAGGGCACGGGATCTGAAGCAGAAGAACGATCCTGCTTATAACGCGCGTATGGCTTCTTTGTATCGCGAAGTAGTGCTGAAAGAGAAGCCGGTCGTCGCCGAGGGCGGATTCATTCCGCTGGGAGCCTTGACTGGTCCTTCCAACGGAAACGGTAATCATGCTGAGGCTGAAGTGGAAGTAGGTGAGCCGGTAGCGGGGGACTGAACTTAATCTTCATTGGTCTAGAGTGTTTAGAGACTGCCCGAGAGGGTGGTCTCTTTTTTTGTGCTTTAATTTAAGGCCTGCGAGGTGATGGATGAAGTGCGATCCAGAAGTACTAAGACATGTTCCGCTTTTTTCGTTGTTAGATGAAGATGAGGCGGCGATCCTGGCGGCGCAGGTCGAACTCAAGACATTCGCAGCGCGCCAGCGCATATACAAAATCGGCGAGCCTGGGGGGCGCGCCTATGTGGTGGTGACAGGCGGGGTACGCGTTACAACGGTCGATGAGGACCATCAAGAGGTGATAATCGATGAGCCCAGCGCAGGAGAGTTTTTTGGTTTCGCATCCATGCTGGATCAAACCAACCATCAGAGCAGCGCCACAGCCATTGAGGAAACGACATGTGTTGAGGTTGACCGGGAAGATATAGCGGTACTTCTAAAACAAAAGCCGCACGCTGGAATGGACATGCTCACGGTCTTAGGCCGTCATTTCCACGCCTCGCAGCAGTTGGTACGAATTCGGGCCATGCGGAATCCCAATGACTTGATTGAAACTGAAGCTACGTTCGGGGAGCGAATTGCCGATGTGGTCGCGCGGTTCGGCGGATCATGGACATTCATTATCACCTTCGGGGTTGTGCTTAGCGTTTACGTGACTATCAATGCGATGTTGCGAGGATCGGCGTGGGATCCCTATCCATTTATTTTGTTGAATCTTTTTCTGTCTATGCTGGCGGCAATTCAGGCACCGGTAATCATGATGAGTCAGAACCGGCAGGACACTAAAGACCGGCTTCGGGGAGAACTAGACTACGAGGTCAACCGGCGCGCCGAATCCGAAATTCAGGGGCTGGCGCATAAGCTGAATCTGTTAGGAGACAAAATCGGCGACGTGGAAGACCTGCTGCGCAGTAACTCTGGTAAGTGAATTTGGGTCTCGAACATTGGGGGAAGAGTAATTGGGGCACTCGTCGTTATATGAGCTTTAGCGAAAGCAGGGTCTTGACGGCGCGGTCTGGAATGACCACTTTTGCACCAGGGCACGGTCGTTTTTCGTAACTCTAGCGGCTACTCCATAAATACGACTGATTGGAGGCCGGATATTTCGAAGCGTTTGCGACAGCGTACATTTTTGCAGGCCATCATGTCGTCTTTGCGAAGCATGTAGGACTTAGCTTTGGCAAAGCGGGCGCGGTCGCGCTCATCGGCCCTTCCCGAAAGTTGGCGTTTCTTGGTGCGGACTACCCAAGTGACCTCGTAGGTGTCAGACTGATGACAGCTGGGGCAATTTAAGTTTGCGGGCTTTTTTTCCTGGCGTTCGTCGAAAAATTCACGCTCTTCCATGGCGTCTGGGGCCTCTCAAGGCTTTGATCAAGATAATTATTGCATCTTTGAGGGTATCGTATCCATCTCCGATGGAAAGCTTCGTAGGAGGTAAAGGCATAGATGACGACTGACGCTTTTATTTGCGAGGGGCTGCGCACGCCCATCGGAAGATACGGCGGTGCTCTGTCGCAGGTTCGCGCCGATGATCTTGCGGCGGTCCCTCTGGCTGAACTGAAACGGAGATTTCCTTTGGGGGAGTGGGAGAGCATAGACGAAGTTATTTTGGGCTGCGCCAACCAGGCGGGAGAGGACAACCGCAATATTGCCCGCATGGCGCTCCTGATAGCAGGATTACCGCACGTTGTTCCAGGGGTGACGATGAACCGGTTGTGCGCTTCGGGAATGCAGGCGATCGCGAGCGCGGCGCATAACATTTCCGCGGGAGAAATCTCGATAGCGGTCGCGGGCGGGGTGGAGAGCATGAGCCGCGCTCCCCTAGTCATGCCGAAAGCAGGCGAGGCGTTCTCGAGGAAGGCGGAAATTTATGACACCACATTGGGTTGGAGGTTCATCAATCCAGTGATGCAGAAGTTGTACGGAACTGACTCGATGGGAGAAACTGCCGAAAATGTGGCTGCGGCATTCAAGATTGACCGGGAATCGCAAGACAGATTTGCCCACCAATCGCAGGCACGGGCAGCGGCGGCGAAGATGGCGGGGATTTTCGCGCAAGAGATTGTGCCAGTGAAAATTTCCGCGAAGAAGGGTGCTGAGACAACAGTGGCCGAAGACGAGCATCCTCGTCCGGATACTTCATTGGAAGCGCTTTCGCTGCTGCCGACGCCATTTGCGACGAAGGGCACAGTCACGGCGGGGAATTCGTCGGGGATCAACGATGGCGCTTGTGCCATGTTTGTTGCTTCGGAAGAAGGAGCGAAGCGGTTCGGATTGCATCCTGTAGCTCGAGTCGTTGCTTCTGCTTCCGCGGGTGTGGAACCCAGGGTGATGGGCGTCGGCCCAATTCCGGCGATGACCAAATTGCTTGATCGAGTGAAGGTGTCGATAGCGGAGGTGGACGTTATTGAAATCAACGAGGCGTTTGCGGCGCAGGTGCTGGCGGTAACGCGGCACTTTGAGTTGCCAGACGATAGTCAGAAAGTGAATCCCAACGGCGGCGCGATTGCACTGGGTCATCCGCTGGGAATGAGCGGTGCGCGATTGGTGCTCACGGCGGCGCGGCAATTGCAACGAGCAAATGGGCGGTACGCGATGGCTTCGATGTGCGTTGGGGTGGGGCAGGGAATGGCCATGCTCTTGGATCGTGTTTGAAAGCTTCAATGGAAGGCAAAATTGCAGTGCGTGCTATAATTTTCGTTCGCCTGCGTAGATTTCGAGGTGATGGGTTGAACTTTCCTGCGGCGAATCCTGATCCATTCAAATATTGAAGGCGAGGAATATCCATGTCTGGACACTCAAAGTGGGCAACGATCAAGCATAAAAAGGGCGCTCTAGACGCCAAGCGCGGCAAAATATTTACCCGCCTTATCAAAGAAATCAGTATCGCCGCCAAGAATGGGGGCGGAGACCCGGACGCCAATCCTCGATTGCGAAGTGCTATCTTAGCGGCCAAATCTGAAAACATGCCGCAAGACAACATCAAGCGTGCTATCCAACGCGGCACGGGGGAATTGCCGGGCGCCACGTACGAAGAGTTCTCTTTAGAGGGTTACGGACCAGGGGGAGTCGCCGTCCTTCTCGACATCAATACCGATAACAGGAATCGAACCGTCAGTGAAATTCGTCATGCTTTTGGCAAGAATGGCGGCAACATGGCGGATGCGGGAGCGGTGTCGTACATGTTCCACAAGAAAGGCGACATCGTAATTCCGAAAGCCAAGGCAAAAGAAGATGACTTGATGGCGGTCGCGCTTGAGGCGGGGGCAGAAGACTTGCACGATGATGGAGAGAATTGGGAAGTGCTGACTGAGCCTTCAGCGTACGAAACCGTGCTGGAAGCCATTAAGAAAGCGGGATTCGAGGTAGCATCATCGAGCGTGGCGATGATTCCGCAAAATTACATCAAGCTTGAGGGCGCCCATGCAGCGACCATGATTCGATTGATGGAAGCGTTGGAAGAGCACGACGACGTGCAGAATTTGCATTCAAATTTCGATATCGATCAGAAGTTGCTGGAAGAAGTTGCAGGATAGGGCAACAGGCTGACGGGCGCGGAACGCGCGTCACATCAATGATTACGAGTTGGCCGCCTTTTCAGGCGGCTTTTCTTTTTTAGTTTCTTGTCAATAGAAGAGTCGCAGTGGTTTTCAACATCGCGGTGCATAACGTTGTGGAAAAGGCGGGATTCATCTCTGCAAGTAGTTTGTAAAGAATTGGTTCTACACCTTGCACAGCGTAGGGTGCGAGCGTGAGATTTTTTTTCTTAATGATTGAGCCACGTTGAAGATTAGATTGGACAAATTATTGGTGGGTCGCGGACTCGTTGAGAGCAGCGAGCGGGCGCTGGCCTTGATCATGGCGGGAAGAGTCCTAGTGAATGAACAGCCGGCTTCGAAAGCTGGTGCCTTTATAGACGACAGCGCGCCAATTCGCATTCTCGGCGAGAATGCTAAGTACGTAAGCCGCGGCGGAATCAAACTAGAAAAAGCTCTGGAGCATTGGAAGATTGATGTCCGCGAAAAAATTTGCATGGATGTGGGGACATCCACTGGGGGGTTTACGGATTGTCTGTTACAGCACGGTGCGCGGCAAGTGATCGCGGTGGATACGGGGTACGGACAGATTGATTTTCGGTTAAGACAGGATGGCCGGGTTCGTTTGTTGGAAAAGACAAATGCCAGAAATCTGACGCAAGATGTTTTAGAAGAGGCAGTCGATTTTGTCGCGGTGGATGTGTCGTTTATATCCGCGACAGTGGTTTTGCCTTCCATCATTGAGGCAGCGTTCGGAAGTATGAAGCCGCAGGCTCCCGAAGACTTCGGAGACCTCGAAATCGTGGTGTTAGTTAAGCCTCAGTTCGAAGCAAGGCGCGAAGAGGTTGGTCTGGGCGGCATTGTCCACGATGAAAAAATCCAAACTGCGGCGGTGGACAGAGTGCGCGATTCGCTGCTGGCCCTGAAGTGCAGGGACATAGATGTAATAGATTCGCCGATATTGGGTGCGGAAGGAAATCGAGAATTTCTTATGCATGCGGTGGTTGAAAGAACACGGTAACGTGTGCATTAACCCTTTGCGCGTACTTTCATAAACCCAGCTTTCAGCTGTCAGCAAAATCCTTTTAAGCGTTACTTGTATTGGTGTAGATTCTGCCGCAGGCGAGCATTGGACCTGCATTTCGCCTCGCAAGAGGCAACGAAAGTGAGCGTGGTGTGAAGCGAAGGCCGCGCGCTGGGCGGCGGCCTTTCTCCCGGTCCTGATTGTTTCGTGCTAGCTGTCTTTCTTGACGCTGCTGTGGCTTGCAACTTGTTTCCACGAGCCATCGTGCATGCGGACGAAAGTCTCGGTGGTGAGGACGGTCTTGGTGCGGTGCTCGCCGCGGACCATTCCATCGTAGCTATCGGTGTAGGTAGCGATCGCGGTGTCATCGCCGTAAACCCTGACCTTGAGATCGCTGATTTGCTCGCTCATCATCTTGTTGTTGGCGCTATCTTTTGCGTCGGTCAGAATGGAGTCTTTGGTTGTCCAAACACCGCCACTGAAGCCGCCGGTCCAGTCATCAGCATAATTCTTCTGGACGTAGGAGGTGTCCGTTGCCAGGTCGGCTTTGACGCCGTCGTTCACCATTTGGGTGATGGCAGAGACGATTTCGTCCTTCGATTGCTTCTTCATTCCCGCACTAGCATTCACCGCTGCGAACAAGACTGTCATAGCAAAAAGGGAGATCGCGAACTTCTTCATGAGTGTGTACCTTTCGGTTTCTAAGAAAGACGACTTCGGATGGGCTGACTTAGCTCAGGACACCGACGGAGCGGAGGGAAAGATCGCTCGCTGGCAACGGTAGACCGGGCGGCTCGAGAAGTCAAACCGCGACATTGAAAACCACAGGGTCAAAACTGCAATTGTTTTCCATGGCGTCACAGCGGGACGAAGGCTTGGCAGATTAAGTTCAATGTCTGGAGTTTTCCGCCGGAGACTGAGCTGGCAGCTGAATTGCGCTTGAGTACGGTTTGGTACCGAAATCGCGTTCAAGGTGGCAGGGATGTACAGCGGAAAACTCTTGACGGCGAAGGTCGCGCTCGGAGCATTTTTGCTTACGGCTGCATGGTCGAGCGGTGCGGCGGTGTCTGCTTCCAAGTCAGGCATTCCCAGACGGGGCGAACCGGAAATCGCGTTGCAGGCTGTACCCAGGATTGAGCCGAAATTCATTAGAGTGCCGCATGCGGATGCAAGCCAGGGTTGCGAGATGACGAGATTGCCGGAGCCGCTGACGACTCCAAATCCCATGTTGGATTTCGCAGGATCGGAGAAAAGTCTTAGTGTGGATTTCGTTGTGGGTATCGATGGGTTGGTGCACAGCGCCTTCTTGCTGAAGAGTGCTGGGGAGAAGCAAGACCAGTTAATTTTGGATGTGGTGCGGTCGTGGAGGTATCGTCCGGCCATGTGCAATGGTGTGCCTACGGAGGCCGAGGCAACGGTGGACTTTTCAAATCATCGCAGTTCTTTTGGGCTAAAATGAAGTCACTATCCCGTGGCTTCCGAGAAACCAAAAACGCCGAAAGATCAGCCTTTGGAAGATAAAGAAGAGCTGACGCCGAACCCTACTGTGGATGATTTTTTTAGCCGCATGAATTATGACATGCGGCGTCCCAAGCCAGGGCAGGAGGCGGTGTCAGCAGCGTTGCACGCGATCCAACGATTAGGAGTTCAGAGTGATAGCGAGGAGTCGCTGGCAGCGGAAACATCTTTGGAGCTTCCAGAAGGCATGTGCAATGCTTGCGGAAATCAGAACCCGGCGGGGAACAAGTTTTGCGCGAGTTGCGGTGTGCCGCTGATGAATGCGGCGACCCCCGAACGAAATCTATCGCCGATTCTGAGTAGTCCCAGGCAGGTTGAATCAATACCCGGGCCGCATCACTATCATCATCATTATCACCACCATTACTTTTCTTCCGAAGGCAGTGCGCAGGTTGGACCGCCGCAAAGTCATGTGCGGGAAACCAGCAGTCCGCCGCGGGAATTGGGGCGTCCGCGCACGCCTTTAACGGGGGCTACGTTGAGCCGAGCCGAAGCGGCGGTCCGAAAAGTGACGCAGGATTGGGCGCTGGCGTGTAATACCACGCATCTTGACGATGTAGTCGAACTTTATACGCCGGATGCAATTCTGATGCGACCGAATGTGCCTCTTATTAAGGGGACAGCATCAATCCGCGAGTTTTTGTTTTCGGTGCTGGATGCGGGATTGGGCGAGGTTGAGTTGGACCCGTTGCGAACGGAAATATTTGGTGAGGTGGCATTTGAGGCAGGACGGTGCAAGATGCTGGTCCCAACTACGACTGGGAAACGCCGGGAGGAACGCGGCAAATACATGGTGATTTTGACCCGGCAGGCAGGGGAATGGAAAATCATCGCCGACTCGTGGTCGAGCGATTTGAGTATGGGCGGTGGTGAATCGGTGCCAGCGAAGATGGAAAATCAAAATCCAATCGCTCGTCCTGTGCGCAAATGAAGTTGCGAAGAGTTTAGAGTGAGGACCAGCTAGATTTTGTCCTAGGGAACGGTTGCGATTGTTTGATTGGAATATCCGCTCTCGAGCATTCCACTGCTGACGGATGTAGCCACGTAATAGTAGGTCGCTCCTGATTGAACGGTACTGTCGGAATAGCTGGTTCCGGGCTCGGGACTGGCGGTGATCTTCACGTAAGGCCCGCCTGATTTAGCCCCGCGATAAAGGTTATAGCCGAGAACGGGGGAAGCATCTGGACTCCATGAAAGATTGACGGTGTGGCCGCTGGACTGTCCACCCGACCCGGTGAGGGTTTCGGCCGGGGTTCCGCTGTCGGTCACAAAGGCCAGGCTTCCGGAAGATGTTCCGGCGGATTGGGGAGTAAAGGTCACAGAGAAAGGCAATTGCTGTCCGGCGGCAAGAGTCACGGGAAAACTTATTCCGCTCAGGGCGTATCCCTGGCCACTTTGATCGACTGAGGTTACGGTGACGGGAATGGTTCCGGCTACGAGAGTTCCGGTCAGGACGGCGCTGTTGCCCACGCCTACGCCGCCAAAGTTCAGGACTGCGGGAGAGACGGATACGGTGGTGGCGGAGTTGCCGTTGCCAGCCAGGGCTACGGGGAGTACGGGGTTGGTGGCATCGCTGAGGATCGAGACGGTGCCGGTGGCCGAACCTTTAGACAAAGGAGAGAATTCGAGGCCGAGGGTGACACTCTCACCCGGGGTGATGGTGATGGGGAGGGCTGGGGAGTTTGCCAGGCGAAATCCGGGGCCGGCGACATTGATTTGAGAGACGATGACATTCGTGGAATTGGGAGCGGTGTTGCTGACGGCGACGGTGCTGGCGCGAGTGGCGCCGACTGCGACCATCCCGAATTGGACGGCGGAGGCAGCGGTCAACTGGCTGGCCGAGCTATTCCCGGAAAGGTTCTTGGGAGCGGCGGCAGAGCCCCCGCAGCCGATTAGCAGTGTGAGCGCGGCGAGCAAGGTTCCGATACTGTACTTTCTCGACATAAATTACTGTTCTCTCGGAAGCCATTATCAGGAGAATCCTGTATTACCAGTAGAGTCCGAAAATGCATGTCCCTGGTTGAATTTAGAGTAGGACTTAGGTAATGCGGGAAGCCGGGGAGTGGCCTGAAAAGGCTTACTGGGAGCCGGAAGCGATCAGGGGTCGGGGGATCAGTTGTTCTTCAGCGCTAAGCTTCTTTCTTGGGGGCTCATCTGATTCCACATGATTTCAACGTCGCGCTCCAGTCGGGTATTTCGGGGATCCGCATGCAAGGCGCGGGCGAACCAGCGGTAGGCGAGAGGAAGGTCACGGCGAACGCAGTGGCCGGTTGCATACATAGTGCCGAGGGTGCTTTGAGCTTTGGAGTTGTTGTTGTTGGCCGAGGTGGTTAGGTATTGCTGTGCGCGTCCACAGTTTGCGGCAACGCCGCCGCCTCCGTACAAGTATTTTTGGCCTTCGAGGTACAAACTATCTTCAGCGGGATTGGGTGGTGCTATCGGCGCAGGGCGGGATGGACTAACCCTGGCGGGCTGAGCCCTCGCGATTTCGGTACGTGGCGCCGGCGACGGTTTCACCGGGGGAACTGAAGCCGAGGCTTGAGGAGCTGGTTTCTGGGGAGCGGGCTGGGGCGGCAGGGCAGTCTCTGTTGACGTCTTATTGGCACGTGCGGCGGCGGAGAGGTCCGCGTCGGCCTTGGAACTGATGGTGTTGCTTTCATCCGCCGAGGACTTGTCTGGCTCGGGCGCGGCGGGATATGTTTTGTTCGTAGGAGCAGTTTCCGAAGCCGCATCGGAGTTTTCTGCGGACGGGTTTGAAACGGGCTGAGGTTTCGTTGCGGAGGATTGTGCGGATCGCGCGAATCCCGGATATCCGGCTTTCTGCCAATAATGGAAACCAACTGCGGCAAGAGCGATCAGCAGAACCGCACCAACTAAGGTGCGGAAGCGACCCGGATGCGGCTCGTCTTCCAGTAAATACTCGAATCCCTTTTCTTCAGTGCTCTGCGAAAGTCCGAGGAAGGAGGGGCCGGTCACTGGAATGGGAGTGCGTTCACCGTGAAAGACTTCCTGCTCGTGGATGTCTTCCCGCGATTCGCGAGAATAATCTCGGGCTTGGTCGCTCTTGACTTTCTGTGCGGCGGTCAGTTCGGCGATCAGCGGTTCCGACGGCATGGGTTCTACTGGTGGTTTTGTATTCTGCTCGCGGAGGACTTGCGCCATCAAGTCGGTATCCATGGGCGGTTCGGCCATGCGAATTTGATCGCGAACGTTGGGGCGAGTTTCGGTGGGAGGAACTTCAGGATGAATGCCGGTTGAAGTTTCGGGACGTAGTGGTGTGACGCGAGGCTCGGTGCGAATCATTTCCGGACTGCGAGTTTGGGCAGGGCGTGACTCATCCCGGACTTCGGGGTCACGCGGACGCAGCGCGCTTCCGCACATTCCGCAAAAACGAAACTGGGGATTATTTTCGTAGCCGCAGCGGGCGCAACGAATGTCCATTGAATCAAGCATCGAATATCTGGAATTGGATGACATAAATTAGTCTTTCCGAATGAGGAACTATACCTCTCTTTACACTCCGCCAAACAACGTGTTAGGCTCATTAACGTTACAATCGAAAATCGAAATTGGACAGGAGCGCATCAGGTTAGTGCTAGCCCGAGAGCAAAAGCAATCACTTATTGATCAGTATGCTACCCATCCCACGGACACGGGTAGCCCTGAAGTCCAAATCGCTTTGTTGAGCGAACGTATTGGTCATTTGACGGAACATTTTAAATCTCACCAGAAAGATCACGGCTCGCGCCGCGGTCTTCTCATGCTGGTCAGCAAGCGGCGTCGCTTGCTCGATTATCTCAAGACATACGATTCCGACCGCTACAAAACCGTTGTCCAGAAGCTCGGCCTTCGCAAGTAGTCGGCGACTGTCTTTCTGGTGGAAAGGCGTTTGCCGCAAGGCAATCCTGACCATTCCGTCATCGCGGCCCAATGAGGAATCTAGTTCCTTTTGCCATCGAAAACCTTGCTCCCCGGTGTTTGTGAAGAAAGCTTATTCAAGCCTGCCGGATCGTCACCCACGTGCTCTCCTGCCCAGAAGGATAAAAAATGAAACAAGAAGTATCAGTTGAACTAGCCGGCGGTAGATCCCTCTCATTTGAGACCGGAAAATTAGCCAAACAAGCCCACGGATCCGTGGTCGTTCGCACCGGAGACAATGTGGTTCTTGCAACAGCGGTGGCCAATCCCGACCCGCGCGAAGGCATCGATTTCTTCCCGCTAACGGTTGATTATCGCGAATACACCTACGCCGGTGGACGCATCCCCGGCGGATTTATTAAACGAGAAGGGCGTCCTAGCGAGCGTGAAATTTTAACCAGCCGCATGATTGATCGTCCCGTCCGTCCGCTTTTCGCCGAGGGATTCAAGTGTGAAACCCAGGTCATCGCTTTTGTTCTTTCCGCCGACAATGAGAATGACCCAGACGTATTGGGCATTAACGGCGCCTCCGCGGCTTTAACTATTTCGGACATTCCGTTTTTGGGCCCTATCGGCGCGGTTCGCGTGGGGCTGGTCAACGGAGCGTTTGTCGTCAATCCAACCTATAGCGAGATGCGCGAGAGCCTGCTGAACATCATGGTGGTCGGCACCGCCGACGGCATCGTGATGATTGAGTCCGGCGCGAAAGAAGTCAAAGAAGAGACGGTAGTGGACGCAATTGAATTTGCTCACACTGAGATCAAGAAGATTTGTGCTTCGATCAACGACCTTGCAAAAAAGGTAGGGAAGCAGAAGCGTGCGGTGACTCCGCCTGAATTTGATCAGAAATATTACGACAAATTAAAGAAGCAGGTGGGTGCGGACCTTACCGATCGGCTTGATACCGAAAAGCACCCGAAAGCTGAAAGCTATACCCTTATCAAAGACCTCAAGAAGCAGTTGATGTCTGAACTGAAGGAAGATGATCTTGAAGGCCGCGCAAAATTAAAGACCTACTACGAAACTCTGCGGGAACGCATTTTCCGGGAGCAAGTCATCAATGACAAGCGGCGTCCGGACGGACGCGCTTTCGACAAGATTCGCGACATATGGTGCGAAGTCGGAGTGCTGCCGCGCACGCACGGTTCGGCGATTTTCACTCGTGGTGAAACTCAAGCGCTGGTCACCACAACTCTCGGAACAAGCGACGACATGCAGCGCCTTGAAGTGTTCGAAGGTGAGGCCAAGAAGCGCTTCATGCTTCACTATAACTTTCCTCCGTTTTCCGTTGGAGAGGTTGCGTTTCTGCGTGGCGCAGGCCGCCGCGAAATCGGCCACGGGGCTTTGGCCGAACGAGCCTTGTCAGCAGCGTTGCCCACGGAAGAAAACTGGCCTTACGCGATGCGCGTAGTTTCCGACATTCTGGAATCGAACGGGTCGTCGTCCATGGCTAGCGTCTGCGGTGCCTCGCTCTCTTTAATGGATGCGGGAGTTCCGCTTAAGTCTCCCGTAGCGGGAGTTGCCATGGGATTGGTGAAGGAAGGTGAAAACTACGCCATCCTCACCGACATCGCGGGGGCGGAAGACCACTACGGCGACATGGACTTCAAAGTTGCCGGCACTAAAGACGGCATAACTGCTCTCCAAATGGACATCAAGGTTGGAGGCATCACGGCTCAAATCATGCGTGAAGCCTTGGCCCAGGCGCAAAAAGGACGGCTCTTCATTCTCGACAAGATGGCCGAAGCCCTCACTGGACATCGCGAGAAAGTTTCGTCTTTCGCTCCGAGAATTTACACCTTGCAGATTCCCGTCGACAAGATTCGCGACGTGATTGGGCCCGGCGGCAAAATGATTCGCAGCATTATCGAGCAGACTGGCGTGAAGATCGACGTTGAGGACACCGGCAAAGTGAACGTCGCGTCGAACGACGAAACGTCTGCCAACAAGGCGCTGGAAATCATTCGCAATCTGACGGCGACCGCCGAAATAGGGAAGACCTATCTCGGTAAAGTCTCGCGGCTCGCGGACTTCGGCGCGTTTGTAGAAATTTTGCCGGGCACCGACGGATTGCTCCACATCAGCGAAGTCGCAGAGCATCGCATTAAAGATGTTCGAGACGAACTAAAAGAAGGTGATCAGGTACTGGTCAAAGTTTTGGCGGTAGAAGGCAATCGCATTCGCCTATCGCGCAAAGCGATCCTAAAAGAGCAGCGAGCGAAGATGGGCGGAGGAGAAGCGCCGCCGGACGAAGGAGCCGAGTCGACCAATGGGGACGCGCCTTCGGCAGCTCCAGCTCTAACCATTGAAGGCGGCGGCGACTTTCCCGATGACGAGCCCAACTTTAATCGCGACTCGCCTCAGACAATTATGGGAAGCGCAAGCGCACCATCAGGCGACCGTGACCGGGGCGGAGATCGCGGCGGCGACCGGGGACGAGGTGGACGTCCGGGCGGCGGTGGCGGTAGAGGTCGAGGACGCGGTGGTCCTGGTCGTGGTGGTCACGGCGGCGGACGAGGCGGCCACGGTGGTCCCAGACACTAGAGACGTTAAATCTGTTGCTGAGGATGAGAGCTTCCGCCTTGCGGAAGCTCTTGTTGTTAGTGCCGGAATAATAGTTGTGCGTTATTCGGTGTGCGTCCACTCTGGAAGTGATTTTTCCTCGAATAGGATGCTTCGCTCCGCTCAGCACACCGGCAAGGTTTTCGAGGGAGGAAACGTAGGTTCCGTGAGGCCGGGGTAATGGATTCTCCGAGCGTAATGATGGAGGCGAATCCATGAATGCTGAGTTGACCTAAGAGATTGATGGTGTCAAGATATGGCTCGTTTGCACAAACAATGGTGAGGTCACCTTTCTGAGGCGTCTGCATCTAAGGGGCGGCTCTAAGTCTAGCTGTGAAAGGAAATATAAGATGAGCATGTTCAGCAAAAGACAGATCGCGAAATGGTCTGTGGCGTTATGTTTTATTTTAGGGATTTCGACGTTTGAAGCAATTGCGCAGACGCAATCGACAACAACGACTGATCAAACAGATTCAACGACAACCAAGAAGCGATCAAGGAAAAGCAAGAAAGATAAGGCTGCTGCTGATCAAGCCGCGGCAGGAGATTCGTCGAACGCAACTTCGACTTCCGGCGCGGCGACGACGGAAGAGACTTCGGGTAGGAAATCGAGAAAGCACAAGAAGTCCGATACAGCTGATGCGGGACAGACGTCTTCGTCCTCGTCCTCAAGCACGGACAATACGACGCAATCGACTACGACGCCGAGCAGCAGTGGGGCATCGACAACGGACACGACGACCACTAAAAAGAGCCGCAAGAGCCGGAAGTCTGAAAGCAATATGAGTTCGTCGCCGTCTGCATCCGGTTCAACGGGAAGTTCGAACTCAGGAAGCATGAGCAACAGTAGCCCGGCAGCATCCTCGCCGTCTAACGGGATGTCTTCCAGCAGTAGTTCCACCGGCAGCACCAATTCCACGCCGGCAAGTGCGACTAAATCGCAGTCGAAGGGTTCGAGTAAGGTGACCGGCGGTCCGTCGGCTTCGGCTTCGGATATAGCTGCGGCGAAGTCCAGCGGCAAAGTGTGGGTGAACACTGAGAGCGGCGTTTATCACAAAGAGGGACGCTGGTATGGCAAGACGAAAGCTGGAAAATTTATGACCGAGAGCGAAGCGCAAGCAGCCGGTTTCAAAGAAGCAAAAAAGGGTGACTAAGGAGAATAAATGACTAGAAAAAATTTGATCTCAAGAATTGTTGTCGCAGTTTTCGCAATTGCAATGATGACTGGGATGGGGTTCGCCCAGACGTCGAAGAAAGCCGCCAGCGGGGACAAGATGGCGATGTCCTCGGACACCGACTTGGTGGACATCAACTCCGCCAGCAAAGATCAACTCGACGCCCTTCCGGGGATCGGTGAGAAGTATTCGCAGAAGATCATTGATGGGCGTCCATATGCGAAGAAAACGGACTTGACCAGAAAGAAGATCATACCGGCGGGGACATACGCGAAGATCAAGGACAAGATCATCGCAAAGCAAAAGTAGGTTTTAATCGCAGGATCGAAGGGTAATCGAGGCACGGGGAATATCCGTGGTCCCGATTACCCTTATTGATGTTGGCGTTCCACAACTTTGTTTTCCCCGTTCTAACCCTCTTGATGGAAGTTTTCCCTTCGTAAAAGAATTTATAAGCAGGTCTCTCCACCTGCGCGTCGCTCCGGTCGAAATGGCAGAGTAGAAGGTTAGTTAGAAAACTTGTTCTTGCGAACCGTTGCTAGAAGGTGAGCTGAAATCCCACCTGAGCTGCGAAGGGTATTCCCACTGTAGTTCCCTGGCCAAAGAAGTCTCCTAGAGTCCCGGCGGGAACCCTCAACTGGTTGATAGTGGTGATCGGTTGCATGAGGCTGCACGATGGATTGGCGCAAAGAGAAGTGGTATTGAAGGGATCGTTGCCGCCCAGTGCGGCAATATCGGTGACATAGTTAGCACTGGTGTTGACGCGGTTGAACAAATTAAAAAATTCAGCAAAGGGACGCAAGGTTACACGGTCATTGAATCGAAACGGACGCGTAACCCGCAAGTCTACCTGCATGTAGGCCTTGCCGCGAAATTGATCGAGGGTGGTTTGGACACCGTTAATTACGGCGCGGTCGTTGAACAGGTTGCCGTCGTTGTTGATGTCCACCGGCGTGGTCAACGTGAATGGGCGTGCGCTTTCAAATTGCGACAACGTGCTGAGTTCAAAATCCTTGGGGAGATGCAGAATTCCTGAGATCACGGCACGGTGCCGCGCATCTTCTCCCGAGGACCCATGATCGCCTGGTCCGAAGGGATTGTTGACATTGCTGACCCCGTTCACATAATCGAAGAGCTCGCCGAGAGTTGAGCCCCATGTGGTCGCGCTTGAAAGAGTGTAATGCGCATTCAGGTCGAAGCGTTTAGAGAACTGGTGTTGGATTTGAAAGGCCACACCGTTGTAACTCGACCGGTTGCCTGATCGGAAAACCGAAATATTGGGAGTATTTGCAGGGAGCGTGAATCCGGCGACATACTCATATCGCTGGTATTGATGATTTCCTTGCTGATGCTGAAACTGCACGCTTAACAGCCAAGAGTCGCCAAGCTTATGCTCGACTTCGGCGCTGGTTTGCAACGCATATGGAGTACGGTAATGAGGATCAATCAGCGCGCCTTGCCCGGGGTCATACGAGCCGCCATTGACACCTTGGAAGGCATTGACCCATCCATTCTGCGAGAGGTCGTTGTAATACATTCCAATGCCCGCTCTAATGACTGTGTTGACGGAACCATTGGGTGCGTATGCAATTCCCAGCCGGGGAGCGAAGGCCTTGCGGTAATCATGGGGAACCCCGGTGACCAGGGGTATGCGAAGAGTTTGCAACTGCTGATATGCCCAGTTCTGTGACTGATCGCGTCCGCTGGCTTTGAACAGTCCGAAAGTGGTGTCGTACCGCAAGCCATAGTTCAGGGTGAACGATGGAGTTAGGCGCCATGAATCCTGCGCGTAGGCTCCGATACGTTGAACATTTTGAGAGAAGCGACCATCGACGGGGCCGGTACTCTGGCAAACGGTGTCGGGAGATGCGGCGGCGGCGCAATTGTAGTCGTCGATAAACTGTTGCGGGTTCGCCAGATAAAAGGTGGGATCGGCGGTAAAGACGTGAAGGTTTTCAGCGTCTCCGGCCAAGGCCCCGCCGAATACAGGTTCATGCACAAAATTAATTCCAAAGTGCGGGGAGTGAGTTTTCGTGCTGTGACTGATGTCGTAACGCAGTTGGTACTTTTGCTGCTGCCGGGCGATGGGGAATGCGGTAATTGCGGTCGCGAATTGATTGTCGCCGAAAGTCTCGAAACCCGAAATTGTCTGATTAGTCGCGCTGAAAGGAAACGCCAGAGCCTGGCCTATGTGTGAATTTCTGACCTTTGAGTGATCGAATCCGTTCGCCTGCAATGTGAGGTTTCCGACCCAGGTGGGAGAGATCAAAAACTGATTGTCCAAAAGCACGCTGAAATAATTTGAGCGCGTGTATGAACCGGTTGAAGGCAGCGTGGATTGCTGTACCAGGTCGTTGCTGGCGTGATTGCGGTCCAGCGATCCGCGCAGAAACCATTGCGAGCGCTCGGAATGCGCAAAATCGAAGCGAAGGGTAAAGAGGGTATCGCGGAAGGGAACCGGCACGGAAGTGGGGACGGGAATCGAAGCGACGCCTGGAATGAGTCCTTGCGCGGCAAGTTGCGACAAAGCGTTAAATTCGGCGCGGGAGTTGGCGCTGTAGGCCACGCTGCCATCCTCATTCACGTATTCCAGCGACGAGAAGAACCACAGCTTGTCACGCTTGATGGGACCGCCGAGAGCGATTACGCCATCTTCACGCGAGTAAGGCTGCTTGGGATCGGGATAGGGATTATCGATGGGATTTCGCGCGTTGAGCGCAGTGTTGCGAACGAAGAGAGACGATGATCCGCGCCAATCGTTCACGCCCCGTCGGGTGGCGATGATTACGGAGCCGCCGTTAGTGCGAGAGGTGTCAGCGTCCATCTGGGCGGTGCGAATGGTGAATTCTTCGATGGCCTCGGGCGAATAATTTTGGAGAAATCCGCCAATGTAGTCGTCGTTGTTGTCGCCTCCATCGACCGAGAGATCTACGTCGAGTCCGGAGCTGCCCGGCGAAAGAGACGGCGGTGATGCGCGCCTTGGTGGGGTCGGAAGGCTCGACCGGCTCCGTCATGGGCGCGAGAAACGCGATGTTGGCAAAGCTACGATGTGCGAGTGGGACCGATTCCAATTCTTGCGCCGAAATAGCGGTGCTGATTTGACTGGACGTGGTCTCAAGGGCCAGAGAAGAGGATTTGGCTTTGACGTTCACCGACTCTTCCACGGCTTGCGGAGACAAGGTGAGGGAAATACTCGGCATTGCTCCAACAGAAATTTCAACTTCGGAAGTGGCGTCGGCGAATCCTGGGGCGCTGGCGCGAACTTGGTAGTGCCCGGGTGCCAAAGATTGGATTGTGAATTCGCCCAGCGAGTTTGCTGCTGCGTGTCGAATGGCTGCCGCGCCTATTTGATTCAGAGTGATGTTTGCAGCCGGAACGCGGGCCCCGGTCGCATCCATGACGGTCCCTACTAATGTTCCCCGAGGATTCTGCGCCACGAGCAGCAGTGAAGAAGATAAGAGGACGAACGATATTGCTTTCAGGGTTCGATGGAGACGTGAATGCCTCGGCCCGGACCATCGTTGTTCAAGCGAATTATGCCACATCATGACGCTATACAGAATACGAAACGCCCTCATCGGTTGCAATCTCGGCGACTCCGGAATTGGAGGAGGGTCCGACTGCGGCCGTCTTTGCGCCGCGCCGCATGGCGACAATTCCTGTGCGCACCATTTCCAAGACGCCGTAGGGGCGCAGAACTTCCAGCAGTCCGTCAATCTTGTCTTCGGTGCCGGTAATTTCGATGGTGAGTGAATCTGGAGCGACATCGACTACGCGGGCGCGGAAGACGCTGGCGAGTTCGAGCACGTGGGAGCGGGCATCGTGAGTGGCGGCAACCTTAATCATGGCAAGATCGCGGATAATCGCGGGGGACTCGGTTATGTTTTCGACGAGAAGCACGTTCACCAGTTTGTATAGATTGGCCTCGATGCGGCGGGCCTGATCGTAATCAGCATCGACGGTGATCGTCATGCGGGAGACCTCCGGCTTTTCGGTGCGGCCAACGGTGAGCGAATCGATGTTGAAAGCGCGGCGGCGGAAGAGGGACGCGACGCGAGTGAGGACTCCAGGTTTATTTTCCACGTAAACGACGTAGGTATTCATCATGATGTTTTTGACCGTGCAGGTCGGACAGTCCCTTCGACAAGCTCAGGGCCGGTTTGTCCGACGGCTTTGACTTAAATTCTGTAAGAATCAACTTCAGCAGACAGTCGACTCAAAGTTTAATTGCTCCCCAAAAATCAACTTCAAAAGCGTAGGACAGGAGTGTCCGACCCACACGGGCGTTACTCATCCTCGGCTGTCTCCACCAGCGGTGTGGGGCGGCGAATCATGTCGTGCAAAGCTGCGCCCGCAGCTACCATCGGATAAACGGTGTCTTCCTGCTCCACTCTGAAGTCAATTACAACCGGGCCCTTGTGTTCGCGGACTGACCGTACCGTTGGCACAACTTGCGACCGTTCCGTGACCTTGATTCCGCGCATGCCGTAAGCTTCTGCCAGCGCGGCGAAATCAGGATTCAGCAATGGCGTGGCGGCATAGTTGCGCTCGTAAAAAAATTCCTGCCATTGACGGACCATCCCCAAATATCCGTTGTTAATGATGGCGACGTTGACTTTGATTTTTTCCTGCATGATCGTCGCCAGTTCGCACAGCGTCATCTGGAATCCGCCGTCGCCGACGATGACCCAAACTTCCGCGTCAGGACGCGCTACCTTTGCGCCGATTGCCGCCGGCAAGGCGAAGCCCATGGTTCCTAGTCCGCCGGACGTGATTAGAGAGCGGGGATGCTCGTGCTTGTAATATTGCGCTTCCCACATCTGGTGCTGTCCTACGTCGGTCACGACGATGGTGTTGCTCTCGCGCGTCTCGCGCCACAGATCGTTGATTACGTGCGCAGCGTAGAGGTGTCCATTGTCGGGAAGGTTTTGAATGTCGCGGACGGCGGCGTCGCCTTTCAATCCATCAATGTAGTGAAGCCATTCGCCGCGGTCCGGAGATTCAATCTTGGGCAGCAACTCATGCAGCACTTCACGAAGGTCGCCGACCAGGGGCACATCAACCTTAACGTTCTTGTTAACTTCAGCAGGGTCGAGATCGACATGAATTTTCTTTGCATTGGGAGCATAAGTTTTGAGGTTTCCGGTGACCCGGTCGTCGAAACGCATCCCCAGCGCGATTAGAAGGTCGGCTTCCTGGATGGTATGGTTTACCCACGCCTCGCCATGCATTCCCATCATTCCCAGATTCAGGGGATGAGAAGCAGGGAATACGCCCAGTCCGAGAAGAGTCAAAGCGACCGGAATACCGCCGCGCTCGGCAAAAGTGATGACTTCGCGCATAGCGCCAGAAATCAAAATTCCATGACCAGCCAAAATCACTGGCCGCTTAGCGGCATGAATCAAGTCCAACGCCTTTTTATATTCGGCGGGGGCGGGTGACAGGTCAGGACGGTATCCGGGCATCTGCGGCTCGGCTGCCTCCCAATCAAATTCGCAGGTGGATTGCTGAGCATCTTTGGTGATGTCCACTAGCACCGGGCCGGGTCGGCCAGAGCGTGCGACGTAGGCAGCTTCGCGGATGGTGCGAGCAACTTCGTCGGCCCGCGTGACCAAATAATTATGCTTGGTGATGGGCAGGGTGATTCCTGTGATGTCGGTTTCCTGAAAGGCATCGGAGCCGATCAGTTTGCTGCCGACTTGTCCGGTGATACACAGAATTGGCGACGAGTCGAGCATAGCCGTCGCGATGCCGGTGACCATATTTGTGGCCCCGGGACCCGAGGTCGCCACCGCGACGCCAAGCTCGCCGGTGGCTCGCGCATAGCCATCGGCCATATGAGTGGCGCCCTGCTCATGGCGGACTAATATGTGATGGATTTTGCTGTGCTTCAGCGCATCGTAGGCGGGAAGAATGGCGCCGCCGGGATAACCGAAAACGTGCTTCACGCCTTCGCGCTCAAGGCACTCCCATAGGATCCGAGCGCCAGTCATCGTTGTTGGTGTCGTCTCTTTTTCTTTCATCGGTTCTCTCGTCGTAAAAGTTGTATATAAATGGAAAACCCACCCGATCGTGCTTTAGGTGGGTTCTGAGCTTTAACTTTGCTGGTGTATCAGCTCGTCCCCGCCTGGCGGACCGCTACGGTGACTCGTACGTAGCCCGGTACAGATAGAAGTTTAATTTGAAAAAAGCTGTTTGAAGTCATACTGGGCATCCTGAAGCCTCTTAACAGTACCGAAAAAGACGTAATGACTGCAAGTAAAAACTCCCGAACGTAACTTGTTTAAGCGTTATTCAGGGCTCTTGCATGTGCGTCTCAGTACAATGATGGGCAGGCAATTCTGCATCGGTTTTGAAACCCGCCTCATAAATCACTAGGAAACGAGTACAAATTGTTAGTCAGCCGGAGGAAATTTCTTCAGGGGGTGGGTGCCGCAGCTGCTGGCGGGGCTGTGGTGACGGGCGCAGATGCAACGATTTTTGAGCCCAATGAGCCCGAAGTTGTGCGGGTGAAGATCGCGATGCCACGCCTGCCTGACGCGTTCGACGGAATGACGATTGTGCAGCTAAGCGACTTCCACTACAACGATATCTGTGCCATTCCCATCCGTAAGGCGGTCGCGGTAACACAAAAGCTACAGCCGCACTTAGTTGTCCTAACTGGGGACTTCGTAACGGTTTCGATGTGGTCAAATTTTGCGCGGGGAAAACAACAGGCTGCCCGCAGCGCTGATCCGTGCGCAAAAGTCCTGCGGGAATTACATCCGCCCCTGGGGATGGTTGCGGTGCTGGGAAACCACGACGTGGATTCAGACCACCGTTGGATCACCGAGATCATCGAGAGCAATGGCATCCCGGTGCTGCGCAACCGCTCAATTCCAATTGAGAACGGAAGGGAGCGAATATGGCTTGCGGGGATCGATGACGCTCTTGAAGGGAAGCCGGACCTGAACTTGACTCTGAGGAGCGTGCCTCCGAATGAACCGGTCATACTTCTGGCGCATGAACCGGATTACGCCGACGAGGCGATGCGTCATCCCATTGATTTGCAGCTTTCAGGACACTCGCACGGGGGGCAAATATGGCTGCCCGGGATTGGTGCACCGTGGCTGCCGCCGCTGGGCCGCCAATATCCGCGCGGATTGAGAAAAGTTGGAAATATGATGCTTTACACCAACATTGGCCTGGGGACGATTCGAATGCCAGTGCGGTTGAATTGTCCGCCCGAGATAACGCTGTTGACGCTGAGCAAGGAAGGCAGAAAGGCGGATTCGCGCAGCTAATAAATTTTCCTGGAGGTAGGTTCTTTGATTGAGTATTTGAATATGCACCACAGGGCGCGAAAACCATCTTTCCAACCAATCTTTTTGCCTTCTTCGTAGGTGCGGCCCTGATAACTAATCCCAACTTCATAAATCCGCAGTCGTCTCTTGGCGATTTTCACGGTTATCTCGGGCTCAAACCCAAAGCGATTTTCTTCGATGGGGATGGATTGAATTACCTCACGGCGAAAAATCTTGTAACAGGTTTCCATGTCAGTGAGGTTGATATTGGTAAGACTGTTGGAGAGTAGCGTCAGAAACCAGTTTCCCGCGGAGTGCCAGAAATACAAGACCCTGTGGGGGCGCCCGCCTAGAAACCGGGAGCCGTAAACTACGTCGGCCTTACCTTCGAGCAGTGGCTCCAGCATCAGGGGGTAGTCGTCGGGATCGTATTCAAGATCGGCATCCTGGATGATGACGTAGTCGCCGGTCGCCTCGTGAATTCCGCGCCGCAGGGCCGCCCCCTTGCCCATGTTGGTGGGCTGCAAAAACACTTTCATTTGCTGATATCCGATTTGCAATTCGCTGAGGATTTCGCGTGAGCCGTCGTTTGAACCATCATCAACGCAAATCAATTCGATATCGAGCGGAACCGAAAGCACTTTGTCCACCACGTGACGCAACGTGGCGCGCTCGTTATAAATGGGGACGATGACTGAGAGTTTCATCTGGCGATGAAGTTTAGAGGAACGAGGGGTTTAAATCCAGAAATTGCACGGAGACGGTGGTGCGAAGATGGGCTGTTATGATTTGAATCAATTTCATGGAAACCTTTCAACGAACCCAGCCGCGGCCATTTCTACGCAAGGCGATATTTTTACTTATGCTGGCATGCGCGGCGGGTTCCGCGGCGCAATCGGCGGGCGGCCAAGCTAGAGGCACGGGCAATAGTGCGTCCACTGACAAGCCGAAATCGACAGTTTCATCCGAAAAGAGAATGTCGGCGAAAGAAGCACATGATTTATTTGGGGAGGTTGATCAGATACTTCGATTTGCCAGCAAAGACACCGATCTTCCAATCAAGCGCGAAGTGAAGCCACATCTGACGGGCCGCGACGAAATCGAAGGCTACCTGAAAAAGAACATGGCAGAGGATAAAGACGCGAAACGTCTGCAACGTTCGGAGTTGGTGCTCAAGAAGTTTGGATTACTGCCGCGAGATTTTGATCTGGGAAAATTTCTGGTGGGCCTGCTCAAAGAGCAGATCGCTGGATACTACGATCCGAAAACAAAGGTGGTGAACTTGCTTGATTGGGTCGATGTAGCGGCGCAGCGGCCGGTTTTGGCGCACGAGTTGACGCACGCGCTACAGGATCAATCATTCAAGATCGACAAATGGATGAGAAAAGGGAATGTAGATCTGGAAACCAAAAAGAATCCTACCGCGCTGGATGTGCAAAACGACGAGACATCGGAGGTGCGCCAGGCTGTGGTAGAGGGCCAGGCCATGGCGGTTCTGGTCGATTACATGCTCGCGCCCACCGGTCAGACGTTGCAAAAATCTCCAGAGGTGGCGAAAGCGCTTGAAGATGGGATGCTGGTGGGCACACCAGATTCGATCCAATTTCGCAACGCTCCGATTTATTTGCGGGAGGCCATGACTTTCCCGTATCGCTATGGACTGGAGTTTGAGGCGGCTTTGCTGCGCGCCGGAGGAAAGGAGAAGGCATACAGATCAGTGTTCAAAAATCCTCCGCGCACTACTCGAGAGATTATGGAACCGGCTACTTATCTAGCGGGGCAGCATATTGCGCCGCTTCCACTTCCTGACTTCAAACATATTTTCAAGAGTTATGACCGGTTCGATGTCGGAGCCATCGGCGAGTTTGATGTGGGGGTGCTGATCGACCAGTATGCCGGCTCGGATGCTTCGCGAAAACTTTATCCCAGTTGGCGTGGCGGATATTATTACGCGGCCCGTCCTAAGGACGATTCTGCCGCGGTCCTGGGGATGCTGTATGTTTCGCGGTGGGCGAGCGCCGAAAGCGCCGAGCAATTTGCTTCTATCTACGCGAAATATCTGCCAAAGAGGTATTTGCGTGTGCGCGATGTGATTCCAGATGGAGATGGAAAGCCGGCAGCAGGGGAGACTTCGACGCACAATTCAAAAACCCTTCCGGACATCAGCAACATTCAGAAACTAACAGGCTCGCGTACATGGCTTACCGAAAGCGGTTCGGTGTTCATTGATGTAAGGGGGGACACGGTGCTAGTGAGCGAGAGCCTTGATAACGCGGTCACTCGTGAGTTGGATGAGCAGGTGTTCCATCTCGACGTACACTGATCGCGGATGATCGATTTGGTTTGTATAATCTCCATTCATCTCAGGAGGAATTTTGTATCAGGCCGAAATCGGAATTATTGGGGGCAGCGGCTTATACTCAATGCCGGGGCTTTCGGATGTGCGGGAAGTTCCACAATCCACGCCCTTCGGGGACCCATCTGATCCGTACGTAGTGGGCACACTTGAGGGCCGCAAAGTCGCTTTCCTCGCCCGACACGGCCGAGGACATCGCATCCTGCCCAGCGAACTGAACTTCCGCGCCAACATTTATGGCTTCAAGCAGCTTGGAGTCGAGCGTATCGTTTCGGTTTCGGCGGTCGGCTCATTAAAGGAAGAACACAAGCCGCTAGATTTCGTCATCCCGGATCAGTTTTTTGATAGAACGCGGCACCGAGTCGATACGTTTTTCGGCGACGGCGTTGTTGCACATATCGCGTTCGCCGATCCGATTTGCGGCGAGCTTGCGCAGGTGGTCGAAGGGGCGTGCAAGAAAGCCAACGTCACAGGGAAGCGCGGTGGAACCTACGTGTGCATGGAAGGCCCGCAATTTTCTACGAAAGCGGAGTCTAACGTGTATCGAAGCTGGGGTATGGACATCATCGGCATGACCAACCTGCAGGAGGCGAAGCTCGCGCGCGAAGCCGAGATCTGCTACGTCACGATCGCTATGGTGACGGATTACGATTGCTGGCATCCGCATCATGATTCGGTGACGGTGGATCAGATTGTGGCTGTGCTCATGAAGAACGCGGCGAATGCATGCGAGGTTGTGCGTGAAACGGTAGCAGCCATGCCTAAGGATCGAAGCTGCAAATGTGGTTCAGCGTTGGCACATGCGATACTTACGGATCGCGACAAGATCCCTCCGGCGACCCGCAAGAAGCTGAGCCTGATTCTCAACAAATATCTGGAAGGCAAATCCTAATCATGAGCATTCTTGCCGTTGGTTCAATCGCGTTTGACTCGATCACTACCCCATCGGGCCGCGCGGAAAATGTCGTGGGAGGTTCGGCAACTTATTTTTCGTTGGCTGCAAGTTACTTCACCGACGTGCGCGTGGTGGCGGTAGTCGGCGATGATTTTAGCGCCGAACACGAAAGCATTTTGAAGGAGCGAGAGGTGGATACTCGCGGTATCGAGCATACTGCCGGGAAAAACCTTTCGATGGGGCGGACATTATTTAGAGAATCTCAACGAGGCAAAAACCGATTTCACTGAGTTAAATGTCTTCGAAAAGTTTAAGCCGCGAATTCCCGCCGAATATAGAGATTCCAGATATTTGTTTCTGGGAAACATTCATCCTGCATTGCAACGGGCAGTGCGCGAAGAGATGAATGCAGTGCAGCTTACCGGCGGCGATACCATGAATTACTGGATTGAAGGGTCGCGCGAAGAGCTGACCGACACGCTAAAACTGGTGGATGTGCTGCTGATTAATGATGGGGAAGCGAGGATGCTGGCAGGGGAAAGCAGTGTGCCGCGTGCGGCTCGCAAAGTGATGGCGATGGGTCCGAAAGCACTCGTGATTAAGCATGGCGAATATGGCGCAACGATTTTTTTTCGGGACGGCACATTCGGATGGGCGACCATCCTTTTCGGGCGCCTGCCCTGCCCATTGAAGAAGTGAAGGATCCGACGGGCGCGGGGGATTCCTTTGCCGGCGGTTTCATGGGATACATCGCATCGCAACCTAAATTGACCCGTGACGTCTTAAAGCGGGCTTTGTTTTACGGGGGCGTCATGGGATCCTTTGCTGTGGAACGCTTCGGCACGGAACGCTTGCAAGCACTGACTCGCGATGAAATCGAAGACCGTTTTCTAATCTTCCGCCAATTGACCCATCTGGAATGATGCGGCGATCCCACCTGCGCGACAATGATCGCGAACACGATAGTGGTGGCCGCGCCGTGCTTTTGGTTACGCAACTTGCGGCCGCGGTTTCCATTTTGACGTTCATGATTTATTTGCGCGGCGGCGATTTGCTCTTATACGGCGATGCGGTAGCGCATATCAACATAGCCCGCCGCGTATTCGATTCAAGAACTCCGGGACTATTGCAATTAGGAACGGTCTGGCTGCCGCTGCCTCACCTGCTGATGGTCCCGTTCCTTTTTTCGAAAACTTTTTGGCAGACGGGCATCGGCGGATCGATTCCTTCCATGTTGGCGTACGTGCTGGGGGTATCGGGGATCTTCCGACTGGTTCATGATGCGGTGCACTCCTACTCTCAAGGGGATTCCTCGGCGCGAGTTGCAGCCTGGATTGCGGCGCTGATCTACGGGGGAAATCCAAACCTGCTGTATCTGCAAAGTACGGCGATGACCGAGCCACTGTATTTGGCACTTTTCATCTGGTCCATAGTTCACTTTGCCGAGTTCTCGCGAGGCGAAAATCGTAGGGAGAAGTACCGTCAAAACTCGCTGCATTCGTCGTCGTCATTACTAAAAGCCGGACTCTGCGTTTCTGGCGCGTGTTTGACCCGCTATGACGGATGGTTTTTGGCGGGAGTGATGTGTGTCGCGGGAGTTGTTGTTTTGGCGACCCCTGAAATTTTAGCTAAATCTGAAAGAAATGTTAGGCGCGCGCGCGCGGATTTTCGCAGATTTGCGTTCATCGCGGCTGCGGCACCGGTGTTCTGGCTGGGATACAACGCTGTGGTGTATCGCAATCCGCTCGAATTTGCCAACGGTCCTTATTCCGCGAAAGCAATCGAGCAGAGAAGCGCTCAGCCCGGTAGCCCGGCCCACCCCGGAGATCGTGCGCTTGATGTCGCGTTCAGTTTTTTTCTGAAATCGGCGGAGGTGAATGTTGCACCCATAACGTGGGTCCAACGGGCATGGGTTGCCCTGCTATTGCTAGGCACGATAATGACTTTGGTTTTCGACATTCGTCTGTGGCCGACATTGCTGTTGTGGGTCCCCTTGCCGTTTTATATGTTGTCGATTTCCTACAGTGGGGTGCCCATATTTCTTCCAGTTTGGTGGCCTCATTCTTATTACAACATACGGTACGGATTAGAATTGCTTCCCGCATTCGCCGTATTCATTGCGCTTTTGACGCATTTTGCGGTGAGCACGGTGATGGAAAATTTCCGGAAGCTCGCTATTGGACTCGCGGTTTTGCTGACGGTTGCCGGTAGTTATGTGGCAATCTGGCGCGAGCAGCCTGCATGCTTCCGAGAAGCGTGGATCAATTCCCGCGACCGAATTGCCATGGAGACCGCGCTTGCCGGAAGCTTGGGGAAACTGCCGCGCGATTCGATGTTGCTGATGTATGTTGGCGACCACGTAGGCGCGTTGCAAGCTGCCGGGATTCCGTTAAGCCGGGTCATTAACGAGGGTAATCATCGTCCATGGAAGAAGCCGGTTGATCCCGAGGGATTGTGGGAGCGGGCTCTGGCCGACCCAAAACGATATGTTGATTATGTGGTTGCGGGCGAACGGGACCAGACTGATTTAAGGGTCACCAAGAGTGAGCTTTCAAGTCTGACGGTGATTCACTCTAAAGGCGAGCCTACGGTCACAATTTACTGGACGCAACGCCCAGATGGCTCGTCATCGGCCGGAGACTGAGGCTCGATCCCCTTCAAAAAGTTCTATAGCGAGCTCATGTTCGACAGAAACTCGCCGTTGGATTTCGTCTTGTTCAACTTGTCGATCAGCAATTCCATCGCCTCGACCGGAGACAGCGGGTTCAGAACTTTTCGCAGGACCCAGATTCGGGTCAGGTCTTCCTTGGGAATCAGCAACTCTTCTTTACGCGTGCCGGAGCGCTGAATGTCGATGGCAGGGAAGGTGCGCTTGTCGACCAGCTTGCGGTCGAGGATGATTTCCATGTTGCCAGTACCTTTGAATTCTTCAAAGATCACATCGTCCATGCGGGAACCAGTGTCGATCAACGCGGTGGCGATAATGGTGAGCGATCCGCCCTCTTCGATGTTTCGGGCCGATCCGAAGAAACGTTTCGGGCGCTGCAGCGCGTTGGAATCGACGCCGCCTGATAGGACTTTGCCGCTGGGCGGAACGATGGTGTTATAGGCGCGCGCCAGATCGCGTGATGGAGTCCAGCAGAATCACTACGTCGCGCTTGTGCTCGACTAGTCTCTTGGCCTTTTCGATTACCATTTCCGCGACTTGCACGTGACGAGCAGCGGGCTCATCGAAGGTGGAAGAAATGACTTCGCCCTTAACGGAGCGCTGCATGTCGGTAACTTCTTCGGGGCGCTCGTCAATCAGCAGAACAATCAGCACCACTTCAGGATGATTGGTGGTGATGGAATTGGCCACGTTCTGCAGCAGCATGGTCTTACCGGCGCGGGGCGGGGAGACGATCAGTCCGCGCTGGCCTTTGCCGATCGGCGTCAACAAATCCATCACGCGGGCGCTGACGTTTTCGCGCAGCGGTCTCCAGTTTCAAACGCTCCTGCGGATATAGCGGCGTCAGGTTGTCGAACAGGATTTTGTTGCGAGCTTCTTCCGGCGATTCGAAGTTGACGGCTTCAATCTTTACCAGGGCGAAATATTTTTCGCCTTCATGCGGAGGCCGCACCTGGCCGCTGATGGTGTCGCCGGTTTTCAGATCGAACTTGCGAATCTGCGATGGCGAGACGTAGATGTCGTCGGGGCCGGGCAGATAGTTGTAGTCGGGAGAGCGGAGAAATCCGTAGCCGTCGGGCAGGATTTCGAGCACGCCTTCGGCGAAAATGTGTCCTTCTTTTTCGCTTTGCGCCTGCAGGATCTTGAAGATCAGGTCCTGCTTGCGAAGTCCGCTGGCACCGGGCAGATCCAGAGATCGGGCGATCTTGGTCAGCTCAGTAATGTTTTTTTCTTTTAGTTCAGCAATGGTCATTGGTCACCTGCGAGGAATTTTCAAAAGGGGGGTCAAAAATATGGAAATAGGGAGACCGAATCCAGGAAGACTTGCGGTGCGGGCAGTGGGCGGGGCTGACTTACGCAGCCCGCCGTTGTGCCTCGGCAAAATTTTCCGGTTCGGACAGAATTGACTGCCGCTCCGAGCTTGCAATCTTGTCCAGAACTTCGTTCATTGTTTCCTGGATTCGAGTGTTTGGTTTGTGAAATTTACGGGTAGCCTTAGATGCAAGCTGACAAAGCATATAACGGTTCCGCAAAGTGTGTAAAGCCTCAAAAACGCGATCAGAGCGCATAAGTAATCCCCTCCTAATCTAGGTAGAGCCGGCCCGGTTTCCTTGAAAGGCGAGAACGCCCGGAATTACAAGCCGTAAGTAACTCAAAGCAGATGAGTTGTGCGAGTGCCAGTACTTTGTATAGATGCTCCGCAGGCGCCGAAAGTTTCTTTTGGTGCTGGAATTTTGCCCCAGGAATCAGCGGAGGTACGTAAGACGACCGGTGAAGATTCAATCTCGGAACGACCTAAAGTACTCGCAAAATGAGGTTAGGTCAAGTACTTCTTTGGGAACCGAGGGTTTGGTTCAGGGTGTAGGGTAGTTCGCCGTTCCTCGGATTAAAGCAGGATCCTCCGGCCTGCGCCCGTTCGGAATAACAACGGAAGGGGCTGCAAGACACTACTAATGACGAGGGGGCCACCAAGAACTATTGGCGGGATGTGGAAGCCCCCGCGGCGAGGTCGCGGAGGACAGTCAAGAAGCCGGCAGCGGTTTCTTCGTCGCTCACGGCTTCCAGCGGGATGGTAGCGACCAAATGCGGAGAATTCGGCCGGAAACGCACTGTCATCAGGCTGTGCCCCCGGGATGTCATCAGAGTGTTTACAACTGGTGTCAGTTCTTGCGTCCACTCGGTTCGAGTCGTCAGAACTACCGGCCCCGGCCTCGATATTTCCCAATTTCGTTTCGGATTGCTTAAAGAACCGGTCTTGTCGGTGATCCAGCGATGGCGGAATATTTCCAGCTGGAAGGTGGGAGCGTCGTCCAAGTCGGCCTCGAAGGTGACGGTTTCTTTCTGCTTTCTCCAGACCGCAAGCAGCCATTGAAACGGCACAGGACGAGGTCTTAACCGAATAGTAACTCTTGTGTTATCAAACCACTGGGAGGAAAAGCTAAGGTGGGCTTGCAAGCGGCATGCGTTTAACCATTTGGACTCGATGATACGTCCACGGTTACTGCAGGCAAGCTGCACCCAGCGGAGTGCCAGCGCACCTTTTTGGCGGTTGTAGCGGGCGAAAAGCAGGTACCACAGGCCTACCAGGGAAGCCGCACCAAGAACGTCAATAATAAGAAGACGCCCCACAAAACCCTCAGAAGGGAATGTTACGTCTTGCGGTATGCTTCCCGCAACCAGTTTTGAGAGATTATTTTTTAGCAAGAGAAGTGCGTGTGGAGGCATGATCAGGGCTAGGTCCACGAGACTAAAATACAGTCGTGGAATACCTCTTGCGGCAGTTTGAACGCAGCGATCTTGATGATCTCTGGAAAATAGATCAGTTGTGCTTTCCTGCCGGAATCGCTTACTCGAAAAGTGAAATTCAGAGCTTCACGCGCTCTCCGGCGGGATTCACTCTGATCGCTCAGGGATCCTCAAGTGTTCATGGTAAGGGAAAAATTATAGGCTTCATAATTGCGAGCGCGAAGCGCAGGGTGGGACACATTATCACTATCGATGTATTGGGCGAGGGTCGCCGCAACGGGATCGGAACCCAACTGTTGGCAGCAGCAGAGGGCCGATTGCGCGAATTGGGCTGCCATCAGTTGCGGTTGGAAACGGCTGTGGACAATCTGACGGCGATAAGTTTCTATCAGCGCCATCGATATGAAGAGATCAAAAGAATCTCCAATTATTACTCCAATGGGATGGATGCTCTTGTGTTGATAAAAAAGCTTTAAGCGCCTTCCGGCCACTACGCCAAAACATTCCGTTCATGCACCACGGATTCCGGACAATACATTGCTTTCTCGATCTTTCGCGATTAAGTTTCCAGCATGAAGGTTGCGATCCAGGGAGAGGCGGGTTCATTCAGCCACGAAGCAGCGAAACGCATGATCCCGAAGTGTGAGGTGGTGTCTTGCGCACGCTCTTTGGAAGTTTTTCAACGGCTGGAAAACCGAGAGATGGACGCTGTGGTTATCCCCATTGAAAATTCTCTCGCGGGTTCAGTGATCGAGCATTTCGATTTGCTGCTTGCAGGCAAGGCTTTCATACAAAAAGAATTTCGGCTGCGGATTGCACATAACTTGATCGCAGCACCAGGGGTGGAATTCGGCGATTTGCGTCGGGCTTACTCTCATCCGGTGGCGCTCGATCAATGCCGTGATTTTTTCCGTGACCATCCGAGAATTGAGGCGACACCTTTTTACGACACGGCTGGAAGCGTGAAGCACGTGGTCAAAAATGATTTACGCGATTCGGCGGCGATTGCGGGAAAACACTCGGCTGAAGTTTATGGCGGCAAAATTCTTAAAGCTGGACTCGAAGACGACAAGCGCAATTTCACGCGTTTCTTCTTACTGCGTAGGTCGCGACAGGTGCTTCCTGGAGCGAACAAGACGTCGATTGCCTTCGGCTTGAAGAACGTTGCTGGGGCCTTATATCGAGCTCTGGGAGTATTTGAATCGAGCGGGATCAGCCTCAGTAAAATTGAATCTCGTCCCATTCGAGGACGACCGTGGGAGTATATTTTTTACGCCGACTTTCTTCGTGGGGACGACAACGTGGCGCGCGGGGCGCTCAAGGAACTTGCCGCATTGACCGATTTAGTCAAGGTATTGGGTATTTATCCCGCAGCGCGATCTTAGCTGCTGCGTGACTTGAAAGCAGGTACCTTCGGTCGGTGCATGCCCCGGCTTCAAGGAATAGAATCCGGTCTTGCGGCGAGGGCTTGACTCCGATTTCTCACGCTTGCGTTGTAGGGCGAAGTTTTCCTACGTGCATCTTTTTAGGATTTGAAACATCAAACTTGAGCACAACACACTCAAGGCGAAAATATGGCACAGCAAACTCGTAGTGAACACAAAGGGGATGACCGTACGGTCGAAGAGGAAAGTGTCGTCCCTCTAAGCAAAGATCAAGAGGGGCGCGCCCTTCCGATTCTTCCGGTTCGAGACACAGTTTTATTCCCTCACGCGGTATTGCCTTTGACCGTGGGCAGGGAAAGTTCGGTTCAACTGATTAACTCGCTCGGCGAAGATAAGACCATCGTTGTGGTGGCGCAACGGGAAGCTCGCGTCGATGCCCCTCAGCCTAGCGACCTATACACCGTTGGCTCGCTGGCTGTAGTGCACAAAGTCGTCAAGATGCCCAACCAGAGCTTGTTTGTATTTGCCGAGGGCTTGGAACGGGTGCGACTGGTGGAGTTCACCCAACTTAGCCCGTTCATGATGGGCAAAGTTGCTTCCGTACCGGAGGCAATCCCGCCGAAGAGCTCGGAAGTCGAAGCCCTGCAAAGAAACGTATTGACCCTGTTCCAGCAGATTGTTGCCGGCTCTCCCACGCTTTCGGATGAGCTTTCAACGGTGGCCATGAATATAGAAGAACCGGGCCGATTGGTTGATTTCATCGGCTCAAACCTGCCATCCCTTTCAACAGCTGATAAGCAAGACGCGTTGGAAACGACCGATGTGCGGGTTCGCCTGGAAAAAATCAATCAGCATCTGGTGAAGGAACTTGAAGTTCAGCAGTTGCGGAACAAGATTCAATCGGAGGTGCAGGACCGGGTACAGCAAACCCAGCGTGAATACTATTTGCGCGAGCAAATGAAGGCGATTCAGAAAGAACTGGGCGAACAAGACGAAGGCGCACGGGACACTGAGGACCTGCGGCAGAAAATAGAAGCTGCCGGAATGCCCGATGAGGTCAAGAAAGAGGCGTTGAAGGAATTGGGACGGCTTTCGCGCATGTCTCCTATGGCAGCGGATTATTCTGTGACCCGCAACTATGTCGAGTGGCTGGCAGCGCTGCCTTGGGCGAAAACTTCGGGCGGGGAAGTTGACATTATCAAAGCGAAAGAAATTCTTGATGCCGATCACTATGACCTGAAGAAAGTTAAAGATCGCATTCTCGATTATCTTTCCGTGCGTCGTCTAAAGCCCAGCATGAAGGGGCCGATTCTTTGTTTCGTCGGACCTCCAGGGGTTGGCAAGACATCTTTAGGGAAGTCTATCGCCCGCGCTTTAGGACGGAAGTTCGTCCGCATCTCGCTCGGCGGAGTGCATGACGAGGCCGAAATTCGTGGACATCGACGTACTTACATCGGCGCATTGCCGGGACAGATTATTCAAGGCATTCGCCGCGCTGAGACTAAAGATCCTGTGTTCATGCTCGATGAAATAGACAAAGTAGGGAGGGACTTCCGGGGGGATCCGTCGTCGGCGTTGCTGGAAGCTTTGGATCCTGAACAGAACTCCGCGTTCCGCGACAACTACCTCGACGTCACCTTCGATCTGTCGAAAGTGATGTTTATTACGACCGCGAACATGCTCGATCCGATTGCTGAGCCATTGCGCGACCGCATGGAGATCATCGAGCTCCAGGGATATACCGAAGAAGAAAAAGTTCACATCGCTTTTCAATATTTAGTTCCGCGGCAGATTGAAGAGAACGGAATTACGGCGGAGCAGATCGAATTTCCGCCGGAAGCCATGAGCCATCTGATTCGGCACTACACGCGCGAAGCAGGAGTGCGCAATCTGGAACGCACCATTGGAACCATTTGCCGCAAGCAGGCTCGGCGATTGGCCGAAGGCAAGACTGAGAAGTTGATCGTCACCGACGAGATCGTGCAGGAATTTCTCGGCGGCATAAAAATTCGTAGCGAAGGCGAGATCGCGGAACGGACCGAACGCGCCGGTGTCGTGGTGGGACTAGCCTGGACGCCTTCCGGCGGTGACGTGTTATTTATCGAAGCCAATACTATGAAGGGCAAAGGCGGATTTACTATGACCGGCCAGATCGGCCAGGTCATGCAGGAGTCCATGCAGGCGGCGCTGACGTGGGTGCGCTCAAACGCCGTGCAACTTGGGATCCAAGAAAATTTCTTTGCGGAGCATGACATTCACATCCATGTGCCTGCGGGAGCGATTCCGAAAGATGGGCCTTCAGCGGGCGTGACCATGGCTACGGCACTGGTATCGTTGCTAAGCTCGCGCCCGGTTCGTCCTTTGACGGCGATGACCGGCGAAATTACGCTGAGTGGGAATGTTCTTCCGATCGGCGGGGTAAAGGAAAAGGTGCTCGCGGCAAAGCGTGCCGGAGTTCATGATGTGATTCTTCCGGCGGAAAACAAGATGAACGTGGACGAAGACCTGACGCCCGAACAGACGGAGAACCTTCGCATCCATTATGTAAAGACGATTGATGAAGTTCTTGAACTCGCGCTCCCTTCGACCATCATTGAAGAGCACCAAGACGCGGTGGAACGCGAGAAAGTCCTGAGCGAGCAGCCGGTCGCTTGAACGGGTGGGATTTCTGACCGAATCCCACCAAATCCTTTCCTGATTGTCCCGCCCTTCCCGCGCTATTCTGCTTGGGCCTAACGCTAAGGTTAAAACCCCATACCTATTGTTCTTGGAGTGTTCGTGGCCACCAAACCAACTCCGATATTCAGCAGCACATCCTAGTCCCCGCGAGAAACCAATCCTATATAGATTTCAGTGAAAGGAAACAGATGGCTCAACTCAAAGAATTGCTCGTCGACAACCTTCGCGATCTGCTCCATGCCGAGTTGCAACTGGTTGAAGCTCTACCTAAAATGGCCGACGCTGCATTTACACCAAAGCTCAAAGAGGTGCTCCAAAAGCATCTTTTGCAGACCGAGGGCCAGGTTCAGCGGTTAAAAGCAGCTTTCGAACTGCTGGGTGAAAAGGCGCAGCCAAAGCCTTGCAAAGGAATGCAAGGACTCATTGAAGAGGGCGAAGAAACGATTGAAGAAAATGGCGACAAAGAACAACTCATCTCCGATCTCGCCTTGATAGGCTCCGCTCAAAAGGTGGAACACTATGAGATTTCTGCCTATGGCACTGCACGATGCCTGGCACGCCAGATTGGCGAAAGGGAAGTTGAAACTCTTCTCAGTCACAGTCTGGGTGAAGAAGAAAGTTCCGACTATCTGCTAACCGAACTCGGGAAGCCGATCATGCAAGAGGCGACCCTCGGTAGCTTCAACGTTAAATCGGAAGCGCCAGCCCCTAAACAAAAAGCGCAGAGAAGGGCTTAGGAGAAAGCTATATGTACCATCACATAAAAAAATTGATGTACACAGTTCACATAGGAACCCCAGACCCCAAGTTCGGGAACATGCTACTTGAACAATTCGGAGGCGCCAACGGCGAACTGGCGGCGGCCATGCAGTATTCCATCCAAGGCATCAACTGTGACGACCCCGAACGCAAGGACATGCTCATGGACGTCGGGACGGAAGAGTTGAGCCATTTGGAAGTTGTGGGCACGCTGGCCCGTATGCATTTGAAGCCGATGAAAAACAATCGGGATGCTGCTGAAATCGATCCCCTAATTGCAATTGCAGGGGGTGGAGGGGTCGCATTGCATAATTCTATGGGCGACGCTTGGACGGCAGATTACCTCAAGATCACGGGCGAGCTAGACGTGGATTTACGCAGCAATATCGCAGCCGAGGCCCGCGCAAAGATTGTTTATGAACGGCTAATTCAATTTACCGATGATCCGGGCACGATTGACACGTTGCAGTTCCTGATGACCCGGGAAATCACGCACATGAAAGTTTTCACGGCTGCTTTGGAGAGCCTGGGTAAACCGGCATTCTCTATCGGCAGTATTCCTCCATCGCCTGAATTGGTTCGTCAATACTTTGACGATTCAACGGGCGTAGGGGACCGGGGAGAACCGAACGCCCGGGGGCCGTGGAATCAAGGAGATGATTTTGAATTGGTTGAGGCGCCTGCTTTCAAAGAGTTCGTCTCGGTGGAAGAAGGCACGCGAAAAAGCAACGGGTCTGCGGGACTTAAAGCAGCTCCTAAGGCTAGCAGAAGCAGATAAATCAGATCATTCCCTACCACCGTGGGTTTCGGATTACGTGCTCCGGAGCCCACGCTCTTACCCTTCCCTCCTTCAGTTTTCCGAGTTCCAGGCAAATGAAGATGATGAATGTCTTTGCGCGTACACTGTTTACGGTATAGAACTTCTTTCGACTTGCGGTGTTTAATCCTTTGGGCGTTTTAATGGCAGACGTGACAAACCGCGTCTCTACCCGACATCATTTATGAGGAAGACTATGAAAGTGACCCGGCTGTTAGCTTTGGGAACTGTGTTTGCTGGATGCTTCACTATCCAAACTGCGCTGCTTGCACAGGACGACTATCGGGGGCAAGACCCGCCTAGCCGCGTGGCCCGGTTGAATCAGTCCGACGGCTCGGTGTCGTTTCAGCCAGGCGGTGAAGGGGACTGGGTGCAGGCGGTGAAGAACCGTCCTTTGACGACTGGAGACAATCTTTGGGCCGACCAGAATTCCCGAGCTGAATTGCACGTCGGGTCGACTGCGATCCGCATTGGCTCAGAAACAAGTCTCACCTTCCTTGATCTCGACGATCAGACGACACAATTGAAGTTGTCGCAAGGATCGTTGATCTTACGCGTGCGCCACCTAGACGACGGCGATGACCTGGAGGTGGATACTCCGAACCTGGCTTTCATCGTGCAGCGCACCGGAGAATACCGCATCGACGTGAGTCAGGATGGAAACGAAACCGACACGACTGTCTGGCACGGACGCGGCGAGGTCACCGGTGGCGGCTCTACTTACGTGGTAGTTGCCGGGCAATATGCGCGCTTTGCCGGCAGTGATCAGCTTGACCATGAAATCGAGCAAATGCGCGGGTCGGACGATTTCGACAATTGGGCTTTCGCCCGCGACGAGCACGAGGATCATTCGGAATCAGCCAATTACCTTTCGTCGGAAATGACCGGGTACGAAGATCTGGACGATAACGGAAGTTGGCATTACGTTGCGGAATATGGGCCGGTCTGGACGCCGCGTGGCGTGGATCGCGATTGGGCGCCTTACCGGCATGGACACTGGGCATGGGTCGAGCCGTGGGGATGGACATGGGTTGAAGACGAGCCGTGGGGCTTCGCGCCATTTCACTATGGCCGCTGGGCATATGTATCAGATTCATGGTGCTGGGTGCCGGGACCGGTCGTCGTCCGGCCGGTGTATGCCCCCGCACTGGTCGCATTCGTTGGAGGCGGAGGCTTCGGAGTATCAGTGGGATTCGGCGGCGGGGGAGGTGTGGGGTGGTTTCCACTAGCTCCGCGTGAAGTATATGTTCCGTGGTACCGCACCAGTCCTCGCTATGTAAACAACGTCAACGTCACGAATACCCGCGTGACGGTGAATCAAGTGACCAACGTTTACAACACATATAACAACACCACGATCAATAACAACAATAACCTGACCCGCGTGAATTACATCAATCAGCACATCAACAACGCGACCACTGTGGTTTCGCATGAGACCTTTGTTAACGCTCGCCCGGTGCATCAGAATCTGGTCCGCGTCGACGCGCGCCAGATTGAGCAGGCTCAGGTAGTACGTGCGGCTCCGGTACAGCCGGTGAGAGCGAGCGTTGTAGGCGCCGGTGGGCCAACTCGAGTTGCACCCCCGGCGACACTCATGAACAGACAAGTTGTGGCGACTAGAAATCCTGCACCTCCGCGCACAGCATTCGAACCGCGGCAGACGGTGAACGTTCGCACCGAGAATCCAGGAACTCCGCAACCAGCGGGACGCATGGGGAACGAGCCGATGCGGCCCAATCCTGGAATGCAAAATCAGGGAGGACAACAACCGGCGATGAGGACGAATGGCTCCCCGCTTCAGCCAGGCCCGGGGAAGGTAAACCCAAGGCCGGGCAATGAAGTGCAGCGTCCAACAAACCAAGGACAACCGGCAGCACAGGCAAATGAAGCGCGGCCGGAGCCACCGGCTTCCATGCCGCAGTCACGAAACGTGCCACGTCCCCAGGACAACTCCCGGCCGGAAACGCCGCAGCGGCAGATTGAAACTAATCGCCCGCAGCAGCAGCCGGTGCGCGAACAGCCGCCAGCGGTGAATGAGCGCAATGTGCCGCGTCCGCAGCAGCCCTCGCAGTATGAGCGGCCAGCGTACGACAACCCTCGGGGTCAGCAGCAGCAGACGCATCCGCTGGTAAGACAGGCCCCGGAACCCCAAAATCGTCCGGAGCAACAGAGGAACGAGGAGCAGAAGTTTAACACCTGGCAGCAGCAGCACCAGTCTGCCCCTCGGCCCCCAGAGCCGCAGCGGTCGCAACCGCAGGAGCGTCCTGCGCCACCGCCGCAGCAGAGGGCGCAACCTCCGCAAGAGCAACATGCGCAACCGCAGAGACAGGACCAGCAAAAGAAAGAGCAGCATCCATAGATTAGACTCCTCCAGAGGGGAGTGGTCTTGAAGTGTCGGGGCTTCAGCCCCGACGTGATTAAACGACGGACTCTCGTCGCGCCTGAAATGCGAGCCCTTTCAACGCAACTGCAAAATCAGCATCCCTAAGCAGCCTGGGACAGCCGACAGGCTGTCCTTTTCTTGTTTTCGTCCTGTTGAGCGCGGGGAGTTTGCAAGAGCTTACAGCAGCCGAAACATTCTATTAAAGCAACCCAACGATTGGGTGTGTGGCGGATGACGTGATGGCTGAGGGTCCCAGGTCTCGCAAATGCGCCGACAACTGGGGCACCCCGGGTCCGAGTACATCGCGGCTAGAGATTCATCGAAAACCAGGGAGTGTCCGACTCACACGGGCGCAAATATCATCCTAGATATTTGACGAACTGTCCGGGCTGATTGTCGAAGCCGGGGAAGACTTGCGCTAGCGCTTTGTTCCCGAGATGGCGGTATACGGCTTCTCCGATTACGCGGCGGAAATCGGTGGTGACCGCGAGGTCGCGACCTTCGTAGAGTTGAGATTGATCCAAACCGGGCCAGCGCCCGTAAACTTTGCCACCTCTTACCGGGCCTCCGATTACGAACATGACGTTGGCATGACCATGGTCGGTGCCGCGATTGCCGTTCTCGCGCGCGGTGCGTCCGAACTCAGACATGGTGACGACAACTGTGTCTTCGCCCAGGTCTCCCAGGTCGGTCCAGAAGGCGGCGATGGGTTGCGAAAACTCGCGCAGGACGTTGGCGATTTGGCCTTGGGTACTGCCTTCGTTGACGTGGTGATCCCATCCGCCGATGTCGGCGAACGCGACTTGCACTCCGAGGTTCGCCTTGATGAGTTGCGCGAGCTGTTTGAGGCTGTCGCCAAAACGTCCCTTCGGATAATTAGCATTCGCGGCGGGCGTGTACTTCGATGGGTCGGCGGCCTTCAGCATTTTTACCGCTTCGAAAGTTTCCTGTCCGGTGCCGTGCAACACGGCATCGACGGAGTGGTCGTACATTGCCTCGAAAGTATTCGAAATGGGAGACGCGCCTGGATTGCGTCCGCCAACTCCGAAATCATTAATGTTGTTCAGCGCAATGGCAGGCTCGCTGCCTGAAAGAATGCGCGGCAGGGACGGCCCTAGCGCAATCGCGCGGAACGCCGAGTTCGCGGCAGTGTTGGGAAGCGAACGCAGGGTGCGGTTAAGCCATCCATCGTCAGTGGCTTTCACACCAGGCGTGCCGGACTCCATAAAATCCTGCGCATCGAAATGCGAACGCGTCGGGTCGGGCGACCCAACCGCATGAACGATCGCCAGCTGGCGCTGATTCCACAGAGGCTGAAACGCGGAAAGGGAAGGATGCAATCCGAAAAATCCATCGAGGTCGATCACCGCGTTGCGAGGGATGTTGATCGATGGCCGCATCGCATAATAGGCTTGCTCGGCGTGGGGAACAACGATGTTCAATCCGTCAGCCGCGCCGCGTTGAAAGATGACCACGAGCCGCTTGTTCTTTAGGCCGAGAGATTCGACGGCGTAAGCGGCACGATTAAGGAATGCGGGGATGGCGGCGGTGCCAACGACGGCGAGTCCGCTGTTGCGAAGAAATACGCGGCGAGTGATGGGCATAAGGCAGCTCCTGGCTTTTGGCTCTTAGCTTTTGAATTCGAGATTCAAGCCAACGGCCAAAAGCCAATGGCCAAAAGCTTTCTTCATCTCCTCTGAAACTCCGGAGACCCTAAAATCAATCCTGCAATAGCATTCGTACTTTGCGAACGGCTGGCATCATTCTGCTTTCGATTCATTAAGGCCGGGTCTTCCAGGCGAGCGGTGATCGTGTCATTAGTTTGCTTTGATACGTCGCCTGCGAGCAAACTGTTCTCGAAAATTGCAAGTTGCTGTTGCGTGTCGGTAGGCGGATTTTGTCCCAGCATCTCGCTAGCGTTTATTTTCACACCTTTCAATTTTCCGTTAGTCAACGCGAGTGCGAAATTCATTCGACCGAGCAGCGCAGATGAATTTACCCAGGCGTCGGCCTTCATCGAATAGCCCGTAGGCGGCTGCATTCCGTACAGCGGCATTCCCATGGTTTGAAGCTGATGGGCCAGTTGTCCAGCTTCATCAACCTGCGCTCCGCTGGCCCGGGCCGCGGACACTACGAACTCTAGCGGCGTTTTCACTTTGGCGCGATAGGATTCCGGCTCCCAAAACTCCGAGGAATGAAATAAAGTAGTTAGAACTTCGCGAATGTCGCCATCTTTCTTTAGAAATGTTTGAGCCATGCGTTCAACCAGCGCGGGCGGCGGATTGTCGGAAACAAACCTTATTGCCAGCTTAGTGCATATGAACTTTGCGGTCGCGGGATGATGCGCCAAAATGTGCAGCACCTCGAGGCCTTCTTTTTCGCCTTTCGGCTTGATGCGATGGCCTAAGACCATCTTGTCGCCGGGCTCATGCTTACGCTCGTCGAAGGTATAGGCGCGACCTTCTTTAGGTTCCTTGAGCGTCCAGCCCGTCAACACGCGGGCGACTTCGGTGACATCTTTTTGCGTGTATCCGCCGTTTACGCCCAAAGTTTGAAGCTCCATCACTTCGCGGCCGTAATTTTCATTTAGGCCATTGCGTTTGCCCTTTGCAACCTTCACAGGACCGTTCTGTTTGGCGCGCCGTCGCCAATCATCGTTCGAGTTGCGGCGGCGGTCGTAGTTGCGAATATTATTGCGCGGCTTGCCGATGCCGTTGGCGGCGTCGGAATTCGGCCCTTCACTCAGCCAGTTATCCAGATAGAAGAGCATCGCGGGACTCTTAGCGGTAGCGACAAGCAAGTCCTCAAACTTCCCCATAGAATGCGGGAGAATTGTGTCCCGCTCATAACTGGTGAGCAGGTAGCGATCGGCCTCTTTTCCGATGAACACATTGAAATGATTCATCCAGAAATCAACCATGACCTCTTGCAATTGGCGTTCGCTGTAGATGGCGCGAATTAATTTCGCCTGTATCAATTCATCGCCAATCAACTGCATGGGATTATTTAATGCGAACACTGTCTCTCGGTCCTGGGGATTGAGTCCGGCTACGAGGTCATCTCGCTTTGGGCCCTTAAGCGCGCTCGCTAAAGCGATCTGGTCTTCGGTGGGCATCGCGAGGATCACTTGCACTCGTTCGTGCGGGGGAGTGGTCAGGACTTTGTCTACATCGACATTTTTTTTAAGGCGATCTTCCTGGCGGCGCGTTATCTCTTCGTCGGTCATTGCTTGTCCGCCGATTGGTGTCTGCTGTGATAGGGATGCTCCGTCCCCGGTAGAAGCGCTAGTCGCGACAAGTTTCTGCTGCTTGCGTTCCTGCTTCAATTCGTAACGTTGTAACTGCGCCTGATAAATTGCGTGCTCCACCGGATCCGATGGCATGGCCAGCTTGCCGTTCGAAATGCCTCGAATGATTTCTGGTGGAGGAAACTTGGCCATAAGTTGCTGCGTGCTCATATCGAGAGTCGGAAATGCCGCAAGCCGAGCCTGCATGGGGCCGTAAGCAATCTTCTCGGGATGCAGTTGCTCATCAATCCATTTATCGACGCCAAGGGCGGAAACGCGCTCGATGTCGCCGGGACGTGGTCCGAAAGTGAGGCGATTCAGGGCATGGACGACGCGTTTGTGCTCATCCATCTGATTTGCGGCCGGGATGTCTTTTTTGCGTGCCACCGCAAAGGGAAGAGAGCCGGCTATTAAGGCCACAGCGATGAGCGGTTTGCGGAATTTTCGTGATAGGTTCATTGCCTTTGGCGGGGCGGACGAACCCCGTCTGATTATGAACCCGAACTGGCAGAAAAGTTGTCGCAGGTTAGTTACCACAGACATAAGGGTGGCTAGTATCGCCAGCTGTGCAATGTCGCTTGAGCTACAATCGGCAAGCTTATCCAGCCGCTATAGAGGACACTAAATGACATCGGTTTTGATCACCGGCACCAGCAAAGGGATTGGATTCGAAACGGCCCTGGCTTTCGCCCGTGGCGGGCACAAGGTCTACGCGACAATGCGCAACCCACAACAGTCGCCGAGGCTGGCGCAAATCGCTGAGAGGGAAAAGCTGCCTATTACCGTATTGGCCATGGACGTGGACTCGGACGAGTCTGTCCATGATGCTATCGCGACTATTTCAAAAACGGAGCCGATCGACATTTTGGTTAACAACGCTGGCATCGAGCGCGCGGGTTCGGTGGAAGAACTTCCATTAGCCGAATTTCGCGCGGTCATGGAGACGAATTACTTCGGAGTGATCCGCTGCCTTCAGGCGGTGATCCTTCCCATGAGGCAACGCCGCAAGGGATGCATTATCAATGTGAGTTCAGTCGCAGGGCGCCTTACCGCTTCGCCATTGGCTTCTTACCACGCCTCGAAATGGGCTTTGGAAGCGCTGAGTGAAGCGCTGGCCTGCGAATTAAAGGCGTTCGGTATTCGTGTAGTGATCGTGGAGCCGGGGATCATTGATACCGAAATGGCGCACCGGATCGGCAATCCGCCGCCCGATTCCCATTATCCGCAGCAGGCACGCTTCGCAGCCCTGTTTAGAGCTACGCTGCAAGCGCCTGCACCGCCAACTGTGGTCGCAGATAAAATTTTGGAAATTGCTGACAGCGGCAACTGGCAACTGCGTCACCCGGTGGGGCCGGATGCTGTCCCTACGCTACAGTGGCGAGCTCAGATGACCGATGAGCAGTGGGTGGACTTGTACGCCAGCGACGATGAAACCTGGTACAGCCGCATCGAGCGCGACTTGGGTATGAATACACGACCGGAAGCGTGATGTCGTGGAGGGCGGAAACTCTTGGTTGCCGCTTTCGACAGACCGACACCGCGGACAGACCTGCCAGCCACAGAGGCTACGTTAGGTAGAGGCGGCCGTGGGTCATTTTGTGTTGTAGCGTGGCGGCGAGATGGTCTATGTCGCCGGGGCCGATGTTACCCGCCATCCGCTCTTCGAGAAAGGGAGTGCGGTTGGTGCCTACACCGTCTCGCCGAATTTGCACGAGCAATCCCTGAACGACGTTGGCATCGAATTTCTGCGGAGTCAGGCGCACAATTTCGTTTAAAGTGCCCCCCAATGACAAGCGCTCGCGATAGGGACGTTCACTAGTCATGGCATCGAAAGTATCCGCGAGCGCGATGATTCGCACCGGCATGGCTACGTCATCGGCAGCAAGCGCGTCGGGATACCCGGAGCCATCGGCTCGTTCGTGGTGCGAGCGTACGATGTCGGCGATGTTCGGCCAGGGAAATTGCACTCCGCTAACAATCTGATGTCCGACTACCGTGTGGTCCGCCATCTCGCGGAATTCTTCCGGGTCAAGCGAAGTCGTCTTCGCGAAGAGCCGCTTGTCCACTGCAACCTTTCCGATGTCGTGCAAATATCCTGCGGAGCGCAAGGCGGCGACATCGTTTGCGGGCATGTCCATGGCTTCGGCAATGGCGGAAGCGTAGCGTCCAACGCGCAGGGAGTGTCCGTGAATGTTTACGTGCTTCACATCGATGGCGGCGGCAAATGATTCTAAAGCGCTATCGTAGAAGCCATGTAGCGAGGCCATCAAACGAAGATTTTCTGAAACACGCTGCGCCAACGTTTGGCTGAGCGAGTGGTTATGGATAGCAAGCGCGACATAATGGCACAGCAAGGAAACTGACTGTAGATCATCTTCATCGTAAGGCGCATCGCCATCGCGGCGTCCTAATGCGACCACGCCTACCAACTTGGACGCGACTTTAAGGGGGGCGAGGCAGCGAAATAATTCGGGAGCCACGTTTCCGTTCGGGCTCAAAAAATTTCCAGAGGACCCGCTCCTTAGGGTGACGGGTTCGCGTGCCGCAGTCATTGCATGAACATGCTTTGGAAGGAGAGGGATGACGGCGGGATCGGGCATGAGCGCGAATCCCTCCGACGCGATCGAGGTGAGTAGCGCAGGCTTGTCGGTAAAGGTGAAGAGGACGGCTTCACGCCCGCTGCCCGCCTGCATAATTGCAGACAGCATGAGCCGCGCCGTCTGCGGAAACTCGCGCTCCGAGGTCATGGCGGGGCCAAGATCGGAGAGCGCTTCCACGGTGCCCAGTATTCGCCGGAAATTGTCTTTCTGCACTGCCACTCGCGTAGCAGAAAATCCAGAGCAAGCTGAGAGTACCATGCAGGGAAAGTGTTCTATTGGGACGGCTTGTTGGTTAGTTTGGTGCAGTAGTGGAGGGACACGCCTTCGGAGGTTCAGGACGAGCGAAAGTGGGTAGTGGGTTTAATCTGGCCTGTCCGAATTCGTTATTTGCACGTCGAGCTACGCTCGACTGGGCAGCCGAGGGCGGCTGTCCCTACGTGGGTTTGTTCGGCGGATGTGTGTCACGGCTTTGAATGTCATCTCAGATGCAGCGCTCCCTGAACGCTTCTTCCAGTCATAGAACAATTCGGCATAGCTTTGTTTAATGTAGTCGGCGGGAGAAATTTCCAGGAGCCGAGCAGTCTGGTCGATCCAGCGGGGTTTTCCTTCGATCTCGCCGAAGTTGCCGAGCGGAGTTTCATCCAGCACGACTTTGCCGGTGCCATCGCTCCATTCCGCGCGGAACTTCTCATAGCGGAACAAGGCAGAGAATCCCAGAGCCAGGAGAATTAAATCCATTTTCTCGCCGTCGGCTATTTCAGTTTCGAGTTCAGTGCGCCTCTTATGGCGTCCTTCTTTGCCCTTGGATTTGAAGGTTAGGAGCCATTCGGATCCGTATTTGCGTAGACGTATGAGTTCACCGCGCTTTCTCAGCGGTTGTCCATCAAAGTCGTAAAGCGTGTTCATTTCGAGGGTCCGCGGAGTAATCTGCTTGAAATTCTCCTTTCGCAAGCGATCTCGCATGGCCCGGATGCCCGCGATGCGAAATTTGATTTCGATTTCCTGATTGGGCATGGTGCGATTTTACTTCAGCGTGGAAGCAGGACTAGAGTCAAAGGCGTCGGACAGGAGTGTCCGACCCAAACCGCGGGCTTACGTGAACGTTGGGAGTTTTACCAGGTCATTCTGCGGAACCGTCTCCACCTCGTGTCCGGCCTTTCGCCAGGCCGCAAGGCCGCCGACGATCACGAACGCATTGAAGCCCTTTTGCCGCAGTAGCAGCGCCACACGGGCGCTGGTGGCTTCGCGTATTCAAGTGCAGTAGACGTAAATGTCTTTGTCCTTGGGAAGATTTTCGATCTCGACGGGAAGATTATTGGGCTCGATGCGGATGGATCCCTTGATGCGCCCGGCGTCGGCGTCGTAATAGCCGTGACTGCGAACGTCGGCCACGAGAATTCTGTCTTTTTCTTCCGACTTGAGTTTCTGCGCCAATTCTGCGACTTGCACCCGTGGCACAACTGTATAAATTTTGTTCTTGTGATAAATGCGAATGCGATAAATAACGTAGCCGATGGCCGCCACGATCATGGCAATGGTCATAAGCTGGCCGGCGGTTTGAAATCCGCGGGTGATCGATTTGAGGAAATCGCGGAAGACGAAGCCTAATCCGCCGTACGCCAGCACATACAAAGCCGCCCCCAAAAAATCGAGCCGAAGAAATTGCAATGGCCGCATCTTCATGGTGCCCGCCAGTGGCGGTGCCATCGTATTGAGTCCGGGAACGAATTTGGCAAATATCAACGTGACCTTGCCACGTTTGTAGAACGATTCGGCAGAGCGCAGAATGCAGGTTTCAGGATTGGCAGAGACCCGGCACAGGATTCCCAGCAAAGTCCATCCGGTGTATCGTCCGGCGACGAACAGCAGGCTGTCCCCCAACAACATGGCGATCAGTGCAACGGCGAGAGCGATGGGAGCGTGTAGGACCTTGGCAGCAGATGCAGCCCCGGCAGCGACCAAAGCAAAAGCCGCGGGCACAGGCAAACCGATGGCTTCCGCAAAAACTACCAGAAACAAGAGGACGTAAGCGTGCTGCGCCAGCGCTGAAAGAAAATAATTCATAAAATGTAGAAGCTAGCTTATCAGCGCGCCCTGAGATGGAACGGTCCAGACGCCTCGGAACTTTATTAGATCGCGCACGTGGACGTGAAGCAGATCTCTCCACCCCGCTTCGCTGCGGTCGAGGTGGCAATGTCTGGCAATAAGCCCTGACAGAAAATATGGGCGGCATTATAGCCGCCCATCTCGCAAGCGTTAAAAGCATTCTTACATGGCCGACTTTTTTATCATCTTGACATTCATCACGTGGATCGCGCCCTTATCAGCGTAGACATGAGCGCTCAGCTTGACGTGATGCCCTACATGATCTTTCAAAGTTTCGGGATTCATGACGTCCCATGATTTGCTGTCTTTGTCGGAGACGAAGGTGATTTTGTCCCCATCCTGTTTTACGGTGCCTTTGATGCTTTTCAAAGGCGCTTTGGGCATCTTGTCGGACGCGGCCGAAGTTGTGGTGGTTGAGTTACCCATGGTGTCCTGAGCGACAGCGACGATGCTGGTGACGATCAAGAATGCAAGCGCAAGTACGAAAATCTTCTTCATAGAGTGAAACCTCCGAGAGACGTTAATTGGCTTCGAAAATTAAACTACCAGTAGCTGTACGAAGCAAGGGCCAAACTGGATTCCGAGTTGAGCGATCGCCGGGTTTATTTTAAGTGTACTGCGGCTTCGCTGGTTTTCATGAGGCCTGCGCCTTTCTCTTTGACTTCCGGAATGGCGTATTTGGGTTTTACGTCGTGACATCCGTTTTCACAAAAGACGCCGCCGGCCGCTGATTCAGGCGGAGGCATCGGCGAATTCACTGCAAATTCGCGCTCCGATTCCAAAAACGTTTCAACCTCCGAAATGAGCTTTTCGTGCTCCTGTGGCGTGAGCCATTTCTTTACATTGACCAGATAATTCTCGAAGCGCGATATGGGATCCCGCTTGCGCCAGTATTCGAACATTTTCTTAGGGACATAATCGGCGCCATCGTGAATGGCATGGCCTTTCATTCGCATCATTTTGGCTTCGATCAGAGTTGGCCCCTCGCCCCGACGTGCCCGCTCACAAGCTTCATGAGCCGCATCGTAAACCTGGCAAGCGTCGGTGCCATCAACGATCACGCCGGGGATTCCGTAACCTATCGCGCGCTCCGCCAAATCTTTCACGCGAAATTGCAATTCGGAAGGAGTCGAATATCCCCAGTGGTTGCTTTCGATAATGAGCACCAGGCCCAAGTCCTGCACCGCAGCAAAATTAATTCCCTCGTAGGTGACGCCGGTGGATTGCCCGCCATCGCCGATGTAGGTCATGACCGCGATGTTACGTCCTTGAAGCCTTGCGCCGAGCGACACTCCGGCCATCACTGGAATTAAATCGCCCAGCATTGAAATTGGAGAAACGATATTGCGCTTGTAAATGTCGCCAAAATGCGAAGTGCCGTCGCGGCCACCGGTGGGAGAACCTGCCTTCGCCATGTATTGCATCATCATGTCGCGCGGCGGAAAACCGCGAACCAGCAGTGACCCCTGATTGCGAATCATAGGCGCAAGCCAGTCGTCTTGTTGCAGCGCGTAGGCCGAGGCGCATGAACAAGCCTCCTGACCGAGTCCGAAATACACTCCGCCGACAACTTTGCCTTGCTTGTAAAGATTTTCGAGGGCAGTTTCCATCTTGCGGTTTAGCAGCATGTAGCGGTAGATCTCGATGCACTGTTTTTTGTCGAGATTTTTCGGTTCCCGGATGGGGGGTACTGGAGCATCGAGATCCCCCGTAATGTCGTAGCAGACCGCAGTGCCTTCGCAATTCTGGGTCACGGAGAATGCGGGCTTCTCCAGTCGGTAGTCGGGGATATCGAAAGTGCGTTGCTGGGGATTTGGACCTGTTTGCTGACCGGTGCCGTTTGTGGGTTTGTTTAGATTGGCGTTTTTATTACCACCGGTTGAATCGCGGTCAGTGCTCTTGTTGGCAGGAATCTTTTGGGCCATAGTTTACTGCTTTCGGCTTCAATCGTATCGTGGAAGGCCGCTGGAATCCAATTGCTTCGTTCTTACGCGGGAAAAATTTCTTCTGAACGGTGAATCGTCCGCAAGTTGGCAGGGATTTTGAGCGGAACTCCGACAGGGTTTAAGAGATCTTCGATATTTTCGACGAACAAAATTTGGCTGTCGAACACCTCGCCGAAGGTACGCACGATCGCGTTGGTAACTTCGATCCGATCCACGGTCCTTCCCAGTTCCTTAGCCATCGATGTGACCGGTTTCGAAACAATGCCGCACGGAATGATTAGGTTAAAGAAATCTAGATCCGTATCGACGTTCAGGGCAAAGCCATGAGAAGTAATCGAGCGCGAAATGTGTATACCGATGGCGGCGATCTTCGCGGCTTCGAAAGACAAATTGTTGGCCGGGCTTTGCTCGGCTGCACAGCCGGGGGCGGCTGTGCCTACGCGATCTGGGTGGGTCCACACTCCCGTTAGCCGGCAGATTCTTTGGGTGCTGATGCCAAATTCTGAGCAGGTTCGAATCAGCACCTCTTCCAAGCGGCGCACATATTCGATCACGCCCAGAGTCTGGCGTTTCGGATCTACTGAGGAAAAAGTTCGCAGATCGAAGATGGGATACCCCACCACTTGTCCGGGCCCGTGGAATGTAACGTCGCCCCCACGGTCGGATTCGAAAACCTCGACGCCGCGGGCGGAAAGTTGCTCCGCCGAGGCTAGTATGTTTGCGGCTTTGGCATTGCGCCCAAGAGTGATGACTGGCGGGTGCTCAAGCAAAAGCAATGTGTCGCCAATACGATTTTCTTTGCGGAGTTCGACAAGCTTGCGCTGAAGTTGCAAGGCCGTCGGATAATCGAGCGTGCCGAGATTAGCTACAGAAATCATCAGGCATGGCTCTGGACTTCCACATTCGCGGAATATGTACGAGGCTCGGGGATAGGGTCGCCGTTTATGGCCATACTTTCTAGATGAAATGAAATCGCTTCCTGCATTTGATTCTCTACTTGTTCTTTAGTTGTCCCCGTGGCAACGCACCCTTCCAAGTCGGGGGAATAGGCGGAAAAGCCGGTCCGGTCGCTTCAACGACAATCAGATATTTTTTCATTTCTTTAAGCCAGCTTGTTTCAGAATACTATTCAACGTGCCCATTCCCAAGTCGTCATTTGGCTTACCGGCTACCGTAACCAGCCCAAATTTCCTGGGAGTGTTTATATTGGCGATGGCTTCCACGTGTCCGGTTCAAACACCATCCATCTCGTTCGATTAACTTCAAGCTTCGCGAACTTTCATTATTTATCTACGCGTTGATCGCCATTCCATAGACGCTGTTCGATGCATCCAGCATGGCCTCGGCTAGCGTGGGGTGCGCGTGAATCGTCCACACTAAATCTTCGACGGTCGCTTCGAGTTCCATGGCGGCCACCGCTTCTGCGATTAGTTCCGTGGCTTGCGGGCCAATGATGTGTACGCCTAGAATCTCGCCGTACTTGGCGTCGGAGATAATTTTGATGAAACCATCGTGTTGGCCTACGATGGACGCCCGCGAATTCGCAGTGAAAGGGAATTTACCGACCTTTATGTTGTATCCCTTTTCTTTAGCCTTGGCTTCGGTGAGTCCCACGCTGCCGATCTCAGGATGACAATAGGTAGCATTTGGAATTTTTAGGGGATCGATAGGCTTACAGGCTTTACCGGCGATTTTGGATACGGCGACAATGCCCTCCATGGCGCCGACATGCGCCAATTGCGGCGTTCCCATCACGATGTCGCCGATGGCGTAGAGGCCGGGCTCGGCAGTCTGCATCCATTCATTCGTTTTTACGAAGCCACGCTCGAGTTGAGCGCGGGTTTTTTCCAGCCCAATATTTTCCGTGCGCGGCTTGCGTCCAATGGCAATCAAAATCTTTTCCGCTTCGATTGTTTGTTGCTTTCCATCTACTGTGAACGCTACGTTCACCCCCGACTTGGTTTTGTCGATTTTGTCCACCTTCGCGCCGGTAAAAAACTCGATGCCGCGTTTGCGGTAAACGCGAGCCAGTTCCTTGGAGACTTCTTCATCTTCCACTGGGACGAGCCGCGGTAGCATCTCAAGGATCGTAACTTTCGTATCGAACGAACGGAAGATTGATGCGAATTCCACGCCCACGGCTCCAGCTCCGACGACGATTAAACTTTTCGGAATTTGCCCAATGTCTAATATTTCGATATTGGTAAGTACCTGCGCATCTGGCGTTAGCCCCGGAATCATGCGGGCCTCAGAGCCGCTAGATACGATCACATTCTTGGCTTTCAGCTGGGAAACTTTTCCATCGGATGACTTCACTTCGACTGTAAAAACTCCATTTTTTGCTGGACCGGTAAGCGTTCCGTATCCGCGGACGGTTTCGACTTTGTTCTTCTTCATTAGAAAATCGAGACCCTTAGTGTGCTTGGCCACGATCTTCGATTTTCGATCTTGAATAGCGGGCCAGTTCAATTTCCGCGCATCAACGCCATCGATGCCAAATTCTTTAGCCTCTTTCAAGTGGTCCCATATTTCAGCATTGAAGAGGAGGGCTTTCGTTGGAATGCATCCGACGTGCAGGCAAGTGCCCCCAAGGACGTTATCTTTTTCGATAAGGGCAGTTTTCAGCTTATATTGACCGGCGCGAATGGCAGCGGTGTAACCTGCTGGACCACTTCCGATGATGGTTACGTCGTACGTCGTGTCAGCCAAGAGCACTCCTTGGGGGGCAGAAAGTTAATAGATGCGAAACAGCAAACGGATGATTCTAGAACAGACTGATGGGGACCGCTAACCCAACAGCTGGGCAGCCAATTTGGCGTGGTACGTAAGTATGATGCTCGCCCCGGCGCGCCGGATCGAGATCAAGGATTCCATCAGCACACGGTTGCGGTCGATCCAATTATTGCGGGCGGCAGCCTCGATCATTGCGTACTCTCCCGAGACTTGGTAGGCAGCGAGAGGCAAATCGAATCTTTCTCGCGCAGCTGCAATTACGTCGAGATAGGGAAGAGCGGGTTTAATCATAATCATGTCCGCGCCTTCTTCGACGTCGGCGGCGATTTCGCGCATGGCTTCACGTACATTGCCCCCATCCATTTGGTAGGAGCGGCGGTCGCCGAACTGGGGAACCGAACCTGCGGCTTCGCGGAAGGGCCCGTAGAATCCGGAAGCGAATTTTGCGGCATAAGAGAGGATGGGAGTGTCGATGAATCCGGCTTGATCCAGAGCGGCGCGAATCGATGCGACGCGGCCATCCATCATGTCGGAGGGCGCGACGATGTCGACTCCAGCCTGCGCCAGGGAAACGGCTGTGCGGGCAAGCAGTTTCAAACTCTCGTCGTTGACGATTTCAAATTGCGCTTGGTCCGTTCGCAACGCAATCGCAGCCAAATCTTCAATGGCTTTCATTTTTTGCTCGGGATGATCGATGGCGACGGCGGCAGCATGCTGGGTGGCGGTATGTAAGGGTTCAGGCAACTTTCGCACGACTCCACAATGCCCATGCGACATGTATTCGCACAGGCAGACGTCTCCAATGACGAGCATTTGCGGCAATTCGCGTTTAATGGCCCGCGTAGCTTGCTGCACGATTCCATGGTCGGCCCAAGCGCCGGAGGCAACTTCATCTTTAGTTTCAGGCAGGCCAAAAAGAATGAGTGCGGTGATACCCAGAGAAGAAGCCTCCCGTGCTTCCTTGACGGCCTCGTCCACTGAAAGGTTGAACACCCCGGGCATCGAGACGACCTCTTTGCGGACACCGCTGCCGGGACATACGAAAAGGGGATAGACCAATGCTTCAGGAGTCAGCCGAGTTTCGCGCACCAAGGATCGCAGCGATTCGTTCTTTCGCAACCGCCGGAGCCGAGTAATGGGAAACGTCACCGCTCGATTTTAGCAGGACGGCGCTTAGTGCTTATCCGGCGACATCGCCGGTTGAGGCTTCACAAACTTAGAATCATCGACCGGAACATTTAGCTGGATACGATCTATCTGAACGGTGGAGCGGCCCCGGGGCTGAGAAATTGTTCGTCTAAAGGGGAGGTTGACGCCATCCTGGACTCGGTAGTCGCCGTAATCGATCTGAGTTGGATTTAGTCCCAGCGGCGAATCGGAGTAGCGCACCTGCCGCAATAAAAGCGAAGACTCTTTGTCAAAATAAAGACGGGTGGGGGGCAGGCCTTCGCGCGCACCAACAACAACGTAAGTATCGCGGTCGCCAATCTTTTCTTCGTGCTCAACCCGTAATTCTTTGAAAACTTTTTTGGCGTCAGCGGGAAATTGTGGGTCGGCGTCAAGAAATGCAGAAGCAACGTCTCCGCTGGACATCTCACGCATTGGACGTCCTGGGGCGCTTGACCAACCTTGCTTACCGTTGAGGCCGGTCACGTTTTCTCCATTGGGAAGATGCATCACCTGCGCGGATTTGTCGGGGGCGATGACGAAGAGTTCGATGGGAAACTGACGCGGGCCCAGTGAAATTTTTCCGGTTTCTACGCGGCTGTGGATTTTTTGCATGGCCGCAAATCCTCCCACAGCCTGGGCATATTTATCGATGATTGAATCTGGTGAGGGAAGATTGGCCGGGGGAGTGTCTTCATCCAAGCCCTGAGGGAAAGGCGGTGTGGCCTCGGCGGTGATGATAGGAATCGCGACCGGCTGCGGAGAACCCCGATGGCAGGTGAAGCAGGTCACTTGCCGATGGCTCTCGAAATTCTCCTGGTTAATGATGATGGCCATTTGCATCATCTTGCGGGCGATAACTTTCGGTTTTTTGTCATCCTTATCGAACGAGCCTTCCATGTGGCAAAAGTCGCACTGCACCCCAAGAGAGGAGGTCATAAATTGCATCGCGGGGATGAGTTGGTCCGATGGAATCCCCTTGAGAACCTGAATGTTTTTGAAGACCTGATCAGTCGTTTTGGAAGGCGACGGGGATGGAGGCATGGCAGACTGCGACTTGAGAACGGAAGAAGGTAACAGCAAAAGCAATGCAATAACGGTAAGTAATAATTTGGCATGATGCTGGTCAGGTTGTCGCATGGCACATTCTATTGCAAAGTTTTTAAATTATAAATATGGATCAGATACAGAGCACTGTGCTCGAAGTTCGTTCTATACTGCGTCGATGATTTTCATCCGTAAACATCTGGTTACCAAGATGATTTCAAATGCGATAAAGCTCTTTACTCTCTGCATGCTTGTTGGACTGGCTTTTGCAGATCCAGCAACGGCGAATTTGATCACAAACGTTAGCGCACGCACGGTGACGAGCCTCGATGGAAGTTGGAATGCAATTGTGGATCCTTACCAAACTGGGGAGAGCGCCCATTTTTACAAGAATGCAAAGCCACGCGACAAGAGCGATCTGGTGGAGTACAGCTTCGACGCTTCGCCAAAGTTATCGGTGCCGGGTGACTGGAATTCGCAGCGAGAATCGTTGTTGTATTACGACGGAACCATCTGGTACCAACGCTATTTTTCTCATGCGAAGCGAGCGCATACCCGACTGTTCCTCTATTTCGGGGCTGCGAATTATGTGGCGCATGTTTGGTTTAATGGAGAAAAGCTGGGAGACCACGTCGGCGGTTTTACTGCATTCAATTTTGAAGTGACGAACGGCATTCTGGATGGTGAAAACAGCGTCGTAGTAGAAGTGAATAACGTCAGGCTGGCCGAAGGGGTTCCGGCGCTGAACACGGATTGGTGGAATTACGGAGGGCTGACCAGGGACGTGCAACTGGTGGAAGTACCCGACACTTTTGTACAAGATTACTTTGTTCAGCTGGCAAAGGGATCGCGGGATGAGATCGCAGGATGGGTGCAGCTAAATGGAGCAGCGAAAAATAGCAAGGTCACGGTTGAAATTCCTGAAGCGCATATCAAGCAGTCGGTGACTGCTGATGGCAACGGGCGCGCGGAAATTCACTTTCCCGCGAAGCTGCAACTCTGGTCGCCTGAAAATCCCAAGCTGTACGACGTGATAGTTTCCGCTGCCGGCGATACGGTGAAAGATCAAATTGGATTTCGCAGCATCGAGACTCGAGGGACACAGATTTTATTGAATGGCACGCCACTTTTCCTGCGCGGAATTTGCATTCATGAAGAGGCGGCATTTCGCGGGGGGCGGGCCTTTTCTGAAGAAGATGATTCCGTTCTTTTGAACTGGGCGCATGAGTTAGGGGCGAACTTTGTGCGGCTTGCACACTATCCGCACAACGAGGGCATGACCCGGTTGGCCGACCGTATGGGCTTGCTGGTGTGGTCTGAAGTGCCGGTCTATTGGAGCATCGCCTGGGAGAATGCCCGGACGCTGGAAAACGCGAAAGAACAGTTGCGTGATGAGATAGCCCGTGACCGGGATCGAGCTTCAGTGGTTTTGTGGTCGCTGTCGAATGAAACTCCAACCTCCGAAGCGGGCCGGACAGGATTTTTGAAGGCTTTAGCCAACTATGCGCGCCAACAAGATCCCACACGGCTTCTGACCTCGGCGATGAATCATACGGACAAGAGTGGGCCGGATGAAAGAACATTGAACGATCCGTTGGGCGAGTTTATTGATGTGCTGGGACTGAACGAATACGTTGGATGGTACGAAGGCAAGCCGGAGGACGCGGACCGGTTGCAATGGAAGAGTGCCTACAATAAGCCGATGATTCTCAGCGAATTTGGGGCGGGTGCAGTAGCGGGAAGGCATGGCGATTCGGCAACCAGGTTCTCGGAAGAATTTCAGGCAAATGTTTTTGAGCACCAGATCACAATGCTGAAGAAGATCCCATTTTTGGCAGGGATTTCTCCTTGGCTGTTGATGGATTTCAGATCGCCGCGGCGATTGCTACCCGGAGTTCAGGATTTCCGCAATCGGAAAGGCTTGATTTCCGACCGAGGGCAGAAGAAGCAGGCATTCTACGTACTCCAGAAATTTTATAATGACGTCGCCGCGGCAAAATAGTGGTGGGCCGCACCCGCCACAAATTCATCAACTGTTCATCTCTCCGCAATATTCCTGCAAAGCTATTCGCGCATGATGGTTGCAACATGCATATTCAGAGGTCTGCGGACGCTTCTGGAACGAGTGCGCCTCACCGAAGGCCAGCTCAAACATCAATTTCTGACACGGAAGTTGGGGCACCGACGATTTTTGTGGTGGAGGATGATGCGGACATAGCGGGGCTAGTTTGCTTGCATCTCAACAGTTCGGGATATTCGACGAAGTGGATGGCGAATTCGGCCACCGTCATCGAAGAAGCTGAGCGAGACCGTCCCGCACTGCTGCTGCTAGACATCATGATTCCCGGAAGCGACGGTATCGAGCTGTGTCGTCATATTCGGGCGAACAAAACTCTGTCGCAAACGCGGATTATTTTTCTTACCGCGAAGACCGGCGAGGCTGACCGCATTAAGGGGTTCGAGTTCGGCGGCGACGACTACATTACCAAACCTTTTTCTCCGCGCGAATTGGTAGCAAGAGTGAGGGCGGTACTTCGGCGAAACGTTCAAACTGATCAGTCCGAAATATTGGAACTCGGAGCGATTGCGATTGACGTTAGTTCGATGATCCTCAAAGTTAACGGGCAAATAGTCCCCACTACCGCACGCGAATTTCGATTACTGCATTACTTAGCTTGTCATCGGGCGCGAGTTTTTACGCGCGATCAGTTGCTTGATGCGGTGTGGTCGGCGGGATGCTTTGTGACGCCGCGGTCGGTGGATGTTTACATGCGGCGATTGCGGGAAAAGATAGAGCCTGATCCAGAAAAACCTTCTTACCTGAAAACGGTGCGTGGAATCGGCTACCGTTTAGACGTTCCGCAGAAATTTTAAGCGCAGTGAGCGGCGCGCGGCTCAGTCGCACCGGTTTCCCTGGTTAGGGAACCCTCGGTGGTAATGCGCGTTGCCTTGGATATTTCCTTGGCGATGTTTTGCGCGGACTCGTCGGTGCGTGCAGGCTCATCGGAAGCGATTACGGAACTGGCAGCGAGAGTGAAGAGTAATGCATCTTCAGGTTTATCGAAATAAAGAACAACTTGGCTTGCAGCCATTAAAAACCTCCCACTGTATGTGATGAAACTCTTGGTCGAATATAAGGCCGTAGTGGCCAGCGGATAAGTACTCTCTTGGTACTCTGAACGCAGAAAAGTAGCGTTGGGGCGGTCATACCGGCCATGCCACAAAATGCTACAGTGAATATTCATGTCGGCCCCGAATGCGAGGTTCGTCAAGGCGTGTCGATCTGAGCCGGTTGATCGCACTCCGGTGTGGTTTATGCGGCAAGCGGGACGTTATATGGCCGAGTATCGTGCCATCCGAAAGCAGTATTCGTTAATAGAAATCTGCAAAAAACCGGATCTTGCTGCCGAAGTCACTATTACCGCTGCCGAGGCGCTTGGCGTGGATGCGGCGATCATCTTTGCTGACCTCTTGCTTCCGCTTGAAGTCATGGGCTTGCCGTTTCATTTCTCTCCAGGCGAGGGACCGGTGATTGAGAGGCCGCTTCGTAGCGAAGAAGATATTGCGAAACTTCAGACCCACCGCGCGGCGGACTTGGGTTATGTTTCGCAAGCGGTTTCACTGGTTGCCAAACATTTTGGGACTTCGTTGCCGGTTATTGGTTTTTGTGGCGCGCCTTTTACCTTGGCGAGTTACATGATCGAGGGTGGCAGCTCTCGCAACTACCTCAACACGAAAAAGATGATGTATGCGGACGCGGGCTGGAATGAGCTGATGCAGAAACTGGTTGCGGTCGTTTCGGAGTATGCAGTGGAACAGGTGCGATCAGGTGCAGATGTTATTCAGATCTTCGATAGCTGGGTGGGATGTGTCAGCGTGGAGGACTATCGCGAGCATGTGCTTCCTCACACGATCGCACTGGTTCGGATATTGAAACAGACTGGAGTGCCTGTCATTTATTTCGGGACCGACAGCACGGCGCTTTTACCCTGGATGAAAGAAACCGGAGCCGACGTAATCGGGCTCGACTGGCGCGTTCCGCTTGATAAAGGCTGGTGCAGTATTGATTACAAGGGCGCGGTGCAGGGAAATCTAGATCCGGTTTTATTGTTCGCGGATTGGAAATTGCTGCAGTCGCGTGCAAAGGAAATTCTGGAGTTGGCAGCGGGGCGTCCAGGGCACATTTTCAACCTTGGTCACGGGATTCTTCCAGAAACTCCGGTAGAAAGTGTTAAGGCGTTGACAAAATATATACAAGAGCAACCGGGGGAAAGATTCGTCGCTGAAGATCGAATCAGGTCAATGGTTTAAACATGTCAATTTCAACATCAGAAAAGGGGAAGGACGCGCGTCCCTCCGTCGGCCAAGCTGATGGAGGAGTGTCGCCCGGAGACATGCGAGATGGCGCGGAGAAAGCCGCCGTACTTTTGCTGGCTCACGGCAGCCCGGACTCGGTGGAAGATGTTCCAGAATTCCTGCTGCAAATAACCCGGGGGCGACCTTTAACCACAGAAGTGGTCGAAGAGGTCACTCATCGTTACGGACTGATCGGGCGCTCGCCGCTGACGGAGTTGACGCTCACGCAGGGAAAGCTTTTATCCACTGAGACTGGTCTGCCGGTATACGTGGGAATGCGGAATTGGACGCCATTCGTCGCCAGCGCATTGAAGCAAATGGAAGCGGATGGGGTAGATCGCGCAATCGCTATTTGTCTGGCGCCGCAAAATTCCCGCACCAGCGTTGGTTTGTACCGTTCATCGCTCAGCGTGGGCGGAGACCCTCCATTCGAAATCGATTTTGTTGAATCATGGCACGATCATCCATCGCTGATTAAGGCATTTGCGGAAAAACTTCAGGTGGGATTATCGATGGCTGAAAAAGAAAAGGGTATTCGGCCTCCCGTTATTTTCACCGCGCACAGTGTTCCGCAGCGCACGATCACGGATGGCGATCCTTACGAAATGCAGGCCAAAGAAACTGCCGCACTGGTGGCGAAAGAACTTGCACTCGCGAACGCCGACTGGAGGTTCGCTTTCCAAAGCCAGGGAATGTCGGGAGGACCATGGCTGGGACCGACCGTGGAAGACACTATTCTCTCGCTGAAATCTGAAGGCGCCAAAGGGGTGTTCATTCAACCCATTGGATTTCTCTGTGACCATGTCGAAGTGCTTTATGACATTGATATCGCATTCCAGAAATTTGCTGAGAATGAAGGTTTGTGGTTGAAGCGTGCAGAATCCCTGAACGACTCAGCTTTGTTAACCGGTGCGCTTGGGGATATTGTGCGTTCGCGTCTACAGAGCGTGCGGGGCGTCGCCCTTCCCGCAGGCGCAAAAAGTTAGCTCCCCTACGCAATGAAGCGTATTGCGATTATTGGCGGCGGAATTTCAGGATTGTCTGCGGCGTTTTATCTTCAAAAACAAAAACAAGCAGGAGTTCCTCTCGAATATGTTCTCTTCGAAGCTAGTCCGCGCTTCGGTGGGGTGATTCGGAGTGAGCGCATCGACAGTTGTCTGGTCGAGGCCGGCCCCGATTCGTTTCTCACGGAGAAAGCATCGGCGGCGGAATTATGCGTTGCACTTGGATTGGGCGATCAACTGATCGGCTCAAATGATTTGGGGCGCAAGACATACATCCTGGTGAACGGGGAACTCACTCCGATTCCGGACGGCCTAGCCTTTATGGTGCCAACAAAAATATTGCCGTCTGCATTGTCGCCTCTATTCTCTTTTCGCACAAAAATTAAGATGGCGCGCGAGTGGTTCCGATCTGCGAGCAAAGTTGAAACCGATGAGAGCGTCGCATCGTTTGTCGAACGTCACTACGGTGCAGAAATGGTAGAGCGCCTTGCCGATCCGCTGCTATCGGGAATTTATGGAGGAGACGCGCACAACCTAAGTTTGAAAGCGGTGTTGCCCCGTTTTGCCGATATGCAGGCGGCCCATGGAAGCCTAAGCAAAGCGATGATTCTTAATCGCACACAAGCGATTAAAAATAAGAACCCACCACGTCCACTGTTCACGACGCTTAAAGGGGGGATGCAGCAAATGGTGGACGGAATTCTGCACCGCCTGCCGGAAGCCAGTCTGCGTCCCAATTCCCCGGTTGAGTCCCTTCGTTTCGAGAATCAAAAATGGAAATTTTCCGCCCGCGACCAGACGCAGGAGTTCGAGGAATTAATACTGGCCACGCCCGCGCACGTGGCAGCAGCATTGCTGAATGAATCGCATGCGGAGCTTGCCGCCGAATTGCGCGGCATTCAATATAGTTCGTCGGTCACGGTCTGTCTCGGATATGACCAAACGGTCCGGGCTCAACTTCCGGCTGGATTTGGATATCTGGCGCCGCGAAGCGAACACAAGCGTGTAATGGCGGCAACTTTCGTGCACAACAAATTCCCTCAGCGTGCGCCTGAAGATCGCGCTCTGATCCGCTGTTTTTTGGGAGGAACGCGCGACGAAGCAATTCTAGATTTGTCTGGCGATGAAATCGTGCAAACGGTCAGAAGCGAACTGCGACAGGTCCTGAAGATTCAGACCGAACCGCTATTCTCACGCGTTTATAAATGGCCGAAGGCAATGGCTCAATACAATGTTGGTCATCTTGAAAAACTCGCACAAATCAGGAAGCTTCAACCTTCAGGTTTATTGTTTACCGGTAACGCATACAACGGAATCGGTGTACCTGACTGCGTTCGAGCAGGTAAGGAAGCAGCAATCCGGTATAGTGCAGACACCTTTGAACGGGTATAAGGTGCGCGGAAGATAAAAGCAACGCGGCAGATGAGAGTGTTTTCCTACCCGGCAGTTACTCCTATCACCTCAGGTAACGGGCGCCGATTAAAAAACTAATTGGATTATTCAGGGTTATATAAAAAGGGGAACACCACTATGAAGTACCCTGCATCGGCAGCGCTTTTCGTTCTTCTGACATTGTCTTTGGTTGGCGCCCAATCGGTGAAACCACCGTCAAAGGACATGGACATGTCGACCATGGATATGTCCTCGGGCCACGATATGTCGCACATGAAGGCCGGAGAAATGTCTGACGCAAACAGTTCCGGCAATGTCCCGGCGACGCATGCCATGGAAGGTCACCACATGGACATGGGCCCGCATATGAAGATGACGGCACTGCGCGATTTGAAGCCGGGAGACAAAGAAAAAGCGGATCAAGTAGCACATGCCGCGCGCAAGGTTGCGGAGAAATATCAGGATTACAAAGTGGCAATGGCCGACGGATTTAAGATTTTCCATCCCGAACTTCCTCAAAAGCAGTATCACTTCACGAATTACTGGTATGCGTTTGAGGCAGGGAGGCGGTTCAATCCGGAACATCCGACATCTTTGCTCTACGAGAAGAATGGCGATGGTTACAAGCTGATCGGGGTGATGTACACGGCGAAGAAGACCGCTAGTGAAGATGAGTTGAACTCGCGAATTCCATTGAGCGTCGCACAATGGCACGCTCACGTAAATCTTTGCGCGCCTCCGCCTGAGAAGAAAGGCGCGGGCATGCAACCGAATCCCGAGTTTGGGTTAGGCGGATCAATTACTACCCAAGAAGCGTGCGACGCAGCAGGGGGAAGATTTATCCCGCAAGTTTTTGGATGGATGGTCCATGTATATCCGTTTGAGACTAAGGCGGAGGATGTGTGGTCGGTTGAAAAGCAGGCGCGTGGCCGCAGGGATTGATGAAATTCTAAGTGGCATGTGGCGCAGAACATTGTGGCCAGATTGGGCTGTGTCACAGACGGGCGTTCTTGTGCATGTCGACCGTGCTCCAGGTCTTGTCTCCAGCGTGACAAAGGTTTTCCAGTGGGCAATCGACGCATTTTGGCCGTCGCGCGATACAAAGGTTTCTTCCGTGCCAAATCACCTGATGGGAAAATAATATCCGCCGCGGCTGTGGAATGATGAGAAGCAAATCCTGTTCGATGGTTTTTGGATCATCACTGCGGGTAAGCTCAAGCCGCCGGGAAATGCGATGCACATGGGTATCGACCACGAGCCCTTCACCGGTCTTGAACCACGTTCCTAACACGACGTTTGCAGTTTTGCGCGCGACCCCGGGGAGCGTGAGCAGGTCATCCATGTTGCCGGGGACCTCGCCGTTAAAATTGGCGACGATTTTCTGAGCGGCCCCCACTACCGACTTCGACTTGTTACGAAAAAATCCCGTGGAACGAATATCCGGCTCAAGCTGTTGAGGTTGCAAGGCGGCAAAATCCTGCACCGTTGGATATTTCTTGAACAGAGCGGGCGTGACCATGTTGACTCTCACGTCGGTGGCCTGTGCGGAAAGAATGGTTGCCACCAAGAGTTCCCAAGCGCTCTGGTGAGTTAAAGCGCAGGTCACGTCCGGATAAAGTTGGTCGAGGCGGGCGAGAATTCCATTTACCCGTGCAGGATCGAGAGGGTTGAAACGCTTCTTTGCCGAACCTATTCTTGAACCCGCATTTTTGTATGCGGATGCTGAGGCAACGGTTTTTTTTTGTCTGTCCCTCTGCGGCATATGAGTACTTCTGGAATCCATACGAATCGTAGCAAAATACGCATGTCATTTCCGAAATTGGATGCAGAGAGTGTTTCCCTTTAATCTTTTCCACTGTAATATTTGACGCGAGATTGCGCGGTGGGTACTCTAAATACAGATTTCTGTACATCAGAGAGGCAAATCATTGGCAGTCAAGTCGGTGCAACTCGGTCAGGTTTGGCGTAAGAACGACGGTGGGCAGGACTACCTGGTCACAAAAGTTTACAGCGAAGTGTTCTCGAACTATGCGGTGCTGCGTCCCGCGGAAGTAACTGCACCCGACGCCCCCACTGAACGAGTAAAGATAGCCAAAACCTCTGAAGGCGCGTCGCTCCCGGGATTTACCTTCACGCAGGAAGGGTCGTTCTAGCCCTGACCCTGAGCCATCTAAACCTTATAGCCTGCCTGTAGCTTCTTACATCCGATCATGACCGAAAAAATTCTCGGCGTACTCTTTATTTTTATCAAGACCCTTATTTCTGCGATGGGATATGGGGGAATCGCCGTACTAATGGCGATTGAGTCGGCATGTATTCCTCTACCTTCGGAATTGATCATGCCGTTCGCGGGATATCTGGTATATACGGGAGCGATGAAGCTGCTCTGGGTCGCCACGGCCGGGGCGATCGGATGCAATTTGGGATCGTTGGTTGCGTATGAAATCGGCAGTTACGGCGGCCGTCCTCTGGTGGAAAAATACGGGCGCTGGCTGCTACTAAGCAGTCATGAGTTGGATTGGACGGACCGTTTCTTCAGCAAGTGGGGGTACCTGGCCGTCTTTTTCGGACGGCTTTTACCCGTAGTCCGAACCTTCATCGCACTCCCGGCAGGGGTAGCTCGAATGCCACGCGGGCGTTTTCATCTCTACACCTTTTTGGGATCATGGCCGTGGTGCTTCGCGCTCGCGTGGTTCGGGATGAAGCTAGGGGAAAACTGGCGTGCGCTGGGGGTGTATTTCCACAAATTCGACGCGGTCATCGGAGCATTGCTCGTGGCGGGTGTTGTCTGGTTCGTGTGGTCGCGCTGGAAGAACCGCATGAGGGCCGCTTAGGCGCTGGCTTTGTCGATCAGTGGCAGAATGGTTTCTTCGTCTTTCTCTTCCAGTTCAAGTTGCTCCTGCCCACTTAATACGGTCACTTTTCCGCGGTAGGACTTCAGATGCCGCTGCGCCGTATCAAATGCATCTTGAGCCTTGTTCAGGCTCTTGCCAACATTTTCAAATTGGTTTTGGAAGTGATCAAAAGATTTTTGCGCTTTCCCCAATTCCAGGCGGCTCTTCTCGAATTTGCTAGCGACCTCGTACCACTTATGTACTAACGCTATCGTCTGCAGTGTCATCAACAGAGTATTCGGAGAAACCGGAAACACATGTTGCTGATTGAGCCAGTCGGCCAACTCGCGGTTCCGCACCGCTTCCATGTATAACGTTTCGCTGGGAAGATACATGAGGGCAATGTCGGTAGTCCCATGCTCGGGCTGAATGTACACCTTGATTCGGCGGGCCTCGACTTTCATGACGCGAACGAATTCGTGGCGCGCCAGTTCGATCTCCGCTTCGACATTGCTTTCGAATAGCGCGAGAACTTGCTCGCGCGGAAACTTGGCATCTATAGGCAGGCGGCGGTCAGGGAATTGAATCATCGCATCGACGCGTCCCCCGCCATTCACAGTGCACTGCATTTCGAACATATGCACCGGTAGAAAGTCGGCGAGCAAGCGCTCAAGGCTGGCTTCGCCGAAGGTGCCTCGCAGGTGCGGGAGCTTCAATAGATTGTTTAGATCGTTGATCGAATGTCCGAGAGCGCCAACTTCGCGCAATTGTTCTTCCGCATTCTTCAGGTGCTGTTGCACTTTCTCGAACTGCACGAATCCTTCTTTTATATTTTGGTCGAGCTTCTGTTGCACCTGGTCGGTAATTGCGAGCAGCTTGGCATCGACGCGGTCGCGGATCGAATCCAGACTCTGCATGGTTTTTTGCGTCAGGTTGTCGAAGTCGGATTTAAGTTGCGAAGTTGTCAGGGCAAGTGATGAAGTAAGTTCCGTGCGGGCCTCGGCTAGGCGCCCTGCCTGCTCGTGCCGCCCCGCTTTCATCTGTTCTTCTACTCCGCTGCGAATCGATGAGAAACCTTCCCCAAGGCGGTCTGCCACCTGCTGTCGAAGATCGCCTTTGGTTTGCTCCAGACGGGTGGCCATATCGGCAGTCGATGCGGCGAACTGACGCGACAGAGTTTGGTGCAGCGACTCGGCCTGGCTTGCAAGTTGGGTGAGGGCTTCTGCTTGACTGCTGCTGCGGCGAAAACGCTGATACAACAGCGCGGCAAGCACCAGAAGTACTAGATTGGAAAGCAGAAGAATGCCTAGCAGTAATGTCTCCATTGTAATGATGCGTGACTGGATTTTAGAGCGTATTGTCCAAGGAACAAAGTAGTAAGTTGTATCTCCCGATTCTAAGCGCGGTAGGTAACCATGTCGCGGGTTACCACAATCTTGTTGAGGGTTTTGCTGGGCGTTTTAGTTGCCCCGGCTGGGGCTTTGGGCCAGAATAGGCCGGTAGCGACGGTCACGGTCAATGCTGTCGCACTACGTAATCTCAGTTCAGACGAGAAGGTTTTTCCTTTCGGTTCGACTGATGAGCGTCACCTTTTCGCGCTGGCCAATCAAGCACGCGCCGAGGCTGGAATGTCACCACTCCAACCCGATCAAGGACTAACCGACGCCGCCCGCGCGCACGCGGAAGCCATGGCCGCGCAACAGCAGCTTTCGCATCAATTCGATGGAGAGCCGGGGTTGCCGCAACGATTGGCCGCAAGTTCTAAATTGCACTTTGATCTCGCCGGAGAGAATGTCGCGTACGCAGGGACGGTGGAGCAGGCTGAAGACAATCTCATGCATTCTCCGCATCACCGCGAAAATATTTTAAGCTCAGATTTCAACGCCGCGGGATTTGCCATCGTGCAAAGCGCATCTCGACTGTATGTGGTGCAGGATTTTGCCCATATCTTGCCGTCGATTTCAGCCAAACAGGCGCACGATGCAATTGGGGACGGTATTGCGCGGATGAGAATGCAATCACATTTGTCAGAACTGCGCCGCGTGAAGGACGCTATCGCCAAATCAACTGCGTGCGCTATGGCGCAAGCGGACTCCCTAAAAACACCGTCTCCGCAGGGCAGATACATTCTGCGTTACACAGCAATGCAACCTGACGATCTTCCGACAGGAATTTCGAAAGTGGTTTCTGACCCTTCGCTGAACTCGTTCGCATCAGGAAGCTGCTACGCGAAAACCAGCACCTATCCCAACGGCGCGTACTGGGTTGCCTTAATCTTTTATTGATGGTGATTAGAACTTCCGTTAGCAAAACCAACTAAATCTGCATTTGCCTTCCTCCGCGTAGCGAAGGATCCTTATTTCTTGCCGTGCAGTCTTATCTTGTAAAAGGGATGCTTCGCCGCGCTCAACAGGACAATGTTCCGGTTATAGCCGCCTTCACCTGGGAGGCAGAAGCACGGCCTAAGAATTACACTGTTATTTAGCTCCAAGCCTTCTGCTCATGGATACTCCTTCACAAATCCGCATCGGCACCGCTGGTTGGTCTTACAAAGACTGGGATGGAATTTTCTACCCCTCGGGAATGCAGCGAAGAAAAGAGCACCCTCTCGAATACCTCGCCCAATGCTTTGATGTGGTCGAGATCAATACGTCTTTCTACGGTCACATCAAGCCAGAACTCGCAAAAGTATGGGCGCGTCGCGTGTCTGGTAATCCCAACTTTACATTCACCGCCAAATTGCATCGGTCATTCACGCATTCCCCATTAGCTGTAATGGAACCAACTTCTGCGGTGAGCATCAAGCCAAACGATGAAGATGAAAAGTTGTCGCGCGAAGGGTTGGAAGCTTTGGCTTCGACAGGAAAATTCGGTTCATTGCTGATCCAATTTCCGGTGTCGTTCAAGAACACGTCGCTAAATCGTGAATACGTCGAGCTTTTATTGCGGCAATTCATCGAGTACCCGCGCGTTTTGGAAGTCCGACATTCGAGTTGGGACAATCCTGAAACCATCCGTTCATTCATGCAGAATAACGTGGCCTTCTGCAACATCGACCAGCCGGTAATAGGGAGATCGCTTGAACCTACCGAGCATGTAACTTCAAGCATTGGCTACGTCCGTCTGCATGGACGCAACTACGACCAGTGGTTCGACGCCGACAGCCGCGATGACCGTTACAACTATCTATATAGCGAAGCTCAACTAGTGGGATGGAAACAAAAAATCAATCGCATTGCATCCAAAGCGGGTGTGACCTACGTGATCGCCAACAACCATTTCGAAGCCAAAGCCGGAGTTAACGCGCTACAACTAAAACACATGCTGACAGGGCGGCGGGTCATGGCCCCTGAGCCTTTGCTGGCGCATTACCCAGGGCTTAATAAAATTGCCGATCCTCTTCCGGCGACTGGTTCAAACTTGCCGTTGTTAGTCTAATTCTGATGCCACGTCCCCTGATGGCCGCAGCACCCGATTTCATCGGAACCTTTGCGCGCGCGTCCGCGTATCTCAACTAACGATTGACCGATTGTCCCGTCAAACGAAAGAGAGGAAATTACAATGGACGCAAAATACAATTTCATCATCGACAGTTGGAGATGGAGAATCGCTCTAAACGTCACAGGATTCGCCATATGGCTGAGTGCAGCGATTGGATTGTTGAGAATAGGGGCATAATCTGCGAGACTTAGCAGATCATTGTTAGCTATTGCAGCAGGAGTGCATTACCTCACTGCGGGGGCCGGCTTCCTGCATCCCGCCCCCTAATCCGACCTTCGCTCTGCAAACTCCGCAGGATGCGGCGGTTCGCCAGTCATCCGCGAAATTTCACGATTAACTGTAGCAGCCGCCACATCTCATCACATTCGAGTTATGCTATTAAGTTCAGCCGCTGCCGAGTCGCGCAGTACGAGCGGAGCGGAGTTTAACCATAAGGGGATTACCATGACTTACGTGATTGCCGAACCTTGCATCGGAACCAAAGACGCAGCCTGCGTAGATGCATGCCCGGTGGATTGCATCCATCCGAAGAAAGACGAACCTACTTTTCCCACGGATGACATGCTTTATATTGACCCAGTGGAATGCATCGATTGCGGCGCCTGCGTACCCGTATGTCCGGTGTCGGCTATTTTCGCCGAAGACGATCTCCCGGAAAAGTGGAAGAGCTATACGGAGAAGAACGCCAAATTTTTCGGGCGGTAGAAAAAGCTTTCAGCTCTCAGCCTTCAGTTTTCAGCTAAAGACCGAGATCCCACAAACTGTAGCAAGCTGCGGTGACTCAGCGCTAAGTTGGTTGAAGCTGACGGCTGAGAGCTGAAAGCTGCTTTTTCATGCCTCTTAAAGAATCGGAAGCCATCATCCTCCGCACTTATCCCCTGCGCGAGGCCGATTTGCTGGTTACTTTGTTTACCCGGGCAGAGGGCAAGATACATGGCGTTGCGCGTTCGGCCAAGAAATCCAAGCGACGTTTCGGAGGAGCGCTCGAACCTCTTACGTACGTCAAGGCATATTACGTAGACCGCGAGCGCCACGAGCTTTCGCGCCTGGATTCGTGCGAGGTACTCGAATCGCCGATGGCTTTCGAAGTGGGCTACCCCCGAGCGGTGGCATTGGCGCATGTCGCTGAATTAGTGGATGAGTTGCTCCCCGAGCGCGAAGCCAACGACGCCGTCTTTCGCTTGATACTTTCGGTAATCGCAGAGCTGCGCGGGCGTGACATCTGGATGCCCCTGACTTATTTTGAACTGTGGCTCACCCGCCTGATGGGATATTTACCTGAACTCACTGAATGTATTGTTTGCGGCCGCGCGCTCAATGGAAGCCGCGCCTATTTTCACGCTTTAACAGATGGGTTAATGTGCCCAATTGACAAGCGACTCGCGTCGTCAGAAATAACTTCGGAATCGCGCACCCTCACCGCGATGATGTTCCGCTCACCGGTCGAGGCTCTAGTGGGAACGCCGTGGCCGAAGCAACAAGGTTCGGATTTGCGAAAGTTCTTGATCCAGATTTTGCAGCGCCACATAGAGAAGAAGCTAGTCACCGCGACCATGCTCGAAAGAATCGCCTCCTAGTTACTCATTGTGCGAATTTACCCAAACTTCATCTTCTGTCATGGCAAAATGCAGAGTGCAAAGTCTAATTCCTGACTGCTGAATGACCACTTCTCCCAACCCGCTGACTTTTCAGGAATTAATCCTCCGACTCCAGTCCTTCTGGGCGGAGCGGGGGTGCGTTCTTCAGCAGCCTCATGACGTCGAAGTGGGGGCGGGCACCATGGCTCCGGAAACTTTTCTGCGGGTATTGGGCCCTGAACCTTATAGAGTCGCGTATGTGCAACCGTCGCGGCGTCCTGCGGATGGCAGGTACGGGGAAAATCCCAATCGACTTTTTAAGCACACGCAGTTGCAGGTGATTCTCAAGCCTCCGCCGGAAAATGTTCAGGAGCTCTATCTGGAATCTCTCGCGGCCATCGGAATTGATTTGCGCCAGCACGATTTAAAGTTCGAGGAAGACAATTGGGAATCACCAACCCTGGGAGCTTGGGGAATCGGTTGGCAGGTGATGCTCGACGGCTTGGAAATCACACAGTTCACCTATTTTCAGCAATGTGGCGGAGTTGACCTCGATCCGATTTCAGCGGAGCTAACTTACGGCTTGGAAAGGATTGCGGCGTTCTTGCAGGATGTGGACAGCATTTACGACATTGTTTGGGCGCGCGATCCCATCAGCGGCAGGGCCGTAACCTATGGCGACGTGCGCCTGGCGGACGAGCAACAATTCTCGGTATATAACTTCGAAGCTGCTGATGTTGCGAAAGCGTGGAAGCATTTTGACTTGTACGAAGTAGAATGCGGAGCGCTGATCGAGGGCTATTCGACAACCATCGCGGACAAGAAAATCGATTCACGCACAAACCGCTTTCCCCTGCTAGCGGCATATGATCTTTGCCTGAAATGTTCGCACCTGTTTAATATTCTGGATGCTCGTGGAGCGATCTCCGTAACCGAGCGCGTGGGAGTGATTGCCAGAGTAAGAGCATTGGCAGTGGGAATTGCTAAGGCTTGGGTGGATCAGCAGAGAACGGCATCAGTTTCGCTTGGTGAGAGAGAATATATTTCTGACGATAAAGTGATTGTGTAGGGACAGCCGCCCTCGGCTGTCCAGTCGAGCGAAGCTCGACAGTTATCACCTCTAAGCTCAGACGGGGTGGCGCCCGGGCAGAGACCGGGCTTGCGCCCGGACGGACAGCCGGGGGCGGCTGTCCCTATGTAGACCACTCATGGCAGATTTTCTTTTAGAAATCGGATGCGAAGAGATTCCGGCGAGAATGATCGAAGCGGCGTCTCTCGACCTGCGCGATCGCATCTCCAAACTGCTCAAACGAGAGTGCCTTTCCGAGGCCGAAATATTTTTTCGTTCGACACTCCTCGCCGCTTGGGAGTAATCGCCTCCAGCATCCGGCTCTCGCAACCGGACGCGGTCGAAAAAGTTACCGGCCCCTCCGCCGCAGTCGCGTTCAAAGACGGCAAGCCAACTCCCGCCGGACAAGCGTTCGCCAGAAAATCGGGAATCGACATTGCGCAACTGGAACAGATCGATACCCCCAAGGGCCCATACGTCGCCGCCACCGTCACAAAGAAAGGACGCACCGCCCGCGAGCTACTGCTCGATCTTCTCCCGAAAGAAATTGCCTCCATTTACTGGCCTAAGAACATGTACTGGCGCCAGCCCAGCGAACGCTTTGTGCGTCCCGTGCGCTGGTTGGTGGCGATGCTAGACGGTGAAGTCATCCCGCTGGAATTGGACGGGCTGACTGCCGGCAACGAATCGCGGGGACATCGCCTGCTCGCAAATCAACCCGTCGAAATTCCAGGCGCAGGCGAGCCGTACGTGCAAGCCCTAAAGCAGGCGAAGGTGTTAAATCGTCCCGATCGCGAACATCAAATTCGGAAAGCTCTCGATGCCGCGACCCGCACCATCGCGGGCGCCCGGTGGCGTGAAGATAAAGCTCTTTTGGACGCGGTGGTAAACCTCACCGAATTTCCCTCAGCAATTCTCGGCAATTTCGACAATGCATTTCTTGAACTGGCTGAAGAAGTCTTGGTGACGGTGATGCGCGACCATCAGAAATATTTCGCGATTGAAGATGCCAACGGAAAATTACTTCCTCATTTTCTCGCTGTTCTGAATACCGATGGGGATCCGCAAAGCATCATTCGCCATGGCCATGAACGGGTTTTGCGTGCCCGTTTTAACGATGCGCGATTTTTCTGGCAGACCGATCAGAAGCGTCCCCTTCGCGAGCGGGCCAGACTGTTAAAGAACGTCACGTTTCAAAAAGATCTCGGCAGCTATCACGAAAAGACCCGCCGCTTGCAGCGATTGTGCAGTTGGCTATGCGAGGTGGTACGCCAAAATAAAATTCCAGTGCGCCCTGGCGTTGTGCACAAAGCTGCCATGCTCGCCAAGACAGACTTAACCACAGAGTTAGTGAAGGAATTTACCGAGCTTCAGGGAGTCGTCGGCGGACTGTACGCGTGCGCTCAGGAACTCGACCACGGCATGGCGGGCAGCACCCGTCAGGCCATCGCGGATGCGATTTATGATCAATATAAACCGCAGTCCACTGGAAGATTCCATTCCCCGGACCATGGAGGGGGCGGTGCTATCCATATGCGATAAGACAGATACCATCGTCGGAATGTTTGCTCTAGGATTGCAACCCACCGGATCAAAAGATCCTTTCGCTTTGCGCCGCCAGGCCAACGGAATTGTGAAGATTATCGCGGAGAAAAAGCTGCCGATCAGTATCGATGAACTTTGCAAAGATTCGTACCAGACTTATCGCGGATCAACTGCGGAAAAGAAATTCTCTGTGACCGCCCGCCACGGTGATGCGCTGCGCGCTTTTTTCCGCGAACGGTTGGAGTTCTATCTTCGTGATGTCCTAGGATTCAAATACGATGTTGTGGCCGCAGTTCTGGCCGCTGGTTCTGACGATGTGAGTGACGCTATCAGTCGCGCATCAGCTGCAAGAGAAGTAAGGGATCTGCCGGATTTTCAGTCAATTGCGGCAGCCTGCAAGCGCATCGGCAACATCCTGCGTCAGGCCCGCGAAAAGGGAATCCAGCCTAGCGAAACTTTTCAGCAGAATCTCGAAAATTCAGAGGAAGCCACGGCCCTCAGCGAGGCTCTCGCGAAACTCGCGCCGCAAATGAAAGATAGGTTACTGCAAAAAGACTATTTGAATACGCTCCGCGATCTTTCAACATTAAGGGTTCCAGTCGATCGATTTTTCGATAAAGTAATGGTGATGGTTGAGGACGAGCGCATACGCGCCAACCGCCTTGCCCTGCTGCAATCCCTGTTGAATAACTTTTCAACCATCGCGGATTTTTCAGAAATTGTGACTGACGGCAAAGAATCTACTCGCTAGATTCCACATAAATCTGCACTCAAATTTTAAAGAAGAGGACCACAGCATATGGCTACCACCGCTCTACCCGAAACCGAACTGGAACGAAACGGATCCAAGCCCGCCATCAAATATGTGTATTCATTCGGCGGCGGCAAGGCCGATGGCAACGGCAAAATGAAAGAAGACCTTGGCGGCAAGGGTGCGGGGCTAGCCGAGATGACCAATGCCGGACTGCCGGTTCCTCCCGGATTCACTATTCAAACTGAAGCCTGCCGCGAGTACATGCGCCACAAGGGCGTATCCGAAGAAGTCGATCGCCAGATGGAAGCCGCCCTCGCGCAACTCGAAAAGTTGCAGGGCCAGCAATTAGGGAAGGGCGACAACCCGCTGCTGGTCAGCGTTCGTTCCGGCGCGAAATTTTCCATGCCGGGCATGATGGATACCATTCTCAACCTTGGACTCAATGATGCGAGTGTGGAAGCCCTGGCTCGGCGCGGCAACAATGCCCGCTTTGCCTACGATTCCTACCGGCGACTGATTCAAATGTTTGGAAGCGTCGTTCTCGAGATCCCCAAGCCGGCATTCGACGAAGTTTTCGACGCCAAGAAAAAACAGCGCAAAGCCAAACTGGATACTGATCTCGACGCCAAAGCCCTCAAGGAAGTAATCGAGGAGTATAAAAAGGTGGTGAAGAAACACACCAAGCGCGACTTCCCGCAAGATGCGAACGAACAGCTCACTATGGCTCGCGATGCGGTTTTTCGTTCCTGGCAAAACGACCGTGCCAAACATTACCGCCGCATGAACAATATTCCAGACGAACTCGGGACCGCCGTCAACGTGCAAGCGATGGTATTCGGAAATCTCGGAGACACCAGCGGCACCGGCGTGGGATTTACCCGCAATCCCGCGACCGGCGTCAAAGAATTTTATGGGGAGTTCCTGATGAACGCGCAGGGCGAAGACGTAGTCGCCGGAATCCGCACCCCGGTGCCGATTCTCGAACTGCAAAAAGTTATGCCCAAGGTTTACGACCAGCTTCGCGATATCACCACGCGACTCGAAAAACATTATCGCGACATGCAGGATTTCGAATTCACCATTCAAGAAGGCCGCTTGTACATGTTGCAGACCCGCAACGGCAAGCGCACTGGCAGGGCTGCCGTGCGGGTAGCCATTCAAATGGTTGAAGAAGGATTGATCTCGAACGAAGAAGCAATTTTCCGCGTCGAGCCCAATCAGCTTTACGATTTTCTGGTTCCACGCCTCGACGAAAAAGGCGGCGACATCGAAGTTCTCGCCACTGGACTGCCAGCATCCCCGGGCGCTGCGGTTGGACAAATAGTTTTCACCGCCGACGAGGCCGTCGAAAAAGCGGGCCATAGCAACAAGCGGGTGCCGGTAATCTTGGTGCGCGCTGAAACTACTCCTGAAGACATTCATGGCATGGAAGTCGCCGCCGGAATTCTCACTTCGCGTGGCGGCATGACCAGCCACGCTGCCGTCGTCACCCGCGGCATGGGCAAGTGTTGCGTCGCTGGAGCTGGCGACATTCACGTCGATGAAAAATCCCGCGAGATGCGGGTCAAAGGCCAGGTCTTCAAAGCGGGAGATTGGATTTCGCTCGACGGCACCACCGGCCGCGTGATCAAAGGAAAACTGAACACGGTACCGGCAAAGCCGGATGATCCCGAGCTGCTGAAATTCATGGGCTGGTCCGAACCCTTCCGTTCCATGGGTGTTCGCGCCAACGCCGACATTCCCCGCGATGCCATCCAGGCTCGCGCTTTCGGGGCCGAAGGCATCGGTCTCTGCCGCACCGAGCACATGTTCTTCGCAGAAGATCGCCTCGCGCACATGCGCGCCATGATTCTCGCTGGAAATGAAAAAGACCGCCGCGCCGCGCTAAAGAAATTACTGCCTATGCAGCGCGCGGATTTCATCGGCGTATTCCGGGCCATGGACGGCTTCCCGGTCACCATCCGAACTCTCGATCCGCCGCTGCATGAATTTCTTCCGCGCCGAGAAGACCTCATGGTAGAGATTGCGGTGCTCGAAGCGACCAAACCACGCTCGCCGAAACTTAAAGAATTAAAAACGCTGTTGCGCCGGGTAGAAGAACTTCACGAAGTCAATCCCATGCTGGGGCATCGTGGATGCCGCCTCGGCATCACCTATCCCGAGATCACCGAAATGCAGGCGCGAGCGATTTTCGAAGCCGCCGTCGCAGTTGCCAAAGACGGAGTCAAAGTTAAACCCGAAGTGATGATTCCGTTGACCGCAACGTTAAAAGAAATGGCCAACCAGGCAGCCATCGTGCGTCGCGTCGCCGAAGAAGTCTTCCGCGAAAAAGAATTTAAGGTCGAATACCTGGTAGGCACCATGATCGAACTGCCGCGCGCCGCACTGGTGGCCGGGGAAATCGCTCAAGAAGCCGAATTCTTTTCATTCGGCACCAACGACCTCACTCAAACCACTTTCGGATTCTCCCGCGACGACGTAAATAAAATCCTGCCAACTTATTTGGAAGAGGGCATTCTCAAGCAGGACCCATTCGCGGTTCTCGATCGCGAAGGTGTGGGCCAGTTAGTAAAAATGGCAACCGAGCGGGGACGGAAAACCCGTCCAACCTTAAAGGTAGGAATTTGCGGCGAGCACGGCGGCGAACCATCGTCGGTAGAGTTCTGCCATCAAATAGGATTGAACTATGTTTCGTGCTCTCCATTCCGGGTATTAACCGCACGGTTGGCTGCGGCGCAAGCTGCGGCGCAAGACAAATTAAAGGTAGAAGGCGGAAGAACCAAATGAGTTGAGCCCATCATCGAAAAGCAGTTGAGCCGCGGAGCAAAGGTTTATGCATCGGGTGAATTCGCATTTTTGAGAGACAAAAGCAGGTCCTCGCTCGATAAATTCTGCACGAAGAGGAACGCTCTGCGCTCAGAGGTCTTTGCCATCTGATGTGTCCCAAAGAGTAATCTCGACATTGTGCCCATTTCTGTTATTACTGTTATTTAACTTGAATGGAATTCCTTCGAAGCACAATTACAACTGCAGGGTACTTTTTGCCTCTTCAGTCGGCCCTGCTTTTTCTTCTACAAACCTCTGAAAAACAGGAGGGTATTTACGACCTACTGTGGGCCGTAGTCTTCGGTTTCGCTACACTTAATATTGTCGGCCTGGCTCTAAGGCGCTTTGAAACCTCGGGGAACCGCCTCAATCTGGGGGAGATACTGGCGATCATGGTCGTTGGGATCTCTATAGTACTTTTGGGATGGGAGATGCTTTACGTCCTCAAAATATTGCCATTTAAATTGGAAGCGCGTTAGGATTGCCAAGAACATGGAATAGGATAAGAGCATGGGAAAGCAATCTGCTTTTGACATTACGTGTCCATGCTGCGACGCAGTATTGAAGGTAGATGCGGTAAATCAGGCCGTGATAGCGCACAAGGCCGCCGTGCAGCCTAAGACTTTCAACGACATTGAAGAAGCTGCACGGGCCATGAAGGAGCAGGACAGTCGACGCGACTCCATCTTTCGGCAGTCGGTCGAGAACCAGCGCAATGCCTCGAGCTTGATGGAAAAGAAATTTCAAGAGGCGGTAAAGCGTGCGAAAGAGATGCCCGACACCGGCAAACCTATTCGCGATTTCGACTTAGACTAACCTTGGCATTCTTAATTCGGGATTCCTGCAGTAAACCCTCTTCGCTATGCACTAATGCGTGGCCCGGCCGGAACAGAACTTGAAATAAGATTGTGCCATGGCCGCACCTCCCCTGCTGATTGGTCATCGCGGTGCTCGTGCAAATAAAGCCTGTCGCGAAAACACTCTTCCGTCTTTCGAACTGGCGTTACAACATGGTTGCGATGGCTTTGAATTTGACGTTCGCCGCACCTGCGACGGGCACGCGGTCATTTGTCACGATGCTTGGGTTCAAAAACTAAACGTTTGCGAAGTTAGCCGCGATCAGCTTCCACAATGCCCTCTGCTCGTAGATGTTTTGGTCCAGTTCGCCCACAGAGCGTTCCTCGATATTGAACTGAAAGTTGCCGAATTGGAGACAGGAGTGCTCGAAGCGCTTCGCGATCACCGTCCGCTAAGAGACTACGTGGTTTCATCTTTCCTTCCCGAAGTGGTGATGGAATTGAAAGTTCGAAGCGCTAACGTTCCCTCCGGCATCATCTGTGACCGGAGAGCTCAATTGTCCCAGTGGCGAACTTTGCCGGCTGAGTACTTGATCGCAGAAAGACACATTGTGTCGCAGGAGTTGATCGACGAAGTTCATTCCGCTGGCAGGAAAATTTTCGTTTGGACAGTTAACGATGCCGCTTCAATGCGGCGGCTGGCAGAGTGGAACGTAGATGGAATCATTAGCGATGAAACCGAAATGATGACGGCGACCTTCAGCCGAAATTAGAAGTTCGCAGGCAAGGTATGCTACGGATCCCAGATCCCGTGAACGGGTCAATGTCACCCGCCACTTCCCAGAAACAATTGGCGCTCCTGTTCGAACGCCGCCATTTCAGTCGCCGCCCGATCATCAGTCCATCCCATTACAGGTTTTAAGACGGCCGTGGCATGTTTGGTACAGTCTGCGGTCCAACATGCCCCCAAGGCCACTGGTACCCGGCGCAACAAAACATCAGCCAGCGTTATGGCACATTCCGCGGAGAAGGCGTTTATCGCCTCCGCCACAATATGTTCGGTATGAGGACAAAGCGGCGCGCGCAACTCGGCATTGCCTAAGGCCATTCGTGCAATGGCCGGCGATCGTTTTCCATGCCATTCGACTATCCCCGACGCAGAACTGTTGCTGATGCCTGCTGCGCGAGCGGTGTCGGCAATAAAATTCTTCACCAGCGGATCGATATCTTCGCTGCTTACCATTGCTGCCGGCGATACCGCTATTGCAGGCGAGTGCTTAGAATTATTTGAGAACATCTTCCGCGTGCACTGTCTTGCGAGTTCGGCTGCGGTGGTCAATTTTCCGCCTATTACGGAAATCATCTGGGCTGCGCCGTCGCACTTGTGATCATGAAGGTAATGTTTTCGGGACACCGCGGAAAATTTTGCATTCGGAGAGAAGGGAAGAGGCCGTATCCCCGCGAATGCGTGTTTTATGTCCTTAGGGATGAAGCCAGCGCGTGGAAAAAGCCCATTGAATGATTGCAACAAATAGGTTATCTCGTCGGGTGAGGGCCGCGTTTTTGCGGGATCTCCGACATCTTTGCATTCGGTCGTACCCACCAGTGTTTGGCCATTCCATGGGATCACGAAAATGGGACGTCCATCTATCCCTTCGGAATACACGGCCGAATCTGGAGCGCCGGCAAACAGTGGAAGCACAACGTGAGACCCCCGGACCCCGCCCACCATCAGATGCTGCATCCTAATGCGCGAGCGCTGGCAGAGACGGTCTGCCCATGGTCCAGTGGCATTGACGATCCATCCCGCTTCTACTCTTTCTTCTTTCCCACTGATTTGGTCGCGAATGAGCACCCCGCCTGCTTTTCCCTGGCGGATGTCAATTGCCAGTACTTGCGAATGATTTCTGGCCACTGCGCCAAATTCGATAGCTTCAACCAACCATTCTGCGACCAGACGCTCAGGAAACTCGCACTGTGCGTCTTGAAACCCGAAGACCGACCATTTCCTACCTGCATCAAGCGACCGTGCAAGTTTGTTGCAATCATCTTTAGTGGCAGCCGATGCCCGATTGTTACCGGCCAATCTTCGATACAACCACAGTCCGGTCCGAATCTTGAGTGCGCCACGGTTGCTCTTATCATCCAAAGCCAGCATGAACTGAAGGGGGTGAATTAGATGAGGATATTGCCGCAGCAATGCATTCCGCTCGGACAAGGACTCCCTAACTAACCCCAATTCACCATGTTCTAGATACCTCAAGCCGCCGTGAATTATCCGGGTAGAACGGCTGGTGGTCCCGCAGCCGAAGTCACCCTGTTCGAGCAGGAGGGTTCGACGACCGTTTTTGGCGCATTCACGCGCAATGGCAACCCCATTGATCCCGCCACCTATCACAATCACTTGAAAGCGTCGGTTTTCTAACGGGGTCCGGGGATTGGGAACAAAGGGCACTAAGGAAGTTTAAGGACGGTGCGATAGTTCGTCCACCTCTGATAAAGACGAGGTCTGGATTAGAATGGCAGCAGAATTTTGACACTGCGGATAGGCCGCTGCTAGGATCAGTAGCCGGATAGCGCTACACTCCACCCCAGTAGTCCCCGTCGTCTAGCCTGGCCTAGGACATCGCCCTTTCACGGCGGTAACACGGGTTCAAATCCCGTCGGGGACGCCAAACCTAATCAAGCACTTGGATGACATCTGGCGCGCTTCTTCTTGTAACGGTATGTAACGTTAAGACAGGTGGTGCGCATTCTCTGCCTTCGGCCTGGGTCTGCGAGCGATAAATTCTGCCACTCTCTCGACCAGGCCCTCCGTCTCTCAGAAGTTACCTCGTGTAGACGTCCAGCGTGACCTTGATGTAAGAGTGATGCAGCAGCTCTTGCACAACCTTAGGGTCCTCCGTACTGGCGTGCAAGGGGTTCGAGTAGGTATGTCGGAACGTCTGCCAGCTGACATTGCCCGAGGGTTAGCACCCCCAACGCAACGCTTGCCACAGCGTCAGCTGAGGCAGCACTAGTTACCTCCCGGAGAATGAACGCTCCGGTGCGAATAGACCACAACATCATTTCGTAGTTCCTCGGAAAACGGCGGGAGCTGGTCTGCACTGTAAGCAGTAGGATCAGCCGGATTTAACTCATCCCAAGATGGGTTTAGTCCCATTATGAATTTTGCGAAGTTCGACGTGGTACCCAATTCTGCTTCACATTGTTCGATGCGCGACATACTTGACGGTGGGCAGGGCCGTACCTAGGGCTCTCGGGCTTTTACACGAGCATTCCGAGTCGAGCGTCCGTGTTGTCCTCCGCGTCCTTTGAGGGGCGCGGACAAAAATCAGCCGAAATGAAATCAAATCCGCGGCTCGATCGTACTGTGCAACTTGCATTTGGATCCGCCATTCTGGCTTTGCTGATCGTCGGGGCCATTTCTTATCGCAGCATGGTGGCCTCGCGGGCGAGCGACGGGTGGGTAAGCCATAGTCACGAGGTTTTGACCAATTTGGAGAATTTGCTCTTCGCGATGGAGAGCGCAGAAGCCAATTGCCGTGAATTTCTCCTAACCGGCAGCGAGCTTTATCTGGATTCATACCGGGCAAACCAGCTGGGCATTGAAAGATACCGGCTCAAAATTGGGAACCTAACCGCAGACAATTCCACTCAGCAGGTTCGCCTGCTACAAGTCGCAAGACTTGCGGGCGAGCAGATTCAATTCCTGGAAACAGTGATTCATCTAAGGCAGTCGCAAGGTTTGGAGGCCGCGGCGGACGCCATTAAGGGTGGACCCGATGAGCGCCTGAGCCAGGAGTTTCAGACTGCCGTCCTGAGAATGCAGGAAGAAGAGATGCGACTACTGGTGCTGCGTGATGCGGAGGCGGCCCGGCGTATTGGTCAGGCGAAAAGAATTTTGATTCTGGGCACCTTGCTGGGCCTCGTAATCGTGACGGCGGCGGGATGGAACGTCTGGCGTGATAATTCGGCGCGTGCAGTCGCCGAAAATGCGTTGCGCGAAGGGGAAGGGCGGTTCAGCATCCTGGCTAGCAGCGAGAGCAAGCAGTCGGGCGCGAAGTACCGGGGGCTCCTCGAGGCCGCCCCGGATGCCATCGTGGTGGTCAATCAAGGTGGCGAGATTGTGCTGCTGAACATTCAGGCGGAGAAACAGTTTGGATACCGCCGCGACGAACTGGTAGGACAAGAAGTAAAGAACATTATCCCTGAGGGTTTCGCGGAACGAATCATCGCCGACGGCACTCGCACAGCCGCTGAAGCGCTGGCGCAGCAAATTGGGACAGGAATTGAGCTCGTAGGGCGACGCAAGGATGGAAGCAATTTCCCCATCGAGATCATGCTCAGTCCGCTGGAGAGTGCGGAAGGAATATTGGTTACCGCTGCCATCCGGGACATTAGCGTTCGCAAAGCGGCGGAAAAACATTTGGCGCAGATGGAAGGCCGCTACCGGGGCCTGCTTGAAGCGGCTCCGGACGCCATGGTCGTTGTAAACCAGGCGGGAGATATTGTTCTGCTCAATGTGCAGGCGGAAATACAGTTTGGGTACCGGCGCAATGAACTCGTGGGCCAAAGAATTAAGAACATCATTCCTAAGGGCTTCGCGGAAAGGTTAATTGCCGACGGACTTCGCTCGGCCGAAGACGCGTTGGCGCAACAGATTGGCACGGGGATCGAACTCAACGGAAGGCACAAGAATGGAGGCGAGTTCCCCATCGAGATCATGTTGAGTCCGCTAGAAAGCGCGGAAGGAATTCTGATTACCGCCGCCATCCGCGATATCAGCACAAGGAAGAAGGCGGAAGCCGAGTTACTGCACAAAGTTGAAGAACTGAAGCGGTCCAATGAGGAACTTGGCCAGTTCGCCTACATTGCCTCGCATGACCTGCAAGAGCCGTTGCGGATGGTGGCCAGCTACACCCAGCTTCTATCACGGCGGTATAAGGGAAAACTTGATGCTGATGCTGACGAGTACATCGCTTCGCCGTGGACGGGGCCAGCCGGATGCAACGGCTGATTCAGGATCTGCTGGCTTATTCGCGAGTGGAATCGAAAGGAAAAGAATTGCGCGAGACCTCCAGCGAAGAGGCGTTAGGGCGGGCTTTGGGAAATTTGCGAGGAGCCATCGAGGATAGCGGCGCAATTGTGACCCACGACCCGCTGCCTCTGGTCATGGCGGACGAATTTCAATTAGTTCAGTTATTCCAGAATTTGGTGGGCAACGCTATCAAGTATCAAAATACGGGAATTCCGCGCGTCCACATCACCTCGAAAAATGGAGGAAAGAAATGGTCATTTTCAGTGAAAGATAACGGGCTGGGAATTGAATCCCAATATTTTGAAAAGATTTTTGGAATGTTTCAGCGGCTGCACAAACGCGAGGAGTTTGCGGGAACTGGAATCGGACTGGCGATTTGCAAGAAGATCGTCGAACGTCATGGCGGCAGCATCTCGGTGCAGTCACAAATTGGCGAGGGTTCGACATTTCTTTTTACTCTAGACGCAATCGAGCAAAGTGCGAATATTCGAGCCAGGGCGGCGGCATGTTAGAAATCCTACTGGTCGAAGATAGTCCGCACTATGCACGCCTCATTCAGGAAACATTTCGGGGCGTTAACGAGTCCCTCCATTTTAATTTTGCATATGACGGCTTGGAGGCGATCGCATTTCTCAAGAACGGCTTGAAAATGCCGCCTGAGGCAGTCCGTCCCGACCTTATTCTCCTCGACTTAGGGCTTCCGAAAATGGATGGCGCACAGGTCTTAGCCGTGATCAAGAAGGATGACGGGCTGAAAACTATCCCCCTGCTGGTGCTTACAACGTCGGATTCTCAAACGGATATTGTGAAGATGTACGAACTGCATGCGAATTCTTATTTACGCAAGCCCCTGCGGCTTGAGGAATTGGAAAGTCTGGTGAAGAGCATAAACGATTTCTGGCTTACTAAGAGTGAACGGATATGCCAGTAGCCCGGAAAGCGGAGACCTTACTGACGAATTCGATAATCATCTCTGTCGAACAGGGTTGTGAGCGCCAACAAGAATGCTCGATGAAAGTTGTCCTGTGACGAAACATGGTGAAGCGAGGGACCATGAGAAAAATCGGAGGAGATGGTATGTCGATAGAGGTGCTACTAGTGGAAGACAGCCCCGGAGACGTCCGGTTGACGCAGGAGGCTTTTCGTGATGCCAATGGTTCGATTCATCTCCATGTCGCAAACGATGGAGTCGAAGCCATGAATTTTCTGAGGCGCGAGGGGGTTCACGCTAATGCTCCGCGCCCCGATCTCATCCTTCTGGATTTGAATCTGCCCAAAATGGATGGCAGGGAAGTCCTGGCTCACATTAAGGGAGATTCGGAACTGGAAACCATTCCTACAGTGATATTGACCACCTCGGACGCCGAAGCGGATATCGTCCAAAGTTATCAACTCCACGCGAATTGTTATTTGACCAAGCCCGTTCAGCTTGACGCTTTTGAAGGCTTGGTTAAGAGCATCAATGATTTCTGGCTGACTAGAGTTAAATTGCCGCAAAAGGCACAGGGCGCGTGAACTCCAGCTCGGTAAAAGTGCTCTTACTCGAAGACAATCGTGGAGACGCCCGCTTGCTGCGTGAAATGTTGAGCGAGGAGTCAAGGTTCGAAACCGAGGTGGTTCATGTCGAGTGCATGAAAGATGCTGAAGCCTATCTGCATGAGTGTTCCGTCGATATTATTTTGCTCGACCTCGGATTACCCGATGCGGATGGATTGCCCGCCGTCCAGCGTGCGCACACCCTCGCGCCGCGAATTCCTTTAGTCGTGCTGACGGGGTTGGACGATGTTGCCTTGGGCACGCAAACCCTTCAGGAGGGCGCTCAGGATTACCTGGTTAAAGGTCAAATCGACGCGCGCGGGCTGGTTCGGGCTCTGCGTTATGCGATCGAACGAAAGGGCATGGAAGATGCACTATTCGAAGAAAAGGAGCGGGCCCAGGTCACCCTCAAGTGCATTGGCGACGCAGTCGCCTGTACCGACAATGCCGGTAACATTACATTTTTAAATTTAGTGGCGGAAAAGATGACGGGCTGGTCGAACTCGGAAGCCAGCGGGAAGCCACTGGGTGAAGTGCTTCGGATCCTGGACGGGACCACTCGCGAAACCAGCGCAGACCCCATGAAGCGTGCAATAAGACAGAACCAGACCATGCGCCTGCCCACTAATTGTATCCTGGCGAGGAGGGACGGCACTGAAACTCCGATTGAAGATTCCGCAGCGCCTATCCACGACCGGGCCGGACAGCCTACCGGGGCGGTCATTGTATTTCGCGACGTGAGTGTGGCGCGGGCTATGGCGCTTGCGATCGCGCACTCCGCGGAACACGATTTTCTTACCGGATTGCCCAATCGAATGCTTTTGAATGATCGTGTGCACCGGGCGATTGTCCTGTCTCCACGCCACTTAAAAAAAGTGGCAATCCTTTTCTTGGATCTCGACGGGTTTAAACATATTAACGATTCGTTGGGTCATCCCACGGGGGACAAACTGCTTCAGTCGGTGGCTAAGCGTTTGGTCGATTGCGTGCGCATTTCGGATACGGTTATCCGGCAGGGAGGCGATGAATTTGTAGTCCTGCTGTCTGAAGTAGCACAGGCTGAGGATCCCGCCATTACCGCTAGAAGAATGTTACAGGTGGTGGCGGAAGCCCATTTGATTGACCAGCATGAATTGCACGTTACCACCAGTATCGGGCTGAGCGTTTATCCCGATGATGGGTTGGACGCTGAAACGCTCATCAAAAATGCGGACACTGCGATGTACCAGGCTAAAGAAAATGGCCGCCACAGCTATCAATTTTTTAAGGCTGCCATGAATGTCCGGGCTGTCGAACGGCAATCCATCGAGGAAGGACTGCGCCGCGCTTTAGACCGCGACGAGTTCGACTTGTACTATCAACCGAAAGTCAACATTCTATCCGGCGCGATTACCGGGGCGGAGGCATTGTTGCGGTGGAAGCATCCGACCAGGGAAATGATGCTACCGGGGCAGTTCATTTCGGTGGCTGAGGATTGCGGCATGATTGTGCCGATTGGGCGCTGGGTACTGCGGGAGGCCTGCCGACAGGCAAAGGCTTGGGTGGATGCGGGATTAATCCAAATTCCAGTGGCGGTAAATATTTCAGCGCTAGAGTTTCGCGGCGAAAGCTTTGTGAACGGAATTTTCGCAGTTCTCGAGGAAACAGGCCTTGATCCCCAGTTCCTTGCATTAGAGCTGACAGAAAGCGTGCTGATGAAACATGTCGATTCCGCAACGACTGTGCTGAAGGCTTTGGGAGAGAGCGGAATTCAACTTGCGATAGATGATTTTGGCACAGGCTACTCTAGCTTGAGCTATTTGAGAAAGTTTCCAATAGATGCTCTCAAAATTGATCAGTCATTTGTCCGACAGATTACTATCACTCCTCAGGATATGACTCTCGTCGCAGCTATTATCAGCATGGGTCGCAGCCTCAACTTGCGGGTGATTGCCGAAGGAGTTGAAAAGCTGGAAGAACTCGCATTTCTTGAAGCTCACCAATGCGAGGACGCTCAGGGATATTATTTTAGCCGTCCCGTCCCTCCTCAAAAATTCGAGATCTTAATTGAAAACAGCAGGCCAACCGTCAAATCTTAGCGTGATTCGCGAGATGAATGTGCCTGGCAGACAAATGGAACCAGATCGCGTTCGGATTGTCCTGGCATGGAATCCAGACTTCCCAGTGGCCGAAGAAATCACGCCGCCCACAGAACATGCGGACAGGGTAGTTCGGGCCAATCGACATATCGGTCATGCTTGACATCTCTTTTTTCTGCACTCAAGAAAAACCGTATGTTCGCCACACAGCCCGTTCAAATGCTCTTCTGAATTACCTCAAACACATTCTTGACCACTCGAGCGCAGCGGGCAGCAATGAAAAGTAAATGTTCCTGGCTTCTCCATTCCGGCGGGCGCGTAAAGATTTTTGCGTAACAGTAGGAACCCAAAATGCTCTGCCTCTTGACGTCCTTGAAGTGAAAAGTGGCTTGATCAGGATGGTTCGGCGATAGGCCTTTGTACCTCGGTGGTTGGGCATCTCATAATGTCCATGCTGCAGATTTTTGGCAACAGGTCTTAGGCCTACGTTTCTATTAATAATTGCGTCACCTCAATTTGGTAGGTGCCCAATAAAAAATAAGTTTTAGATATTTTCCCCTCGGACGGATGTACAGGAAGTACTGTAGAGCGTGTTGATCCGCCGCCATGTTAGTACTTACTTAACATCGGTACCGCACACCGCAGGATGGAACCAGTCTGGTGAAAGATTATCCCTGGCGCGAGGCGCCCCTCACTTTTTTTCAAGTTGCCCAGTCGGATTCCTCCGGCGGAGGAGACCGAAATCTGCGCGAGATCGCCAGAAGATGCCTTTAGGAGATGGTAATGAAAAAAATAAACAGTAGCCCGACATCCGTCCCCGTGAGTGGCGACCCGAAAGCGGACCGGAATAATCATGCGCAACCTGCGGCCGAGTCGATGCCGCTGTCGGCAAGCGATCTCGGAATGATTCTCGCTGGCCTGCAGACTATGCGGAATGGTGACTTCTCAATAAGGCTCCCAGGATCATGGACCGGCGTCGCAGGTAAAGTTGCGGATACTTTTAATGACATAGTGTCGGCTAACCAACAAATGGCACAAGAACTTAGACGTGTGGGAAAAGCAGTTGGCAAGGAAGGCCGGACTAGGGAACGCACCAAGTTTCATGAATCGCGTGGAGCTTGGGGTGAGATGGAGGCCTCGGTTAACGCACTCGTAGAAGATTTACTTAGGCCCACTACGGAAGTTACCCGAGCCATCGGGGCAGTTGCCCAAGGAAACCTGACGCAAACGGTTCGGCTCGACGTGGATGGCCGTCCCCTTGAAGGTGAATTCCTTCGCTCCGCAAATATCGTTAACACGATGATTCAACAATTGAGCGTGTTTACCGCCGAAGTTACGCGTGTTGCCCGCGAGGTCGGTACCGACGGCAAATTGGGCGGTCAGGCGAAGGTGCCCGGAGTCGCCGGAACCTGGAAAGATCTGACCGACTCCGTTAACTCGATGGCCAGCAACCTGACTGGTCAAGTGCGAAACATTGCTGAAGTTACCAACGCGGTAGCCAGCGGCGATTTATCCCGAAAAATCACCGTCGACGTCCGCGGTGAAATTCTGCAACTCAAAGAAGCCATCAACACGATGGTGGATCAGCTTCGCTCGTTTGCATCGGAAGTTACGCGGGTTGCACGTGAAGTCGGTACTGACGGAAAACTCGGAGGTCAGGCTGTCGTCCCCGGGGTGGCCGGTACGTGGAAAGACCTCACCGATTCCGTGAACGCTATGGCCGGGAACCTCACGGCACAGGTGCGGAACATTGCAGAAGTAACTACCGCAGTTGCTCGAGGAGACCTTTCCAGAAAAATTACCGTCGATGTCAAGGGAGAAATCCTCGAACTCAAAGACACAATCAATACGATGGTGGATCAATTAAACGCGTTCGCTGGCGAAGTGACCCGCGTTGCACGCGAAGTGGGCACCGAAGGCAAGCTCGGAGGCCAGGCACAGGTTTTCGGCGTCGGAGGTACCTGGAAAGATCTCACCGACAACGTTAATTTCATGGCCAGCAACCTGACTGGTCAGGTTCGTAACATTGCCGAGGTCGCAACCGCGATTGCTAGCGGTGACTTGTCGCGGAAGATTACGGTGGACGTTCGGGGTGAGATCCTGCAACTCAAAGAAACTCTGAATACGATGGTCGATCAGTTGAATCGGTTTGCTGGTGAAGTAACCCGTGTCGCCCGCGAAGTGGGAACGGAAGGACGACTAGGCGGGCAGGCTAACGTCCCAGGAGTCGCAGGCACATGGAAAGATCTCACAGATTCCGTTAACTCCATGGCAGGGAACCTCACCGGCCAGGTTCGAAACATTGCCGAAGTGACCACGGCGGTGGCTCGCGGAGACTTATCCCGCAAGATCACCGTCGATGTGAAGGGAGAAATTCTCGAATTAAAAAATACGATCAATACCATGGTTGATCAATTGAATGGGTTTGCGGGCGAAGTGACTCGCGTAGCACGCGAAGTAGGAACTGAAGGCAAACTTGGTGGACAAGCGGAAGTGCCCGGGGTCGCGGGGACCTGGAAAGATCTTACAGACAACGTCAATTTTATGGCCGGCAACCTCACTGCTCAGGTGCGGAACATCGCTGAGGTAGCGACTGCCGTCGCCCGTGGAGACTTGTCACGCAAGATCACGGTGGACGTGAAGGGAGAGATTCTTGAACTGAAGGACACTCTCAATACGATGGTCGATCAGTTGCGGTCGTTTGCGTCAGAAGTTACCCGCGTGGCTCGCGAAGTTGGCACCGACGGCAAACTCGGGGGCCAAGCGCAGGTACCTGGCGTGGGTGGCACCTGGAAAGATCTTACCGACTCAGTGAATTCTATGGCCAGCAACTTAACCGGCCAAGTCCGCAACATTGCTGAAGTATCCACCGCCATCGCTAACGGAGACTTGTCGAAAAAGATCACGGTGAATGTAAGCGGTGAAATTCTGCTTCTCAAAGAAACCATTAACACGATGGTCGATCAGCTCAATGCTTTTGCTGGAGAAGTGACCCGCGTCGCCCGAGAGGTAGGTACCGAAGGCAGGTTGGGAGGCCAGGCTAACGTGCCCGGAGTGGCGGGCACGTGGAAGGACCTCACCGACTCAGTGAACTCCATGGCTGGCAACTTAACCGGGCAGGTTCGCAACATTGCCGAAGTAACGACAGCTGTAGCGCGTGGAGATTTGTCTCGCAAGATTACGGTTGACGTGAAGGGCGAAATTCTCGAACTAAAGAACACAATCAACACGATGGTCGATCAACTTAACGCTTTCGCCGGCGAAGTTACGCGCGTGGCTCGCGAAGTTGGGACCGATGGCAAACTCGGGGGTCAAGCGCAAGTGCCGGGGGTGGCAGGAACGTGGAAAGATCTTACGGACAATGTTAACTCCATGGCGAATAATCTCACCGGCCAAGTCCGTAACATCGCCGAAGTCGCCACGGCGATTGCCACCGGTGATCTTTCGAAAAAAATTACCGTGGATGTCCGTGGCGAAATCCTGCAGCTGAAAGAAACGCTCAACACCATGGTCGAACAGTTGCGTTCGTTCGCCGCAGAGGTTACGCGCGTCGCCCGCGAAGTGGGTAGTGAAGGACGGCTCGGAGGGCAGGCCAATGTGACTGGCGTTGCCGGCACGTGGAAAGATCTCACTGACTCGGTGAATGCGATGGCCCGGAATCTTACGGGGCAAGTGCGTAATATCGCGGAAGTAACCACGGCCGTGGCCCGTGGCGATCTATCCCGAAAAATCACCGTGGATGTAAAGGGCGAGATTCTTGAACTCAAAAACACGATCAACACGATGGTCGATCAACTCAATGCATTCGCTGCTGAAGTGACTCGTGTAGCACGTGAAGTAGGCACGGAGGGCAAGTTAGGCGGACAAGCGCAGGTGCCTGGGGTCGCGGGCACATGGAAGGATCTCACCGACAACGTCAACGTAATGGCAGCAAATCTTACGGAGCAAGTCCGCGGAATCGTAAAAGTAGTGACCGCAGTTGCCAACGGGGTGCTTACACAGAAACTTACGGTTTATGCCAAGGGAGAAGTGGCTGCCCTCGCGGAAACCATCAACAACATGACTGACACCCTCGCAACTTTTGCCGACCAGGTCACTACCGTTGCGCGCGAAGTAGGCGTAGAAGGGCGACTTGGAGGCCAGGCGAACGTTCCGGGGGCCGCTGGGACCTGGAAGGATTTGACCGGCAACGTGAATCTGCTCGCGGATAACTTAACTAACCAAGTCCGGGCCATTGCCGAAGTTGCTACTGCTGTCACTAAGGGTGACCTGACGCGTTCGATTCAAGTGGAAGCTAGCGGTGAAGTTGCCGAGCTAAAAGACAACATCAATACGATGATCAACAATCTCCGCGGAACGACGGAGCGCAACACGGAGCAGGATTGGCTCAAGACAAACCTGGCTCGCTTTACAGGTATGTTGCAAGGCCAGCGCGATCTTACTACTGTAGGACGAATGTTGCTTACAGAACTTGCTCCTTTAGTTAATGCACAACAGGGAGTCATCTACCAGATGGAGGCGGAAGAGTCAGCTGGCATGGTGCTTCTCTCGACATTTGCCGGTGATGGAGAAGGCGGCCACCTCAAACAGCTGAAGGCCGGAGAGGGCTTGATAGGACAGTGCGCTACCCAGAAAAGAAGAATGTTAATTTCTGATTTGCCGTCAGACGGCATTGCCATTCGGTCTGGTCTGTTCGAGGCTGTACCCAAAAATGTAATCGTGTTACCTGTGCTGTTCGAGGACCGGGTTAAAGCGGTCATAGAGCTTGCGTCGTTAAATGCCTTCACTGCGTCCCATCTGGCCTTTCTCGAACAGCTCACTGCCAGTATCGGCATCGTTCTTAACAGTATTGAAGCTACGATGCAGACGGAAGGATTGCTGAAGCAGTCTCAACAGTTGGCGACCGAGCTACAGACGCAACAAACGGAACTACAGCAGACTAACGAGCAGCTGGCGCAAAAGGCTCAACAATTAGCCGAGCAGAACGCCGAGGTGGAAAGAAAGAACCAGGAAATTGAGCAAGCTCGCCGCGCTCTTGAAGAAAAGGCAAAAGAACTCGCGCTCACTTCCAAGTATAAGTCGGAGTTCCTCGCAAATATGTCGCACGAGTTGCGGACACCTCTGAACAGTATTCTTGTGCTTGGGCAGCAGCTCAGCGACAATCCCGATCATAACCTCAGTGCAAAACAAGTCGAATTTGCCCGTACTATCCACGGAGCAGGCACTGACCTTCTGAACCTGATCAGCGATATTCTCGATCTTTCCAAAATCGAATCGGGAACGGTTTCAGTGGATGCTGAGGAAGTGTACTACGCCAGCCTACTTGACATGATTGCGCGGCCTTTCCGTCATGAAGCCGAAACCCGCCGGCTTAGCTTCGAGATACACACGGACGCTCACCTTACTCGTAGTCTGGTGACCGACTCCAAGCGTCTACAACAGATTCTGAAGAATTTGCTCTCGAATGCTTTTAAATTTACTGAGCAGGGAGGAGTTCGACTTTCGGTTTCAGCAGCTGAGACTGGATGGAGTGAGGATCATCCAATTCTTAACCGTGCTGGCGCCGTGGTCTCGTTTGAGGTTTCCGATACCGGAATTGGTATTCCGCAGGAGAAACAAAGGATCATCTTTGAGGCCTTTCAACAGGCGGACGCCGGTACCAGCCGCAAATACGGCGGAACTGGTCTGGGCCTTGCAATCAGTCGCGAACTGGCCAGCCTGCTGGGTGGCGAAATTCAACTGCGAAGTACTCCTGGCCAAGGCAGCAGTTTCACGCTCTACCTGCCCAAGACTTACGTGGGTGCTTCCGCTCCCCGGGTTTCAGTGTTAGAGGCGAAGGCTTCGCCATCATCGGTGACAAGCCAACTATCGAGCGTGAAGGTAGTTGACCTGCCAACCTCAAGTATCCCTGATGACCGTGGCAACCTTCAACCTGAAGACAGAGTTTTATTAATTGTTGAGGATGACCCCCACTACGCCAGCGTGCTGTGCGATTTGTCGCATGACAAAGGTTTTAAAGTTCTAGTGGCGATGACTGGAGCTGAAGGGCTTTCGTTGGCACGTGAATTCCGTCCGACTGCAGTTTCGTTGGACGTCTTCCTGCCAGACATGCTCGGGTGGACGGTGCTGAATCACCTCAAGCAAGATCCTGCCACTCGGCACATTCCAGTGCAAATGCTGACTCTGGATGAAGATCGTCATCACGGTCTCGCCCGTGGAGCATTTGCTTTTGTTACCAAGCCCGCCACGTCGGAAGGCCTTGATGCGGCCCTGGATCATATAAAGGAATACTCCAGTCCGCGAAGAAAGCGCCTTCTGGTCGTCGAAGATAATCCGGCCGAACAACTTGGTATTCGTGAATTGTTGGGTTTCGACGACATTGACGTGATTGTCGCCGATACGGGAGCTGATGCCTTAAAGAGGGTGAGTGATGAGCAGTTCGATTGCGTTGTTCTAGATCTACGATTGCCTGACATGTCGGGTTTCGAAGTGCTGGAGCGACTGCGAGACACTCCCGCGTTAAGCGACTTACCGGTAATAGTCTTCACGGGAAAGGAATTGACTCCAGAAGAGGATGCGCGCCTGCACACACTGGCAAGAAGCGTCGTTGTCAAAGGCGTCGAATCACCCGAACGGTTGCTCGATGAAACTGCACTGTTCCTTCATCGCGTGATTTCTGATTTGCCACCTGAAAAGCAAAGGATGCTTGATCGACTGCATCGCTCAGACGACGCGTTGGTGGGAAGAAAAGTTTTGGTGGTGGACGATGACGTGCGGAACATTTTTGCGCTGAGCAGTGTTCTGGAACGCCGAGGGATGTCGGTTCTTACTGCCGGAACCGGTCGAGAGGCGATCGCGACGCTAGAATCCACTCCTGACGTGGCGATCACGCTAATGGATATCATGATGCCTGAAATGGATGGTTACGAAACCATGCAAGTAATTCGCCAAAATCCCTCGCTTCGCCGCCTCCCGATCATTGCATTAACGGCAAAGGCGATGAAGGGCGACCGCGAAAAGTGCCTTGAAGCCGGGGCTTCAGAGTACTTGGCGAAACCGGTTAACACAGATCAATTGCTGTCGGCGTTAAGGGGCTGGCTCCACAGGTAAAGATGCAACCAACGTCCGTAAAAGAAAAAGCGAAGGCAAACGACCAGGTCAACATCCTAATGGTGGACGACCAGCCGGCCAAGTTAATGAGTTACGAAGTCATACTTGGAGAGTTGGGCGAGAACCTAATCAAGGCTACCTCGGGGCGGCAGGCTCTGGAGCATTTGCTAAAGACTGACGTAGCCGTAGTGCTCATGGACGTCAGCATGCCCGAACTCAACGGGTTCGAACTCGCCGACATGATTCGCCAGCATCCACGCTTTCAAAAGACTGCCATTATTTTTATTTCTGCGGTTCACCTGACCGACCTGGATCGGATGAAGGGATACGAAAGAGGTGCGGTCGACTATATTTCGGTGCCCGTTGTTCCTGAGTTGTTGCGCGCAAAAGTTAGTATTTTTGCCGAGTTGCATCGCAAAGCGCGCCAGCTTCAAACCTTAAACCAAGAACTGGAGCTACGCGTAGAGGACCGAACCAAGCAAATTCACCAACTCAACAGCGAACTCCAGCAGCGGCTCGCCGAACTCGAAACAATCATGCAGGTACTGCCTATAGGGGTTTCGATCGCGCATGATTCGGAATGCGCCGTCATTACGGGGAATGCGGCTCTTAGCGAATTGATTGGGATGAAACAGGGAGAAAATATTTCGACCACCGGCGACAGTAGAGCACTTCCATATTCTCTCTACCGGAACGGAACATTGTTAGCAGCCGAAGAATTTCCAATGCGACGGGCAGTATGCAAAGGGGAACTGGCTGGCAGCATTGAATTGGAGGTCCGGCGGAGAGATGGCCGGGTCGCGCACGTTTTGGCCAGCGCAAACCCGCTTTTCGATGACAGCGGCAAAGTGCGTGGGGCGGTCGGAGTTTTCTTTGACGTCACGCAGCGGAAAAGCATGGAAGACTTGTTGCGGGAACGCGCCGAACTTCTTGACTTGGCGTCTGAAGCGATTATGGTTCGAGACTTAAATGGCTCGCTTTTGTTTTGGAATTCCGGAGCGCAGGCTTTATATGGGTGGACACGCGAAGAAGCCCTTGGCAGGCCACTTCACCAAACGTTGCAAACCACCTTTCCTATTCCCGAGGATGTTGTCCAAAGGGCGCTTACGGCGGATGGTAGATGGGAGGGGAACCTCATCCAACAAACTAAAGATGGTCGCCAAATTACCGTCGCCAGCAGGCAAGCGGTGAAGATCGGAAATATTGGAAACGGTGTTGTCCTAGAGATTAACCGTGACATCACATCGCAGCTACAGGCGGAAGAGGCCCTGCGCAAGGCTGAAAGGCTCGCAGCCATGGGTCGCATGGCTGGGATTATCGCGCACGAAATTAACAATCCATTGGAGGCGATTTCCAATGCTTTTTATTTATTACGCAATCATCAATCACTTGACGAGGAGGCACGTTACCTTGCGGCTCTTGCTGAGCAGGAACTTTCACGGGTAGCCCATATTACAAAACAAACACTAAATTTCTATCGAGAGTCGCAACAGGCAACTATGGTTTCAATCCCTGACATTCTTGATAACGTTTTAGAGCTTCAATCCCGCCGCATACGGTTGAATAGAATCACGCTTAAAAAAAAATACCAAGCCTCTGGGGTTATTCAGGGTTTTTCGGGGGAGTTAAAGCAGGTGTTTTTGAACATTATAGACAATGCAATTCAGGCCATGCCGCAGGGTGGTTGTCTTCGGGTTCGGGTATATGAGTCGCATGAACCCAAGACCGGGCGTTCGGGCATTGGCGCCTCAGTTTGTGACACCGGTCTGGGCATCAGCCAGCAGCAAGCTAAACGTATCTTCGAACCGTTTTTCACCACGAAAGAGACAAAAGGAACTGGTTTAGGGCTTTGGATCAGCAAGGGAATCGTACAGAAGTACGAAGGCAATATTAGTTTCCGAAGCATCCGGCAAGGTTCTGAACACGTGACTTGCTTTTCAGTTTTTCTTCCTGGCAGTGCATCCGCACCGACGCCGGAGTGTATAGAATCGCTGACCACAGGATGAATCGATTGATGGCTAAACCAAAAATCGTGATCCTTTGCGTCGACGACGAAGAAATTCCATTGACTCTGAGAAGATTGGTGCTTGAAAAGGCGGGTTACGAGGTAATTGCTTGTAATTTGGTGGCGGACGGTCTTGATATTCTGAAGTCCCGTCGTGTTGACCTCGTCCTGTCTGACCACCTAATGCCGGGCGCAACCGGTACAGAATTTGCGCGTCTTATTAAGGCGAGCCACCCCACCCTACCGGTGATTGTTTATTCAGGAGTTAATGAAATTCCGCCCGATGCCGCAGCTGCGGACCAATTTCTGAGCAAGCTCGAGGGTCCTGAAAGTTTGTGCGAGAAGATAACTTTGGAATTGGCCAAATGGGGGAAGGTCGCACCCGAACGTAGTTGACTGAGGTAGTAAAGTCAAAAAGGGCTTTCATTGCACGGCTCCAAAGGGTACTAACAATTACTCAGGTGATTTAGGTATTCGCTTCTTGTTTGCCGCGGACCCCTACTACTGAGGCACACCTTTAGGCGCGATAAGGTACTTTATGTTTCGATGTAAGAGCTTCAGCCTCCAGTCTCTGCTCTCAACCAAACTTTTGCCGCGCGATGTCACAACCTGAAAGACTTTCATGGGTGCTGCCAAAAGAAACTTACCATACTATTTGGCGACTTCGCCCCAGACCATTGCCTCAATGTCAGCGGCACCAGACCCGTACTGTTACGTTTAGTGAGATGTTCAACGACTAGCTGGTCAGACGGGACTCATCAACGACAGGAAACGGAGTCGACGGATTGTATGGACACCTGAACACTTGAGCTAGGCTCGAAGCCTGTATTTGGTCTCGATCTATCATCCTGTAATGTATTGCGCGTTCCCTGAATGGGCAATTCGCCCCAGGTTGTTTGTTCCTGTAACTTATCAAAGGGAACCGTGAACTGATCTTCCTGGCTGTCGGACAACTTGGGTCTCAAGACCCAGCACGGGCTCGCTTCCCCGGCAACCATCTCAATTTCATTACGAGATGCCAGAGCGTGCAGCGCCTTTATGATGGGTACGAGTGGATGCTTATACCGGTTCAGCCGGTATGAGCCCCGCCTAATGATACGGTCATAGATTTCGGGAACTGATGCCGCCGCCTCTGATTCGAGAAGCGCTACTCGACAAGCACGTTCCAGCTTCACATTGGCTGACTTATTTCGCCCCTTGGGAAAGCACGCGAAAGTGCGAGGGATTGGTCTCACTAACGACTCGAGTATGCCATCCTTCCTCCCGGGTTGACCTAGGCGATCGTTTGCCGGACTTGCACAGACTCTGGGCGCGTCCAAGGAAAATAACTCGCATAGCCCGTTAAGGGTACGCTTAACGCGGCTGATTTTTCTCGAAAGGAGCTTCTGCTGTGAAAGCAGCAATCCAAGCTCACGACGCGTATCTTTTGCCAGTCTAGTGGCGTGCTCGTGATAGATAGTACTTTCTGACATACAGGAAAATAAGTTGTGCCTACTAGGCAACTGGCTCATTATGGGGCACAACTACCAGGACGGAGGTGCAGATGGGACGAATCGATACCACACGTGGACAGCTAAACTCCCTGACAGTGCGCTATACCCAAGGCAGAGAAAGATTGATGCCATGGAGGTTCCTGTAACGTGATATGAAATCGCGCTTTTAAACTCAATGACGCAATTCGTGAAATTATTAATGTAAGTTAACGGGTGGGACGAGTCGTGTGGTTTGGGTGACTAATTGAAGAGACCATGTCAAAGATAAGGTCGACCACGGGACGAATGACGGGCTTTCAGGTCTAATGTCATCTCGAAATATGACTAAAATACGTTTAATGAATGTAAGGTTATGGTGCACCCAGAATACCTAAGGCAAGCCTCAGATCATCTTCGTGACCTAACCCATGACCCAAACTGTAATGAAAAATCGTTGCGAAACATGTAAGAAGCCTCTTGACATAGTGGGTGGCGGTTACGCTTGCGTTCACAATTGCACATTCTGCCGGCATTGCAGTACTGCCATGGGAAATATCTGTCCGAACTGCGGTGGAAAGCTGATTTTGCGATTCCCCGCGCACGAAATTCCCGACGCAGTTCAGCCCGAAGAATTTACGCGAAATACTTTGAAGAAGAACACGGGACGAGTTTGGCTGGCCAGTGGCGCGGTGTGGGCTTTTCTAGCTGTATCCAGCGGCATCTCGTTGTACGAGTTCGACCGCTCATTCGGCAAACCTCCGATGTTGCAACAGGAATTCGTACTCCCACTGGTGAACGATGTCATCTTCGCCTTCTTAACACCTTTCGTTTTCTTTCTCGCACGCCGCTATCCGTTACAAAAAAATGGATGGCTGCGGCGTTCATTGCTTTACCTTGGGGGAGGGTTCCTGTTCACCGCTGCTCATGTAGCGCTGCGCTGCTTGGCTTACCCAGTGTGGGATCCTCGGATCAGTCAATTCACCAGCGCAATGTGGAATTCAAGTTCCCACGTTCCAGAGGTAAAATGGCTGCTAATAGAGAGGTTGTTTTTATACAACACCGTGGACGATGTTTTTTCCACTTACTTCGCCATCGTGCTGGTCTCTCACGCCGTATGGTATTACCAAAACTTCCGCGATCGTGAGATTCGCGCCTCGCAACTCGAGACCCAGCTCACCAAGGCCCGCCTGAAAGCTCTGAAGAGTCAGATGCAGCCGCACTTCCTTTTCAATACCATGCATTCCATTTCCGCGTTGATTCTTACCGACGCTCCGGCAGCGGACAAAATGATTACGCGGCTGGGAGACTTCCTCCGCATCACCCTCGATAACGATGATCTTCAGTTCACCACCCTCAACCGTGAACTGGAATTCATCAGAGGCTACCTCGAAATCGAAAAAGTAAGGTTTGAGGAAAGATTAAACCTGACTTTTAATGTGTCGGCCGATACTCTGAGCGCTGAAGTTCCCCATCTGTTACTTCAGCCGCTGGTGGAAAATGCGGTACAACATGGCATCTCGAAGCGGCCTAGCAGAGGCGAATTGGCGGTGAGTTCCGAGCGCCGGAAGGACGACTTGTACATAACTATCCGAGACAACGGTCCCGGACTTCCTGACGTAGAAAGAACCCGCTTGGCGAGCGGACTCGGACTGCGGGGGACCCGCGAAAGATTGGCTACTATCTATGGAGAAAATCACAGTTTCGACATTCACAGCCTGGCGGCTGGTGGGGTCGAAGTAAATATCCGGATACCCTTTTCCCTCGACGCACGTCCAACGATGTATCCGTTGGAATTAGAGGCCAGCGCTTCCGATTAACCGCGATGAACCCGATACGAACCGTGATCGCCGACGATGAAAAGCTGGCGCGGACAAAGCTGAAACTCCTGCTCGAAGCAGAACCTGAAATTCAAGTGGTGGCGGAGTGCGCCGATCATGACCAAACCGTAGAAGCGGTTCGCGTCTATCGCCCCGATCTTTTATTGCTAGATGTACAGATGCCGGGTCTCGATGGCTTTCATGTCCTTCGTACTATCTCCAAGGAACACATGCCGGTGGTTATCTTTACTACAGCTTATGACCGTTACGCATTAAAAGCGTTCGAGGCCCACGCTCTGGATTATTTGCTTAAACCATTTGATCAGGAACGGCTTCACGATGCGATAGAGAGAGTAAAAAACGAGGTAGCAAAAAACGGAGATCGGGAGATTGCACGTCGCATCCTCGATTACTTATCAAAAGAGGGAGCCGAACTAAAGAACGATAAGAGGCTGGTCATCAAAGCGGGAGGACGCGTCGTATTCCTGGAAACGGACGAAATTGACTGGATTGATGCCGACGCCAATTACGTCAGGTTGTATGCCGGCAAGGAATCTTATTCGCTGCGTCAGTCCATTGGTAATCTAAGCCAGCGGCTAGACCCGAACCAGTTCGTCCGCATACACCGCTCGGCCATAGTAAATGTCAGCAAGATTAAAGAATTGCAACCATGCAACAGCGGGGAGTACATCGTCGTGCTAAAAAACGGCCGAGAGCTCTCATGCAGCCGCGGGTACCGCGGAGGTTTGCAGGCACTCATCGATCAGAAGTTGTAAGACGATTTCATTCATTTCTGTCGATCCCATCCTCAGATAGCTTGTGGTAGCAGTTCGGGAGCACATCTATCCAATGAAAATTGAGTGGGGTTACTGTGCTCTCTTCCTGATCGCCAGGGATCGCAGCGTAGTACGAGATAAAGGGTGAGGTGAACATCGAACTCCTTCACACACGAGCAATCGAGTCATTGAGCAATAGTTAAGCTAGGTACACCGGAACGGTTTCTGCTTACAAAGGATCCGTTAGGTTTAGGTCAGGGTTCATCGTCGCCACTTTCCCATAGAAAAACTGCAACAAGTACCGTTTTTGGAATATATTCCTCAATCTGCCTTACAAGCCTCGGCTGGTAGTTAGTCGATTTGTTCCTGCCCGAAGCGATTTCGTACCCAAAAGCACTGCACTGATCCCAGAATGTGTCCCGTGGTCAGGTCGAGGCTATCCGAATGCTTGTATGGGGTAGTACCCGGAGGATAATAATGAATTCAGTTAGATCGACATCGCGCAGTCCACATTGCATAAAACTAAGCATTCGGCTCATCCTTATCCTGATCCTCTTGCTAACTGGCATTTCTACATTAGCCCAGCGCACAACTGGAACGCTCCGGGGACAAGTCCTGGATCCGCAGGGCGCGATAGTAGCGAACGCGCAAGTTAGCATTACTAACCAAGCTACGAATGTGGTGAACACGCTGGTGACCACGAGCGCTGGTACTTATCAGCAGCCAAGTATTCTGCCGGGGCAATACACCGTCACCGTTACTGCCCCCGGGTTTAAAGAATTTGTGGCAAAAGACGTTACTGTATTGAGCAACCAAGATAACGTTGCCGACGCACAGTTAGCCATAGGACAAAGCTCTGAAACGGTCGAAGTTACTACTGGCACAGTCGAAGTACAAACCACGTCTTCTTCTTTAGATAACAATTTCGATAACAATCAAATTTTAAATGTACCTGTAACAGGAGGGGCCGCGTACAGTCCTTTGAACCTGGCAATGCTGGCGCCCAACACTGTCGCAACGCCAGGAGGCTCGCAAGGAGTTGGCGGATCCGTAGGCGGAACCCGTCCACGGGACAACAGCTTCACCGTGGACGGCGTGGACGACAACAATGTTAACGTTACCGGTAATAACTCTACTGTGATACAAGACGCCGTTCAAGAGTTCGCCCTGAAAACTAATCAATTCAGCGCCGAATACGGACATTCAGCTGGTGGGCAGTTCGACTTGGTGACCAAGTCAGGAACCAACAATTATCACGGCACCCTGGAAGGGTACTTTCAAAATCGCAACTTCAACTCACTGGACAATCTGACGAAAGCTGCGATTGTGGCTAATACGCCGGGACTCACGACCAAACCCGCATACGACAACAACCGCTTCGGAGGAACGATAGGCGGACCAATCATTAAGAACAAATTTTTTGTATTCGGCGCTTACGAATACACGGACTTGCACGGTTCCGGGGCACCCACCACTCTCACCGCGCCCACGGCTTCAGGTTTAGCAACCCTGCAAGCTATGGCCGCCGACTCCGCCGTGCTAAATGTGCTGAAGAATTTCCCCGTGGCCCCAGCGTCCAGCGACGTAGTCTCGGTAAACGGCACGGACGTGCCCGTGGGTGCCCTGACCATTGTTAGCCCGAATCTGCAAAAAGAACACGACGCTCAATTCAATACCGACTACTCATTCGGAAAGCACCAACTAGGAACGCGGTTTCTTTACAACCAGATAAAAACTATATTCCCTGTGAACTCGACCCAGGCGGTCTTCAATCAAGACTTGCTGATTCGCAATCGAAAAGTTTCGTTTAACGATGTCTGGTCGATCAACAGCAATTGGGTCAACGACTTGCGCCTGCAATATTCTTATTACGCTCAATTCTACAAAGACCCGTGCGCGGCTCCCGGAGGCAGCGGGGGTGCTCCGTGCGCCCCGGACGTAACCTTCCGTGACCTTGGAAACGTCACTATTGGTCCGGCCGACAACCAGATAAACAAGCAGAACACCTATCAGATTGTGGATAACGTTTCCTGGGCGCACGGAAAACACACCTTTAAGTTCGGCGGCCAGTACATGCACATCATCGCTCCGCAATTCTTCCTGTCGCGTAGTGTGGGAGACAATTGGTACACACAGCTTAGCGATTTCATCAACGATTCGACGCCGACCAACGTAGGCCGAACGTTGCGTGGCGCTGGTAACGGATCGTTCAACGGAACCCAAAGCGCAATTTACGGTTTCGCGCAGGATGACGTCAAAGTTACGCCGAGGCTAACGCTTAATTTGGGGGCACGCTACGAATTTTGGACGAACCCCGCTGGGGGCAACCTCCAGAGACTCAATGCCATTTCCAACGTTCCCGGAGTCATTACCTTTGGAGTCCCAAAGACGGATAAAAATAACATTGCACCCCGCATTGGATTTGCTTACGACCCCACAGGCAGCGGCAGAACGGCGATTCGGGGCGGATTTGGGATTGCTTACGACGTGAAGTTCCAGAACTTTGCGTCCATTGACCTGCCACCGCAATATCAGACGGAATTTAATATCCCATCCTCTTGCTCTCTTCCTGCACCGCCGGTTTGGTGCGCCACAGGGACCGGCTTCTTAGCCAATGGCGGCTTGCCGACCACCTACCCGCCGCCGGCAACGGCATTGGCCGCTCGCGGCATAACTACCAGCTACGTCGATGATACGGTGATGCCGAAGATTCTGACGTGGAGCCTCGGGGTGCAGCACGAAATACACACGAATTCAACGATCGAGGTCCGATATCTGGCCACCAGAGGGCTGGAGTTGCCGGTGCAATATCGGCGTAACCATATCAGCTATTTCGATGCGGGCGGTACGCCGCTTCCCACCTTCCTGCGGCCTTCGGATGTCCCCGCGACTTATACCGCCAGCACGCCTACCGATACCGCATTCAACAACTTCGACAGTAATGCATATGCTCCTTACGGTTTCATTGGCAACATTACTGCCGATCCGCCCTTCGCCAGCAGTATCTACCATGCAGGGTCGATTGAATTCAAACAACGCGGGCGAGGCCTAACCTTTGACGCCAACTATACGTATTCTCACGCTATCGATACTGCCACGAATGAATTCCACACCAGCGAACTGAACCCGCGGCGAGCGCAGGACAGCAATCGTATAGGAGAAGATCGCGGCAATTCTGATGTGGACGTTCCCCACAAGGTGGCAATCTCGCTTGCTTACAACACTCCGAAAGTGACGATAGAAAATCATTTTGTCAGGGGCTTACTGAATACCTACTTGGTGGGTTCTTCCTTCATTGCTCAGTCCGGCCAACCGGTCACATTGCAATCAGGACTTGATTCCAATGGAAACGGCGACTCCGCTGGGGATCGCGTGGTCTTCAATCCTTTCGGGTCAGGCCGAACGGGTTCCGATGTTTACGCAGTGTGTGAAGGACCAGGAGGTGCTACCACGTTTTCCACTGACGTCCCAACCAGCGCCGGTGGGGTTCCGACCGGAGTTGCAGCTGGGGGAGCATGCTATGACGCTATTGATCCCACTGGAGGCACCTTCGTTCCCGCGATTGGATACACGCCGGTAGATCCCGGCGCCAAGTACGTGGTGGCCGGCCCGGGAGCGCGAACGACCGTGGGTCGCAACAGTTACAGGGCTCCGGGTTTCTACACTTTAAACCTGTCGCTCGCCAGAAACTTCCACTTCACCGAATCGAAATATTTTCAGATTCAAGCCTCGGCTTTTAACGTGCTTAACCATCCCAGCTACGGACTGAGCAACGGTAATGTATTCAACGCCGGAGGAATCAATACCGCCCTCAGCACGCAATCGTACGTATTGCCGAACGATCCGAACTTCCTGCAACCAAAGCAGTTTGGGGGAGGGATTCGCAGCATGATCATCGCTGCACATTTCTTCTTCTAGAACTGTCGGTCACGAAGCAAAGGCCCGGACCTGGCAATGGTCCGGGCCTTTGCCATGTTCGGAAAGATGTGAATCGATCACGTGTGCTCTTCCCGTAATACCCTGTTCTGACGAGACATCGAGGCCCGACATGCTTTGGGGATATTGCCATTGAACTTTTGCAGTTCTCTTTGCGTAACAATCAGTCATAGGGGGAAGGTTGGACAGTCTAAATAACTACTTCGGTTGGCATGGATGCTCTCTCCGGCTAACATGTTTCTCCATCGTTCTACTCGCATCGTCAATTGGGACTACCGAGACAATTCCCGGTCACATGATTGATGTCGACGGACATCGTCTTTATTTCTCACAAGCAGGCTCTGGACCGACAAACGTAGTATTCGAATCTGGCCTTGGAGAAGACTCGTCGACGTGGAACGATGTGCAACCCCAAGTCGCTAAATTTGCTCACACCGTAACTTACGACCGTGCAGGTTTAGGCAAGTCGGACGCGCTTTCTCCAACTGCACCTTTCAGAACCATAAAAGACATGGCGGTCGAGTTACATGTTCTTATACATGCCGCGAACATTACTCCTCCCTACGTGCTGGTGGGTCATTCACTGGGCGGGGCCATAGTTCAAGTATTCGCGCATTCTTATCCATCCGAAGTTGCAGGCCTTGTACTGGTAGATCCCGAAGACAGCCGCCTGACAGACTTGCTGCATTCGCGAATCACTGCTGCCGACTGGGCCGCACGCCAAAAGGCTATGGACTCTGCAATGTCGGACATGCCTGCGGGTGTGAAGGCGGAGCAGGATGCCGCGTTCAAGACCAGCGGTTTTTATGCCGCCAAAGCGATTCCGTTACCGGACGTCCCAGTGATTCTGCTTACGGGTACGAAGAAGAATCCGGAGTTCCCTGGAAACCCGTTGGAGCAGGATCTGAAACTGGAATTGCAGAATGCCCTATTGACACAAATTCCCAAAGGCAAACATGTGTTCGCGCCCAACTCGCGGCACTACATTCAAAACGATCAGCCAGAATTGGTGATTGACGCGATTCGGAGAGTTGTCCCTCCGGCAGAATCTGTTAACTAGACCGTGACGCGGGTCTCAAGGGTAGTCTGAAAGAAGCTTCTGCGAAGCCCCTCTTTGATCTCGCAGTGAAGAACAAGTCTGCTCTACCCAAAGCAATGCAAGTGATGGCTCACTATCGGTGCGGGCCCACCGGCTCTGACTGGTTCAGTTTTTGAATAATTTCTTCGCTGGGGTTTCCGCCTTTGCATGTGGGATGGCCAAAACCGCTGCTGCTTACGCCGTTCTGTATGTCGAATATCAAGTTGTCGCTTGGCCCGGGCGCAACGCCCATGGGAACGGCGTCTAGACCGAGTGCGTGCCGCGTCTTCCAGGCGACAACGTGGTCGGCGCACGATGTGTCTCCGCTGACGCCGAGGGCGCCGACGATGTGGCCGTCTTTGCTGTAAAGCGGCAAGCCACCGCCAAATACGATTACCCCGCCAATCGCTTTTCCGACCATGGGGTCATCTGGTTGCCCGAACTTTTGTGGATCACCTTCCAAGGCGACGTGCGGATTCGGCCCGCTGATTATGCTGTAAAGAGAATTGCCAGGCTGCGCGGCAGAATAAACATTTCCCGTCGAGAGCGCGAAGTTGTCGGTGCTGAAAGCGTTGGCCGTGTTGGCTTTTTCGGCGGAAATAACGCGGCTGCCGGGCCATTCCGCCCCTCGATTCGGTCCGGTGAAGACCACCGCGCAAATGATGCCGTCGCGATTTACCACCGTGCCCCATTCCTGATTGCCTAATCCGCCATTCGCGCCTTTGCCTTGTTTTACCGCAGCAGTCAGAGAGGATTTCAATTTGTTATAGTCGGGAATTTTGGAGCAGTCCTGGGCAAATGAGGCGGGCAGAGAAATCAGCGCGGATGAGGACAGAGTCAGGATGCAAATGAATCGGGATTTCATTTCGGTCTCCTTTATTTCTTTAGCGTGTATAGATAGGCAGCAATGTCTCGACTATCTTGCTCGGTGACTCCCATCTCCGGCATGACGGTGTGCGGTTCCACCTGACGCGGATGTTGAATCCAGCGCATGAGATTATCGGGAGTGTTGGGAAGTTGGCCGGCAATGTAGTAGCGTTCGCGGATTCCATTCAATGCCGGGCCGACCAGTCCGCGTGCCCCGGGGACTCCTGCGATTGTGTGGCAGGTGTTGCAACCGTAGCTGCGAATTTCTGCCGGCGCTAGGCGGGCATCGCCTCCTCCGGTTAGTTGATCGGCTTCGCGTAGGTCGGTGTCGTTCAAGCTGGAACAGGCAGTCAGCGATATCGCGAGCGTGAGTAAGAAGAACAGTTTACTTTTCATTTACTGCTCCTGGGGTCGCTGAGAGGCGGAAGATTTCGGCGGTGCGGGTGTAATGCCAACGCTGCTGCGATTCTTTCATCCAGCGCACTAAGAGAATTAGGGAGATGCCCAGCATCAAGGCTCCACCGGGGACCCACATAATGAGGCCGCCGATTTGCTGATCTTCAAGCGGGCTGAGGCCCCACGCCCGCGTTGTGCCGGCGTACGACGCGTACCAGGGGCGGTTGGCGAATGTCAGCAATGCTCCCAGGACGCTGGCGTAGATTGCGGTCGTGAAAACGAAGAGCAGTGCGGTTCCATATCCAAGACGCTTGGCATGTACGGTGAGCGTCCACCAGAAAAGCAAGGCAGTACCGAGGAAGCAGATGTGCTGCGCCGCGTGCATGACATCGCTTTGTAATGTGCGGTCGAAAAGCGAGGGAGCATGCCAGATCAGAAGAGCTAAAGCGGACAGAATCCATACGGAAACAGGGGCGGAAATAACCCGCCACATTTCTTGGAGAGGCCCAGCTTGAGCGAGGGCGGAGAAAGATTTTCGCCAGGTTAGAGGCAAAGCCCACAACATGGGGGCGAGTGGACGCCCGAGGACGAGTAGGGGTGCCGAAATTAGCATCAGGATTTCGTGCTGGGTCATGTGTACCCAAAACAACTGCTCGCTGATCTCATGGATTGGCGAATCGAGGGCGATGATGAGTGACAGCCATCCCGCGACAAAACAGATTAAAGAGAATAACGAGATGGGGAGGAGACGGGACCTCACCCAGCGGGTTCCAGAGACAGGGTTATTACCAGCAGCTTTTGGGTGCGAGTACGAGCGCCGCAACGACATTTTAAGAAGGCCAACAACGTAGAGCACCGCCGTCAGGATGAGTGGCGCCACAATAAATGCCGGCCATGTCCACTCGGTGCAGGACCAGCTCTGGCAGGATGTATCGCGCTGCGCGGCAAAACTTGGCGTAGAAATTCCCATCGCAGCAAGTGCCAATACTAACCTTCGCGCTGCGATCACTATTCGCATGGACTCAGAATCCATCGGGGGATGGCGGCCGCAACGATTACCAGCGTGAACACTAGACTGAAGGCCATGCCTAGTAAGGCCTGGAAGTGGGCGCGATCCCAACTGCGACCGCCACGATCGTTTGTCTGGGGCGGAAATTGTTTGAGCTCGCGGTAGCCTAAAACGAAACCACTGAGAGCGATCACAGAGCAGACGATGTAGATCGCGTGCAGAACATAGTGATGGCCGGTCGAGCAACTATGTTGTTCCAGCGTATAGCTGAGAGCGAGATCAAGGCCCCATGCAAGGAAGCCGGCAATCAAACTCCACCAGACCAGAGTGGGCGTGCGTCCGGCGCGAATGTCTTGTTCAAGTTCGGCCACTGCGTCCTCTATAAAAACCTTGTAGTCGCGTAGATCAGGAAGTCAACGATCATGGCGCTCCCCACGACGAAGTACCAATAGTCGGAATTAATCGCAACGTCGGCCAATCGCGTTCCTTCCATCTTGCTGGTGAACGAAATACACAGGATGACCACCGTCTCGATGAATTCAGTGATGAGATGACCGGAGTGCATTCCGATGAGAACCCAGATGGTGGAAGAGTAAGCGTTGTCGGTCCAGCGGCAGTTCAATCCGGTGAATTCGTACACCCGCAGAATTATGGCGACTGCGATGAAGGCCGCGAGAATAGCGAGGCCGAGTTGAATGCGAGACCTATTGCCTGCCGGCGCCTGTTTTTGCACCCAGCGGGCGGGTACAACGCTTGCCAGGAAAACAAATGCGTTCGCGATACCAAACCACAAATAAGGAGGATTTTGTACCGGGGGCCAGTTCGACGCACGAGTCCGCAGATAAAAATATGTCGCGAACATCAGGGCGAACATCATGCCCTCGATGGTCATGAATAGAACGTTCGCCAGCCAGGTGGTGTTGCTGCGTCCGAAAGCGACTGCGGGAAGTGCTGAAACGTCGAGCACAGGCAGCTCGCGCCCATCGATGATGCGAGTGTTCAGCGCTTCCATAGGACCTCGGTTTGCTGTGCGGCGGGTGCGGCAGGCGACTTTCCTTTCGGCCACAGCCAGCCGATTAGCGTGATGGTTACAGGAATTGCGCCAACCTCTAAAGCCCAGGCGCGATAAATCAAGCCGAGGAATGTTGCCGATACGGTGACCGATGTCAAAAACGGCCAGATGCTGGGACCGGGGTCTTCATCTTTATGCTGGGGCTCGGAATCCAGGCTATGGGTTACCAGGGTTTCGCGAATGTCGTCACGAAGTCCAACGACGACTGTTTGCTTAGGTCCTGCATCCCAAAGCGCGTCACGTCCGTTTACCGTCGGCAGGTAAAGAAAATTGTAGGGAGGCGGCGGCGACGATATAGCCCACTCCAGGCTGGAATCGCCCCAGGGATTGTTGCCGGCAATTTCTCCGTTTCTCTTGCTCCAGAAAAAATTGATGATGAAAATCAACAAGCCCGCGGTCATGAATATCACTCCTGACGAGGCGAGCAAATTCAGTCCTCCCCAATGCATGTCGGGACTATAGGTGTAGACGCGCCGCGGCATACCGCGCAGCCCGAGAAAATGCATGGTGAAAAATGTGATATTGAATCCGATGAAAAAAAGCCAGAAATGCCACTTGCCCAAAGTCTCGTCCATCATGCGGCCGGTCATCTTGGGTATCCAGAAATAGAGCCCGGCGAACATCGGAAACAATGCGCCGCCAATGAGCACGTAGTGAAAATGCGCGACCAGGAAAAATGTATCGTGGACTTGTAGATCAACTGGAATGGAAGCCAGCATCACGCCCGAAAGTCCGCCGATGAGAAAGACGAAGAAAAATCCGAAGCACCAGAGCATGGGCAGGCGCATTTGCAGTCGCCCATTCCATATGGTTGCGACCCAACAGAAAAATTGAGTTCCGGTCGGAATGACAATCATCAGGCTCGCCGCGGTGAAAAAGCTTTCGCTCATCTGCGGCAGGCCGGTTGCGAACATGTGATGCACCCAGACTCCAAAGCCGATAAAGCCTGTGGCAACCACCGACACGACGATGGGCGAATACCCGAAAATGCGCCGCCGCGTGAAGGATGGAACCAGAGTGGAGACGATCGCAGCCCCGGGAAGAAAAATAATGTAGACCTCAGGATGTCCGAAAAACCAGAAGAGATGCTGGTAAAGCAGGACGTCGCCGCCTTCCGCTGGATTAAAGAATTGAGTTCCCACGAGGCGATCAAGAAGCAGGAGGCCACTGGCGACCATTACCGCAGGCATGGCGAAAATTACGGCGAACGAAATGACCAACTTCTCCCAGAGCAGAATTGGCATTCGGTTCAGCGTCATCCCGGGCGCACGGTGACGCAAAATTGTGGTCGCAATGCAGACTGCCACCGCCAGGGCTGACACTTCGGTGAAGGTAATCATTTGCGACCAGAAGTCGGAACGGTGTCCGGGAGAGTAATTTGGGCCGGAGAGCGGCACGTAGGCGAACCACCCTGCTTCGCCGCCCGTGTTGGAAAGAAGCCCTGCCCAGACGACGATTGCCCCAAATAAATAAAGGTAGTAGCTGAAAGCATTCAGCCGGGGGAAGGCAATATTTCTGGCTCCGCACATTAGCGGGACGATATAAACGCCGAACCCTTGAAACATCATGGGTACGGCAAATAGGAAAATCATGGTGCTGCCGTGCATGGTGAAAATCTGGTTGTAAGCGTCGGGACCGACCAATCCACTTTCAGGACGCGCCAGTTGAATACGAATAACTCCTGCCAGGATTCCGCCGAGCAGAAAGAAGATAAAAGACGTCACCATGTAGCGGATGCCGATGTCGGTATGGTGAGTGTTGCTAAACCATCCCCATAGACCGGACCGTTGACGCCAAGTTGCGCGCAACCGGGTCTCGTCGGTTTGCTGACTCTTCTCGGGGGCGACGATGGGCGGGCTAATCATTAGCGGAGACCTTGCAAGTACGTGATCAGCGCCTGAAGATCATCCGCGGCAAGCGGGTTGGCAGACATTTTCGTTCCCGGCTTGATGCGCTGCGGATCGAGTATCCAACCGGCGAGGGCGCCCGCGGTGTTGGGCAGAGATTCTGCTGCGATCATGTTTCGCGAGGCCACATGAGTCAGATCGGGACCCACGCGCGAACCCGCGTCGGTGCCGCGAATGGTGTGACACATAAGGCAGGCGTGGGTAAGGAAAACCGCCCGTCCCTTCAGCGCTTCAGGATTGCCGGGGTCGCTTGCGGGCTTCAATTGCTGTTGCTGCCAGGCCTGAAATTGGTCATCGGATTCAGCGATTACCGAAAAGCCCATGTGGGCATGCTGAAGACCGCAGAACTCGGCGCATTGACCGCGGTAGGTACCCGGCTTGTCCACTTGAAACCAGAAAGCGGATGAGTATCCCGGAAGCAGATCGCGCTTGCCGGTGATGCTCGGAGCCCAGAAGCTGTGAATTACATCCACCGAATTGGTGAGCACCACAACAGGCTTTCCCACCGGCACGTGAATCTCATTCGCAGTGGTGATGGTCTGATCGGCCTGGGAGTTGGGATAAGTAATTTCCCACCACCATTGATGGCCGGTGATTTGAACCGTTATGGGGTTTTTGGAGGTCAGGCCTTCGAGTTTTTTTCCAGTGAAGACATCAACGACCAGAATTACCAGCAGGATGATCGTGGTCACGCCAATCGCCGAGCCTACGGCCCAACTGGCGCGGCGATCTCCTTCTTCATTGGTGATTACGGGCAGGGGCTCGCGGTTCGGAACATAATTTTTTGCGGCGGCCCGCGAAAATCCCGCAATCATTAAAATAAAAACGGCGAGCAGAAGCCAGAAGATGAACCAGTACAACCATTCGATGTGTCCAGCTTGCGCGGCGGCGGGCTGCAACACCGAATGTTCTCCGGGATAAAGCGAGGCCGCCTGAGCTAAGAGAAGCGTCTGCCCTGAATGGAGAGCGGCAATCATTTTCGCTGCTCCGGCTCTCCTGTGATTCCGGTGGGAGTTTGCTTGGGCATCGACGACTCCGAGGGCTTGATGTTTATCTCGTCGGTGCGGGAAGGGGAGACATCTTTCGGAAGCAATCCGCTCATGGAGCGCACGAAGGCTGCGATTTCCCAGGCCTGGTATTCCGGAATGCGGTTGCGGAACGACGGCATTCCGTTCGGCCGGCCCTGCATGATGGTGGTGAAAACATTTCCCGGCTCGCTGCCATAAATCCAGTTGTTATCCATCAATGCCGGGCCGATGCCTCCGCCGCCATGGGCATGGCAGCCTACGCAGTTGTACTGCTCGTAAAGTTTTTGCCCCTCTGAAACCGCATACGCATTCTCTTCATACATGTTTGAAGGAGGAGGCGTGGGCATCGAGTTCGCGCCTGGATTCAATCCGCTTACTTGCACGGTATTGAAGGTCTGATCCGCGGGAGGAGGCTGGCGCAAAATGCGGTCTTCGCGCTTGCATGACGACAAGCAAATCGCCGCGATCAGCATGACTGCGAATTTGTAGCCGGAACGCATCAGCCTCCAATGGTTGCAGGTGCCGCCAGCTCTAATTGGGGAACTCCAAACTGCTTCAGTATCTTTTGAATTTCTATCTTGCGCTGGGCGAGAACTCGCTCTAGCTCATCATGCAATTGAGTGTTGCCTTTCCGCACGCCCATCGAAATAGCGAAAGTTAGCGGAACCCCGGGCGGATCGACCTCGGGAGAGACAGGAGTTAGCGTGAGTTTGCCTTTGAATTTCGCGGCGGAATATCCGGCTTGCGGTCCCCAAACCACTGCCGTGTCCACCTGCCCGTCTAGGACGGCGCGAATAATGGAGTCCGCATTTTCTGTGGTGTCGAATCCGACTATCGCATTTTGCATTCCCCGCCGCGCCAGTGCCGAACCCGGTGGCGTGTATTCTTCGTCGAGCACCTGGACGCCGATTTTCATGGCATGCAGTTCGGGATCGTTCAGAGAGGCGGGCTGCAAGCGGGCGTTCCTGCGGGTTACAAAAACGTAACTAGACCGGTAATAGGGAGTGGTTGTCAGCAGCCCCGGAAAGGCATTTGGAATCCCGATCAATAAGTCACAGCGCGACTTGTTCATGAACTCGCGAACAAATCCGCGGCCCATGCGCTGCCAAACGTATTCCACATGTGCGTTGAGATCTTGTGCGACCAGCTCCGCGATACGGTTCTCGAAACCTTGCTGCGCCCGGTTTGAAAATGGCAAGTTGTCAGGATCGGCGCACACTTTCAGCTTGCGGCTTTCCGCCGACAGCGAAACGCCAACTAATAAAAATAAACTCAAACATAATTTAGGGAAGCGCGAAGACATAAAGCATCCCTCCCTTGTTGGTGTACTTTGGCAAGTCTCTGGATTCGGCAGCGAATCCAAGCGCCGCAGATTCGTCTCGAGCATCGAGTCCGCCGGCGACGATTGCGCCAACCCATCCACCGACGCCGGAAAGGATGGCAATGTATTGCTTGCCGTCTGGGCCTTTGTAAGTTATCGGCTGCCCAATAATTCCCGAGCCAGTCTTGAATTGCCACAGCAACTTTCCTGTGTGAGCGTCAATCGCGTTGAACCAACCCTCGAGCGTGCCGTAAAAAACCACATCGCCGGCAGTAACGAGCGCGCCGCTCCATACGGGAAAGTGGTCGGGAATCGTCCACACAACTTTTCCCTGTAGCGGATCCCATGCCGTAAACTCACCGCCGTAACCCCCGGGCGCGTCATACATGCGGACATTCGCGCCAACATAAGGAGTGCCGGCGATGTAATTCACCTGGAGATCCTCTTCATCCATGCAGATGTGATTGTGGGGAATGTAAACCAGTCCGGTTCGTGGCGAGAATGCCGATGGCTGCCAGTCCTTCGCTCCTGGGGCTGCCGGACAAAGACCGTGAACCACCTTTCCTTCGATTGGCTTCTTCTCCTCGACATATTGCAACAGTCCAGTTTTCAGATCGACCCCTCGGGTGGTCGTAATGGGCGCAAACACGCTCGCAGAGAGCACTTCGCCGGTCGTCCGATCCATTACATATACGTACCCATTACGGTCGGGGTGGACCATGACTTTGCGAGTGACCCCATTGATTGGCAAATCGAGCAGGATATTCTCATTTACGGCGTCATAGTCAAAAAGGTCGTGTGGACAATATTGATAAAACCACACCGCTTCTCCGGTATCGGGATCGCGCGCAAAAATTCCGGAAGCAAATTTGTTGTCCCCAGGTCTCGCGTCCGCGTCCCACGGACCGGGATTGGCGGTGCCGTAATAAATTAAATTCAATTTCGGATCGTAGGAGATCCATCCCCATACCCCCGCACCGCCAATTTTCCACCCGTCTGGAGGCCAGCTTTTAACGCCGAGGTCCTGGCCACGATCCTGCGGATAAAACGCTTTGAAGCGGGGACCTATCAGAACATCTTTGTCAGGACCAGCCGAATAGGCGCGCCATGCAATTTTCCCTGTCTTGGCATCGAGAGCGGTCAGCCATCCACGAATGCCGAATTCGCCGCCGCTATTCCCCACCAGAACTTTTCCTTTTACCACGAGAGGGGCCATGGTAATGCTCTCGCCCTTGTTGATGTCTCCAATTCTGGTCTTCCAGATCTCCGCGCCAGTGGTGGCGTTCACGGCGACGGTTTGGTCATCCAACGTGTTGAAGTAAATTTTGCCATCATCGTAAGCTGCGCCACGATTCACTACGTCGCAGCAAGCAACTCCCTGAGATGCCGGGGTAGGACTCGGTTGGTAAACCCACTTCATCGGAGCACCCGGCTTGGTAAGGTCGAGCGCATATAAGCTATTGGGGAAGGGCGTCACGATATACATCGTGTTATTTACCACCAGCGGAGCGGCCTCGTGGCCACGCGTCATACCAGTGGAGAATGTGAAGACGGGCTTCAAGTCTTTTGCGTTGGAAGTATTAATTTGCGCGAGTGCGCTATAGCGTGTGCTGGCAAAATCTTTCGCCGGACGAATCCACTGACCGTCATCAGGCTCTAACTGGCCCTGATAAGGTTGGTCTTGATAATTGGATTCAGTTTGAGGAAGCTGCATGGGGGAGTTTTGACCGGCAGCCTTGAGCCCTGCAAACATGCAGCAGAAAATGATAATGGCCTCCGCAACTGTTCGGGTAAATGCATGCGGAACTCTAGCGGTCGCTTTCGACGCGTTTCCCATTAGGCAACGCCTACGATGTTAAGCCGTTTAAAAAGGTTGCCGAGCAATTAACGTCTGAGACTAGCTTAAAAAGTTAATCGGGATGACGGGGTTGCTAAGAATACGCATAATAAATGCAGGCTATAAACCTAATTAGACTCATCCGGATATGCTCAGTTATCGCGCTGATTTGTCTTTGTGCTCGCGGGGCTCAATCTCAACTTGCTCGCGGCGAGCTTCATGTCACTGTCCATGATCCCAGGGGCGCGGGTCTAGAGGCTGAAGTAGAGTTAGTTAGCCGTACGACAGAAAGTCATAGCAATTTCTCTACCGACCCCCAAGGCCAACTGCTAATCCGAGGTCTTCCATTTGGCGTATACCAGCTGACCCTTGCCGCACCAAATTTCTATCCATGGACAGGCACGATCGAAATCCGATCCGAAGTTCCCGTGCAGGTATCGTCGACGCTTATCGTGGCCGGGGTTGATACTCGGGTAGATGTCAGCGCCCCACGAATGGTCGTGGACCCTTACAGTGCTGGCTCCGTCAGAATTATTGATAATGCGAGCCTTCGCGAAAATATTTCGACCCAGCCTGCGCACGATCTTTCGAGCTCGATAAATGATCTTCCCGGGTGGCTGTATGAGGCAAATGGCGTATTGCATCCTCGGGGCTCGGAGTATGACGTGCAATACGTGGTCGACGGATTGCCTGTCACTGAAAACCGTTCGCCCGCTTTTGCGCCCCCCTACGATACGAGCGACGTCGATTGGGCGAGAGTGATGACGGCCTCTTATCCGGCGGAGTTCGGAAGAAAGTTGGGAGGTGTAGTCGAAGTTACTAGCAACACCAACCAATATTCTGGTCTCCACGGCCGTATGGATATTGAAGGGGGCAGCTTTGCGACCGCGGAATCTTCGGGAGAGATTTCATACGTTGATCACAAGGAAAGGATAACCATTCAAGGGAACGGATTCGGCACCGACCGCTACCTCGATCCGCCGGTTATAGAGAACTTCACCAACAACGCGTCCGCCAAGGGATTTGGGTTGGGCTATGAGCACGATTTCTCCGAAAAAACCAGATTGCGTTTATCCGTGACTCACAACGATGTTCATTTTTTGGTTCCGAACGAGTTGGTGCAGCAGGAGTCGGGCCAGCGTCAACACGCTACTAACGAAGAAACTGGTGGCAGATTTTATTTCGAGCGCTCGATTTCGTCCGGCATGTTGGTGACTGCTTCAGGTAGCGTACGCGATGCCAGCGCTGGCCTATTTTCCAACCCATCGTCCAGACCTATTGTGGTAAGTCAAAGCAGGGGCTACCGGGAGGGCTACGGACGCGTTGATGTGGCAGCGCATCACTCACACCATGATTGGAAAATAGGTGTCGATACTATTCTTAATCCAGTTTATGAGCAGCTTCACTACGCGATTACCGATCCGGAGCAATTCGATGCCGGAACGCAACCTGTATTTCAGTTTTCCGAGCGTCATTGGGACGTAGAGTCGGCAGTCTATGCACAGGATGAGATTCACGCCAAAAACTGGAATGTGAGCGTGGGGTTACGCTTCGATCACTACAATTTTCTAGTTCATGAATCGGCATGGAGTCCGCGACTGAGTGCTTCGCGGTATTTTGCGGCGTTGGGACTTTCAGTTCATGCAGCTTACGATCGGGTTTTTCAAACGCCAGCCATAGAGAACTTGCTGCTGGCAAGCTCCGCGCAGATCGACTCCGTCGACCCCATTGTCTTGCGGCTTCCAATTAGACTCGCGCGTGCAAACTTTTATGAGGTCGGAGTTTCAAAGGCGTTATTCGGAAGACTTCGCCTGGACGCCACAATCTTTCGCCGGGACTTTCGAAACTTTTCTGATGATGATGTGCTGCTCGATACGGGCGTGAGCTTTCCGATAGCGTTTTCAAGCGCGCGCGTTATCGGCGAAGAGCTCCGCCTCGAAGTGGCAAAGGCTGGCAGAATTTCTGGAGCTTTGAGTTATACAAATCAGTCTGGCGTGGGATACGGGCCGATCACCGGCGGCTTGTTCCTGGGACAAGAGGCGACAGGCGCTTTAGCGGATACCAACGAGTTCCGTATCTCTCAAGATCAGCGCAACACCGCGCGCGCCAGCATTCGCCTCCAGGCTCAGTCTCATATCTGGCTTGCCGTTGCGGGGCGCTACGGCAGCGGACTACCAGCGAGCACGAACAACTCTGACCCTACGTTTTTGCTGGCACAGTACGGCCCAGAGATTCTTTCTCATGTCGATGTGGAAAGAAGCCGCGTTCGTCCAATCTTTATCGCGGATCTCGCTGCTGGTATCGAGCTCTACCATAAAGGACAAAAGTCGGCATCGCTCCAGATGCAAATGACCAATCTGGCAAATAGGGTTGACGTCATAAACTTCGCCAGCCTTTTCTCAGGCACAGCGGTGGGAGTCCCAAGGAGTGCAAGTGCGCGGTTACGGTTCACGTTCTAATCATCCGACCGCACTCCGGTCGGGGCGGCTCTCATCAAAGCTATGTTTCTGCTACTTCGCCCTTTGCGGAGTGCGCACTTGTCAACTCGCTTTTGGCTTCGCCATCTTTTCGTGCATGGCGCCCTTTACGAAACCGGGGGTAATGTTGGCCATCATGCCCTCTGTCTTAGTTTTTACGGACGCAGCGTAAACGTGGTCCTTCCCTGAAAGTAGCGCTTCGATTCCTTGCCGTGCCACGTCGTGGGGCTGGCTTTCGGATTTCCCTTCAGATCCCACTTCCGTGTTGTCCATGCCAGCACGATGGAAAAAGTCCGTGTCGGTGGGACCCGGCTGTAGCGCGGTCACGGTAATGCCAGTATCGCGTAGTTCGTAGCGCAAACTGTGTGCGAACGACAAGTCAAAAGCTTTTGTGGCCGCATAAACAGCCTCACGCGGTGCAACCATTTCCCCGGCAATGGAAGCCGTGAACAGAATTCTCCCTTCGTTGCGAGCTGTCATGTATTGCACCACATATTTTGCCAATTGCACCACACCCGCGCAGTTAAGCTCGACCATGTTGAGTTCGGCATCGAGATCGGTCTCGGCAAATAGTCCCCCGACGCCTACGCCAGCGTTGATACAAACGATATCGATGTCGCGCCCGAGAGCGACAACCTCGTCCCAAAGTCGTTTGACTCCGTCTCGGGTCGCCAAGTTAGACTGAATGGGGAATACCTCAACTCCTTCGGATTGCAATTCCTTTGCCGCCCCCTGTAGTCGCTCCCCGGCAGAGCAGATTGCCAGATTGTAGCCGCGGCCTGCTAACTCCTTTGCAAGCGAAAGCCCGATTCCGCTCGATGCCCCTGTAACTAGTGCGAATTGTCTTGCCATAATTCCTCCCTTTGAATTTTTTCCGTCCACTTTGATACCTTCTACACCGCAAAAAGGCTGTACGCGTTGCAAGCAGATTAAGTCCGTTTATGACGCTTGTGAGCCGGCATTCCATTGTCCCAATCGGTGCTCGCTATCACGGCCACTTCATTGGCAGCTTGCCCATAAAAGAATTTTGCTTCGGGTTCGGAGGCGAATCCGTGCAACATAGGAGCGATGGCGGCAGTGGTCGCCTGAAGGGCGTCGAGGGTGCCGTGCATCTTGAAACTAATTGGTTTTTCGCCTGACCCTTCGTAGTCGGTGAACATGGACACTCCAGCGACCATACCTGCATTTACGAATGCTGCAATTGCCGGCCTGACTTTACCGCGCGCCGCGCACCCGATCCCAAGTGCAGCAAAATACCCAGTGACAGCAAGGTCCAACCACGAATGGACACGTGGTGAGATGAATTTTGGCGCTTTGCTGAATGCATCTGGAATCGTGGCTTCATCCAATCCGCGACCCAACCCGTTGATGTTGGTCTTCAAGTTCTCTCCGAAATCAGCGATGCCGTGCCTCGCATCATCTATTTGCGTTCCTGCTCCATCTGCCAGCTTGCTCATAGGGTCCTCCATCAGGTGGATTAGCCTGGCGCCCATGGTAGGAAGCTTCGTCCATGGGAGTCAGGAGTCATTTTTCCGCTTTTCATGGCGGGAAACGCAATTACAAAGGAATGCGCAGGCGTCGTACATACTTTAGATTCCCGATTAACCGCAAAGTTATGCTTGACGTGGTCTAGGAGAATTAACGAGACATCGGGAAGAATTTGAAGAGTCAGGAGAGGTTGGGGACTCAGCTACGGAGCGACCCATTACGAAGCGGACCTTAGCTCGCGCCGCGATTCGTCCGAGGAACATCCCGCTGGGTGAAAGCACGGAATCGGTGCTGGGCAAAGGGCACCCGCCATGATAGAAAAGCCCACCTTGACAAACTTCAAGCCGGGGTTGCAAATAACTTGAAAAGGGGCGTCCTGAAACGTTTGTGTCGGCCTTGAACAACCACTTCGTGGCCAGAACCATCTATTACTAGGCCAAAATTGGCGCTCACGTTGAGTTTTAGGACGGCCGGTATGTCCCGTAAGTTTCTTAGTCCCCGCCCACTTGTTATGCACAATTCCGATTTCGCACACTTTTTGTCTCGTCCGATGAATCCGATTGTTTTCGAACTCCCACCGAGCCTGCGAAAGCGTGCGCGGCTGGAGTAAGTCTGCTGGAAGAAACAATTCAATTCGTAACACCTGGAGCTCACCATGCAAGCACGCTTGACATTTTTCGTTCTGCTTGGCTGCTGTGCCAGCCTCGTGGCGCAGACCCCCGTCACGTTTGACCACCAGACCTATGTGGCGCCTACAAACTCGAACAATCGAGTGTCGGTTGATCTGAATAACGACCGTGCCAGCGATATCATCACCGACGGCCCAAATCCGAGCATTTACGTTTTGTTATCAAATGGAGATGGAAGCTTTCAAGCCGCCCGTGAATACCCAATCGGATACACCGTTCGCGATATTGCAGCGGGTGACATCGATGGCGATGGTAATGCCGACGTAATTGTCGCGGCATTTGACAATGTGCACGGTGCCTTTAAGGGAATTGGCGTTCTCTATGGTAGAGGGGACGGCACTCTGTCACCGCCCGTGTTTTACGCCTCGACTGATATTATCCCCGATCGCGTCGCCGTTGCCGATTTTACCGGTGACGGACGAAAAGACATTCTGATTACAGGTGGCTTCTCCGGGGATGGGAATTATTACGCCAGGCTTTTCACGAACAGTGGTGGGCGCAACCTTTCTTATGGTGGCGGCATACAGGTCAGCAATGATGACTCATGCTGCGACTATACCGCCGTTCAGGTCGGAGATTTCGATGGAGACGGACATGCCGACTTTTTTGTGCAACGCAATGTGCAAGCAAGAGGGCCGAACACAACCATAACCCTGTACACAATTTACGGCGATGGCCATGGCCACTTCGTGAGTGGTGCTGCGCAATCGTTCAACGGGAACCTTTCATTAGTTTCCATCGACCTGAATCAGGATGCGAAATCTGATATTGCGGGCGTACTCTCGGTGAGCGATCCCGACTTTAATTACACCTCTAAACTGATATCTTTTTACGGTAATTCTGGCCGCACATTAATTCAAACCAATTTATTGACGTTTAGTGGATCAACCGCCGGCATGGAAGCGGCGGACTTTAATGGTGACGGCACTCTCGATCTCGCTTTTTTGGGCAATGATGGGACTTCTAGTGGTACATGGCTGGCATTGCAAACAGCGGGAGTCTTCACACTTCAGAAGACGGCATACCCTGTGGCTCCAAATCTTTTGGGAGATTTTAATCGCGATAACAAGCCGGATCTCGCTCAGCTTCTTTTCAATTCATCACTTGAAGTCTTGCAGAACACGACGAACGGTGGATTCAGTAACTACTGTCCTATCCCGGGCACTGGCGTCGCCGTTTGCCTGCCGGTCGCAAGTCCAAACCTCACCTCTCCGGTTGCATTCGAGGTCTCAGCCAGCGCTTTTAATCCGCTGCGCAAGGTTGAAGTATGGATCGATGGACAAAAGAAGCAGGAAAGCTTTTATTCTTACTTCGATTATGCTTTCTTGAACGGAAGTTATTCCCTCTCCGCGGGAACCCATCGCGCCGACATTTACTCGGCTGGATACGACAACACTCTGCAACATAAAGTTTTTTCGTTCAGCGTTGATAGTGCTTGTCCAGCCGCAACATCTCCAGGATTGAATGTTTGCAGTCCGGTAAATGGTTCGACGGTGAGTTCGCCAGTCCGTGCTCTTGCCACAGGGAAGGTAACAGGCACTACCGCGAGGATGGAAGTCTGGGTGGATGGTATCAAGAAGTTCACGGTAACGCATTCGAACACGTTGGACACTTCTATTTCTTTGAGCAAGGGGAACCACAGATTCGATTTCTACATTGTTAATACAGTCAATCAGAAGTGGGAGAAGACTGTGTACGCAACCGTTCAATAGCCCGGGCGACGGAGGGTACTCGGTTCTGCAGCGAGACTATCTGAGGGGATGAACTGCGCTCAAACGGTTGACTTTATGCCACGTGAAGTTGAACTGGAGAGGTATGTCTAGGTCTCGCAAACGGGTGATACCTGGGCTACCCCATATAGGAATCGTCATCTCCCGGTGTAGCTTACTCGCCAGATGGAATTCGAACCGTCGTCGGTCACCAGCAGCGATCCATCGGTGGCGACGGTGATACCAACGGGGCGACCCCAGACATGATCGTTGTCGACAACGAAGCCGGTCAAGAAGTCTTCATACTCGCCGGACGCATGCCCGGATTGGTGTAACGGTATGCGAATGACTTCGTAGCCTGCCCGTAGCGACTTGTTCCATGAACCATGTTCGGAGGCAAAAATATCTCCGTCGTATTCGGAAGGGAATTGCTTGCCCTGGTAAAAAGTCAATTGTAAAGAGGCGTTGTGCGGCTGCAAAGGAACATCGGGAGTGATGACTTTGTCCTTCAATTCAGGATGTTTGCCCGAATGGCGTGGATCTTGACGGCCACCCATATACCACCATGGCCAACCGTAGAAGCCACTGTCCTGGACATGAGTGATGTAGTCGGGAACCAGATTGTCGCCCAGGCCGTCGCGCTCGTTGACTGAGCACCACAGTTCGCCAGTAGTGGGATTGATGGCGAGTCCACCGCCGGGATTGCGAATTCCGTAGGCATAGATTCGCATCCCTGAACCATCGGGATTGAATTCCAAAATATCCGCGCGATTCTTTTCTCGGGAAGTTGTATCAGGGTCATCGACGTTGGAGGCTGATCCGACAGCGACAAACATTTTCTTGCCATCCTTTGAGAACTGGAGAGAGCGAGTCCAGTGGCCTCCTCCGCGAGGTAGATCGGCGATGTGTTCCGGTGCGGCGCGAGCTTTTAAATCTCCATTCTGATACGCGAAGCGCACTACCGAATCGGTATTTCCGATGTAAAGATATTGCGGCTCCGGTCCGGGTGGGTAGAAAGCGATGCCGTAAGGACGTTTCAATCCTGCGGCAAACTCGGCTGTTTGTTGCGGCTTGCCGTCAGCAGTGATCCCACGGAAGATCAGTATTTTTCCCTCATCGCTTTCGGCGACGAAATAATCTCCGTTGGGGGCGGTGGTGATCAGGCGAGGATTGTCGAGATTCGTCGCATACTGCTCGACTTTGAAGCCCGGCAATGCCTTCGGCCAAGCGCCTTGCGGTCTCGGAACAAGATCGGGCGCGCTGTTCGAAGAGTTGCTAGCGAACGGCTCCGGCAAGTCTTTCATGGTGATTTTTCGCACGTTTCCGGGCTGCTCGTACCGGTAGTCGGTAAACGGAGCTTGCGGCGATGCGGAAGCATTGGTCGGGCTCGTTGTGGAGGGCGCGGGTGATGACGCGACCTTGGAGGAAGGAGACTTTTTGCTATTAGGCAGGGTCTTTAAGAAGGTCACGATTTGCCAGCGTTGGGAAGTGGGCAACTGTTTCCACGAAGGCATTCCGTTAGCGACACTTCCTTTGGTGATGAACCAAAATAATTCGCCGTCGGTCGCAGATTGAGCGGGGCCGTCGGAAAGCGCGGGAATATTTCCGGTACCTTGTCCTTTCGGGCCGTGGCACTTAGCGCACGTCTGGGAATAAGTTTTGGCGCCGGCTTCGACGGCTTGGGGTTCTTTTGCCGAGGGATTTACCAGCGTTTTCGCCGAAGCCGGTGCGTTATGGAAAGTATCGTCAGCTCGTGCGAGTGGTGCAGCGAACAAGGACAACGCCAGTAAATAATGGAAGTGTCTCGGACATGCGGTCAAGTCTCTGCCCTCCCCAACTTCGTTTTGGCTGAACCAATAAGTCGTTGATGTTTTCTCGCAGCATCGCTATGAATCTGAGACGGCGTGCTAGCAAGTCGCGGTTTGCCACTCAACCAGGGCGTCAACCCTTCGTGTTGGATCTTTTAAGCTTGAGCCGGTGGGCTGCGCGCTTCTTCTTTTTCTTGGCCTGCCTACTTGCCGATAGCTTGCTGGCGTCTTGTTCCGAAGGCGTCCCGGACTTGACACTTTTACGACGTTTCTCTGGTTTAGGTTTGGGGTCTGCCGCCTTGACCGAAGGAGCTTTGGCTTCGCTCTTTGGCGCGGGCTTGGTTTCGGATGTAGGGGCTAGCTTTGCTTCGATCGAAGGACTCGGTGGCGCTTTAGTTTCAGCCTTGGATGGCAGTTGATTTTCGACTTTGTTTTCGGGGGCCGATTCTCCCGGTTGCGATTCCGCACCAAGTTCATGCTCGTCGGGTTTACCTATAACTTTAGAGGCTGTGGAGGCAATCACTCCCACGGCGGTACCGATACTGCGTGCGACGCTTTGAATGACGGGTTCGGGGGTGGGATGGCTTTCGCCCTGTTCCCCAACATGGGGTTGGGCTTGATTTTCGACTGCTTCGGAACCCGTGTTCTCTTCCTTCTTGCTATCCATTCGTTCTCCTCGTGTGAGATGTCATCGTCGCTGCATGACCAGATTACACCGCTTTGGATTTCGAAGTAGGGTGTTCTGGTTGCAAGCCACCGGAGCTTTGCCTCGAATAGGCCGAAGATATTTGTCCGTTGGTGACGGAAAAGCGACCCGATTTGATTTTTCCGGGCGTTCATACACAATAGAGAGATGGCCATACGGTGCGGCATTTCCCCGGTGGCGATAAATCTCTCCACATGATGATTTTTTACAGAAAGTTGAGTGCATGATTGAAGCCGTGATTTTCGATATTGATGGCACTTTAGTTGACTCCGTTGACTTGCATGCAGAGGCATGGCATGAAGCGTTCCATCACTTTGGTTACGAGGTCGACACCGCCGCCATACGCTCCCAAATTGGCAAAGGAGGCGACAAACTCATGCCCACTTTCCTTAGCGAGCAGGATGTGAAAGAAAAGGGCGAGGAGATCGAAAAATATCGCGGGGAACTCTTCATGCGGAAATACATGCCGAAGGTGCGAGCGTTTCCACGTGTCCGGGAACTTTTTGAGAAAATTAAATCGTCCGGTAGAAAGATTGCTCTGGCGTCGTCTGCCGACAAAATGCAGCTTAAAAAGTTAAAAGAGATCGCAAACATTGGTGATCTCGTGGACTGTGAAACTTCTTCTGATGATGCTGAATCGTCAAAGCCAGACCCGGATATATTTGAGGCGGCAATCAAATGTTTGAAGCCTCTAAAAGCAGAAAGCATGATTGTGGTGGGTGACACGCCATACGACGTGACGGGCGCCCGCAGGGCTGGATTGCGCACTATTGGTGTTCTTTCCGGAGGTTTTGAAGAGCGGCTGTTAATCGATGCGGGGTGCATTGCGATTTATCAAGATCCAGCTGATTTGCTTAAAAACTTCGCCGCAGCGGTGACATTGTAGAAATAGCGGTCAAAGAGACGGGCACGCCTTCAATCATTCCCATGTGAGGATGCTTACTATTTTCGGTTGTTACTAAGGGTCAATGAGTAACTTATTTGAGCGCGGCTTTCGGGTATGATAAATATGCTTGCCTGGGCACTCGTGAGTTGCGACCAAATGTTTACGCCGCATTCCAACTTTGGCGATGAGGTCAATCGGAACATCCTCCAATCAGAGATAGAGGGTGGGGTATTCCTCAAAGACCTTCCGCCGGCTACCGTGCTTCAGATCGACACCCGCCATCACAGTTACACACTGGTTTTCCTTGGTGAAAGCAATGCCCTGATTTCAGGGCATCCGCGCTACTGCCCTGATCCGGTCCCAGTTGCCATTGCCGGATCAACCTGGGGAGGATCCATGCTGAAACTCCGCTTCTTGGGAAGAGGCATGCATCTCGAATTCCACCATCCCGAATACCGTACACCTATTGTTACCTCAGCTATTCAGGAGATCCGGGAATGCATGTCCGCTCCGCCGTTAACGGCCTGCCCTGCGTGAACTCAGGAGGGACTACGGGATTGACTGTATTGCTTCTAGGTGCTTTCGCGGCGTACCGTTAATCAACGCGACAAGAAGCCCCAAACGCCCTACCCTCCAGCGGGGCGTTTTTTCTTGCGCTATTCCTAATATCTGGCTAACTGTTTTGCTTCTTAGGTTTTTCGAAGGGTTTTTGGAGGTATTTGCGGGCCTCTTCCAGAGCACCCTGAGTGTTGTCGTTGGTTTGCGTGGCTTGACGATATTCTGCGACTGCGCGCTCTCGCTGCCCGGTGATGTCGAATATTTTGCCTAGGGAGATGTGACTCCAAACTTCGGTCCAACGTGGTTCGCCGTCCCCATTGAGAGCTTCGCGATAAGCGTTTGCGGCGGCCTGGTAGTTGTGCTGCTCAAAAAAGACTTCGGCTACTCGATAGTGTGCCAGCGAACTGTTCTTGTTGGCATCAAGAGCCTTGTTGTATTCGCTCAAGGCACCCGCAAAATCTCCTTGTTGAACTAGCGCCTGCCCGCGCTGGATAGAGGCCCGAATGCGAACGTCGGTCGAATTCTTTAACACGCGATTGTCGGGGTCTACAGCGATGCGGCGCGGCTTGCCGAAGGTCTCGACGGTGAACGCGGAATTTGTCCCAACCACATCGATACGTTTGTTTTCGGTCTTGCCGTCGGTGTCGATTTTCAAGTCCACCGGCATGCGGAACAGATCAAGGTCTTGGGCGATCTGACCGACCACACGAAATCCCGGGCAATGGTCCGCTGGGGGACACTTGTTTCCCAGACGATACACGGCGTACTTGGTCTTGAACTCGGGAGCGCCTGTAGAATCCAACCATTGCGAGAAGAACCAGGCTAGATTGTCTCCATAATACTTTTCCGCGATGGTGCGAAAATCGTCCTGCGTTGCGGATTTGCCAGCGTACTGAGATGCAAAAGTGCGCATGCTCTGATCGTACTTTTGATCCCCTTCCACCCAGCGCAGCATGTGCAAGATCATCGCGCCCTTATCGGTGACCAAGGACTGGAACTCAGGAGAAAAGAGATCCAGTTTGCTGGCGCTGGAGAGCGGAACGGTGTCGTAGGCCAGAGCCCCGACAGACATATCCTTAACCACCTCTTCAAGGCCAGCCTGTCCGGCGGCCTGTTCTACATAACGTGCCTCGGAATAACGCGCAAAGCCGTCGCTTAACCACCAATCGTCGCGGGTCGCAGGACTTACCGATACTCCCCACCACTGGTGTGCAATGGTGTTCGCTAATAAGCGGTAGTTGACCTTCTCAGTGATAGCGCGGCTAGCCACGGCGGCAATCTCCGGCGCCCACGCCGACGGGACCGTATCGTCGGGAATCTCAACTACCTTCAATGTCGTGGACAGCGCTGGTCCGTATAGCGTCTCGAAGTAGGTGAATTCTTTTAAAGCAGTTTCGGTATATTGCGTTCCAGAATTTTGATGAGTCGGCTTGAAGAACACATGAAGATCAATGCCGGCTTCGTTGCTTTTAAATTCCTGGAAAGCGCCGGCAACTATGGTTCCGGGAAAACTTGGCTTGTCCCATACAAAACTGGAAGTCTTGGTGGATTCACTACTTCCCGCAGGCTGCTTGGATGCCGATGCACTGGTCTCTTTCCCGCTGCCGATCACAACCATATGCGACGGCACAGTCACATTGATGGTCGAGGTAAAACGATTGGTGCCATATCCATTCACCGGAAACCAACGTCCTGCATACAGAAGATAGCTGGTGTCGTCGCTGACGGAAGCCATCTTGAGTCCCGGGACAGGGCTGTTGTCGGCCGAATCCAAGGTGCCTTCGTAATCAAAGGTCAAAGTCGCGGAACTGTCTTTCGCCAAATCCCTCGCCAGTTGTACTCGGACCGTCGAGTCTTGCGTCACCCGCTCGGCAGATAAGAGCTTGCCGGCGTCATCTGTGACCGTGGTGACGCGCAGATCATTGTTCAGTTCGAAAGTCGCTACGTTGAGATTTTCGAGGGCGGTGAACTTTACTTTGGCGCGCGCCGAAAGCTTATGAGTATGAGGAGTGATGTCCACGTCGATCTGGTAGTTGTCGACGCGCAATCGCAGTTTGTCGGCAGCCTGGGCAGGGACGACCAATGAAAAGGCGATCGTTAGGTAGAAAGCGGCCCAAGTCTTAATAAGGCGCATCGCACGCGTTCTCCGAGATTCTGTAAGGTTTGATGAAACTTTTCTCACAAAAGATGCTGTGAGCAAAAGAGTTACAACTGAATCTATTAAACGAGCCAGAATTATACGCGGGGATTGCGCTGCCTTTCGTTAGATAGCGCCGAGGATTGACGCCAAATAAAAAACCCACCTTGCTCTTTCGCAAGGTGGATGTGGTTAACTGCAACGTCACTTGCTAGTTGGGCATCAGCACCGTATCGACAACGTGAATGACGCCATTCGACTGAAACACGTTGGCAATTGTCACGGTCGAAATGCCGCCTTTTTCGTCTTTGAGGACGATGTTCTTTCCCTGCATCATGGCGGTTAGAGTACCGCCGCTTACGGTTTTCAAGGGCGCTTGGCCGTGTCCAGCTTTGATTTGGCTTTTCAAATCGTCGGCAGTGACTTTTCCGGCCACCACGTGATAGGTGAGAATCTTCGTTAGCGTATCCTTATTATCCGGCTTCACCAATGTATCGACTGTACCAGCGGGAAGCTTGTCAAAGGCTTCATTGGTTGGAGCGAAAACGGTAAACGGACCGGGGCCCTGCAATGTTTCCACAAGGCCTGCGGCCTTCACTGCGGCAACCAGAGTGGTGTGATCCGCGGAATTCATGGCATTTTCAACAATATTCTTGGTGGGATACATTTGTTGTCCGCCGACCATCGGATAGGTCTGACCGACGGCAAAAGTTGTCATCAGGGCTACTGCGGTTAAAAACGAGCCTGCGATTTTCTTGTTCATTAAAGTAAATCCTCCTTGTCACTGCTTTCATGACAGGTACGCTGGCGTAGCGATTTTGGATTGGAGTATGTGGCGCGGACACCCCCTTTTCTCTATCTGATTTAAGACTGCGACTGACAACAGGATTCGCCGCACGAGTTCGCCTAAAGACGCGTACACTCATCTCTCCTCGATATCAAGATGAAAAAAGGACACTAGACATGACCTGGAAATCAAAACTGGTATTAGGAATACTCACCGCCATGGCGATGTTCGCCCTAACCTTCGTACTACCAAAACAAAACACAACCCAGATGGAACAGTTGGTACAGTTCCCCATGACGGTTGGCGTATGGGCCATCTTCGTTCTGCTCTTCGTAAAGCTCAAATAGCGAAAACTGTTGACAACTCGAAATAACGCGACTAAAAAGTGGACACCTTTCGTTGATGGAAAGAAAGAGCATCCATTACTAGGAGGTCACATGGCGAAGAAGAAGAAACCGGGCGGCGGAGGAGAAAGTGTCGTCAAGAAAGCTTTCGCGAAGGTAGAAAAATCTCACAAGGACATGGAATTGAATCTGAAGCTTTTGAAAAAAGCCCTAGGCGGAAGATTTATGGAGCAGGGTAACCGCTTCGCCGAGCAAGGAGGCCGCTTTGCCGAGCAAGGTGGACGCTTTACCGAACAGGGCGGGAGGTTCACATCAAGCGGGAAATGCCCTGATGAGGGCGGCAGATTCACTGAAAAGGGAGCTAGGTTCGAAAAGTAGTGGCAAAAGTCGCCCTAAGGGTTGGTCGCGTTTTCGGCGGGCGAGATCCTTGCTGATTTCATGGCGCGACGGCGATTTGGTTTTTACTAACTACCTGGCCCGCACCGTCCTGAGCGGGGAACCGGAAACGGTCCGCGTTCTTAATTTCTGCGATGATTGGGTCCGCCTCCCAGACCTAGTCGCACATATGCCCGAGTACAGCCGCCGCAGTATCGCCTCGGCGGTCCGCCAACTTATCGCCACGTCTCTCCTCGTAATCGAGCACTCCGCAGCAGCAGTACGGGACGCCGATCTCGCGGATGTGTGGTCTGCGTGGCTTCCTCACGGCAGTTTTCATTTCGCCACCAAAGACGTCTATTTTTTGACCCCGTCCGAGACTGAGCCATTGATGAAGCGGTACATGGCGGAATCCCCCCAGCCCGCCCTGACGAAACAATATCGCGGGTCCCCTTCTATCCCTCTTTCCAAAACTCATTCGCGAGATGACGATTTCTCGCGCGTCCTCATGGCGCGCCAGACTTATCGGAATTTTGCACGCAAACCAATTTCGCTCGCCATGCTGTCCGACTTGCTTTATTACACATGGGGAGTGACTGGAAAAATCGATGCGCCCCCATTCGGCCGCCTGTTCCACAAGACCAGTCCTTCCGGCGGAGCGCGTCATTCGATCGAAGCCTATGTGCTTGCGTTGCGAGTTGAAGGCTTATCGCAAGGCTTGTATCACTACGATGGTTTGAAACAGAAGCTGACCAAAATTCGAGGAGTACAGGCGAAGAAAAAAGCGGTGGAGTATACCGCCGGGCACGAATTCCTCGACGACGCCTCCGCGCTGTTTATCATGACCGCAGTATTTCCGAGGGTTCTATGGAAGTACCGCTTCGCGCGCGGTTATCGAGTGGTCCTGCTGGATGCAGGACATTTGTGCCAGACATTTTGCCTGGCGGCGACATGGCTGGGACTGGCGCCATTCTGCACTGCGGCCTTGCAGGATTCGCTGATCGAAAAAGATTTGGGGATTGACGGCATCCGCGAATCGGTCCTCTATGTCGCGGCCGTAGGAGTGCCGGTGGCCGGCAAGGCGCGCAACAATCGTTGAGCGTCCATGTACATTTTCAAATCGGTGTCCGGCGTGGCCCAATATCCCATGAAAGCTTTCAGATGACTGCGCGAATTTTCTGTTTGTCCGAGCTTCTGGTAAAGCACACCCAGATGGTAGTGGGTTTCGGTTACGTGGCTGAATGCCGGTTCATCAAAGCCTTCGATGCGTTCGTTACCACGCGTGAGTAAAGTTTCGTATTGCTGCGCGGCCTTTGCGTTGTCGCCTGCAGCGGCATAGCATCGGCCCAGAATCTCGACCGAAAATGCCGAATTCTGGTAGGCAATGGCTTTTTGCGCCGCAATGACCGCGTCCGCCGGGCGCCGCTCTGCCAGCGCGATCTCAGCCGTGAGCAGATATCGCAGCGCCTGCACCACTGGCACATCGCGTTTTTGAATCAGGTCATTGAGTGCGGTGAGGCTGGTATTGGCGGCTTCCATTTGGCCGCTTCGCGCATATGCGATTCCCAGCAGCAACCCCATGGTTGGAGAATCCGGCGGTTTTATCTTCGTGAGCAGCTCACGACTCAACCCGCCCGATGAATCCTCCTCAAGCAGCAACTCCGAGAGCGAAAGTTTCGCTTTCAAAACTGAAGTCTGATTTGCATAGGTAACGGACCCTGCAATCACAGCTCTGAGTTCAGATTTTGCCTCGCGATAGTGGCCGGTAGCGCGGGCAAGATCGGCGAGAGAAAGATGTCCTTCGACCTCGCTATCCCCGCCCTCGGTCAACATGCGGTTGAAACTTTGCCGCGCTATATCGAACTTTCCCAGAGCAAGATTGATGTGGCCAACTACGTTTTGTGCGAACAGGTCATTGCCGTACTCGTGGTTGAACGTTTGTGCGGCTTGCCAGGCTTTCTGGGTGTCGCCTTTCAGAAATAACTGCGAAGCCAGGTTTATTCTCACCCGCGATTGCGGAACAAACTGAAGAGCTTTTTGCGTGTAGCTGATCGCAGCCGCGTAATCAAATGTCTCTTTGTAGCAGTATCCGAGATTGATGTAAGGCGCGGGATCAAGCGGCTGCAACTGTGCGAGGACCTGATAATATTCGCAGCCTTTTTGGAAATCGAGAATCGTGATGTTGTAATCCGCGAGAATTTTCAACCGCTCCGGCTCCGAGACATGGTCGACAAGTTGCGATGCCAGATAAAGCTGCTGCTCCGTGCGTCCTGAATCCTGCAACTGCTCATACGCGAGGCCAAGATATTCGTGGGCCATGGCAAAATTCGCATCCAACTCCAGAGCTTTGTTGAACATCAATACCGCTTGCTGCGGGTCACCGTTGTAGAAACGTTGTTTGCCGAGCGTGAAATACCGCACCGCCTCAAGTGAAGGGGAGCTCACCGTTGCCAGCGGCACAGAATTCTCCTTCAGCGATTGCAAGGTCTCGCCGAACTTGCGCCGCAAGCTTTCGGCAATTGCGTCTACCTTGGAAGGCAACTCATCGGCATTCGACGCATACTGTTCTTCGGTAAGGATGTCACTGCCGGCGGCGGTCTCGACGCGGGCCATCAAGACGTACTTGGTCCCGAGCTTCGCAATCGATCCTACGAGAAGTCCTTGCAGTCCCTCGCGTTGGCAAATCTCGCGCCCTGTTTCCTCGTCAATCTTCTGGGTGGATTCGCGGCCCATGCGCCGCAGCACATCGGCAATCCGGCTGCGGGGAAAGATCGCGACATAGTGCGATTGCTCCAGGGCCGACGCGAACATCTCATGCAGGGTGTTGTCGAATACCGGCTCGTTGGTGCGATTTTCAAATTCGCCGACCAGAAGTACCGCCTGTTGACCAATTTTCGACGCTCGCCATTGCAGTTTCTTACTCGCGAGCCAGTAACCTAGGAACAAGAAAATGGACAACAAAATTATGACGGTGGGAATCGCAACTTTCCTCATGCGGCGACGGGTTGCTTGCCGCGCGGCGATGGGCACCAGTGATGTACCCAGTCGACCCAGGTCAATCAGCAAATCTGCCGCTGACTGGTACCGCTGACTGGACTCCCGCTCCAAGGCTTTCAGAATTACCGCTTCAAGCGAGGGGCTGATTTCCGGATTCAACGCAGACGGCGGACGCGGGTTCTCGTTCAGAATCGCATTGATCAGCAGCGGGCTATATTCCTGCGGATGGGGCCGCTTGCCGGTGGCCATCTCATAAAGCACCCCGCCCGCCGCATAAATGTCTACACGCGCGTCGATATTTTCTCCGCGGAGTTGCTCGGGGGCCATGTACGCAAGCGTGCCCTTGGCCAAGCCCATCCCAGTCTTGCTTTGGGTGACGTCTTCGGGCCCCGATTCCAACAGTTTTGCCAACCCGAAATCGAGGATTTTTAATCGCCCGTCGGAAGTGAGACCCAAATTTCCGGGCTTGAGATCACGATGGAGGATTCCGCGCTCGTGGGCGGCCGCCAATCCTTCAGCCATCTGAATCCCGTAGCGGTTGAGAATATTTTCAGGGATCGGCCCCTCGCGGATCTGATCGGCAATGGTTTTGCCTGTCAGCAGCTCCATTGCCAGAAAATCGGTGGTCCCGTTGGAATCGAAATCGTAAATCGTAGCGATGTTGGGATGGTTCAGTTTGGCCAGCGCCTGCGCTTCCTGCCGAAACTTCTTCCTCGATTCCTCATCCACGAACCGGCCGGGGGGCAACACCTTGAGCGCTACATCACGATCAAGCCGGTCATCATGGGCACGATAGACGACGCCCATCCCACCCGCGCCAAGCTGCTCAATGATACGGAAGCGCCCGAGAAGCTGTCCGACCATAGGGTCGTTGGACATGCCTGATAGTAGTGCCGAGCGCACAAATTTGCTAGCGGCGGGTTTAAACGCTCGTGTGGGTCGGACACTACTGTCCGACGCCTTTGAGGTTGTTTCCGTAAAATCAACTTCAAAAACCTGGGACAGAGCTTGGCCTAAGCTTGTCGAAGGCAGTGTCCGACCTAACCGATCAGAGTGAGGCCGTTGTTACTTGCCTCGCCCGCGCCAGCCCGGCCAGAATGTGCCCTCGCCGCCGTTTCCAGAAAGGCGAATGAGGCCACCGGTTTTCCGCGTAGTAACAATCATCCAACCGCTGGCGGTAAAGGTTCCAGATGCCAGTCAATGGTTTCTTATATTCAGCGAAAGCACTAGCTTCCCCCTTCAGATATTGCTCGACAGCATTCGCGCCGGTAAGTCCGGTGAACAGCGCATTCAGCAATCCTTGGCCGGATAGCGGATCAAAGCTCATAGCAGCATCTCCAACCGCAAGCCAAGCCGGACCGCCAAAAGGTTCGAGGACAGCACTGTGAGCCGCGGTCAGCCCGAAATCATCGGAGGCAATAAAGTTACACTCTCCCAAAAGCTGGCCTAGTCCTCTGAGTCTCATCGCTCTTATGAAAAGTCCTTTTGCGTCGCTAATGGATCGGACGCCACCATCCTTCATCAAATCCGCGTCAGTGTGGAATGCCAAAACCCTACGGCTACCGGGCAGCGGAGCTGTGTACCACCATCCGTCCTCTTCCGCCTCGACATAAAAAAATCCAGCGCCGGGAGTTGAAACATTTTCGCGGCCATATATCCAACTGCAGAACAGGCGGTCTTCGACGCGCCTTCTCGCTCCCAGCAGATGCGCCACGGTCGAAGATCGTCCGCTCGCGTCAATTACCACGGATGCCGAAATAATCCGCTTTCCCGCCGCAGTAGCAGTCTCTACATTCCATCGATCGCGCATCCATTCGATTGAAATCAACCTGGCTGGGGCTATTAGTTCCGCGCCGCGTTCTACCGCCGCATCCCTCAGCCAGGCATCGAAACGCGCTCGATCCAAATGCCATCCATGCCCTTCCGGATCGCGCAAAAAATCATTCTCAACAATATTGTTGCTTCCCCATCGCGAACGGTTTCCGAAAGAAGGCGCGTGATTTTGTTTCAAGAATGAATCAAGCAATCCCATGTCCGCGAACAAACGCCTGGCTACAGGAGGAAGTGATTCTCCGATGCGCGGCGCGCATTCAGTTCGCAGATCGATCATCGCGACGCGCCGTGCAGAAGAAAAACTAACTGCCGCCGCTGCCCCCGCTGGACCGCCGCCAACGATCAGCACATCAACGTTATTCACCAGAATTTCTCAATCCCCGCGGGAACCGCCGCACTTTTTCGATGCCCGTGAGATCAATGTCCTCCCGTCGCCGGGTCTCAGCGGTTTCTGCCAATCGCCTGCGTGTAAGTTCCGGAAGATTCTCCACATGCATCGACGCGGGAAAATTCTCATCCCCCGGACCCTCGCGATGTTCCACCACCCCCATCTCATCAAAATTCGAGATCATGTTGTTGATCTGTTCGAAATATCCCTTGCCGAGGAGAGAGTGAACCCAATTCTGTCGGTTGACGAAGGCCTTCTTACGATCATCCATGGGCTTGGAGGCGTCCATCACGATTTCGTATTGTTTTTCTGTCATCACGTGGTTAGGAACACGCGCGGGCCAAAACGTCGGCACATACGGGTCGTAGTCTTTGGAATATCCCGAGCGGCAACTTGCAGTATCGGTCTGCCAGGGCACAGCCATCCAGCGAGTGATGCCGCCGGCCGTCTGCCCCATGAACGGGGGGCTTGGCGGAGGTGGAACCATCCCAGGATTCATCAGCGGACCGTAATTCGGTTCGATCCAGTCAGGTTCGGCATGCGCGATTCGGAACGGCTTCATGTAAATGCTCGGCTGTCGCATCACCCACGTCATCTCGCATCCGGGATGAAATGCATCAGCCAGACAAAATTCCAATGACGCACGGTCAAGCATCGCAGGCTGCTCAGTCACTGGAACATCGTCAATTGTTTGAGGATTTTTGGCAGAAGCATCGTAATCCGCCACGAAATGGCCCTTTGCCCATTGCGCCAGCATTGCCAATTGCGTATCGCTGAGGGCCGTCATCTGACGCGGGGTTTGAGCGGCAGGAATATTCATCGCGTCGCCGTAGAGCCAAGGCCAAGGCTTAGGCGACCACGAATCCCATATGAAGGATCGAAACTGGTTCAAAATGGTTTCCCGCATCTGCTGATCGTTAGGCTCGTTTTTCGATAGCCGGCCCAGCCATTCTTCGGTCGCAAGATTGTACGGGCCCTTCCATCCAAACGCTCCTGCGAATCCTGCATTCACCCACTGAAGCGTACTCATCCGCTCAAATATCGGACGAATGTCAGATTGAAACGACGGCTGGACCGGCGCTGTCATCATTCCAGCTTGAATCGCCACATCGCGCATCAAGTCCCACATCGTGCGCACCGATTTTTGCAGCGGACCATAGTTCGGCGGAGCGACCACTACCCATGCCGGATCGACCGGCAATTCCTGTCCGCCGAAATTGACGGTTGCAGTCACCGGCCCATCGGAAGTGTCGTCATACCAAGCTTCGTTGTTGGCAAAGGTGATGGCCCGCGATCCGTCGTAAGACGCCGACTTCCCACGTCCTCCCAATACAATCAATCGCCCAGCTTCATCGGTGCGAAGTTCACCCAGATAAACGGCAGTGCCCATGAACCTGCCGGTATCGAAGACGCCGCCACTCTGCCCTGTTCCACCGATAGTTCGCGGTCCGGGATCAATCACCAACTGGCTTCGGTCACCGACTGCCGCATTTCGCAACAGGGACGGAATGGAAGAAGCCGCCTCAGGAATATCCAACGCAAGCTGAAACTGATACCAGGCAGACTTTTTGTTGGCGAGATGAACCTTCCAAGTAATTTCGGCATCGGCGGCGGTCAGCTCCCGCACAACATTGCCCGCGGCGTCGAGCCCATAAATTCGAAACCGGGCAGCCTGTCTCTTCAGCCTGCCATGTTTATCGCGATAAAATCCTGGGGCTTCTGGCGGCGGATTAACAACCTCGGGCCCTAAGAAAAAGTCGTCAGGACTGTTTCCCAGCCTCGCCACCCCAATTGACGGGTGAATCGCAGCCCGCACAATCTGATCTTGCCTCTCATCTTGAGTCATACTGTCTTTCCTTGTCCTAGCATGTTTTCACGAGCGTGCGTCGGCACCGGATTGTAATCCCACAACAATAGCCATTCACATCAATTTCGCGATTGAATAAATTTTTCTTCCCGGTCGAATTTCATCCAGGAGATATCTCTCATGGCGACGATGAACCTCGACCTGGGCCCGCCCGAAGTCTTTCCAGAATTAGGCAAGGCATACCAACCGAAGGAACCTAGCCCCTCGCACAATCGGGTGGCAATCCTGGTCGCGCATGGCATGGGACAACAAGTCCCTTATGAAACCATAGACGGAGTCGCGCAAGCCGTCGCGCGCGGAGTCACGGCAGCGGGAGGCACAGTTGGGAAATCAGTAATTCGCTCGGTACGATTGGGAACTCGGGGAAAAGACGATGTCGAACCAGAACTAGTCCGAGCAGAGATGCATATCAAACCAAGCTCTGGCGCAGAACAAGAAGTCCACATTTACGAGGCGTACTGGGCTCCGCTCACGGAAGGCAAAGTCAACTCAGTTGATGTCGTGAGGTTCCTGTTTGACGCAGGTTGGAACGGCATCAAGAACACCTCCGCCCGAACCTATCGCCGCTGGATATTTGGCGCGGAGCAGCAGTTCTTATTGGAAACAGAAAAGCTGACCCTCGCTTTCATAGGGGTCATGGCGTTTTTGGCCGCACTGGTCTTGATTAACGGGGTTGCTGTCGCTGCCGCTGCATCGCACGCGATCGGAGCTGCCAACACTTTTCCTGGCAAAGATTTATTGCCGCTGCTGACTTGGGACTTCGTGCTGGTGGACGTTGCGGCCGTTCTAATCGCACTCGGCGTTTACGTCTTTGGATCTTTCAGAACCGTCTCATGGCTTTTTATATACGCCGGGGCGTTCCTTGTCGTTGTAGCGGGCGTTCTCCTGCTGGCGCATTTGTTTGGGTGTCCCTTGTTAGTGCGTTTTGTCCCCGATGGGCGATGGACGACCTTTGTAACCAACTGGCCTATCACCGTCTTACTGTTGTGGATAATTGAAATCCGTGCCGTCGCCAAAGCACGCGAATTTATCATCCAGTACGTCGGCGATGTCGCCGCATACATCGCAGCCCATACCGTCAGAAAGTTCTGGGACTTGCGCCGCCAAATCTGGCAAGCAGCCATGAAAGTCGGAGGAGCGGTCTACCGTGCAAGGACAATTGATGATGCCGCCTTCCTTTACCAAAAAATTATCGTGTCGGGGCACTCCCTTGGTTCGGTAATCGGATATGACCTTCTTAACGGCCTATTAATGGATGAACAACTTTCCGGTCAGCCCTTGGAAGTGGCATCGAGGACCAGGATGTTTTTAACTTTCGGATCGCCTCTCGACAAGACCGCATTCCTCTTTCGCACTCAAAAAGATATGGCATCGCAAGTTCGCGAAGTGGGGGCGGCAGCAGTGCAACCCATGATCACCGACTATCACAATCGACCTCAAGAGTGGATAAACCTATGGTCCAAGGCCGACATCATCAGCGGTCCGTTGGATTTCTACGATCCTCCCAACGTCGCCAATGCCAAGCATCCCGCAGACTACCTGCATGCGCGCATGAATCCCAAGGGGGTTCAGAACAAGATCGATCGCGAAGCTAAGACGCCAATAAAAGCGCACATCCAATACTGGGAGGGGGGACTACTAGCGGAATATTTGTACCGCGGGATTACAACCTAATGAACTCAGTAACCACAAAAGGACACTAGGTACGCGAAGAAGTCCCAATCTCGGTTTTCCTTCGTGATCCTTAGTGTCCTTGGTGGTGAATGCTTTAAAGATGGGGCGACTATAAACCGTCGCCCCTTGGACTCGACTAGCTAAGGTACGATGGATCCTACGAACGTGCCCCAGTTGAACAGAGTTTCGCGGCAGGGAAGAGCATTGACGGTGCAGTTTTGCGGAATGTACTCGGCCGCAAACCACATTCTTTCCCCGTCCCATGTAGCAGCGGAGTAGTCACCCCAACGGGCAATTCCTGCGCCACCGTATTGCGGATAGCCGCTGAATCCATCCTCAGGTCCCTGACCCGCACCAGCGATGTGTACCAGTTGCGAAACTGTCAGGTCACTGATGGGTGAATAAGCAACGCTCGGGAAATAATCGGTGCCGGTCAGAGTGAATACGACAGCGCCATCGCCATCGGGATCAACACCAACCGAAGGGAAGATGACGTTGTTGTTCTTGACCGCGATGTATCCCTGATTAGCGATAGTCGCATTGAGATTCGGTCCCGAGAAGCTGGGAGTTACGGCAAACCACGCCACTCCGGTTTGGTCCGCGCCTCCAACTTTCAGTTTGGAATTTACGCCGCCGTACAAAACGCCGTTAGAGTAAATGACCTGGTTCATACGGTCATCGTTTGTGTCGATCAATTCCAGCGAATCTCCCAGCGAATCCCCTAGTGGAATCGGACCCGCCTTTTGCGTGGCAGGGTCAGGCTGGCCGTAGGTTTCGCTGTGAATCACGTTGAAGATGAGGTTAAGAATGGGGAAGTTGTTGTTCAGGGTCTTGGTGTTGGTCAATCCCCAAACCGCGATCCGGTTGTCATAAACCTCGTAGCCAGGATTTCCGAACTGCAGAGCGCTGAGGAAATATTCCACGCCGTTGGCCGAGTCTTCATAAGAATAAGGAGACGCAGACCGCGCTGGTTGCAGGGTATAGGAAATTCCCCCAAACGGATTCAGTGCCGCGCCGGCGTCAATCTGAACCACGACCGGCAGAGTCGGTGTTAGCGAGTTTGCCGCCGCAACTATTTTCGCTTTGGAGATCGCGTAAATCTGCGCCCCGTTGAAGCTGGCTCCGAATTCATTTGTCGATTGATAGACGCCGTATTTGTCCGCGCCTAACAAAGGTTGATCCCCAAAACAGGGGCAGCCGGCATGGGCGGGAGTCCCGTTCAATCCATCGTCAGTTACGTCATACTGAAAGATGGTGAAAGCGCTGGTGGGGTCGCTGCTCTGGCTTACCGCGAGCAGGTTGTAGTTACGTCCGGTTGCACCCACATTATTTCCATTGTCTTCTTCCAGGATGCTGACGAACCAACGCTGTGATTGCTGGTCATACATGCACTTGGGATCGCTAAGAAACGGTCCGAAAATTCCATTGGTGCGGTCGTATTGAGCCGCTAAGCCGAAAAACGAATTCAGGTCTTCGGCACCGGTGAGCGGATTGCCAACGTTGTCGTAGACCTTAATGACGTCGTTCACCGCTTCTACCACGAAACCTTTTCCTGCGCAAAGTCCTTGATCGGGCGGCTCGAGGCTGAATTGGTTTCCGTTGTTCGCGGTCCGCTGGTCTATGTTATTGAGTCCATCGAATCCGATGAAATTGGGACCCTGGTAGGTTACGACCGCGCTGCTGCGGGCAGTGGGCTCTTTTAAAGGAAGCGTGGCGCCGGCTTGAGTCTGGGCGGCTGCCGCGATCAAACCAGCGCGCTTGCTAGGGATTGCGAGGTTAGAGCGGCGCGGGGACACTGGCGACACTCCGCGAATTCCTGACTCACCCTTCAATCCACGCTCCACCTGCGGATCGATTTCGGGAAGCGCAAACGCTCCGCTACCAACTGGACCGGCTTTTATGGTGGTGCTTCCAACAACATTTAGGTGTTGAACCGCCTGCACCGTTGAACCTGCTTTAGGTGCCGACGCAGTTTGACTGGCTGCGAATGTGACTGTAGCTGCGAGCAGGACACTAGCCTGCAAGAGATTCCTGGGTAGTAACATAAGTGTTCTCCTTGGGAGGGACATCTGCTGCCTATATGAAAGCGAATCTTCCGAATGGCGCGCAGGACGGGCAGTTTGACACTCTTGAGCCGAGGCTGTCAAGCAAACATTAGGGACAAATGACTTATTTTTAGGTGCGGAGCCATCGATTCTGAATACGAATAACGGTTGAGCGGGTTGATTAAGAACTTCACCTTAGGAGAATTCGGATTAGCGCAAATGTGTTACTCTCCTCATCCCATGCCAAGTGATGCCGTTGAACGCCGATCCAGTCGCCGCGTTCCAGCAAGAGTTCCACTAACGATAACTGATGCCGCAACGAAGCTTCAGGCTACCGGCCAGACACGCGATCTGAGTTCAAGCGGGATTTTTTTTTACACAACGTTTCCAATTCGCCAGGGAAGTAGTATTGATTTGGTGCTGATGCTTCCTCCCGAGCTAACAAGCGGCGACAAAAGTTGGGTTTGCTGTCAAGCTACGGTGGTGCGGGTTGAAGATAAGGTGGCAGGAGACCTTAGTGGTGTGGCGGCAAAAGTTGTCAACATGCAAGTTCTACCAGTACTGGGTGAAGATGGTTAGGCTTGTTCCCAGCAATTAGCATAGTCAAGCGTTGCGGACGCCTTCAAAAGATAAAATTTTGTATCAACGCCCTGGATTAGGTGCAATAATTGCTCGGCGTTGCCTGCCTCGGCATTAATATGGGTTTCCGGGATCTAGTTTATGTTGTTGCAAAAATTATTTAATGGCGTTCTCAAGGTGTTAACGCCCTTGGGCCCGCGCTACTATAAGCCAGCTTTCGCGCAGCGACTTTACTTGCTGTGGATATTTCGGAATTTTCCCGCGCTTCCTTCCAAAGTTTTGAGTTCGCGTCAGCGACGGGTCATGGATCTTATATGTTCCAAACCGCAAGTTCTGACGTACCGAGCCGATGACTTAACCATCCTTGGGACATTGGAACAACGCCCGGCGCCAAAAGCGGATGAACAATCACAAGAGCGGCCCGATGAAAGTGTCAGGAAATCATTGCGCGGATTCAGTCCAAACATGCGTTAACAAATCGGGTCGTGGGCATGTTCGAAGTTCACCACAGAATGTTATACTTGCCGCTCGCATATCCTGCCCGTTTTTCAAATCTTCCCCGGGTGCGTAGCTCAACTGGCAGAGCATTCGGCTCTTAACCGACAGGTTGTAGGTTCGATTCCTACCGCACCCACCAAAAAATCACTGACCAGATCTAGTTTCGCCGATTCATTTTTCGAAAAGTGCTGATCCGAAGAGGGGGCAGGCAAAGCTACGCGCGGGCTTGGTCAATCATAGATTCCCAGATGCCCTTTGACTTGAGTATGAGTTCGACGGTCTCGCGAATGGCACCATGACCCGCGAGCGCAGTTGTTGTATAGTGCGCTGCGTCCTTCACTTCTTCCACTGCATCGCCCACTGCTATCGCCAAGCCACTTCTTCGCAACAGAGGCAAGTCGGGGAGATCATCTCCTACGAAGGCAACCATCGCATCATCGGTGATGCCGGTTTTCATCAGGATTTCTTCGTAAGCCGGTATCTTCACCGCTTGCTTCATATAGATGAAGTCCATCTTCATTTCCTGAGCACGGCGAAGCAGAGCGGCGCTCTCGCGTCCCGTTATGCACCCAGTGAGCAAACCTGCTGTGCGTACCAAAGTGAGGGCCTGCCCGTCGTGGGCATCGAAGGTCTTAATTTCGAGAGCTGTGCCGTCAAGCTGCGATAACAGGGTGACGCCACCGTCCGTCATGGTACCGTCCACATCCATTAGAAGAAGTTTTATTTGTGCTGCCCGCTTTTGCAGGGCCGAAGAAATTTCCTGTCCCGCCAAGCGAAGGCGGAGGTTGATGGGATGGGATTTCCCAGCCGAAGGTTTAAGTTTCCCAATTTTCATTGTTGCCGCCATCCATCATTAAGTCGTTATTAGTTGTAATGGCAAAGATCTTTGCATCCTTGAACTACTTTACGCGAGTGCGTTGCAAGATCCAGGTTAGAGAATTCTTTTACGGACGCTCATAAGCCGGATTGTCCGGTGCTGGCGGATTATATTCCTCTCCATATTTGTTCTTGTGAGACTGTGGGACAGTCGCGCAGGCGACTCGGAACAGTCCCAATGACACCTGGTCCCTTGAAATCACGATCTGGCGAGTCATAGCCTCCAAGGCTTCAGGCAATGCTGTTTCATACCAGATCCGCAAGATATATTTACCAGGCGGCACGTGCGGAACGATTATTTCACCGCGGGAGTTGGAGATTCCGTAATAGGGAGTCGTCAAGGCCACGATGATCGCGCTCATCTCCGCGTGAATGTTGCAAAAAATGTATGAGATTCCAGGCTTGTCAAAGCGAACGTTGCGGGTGCTGCCAGCTTCGTACAGCCCAAGATCAAATCGTTTTCCCTCAAAAAGTGAGAACACATTATGGAAGAACGGGTCGTGATTAGGGAAGGCCACTTCTGCTCCCACTGGAACAACTAGCATGTGGGGAAAGAAGCTCTTGTTATGCTGAGTCAGACGCGGCGGATAAATATTTGGAACAACGGGGACCGAGGACGAGGTTCCTACCGGAGTAAGCCAAACCAAAACGTTTTCCGAGTGACGGTCATTTGCGCGTTTGGGGGAGGGTGTTAATTCGACTCGCGCAGAAACGGTGAAGAAATCCTGGTTCTCGACATTAGCTACAGCTGGGCTGGAACCCCCGTCGCTCCATCGCGGTAAGACCATGATGACTGCCAGCAATGTGAAAGAACGAATGTTGCAAAGCTGGAATGGCACTAAAAGAGCACTCCCATCATAAGATTGAACTGGTCGGCGGTATTGCTAAAGGAATAGTTCTGAGCCGTGCGTAAATGGCGGTACTCGGCCGAAAACAAGACGTTTGACCGTGGCCGTAAAATGAAATTAAACAAAGCGCTTCGATTCTGACGGAGCGCCGAGCCGTAAATGCTCAGGTCTCCTGCGAATCCAGTGAAGTCGCGCGCCAGCGGATTGTCGATACCGAACGCGCCATTGAATTCTAGTTTATCGAGGGGCTTAAATTTTAATTGCGACCAGCCGCCAATAGAACTGAGTCCGCGAATTAAGGTTGCCGGGTCCCGTGGATCGCCAGTATAAATAATGCTTTGACCAATGCCGCCTCCCAATCCCCCGATGGCGCGACCCCGATAAAACTCCCCTGAAAAGCTGAAGCGCGGAATGATGGGGATATTCCAATCCGCCATGCCGGACCACCCGTCGATATTGTGGTTAAAACCCCAATTTTGTCGCGTGTAATATCCCGCCGCGCCAAAGCTTAAGGGCGAGCCATGTACGATTTCCGACCATGCTACTCGGCCTGCATACGCAGGCTGGCCCGACCGCTCACCCGCTTGCGCACTGCGGTCGTATGTCGAATATGGGGGCTCTCCACTGAAATTGTCCAATACGCCGCCTTGGAAAGTTAAAGTTTGACGCTCGCTCAACATCGAGCGATGTTCAAGTCGAATTTGAGGTATCCATCCCCAAAGGTTGCCGGCGTAGCCGAACGCTGGGATTGACAGTGAGGCGAATGAGGTCGGAGATTGCGGAGAGAAAAAGAGGTTGTCTTGTCCCGCCACGAGTGAGGTGTCTTTCCAGTCCATTCGCATGCTAGCGGTGCGGAGCCTTACCAATCCATAATTCGCCCCGTTCAAAGTGTTGGCTAGACCACCGGAGAAATCAGCTTGGACGCTACCGCTGATCTTGGCGCCCGCGATCTCGGGGCCAAACACTTCCAGTCCGAATTCGGATTGTCTAAGCGTGGCGCCGAAGCTGGAGTTCGTTCCGTAACTTGTTTTCGGCATCGCGAAACTGGGGACGTCTAGGCTGTCGACACCCCCGCGATTGCCAAACAGATTCATGAGAACAATTCCTGATAGCCTTACTTTGTACTTGGAGCCGCTCTCGATTTTTGTCTGATGTAGTTCGTCAATTTTGCCGCTTAATAGCGAGAATGTATCGTCATCAACGTTCTTGCCAGCCGAAGAGTCAACGGATGGAAGGGCTGCCCGGTTCGACTGCAGGTGGGCTGGGGTACTCTCAGCTCCATGCTCATTCGTTTCAGCAGTTCGCTCGTTGTTCCGATCTCGCGCCAGTTGATCGCGCAGTTCCGCCGTCTCAGCGCGATACTGCGCGGCCTCAGATCGCATGTCGGCGACCGCCGCTCTTAGTTCGCGGACCTGCTGCTGCAATTCAGCAATTGCTGCGGTCATGGCGCCAGCCCCATCGCCCACTGGACAGGGTACGGCTGTCTGCTGCGGCCACGACCGTACACTGAACAAAATAGTGAGTACCACGATTCCAAAACACTTCGTGAGTCGAAGTATGGAAATTGTGAAGATTTTTTGCTGGACCACGGGTTCCTCCGACAAGTAAGGGAAGCGCTGTTTCGTTCCGAATAACAGCAGCCTCGTTCGTTTTCACAGACCGGGTACAGGTTCGCCGGCATTGGTGTTTCAGGACTGACTCGGCCGCACGGAGTCCTCAATCTTCGAGTCCAAGATGCTGTGGCTAGACTGGTCTGTAAGCGGCAGCAGTGGAATTGTAACTTTGAAAACGGTTCCCTCATGCGAGCTTCGTTCAACCACAACTTCTCCGCCATGGTCCTGAATGATTTTTTGAACCACGGTCAAGCCGAGACCTGTGCCATTTTCTTTCCCGCTACTCACAAATGGATCAAATAGTGTTGCTTGAATTAATTGAGGAATTCCTCTTCCGTTATCGGAGAATAAAAGTTCCAAAGCGCGCTCAACCTGGTTTATTTCCACTTCGACCGACCCGTTGGAGAGAGAAACTGCCTCACAGGCATTTAGTAAGAGGTTGAAAATTGCTCGCTCGAGTTTTTTTTGATCGAACCATCCCACGCCCTCTCCGTTCTCTATTACAGATATCCGGACCGCGTGGAAATCCGGATGGGAGCGAATGACCTGAACCGCTCGGTCGACTGAATTGCGAATATTGCCATAGGTGGGACGCAGCGATTCGCGAGTCCTCGAAAATTCCAGCAGGGAATCGATCAAATCGGTCATTTGATTTACGGCGGTCCGGACCTCCTGGTACAGTTCTTCGCGTTCGCGTGCAGACAACCGGCTCTCGCATAGAAATTCGGCGTTGGCGACGATCGCTGCCAGGGAATGTCGCAAGTCGTGAGAAACAGAACTAGCCATGCGTCCAATGGTGGCGAGCCTTTCCGCCTCCACCAATTCCTGTTGAGTTTTGAGTATGCTGCTCCTCATTCGATTGAAGGCGCCCGTGACTTCAGTTATCTCGTCGCCGCCTTGAGGATCGAGCGGATAATGAAAGTCTCCGGCTTCTAGGGCGCGGACCCCCGCGACCAGTGTTGAAAGAGGACGAGTAAACGTATGGGAAATAATAAAGACTAAAGCGCTGCCCACCAGAATTGCGGCGAATCCTAAAGAAAGTAGCAGCCGATTCAGCCGGTCGAGAAACGCGGTGGCTTGATCGTAAGACTTAAGCACCAGTAAACGAACGGAAGGCAAGTTCCCTTCGCCGAGCTCTAGCGAAGTTTCTAAGAAGTGCTCCTTCCCGAGAGCAATTTCTCCGGGTGCATGGTTTCCCGCTAAATGTTTCAGGGACTGTTGCGAAAGTTCCGGTTGACCCGCCGGGCTGAGCGTGCTTCGAACGATCTTGTCGCCGTAGTAAAAAGCCACCTGGCTGGCGGCGATACGGCTTACTTGATTCGCCACAGTGTCATCGATTTCATATCCGATGATGAGGAATCCCAACAACCCGTTTTCGGTAGCTGGTCCGAAATAAACCGGCTTAAGGAACATCTGATAGAGATGGTCTGCGCCGAACCACCACCGCGCCGGAGATGGATTATTTATCGACGCTTTCAGCGAGTCCTTCGCCATTTGCCGGGTGAACCCCGCGGTTGCCGCGTGCAGCGCCACCACCGTCCCGCTGCGGTCGGCAAGCACGAACAAGTCGCTGCCCGCCAAATGCCACATCGGGGTAGAAGCATCCTGAATGGTGGCCTCATCGTGCGTCGTCATCAGCGCGCGCAGATTCGGAAGGTCCGCCAAAAGGTCCGCGGAATGACTTAACGTGAGCTCGCGTTCGCGTTGGAAATTCTGGAACGTGGTTACCGAATTTTGCAGGTCGGCGGATATTTCATTCTTGATTTGATGCTGAACCGTACGTCGGACCAACAGCAGACTGGCCGATGTCAGTCCGGCAGATATGAGCAGCATGGAAAGCAAAAACTTGGTGCGTAGCCGAAGTTTCACCATGCATTCAGTTCCAAAGCTCGTGAGCGAACAATGATCTAGGGGACGAACTTGTAGCCCGTTCCATGGACTGTTCGAAAATGTATAGGATTGGCGGGGTCGGCCTCAAGTTTCTGGCGCAGCTTCAAGATGTGATTGTCCACGGTGCGAGTCGATGGATAGTTGTGATAGCCCCAGACCACATTCAATAATTCGTCGCGGCTGATTACGCGCTCGGGATTCTGCACCAAAAATTTCAGGGTCTTGAATTCCTGGGCGGTGAGCGCGACGGACTCTCCCTGCCTGACTACTTCCATCTTGCTGAAATCGATGATTATGCCATCAAACGAAACCGTGCCTTTGCTGGCAGACTTACTTGAAGTGCGGCGCAAGGCGGCGCGAACCCGGGCCAGAAGTTCTCGCGGGCTGAAAGGCTTGGTGACGTAATCGTCGGCCCCCAATTCGAGCAACAGAACTTTGTCAGAGACGTCGCTGGCCGCACTCAAAACAATAATTGGGAGCGCTGGAGCATGTTGCTTTATTTCCTGACAAACCTCGCGCCCCGAACGCAACGGCAGACGCAGATCAAGCACGATCGCCGCGGGAGCAGTGATGCGAAACGCTTCCAGCGCGGCTTGACCATCGGAGGCGATCTGCACTGCGAAACCTTCGGCTTCGAACAGGCGCTTGAGCGCCTTTTGAACTGCGCGATCGTCTTCCACCACCAAAATTCTGGCTGTCGAAAGCGGGCCCGTTGTCGGGCTGGAATCTTCAGGGCTCACTTCCTGAGAGCGTAATCCAAGAAACTGTGGAACACCTCGAATTGTTTCGCCGCGGATCATGAGAATCGATAGATCGCGATACAAGACTACTACCATTGCTCATTCCAAGGACCATCGGCAAGAACATTTGACATTTTGTTGACAAGCGGCAAATTTGTAAAAAAGGCCCATAATGCTCATTTGCAACTCCACAATTTCCGCGAGGCCATGTCGAAGTCTCCGCTATAATCAGCCACTATCCATGGACTTCGACCAGCTTGTTACATTCCTGGAAGTTGCCAAGCTGGGCAGCTTCTCACGGGCCGGGCAAAAAGTTTTCCGCTCGCAATCCGCCGTCAGCGCTCAAATTCGTCAACTGGAACAGGAGTATGGCGACCGGTTGCTCGACCGCTCCGGCAAAGACGTAACGCTGACGCCGGCCGGAAGAGTCTTGTTCGCCTACGCGGAGCGATTGCTACAAACTCGCGACGAGTCGCTGCTGGCGGTGGCTGATCAGGGCAAGAGTCCGCGGGGGACTCTATTGGTGGGAGCCAACGAGGCCACATGCTTGTACGTTCTGCCGGATGTGTTCGCAAAGTATTCCAGTCTCTATCCTGGCGTGCAGATCAGCATTTATCGCAACTTTAGTTACAAGATCGTCGAGAAGTTGGAGAACGGAACTCTAGATGCGGGGATCGTTACTCTCCCGGTGAAGTCCTCAAGCTTGAAAGCGCATGCGATTTTTCGCGATCAGTTGATGCTGATGGTGAATCCGCAGAATCCCCTGGCGAAGCACGATGTCGTGCCCGTGAGTGAAATCGCGAAACAGCCACTATTGCTTCCCAAGACGGGCTACAGTCGTCGAGTCATGGACAAGCTGTTCCGTCCTTATGCGTCACAGTTGCAGATTCGCATGGAGTTGCCCAGCGTAGGCATGATTAAGAGTTTTGTGGCCGCCGGCTTAGGGGTTTCACTGATCAGTGCGAGTTTTGCGCGCGACCAGGTGATGGCGGGGCGGGTGAAGCTTATCGCCCTGCAGGATGAAGAATTGTGGAGGGAATTGGGACTCGCCTATCGTCGCGACCGCACATTGACTCGGGCGACTACTACTTTCATCAGCACGGTGCGTCAATTGGCGGCGGCCTCAAAGTAGAGGATGGATGGTATCCAAAATCCTTATCCGGTCCATCATAATTTCCGATTTCTGTTCAGTCCGCGAACTTGGTATCTTCAAAACAGCGACTTCAAGTGCCCGTTGGAAGTGGGCGCTCCCAGGAGCAATCGAAACTTGAGAGGTGACCCGTGAGCGAGTTGGAAAGCAATCTGAACAAGATTCTTGAAGAGCATCAGCACGAGAGCGGATTGAATGTAATTGGAGGAAAGCGAAAACTGGTGGATCGCTTGCTTCATTTCTTTGAAGAAACTCCGCAGATACAAGCGCCGGGTTCACGTACCGGCAAGGAAAGTCACAACTAAATCATACTTTGGTCGATGTCATCGAAACCCATCGCTAACGGCGGTGGGTTTTTCTTTTTGGGAAACCACTCTGAATTGCGTAGGGACAGCCGCCCTCGGCTGTCCGCCCGTACCGAAATGAGAACCAGATCCACATTCTCCTTGACATGCCAAGCAAACCATTTAGCATATGAATAGTTATTCATAATAATGAATATAAATGCATGAATAAAGCCATGCGGCAAAGAGCGATTGTCGATTTGCTCAGCGACACCCCGGTCGCCAGCCAGGAAGACTTTCAGCGCAGGCTGAAGAAGCTAGGCTTTCCTGTAGGGCAGGCAACATTGTCCCGCGACATCCGGGAATTGGGATTAGTGAAGAGTCTGAACGGATACGCCCTCGCTCAAGGAGAGAGCCAACTTGATCCAGCCCTGCCTTCGGTGTCTCGCCTGGTTCGAGAATTCGTGCTGAATGTGCGCGCGGCGGAAAACTTGATTGTCACAAGGACCAGTGTCGGCAGCGCCCAGCCCGTGGCCGCCGCACTCGACGGCGAAAGCTGGCCCGAAGCCATCGGAAGTATCGCCGGCGACGACACCATTTTGATTGTCTGCGCCAACAAGCGAGCCGCAAGAACAATCGAGGGACGAATACAGGAGATGCTTGCTTAGTGTCCGCCAAACTCAAGACAGCGGTGCTGGGAGCGACCGGCTATTCCGGCATGGAACTCGTGCGTCTGTTGATGAAGCATCCGCACTTGACAACGCCCGTATTGGTAACTCGCGAGCGCGCTTCGAGTTCACAAAATAGCCTGGCCACTGATGACCCCTCTCGCGCCGCGTTCCCAGGAAACCTAACCCACCCCTTGCAATCGCTCTCGTGGTCCGCACTAAAAGAGCAGGGAATCGAGTTGCTCTTTTTGGCAACCCCGCATGACGCCTCTCGCGTTCTGGTTCCCGAGGCGATTAGGAATGGAATGCGGGTCATCGACCTGAGCGGAGCGTGGCGGCTCAAGCAGGCGCAAAATCGGGCGATTTACAACTTTAAGGACGAAGACGCCGTAAAAGCTGAAGAGCTAACTCAAAAGGCGATATACGGCCTGCCGGAACTCAACGGCGACCGCATTCCTAGTGCCGCGTTGGTGGCCAATCCAGGTTGCTACGCTACATCCGTCATTCTGGCTTTGGCTCCGCTTCTTAAAGCCGGGATTGTGGACCGCAATCGTGGAATCATTTCGGATTCGAAGTCTGGCGTATCTGGCGCGGGCAAAGAACCGACGTCGCGTACCCACTTCATCTCTGTCGCGGACAATTTTTCCGCATACTCCGTCTTCAGTCACCGCCATTTAGGAGAAATTCTCGAGCAGTTGTCGCTCAATTCTACGGAATTGATTTTCACCCCGCATTTGCTGCCCATCCCACGCGGAATTCTTTCGACGATCTATGTGCACTTGAACACGCGCATGGGGCCGGCGGAAGTTGAGTCGTGTTTCCGCGAGTTTTATAGAGGTAAGCGTTGGGTACGGGTATTTTCCACTCCGAGCCTCCCCCAAATCCAATTTTCCTTGCATACGAACTATTGTGATTTGGGTTTTTGCCTTGCTGAGGATGCTCAGCGTCTGGTGCTGGTTTCGTGTCTGGACAATTTGCTTAAAGGCGCGGCCGGGCAGGCTCTGCAAAATATGAACCTCATGTACGGATGGAATGAAGAAGAAGGTTTGCAGTGAAAGTAGTGGTCAAAATCGGCGGGGCGGCGCTTGAGGACAAATTGATTCTATACAAATGCGCCCACGCGGTGGTCGACCTGGCGCGCGATGGACACAAGGTCGCCGTCGTCCACGGTGGCGGCAGCGCGCTTACTCGAACCTTAAAACTGCTAGGAAAGCAGAGCGAGTTTGTCGATGGCTTGCGGATTACCGACGCCGAAACTCGCGATGTGGCCTTGATGGTACTCGCCGGCTTGGTGAATAAGACTTTCGTAGCCGCGATCGTAGCCGCGGGCAATCCCGCCATTGGCCTGTGCGGCGGGGACGGCATGAGTTTTCGCGCGCGCAAAAAACATACAGAAGGATACGACTTAGGATTTGTTGGCGAAATCTGTTCGGTTGAGCCGCGGTGGTTGGACGCCATTTGGGGCGAGGGCGGAATTCCCGTTCTGTCGTCGTTGGCACTGGGATCGGATGGGGAATATTACAACGTCAACGCTGATCAGATGGCGGCCGCAGCAGCCGCTGCGTGCCATGCGGATGCGTTGATTTTTCTCACCGATATCGCTGGCGTGAAGAACGCCGAAGGCTCGGTGATCCCATGGCTCAAAACCAAAGAAGTCGCCGCCCTCGTCGCCGCGTCCGTCATCGACGGCGGCATGCTCCCCAAGCTGGAAGCTTGCACCCAGGCATTAAAGAAAGGTGTAGGCCGGGTACGAATTCTACCCGCCGCCAACGCTGACATCCTGCCGCAATTTTATTTCAGCAAACTGGAATGCGGCACCGAGGTCATCAGCGCATGAGCCTCGCCACCATAATGCGCTCAGAGCAGGAATTATTGCTGCCCACCTACGAACGGCACAAAATTCTTTTTGAAAAAGGACGCGGGGTCTATCTCTGGGATTCTCAAGGAAATCGTTACCTAGATTTTCTCAGTGGCATTGGAGTGAACGCGCTCGGCCACGCGCATCTCGCGATCAAAAAAGTGTTGACGCGGCAGGCCGGAAAGCTGATTCACATTTCAAATTTGTTTTTTCACGAATACCAGTCTGAGCTGGCGAAACGATTAACCAAAATATCGGGGATGGACCGGGCATTCTTCTGCAACAGCGGGACCGAAGCCTGGGAGGCCGCCCTCAAATTTTCCCGTGCTCACGCGCGCGCGCACAAAACCAACGGACAGAAGCCGAAGTGGCGTGTGCTGGCGCTGGAGAATTCATTCCATGGCCGTACCTTCGGCTCGCTTTCGACTACCGGGCAGGACAAATACCGGCTTCCTTTTGGCCCGCTTGTTCCCGGAGTAAGTTTCGTCAAGTTCAATGATGTTGACGATTTAAAGAAGCAATTCGACGGCAGCGTCTGTGCGATTTGTGTGGAGACAATTCAGGGCGAAGGAGGCATTCGTCCGCTGAGTCGGGAATTTCTACAGACCGCCCGCGATTTGACGAAAAGCAATGGATCTTTGTTGTTGTTAGATGAAATCCAAAGTGGCCTTGGACGCACCGGCCGTTACTTCGCATTTCAGCATTACGGCATCAAGCCAGACGTCGTAGCCGTTGCCAAACCGCTGGCAGCAGGCCTTCCGTTAGGCGCGGTCCTGACTACCAACGCGGTATCGAGCAGCTTGCACCCTGGAATGCACGGCACTACTTTCGGCGGAGGCCCATTAACCTGCGCGGTGGCCATTGAATTCTTGCGCACCATCGATGGGCTGCTCAAACACATCCAGGAAATGGGTGAATATTTCCGTGACCGCCTAGATGAACTCAAAGGCAGGCATTCGTCCATTAGTGAAATTCGCGGAATGGGCCTGATGCTGGCTGCCGAACTCGATTCATCCGAAACAGCCAAAGCCGTAGTGTCACAACTCTTGCAGCGCGGAGTCCTGATTAATCGGACTCATGAAACCGTCTTGCGATTTTTGCCGCCGTACATCATCGAGAAGAAGCACGTTGATCTGGTGATACGCGAACTTGATTCAGCTTTGAGTCCAAGTTTCGCGACACCGCCAAAGTCCACAAAAAGGAGTCATTGAAAGTGATCAGCCAGCCAATGGGCAGTGCAGCGGTGAGTCTACCCTCGGCACCTACAACGTTACCGTGCCAGGATTTAATTTCCATTCGCGATCTTGACGCGAGCGAAATTAAACATATTTTTAACCTGGCCGCGCGGTTGAAATCTCATCCGCAGGACTTTCGCGGCGCCCTCGCCGGCAAGCACATAGCCATGTTCTTCGAGAAACCATCGCTGCGAACCAGGCTTACGTTTGAAGCTGGAGTTTCGGGCCTTGGCGGATCGATCACTTTCGTAGATCAAACTTCAGGGCGCCTCGACGCCCGCGAAACCCTCAGCGACATCGCGCACAATCTAGAGCGCTGGGTGAGCGGAATCGTCCTGCGCACGTTTGCCCACAGCACCGTCGAGGGCATGGCTTCGTACGCGCGCGTTCCCGTCGTCAATGCCCTTAGCGATTTGGAGCATCCCTGCCAGGCGTTGTCGGACTACTTCACGCTGCAACAGCGCTTCGGAAATCTAAAAAACATCTGTCTTGCGTACGTCGGCGACGGGAACAACGTCGCGCATTCACTTCTACTCACCTCGGCGTCGATCGGTTCGACCATGCGCATTGCTACGCCGAAAGGCTACGAACTGAACGAACAAATTGTGGCAGACGCGAGGGAAATTGCCAGCCATACTGGGGCAATCATAGAGTTGCTTACCGACCCTTATGAAGCGGTCGCTGGAGCTGATGCGATCTACACTGACGCCTGGACAAGCATGGGTCAGGAGCACGAGCAAGATGAACGCGCGCGTATTTTTCCCTCTTATCAACTGAATAACAAGTTGGCTTCCGAGGCCGCGCCCCATGCGGTCTTCATGCACTGTCTCCCGGCTCGCCGGGGCGAGGAAATTACTGACGAAATCATGGATTCCCCTAGGTCGATCGTCTTTGATCAGGCCGAAAGTCGATTGCATGTTCAGAAAGCGATTTTAGTTTTGCTTTTAGGCGGCGAGACCTCTCGCATGCCGGTTAGGAATGCACATGCCTGAGAAAGTTGTCCTCGCATATTCCGGCGGATTGGATACATCGATCATTATTCCGTGGCTGAAAGAAAATTATTCCTACGACGTGATCGCCATGGTCGGCGACGTTGGCCAGGGCGATGACCTCGATGCAGTCGTCGAAAAAGCATATAAGACCGGAGCCAGCAAAGTCGTCGTCGAAGACCTGCGCGAAGAATTTCTTCGCGAATATGTCTTCCCGACTTTAAAAGCTGGGGCGGTTTACGAGCATAAATATTTGCTGGGCACATCGATGGCGCGTCCCGTGATCGCGAAGCATCAGGTGGAAGTGGCGCTGCGCGAAGGTGCCACTGCGGTGGCCCACGGATGTACGGGAAAGGGCAACGACCAGGTGCGTTTCGAATTGACCTATCAGGCCCTCGCCCCCGAGCTCAAAGTCATCGCACCGTGGCGGGAGTGGAATTTAAAATCCAGGGAAGACTGCCTCGATTATGCCGAAAAGCGCAGCATTCCTGTGGAAGCCAGCCGCCAGAAAATTCATAGCCGCGACCGGAACCTGTGGCACATCAGCCACGAGGGCGGGGAACTGGAAGACGCAGCCAACGCGCCTTTCCCGGGGACGTGGCAAATTTCGCGTTCGCCTCAGGACGCACCCGACCGCGACGAGCAAGTTTCCGTCGGATTTGAGAAGGGCAATCCAGTTTCGGTGAACGGAATGTCGCTCGATCCGGTGGCGCTCGTCGAATTGCTCAACGAGATTGGAGGACGCAACGCGGTTGGCAGAATCGATCTCGTGGAAAACCGCTTCGTAGGCATCAAGTCTCGAGGATGTTATGAAACTCCGGGCGGAACTCTGTTGGTTGCCGCGCATCGCGAATTGGAAGCGCTCTGTCTGGAGCGGGACCTCTCCCACTACAAACAGCACGTCGCGTTGAAATACGCGGAGCTTGTGTATTTCGGATTGTGGTTCACTCCGCTTCGCGAAGCCCTGGATGCATTCGTAGAAAACACGCAGTCCAATATGACGGGCACCATCACGCTCTCGCTCTACAAAGGAAATGTTTCCATCGTCAGCCGTCAGTCGGGACATTCTTTGTATCGCACTGATCTTTCTTCGTTCACCATGGACGAAAGCTACGACCAAAGAGATGCCGCGGGATTCATTCGTATCCTCGGCCTGCCGTCTCGATCGCGAGCTCTACTGGACAAAGCAAAATCTGAATCTAACCAGACCGAGGCAGTTCGATGAAGATGTGGGCGGGCCGCTTTCGCCAGCCGCTCGATCCGGCTTTCGAAAAATGGCAACGATCTTTCGGCTTCGACCACCGCTTGCTCGACTACGAAATAGCAGCGAGCAGCGCCCACGCCCGCGCTTTGAAGCGCGTCGGCATTCTCAGCTCTGACGAACTCATCGAAATCCTCAAGGGACTATCTGATATTTCCAAACGAGCAGAAAGCTCGCCCACCTTTCTCAATGACGATGAGGCGGAAGATGTTCACCATTTCGTCGAGAAGCAGTTGGTAGCTCTCATCGGAGATGCAGGCTATAAGCTCCACAGCGGACGCAGCCGCAACGAGCAAATCGCTACCGACTTGCGCCTCTACATACGAGCCGCGATCGATCAGTTAACGGTAGAAATTTCGGAATGGTTGACCGTGCTGCTCTCCCGCGCCGAGCAAGCGGGGAATTCCGCCATGCCCGCATACACCCACCTGCAACGCGCCGAGCCAGTGCTGGTGGCCCATTGGCTGCTCGCCTATCTGGAAATGTTTTTGCGTGATGCGGGTCGTCTCGCCGATTGCCGCAAGCGGCTCAACGAATGCCCTCTCGGCTCTGGTGCCGTCGCCGGCGCGACCCTGCCGCTAGATCGCCGCACCATTGCTCGTGATCTCGAATTCGAGCGGCCCACCCGCAACAGCATCGATGCCACCAGTGACCGCGACTTCGTCGTGGAATTCGTCAACGTGCTAGCGCTTATTTCCACTCACCTGAGCCGATGGGCAGAGGAAATGATTCTATTTTCCACGCAGGAATTTAACTTCCTCCATCTGCCGGAAGCTTATTCCACCGGCAGCAGCGCCATGCCGCAAAAGAAAAACGCCGATCTGTTAGAACTGACGCGCGGGAAAGCTTCACGCGTGATTGGAAACAGCACCTCCCTCACCGTCGCTCTTAAAGGACTGCCGCTGGCTTACAACAAGGATCTTCAGGAAATGCAGCCTCCGCTGTTTGACGCTACTGACGCCATTCTCTCGATTTTCCCACTCATCACGGGTTGGATGACCGCGGTCGAATTCAACTTTGAACGCATGCAGCAAGCCGCGGAAGCCGGATTCATGAATGCGTGGGCCGCTGCCACATATCTAGTGCAGCGCGGAACCGCGTTTCGGGTGGCACATGAGCAAATCGGCAGAGCGGTGCGAATCGCGATCGAAAAAAAGTGTGAGCTGCAAGATCTGCCGCTCGAAAGCTTGCGGGAATTGAATCCTGCGTTCGACCAGGACTTCTATACGTCTCTGTCGTCGGAAGCGGTGCTCAACATTCACGATGTTCCGGGAGGGACATCGCCGACGCGTGTGAGACATGCCATTGCGGACGCGAAACAGAAGATTGCCCCCCTGCGAGGAGAAGTTCATGCGAACGCGTGAAGCAATCCTTCCGGATGCTCAACGAATCCACGAATTGATTTGCGCCTACTCCGGCGACGGCACGTTGCTGCCTCGATCGTTTGCGGAGATCTGTGAAAACGTACGCGACTTTGTGGTCCTTGAAGACGGCCGTCAAATCGTGGGATGCGGCGCGCTCCATCTTTACGGCACCCACCTCGCCGAAATTCGCTCCATCACCGTCGACCCCGACCATCAGGGCCGCGGCGGAGGAGAGCGCCTCGTGCAGGCCCTGTTGATGGAAGCAGAACACCATCACGTCGCCTGCATTTGCCTGTTTACGCGCAAGCCTGATTTCTTCGCGCTCATGGGTTTCTCAGTTGCCCAACGCGACGACCTTCCCGACAAGATTCACAAAGACTGCTGCGTATGTCCCCGTTTCGACCGTTGCGATGAAGTCGCCATGGTGCGCGGCGAAATTCCCAAGGTCTCTATCCTCTCAGAACCCACAACCTGGCTGGTCAAGTTGCACGTATGAGCAGGGTTGCGTCTGAGAATCAAATCCTCATCCCAAAAGGCTTCAGCTTTTCTACCGCGACAGCCGGAATCAAAGCCAGTGGCCGCGCTGATCTGGCATTTGTAGAGGCTGCGCCCGGCACAACCGCTGCCGCCCTATTTACGAAAAATAGAGTTGTGGCCGCGCCGGTGGTCGTAGGACGCGCTTCTTTGGCCGCAGGCAAAGGTCACGTGCGCGCCGTGATTGTAAACTCCGGCAATGCCAACTGCGCGACCGGCGAGGCCGGACTCCGGTCCTGCAAGCAAATTTGCGCCGCACTCGGAAAACTGCTCGCAGTGTCCGCTGAGGAAGTGTTTCCTTCATCCACAGGAATTATCGGGGTTCCGTTACCTGCGGGAAAAATTCTCGCAACCCTGCCCGAGTTGGTATCTTCATCTGAGAATTTAGAACCGGCGTTGCGAAGCTTCGCGCAGGCAATTCTTACCACCGACACCCGCACAAAAATCGCATCCGCGTCTTTCAGCGCCGGAACGCAAAGAGTAACGCTGACCGGAATCGCAAAAGGCGCTGGCATGATCCATCCGCAGATGGCAACTATGCTGGTGTACATTTTTACGGACATTGCTGCCAGTCCGCCGGCATTGAAAAAGTCTCTCAAACAGGCCTGCGAGCCCAGTTTCAATTGCATTTCGATAGACGGCGATACCTCGACAAACGACACCGTGCTCCTGCTCGCATCTGGACAAAGCGGCATATCGATAAAGAATTCTTCTGTCGAAACAAAGTTCACGGAGTCGTTAACTGCGATTTGCAATTCACTCGCTCACCAGATCGTAGCCGACGGAGAAGGCATATCCCATGTCATTCGACTTCACATCGAGCAAGCGAAAAGCCGCGTCGAGGCCCTGAAAGTTGCGAACGCGATATCAACCTCACTGCTGGTGAAAACCGCATGGGCAGGCGCCGATCCGAACTGGGGACGAATCCTGGCCGCGATAGGAGCGTCGGGGCTACCCATCAATTCGACCAATGTCGACATCTTTATCGGCAAACAAAAAGTCTGCCGCAACGGCGCACATCACCCTTTTGATGAAGCGCGAGCTCATGAGGAATTGGCGAAGCGAGAGTGCGACGTTACAGTGCGGCTTCGACGGGGTTCCGCGTCAATAAAATTCTTGACTACCGATCTGACTGCGGATTACGTCCGCATCAACGCGGACTACTCAACCTAACAAGCGAAGACGGCGTGGCCCAGCCTGACATCGTTCGGCTCCAGCTGAATCCAAGACGAGGAAACGATAAAAACCCGTGCCGCCGTCGTTCAACGCTTACCTAAATAAATTGAGGATATTCCAAAATACCGTCCAACCTAGTTAGTCGCGGGTCAAGAGTACAGTACGGTTATTGTGGGCTCGACGGCGCGAAAAATTCGAAGTGCATCCATCCTGAGATAGAGTAATAGCGTCTATACTTCGACATTTCTTATCTATCTTAACTTCAAGGACTTCCTTTGCTTAGTCAAACTGCCCCTATAGTCTGGCCCGGCAAGCCTTATCCGTTGGGCGCTACGTGGGATGGCGAAGGCGTGAATTTTGCACTTTTCTCAGAGCACGCTGAAGGTGTCGAGCTTTGCCTGTTCGATAACAATGGACGTCGCGAGCTTCATCGGGTCCTCATGCGGGAGCAAACCGATCAGGTTTGGCATTGTTATCTTCCCGAGGCGCGACCTGGGCTTGCTTACGGCTACCGCGTTCACGGACCCTACAAGCCCGGGGAAGGGTTGCGCTTCAATCCACATAAACTATTGGTTGACCCTTACGCAAAGCAAATTCAAGGGGACATGCGTTGGAGCGATGCCCACTTCGGTTACCGAATCGGCCACCGCAATGAAGATTTGTCTTTCGATCGCCGCGACAGCGCCCCTGGAATGATGAAGGGAGTAGTAGTTGACGCGGCGTTCACTTGGGGCGCGGACCGGCCGCCGCGAATTCCGTGGCACGAGAGCATTATTTACGAAGTGCATACCAAAGGGTTTACGTACCAGCATCCTGATGTGCCTCCCGGCTTGCGAGGGACTTACGCTGGCATGGCGACGGCGCCCATCATCGACTATCTGCGAAATCTTGGCATCACTGCAGTCGAATTAATGCCCGTCCACTGCTTTGTAGATGACCGGTCACTGGTAGAACGAGGCTTACGAAATTATTGGGGATACAACACGATCGGGTTTTTCGCGCCCGAGCCACGCTATTCGGCGACAGGATCGTTGAACGAGTTCAAGACGATGGTGAAATCGCTACATTCGGCGGGCATCGAGGTCATCCTGGACGTCGTCTACAACCACACGGCGGAAGGGAACCAAATGGGACCCACGTTGTCTTTTCGAGGTATCGACAACCAGGTTTATTACCGGGCGGCAGAGAACCCACGTTACTACACAGATTACACCGGCACGGGAAACACACTAAACATGCAGCATCCACGCGTGCTTCAGCTCATTATGGACAGCCTCCGTTATTGGGTGATGGAAATGCACGTGGATGGGTTCCGGTTCGATCTTGCTGCGACCCTTGCTCGCGAGTTACACGAAGTTGATCGGTTGGGTGCGTTTCTCGACATCATCCATCAAGACCCGATCCTTTCCCAGGTGAAGCTGATAGCCGAACCCTGGGACCTAGGCGAAGGGGGATATCAGGTCGGAAAATTTCCGGTGGGGTGGGCAGAGTGGAATGACCGTTACCGGGATGCAGTCCGCTCCTACTGGAAGGGAGACGGCGGCCAAATTGGGGAACTGGCTTATCGCATTACCGGATCCAGTGACCTGTACGCACGCAGCGGACGCCGCCCTTATGCGAGTGTGAACTTCGTAACCGCTCATGACGGGTTTACGCTAGCTGATCTTGTGAGCTACAACGAAAAGCACAACGATGCGAATGGAGAAGGGAACCGGGATGGCACCGACAATAATCGCAGTTGGAATTGTGGTGTCGAAGGACCGACTGAGGACCCTGCGATTAATGAATTGCGGGCCAAACAGAAGCGTAACTTTCTGGCGACGTTATTTTTCTCGCAGGGGGTGCCCATGTTGCTGGCGGGAGACGCCATTGGACACACGCAGCGGGGAAATAATAACGCCTACTGCCAGGATAACGATCTCAGCTGGATCGATTGGGCGGAGGGATCACGGGACACTCAGTTATTAAAGTTCGTGCGCCAGGTTATCGCGTTACGTAAGAACCATCCAGTTTTTCGGCGACGGAACTTTTTTCAGGGCAGATCAATCAAAGGCGCTGGAGTTAAGGACATCCTTTGGCTTAAGCCCGACGGCAGCGAAATGACTGACGAAGAATGGGGACAGGAATCGGCCCGCAGTTTGGGAGTTTTCCTTGCAGGCGAGGGCCTTGAAGAACAAGACGACCGTGGCCAGCCTGTGACCGATCAGAATTTCCTCTTGCTGATGAACGCGCATCACGAGCAGGTCCCATTTCAATTGCCTACTTTGGCCTCTGGGATGGTGTGGGTCGCTTTGATTGACACATCTTGCCAAACCTCTCGCGCTCCTGGATTGCTTTATGACGCAGGACGAACCTACGATCTGCAAGCGCGATCGCTAGCGGTCTTAGTGGAGCGCCAAAGAGATCAAGTGCGTGAAAAAGATCGACGACATGATAAGTAAGCACGAAATTCCATTCGGGGCGCAATGCCGAGAGGACGGCACTGTGCGATTCAAGTTGTGGGCTCCCAAAGCCAACAAAGTGGATTTATGTCTAGATGCAAATGTGCGCATACCAATGCTGGCAGAGGATGGTGGTTGGTTCGGCCTCACCACAAATGCTGCGGCGATGGGATCCCGATATCAATACGCCATCAACGACCTCAAAGTCCCCGACCCAGGTTCGCGATTTCAACCTGAGGACGTTCACGGTCCGAGCGAGGTCATCGATCCAGCCTCATTTGATTGGAGGGATTCAAGTTGGCGCGGTCGCCCTTGGGAAGAGGCAGTCATTTACGAGTTGCATGTGGGGACGTTTTCTTCTGAGGGAACTTTCGCCGGAGTTGAAAGTAAATTGAATTACCTTGCAGAAATCGGAATCAGCGCCATCGAGTTAATGCCGCTGTCTGATTTTTATGGGAAAAGAAATTGGGGATATGACGGAGTGCTGCCGTATGCGCCCGATAGCGCTTATGGCCGTCCGGAGGACTTGAAGCGATTGATCCAAGCTGCGCACGCGAAGGGGTTGATGGTCATTCTAGATGTGGTCTACAACCACTTCGGTCCCGATGGAAATTATCTTAATGCGTACTCCCCACAGTTTTTTACAGAGCGCCATCAGACCCCATGGGGGGCGGGAATTAATTTCGACGGAGCACAGAGCAGGGTCGTTCGGGATTTTTTCATTCACAATGCGCTGTACTGGCTCGAGGAATATCACTTCGACGGCTTACGTTTCGACGCAATTCACGCGATTATGGACGATTCGATGCCCGACATCCTGGAAGAGCTAGCCGAAACCGTGCGCTCTTCTTTTGGGAGAGACCGCCATGTTCACTTGATTTTGGAAAACGGAGACAACGAGGAGCACTATCTTCGGGCTTCTGGCGATGTGTTTGCTGACATTCAGCGCGGGTCAGGATATGACGCGCAATGGAATGATGATATCCATCACGCATTGCACGTCCTGATCACTGGTGAAATGGATGGTTATTACAGCGATTACAAGCGCGAACCCGTTTACTATCTTGGGCGCTGCTTGACCGAGGGCTTTGCATATCAGGGAGAATTCTCCGAACATCAGAAGATTAGTCGCGGCGAACCAAGCGCGCATTTATCTCCGCTTCGTTTCGTCAATTTTCTGCAGAACCACGATCAGATTGGTAACCGTGCCATGGGCGAGCGAATTGGGGAGCTTGCAAGTGATGACGCGTTAAGAGCCGCCGTGGCGATTTTATTGCTCGCGCCTTCGCCTCCACTGCTCTTCATGGGGGAAGAATTTAAGGCGGACACGCCTTTCTTATTTTTCTGCGACTTCTCGGGCGATCTCGCGAAGGCCGTCACTGATGGGCGACGCAGCGAGTTTGCTTCGTTTGCAAAATTCAGCTTGCCTGAGATGCAAAGCCAAATTCCCGATCCAAACTCCGAAGAAACATTTCAGCGATCAAAATTAAACTGGGAGAGTTTGAATAAGGAGAATCATCTCAATTGGCTGAACTTTTACCGGGAGCTGCTTTTGATCCGAAGCCGCTCCATCGTTCCGCATCTGAAACAAGCCCAGGGCAATTCAGGCTCGTTTGATGTTGTTGGAACGAATACTCTTAGGGTTACTTGGACGTTGAAAGGGGGCCCGTTGCACCTAATCGCGAATCTAGGTTCGAAATCTAGTGTTGAGGTTTCGCGGCCGGGCGGAGAAATCCTTTATAGCAATGGCCCCGATGTTTCATCTGCGGACATAAACTTACAACCTTGGCAAGTTGCCTGGTTCCTAGAAAGATGAAGAACGCCCGCATCCCCCTTTCCACTTATCGCCTGCAATTCAATCGTGATTTTACTTTTAAGCAGGCCACGGAAATCGTGCCCTACCTTGCTGCGCTGGGCATTACTCATTGTTACGCATCACCTTATTTAAGGTCACGACCCGGCAGCACGCATGGATACGACATAATCGATCACAACACCCTGAATCCGGAGATCGGCACGCAAGAGGATTTCGAGAAATTTGTGGCAGCACTTCACGAACATGGAATGGGACAGATACTGGATATTGTTCCCAACCACATGGGGGTGATGGGGAGCGACAACGCGTGGTGGCTTGATGTTCTCGAAAACGGGCAAGCATCTGATTATGCCGGATTCTTCGACATTGATTGGGATCCGCTAAAAGAGGAACTCCACGGGAAACTTTTAGTGCCAATCTTGGGGGAGCAGTATGGGACGGTTCTCGATAACGGGGAGCTCAAACTAACTTTTGATCCCACAAAAGGGCAGTTCAGTATTCAGTATCACGACCATCGCTTTCCGGTAAATCCCCGCGAATATTCTCGAATCTTAAACCGCGGCTCAGAAAAGCTGGAGCAAGCTTTAACCGCGAAGAGAGAAGACTTTCTTGAATTGCAAAGCCTGATTGCCGCTTTTACTCACTTGCCACATCGCAGCGATCCGTCTCCCGACCATCGTCAGGAGCGGATTCGCGACAAAGAGATACATAAGCGCCGGCTCGCAGCGCTGTGCGGTCGATCACCTGAGATCGCTGAGTTTCTCCAACAAAATGTCCACGAGATGAACGGTATTTCGGGTAATTCCAAAAGCTTCGATGAGCTACACGAACTGATTAAAGTGCAAGCGTATAGGCTGGCGTACTGGCGGGTTGCGGCAGATGATATCAACTACCGCCGGTTCTTTGACATTAACGATCTGGCCGGGCTGCGGATGGAAAATGAGTTGGTATTTGAAGTCACGCACCGTTTCGTTCTTGATCTGCTCAGGCAGGGGAAGATCGATGGCTTGAGAATCGACCATCCCGATGGCCTCTACGATCCGGCACAGTATTTTCAACGTTTGCGCACGGGTCTGGGAACAAGGGAACCTGACTCGAAGCGCTTCTATGTCGTAATTGAAAAAATTCTTTCAGGGGATGAAAAACTCTTAAAAGAATGGCCGGTGGATGGAACTACCGGATACGACTTCCTGAATCTGGTCAATGGATTATTTGTAGACCCCGACTCCCTGGGAAGAATGGATCGCATATACCGAGCCTTCATCGGGATTCGTGTGAGCTTCGATAGTCTCGTGTATCGCAGCAAGAAAATTGTGATGCATGCCGCGCTGGCTAGCGAACTGAACGTACTGGCAAATGCTTTGGGGCGAATAGCCCTGGCCAATCGCCACACTTGTGATTTCACACTGAATAGTCTTCGTGATGCGCTCAGCAAAATTGTCGCGTGTTTTCCTGTATATCGAACCTACATTGCCGGCATGCCGGTTTCCCCAACTGATCGCAAATATATCCGGGAGGCTGTGGCGTGCGCAAAGCGGCAAAGCGCCGGGTCCGATACTAGTGTCTTCGATTTCGTCGAGGATGCGCTGCTGCTAAGTAAGGCCGACTCACAAGGCAAAATTTATTGCAATGCAGTTATCCGCTTCGCCATGAAAGCGCAGCAATTCACCAGCGCGGTCATGGCGAAAGGATTAGAAGATACCAGCTTCTACCGCTATCACCGTCTGGCTTCCCTGAATGAAGTTGGCGGCGATCCAAGACGGTTTGGAATTTCAGTGGAGGAATTTCACTCCAACATGCTGGAGCGTGCTCATTCGTGGCCGCATAGCATGCTGGAAACTTCCAGCCACGATACCAAACGATCTGAAGATGTTCGCGCTCGGATCAACGTGCTCTCCGAAATGCCGGCACAGTGGGCAAAGGCGGTCAGACAATGGCGCGAACTCAATCAAGACAAGAAGCAGTTGGTGGATGACGTACCGGCACCATCTCGCAATGACGAATACTTCTTGTATCAAACGTTGGTTGGCGCGTGGCCTCTTCAGGGCGAGGTAAAGGCAGATAGCAGCTTTCAAGAGCGAATAAAAAACTACATGCTGAAGGCGGTACGAGAAGCCAAAGAGAAAAGTAGTTGGGCAAATCCAAACACAAGGTACGAATCTGCGGTAACGAATTTTGTTGACGATCTGCTGACGGGACAAAAAGATGACGGTAAATTTGTAAAGAGCTTTACGAGTTTTAATCATCAAATCGTGCAGGCAGGCTTGCTGAACAGCATGTCGCAAACTTTGCTGAAGCTTACTGGTCCCGGGCTGCCTGACCTTTATCAAGGAACTGAGCTTTGGGATTTCAGCCTGGTCGACCCGGACAACCGCCGCCCCGTCGACTACTCCAGTCGCACAGAAATGTTGAAGGAATTGCAGCGATGGCCGGACTATGGCGGGTTGTGCGATGACCTGTCTGATCCGCGATTAAAGCTGTTTCTCACGTGGAAGACCCTTAATTTGCGGAAGCAGTACTGCGATTTATTTTCGGAGGGAGAGTACATTCCGCGAAGTGTTTTAGGCCCAAAAGCAAAACACTTGCTCGCGTTTAGCCGGCGTCTCGACAATCAGGAGGTAGTAGTAGTAGTAGCGAGATTGTGGGGCCAATTGCTTGGGAACGCGAAATTTCCCCTGGCACTGGAAGGCTGGAAGGATACTCGGATTGAAGCAGGACGGGAGGGTGCTTACGTCAATACATTCAGCGGCGAGCGCATTGATGTAGTGGGTTCGAATCACCCCGCTTACTTCCAAGCTTCCCAGTTGTTCGGAAGCTTTCCGGTAGCGTTGCTGGTCGCGGTGTGACGATTGCGATGGGACAAGTCAGTAAAAATTATCGCCGCTGGCACATTTAAGCTTGCGCCAGAAATCCTCTAATTGCGCTCTGCGATTGAAAATCTAACACTTCGCCCAATTGCCCGAGATCGTGCACCAAATCTCCGGCCTCCAACAGCTTCAAATTTTGCTGGGCAATTTCATAAACGCAGCGGCGAATCAAGTTGTATTCCTCCAACAAAGTAGTTGGAGAGTAGCCCTGCACGCGTCGTTTCTTGCCATGCTTGTTCGCAGCCCGCATAGGCTTTGACGAAATTTCCTTCAGACCCAGATCCATGGATTTGAGCATTTCGTTCACGACCGGCGTGACAGGCTCTATGCGCTGGCGACTGGAAAGCTTGATGCGGCTAAGATTTGGGTCGGCGTGAATATAGTGCAACCAATCATGTTCCAGTGCGCGCTGCTTTTGCCCGACAAAGAATTTAAGACTCTTGGGACGAGTCCGCTTTGTGGAGGCCTTGGCCCGCGGCGATCCGAGGGTTTTGCCGATGCGTTCAATTTCTTGAGATAAAGCGGATTCAACTTCGGGGGACTGGCGTTCCCGACGCGCTACCCGGCTGACATAAGAAGGATCGACACCAAGTCTTTTCGCAACTCGCACATACAAGCCGCGATAAAGAGTCTGGGGGGATAGTGCAATTAACTCTGCGTTTGTGCTAGGATTGTCATGATACATGACTGCCTTTCGCCATCCGGTCATCGATCATGTCGCTTAAAAAAGCGATGAGCGTCTTAACAGATTGGTTAATCACTTCAGTTACAGTATAGCAGTTGCCTCATGAGCAGAACAAAAAAAGCATTAAGAGTCACGCAACGGGACTCCGCAGGACGGATCAATACTCTTAGGCGCCGACTAGGGTTAAGTCAAACTGAACTCGGTCGTCAATTGGATTCGTCGGCCATGGCAGTCTCGCGCTGGGAGCGTGGGGTGCAAGAGCCACCTGCGAATATCAACATTCAACTTGGAAACATGACCGGGGACCCGGAATGCTGGTATTTCTGGGACCGCGCGGGACTGCATAGCGAAGATTTAATGCGAGTGTTGCCCGCGGTACGGTCGCGGCTTCGGAAAGAGCGGTTGCCGGACTTGGAGATAGTGCATGCTGGGGCCGCCACCGATTCGAAAAAGAAGGCCCGGTTGATTGCAATTCCCCTGCTGCCGGTCACGGTGGCGACGCACGGTGGGAAAGGTGATCCCGCAGTTGCTCTGGAGCAGGCTCGGCCTGAGATGATGTTGGCAGCTCCCAGCAAGTGGTGTCCTAACCCCGGTAATACAACTTGCCTGCGTGTTCATGGGCGCTCCATGATGCCCCTGATTCACAACGACTACATCGTGGTAGTTGACACATCGCAGACTAACCGCGCTAAATTGCAAGGGCAGGTGGTAGTCGCGGCACATAAAGAACAAGGGCTGATCGTATCTAGATTGCAGCGATTTGATGATATTGATGTTCTGGTGCCGGAGAACCGTGAATATGATTCCACTTCAATTTCGGCTTCTGGGTGGAGGATTGTTGCGAAAGTTCTATGGTGGATAGGACACTCAAATGCCAACGAGTTGACGGTCTAGCAAGGTAATTACGAAAGCCGTGATGGAGCGAATTCCGGAAAGAAAGTACCTCCGCTTAACACTCGCCTCACGGCCTCCACTAAATCTCGTGCCGCCTCGCCCTTTCCGACCGCCCCTTTTATCCCGCCGCGATTGAAGTGACTGGAATACTCTTCTGACAAATGCAGCGAGAATAGAATCACAGGAATGTCGGGGCGTGATTTAGCGATCTCAGCGGCCGATTCCAGTCCGGTCATTTCTGGCATGGTGATGTCCATGATGATGACGTCTGGCTGAAACTGCAGAGCCTTGTGTACCGCCTCCGCGCCATTACTGGCCTCGGCACAAATGCTCCAATTGGGCACGGCTTCCAGAAGATTTCGTATTCCCATCCGCATGACTTCGTGATCGTCCGCGATGAGAAGTCTTACGTGTGTGGGAATTGTCTTGGTAGAGGCTACGGTAGCGACATTCATAGATCCGCGGGGGCGTCCGATGAAAATAAGGTTAATCGCTTAAGTCTTGCAAAATATTAACGACGACATGAAGCGGCGACAATGGCACGTTTGGGGTATGGGCCGGTGTCTTTGTGCCCTTCCTGTTATTAATCTTAAGTAACTTCAAACCTTGCCATAAGAACCAACTACGCCGGAACCGGCCCATCCGTAATCGAGACTCCACTAAAAAGTGGTGTGGAATTTTCCATCCACGGCAACGCCGCCTGATGCGTCGCGATTGGCGCTAACCGACCAGCGCCGATTCAATTGATATTCGCCCTGAATGATTTCACTCTGTGGTTGGGTCACATCCGTCGAAAAGGTGAAGAAGAAATTTTTTGTGAGTCTTTGCTGCACGGCAATCCTGGCGGACGGATTGGTATTGTTACCGCCGAGCAAGGGGTCGATCGACAGACTCGAAAGTCCCGCCAGTTTTTGCACCCCGCTGCTCAATTTGCTTGCCACTCCCTGCGCGATTACCGAGTTCGCGCTGAAGTTGGTGGTGTCGGCCTGCTGGGTCGTTTGTCCACGGCCGATAAGGTTGATTATGTCTACCGTCGAGAGCGGAGGATCGGAAACGTAACTGGTTTGAAGTTTGTCGAGGGGGCCATTCACATTGATCGTCAGGTTATATTGTTGAATCGTCGTCGTCGCCGCGACGTTCACCGTGGGTTCCGTCTGATTGGGATTGTTGAAGGTAAATACCCCGCGCTGCAACTGATAGCGGTTGTTAAGGAAAAATATATCTCCCGAATTTAAATCAGCACGGCCAACAATTACCGGGTCGGATGCGGTTCCGACTGCGCGCAAGTTGGCTTGTCCCTGCAAACTCACTTGCGAACTAGATGCCGCTAGTTGGCCAGTGGATTGAATACTGACATTGAGCTTGATGTTGTCGGTGAAACTTTGACCGGTGGGCGGAACATTTGCCCCGGAGAATTGTCCCATGAAACTCGCCATATCGAAGTCCGGCGTGAAAGACAAGCTTTCGATTAATACTCTTCCTTCGAGCGCGGCGTCCTCGATGCTTCCAGACAACCCAAGATCGCTGCTCAAGACAGTGCGCAAGCCTTCGGGATAAAGCAAACGTATCGATCTGCCCTTCAACGCGACGTTATAACTCACTTGCGGTCGGTAGGTGATGCTGCCTCCGGCGGAAATTTCTCCGCCGCCGGTTTGGCCGGAAAAATGAGTGATGCGCACCTCTTTGGTCCCCACATCGAAGGTTCCATTTGCATGCGCCAGCCCGAGCGGAGCCGCGGGGGAATTAAATGATGCGTCTTTGAGTTGAATCTGTCCCTGCACATTGGGCTGAGTGGTTGGACCCTGGCTGTGGACGTCAAGGGTCAGCAAGCCCTCAGTTCTTATGTCGGAGCTTATGATTTGTAGCAACCGGAGATCGACCGTACCCTTTGCGGTCGCGCTCATAGCCGCTGACCCGGACATAGGCATTCTTGCTTGAATCTGCAGGTCACTGCCGGTGCCTTTAATCTCGGATGGCTGAAGCGCCAGCACCGCATTCGCATAGTCAATTCGGATGGGTGCGACGTTCCCAACTTGCAACGCTTGGTACGAGGCCTTTAGGTTGGGAATGATGGCGTGAGCTTCAATGCGCGACTTATCTTTCAAGGGTCCTTTCAAAGTCGCGTGAAGCTCGGTTGCTCCTTGAAATCCATCGGGAGGATTGGAAACGAACATCGCCAGCAATGGTTCAAGGGGAATTGTGGTCGTATCGATCGAAGCGTCGGTGTAATAATCGCCGGCCATATTCACCGTTGCATGGGCACGTACCGTGGACTGAGCTACGTCTGAACTGATTGCGAGATTCGCTTTTTGGTTAGCGACGTTCAATTCAGCTTTGACACCGGTGATCGAGTTTTCGCGAAGTTGCAACTTGGGCAACTGTATGCTGGCAGACATCTGGGGGTCGTCAATCGTCCCTTCGCCGTTTGCGCTCGCGGTCACGGTTCCTGCGAGTGGAATATTCTTAGCTTGTACCGTTTGCAGGCGGCCCAGCACGATGCCCGGCGCGTCCAACATAAACTTGTAGTGTTTGGATTTCGGTATGAAGGTCAACTTTGCATTTGCGGAGCCGGCTGATGTGGCGACGTTCAGCGAAGAGGCGATAGAACCGTTGGCAGCCCGGAACTGCAGCGAAAGATTTTGAACCGGCTCGCTTGAAATCCTCGCTTGCGTGAGCTGCAAAGAACCGTTACCAACGGGATCAATCTCACTGCCGTGCAGAGTAATTTCACCCGAAAGATTTCCTTCAACAGGATAGTGAACGCCGGCAGATTGTTCGATCTGCAGAGCCTGTAGTTGCTTTAGCGAAACTTTAGCTAATATTGGGTCGGACGGATTATGTGACCAATTGCGGAGACCCGCGCTGGCGGCGAAGGTCACTGTTCCTTGACGCTCGCTGACAAGGCTACCGTCTTGAATATTTATCCCCGAAGAAGTGGCTCGCGCTGAAAGGTTGAGTGAGCGCCATTCGCTGCCGTTTACCACGAGAGGCCCGGAATTTAGCCGCGCTTCGATAATCGGCTTTTGCAGAGAGCCCGTGACACTTCCGGACAAACCGGCCGTGCCAGACACATCAGGATATTTGGTAGTGGCCGCCGACTTGGATGATTGCGCTAAAGAGGCAAGCATCGTGAGTTCATGCAGATCGCTCGTGTTGGCCCGAATTATGAGATTGGAGTGAGCACCGATTTGCCCATTGGCGAGCAGGGAAGACTTGGGAGTACGTATGGTTGTTTGTCGGAGCGTGATGGTGTTGCGTGGACCGTCATAAGCCACGTGCACACTACCATTTAAGGGAACCGATGATTTTGCCCCCACGACGGTGGTGTTGGCCTGAATATTCACATCTGAATGCGCTTGGAGGGTTTTCATGTTTCCGGTCCACGAAGCGTCGGCTGTGCCTTGCACAGTGCCCGTCAATGGCAGATTCTTGGTCGCCAAAGAAGCACTTACGGCCTGCAAGGAGATGGCGTTCAAGGCGGTGTGAATCCTTACTACGGGCTGGGTGTCTACATGCAGCGCTAAAATCTTCGCCGTCAACCTTCCGTTTAGAAGATCAACAGCAAAATCGTTGGTCTCAAGTTTTCCGTCAGTGAGCTGATAGCGACTATTCAGCTTTCGTAGTTCAACCCGCGCCTGGGATGAAACCACCTTCATGAATTCGCTGTTCAGTTGGCCGTCGAGCGCAACGTCGCGTAGAAATGAATGGTTTGCGACTGCGTGGTAACTCACATTGCCCGACAGTGCAAGATCTCCGGATGGAGTTGTGCCAGGAGCGAGCCCTGCAACATCCTGCGTGTGAATTAGGATGTTGAACTTCCCGCTCAGAGTGGGGTCGATAAAGTTGCTGATGCTTGCCTGAAGCGAAACTTTTGAAGAGCCTACCGTCAGCAAGAGGGAGGGAAGGTTAAGGTTTGAAGTGGTGGCCTCGAACTGCATGCCAAAACTGTGGGGCAATGAATTCAACCCCGCATAACGGATGTGTCCGTCACGATAACTAAGCGTCCCAGAATACTTTTTTGCCAGCGAATCGAAATGAGTTTCAGCGCGAAGATTGCGAAGGTCTGCGTTAAGTGGCATTTTACGGTCGCTGTAGTTAATCTCTCCATCAGAGAGAAGCATGTGTCCTACCGCGAGGTCGAAAACATTCGTGTGGGAAGCTTTGGTTTTCGGCGCGTTTGGTTGAGGAATATTGTTGCGGCCCTCTTTGTCGACCATTAAATTCACCGCCGGATGCTCGACCAGAAGCTCGTTCAAGTTCACCTGCTTATGCAGCACGGACACGATCTTCAAACCAGCAGTCAGTTTGTCGACATGAAGAAGCGGATTCGCGTCAACTGCCTCCGTGCCGCGAATGGTCAAGCCATACGCATGGGCAGTGAGGGATGAAAAGCTGAAATCGAAATTGTTGATCACTACTTTTCCGCCCGTGGCTTCCGCTGCTTGCTGTTCGATTTTTCCAAGCAAATAGCGATGAAAGCTATCGCTTCTTAAAACAAAAAACCCACCGACAAGCAACACGAGGATCAGTCCCAGTAGTACTGCGGCGCCCCAAGAGATAATTCGTTTCCAATTCATAAAATGATTCCTAAAACGACTGGCCGAGAGTGATGAAATATTGGGTCGAGCCCACGCCCGGCACTGGATTCAAGTTCCGTCCTAAGTCGATTCGCACTGGCCCTATTGGGGTTGCATAGCGCAAACCGACGCCTACTGTGTTGGTGTAACTATTCACAAAGTCGTTGAAATTAATCCGGCGATAAACATTGCCACCGTCGTAAAAAGCTACCGCGCCCAATGGCTTCAGGATATCGATCGGAATGTGGAGCGGAAAACGCAATTCCGAGTTCAAAATAAATAATTGTCGGCCGCCGATGGGAACTGTAATCAGGCTCGTGCATGCGCTAGGTGCGGTGCCGGGAGCGCAAAAGGGGACCAAACGCTGCGGTCCCGCCCCGTTTAGAGGGAATCCTCGAATCGTATTTCCGCCGCCGGTGAAGAAGAGTTGACTGGTTGGAACGAAGCTGCCGGAAAAAGGTTTAGCCAAGCCCAGACGCACGCTGTTTGCCCAAACCAATCCCTTCATCGGGCGGTAGTAAGAGTACTGGCCAAAGAATTTTCCAAAGTTCGCGCTTGATCCAAATGCGGTTGGGGTGATCCCGAGATTGAGCGTGCTAAAGACTCCGCGATGCGCGTCGAGAGGCTTGTCGCGCGTGTCTTTTATGAAAGTCGCAGACAGGGTGGAGAGCCGCACGTTGCGGTCTTGTTCCAAGACTAGTTCAGGCACCAGCAATTGCGACAAGCGCGTCTTGTTGAAATCGTATCGAATTTGAAGCCTGCTGGTGTTGGCTTGGTTTAGAGTTCTCTCCAATTGAAAAGAAGCGTCGCCCAGTCTGGCCGCAAACAAGGGATTTTCGGTAGTGCGCTCCAACGAAAACGTAGTCAGTGCGTTCCAGCGGGTGTTGCGAAATCGCGGATCGGTATAAGAGATTAGCGCCCGTTGATCGAGTCGCGCTGCCAGCGCGGAAATTTGTCCAGTTTCGCCGAGCCCCCGAATATTTCGTCGGGTGTATTCGATGGAGCCTCTCGGACTCACAAAAGTGGCCTGGCTGGGAACGATGTTATTAGTTCCCGTGTTGATAACTGGAAGCCCCGGAATTGCGACCGTACCTGATGGAACACTGCCGCCGCGTCTCGCCGCTTCGAATCCGAAACCGTAAGTGATGATGTTGCGTTTGGCTTCATGAACTTTCAGTAACGCGGTCTCATCGCTTTGGTCAAAGATTTCCCTCTCCGGCCCAACGCTCGACCAGTCGAATATCCCCAGGTTGTAGAGTTCGCTTTGTGCCTGGAGCAGCTTGCCCTGACTGAGTGGAGTCTCCGGGGAAATGTCCGCAGTTTCACTGATCAGCTGGGGTCGCGTGATTTCCTGTCCAACAAGAACTACGTCATTAATGTTGACTTGCTGGTGCTCGTTGATGAGAAATGCGACGTCCACGCGGTGCGGGTCGTCGGAATGGCGAGTAATTTTGGTCTTAACGTCGACGTTTAGAAATCCACGGTTAAGATAGTGCGCCAAAATCTGACCCCGGTCTTTGGACACCCTTCCCGGGGAAAATGCGGTCCCGGAAAGAACGGTGAATCCTTGGGGCGGCGTTAGGGCGGCAATCGGCACATGTTCGTCCCCTTGGATAAGTACATTGTCGACGATGGTCTTCGTGCCTTCGACAATGGCAAATTTCACGTCAATTTTTGGTTCGTGGTCAACCACGGATGGCGTGACCTTCACATCTTCAAAACCTCTGTCGCGGTAAACGGTCTGAATATTCTTGGCGCTGGCGGTCAGAAGTTTCTGGCTGAAGAGTCCTCTGGACAGAAAGGTATGCTTCTTGATCGTGAGTCCCGAGTTGAGCTCAGCGCTTGATACTTGATGATTGCCGCTAAAAATAACGTTGTCGAGCTTATGTTTACGGCCTTTATCAATGTTGTATGCGACTGTGACTTTGCCCGGGGTATTTTGATAGTTGGTTGTGACCTGCGAATCGAAATACCCTTTCTTTTGAAAGTAATTATTCAAGTTGCGCGCGCCCTCATCCACCAGATCACGGTCAACAGAGCCTTCGCTGTAAACCGGGACGAGTTTCTTGACTTGACGATTAGACAGGTACGGAAGAAAGGAAACCTTTGCGCCGCTTGTTTTGACGTCCACGGTTGGGCCAACTTCAACCGCCACTAAAATGTCGACCCGGTTGGTTTCGGGATGGTATTGCGGGCTCTCAAAGGTGATTCGATTCGCGAGATAATGGCGCTTGGTCAAGGAAGCCTTCAGCAAAGACGTTGCGTTCTTGATACGGGAGGAAGTGTAAGTCTTGCTGGTTTTCAGCAATCCGCCGGAAGCCCGTGCGCGGATTCCCTGAACGGAATGAAGAAGCCTAGCGTTTTCATTGGCATTACCGCCGCGAATAATTACGTTGCCGATGCGTGCGCGTTTTCCCAGATTAACTTCAAAAACGGGATTCGCAATGTGATGCGCTTCATCTAATGTTTGCCCACCGCGGACTTGTGCCGCAAAAAAGCCGTTGTTGCGAAAAAAATCCAGTAGGAGTTTCTCCTGACCGGGAAGTTGAGATTTGTCGTATGGCGATTCATCCTGAAAGTTGATTACTTGCAGGAGCCGTGTGTAGCGAAAAAGTTTGGTTGCCCCGGGGAAGGATGCAACGCCAACGTAGTACGCCGGTTCTAGAACGAAACTCAAATGGAGCCCAGCGGTTTCAGGCTCCACATCTGTCCATACTTTCGGAAAGTTGCCAGCTTGCTGAAGCGCCACTTTGCTGGCCTCGACTGCTGATGCGGAGTAAGGCTTTCCTGCCTCCTGTGTCACGAGAGAGCGGAACCTCGCGACATCCAGTCGGGGGTCGGCAATGACGGTTATTGAACTCACGATTTGCCCCTCATAGGAGGCTTGCGAGAATGCTAGAGGGGATACCAAAAACGAAAATAAGGCCAGCGCAATGAGTGTTGCCGGTTTGAGAAATAGTGAGCGGACGGATTGAAACATTGCAGTTTATGGGCCGGCTTCTAAAACTTAGATCGATTTGCTCTGATGCGTTGCGCGCAGGCGAAGATGTCCCAATTCAACGCTTTGCGTTGGTCAGCTTAATGTGGGTCGATGGGAAATACAGTGTTTTGCGCCAAAAATTAACCGCTCCTCTGGATTCTCTGACCTGGGCGCATGTCATAAGGTTGAAAGCATTCGGAATGTCCCCGCTCCAAGTTCGTATAGGCACATCGGGATGGCACTATAAACACTGGCTCAACCAGTTCTATCCAAAAGATCTCCCCGCGGCGAGCATGTTTAATTGGTATGCGCGACACTTCGATACAGTCGAGATAAATAACACTTTTTATCGGTTGCCGAACGAAGAAGCGGTGATGCATTGGCGCGACAGCGCCCCACCGGAATTCGTATTCAGTGTGAAAGCGAGCCGCTTTGTCACTCACATGAAGCGGTTGCTCGATCCTGCGATCTCGACGCAGAAATTTTTTGACCGTGCCGAGTTGTTGGGTCCGAAACTTGGCCCCATATTGTTTCAACTGCCTCCGCGCTGGAAATTGAACCTGCAGCGCCTGGAAGAATTCTTGGTCACCTTACCAGGTGGGCACCATTACGTATTTGAGTTTCGCGACGCGAGTTGGGCTGAAGGACGGGTTTACGATTTGCTACGACGTTTTAACGCTGCTGTCTGCTTTCATGATTGGCAGGGAGTCCGCTGGCCCGGGGAGTTGACTGCTTCATTCGCCTACTTGAGATTCCATGGCCCCACCGGTGTCTACTGCGGTAGTTATCCCACGAAGGTTCTCAAAGATTGGTCTAGAGAAATCGAGAGTTGGGATGCGATAAAGCAAGTCTGGATATATTTTAATAACGATATTGGAGGACACGCCATTACTAATGCAATGGCGCTGCGAAAACTCCTGAACCGGGCTGCCCCCGAGATCGTGCCTGCGGCGTAAGTCTTTTCTACAGCAATGCAGCTCGGACTATACATTTTTCGCCTGATCGCCAAAGTCACGTTACCTTTTTAACCTTAGGGTGAATTTGAGCGCGGCACATTCTCGATAGGAGGCGGTCATGCTTTATTGGGCTCTAGTTTTTCTAGTCGTAGCGATTGTGGCGGCCATTTTCGGATTCGGCGGGGTTGCAGTTGCAGCCGCAGGTATAGCCAAGATTCTGTTCTTTATTTTCCTCGTGTTTTTTGTAATCACGCTGATCACGCATCTGTCGCGCCGAGGCGGCGCACGGGTCTGACAATATTTCACTGTGTTACTCCTGTATAGCGGACTCGGTAGTTTAGGGCTGCCGGGTCCGTTTTGCATTGGCTTCGATCCGCATAGACATGCCGTTCAGCCCAGGGCAGGTATTGATCTGCTTTGACGGTAGGTCGTCCGCTTCCCATTCGTCTTTTAGCAAATCCAAACAGGTTATTATTTAGCGTCGTACAGGAGGTCATGTGGCGATTTTAGTGGTCGGCGGAGCGGGGTATATCGGCAGTCATACAGCACATGCACTTCAGCGCAAAGGATATGACGTAATTATTTACGACAATTTATCCGCCGGATATCGTGAACTTGCTGAAGGATTCGAATTAATTGTTGGTGATATCTCTGATTCCAAAAGACTAGAACCGATTTTAAAGCGCGTCGAGGCAGTCATGCACTTCGCGGCGCATGCCTACGTTGGCGAATCGGTGGAGAACCCGCGAAAATATTTTCACAATAACTTAGTGGGCAGCTTGTCGCTGTTGAATGCGGTAATGGATTCTCCGGTGAGAAAATTCATTTTCTCGTCGACGTGCGCGGTGTATGGCGTGCCCGTTAAAGTACCCATGACAGAAGACAATCCCAGATCACCGGTTAATCCTTATGGGTTGTCAAAATTGGCCTTTGAATTCGCGCTGGAAAGCTACGCCAAGGCCTATAAACTTCCCTATGTAGCGTTTCGGTATTTCAATGCGGCGGGTGCGGATGAAAACGGAAAAATCGGCGAGATGCACGAGCCTGAGACCCATTTGATCCCAGCTATTTTTGAAGCCATCAGGGGAAGGCGGCCTGCATTGCAAATATTTGGTGATGATTATCCGACCGCGGATGGGACCTGCATTCGTGATTACATTCACGTTACGGATCTGGCGGACGCGCACGTGATGGGGTTGGATTATTTGAAAAACGGGGAATCTACGGCCTTGAATTTGGGGACCGGGGTGGGATATTCCGTAAAAGAGGTCATATCTACAATTGAAAAAGTCGTAGGAAAGAAAGTGCCAACCGTGCTTGCGCCGCGACGTGACGGAGATCCCCCGGCTCTGGTCGCCGATCCTACTCGGGCCGAGTCGCTATTGAAATGGAAGGCGACGCGTTCGCTGGAAAATATCGTCTCGACGGCATGGAAATGGGCCGAGCGCAGGACAGCAGCTTAAGGGGCGCTCGTGCTGCGCCGCTTAGGCAGCATTTCTCCGATGCGACGAATTTGGGCTCCTACTCCGCGCAATTTCTCCTCGATATTTTCGTAGCCGCGATCGATGTGATAGACCCGGTCAATGATGGTTTCTCCGTCCGCAACCAATGCAGCCAAGACCAGTGAAGCGGAGGCACGTAAATCGGAAGCAAGAACTGCCGCGGCACTGAGTTTAGTCTTTCCGCGGACGATGGCGCGGCGTCCTTCGATTTTGATATTAGCGCCCATGCGTACCAGTTCCTGGGCGTGCATGAAGCGATTCTCAAAAATATTTTCCGTGATTTCGGATGTGCCCTCGGCCTGCGTTGCGAGTGCCATGTACTGTGCCTGCATGTCGGTCGGGAAACCGGGATACTCTTCGGTTGCAATGTCGGCGGCACAGAATGGTCCGTCACCCATGACGCGAACCGAATCGCCGGCGGAAACAGTTTTCGCTCCCACCGCATTTAATTTTTCTAACAAGGCTTGCAGGTGGCGAGGATCGCATCCACTGACGTTCAGATCGCCGCCCGTGAGTGCGCCGGCGATAATAAAGGTTGCAGCTTCGATGCGGTCGGGGATAATGCGATGCTTGGCGCCGTGCAACTTCTCAACTCCCGTGATTTGAATGGTGGCAGTACCAGCGCCCTGAATTTTTGCACCCATCTTATTGAGCAAGTCAGCCAGATCGACGACCTCCGGTTCGCGGGCACAATTGCGCATTACCGTATGGCCGTCAGCAAGCGCCGCCGCCATCAATAAATCCTCGGTACCGGTGACAGTGATCTTGTCGAAAACGATTTCGGCGCCTTTCAATCTTTTTGCGGAGGCTTCCACGTAGCCGTGATCTTGCGTTATCGCCGCTCCCAGACTTTCTAATCCCTTAATGTGCATATCGATGGGGCGCGCTCCGATTGCACAGCCGCCGGGCAAAGAAACCCTGGCGGTTCCATAGCGAGCCACCAGGGGCCCCAACACTAATGTTGACGCGCGCATGGTCTTCACGAGTTCATAGGAGGCTTCAGGAGCGGCAAGATTGCGACAGGAAATTGTGGTACGGTGCTGTGCGCGTCCGTAACCGAGTTCGACCTCGGCGCCCATGGCTGCAAGCAAATTTCGCGTCGTCTCGATGTCGCGGACATGCGGAATATTCTCGAGAATTACTGGTTCCTCGGTGAGTAGCGCAGCCGCCATGCAAGGCAGCGCGGCGTTTTTGGCCCCACTGACGCGAATGGTTCCGAGCAGCGGATTTCCGCCGCGAATTACAAATTTATCCATGATGAATGTCTTCCCGGACTCTATTCTAGCGGGGGAATAGGAATTGCGGCGGGCCGGGAGGGTAATCGTCAGGGCACGGCCTTCTAGTTAAGTGCGCTTTATCCTTCTGGCGTAAGCGATAGCTTTTCTTACATTTCCGTTAGTAACTTTGAGTGACTCTTCAGCTTCGGGTAACCCTACTTTACCTTCTAACATCACCAATGCGGCTGGCACATTATTTCTGGAGAATTTTAAGGCTTTGTGGGCTGCCTTCTTTGAAACATTTGTCGCCTTTTGCAGAATCGATGCGGCCCGGATGGCGAGCTTCTGGTTGTTGGGACGCACATTCACCATGAGATTCCCATAGACATATCCCATGCGCGTCATTGCGCCAGTAGTGAGCATGTTGAGAACCATTTTCTGTGCGGTCCCGGCCTTCATCCGAGTGGAACCAGAAATAACCTCGGCGCCAGTTTCAACATAAATTCCGATGTGCGCGGCGCTCTCCAATTCCGAGTGAGGATTGCAGACGACTGCAACGGTCTTGGCACCCATGGCGCGAGCGTACTTCAAAGCCGCGATAGTAAAAGGCGTCCGACCACTGGCGGCAATCCCGACCACGACATCTCTCTCACCAGGACGTTTTTTTGACATGGCGATCTTGCCCAGTTCTGCGGAGTCTTCGTTGGACTCTACGGCGGCTCCAAGCGCTTTCAATCCACCGGCGATGATGAATTGGACCAATTTCGGATCAGTGCTAAAGGTGGGAGGACACTCCGCCGCGTCGAGCGCAGCAATGCGTCCACTGGTACCGGTTCCGACATAAATAAGCCGGCCGCCGTTTTTTAGAGAATCGGCGATCAAATCTATGGCTGCGGCGATTTGCGGCAAAGCTTGTCTTACGGCAGTCGAAACATTGGCATCTTCGGTATTCATAATGCGAGCAATTTGGAGCGCGGACCTGTTGTCGAGGTTCGCCGATTGCGGGTTCTGCTGCTCTGTACCGAGGAGCGCAAGATGTTTTCTTAATCGATTAAGTTTTTTCATGAGGCGGCCTCCAGGTGCAAAGCTTCCGCAACGGCATCATGAAACGCCGGCCTAACTTGTTTGATCTGTTGATTCGCGCAGTCAGGCCAGGTGCGATTGGTCAATAAGATGATGGCCAATTGCCGCTCCGAATCGATCCACAGCGAGGTTCCGGTATAGCCCAAATGCCCGAACGATTTCGAGGAAAAAGATTTTCCGGATTGCGAGGGAGAAGAAGGACTGTCCCACCCAAGGGCCCTCGATGTTCCCACTGGCAAAGACTCCCTCTGCGTGAACAGTTTCACTGTGTCCGGACGGACCAATCGCGATTCAGTCTCTAACATAGTATTCGCGAAAATCGCCATGTCCTCGGCGGAAGAAAAAACTCCGGCATGTCCGGCGACACCTTCCAGGACGCAGGCATTTTCATCTTGCACTTCACCCTGAATAACTTTGTGGCGGAAGTGTTCATCAAACGCAGTGGGGGGGATAAAATCGCGCAGCTGGGTCGGGGGAGTGAACATTGTCCGCGTCATCCCGAGTTTTCCAAAGACTTCACGCTGGCAAAACCGATTGAGCGTTTCATCAGCGATTTGCTCCAGCACGGCGCCAAGAATGATGAACCCGATATCGCTATATTCGGTGCGCGCGCCAGGATCGGACAGAAGGCTGGATCGCATTGCGAATGAAAGGAGTTCATCCCGAGTGGAGGCTCGCAAAAAAAGTTTCTCATAGCCAGGCAATCCTGACGAATGAGACAGCAGCATCCGAACCGTAACATCGCGGCGGCGGGAATCGTTTCCGGAGAAGTCGGGAAGTATTGCGGCAACGCTGGTTTCGATGTCCAGCAATCCTCTTTCATACAAAATCATCGCCATTGTGGTGGTTGCTATTACTTTGGAAACCGAGGCGATGTCGAAAATTGACGATGAAAGTACCCGAGATGAATTCGGATCATAGGTAAAACCCCCGAATGCCTTCAGAGCAACCAGATTTCCCCCATGCACAATCGCAATTGAAGCGCCGGGGAAGGCGCGAGCTGCGATACTGGTGCTTATTAGCTCAAAAGGAGCAGCAAAAACAGATTCCTGGTTCTGATACGCCTTTCGCCGGAAGTGGATGTGTCGAACTGAAGGCGCATTCATAGAAGTAAAGGTCGAGACGACGCGAACTGCGCCGAGGCTCACCTGCAAACGATGTTAGCAGACACTTAAGTCGTGGCAGTTGGCAGCACGGCACACACCCCAGTGTTTCCTTGAGTTACCCGATAGGAGTTGTGTAGAGTCGAAATATCAACGCCAACGTCATAAATTCGCGCCGGGTTCTGTATGCGGGAATAGTTTTTTTATTATCCGGGCCGATGCTGGGGATGGACAAAAAGCCCCCCGCCAATTCAGGCATACAGAAGGCTGTGGATTCGATTGTTCTCGAATCCATCCATAACCGCGAAATTCCTGGCGCGGTCTTGTTCGTCTGGCACAATGGTCAGACTATCTATCGCAAGTCTTACGGGTCGCGTTCCCTCGAGCCTCGCCGGGAGTTGATGACCACCGACACGATATTTGACTTGGCATCGCTTACCAAGGTGGTGGCAACTACCACCGCAGTAATGCAACTGGTGGAGCAGGGAAGGGTTCGCATTAACGATACGGTGGCGAAATTTCTTCCAGAATTTGCGCAAAATGGAAAAGAAGAAGTCACGATTCGCCAACTGCTGACGCATTATTCGGGATTGCCCGAAGACCTCGATCTTCGCGAATCATGGGCAGGACGGGAAGACGCGTATCGACGAGCTTTCGAACAAGCTCTAATTTTCTCCCCGGGATCGAAATTCCTTTACAGCGACGTAAATTTCATTGTGCTCGGCGCTCTGGTTGAAAGAATTTCGCGCGAACCTTTCGAAGATTATTGTTTGCGTCATATTTTCCAGCCGCTGCACATGGCACATACACGGTTTCTTCCGCCTGCTTTATGGACTTCCAAAATTGCTCCCACTCAATATGACGAGCAGATGAAAATGTTGCGCGGAACTGTTCATGATCCCACTGCACGGCGCATGGGTGGGGTTGCAGGCCACGCCGGGTTGTTTTCAACTGCGGACGATTTGTCAAGGTTTGCAGTCTCACTGCTTCAGGGGAGTGTCGTGTTGTCTCCTGCTGCGATCGAAAAAATGACAAGCCCGCAACAGCCCCCAACCTCCGACGTATTACGAGGTTTCGGATGGGACATCGACTCCCCTTTTTCCAGCAGTCGTGGCAGCTTTCTTCCCGTGGGATCATTCGGCCACACGGGCTTTACCGGAACGTCACTGTGGATTGATCCCACCACGCGAACTTTTATGATTCTGCTTACTAACTCTGTGCATCCGCGAGGAAAGGGGAGCGCGATCGCGCTACGTTCGAAGGTCGCCACAGCGGTCGCGTCGAACCTTCGATTGACACCCAGTGAAAAGGAGCTGATGCGATGGCGAAGCCTCACCGGTTACAACGAGGCGAATACTGCTGCGCGCCGTGTTGCCGGACGGAATGGTTCCGTGAAAACCGGAATTGATGTGCTGGAAGCGCAAGACTTTGAAGTGTTGCAATCAAGCGCCGGTAAACAAAAGATAGGTTTACTCACGAACCAGACAGGAGTGGATGCTCAAGGGCGCCGCACCATCGACGTGTTGGCCCACGCTCGCGGAGTTTCACTCGATGCGATTTTCAGTCCCGAACACGGCGTGACTGGCGAACTGGATACTACCGATGTAGGAAATTCGCGGGACTCTGCCACGGGCGTTCTGGTTTACAGCGTGTATGGGGCGACGGACGCCGCTCGCCGTCCTCCTCTAGATCTCTTGAAAAAACTCGATGCTGTCGTGATCGATATTCAAGACGCAGGGGCTCCGTTCTACACTTACGAAACAACCCTGGGTTATTTTCTGGAAGCAGCTGCGAAAACTGGCATCGAATTGATCGTGCTTGACCGCCCCAACCCAATAACCGGATCGTTCGTGCAAGGCCCAATCGCTGATTCAGGACGCTCCAGTTTCGTAAATTATGACCGCGTGCCAGTGCGCCACGGAATGACGCTTGGCGAACTCGCGCAAATGTTTAACGCCGAGCACAACATTAATGCGAAGTTAAAGGTCGTGCCGATGGAAGGCTGGATGCGCGGCGATTGGTACGATTCAACAGGTTTGACATGGATTGATCCTTCACCCAACCTACGTAGTCTCACAGAGAACACCCTTTATCCTGGAGTGGCCCTGGTTGAAGGAACAAATGTTTCAGTGGGACGAGGCACCGACACGCCCTTTGAATTGCTCGGCGCCCCTTGGATAAAAAGCCGCGAGCTCGCGAGTCACTTAAACGCTCGAAGCATTTCGGGGGTGCGATTTGTGCCGACCACTTTCACCCCCACGTCCAGCACTTACGCTAATCAACGGTGCGAGGGGGTAAACATAATTGTCACAGACCGGAATGCGTTCGATAGCCCCGAACTTGGGGTTGAACTTGCCTCCGCTCTACGCAAACTATATCCGCAGCAGTACGACATACACCGCATGATCGAGCTTCTGCTGAACCAATCCGTGTTCAATGAGATCGTGGACGGACAGGACCCCCGTCGCATTGCCGAGGAATGGCGAGAGCCACAAATTCAATTTCAGCAACTGAGGCAAAAATATTTGCTCTACAAGTAGTGGTCAGGAAGAGGATGACAAGCGAGCGGCATCCTCAACAATAGTTTTGGCAATGGACGCGCAAAATCGACGTACAGAAATGCCGGCCCCTGTTTATCGATGCTCAGGCCCTAACTGCGGTGCTCTGAGGCACGCGAATGAGCGGTGGTGGCTGCTATGGACATCGGTCGAAGAATTCAAGTGTCCCGTCCTATATTTGTGTCCCTGGAACGACGATATAGCTGCTCTGGAGGGGACACTATTCGTGTGCGGAGAGATGTGCGCACAGCGGCTCCAATCGCAATTCATGGGTAACATCAGAGAGAATCAGGCCCGACGATCAGGGACTTAATAAGCGCTGGTAACCAATCTATATCCTGCGCGCATCCAATTTTTAGTTTGTGATGACACGCCGAAAAGGCGGTGGAGGCGAAGTGAGCAGTTTCCCTGGTTTAAGTTTGGTATTGCTGGCGGCGTTCGCGGGTGCCCAAACCGATGGGCCCGCATCTCTCAGTTCCTCACGGCTAGCGGCGCGTCCGGGGCCCGCTTCATTGACGACGCCTCCAACAACCGGAGGCGAACAACTTATCATTCCATCGGGCACAAAAGTTCCGGTGGTCCTGAAGCACGCGATCTCGACGAAAGGAACCCGGGAAGGGGAGGCGGTTTACGCGGAGACGACTTTTCCGGTGGTGGTCAGCGATCGGATTGTCGTACCTCCGGGTACCTTTGTTCAAGGGCGCATCACCCACATTCAACGTGCTGGAAGGCTGAAGGGGCGCGCCGAAGTTCTGATGCACTTCACCACGCTAATCTATCCCAGTGGCTACACCGTCGTGATGCCGGGTGCTTTGCAAAACGCGCCCGGAGTTGACAAAACGAACGTCAAAGACGGAGAAGGCACGGTCCGCGGCGACAGTCAAAAGGGCGAAAAGGCGGGCAAGGCGGCCGAGGATGGACTGAAGGGCGCGGAGGGAGGAGCTTTGATCGGCGCATTGGGCGCGGGAAGCAGGATGGGCGCTGGAATTGGCGCAGGCTTGGGAGGCGCGGCTGGAGTTGCCATTGCGATGTTAAGCCGCGGCAACGACATAAAAATGGACGTCGGGACATCGATCGAAATGGTGATCCAACGCGATGTGCCAGTAGATCCGGCGCGATTGACGAAATAAATTAATTCTCAGGTCGCGTACCTGTTGTGCGGAGTCCGCCTAGGCCACCAAAGTTGCGCCGCCGAGTAAGAAGTTCCCAGAACTTATTTCAGGGCAAACATCGCGTTCACATGCGCAGTCACGCTAATACTCTGCGGTGAGAATTCGTCGGTCGGGGCCGGCATCATGGCCTGGGCGCTCATTTTCATTTGCGCCGCCATTGGGCGAATCGGACGAATGTTTTCAAAGGTGTCGACCGACGCATAGCTAAGTTCGCCAAGAACGCGTCCGCTAACCCTCGCCACCACTTCGGCAGACTCGCGTGCCCTTCGATACGCGTCCTCGACAGCCTTCTCTTTTGCTAGATCCATGTTATCCAGGGTATAGCTCATGGATTGATTCTCAGTGATGTCCGCACCCGAAAGTTGCTCCAAGATGGTCGCCAATTTCATAAAATCTTTTAGCTTCAGGGTCACGCCCGCATCAACACGGTAAGCGATCAGCTTCCGCTTGGGATTCTTGTAATCGTAAACAGGATCAATCGAAAAAGATCCAATCTCCGCAGTCTTTGGATCAACATTATTTGTGCGCAGAATTTGCCGGATTTGCTCCGCCGCTCTAGAGGCACGGTCAAAGGCCGCGCGAGACGAATCTTCCTGCGCCGAAATGACAAATTGAATTGTGGCGGTGTCAGGAGCCGTCTCGAACTTGCCGTCGGCTCCAACGAAAACCGAGTTCGGTTGGGCGGAAACCGTGGGGTGCTCCTGAGCGATGGCGCAAAAGCTGGAAAGAGTAATTAAGATGCATGTCACGACTAGCTTCACAGGGCGCTCCTTTTACGAATCTCGTTTCGTTAGGTAAGTGAACCAGTTGTTAGTTGCGGCAGTATAGGAAGGAAGCTTATCAGGAAAGTTTGTTTGACGAAGCAGAGGCTGAATAGGCGAAGCGGTATATCTGGGCGTCGATTTCTTTACGGAGGTCGTCCCAAATATTTTTTGGCATGGAAACAAAAATTTTCACTACTTCGGGATCGAACTGGCGTCCTGACCACTTTTCGATTTCAACAATAGCCGCATCCAAAGTTTGCGCTGGACGATAAGGCCGATTCGAAGTGATGGCGTCAAGAGTGTCGGCCACGGAAAACAATCGCGCTCCCAACGGGATGCCTTCGCCCTTCAGCCCGCGCGGGTAGCCGGTTCCGTCAAAGCGCTCTTGGTGCGAATAGACGATTTCAGCAGCTTCGGCCAGGAAAGGAATCTTGCGCAACATTTGATATCCGCGGTAGCAGTGCTCCCGCATGATGAGAGTTTCGTCCGGGGTCAACGCGCCAGGTTTTCGTAAAATCGCATCGGGGATGGCCATCTTGCCAATGTCATGCAGAAACGCGCCACGTGCAATCACTCGAATTTGATCAGAGGAAAGCCCAATAGCTCGGGCGATGGCAATGGTGAATGCAGTCACACGTTTGGAATGGCCTTCAGTTTCCGCATCTTTCAGGTCGAGCGCGTCCCCAAGCGCTTCCAACGTAATGTCATACGAGCGCTCTAAAGTCCCGATCGCTTTGCGAAGCTGCTCGGTGCGCGCAGTGACCAACGCCTCCAAATTAGTTTGATAGGCGCGATTTTCCAACTTGAGCCGCCGATTCTCCAGGGCCCGGCGAACCGTCGCCAACAACTGTTCCCGCTCAAACGGCTTTAGCAAATAGTCATAGGCCCCGTTCCGAATTGCGGCAAGCGCCACGGAAATATCGTGTACAGCGGTCACCATGACCACAGGCAAATCCGGGAACCGTTCTTTTGATCGCTCGAGCAGCCCAATGCCATCAAGGTCGGCCATCATTAAATCCGAAAGCATGAGCTCGAATTCTTCGCCTGACTCGAGGAGGGCCAAGGCTTGCAATCCGGAGGCAGCCTGGGTGCATTTGTAGTGCGCGGCGGTCAACATCGAAGACACAATTTCGCGGATAGCTTCTTCATCATCCACGATCAGGATGCGGTCGGCTGGCATGAGAGATAAAAGTGTAAGCCAATTCTACCGTAAGAGGATGATGCCGAAAGTAACTGTGAGTTAGCGGAAAGGGTACAGGGGGCTTGTGGTGGCGTGATATCAAAAGGGGAGAGTGTGCGTACTTCTGATGAATCTTTTTGCTTCCAGCGGATGGGACGCGTCTGGTTTCGTCGTTCCGAACCTCGAACTAAGCGGCGTGGTGATTCTCGCTGCGAGCCTGCTCGTGTTCCGCACCTTTCGCGAACGCTACTTGTTGACGTGGATCGTGGGGTGGCTCACCTATCTTCTTTCGACAAGCGTCATTCATGCAGGCACTCAGCAACGCGAGATGATTGCAATATCGCATGCTGAGTTTGTTCTTGCAGTGTGTTTATTCGCGGGGGCCATTTTTGTGTACTCGCGGGCGCAAAAGTTTATACCCCCGTTATTGGTGATTCTTGTCGCTTTGGTCTCGTTTGCGATCGTGCGGGAATTATTCTGGCCGGATTCGATGACGTTGCGAGTGGCCTTGGAAGTTGCGTACCGTCTCGTTGCCCTCGCCGCCGCAGTACAGATGCTGCGATTCAGGCGCGCCCGCTGGGAAATTGGCCCGTGCATGCTCAGCTTGAGCCTGCTCCTGGTGCATTTGGACTGGGCTCCGGTAAGCCACTACTTCCCGCAAGGTTCCGGGCGCATGATCGATCTGCTGCTCGGATTCAGCATTCTATTAGTTGTTTTCGAAGACTCACAAATGCGGACGCGCCGCCTTGGGGTATTGAATGCGGTGACCAGCAGCATCACTCGCGAACAACAACACGGTCCGATGCTGATGACCGCACTGGAAGAACTCAGGGGCCTCATGTCGGCGAAAGCCGCATGGTTCCGAGTTCTAGAAGCGGACAAGTTGGTCCTCGTACAACACGTCGGCTTGTCTGACGCCTTCCTGCAAGAACGTGATGGTGTGGTTGTCGATGAATCAGTGAAGCGCATCTTGACGACCAGTGAACCGACCGTGGTTGAAACATCAGACGCGCCTGAAAATATTCGTCCTTATCTCAAGAAAGAAAAGTTCCATCACGTCCTGGTGATGCCGGTGGTGGGCAAAAAGGCGTTGATCGGGATGTTGTCCTTAGGTAGCCGCCATCGCGTGGCATATCCACCTGAGGACTTGGAGTTCCTGGCCAATAGTGCTCATCAATTGGGACTCGCTGTCGAAAACCTGAGATTGATGGATGAAATTTTGCGTTCGCATCGCCAATGGACAAGCACCTTTGACTCTATTCAGGACTTCGTATTGCTGCACGACTCCGACTTCCGGATCATGAAGGCGAATCGCGCTTTGCTGCAGAGACTGGTGCAAGCCCCCGCAGATGTCGTAGGGAAAAGCTGTGAAGAAGTCCTGCCTCAAGGGCAAAGCCACTGGATGAAGTGTCCGTACTGTGGCGACGGTGAGGAAGGTTTCCACGAAGGCGCCGACCCGTGTTTTGGCGGGTTTTCAATGGTTTCGACTTCGTCTTACATCGAGCAGGGGGCCAAACAAAGGGGTACCATCCACGTCGTGCGAGACGTCAGTGACAGGCAAGTTGCTGAAGAAAAATACCGCCAACTGTTCGAGCAAATGCAAGAAGGAGTTTTCGTCGCGACCCCGGAAGGAAGAGTTCTCGACTGCAACGACGCCTTCTTGCGAATGTTCGGGCATACGCGCGAAGAACTAATGAATGTGAACGTTGATCTTCAACTTCATGACTCGCCGGAGCAGCGGCTTGCGTTCCGCCGCGAGATGGAATTGCATAACTACGTTCGAAATTTTGAAGTAACTCTGCGCAGAAAAGACGGCACCCTTCTGAGTGCGGTAGAAAGCAGTTTCGCCACACGAGGTCCCGAAGGAAAAATCGAACGCTACCAGGGATTCTTACTCGATGTGACCGAGAAAAAGCGCGCGGAAGACGAGATCCGACGTCGCAACCGTGAATTAAACGCATTGAACGCGATGGCAGTGATCGCAACCCAATCGTTTGATCTCGATGAAATCTTAAACCTAACTTTGCGGCAGGTGATTTCTTTACTTGCCGCGCAGACGGGATCAATTTTTCTTTGCGACTTGGAAACAACAACATTTCGACGAAGAGCCGGGTGGGGTAAACCGGACTCTCGCGGCAATCTCACAGAGATCAAATTTGAGGGCGGATTTGGCGAATTGGTCACGCGTTCGCGCACCGAGGTGATCACCAACGACTATCTTCCGCATCTTCCGCAACCGGTGGCTGAATTTATTCGTGGGGATGGGACAAGTTCCTGGATATGGGTTCTGCTCTGGGGAAAAGACAGTCCCATCGGAATCATGGGGATTAGCAGCGGCGCGATGCGTGAGTACACAAATAATGACGAAAATCTACTAATTGCCATAGGACGACAACTTTCCACGACAATTGAAAAGGTCCGTCTTTACGAAGAAACATGCAGAGCGTACGAAGATTTGCGGCACACCCAGGAACAGCTGTTGCAGAGTGAAAAGATGTCTGCGGTGGGACAATTGATCGCGGGCGTTGCGCACGAACTGAACAACCCTCTGACCGCAATTCTGGGCTACGCCCAACTATTAGAAAGCGAGGGGCTCAGCGAACGCGCGAGCGATTTCGTTGCCAAGCTTTTTAAGCAGGCGCAGCGCACTCATCGGGTGGTCCAGAATCTGTTGTCGTTTGCCCGGCAGCGGAAGCCGCACAAGCAAAAGATTGATATCAACAAAGTTTTGGATGAAATTTTGGTCTTGCGTGATTACGACATGCGAGTCAATAACGTAACGGTTGAACGGGACATCGAGGCCAACCTTGCCGCCGTAATCGGAGACACACATCAATTCGAACAAGTATTCTTGAACATTGTGAACAATGCGGTAGATGCAATGTTGGAGTCTGGGAATTCCAATAGGTTGAAGATCCGCAGCTATACCCGTGAAGGTTACGTTCACGTTGAAGTGCAAGACTCTGGAAGCGGGATCAAGGAGCCAAAGAGAATTTTCGAGCCGTTTTACACCACGAAAAGTGTGGGCAAAGGTACTGGCCTTGGACTAAGTATTTGCTATGGGATCGTCAAAGAGCATGGCGGAGACATATCGGCAAGAAATTCCGAAGAGGGTGGGGCCATCATCGAAGTGCGATTGCCTGCCGCCGGCAGGGTTGTAGTATCGGATCAGCCTTTGGCATTGTCGCGCCGTGAAATTGTGATTGAAGGAAGGATTCTACTCATCGACGACGAGGAAGCGGTCATTCAGTTCGAGAGCGACGTACTTAGCGGCGCCGGAGCGGACGTGACGAGTCTTATGAGTTGGGAAGACGCTAAAGGTCGGCTAGCTAGCCAACCCTTTGACGCCGTGATGATGAACGGGAAGATGCCAGGGGGGCTGAATCCTCGGCAAGTTCATGACTGGGTCTTTAAGAATTGCCCGGGACTAGAATCTCATCTGCTGTTTACTTTTTCCAGTCTCCCAGAGTCGGAAGAGCGTGATTTCTTGCAAAGTAAACATCTCCCATTCTTAGTGAAGCCGTTCGAAGTAGGGGACCTAATTACCCATGCACGGAAGCTGCTGCAAAAGACTCACGCCGCGGCTGCGGGGTAAGAGCCTTATTTTTTTAAAATCGGATTGTATCCTGCGCCCAGCAACTGTGTGCGCATATTCTCTGCGTCTTTGAGCACCGTAAACGGACCGATTTGAACGTGGAATAACTTATCACCTGGCGTCTGTGAGGCGACTGCGGCATATTGTTTTTTCTTTAGGGCCCCTACCAACGCTTCGGCGTCATCCTGCTTGCTTACCGCGGCGACCTGAACGAAATAGCCAGCGGAAGCATTCGTATCCGGCTCATCCTTGTTGGGAGAATCGCCACTTTTGGCTGCCGGGGAAAGTTGGGAGCCGGCATCACTTTGTCCTACAGACTTGTAAAAAGTCATATCAGGCGCTTGTCTTGGGGCGTCTATTACGGGTGCGGCCGAGCCTTTCTTAGGTGTTCTCGGATTTGGGGACGGAGTTACAGTCCCATCTGTGGTTTGCAACAAGGAACTCTTTCCTACAGAAAATCCAATGCCGAAAAACACCCCGCACAAAATCACCAGCCCGAAAAATATTCCGAGCATTTTGCCGGTCCCCAGCGTAATTTCAGTGTCCTGCGATGCAGCCATGACCATTTCTTCCTCGTGTTTCAGGGTTTTGCGGGAACTGCCTTGCTGTCAGCATCAGGCCGCGCCATTACTTTTTGAAGACCGGAAAAGAAATCCACCGGCACGGGGAAAATCACCGTGGTATTTTTCTCCACGCCGATCTCGGTCAGAGTTTGCAGATAGCGTAGTTGTACGCTGACTGGTTCCGTTGCTAGTAATGCAGCTGCGTCCACCAGTCGCTGGGCGGCAGAAAATTCGCCCTCAGCATGAATAATCTTGGAACGCTTTTCGCGCTCCGCTTCGGCTTGCTTCGCCATCGCGCGTAGCATTGATTCCGGCATGTCCACTTGCTTGACCTCGACGTTTGTGACTTTAACTCCCCATGGGGCGGTGTGCGTATCGAGAATCGTCTGCAAGCGCAAATTGATTTTTTCGCGGTGCGCGAGCAGTTCATCCAACTCCTGTTCACCGAGAACCGAACGCAATGTGGTTTGGGCAAATTGCGAAGTTTGATAGACGTAGTTGGAAACTTCCACGACGGCCCTTCGCGGATCGATCACTCGCAAAAAAATCACGGCGTTGACTTTCAGCGTGACGTTGTCGCGAGTAATGATGTCTTGCGGAGGAACCTCGAGGGCTTCCTGCCGTAGTGAGACCCGCACCATGCGGTCGATAGGAGCAAAGACCAAGATAATTCCTGGGCCTTTAGCATCTGAGAGGAGTCGTCCGAGACGGAATACAACACCCCGTTCGTACTCCGCCAGAATTTTTATGGAACTCAGCAGATATAAAATGACGACGATTATGACGACGGTGGTAAAGCCAAATCCTAGTTCCATTTACTGCCTCCGAAAACAACACAGAACGCTACTGACGCGGATTGTATCTCACTTCCGCAATCATTCAGCGTCACGCGGGGTACCTCGGGAGATGCAGTTCAGAGCGCTGCCGCTTGAAGTGCGTCTTTCGCCGAAGTCGCGGGATCGACGCAAAGTCGCAGTCCCTCGACCCGGCGCACGATGACTGGCTGACCTGCCAGGACTGGGTTGGAAGCGACCGCATCCCAAATTTCTCCGTGCACAAAGACTTTTCCAGCGGGAGAGAGTGGGGTGTGCGCGATCGCAATTTGACCCAGCATCCCCTGGCTACCTGTAACGACCTTATTAGCGCGGGCCTTGAGGGCAATGCTCATCAAGAACACGGTGATGATTCCGATTGGTATGCTCACGGCCAGCGCAGTAAGCAGATGTACGCGCATTTCCGGGATCGGGGCATCTACTAGAAGCAGTCCGCCAAGGGTCAAAGTAGTGATCCCGCCAATTGCCAACACACCATGGGTGGCAAACTTAGCCTCCAAAGCAAACAGCGCAAATGACGCCAGAATCAGCACCACTGCCGCGAACCGGGTAGGCAATAAATTCAATGCGAAAACGGATAGCAAAATAAAAATGATCCCCACTGTTCCGGGAACTACTGCCCCGGGATGGTTGAACTCCGCATATAACGCGAGTGCGCCGATCGCCAGGAGAATGAACGCGACGTTGGGATTCAGAATATACGCGAGAATGTGCTGCTTTAGCGTCATGTCGAAGAAACGTACAGGTTGGCCTGCCAAGTGCAGGGTCACAACTTTTCCATCGAATCTTTTGACTGACTTGCTTTCTATCTGCCTGAACAAATCCTGCTCGTTGGCGGCCACAAAATCGATCAACTTCTGTGATAACGCTTCCTGCTCAGTAAATGACTTCGATTCACGCACAGTGCTCTCGGCCACCTCGACATTTCTCCCGCGCTTTGAGACCACCGACCGCATGAGGGCGGAAGCGTCGTTTTCCACTTTTTGCTTCATGACGTCATCCATTTTGCCGCCGCCGATGGAGACAGGATGCGCCGCGCCAGTATTAGTTCCGGGTGCCATCGCCGCTACGTCAGCACTCTGCAAAATAAAAAATCCTGCGGAAGCGGCGCGGCTGCCGCTTGGTGTTACATAAATAATTACGGGTACGGGCGACGCTAAAATCTTCTCAATAATCTCGCGTGTGGAATCGAGCAGCCCCCCCGGCGTGTTGAGATCAATCAACAACGCCTCATCTTTATGCTGCTGCGCTTCAGCGAGAGCGCGCCCAATATATTCGTCAGTAATTGGATGGATGGCGTCGTTGACCACAATCTTCAACACTTCTGCCGGCGACGGTACGCAGCATAAAAAGATAAGCAAACCTAGAAGCAAGGATGAAATTCCGCGAGACGACTTCATTTTGACTGGCAGGGAGTGCGCTTTCCGCGCCGCATCTCCGCAGAACTATTATCGCGCTTATGGACCTCTACCATCAATGAGCGCTAGTGCCGGAGATCACGGTGTCACTTTCTTTGCCTACCTGTTCTTCTTTTAGCAGCTCGGGCCATCCGGGCAAGGGCGCGTCGCCGGTAATGAGCCTTACCCCCCGCTCGTAAGTGATGTATGCCCAGGCCCACTGGATGAGCACGATAATCCTATTCCGGAAACCAACCAGGAAAAATATGTGTACGAACAGCCAAGCCAACCACGCGGGGTATCCCGAGATGTGCAGCTTTTTAAATTGCGCGACCGCGGCAGCCCGCCCGATGGTCGCAAGACTGCCCTTGTTCAGATATTGGAAATCTTGGCGGGGTATGCCGGTGAGATCGCGTTCAATATTCCGGGCGGCTGCACTTCCTTGCTGCATGGCGGCAGGGGCGACTCCAGGAATGGGATTGCCATCCGCATCTTTGAGCGCGGCCAAGTCTCCGATGACGAATACTTCAGGATAGCCAGGCAAGCTCAAGTCGCTGTTCACCATCACGCGTCCGGCACGATCCACTGCGGCCCCCAATTTCTTGCCCAAGGGAGACGCGGCCACTCCTGCGGCCCAAAGCGTCACCGCTGCTGCGATTCGCGTCGTGCCCGTAATAACGCAGGCCGGCTCGACTCCCGTCACCATGGTCGAGGTATGAACCTCCACGCCGAGTTTCTCCAGTTGTTTCTGTGCGCTGGAGGAGAGATCATCGGCGTATGCCGGCAGAATGCGGGGGCCGCCCTCCAGTAAAATAATTCGCGTGCGTTTGGGATCGATGGTACGAAACTCTGTGACCAGCGCCCGGGATGCGATCTCCGCCAGCGTGCCCGCGAGTTCCACGCCTGTGGGGCCTCCTCCGATGACCACGAAGTTCAGCTGCACCTGCCCATCGCCACGGGCGGCCTGCCGTTCAGCCAGTTCGAACGCCAGCAGGACGCGGCGGCGGATTTCTAACGCATCTTCAATTGTCTTCAGTCCGGGGGCCAGCGGTTCCCACTCATCGTGTCCGAAATACGAATGACCCGCGCCTGCCGCGACAATCAGGTAGTCGTAAGGAACGTCAAAGTCGTGCAGCTTAACCATACGGCGGTCGAGATCGAAATCATGGACTTCGCCTAGCAGAACTTCCACGTTAGAGCGGTCGCGCACAATCCAGCGAATCGGCGCAGCAATTTCGCCGGGAGAAAGTCCGGCAGTCGCTACCTGATACAGCAGAGGCTGGAAAGTGTGATGGTTCTTGCGGTCTATCAGGGTCAGACGAATTCTGGGCGAGTTGCGCGCCAGTTCCCGTGCGGCCTGCAAACCACCAAATCCCGCTCCGACGACCACCACGCGTGATGTCTTGCTGTCTGGCACTGTGAAAGTCCTACCATATAGATTCGCCAGCACCACAATAGTGTCGAAACTTTTACTGCCCGGATTTGCGAAAGCCAGCGAGGCTCGATCAGATAACATGTCGCAACAGAGGATGAGTGTTTTGGAGTCAAGACAATTTCAGCAGCCATCTGCCGCGCCTACGGGCCCAATGAGCAGTAGGGAACGGCCTAGCGTCCGCTCCGCTGGGTGGTTTGGCTTCCTCGCGCCGTCGGTCGCCGATTTATTGTTTATCGCAATATTGTTTTCGCTGAGTTGCGGCCCGTTCGGAACGCGCCCGCTGGGCGACGGCGGCACTGGCTGGCACATTCGCAACGGTGAGCACATTCTGCAAACTCACCGCATCACGCGCGTCGATATTTTTTCGTCATCGCTGCCGGGCCATTCCTGGTATGCGTGGGAGTGGCTTTACGACGTCATCATCGCCAGCATTCATCACTGGCTTGGCTTGAACGGGGTGGTGCTCTTCACAGCCGCGATAATTGGGGCAACTTTCTCGTGCGCATTGCGCGTCGCCCTCAAGCGCGGCGCCGGATTGCCCGTATCCATGGCTTTGCTGGTGTTGTCGATGGGAGTGGCCAGCATTCATTTACTGGCTCGTCCCCATGTCTTGAGCTGGCTATTCGCAGTGATTTGGTTTCAGTGGCTCGATTCAGATGCGACCGCTCCGAACCCGCGCGCATTTGATAAGTTGACGCGGTATCCGATGCTGATGATGGCTTGGGCAAATTTGCATGGCGGATTCTTGATTGGATTTGTACTGATCGCTCTTTACTTCGCCGGAGGAATGATCGAATTATTTTTCCCCCGAACTCTTAAAGATAGAAGTTTGGTCCGCGCCAAACTGAACCGTTTGGCGGCAATCGCGTCGATCTCACTAGCCGCCAGCCTTCTGAATCCTTTCGGTTACAAGCTGTATTCCCACATCTACGGCTATTTGACGAATCGTTTCCTGATGGATCACATCGACGAATTTCTATCTCCGAATTTTCACGGATGGGCGCAGAAATGTTTCGCGGCAATGTTGCTGATCACGCTGCTAGCATTAGCCTTCAAAGTAGAAAAACTCAAACCAGCAGAGGTGTTGGTGATTGTGTTCGCTGCCTACAGCGGGCTTTATTCGTCGCGCAATCTGCCGGTTTCGGCAATCCTGTTGACTTTGATCATCGCGCGGATTTTGTCGAAGACGATCGCGCACAGCTCTCACAATCAAACACTAAAATTGACTATAAGAAGATTGTTGGACGGATTGAGTTCGTTTTCAGACCGCATGGATTCGATGGAATTTGGTTTTCACGGACATCTTCCTGCGGCGTTTGGCCTAATCTTTGCGGTCGCAATCTGTATGCACAATGGAAAACTTGGCAGCCGGCAGTGGATGAATTCCACGTTCAGTCCGTCCCGGTTTCCCGTGCAAGCAACCAACATCATTGCATCAAGGCACATTCGCGATCCGATTTTCTGCCCCGATTATTGGGGAGGGTATTTGATTTACCGCCTCTATCCACAGACGAAAGTTGTGATCGATGACCGACATGATTTTTATGGGCAGGAGTTTCTGCTGCAATATTTGCAGGTGATCCACGTCACGCCGCGCTGGAGCGAGATGCTGGATCAGCAAGATGTGCGCTGGGTGCTCACGCCAACTGAATCGCCGCTGGCGAATATCTTAAAGCTGTCTCCGATTTGGACCGTCAGCTACGCAGACGACACGGCTCTTCTATTCCGGCGGAAATAAAGAATTATCGGGTGTCGATATCGAAGCCTAAAATCGCGTTAACTTCAATAGCCTGATTTCCTCGAAACACTGGACGGAATTTCCATTTGGGTAACTCGGCCATAACTTTCGCAGAGAGTTCGGGCGAGTTGGCTTCGACCACGCGAGGTGTCTTCAGCAATCCCGTGCGATCGAGAACGCAGGAGATCACCAGCCGAGATGCTGTAACGTCGGGGGGTAATTCGGCGCGCAAGGCTTGGGGCGCGGTCAAGTCCTCGGCGTAGGCTTCGGTCGCAGATTTCGGGTCGGCGAATTGCATGACCGCTGTCCCCAGGGCGGTATCGATATAGATTGTGTAAACTCTGTCGCCCTTGAGCGCGCCATAATAATTGAATGCTCCGCCCGAGTGGGAGGTCGCAACCACCGTGATCCCCGGGCCTCCAGCACTGTTGATCGCGGGGGAGTGGTCCGGACTCGCTCCAGGCGCGTGATCGGTCCCGAAGCTCGGCAGCTTGATGGTGTTTTCCCGGCCGCCTGAGACTGAAACGCCAGGCAACGAGGGAGCGCCGTTGGCTCCTTTGCCCGCGCCCCCGGCTCCGGGGAAGGGAGAGATTCCGTTATGTGCAGTCTCGGTGGAACCGGGTCCCGAGCCGCTGTTCTTCGCGCCCGGGCCTTCCCCTGTCATGCTGCTTCCAGGTCCCTTACCGTTGCTGATGCCGGTGCCCCCACCCGTCCCACCAAGTCCGGGGCGAGCTCCACCTGACGGAGACAAAGCGAGCGAACCCGCAGAGCCAGCAGAGGGAGTAGCGAGGGTCGCTCCCGGTCTTGCTGATAGAACGATGCCGCTAGCCGAGGATGGGGGCGCGATGGCGGCGCCAGCCACGGTGTCAGGGGCGCCACGTCCTCGCCGGTCGTTCGAGTTCGCAACACCAGAAGACGACGGCGTGGGCTGGACCACTGAACCTCCCCTTTCCATGCCGTCGTTAGAGCGCATCAACGATCCAGTCGCTGGTGCAGTAGGAGCAATGACTTTCGATTCGCCGAAGCCCCCGGCTAGCCGATGGGAGGATGAAACTTTGGCAAGTTGCGTGGGCGGTGCAACTATCGGAGAGTTTCCTAACCCGGCGACCCCTTGATGTGCGTAGGAAACATCGGCGATCTTCGAAGGCGGCGCAACAACGGAGGAGTCGCCTAAATTGTCTGCTTGGCGGTGAACTGCTGAGGAACCTGCGACAGACGATGGGGGAGCGACCACTGCGGACTCTCCAAGATTTCCTGGCTGCCGGAGCGCTGACGAAGTGCCGATCGCTGGCGAAGGCGGCGCGACCACTGAAGCATTGCCGACATTGGGTACTTCACGCCCCGTCGCAACCTTTGTTTCGTGGGGCGAGGGAGGGACCACCTCCTCATTTCTTATTTCATCGGAACTGAGTCTCGAACGAGCACTTTGCCGCCCTAATCGTGACGGAGCGGGCGGGACAACTAAGGACTCCGGAAGTGTAAGTTTGGGATTCAGAATCGTGACTTGCTGCGGAGCTGAAACCGTGGGCGGAACCGCGTCCATGCGGGAACTGGACGTCCGCCGCGAAGTCAACTGCCGATCCAAGGCATTTTCAGTGGGAGCTATGACTCGAGCATCCATGGTGGGCGCACTTTGCAGCCGCTGTTGCTGCATTGCTGCGGGAGGAGGAACCGCGGCTGCCTGCATGTCGGGTCGCCGGGAAGACGATTGCAATCCCTGGGCGGGAGGTGGGCCTGGCAGGCTCTTATATGCCAAAAGATTCGCGACCGCCGAAGTTGAATTCGGGAGGTTCAGTTTGGGGGCGTCAACTACCTGTTCTTTTAGCGACGGTCCTCGTGCAACCCGAATCACCTGCGTGGCGTTGTGACCCTCTCGGCCACCGGACCGCCCTGAACCTCCCGAGCGGGCACCTCCTGCGTCTTCAGTGCGTGGCAATTCTTTTCCGGAAAAATAGATCACGTCATATTTCGGAGGCGCCGTCGGTTCGAAAGGGCGAATTCGCGACAATTTTGACGGCAAGATGATGATTGCCAGCAGCAGCAAAAATTCGGCCACTAACGAGACCGCCATACCGCGATACGGAAACAAGCCGGTGTGAGCTTCGGCTTCGAGGGGTTCGGGAGATTTGCCCAGCGCGGGGCGGATGGCCGTGACGAATTCTTCCCAGGGAGAAGACCACTCCACCAGAAGTTTTAGATCGTCATGCATTCGCGACCCGCTCCGGTGGAATTCCTAGCTCGATTTCGATCTCATCGCCAATCGAACTGCCAGTGGACTTTAAAGTGTTCGCCGGAAGTTCGATTACAGAATTTGCATTCATCACAATTTTGGCCATTCGCCAAGGCTTCAAACAATGCGCCATGTGAACGACGGCCTTGTTGCGGTTCAGGTAAGCAACGTCGATGTGGAAACGCATAGCGAAAGTGTGCACACCGTGCGAGGGAACGATCCACAATCCGTGGCCATTTGGCAGAGAACTGTCGCCCATTAGCCCACGCAGCCTCGTCCAATAAGTATTGGCAAAGCTTAACCTGGTGGCGAGATAAGCGCCTCTTGTACGGTTGAAGGCATATCCAGTAGGCCCGGGCATCGTTACTCCTGCTTAAATTCCTGAGTCACAAACTCTTGGGGGAGTTTATGGAGCCGTTGATCAATGCCCGCTCACCGGTGCGAACGTGCGAAACAACTGGATCATCGCTGGACCCAGAGTAACGATAATGATGGAGGGCAAGATGAATAGACACAAGTGGTATCACCATTTTAATAGTTGTCTTTGCTGCCTGCTCTTCAGCCCTTTGCCGGCGTTCAGTACGCAGGGAATCAGAGTGGACTCGCAGTGCCTGCGCCACGCTGGTGCCGAAGCGGTCGGTTTGAACCAGCGTCGCAACCAGCGATCGCGAATGTCGTCCACCCCGGTTCGAGCAGTCAGATTTCGCAACGCTTCCGCGCGCGGTTTGCCGGCCCGCATTTCCAGATTCACCAGATGAAATTCATCGCTCAGTTCCGGATGCGCGTGACGCAGATCCTCTCCAACCCGCATCAGGGCCTGATCCAGCGCCAGTCCGGCCTCGACGCAAATCACGGTCAGGTCGAGAGCATCGGGTAATGCCAGATGTGATGCGGTTGCTGGCGCTTCTTGATCATTCGCTTCAAGCACGAATCGAGGAAGAAAAAATCCTAACGCCGCGAACGCCAACAATCAAAAGAAGGGATGTTGGCGACGCTGAGCGCAATAACCGTCACGAATCCCAAGAAGGCGAGCAGTACCCGGCTTCCCACGTAGATTGTCAGATGCCGCTGCTCGCGATATCCGGCCTGAATCAACCATTGCGCGGGCGCGCGAAACTTCGGAGGGCGATAACGGAATGGCTTTGCTGAGAGGATCGAGCGCCTGCTCCAACGCGCTCTTTGAAGGCGGGTTTTTGTTGCGGTGCGCTTTCTGCCCACCGAGCGAACGCAAGCCGCGAACCCAACACCGAAGAGGGGGCGTACGCGGCCGCGCCAAAGGAGAAAACCACCATCGCGATGGTCAAGAACAATAGAACCGCTAATGCCAGCGCCATGTCTTAAACCTGAATCCGAATAATTTTTCGAATCACGAAATATCCAATCGTCTGCAACGTGATGCCGACCACGATCAGAGTGTGGCCAATTGGGTCCGAAAATAGCGGCGGATGAAGTCCGGGTTCATCATCAACATTACGACCACGATCATCGGGGGCATCCCCATCAGCAGCATCATGGTCAGCCGGCCCTGCGCGGTATAATACCCTCACCTGGCGCATGATCTTGAAACGCTCGCGAATCATATAAGAGAGATTGTCGAGAATTTCGGCCAAATTGCCGCCGGTTTCGCGTTGCAACATTACTGCGGTCACGAAAAATTTCACGTCAACCAGAGGGACTCGTTCGGTCAGATTGAGCAATGCATCGCGCACGGGCAATCCGAATTTCTGCTCCTCGAATAACTTGCGAAATTCGGAGGCGATCGGCTCCGACATTTCGTTGGCGATCAACTCGAGAGCGGTAGTGAAGGCGTGCCCCGCACGCACCGCGCGCGTCAAAGTATCAATCGCTTCGGGAAAAAACTCCTCGAATTTTCGGAAGCGGCGTGCGCGCCTGTAGGAAGCATACGAGTAAGGCAGAATTCCACCGAGCACGATCCCGCGAAGCACAAAAATCGCGGTTGCCTTCCCGGCTAAAGGCGCACGAGAAAAGCGACCGCGCCGCCAGACCACGCCGCCGATCATGCACAGAATCAGAATGTTGCCGGCGCGAATTCCGAGGTCCGCCTGCTCCAGCATGGTCTGAAGATTGGTGACCCGGCCGAGCGGCCGCAGTATAGTGTCCAGCGCGGGGATTTCGGCTCAACATCTCGTCCCGCAACAGCGCAGCTCTTCTCGCCGGCGCTCTGGCTCCGGGGCTTTCTCGACGCTCGCCGAGCCGTTCGCGAATGAGGCGGGCGCGCGCGCTGCGCTGGTCGCAGAGGGAGCCGACGGCGAAGGCCACAAGTGCCACCGCCATGAAAATTGATGAATGCGATGAATGGCAACATGAATTTATCCGAGCCTGCGCTAAACTTCCATCCTCGAGTCGAACAACCCAGCGCGCAAATTGAATCCGCCGGTTTGCCAGCCGCTCGGAAAATTTCGGCCTTATTCCGGTAGCGCGGAATGTTCCTTTCACTTTGCCCGTTTTCGTCGATGCCGCGTGCGCTCGAAAACGAAAATGTCCTGCATGGCGATGACGTCTCCTTCCATGCCGACCACTTCGGAAATGGTTATCACTTTGCGGGTGCCATCCACCATGCGGGCGATCTGCACCACGCGCATGGATCCCGGAAGCGATCTGCTGACGCATCGCGCGCTCGGGAATATTTAGATTCGCCATGGAAAACATGCTCTCCAGTCGCGAGAGCGCATCGCGCTGTGAATTCGCGTGGACGGTCGTCAGCGATCCTTCGTGGCCAGTGTTCATGGCCTGCAGCATGTCGAACGTTTCTTCGCCACGGACCTCGCCCACGATAATGCGGTCGGGACGCATACGCAAACTGTTGATCACCAATTGCCGCTGCCGCACAGCGCCCTTGCCTTCGATGTTTGGGGCGCGGGTCTCCAGCCGCACCACATGCTCCTGCTTCAGCAGCAATTCAGCGGCGTCCTCGATGGTCACGATGCGTTCGGAATTCGGAATGAAGCCGGAAAGCACATTCAGCAGAGTTGTTTTGCCGGCGCCAGTGCCGCCGGAGATCAAAATATTCAGGCGTCCCTTCACCATGGCGGAAAGCAACTCCAGCATGGGTTCGGTGAGCGTCTTGATTTTCGATCATGTTGCGGGCCGTGACTGGTTCGCGTCCGAAACGTCGAATGGAGAGGCAGGGCCCGTCAATTGCGAGCGGAGGAATAATTGCATTCACGCGTGATCCGTCGGCAAGGCGCGCATCGACCATCGGAGACGATTCGTCCACGCGCCGGCCAACACGCGAAACGATGCGGTCGATGATCTGCATCAAGTGCTGATTGTCCTTGAAACTCAGCCCGGTCGGTTCAAGCTTTCCCGCGCGCTCTACATAGACCCGGTTGTAGCGATTGACCAAAATATCGGAGATGGTCGGGATCTTTAAGCAATGGCTCCAGCGGCCCCAGCCCAAAAATCTCATCGAGAATTTCGCGGGCCAGCCGTTCGCGCTCGGCGAAGCTTAGCGGAACGGCTTCGCTGTTCACGGTGTTGCGAATCAGCAGCAGCACTTCTTCGCGAGCGGCGTCGCCCGGGCGTCCGGCCCAATTTTTCCAGGTCGAGGCGGTCGAGAATCTTGCGATGCAAGTCCGCTTTTACCTGCTGGTATTCGGTGCGCTCGAAGGTTTGTAGATTGAGCATGAATTACTTAACCGATCTTGAAGAGCGACCAGGCTGCGCGCTTTACCCTGTCGTCACCCTCGGTCAACTTCGTCGGCCAGGGCGGTAAACGATCGTGCAATTTCCGAATTTCCCTGGTGCATAAGCGGAACTCCACGATCTATCGCCGCCGCAGCTGCGAAATATTGGTTGGGAACCTTCCACAGCAGCTTCATGCCGGATGCCGCGGCTGCGTCAGCTTCGGAAAATCCGGGCGTTTTGCGAAATCGGTTCAGGACTAGTTGCACACGATCGCTGCCGCCGTTTTCTCCCAGATATTGTTGAACCTTGGCGCACTCCACAGCGAAGCGACATCAGAATGCGCTACGACGATTACTGTCTGGGAGAGACTTGTAAGCAGCCGCGTGATTCCGTCCACTCGAGACGATACGTCTACGACGACATAACGAAAATGGTTGAGCAAAAGATCGAACAATCGGGCGAGATCGCTGGTTGAAGGCTCGACAGTAATGGGAGTGGTGGTACCAGCGAGCAACTGCATTCCGTGCTGTGTCGGGTGGTGAAACTCTCCAGCAGCGAGCTCCATCCAGGCGATGCAAGTTCTGAATCGCATCAGCTACGGTGAACGCCGGTTTCAAATTAAGATGCAGCGCAATGTGACCCAACGGCGAGGCGTCAATCAAGGCAACGTTCCCGTGTGCGATTTGCAGAGCCAGCGCCAGATTGACCGCTATGGTCGTGCCTCCGCTTCCACCTTTAGCGTTCACCACCGTAAACATCCGACCGCGCATCTCTTCTCGCTTGACCTTTCTGTGGGCCGCGCTGAACCGCAGAAAAGCTTCCAGCAACTCGCTAGGTTTCGTGGGACGCTCGATGAATTCACGGGCGCCAGCGCGCATAGCAGTGACGATCATTTGTGGCTGGATCATGCTGCCAATCGCGAAAATCGATGCCGCAGGAATTTCCTGGTGGACCAACTCAATGGCCCGCATGGCGGAGTGGAAATCGGAAGGAATGTCGATTAACACAACATCGGGGTTCGATCCATGAATCTTGCGCAATATGGGGTCGGCGCTTGCTACAGGGAAGCTTGCGAAAGTCTGGCTAGTGCGGGCCACGCCGGTGCCGTCCACCATGACTTGCAGGATGGAGCGTTGTTCGGTCTCTGCGGCAACTATCGCAACTGAAAGTTCAGGCATACCAGGAACTATTTTTGCGGCGCGTTCTTCCCGTCGAATTGGTTTTTATCGAGAAACTTTTTGGGATTTTCCGGCAACTTCTGGTCTTGCGTGCTGGCCGATATCCGATGCACGGTGCAAAGCACCATCAATTCACTGTGGCTCTTTTGCTGGTTCTTGCTGCGGAAAAAATTGCCCAAAATTGGAATATCGCCAAGTCCCGGGACCTTGTTGTAGAGGTCTGTAACTCGATTATCCAGCAGTCCGGCGATCACGAAACTCTGGCCGTCACGTAATTCAAATTCAGTTTCGGCTTTGCGGGTACTGAGTGCTGGAACGGTGAACCCCGAGATTGTTAGTGCATTAGTGAAATCAAGTTGGCTTACTGAAGGCGCAACCTTCAAATGAATGTTTCCATTTGGCATGATTACGGGAGTGAACTTAAGCTGCACTCCAAACTCACGGAACGAGATAGTTACCACATTAGATGCCGACCCCGGTTGCACGATAGGAAAAGGAAATTCGCCACCCGCCAGAAAACTCGCTTCTTTTCCGTTCACGGCGATGAGATTCGGCTCTGCCAAAATTTGCAGAAGATTCTTTTGTTGCAATGCCTCGATCGCCACCCCTAGATTCAGGTCGCTTCGGAAAAGAAACATGTTCAGTGCATTACTGACATTGATCGTCGGGGGAGTCGCGCCGGTAGTGGTAGTAGTGGTACCACCCGCCGTAGTGGTGCTGGCGGTACTGGTGGAGATTCCTACGCCACCGAACTGACCTGTAGTAAATGTGCCGGTGGTGTTGCCGACGCTAGGCGCGAAAAAGTTCGCTCCTAGTTGCAGGGAAGCAGTGCGGTCAACCTCCGCAAACTTGACCTCCAACAAAACTTCCTGAGCGCCCACGGGACCAAAAGTCAAAACATTCACGACGTTTTTGGAATAGGCTTCTGCGATCAAGGCCGCGCGTTTCGAAACATCCTCGGTAGAAACATGCCCTGACAATACAATCGCTGAGCGCGATGGCGTCACCGTAATCTGCTCGTCGGGGAAAACTTTTCGTTCCGCTTCCGCTGCCGCCGTCACGTCTACATCGACGCGAAGATCGAAACTGCGCGAACGTTCCAGTTCATCCCATATCAATAAGGAAACCTCGCCGGCCGCGCGTCCGTGCACCAGAATTTGTGTGGGAGTGACCACTTGCGGATCCGCAACTGAAGGATCAGTCACCGACACCCGCTTCAACCTCTCGGTGGTATTTATGAGTAGAGACTTGCCGACCAGAACTCGAAGCGGTGCGGACCCTTGAACTTCAGTCTCCGACCCAGGCGACGTTACTGTGGCTGCCTGCCCGGGTGCTTGCTCTGAAGAGGCGGCACCGGGAGAGACTTGCGTTACGGGTTGTTCCTGCGCAATTGCCGCGCAGACAAACGACAGGTAAAGGGCACCAGCAAACGCCGTTTTATGACGCATCATTCTTATTCGTTTATACGAAATAGCCATGAGATCTGGTGTCTATTAGAAATTCTGAACGTCTTTTTTTTCGCCGCGAATTACTTCCACCGAGTAAACACTAGGAGTCGAAGGACGAACCACGGCGTGTTTCGCGACAGCCTTTTTTGCGGGAGAAGATACTGGCGGTGGCGGTCCATTCCGATACAGCGACCCCGAGTTTACTGCCGCGATGTTTTCTTGTCCCGTATCCAGTGGGTTTCGCAACGCCAATTGGATGTGTCCCTGCGTGCTTGCCAGAGTGAGTTTTTCAGCGTCATCGGGGGAAACTAAGAGAGTAATCACCGGTGCAGATTGCGGTTCCCCTGCGGTGTTACGTTCCAATTTCTGCCCAACCGCAATGACCGCCACGTTTTCAAGCACGGTAGTGGTTTGCTGATCGCTGCTGCCAGAAGGGTTGCCGGTCAACAATACATCAACGTGGGTTCCGGGAATCACGAATCCTGCGACAGCCACAATGTCATTCACGCGAACCGAAACCGCGCGCATGCCGCGGGGTATAAGGGTTGGCATTCCGAAGCCGGCATTCTCGCCTGCAAGCTTATAAGGCAGGATGAATTCGCCTTTGGAGATGGGAAGGACTGCGCCCCGCCCCAAGATTTTATTCTTGGAATGAAAGCAATTCGGCGGCAGATCGGCGGCAGGGAAGTGGACCACCTTTACATCCTTGTCTTCGATACGCACTCCCACCGGAATATCGCCTGTAGCGATCACAACGTCCTGTCCAGGGGCGTCATTACCGCCGGTGCGTGCCTGCATGCTGCGGTACACAGCAAAGCTGGCGAAGGCGCCGAGCATTAGCGCCACGACTCCAATCAGCAAAAGCCGGCTGCGATTCATGAAAACTCCTCACAAGCAAAAACGTACCAACGAGCTATCTGGTGGGCGTCAACAATTTATGTGGAAAAATATCGAAGTCGATCTCACCGCTAATGCTTCACCCGCGGTGCATCATTGTTAAGCTTATTGAATTGAACTTGCCACGGACGAAAACACGGTGTTTGCATTGGTTCCGATTAGCCTAATGGTGCCTACTACAATTACAAGAATCACCGCCAACATCACCGCGTACTCCGCAATGTCCTGGCCCTCATCCTGCGCCCAAAATCTGACTAAACAGGCTTTCATCCTCGGCCTCCCGCGATACCAATCCCCGAAAGTATCGCCCGAATCACTCAACAAATCTCTCCGATTGTTTGCACGCTCTTGTCTGGGGATGACAACACTCTTCATTTCCTTACAACAGGTTACGGGAAGATGGCGCACATATTAAAGCGTAGTTCCATCATACCCGACTGGCTTCGGTACGGCGATATTTTCTTAGCGATTCCGCGGCTAATTTAGTCTTTAGTCACTTCGTGCCGGGAGCGGAAGTTCCAAACCTGGCTCATCTGAGTCTAGCCTTATGGAAAATCACCGCTTGAGTGTCTCCGTAAAGCTGCTTCCAGTCTTTAAGCTGGCGTAGAGCCGAGGCGAGAGGCGACTCCGGCGGCAAGACCACAGTTTCAACGTGATACCTCTCCAGGGTACTCACCCACGACGGATTGGCTAACTCGTAGGCAAACGCGAACTGATCCAAAAAGTCGTCTCCATATACGTCTGCGCGCCCGTCTATGAAAACCGGGTTTTGAGGGTATAGCTTCCAGATCAAATAGCCTCCCCAGTTGTAAGCGTTTAGCATGGGTCCCGGAACGTGGTTTGCGAAAAGGAAAGCGACCGCCGATGTTGGATAACACTTTCGCTCAATAGATTCTTGGTCCCTGCCAGCAGAGCGTAATTTTAGTGTTGAGAAGATCATGAGCGCCGCCAGGACGACTCCATTGGTTGTGGTCCGCAAAGTTCTAGGAAAAGCAGCGCGGCCGCTGAGCGATAGATTGTGTTCCAGAAGCCACGCGTGCATTAGTTGCGCCAAAATCGGGACTGCAACCAACACAAAGAGTGGAATATGTCGCGCGGCCTGCAAGCCTGCCCAGGTTGTAGCAGACAATAGAATCCACTCGCTCGGGGGAAGACGAAGAGGCGAAATCGACGCGGCTACGAAAATAGCGAGGAGCAAAAACAATGCCGGCAGGTACATTGGTTGATGAAAATTTGGAGACGCCCATTCCGCAATGTACGCCTGCATGGCGTGGGAGTGAATAGTTAGAAACGGATACGCATACATGCGGATGCCATATGGGTTTAGCGGAACTATTGCGATCGAAGAGGCCAGCGTTATGGAGAGATACTTCAGCCGCTTGGAAGACGGTTCTGTGAAACCTATTATTCTGTCCAGCGATTCGCCCAGTAAAAACAGAGCAATGAATGCAATGCCAATTGCGAATCCCGCGTGCAGATTTACCCACACGGCCATAAGAGGCAAGATCCACCAATGCAGTTCGGGCGTCGCTTGAGACCGCTCCAAGAGCAAGAGCAACACGCTGGAGAGAAGCAAGGAGAAAGCCTGCGGACGCACTCCCCACGATGGCGCTGATGCGATCGTACCCCACACGGTGAACGCGGCTGCTAGATATGCGCTTCCGCCACAGCGACAAAATACTATCATCGCCGTGGCGGAAACGACTGCTGCAAACGCGCCGATGAGCCCGATCCATCCCACCGATCGATAAATGCTGAAGATGATCACATCGGACAACCACTCATGATTGATCCATGGTTGTCCGAATTTCGTGAACGAGTATGGATCGGAATGAAAGACCGCACGATTTTGGAGGATTAGCTGCCCAGTCTTCAAGTGCCACCAGACGTCGGGATCGGTGACAGGACGAGCGGCCATAGCGAATACGCCGATCGCGACGATAAGAAGGAAAACCCGGCGATTATTAAAGAATGGCGTCACTAGTGCCATGCGATCTTACCGTCAAAAACAAAATCTCAAGTTTCGCACTTTTATTACCGAAACGGCCTTCCCTTATAATCCGTGCTCCGGCTATGTTCTCCAGGCGAACTCGAACCAAATTGGCAATCTATCTTGCCAGCAGTTTCTTGCTAAATGTTTTCGTTTTTTGGCAATCATGGAGCGGAATACGGATCGGCCTGCCCGACTTTACTATTTTTTATACCGCCAGCCAGATTATTCATGAAGGCCGGGGCGCGGATTTGTACGAGGAACATCTTCAGGAGCAAGTACAGAGGTCGTTCTCGCCGATCGGTTTTACCAAGCGTGACTCGGTGCTCCCGTACAACCACCCGCCTTTTGAAGCTTTGCTATTTGTGCCACTTGCTCGATTCTCTTATGTTACGGCGTATTTCATCTGGCTCTTTGTAAATGTCGCACTGGTTGTCAGCTTGACCCTGGTTTTGCGTTCCAGCTTTCCAGTCTTAGGTAAAGAGCCACTGGCTCTTTGGCTCTTGGCCAGCTTCGCATTCTTCCCAATTTTTTTGGCGATTATGCAAGGGCAGGATTCCGTTTGGTTGCTTTTCTGTTACTGCATGGCCTACTCCGCGTTTTGTTCAGATCGTAGATTTCGCATGGGTGTCTGGCTTGCGCTCGGTTTATGCAAATTCCAGTTGATTCTGCCTTTCGTGCTTGCCATGTCTTTTTCTGTCGGAAGAAAATTCATAAATGGATTCCTAGCTGTGGCAGGGGCGCTATTTTTCATTGGAGTTGGAGTTGTGGGAGTGCAGGGCTGGCTCAAATACCCGGCTTATCTTTGGTCATACGAAGGACATCAGAGCTATGGATGGAAGCTTGCCTTAGGGGATCCAGCAAACCTACGTGGATTGGTCGACATCATGTTAGTGGGCGGCTCGGGCTGGCTAAAAGTTTTTTTGTTGGTCCTCGTTTCTGGAATCGTCCTCGCTGTGGCGATGGTTACATGGCGTGGATTAACGACATCGAAGGACGCCGAGCTCGCATTCGCTGTCAGTTTATTAGCGACAATTTTAGTGAGCTACCATCTCTACATACACGACCTCAGCCTGGTTTGGTTGGCGAATTTAATCGCAGTTGAAACAATCCGGTCCTCCTCGCATATATCCCGGTGGATTGACAATGCGGTTGTAGGCTGTGCAATTTTGTTAACTTGCACGCCCCTATACCTAATGCTCATTCTTCGCTATAAACATTCGGAAGCTATCGGGTTCGTCATACTGCTCTTTGCGGGAGCACTTTGTATGGAGAGATCCAAGTGGGGGAAGCCAATCTTGCCAGGTATGTCATAAAATTAAACGCGGTGATGAGTCTTCCGAATCGCGTTCCTGGCGGCATCTCGCTTGACTGAATGGAACGCCATGCGACTTAGCGCAGGCTGCAATTTAGTGATCGCGGCGCTGCTGAGCGTCAGCATGTTGGGGTATTTTCGCCGTGTTCTGGTTCCATACCAGAGGGCGGACGCCGCAGCGCACGATCATCCCCGGGGGAATCTTTCCGACTTTTATGCGCGCTGGCTGGGAGCGCGCGAATTATTGCTTCACGGGCGCGATCCATACAGTCCCCCCTTGACACGCGAAATCCAGTTGGGATATTACGGGCGCACGCTGGATGCGTCTCGTCCAGGCGATCCGATGGATCAGCAGGCGTTCGCATATCCAGCCTACGTGGTATTCTTTCTCGCCCCGCTGATATACCTCCCATTCAAAACGCTTTGGCTACCTTTATACATCTTCCTCACAGGCTTGATCGCCCTGATTGTGATGTTATGGTTGCGCGTACTACGGTGGAAGCTCCCCCCTTTCGACGTGCTCAGCCTGGTTTTGTTAACTTTGGGAACCCTGCCCGTCATCATGGGCATTGAGGTTCAGCAATTAACTTTAGTGGTGATGGCGATGCTGGTAGGCTGTGCGCTATTGCTAGCAAGCGGCAGGCACTTGCTAGCAGGAGTTTGTCTTTCCATATCTAGCATCAAGCCCCAACTCGCGCTTCCGCTAGCGGTGTGGTTAACCCTTTGGACAATCTGCAGCTGGCGGCAGCGCAAATATTTTGTTTTGGGTTTGTTTCTGACCTCGGGATTTCTGTGCCTCGCAGCACAGTGGGTACTGCCAGGGTGGTTCCCCGAATTCATTCGCGCCGTCGTTGCCTATCAGCAATACACTAACGCGAAGTCTCTTTTCGGAAATTTGAGCAGTCCAACTCTAGGTCTATTCCTGTCGGCGTCAGTTGTTGTTGCGGCGGCGTTGCTTTGTTTTCGCTTGCGGGATCAGTCTGAAACCTCCTCGCATTTCGCTTTCGCGTTTTCATTTATTTTGGCGGTGACCGTTGTGATCATTCCTTCAGTCTCGACCTACAACCAGGTCCTCCTTCTGCCGGGCGTCCTTTTGTTGGTGAAAGAACTTCCAAAGTTATGGAATCGGAACCGCGTTTCGAAAGTCGTGTTCATTTTGGCCGGGCTTACCATTTTCTGGCCGTGGTTTGCGGCCTTGGGGCTCACAATCTCCAGCTTCTTCGTGCCAGCGGCCCAGGTAGAGAAGGCGTGGAGGCTGCCGTTTTATACCACCCTCGCAATGCCCGTTGCCGTGCTTTGCCTTCTATTTCAGTACGCTTTTACGATTGGGAACCCTGCTCAGGTGGAGACGGTCCCATCCTTCCGGTCACAAATTCCATCATGAGCTCCAGTGGCGGCTTGGGAACTTGAGGGCTTACGGCAAGGCCGTCGCTTAAGACCGCTGCTTTTCTGGTACCCTTAGAAACGTTTTCTCACCTTCCATGAGCGTCTCAGGCATACTCAATCCGGGTTCGAAAGCAGGCTCCGGGGTATTCCCCACGCTGGTGTTTGTCCAGGGAAACGAACAGAGAAACATCAATCTGGACCACAGCCCCTTCAGCGTGGGCCGCAAGGTTGATAAAGATCTGGTCATCGCTGACCCGCGCGTGTCTCGTGAACACGCACTCATCGTCGCGGAAAATGGCCAATTTTGCGTTGTGGATCAAGGCAGCAAGCATGGCACGTTCGTCAATGGAGAGCGCATCGATCGCAAGACTCTGGAGCGAAACGACCGTCTCGAATTTGGCGTTCGGGAAACCGTGTATGTCGTCTTCAATCCTCAGCATGAAACATCCAATACCGCCCGCGATTTTCTAAGCCAGATCTCCGTGATGCACATCTCGGAGGAAACCACAGATCTGGAAAAACTGACACTGTTCCTCGAAGCGGCGCGCAAGTTAAACACCATCGGCGTGCTGGATGAAATTTTAATGTCCTTGCTCGACGTAACATTGAAGCTGACTCGGGGAGAGCGTGCTTACGTTTTCATGAAAACCGCTGACGGAGACCTCCGTCTTGCGGCAGGCCGCAATGCCAAAGGCGAACCACTGCTCGACGACAAAACAATTTCGCATTCGATTCTTGATGATGCGTTGAAATCGAACTCGGAATTTGTCCTTACCGACACGAGCCGCTCGCTTGATCTTTCGGGAAGGCAGAGCATCGTTGCCTATGATCTGCGCACCGTTATCTGCGTCCCGCTTCGTAAGCCCCAGGTGCAGACTACCCGCGAAGCGGCGGCAGAAGCGCCCTCCATGTCGGCCGAAGTGATGGGTGCGCTGTATGTCGATTCGCGATTCGCGTCTCGCGATATCTCGTCGGTGAGCACCAACATATTGCATGCGATCGCGACGGAAGCAGCGTCACTCATCGAAAACGCCAGGCTCGTGCAGGCGGAGGAGACTTCTCGCCGTTATCAACAGGAGCTATCCATCGCTGCCTCGATTCAACAACGGTTGATGGCGGTGACCATTCCTGAAGTTCCATTTGCGCGGATGGGGGGACGAAATCTCTCCTGCAAAGAAATCGGTGGCGATTTTTTTGACGCGGTGAACACCGACGATGGACTGACCGTGGTGTTGGCCGACGTTAGTGGCAAAGGAGTGTCGGCCGCTCTCCTGGCCTCAACGCTTCAAGGGATGATCTATTCGCAACTAATCGCGCACATGCCGCTTACTGAAATTGTGGCGGCAGTAAACCGTTTTTTTACTCACAAACACATTGGCGAAAAATATGCGACGGTAATCATCGCCCGCGTTCGCCGCGATGGCGAGTTGGAATACGTAAATTGCGGGCACGTGCCTCCGCTGCTGGTTTGCAATGGCGAAATCATTCGCCCCGGGCATGGCAATTTGCCGGTGGGGTTGTTGAGCGATGCCACGTACGAAAGCGACCGCTACAATCTGCATCCGGGCGACCGTCTGGTAATGGTCACGGATGGTGTCACCGAAGCTGAAAATGCGCGCGGAGATTTTTTCGACAACGAACGCCTGGAAGATGCAGCGAAGAAGGGAACTCTCGAAGACATTTTTTCAGCGGTCGCCGATTTCTGCGGGGGAACACCTTTAAGCGACGATTGCACCGTGGTGGAATTAATCTATACAGGGTAACGCATCGAAGGATACGTAGGGACAGCCGCCCTCGGCTGTCCAGTCGAGCGAAGCTCGTCACAGGCTAGTCCGAGAAACCGCGCGTGGTGCCAGCTCGCCTATTCAACCATCACGGTGAAATTCGCACCCTCCCAGCGCTGCGCTTCCGTCCAAAAAAAAGTGAAACTAATCCGTCTGCCGGAACCCAATCCCTCACTGGGTATATCCGCCGCAAACATTCCAAGCCCGGTGTCAACGGTCTCCGTATCTTGCAATGTTTCCCAACTATCAAAACTCCAATGCACTTTCGCCGACGCCAACAACGCCAACCTCAACTTTTTTCCCCGAGGCATGCTGCGGACTTTGTTATTGAACCGCCAACCGAAGTGCGTCGATTTCGTTTTGTCCACTACATAACGCCGGACAGTCTGCGCCGGTTGATCAAAGACTTTTCCATCGCGCATCGACCGCCGCAATTTGATGTATTCGGAATGCGCCCACACTAGCGGGCAGGCCGAACCCGAAGGCTTCCCAAAGGCTAACTCGCGATCCGGAATATCTGGTGCATCCCAAACTTGCTCGGGAAGCAGGCGGGCGCCGTGAGTAGAATGTTCCATCACCTTCAGCAACGCATCGGCGGCTTCAGGATGCCCGGCGGCGATTTCGTAGTGCGCGCGCTCGCCTGCCAACAGCGGCCAAGGCCTCCCAACGCCTGTCCCGTCGAAAGGCGATCCATCTTCGTGCTCGCCGTAGCCATCACCGTTATAGCGGTACCAGCATGGCCCTTGCGGCAACTGGACTTTCAATACGGCATCGATAACTTTTACAGTGTTTAGAATCCGTGGGTCATCGGGAGCACGGAGGCCAAAGCGTACCAAAGCCAGAGCGTCTGGACTGATCAAATTGGAAGCCGATTCCCGCGCCGTATCCGGTGGACGGTTCTTGATGGGCACGAAGCCCTCCAGCGGCGAGGCAGCGGTATCGCTATCGGGCGGCGCAATGCGGACATAATAGCCTGTCACCCCAACCTTCTTTGCAAGGGCGCTGTCCGAGGTATAGATCCAGCGTTCGATGCAATCGTTCCAATTGTCGGCGGTCTCACGCAGATAGTTTGCGATCGACTTCGCCCCAACCGCGTCGCCCAAATCGGCAGCGGCCAACAGCGCCGAAATTTCTACCGCCAATGTGAACGGCGAATATCCCGCGTCCTCTTCCCACCGGTCTTGCTGCGTGACCGGACCGTTTCGAACCAGAAATGCAGCGGCGAGCCGCACCACATCCCACCAACGATTCAGATCGCCCAATGCCTTTGGAGATTCACGACGCAGCAAATCAATCAGCAGAACGGGGAACGCAGTCTCGTCCATCTGCAAACCGCCCCAGTACGCCCTGCCATCGAGCCACATGTTTTGCGCCCAATGTCCGTCGGCTTCCTGTGTGGATTCGAGATATCGAAGGACGCGCATGGCGTCGCCCGACGCACCCGCCGCTAGCAAACCGCATGCAGATTCGACTAAATCGCGCGGCCAGACCAAGTGGTAGCCGCCGAGGTCTTCATCGCCTTTGTTGAATCCCCATGGAATGGAGAGGCTGGCAATAATCCCTCCCAGAAAATCTTTTGACTCATGGACCCGCAACATGGCGGTGCTGGCACGATACAAATCATTTTCTCGGAGCGGCCTATCCAACTCGAGCAGGCCCTTCTGCCAGCTCGACCAGTGCTGGATGTAATGGTCGCGAAGGCGGGAGAAAGGTTCCAGGAGAGTCGCTCGACCCTGTTGCCCGGCCTCCGACCAGATCGCTCCAAAGCCAACTACGATGACGAACTCTCCGCCGCAAGCCTGCAAATCAATTTCCGCGGTCAACGCGATGTTGCCGTTTTCCGCGCGAGTGTACTCCCAAGTCATTTCGTTGTTAGCGAAGAGGTCTTGCCAGCCATCGGAATAGCCCACAAAGCCCACCGACATTTTTTGCCATGCGGTCGAGCACGCGAAAGCCAGAGCGGTTCCATCGCGTGATGCGAAAAGCATAGGTACGCCTTTGTAATCGCCTGCCCACGCTGTATTGTGATCGCCGAAGTTTGCCAAGTGAGGGGATAGAAGCGCGTAAACGCGATAATCAGCGATCGTTCCGAGCAGTGGTATAAAGCGAGTGTTCTGCAAAACGACGTTGCGATAGGGATCCGTGAAAATTTCTTTCTCGATGCGATAGCGTCCGCGCATGTCGGTATTCCTCAGTTCATAGAGAGGAACTCCAGGCTCGGCAACGGAATTTTCAAACTTGCAATCGCGCTTCTCTTCGGAAAAGAAATCCTTGCCAGAGGTGACGATTAATCCCATGTCGCGAGTGCAAGCCTGATCGACGCGCGGAAAATAAATTTCATTCAGAATTCCGTGGCTCAGAGTGAACCACACCCGGCTCTGCTGGTTGAGCGAGGTGCCTACTCCGGTCTTTGCGCTAGAAGTCCAACGCGGGGGGATACCCGGCCATCCGGGAGCGAATCGTTCGGGATCAGGCATATTGTTGGTGGTTTTTTATTCGAGCTTGTAAACAGATCGGACTCGCCCCGCACATCAAAAGTTACGAATTTGTTTTTTCGAACAAACTTGGGGTGCCCCAGATCTCGCCGCATTTGCGAGTGCCGGGAGTTGGAAGTAACATTCGGCGGTGCCAGGCTCCGCTGTTGACTTCATAGTGTCGTTAATCAATTCTGTCGCGTCTTGTCGCCAATAATCTCCAGGTAGCTCCGATCCGCGCGCGAAGGCATTAAATTTCTGATTCGTTTATCGAATGTTGCCAACTTGGCTTTCTTGTTCACCGCGAGGCCCAGCAGATATGCATCCGTTACCTGTTGATGTCCTCGTAGCTGCGAACCCACAAACCGGACAGCATCCAAAAATGTAAGGTCATCCTTCCAAAAGTGATGCGTCGGATGGTCAAGGCCAGAAGCTAGAACACGGCTTGCTTCTAGCGGTGTTACCCAGTGCTGCGAAAAAGACGGATTAGATAAAATTCGAATGAACCCGGATTGAGTGAGTGGGCATGTGGCCCACCCCTCCCTCGAATTTCGCGCGAACCATTGTTGCGCGCGGTCGTGAGCTTCGTGATCTGGCCACCACAACGCAATCAGCACGTTGACGTCGAGCAAAAAAGTCATTCGACTTCGGATTCCAGTTGCTTGATTCTCTTGAGCGTAATGGGATGCGCACTACGAGGAATATCAAATATTTCCAAGCCATTCAGTTTGCGCGTCGGTGTTGCGGATCTCAATCCCCTACGAACCAACTCCGAGACCGCCTTTCCCAGGCCTACAGACCGGGCTTCCGCATAACCGCGCACTTCCTCTACAACATCATCATCCAGCGAAAGAGTTGTTCTCATTACATTATGATGTCAAAGCGAGTTATTGATGTCAATTGTTAAATAGCGCATCACATTCGAATGTTTGATGCGTATATTTATTAACTGTTGAGATTTACCTTGCCCGTGTAAACAGCCATACCAACCACTGCGTCGACGCCGATCGCGTGCAATTGCTCCACTTCTTGATTTGTCGAAATCCCGCCCGCAACTATCAGTTGCTTTCTAGTAGCGGCCCGCAAAGGCCGGACCGAGTCTAATGGGATGCCTGTCATCATTCCCTCGGTCTCGATGTGCGTGTACAAAAAGGCATCACAGTGGGCCTCGAGCGCGGAAATCATTTCCAGTGGGCTAATGGAAGTCGCATCCCGCCATCCTTTGATCGCGACCTTGCCAGATCTTGAATCGATGGCGAAGACCAAGCGCGGTTCGCCGATAGCAGCAGCAATCGTTGATGCGAAGTGTGTATCGATCTTACCGTCGCGGATCAGACTCGACCCGACAATGACCCGGCGCGCTCCCATCTCCAGAATCTGCTGCGCACTTTCAAGGGAGCGAATTCCTCCTCCCACTTGGCAGGGAAGGCGGTTCAAAAATTGGTGCAATAAGTGATGGTTGTTACCACTTCTAATTGCCGCATCGAGATCAATCAATTGCACTAAAGGGAATTGAGAAAAGCGATCGATCCACTCTTCAAAATCGTCGAACTCCAGCGCTTTCTTTTTACCCTGGACTAATTGAACGATTTTGCCACCCATCAAATCGATTGACGGGATCAGCACGCGAGCCTTATGGGAATGCCGGCGAGTTGCAGATGTTGCTTGAGCGCGGCAAGAGATTCGAGGCCGAAGTGAAAGATTGAAGCTGCGAGGGCTGCATCGGCGTGCCCATCGGTGAATACTTCCGCAAAGTGTTGCGCATTCCCGGCGCCGCCGGAAGCAATGACTGGAATTCGCACCGCATCAGCGACGGCGAGGGTCAGATCGCAGTCGAAGCCCTGTCCTGTGCCGTCTCTGTCCATTGAGGTGAGCAATATCTCCCCCGCGCCCCGGTCTTCGGCTTGTTTGGCCCAGACGATGGCGTCACGGCCGGTTTCTTTGCGTCCGCCTTGCACCCAGGCTTCGAATGCGCTCGACCTATGATTGCGTTTGGCATCGATAGCGACGATGGCCGCCTGCGATCCAAAACGGTTCGCAATTTCCGTGATCAATATTGGATTGGCGATGGCGGCGGAATTGATGCTGACTTTGTCCGCCCCCGCATCGAAAATTGCCGCCGCATCGTCGAGAGTACGAACGCCTCCTCCGACAGTAAAAGGGATGAATAATTGCCGCGCCGTGCGGCGAACGGTTTCCAAGAGAGTGTTTCGCTTCTCGTGAGTGGCGGTAATATCCAGCAGAACGATTTCGTCCGCGCCCGCCTTGCTGTGAGCGGCGGCTAGTTCCGCGGGATCTCCGGCATCTTTCAAATCAAGAAATCGAATCCCTTTCACAACCCGGCCTGCGTCCACGTCTAGACACGCGATGATGCGCTTAGTCAGCATGGCTTTCGGTAAGGGTGTGCGGCACGCGATTACTTTCCAAATCTATCGCACAGAAGTTTGCCAGCAACCTCAGTCCGACCGCGCCTGACTTTTCAGGGTGAAATTGCACTCCGAACAAATGCCCCTGTTCCACTACCGCGGAAAATGGACTCCCATACTCGCACGCCGCGACTGTATGTGGCAGCAACGGAACGTGGTATGAATGGGTGAAATAAACATAGGCTCCTGAGGTTACCCCCTTCAACAAGCGCGATGGTTTATCTGAAATATCTAGCTGATTCCATCCCACGTGCGGGGACTTCACTTCAGAAGGGAAGCGAACGCATTCTCCGGGCCAGGCCCCAAGGCCGGCTACAGCCGATGCTTCCTCGCTGGATTCCAGCATCCATTGCAGACCCACGCAAATTCCGAGGAATGGAATCGAGCGCTGCATCGCATCGACAATAACATCGCGCAAGCCGGATTCCGAAAGGCGCGTGGTAGCGGAAAAGTGTCCGACTCCAGGTAACACAATTTGTTCGGCTTGCGAAACTTCCACGGGGTCGGCTGTTACTCGCGAATCCGCGCCGATGTGGTCAAAGGCTTTTTTGACCGAAGTCAAATTTCCCGCCCCGTAATCAACAATCGCAATCATCAGATCAATCCCTTGGTGCTGGGCAACAGGCTTCGCATTTGGGGATCGCGCCAGCAAGCAGCACGCAGCGCGCGGCCGAAGGCCTTAAACATTGCCTCGATTTTGTGATGATTCGACCGTCCGTAAAGAACGCGCGCATGAACGTTCGCATGAGCACCACGCGCGAATCCTTCAAAGAAGTCGAACACTAACTCCGATTGCAAATCGCCGATCAGTGTTGCTTTTACTTTCGCGTCTATCACCGCAGCAGTTCGTCCGGAAAAATCGACAGCGGAGAGAGCTAGAGTTTCGTCCATTGGCATGACAAAATACCCCGCCCGCAAAATACCGCGCTTTTTTCCAAGGCCTTTGGCAAAGGCTTGACCCAGGATGATGCCCACGTCTTCGACGGTGTGGTGCTGATCGACGTCCAGATCGCCTTGCGCTGTCACTTCGAGATCGAACGCACCGTGATGGGCGAATAGTTCCAACATGTGATCAAAGAACCGAATGCCGGTCGAGATTTTGTAGCGTCCTCTACCGTCGATGTTCAAGGTCACGTCGATAATAGTTTCTTTGGTCTTGCGGTGCATCTTGGCTTTTCTCATCCGCTCACCCGTTGCCGGATACCGATGTGCGCGAAGACCTCATGTAGGGCGGTCAGCATTTGCGAGTTTTGAGCGGCTGACCCTAACGTGATGCGAACGCACCCCGCGCATCCATAATCGGAGGACCGGTCCCTTACCAGAATTCCGCGCTGGCGCATCGCGACGATGAACGCCTGGGCAAGTTCTTCGAAATGCATCAGCACAAAGTTGGCATGGCTGGGCCAGTGGCGGATGCCAAATTCCTTTAGTTCGCACTCCAAAAGTTTCCGTCCCGCGAGAACTTCGCTTACATAGTTGTTGACGTAACCCTGATCGGCCAATGCTTCCTGAAGGCATGCCAGCGCGACAGAGTTGACGTTGTAGGGAGAACTTATGGGACGCACGAAGCGCAACTGATTGGGATGTCCGCACAAAACGCCTATTCTTAGGCCAGCCAAACCATAAGCCTTCGAAAATGTTCGCGACACAAACAGGTTTGGGTGTCCCCGAAATTGCGGCAGTAATGTCTGGCCGCAAAACTCGACATAGGCTTCGTCGATTAAAATCGCCGCTGCTGGCGCGGCTGCACATATGTCAAGCAGGTCCTTCGAGGAAGCTAAGGCCCCCGTCGGATTATTGGGATTGGCTATGGCGATAAACCTAGTACGTTCATTCAAACACGCCAAAACTTCTTCGACAGGAAAGCGAAACTCGACGTCCGCAGGAATTGAAATAATGCGAGCTCCAGTTTGAGCCGCGTAAATCTCGTACATCGAAAACGTCGGGACAATAATGACCGCTTCATCGCCGGGCTCCAGATAGGTTTCACAAATCAGATGAATGGCCTCATCGGTCCCATTCGTAAGCAGCAGTTCATTGGCGTGAAGCCCCAGATGCGCTGCGACTGCCGCCTCAAGAGGTTCGCGCTGAGGGTACCTCGCCAACTGCTCGCTGTCGAGATTGCGTAAGACGTGCATCACTCTCGGCGAGCACCCGACGGTGTTCTCGTTGAAATCCAGCCGCAGTCCTTTACGATTTCCCAACGGCGGATGATACGACTTCAGATTTCTCGCAGCGTTCCGCGGCTCAAGCATGGCGACTCCGCACCCAAATCGATTCCGCATGCGCTGAGAGGCCCTCGGTTTCAGCCAGAGATTCGATCGTCGGAGCCAAGGTTTGCAAGCCCTTCAGCGACAACTCCTGCACTGTAATGATTTTGACGAAGTCCAGAACGCTTAATCCTCCGCGAAAACGCGCCACTCCCGCTGTAGGCAAAACGTGATTGGTCCCCGACGCATAGTCCCCGGCGGCCTGTGCCGAATAATCGCCCACGAAGATCGAACCGGCGTTGCATACGGAAGGCAAATGTTCGCGATCGACGGTTATATGTTCGGGCGCGATTACGTTAGCCCACTCCATCGCTTCCTTCGGGGACTTCGACACCAGAACCGTTCCGCTCCGCGCCAGTGCTTCGCGGGCGATTGGATTGTTTTCGCTTAGCTTGTCGGACTCTACCGCAACTGACCTTCCAAGGGCCGACGACGACGTTATGAAAATCGAAATCGTCTCAGGATCATGTTCCGCCTGCGCCACTAAATCGGCAGAGATGAACTCCGGCGTGCCGGTGTCACTAACAATGACAGCCTCAGTAGGACCCGCCAGAAAATCAATGGCACAGTCGAATGAAACCACCTTCTTGGCTGCCGTCACGTAGCTGTTGCCAGGACCGACAATCTTATCTACACGGGGAATACTGTCGGTGCCGTAAGCAAGCGCGCCAATCGCTTGCGCTCCCCCCACCCTATAGAATTCTTCAACACCGAGCATAGCGGCAGCAGCCAACACTTCAGGCTGAGGTTTGGGAGACACGACCCGAATGTTCTCCACGCCTGCCACCTGCGCCGGAATCACTGTCATCAGTACCGTCGAAACCAGGGGGTATCGTCCTCCGGGAACGTAACAACCCACCGACCCTAGTGGACGAAGCAATTGTCCGACCGAAATTCCAGGCGAACCACGCTTCCACTCTTTCGGCTTCTGCCATTCACAGAACCGGCGAATGTTCTTGGCGGCTTCATTCAATGCCTTACGGAGGGCAGCGGGCGCGGCGTCCCATGCGCTTTGCATTTCCTCTCGACTCACTCGAAATGCAGAATCATTTGTTAAGCCATCCCATCGCTCGGCATAGGTTCGTAGCGACTTATCGCCATTACGACGAACATCTTCCACAATCTCGCGCACCGCTGGTTCGACTGCCGAGACCCGTGAACCGCGCTCTGCTAGGCGACTAACATGCGCCCTCGCCTCGCGCCCGGACAAAATCCGCATTACATCACCACCTTGTTTAGCGGATACTCGACGATCCCCTGTGCTTTCGCTTCTTTCAGTCGCGGAATTACTTCCCAAGCCGTGGCCTCCTCGATCACCGTGTTCACTGCCAGCCATTCCGGATCGCTCAATGTGGAAATGGTCGGTCGCTTCAGCGCGGGCAGCACCGAAAGCACTTCATCGAGATGCTCTTTGCGCACGTTCAACATCAATCCAACGCGCTCTTTGGCTTCCATCGCGCCGCGGAGCATGAGCGCCAGGTTTTCGATTTTGCGCCGCTTCGCCGCGTTAGCCCAAGACCCAGTGTTGGCGATGATTTGGGTATTCGATTCGAGCACGGTATCGATAATCCTAAGGTGATTCGCACGCAGTGAGCTTCCAGTTTCTGTCACTTCCACAATTGCGTCGGCCAGCATCGGGGGTTTTACCTCGGTCGCTCCCCAGGAAAATTCCACCTTCACCTCGACATCCCGGCTGCGGAAATAACTTTTTGTGACGTTCACTAGTTCGGTGGCGATGATGCATCCATTCAAATCTTTGGCGTGATGAAACTTCGAGGCTTCGGGTACCGCCAGCACCCACTTCACTTTTCCTCGGCTTTGTTTGTTGTAGCTGAGGTTCGCAACAGTCTCGACGTGCAATCCACTCTCAATTACCCAATCGAAACCGGTCAACCCTGCATCAAGCGCTCCATGTTCAACGTATCGTGCCATCTCCTGAGCACGAATCAGCATGCATTCAATTTCCGGGTCGCCCGTGGAAGCGAAGTACGACCGCGCATTCACATGAATTTGCAGGCCAGCTTGAGAGAAAAGTTGGAGCGTCGCCTCTTGCAAGCTCCCTTTGGGGATGCCAATGCGCATCTTCATCGCACGCTCTCCTCAGAAGCAACGGCGGCTTTGATTTCAATCACCTTCGTGAAACAAGAACGCGTCCCTTCGTGACACACGACACCCTCACCTTCCACCTCGACTTGCAGCAACAGCGTGTCGCGATCACAATCCGTGCGCGCCGAGAGCATCCGCAACTTGTTGCCCGAAGTCTCGCCCTTTGTCCAAAGAGCGTTCCGCGTGCGGCTGTAAAACGTCACGTAGCCTGTCTCCTGCGTAGTTTTCCACGCATCGCTGTTCATGAATCCCAGCATCAGAACCTCTCCGTTTCCGGCGTCCTGCACAATCGCTGGAGTCAGTCCCTGCATCTTTTCGAAGTCGATTTCCATTAAGCTCTCCGTAGAAACAAAAAGCCCGCTAACGTTCGTCGCGTTAGCGGGCCGGATCTTGTGATGGCTGATCTTTTAGCTCAGCTACACACACCCACCCGCACGCAATGCGCGTGACGATGATGGTGGTGGTGGCGGCTGATCAGCATCTGGAGTAACAATAAAAGTGAAAGCGGGTAGTGTCAAGAACAGATTTTGCGTTTCGCATGTCTGGTGAGGCAATCGAAAAGCCTGTTCTTTCAAATCTAGCCAAGCGATCCTAATTTCGATTCGTTGGCTGATTGGGATTGCGTTACCACCGAAACGGGACGAACAGAAACCCAAACCCGCTGGGTCTTGTCGCAGTAGAAGACCGTGACGGTGAAATCCACCGGATTGTTCTTAAGAGAAAAGTGATAGCTAAACTTTTCGTGGAGATTTTTGTTGTCCAATCCAACTATGAATCGTCCATAGAAGGCTTTGACGTTCGTGCAAGGCGCACCCTCGGTAAAAAAAGTTTTTCCCGATGGCATCGGTTCTTTGCACCCCCGACATCTCCGATTCAAAATCGTTGTAATTGATAATTCGCCCAGCAGTGTCTAACTGTATGGCTCCGAAAGGTAGCTATTGAATTCCTGTTCAGTTACCCTGTCTTCGAGAATCCGATGGGTGAAGGGGCTATAAGGGTCGCTTAAGGCCTCGGTCGAGATGGGGTCTGCGTGCGCTATCTGATGATTATTATTCATGTGTGCGAACTGGCTAGCAGCGTCGGCATTCGGAATGCAATGGCACAAATCTTTCGGGATGGTTTTCCCAACTTTGAATTGTTCATCGTAACCATGGGACCGAACAGCTTTCACCGTCGCGCGCGTTGACGACAAATGGTCGTGCTTTACACGAGAGCTGCGCTTCGCTCCTCTCCTTAAGTCAAATTCTTCCCAGCACCAGCAAGATAATTACGATGAGCAGAATCAACCCGACCCCGCCGGTCGGTGCGTAGCCCCACTGCTTACTGTGATTCCACCGCGGCAATGCCCCAAACAGCGCTAACACCAAAATCACGACCAATATTGTTCCCAGCATGCATTCCTCATTTCTAAAAACTCAAACGGCGCGAGTCGAACGGATCATCTCGCGCCGTGAGAAGGCCCGTTTATTACTGCAAGCTTCCGGTTGTGGTGTTGGCGGAATTCCCGATTGCATCGCCAGATACTAGCAATTCAACTCTGCGGTTCTGTTGGCGTCCCGTAGCGTTGTCGTTGGAGGCTACTGGCATGGTGTTCCCGAAGCCCTTGGCACTGACCGCATTCGTCGTCACCCCTTGCTCTACCAGATAGTCGCGCACTGAGCCGGCGCGATTTTCCGACAAACGCTGATTCATGTCCTCAGCGCCGATATTGTCGGTATAGCCGCCAACTTCGATGTTGAGTCCCGGATACGCCAGAAGAATGCCAGCAACCTTGGCCAGTTTCTCGCGCGCTCCCGGCTTCAACGAATATTTGCCGGTATCAAACAGAACGTCGGACATGCTGACGATCAGTCCTCTTGCGCTGTCACGGGTTTGCAGAATGGAATTCAGCTGGGCCGACAACTTCGTACGCATCGCGGCTTTATCCATTTCCGCCTGGTCAGCGTTGGCTTGCGAATGTCGCGCCGCTAAACGGGCTTGTTCCGCTTCAGCCTGGGCCTTGGCGGTATCCATTTCGGCTTGCGACTTTGCGGCTTGCGCTCGGGTAGTGTCGCTCTCAGCTTGGGCTTTAGCCGCCTCGGCGCGGGCCTGGTCAGATTGTGCCTGGTCTTTCATGCGCGTAGCTTCCTCAGCCTGTGAGCGCGTCTGAGCCAGTTCGTTAGCTGAGGCCATGCGTTCGTTCCCCAAGCGCCACTCTTCCATTTTCTTCACTGCGATCTCGCGGGCATCTTCAGCGGTTTGCACGGCTTCACGGGCGATAGCAATCAATGGCTTCTTGGGAACATTTTTCCTGGTGGCGTAGCCGTCGGCGCTGTTCATCAGCCGGACCGCGTGCTGGTAGCTATCGCTGGCATAGGTCTCCGCTCCTTCGGACCGTGCGATACGCAAAGCATTGCGCGCCTCAAAGAATTCCAACGGTAACTTCGCATTCATCACTACGGGATCAAATTTGTATCCCGTTGGAATGTATCCGCCGCGCTCCATCAATTCGTATTTTGCGTTTACCGCCTCGGCTGTCCCCTTGGTATCGTCTCGAAGGATATTCTCGAGCACCACCACGTTGCTCGGCTGCCTCACCGCATAATAAGGTTCAGCGGTGACGATTATCGCGAACGCCTGTAGGTCGGTGGTTACGGTCAATTTGCTGCGGCTGTTGCCGCCTACCAACACTTCGCCGAGATTGACGGCGCGGCCTTCGGGTGATATCGCCCACAAAATGTAAGTCAGATATTCGTTGCCAAAGGTCGTCGGCTTTTGCAGGTTGCCAAACTCCGCTTCGATTTCGATGGCTCCGCGCTTACTGTTGACCTCGGCCTGTCCCTCCGCCGACGGCATGAGATCAGTGCCGGCGAAGTCCAGCTTGGTCGATCCACTGCGGTGCTGGTAGTTGACCGCTTGCGTAGTGCGGCTGATTACATTTACATGAAAAGTTGGCGTGTGGGCCATCGGCTCGACCACAGTGGTCGTGGTCGTGGTTTGTGGAGATGTTTGCGAAAATGTATTCACGCTTAGTGCCATTAAAATTATTAAAAACAGCATGGTTTTCACGGTTTCTCCTTGTGGCATAAGTCTGCCGGTACAACTTTCAACACTGGTTTAAATTCGTATAGCCGGTCCAATCCGAGATAAGCGAAGTTGCGCGCGTTTCTTAAATTGAAGTCCGAATCGTGTTCGCGCGGAGGTTTTGCGTCCGGCACAAACTCAGCAGATAAATACTGACAGCAAGAAGGGATCGTGTCTGAAGAAAAAGCTCAAGTCACGCGATAGTCATATCGGAACGGGACGAGTTCCAAATTGACACTCTGCAAATAGAAGGAATGAATGGGGGGCGGCATACGAGAACTGCGATCGGTGCTCGACAAACTCTAGCCTTTAAAAGATGTGCCAGACGAAATGCCCCAGCAACGCAACCAATATCAGACCGCCGACTCCACAAACCCAAAATAAAAAGTTTCCGGTCAATTTCGGAGAATTGATTTCTTTTTTGTCCATGCGACAAGTTTAAATCATGGTCTGCCGTTGGGTTCCGTGATGCGGGGTTGTGCCATCCAGCCATTTCTCCCGAAAAGCAAAACAATTGCCTATGCATATATTTCTCCCCACAGCGCTAGATGCGCCTGTCGTTTTTGTAGTTCATTTGATTCTTATCAAAGGCGAATCCGCTATGTGCCACCCGTCCCACTTAAATGCTGACGAGGGTTGGCATCCAGATTCCGTCAACTAATACAAGAATGCTGTCCAAGAAAACACCCGCGTAATAAAAGGAGCCAAATCGATTTCCCACCTTTGCGATGTTCCCAAAATGAAAAAAGTAACTGTACCGGAAGTTCATTCGGCGCTGTTTTATGAAGAAACAAAGCGCGGACTTTTGTACAGTCATCACGACCCATGCGAGAAGAAAAGGCGAAGCCAATGCATAGACCGAATTTTCAAGTCTGCGTCTTACTAACTTTGACCGCTTCATTTCTGACCATTCTTACTACTGGCTGCGGCGATTCGGACAGAAGTGCCGCGAATGCTGTGCAGTTCGTCCCGCCCACCGTCCTTTCAGTTGCGCCGACGAGCGGAGCAACGGGCGCTTGCTCCAACACAATCGTTACGGCCACCTTCAGCAAGGCCATGAATCCGGCGACGCTCAACTCAATGACGTTCACAGTGGCGGGACCGGCTGCCACAAATGCTGCAGGACAAGTGACCTACATACCGGCCAGCAACACGGCAGTATTCACGCCCAGTTCCGCTCTCCTGCTGTCCACCGTGTACAAAGCCACCATCACCACCGCGGTAGCCGATGCGTATGGCAATCACTTGGCGGCGAATTTTACCTGGACGTTTACCACCGGCGTTGCCGTGTGCGTCGGAGTAGGCGCTCCAACCGTAATCTCAGTTTCCCCCCCGAATGCTGCAGTTGGAACCTGTCCAAATACGGTGATCACGGCCACCTTCAGCGAGGCCATGAACCCGGTTTCCATCGATAGCACGACGTTCACTTTGACTGGGCCGGGAAACACTCCTGTCGCCGGGCAAATTACCTACGATGCCGCCAGCGACTCCGCAATTTTCACACCCAGTGCCAGTCTTACTGTGAACGCCCTTTATAACGCGACCATCACGACCGGAGTGCAGGATCTATTAGGCAAAAACTTGGCGACGAATTTTGTGTGGTCTTTCACTACTGGGGCGACGTTGTGCCAGCCGCCACTGCCACCGGTCTCGGTTACTCCTCCCAACGGCTCAACCGGCGTTTGTACTAGTACGGTGGTAGCGGTTACTTTCCCGCAGGCGATGAACCCAGCCACTATTAACCTAGCGACGTTTACGGTGTCGCCCGGCGTCACAGGTACGATTACTCACGATGCGGCGGACAAAATTTTTACTTTCACTCCATCAGCCAACCTCGCTTTAAGCACGGTTTACACCGCGACCATAAATACGGGAGCAAGGGACCAGGCTGGAAGGGCTTTAACAAGTAATTTTGCCTGGACGTTTACCACGGGAGCGATCGCATGTGCCGCTGCTCCTCCACCAGCGGTAATTTCCGAGTCTCCCGCGGCCGGCGCAGTTGGGGTATGTCAAAACTCGGTGATCACAGCAACTTTCAACGAAGCGATGAATCCCACGACCCTAAACACCACAACTTTCACGATTGGGCCAGCAATAATGGGAGTTGTAACTCTTGACGGAACCGGCCGGGTTGCCCAGTTCACGCCTGGCGCCAATCTGGCCCTCAATACAACCTATACCGCGACCATCACGACTGGCGCTCAAGACCTTGCAGGGAATCCTTTGACAGCTAATTTCGTATGGACCTTTCATACCGTCCTCTTAGCTTGCCAGCCGCCGGTAAATTTGGGCTCGGCCGCAAACTTTGATGCTCTAGCCAGTTCCACCATAACCAACACCGGACCTACCATAGTCACGGGCGGCGATCTCGGATTGAGTCCAGGCAGCGCGGTAACGGGGTTTCCTCCAGGCACACTGACTCCGCCGGCCATGTTTCATGTGACCGACCCCACGGCGGCCCAAGCTCAACTGGACTTGACCACGGCTTACATCTACACCGCGGGGCTAGCCGGGGGCGCCGTACTTCCGGGGGATATGAGTGGACTTACATTTGCGCCCGGGCTCTATACCAATGCCACCACCGTCATGCTTTCGGCCGGAAACGTCACTCTAGACGCTCAGGGAAATGCCAATGCGGTGTTCATCTTCCAGGTTGGTTCCACTCTGACGACTTTGGGCTCCACCCAAGTAGTTCTCGCTGGTGGCGCGCAGGCTAAAAACGTCTTCTGGCAAGTTGGTAGCTCGGCTACTTTGGGGACCAATTCCATATTTAAGGGAACCATCATGGCCCTGCAATCGGTCACACTCGATACCGGAGCGAATATGGTCGGCAGAGCTTTGGCGCGAAACGGTGGGGTCACGTTAGACACCAACATGATCACCATTCCGTAACAAGTTGAGGCGCAACAGGGAGCCAGTTTGAGGCTGGTTCCTTGGCTTTCCATTAGAGGCGTTCATGGTCAAAGCCGGAGGGGTTTATATGCAATCTCGTTCGAACATCGTTTCCAGTCTTTTGGCGGTACTTTTGGGTGCATCCGCTCTTTGCGCTCTTATCACTACATCGATCGCGCAAGACCATGGCAACGATAATCCGACACCATACCCTAGATGGGAGATTTTTGGCGGATACTCCTTCTTCTATCCGCATGCGGATGTCCATGGGCTTCAACCCGGAGGCCTGTTGCCGGTCACCAGCTTTCTTGAATCCAATCCGCGAGGCGCCGGCGCTGGCATGACCTACAACTTCAATCATTGCTTGGGCCTGACGGCCGACATCAGTGGTCACTGGGACAGCAATGAAAACGGCTCACCAAGCAGGATCGATGACGCTGCCTTCTATAACCTCTCAGCCGGTCCTAAACTGACTTGGCGCACCCATCACCTCGCCCCTTTTGGAGAGGCTTTGTTTGGCGTTCACCGGTTGACCCCGGATCTTTTTCAACGCGATGATCACTTCGGATTCATGGCAGGTGGTGGTCTTGATGTGAACTTAAGCAAACACGTTGCGTTGCGGCTTATCCGCGCCGATTACGTGTTCTCCAACCATCATTTTGGAGCCGAGTCGCTAGTTCCCTCAACCGACGTCAGAGGCGCGAGAATGCAAAGCGGGCTGGTGATCATGTTCGGCGCCCACTACGTGGGGCCGCAACTTGGAGCGGCCTGCTCAGTGAATCCAAGCGAGGCGGTCGAGGGAGAACCCATAAACGCATCAGCCCTTCCGAGCAATTTCAATCTCGCGCACTCGTTGACCTACTCATGGAGCAGCACCGGAGGCAAGGTCACGCAGACAAATAACAATGCGATGATCGAAACCATCGGTCTCGCAGTTGGCAGTTACACAGTTAACGCACGGGTGTCTGATTCCCGGATAAAAATCGGAGGTGAGGCGAGTTGCAATGCGAGCTTTACCATAAAAGATCGTCCGCAGAATCCGCCGACAGTTTCATGCCAAGCCAGTCCCCCAACCCTTTTCGCCGACACTGAATCGATGATCACCTGCATGTGCTCTTCTCCGGATGGCCTGGCAATCAAAGTTGCCGATTGGACGGCTACTGGCGGCAATATCGCTTCCTCCACCGACGGTACTGCCGTACTTAAAACTTCTGGCGCGGCACCCGGCCCCATCATCGTCCGGGCCACATGCAGCGACGCTCGCGGATTAAACACGCAAGGGTTGGCAGAAATTACCGTTGAAGCGCCGGCTCCAGTCTGGCCCGAGGTCGCGGAGCTTGAGACCCGGCTTAGGTTGCATAGCATTTATTTCGCAACTTCACGTCCGACGGTGGCCTCTCCTGGTGGCGGGCTGCTTTCCAGCCAACAGCAAACCCTCCGCCGGCTCGCCGATGACTTTAAGAAATACTTACAACTCAAGCCGGGAGCACATCTTACCCTCGAGGGACACGCGGATCCGCGGGCCTCTATTGAATTTAACCATGCGCTTTCGGTGCGACGCGTCGAGCGAACCAAACAATTCTTAATCGCAAACGGAGTTCCGGACTCAAACATCGAAACTCGCGCTTTCGGGAAACAACAAACTCTTAGTGAACAAGAAGTAAGAACTGCGGTCGAGCAAAACCCCGAGCTGAATACAATAGACAGGCAGCGTGTATTAAGGCATATGACCAAAATTATGCTAGCCAGCGACCGGCGGGTTGACGTTACATTGAGTACGACTGGCCAACAGTCAATTCGGCAATTCCCCTTCAACGCGGTCGACGCGCTCACATTGCTCAAATGAAATTTGACGGTTCAACTTCAAAATGACATTAGGTCAGACACTACAAAGCAAAAGGTTCGCCAAAAAAAAGGGCTGACACGTTACAAACCCGTGCCAGCCGTTGCAGCGATACTGCGCCCTCAACCCAGACTTCAACTGGAGTCGCACCTAAAGGCGCCGATCGTTCGCCTGTCCTGAGTTTTGTATTACCTTCTATTCCAATGACTTGTAAGGGCTGATTCGAATCCATTGCATGAAGTACTCCTAAACGAGCACCCTCGTCTTTTACGTTTCCGACACTAGAAACACCTCCTAGCCTGCCGGACATTGATCTCATGCCGAAAGACAGTCCGACCCGTTGCAAAAAGAATAAGGTCGGCGTCGTGACCCGCTACGGGCGGTCGACACTCGTGACATAATTTCGGCGCATGGAAAACCCCAGAAAATTCGCGACTTATCCGAGTCTGCGGGATCGCATCGTGTTGGTTAGTGGCGGGTCAAGCGGCATCGGGGAGGCGATGGTAGAGGCCTTCGCTATGCAGGGGGCTCGCGTTGTTTTTCTCGACATCCAGGACAGTGCGGCCGCGGCGCTTGTTGGGAGGCTGAAAAAAAACAGTTTTCCCGGTCCAATCTATCATCGGTGCGACCTTACAGATATTTTCGCTCTTCGTAAGACAGTGGACGAAATTTTAGAGCGGTTCTCGATAATAGATGTGCTGGTCAATAACGCAGGGAACGACACCCGCCACTCCATCGAAGAAGTTACACCTGAATATTGGGACACCTTGATTGCTGTAAATTTAAGACATCAGTTTTTTATGACACAGGCAGTTCTTCCCGCCATGAAAAAGGCGGGAAGAGGATCGATCATTAACATGAGTTCCATCGCATGGGTCATTCCATCGACTAACCTTCCCGTTTATGTGACCGCGAAGGCCGCGATCGTTGGGATGACACGCACTCTAGCGCACGAAGTTGGCACAGATAACATTCGCATAAATTGCATTATGCCGGGAGCCGTCTTCACTGAGCGGCAGAAAAGACTGTGGTTTACCGAGGCCTACCTGGCGGAGATATTAAAGCACCAATCTCTGAAAAGAATGATTATCCCCGAGGAGGTCGCACGGTTAGCCTTATTTCTCGCCGCAGACGATAGTTCATCCATTACCAGCCAAAGTTTCGTAATTGATGCAGGATGGGTCTGACTATTTTCGCAAAGTCCACAACCATGCTAATGTCAAGACGGGTATAGCCCCCATCGCCGCTATCGCTACGAAAATCAAACCCACAAACAGCCAGTCCGATAACTTGTGCTCTCCGGGTCTCTCCCGCGCTCTCAGCAGCAAGCGATAGTTACGACGATTACACTTCCAAGCAACGTGGAAGATGTCTCCAACCACAGGGATCGCACCGAGGGTCATTTCCAGCATTATGTTAAGCACCATGCGGGCGAGGGTGATGAATGGGGCACGCCTTTGCCATGCGGCAAAGACGATAATGAATGACGCGATTCCAGCGACTGCGTCTCCGATACCCGGGATCCATCCGACGATGGCGTCGAGTCCGAAGCGGATCCTGGTGCCGGGTATGCGAAAAATATCGTCCAGCACCGCTGCGATGTGATCGAGGTGCTCATCCGCCGCCCGACGGTTTGGGGCGCGGGAGTAAACCAGGTCGGGAAGCACTGGCATGCAAATTAGATGCAAGGGACCCGGACGCGACCGCTTATTAACGTTCATGCGGGATAAAAACCGAAGTAGACGTATGATTGCGCTGAGCCGGAATCAGGACGATTAGCGGTGCAAGTGGCGGGATCCACGTGAACCTAGTTGTTTATGAAACGCTGCTCCAACCAAATTTGTAAGTTGCGTCGGGTAGGGCCTGGTTGGGAAATGAAGCGGATTCCAGCGTCTCCTTGATTATTTTGCCAAGCCACCTCTGCATTCATTTTTAAGCGTCGTTTCGCTCCCGGCAAAGCGAAGCTTACCTGAAGCGTATCCCCCGCGGGGAGAGGATCGGCGACGCGGATTCGAAGACCACCCTGACTAACATTCATTAATTGCGCATCCACTTTTTTGCTAGGCCCGCAGGTGAGTTGGACTTCGGTTCGCACCGGGTGGCGGTGGTAGCGAAGTCGCCCGTCTACAATCATGCTCCTCGCGGCAGATAATGTACGCACCGCTTGTTCCACAGAAATTGGTTTCTGAAAGAAGAAGCTACCGAGGGCTTCGTTAGTTTTATCTTTGCTGCGGCGACCGCTAAAAATCACAAGCGGTACGATCTGTAAAAGGATGCTATGTTCCAAGCCGCGGAGAAAACTGGTGGACCCATCAAGATCGGAATCGACGATGAGAGCATCAATTTTTGATTTTGCAAGTTTCTTTTTAGCAAGTAAGGGCTGGGTCTCGACTTCGACTTCAATATGCAGGGCCCCAAGAATGCATTCGAGCACGCTTACTTCAGGCCAGTCGCGGGACAGCACCATGGATGAAAGTATCATTTTGCAACTTTAGACCGCATAGTAATGGGGCAATAGATCACCAAGGTAATCGCGCGAAATTTCGGCCCCGTGAAACCGATTCTGTTAATAAACCCGAGTTAAACTAAAAATGAAAGTAGGGAGTTTTCTTGATCCGATTTAAAATTGTCGTACGAACTTTCAGCGGTCGAGAAGTGACTTATGCTCGGGGACTTCGACGAACATTTTTTTGAGTCCCAACGCGAGACGATGGTTGAAAATCAGCTACGCCGTCGCGGAATTCAAGATGCCGGGGTTCTCGGTGCCATGGCGCGGGTTCCTCGCCATATTTTTGTGGATGAAAAATATCGCTCACAAGCCTACAGCGACCACCCTCTTCCCATCGGCGACGGCCAGTCCATCTCGCAGCCATACATAGTTGCACGGATGCTTGAGTCCTTGAATCCGAACTTGAGCGATAGAGTTCTGGAAATCGGTACGGGATCTGGGTATCAAACGGCGCTGCTGGCGGAACTATGTAATTTCGTTTTTTCTATTGAGCGCCATCGCGCCTTGGAATGCCTGGCGCAAAGAGCTTTGGCTCAACTTAGATATAAGAACGTAAAAATATTGCTTGGGGACGGCAGTCAGGGAATTCCCGCAGAAGCTCCCTTTGACGCCATCGTCGTCTCCGCTGGATCCTATGAAATTCCTGCGCCGTTAATCCAGCAATTGCGGGAAGGAGGAAGAATGATCATTCCAATTGGCCCCCCTCATCAACAAGATTTGCAGCTGGTGTGCAAACAACACGGCATCCCTCAAATTACTCGACTCGAACCATGCCGCTTCGTGCCTTTAATTTGGGCCGGCTCTCAGAGTTTCGACCGCTGAGTTGCTACAATCTTTGAGTGGGTTTTTTTCGTAACCTCTCAGTCACGCTGGAGATGATCAAGTGGGAGCACTCCATATTCGCACTGCCATTTGCGCTTTGCGGCACCCTACTGGCGGCTCGCGGCATTCCAACGCTTCATCAGTTGGGATGGATCATCGTTGCTATGATTGCAGCGCGTTCGGCAGCGATGGCATTTAACCGCCTCGCTGATGTCAAGACGGACTCCGCTAATCCACGAACGAGTATGCGCGCTCTTCCGTCAGGCAGTTTGTCCCCAAAATTTGTCACCCTATTCGTGATTGCATCATGCACAGTTTTTATATTGGCCGCGTCACGGCTAAATCACTTGTCGTTCATATTATCGCCAGTCGCACTCGCCGTAATTTTGAGTTATTCCTATACGAAAAGGTTTACGCGCTGGTCACACTTGGTACTGGGCTTGGCGCTGGGAATCGCCCCTGCGGGGGCATGGATCGCAGTTCGCGGTTCTTTGGATCCGAGAATATTGCTGTTAACAGCCGCAGTAACGTTTTGGGTTGCTGGATTCGATGTTCTATATGCGTGCCAAGACTTCGACTTTGACTCTCAAGCGGGCCTGCACTCAATTCCCCGATTTTGCGGAATCAAAAACTCGCTGTGGATTTCACGCGCATTCCATGTGGCGATGATCGCGCTCCTGGCCGCAGTCGTAAGTGTTTTTGCGTTAGGTACTCTCGCAGCCGCCGGAGTGACCGCGGTCGCCATACTTCTAATTTACGAACATACATTAGTGCGAGTCGCCGACCTCAGCAAGCTTAACGCGGCATTTTTTACTATGAATGGAGTGATCTCAGTAATATTTTTATGTTTTCTTGCATGCGACTTGTTACTGCGAAAACCGTAGAGAAGTAAACTGACGAGACCGGAACTACCCGCCTACGGTATCATCAATATGATGTTGCATTCCTTCCAGACTGACGATCGACGCCTAGAACCAATTCACGGAAAGGTCATGTGTCACGAGCGTTTGAGCGAAGAGGACGCTCTCGATTTGTACGGGACTGCCGACATTCTTGCAGTGGGATGGCTCGCAAACGTCGTCCGCGAACGCATGCATGGCAATAAAACTTACTTCAACGTAAACCGCCATATTAACCCTACGAACGTCTGTATCGCAGCTTGTCGCCTATGCGCATTCGGCCGCAAGAAAGACGCGCCCGGTTCTTACACCATGGCGCTGGAAGAAGCTTTTGAGACCGCGGCTTCGGGTTACAGCGAAGCCGTGACCGAGTTTCATATCGTCGGAGGATTGCACCCCGATTTGCCATTTCAATATTTCCTCGATCTGATTGCGGGGCTCAAACAGCGCTTTCCTCAAGTGCATTTAAAAGCATTCACCATGGTAGAGGTAGCTTATCTTGCGAAAAGAGCAAAGCTATCTATCGGGGAGACGCTGGCACAATTGAAATTCGCAGGGGTTGACTCACTACCGGGCGGAGGTGCAGAGATTTTCTCTGATCGTGTACGTCACATTATCTGCGACCACAAGATTGACGGCGCTGAATGGCTGCAAACAGCGAAGTTGGCGCATCAAATGGGGCTGAAATCCAATGCAACAATGCTTTATGGCCATGTAGAGAATGCGGAAGACCGAGTGGATCATCTGCTGAGACTACGGGCGCTGCAAGATGAAACTCATGGGTTCCAGACTTTCATTCCTTTGGCATTCCATCCCGACCACACCGCCCTGCAACATCTTCCCAAGACCACCGGAATGATCGACCTCAAGCAGATCGCGGTGAGCAGGTTGGTGTTGGATAATTTTCCGCATATAAAAGCTTACTGGCAGATGATGACGGCGAAAATCGCGCAGATCGCGTTGCGTTTCGGCGCGGATGATATCGACGGGACGGTAGTAGAGGAAAAGATTTATCACGATGCTGGAGCCACGACGCCACAGGGAATGAGACGTCAAGATTTGATGAGATTGATTCGGGAGGCGGGAAGGGATCCCGTCGAACGCGACACTCTTTACCGACCCGTGACGCGCACTGAGAGTTCTGTCACTGTTGCGGTGTAGCGATCACTTGAAAAATTCCGTCATGTCCGGGGCGGAGTTCGATGCCCCTGGTAGATCGCTAACACCCAAACTCTTGAGCATCAACCGCAGGGTGCTCGCATGCTCATAGGACGTAGTGGATTGGTAGCCACTCTTCGCTGTGGGAGCAATGATTACGGTAGCTACCTGACCTCCCAAATTTCTTACATCGGCGAAGTCGCCTTCATCGAAGGTAATGATCACCAGTGAGCTCTGGAGGACGGTGCTGTTAAGAAGCGGATCAATATTCGTTTTTAACCATGCGTCAGCATTCGCTAGCTTCTGATCGTCCGTACAAGAGGGGGTATTTACAGGGCAATCGTGCGCATCGTTTGTCAAGTCCGGGACGATGAAATTGTAGTTGGCAAATGTCGTTGCCGCGAGGTCGGATGCGAACTGGGAGAACTGGACCATGTTATTCGCTTGGGTGGTGCTGTTCTGAACGTCAGATAAGTATGAAAAAGGATTGTGCCGGCGAACATAAGCGCCGCGATCCCCTCCTAAGTAACCATTTTGGGGAAGTGATTCACCGTAAAACTTCCAAGTTTTTCCGGCGCCGGTTAACGCTCTTACTACATTGTCTTGACTGACTGGGCCGGGATAATTATCGCCCTGCGTTCCAGTTATGGAGGTACCTTCACCTAAAGTCAGTTCAAAGTAGTTGGGTAGCGAAGGATGCGCGTCCGCGAAATATTGGGTGGCCAGTCCATATTTTGTTGCCAGCGAGTTCAGGTACGGCATGTTTGTATTTCCGATCACCTGGGCGTAACTATGGTTTTCCTCTACTATCAGAAATACATGTGCGAACTGCGAGGAACCGCCGCCACCCCCGGTACCACCTCCACCGCCGCCTGTTCCGCCGCCCCCTGTTCCTCCAGTAACAGGCTGGGGCGTGCTACCCCCTCCGCAAGCGAGTTGGATCAACGCCAGGGCCATCAAGAAAACTAGAAGGGAGTGACGCAAGTTCATGGTTGAACCCGACATTACGTCTTAGAGGCGTCGAGAGGGATCGAAGTTGCACAGACCACCACCGTATAAGGTTAGAGCGAGTGTAGGGACAATAAAAACCTATTGTTTTCACCAGCCCAAAAATCTGCGGTCGTTAGAACTGGTAAGTTATTACTGTGCGTGTAAACACTCTGCTGACCTCGGAGTCAACTAAAAAGGAACTCGTTGAGGGCGCCCGCCCACTGGGAGCGACCGATCCACAAACGGCAGCGCGGGCCGTTCGCGAGATGTTTTCCACCATAGCACCTCGCTATGACCTGCTCAATCACGTGCTGTCGTGCAACGTTGACCGGCTATGGTGGAACCGAACTGCACGAACGTTTGCACACATTCTTTCCCGCCAAAATGTCCAAGTATTGGATCTGTGTTGCGGGACGGGAGACTTAACTCTTGCACTGTATGAGAAATCGTCAGAAACAACTGGGATTGTAGGCGCGGATTTCGCTCATCCGATGCTTGTTAGAGCCCGCGCCAAAGCCATTGCAACCCGCCTCATGTGGATGGAAGCCGACGCTCTTCGCCTGCCGGTTGCCACCGCGCAATTCGATCTAGTCACGACAGCATTCGGTTTCAGAAATCTCGCGGATTACGATGCTGGGCTACGCGAGATCGTCCGTGTGCTGCGTCCCGGTGGAGAGTGCGGAATTCTCGATTTCGGAGAGCCCGGAGGTTTATTGGGAAAATTATATGCAATCTATTTCAAGCATGTGCTGCCTACGGTAGGATCGCTGCTCTCGGGGATTAAAGGGCCTTACGACTATCTTCCAGCATCGGTGCAGAAATTTCCTTCCCCGTCGGAAATGCTCGAAAGAATGAGGCATGCAGGATTCTCCGAAGTGTCCTGGACACCTTACACTTTTGGAATCGCCAACCTATTCCGTGCCAGGAAATGAACATCAGTTGGCTTACCGCGGATTGCCGCACACGCATTTTGTCCGCGCTCCGCCTGCTCAATCCCTGTCCTGCAGCCTGAAACTTTATATCTTTATAAAGATATTCTTCCTATAAAGAAAATACATCACAAGCCAACACAGGGCGACGTAAGAGAGAGCATAGAGAAGGGATGCATTGGGTGGGTCAGCGAATGGCCGGAACAGATTTTCATAAATAATTTCTTGCAAGGTCAAAGGGTCGTTTGATTGCCCCTTCACCGATGTTAATGTCGCCGCCAGCATTTCGGAGAGGGCGTAGGCCACGATTGAATTCATCCCGAGAACGAGGAACGGAACAGAGAATCGGCGCCACCGTTTTACATCAAGCGCCCAATAACACATGGCGAGGCCAACCAGCGCCAGTCCAGCGGTCAATAGGACGTAGGAACTGGTCCAGAGTTTTTTGTTGATGGGAAACCATTGATTGAAAAATTCTCCAAGAGCAATCCCGCAAACCCCGGCGATAATCATCCCCGTTACTTTATTAAGGCTGACGCGAGTGGATGCAAGCCATTTACCGCTCAAACCTCCTAACAGGCTTGTAGCGATCGCCGGGATGGTGCTTAGTACACCTTCGGGATCACGCGTGTGTTCGTACAGATGTCCCATCAGTAATTTTCGATCCAGCCACGCGGCAAGATTTTTGTCTGGATCAAGGAAAGGCACATCACGCCCTGGAATGCCGAGGCCAGGAACATTCACATATCGCATTAATATCCAATAGCCGACGAGGCAGGCAGAGAGGACCCCAAGCTGCGCTTTCCACCCTGTCCATAGTTCAAGGGTGGCGGAAATTAAGTAGCAAATGGCAATCCGCTGAAGCACGCCGTAAAAACGCCATGACGTGAGGTGATAGTGATTGGGAAATCCGTTCAGGAATAAGCCAATCGCGAACAGCAGAGCGCTGCGCCACAGGACGTGCCGTAGTAGCGCACCGCGGCTTTCTCCGCGCTGCAACCTGGAGCGGAACGAAAAAACCATCGCCACTCCCACGATGAACAGGAAAAACGGGAAAACCAGATCGGTAGGGGTCCAGCCATTCCATTGCGAATGTCGTAGCCATCGATAGGAAGAGGGCTCGTCCCCAGCATCGTTCACCAGAATCATGGCTGCGATGGTCGCACCGCGAAAAACGTCTACTGACATCAGGCGTTTCGTTGCGCGCTTTGTAGTCGACGGGGACTCGTCGAAATATGTTGGCCTTGCACCCGATGACATCGCCGCCATTCTAGCACCCTAAAAAAGTTGGCTATATTGACCGGCGTTTCGTCTTGAAATGGTGAAAGAGCCATTACTTCAGTTACGTTTCGTTCTAAGAAGATGGGAATATCATCGGGACGTGATGGTATGAAACGGTGACCCTATGAAGAAGATGAAATTCGTCGTGTCGCTGATCACCGACGATAACGACTATCAGATTGAACAAGCGGCTGCGGCAGAAGACACCGCACGACGGCTTGGAGTCGAGATTCAAATTATCTATGCCGACAGCGATTCCATCACTCAAAGCCAGCAGCTTCTTAAAGTCATTCAGTCCCGAGCCGAAGCGCATCCAGATGGAATTATTCTTGAGCCTGTCGGGGGAACCGCACTGCCACAAGTAGCGCGTGCTGCAGCGGCGGCTGGAATTGGTTGGGTGGTGCTCAACCGCGACGTAGATTATATGGCTGAGCTGCGGCGCTCCTATCGCGTACCCATTTTTGCGGTGACTGCCGACCATGAGGAAATTGGACGAATACAAGGAAATCAGTTCAAGGCGCTGCTGCCCAAAGGCGGATCCGTCCTATGTATCCAGGGTCCCAGCGAAAGTGCCGCCACGAAGGGCCGAACCACTGGCATGTACGAATGCAAAGGCGACTTACAAGTCAAGCTGGTAAAAGGCAACTGGACAGAGGCGAGCGCGTACAAAGCCATCAGTGCGTGGTTGCGCCTGTCCACTTCGCGGCAAAGCCACATGGACGTTATCGCTGCCCAAAACGATGCCATGGCAATTGGTGCGCGCAAAGCCTTCCAGGAACTCCCTGAAAACGCGGGACGCGACCGCTGGCTGAATCTTCCTTACCTTGGGGTAGATGGCGTTACGAAAACCGGACTTAGCTGGATAAAGCGAGGATTGCTTACCGCAACCGTAATAGTACCTCCCAGCACTGGCAAAGCAATCGAACTATTGAACCATGCCATTCAGACCGGAATTATGCCTTCCGAACGAATCACAACCCTCTCGGTGGGTTTCCCAGCAATTGACGTCTTAACTACTTCGCATCTTCAAAAGTCACGGTTGCTCACAGTTTAATCCCGGACAATGTTTCGGCGATCAGTGACCGAATGCTTTCGCGTTTCCATGCTACTGGTCTCGATATCTCGTTTCTTGCTAAAGTCAGGTTAGCCCATCGATGGAGGATTCATGCCAACCTTGATTTCCCAACCTACCCGCATTCCCTGCGTGGGGACGAAACCGAAGCTGATTGACGAATATATCGGCCGAGCCAATAGCAAGACCAGCGCGATCAGCGTTGCGCACATGAGGAGTCCCGAAGGTTGGGAGGAGGTGGGACAAACACCGGAGTTCGAGGAATTCACCCTGGTCCTACAGGGAACGGTCCGCGTTCGTCATAAATCAGGAACTATGGATGTGACGGCGGGACAATGCGTGATTGCGCATGCCGGAGAGTGGGTGCAGTACTCGACTCCTAATGAAGGCGGCGCAGAGTACATCGCAATATGCATGCCGGCCTTTGGAATCGATACCGTGCACCGGGACGAGATCTAACGTCGCAAATATCAGTGGAAGGCAGGGCGAGCTTGCGCGCCCTCCACTGATACTTCTTGCGGCGTATTCACTAGTTCCCCTCTTATCCCTTTACCCATTCACTAACTGGATGGTGTTTTTCCCGCTGCCGGGCCACGGTCCTCCACCATCAGCCATAAGACTAGCGGCTGGACCGGCTAGAGCCGTGATGAGAGCGGTAGCTAGCAGTGCAAGTTGCAGAAGCTTTGTCATGGAAAGTCCTCAAGCCAAATTTGGCTGAGGCGACTGTATCCACGATCGAAATGTTCGTTATGACAAACTGTTTTTTGTCATGAGTCCGTAAAACGTAACGCCGGATTATTGATTTGAGGTTAGAAACTTCGAGAAATTCCGTGGTTATGCTATCTCGGTGGGAAGCACCGGAATTGTTGTCAGTGGTGATCGCGACGCATTCGGAAGGCCCTTCTTGGCTGCAGTCATGAAGCCTCGGTTGGATAATTTTTCGTGATATCGAGTCAAGGGGCTGGACTTTCAGTAAATTCCGCAGCGACTAAAGTGCTCCGTCGCGATCGACGACCGATTGCAAGTCGGGCGAGAGAATTTGAATCAGCAGAAGGGCGATCAAGTATGCGGAACCTGCCATGATGAACAGCGGTACGTAACTGTGAGTGAACTGTAGAAGAAATCCCGCGAACGTAGCAATAAACATTCCGCCGATAGCGCCGCCGAATCCGGCGATCCCAACAACCGAACCTACCGCGCGCTTCGGGAACATATCAGAGGCGAGAGTAAACATATTAGCGGACCATCCCTGGTGCGCCGCTGTGGCGAGACTGATGAGAACAACGGCAGTCCACAAACTATGAACGTTAGCGGCGATGACGATTGGAGTTACGGCCAGCGCGCACGCTAACATTGCGGTCTTGCGCGCCCGATTCGCACTCCATCCTGCTTTCAGAAACCGAGCGGCGAGCCATCCCCCACCGATGCTCCCAAAGGTGGCCGAGTTATAGATGACAACCAACGGTAAGCCGAGGGCCATGAGCGACAGATGGTGGTTCGAGTAAAAGAATTTTGGAAGCCAAAACAGAAAGAACCACCATATAGGATCGGTAAGGAACTTCCCGACGACCAGCGCCCACGTCTGGCGGTAAGCGAGCAAACTGCACCACGGAACGAGAGCGGCAGGTTCTTGCGGTTCGCTATGAATGTATTGAAATTCTTGCGGCGACAGTCTCGAGTGCGCGGCTGGTTTGTGATAGACGCTTAGCCAGCAGACAATCCAGATAGCACTGAATACTCCGGTAAATAAAAAAGCGTATTGCCAACCCAGGCGAACCGCAATCCATGGGACTGTGAGCGGAGCGATAGTCGCGCCTACATTAGTTCCGCAATTGAAAATTCCCGTGGCGAGGGCGCGCTCTTTCTTTGGAAACCATTCCGCAATAGTTTTTATTGCAGCTGGAAAGTTTCCAGACTCGCCAAATCCCAGAGCGAATCGCACCGCGCCAAATCCCGCGGCTGTCCGCACCAGTGAATGCGCCATGGCGGATAGACTCCAAATTCCGATGGCTATGGCGTAACCCGCACGGGTGCCAATGCGGTCGATGACTTGTCCAAGTACCAGCAGCCCAATTGCGTAGGCAGCCTGAAATGCGGTAACGATGTATCCATATTGAACTTCGTTCCAGCCAATCTTGGACTGCAATAAGGGTGCGAGCAATCCCAACACCTGCCGATCGATGTAATTGATAGTGGTAGCGAAGAACAGCAGAGCGCAGATCTTCCACCGATAATGCCCCTGGCTTTGCGAAAGAGCGGTTGCGCGGTTGGCGGTTGGCATCAGAAGGAATCACACTGTTTACAACGATATGTTAGACGTGGTCGATCACTACAACCTTCGTAGGTGCCTTGTCGGGAAGCTGAACAATCACGACCGCCATTAACACCAAGAACATTCCTACAAGCTGGACGGGACGAACTATTTCGCTAAGCACTGTGTTGGCGATCAAGATTGAAAATATCGGTTCCAGGCAACTCGTGACAACGGCGCGAGTCGGCTCAAGGTGACGTAGTCCGGCGAAATAAAAAGAGAATGGAATCAACATTGAGACTAGAGAGAAGACGGCAAGAAATGCAGCCTGGCCGACGGAATATCGGTAAGCGATCAGTTTCCACGGCGGGTTGATTGTAAGCCAGAAGAGGGAAGCGGTGAGCGTCAGGTATAGCAACACAATCCAGTGGTCGCGGCGGCCGAGAATATCATGTCCCGCAATGTTGTAAAAGGCGAATGCAAAGGCTGCCAGCAGCGCCGCGATCACGCCATGCGAATTGAGATTAGGGGTGCTCCTGCCAAAGGCCCCAATGGCTGTACCGATCCCGATGACCGCAATCACTACCGCTGACAGTTTCAAAAGACTGGGAATCTGTCGGGATTTCACGCCGATGTAGAGCAATACCCAAATGGGAGCCGTGTATTGCACGGTGATGGCGGCTGCGACGCTGGTTTTCTGAATTGCAAGATAGTAAAGATAGTTCGAGGCGGCAAGGCCTAGCACGCCCAATAGGGCCATTCTCCAGAAATCTGAGACCGAGATTACCAACGCTTTCATCCCTCGGCGCGCAGACAGAATCACGAACAACAATAGGAAAGATAATGTGGTTCTTGCCTGAGACAAGATCACAGGGTCGATCGGCGCGATGGTCTGGTCATGAAATCGCAGGCGTCCCGTGAACGCCGCTTTCCCCATGGTGGCTGAAATCGCCCAGAAAAAGGTGGCAGCAGCAATGTAAAGATATCCCCGGACGGGGAGAGCGCGCCGTGGAACGGTCTGTTGAGACGCAGGTTGCATTGACTAATTGCTAACAACCGTTTTAGCCATGAAGAGTTAGACTGCGCAGCAAAAAATGGGCTTACGAATTTTCACTAACGGCGATTATCTGTCTTTGGCTCGGGATGAATCAGAACGCGAAATAATTCCGGGGCCTCTCGCTTAAATCGAATCTCGAGCTCAGTAGAGATGTCATGGACGCGAGATAGCGGCAAATCGTCGGATAAGGTGCAGTGACATGATACGTACAAACGTTCGCGAACTCGCTTAATTAAGATGTCGTGCATATCTAGAATTTCTGGAAATTGGGACGTGATGGCTTTGAGTTTCTTCTCTAATCTTGCGTCGCGCAGAATTTCGTCGCCGCGCTCGATCGTAGCGGGCTCACTCTCGATATGGGTCAAGATCGAAGAAATTTCTGGAACGTCTTTACGGATTTCGGACTCAAGCACGGTGACATGATCGTGAGCGTCTTTTAAAGTCAAATGCTCGTCAAGTTCCAGATGCTGCTCGACGTGTAGTCGCCCTCGAAGATTTTGGACGCTCACGTCGTGGACGTTGTAGTTGTGCTTGCTGGCAACCGCACGGACGCGGTCGAAAATGTTTTCGCTGTACGCGGCCCGAGGAATGGAATGGACGACAACGTCCGCATCCGGCAAGACATTATGAACGGCGGCAGTTACTGCGTCGGCTACTTGTTCGGAGTGTTGGAAGGTAACGTTGCGGGCCAAGCCGATGGATAGATCAGCAAAGTACCGATTTCCAGCCCGGCGAATGCGCACCCGGTCTACTTCAAGTAATCCTTCAACGTTGCGAACTGCTGAGATTATGCGCAAACGAACTCCCGCGGGCGCAGCATCGAGTAAAGCGTCCACGGTTTTGCGCGCGAGTCGAGAACTGACGTAGACCACTACGCCGGCTACGAAAAGGGCGGCAATTGGGTCCGCATCCCTTAACCAGCCGATGGACAATTTGCGCCCCAGCAGAACCAGCACCAGGCCGATCATTACCACCCCGCTTGACCATATGTCGGTGGAGTAATGAAGAGCGTCAGCTTCTAACGCTTGGCTGTCGTATTTGAGTGCGATTTTGTTCAAGGCACGTGATCGCCAAAAATCGAGCAGCATAGAAAAAAACATCACGAGGAACGCGGTCAACGTGGGCTCGATATCGACGTGATGGAAGAAGAGGCGGGTCACGGCTTCATAAATAATCCAGATGCAAGTGAGTAGTAACAATCCGGTTTCTATGAAAGCCGAAAAGTTCTCCACTTTACCGTGCCCATACTGATGATCGGCATCAGCAGGCTTGTCGGAAACTCGTACCGAGAAGAAGGTGATGATGGAAGCGACCAAGTCGAGGGCGGAGTGCGCGGCTTCCGAGAGAATTCCCAGGCTGCCCGTGGCCACACCGACGATAATCTTCGCCGTGGTGATGGCGAGCGACGCTAATACCGAGCTGCCGGCCACGGCGCGCTTTTCCTTGCGCATCGATTGCGAGCTGTAAGCTAGTGCCTCCGGCATGTCAGCATTATCGCCGGATGACGCGGTTTCGCCAACCGAGTAAACCGCGCACAGGACTCCGCCGCCGACTAATAGCAGCGTCTCTGTGCTACGATTTTGGTGACCTTTTCGATCTTTCTTGGAGGATGTAAGAATGATACGTTTTGTCGCGATATTGTTTCTGGTATCGAACTTATCCTGGGCGCAGAATGCGCCGCCGTCTAGGCCCGCAACTGGCGCAAGTGTCGAAGCGAACAAGAAAATGCCGGCGCCGAAGTCTTCGACGAACCCGGCCGTCATCACTATCAATGGCGTTTGCAATGCTGCCGCGCCCTCGCTTAAAAGTCCGGATGCCTCGAATACGAGTCCTAAGAGTTCCGACTGTAAGACGGTTGTCACACGATCAGAATTTGAGCAACTGTCCGACACGTTGCAAGTGCCTCCCGCCGCGCGCAAACAATTTGCGAGCCAGTACGCCACTGCCTTAATCATGTCGAGCGAAGCTCATAAAAGGGGACTGGATCACGGCCCGAGGTATGACCAATTATTGAAACTGGCGAGGCTGCAGGTGTTGACCCGTCAGCTAGCGCAGTCACTGCAAGAAGAATCGGCCAAGGTTTCCGATCAAGAGATAGAGACTTACTACAAGAACAACACAGAGGCGTATCAGCAGGCGACTGCGGAGCGGTTGTATATTCCTCGCACTCAACAGCAGGACCCTCCTAAGGACAAGCCCAGTGAGGCCGATGCGAAGAAACGACAGGAGGATTCCGAAGCGGCTATGAAGAAGGAAGCCGATGATCTCCGGGCCCGCGCGGCAGCCGGGGAAGATTTCACCAAGCTGCAAGCGGAAGCTTACAAGTTCGCAAACTTCAAAGCAGCGGCTCCAGATGTGAAAATGGACAAAGTCAGGCGCACCTCGTTACCCCCAAGCCAAAAATCGATTTTCGATTTGAAGCCGGGCGAGGTCTCGCCTGTCATATCTGACCCCAGCGGATTTTTCGTTTACAAGTTGGAACAAAAAGAAACCGTTCCCCTTGCCAGCGTGCACGATGAGATACGCGGGGCTCTGCAAAAACAGCATATGCAAGATGCATCGCAAGCCATGCAGCAGTCAGCAACGCCTACGTTCGACGAAGCCTATTTCGCCGCTTCAACTCCCGCCCAGCCACCAGCAACGACGCCGGGGGGGCGGACTCCCGCAGGTGATTCCAACCCCGGTCCGAAATGACGGACTGGAGCAAGCCGAACATCGTGGTCACCGGAATTTCCGGTGACCTGGGATCAAAGCTGCTGCCGATGCTTGCGGAATACGAAGTCACTGGCATTGATCTCGTTCCGCCGTCGAAAGCCCCATTTCGCATAAATTTCGTGCGGCTTGATTTAGGGCTAGAAGAATCTTGCCGCGAATTATTTTTGTTGATGCGCACCTTACGCCCAGTTGCGGTGGTGCATTTGGCGTTTGCCTCTGCCACGCGGGTGTTGGGGCGCCATGATTTCGATCAAATGTGGCAACTGAATGTCGGCGGCACGGCACGTGTGGTCGAGGCCTTAACCGAAGTCAATCGCGATGAAGAAATTATAAAGAAATTCGTCTTCGTCAGTTGCGTTTATGCATATGGAACGCAATCTTCGGATCCTGCTAGCGAGGACCAAAAGTTGGCAGCGGATTCGCTTCCGATTGCTATACAGAAGATGGAGGCGGACGACGCTGTCCAGCAGCGCGCGCCTGCGGCACGAGGGTCCAGTGTTTACCTTCTGCGCCCGGCTATGTTTGCGGGAACCGGAGCCGCAAATCACTTACTTGAAGTTTTTCGTGGGGAGCCACGGGGGCGCGGAAAACTTGGGCTCAAGCTTGCCAAGAACGGCAATATAGTGCCGTGCATTTTTCCATGGGGCAAGAAGTATCTGGAGAAGAGCCTACAATTTGTGCATACAGATGACGTGGCCAGAGTAATCACTTTTATTCTTCGGAAGACGGAGCCTGAGTCCCGCCGGCTTACTATCCTTAATATTGCGGCCAAAGGTGAAAGCTTGACGGTCCAGCGTTGCGCGGACATAGCAAGAATCAAGATAATGCGAGTTCCCGGCGAATGGGTAATGCGGCGAATGCTTGAAGTTCTATGGAGAACGGGAATCTCGTCCATTCCACCGGAGGCGGCTGGGTATTTGTGCGGAACTCCTACGATGAAGACGGAAAGAATCCGTGAATTTTTAGGTCCGTATTATGAGAATGTCATCCAACACACTTCGGAGCACGCCTTCGTAGAGAGTGTTACAGCGTCTTCGCACCAACCAGTGGCAACCGGAAACCGCCCCGCAGGCTCTGCCAATAATCGCGACAGCAACTGAGCCAAGCTAGACGCGAAAAGACCGATTCCAGCGGCCGCGTGAAGGCGCACAAAACCTGCTGTGAATTTCGAAGCATTTCGGGCTTTCTGTCACCCATACAACAACTTGAGTAACTTTGGCTGCATATAACTGCATGCTACGCTCTGATTAGTCACGACAATCAGGGACTGACGCGTACCTCGGTATCGCTAATCCGCGATCATCATGACTCTTTCGCATGCCCCGCATACCGATATTTAGAATGGGCCTTGCCCACGAAGAGCTAGAGCCTCCCCGCTTGGCTAGTTATGTCCCGTCATTGACGTTCCACAACTTAAAAATTGGAATCGATAATTTACGTCATGACGTGTTCCTAAGCCCGAAGTTTGTCGAAGGTGCCCGCCGTCAGGTCTCACGCTTAATTATTCAATACGGAAATCTGAGCAGCCTTCTGGCTGCGGAAACCTCCAACAATGTCGAGACTCCACGAAATAATCTCTTTATTGGCGCCCATACCTCGGCGAAGGCGAAAGAGAAGATTGAGCCCTCCGCACTGAAACCGCTGCTAGTTGATATTCATCTCGCTGCGCTCAACCGTGCCAAAGCTGCTGAAAATATTTGGGTGGATGTTCTCGCCAGGGTTGCGATCATAAAATTTCTTCGCGCCGAATTAAACGCGCAATTCACGCAGGTCTTAGAGAGATGCAGAGAAACCCTGAAGGGCTACGAGGGCATTCGACAGCAAAAGGCGCTCGAATATCGCGAGCAGGTTGCCGCGTTTCAAGTCGCGAAAAAATTCATATTACGGCAAACGGGTCAGGAACTGTTCCGCACATTGAGAGAAATTGAAAAGGAAACCATCGCACGTACTCGGCGGTCGCTTTTCGGTAACCAGGCTTATGCGGAGCATCGGCTCTTCCTCACCCCATTAATTTTTAGCGAAGACGGCAGAGACATTTATTTGAATGCCGAACATTACGTCATGATCGGCAATTTTGATCGCGATCCTGACCGATTCTGGAACGCCCGCCGTATGGCTTGCGACTTCTTGCAAGGCCTAGGCCTGGGGCCGGAAGCCAGCGATGACGCAGTTTTAGAGGGGTGGCTGAATGTTCCCGAGAATGCCGAAGTGCTCATAGGCTCGGGCATCCCCGACGCCTCGACTCCTGAAGGCGAATCGCAGAAGGTCCGGCTGATGGCGTGGCGCGAGTTGCTTGAACGTGACCAAGCGATGAATCATATCATCGCGTCTTACGAGGTCGTGCCCATACTCAACGAGTATTCGCCGACGATTAACGCGCAACAATTAAAGAACGCGTTGATCTGCAAAGAAGAAAAGGGACGAGTTGACAAGGTCATCGCCGAGCACAGCAAACTGACCGCCGCAAGTTTTTCCGCAGCCTTGGCACGGGTAGGAAGTTGCCGTGGAGATGAGCGCCTGAAGGTTGCCGGACGTTTTCTGCGCGATTTCTTTCGCCATCACCGCGACGTACGCCGCCTCGAGGCGCTCAATGAATCTCTTTCGCAGGTGAATGTCCTTTCCAGCGAAAAGATGCGCGAACTTTCGGCCATGAACGGCACTCTGTACGAATATCTTTTGCCAAACGAGCAGAAACCAGCGGAAGATAAAGTTCTTCGTCACGTAGTGGTAAAAGCCGATGTCCGGGATTCATCTCTTCTGACGAAATCGCTGATGGCGCGGCAAATGAATCCGGCGTCGTATTTCAGTCTTAATTTCTATGACCCAGTCAATAAACTTCTGGAGAAATACGGCGCGACGAAAGTTTTCTTAGAAGGCGACGCAATTATTCTCGCCATTCTTGAGCGCGAGGGTGAACCCGAACTCGCCGTCAGCAAAGCCTGCGTTATGGCGCGAGAAATGATCGAGATTGTACGCGGCTACAACCAGTTACTGGAACGCGCCGGCCTTCCTACGCTCGAACTGGGTCTCGGAATCTCTTACCAAGACACGGCTCCCGTTTACCTTGCAGACGGCCCGCAACAAATAATGATCTCCGATGCACTAAACGAAAGCGACCGTCTTTCCTCGTGCGATAAGCGAATCCGTAAAGCGATGCAGACAATAAACGTCCCTTTCAATGTCTATGCATTCCAAACTGTCAGCGATAAAGAGGAGGGCGAGAACCCCGAGGAGTCTATTTTGAAATACAACTTGGGAGGAATTCGCATCAGCGATGCCGCGTTCAAAAAACTGCGAAAGGAAATCTCACTCGAGCCTGTAACGGCGACATTTCCAAGGCTGTGGGATGCCGAAGAGCTTCGCTTGCACAGCGGCTTGGTTCCGCTAGGCACCGGAATCTTCCGCAAGATCGTGATCCGGGCCAGTCGCGTTCCGTTAATTGACGCGCGAGCGTTCACTCTGAAAAGTTGGACTGATCGTTGGTGCTATGAAGTGTGCTCAAATCCAGCGGTGTATGAGGAGATAGAAGCCAAAGCTGCCGCCGCAAACTAGTGCAGTCCCGTATTCTCATCTGAACTGAACTCAGTCCACTCAGCACCTGCGACCAGAGTCGGGGCATGGCTTTTTGCTTGTTCGCTGGGATCGCGAAATTGGTATTCAAAGAATGGACCGGAAGAGCCTTCACCATGGACAACAAGGGAACTTACTGCCCAGCTCGGATGGGAGAGATCAAGAGGCGACCCAGGTTCTTCTTTTTTGAATCCGGCTTGTCGTGCTGATAGGAGAGATCGAGCGATCCTTCGATTGTGGCGGAAGCGTCCGCTAATGTGGCTGCCAGAGCACGAAATGCACGGCTGATATCTTGGTTATCTTGAAATGCGACGGGCACGCCTTTATCAATCGCAGGCGACACCGATTGATAATTATTTGGCAGTTTGAATAGCAGTTTGCAATTGGTGGCCTTCTCGACGTCTTCGTCGTCGAATCCCGGAATCTTCTTATAACGGTTCAGTACGAGTCGAACACGATCGCGTCCCGCTCCCTCTTCCAAAAATGTACGAATGCGGTTTGCACTCCACAGAGAAACGACATCGGCTTGCGCAACCATTAAGACTGCATTGGATAAGTCACAGAGAGCCCGCTCGGTTTGATCCTTGCGGCCTGAACAATCCACGATCACGTATTTGAAATGATTTACCAGCAGATCAAACAAGCGAGCAAGTTCCGCGCTCGTGGGGGACAGGGTAGTGGGTTGTTGTGGGCCAGCGAGCAATTGCATTCCGCCTTTGCAGGGTGTCATCAATCCATCCAGCAAAGATGAATCCAATCGATGCAAGTTCTGCAATGCGTCAATAACTCCAAATGCGGGGCGCACGTTCAAATGGAGGGCAGCGTGGCCTAACGTCGCAAAATCTACGAGTAGCACTCCGCCCTGTGCTTCCTGTAGGGCGGTAGCTACATTTACCGCAACGGTCGTCGATCCGGCACCGCCTTTTGCATTGGTCACTACGAAAACTCGTGCCCTTCCAGAAGCAGTCCGGGTTTTGGTGCGGGAAGACGTGAAGCGGTCAAAGGCCTCGACCACGGCCTCCACGCTGGCATTTCGCTCAAGATATTCCCGGGCGCCGGCACGCATCGCGGCCACGATGGTTCCTGGATCGCTCATGGATCCGACGGCGAAAATGGCGACATCTGTGGTGTTTGCATGAATCAGTTCGATCACGTCAATGGCGCGTTTGACTCTCGCAGGGTCGATGTCAACCAGCACAACCTCGGTGCGAACATCCTGAAGTTGCCGCAGGATGGGATCGGTCGCGCTTCCTGGAAAGCCGACGTGGCTAAACACATTGCGCCCGCTTTGGGTGCTCTCCACGCGGTATTGCAGCGCTGCCTGCCGCTCTTTGTCTTCAGTGAGAAAAGTGACGGCTACGCCTTGCATGTAACGAGCCTCATGGTCGCCATTAAATGAATCTTATGAAGGCGGGACAGGGGTGCCAAGTGACTTTTGTAATCGCGGCCCAAAAGAATATTCCTTTAATCCCCACCACAGTGCGGCGGTTAGAGGCTTGGGACAGCTACGCCAGCGGGGTATCCCGGGCAAGAGTGATGTCCTATTGATCTCATTCTATGCAAAAGCCGCGTGCTTGCAAACTATTGCGTGAAGAAATCTGTTGGTAGATGAATCAAAAGGACATGAACGCGTCGCGCATTGGGGGCATGGATGTTCGTCAACGAGTGCCTTCACGTGAATCGTCTCAGTTAACCCATAGCATCAAATGAATGAATGAAGGCCAACCCACCCGACGCGCTGCAAGAAAATATCGAAGAACGAACCGGGGTCGACCCTCCAGCCTCGCCGGGTGGCGCTGTGTCCGCAACTTTCAGAGCCTTGCGTCATCGCAACTTTCAATTGTTTTTTGGAGGTCAGCTAATTTCTCTGACCGGCACTTGGATGCAAAACGTGGCCCAAGCTTGGCTGGTTTACCGCATCACAGGGTCATCATTCTTGCTAGGCTCGGTAGGATTCGCCAGCCAGATACCCGTATTTCTGGCCGCGCCCATCGGGGGCATTGTTGCCGACCGCTTTAACCGTCAACGCATAGTGATCGCCACGCAGCTCTCTTCCATGACGCTCGCGCTTGTTCTGGCAACCTTGACGCTCACGCGCACCATTCATGTGTGGCACATTTTCCTTCTTGCAGCGTTGTTAGGACTAGTCAATGCGTTTGACATTCCAGCCCGTCAATCTTTTCTTGTGGAAATGGTGGGAAGGGAAGACTTGATGAACGCAATCGCGATGAATTCTTCGATGTTTAACGGCGCTCGTATAGTCGGTCCGGCAGTGGCGGGAATCCTGGTAGCCAAAATTGGCGAAGGTTGGTGTTTTTTCGCTAACGCAATGAGCTATATCGCAGTGATTGTAGGGTTGCTCGCAATGCGGTTGACCCCTCCCACGTATTCACCAGCTAAAGGCTCCCCATTAGACGAAATCATCGAGGGGTTCCAGTTCGTGCGACAAACAGCGCCCATTCGAGCCCTGTTGCTGCTGTTGGGTTTGGTGAGCCTGGTGTCGATGCCTTATACGGTGCTGATGCCGGTTTTCGCTGATAAAGTCCTTCACTGCAGCGCCCGTGGGTTGGGAATTTTAATGGGTGCTACTGGAGTGGGGGCGTTACTCGGAGCACTGACCCTCGCCACCCGCACCGGTGTACGTGGACTGGGACGATGGGTGGCTCTCTCCTGCGGAGGCTTCGGCTTTACACTCGCTCTATTTTCATTGTCAAGAAATTTTTATCTATCGACAATCTTGCTGATCCCTGTTGGATTCTGCATGATGCTGCAAATGTCGTCCTCAAATACGCTCATTCAGGCCATGGTGCCGGACCAACTGCGTGGCCGAGTCATGGCCCTGTATTCGATGATGTTCATGGGAATGGCCCCCTTCGGCGCCCTCTTAGGAGGTGCATTAGCGGACCGCGTCGGCGCTCCCGTGACCGTAGGCATGGGATCGGTAGCATGCGTGGGTGGCGCGATAATTTTCGGCCTCAACCTGCCAAAAATTCGGGTAGAAGCTCGCCGCCTAATCGTTGCGCAAGCTGCTATCGGAGAGGGACCGGCAGCATAATGCTTTTGTAAAGACCGAGGTACAATTTTTGTAATTAGGGCAATGAGAGATAAGCGATCAAGAAATTTGAGAAAGCTTGACCCGTCAATCCGCTCGGATTTGCTGAATGACATCCGTTAACGAACTGTGCGCAAATGGAGAAGGAGTCAGCGTTACTAACAGCATGAAGGCCGCTAATAAGACCAGCCACTTTCTCGCCGTGCCAATACCCTGAAACTGCGAGACCGTTGGATGCCGCATCCCGCTTATTCGCAGGAGAATGGCCCAGACCAGCCATCCGGCCCAGCAATAGATCGCTAATGGTATTAGCGCTATTATCGTCAATCGCGAGACCCACGTATGTAACCGGGGAGCGATGGAAAAAACGATGTGACCCCCGTCAAGCTGACCTCCCGGCAGAAGATTGAGCGAGGTTGCAAACATCCCAACCCATGCCGCAATGACTACGGGATGAAAAAACATATGCTGCAGTCCGACCCCCGTTGATAGGTTCGGCGCTGGGTGGATTGCCCACGCCAACCTGAAAATCAGGGGAAAGCCGAGTTGAATATCAGCATCCGCCGCGTTACCCATCATGACCGAATGAGGCAATGCGAACAGAAGAACTGTGACTGCGACGATAAATCCCGCGATGGGCCCAGCAATGCCGATGTCGAACAATGCCGATCTCGAATGAATGGGAGATCGAATCCGAATGAATGCTCCCAACGTTCCAATCAAAGTTGGCGCAGGAATGAAAAATGGGAGAGTCGCATAAACACCGTAATATCCTGCGCACAAGTAGTGACCCATTTCGTGCGCCATAAGTATGAGCAACAACGATGCGGAAAACGGAACGCCCATCGCTAAACGCGACGGTTGCCTAAATATCCATCGAATGGGGAAAAAGGGTAAGGCATCATCCGCGAATGAAAATACCGACTGACCATGCTGAAAATTGAATTGCATGCGTGCGCCTACCACCAACGTGGTGAACAAGGTCAGCAAGAATAGCAGCGCGTGCAACCAGTATCGCCGTCTTCTGGGCTCGGCAACATAAACTGCCACTGGTCGATAAAAGTCCGTAGGCGGAAACCTGTCGGGAGGAATGGGTTTTAGATCAGACATCAGGATCCGGGGTAGTCAAGTGCGCGGCGAACTGCTGGACTAATCGATAGATTGCAAATCTTTTCCCGGTTTAAATCGAACCGCCTTTCCGGGAGGAATGGAAACTTCTGCGCCGGTTCGAGGGTTTCTTCCGATCCCGGTCTTTCGTGGGCGCACGTTAAACACTCCGAATCCGCGAAGCTCGATTCGGTCGCCCTTGGAAAGCGATCGCTTCATGCTCTCGAAAACGGTTTCGACGGCAAGCTCTGCCTTTGTTTTGGTGATTCCCGTCCTGTTTACTACCTCAGTTATGATGTCCAGCTTGATCACATTTGGCTCCGGGCGCGATGAGATACCAAGTTATTGATGCTAAGGGGCATAAGATGGATTGTCAACGCAAGGCGTTCCTTCGCGATTGTTACGGCCTGATGTTCGCGGACATAAGAGATGGGGCCTCTTGCATTGACCCAGTGCCGCCGCTGGGCTACGATTGAGCCCATGTTACGCAATATATATACCGCTGTCTCGCTCCTGAGCCTTGTCGCTTTGGCTACTGGTGCCGACGGGGGTGGAGTGATCTCTGGCAACGGCGAAATACTGCGCAATGGTGCCAAAATCGTCGGTTCTTCGGCAGTTCTCGCCGGCGATTTGATCGAGACTCGAGCCAATTCCGTCGCTAACCTCACCTCGGTAGGGTCGAGCGTACTCATCCTTCCAGATTCATTTGTAGAATTTCAGGGACAGAGTCTCTCCATCGAGCATGGGAGTGTAAGGGTAGCGACCTCGCATGGAATTAGCGTTCGAGTACGGTGCACGACGATCGTGCCAACTTCGAGCGCATGGACTCAATTCGAAGTTACGGACGTTAATGGGAACGTCGAAGTAGCTGCCAAGAAAAATAATGTGCGGATAGAAACGGTATCGGATTCGATTAAGAAAGAGGTCGCAGAGCGAAGCAACGATCTGCGCGAAGGGGAACAAGCCACGCGAGACGAATCTACCGGATGCAAAGAAGATAAACGTAAGGGCGGGGGCGCACTACCTGCTGGCTCTGGAGGCGTCTTGCGGTCCGAGTATGTGAAGTATGGGGCAGTGACTGGAGTCGGTATTCTGGGCTTATTCCTCACGCTCGATCAAGACGATCCCGCCAGCCCTTACAAGCCATAATTCTGGTCGTGCGATAGATCTCGCACGGTTCCGAAGACAACCGACCCATCGAATCGTCCTTCCTGTAAAGTAGAAACGCAATTTCGTGGAGGTGTTTTTTGCAACAAAGCAACGGCGATGGCGCCGGCATTGAACGTGACTTGCACGATCCCATTAAAGACAAGCTGATTCCGTTGGAGCCGCTGGATCTTAATCGGGTTCGATCCATTGATGATTTGGTGCGCGCGATGTCGAAGACCGCTTTTACTGGCCGTCAAATCGGAGAGGCCGCGGATGTGCTCGAAACCATGGCTCGCGACAAAGATTGCTTCGTGGTCATGACGCTGGCGGGAGCTATGACGGTCGCAAAACAGGGGCTCATCATTGCCGAGTTGATTGATCGGGGAATTGTGAACGCAATTGTCTCCACCGGCGCACTCATGGCTCATGGACTGGTGGAAGCTACGGGACGTTCCCACTATCGATACAATCCCGACGTTCCCGACACCGAACTTTACGAGCAAGGTTACAACCGCGTCTACGACACGCTTGAGCCAGAACAAAATCTCGACGATGTAGAAGAAGTCATGTCAGAGATTTTGGAAGGTTGGGACCACAATGAGGTCGCGTGTTCCTACAAGTTGAATCACGCGATCGGGGCCCACCTGGCCAAGAGAGCGAAAGATCAGAGAGGTATCCTCCGTTCGGCCTACGAGAAAGGTGTTCCGGTCTTCGTGCCAGCATTCACCGACTCTGAGCTTGGACTGGATGTGGCGTTAAATAACCGGCTGCGCGAATCTACCGGAAGACATAAGCTACGCTTCGACCCATTTGAAGATTTGGAACACTTTGCGGCTACATTGCTCCGCCAAACACGTTTAGGGATTTTTACCATTGGCGGCGGAGTGCCGCGAAATTGGTCACAGCAGTTTGGTCCATTTTTGGAGTTGCGCCATCGTCGACTTGGTGAGAACTTGCCACTGAAGCGTTACCACTACGGAGTCCGTATTTGTCCTGAGCCTGTGCACTGGGGTGGATTGTCTGGCAGTCCCTATAGCGAAGCCATTTCGTGGGGCAAGTTCGTTCCCCCAGCCGAAGGTGGGAAATTCGGAGAAGCTTTCGTCGACGCTACGGTAGGAATGCCGCTGATTGTCGCGGCTGTATTAGAGCGGTTGGGGAAGCAAAAAAGTTCACCGGCTACAGGTGCGGGCAAAAGGAAGAAGAAAAAGTAACGCAAGAGAATTATTTCTTTGTTAGCCCGACAACTTTTCTTCTAACTCAGCCCAACGCCGATAAAGTGAATTTAGCTTCTCTTGCATCATTTCTATTTCAGCTTGGACCTCAACTAGCTTTGGACCATTGCGGGAAATCGCCGGATTTTCCAACTCCCGCTGTTTGCTTCGCAGCAAGTTCTCGGCATCGGCAATGGATGCTTCGATGCCAGCGTATTCCCGTCCTTCCAGGTAGGAAAGCTTTCTTTTTGTGGCCACCTGGCCCATAGATCGGGAGCCGATAAGAGTGGGAGAATATTCATCCGCGACGGGTGCGTCCTGCCACGCTTCCCACTGAGCATAGTCAGCAAAGCTGGACGCATTACCCTGACCATCAAGCCCAAGAACAACCGTCGACACCCGGTCAAGCATATAGCGGTCATGAGTCACCAAAACAATCGATCCGCGAAATTCCAAAAGACTTTCCTCTAAGATTTCGAGAGTTGGGATATCGAGATCATTGGTTGGCTCATCGAGCAGCAGCAAATCAGCGGGCTGCAACACGAGTTGAGCGATCAATACACGCGCGCGCTCGCCTCCAGAAAGGCGCTCCACTGGTTGGCCAAGTTGTTCGCCGGTAAAAAGAAATTTCTCGGCCCACGCCGCAACATGGATGACTCTATCCTGATAGATGAGCGAATCACCTTCGGGTGCGAGCGCGCGGCGTAAGCTAACATTCGCATCCAGTTGCCGATTCTGATCAAAATATACAATCCGCAGCCAATCGGCGCGGCGTATTTCTCCGCTGGTGGCAGCGAGTTCGCCGTGCAATAAGCGTAGCAATGTGGTCTTGCCACTTCCGTTCGGTCCCACCAGTCCAACCCGCATGCCGGAAGCGACGAGGAAGTTAAGATTGTCGAATAAAGTACGCTCTCCTAAAATGCAACTTACGTTTTTCAATTCGATAAGACGTTTGGTCTTGCGGTCAGTGGTCGAAAAATCTATTTGAGTAGTTTCGTTGCGAGTGCGCGAGTTCAAGTCTGCCAGTTCGCCCATGAGCCTGCCAGCCTTATCGATGCGGGCTTTCGACTTTCGAGTGCGCGCTTTAGCGCCGCGGCGAAGCCACTCGATCTCGGAATGAACTAAGTTTTCTAGTGCATTCTGCCGCTTCGCCTGAGCATGAAGAAATTCTTCCTTCTTTTCCAGAAAAGCGCTGTACCTTCCGTGTACTCGCAGCAAGCCATTTGGATAAACGCGGCTGAGTTCAGCGATCTCGGTAGCAACGTTCTCCAGAAAATAGCGGTCGTGACTGACAACTACGCAGGCAAAGTTGGATTGCTCAAGCACCCCTTCGAGCCATTCGATGCCAGCGACATCGAGGTGATTAGTAGGCTCGTCCAGTAACAAGACATCCGGGTTCCGAAGTAATGCTTCCACGATTGCCAGCCGTTTTTGCCATCCTCCCGACAGCGATGAGGCTTCCACGTCAAGATTTTCAAACCCAGCCCGTCCTACCGTTTCGGCAAAATGGTCGCCGGAATTTGCATCCGGCGATGCAGATTCCCGATGGCTTCTTTCCACAACTGACCGAACCGTGGCTCCGAAGGTGAAGCTTGACTGTTGCTCAACATAGCTGAACGACAGACGTTTGCGTATTGCAACATCTCCAGTGTCGGGTTCTTCGGTTCGAGCGAGAATGCGCAGCAGTGTGGATTTTCCCGAGCCATTCGGACCAATTAAACCAATTCTGTCCCCTTCGCAGACGGTGAATGAAACATCTTGAAAAAGTGGCTGTGCACCGAAGGCCTTCGAGATTTTTTGTGCATTGATAATGGGTGGCAATGATGAGGTCTCTCCACGAGGTCGTTTCTAATGTATCCGGAATCAGAAGAGCTTCGACTTGCGAAAACTTTCGATGTCGAAGAATCGCTGCGTGTGTATTCCGCTTCGACTCCTTCCAGATTACAGGGAACTGCGAAGTCGTGAAGCCGCCTTCGATGACTTGTCTTAGATTCTTGAAACCAATAACCAGCCTAACCCTAAGGCAATGAGATCCTCTGGGAAGGCGATCACTGCGTCTGGAACGCGAAGGGATTGGACGAGGCGAGCTCGCGCCCGGTGTCCGGCGAAAGCTCCGGCGATCGCTCCTGTCGCCCCCGCAAGTGCTCCGAGCCATGGCGATGCGCCTGCGGCACAACTCAGGCAGGAACCCGTGAGCGAACCGATTCCGATGCGTACGATGAGCGGGATTGGGCTAGTACGCGACGGCGTAAAGGGTAGTTTATCGACAACATATTCCCCAAGGGCGCCCAGCGTGAAGACCCACAACGCCGTCGTGGAAGTCATGAATGCCAACGGGGTGGCGGAGAGGTCTATCCACGCTCGATGTGCCGCCCACGCCACAACTGCGGGGGCAGTCATGGATCGCAGCCCCGCGACGAATCCAACACCAAATGCGAGAAAAAAGGCCAGTGCCAAATTCATCGGTCATCCATTGGGGTTTCTTGAAGACGAGGATGGAATTGCAACACGATCCCTCACAATCCGGACCACCAGGGAAATGTACCAAATCAGTGGGTTTGTTTCGAAATTATCGAGTGGAGGAGTAATGTTCTCGTTTGGCTTTGTTTTTCGCGCCAATAATCGGGTAAGACACTATTTCGCTGCTAACAGCGACTTACTTAAAATGTGTATCGTATTACGCCATATTAAAAAATTAAAATTAAGTACCAAATGAAGAGACAAAGCCTGCCGCTGTAGCTAGAATTCAGATCGCTGAATTTCGGCTTCTGCCGCGCCGTTTCTCCTGTTCAGGCGGAGGGTGTCACAGAAGCACGCTCTACAGCCAACACACCATCAACTGCTCCTCCAAATTGCCGGGACACCCAACAAGGTTGCTGCAACAATCGGCCATGCGGCTGAGCGCAACTTACAAACCCTCCGCCCCAAGAGTTTTGGGCGGGTTCGCAGAATTATCTTATGGCTTCGGCTATACTCGCTGATCTGCCGCGATGAAAGGGGTTATGAAATGACACTCCTCCGAAAATGTTGGACGCTTCCCGGTGAAATCCCGGCCTCCCTCTTTCTAGCGCAGATGGCCGCGGTTTTATTTTTGTGCGTTTCCTCCCTGGTATCTCCGGTTTCCGCTCAATCAGGGGTGGCTTTCTACGTCTCAACCTCGGGAAGCGACTCAAATTCTGGAACGATTGGTTCGCCATGGCGCACAATCCAACACGCCGCGAACAGCGTAAATGCGGGCGCTACCATTGACGTTCGCGGGGGTGTTTACAACGAGTCAGTTTCGATTCCAACCTCTGGAAGTGCGACCGCCGGATACATCGTGCTGCAAAGTTATCCGGGAGAAACCGCAATCGTTGATGGCACGGGAGTGCCCTGCTGCGGATTGAGCGTGAAAGGCTTATTTAACCTCGTGAACCGCAGTTACGTAATAGTTGCTGGGTTTGAGATTCGCAACTATTTAACTTCAAACTCCGCAAATACACCTGCAGGCATCTGGGTTACGGGGTCCGGAACCAACATTGAGTTGCTGAATAACACGGTTCATAACATTGTGTCGAAGTCAGAACGAAACGGAAACGCCTTCGGTATTTCTGTGTACGGAACGAGCCAGACCCCTATCAGCAATCTAACTATCAGCGGCAATCAGGTCTATAACAACAAAACCGGCAACAGCGAAACAGTGGATGTTGACGGAAACGTGCAGCAGTTTGTGATTAGCAATAATGTTGTGCACGACAATGACAATATCGGGATTGATGCGATAGGCTTCGAGGGGGTAGGGCCTTCCGGGCATGATCAGGCAAGCTATGGCACTATCAGCGGCAATACGGTATATAACATCACGTCCTACGGGAATCCGGCATACGGCAATCAGTATGCGGCCGACGGAATCTACTGCGACGGCTGCGCGCACGTGACCATTGAGCGCAACGCAATCCATAATTCTGACCTGAATATAGAGGTTGCCAGCGAGCACAAGGGCCATAATGCTAGTTATGTGACCGTTCGTAACAACCTTGTCTATCACGGGAATTCAAACGGAATCTCGATCGGGGGCTACTCCAGCGGCGTGGGCGGCACCGATCACTGCACCATCGTCGGGAACACGCTTTTTGAGAATGACACTAAGAATACTGGCAGCGGTGACTATCAGGTGCAGTACTATGCAGCCAATAATATTTTCAAGAACAACATTGTTTACGCGGGCGCGCAAGGCCTGATGTTCAACAATTACACCAAGTCTGAACCTAATCCCGTGGCGGCGGACTATAACCTGTATTCCACTTCTAACACCGCAAGCGCGCAGTGGGTTTGGAATGGAACTAGCTATACCGATTTCGGGTCTTACCAACGAGTTACCGGACAAGATACACATTCTTACTTTGTAGACCCGCAGTTTCGGAGCATTTCTGCGCCCGACCTACATGTGCAGCCTACAAGTGCGGCGGTCAACAATGGACTCAATCTCGGACCGGCAATTGTAGGTACGACTGACTACGCTGACAATCGTCGAGTGCAAGGCGCGAACATAGACATTGGGGCGTACGAGCAGTAGTACATCTTCGCGAATAACCATTGGCCTGGCTATGCGGCCACCTGTTTCTCGACCCTCTTAGATCGATGAAACAATCGTTTTCCGCCACATAAAAGTTGTAACTTAACCGAGTAATCCGCTTGCCCGGGGGCCCGGTCAGCTCGATAACCTTCTCCACGTTGAAAATACTGAGCGATGAAAAGACAGTTTATTGCGCGGTGCTCATGAAGGCGGGAAAAGGGAAGACGTATAGCTTGACGAAGCCGTGCGATTACCCAGTTCACGCAGGACGTTCAAACCAAGCCGCGGGCGCGTGCGGAGACTCCAGTCATGACGGGCTTTAGGTGTTGGAGGCATCGGTGTTCTTAGGGGCTGGTGACTTGCGGCTGTAAAGCTCCGACCGGGCTGTCCTGATGTATATTCGGTATGTTCCGAGCAAGTCTCTGCATAACCTACATTCAAAACAATAGCCTTCAAGAGCATCGACACTTATAGGAGAATCTCCGTGACACGTAGCTGTTGTGGCGCCGTCCTATTGTTCATTTTTGCTACAAACTTCTTTGCTATCGCCGATGATCAGGTACCAAAGGTCGCATGGCGAATTGCAATCGGAACGCCCCCCGCAAATCCGGGACAAACGAAAGCGCCGGGCAACATTGATGACGGCTTTTGGCAGGGCGCTCCCGTTGGCGGATTCGGAGCGGGGACTTTTTCCCGCTCTTATCGCGGGAACTTTGAACGCTGGCATGTCAAAGCGGGAGTACATAAGTACGAAGACGTTCCCGCCAATCAGTTTGCGGTATTTGTTCAATCGGAAGGGGAACAGGGTGTAGCGCAAGTCCTCTCTACTGGGAAACCTAGAAGCGGCGCGCTCTCTTCATGGAACTGGTCGTATCCCGCAGGGGATGGGCAGTATGCGGCCCTTTATCCTAAGTCGTGGTTCAAGTATCAGTCCCCGCAGCTCCCTGTAAAGCTGACGGTCGAACAGTTTTCTCCCATTTTGCCTGATAACTACAAGGAGACCAGCTATCCGGTTGCCGTCTATAACTGGTACGCGCAAAATCCGACTAGCAAGCCGATGACTGTTTCTCTTCTTTTTTCCTGGACAAACATGATCGGCTGGTTCAGAGATACTTCGAGAAATTTTAATGCTGTCCTGAACAATCAGAATAAAAATAGCTATCGGACTGAAGTGATTCAGGGCGGAACGATGCAGGGCATCGTCTTTGACCGGCTGCGCAGCGAACCAATCTCTGATGAATGGGACGGTCAATTTGCCATCGCTACTTCCGCCTCGCCTGGCGTCGAAGTTAGTTATGTAACCGATTTTGATCCCACCGGTTCCGGAGACACGATCTGGAGGCCCTTTTCGAAGACCGGAAGCTTGCCGAATCAATCGCCAGACATTGCGAGCGGGGGAGAACAGATGGCAGGGGCCATCGCTGTACGCTTTACGTTGGCACCCGGTGAAAAGAAATTGATCCCTATGGCGCTCTCGTGGGACCTGCCAATCGTGCAATTCGGCGGCGGACGAAAGTGGCTTCGCCACTATACAAAGTTTTTTGATCCCTCGGGCACCAATGCGTGGAAGATTGCCCGCATTTCGCTAGAAAATGATCAGAACTGGAGCCAGCTAATTGATGCGTGGCAGCGCCCCTACATTCAAGATGAATCCAAGCCAGACTGGTACCGGGGGGAACTTTTCAATGAGCTCTACATTCTCGCGGATGGCGGCACAATGTGGGCTCACGAGCTGAATGGCCCAGGGAATCCTGCGCATCTGTCGTCTAAAGATGCCGACAGCTTCAGTTATCTGGAATGTTTCGATTATCTGTATTACGGAACTTCCGATGTGCGCTTTTACGGATCCTTTCCGCTCCTCAAATTTTGGCCTGAGATCGAAAAGCAAGAAATGCGCGAATACACCGACACGATTCCGGAGACAAACCAGCAGCATTACCTTTGGGTTTGGAAACACGATCACGAACACACGTTTGAAACTATCCAAAGAAAGGTTTCGGGATCGGCTCCACATGACCTCGGTTCTCCCTTGGAAGACCCTTTCATAAATGCCAATCAGTATAACTATCAGGATGTTTCTAATTGGCGCGACTTAAATAGCAAGTATGTTCTTATGGTGTGGCGCGACTATAAATTAACTGGCAGTAACGACATCAGCTTTCTGAATTACACGTGGTCTGCCGTCAAACAGGCGATGGAACATCTCCGGCAGTATGACACCGACGGAGACGGCCTAATAAAGAACGGTGGTTTCCCCGATCAAACTTACGACAATTGGGTAGCGCGTGGCGAGAGTGCTTATAGCGGAGGGCTTTACTTGGGCGCTCTGCGGGCGACTGCTGAGATAGCGACTAAACTAGGCGACAATAACACCGCCTCAACCTATGATGCCCTTTTCCGAAAAGCCCAGGGTGCTTACGTCAAAGACCTTTGGAATGGAGCCTATTTCAACTATGACCAGGGTAGCACTTACCACGATAACATCATGGCCGAGCAACTCGCCGGACAATGGTATGCAAACCTGACGGGGCTAGGTGATCTTGTCCCCTCAAACATGCGGCGTTCCGCTCTGGAACATGTCTACGATAATAATGTGATGAAGTTCAATGACGGCAACATGGGCGCGCTGAACGGTGTGAGTGCCCAAGGAACCATGCTTCACGAAAACGAACAGGTAGAAGAAGTTTGGACAGGCACGACGTTCGGAGTCGCTTCCCATATGTTGTCGGAAGGCATGCGCGACCAGGCTTTCCAGACGGCGCGGGGGATCTACAACGTCGTGTGGAAAGATCGAGGTTACTTTTTCCGTACCCCTGAAGCTTTCGACAAAGACGGAAAGTTTCGGGCAAGTATGTATATGCGTCCGGGAGCAATTTGGTCCATGGAAATGATTTCCAAACGGTGAATCTTCATCATCCTGTCGCCGTACCTCTAACTTGGTTCATTTTCGAAATTGTGACCTTTGCTGCATAACTAAACCGTGGCCCTGAAGTACGCGGTTACCCCGACTACACGGCGATAGTTTCGTCACGACGATTCCAAACCTGCTTTATTGTGCTTTTGAAACTCGGGGGGGTGCCCAGCGTGGTACTTCCACCGGAGCGGCTGAATCATTTGTTGAGTCGAACTTCACTACTCTCCACTCTCCAAGCCTCATCGCGACCCCAACCACTTGACCGATTATTTCGGCTTGCTGCGGATACTTTAAGACTCTGGCAGCGACCGGGGATAATGGATGAGACTGCAGAATGATTGCATCTCCATTCAACGTACACCAGCAGCAAATGTGCCCTCCCCTGGTTTCTACGAAGTAGATAGGGCGCTCATACTCAGAATGCCACCCTCCTTCAGAGACTTCGTTTTGCGATTCGTCCACTTGTACGAATGTACCTGGAGGGAGGAGAGGATACATGGTCAAGTCCTCGCTCCCGATGTAGCCGTAGGTGTATTTTTTCGTGGAAAATTGCTCCAGATAGGCCATGGGCACAACTCCCCAGCGTTCGATCAACCGACTAAAGTTTGCGGTGCGCCGTATGTCGAAGCCAGGGTCGAGACGCACCGGCATATTGATAAGAGAAACATTGGAGGGCGATTGGGTGACGTGGGACTTTGTTGGCAGCGAAACATTGCTGTCGTTGGCGATCTCATTGTTATCCACGCCAAACCATGAAAGCAGCACGAGGATATCCTGTCGGTAAACCGCCGCCAGGGAATAAAAACGATAAATGCTGGGGATTATCCCTTTGGTCTCGATGTCAGAAAGACGGCTGGGAGGAATTAAGAACTCATCATTTTCGTACTTCTTAGCGATCTTTTCGCTAGCCGTTTCCACATCGCGCATTGTTAGCCCAATGCGTTCTCGTAATAGTCGAAGCCTCTGACCTCCGGACAGCACGATTCGCCTTTCTTCTAATGGCTTATTAGTTCCGATTTTTCGGTATAAAACTCGTGGGTTCGTCGACAGGGTTGAACCTGAGCAAAGTTCTCAATGGATAGAGTGTGCTAATGCTAATTTCGTTGCAAAATAAACTAACAATTCCACGCATTGCGACAACGGACTGCCGATATACCGTCACATTACCGAAATCTCGGCATCTTCCAAGAGGCGTCACGGCCGACGCTCGATATGAAGCAATGCTAATAACTATCAATACCATGAACGTAGTTGAAGCAGATGCATGTCTGTGTCCATTCCGGCTTTTGTAAATAAAACTAGATTGTGGTTCGAAATGGGACCAACCGTCATAGAGTCGAGGCGCATGTCAGTATCTGAATCATCCACGGCACAACAGATCAGAGCCATGGTTGTGACTAGAGACGAACAAATGATCGATCTCTTCTCTAATCAGTTCCGTAATCTCGGAGTGATAGCAGATACGGTTGACGACTTAACCCTTGCAGCGAATAAATGGCTTCGATCTCGAATCGAAGGCATCGTCTTGGACATTGACCAAGTCGGGACTGAGGTTGGAATATTTGCGGAACTACGTCACAATCGTTCTAACCAAAGCGCTGTCGTGATTGCTGTGGCTACCGGTTTAGCTAGCAAACGAAAAGCCGAGCGAAGTGGGGCACAGTTCACCATCTCCCGACCATTTATCGTAGATCAAATTCATCAAACCTTGGCAGCAGCATACCGTCTAATGCTTCGGGGAAGACGCGCGTATTTTAGACTGGCCGCTTCATTTGATGTCGCCCTTCGTCGCGACTCTGGGGCAATCATAAAGTGCAAGACTATTAACCTATGCCGGAACGGCATGGCGGTGCAAACCCCCTACCCTTTGGGTGCGGGAGAATCTCTGAATCTGGCTTTTCCCGCGCCTGAAGCATCCATAATGTTGAGAGCTAGGGCAACTGTAATTTGGACAGACAAGCAAGGTCAAGCAGGGCTGAGATTTGACTGGATCGACGAATATGTCGAGGAACATCTTCACAACTGGCTCGACGACCAGTGCCTAATGTTGCATAGGGTTGGGTAGGGAGGGAATCAGAAGGATTGGGGGAGGGCGGTGAAATGCTATCCGTATTATTGGTAGAAGATAGTCGATTCTTGAGGGTTGCAACTGAAAGGTCTTTGACGAGAGCCGGATATAAAGTAATTTGCAGTGGAGACGGGGAAGACGCAATTCGTGTAGCTACTGCCAAGATACCGGATTTAATCTTGCTGGATATGCTGCTCCCCAAGTTAGGCGGTCAAGGTGTTTTGCAAGCTTTAAAGAGCAATGCAATAACGGCGGACATCCCCGTTATTGTCTTGAGTAGCCTCCCGCAGTCCAACGAAGAGAAACTCAAATTGGGAGGAGCAGAGGCATACTTCGAGAAATCCCAACTTCTCGTGGGGAACACTTCTGACTCCCTGCTCAAAACTATAGAGAGAATACTGTTAGAACATAATAAGATCGTTCCCCATGCGGTAACACCTGCCCGAGATTAGAAGTAAATTTTGGAGGGACACCTTGCGGGTAATGTTAGTGGAGGACTCAGCCGTTGAAAGACAGCAGATGGGAGGCTTCCTTTCCGGATGGAAAATAGACCATCTGCCCATCGCCGACGGTAAAGACGCGTGGGAACTAATTCAAGGGGCTGAGCCACCGAATTTAGTACTACTGGATTGGGTATTACCTGGTATGGATGGGATCGAGTTGTGCAGGCGAATACGAGCCTCAGGATCGCATAAACCTTACGTATACATCGTGATGTTGACATCCAACGACAAAAAAAAGGATTTGTTGGCCGCCATGGCAGCAGGTGCAGACGATTACTTGGTCAAGCCAGTTTATCCGGAAGAACTCCGAGCACGCCTTATGGTGGGGAAGCGGATATTAGAGCTTCAACAATCAATGAGATTTGCAGCTACGCATGACTTTCTAACTAAATTGGTAAATAGGGCTGAAATTCTGTCATGCTTAAATGCTGAACTATCGCGAGGTAAACGCCAGCGAACCACCACCGCCATTGTCTTGGCCGACGTGGACCACTTTAAACTAATCAATGACTCGATGGGGCACGCAGCCGGAGACGCAGTACTGGTGGAAATCTCGTCTCGTTTGAAAGCGGACCTGCGCCCCTACGACAAGGTTGGAAGGTACGGAGGAGAAGAATTTCTAATCGTATTGCCTGAGTGCAATTTGTTGACAGCGGCTAGGCGGGCAGACGAAATGAGAAGCATCGTCTCCAAAAATGCGGTTTTGACCACTTTTGAGAACATCTCCGTTACTGTCAGTATGGGAGTGACAGTATCTGACGGATCCAGTGGCTTAAGTATAGAAGAATTCCTTCATCAGGCTGACCAAGCTCTTTACGCGGCCAAAGGCAATGGCAGGAACTGCATCCGCACCTACACTATGGCGTTCCATTATGGGGCGGGTAAATAGTCGGTCTGACTAGTGTTTGGGTCAACTAGGCCCCCTTTGCGATTCAAACCAAGTTGATCCCTTAGTCGGCGCATTCTTCCTACGTTTGCAATCGTGCTCAAGAGTCCCCCGGCGCCAGCTCCGAGTATAAAAACCCCGATATTGAGCCACAAACTCAAGTACACCGATTCTATTTGCTATTGATACTTGTCAGAAATTTCTCGGGAATAATTTACAAAAGGCGAACTCAAACCCTTTTCGCAAGCAAGCCGCGTTAGAATTCCGGGTTGCTGCCCCCACTAACGGTGCCGCGTGGGCTGTCCAAAGTTCTCAGACTCCCATCTTCGATTTCGATAGTGTACTTTCCCCGCAGAACCAGAGGCGAGCTGGATCCAGTGATAATTCCATTAGGATTGGCCATGAGTGCACTTCCTGTACTTAATAAGCTTGGTCCGAATCTGGAACGCAAAAGGTTAGGTATTTGCTTGGCGTGTTCGGATAGCTGGGCAATGAAAACGGAGGCCTTCTCGAGACTGTTAGAATACTGCGATCTACTCACAAGGTTAGCCGTTTCGTTCCATAAACTTTTGCGGTGATTTTGGGTACTTGTTTTGCCGAATGTGCGAATACTCGCAATTTCATATGCCAAAAGTGCCGGTAATGCTGAATTATCGGGTAGGGTGTTGAGCAAACCTCGGCTGATGAATATGGTATGCCCCACGTTGAAGAGTTCTATGGGGGTCGAAAGCAGGACGCGACATCGGATATCGGCATTAAGCTGGTTGGCAATCAGTATTTGATTGACAATAGTATCCAAGGCTTGTTCCGTTTCGCCAGCTGCGGCGATGACCTTGCCATTAGCTACTCGTTGTATGACGGCGGGTGTATTTTCGTTTTCATTGTAGTCCCGTTCAAAGTAACCCCAGATAAAGGTATGTCCGCGATAGTGAAAGTCGGTTTCACCGTTGTGGTCTAGTTGCTTCCATGTTCGATTTTCATCGAAGTATACGTATGAAGGTAGCCACTTTCCAGGCGACACTTCCTCTCGAATCGTGTCAAAACTTACATAAAAAGGGATTGTCCCACCAAAAATACGAGTGAATAGGGGTACCCGAGGCGAGGTGAAGGTACCTTTGATGCGTACGATTTTGAAAGTGGATGTTTCCACCCAAATTCGCCCATCGAACCGCCCCGGCCTGCCCAGTACCTTAGGGTGGACTAATAGGGAGAGACATGGCAAATCATTGCAAGACTCCAACTGCAGATAGAAGAGGGAATAGGTGTCGGCATCGAAGGATTCGAGGTCTACGAAGAGCATGTCAAGGTACCCATCAGGATAAAGTTCCCACTTTCCTCCATTGTCAACCTTGATCTTTTTGCTTTCTGGTTCGCCGCCGAAGAGCATGGTCAGGTGGCCCCTGCGGCCCCTATCGCCCACACAACAACCCCGGGCGAAATCCACCAAGCTTAAGAAATATGCGTCATCAATTGGGCTCTGGACTTTGGCTTTCGGCCATTCACTTTGTATATAGGTCTCAAGTAGGGGATGCGAATATCGCAGCCCCGAGATCATGGCGTGCTCGCTAGCAAAAATTCGTCGGTCCATTTGTTGCTGAGTGAGGCCGTTGAAAGGAAGCTGCAGTGTCGAAGAAGACGGGTCTTGTCCATCGCACAGGGTTAAGAGTAGCGGTACCACGGCAATGGCGTATATAAACTTTTTCATTGTCTCGCTATCGAATGAGGTCGCTGTCTAGTGGTGGGGAGCAATCGAAAGTGTAGTCACCACTGCTGCGCAGTGAGCTGCAGCGAAAACAATCGGATAGGCTTTCCACCCCGCGCGACTAGGCGACTTTCGCTTGTCGTGATAACTCCATGCGATTGACAACACGGTTATAGGGATTCCGACAGAATACAAACGCGTCCTCGAAGGGTGGTTACCTAGAAGAGGATTCGCTTCACGACACCTAGGTGACGCGACACAATTCAAAGTAACTTCGGCGTCCGCGAGAAATGAGGCCACAAGGAGTGCATTTAAGACAATGAATTGTCGATTGATTGTCTTCGCTGGCCTATAAGATTCAACTTTAAGCTCGGGCACCGCAATCAATGGCTGCGGCTGGGTTGGTTTCTCGTAAGCGCGACTTACTTCAGACGGTGCATTGGGTAGGTCACCGTTGCTTTGCTGAGCATTTGCGTTTCCGCACAGTAGGATGCAGATCTGGAAGCCAGTTAAAATTGACGCTAGGAAACGGTCATTACTCATAAATCTCCGACCCTTGCTCACTATAAAGCTGAGTGCGAAACCCACCCTTACTTTTCGCGATTAGTTACAGAATCCGAAATCAGTCAGACCAGTAGGCTCATCCTCCTCGCGCTTTAGTACCATGACGACTTGCTCGAATGCCCTCGGTGCAAATCCGAGGTTCCAAAACGTTCGGGGTTGGGTGTGCCGTACTTTAAGCCATAACGATGTCAAACCAACTTGACGATGCGGGAGGTATGCAGATTTTTTTGTCAATGGAGGGTAGGGGCGTGCCCGGCGAGTTCAGGTACATGAAAGCCGCAGTGAGGGGACGATGAAGTTGCAGGATGTATTTTAAAGCCATGGCGAAGAGGGTTACGTAGTTGAAGCAGCGGAGACTATCGGAACTTCAACCGGCACATGTGGCGTTGGCTGAAAAGAGACGATGGCCACGCAGAGTTTACCTCCATGTGACGATCCTTTGGTCTGCTGAGCTTCGCGCCATCTAACAGCGCGATTTTTGAGTGGAGCTTTTACCGAAACAAGGCGACGAATTTTCGATAAGGTCACTATCAACTGATGTTCGGCAGAAGAAGTCTTATCTCATCCTTAGGTGGAAAGGTGCATCCGGAGTATTTTCTGTCTCGGCCGACCCCAAGACTGTGCTAAACGCTCGTTAGGGTCTAAAAGTTCGCGTTCTTGCGCGCTCGGGTAGCGTCTCCGTAGCGCTGTCCTAACCATTATTTGGCACATCCGGCGTAGATGGCAGAAACCCCCTGAATAGTACGAGCGCGAATCTCGTAGAAAACCGCCGAGCGTGGTCAATAGCTCAAGATTTAATTTTAAAAATAGCCCCTTGATTGCTCCTACCCCAGCTAGAGTGACGCCGTAAAGTCAGCCGGCCCCATAGCAGCAAATCTTTGAAAAGATAAGCGCGTCTTTGTTACCGGTAATCTGTGCAGCACCGTCCATGCGCCCCTTCGGCTAACTTGAAGACGGTTTCCACCAAAGAACCACCTTTCCGAGTCATGCCATAAAAGTTTCCAGCTCGATCGCGAACGAGGCCTCCCACCGATAAGGGCCATCTTGCCCTGTGAAGCTGTGAAGTTCGGTTTCTACACCGGAGGATCGAGAAGAAAAATTTGTGAACCCCCTACTTTGGTCGTGCCATACAAGTGGCCCGAAGAATGTCGAAGTAAACGCAAGTAGCTGTGCGCAATCTGCATTTCCGGAATGTGCGAAACCGAGGCCCGTCCCTAATGGAATACCCCTTAAACCGTATCGACGAGAAAGGCGAAACTGCCTTAGAATTGGTGCATGCCCGCCGAGAGACAGCTCCAGCTTCTAATCGTGGACGACAGCTCTGATGTACGACGCGTTCTTCGCCAATTCGTTGAGGCGCATTCTTCTTGGATCGTTTGTGACGAGGCAGCCAATGGGCGTGAGGGTGTCGAAAAAGCTAACCAGCTTCGCCCTGACGCAATTGTCTTAGACATGTCCATGCCCGTAATGGGTGGCATCGAAGCAGCTCGTGAGTTGAAAATATCAGTCCCTTCCGTTCCCGTAATTTTATTTACGAATTTTACTGAAGAGTTGTTCCTCAGCCGTTACGTGAAGGAGGCTGGAATAAGAGAAGTTATTTCTAAATCCAACCCCGACGCGCTCCTTAAAGCTTTGGAGTCTGTTGCATAGCGCGACCCAAGTAGCACCCAAAAAATCTTATTGACTTAGGTTCGGACTTGCTTAGCGGTGTCGCGAATGAACTCCCCGATTCACTGGAAAGCAAACGGCCCAGTCCTCATCTCCATTAATAAGCTGGAGGTCTCTGCTCAACCACCACTGCTCTGCACCAGTACCCGTTGATTTCCAAAGACTGACGCTGCGGTCATCGCACAGGCTTTACTTCTGTATCACGCAACCGCCTAAGAAATGCTCTTTCAGCGTCCGATTTGCGGTTGTTTACTCTGACGAGGAACCATCGCCTGATCGCGTTTCCGAAAATGCCATAGCAGGGCGGAGACAAGCATCCACGCCACCGTAGCTATCGGCAGAATCAGCCAAGTTTGGTATGAAGGCAAAAATTTCCAATTTATGACGGCGAATATTACGAGCCCCAAGCTCCCCATGGCCGAGCCCGTGGCATCGACACTCGCCGCCTCGCGACCCCTTACTTTTCCATCCAGTCCGAGAAGCTCTTTTTTCTCGGCTTCATGTTTCTCGATCAGCGTGGCGCTCGCAGGGAATATGGCGGGACATGCAAGAAACAATCCCCCCACAACCGGGCCATAATGTTTGGCAATAAGTCCGGCGACTGCGGTAATCAGTCCCCCGAATACAAATCGAACTGCGTATTCATGCCATTTTGTCTTGCCTAAAACTGATGGATCAATCTGAACTCTCATGGTTGTCTCAACCAAACCTGCCAAAGCCCAAATGTTGCCGCGAACCAGAGAGGTATAGCTGCCAGGGCCACAAGGAGGACTTTTGTGCGATACCGCATCAGAAACCAGCTTACGCAGGAAGCATAAACAAAAAATCCAATGGAACCCGCCACCATCGAACGGGATTCAGTTGCTACGTACGCGGTCCCCTGGGCTGCGACGGTGAGGGTTAAGGTTGCGAGCGCAACTGCAGGCGCGGCGCCAAACAACCCGGCGAAACTCTTGGGCTTAAATAAATCTCCCAACGTGGCAAAAACAGAAACGACGCCACCGCCGATTAGAAACCTCAGTAAAAAATCCTTCATGGTCACCTCTTGCGTGTTGAAAACAACGTCGGCATCGGACTTGTTACTGAAGACTCTTTTTTAGCAGCTTCATCGCTTCCTGCGGTCCTTTTCTCCCCAGAATTTTGAACTTCTTCCCTTTTTCCTTGTTGTAATTAACGAAAAACTGCTCAATTTCTTTGAGCGTGTTATCGTTCAAATCTCTGAGGCTGTTAAGGTCTGAATGATCTTTGCTATTGGCTGCTACAGCGATGAGTCGGTCGTTGCGAGTAGTTTTACCCTCTTCAGTCTGCTCGGCTTCAATCACGCCAAGTAGTCGGCTCGGCACTACGCATCCGGTAAAGACTGGCAAGTCCATAATTACCAAGACATCCTCGGGATCGCCATCCGCCGCCTTCGTTCTTGGGATAAACCCAAAAGCGTGCGGGAACATCATTCCTTGCGGCAGTATTCCGGAAAGGGCGTATGAGCCTATCTCTTCGTCAAATTTGAATTTATTCCGGCTCCCCATGGGTGTTTCGATTACGCAGTGAACGATAGATCCGTCCTTGGGGCTGAAAGGCTGAAGCTTTGTTGGATCGAAACTCTTCTTCTTTGACTTTGGCACGAGGGCCCTCCTGCGGTATAGCTAGACTGTCAATCACCTGGCCGCTCTAGGATGGGACAAAATGGTCACGGTTTGCTTTGCTTCAAGAACACGCCGGCCAAAGTCCGGCGGCTACCACACCTCGTGATCAAGCAAGTCACAGGCGTCACCACGAGTTAAAACTTCGGTTGTGGCGCTGCGATTTGGGTGTTTGGCTCGAAGCCACGAACTCGTTACCGCCGATCATGGAGGCCCCAGTCGCGATCCCAAATTAGTCCGCGACGTCACGTCTTCGTCCGAAAGCGATGCGTATTTGACCGGCAGCGCCAGTTTTGATTTTCGAGAATATGCGAGATGTTCCCGGCCAGTATGGCAGCAAGCACGGTGTTACAATAAACCCTCCCGTTAAGGCATTAAGTTACCGGTTACGACTTTTTGGAACGGTTGTTAATGAAGAAATTTTCCCAGCGTAACCCTTCTCGCACATCTCAGCTGCCGAAATCTAAAACTGGGATCCAAGGTTTGGACGAAATTACGGGAGGCGGTTTTCCAAGTGGAAGGCCAACTCTAGTATGCGGCAGCGCCGGGGCCGGAAAGACGCTCATGGCAATGCAGTTTCTGGTCAGCGGCGCAACTAGGTACTCGGAGCCTGGCGTGTTCCTGGCATTCGAAGAAACCGCCGCCGACCTCGCCGACAATGTTAGATCCTTGGGGTTCGATCTTGAAACGCTAATCTCGCAAAAAAAGCTAGTTGTGGATTATGTGCGTATTGAGCGCGACGAAATTGATGAAACCGGCGAATACGACCTTGAGGGACTGTTTATAAGATTAGCGTTCGCGATTGAGTCTATCGGAGCCAAACGCGTGGTGTTGGACACCATTGAAAACCTATTCTCGGGGCTAGAGAATCAGGGGGTCCTCAGGTCGGAATTGCGTCGATTATTTCGCTGGCTTAAAGATAAAGGGATGACTGCGGTGATTACCGCCGAGCGTGGCGAAGGTGCACTTACGCGCAATGGGCTGGAAGAGTATGTGTCAGACTGCGTCATCCTGTTGGACCACCGCGTTGTTGATCAGGTTTCCGTGCGACGCCTTCGGGTAGTGAAATATCGCGGCACTGCCCACGGTACGAATGAGTATCCATTCTTGATTGGAGAGGATGGTTTCAGTGTGCTTCCAATCACCTCGCTTGGTCTGGAGCATGAGGTAAGCAGTGAACGACTTTCGACTGGCATTGATGCTCTTGACGAAATGCTTGGAGGGAAGGGTTTTTATCGTGGCACTACTGTTCTAGTTTCGGGCACAGCCGGAACGGGTAAAACAAGCCTGTCAGCGTACATGGTGGATGCCGCTTGTGGGCGGAATGAGCGTGCCTTATATTTTTCGTTCGAGGAATCGCCAAATCAGTTGATACGTAACATGAAATCTATTGGTTTGGATTTGCAAACTTGGGTGGATAAAGGGCTTCTACAGTTTCATTCCAGCCGTCCCACATTTCACGGTTTGGAAATGCACTTGGTAAGCATTCATAAGCTGGTTGAAAAATTCGAACCGAAGCTGGTCGTTATTGATCCCATCAGCAGTTTGGCCGACGCTGGAAACCGGCGCGACGCAAGCATGATGCTAATCCGCCTCATCGACTTTTTGAAACGCCGGGGGATTACTGCTCTTTTCACCAATTTAACGGGTGCGGGCCAGGCGCTCGAGAGTACCGACGTACAAGTGTCATCTTTGGTGGATTCCTGGCTCTTAATTAAGGACTTGGAGACAAATGGAATGCGCAGCCGTGGAATGTATGTACTCAAGTCTAGGGGAATGGCGCATTCCAACCAGCTTCGAAACTTTGCCTTAACCGATAACGGGTTCGACTTGCAAGGTTCAGATACCCAACCAGTAAAAAAGCCAGAAGTTACCGAAAGATCGCTCCGGAATAAACAGCCGAATGGAAGAAAAAACTTTTCTTGGGAACGTAATGCAAAAATATCAAGGAACGCAGGATGAAAAAGGTCGTAAAAAAAAGCAAGCAGCCACCGCTTAGCCTTCAACAAATTGCGCGGAACAAACCTGTGATTGATGCGGAAGTGTGGAACCTGAGATTATACGTGGCGGGTCAAACACCACGATCTATTGCAGCTTTCGGAAATCTCAAGAGGCTATGCGAGGAGCATCTCTCGGGGCGCTACAGTATTGAAGTTGTGGACCTGGTAAAGCATCCACAATTGGCAGCAGGCGACCAGATCGTGGCAATCCCCACGCTAGTGCGGAAGCTCCCCGAGCCTCTCCGTAAGATTGTCGGGGATCTTCGTGATGCCGAGCGGGCTTTGGTAGGATTACAACTTCGCCCGGCAAGTTCTCAAGACTGGACCAAAGCTTAGGGCCGGCAGGCCCTGAAGCAACTTGGAGGAAGCTTCTCATGACGGACAAACGCCACGCGTTGCCCACACTTGTTCGAGGCGTGGATGAAGCAGAGGAAACAATTCGCGCTATCTGCGAAGGCGAGGTGGACGCATTCGTAATAGAAGAGCGAGGGGCAGCCATCGGGTGTACACCCTCGAGGGTGCCGATCTTCCGTATAGCATTTTGGTGGAGCGCATGCAGCAAGGCGCGGCCATTTTGGACGCTCGCGGCACTATCGTTTATTCCAACAAGAGCCTTGAAGACTTGATCGGTATAGAACATCAGAGTCTCATTGGCCTTCCCATGAATCGTTTTCTTGAGGCCGACGATGTTCCCTTGTTTCAAAAGCTATGGACTGAAAGTCGTGAATGCGGATGCGAAGCCGAGTTCTCTCTGCGGCGGCCGGACGGGACTTGCATAGCAACAAATTTTTCGTTTCGATTATTAACCAGTGACAAATCCTCTACCGGCATACTCGTAACGGACTTGACCTCCCAAAAAAAGCAAGCGGAACTTACCGCGCGCATCCAACAGCTACAAGACGAAGAGCGCCGTCATATAGCGCGGGAACTCCACGACAGCGTGGGTCAATTGCTGGCTGCGATCTCCATGAACAATACCAGGGTGGCACAGGAGATCTACAAACTTACCCCGGAGGTGGCGAAGTTAGTGTCGGAGAACGCGTCAATGGTAAGCCAAATCAGCGCGGAGATTCGTACTATCTCTCATCTACTTCATCCCCCGCTTCTTGATGAAGTTGGCCTTCCGTCGGCTCTGCGGTGGTATGTAAACGGCTTCGCGCAGCGAAGTAACATCCAAACTACGCTCGACATACCTGAACAATTCGACCGCCTGTCTCCGGACATCGAAATTGCCGTTTTCCGCGCTATCCAGGAATGCCTCACTAATATTCATCGCCACTCAGGCAGCAGTTCCTGCTCAATCAAGATTTGCCAAGACGGGGAAAGCTTACGAATTGAAGTGCAGGATTCGGGTCAGGGTATGCCCGAATCGAAAAGACTGACTTTAGCCTCCTCCGGCGGGGTCGGATTGCGTGGAATGCGAGAGCGGATTCGGCAACTGGGAGGCACGCTAGAAATCGCCAGCAGCTCAGCGGGTACCGCTATAACGGCGACCCTCCCAACCTCTTCGCCGCAAGTCGAACGAGGGAAAAACGTCGCCTGACGAACGTCATTTTCTGGCTTGCCGCGAGGAAAAATGGCACGATCATGCCGTGTTAAAGCTATTTAGCTTGATCAACGGTAATTTTCAAAATTACCGGCCGTGCATGTTAAATATGGTGCTGGAAAGTGTGCGGTGGAGCCGTGGACAGGTACCCTTGGGGCCCAGGTGTAAGACTTCGCTACTTTTGCTGCATTTGGCTTGATTGCCGCTCGTCGGTGAGTCATTTAACCAAGGGTAAGTGGTGGGACAATATAATCATGTCCAACGAAACCTGTCGCAGTTGTGGTCACGATGAAATCGCGCATCGCCATAATTCAGCTGAAACCAAGGTAAGAGTGCAGGTCTGTACTGCATCAATAAAAGTCGGCAATAAAAACCAAAATTGCGAATGCACAGGATTTGTGTCGCTTACGGACGATAGAAAAATTCATAAGTCCAATTAGACCGACAGTGCTTCAACCTGTAGTCCGCCATCCACTGCATTCTAACTTCATACCCCTAGCTGCCCAGCACCAATGCCGAGGTTTCCAAGATGCTGGGTTCGTCGTTCACGACCAAAATCCAAAATCCTACCATTGGTTGCCATAAAGATAGGGGCTGACCCGCAATGTAGCTGTTAAGTTCTCGAGAGCCAATCCAAATCGATACCAGCACCGTCTGGATCTTCCAGAAGATCTCTAAGGTTAGTACCACTTAGACCTGATTGTGAATGTGCCAGAGCGGAGCGTCTACTTACGCTAGTCACGAATAATGCCTTCAATATTAATCATCGACGACAGCCCCGACATAAGGCGGGCGCTGCGGTTGCTGTTCGACTCCATGGGCTGGGAAGTCTGCTGCGAAGCCGCCAATGGTAGAGACGGGATCGAACAGGCTCATCGACTTAAACCCAATATCGCGGTTGTGGATATGTCACTCCCAAGAATGGATGGCCTCGCGGTGGCAAAGATTCTCAAGGCTGAATTGCCAACCCTGCCAGTCATTATGTTTACAAGCTTTGAGGAAAGTCAGTTCTTAAAGCGCGAAGTCAGCTCGGCTGGAATCAGGCAGGTAGTCTCAAAGTCAAATCCCAAAGGCCTGGTTCAGGCTATTGAGCAGGCTTCCAAGGCGGCATAATCGCCTTAATCCTATAAATTTCTCACCCATAAGGCATGAAGGCTGTATCCACGGATCACTCGACTACCGTTTAACCCCTATTGTTGACTTTCTCCTCGGGGCGCATTGTCTTTACAGGGGTGAAATCCTGCCGCATTCCATTCTCATTGTTGATGACAGCATGGTGGTAAGGCGGGCTTTGCATCACCTTTTTGAGGCTAGGATCGACTGGAAAGTCTGCGGGGAGGCGGTGGATGGCAACGATGGTATTGTCCAAGCGGAACGCCTGCGGCCCGATCTTATGGTGCTCGATATGTCGATGCCTGGCATGGATGGGATAGCGGTAGCGAAAATCATGAAGCTTCGAATGCCGCTGCTTCCTATAATTATGTTCACAAACTTCGCTGAAGATCAGTTCCTAAAAAAAGAAGTGTTGGACTCGGGGATCGCCCGGCTGGTCTCGAAGTCAGATGCGGCTGGGCTGCTTCGCGCCGTTGAAGATGTGTTTCGAGCGTAAGGTAGTTACCCAAGCGAAGCCTCATTTTGTCTAACCGAATTATGAGTGATTATCAGCTTATCGAGACTCGCCTCCCTGCTGCGGTAAGGTTAAACTCCAAAACGCACGCACCAAACCATGAGGGTACTGGGGGCATCATTATTTGCCCAACGTGCCGCGAAAAATACGGGTTGGCACCGCATGATGACCACGGTTGGACGAAGTCTCAGCGCAAGTGCATGTTGGAGCTGCTTGAAAAACTAGCCCAAGATCATAAATCTCTACAAGCGCATAAAGATTGGTACGTGTTCGAGTAGCGCGCTGATTCAATCGAAACCCGAACCCCCCGGCCGTTCAATGCTTTTGAAGCGTCCGTCAAACGAAATAGCGAGGTGACACTGACTGCGACGACTAGCAGAAGCGCAGACAGCCGCGTCTGTATACGCTCTCGACGCGCCACGCGAGGCGGGAGCGTAAACCCAGGACGAAGAATTTTTTATTTATGAATCGATATTAAGGAAAATTGACGGAAATTATCTCTCTACTCGCCAGCGGGCGTTGCTTTTTGCTCCGCCACCTAAATTGCCAAAGTCGCTGTGCGTGGTTGTGAAGCCCAAATGTAATGACACGGCATGCTTGTTTATGGCGGCTGCGGCTTGGGTCCGGCGATTGCCCGTGGAGCTATCAAAATCGAGGGTGGTAACGCTATGTTGGCAATAGGAACATTTGAACTTAATGCCCCCATTGAGGGGTTGAGTGGTGTAATATCTCACGGTCTTTATTGTAAGCGACTTCTTGGGTAATGCTCAAAGCGGTAGTCGTAGAACTTCCGAGCGCGTAAAGGAACAAGGATTTTAAAAATTCGGACTTAAGTTTTGGTTTCAACCCGCTTCCCAGACTTGGCCATATGGTTCCCTCAAACTCGCGCAAATGGATGTGCAGCATTCCCAGCCGTGGAACTTAGTATCGCTGTCGCGCTCCCTTTCGAACAACTGTTCTCGCCCCACCCACTGCGAATAATTTGTGTTGCGAACCTTGAGCCAGCTATTGGGGGTGTCCGGTAGGTAGGAATCGGATTTGCGTTTAGCCACTATGCCTTCCAGATCATGCTCGCAAGCCAAATCGAACAAGGCCTCCCCATTGTGCTCTACGTGATCGCAATAGAGTAAGCGTTCACCATGCGGTCGAATTAGTGCCCGCAGTCTTCGTTTTCGATCCACCAGACTCATGTAGCGTAAGTCTTCACCCCTAGATGAAAGCAAGTCGAAAGCGATGAATCGCGGCTCCCGGCGTCTAAACAGCAAGTCCTCAAACTCCGCTTTCCCATGCGTGTTAAGGCAAACGATTTCGCCGTCGAGAATGGCGGTTCGATTCCCCAGTTCCTTAGGAAGGGCGATGGTCAAGTCAGGGAAAGACTTGAACTCATTGCCATTTCGTGACACGAGCCTACATCTGCCGTTCTCGATGAAAGCCAGGCAGCGAAAGCCGTCCCACTTAATTTCGAAGACCCAGTCGCAGTGGGTGAACGGGGCGCGGGCCCTCCCTAGGGGCATTGGTTGGAATTTTGTTGGAACCACGAGGTGATTATAAATTGCCGTTGATGAAGCTAGATAAGTCGAGATCAAAATTAGCCACACTATCTCTTGCAGCGGCAGGATGTTTATGGGGAACGAGCTTTCTGTTTGGAAAGGTCGCCTTCAGAGAGATGACGCTCGCGGAGAACGTGACTTTCCGATTCGTATTCGGATCCATAGCACTCCTGCCTTTCCTTTTGAAGTATTGGAAACCTTTCCGGTCGCAAGACCTTCGGATGATTTGTGTAGCTGCTGTTATCGGAGTTCCGGTTCAGTTCCTCGTCCAATTCAAAGGATTGCAATTAACTACCGTTTCGCATGCTTCTTTAATTGTCGGAACCCTCCCCATTCTGCTAGCTCTCGGATCGTCCATCTTTCTTAAGGAGCGGCTTCACTCCCTCCAGTGGGTTCTTCTGCTCTTATCTGCTGCTGGTGCCGTTCTAATTGCGGTGTCTAATAAAAATTTCTTAAACGCATCACATTCCACCATGGAAGGCGATTTGGTTGTTCTGAGCTCCATGCTCGCGTCCGTAGTAATGGTGTTAGCCACCAAACAGCTCATGGAGAGGCACAATTCGCTTTACATCACAGCATTGACAATCATTCTCGGGACAATAGTGCTTGTCATGTGGACCGAGATCTGGCATCCAGTGAGATTTCAATTTTCTCCCAAAGCTTGGGCAGCGGTAATCGCACAAGGGGTCCTTGCGACAGCTGGAGCATTTTTCTTTTGGAATTGGGGATTGGAGACGGTACCCGCATCTAGGGCGGGAATTTTTCTAAATCTAGAGCCGATAGTGGGGACGATCCTGGGGGTCCTTGTTCTTCACGAAACGCTAGGTGTGCTGGCTTGGGGAGGCGGAGCACTTATTATCGCATCTGCAGTTTATTTCAGTTGGCAAGATATTTCCGCAAAGCATCTTTAAAGATTTTGTTATCTCTGATGGTGCTGGCAAACAGATTCATCGAAGATTTGCATTTCAGATCATCGGGATAATCGAAGGTTTTGGTTAGCTGGCGACCATCCAAACGATTCACGAGCTCAGCACAGAGCCCGAGTCGTGGTCGAAGGATTGGGTGTTTTCAAGTACGTCTCGACCGGCAGTGAACTGATCGCGTGCTTAAACGCCATTTCACTTCAGCCAAGCCTTCGGAGCTTGGGGAAGATAAACCACATCCAATGGCTTGGCTTTCCCCCATTGCGTCGCTTTGCGCATTTGTTCGAAACAGTAGGTCCTTGGCGTCAATAAAACGCCGGAAGTTCTGAGGGCTGTCCAGATTTCCACGATAGATACACAATCTCATCTCGTTTCGATCAAAACGGCGTGCAAATGACGCCGAGCCCAGCGCCTCCTTTTATCGGACGGTCGGGTACGCTCCGCGTAATCCTTCTGTAATCTCGCGCCGGGATGACATCCACGGTAATCTTTCCTCACCGAACAGACCCTTTTCCCGTACTCATGATGACTTCACTCAGTTTCATATCGTGGATCGCTTTAAATAAGAGGGGTGCGGTGGCAATCGCTTGTGCTGTTGGCATCGCTCTCGTAACTGGCAAATGGTGTTGCGAAAATGCTGATGTCCGCGCCCAGCGCGGGGAGCAAAAACGGCACAGGGAACTTCGGGAACTTGCCGAGAAGATTTCCACTTACGGGCGCAAAATTCAGCAACGATACCCGACTGGAGACGTAGTTGTCTACGAAGCCGATCTTGCTCAGCAGCTGCGCTCGCGTCGACCTACCATTACAGCGGCCCTGAACGTCTTGAGGGCTGAAGAAAAGGTTCGAGAAGCTCCGCTGAAGGGATATTGGAAGCTTAACGTTTGACCAGCGACTTCGAAAAGAAGATCTGGGCGTGTGGTTACCCTGATTACGAGCGCTTTCCGTACAGATTCTCCCCGATTGCGTCAAGCAGCAAGGGGCGTCAAAATAAGGGAATGTTGACTTTGACTATCTCTTCCATCTTTCTTTTCTTTATCAGTTTTTACCTCGTCACGATCCCTTCCATATTCGACTACAACTCCTACATTCGTGACCTGAAACTTGCTATTCCTGCGCGCCAGCGCTAACCCTGTCCTGTTGCGCCGCGGTTGGTATTGACAGCGAAGACCGAGCGGCTCACCGTAAAAATCAGACCTTCTTCCAATTTGTCAGAGACATTAGCTCTTCTTTAATTTCCTTCAACCTTTGAAGACGACGTTCTTTCCTGCCTGAGAAATCAGGCCTGTCGTTTCGCAACAATTTCGCGTTTTGTCCATTGATCTCCGCAATCTCCTTCCGCAGTTCTCTTACGCGTTCGGCTACGAGTACGGGCATGGGTAAATTATTACTTTACGAATTGTTGTTTACCAGGCTCATGAAGCGATACCGGTATTCCACGACGTAGGTCTTGCGGCTCGTTCCCCAGGTCCGTCCCCCGGGTTAAGGCCATTTACTTCTGCGCTGGGATCGTCGTTGCGCTGCCCATTGGCAAAACTTTGTTGCTCGAGCTTGCGAAGCTCTTTTAAGAGCACTCGCATAACCGGAATCGACTCCCGCTTCCCACTGGCCACTTTGCTGACGAAGGAAGCATGAACACCGGCAGCGTCGGCAACACGCTTGTATAACCCTAAGTGTAGTCGATGATTTTCCTGCAGGGCTTTAGCTTCCATACTTTGTGAAAGCTGCTCTTTGCGGCGGACCACGGGAGAGCTCGGTGCGAGAACATCCTCGTCCCGGCGCGACTTGTTGATTTCGGAAGTCAGGGCTCGCAGTTTGCCCGCGTTCTGTTCCCTGGCGGCTTGCTCAAATCGAGTTCTCAGCTCTACGATCTGCTCCGGAGTTTTAATGTCAGCCTCCTCGCCAAAACGCATGGGCTAATAAAATGTCAAATCGGGGCTTTCGATGAGGATTTGTTTCCGGGGGTTGTGAACCTTGTCACCGGGTAAGAGCTGTGGGCTCCTAAAGTTCCGCCGATTTCGCCTTGAGATCTTTTTCCATACTAATGCTGTGATTAGCGCCTTTCTGTTGCAGAACACTTCCGACCGTCGGGGCCAATCCTCGACTAGAAAATGGCTTCTATCCCATGTGCTGGATGAGCGGATCGTAGTTGTTCTTGCATTAGCTTTTGGGCTGCATCCACGTTTTGGGGAGCGCAAAGCAGAACGTATTTCGTTTCGCATTCCTGGCAAGTTATAGAATTGCGCACAAATCCCTCATCCTCACACTGCTGCAACACTTCGGAAAAATTACTGATTTGATCTTCTCGGATCGCTCTCGCCACAATGCCTTTCGTACCCCTTTGGGGAGTAAAGCGCGTTTTATCACACGAAGTGCATATTGGCAAACATCGTTGAAGTTCTTTAAAAGCGGCAAATCCGAGCAAAGCCGTGTGAATTCCTGTCAGCTGTGTCGCAAAAGTAAAGCGGAAGTCCGAAAAGGTTTTGGTTCTTCCTCCACATCCAAGTGTTTACAAGCCCTGAAGAGGGTGAGTTCTGGAAGCAGGAGGTTTTGGCCGGCGGAATCATCCAAAAATAGATTCAGCGGAACTTATTCGCACCGAGGAGAAGGCGTCCCGAACGCCTGATGGACCCAAAAAGTGTCATCGGAAACGTATCAAATTCACGAGCGGGACTGCCGATAAAGGTTCGAGATGGTTTCAAGCTCCTCTATCAAGGCCGCCTCAATCGTCACTGACTGACGCTTTCTGTTTGCAACTTTGCTCACATACGATGGATCAACTCCCACCTTTGCCGCGACGCGAGCGTACATCCCCGCATAGAGGTCTCTGCGGCGAACTAATTCCGACAGCAGGCGGGAATGTTTCGGCACGCGTTGATACTAACAGTGTGTCATCAAAAATGACTAACATACGTTCTACAAGAAAAAACCCTCGAAAGTTATCTCTATCTGTGGATTTAGAACCAAACCCATACTGAATTAGCTGTAACTGCCACTAGATAACGGCAAAGGCGAAATGTGACCACCCTGAATTCCGCCGTGCTCCAGAATTGGTGAGCGCGGGTCGGATTCGAACCCACAACGTTCCGCCAAATCTAGAGTTCTGGCACCCATCCTTGGTCAACTATGTCTTGGCTCACAAACGCTGAGCCTTCATGCACCTTACGGATAGCCGTCAGTAGCTCCGTTGCCGCTGAAGTTTTTTGTAACGTACCCACTCCCGCCTACCCTCATCGCTTGATTCACTATTTGCAAGGAATCATGTTGGCTGAGAAAAATGATTTCGCACTTGGGCGAAACTTTTCGTATTTGCCGCCCAGCTTCAATTCCATTTATTCCCGGAAGACTGATGTCCAGGAGGATTACGTCCGGTTGGAGTTCCTGAGCCATTTGGACAGCTGACTCACCATCAGTGGACTCGCAAATCACTTTTAAAGTTGGATCTTGACCAAGCAGAGCGCAAATCGCGTGGCGGACGACTTCATGGTCATCTACCACGAGTACTCGAACCGGTGTATCATCCATGGTTTAACCTGGAAGTTAATTTTACTCCGTCTGAGGGCGATTCCCCTGGGTTGCGAACCGGACGGTTTCCAAGGAGTCTTGAGTTGATAAAACCTCCAGTCAGGACAAAAAACAACGGCCACGTCGATGGAAAGCCCGTAATGAACAAACTTCTACTGAATCTCCCCGATGGGGAGTGCCAAGAGCTTTTTTCTCATTTGGTTTTCCTGCCATTGCGGACGCACGAGGTCCTCAATGAAATTGGGGAGCGAATTAAGTATTGTTATTTCTCAACTGTGGACTGGCATCGGTCTTGAACGTTATGGTGGACGGTAAGAGTGTGGAGGTCGGTTTATCAGGATTTGAAGGTTTCGTGGGGGCTCCATTACTTGTAGGTTTCCAATCTAGCCCTACCCGGGTCATTGTTCAGGTCGAGGGCGAAGGTTTTCGAGTCGCCGCAGCGCGTCTGGTTGAGATATTGTCCAGATGTCCCGAGTTGGAAAAACGCTTGCAACGTCATTCTCAGGTCATGGCGATGCAAGCGGCACACGTGGCCGCATGTAACCGACTTCATGATGTTCACGAAAGGCTGGCACGCTGGTTGCTGATGAGCCAAGACCGACTGGGTTCAAACCTCGTACCTTTGACGCAAGAATTTCTGGCTCATATGCTAGGAACCCGCCGTTCAAGCGTCACTATCGCGGCTGGAATACTTCAAAAGGCGGGATTAATCACTTACAACCGCGGCCGAGTCACCGTTGTGGATAGAGAGAAGTTGGAAGACGCTACTTGCGAATGCTACGGAGCGATGGTCCAAATGACTTCTAAATGGAACGACGAAACTGCATAGAGTTGTGTGCGGCGTCGAACAGAATGAGGTGCGATGTCGGGCAGACACTTTGGTAACACCGGAATTATCTTCTAGATGTGACCTCTACTCCGATTACTTCCATCGAGAATTTGTTCACGCATCTCGAGCTCACCCTCCCACGCGTTTCGTGCTGTTCACGCTGCGGTTTTGCAATGCAAAGTGTTGACACTTACTTCTGGGTCGCGGGAACAGAAAAGACGTGGAACATACCACTTCCGTTTTGTTCGACTTGCGACGTGCAAGAGCCGAAAACTACACATTTCGACCTCTCAACCTTATTAAGGCAAGTGGCATGAAAAGCGCCGCTACAGCACCAAAGCGTAAAAACCTTGTGACAAATCGACCGGCGGTCGATCCTAAGAAAGTTAACGACATGATCCGGCAATGGGCGCAGCAAATTTACGAACAGCGCGGACGCATAGATGGTTTTGAATTGGATGATTGGCTTCAGGCCGAAACCGAGTTACGCGGACAGTAAGTTGCGATGAAAGAATATTCCGAAAATTGGATGGAACTCTGCGAGCAAGCCTCCGATGAACAAGACGCGGATAAGCTGATGCAACTGGCGATTAGAATTACAGAACTCTTGGATAAGAAACAGACTCGATTGAAGGGAGTTCGACGTCCCGCATCGTAGCTGTAATTCTTCCGAGTACGCAACATCGGCACATTTCCGAAATCAGGCAATTACGCTCATTGAGAATTGTCCGCTCGGGGGTCATTGAGTGCAATGATCGACTCAGCCCCGTCGGAAGTAATCCAGATAAACAAGTCAAAAAACAATCGATGGGCGCCTAATTAGGATTGCCTACGCAAATGAGTTGACCACGCGGCCTCTATTAATCTTGACCTCCGCGGTTCAACTTAGCAAATCCGGTGAACACTCGCTTCCCATTTCGCCAGAATTCACCAAACTCCAACCGCAGTGGAATTTCATTTCCGTTTTTGTGCAAGCCGGGAAGATCGATGGCTGACCAATCTAGATGTCGCGTGCCAGTCGAAACGTATCTCGCGATGCCTTGCTCATGCACATGGCGAAGATAACTGGGCATAATTTGCGTCAGGCTGCCACCGATTAATTCTTGTGGTTCGTAACCGAACACCGAAAACACAGCAGAATTAGCGAAAATAATGATACTTCGCTCATCAATGGTAAACCCTGCATCTACTAAGCGCTCGGCCGCAAGGCGTACTTCGTTAACGTCTTCTATTACCAAATCTTTAATGTGATAGTGCCCGAGGAATACCCCAATCTGAATACCCAAGGCGGCACAGAACTGCAGGGTTTCTTCGGGACAAGGTGCTGTTTCGCGACTGAAAAACTCAAAAATACCGAACACTTCGCGAAGTCGGTGCGCCGGAAAAGCAATTCCCATGTGCAATCCATCCATTTGGGCAACTGAGGCGCGAACAAACCTACGATCCGTCGCAACATCCGGAAAGCACACCGCCTGCCGAGTTTCCCAAGCGATTCCGGTCATTCCTTGTCCGTGCGCAAGGTCCCTAACGCGTGTCACCAACTCGAAGTGGGGAAACTCAGCGACGTTGCGGCTCCAAAAGCTTAGACATCGCAATACGGCCTTGACGTCGTGAACCACCCAAAATCCCCCTGCGTCGAAGTCCAATGTTCTGCAGAGGAGGGAAAGCACATCGCGTACGGCGCTTTGGGGGTCAGGACTTTCTGCAAGGGTTGCCGTAATTCGATAGCTGAGCTCCAGGTATTCGGCGGGGGTCAATTGACGCATAAGTAGTGTCAACTTGGTTGCGAGGAATCAAGGTAACGATTTGGCCAAAACATCTTAACCGGTCTGGAAGTTTATGCGCGATGCCCTTAAGTCTCGGGATGGAAGGACGTGGCTCGACTTTGCAATTTGCCATCGGTAAGTGGGGATCACAGCCAACACTACCTGGCAAGGCGCGCCGAATTCCAGGATGCTCACTTGACAAAGGCATGGAAGGCAGAGGAACGCGGAGAACTGCTTTTGCGGGGTGCTTTTACTAATCCTGTCGACGGAGCCGTTTTGTTGTTGAAAGGCGCTTCGATTGACGGTGCGGAAAACTTTGCTAGGAGCGACCCTTACGTTATTCAACGAGTTGGTAAACGATGGTATGTGCGGGAATGGACCACGGTTGTGGGAACCGATGCGACAACTCCGAGGGGAGAATTTCTGAGACGTTGAACTTTGACGTTGCGACTCAGTCCCCTTTGATTTCTGGTGGTCCATACAAACCGCTGCCTGACTAGACATCCGGTGTTTATTCGGCCGCATCATAAGCGGCGTTCTCCTCTCTGCACCTGAATTGTTCTTGGGCCCCAGTAGTAGTTCGCGACTTTGATTATGGGGTCGCGATCTCATCCAATTTTACAACGACGATTACCGGCGAAGTATTCAGTATTTCGGGCAGGCTCGGGACTTACATTCGCGCCCTACTCTTGGTCTTCTGGAGGGTTCTGCCCTAAATCAGTTTTACCGGGTGGATCGTTGACCCAATTCACGTCCCACGCACCGTCGACCGTGATAAAGAGAATTGTCCCCTCTGAAGTCCATGCCTGGTGATGCATTTTTGCCGGAATGTAGTTGAAGCTCCCCGGGCCAAGCTTTTCGCGCTTCCCATCATGGTCAAAGACTGCCGTCCCTTTAATGATGGTGTGGGTTTCATTTGCAGTATGCCAATGCAGAGGAACGTGCATCTTTTTTGGCGTGCGAATTAGCAGCTGCGTTGCCTTTGTTTTAGGATCGATCCGAAGAATCGAAATCTCCGGTGAATCATTGCCTAGTTCGGGCACTATGGCATTCCACTTCAAGTCTTCGTATGGTGCGCTCATGGCTTGGGAAGCGTCGCCGAACCTAGGAGTACCACGGCTATTGTTCTGCGCAGTCCCCACCACCGCGGCCAACAGAAGAAGACTTGCGATCTCGCACGTTTTAATTCCGGGCAGTTTCGTCATCGGATATCTCCTTCGGACGATACTACTGCAGTTAGCAGCCAAGCTGCCTCCGTCATCTGGCCTCAAAGGTTGGACGTTGGCATCGCGACCAGCATGCATTCCGACTGATTGTGGGAGGGAGCGTGGGTGATTGTGTCGTTACTTCAAATGTTTATTGACAGCCTTGGTCATCTGAAACATGTCCATTTTTTTTCTCACCCAAGATAGATTCTAAGGTGGCGGCGGCTAGGATTTCTCGTTTATTGCTTAGGTCTGCAGTTTGTTCTCCTTGATATAGGCCCAAAAGCTGCTTGGTAACCTCACTACGCGGAAGTGGTTCTGCGCCCACAATCTTCGCCAGAAATTCTGAAGGCTGCATGGGTTTCATGAATGAGGAACTCTTCTTTGCTTTTGCCTGACCCTGTGAATGGATGACTCCCTTTATCTCGTGGGTAGATCTGGATACTGCAACGGGCTCGACGAACGCCGCAGTCCGCTGGTAAGTCCTTATGAATTACGGGTGATTGAGGGAGAGTTCGACTTTTAGCGCTACTGCCTCGCTATAAATCTGTCTGAGTGTGTGCTGCACAGCCATCAAATTGCTGCGCGAAGACTCTGTAGCGTGGCCGCTAGGATCTTTCTTGAATTCTGCTAGATAGAGCTTGAGCAGGAAGCTACTCTCTTTTCTTAAATGTTCGAGAGATTTGGCGTCCGGTTCTGCCATTAACTGCATACCCTATTGTACGCAGAATGCGGAGGCCGAGTTCACTCCTTATTGTTCCATCTGAAACAGCAAGCTGGGCATGCCCAGAAGACGCGTAAAACCATGGCTAAGGCGTTCGTCCAAAACAAAAAAACATCCCAAACTTTTTCAAGTGATGGGACGCTAGTTTGAACAGCCCTCCCCCGAGTTCCGCTCCACTTTAATGTAGGCTCGGGATCAGATTTTCGCAAATAGCTCCGAAGTGCTATCGCATTTTATTGGTAGTCATTGTCATTCTGAGTAACCGCCGCGGTTGTCATCCTCATCACCGTCATCCGGCTCGCGTTTCTCGTCGTCTTCCTCTTCTTCAACGGGTTCTTCTCGAAAACAAATACTTCGCGTGGCGTCCCCGACTACCACGATGCGAGCGACTTCCCGCACTCCAGACACGATGTGCTGGATCGCGACGTAATCATGTGGCAACTGGGGCACACCCGCTGTGACTGGTGACCCACAATTTGCGGCAGGATCTGCCTGCGCAACAAAAACGCAATTATCAGGAGGGACATTAGTAAACCGATACTAAGGCCAATCGACATGTAACCTCTTCTCTTATTCTGCTTGTAGGTCCAGGTCTTGCCGTGAAAGATTCTAAAGTGACTCGCTCTCCGGCGACAGATCAATAACGGACGCTATAGATAGCTGGGGTTTTGTCTTTAAAGATGTTAGCGACCCCAGGAATAAAAATGCCGCGACAGCACTGGCTCCCCAAAAAATTTTGTTAGAGAACGGGATGGGGAAAACGGGGTTGCCCAAGAGACAGGCAATTACAATAAACAAGCCCATCCAAACATATCGATGCAGAGCCGCGGCCTGGGTGAGAACAACCACCGCGGCAGCGACGACTGCAAACTGCAGTAGTAATGCAACCCCTGTTGCCGAACGCGTGAAAATACCTCCGATTAGAGCTGCAATCGCAATCCATTTCACTATTTTGCTAAGCATGGTTTTGTTCCTTTCTTGGCGGTCGTGAACCTCTATCCTCGCGCGCAAACTGTTTGTTGGTGCCGAGCTTCCCGGCACCGGTTCGGCCAACTTCGCCTTCTGTTGCAGATACCGGGAATGGGCGGACACGGTTGTGTACGAGACCCCCAGAAATCGCTTGACGATAATCCCGGTGACCTTGATGCAATTGAAATTATGTCCCCTCATCTTACGAAGGATTCGTGTGAACGCCTTCTTAATCTTTTTAGTTCCAAGCTCACCCAAAAACCTCACCTTCACTTCTGCTCCTATGAAGGGAAAGTGGCACCCTGCAGCATGGACCTGCTGATCGAAGGGATAATCCTCAGAAGCTCTGACCACGCTCCAGTTGCCGAAGTAGGGTTCACTCTCCAGAACAAACAGATGCGATTCTTTCATCAGAACCGTGCCCGCTTGAATTTCTTGTTGCATCAAAGCTCCAAAGGTGACGACTTCATCCCCATCTATTAGCAATCGTGGATTAAGGGGCTTACGCACAAATGCGGCGAAAATGGATGTCAACGCCCTAGGTAAGCACAGTAGCAAATGGAGAGCGCAGTCTCATGCCTATTCAAGCGCCCATTGTTGAAGAACTGCAGAAACTTTCAAAGTTGATCAATCCCGCACGAAGAATGCACTTCAAGGTGAACAAAGACGAGGAAAGTTCGGGCCCCGCGGCCTAGACGATGTACGCTGGAGGTTTAATCTTGGGCACCGCCCATGCCAAGGGTCCCTTTGGGGAATGCACCGAACGCGAAAAATCAATGATGTACTTAACAGTGTTTAGACAGAACATGCAGGGCGTTTCCAGTACCTCGGGGTTGTCTTCTTTCGCCACGCTGAGCGGGAACGATCGCAGGCACTCGGTACAAGTAACAACAATGTAAGGCGTCCCGTTTGCATCTTTCCCATTACGCGGAATCCAGACCGGAGCAGATTCCTCATCATGAGATGTAGCCTTCGAGCCACAAGTCTCTATAAGGTTAGCTACCATGTCCACAAGGATTCCGGGACGCTCGTGTCCTTTGGCGTAAAAGGCATCAGCCAGAACACCGGTGGGCACGATTTTGTGCTCATACGCTCCGCTGCTGGCGATCACACAAGCCTTGGGGAATCGCCGCCGGACTACCGAAAGGAACTCAAAGCCGGACATTTTGGGCATGTTGAGGTCCGACACGATCACATCGGGCACAAAGTCTTTCAGTTTCAGGAGACCTTCGAAGCCATCTTCCGCCGTCTCCACTTCGTATCCTTCATGTTGGAGAAGTTGTGTGAAAACGTCGCGGATACTTTCTTCGTCATCGACGACTAAAATGCGATGCTTTACAGATTCGGACATAATCGCCCTCCGGAGAACGCTTACACGGTGAATTTTCCCATTTTGGGAATCCCAAATCTGTGCAAAATTGATCAGTGGGTATCTCGGATTGTTCAGTCAGATGACGGCTTTGCCCCAGTGTTGCCATCCAAAACGCATAAACACCCAACAATCTCTGCAAGAAGGCTGATTTCTGTCTTTGGGCGCAGCCGCTAAACCTTTTCTGAGGCGACGAAAATTCTACTCGGGTCCACCAATCCGCGCCCGAAAAGCTAGATGCCCTCTACGCTTTCGGCGGGCACAGCCACGTCTGCAAATGTGGGCGGGATTTTACACGGCAGTTGGATGATTCGGTACCTATTTCGAAGTTCGGGATGATTTAATGCCGAAACCGAGTTACGCGGACAGTAAGTTGCGATGAAAGAATACTCCGAAAATTGGATGGCACTCTGCGAGCAAGCCTCCGATGAACAAGACGCGGATAAGCTGATGCAACTGGCGATTAGAATTACAGAACTCTTGAATAAGAAACAGACTCGATTGAAGGAAGTTCGACGTCCCGCATCGTAGCTGTAATTCTTCCGAGTACGTAACATCGGCACATTGCCGAAATCAGGCAATTGCGCTCATTGAGAATTGTCCGCTCGGGGTCATTGAGTGCAATGATGATTTATCACAACTACGAACTGGAGATCCCCCGCAGGCCCCAAGAAGCGGACGGTGCTAAGAAGTCGACCAGCAATTCATTAGCACTCCTTTTTCATCATCTGGCGACAATGGCGCGAAATTTGTTTCTCCTCCTGAGTCGGAATAACCTGAATCTTCTCGCTGGTGAGGCTGATAAGATCAAGCCCATCCGTTGAGGCCGATCGAATGTATTCGCTGTGCTCTCCAATGCCACCCGTAAAGACGAGGAGATCGACACCGGCCAAAAGAGCCGTGTAGGACCCGATTGTTTTTCGTACGGAAACGGCAAAAACATCTAGAGCAAGACCGGCCTTTGGGTCGCCGGAGCGCGCGCGTTCTTCCAACGTCTTCACGTCGCTCTCGCCTGACGAGAGAGCGAAAAGGCCGCTCTGCTGATTCAGCAGATCTTCAAGTCCGTCGGCGTCGATTTTCTCATTACGTAGCAGATGCAGAACGACGCCTGGGTCGAGGTCGCCAGAGCGCGTTCCCATCGGAATGCCGCCCGTGGGAGTAAGGCCCATGGTGGTATCGATCGACCTTCCGCCGAGAAGCGCACACAGACTCGATCCGTTGCCCAGATGCGCAAAGATTGCGCGACGGGGAAGCTTTGCGCCGAAGTGGTGTACCAGTGATTCGTAAGAAATTCCATGGAAGCCATAGCGGCGAATCCCCGCGTCAAAGTAGGGCTGCGGGATTGGCAGGTGCGATGCGACTTCCGGGATCGTCTGGTGAAAGGCGTTGTCGAAGCAGGCATACTGCAGGGCAGACGGGAAAATAGACTGCGAGGAGCAATCAACGACAGTGCCTGGGGAATATGCAGCGGCGCAAAGTGTGTTGCTGAGCGCAGTTGATCCAGTACTTGCGGCGTGATGTTTTGGTGCCTGACAAGCTTCGGGCCGCCGTGAACCACGCGGTGGCCTACCGGACACTAGTGTGCTATCGATATGGTCACGTATAACGGAGGCAAGGGCGGCGAGCGCGTCGCTATGCGATTCGTGGATGCTCTCGCGTCGTACCAGTGTTGTCCCGTCGGCAGCGATAATCTTCAAAGCGCCGTTGATCCGGCCAATACCTTCGGCGGTTCCCGTCAGCACTGGCTCTTCGTCGGTTGCTCCGGGCCGGAAGATGCCGAACTTCAGCGAAGACGATCCGCTGTTCAGCACGAGGATGGGGCCGTCTTTTCTGCCGAACTCGTTCACCATGCCTACCCCGGCCACTTCCAATTTCGCATTTCCTCTTTGTCGATGCCTTCCCGATGAGCATAATTGATGCTCTCGATGATTTGATCCTTAAGCCATTCCTTGACGTGAGCGCCGGCGGCGCGCAGGCGTGGGACCCGGTCGATGACGTCGATGGCCAGATTGAAGCGGTCGATCTGGTTAAGAATCGCAAGTTCCAAAGGAGTGTTGATGTTGCCCTTTTCCTTGTACCCGCGGACATGGATGTTGTCGTGATTCTTGCGGCGGTAGCTGAGTTTGTGAATGAGTGAAGCGTAGGAGTGGAAGTTGAAAATGACGGGCTTGTCGGTGGTAAAGAGCGAATCGAAATCCCGATCAGAGAGCCCGTGCGGATGTTCCGTCTCCGGCATAAGGCGGAAAAGATCAACGACGTTGACGAATCGTATTTTCAAATCGGGGAAATGCTCCTTCAGGATCGCGACCGCCGCCAGCGATTCCATGGTCGGGATGTCGCCGGCACAGGCCATCACCACATCGGGATCGTCGCAATCATCGGTGGACGCCCAGTCCCAGATGCCGATGCCCTTGGTGCAATGGGTCACAGCCTCTTCCATAGTGAGGTACTGCAAGATGCTCCTGCTTGTCCGCAACGATCACGTTGACGTAATCGCGCGAGCGCAGGCAATGATCGGTCACACTGAGCAGGCAGTTCGCGTCGGGCGGCAAATAGATGCGGACAATGTCCGGGCTCTTGTTCGTCACCACGTCAATAAATCCGGGGTCTTCATGCGTGAACCCGTTGTGGTCCTGCCGCCAGACCAGAGACGTTACGAGGATGTTGACTGAGGGTACGGGCGCCCGCCACGACAGTGCCTTCTTCGATTTCTCGAGCCATTTTGCATGCTGGTTGAACATGGAATCGATGACATGGATGAAGGCTTCGTAACTGGAGAAAAAGCCGTGGCGACCGGTGAGAACGTAACCCTCAAACCAGCCTTCGAGCGTATGCTCGCTCAGCATTTCCATGACGCGGCCGGAGACATCGAGTTCGCCGCCGTCGGCGTCCTCCGGCTTGTATTCGGCAACCCATGTCTTCTTGGAAGCGGCATAGATCGCCGTAAGGCGATTGGACGCGTTCTCGTCAGGTCCGAAGACCCGGAAGGAATTCATGTTGCGGCGCATCACCTCGGCAAGAAAGTGTGCGAGCACGTCGGTGGGCGGAGCGTAGGCCGCACCCGGAGCCGTAACTTTGAAGGCATAGTCGCGAAAATCCGGAAGTTCGAGTTCTTTACGCAGCAGTCCACCGTTGGCATGCGGATTGGCAGAAATGCGGCGCGCGCCCCTAGGCGCAAGTTCCTGCAGTTCCGGTATGAGTGTTCCATTGGCGTCGAAAATCTCTTCCGTCTTGTAGCTGCGCAACCACTCTTCCACGAGCTTCAGGTCTTTCGGATTCGCGACCGGGTCGGCTATGGGAACCTGGTGCGCGCGCCACGTTCCTTCCACCTTGTGGCCATCGACTTCTTTCGGCCCAGTCCATCCCTTCGGCGAGCGAAGTACGATCATGGGCCAGCGCGGGCGCGTGGGATCGCCGGTCGAGCGGGCGTGCTGCTGGATGGAGCGAATCTCAAGAATGCATTGTTCCAGAGTGCCCGCCATTTTTTGATGCATGGCAAGCGGGTCGTCGCCTTCGACGAAATACGGTTTGTGGCCGTATCCGACCAGCAACGATTCCAATTCCTCATGGGGAATGCGCGCCAGGACGGTTGGATTCGCGATCTTGTAGCCGTTGAGGTGCAGTACCGGCAAAACTGCTCCATCGCGAATCGGATTCAGGAATTTGTTGGAATGCCAGGACGTCGCGAGCGGTCCAGTCTCCGCCTCGCCGTCGCCGACTGCCACGGTGACGATGAGGTCGGGATTGTCGAAGGCCGCTCCGTACGCGTGGGAGATGGAATAGCCCAGTTCACCGCCTTCGTGAATGGAACCGGGAGTCTCCGGTGTGCAGTGCGAGCCGATCCCTCCGGGGAACGAGAACTGCTGGAAAAACTTGAGCAGGCCCCCTTCGTCGCGGCTTTTGTCAGGATAAATCTCCGAGTAATAGCCTTCGAGATAGCAGTTGGCGAGTGTCGCCGGCGCGCCATGCCCGGGGCCGGAGACGTACATAACATTCAGGTCGTACTTTCGAATAAGCCGGTTCAGGTGCACCCAAATCAAGGATTGACCAGGATCTGATCCCCAATGTCCCAGCAAACGATTCTTGATGTGCTCTTTCTTAAGCGGTTCGCGAAGCAGCGGGTTGGCGCGAAGATAGATCATCGCCGCCGAAAGATAATTGCAGGCACGCCAGTAAGCGTTCATTTTGAGCAGCTCTTCGGACGTAAGTGGCGGTGAGACTTCCGTCATAGCATCCCTTCAATTGACTATCCCATACCTTACCAGCCTAGGTTCTTCTAATAGGCGTTCACCATGCGGTCGAATTATTGCCCGCAGTCTTCGTTTCCGATCCACATGTAGGGTAAGTGCTCGCTATCAGCTGAACGCAAGCGAAAGAGTCCATTCTAATTGTCGATGACAGCCAAGTCATTAGGCGAGCACTTCGCTTTTTGACGAGCGTACACCATCGCATAGAGCTTTCTGCGGCGAACTAATTCCGACAGCAGGCGGAATCGAAGTTAGCTGCATCTGTGGATCCGGCTGTTATCGAGATTAGGAATGTTTAGCCTTAGAAAGAACCAAAACTCATACTGAATTAGCTGTATTGCCCTGGTCCTGGTTGCAGGCGATTGTTAATTCAGGCAATCGTGCCGAGCAAGAGAGAATCCGTGGTCAAGGTAAAGGGGGCGGAAGGGTCGCGACAGATCGAAGATCTCCGACATCGCTTGGGATTGAGCCAAACGGCGCTGGCGCGGGAATTGAATGTGTCAGCGATGGCAATCTCCCGCTGGGAGCGCGGAATGCAGCGGCCCCCGGCAAATGCCAACATTCAGCTTGGCAATCTAGCAGGTAACCCGGGCTGCTGGTCGTTTTGGGACCGTGCCGGACTGCACCGCGATGATGTGATACGGGTGCTTCCTAAGAACCCAAGGTTCCTCGGCATGCCCGTAAGCGATCTCGAAATTGTTGAGGCAGGTGCTTCCAGGATTTCTAAGAAAAAACAACTGGTAACTATTCCCGTGCTCCCCGTTACCGTCGCTACCCACGGAGGAAAGGGTGATCCCGCTCTCTCGCTTGACCAGTCGCGACCAGAATCTGTGCTCGCGGCGCCTATAGAGTGGTGTCCGAACCCGAGTGACACGACTTGCTTACGAGTCCAAGGACGTTCGATGATGCCTCTGCTTAACAACGGATACATTGTTGCCGTCGATACCTCCCAAACTGATCGTCGTACGCTGACAGGTCAAGTGGTTATCGCGGAGAATGAGGGACAAGGACTAATTGTGTCCCGCTTCCAACGGTTCGGATCAACTGAGGTGCTGATTCCCGAAAACCGTGAATATGATCCCACCCCCCTTTTTCCCGATTGGAGGGTTGTAGGGAAAGTGCTTTGGTGGATCGGATACCCTAGTTAATGGCCAAGTGCAAAGGATTCTGGGTTCAGGACCCGTAGGCCGTGGTTCACGCCAAAATAACTGCACCACGCCCTTGGCTGCGGGGGATAATGCGATGATCTCGTCCTTGTTGGATGGTGATACGCCAGCGGTCACTCCGGCGGAGCTTTTTTGGTTTCTGCCATTGCAATAGGGAGGCAGAGAAGCATTCCTAGTCCAAGAAAACGAAGTCTTCTCCTTCAATGGCCGCACCTATGGATTGGACCAGCGCCTCGCCAACTCTCGTTTAGGCTACATAAGCTCGTACACCCATTTTTTTTGCTACTCCCACGAAGTGCTTGTCCACGTGTGATGACAATATGACGACTGCTATATCTGGGACCAGCTTCTTGATCTCATGGGCGGCTTTCAATCCGTTTACAACAGGCATCGTTACGTTCAGGACTACCACATCCAGTTTTATGTTCTTAGCTCTCTCAATAGCCTTAGCCCCGTCCACTACTTCTCCGCAGACCTCAAATTCGGGGCGCCGTTCCAGCACAGCCCGCACCATCTTTCTAATGACGGGGTGATCGTCCGCAATCAGAATACGGACGTGTTGGTGAGGGATGGGGACTGGTGCGCGGGCTGCCATATTGGAGTTTTGCTCCCGGAAAGTCGAAGTTCAATCGGGTAAGAGTGGTATATCTACCGCGGGGAACAAGGGCACTTTACGGCTAAACAGAAGCTGCCTCTGACTTCATATGCATGAGTTTCTATTGTGCCTAGCGTACATCTGCAACGCTCTTTCCTTCGCATCGCACGATTATTCGTCAATGTCGCCTGTCTGCCCGGCGCTTGCGAACCTTTGTTGCTGGATCCTCCTCGCTTTGCGCGATATAGATATTGAGTTAAGCGGTCTGAGCGGGAAGAACCTCGTTTAACGTCCGGTCGATAAAATCCACTTCCTCCCTGATGACCCGAATGGATTGCTGATTCCTGCAGGGGTGGGCCAGAGGAGAGATTGCTTCCAGGGCATGACGAATACGAGAGTTTCTGTGCCGTACTAAATCAAGTTTATGGTTGTTTTGTTTGTGGCGGCGGTAAAAGTTCTCGGCGCAGCCCGCCGCTGCCACCCCCAACGCCAGGCCGAAAAAGAACTCAATGGGGAAGCGATCCCTGGCTCCTTCGAAGTCGAAAAAAATGATTCTGTAAACCGCTTCGCCCAAACCCAACGAAGCGAACAAGACCGTGGCCCCAATCACAAAGTTTGTCGACCTCCCGAACTGAGCCAACAAGTTTGGTTGGTTGATTATGCGGCGGATTGTCAGTGACATATATTCCCCCAAAATAATGGTTAGGTTGACGAGATTAACCACGCCGAACGAACATGGCTACCTACTTTGCGACCCTTGGGACCGGGAATGCTGCATGTTGCGGTTTCGGCGATTTTATAACAGAAACGGCCTTGGCTTCTGAGTAGAGCTGCCCATAGCATTTGTAAACGCCTTCGAAAATTCCTTCCCACGAACTCGAAAAAGCATCCGTGCGAGCGGCTTTCCCCATGGATTGTCGCAACTGCGGTCGCAGCAGAAAGGTCTCAGTAAAACCGACGAAATCCTCGAAGTTCTCAGCGACATACCCGGTCTCGCCATGTCGAATTATATTTCTTGGCCCCCCCACAGAACTGACTATGGCCGGGACGCCCGAGGCATGGGCTTCTAATACGACAAGCCCAAAGGTGTCTGTTTCTGAGGGGAATACAAATAGATCCATGTTGGCAAAGGCCTGCGATAAGTCGGGCCCCGATAAAACTCCAGTGAAGTGCGCATTGCGCATGTTTTTCTGCAGCCACGTAGTCTCGGGCCCTTCACCCACCACAACGATCCGGAAATCTCTGTGACCATGAGAAAATAGAGCCTTCTCGATCTGGGCCAACAAACGCACGTTTTTTTCTGCGGTGAGCCGTCCTACATAGCCAATCGTGAAAGGGGCTCCCTCGGAGGTGCGAAATTTTGGATTAAAGGTCTGGTTGTCCACGCCATGAGGATCAAGAAACATGATTTACCCGTTAAACGCCGAAGCAAGGCGACCATTTCATGGTTAGGCGCAAATAGAAGCTGGGGTATCCGGTAATAACGCATGGCGGCTCTCAGAATCCATGCTTCCGTCTTGTTTAGAAACTTCGTCGTTAAAAAGCTGGGAAATCTTGAAAGCGCTGCAGATAAACGGCACCGGCCATATTGATGGAGATTCGTTTCCCAAAATGCTGCCAGGGGCACGCTCAGTTTGTGCGCAATTAGGGCACCAAGCATTCCAACATCGCTTGGTCCAGTAATTTGAATTACATCGGGCGCAAAATCCTGAACCATACGTAGTACTTGCTGATAATGCCGCCAGAAAGCCAAGTCGTATCGGTGCGCCCGGTCCAGGGGGAAAGTGAATCGGCCGCGGGGTAGCTGTACCTTCGTGACCGAACCCGAATTCATAATTTGTTCGCAAGGACCTGCGTGGATGGTTAAAAATTGCAAGTCGCGTTTTTTTGCAAACGCTTCGAGATTCCGGCTCACCGTGGCGACGCCGTCTATCTCCGCATAGGAGTCCGGGAAAAGTGCGACTCTGAGGTCTCCAGGTTTCCGTTTCCTCACAGCGTCGCCTCTTGCAACGTCTCTGCTGCCAAATGAAGCTCTGCTTGCCCGCTGAAAATTTGCAGCAACGCTCGACGCACGGGCCCCCTCTCCAAGAGTCGCATTACAAAGAAAATCCTTTCAATGTACGCTGGCGGGGCCTTCCATAACGCCGAGATCGGTAGCTCATTTTGCTTATAAGGGTGAAAAATCCTATCATCCCAGTTGCAAGATTCCGGAGCGAACTCGGGATATTCGCGAATCACGTCCAGGACTGCCTGCAGGGTGCGAAGGATTAGGGGCTCGTTGTACTGCGGCATAATGAGCACATGGCTGCGATTTTCTTCACGGACTTCTCGAACAAATTCACAGAAACTTTGAGAGCGCGTAAGATTCAACGCTCCGCTGGGCTCGCACCCGTGGCGATCCCCACCCGAAACTAACACTTTATCCCAGCTACCAGACAGAGCGATAACGCCCTCGTTTTCGATTCGCCTTCGAGTGGCGTTAATTTCAAACGCGTGTACAAACTTTGCATGGCTGCACAAGAACTGATTTAAAACCCCACGGTGCCGCAGTTTCCCGAGACCGCAAAGATCCCAAAGCGGATGATTAAAAACGACCAGAACGTCCGGGTTTTCGTTCAGCATCGCGAGCAGCGGGGCCAACCGCGAGTAGCACGGGGTGAGAGTGTAGGCCCTCAAATCAGAGAGGATGTCTGGGGCTAGAGAGGAAGGGCAAATTATGGATCCCTAAATGAAAGATTGTTCCCGCGAACGGCACGCTCCATTCAAGGGAAAGAGGAACGTCCCAAGTGTCTACCAGCATGCGCAACAGGCTCGGAGCTTCAATAGTGTCGTGATCGGTAAGCGAGACAAGGCCTTTTAAATCAAGCATGGATTCGACCTGGTTGTGTTCAACTTCGAAGGCCGCCTTCGGAGGTAGAGGCGGTGTCCAGTAAGCCCTAGCCAAGTCAACAGGTACGGTGGATTTACCGGCTTCCCGCTCTAGCAGCCAGTGCAAAACCGGGTGTTTTTCTGTGAATTTCGAAATAAAATGAAGACTCTCCTTCGAGCGATTGGTGTGACTGTGGAGCGATACCCCGGCGAGGTATCCAGCAGTCGATTTGCCATCAACCCCGAAGTTTGAAAGTCTAGTCATGCGCTTTGCCCCCCATTAGCAAGGGATCGCCGTTGGAAAAGTCCAAGTAGAACACGCGTGTGGCAAAAGAGAGAATACCGGAAATACATGATCCAGCCTTAGATGTGGGTGGGTTGGACGGGCGGAAATCTCTAGTGCTTCCCTGGTACCCTAGTACCCTGATAACGGCAAATCTGCTTCGCGGGGCAGTTCGCCCCTCATCCGAATCTGATCAGGGTCAAATCTCGCTTAAACTGCGCAATCGATTGTCTCGCAGTCTAATCGATAGGGCGAGCGCGTTGATTGACCAATGAGCCCCAGAAAAGAGCGACAGTGAGCACATCTAGGTTCGTTTTAGAGCGAAACAACGTGAGGACATTTGGACAACCAAAGTCTCAGTCGATGCTCTTTGCTCATGGCTACGGTTGTGACCAAAATATGTGGCGCATGGTGGCCCCGGCATTTCAAGAGAATTACCGGATTGTTCTTTTTGATCACGTAGGCTTTGGCAAGTCCGACCTGTCGAGCTTTGATCTCACCAAACACGGATCCTTACAGGGCTATGCACATGACGTCTTGGAAATTTGTCGTGAACTCAAACTGGAAAACGTAATTTTCGTGGGCCACTCCGTGAGCTGCATGATCGGGATCCTCGCCGCCATCGAGGCCCCTGACCTGTTCGACAAATTGATCCTCATTGGACCATCTCCTAAATATATTAACGATGCAGACTATGAGGGCGGTTTCACCAAGGCAGACATTGACGGCTTACTCGATTTTCTGGACAGCAATTATTTAGGCTGGTCGCAAACAATGGCGCCAGTCATCATGCAGAATACGGACCGCCCCGAACTTGCCGAAGAACTAGAGAATAGCTTCTGTCGAACCAACCCAGAAATGGGAAAGCATTTTGCCAAGGTCACATTTCTTTCGGACAATCGGGCCGATCTTCCGAAACTAAAAACTCCTTCAATTATTTTGCAATGCGATCCAGACTCGATCGCACCGGTCTGCGTAGGTGAGTACACAAATAAGCATTTGACCAACAGCTTGCTAGTAAAACTGAAGGCTAGCGGACATTGCCCCCACCTCAGTGCGCCCGCTGAAACGATTTCTGCGATGCGCAGTTTCCTGGACGGGTTTCAACCCAATAGCGAGGAACGCTGAACCTTCAAGACCAATTCGTCACAGAGGATATTCAGGAGCTGTATGACATCGCGCCCTGTGGTTACTTGTCCTTTTCTCTTGAGGGTAGAATCGTCGCTGTAAACCAAACGTTTCTCGACTGGAGCGGCTACCTCAAAGCCGAAGTAGTTTCCAAGCTTCACTTTCGGGAGTTTTTGACGGTACCGGGGAATATCTTTTGCGAAACTCACTTTTTCCCATTATTGGAGCTTCAAGGCAGTGTCAAAGCTGTGGCGTTTGACTTCGTTTGCAAAGACGGAAAAATACTGCCTGTCTTACTAAACGCCACCCGGCGAACCAGCATCACTTTTGGGGCGGCTCTCATCCATACTGCTATTTTCGATGCCACCGACCGTAGAACTTATGAGAAAGAATTATTACGTGCTCGCAAGGAGCTCGAGGAAGAAGCCTGCCGTCGCAACGCGGACCTGGTGCGCGAAGTGGCCGAACGGCAACGTGCTGAGGAGAGTCTGCGGGAATTGACCGTGAAGCTTTTAAAAACACGGGATGACGAACAGCGCCGCTTAGCCCGAGCACTTCACGATAGTGTAGGACAACTTCTCGCTGGTCTCGCGATGAATCAATCTGTTATCGATGCGGAAAAGGCACGATTGAGCCAGCGCCCCAAAGCGGCCCTTGCGGAGAATATCGAGATCACGCAACAAATATCGACTGAAATCCGAACCATCTCTCAGTTGTTACATCCTCCACTGCTTGATGAAGTCGGGCTTAATTCAGCGCTCCGCTGGTACATCGAAGGAATCAATCGGCGTGGAGGTATTGCGCTAGTCTTGGAAATGCCAGAAGCCTTTGGCCGACTGCCCGCTGAAATAGAAACCGCCATCTTCCGGATCATTCAGGAGTGTTTGACCAATTCACATCGACATGGGAAAAGCAAAAGTGCCAACGTAAATCTCAGCCGGACTTCAGACTTTATATCCATCACCGTCGCCGATGAAGGTATTGGCATCCCAGAATCAAGACTTGAACAAATAAAATCAGGAAGTGGAGCCGGAGTTGGACTGCGGGGAATGCGGGAGCGGGTGTATCAGTTGAACGGGGCTTTGGACATTGCTTCCAGCGAAAAAGGCACAGTTATTCATATCCGCCTGCCTGTCTCTGCATTTCCTGCATAGCATTATTGCGCCCTGGGCTGGGCTCGCTTTTTACAGTTTCTTAAGCTGTTTTGCTTCGGACGCATGGTAAGAAAATCGCTTTGCCGCTGGCGGTCGGTTTTTGGGGGATTCGCCATGCAATCCCGCCAGAAGCCGAAACCGCATCTTACTCTCATGCAATTTACACTAACGAATCTTATCTTGCGCTCTCCCGCCGACCCTTCGCCTCCTCCCATTAAGGAACCCCCCGATTCGCCCGAGAATCCAAATGCTCCGGTTCGAGAGCCAGACCCCACCGAACCAGCTGAAATTTGAAATTGTGAGAAGTGGAGTTTCTAATTGCGTTTACCCGGACTAGTGTGAGTTCTTTTCTCTCCACGGTCCGAATAGATGAGTAAGACTCATTGAGCCCACGAGAGTTGGTAGACCATCTTGCCCGTACCAAAAGAGATAACCTTTTTCATATGGGCAGTCCGCCTATGATTCAACCAACACTTATTGGAGGGACAAAGATGGCAGCCAATCAGGTAGTGCTTTATTTCAACAGGCAGGAGGATGCCGTGCTTTTCGCTTTGGCTGCGAGTTCGGTTATGTCCCGGGGCAGCGAAGTCCAGAGCGGAAACGAGGCGAGCAAGGTTGCTGAAGAGATTAGCAAGGCAAATCGAATCACGACTGAGGGTGTTCTTAACCCCGCATGAAGGATGGCAAACCAAGATGATTCGAAAAGCTGCGTTGCGCGTCGGGGCTCCCGCACTATTGGTTTTCATGATATGGAATGCTTATTTCGCTTTGACTCACTTGAGCCAGATGCGGGCAATGTCAGCCCGAACTTCGCAAAGCTTCACCCTTCGGGAAAGCATTTCGAATGTATTGAAAGACTTGACCGACATGGAAACAGGGCAGCGCGGATATCTGCTGACGGAGGACACCTCATACTTGCTGCCATTCACGGCCGCCAAAGGCCGGATCGAAATAGATCTTGCCAACCTTCGGGGCGGGTTAGCCAATCATACGAATTGGGAACGGTCTTCAGAGTCGCTGCTTGAGTCTTTGGCTAAGTCAAAGCAAGCTGAAATGGAACGCGCCATCGATTTGCGGCAACGAGGGTATCGCCACCGCGCATTTATGGTAGTGGATTCCAACGAGGATAGGGATTACATGGAAAAAGCTCGAGGGCTGTTGGGTGCGCTGTCAGCGGCCGAGGTGAGCAGTTTCACCAAATTCGAAACAGAGAGCGATGCAGGCTTCAAGACGGTACAAGAAAGAACGATTGCTGCTAATTTATTCCTGCTTGTACTGACAGCATTTTTTTTCGGACTGATCCGTTACGACGGCCGAGGGCTCGAACGCGAGGCTGCTTATAGCAGAGAATCGCTGGCTGTGCGCAGCTTGCAGCTAGAAAAGGTAACGTCCGCGCTTTCCAATCAAGCTCGCTCCACCACCTCGGCCATCGAGGTTAACGCCCGTCTGCTGTTAGAAAACTATGGAGGATTTTTGCCCAGGCAGGGGCATGAATATGCTGAACAAATACAAGCAGCATCCGCCGAAATGGAACTACTCCGGCAAGATTTGGTAAGTACCCCAGCCTCCAACGGGAATGGCAAGGCAGCTTAACGACTTGAAATCCTAGCTGAAGCTAAATACCCAGAGAGGATAGGGAGGTCAATGGATGGAGTTGGCGATAGGCTGGCCATGTCGTGGGTTTCGACGGCACAAACTCGGTCTTTGACTTTCCGGAGAGCGGCGTATACCCGGGACCCGGCTATCGTCTTCATAAACCACTTAAGCGATTTATCGCCCAACTCAATGCGTCACATCGTCGGTTCAAGAGGGCATCTTTCAGAGCATTAGTTGTTTTATGTCCGAACTATTCTGATTTGGAGGCTGAATCGTTGGCCGTTAATGTCCCAATCTGATCAGGATCAAATCTCGCTTGCAAGAGACGCAGCAATTATCAGACAAGGGTTTTTGGCAGGGCAGTCTCAAGCAAGTACCCTTCGAGGTTTCTTTTTCCCAACGGTCGGTGTCTTTTGTACCGGCTTCTTGACATCGCGTTTATTCGATTCCAACTGAGCCAAGCTCAAGCGAATCTGCTCCATCAAGTCCGGCGCGGTTTTCGACGAGCTGGCGTGCGCTGGCATCGTCTCAATACGATTACTCACCTTCGCATCGATAATCTTGTGTATGCGTTCTTGGTACAGATCCTTGAATTGTGTCGGGTCGAACTTTCCTTCATAACCCTTTATTAGAACCACTGCCATGGACAGTTCTTTGGTGGTGAATTTGTTGCTTACATCCAAACGCGGCGCGGTGCGTACTTCATTCTCATAAAACATGGTGTGGGCTACCAGATGATCGTCTGCAGGCCGAAGAATAAGCATGTGCTCCCGCCGGCGCATTCCGATTCGTGCAATCCCCACACACTCCTCTTTCCGCATTGCTTCAAGCAGCAGCGCGCAACCCTTTTCCGCGCCCGCATCGGGAGCCACGTAATATGAGCGCTCGAAGTAAATCGGATCAACCGTTGTCGCTTTGACAAAGTGAAAAAGATCGATGGTGTCCGAGGTCTCGATCTCTGCCGCTCGGATTTCCTGAGGATCAATAGCTGCGAATTCATTGGGCGCTATTTCATAGCCTTTTACTATTTCATCTGACCGGATTTCTTCGCCAGTCAAGTGGGACTGCAGAACTTGCCGAACTGCGGAATACTCAGGTGGTGATGTATCTCGGTCTTTCAATTCTTCGGGGTTGAATTCCGAATGTGGGCTTCCGTTGTGCAGACCATAAGCGTGGTCGTCAAGGTCACGTGGATAGGAAGCCGAAGAGGGGATGTATGGGCCCTCGGCGATTGGCTTCCGGTAGAGCCGCCGAAAGCGCGTGACCTTAGTCCGAGCACCTACCAACAGCCGGACCGGCATCACCACAAGTCCGAAATGAAGGTGCCCACTCCAAACGGAAGATGGCATGGCCTAGAAAACTCCTCGTTTGGGATGCAGTTATCGACTACGAGGCTGCCTATTGCAATTTCATGGGCAGACCGTTTGATAGCACGCTCAGGAGGCTCACTGCTTTGACCCTGGGGGGAACTCCTGTTCTAGAATAAGTCGGATTTCGTGGAGAACACCTTCGATACGCCATGATGGATACGAGCATCACATATCGGTCGTGGCATATTCTCTAGAGGGGTTGACATGAAGCCAAGGTTCTTAAAACTGAAATACGTAACCAACTTCCGACTCGCATCGATCCTGCTCGTCACGGGAACCCTCCCTGGCTGCATCATTGCCGGTGGGTATAGTCCGGGCCGGGGTTTGTTCATCTGGCCGGGCAGCTTCGTCATCATCCTTATAGTTGTAGTTTTTTTCCTGCTCCGCCGCGGACGCTAATTAGTGCCACGCCGAATTCATTGAATGTCGTCGAGATCGCCAAAGCTTTGTTTGGGAGAGGGCTCGAAACTATGGGCATTGGTATTAGGTATTTGTGCACACCGACAAGATCCCAAACAGAAACCCTCAAAATCGTTTCGTCTGGTCTGCGCGGCCCGAACAGGCAATGCTTGCCTTCCTTTTGCGAGAGACGGAACAGAAACGAAGCAAGGCGGTGACGTACCGTAGTGAATGAAAGCTCTTCGATGATACCGACCAGTCGGCGCAGGCGAGCACCGACCACTCGCAAGACCTTCAGTGAGAAGGGTTGACCCGTGCAACTGTCGCCATGGAGCAAGGCACGAACGATACCGAATCCCGATAAACAGCAGTGTCCGTCATTCCGCAAAGGTGTGAAAGGAATACAGCAACCCACAATGAACAAAACATACCGGATCCTTCCGTTCTTTATTGTTCTTGTTGTTCTTGTTACCACTGCCCCAGCATTGGCCGGTGAAGCGCAATTCGCTATCAAGGATTCTCATAGGGATTCGAACGGCGTCACTTTGAAGACTTCGGCTGGAACCATGCGAATCGAAGCCTGTGGCGATAGGATTATCCACGTGGTGGCCAGCCCGACAGAGGACACTCCCGCCCCCAAGGTGCCGGTTGTTCCACAACCCTGCCGGGCCGACAATGTCGTGGTCAAGATTGGGAAGAAGGATGTCACGCTCTCGACTACGGGGGTAACGGTGTCGGTGAGTGCGACAACGGGCGCTATCGTTTTTCTTTCCAAGGAAGGAAAGGCCGTGCTGGCTGAACCGAAGGGCGGCGGCAAGTCCTTCAACGTCCCATCGCTCGCCGAGATGAAGACCTGGCAGATCCAGCAAACTTTTCTATCGCCTGGCAATGAGACCCAGTACGGACTGGGCCAGCATCAGGAGGGAATCTTTAACGTTCACGGAGTACCCATCCGTCTGCATCAGGCGAACACCAACATTTCTGTCCCGTTCCTGCTGTCGAGCAGAGGCTACGGCTTGCTCTGGAACAATCCCTCCCTGACGGACTTTAATCCCGCCGATCAGGAGATTGCCATTGACCCGGCTACCGGCAAGGGAAAGTTCACCACGGGCGCGAAAGGCAGCTACGGCTTCCTGCTGGCCAGCGACAACAAAGATCAGCTTGTGGTGGATGTGGACGGGAAGCACGTGGTTGACGTAGTGAACATGTGGACGCCGAGTTCTGCATCTGGCGCGGTGGATATGAAGGCCAACAAGGAGTATGAGATCACCGCCAAGGGCGGCCCAGGAGGCCTTCAATTGTCCGCGCGTCCACCCGAGGACACGACAACTTTCCGCTCCGAGGTGGGGCAGGCTATTGACTACTACTTTTTCTACGGCCCTGATTTGAACCAGGTCATCGCCGATTATCGTCAGCTTACCGGCGAAGCGCCGATGTTTCCGAAGTGGGTATACGGATTTTGGCAGTGCCGGGAGAGGTATCACAGCCAGAAAGAAATCCTCGACGTTGGGGTCGAGTTCCGCAAACGCAACCTTCCCGTGGATGCCTTGGTCCAGGACTGGCAGTACTGGGGCAAGTATGGCTGGAACGCCATGAAGTTTGACGAGACCAATTACCCCGATCCCAAGGGAATGATGGAGCAGTTCCATGCGATGGATGAGCATGTGCCGATTTCGGTATGGTCGAGGTTCGGAGAGGACTCGGACATCTACAAGCGTATAAGCGCGAAATCCTTACTGATTCCCGGAACACCCTGGATGGACTTTTTCAATCCCGTGGGACAAAAGACATTCTGGGCAGAACTCAGGACAGGTATCTTCGACTACGGCCTGGATGGCTGGTGGATGGACGCGTCTGAGCCGGAGTTCGACATCCTTAAAGGCCATCAGACATTTCTGGGCAGCGGCGAGTCAGTGCGCAACGCCTATCCTTTATATGTCACCAAAGCAATCTACGAAGGGCAGCGTTCCACCACCGACCGCAAACGGGTGGTGATCTTCACCCGTTCCGCTTATACCGGGCAACAGAGAAACGCGGCGATCTCGTGGTCCGGAGACATCTCGGCGAACTGGATTACGTTTCAGCGGCAGATTCCTGCAGGCCTTAACTTCAGCATGGCGGGTCTGCCTTATTGGACGACGGACGGTGGCGGATTTTTCCGGCCGCAAGACCAGTATACGAATGAGGCTTACCATGAACTGCTGACTCGCTGGTTCCAGTACGCGGCATTCTGTCCCATCTTCCGTGTACACGGATGGATTTCGAAGGCTGAGATATGGAACTACGGTCCGAAGTTTCTGGAGATCGCCACCCAGTACGATGAGTTGCGCTACCATCTGCTGCCGTACATTTATTCCGCCGCCTGGGGCGTCACGAGCAAGGGTGAGACCCTGATGCGGGCGCTGCCGCTGGAGTTTTCATCGGATCCGGGATCGCGCGCGGTTTCCGACCAGTTTATGTTTGGTTCGGCTTTGCTGATCAATCCCGTAACCGTGGAGGGAGCAACGCAGCGGCGGGTTTATCTTCCAGTTGGCAGCGATTGGGTTGATTTCTGGACTGGCAAGCACACGAACGGTGGGCAGACCATCACCGCGGAAGCTCCGCTGGAAAGAATTCCGATCTATGCCAGGAGCGGCTCGATTGTTCCCTTCGGACCGCTCGTACAATCGGCCGCGGGCAAGGCGGACCCGATTGATCTGCGCGTCTACACTGGCGCCAACGGCGACTTCACGCTCTACGAAGATGAAGGGGACAACTACGACTATGAGCACGGGGTTCGGTCGGTCATTCCCATCCACTGGGATGACAAGTCCTCAACCTTGACCATTGCGGCCCGCGAAGGAAGCTTTCCGGGAATGCTCGAACACAGAACTTTCCGTATCGTGATTGTTCGCGAAGGGCATGGAACGGGAATCGCGTCCACCTCCCAGCCTGACGCCACCGTGGAGTATGACGGTAAAGCGGCCTCGGTTCACATTCAAACCAAGATGTGAGTGCCATTGCACCGGAATCATTAAAGGAGCTTGTCGTGAAAGCAATCAGTCGCCGTAAGTTCGTTGCCGCCGCCGCCGTCGTGGGTGCAGGTACAGTCCTGCGCACGCCGGCGTTCGCTTTTGAAAATCAGAATATGGGAGCCGTCTCCGCTGTTGCGGCCAAGCCGATGGGCCACGAGGTGGGTGCTTCACAAGCGAGCCCTTTTCCGATGCAAAGCGTGAGACTGGGGACCGGCGTATTCACCCGGGCGGCGGAAGCCAACCGGAAGTATCTGAAGACGGTCGCGACCGACCGGTTGCTGCACACCTTCCGCTTGAATGCCGGCCTGCCATCTTCCGCCGAACCTCTGGGGGAGTGGGAGAAGCCTGACTGCGAACTGCGCGGCCACTTTGCCGGCGGGCACTATCTTTCGGCTTGCGCGCTGGCGTTCGCCAGTTCCGGGGACGAAGAACTCAAACGCAATGGCGACTCGATGGTGACTGAGTTGGCCAAGTGTCAGACGCAACTCAAGAATGGTTATCTCAGCGCGTTTCCCGTCACGTGGTTCGATCGACTGCGCGATGGAGTGAGGGTTTGGGCTCCATTCTACACCTATCACAAGATCATGGCCGGGCATCTCGACATGTACACATTGGCCGGCAATCAACAGGCCCTTGAAACGGCCGAGAAGATGGCGGGCTGGGTACAGAGCTGGGTTGGACCTTTAAGCGATCAGCAGATGCAACGAGTGCTGCAGGAAGAATTCGGCGGCATGGGCGAGGTACTCGTCAACTTGTACGGGGTGACGGGAAAGGAGAGGTATCTCAATCTCGCGCAACGCTTCGACAAGAAGCTATTCACCGATCCGCTGGCCGCGCATCGCGACGAACTCAAGGGACTGCACGGCAACACGCATATTCCGCAGGTCATTGCCGCCGCCCGGCTGTACGAAGTCACCGGCGACAAACGCTATTGGAACATCGCCGACTACTTCTGGAATGAGGTGACCAGCGAGCGCGCCTATTGCACCGGCGGCGTCAGCAACTTCGAGTTCTGGAAGACCGATCCTGGCGTGCTGTCAACACAACTGAGCGGAGACACGTCTGAAGATTGCTGCGAATACAACATGATGAAGCTGACGCGGCATGTTTTTTCATGGTCGCCGCGGGCCGAGCACATGGACTACTACGAACGGCTCATGTTCAATCACCGCCTGGGCACCATCGACCCGGAGACCGGAACCACAGTTTATTTCGTGCCGGTCGGTGGTGGCTACTCCAAAATCTTTGCCAAACCCTTCGATTCGTTCTGGTGCTGTAGCGGTTCGGGCGCGGAAGAGTTTGGCAAGCTGACGGACACCATCTATTTTCACGATGACAACTCCGTCTTCGTCAACCTCTACATCGCTTCGACCGTGGACTGGGCAGAAAAGGGAATTCGCCTGAGCCAGCAGACCACGTTCCCGGAAGAACAGGGAACGACCCTGGTTATCTCAGCAGCCAACCCGGTAGATGTGGATTTGAAATTGCGCATTCCGTACTGGGTGAAAAATGGCAGCGTGAAAGTAAATGGACGTCCGCTGCCGGCGTTCGCCGACCCTGGCAGCTACCTTGTTCTACGTGGGCCGTGGAAGAACGGAGACCGTATTGAACTCAGCCTGCCCATGGCTCTGCACGCCGCGCCCATGCCCGACCGGGAAAGCCTGCAGGCGGCGATGTACGGGCCGTTGGTCCTAGCCGCGCGGTTCGAAGATGAGGCCAAGGAAAAGTGGTATCGCCACTACCAGGCACAAACCAAGCAGGAACCCGCCCCCCCCTTGCAGTTCAAAGGGAAACTTGACGATCCGGCGAGTTGGCTCCAGCCTGGCGAAGGTAAGCTCACGTTCCGTGGAAGTTTGCTGAGGCAGACGGTTGCGTTTGTTCCTATCTCGAGCATCCTGCATGAACGGTATTTTGTTTACCACGAGATTCAAGCGTGATGGATTCCGTAAGGCAATGAGAACTCAGATCGGGCCGCTGATACTGCGTATGTTCGGTATGGCGATACTTGGGCTCATGCTGAACCCGGCGGCATGGGCACAGGCAAAACCTTCCATACCTCCACATGGAAAACTGGCGCCACTTTTTGATGGTAAGGATTTGGCCGGCTTCGACTCTTTGCTCGAGAAACAAGGTATCAACAGCGATCCCAATAAAGTCTTTCAGGTGGAGAAAGGCGTGTTGCACATCTCGGGGCATGAGTTTGGCGGCCTTGTAACGCAGAAAGAATATGAGAATTACTATCTGCGCGCCGAATTTAAATGGGGCGAGAAAACGTATCCGCCTCGCGAGGGCAAAGCCAGGGACAGCGGCATTCAGTACAACATTACGGGACCGCTCAAAGTCTGGCCGCGCATGATGGAGTTTCAGATCAACGAGGGCGGCACCGGCGATATGTGGGTGGTCGGCGGCACCGGCGCGACCGTGGACGGAAAGATATACGAAAGCACGTCGTCCGGCCCTGGCGCATATATTCGCATCCCGCATATTGGCAGGGGGCCACTGGTCAATGTCGCCGGACACCGCGATCCGGTAAACGATCTGGAGCGACCGCATGGAAAATGGAATGTTTAGGAGTTGGTCGTGGATCACGATCGCATTTCGTATTTTGTGAACGGAAACCTCGTGCTCCGAGGAACGAAGGCAAACACCACGAAGGGGAAAATCCTCTTTCAGTGCGAAGGGTCGGAGGTATATTTCCGCAAAATGAAGATCGCGATGCTGAGATAGTCATGGAGGCGTCGAATTGAATCGCCGGCAGTTTCTGGGTACTACAGCGGCACGATTATTTACAAAACTCAATTCGAGCCAGGGAGCCCCAGAAATGCATTCTTCCAAACGCCGAAGTCTTGTACTGATTGTCGTCTTGTTCAGTGTCACTGGGCTGAATGCGCAAGATTCCAGTCAACCTGCGTACCGGGACAGTTCGTTGTCTCCGGAAAAGCGCGCCGCCGATCTGGTCCGCCGCATGACGGTGGAAGAAAAGGTCTCGCAACTGGTGAACCAGTCGCGCGCCATCCCGCGGCTGAATGTACCGGACTACGACTGGTGGAGCGAGGCGCTGCACGGAGTGGCCAACAACGGCGGGATCACCACGTTTCCGGAGCCGGTTGGCCTAGCAGCGACATTCGATACCGATGTCATTCATCAGATGGCCATCGCGACCAGCGTGGAGGCGCGAATCAAATATGTTGAGGGCATGAAGGACGGTCACAGCGATATTTTTCAGGGTCTGGATTTCTGGGCGCCGAACATTAATATCTTTCGCGATCCCCGTTGGGGACGCGGCCAGGAAACCTACGGGGAAGACCCGTTCCTGACGGCCCGTTTGGGCGTGGCATTTGTCACGGGCATGCAGGGCGACGATCCGAAATACTATCGCGTGATTTCCACGCCGAAACATTATGCCGTGCACAGCGGGCCTGAATCGACGCGCCACAAGGCAGATGTCGCGGTAAGCCTGCATGATGAGATGGACACTTATCTTCCGGCGTTTCGCGCGACCGTGACCGAAGCCCGGGCCGCGTCGGTGATGTGTGCCTACAACAGCATTAACGGCCAGCCGGCTTGCGTGAATGAGTTTCTGCTGCAGGATCAGTTGCGCAACAAGTGGAAATTCCAGGGCTACGTAGTGTCCGATTGCGATGCTGTCGTCAATATCTTCCGCGACCATCATTTCACCAAGACGCAGCCCGAGGCGCCTGCGCTGGCGATTCAGCGGGGAATGGACAACGAGTGCATAGACTTCGCCAAAGTGAAGGATGATCATGATTACCGCCCGTACTACGACGCGTACAAGCTGGGATTCTTAAAGGAAAGCGAGATTGATACCGCGGTCATCCGTTTGTTTACAGCGCGGATGAAACTGGGCATGTTCGATCCGCCCGAACTGGTTCCGTATACGAAGATCGATCCAAAGGAACTAGACAGCCCGGAGCACCGGGCGCTGGCGCGGACGATTGCAGAGAAGTCCATGGTGCTGCTCAAGAACGATGGCATCCTGCCGCTGAAACAGGGCAAGCTCAAGATCGCCCTGGTGGGTCCGCTGGCCGATCAAACAAAGTATCTGCTCGGCAATTACAGTGGAAGTCCGACGCATATCGTCTCTGTTCTCGACGGTCTGAATGCCGAATTCCCGGAAGCGCAAATCAATTTTGTTGCCGGCACGCAGTTCCTGCGTACCGATGGAGAACTGGTGCCCTCGTCTGCGTTGAGCACGGCGGAAGGGCAGCCGGGCCTCACGGCCAAGTTTTCTTCGGGAGTCAATGCGGGTGAAGGCGCCGTATTGGCGACGCGCACGGCCGGAGTGATTGATTTGCACTCCAAGGACATTCCTCAAGAGGCTGGGAACACATATCCGCTGTCAGTCGAGTGGGACGGATTCCTCTCGGTAAACGAAAGCGGTGAGTACAGCATCGGCGTACGAGGCGCGGGCAATTTTGCTATGGTCCTGATCGGCGGGAAACCGCTCGCCATGCAATACCTGAACAGCGAGGGGCCGCAAACCAAGATGGCGCATGTCCATCTGGAGGAGCGGAAAAAGACCGCCATCAGAGTCTTATATCGTTTGACCAAAGCTGGTCCGGTGCAGGCGCAGTTGATTTGGTCAAAGTACGATCCGAAGCCGAGCCCCACGGCCCTTGAAGCGGCGAGGAAAGCGGATGTGGTGGTTGCAGTGATGGGAATCACCAGCGAACTCGAAGGCGAAGAGATGCCAGTGAGCGAGGAAGGATTTAAAGGCGGCGATCGCACCAGCATTGATATGCCTAAGCCGGAGCAGGAGTTGCTCGAAGCGCTGACGGCCACGGGGAAGCCAGTCGTACTCGTGCTCGCCAACGGAAGCGCGCTGGCGGTGAACTGGGCACAAGAACACGTGAACGCGATTCTGGAATCGTGGTATGCGGGCGAAGAAGGCGGTGCGGCAGTGGCGGAAACGCTCTCGGGAAAGAACAATCCCGCCGGACGCCTGCCGGTTACTTTCTATACCGGCATCGATCAACTTCCGCCGTTTGAAGACTACGCAATGAAAGGGCGGACTTACCGATATTTCGAAGGCAAACCGCTTTATCCGTTCGGGTATGGCTTGAGCTACACGACATTTTCTTACGGCAGCCTGATGCTTCCGCGGCGGAAGGCACTCAAGGCCGGCGATCCACTCACCGCCGAGGCGACCGTCACGAATACCGGTGAGCGTGAGGGAGACGAGGTTGTCCAGCTCTATCTGAGTTTTCCAAACGTGGCGGGAGCGCCAATCCGCGCCCTGCGCGGGTTCAAGCGAATTCACTTGAAGCCAGGCGAATCGCAGAAGGTTGGCTTCGAGTTGAAGGAACGCGACCTGAGCATGGTGACCCAAGCCGGAAAGCCAATTATCGCGAAGGGAACGTATTCGGTTGCAATCGGGGGAGGCCAGCCGAACACGGGCGCAACCACGGTTGCGGGCACGTTTCAAGTGAAAGGCACCAGGGAGCTCCCGGAATAGTCTGCCGCGGAAACAATCAAGCGAAGCAATAACTGCGCAAGCGCCGGCTATCAAATCTGCGATAATCGGCGCCCATGCGGGAAAGTGAGGACAACATTGCATACCAGATTGTGGCAAACCGCGGCGTGGACCATAGTCCTGCTGAGTACTGGTGCCTTGGCTCAGCAGGCAAACTCATGTGCCGCGCTGAAGGACTTTAAAGCTCCAAAGGTTGAAATCACGAAAGCCGAACAGATCGCTTATGGAACCACTGTGCCCAATCTCTACGAACCAGGCCACAGTGCTCCCATACCTGCGCATTGCCGAGTCGAAGGCTTCATCAATCGCCGCGCCGGAGTCGGCGGCGAGGAGTTTGGCATCAACTTTGCGCTCGCCCTCCCCAATCATTGGAATGGCGATTTCCTGATGCAGGGTGGAGGCGGCAGCAACGGCATAGTGTTTCCTCCGCTCGGTTTGAACGCTGCCGGAGATACTCCCGGCCTTATGCGCGGGTTCGCCGTAGTCAGCACCGATACTGGCCACAAAAGTGAACGCGGATTTGATTTCGGTTTCATGAAAGACCAGCAAGCCTATCTGGATTTTGCCTATCTCGCGAACGCTGAAGTCGCCACCCTGGCCAAGCAACTCGTCGCGCAATACTACGGGAAGCCGGCGGCCTTTTCGTATTTCTCCGGATGTTCCACCGGCGGCCGCGAAGGCATGATTCTTTCGCAACGCTACCCTGCAATCTTTGACGTAATTATTTCTGGCGATCCTGCCATGCGCACCGGACTTTCCAACCTGGCAATCGGCAAGTGGATACCGGTCACGTTCAACCAGGTTGCACCAAAAGACGCGGATGGCAAACCAATCATCGCGCAGGCCATCAGCGACGGCGATCGCAAGCTAATCAGTGACGCTCTTCTGCAGAAATGCGATGCAAAGGACGGAGTGGCGGATGGGCTCATCTCCGATCCTCTGGGCTGCGATTTTGATCCGGCGCTATTGGCATGCAAGGCAGGGAAAAGCGAGTCATGCCTGAGTCCGGAAAAGGTCGCAGCGATCAAGAAAGCTTTCGGCGGGCCCAAGACGCAGGGTGGCGTCCAGGTTTATCCCGGCTTCCTGTACGACACGGGCATCACTGCCAGCGCTCCCATCCGTGGCATTCTCTCGCCGGGTCCCGGCATTTTCGGGCCGGCAACCACCGCCATGGATGTGGATGTCGAGAAGGAATCGCTCGCTGACATTCAGCCACTGGTGGACTCGATGGCCACCAACCTGACTACGTTCTCCAGGCATGGCGGCAAGCTGATCTTTTACCACGGCGACAGCGATCCCTGGTTCTCTCCGCTCGACACGTTCGGATATTACAGGGATATGGCGGCCGCCAACGGCGGGCTGGAAGCCGTTTCCAAGTGGAGCCAGTTTTATTTCGTTCCAGGAATGGGGCACTGCGGAGGAGGCCCGGGCCTCGATCAGTTCGATCTCCTGGGCGCGACGGTCAACTGGGTAGAGAAGGGAATCGCTCCCACAGCAGTAGTCGCGACCGGCAAGGCATTCCCGGGTCGGAGCCGTCCTCTGTGTCCTCACCCAAAACACGCCCAATACAAAGGACAAGGTAATACCGAGGACGGGAACAATTTCGAATGCCGTTGAGCCGTTTGCCGAAGTTTAGCCTTACTGTTCCACCGAAAAAACGGTGACCGATTTCGGCTCAAGCTTCAGCGTCAGTTTGCCGCCGACGACCTTTGCGGAAACCGGCTTTGGGACCACGGTGTTCGGAGCATCGAAGGTGTTGACGCTGTCAACCTTCGGGGCGCTCAGGGTTTCTCCCTTAGCTGATTTCGCCGTGATGTCACTCAGGCTGGTTTCAATATCCACTGCCTGATCGGGGTCAAGGTTGGTGATTTCCAGCCATAGTTTGCCGGTAGTGTCCCTGGCGGCAATGGCGTCCACCCGAGGCAGCGTAATGTCGCCTTCTTTGTAGGTTCCAGCGTCGAATGTCACAGGCACAAACGTAGCGTCCTGGAACGGCACATACATTTTGAAAACGTAGTAGGTGGGTGTCAGGACCATCTTTTCTTTGTCGGTGATAATCATGGCCTGAAGCACGTTGATCATTTGCGCGATGTTGGACATGCGCACCCGGTCGGCGTGGCGCGCAAAAATATTCAGATTGAGTGCGGCCAGGATGGCGTCGCGCAGGCTGTTTTGCTGGACCAGAAAGCCGGGATTGCTCCCGGGCAGCGGCGCATACCACCCTCCCCATTCGTCCACCACCAGGGCCACTTTCTTCTCGGGGTCATACTTATCCATGATGGCCGAGTGCTTGTTGATCAGACTGTTCATCTCCAGGGTGGTGTGGAGAACTTGGGCGTAATCGGCGTTTCCGAATCCGACGGAGGCCAATTTGTTCTCCCAGTTCACCACGGTGTAGTTGTGCACGGAAAGACCGTCGATGTCCCAGCTCCAGGAGTGATGCTGATAGGCTTTCATGATGGCTTCGGTCCAGTCGGTCCACCGGGGCCCATCGCCGCCGGGGCCCACTGCGATTTTCAGCATCTGCTGCGCTTTGCTCTGCTGCTCGGGATTAAAGTTCCTGACAAAGCGGCTATAAACCTTGAGCTGATCCAGATAGTAGTCGGGCGTCATGTTGCCGCCACAGTCCCAGCTTTCATTGCCGATGCCAAGAAACCTGATCTTGTAGGGAGCAGGATGGCCGTTGGCGCCACGCTCCTTCGCCAGCGTAGTCGGCTGCGCGACAGTCAGGTATTCCAGCCATTCCGACGCTTCCTGAGGAGTGCCGGAGCCGACGTTGATCGACAAGTACGCGTTGGCGCCGATCTGCTCGAGAAAGTCCATGAATTCGTGGGTACCGAAGGTGTTGGGTTCGATTACCCCGCCCCAGTTGGGATTGAGGCTCACACTTCGTGAAGCGCCGATGCCCTTGCGCCAGTGATACTCATCCGCGAAACAGCCCCCGGGCCAGCGAACGTTCGGTACTCTTATGGCTTTCAAAGCGGCCACGACGTCCTTGCGAATACCGCGCGTATTGGGGACCGTGGAATCCGGTCCCACCCAGATCCCTTCATAGACTCCATGACCAAGATGTTCGGCGAACTGGCCGAAGAGGTTGCGATCGATCTTCGCACCGGTTTTGGTAGTGTCCACCGACAAAGCAAACTTGTCCGCGGCCATGAGAGGAGCTGCAAGAATGGCGGTCAGAAGAACCAGACGAATCAGGAAAGTGCGCATGGAGGGGCGGCGTCCCTTTTTGGAACTAAAGGTCAATCATTCATTGAAAAATAAGACATCGATTGCAGAAAAATACGCTTTTCCGTTACCAATTTGAGAGCGTATATTCGTTTGCTGAATGGACCTCGCGATGCCGATTGTCTGTGCGGTCAAAGATGGGTTCCCGCGACAGCAAACGATTGCTGAAACCTGCATAAACATTAGGACAGAACAATACTATGAAGACCGCCGGAATAATGATTTTTCTCTTTGCGACGCTGTGATAGCTCTTCAATACCTTCACGGCTCAGATACTTGCGCAATAGATCTTTGTTAAACCCTGGGGTCTCGTAATAAGCGAGCACGGACAAAAGGAGGTTAAGGCGATGCTCATAAAGGTCCGCGAGCAAGTCTTGACCCGTTTTGATCTCGGCACAATTTTTTTACAGGAACTCAACTTCTGTTCAAGATCCCCTTTTTGGTCTCTTTATCGATAAGAGCGTTTTTCAAATCATCGATTGCCCTTTGCATCTGTGTGAATTTCGTATGATCTGCCGCATTTCATCCTTTAACCTCCGCTGTTTCCATGTTTCGGGCCTGACGCCAGCGGCATCGCGAATTTCGATCGCTCGAAGCCGTTGTTCTCCGTTCAAAGTTGAACCGGCAAGCAGTTCATCCGCAATCCCGAATCGTTTTCTCGTCGGCTTGTAAGGCTATCCGTTCCGCCTCGATAGACAATTGTTCACTTATCGATTTTCGCGCCATCGCAAAAAACCTCGGGGTGTAGAGGGAGTCAGGTTCAAAACCCATGGCTAGATCCCGCAGTGTCCTCAACCAACCCGGCCAATGAGTAATAAGGCGATTTATCAACGACTGTCGCTTACGTGCGAGCGACGAGCACGGGCTACAGCAGCGAAGTATGCGCCCGCCGAATAGGATGCGGCACGAATCAGCGGAACAGTGAACGCGAAAAAGCTTCTTACGCTCGTTGTATTAAGACTACTTCCAGAACCAAGATTGGAAAATCGGCCAAAAACGGTGCCGCGCCCCACGATGACGAGGTATCCAAATGCGAACCAGATAACCGGAAGAATCCATGTCCACTTTGCGGCTGAATTCGGCCAAGTTCGCCCCAGGCCACACCTGCACAAATGATGCTCAAAACGACTTCCTTCCACATCACTGCCGCCTTTGCCCGCCCGCTCTTCTTTTGGACCGCTGCTCGATGCGTTATGTCGCTGAAATGAGTGGAGCGACATCCTTCTGCAAAAGAGTCCCATCATTACTGACTAAGGACTTATTGCGGAAGAGCTGGACGGCATGTTTCCGGTCAGGCTCTCATCCGCTTTCTTATGCAACTTGCGTACCATGCGAAGTTCCTTCTCCGCCTCGATTGTGTTTCCTAGTGCCTTATAAAGGCGCCCTAGTTGGTAATGGGCGTCGGCCTGTGCGGGATCAAGAGCCACTGCTCGCAAAAGCGCTGGCTGGGCGTCCTCGTACTTCTTCTGCTGCATGTAGATGGCGCCCATATCCACAAAAGCGATGCGCAAGTCACGGTTCGTTTCGAGCGCATTCCGAAAGAAGACCAGAGCTCTTTCCGGCTGGTTGTTCTTCCACTCGATATCTCCCAGGTATGCCAGTGCCTGGGCGTGCTTCGGATCAAGAGATAACTCCTGTTCGAATGCCTTCCTAGCATCGTTATATTGCTGCGACTTCCAATGGAGATAGCCGATTCCAAAATGGATGTTCGGTTCCCGCGGCGAAATCTTCGCCGCTGTTTCGAATTCGGCGATGGCTTTCGAGTCGCGCCCTAAACCGTCCAGCGCTTCGCCGGTGAGGACATGGACTGCCGCTGAATCTGGGTTTCGCTCCACTATCCATTGGAACTGTTCCACTGCGCACGAATACTTCTTTGCTCCCAAGCAGCTCTGAGCGAGCGTCTGATGAAGTTCTGTGTTCTCCGGTTCCGTTTTTGCCACAGACTCAAGATATGGGACAGCTAGCGCAAATTGCTTGGCTCCGTAATAACTCAATCCCAAAAGAGTACGCGCCTGCGTGCTTGAAGGATCTGCGCCTAAAGCAGCCCGGAGCGGCCCTTCCGCCGCTTTGAAATTGCCTTGCTTGAACTCGCAGAGTCCGAAATTCAGTTCAACGCCTGGCAGTTTCGGATTGATCGCTAACGCCTTTCCGTAAGCTTTTGCTGCCTCCGGATACTTCTGTTGTTTGGACAGCACCACCCCTAAGCTGGCGAAAGCGGCAGCATCATTCGGATTCTGTCGGGTAACAGCTGTCCAGGCTTGCGCCGCCTCATCGAGTCTCCCTTGCTGTTGAAGAGCAATTGCTTCGTCCGGCGTGGAGGTCTGCTCGTTCGCGAACGAAGGCACTAATAAGAACAGGATAGGAAGAGCAGTCGCCCAGTTTCCTTTGTGTATTGCTGTCCGCATCATCCTTGGCTCAACCGGGCAGATCTTGCCCTCCTATCCAAGTGTAAACCACTACACAGACCCCATTTCTTTGCCCGCGATTCTTTGCGGCAAAAATATACCCCGCTTGAAATTCCTGCAGACCGGGCGAGTTTTCTTCGCGAACGATCTAGAACAACACTGACTTTTTACAGCGAGCTGTGAAACCCTAGGACAAACGCTCCGTGATGGCTCCAAAGTTGATGGAGCCTTCGTTGAGGCTGTTGGCGTCACCCTTGAACTTGCGTGTTGTTACATACATTCAAGCTCTCCACCCTGAATTGCACCTTAAGGCGCTCGACTATGGCGAAGTTCTTCAGGAGCGAAAAGTTCCAATCCACCTCCCGGTCCTCTCCAATCCGTCAAAACTAAAATTGCCCCAACGTCTTGGCCGGCTTGGCAAGCCAACTCCGCGAAAGAGCCGGGATTAAACCATCGGCTAAACGGTGTGCGGATAGGAGACAAATGGCTCAATGTTGGGCCAATTGCCGTTATTGTTCCCTGAGCTTCCTCCGGCATTAGGATTTATTCCTCGCGCCGTATTGTTTTCGGACACTCCAAGATTAAGCGGATCGCCAGATGAGTGGAAATCGACATCGCGAAGCTGTAATCATCCGCTGTTCCAACGTTTTGAGTTGGATGTGCAATTTGTGCCGGTGATGACGTTCAGACTAATGGATGGTCAGTTGTTCTTGGTTCGGCCCGACGAACAACGGGGAGTCGGTCCGCACCGCGGATGGAAACATCATGCTGTGCCAACATCCGCTGCATAGGCTCACGACCTACTTGTTTCCCACGAAGCGATTGCTGTCGAAGAAACGGGGTCCGCTTCCAGGAACGAAGCTTGGGAGATCCTCGTCAGAAATAGCGAAAAAAGAAAGTTTCTTGACCTTCACCTTCCTACTGTGTTACAAGCGTCCGTCGCACCGTAACCGTTTACGAACAGCATTTGCGCTGCTTGACGCAATTCAAATCGCTTTTGAAGATAAGGCGGCCGCGTTGCTCCGGAGGTTTCTCATGATAAGTTGCACCCGAGCCATTACCCACGTGATTTTCTTCTCCGTACTTATCATTCGCCCTTCCGCACAAATCGGGAGCACTCCAATTTATTTAGATCCTTCCAAGCCAATCACCGTCCGCGTGGACGATCTGGTGGGAAGAATGACTTTGGAAGAGAAAGCTTCTCAATTGGTGAACCAGGCGCGGGCAATTCCGCGACTTGAAGTCGCGGATTACAACTGGTGGAGTGAAGCTTTGCATGGCGTAGCTAACGCCGGAACCGCCACCGTCTTTCCGGAGCCGATTGGGTTGGCGGCAACCTTTGACGCTCCCTTGATTCATGACATGGCAATTGCGATAGGAACGGAAGCCCGAGCGAAACACTAATCAGGCCGTCAGGGCGGGCCGCCGCGACATAATGGAGGGCTTGGATTTCTGGTCGCCTAACATCAACATCTTTCGCGATCCGCGCTGGGGACGCGGACAGGAGACTTATGGCGAAGATCCATTCCTAACGGGGCGGATGGGCGTGGCGTTCGTAACCGGATTGCAGGGAGACGATCCCGAACTACTTACGAGCTATCTCCACTCCAAAACATTTGCTGTACATAGCGGCCCTGAGCCTTCGCGGCACAGCCTCGACGTTGCCGTTTCCAAGCACGATATGGAGGACACTTATTTGCCTGCTTTTCGCGCAGCCATCACTGAAGGCAAAGCCGAATCCATTATGTGCGCGTATAACCGCGTGAATAGAGAGCCCGCGTGCGCAAATAAATTTCTTATTGCAAGATCAGTTGCGGGGAGCTTGGAAATTCAATGGATATGTCGTATCGGATTGCGACGCAATCGTCGACGTCTTTGAAGGGCACCATTTCGCGAAAAGCCAGGCCGAAGCGGCCGCCGTCGCTTTGAAGCGCGGAATGGACAATGAGTGCGCGGACTTCTTCACCGTGACTCAGGACAACTCTGACTACGTGAAATATCTGGATGCCGTGAAACAGGGGCTTCTCACCGAAGCCGACATTGACGTCGCAGTAAAAAGCCTTTTTACCGCCCGCATGCGGCTGGGAATGTTTGATCCCCCGGACAAAGTACCTTATGCCCAAATTCCTGAATCGGAGATCGACAGTGCGCCCCACCGCCAACTGGCTTTGAAAGCCGCCCGCGAGTCGATGGTGTTACTGAAAAATGACGGCGTGCTTCCGCTTGCAAGCGAGCCGAAGAAGATTTTGGTGGTCGGGACCGCTTGCCGAATCAGTCGAAGTATTGCACGGAAATTACAGCGGATACAGCTTCGCATGCAGTGACTGTGTTGAAGGCATTCGCAAACAGTTTGGCATGAACTAACGTCTCTTACGTTCCGGGAACGAATTTTCTGCGGACCACAAACCGTGATCCCGAGCTGCAACCTTTCCACGGACGATGGCAAACCAGGGCTAAAGGGCGAATACTTCCGAGAACGACTTTAGCGGCACGCCAGCGACGGTTCGAGTCGACCAGTATGTTGACCTCCAACTTTTTCATCCAAGTCCGCAACTCGCTAAACCCCCTTCAGGGATGAAAGACTTTTCGGTGCGCTGGACGGGATTTCTTACACCGGCCGAATCGGGCGTCATTCAAGCTTGGACTCGTGGGATCGATGCAACGCATGTGGCTCGACGGGAAATTAGTTGTGGATGACATGATTCTGCACGATCCCAACGCCCAGACCATCAACAGTTCAATTGATCAAAGGACATCGTTATGCGGTGAAGATCGAGTTTATGAGTGGCGGGTTTGGGACAAAGTTGGTTTGGTTACCCGCGAACGCTGAACCGATCTTGGAAGCCGCTTCCGCGGCACGGCAAGTCGATGTTGTCATAGCTGTTGTCGGGATCACATCGAAGCTCGAGGGCGAAGAAATGAAAGTCGATCTGCCAGGATTTATAGGTGGAGACCGCACCAGTCTGAATCTCCCCGAAGAAGAAGAGGCGCTGCTTGGAGCTTTAAAGGGAACCGGCAAGCCGCTGGTTGTCGTTCTCATGAATGGCAGCGCGCTGGCGGTGAATTGGGCAAATGATCACGCCAATGCGATTCTCGATGCATGGTATTCGGGAGAAGAAGGGGGGACCGCAGTCGCTGAAACACTGGCTGGGGCCAATAATCCGTCGGGCCGATTACCTGTAACATTCTACAAAGGCGTGGAACAGTTGCCGGACTTCGACGATTATGCAATGAAGCACCGCACCTACCGCTACTTCACCGGACAGCCGCTGTACCCTTTCGGTTTCGGGCTGACTTATTCGACATTCCTGTACAGCGATTTGAAATTATCGAGCAACGATCTTCATGCTGGAGACCCTCTCGCCATCGATGTGGATGTAAAAAACACCAGCCAACGCGCCGGCGATGAAGTTGTAGAACTCTTTCTGAATTTTCCCGAAGCTACCGGGCGCGCCTCTTCGAGCGCTCCGAGGCTTTACCCGCATCCATCTCGATGCCGGCGAGTCACGCCACGTGAAGCTCGCACTGCCACCTCGCGATTTGAGCTATGTGAACGAAGCAGGAGACCGGCTCATTTCCTCTGGAGATTACGTCGTAACTCGTTGGTGGAGGACAACCAGGTACAGCAGCCGCGCACGTGGAATCGCGACTTTCGATCCACGGCGAGCAACAATTGCCGGAATAGAATAAGCGAGACGTGCCTGCTATGACGGATATAAGAGTTTGCAAATTTGCGCGCTGCGGGCTTGCCGCAGCCTTGCTAATCGCCTCCGCTCTTGTCCGGTCTCAAACTTCTGGCACTGCACCTTCGCCGCAGCACACACAACCTGCGACGCCAGCATCCGGAAATGCCCCTATCCGGTTCGTTTTTCAGCCCATCGATTTCAAGCTCGAGAGTTGCGAGACGCCGGAACGTCATGCACCGGAGACAATGGCGGGCGGCGTGGCCGTCTTCGATTACAACAACGATGGCAAGCTAGACATCTTCTTCACCAACGGAGCAGAAATCAAGGGGCTTCTCAAAACTTCCACCAAGTACTCCAACCGTTTATTCGAAAACGACGGACATGGACACTTCACCGACGTGACGGGAAAAACCGGCCTTGCGGGCACAGGCTACGATATCGGTGTCGCAATCGGCGATTACGACAATGATGGTTATGAAGACATTTTTGTCGCGGGTGTGTACAAGAACACTCTCTACCACAACAATGGCGACGGAACCTTCACGGATGTGACAATCAGGGCCGGACTGAATAAGCCCGATGCTGAGTATGGCCCCCTCTGGTCTGTTGCTGCAGCTTGGGTAGACGTCAACAACGATGGCCTGCTCGACTTGGTGGTCATCAATTACCTAAAGTGGGATTTCGCAACGGAGCCCGCGTGCGAATCGTACGGGCACCGAGAATATTGCCATCCTAAGATGTACAAACCCACTCCCAACCGGCTGTTTATTAATAATGGCGATGGAACTTTTCGCGATGCCTCTGCTGAATCCGGGCTTCACGCACATCCCGGCAAGGGTATGGGAATCGCAGCAGCCGACTCTGATCTCACGGGCAAAATGGACCTCATGGTTCCGAATGACAAACTGATGAACTCGTTTTTCCGGAACAAAGGTGGAGGGCGGTTTGAGGAAGGGGCTTTCGATGCGAATGTCGCCCTGCGGGAAGATGGCACATTTATTTCTGGCATGGGGATCGATTTCCGCGATCTGGATAATGACGGCTATCCGGACATCGTGTTGGCCGCTCTCGATGGCGAGACGTTCCCGATTTATCGGAATACGGGCAAAGGGGTTTTTATGGAAGTGACCAGGGAGAGCGGCATGACGAAGATGAGCCTGCCGATGGCAGGATACTCTCCGACGATCGCTGATTTTGATAATGATGGCTGGAAAGACATTTTTATTTCTCGCGGACACGTTCAATCGCTTTTGGCAGAGCCGAACCTTGTCGTAGCGCAGCCCAACACTGTATTCCGCAATCTTGGCGGCATGAAATTTTCGGCTTTGACTGCGGAGGCGGGATTGACTTCACAGCCTGCTTCGCGACATCGGGGCTCTGCCATAGGAGACCTGAATGGGGATGGCCGCTTAGATGTCGTAGTAACCGCAATCGGTGCACCTGCCGAGATTTGGCTCAATCAGAGCCCGGACAAAAATCACTGGCTGGAACTGAAACTCCAGGGAACGAAAAGCAATCGCGACGGAATTGGGGCGCGAATTAAAGTAGTCGCTGGAACCCTTGTGCAGTACAACCACATGTCTACGAGTGCCGGGTACGCATCGGCGAGCGCGGGACCAGTGCACTTCGGACTGGGTCCTCACAGTTCCGCGGACGTAATCGAAATCCGCTGGCCTTCCGGCACCGTTCAAGAGTTGAGAGATTTGGCAGCGGATCGCGTGGTTACAGTCAAAGAATCGGCTCGCTAGCGCAACAGCAAATCGATTCGAAGCATAGTGAAAGCTCTAGACCAACCTGTCCGCCAGTTGGTTGCCGTTTCTTGAAGCTGTCTCATTGATTGATGATTCCCGCGATTGCCGCTCCAGAAAGAAATCCAAGTTGCCGCGCATCACCAAGTGAGGAACCAGCGTCACCTCGTGGGACTGAGCCGCGCGATCCGCCAGGTGCTCGCGCAACATTCTGAATGCCATGCGGCCTTGTGTACGGGGCCGTTGGTAGATAGTTGCGGCTACTGTACCGGAACGAATTTGCGGTACGAGATCCGGAAACAGGTCGGTACTGATGATCGTTAGTTGATTCAGGATTTTCGCATCCTGTGCGGCCTTGAGCACAGGACTCGAGCCCTCGGTAGTCACGTACACTCCCCGGAGATTGGGGTTTTCTTCAAACAGCGTGCGGCACTTGCTGTAAGCCTCCGCTTCCATGCCGTGGTCTTCAATCGGCTGTAAGAGACGGAGACTGGAATAGAAAGATCGCAGGGTCGATTCGAAAGCAGCAGCCTTCTCCGCGTGCTCTGTGATTGCCGTATCGAACAGAGTGATTGCAACATCGCCCTCCTTGTCTCCAATAAACCTTCCCATTAAATCGGCCGCTATCGATCCACTGGCGAGCGTGTCGATCGCGACGACCCCCAGGCGTCCGCTATCGGGAGCATCAGTGACCACGCAGACAACGGGAATGCGGGCCCGCGACGCTCGACCTATCCAGTGACGGAAACTTTTAGGGTGACTCGGAAAGGTAATGATGCCGTCCACTTTGCCGAGGATCGCGGTCTCAAAAATCTGTTCTTGACAATCCCCAAGATGGAGGTAGGTTTGAAAATCGAGGTCGATGTTTTCCAGCGGCACCGACGCGGCTTCTTCGCGAATGCCAGCCCGCACCTCATCCCAAAAAGATGTAGTGCCCTTCAATGTGTTGACACACACGTGAAGAGTTTTTTGGGAGGATAAGTACCGGCCTGCGAGATTGGGCCGGTAGTCCAGCGCTTTCGCCATCTCCAGGACTTTGGCTTTCGTCGTTGGACTTACATCTGCTTTGTCATGTAAAGCCCTATGAACCGTACCGATCGACGTGCCCAGAGCCTTTGCAATGTCAACAAGAGTGGTCGGGGGTTTGCCCATCATTGCTCCGCGTACCCGGGTATTGCCGTGAAAAACTCTGATCGGGATCTATAGTTGCCGGAACACTAGACGTTAAATGAAGATCTCCTGATGCGCAAACGCACAAGCGGTCCGAGTCAGGCGACTAGATTATCCCGGAGGGTTTGGTGATCGAGTTCTTAGGTTTTGGCGCCAGGGCACGGCCTGTCGAGCACGCAGTTTAGGATTGAGTGTCGGCGAACTTGTGGCAGTAGAGCAGCATGTCAAGAACGCGAAAGAGACCCGCCGACGAAGCACGGCTGGACTCGCGAAAGCTGAATTCAAATAACCAGGAACCGAGTAGTCCGACAAAGAAGAAGGTGCGTCCGTGGCCATCATCCAAATGAGGCGGCAATACGTGTCCCGACTGTCGCGCCAAACACCTCCACTGATATAAAGGTCGGACCCCCGGCATCAAAGGTTCCACGGTCGAGCTTGTTGTTGGGGAAAATTTCCGCGCCCGTCGATTCGGGCCGGACTTGAGCACCGCGTGCACCATGGCGGCATTGCAGCGTCCGAATTCTGCGCCCTAAGCGTTTGTTGTGTATTTTGAATTCCACAGGGCTTCACAGGAGGCCGAATCAAATATTTATAATCATTGCGCGGGACAGTTCTGTAGAACAATTTCTTCCAGAAAAGTTATACTTTGGGTCCTTGCTCAGATACAATCTCGTCCACAGTTAAGTCCATGAAAAACCATCTTATCGCCTATGGGATCGTGGTTTTCCTCCTTGGCTCGATGAAGGTAGCAGGACAAGGGTCGGGAAGAAATCCGGGCGCCGAAGACCCTGAAATGAGTCGCGCCCCTGTGCTACTTTCGGGCAAAGTTGTGTTGGACGATGGGTCGCCGCTTCCGAAATCCGCCTTGGTGGAGACGATCTGTAAGGGTAATAAGCGTATAGCGGCGCACACAGATTCGCAGGGCCGCTTCAGCTTCAGAATTGGAGAGCAACACTCGGTTTCAGAAGCCATGGGTGGTGGATTTGAAGACGCCTCGATCTCGGCGAAGGGCGGAATGTCCGTCGGAGACACTCCAAACATTGCGCATAACCTTAGAGAATGGCGAGCGTGCGGTGTGCTTGCCGACCTGCAAGGCTTCTATTCAGAAGTGGTGGAGTTAATGGCTCGCACCGGCGATGAGGGTGGAGACATGGGTTCAATCACTCTGTACCGGATCGGCCACGTGGAAGCGGCAATGATCAGTGCGACGACCGCCGCCGCGCCCGTCCTGGCAAAAGAGGCGTTGGATAAGGGTTACGATCTGGAAAAGAATAAGAGATGGGATGCCGCCGAGAAGTCCTTTCAAAAGGCGGTGAATATCTATCCACAATACGCTGTTGCATGGTTCGAGTTGGGCCGGTTACAGATTCTGAAAAAGGATGTTGCCGGCGCAAAACACTCGTTTGAGAGTTCCTTGGCCGCAGACGCCAACTTCGCGAATCCTTATCTGGGTTTGGCCCGGATCGAATCGCAGGAGCAAGCGTGGCAGCCCCTCGCGGATTTGACTGCTCGTTCAATTTCTTTGAACTCTGGCAGGTCGCCGGAAATATGGTTTTTCAATGGGGTAGCAAACTACAATCTAAGGAAATTGGACGCGGCAGAAAACAGCGCTCGCGAGGGATTGAAACTGGACCCCCTACACCGATTTTCAAAGCTCGAGTACCTCCTGGGAATTGTTCTGGAGGAACGGCACGACTATTCCGGGGCGAAAGAGCACATTCAAGGGTACCTTCATTTGGTCACCAGTCAACATGACAAAGAAGCGGCGCAAAAAGAGTTGGCCGAAATTGACAAATTGTCGGCCACTTCAAACTAACCCAGGCTCAACGACCACCGGAATCGGTGGCATCACTTTTTTGAAGTCTGTGTGTCACTCATCTGCGAGGCTAGATCTACATCCTTATGTTCTTGTAGCTTTCGAACCTTAGCAAATTCTCTTTTCGGCCTCGACTCGACTCCCGATTCGCCGATATAGACGCCAGAGCCGATAGTGCGCGTCGGGATCAGCAGATTCAATTTTTCGGCGTGTTGAAGCGCGACAGTGGCTTCTTTATAAGATTTCTGGTTGGTCAGAATAGCCCCAAGATCGATGTATACGATACGAAAGTCAATTTCTGATTGCGCTGCCGGGTTCAATGACTGTAGAGCTTTTCACGGTTATTTCTGCTCAAGCCAAGTAGTGTCCGGCCTGCATACTTTTGGTATCGGATGCCACCGCGGCGGTAAGCAGCGCTATTGCCGACTGGCAATGGCCTTGCTTGAATTCTGCGAGTACCAGATTGAGTTGTATTCCTGGCAGGGTTCGGTCTAGGGCGATGGCTCTGCTGTAACGTCTTCCCGGTGCTTTCCCTGCGAAGAAGCACATGTTCGAGACCTCAAAAAGGCGGCTGCGTCGCGCGGCTTCATCTGCGTTAATGCTCGCCACGCCTGCGCCGCGTTCTCGAATTTACCTTGCTGTTCCAGGGCTATGGCACCGGAAGGGGTGGCGTCTGAATAAGCGCGGATGCTACCACAGCAGTACTATAATTGCGGAGACAAACCTCACGTTCGCATAACAATTGTACGTTGACACAGGTTTTCTGCGGTTCCCGAACGTTATTCTCTTATCGAGAGGTGCCACTTGGCGAATCCACGCCAGGTCAGCCTATCAGCAGGCGCCCAAAAGATAAGCCCCGCTCGAGCCATAGGCTTGAGCGGGGCAAATAGGAGGAGTTGTTGACTCAGAAAATCAGCTTCGCTCCCAGTTGGAACTCTCTTGGATCGAAAGCGGCTGTGACGGCACCAAAGTTGCTTGCACCAAAGTTGGTGCTGATGCCGCCGTTGTTGTAATCGCCCTTAAATTGCGTGTGGTTCCAAGTATTGAAGGACTCTGCGCGGAACTCGAAACGGCTTCCACGCGATTCGCTGATGACAAACTCCTTGAACAGTGACAGGTTCCAGTTGTCGCGGCCTGGACCGCGGACCTGGTCATGCCCGAGGTTGCCGTAGCAGTCCGCCCCTGAACCGCCCAGAGTGCACGCTGGGTTCGAGAAGTTTGACGTGTTGAACCATTGGGCGACCGTTTTCGGATACGAGATCGATCCAGTTACGTTCGGCCGATTGGAAGTGTTAGTAAGGATGCTGGAAGCATTCTGACCATTCAACCCAATATTTAGCGGCGCCCCAGATTCCATGGTGATAATTCCCGATAGTTCCCATCCCCCTGCAACTGCTTTGAGAAGGTGATGGTCGCTATTTTTCAGGAACGGTATCTGGTAGACAAAGTTGACGAAAGCAACATGCGTGCGATCAAACGGCGACGGTCCAGAATCATATCGCCATCCCGCATACGGATTGGTAACGTTCTGGAGGTCGCCACCGCTGCCGTTACTCGTGGTCGAGTCAACCGCTTTCGAATATGTATAACCAAACTCGAAGAGCAGTTCGCGCCTGAGGTTGGCATGGAAGTCGGCCTGGAGCGAGTTGTAGTTCGAATTGGCCTCATTCTCTCCCATTCTGATACCGCCATAGCCAGGATACCCGACGCTCTGGTTGAGAGAGGGAGTTCCGGGAGTGCCGGCGACCAAAGCCGGCAACAGGCTTTCCGGGGGCAAATTGATTGCCCGATAGTCATTTTCATGGCGACCCTGGCTTCCAACGTAAGACAAGGAGAGGACTGAACTAGCTCCAAATCCTTGCTGGATACCAAGGCTATATTGCAGGCTATAGGGCGGTTTGTAATTGTTTCGATCGATGCCAGTAATGCCCACCGGAAGAATCGGCAGATTGGCTGCGGATATAGTGGTACCGTCCGAAATGCTGGTACCAGGATTTGACAACAGAACATTATTGAGCGTGGGGAACGCGTCGAACGGCGTGTTGGTCGCACCGTTGTACATGTCGTTGCCCTGGATCCGTTCATACATCATGCCGAAACCGCCGCGGACAACCGTCTTTCCCTGCCCGGTTACGTCATAGGCAAAGCCGAGACGCGGACCAAACGTGGCCCAGTGATTGTTCACAAGGCCACCAGGAATCCCGTTCTTGCCGCCGATTCCTATGCCGTTCGTGTAGAACAGTAAGCCCGCCAGGATCGGATTTGGACTTGTGCCCAACCCGGGACTTGCGGCAGTGCAGCCTGGATCAGTCGCCCCGCTGCAGATATGGCCTGCCGTATCAAACGTTGCAGCAGCCGCGGGATTATACAGATTAGGATAGAAATTCGAGGACCCTTGTTTTGCCTCATAGGTATGCGGCACGCCATCCCACCGCAAGCCTAAATTAAGCGTGAGGCGGTTGGTGGCACGCCAATTGTCCTGGACGTACGCGGCATAGGATTTGTTGTTCCAATGACCGTTCGACTTGACCGCTGCTTCATTGTAGCCTTGGGCGTAACCCAAGAGGTAGTCGGCAAAATCGTTACCAGTATAGGCACCGTTGAAGTTGAAGTTGCCTTGAGTATTAGCGAACCAGTCCTGGATCTTTTTATAAATCGCCCAGCTTGCGCCGAACTTGAGCTGATGGGCGCCTCTAGTCCATGAGATGTCATCGCGGAACTGGTAGTCGTCGGCCTTGTTAATCCAAGGCGTCCAGTTTGATGTGTAATTGGTTCCGGTGCCGCCGTTCAGTTGAATCGACGGGATGCGGTTGCTGACATTGGGGCCGGTAAACAGCCGGTTAAAGGCAAACCCCGTAGGAGCGGAGATCAGAGCCCTGGGGAATAATGTTGATGCGATTGCCGTTGTAGTTGAACGCGGCTTCGTTCAGAAGGGTTGGGCTGATCACGTAGGTTGTGTGGACAACGGCGCTGTAGGAGGGGTTGCCGAATACGTCGCTGACGGTAGGAACGTTGTCGCCGCTCCATTGCGTGGTGCCGTACGTTTGTGAAATCTGCTCGGAAACCCAGTGGCCGAATACTGAGAACTTATCGGTGAACTGGTGATCGACGCGGGCAATCTCTTCCTTAACATTAGTAGGAGAATTGTTTCCGCCCTGGAATTGGGTTCCGTTAGTTGGAGCTGGAAAAATACCGCCATACTTGCCACCCGCATGCAGCAATGCTTGCGCATTGGGATCGAGTAGTGAGCCGGAAATCGCGTTGGCGTTAAATGCCACCTCTTTCGTAGTATCAGGAGCGCCGGCGGTGCATCCACTCAGCGACTGACCGGCCGTGGTGAACCGGTTTTGCTGGGCGGCGGACAGTTGGCAGGAAAACGGGGCGTGCAAGTTTGCCAGGCTCAACCCCAGTGAGGAGAAATCTCCGCCGTATGTGCTTAGCAAAGGCACGGTTTGGTTAAGCAGTCCGCCCTGAATCGTCCTGCGCCACTCCATATTGTAGAAGAAAAAAGTCTTAGGGTTTTGGCTGCGCCTAAATTCCACCGGACCACCGACGTTGAACCCAAACGTGTTGAATCGCAATTCCGCGACTTTGTTTTTTGTGCCGTCCGCGTTCACTGCGGGATTGAAATAATTGCGCGCATTCAGCGCATCGTTGCGATGGAATTCCCAAGCCGAAGCATGGAACTGCTTTGTGCCAGACTTGAGAACCGTGGTAATAGTTGCGGCCGTTGAAAGCCCATATTCGGCGCTGTAATTCGAAGTCAGATTACGGAATTCCGCAATTGCGTCCAGCGATGGTGCGACGCTGCCGCTGCTGCCTCCCCGATCAAGATTTTCGCCACCATCCAGAAGTTGAAGATTGTGACCCGCTCTTTGACCGTTGATGCTGACGTTACTGTCTCCGCTGACGGGAGTGTTGCCTATAAAGTCGCCCTGGATGCTGGCGGCTCCAGGCGTTAAAGCAAACAAGGCATATACGCTTCTTCCATTTGTCGCAAGCTGTGTGACCTGCTCCCCTGTAATGACGTTGCTGATTTCACCGGAATCAGTTTGGACCTTAATACCCTCCGCTTCCACCGTTACTGTTGTAGCGGCGGAGCCGATTTTCATGTCGAAATCGATGCGGGCCCGATCGTCTACGTTCAACACTACTCCGGTTCGTTCTGAAGCCGCGAATCCGGAGGCGTCGGCCTTCACGTTGTACTTGCCGATGTGCAGGTCAGGGATCACATATTGACCCGACTGATTGGTAGTTATAGTTCGAGTCTGCCCAGTATCGGTGTTGGTTACTGTGATTGATACGCTCGGCATCACAGACCCTGATGGATCCGTAACGGTCCCTAGGATGGTCGCTTCCTGACTAAACGCCAAAGAAGACAAACCAATAAGAACTAATAAGAAGAGGCTCACTATATAGATTGGTCTGCGATATTGGCCAAGGCGGCTCGTGCGAGGAACGGACCCAAAGGATGTCATTTATTACCTCCAAATTAATTTCCGCTTCTTGGCGAAAAAAGTACCGGAAACGTTTACGTAGCTTTTACGACCGATCCGTAAGCTTTGTCAAGCACATTCTTCACAACAAACCCGTTTCTTGAGTAACCCGGACACATCAGCTCCAAAAGCGCTTGTCTTCAAAGTGCCGGTTCGCAAAACGCAGGGAATACCCAGTTTCAACATTTTATTCCGTCCATGGACCGGGGTAACTCGCCCGTATTGTACGTATTCATCACCAATAAATCCGCATACGCGTTTGTCGGATCGCCCAATGCCGTGAGAATAATTCTTAAGCTTCCGCCAGGATGATTCTTAGGAGTACGTTGCGAGGAGCTTTCCTTTGACCACTTCAGACAGGTCGTTACTCTCAGCCTATTCTCATGTCTTCGCACGTGCTCGTGGGGGCACGCGACGTTTTGTCACGTTCGAGCGTTGCGCAACTTAGGTAGCATCGTGCGGTAACCGTGACGTAACGGCGAATGAAAGACAAGGCCGACGAGACCCCCATTAAGTGGATTTACCGGGAGTCACTGGCAAGAAAATGTCAGCCTCTGTGAAGCGCATCCTTTTACCACGAACTACGAAGCTCCATGGCGCCGAGACGGTGTGCATGTCATATGATGTTCAGCCAAGGAGCAGAATCAATCCCAATTTATGTTCACGAGAATCATAGTTTGTCTCCTATTCGCCCTGATCACGGCACCAGGAATGTCCGGCGCCGATTTTGCCATAAAGGTGACCGACAAGAATTATCTCGACACTCAGGGTTTCAGCGTGTTTCTCTACGACAGCACCTACCATCCTGTTTTTGTGGACCAAAAGAACACCGCCATGGAGATGATTCTCCACGGGCAGCGCATCGCCACCAACGGCGATGTGCGCCTTACGCCAACACCCGAACAATGGGACTTGGTGGCAACACTCAAAGATCGTCATGCCGACACGGCCAAGAATCGGCTCAGCGCCGAACTCGCCTTTCCGACCTTCAACCTCAGCTACACGCTCGAGGTCTCAGCGGAACCAGACGGCGTGAGGGTCAGCATCAACCTCGACAAGCCGCTGCCGCAGAAACTCGCTCGTCGGGCAGGCTTCAACCTGGAGTTTCTGCCTTCGATCTACATGGGCAAGACTTACCTTGTGGACGGAACCAAAGCCGGCATTTTTCCGCGGACTCCGAACGACCCGATGGTCACAGTGCCGCCACTGGCTGACGAACCGAAAAAGGCCTACTACCTTGAGGACTGGGACAAGGCCAAGGGATACACTCAGCCGCTGCCGTTCGCACGGGGCAAGAGCATCACCCTTGGGATCGACGACGCGCTGGCCCGGGTCAACGTAAAGTCGGATACCGCCGACCTCATGCTGTTCGATGGACGCGACCGCGCGCAGAACGGTTGGTTCGTGCTGCGATCACTGATCCCTTCTGACAAGACCATTGGCGCTATTGTCTGGCACATCAGGCCAGATGTAATTCCAAACTGGACGCGGCCCCCAATGATTGCGCACAGCCAAGTAGGTTATGCACCGGGATTTTCCAAGATTGCGGTTCTCGAACTCGACCGGAAGTACAACGCCTTGAAGACGGCCAGAGTGCTTCGCCTGATGGAAGACGGATCATATAAGCCGGTGTTCGAGGGCCCAATCACTCCTTCCACGCCATGGCTCCGGTATGTTTATTCAAAATTCGACTTCACTCCGGTGAACGACCCCGGACTTTATGTCATTGAGTACGCAGACCAGCGAACGGCGCCTTTCCCCATCTCAAACGACGCTTACGCGAACGTCTGGCAAGACAGCCTTGACCATCACCTCGCCGCGCAGATGGATCATGTTTCCGTTCGTGAAGGCTACCGCCTGTGGCACGGACCTTCGCACCTCGACGACGGCCGTATGTCGCCAGTGGTCGGGGAACAATTCGACGGCTGGAACCAGTCGACCGCGACCGACGGGAAATACAAAGGCGGCAATCACATTCCTGGGATGAACGTGGGCGGCTGGTACGATGCCGGCGACTTCGACCTTGAGGAGCCGGCGCAGCTGAACGTGATTCAGAGCCTGGCTCTGGCATATCGCGAATTCAATCTCAAGTATGACGAGCTTACGGTGGATGAAACCGCCCGTGAGGTTGAGATGCACCGTCCCGATGGCGTGCCGGATACAGTGCAGCAAGTGAAGCATGGTGCATTGCTCATCCTGGCCCAGTTCCACAACATCGGCCATGCCATCCGTGGCACTCACGAGCCAGATCTGCGGCAGTACACACAGGTGGGCGACGGGGCGTCGAAAACTGACGGCCGCATTTACGACCCAAGGCTCGGCCCGAACGAGACGAAGGGCGATTACTCGGGCAAGCCGGACGATCGCTGGATCTTCACTAGTAACAATCCACATTTCCAGTGGAATGCCATCGCAGCGCTGGCTGCGGCGGCCGACACGCTGAAAGGCTGGGACGACGCATTAGCGAAAGACTGTTTAGAGACCGCAATCAAAGCATGGAAGGATACGACGGCAAATCCAACGCTGTATCCGACAAGTGCCGGGCCAGACCGAGAGCCTCCCCCAAGTGGTGTGCTGGCTGCGTCTCAGGGTATGGTCTCTGGCGCGCAAGGTAATAAGCCAAAGAACAGTTCGGGTGCGCGAACAAACTCTGGCGCGCCAGGCCCTCCGGCAGCTCCGCCCGCTGGCTTCGCCCGGAGCCGATCTTTCGTCGGCATGGACTGGCCCGCGGCTCTGGAACTGACCATCGCCACAAATGGTGCCGAGCCCTACAAGTCCCGCCTGAAGGAACTGTTTCCTCAAATAGTCACCCCGCAGCAGATGGACTTCAATGGTTGGACAGCAGTCCGGGCATTGCCTTACTTCGACGCTAGCGCGAAAGATCAAATGCGCGAAGCGGTGAAGACGTACATGGCGGATTTAGACAAGCGGCTGGACGCTACTCCGTTCGGCGTGCCCCCGAGCCTGGGCACTTGGGGCGGATCAGGCGCCGTGGTTGACATGGCCATACGGACGTACTTCCTGCACAAGACGTTTCCGGATCTTGTGGGCCCCGAATACACGCTGCGCGCGGTGAACTACATTCTCGGCACTCACCCAGTATCCAGCACTTCGTATGTAGCCGGAGTTGGTACCGTCTCGAAGACGATGACGTACAGCAACAATCGCGCCGACAACGCTTACATCCCGGGGGCGGTCATTCCGGGATACATCATCATTAAGCCGGATTTTCCTGAGTGCATCGACAACTTCGGATTTCTCTGGTTTGAGGATGAAGCCGTCGTGGCCGGCTCGGCAAGCTGGGTCGTCGCCGGCAACGCCGCGGAGGCGGTCGTCAAGGAATCAAAGTGAGGCCAGGAGGAAGCACGAGGGCATCTTTACTCAACAAGGTCGGCATAGTACGGCTTCGGCCGAACGACACCTTCACAGGAGGCATCGCCTTGTTGCTGGTAACAATATAGGCACGGTCTTCTCCTCGCCGAATGTGTTCACGGACAGGGTTCTTCCTTCTACTACGCAACGCGCACGCATACGCCTGGCGCATGAGTTTGCTTGCTGAGCAAATGCAGGAGTACTCAGCTGAAGCAGGGGCTCGCGATTGCTCCACAATTGCGAATCCACGCTGTCCTCGCTTTCTTTACGGAACTATCCATCAGAAGGAAAAGCTACCGGCAAGCGGACTGAAAACACAGGTTTTGGCTGAAAAAGGGTAGCACGTGGTTCTGGATGCGATCGGCAACCTTGCTTGTGTGTGTGCCTTCGTAGAGCTCGAAGGTGTTCGCAATTCTGTACTTATCAAGAACATCGTGGAGTTTCGCGGTATCGACGCGCAGGCCGTCCTGGTCGCCTACATCGATTGAAACGGCGTGATACTCGCGCAAGTTGTCGATGTACTGGTCGATAAAGGCCAAGGGTGCATTGGCGGCCCATTTCGCCAGGACGTCCGGTTGCGGCTGGCCGTCTTTTGTCGGCAGATCAAGATACAGCGGCGGGTTCTTTGGATCAGGGGACCATGCTGCAGCACTTGCCAGCGTGGCGCGCGCAAAGAAAGAAAGCTTAGCGGAATCTTCGGGGGTCTTTACGGCTTCGAGAGCCTTGTCCACCTCCGGGTTCGGGGCGGATCGAGAGGATAAGCAGCAGGGGCTCATAATATACAGACTGCCGAAGACGTCGGAATGCTTCATTCCGATGCGCGTCGCACCGTAGCCTCCCATTGAGTGACCCACCAGACCGCGACTTGCCCGCTCAGGAATCGTGCGATAGTGCGCGTCGATATATCCCACAACATCCTGCGCGATAAACCGTTCGAAATCCCCGGTCGTAACCGAACTCGAATACATCGATCCATTGTGCAAGGTTTTGGAATCCGGTAGTACTACGATCATTTCGTTCGCGCCCTTGGCGAAAGCGCCTTCAATGGTCTGCGGCACATGGATCTCGTGGGACCACTGTTCGGCTCCAATGGAATACCCGTGCAGCGCGTACACCACGGGGTAGCGGCGATGCTTGTCTTTCAGGTAACTTGGCGGCAAAAACACCAACACATCGCGGTCCACGGCGTCGCCCTCTAAATTCCCTTCGAGCGCTTTGCCATGAACCTTTATGCGCTCGGGCAAAACAGGCTTCGCACCCCGAACGACTGCAGGCACATCGGTCTGGACTTGTGTCGTGGCCGCGGGATTTAGGCCGACGGCCATTGCCAGCGTTATCAGACAAAGGATCTTCTTCATTATCTTCACTATTACTCCCGACTCATTCCGACAGTCGTACTATCGTATCTCGAAAAAAAGGGTTATCGCATCACTGAGTTGTTCCCCGGCATTTGCATTTGAGCTGTCACGAGTGGAGGAGTGCCTGGGAATTGCACGAAACGGGATGCGCAGCGGGAGCACATGCTTATCTCGCAGGAGGCATAGGCAAGGCTTGGGCAGCAATAGCTGCGTCGATAAACGGGGAGGAATAGCTGAGGCGAGACCCTTGCCTTGATACCCAGATCGAGTGGAACCCGAGTGTGAAAGTTTCAGGGGGACCTCACTTTTGTCGAGGAGCAAGCACACCGATACAGGCGAGCAACTTCATTCGATTGTTACTGCTTTTCTCGCATCCGATTCGAGGATCTGTTCATCTTCCCCGGTCTTGCACTGTAAGCAGTTTGTCGAATTTGGTGTCGAAGGAATCCTGCCACAGGATCTTGTCGGGCTTAACCCAATTTCAGGCCCTGTGTCATTTGCCGCGGGTCAAATTTGAGCGCAAGGTAAGCATGAGCAGAACTCGGGGGAGGGCTGTTCAAACTAGCGTCCCATCACTTGAAAAAGTTTGGGACGTTTTTTTGTTTTGGACGAGCGCCTTAGCCATGGTTATGCTTCCACGGTGCACTTTTTTCAGGCGCACGGGGTCACTGTTCGCGTCCGTCAGCTCATTAGTGCAACCATAGGGACTCCTTGAACAATAGTGATTAAAATGAACCGGAGTAACAACGCTTCCCGACAAGATTCTCTCTATTACCTCACGCATAGTTGAGAACCATTGCCGAAAACCCAAAATGAGGTACCTAGAGGTGCATAATTGAGGCAAAACTGAATGAGTAAAAAAATTTTCGCCACGCTCGCACTCATCGCACTCGTTGTATATCCGGGTTGGGCCTCATCTGCCCAATACATAAGGATCGGAAATAGTCAGGATGCACACACGCACCCCCGGCCGGGAACGGCAATGATGGGCGGAGGCAGCGACCTGGACGAGGCTTTCCTTTGGTTGTGCGGCAAAGGGGATGGGGGAGATTTTTTGGTTTTGCGAGCTCACGGGGACGATTCCTATAATTCCTACGTGAAAGGCCTTTGCAAGTTAAATTCTGTTGCCACATTGATAATCCCGGACCGAAAGGCTGCGGAAGACCCCAAGGTCGCAGAAATAATTAACGGTGCAGAAGTTCTATTTGTCGCCGGCGGTGACCAGGCAAACTACATAAATTTCTGGAAAGGAACACCAGTTCAACGTGCGATTAATGCCCACATCGCGAGCGGCAAACCTATTGGAGGAACCAGCGCAGGTCTTGCAGTTCAGGGCGAAGTGGTCTATGGGGCCTTGAACGACCCGCCGGATAGCGAACTGCAATCGAAAGACGCGCTGACAAACCCCTATACCGCCCAAGTCGCTTTGGTCCGCGACTTTTTGAATATCCCTTATTTAAAGAACACTATTACCGACAGCCATTTTGCCAAGCGGGACCGTATGGGCAGAACTCTTGTGTTTCTGGCTCGCATCATGAAGGATGGCTGGTCGGAACGGCCCAGGGATGTTGCAATCGACGAGAAGTCTGCGTTTCTCGTTGAAGACAATGGCGCGGGTAAGGTCGTCGGACAAGGCCGAGGCATCTACTTTTTACAACCGACCGCTTCTCCCGTCAGCTGCGAAAAAAATGTTCCGCTAACTTTTCCCCGGATTGCTGTATATCACGTCCGCGCGGGAGGCCACTTCGATCTGACATCGTGGAAAGGCGACAGCGGGAATTCTTATTTCCTATCGGTTAAGAAAGGGGTAATCGTCAGCACCCAACCGGGGAATGGAATTTATTGAGGCAGAAGTCACGATCTTGACAATTTGATAGTTGACTACGCCACAGGATTTTTGACACACTGCGTGAGCTTCGCGGATGACCGATCGAATCTCGGACCAATGGCGTACAAATCTTCGTTGAATCCATTGTTTGGCAACAACCTCGAGCAAATCGTACACCTGGTCGAAGCGGGGAAGCTCGAATCCGGTTTGTAATCTGCTGTTTCTCTCGGTCATCTACACTTTCAACTCACTTGAATCTAAATCTGAAATTTGAATTCGAAGGTAATTTTCGATTGTGCGTAAGAGAGGCAACGTATGACTCATTTTAAGAATGCTTCAATTATCCTTTTCCTAATTTTGTGTGGTACTGCCACGCTTTCGGCTCAGAGTTCGCAAGGAAGAATACTCGGTACCGTGACTGACCAAAGCGGGGCGGTAGTATCTGAAGCAAAAGTGACCGTTAAAAACACCGCGACCGGGGTATCGCGCACGCTGACGACAACTGGTGTGGGGGACTATTCGGCACCAAACTTGGATCCGGGACCGTACGTTGTCAGCGCAGAGGCGTCGGGTTTCAAGAAAGAGGAGAGGGTAGGGCTGCGGCTCGAAGTTGCGCAGGATGTCCGCGTCGACCTGCGGCTATCTGCTGGAGCCACTGATGAGACGGTTACAGTTTCGGGCGAAGCTCCAATCGTTGATACAACCAGCGACGTGCTGGGGGGCACGTTCTCTAACAAGGCGATTAATGAATTGCCCCTCTTGGGGCGAGACTTTCAAAATTTGGCAATTTTGCAGCCCGGCATTCAACGGACGCCGGGCGGAGGATTCCTTTCCATTACCGCGAATGGGAATCGCCCGGAAGACAACAACTTCATCGTGGACGGCCTCGACGATAACGATGCATATTACGGAACTACTGTAATCAACGCTGAGGGTGTGCAAGGTACGCCCGCAACCCACCTCCCTATTGATGCGATCCAGGAATTTAATGTGCAGTCCAGCCCGGAAGCGCAATATGGTTTTAAGCCCGGAGCGATTATCAATGTAGGAATTAAATCAGGAACAAACTCATTTCACGGTTCGACATATTATTTCAACCGGAACGCAGCTTTAGATGCGAGGAATTGGTTCAACCCGGGCATCAATCCCGACGGTTCACGTAATCCGGTCGCCGCGCTTAACTTGCATCAGTTTGGAGCTTCGGCGGGTGGCCCGATAATCAAGAACAAACTGTTTATCTTTGGAAATTATGAGGGTGTTCGTGATGTAGTAGGAAACCCGCTCGCCGTAAGTACTCCTATAACGGTGGATAATGGCGATCCGACTTCCAGCGTGCCCGCAGCCTTCGCGGAGTGCGGTCCGAGCGGGGCGCAGCCCTACGGTCCTTGTAGCACCGTTAGTCAAAAACTTGTAGCCTTGTTGCCACCGAATCCCGGACCAACGACCTCGCTGAATCTTGATTTCAACAATCGCAACCGCGAAGATAACGGCATTTTGAAGTTGGATTACCATTTCTCCGACAAAACAAGCTTCGTCGGCACCTACTTTATTGGCGACAGCGTTCAAACCGAGGAAGACACCACGGTCACTAATCCGATATTCCTTTCTCAAGCAGTTACGAGAGCGCAAGTAGTGGGCGGTGGATGGATATGGACTCCAACTTCAAGACTTACAAATCAGTTTCGTGTTGGCTACAACCGCTTTTGGCAGAAGGACGTTGTGTCGGACAGCAATACGAATCCAAGTGTCTTTGGATTAAATACTGGAGTTACTAATCCGATAAATTTTGGGCTGCCGGAAATTCGCATATCTGGTTTTCAGCAGCATACGCTGGGAGGAAATGAATCTTGGCCTCTCTACACAACGCCAAATCAAACCTTAGAATTTATCGATAACGCGAGCTACGTGGTAGGGAAACACAGTTTTAGCTTTGGTGGGGAATTTCGAACCGGAAGCACCAACAATGTGCGAAACACTTTTGGTTCAGGCGAAATCCGCTTCAGAGGCTTAGAGCAGTTTGCGGCGGGCGTTATAAGAAGCGGAAATTTCGTTTTTGTAGGCGACAGCCACCGCGTGGTCAGTCAAAAATCCTTCGGGGGATTCATCCAAGATAACTGGCGGTTAAGTCCCAAGCTCAGCGTGAACGCTGGGCTCCGTTACGATTTGAGCCTGCCAGTTCACGAAGAACATAACCTGCTTAGCAACTTTGACCCCAGCGTTGGTTTGCAGCAAGTGGGAAAGCAGATCAGCAGCCCTTATAACACCGATTACAATAATTTTGCGCCACGATTATCGATAGCTTACGACCCTTCTGGAAAAGGGATCACTGTTTTCCGCGCCGGTGGCGGTATTATCTACGAGATCCCACACATCTCAGTTTTTATCGGCCAAAATAATACAAATGCCAACGGATTAGCGCTTAATCCCACTGGCGTCGCGGGAGCGCCCACTGCTCCTGGGGGCGGCAATATCGCTGCCGCGACAATTAGTCCCGATCCGGCCATGATGAGTGCGAACTGGCAGAGCGGAGCGCCTGTATTTGGCGACCTCTCAACCAGCAACCTTGTCTGTTCCGACCCCACAGTGAGCGGCAATGCGTGCCCGGTTTTCGGTACAGTCAAGAATCTGCAGACACCTTACGTCATTAACTGGAACATAAACGTGGAGCAGACTCTGTGGGCGAGCGCAGCATTAACCATCGCCTACGTCGGAAACAAGGGAGACAAGCTATACAGCCTCAGAGATATTAACCAGAATATCGTCGCTAATGATACGGCTGGCAATGAACAGACTGGGCGACCCTTCTATAGCCAGTTTCCGACTGTAAGTAACATCTATCAATTGGGAAACGGGGACAACTCTATCTATCACGGCCTACAGGTGACTCTTCGCCAGCGCACCGCCAAAGGACTTTATTTTGTAGCTGGTTACACCTGGTCACATGCAATTGACGTATCCGGTAGCAACCGGCAGTTCAATATCCAAAACAGTTTTGATCCGGCTGCCGAAAGGTCAAATGCAGACTCTGACATTCGACACCGCTTCACGTTGGCGACGACCTATGATCTGCCATCGAGAGAAGGCTTTGGGCAATGGCTCAAAGGTTGGAGTTTGAATAGTATTGTCACTGCCGAGAGCGGGACTCCAGTATTTTTCTATGACAGCTCAAACGACATAAGTCTTACAGGCGAGTTTAATGACCACTGGAATATTTTCGGCGATCCCAGCAATATTCATTGGTCGAAAATCGTGCCCGCGGATGGTAATGGACCCATTCCGTATTACACCTTCACAACCGATAGCAGCGGGAACCTTGTCGGTAATTCCGCTTGCATAGCAAGCGCTGGCGGCTCTGCTATTTTGCTGAATCAGCTGGCCACCTATGGTTGCTACACCGGGCCCGGATACGTAATCGCACCGCCAGCGCCTGGAACTTTCGGAAACATGCGGAGAAATGTTGTTTACGGTCCGAACTATGTAAATGTCGACTTCTCGGTCATCAAAAGATTTACATTCGGGGAAAGATTCAGGCTTGAGCTAAGAGGCGAAGTGTTTAACCTTCTAAATCATCCGAACTTCGCTGACATCACTCATGACCTATCTGACGAAGGCTCAACGCCGCTAGGCGTTGCTCAGTTCACGCCCGACGTGGCGTCTTCCAATCCCGTAATCGGTTCGGGGGGATCCCGGCACATACAGATTGGCGCAAAGATAATTTGGTAACTCAACTTCGGAGAAAAGCATGACCGTCTCTCGTCGTGACTTCGTAAGGACTTCCTTCTTTGGAGCCTTTGCTACCGGAATTGCGTCGCCGCCGAAATCTCAAGAGGCACCCGGGGCTGCCGCCTCAAAATCGATCAAACGCCCGATCATAGTATGTGCCAACAACGGATTCGCCTATCTCGAAGAAGCATTTGCTTTCCTGAAAACCGGCGGTGACACTTTGGACGCAGCCCTCAGAGTCGTAAGAGGCCCCGAGAACGATCCGAAAGACGATAGCGTTGGCCTCGGCGGACTGCCAAACGAAGAGGGTATCGTCGAACTCGACGCCTGTTGCATGCACGGTCCGACCCGGCGCGCGGGTTCAGTCGGTGGAGTACGGAATATAAAAAATGTATCTCTGGTGTCGAAGGCCGTGATGCAACATACCGGCCATGTAATGCTCGTAGGAGAAGGAGCAGAGCGCTTCGCGGTTGACATGGGGTTCCCACGGGAAAACCTGCTTACGGAAAATTCACGCAAGATATGGATGTTGTGGAAAGAGTTCCACTCGGCTGGCGATTGGTGGGGCCCGGGTATCGATGACCCAAACTGGCAAGCTCCAGCGTCGCAACCAACGGGCGATAAGCAACATTCCGAAATCCTACGGGATCGTGTTAAAGCTTTGCAGGAACGAGCCATGGAGCTTGGCATCCCGCCCGAAAATCAGATGGCAGCCATGCGGAAGGTTTTGTTCCCACCCTCGGGCACGATTCATTGTTCTGCCTTGAATGATAAAGGAGAGATCTCCGGCTGCACCACAACCAGCGGCCTCGCATTCAAATTGCCTGGACGCTGCGGCGACTCACCCATCATTGGCGCTGGGTGCTACACAGATCAAGATATTGGTTCAGCCGGTGCCACCGGTAGTGGCGAAGAAAATATTAAAGTCGCAGGCAGTCATACCATAGTTGAAAATATGCGTCACGGTATGTCGCCGCAAGAGGCAGGGATGGATGCGTTAAAGCGTATCGTGCGCAACTACAATGGTGACATGGCTAAGTTGCGTTTCATGGACATGACATATTATGTTTTGCGTAAGGATGGCGCCTATGCTGGAGTTTCGCTATGGCAGGGTTACACGGAAGGGAATCCGCACAAAATTGCAATCCATGATGGCAACCATCGGGCAGAGGAAACGGTAAGCTTATTCAAAGGCTACTCGCAAGAATTCCCGCCATTTCCTGATATTCCACCCGATCTAAAAAACAACTCAGAATATCTGAAATAGGTTTTTTTGGTCGGTAGTTCAAACGCGCTTCGCCTCCGGCAACGAAGCTACCTTCACCATACCCGCGCCATTTCCCGAAGGAAATACGAGATCGCCAAGAGCTTTGTTTGGGAGAGGGCCGAAACTATGGGCATTGATACATCATCCCAAAAGGTATTTTGTGCCCACCGACAAGATCCCAAAATAGAAATCCTCAAAATCGTTTCGTCTGCGCGGCCCGAACAGGCATTACTTGAGCCCCAAAGTCGGCAAGTGAAATGGCGACATTCGCAACCGTTCCTTCTCGCGTCGACAGATATAGGTTAAAAGCACATCCAGCCAGCGAAGTCAGCACATGTCGTCTTCTGGGGGGAATAAAGCAAGGCGCATTCAGAAAATCTACTGACTTCTTTCCTTATCAGAGTTCGCACTTCCGTCGGGACCTGAAAACCTGGAGCTAGCAACCGCATGTCGTCATAGTGTTCGGGAAAGGTTACCCAGTGTTCACGCTTTTTTTCTAGTGTAGTGCTGAGCATAGGCTGGAGCCGTTTGACCTGGCATTAATCTGGCGTCATCAACCGGCTCTCCGGTCTTGATTTCCATCGGCAAAATTCCAGCCCAAGTGGGGAAATCATAATCGCTTTCATCGTCTACTACAGGTCCCTGCCGTACCTTCGCTGAAAATTCTGCTATAGGCAGCTTTAATACTGAAGTAGCCTTTAACTCCTTATCGTTAGGAAGGCGCGTTTCGGCCCACCGGCCTGGAAGGATATGTTCAGACAGCAAGCGCAAAGCCTCCCACTTCTCAGCTTGATCACTCACAAGCTGTGCTACTCCTAGCACCATGGCGGAGCGATAATTCATCGAGTGGTTGAAAATGGATCGTGCCAACACCAACCCGTCGACTAACGTGACGGTGAGGCAAACAGCGATACCAGCGCTCAAACTTCTCAACATCCGGCTGGCTGAAGACCCATGAATATACAGAGTTTCGTCATTCCTTCCGTAACTCGTTGGTATCACAAAAGGTTGTTCATTTATGACGAACCCAACGTGACAGATGAAGCCTTCGTCAAGGATGGCACAAACCGCTTCGCGCTCGTAAACCGCTCGTTGGGGCTCCCGAACAATGCGAGTGCGAGCAGTAAGAGGAGCAGGGTCGGACATAACAGGTAAACTCCGGCAATCAGGAAGAGTAAGAAGCTCTAACTAGGTCAAACGAACTTTGTGGCAAAGATGTTCTTCTACATAAAACGGCATCACCGAAAGACATTTTTTTCGGCCGTTGGTGCGTGCTGCGGGATTTGGAATAACATATCGTGGGATGGGAGCTAAGCGCAAGACCCCAACGAGTTGCACCGTGGAACAGATTACTTGAACGGTAAAATAGAAGAATTAAACCAAAGGAAAACATGATGTTGGCCCGAAAGAAAACGACGTGTTATGCCAAAACCGTTACCCTTACAGGTACGCTTGTTCTCATTCTAATTTCCATAAACGCCTCCGCCCAATGGACTGGCCTCCGCGTCAATGGCGAGCAAATTGAGGACGTAAATGGAAAGAACGTTGTCCTCAAAGGCTTCGGCACCGGGGAAATTTACAACACTGAGGCCTACATGCTTGAGTGGCCCGATGGCGGGAACGGTGAGGCGCTTTGGTATTACGGCTACACTCGAATTCATGACACCGTTGCAACTTTGGCCGGTGCGAATGTTGAGGACCAGTTCACAAGTCAGTGGGAAGCCAATATGGTGACCGAGGCTGACGTAGCTACTTGGGCGAGCTGGGGAGTGAACTCAATCCGCTTTTCCATCAATTACCATTGGCTCTCGCCGCAGAATGGGGTCTACCTGAACTCAGGGTGGAAGAAAATCGATGACTTTATCTCACTTTGCAAGAAGCACAACATCAAAGTTGTGCTCTGCATGCACGCTGCGCCGGGAGGGCAGAATCCTGAGTTGATGTCTGACACGCACGATGGAGTTCCGCACTTGTGGACCGAACCTGAGACCTATCAGCCGTGGACGATCGCTTTGTGGCAGGCTATTGCGCAACGTTATGCCAATGAGCCCGCGGTCGCTGGTTATGATCTGCTGGATGAACCTTTACTCGATGAAAGCAATCCCGAGAGCGGGGGATCAACGGTGCGGGCATTTTACGTCAATGTGACCGCGGCAATTCGGTCGGTGGACCAAAATCATATTCTCTTTGCTTGCGGGACCAACTGGTGTGGCTCCCCAGCCGGGGTTCGCGCGATTCTTCCTCCATGGGATAAGAACATGGTCCTGGTCTTTCATAAATATTGGGACGCGAATACGTTGTCGTCGATTCAAGGGTACTTAAATATTCGCACTCAGAACAACGTCCCTATCTGGAATGGAGAAACTGGCGAGAACACCAACGCATGGGCACACGGGATGGCGAACCTGCTCGACGCCAACAATATCGGGTGGAGTTGGTGGACGATCAAAAAAGTAAATGGTCCGGCCGGGAAGGGAGGCAACACGACCCAACCCTACGTGATTGCGGAGCCTCCGAAATATACCGAAGTGCTGAGTTATGTAAAAACATTTGGCACTGGCATGCCACCTTCCCAATCGGATGCGGCCAATATTTTTTTGGCACTTGCAGCAAACTCGGCTACTTATAAATGCACTTTCAACCAGGGCCTGATTACAGCTCTGTTCGGCCCGTAGATACTAATCGCGAAGGCAGCCAGGAACAGCATTGGAACCGTCGCGACGCCCATGCGATTAGTTCTTGTCATCTTCGCGCAGGTGCGCAGTGGTGATAGCGTGTGGGCCAACTGCATTGCAGGCAGTTTTCTTCGTTGCATTGGTGATGTCGGCGACGAGTGCCAGGGAGAAGATTTGTACTGTGGAAGTCGATAGGAACCAAACCCGGGAGTTCGCGGCGCCCAAGGTGTTGATCAGCATTCCCAGGACGTCGACCTGCTGTCATACTGGCTGACGGAAAGCGCACCTCGCCGGTTGGGCAACGAAGCATCTCCGCAGAATCTGGTGCTCACTGGCAGCGCGTCGCTTCAGACCGAGGACTTCAAGTCGATTGGGTTTGTTTCGTAATTATCTTCTCAAAGTGACTGGAACTTGGGTGGAAGGGAAGCCTGGCCTTAAGGCGTGACGAGAGACGTCTTGTTTGGCTTTGTTTTTCGGATCGATAAACGAGTAAGACTTCATTTCGCCATTAACAACGACTTACTTACAAAGTATATCGTGTTACGATATACTTGGATTAAAATGCCCAATAAAGAAAGAATCCCCAAGTAGCAAGAATTCAGATACCTGCCGAATTTCGGCATAAGCTCCGCCTGTTTCTTCACTTCAGGGAGAGCCGCACGCCTTGGTCTGCGCCACGATACCGTTGTCGAGCTATGCAATCGAAGCGAGAGGCCGGCCTTATAGTGCACAAGTAAGTTGGGTCCGACCGCCGATGTATCCTTTTAGGGCTCTGACCCAGACGACGGAGAGAGCTCGAAGCCTCTCCATCGACCATGCACGTGAGTTCGACGAGCTCGCTCCGAGGCTTATCCCGACGCTGACTAGGCTAAGTGCGGTTCGTGAGCCCGGGAAACCAGCAGCCGGGAGCGATAATGCGACTAACTCCTCCGTGCTGTGCGACTTTACCGTGGACAGCAGAGTGTGGTTGCTCTCCGCAGTTGCGATATTATCGGCATTGGGTCGACCCTTCTCGCAGTGCTGCTTCTTCGATTAATCGCACTGTCGACCAATGGTTTTCTACTGTCACCGTTTCAGCTTAATATCTCTCCGGCTGACAGCTCCCTGCGGCCATGGACAGTTATCGTTCCGGTGATGCTCGATATTTGCAACCAACCTTATTCTGAAACGATTGCCGCAAGCCGCGAAGTCGCGTCACAAATGTACCGGCTGCGGCTAAGTGCGAAGCCATAAAATCGATCCCACGGTATCCCGCCGATGCTATTTGCGTTCTGTGGACTAGCGCCGTAGCGACACTCGCAACTTCGCAGCTGGAACTCAAGAAGAAGGTAATTTCCATAGCTCAAGCTAACGTCCGGAAAGGGAAACGCAGATCAATGGATAGAGCTAGCGACGCTCGGAAACGCCGTGTTCGCATTCCATCAATCGAACAGTTCCAATTACGATTGCCAAGATTCACGGCGCGCATGATGGCGTGCTCGGCAATGTCTTGACCCTCGTCCTTAATAAGAAATTTGCAAATCAGCGATCAACCCCTTCCGGATGTGGCTGGGAGGCGTAGCTCTTGAGTTGCTTCCACGGTGCACTTTTTTCAGGCGCACGGGGTCACTGTTCGCGTCGGGTGGTCAAACGTGACGGGGGTCTGCGCCACGAGGCTGGCACAGCAGCCAAGCAGAACGAAAAATGTCAAGCGTGCTGCATGGTCAGCTCCGGGTACCAAGCCTGGGTACGGCTATCCGTAGCATTCGAAAAAACACTAGAAAGGCACTACTGAAGCCGGTTCTCGCATATCTCTGATGTATCTAATTGGTCTCAGTTTGCCTGGGGCTACCTCACCTTGTGCCATTAAACGAGCGACCGAAGCTTAAATCGAGATTGCTGACAGCAGCGCCGCGAACAGGTTTTCCCCGACTGATTGCCTATCCCGGAGACGGAAGTGCATGCGCACGGGCTCTCAATGCGCGTGGTCACATCGCAGAAGATTGAACGACTCGACGGGTCAACACGGTTTCCTATTCCGCGATGGAGTGCTAGTCAATATCGACTACCCCGGCGCCAGTAGCACGGTAGCGTTCGGAATCAACAACAGCCGCGATATCACTGCCCAATATCCGGGCGGCCGGGAACAGGAGCTTGATCTTGGAAAAACGGAACCTTTCATAACGTCAATATTCCAACTACCCTGACTTTGGCGCGTGGGGCGGAGGATGACGGACGGCTGCTGGTAGGAGACGTAGTTCTGCAGTCTGATTCAGGCGTCAGGGCGATGAAGCATGAGAAAAAGGTAAAGGAGCGGCTCCAACCTTTCAGATCAAACCGAGGCAGCGCACCCCTCCGCGCTATGCCCGGGTAATGCTATTTCTCTGAGATAGAAAAATCGATGGTAGCCTTGCCATTGGGGTCTACCGCCACGTTCTTTTCCCAGACTCGGGGCTCCGTAAAGACCGGACGCTCGACCTTGTTCTCGGTGAGAACGTCGAATGCAGTTTCGTGCCTACTGACCCCCCACCCTTCATGCCACGCAACAATTTGATATCTTCCCGGAGGGACATTAGTTAGTTCAAAGTGTCCGGTCTCATCGGTGACCGCGTAGTAGGGGTGTGAGACGACCATCATCTCCGCATTCATCCAGACGTGACCGCCGTTGCATTTCAAATTCACCAATCCGGGTGTACTCATGGCTCGGGAAACAACCTGGTTCTGGAAGGGAAATGGAAGATTGTAAGTGGCAGCCCCATCCATGTGAATTGTGTGCAGAGTAGCGTCCGAACTCTTCATTTGGAGGTTCGCCGTCTCTGGCACTACCAAGATGTGTGGCTCGTACCGACAATGTTTCTGATCGAGGAAGCGCCTTGGCTGTGGCAAATCCATCGCTTTACCACTGGTAACGTTTTTTAAGTAAACGATTGTGTTTGCCACTCCACCCTCTGATCCGATGATTAAGCGGTCGAGGGAGACCTTTTTGTGAGATTCGGGATCGCAAATCTGCGAGTCTTTTGTCACGGGAAAGGTCTGCGGGGGGGGAATTATCCCCACCCATTTGACCCTGCCCGAAATTGTTCCACCATCGCTTACCGGAACCACGTGGTAAGTATTTTGAGCACGAGATAGTTGAGTGAGTAAAATGAAGAAACAAACTAAGGCTAAACAGCGTAACTTCGACATTATGTAGCGACCTCTAGGACATCTTGGGGTACTCACGGGAAGGGAGTCTTAAGAGTAGCCGTTATTTACAAATGGCGCAGGTGCCTAAAGTAATACGGCAGCAAGACCCAAGCCAAGGGATCCAAAAAGTGAAAAAATGCGGCTTGAAGGGAGATATCGCGAGGAAACCTCAAAACAAAACACTGAGCTCTCGAAAATTGGGAGTAGTTTGACCAGCCCTCCCTGAGGTCGTTCATGCTTGGTCTACACTCTATTTGCCTCCGGCATGATACAGGTGTGAAAGCCGCCCTGGAGCGGGTTGCGATGGCATGCTAAATCTTGGTAACCACGAGTGCTCGGCGCTACGTTCTCAGCACATTCGATAACTGGGAGAGCGCTCTGATGAAACGGCCAGTGTCGCAATACATTGATAAGTCGAGAATGTCCGTTCTGCCGTGGTAAGCGCCTCGTTGGGATGTCGGTCTTGTACATCTTTCCTGGCAAGTATTGGCGGACCGGGTGAAACGGAAGGCCGGAAGGGCCCGAGCGATCCGAATTCGGTAAATTAGTGGAGCTTCGCGTACTCGGCCTCAGCTTGCTTCAGGATGGGGATGTCGGGGTCGGCATCTTTCCAAAGGGTGAAGAAATTTTTGTAGCCGTCAAGGGCCCGGACGCGGGCTGCTGCTGCGTTCGTCTCTTCGGTGTTCTTGGATTGCGCGGCCGCGGCACGCGCAAAACCAATGCGCGCGAGCGGCTCACTGCGGGAGTTCAACGTCACGCCGCGGTGACTGAGGATATTCTGAAATTCGGTTGCGGCAGCTTGAGGGTGATTGGCACGCAAGTAGGCCATCCCACGCACATAAGTCGGGTATAACCCTATCCCCAACTCAAGAGGCTTGGTCTGTTCCAACCGTTCAATGGCTTTGTCCGCAGATCCATTACTGAGTTCGATCTGCGCGTGAATGGCAGGCAGGTAAGAACGCTGAATGATGGTGTCCTTGGGGAAATCGCGATTTAAATTCGTAACCAATTTCTCCGCGGCGACCGCGTCGCCCGCTTCTGCAAGTACCTGCGCTGCCGCGATCACCCTCTCTCTGCCGGAAGATAGGGCCAGTCCCTCGGCGACCAAATGGCGCGCTCGAGAGGTATCGCCGAAACCGATCTCGTAGGTCGCCTCGTCAAGTTTGGCGCTAGCCGCCACCTCCTTGTTATCGTTGCGCAGAGCCGCTTCGATGGCGCGTTGCCAAATCTCGCGGGCCTTCCGCCTCCGGCCCCAGTAAGCTTCGGTATCGGCCTGCATCATCAAAATAAAGACTTCTTCTGGCTTGCCAATTGCCCAAGCGGCCTCGCGCTGCATGCCAGGGGCGTCGCCGCGAATAAAATCTAATAGGTAAGCGTTTTCATGAAGGGCGGCGCTATCAAGTTTGTGAGCGTATGCGCTGTCGATGACGGATTTCACGTCATCGAAGCGGCCGAGCTCAAAGTAATTATTTATTAGATTGCCGTAAGCGGCCTCACCGTCAGGGTCCAATTGAATATTCGCTCGTTGTTCCGCGGCTGCTTCTTCAAAACGCCCCATTTTTTCCAAGTTGAGGCCCAGCAGAAGATGAGGATAGTTTTCGTCAAGGGGGTATTGTTCGAGCCAAAGTTTTAACTGCTCATTTGATTTGTCGAGTTCACCCGTATTTACGTCGTAATAGAAGGCCGCGATGAAAAACTTCTCGCGGTCGCTGGTGCGTTCCCGGAGATCAAAGGCTCTTTGGAGAGGGGCCAGGGCGAGGGTTGTTTCGCCCACGTTGGTATAGGCCAATCCGAGATAGGCGTGAGCAATCGCAAAATTCGGGTCCAATCGGACGGCTAACTTGAACAGAGGAATTGATCGGGCATCTGGGTCGCTGTCGAAGAGCCGCTTGCCCTCGGTGTATGCCTGGAGGGCTTCGAGTGAAGAGGTGGTGACCTGCTGCAAGGGCCTGTCGAACTTCTGGACAGAGGCAAGCGACTCGCCGAGCTCGCCGCGGAGTTTGGATACGGCGTCGCCGAGTGCGCCCAAAACTCTTTCCTTCGAGGTGGCGGTCACCTGCTGCTGGGCCAGGGTGTCGCCACTCTGACAGTTGATTGCCTTCAATCCCAGGATGTAATCGGTGCCCAAAAGGGCGATGGAGCCCGCGACGAAAGCGTTGCTGCCCGCCCGCACGCAGACTTCGCGAGACAGTTGAGGAGTAAGTTTGGAATCGGCGGGCCGCATCATCAGGTTCAAAGTCTTGGTTATTTTGCTGTAGGGCAGGACGTTGAGAAAAGGGGATTGAGCCAGCGAAGCGCGGAGAGCCGTCTTCAGGGTGTCATCGAAGATCGGGTCGCCTGTGCTATTCACGAAATCAGCTACCACGACGGTGTCCTTCGCGGTCAGGGTCTTCGGTGGCTTGTGGAAACGGTAGAAGAGACTACCGGTAATGAGCCCGGCGAGGACCAAGGAGGCGAGCCCAGTGAGTCCAATGTTTCTAAGCGTAGCGCGCGCTTTAATCCGAGTAGATGCGGGAGTTTGTTGTGCCCTGATCGCATTCGAGACCTCGTTTGAAAGCCGGCCACTCTCGGAATCCCGCTTCAATCTCTGTAAGTCGGCGCCAATTTCAGAAGCGTGCTGATAACGAAGATTACGGTCTTTCTCGAGCCCTTTGCGGATGATAGTTTCCAGTTGCGCCGGCACGCGGTTATTAAACTGAGACAGAGGCGCCGGCTCGTCACGCAAGATCACGCTGCAAATTTCGCCCGCGCTCACGCCATCGAACGGAATTCGGCGAGTCGCCATTTCGTAGAGCACCGTCCCGAACGAGAACAGATCGCTGCGCCCGTCGACGTCCTGGGCCCTGATCTGCTCGGGCGACATATAGGCCACCGTGCCGAGCATCGCTCCCGGGCTGGTTAGGTAGGATGAATCATTGCCTAGCGTTTCGGTTTCGCCACTGCCAGACGCATATTTGCCCGTAACTTTGGCTAAACCGAAATCCAGAACTTTCGCGTGGCCGCGATCGGTAAAAAAAATATTGGCTGGCTTGATGTCTCTATGAACAATGCCCTTCAAATGCGCGGCGTCCAGGGCCTCTGCAACCCCAATGGCAATAGTAAGGAACTGATCCAGATCGATTGGCCGCTCGGCAATCCTGTGTTTTAGCGTCACGCCCTCGAGACACTCCATCACCATGAAGGCGCGGCCGTCCTGCTCCCCAATATCGTAAATTGTGCAAATATTGGGATGATTCAGCGCGGAAGCCGCCTTGCCCTCTCGGCGGAATCGTTCTAGCGCGTTGGGGTCACGAGCGACTGTTTCTGGAAGAAATTTGAGCGCAACAAAGCGATCAAGGCGGACATCGTGAGCTTTGTATACAACTCCCATCCCGCCACCGCCCAACTTCTCAACGATGCGGTAGTGCGAGATGGTCTGGCCGATCACTGGCGCGAATCTTACGTCTGCGAAAGGCGCAAGTCAACGAAAGCAACGGTCTTGCAAAATCTCACAAGAGTAGTTGGTGAAACATTGCTATTGCACTCACTGACATGGTTGGGAGTCTGTCTTCAAACACACAATCGGGGAAAGGAGCTTCAAAAAGTCGGCGCCGAATGGCTAGGAAAGTTCTTTTGTCCGGTTTAATGCTAAGAATTCCGGACTTTTCGAGGGGTTGTACCTTAACGCGGGGCAAAATGTTTCGGTTCCTGGTTTGGAGTTGGTCCGGCCTCCGGCGACAATGCATGCGACGGTACCATTACTTGCAGGCCGTTGCATAAAAGGCGATTAGTCCGATACCTATTCCCCGTCTCTCCACATCCGCGAGGATGCGTCGCATTGTTGCGAAGCCCGCTGCAGGAAGGATGCTCTAATCTTGCGACTTGCGATAATTTCCCAGTCCATGACGGAAACAACTATCATTCCTACTCTCGCACCAGCAGTCCTCACTACCCGCCTTTGCGAGAGTGTTCAACCCATTAGTCCGGGAATACATGCTGTTGCTAATTCTGCATTGTCGGCAACCTCAAAACTCAAATCTCATGCCAAGCTGGGTATGCAATGAAGGAACTGCAGCTGCACTGTATCCCGATATTCCGCTATAGGCAGAGTTGCTGGGTCCAGCACAGAAAGCTACTGGTTGGTTAAAAGTGCTGGATGCAGCACTCTCCTCATAGCTGTTGCAGAAGTTGGCACGATTAAACAGATCGAAGAACTCGGCGTAAAGTGAAAACTTGGCGCGCTCCCCGAAATTCACGGTCTTGGCAGTCCGCAAATTCATCTGGATAAACGGTTTGCCGGTCAGCGTGTTAGGCTTGATCGTGTTGCAGCCCTTAGTAGTTATGGGGTTTGCAATAGTGCTGCCGACGCAAACACGATCCAAGGCGCGGCGTCCGTCACCATTGATGTCTGAACCGGCAATGAAGCTGTATGGGCGCCCGGACGCAGCCTGGAAAATAGGAGCCAACTCGATGCCTCCCGGCAGCCTAAAGACCCCACTGATGACAACGCGGTTGCGTTCGTCGAAGTTAGTGCGGGCAAATTCGTTGGAGGCGAATTGCTGCTGAGGAGTCACAGCCAATCCGCTACCTCCGTATGAAGCCACAGGGAAACCTCCCCATGATCTTGACCAAGAGAGGACGTAGCTGGCCTGGAACATAAAGCGGCCCGTCATACGTCTGCGAAGTTGAAAATCAATGCCGTCATACATGGAGCGATTGTTGGTGCTGTATTCATAGATTTGGGCGAACCGACCAGCCCCGACCCCCGTTGTGCTGAACGTGTAGTCCATCAGACGGGCCCCGGGGTCGCCTCCGCAGCGAATGTTTGTTGGATCTCCGCCATAAGCCGGATCGCAAACCGGTCGAATGGTGGGATTGACATTGTTCACCCGCTCCTCATGCGTTCCGAGGATATGGTAGTAATCCGCCGAGAAGGCGTAATTGGAATTCATCGAATGCGACCAGCCCAGAGACATCTGCTGTGACCAGGGGTCGGTAATTTTCGGACTGGTGATTCTGCCGAGGGCGCCGATCGCGATATCAGTAGCTCCGGAAGGAGGCGCGGGGAGGGGATCAATGCCAAAACGGAAATTGCAAAGGTCAAAGCCCCCAGTTGCTGAGCATCCTGCTACGCCAGGCGCCTGGCTGCCAGTGGCCGCCAAAATCGTATCGTAGATAGTGGGTTGCGATTGTTGAATGGACCACAGGGTTATGTTTTGAAAAACCTGATCGCGAGCGATTCCATATCCGCCGCGAATTACATCTCTTCCGGATCCGCTCACGTCCCAGGCGAATCCCAAACGCGGTTGAAACTCCTTCCAACTGGTTGTAGTGCGCCTTAGGTCACCAGTGTTGCCGACAATCTGCTGAATTTGCTGGGCACCGGGGTCACTTGAAGGAAATGCCGGACTCGATTTTGCCAACTCCAGCTGGTAGATCGTTCGATTGCTACTGGTCAAACTATTTCCGAGCTGGGGGCGCAGGAAACCGAGGTTTGCGTCCCAACGGAGGCCAAGGTTGAGGGTCAGATTTTTCTTAACCTTGTAGTCGTCCTGGTAATAGAGGCCGAGAGCATGCCACGGCGGCTGCGCAGTCGATCCGCTACCCGCAGCATAGGTGAGGGCGCTGACCGCGCCGGGTGTCGAAATTCCGTTAGTGTAAACTCCGCCACTTCCATTGTTGGCGGCTAGGCAAGCATTATTTTGTATGCAATTAGGCTCATCCCAAAAAGTCAACGCATAGCCTACGCCGGAGTAAAAGAACCCACCCATCTTTGCGAAGTAAATTTCGTTGGCTCCGAACTTGAAATTGTGGTTGCCGTGTATCCAGGTGAGGTCGTCGCGCAGTTGATATTTACGGATCAGGGTCTGCTGCGGTACGTTCACGTTCTGTCCAGTCTGAGAGTTGTCCGAAAATATTAGATTGGGATTGGTGGTTACGCCGCCGCTCTGGAGAGGGTAAGTGAAGTTATGCACCGGAGAGGCGAGGATCGCATTCACCATATCGGAGAAGTGAATGTTTAGCGAATTAACTTTATTATCGGATACGGTGTAATTATCCTCTAGAACTAAATCGTGAAAGTTATTCAGGTCGGAGTTGGATTGAGTGCCGTCGGCCTTGAAGGGCGAACTGGGGCTGCCGACCTGGTCGTCGGGATTGGTCCACTTTTGGCGCCCATAGCGGAGAAAAATATTGTGGCGCGAACTGATAGTGTAGTCCAGCTTAACTGTGCCTAAATTGTCGATGTAAGGATAGGGGAGGGTTCGGACTGGGTAAGAGTATGGGCCACCCGCAAATGCCGAGGTTTGGCTGGCGAGCGTAGTCAGCGCGGAGAACGATGTTTGATTTACGGTCAAACCGCCAGGTTCGCGCTTCTGCTCGAATGCCCCGAAGAAGAAAAACTTGTCCTTAATGATGGGGCCGCCCAATGAGCCTCCATACTGGTAACGGTGATAGACAGCTTTGCAGCGGCTGACGTTACTGATGCCCTGCGCCGTGCAGCCTTGCTTTTCAAAGAAATTTGTGCGGTCCAGCGTGCTTAGTTGAGCCAGTCCGAAGACCGACCCGTGAATGGAGTTGGTGCCGGATTTGCTGATTACGTTAACGATGCCGCCGACGGAATGTCCCGCCTCGGCGGTGTACCGGTCGGTGATGACGTTGAATTCCTGAATGCCCTCTACGGTGAAATTCTGCACCATGCCCCCGACGACTAGGTCTTTGTCGTCGCCGCCGTCCACGTTAGTGTCGGTTTGGCGGCCATCGCCGCCGTTGATGCTTACGTTGCCCACGCGAGTCTTGGTGGGATCGAAAGCCTCGGCAGGGCGGACGCCCGGAATTAACGTCATCAATTCTGAAAAATTTCGATTTAATAAAGGAAGGCCGGAGACCTCGGTCGGCGAGACGCTGCCGCCGATTTGAGAACTGGTGGACTCAATCAGCGGCGATTCGCCGGTCACTTCTACAATTTCAGTACTACCACCCACTTTTAGGCTTTCATTTAAGGTGAGCGTTTGACCGACGCCAACAATGATGCCTTTTTGCTCGACGGAAGTGAAGCCGGAAGCATCCACCCGCATGGTATATTCGCCTGGGGGCAGCATCGGAGAACTGTAGGCGCCGGTACTTTCAGAGACACTCGCGCGAGTGGACCCGTTGGCAGGGCTGGTCAGAGTGATGTGGGCGTTCGCTACGGCAGCGCCTTGACTGTCGGTGATTGTGCCATTGATTTGTCCTGTGGTTTCCTGAGCTGTTACCGGAGACCAACACAAAGCGAAGTAAAAAACCCAAATTGTCAAAACAATCACTTGTTTCACAGGTATCTCCCTGTTGCGTGGAATGCATCGCGGCGCGTTCGGGCACGAGGGTGAGAACGCAGTTTCCTTCTGGACCCTCTGGATTATGCTCTGGTGCGCAATTCAGTTACCAAAGGGCGACACCCTATCCTCAATGAGTTACGAGACAGAAATAAAGCGTGTTTACAGCATTCCATATTATTGCGGGGCGATTTCCATAAATAGTAGAGAAAGAAACTTTTGGTGGGCAGCTTAGCTCAGAAAACATGCCGGAACAATTTGCACCCTGAAAGACGAGCCCGAGAATTTTCGCTATCCCGACGGCCATCATGGCCACTATATTGCTGTCGACTATGGCACCATCAACCCCATGGTCTTCCTGGATATTTATGACGATGGCCGCCAATATTGGGTTGTGCAAGAGTATTACTGGGATTCGGAAGTCGAGATGCAGCAAAAGACCGATGCCGAGTACGCTGACGATCTCCTGGAATTTCTTGGTCCACAAAATGACGCCAGAGTAATCATTGATCCTTCCGCCGCCTCCTTCAAGGCCGAGATGGGCAACCACGGTATTTGGCACACGGACGCGGACAACGACGTCAACGAAGGCATTCGAGTGACTTCAATGGTACTTAATCAGCGATTAGTTCGTTTTTGTCGTCAAACGGTGGAAAAGACGATTCAGGAAATGCAGACTTATGCCTGGGACACGAAAGCAGCCCAGCGCGGTGAGGAAAAACCTTTGAAAATTCACGATCATGGTCCCGACGCGTTTCGTTATTTTGCCAAAAGCGTAGTTCCCTTTTACAGGCTGCCTGGATGTTAGCGCTTCTCGATTCCGCGGGATATGCACTCCCGCTTGGATCGACAAACAGACCTACAGCGATAGATCAACTCGTTTCAGTAGCTCTTTCAATTCACACCCTTGGCAAAGATGATCGGTCTTCTACCCCCTTGGTAAAAAACGCATCCGCCACCGAACCATTGGCAGCGGATGCATTATAGTGCCCGCTTATCAACCCAGAGTCGAAGTGCGCCGACGCGGATGGAAACACGTGCGATAAGCAAACGATCGGCTTGCTGCAGCGAGGACATGTTCGAATCGATCAAATCAAGTACCTCGGTAAAGAGTCCAACAGTCTCGAAGAGGTTGAGTTTGGCTTGGAACAATCTGAAGATAGCGTATACACGCAATACGACGACGCCCCGCCGGGATAAGTGGCAAACCAAAATTCTACCTGCGCTGAAAAAGATTAAGTTAGCGGTACTCGTAGAGGAATGCAGTGGAAAATTGTCGCGACAAGCGCTGATCCCATCTTCAGCAGTCTACTCTGTATTATCCGCGTCAAAGTCGCGAAACGCTTGATCACCTGCTCACCAATTCGATCCGGCCAGGGTTGTCCGTAATCTCCACCCTTACCCCGTTGTTGCCGCGTTCAAGAATTAGATTCACTGACGATTTGCCGCAGCTCAGGTTGTTGATCGATAATTGCGGAATGCCTTCGGGTAGATATGGACGCTCCAGTACGATGCGGCGATTCTTGTCGTCGATCGTAATACCCAGACAGGCTTGCAACACCATGAAGACCGCGCCGGCAGCCCACGCTTGCGGGGAACATGCTACCGGATATAGCGTCGGTCCTTCTCCGGGCCTGCGGTTGATTCCGCAAAATAATTCTGGCAGGCGATTCAGGTTTACTTCATTGCTGACGTCCAGCAACGACAACAGAACCTTTCCGGCCAAGTTTTTAAATCCGTAGCGCGCAATCCCGCTGGCAATCACGGCATTGTCGTGCGGCCACACCGAACCGTTGTGATACGACAGTGGATTGTAGCGAGCTTCGCCGCAAGCCAGTGTCCGAATTCCCCATCCGGTGACGAAGTCCGGGCTGAGCAGCAGTTTTGCGACGCGTTCTCCGTGCTCCGGCGAGGCGATTCCGGTAAACAGGCAATGTCCAGCGTTCGAAGCCCGAACCGAGCACCGTCGCTTGTTGCCATCCAGCGCCAATGCATAAGTGGAAAGTTCTTCGCACCAGAAAGCTTTTTCAAATTTTATTTTTAACTCACCTGCCTCGTTCAGAAGGGCCGCGCTGCGCTTCTCGTCACCCAGCGCTGAACTTAAACGCGCCGCCGAAATCTTTGCGGCGTACACATAACCTTGCACCTCGCATAGCGCAATGGGAAATTGCGCCATGCTACCGTCGGCGTGAAACACCGAATCGTTGGAATCTTTCCATCCCTGTTGCACCAGACCGTTTACGGAATGGCGGTCGTACTCGACGAACCCGTCGCCGTCAACGTCGCCAAATTCCTCGATCCAATCGAGAGCCGCGTCCACGTGCTTCCATATATGCTGCGCAAATTCCAGGTCTCCGGTTCGCGCGAAGTATGCGCCGGCGAGCATAATGAACAGCGGAGTCGCGTCCACTGTGCCGTAGTAACAGCCAAAGGGAATTTCGTTGAGAGCGGCCATCTCCCCGAGGCGCATCTCGTGCAAAATTTTCCCTGGCTCAGCCTCTACCGCAGGATTCACCTCTTTCGCCTGAGTTGCCGCAAGATATTGCAGCACTCCTCTTGCGATCGCAGGATTCAGCCACAACATTTCCAGCGCGGTAATAATTCCATCTCGCCCGAACACTGTGCTGAACCAGGGAACGCCCGCATATGGATATCCAATTTCAGGATTTCCAATAGTCATCATGCGCACGTCCGCAAACGAACGGCGCACCCAGTCACTGAAGCGCGAATTCGAGCTTTGAATTTGCGGGACGGCGTCGTCGAGTGATTTTAGTTCGTCGGTGGCGGCTTTTAGAGCTTGCGAATATCCGCCAGCGTGCTCCCCCGAATTTGCCCCGCACAAGACCGTAAAATGGAGAGTTGCGCTTTCGGACGGTCCGAGAGAAAGAAAATAACGCGCCTCATTTGCAGCGAGCTTTTCCGGATTCGGCTCGAACCGCACTTCGGTGGTGCGGAGCACACCGTCTAGGCCCGCATACGCTAGCACTACGCTGTCGATATTGACCACGCTTTCCTGTCGCGGGCCTCTGCGTTCGCGGTGCATGCCCCTGACTTCAAAGATATCCCTGAAGTCCGCGTCGAAGGTGATGCGTAACGGAATAGCCAGCGGCTCTAGTCCATAATTCGTCAGCTTTAGCTCTTCGTAGTACTCATCCTTCCAAAGGAATTTTGAGCGGTGCAGATGCAGCGTCCCTCGATTAATTACGACTTTTTCTTTAAGAGAGACGTCGAGATTGGCGAGATCAGCGGTGAATAGAAAATTGTTAGTCTCGATGGTAGAACTCAGCAGCAGCGGCCGTGAGTTCCATAGGTTAATGGCAAGTTGGGAAAGATGGCGAGTGCCCCCGTAGAACAGCCCTTCTTCGCCCAGCCCTTCGGTTTGAATATCTCCGAAGCGGTCGAAAACGCAAAACATTTTTCCGTATTTCAACACGCCCACCCGATCGTGGGCGGGGGACGATTTCGCGGCTATGTAGTATTGCTGGGGGCTGGTTTCGTCCAACTCGTTGCTCCGTTCGGGATGTTGATGGCAGCCGGCCCGCGCTGCATCATCCGCTGATAAATGTTTAGGTAATCCTGGGCCATGCGGGTGGAGGTGAAATTCTGCTCAAAATATTCGCGGCATTTTTTGCGGTCGATTTCTGAAATCCTTTCGATGGCTCTCACCGCGCCGTCCTCGTCCGCCACGATGAATCCGGTAACCCCTTCTTTCGTCACTTCGCCGACCGACCCTTGGGGATACGCCACCACCGGCGTGCCGCACGCCATGGCTTCGATCATGACCAGGCCGAAAGGTTCTGGCCACTGAATGGGAAATATTAGCGCTGCCGCGTTCCCTAAGAATTCGGTTTTTTCATGGTAGCCGATCTCTCCGATGAACTCTACCAGGCCGTGATCAAGCAGCGGCTTAATAATCGTCTCGAAATACTGCGCGTCTGCGCGATCTATTTTTGCCGCGATCTTGAGCGGCATGTCTACCCGTTTCGCAATTTCGATGGCGCGGTCAAGACCTTTTTCCGGCGACGCGCGTCCCAAAAAAGCGAGATATTTTCCCGGATCTGCGTTGAGTCTGTAATGATCGCGCGGCAGTCCGTGATGTACGGTTCCCTGCCAGTTGAGCCAGGGAAGCGGTTCCCGCTGCGCATCCGAGATCGACACCACGGGCATCTCCGGAAAAGTGCGATACAGAGGAACGAGGTCGGGGATATCTAGCCGCCCGTGCAGCGTGGTGAGTCCCCTAGCCGGTTCGCGCCGGCTGACCGGGAAATGCAGGTAATCAATATGGAAGTGAATCAGATGGAAGTCGCCGCGTTCTTTGAACACCTGCTCCACCATCACTACGTGATGAGCCAGTTGATCGATGCAACTTGAGTCGAGTCTCAAGGCCTCCCGGCACACTGGAACCAGCTTCGCGCCGGTCAGAGAATCGCCGCTGGCAAACAAAGTAACGTCATGCCCCAAGCGCACCAATTCTTCCGTTAACCAGGAAACCACTCGTTCAGTCCCCCCATATAACTTGGGCGGAACGCTTTCATAAAGCGGCGCGACTTGGGCGATTTTCATAGCCGGGAAGACATCTTACCAGACACCTTTATCGCTGCCCCTGAGCTTCTACACAACAAACACAGGAATTGCTAAAGGAGGAAGCATGAAGCGGCAGGGGAGGCGATGGACTGCTGCCGAAATACGAGAGAGAGGGCACTTGGTCCACCCTTACTTAGTGTAATGATCGGCCCCCAAGAAATGGAGCGATACGTAGGGCTCATCGCCAACTACCCAACTGTCGTGAGCTATAGGCGGAATGTGAAACAATTGTCCCGGCATCCATTTGGATTTCAGTCCCATCAGCAAACGCTACCATTGCGCGCCCAGAAACGACCCTGCCCACATGCTTGGCGGCCCGAATTGATTGCAGCTTGCCGTACTCCGCTCTGGCCTCTGCCAGTACCGGAAGATTGGGATCGGCATTTTTCCAATTAGCGAACAGATCCTGATAACTCTTGCGAGCCGGCATGGCTTCACCGCTCATGACCCTGCGCCCGAGCCATTTGCAATTGCGACAGAGCTGCCAGTGGAGAGTTTTTCGCGATACCTCGTTGCGTTCCCTGCTTCGCTTTCAGATAAGCCAAGCCGCGGATATAGACGGGATATTGTTCAGCGACAGGCCAAAAGCGTCCGCAGTGCCCATGACAAAGTAAAGTCGATGCGAGATCAACAAGCAGCATGAGTAGGAGTACCTTTCTCTGCGTTATCCTAGCCGAGGTTGCCACGCCCGAACCCCGGCGATTCCCTCTCTCCACATCGCGAGGATGCGTCACATTGTTGGAGAGGGCCAGCGGCTAGTGAAGAAAATAATAAAGGCCGCTCGCCACAGCAACGGCGCTAAGAGCTGCAAGTACTCCGAGCACGGCGAGACCTTCGTCGGGGGAAGTGTTGAGGGTCATCAGGTCCTAAATAATTAAATACTCTTTAGGTCCTTAGATGGCACGACACCATGGGAAAGTTTACAAAATCCGAAAGACATTAAGTTCCCAAAATTCCTTCTTCCTTTCCCGAACACGTTATCAATCATCTTCATAATGCGCTCGGCCCACTGAACAGCTGCCGCAACCATGGCTTCTGTCTTGGGTGACGCCTTAGAATCAAAAAGTTCATCAGCAGGCCTGAGATGAGTTGCCACTAGGATCCCGGCCACGATTGCGATTACTCGCTTGCGTCCCTCGTCCATCAAAGGCATATTACTACTTTCGCCTTTTGTTCGCTTTGACAGTTCTGAAAGGGTGGCTGCTTACGTTCCTTGGAGGGTGGAGTATAATTCTCGCCGTTTACCGAGGAGGCACCCCATGAAGAGTAGTCTTGCGGTTGTAATACTGTTTTTGATTTCACTTCCAATCGTCGCGCGGGGTCAATCGTCTGTGTCGGCCAGCGATGAGCAAGAGATTAAGAACCTTGAGCAGGGATGGGTACAGTCCGTTTTAAAGGATGGAGCAGCTTCGGTGGATCGATATGAGGCAGATGATATCGTCACCACTGATCCGAGCGGGCGAGTGACAGACAAGGCTCAAGACAAAAGTGATCTGGCATCGGGTGATTTGAAGTTTCAATCGATGGAGATCAGTGATTTGACAGTTCACGTGTATGGAAATACTGCTGTCGCCACTGGGACGAATCGTGTGAAGGGGACATACAAGGGGCAAGACCTGAGCGGCACCTATCGCTATTCCGACACGTGGGTCAAGCGGAACGGCAAGTGGCAAGCTGTGGCTTCCCAAAGCACCAAGGTGCAGTAAGGCAGCTTTTTTCAAGGCCCAGAGCGGACTGGGCGAGTGCTTCTAAACACTCACCCAGCCTTAATCGAATTGCACCTTGCTCAGACGCGCAAATGGCTACCCGCGACCGTAACACCCTTCTCGTCTCATCCTCAACGCAAGCGCACCCAGATGCTAACAGATAGAGGGACAACTCCCGACTGCGGAAGAAAAACCTCTGGGAAGCGATGTCGTAGACTCGAAGCAGGCCGCTTAAAACTAGGACGCCCTGTCCCTTCGAGGAGAAGTGCCAATCCTGCGTTCGTTTGTCAGAGGCTTTTTCACGCAGTAATGAATAACGTGATAGTCCCTGCAGCCGACACAAAAAGGTTGTCCACAACAAGGCTCCAGACATTCCGAACAAAGCGGTGTTCCACAATCGGAGCACTCGGCGACCGCATTACTGCCGCAAAACACGTTATCGGCGGAATTACCGCGAGCGAACTCAATCTTGCAACTAAGATTCATAAAGTGCTCCACGCTGCTCTAGATTTGGCTTGAGTCTCTTCTCAAATAATTTCTCCCTGCCAATGATCTGAGAATAGTCAGGATTCTTAATTTTGATCCAACTGGTCGCGCGCTGGCAGTCGTATGCGCCTTCCTTCCACTTCGCCACTATCCCCAATCACTGAAAGTGTTAGTTCGAAACTATCAGGGTCGAGCAGAAAAGCGAACGTCTTGGAGTGCATGCACCGGCGCTGTTGCGAGCTGAAAAAGCCCCAGCGTTCGCAAAGAACACGAAAGGCTGGGGCCAGTTCGAAGCGTCTTAGGGATTGTTTGCCTTTCGGCTAACAGCTCGCCACCTCGAATCGCTCCGGTGCAGCAGGACAATGGTGAAAAATCGCGACTACACGCATGACTCTCTCGAAGATTTAGAATCTGCGAATGCGACCCACGGTTTTCTCGGCTTCTGGCAATTCCTTCGGCGTTCATGAATGGCGAGGTAGCGGTCCAGCCACGCTGCATGTCCACCATTCCGATGATGAAGCTTGGCATGTCCTCGACGGAGAACTCACGTTCCGCTACTCGGACCGAGTCGAAAGCGTCGGGCCAGGGACCACCGTATTCGTACCAGCGGACATGCCGCATACTTACAGCGCCGGAGCGGGTGCCCGGTACCTCGTTGTTCTTACGCCTCGGATCGCAGCTTTGATTGCCGCACTACAGGCTGATCGCGATCCCACCCATCAACATGAAATCTATCGACGATTTAATTCCGAACTGCTTGAGTAGAACTTGATAGGACCAGCGACAATCAACCTGTGCTCTATAGTGTCCTGACCGTTGAATCGCCATTACACTCATTGACCAGGATTGTGAGTGAATATTCCTGGTTTCGTAAACTATTCAGACTCGTATCCCAGATTGCTCCCGGTGGTGGATTACTTCGGAATTGCCCGTCAACCGCCCGGCAAACAGCCTCGCCATGATACTGGTATATTTCCACCTCATGAAGAACGCGCTGGTCCATGAGATCACAATCCTTGCGGCTCTTTCTGTTGCCACTGTAGCCCAGAGCTCATCTCCTAAGAACCACCGACAAGCGAACCCTGTTCCCGGACGTTCCGTCGTTAGCAGCAAGTACGGCGTAGTCGCGGCAACGCAGCCGATGGCAGCGATGTCCGGCGTGCAGATTCTGGAGCGCGGTGGAAATGCAGTGGACGCTGCCATTGCCACAAACGCAGTGCTTGGCCTCATGGAGCCAGTTAATAACGGAATTGGCGGTGACCTGTTCGCGATCGTTTATGAGTCAAAGACAGGAAAGCTTTATGGGCTGAATGCAAGCGGGTGGGCGTCGAAAGCAGAGACGCCGGAAATGCTCCGAGCCAAAGGCATAACCAAAATGCCTGAAAGCGGCGCATGGACCGTGACTGTGCCTGGCGCGGTGGCAGGGTGGGCGGCTTTGCAACAGCGGTTCGGCACAAAACCACTTTCGGAATTGTTAAGCCCAGCAATCTACTACGCCGAAAACGGTGTCCCGATCAATGAGGTCACCGCTGAAGACTGGCACGATTTCGAAAAAGCTCTGTCCGAACATCCTCTCTCCAAGGAGACCTTTCTTGTAAACGGGGAACGTGCTCCGAGATTCGGAGAAGCTTGGAGAAATCCGGATCTCGCACGAAGCTTGCGCCGGATCGCCGAGAATGGGGCGGATGGATTTTATAAAGGTTCGACGGCGCAGGCGATCGTTGACACGCTTCACGGGTTCGGCGGCGTAATGACTCTTGACGATTTGGCTGCCTTCAAACCCGAATGGGTCGAGCCGATCTCAACGACGTACCGCGGCTGGACTGTTTACGAACTGCCGCCGAACACGCAAGGCATTGCTGCGCTCACTATGCTCAATATCATGGAGCAGTTCCCGTTGGCGGATTACGGTTTCCACTCGTCCAAGTCGTTGCACACGATGATTGAAGCCAAAAAACTTGCGTATGCTGACATGCTCAAGTATGTCGGTGATCCGAAATCCTCGAACATTCCGGTTGAGCAATTGCTCGATCAAGGGCGAGCCCGGGTGCGAGCAAAGCTGATCACCGGGCGAGCGAATTGTGACGTGCAGGCCGACATCATTCCAGGTTTCAACGATTCCCGCGGGAGCGACACCATCTACATGTCGGCAATCGACAAAGACGGGAACATCGTCTCACTCATTCAGTCGAATTTCTCCGCTTTCGGTTCCCGAATCGTTCCCAAAGGAACAGGGTTCGTTCTGCAGAACCGCGGGGCACTGTTCACCTTGGAGCCGAACCGGCCGAACACTCTTGCCGGACATAAGCGGCCACTGCACACGCTGATTCCGGGCTTCATGAAGAAGGGCGACATTAATATTGGTTTCGGCATTATGGGCGGATGGAATCAGGCACAAGCCCATGCGCAGTTCGTGGCAAACATCGTTGACTATGGAATGAATATTCAACAGGCACTTGAAGCTGGACGCTTCTCAAAACGTACTTTCCCAGGTTGTGATGTTTTCATCGAGGACACAGTGCCAGAGTCGGCGCGAAATGAGCTTTCGTCATGGGGACACCAGCTGAAAGTGTTTCCGCATCGTGGCGCAACCACGTTCGGTCTTGGGCAGGCGGTCATGGACGATAGCACCGGTACTCATTATGGCGCGACTGACCCTCGCTGGGACGGCGAAGCCATTCCGCAGCCAGCGCCGGTTTTTTAGTGCGCTGTCGGCCCAGTAAGAAATATGCTGCCATTTTTCGCAACAGGGACTCGGGATTGGCACCCCTAAAGAAACGAAGGCAAGCTTCCGGAATTACGAACTGCGCTTGAGTGGCTGCATTCATTCAATGAAACCGTGCCGGAGGGCAGAGCGTTTTCAAAGCATCTTGGAAAATTTGATAAGTCCGATCTAACTGTCAAGTACGGCAAATTCAAGATAGTGAAGATAGCGATTACAAGGGACGCAACCCAAAACACGTTTCCTTCCGGCTTCGTCCAACGACGAAACTTGAGGATGCAGACGCGCCCATCACCTGCGCAGAAATCCCCAGAAGTATTCCGTGCTTTGATAAAGACCTCCACCGTACTAAACTAAGCGGCAAATTTTTGTGGGCCCTTGGGATGCGACTGCAAAACGGACCCACGTTGATTTGAGGAGGCGAATTATGCGCTCTCGCTGTTTTCTGGTGCTCTTGTTCTCATTGATCACCTGCACGTCCCTGGCGCAATCTCCACCGCCCGGAGCAGAGATCGAACCATCTGTGCAGAGTCTGCTCAACCGTATTGAGCAATTGGAGAAACGGATCAACCAGCTTGAGCATCACGAACGCACTCAAGATGCAGCCCACGCCACAAGTTCTGCTTTATTAAGCCCGGCCGAGACCCCACCCCGGGGCCCGGCTCCTACGCCGCCACCCTCGGAAGAGCACGCCGCCATGGCCGACCGCGAAACCGAGCGACATTATCCTTCGCTTCAAATCAGAGGATTCGGTGACGTTGATTTCTCGGCCACAGATCAGAAAGGGTCGATTAGCGGCTTCAATCTGGGACAGTTCGTCCTGCATTTCGCCTCGCCGCTGTCGGAAAAGGTCACATATTTCGGCGAAGTCAGTTTCACGGCACAGCCGACAGGGTACGATCTGAGCGTGGAACGCACCATTATTCGCTTCGACTATAACGACTACTTCAAAATTTCTTTTGGCAAATACCATACGCCAATTGGATACTGGAATGCCGCTTTCCACCACGGGGCTTGGCTGCAGACGACAATCAGCCGACCAGAGATGGTAAAGTTTGGCGGAACGTTCATCCCTATTCATTTCGTCGGTCTAGGAGCGGAAGGCAACCTCCCGTCAGGCGGCTTGGGGTTAGGTTATAACGTGGGCCTGGGCAATGGGCGATCGTTGATTCTCAGTAAATCCGGGGACAGCGGTGATTCTAACGATAACCGCTCTTGGGTGGCTTCTGTCTTTGCCAGGCCGGCCCGATTTTACGGGCTTCGGTTCGGAGGCTCAGTCTATCGCGACAAGCTGACGCCTAAGCCGGGACAGAATTTTGGGGAGTGGATCACCGCAGCCGACATAGTATGGACCAAGGAAAAGCCCGAGTTCTTGGCCGAGTTCGCTAACGTGCGTCATCGCGATGAGCTTACCTCCAATATCTATAACAGCCGGGCATTCTACATTCAGCTCGCGTACCGTCTCCCTTGGCAGGAAAACAAATGGAAGCCCTATTATCGATTCGAGTATATTCATAAACCGGAAAGCGACCCTACGTTAGTAGACGTGCTCGATCTGTCAGGTTCGACTCTTGGCGTTAGATACGACATCACGAACTTCGCAGCGTTCAAAGGCGAGTATCGGAACAGTCGTCACGGTGTGACCCAACCCCGAGTCAATGGAGCATTTTTCCAGACCGCATTTACTTTTTAACGCGATCATGGCGACTCTTCGGAAAATTTCGTTTCGTGCCTTCGGGGTGAGCCTCCTGTGCTTGGTACTCGTCCTTTCGCTCGCGGCCCAGCGCCATGAAGTCGACGTCGCCGTAGTGGTCCATCCCGAGACACCGATTAGTAACTTGAATTTGGCCGAAGTGCGCAAAATATTTCTTGGCGACCGTCAGTACTGGACCACCAATATTCCAGTGGTCCTGCTAATCCGTGCGCCTGTGGCGAGGGAGCGAAGTGTGGTTCTGGAGATCATCTACCAGATGTCCGAGTCCCAGTTCAAACAGTATTGGATTGCGAAGATTTTTCGTGCCGAGTCAGCCACCGCTCCCAAGGTGGTGTACTCAAATGATATGGCCAACCTGCTGGTCACCGCCATTCCGGGCGCGATCGCGTTCATCGATAGCAAAGATGTGAAGCCTGGCACAAAGGTCGTCCGGGTGGACGGTCATCTACCGGGAGAGCTAGGATATCCACTGCGTTGAAAAGCGACCAGTCGCCTGTCACCGCGGCATGGCGAGCCGCTCTACTAGTTGCTGAAATCTCGGGTCAGAACGAATTCCATCGAAAGCGGGTTCGACCTTCACATAGGTAAGGTTGCTGTCGCGCTGGGTATAGGCGAGTTCGAGCGACGCCAAAGCTAGATCCTTGTCTCCTAGCCGGGCATAAATCTGCGCTATGTTATAGGGCGAAACGTAACCCCGCTTCGATACCTGTTTCAAACCTTCCAGCCAGCTCCTCAAAACTCCCGAATACCCGGAGGTGCGGAAATCCTCACCTATGGCCGCGGCCAGGTCGGGATTTCCGGAGAGTGTCAACACTTTCTGCCGTTCGCCAATTGCTTCCTTGAACATGCCGCTTTGAGCGTATGCAGCTTCAATCGCGTGTTGGGCCGGCACGAATTTCGGATCGATTTCCAGCGTCTTTGTTAGCTGTTGCGTGGCAGCGTCGTACCGCCGCAAAAAATAAAACTGCCGTCCCAGGCTGGTATTGGTCAGGAGAGAAAGCGGATCGAGGTCCTGAGCCTTCTTGAGTTCAATCTCGGCTTGAGCGAAGCGCCCCATCCGGGTTAGAAAGTCGCCGTACCACTGGTGGCCAGAAGCAAAGTTGGGATTTAGCTGAATCGCCCGCTTAAACTCGGACTCGGCCCCAGGCCAGTCCCAGTCATAACTCTCCCGCACCAGAGCCAGAGAAACGTGCGCCTCTGGCAGAGTGTCTTCCAGTTTGACAGCCTCGATCGCGGCGGATTTCGCATTTTGCCACACTTCCTGGGGGGCGACGTACCCAGATTCCCCGAGGAAATTGTAGGTGTCGGCAAGCCCCGCATAAGCCTTGGCATAGTGGGGGTCCTTCTCGACCGCTTGATTGAAATAGGTAGTTGCTTTCCTGAAACCGTCTTCGGTCCACTTGTTCCAGTAAAAAAGACCCTGCAGGTAGAGTTGATAAGCTTCTGGGCTTTCCGTTTCGTGTTTGGCTACCTGGTTTGCTTCCTTCCCGGTAATCCTGGGACGCAAGTTGTCATATATTTCCTTTGCGATGTCTCCCTGCACGGCAATCAGATCAGACACTTTCCTATTGTATTGGTCTCCCCAAAGTTCAGAGCCGTCGGAAACAGCGACCAGATCCGCTTGAATCGTCAGGGTGTCTCCGCGCTGCGCAACTCTGCCCATAAGCACCGCCTCAACGTTTAGTTCTTTTCCAATCTTTTGAGCATTGATCTCACGCCCTTTGAAGCTGAAAACCGTGCTGCGCGCCATTACGCGCAGTTCGGGGACGCGGGATAAGCTGCTGATCATCCCTTCCGTAACCCCGTCGGCGAGATACTCAATATTGGGGTCAGCACCCACATTCACAAAGGGTAGAACTGCTATCGAATGAATGTGGCCCGATTCGCCCCCAAACCATCGATCACGCCGACTGCGCGGAAGGAAGGCCAGAGTCAGCAAAAACAATAAGCAAACTATCAAGCCCGCGACCAGGGCGGGTTTGCGCCAGCGACGTTCGAGGCGCTTGGGCGCCACGAATGTAGGAACTCCGGAAGACTCAGTGTCACGCTTAACGCGCTTGAGGTCGGCTTGAAGCTCGGCTGCGGATTGATAGCGTAAACGGCGGTCCTTTTCCAGTAACTTAGTAGTGACCCAGTTGAGATCCGGCATCAACTCGGGATTCAACCTCATGGCCGATAAGGGTGCGCGGTTCAGGATGGCCTCGAAAACAACCGCAGTAGTTCCGCCTCCGAACGCGAGCCTTCCGGTAGCCATCTCATAAAGCACGGCGCCAAGGGAAAAGAGATCGCTGCGACTGTCCAGTTCCTCCCCCCGAGCCTGCTCCGGTGACATGTAGGCGACGGTCCCGAGCGCCACGCCGGCGCTGGTCAAATGTCCCATTCCGCTTAGTGTAGGTAGAGCGGAACCTGCGACATCTCCAGATGAAGTGTGGCTCGGATTCAAAATCAACTTGGCCAATCCAAAATCGAGCACTTTCGCTTGTCCCCGCTTGGTTACGAAGATATTCGCCGGCTTAAGATCTCGATGGACAATCCCAGACTCATGGGCGGCTTCGAGCGCATCTGCGATTTGAATTGTGATCTCCAGAATTTGAAGGCTGCCAAGCGGTTTGCCCGTGATCAAGTGCTTGAGAGTCTGCCCCTCCAACAATTCCATGACGATGAAGGGCTGACCATCTGCTTGATCGATTTCGTGGATGGTGCAAATGTTGGGGTGATTGAGTCCGGAAGCGGCTCGCGCTTCGCGCTGAAATCTCTCCAGAGCCTGCGGGTCCCGCACTAATTCCGGAGGAAGGAATTTCAGAGCTATGTTTCGGCCCAGTCTTAGATCCTGGGCGCGGTAAACGACTCCCATCCCGCCACCGCCCAGTTTCTCTTCGATTCGATAGTGCGAAATGACTTGGCCCAGCATATGATGTCCGCGGCCGATGGGCCATGTTAGGCCGAGCGTACCAGCATGTCAACGCGACCTAGGGGTCGTATGGATAGGGGAAGAAAACAACACCACATTCTCGTTTCGGCGCTGGCGACAAGTGGACAAATCAAACAGACTACCACCGCAAGAATGAGTTTTTCGCCACTGCAGATGAACGATTTACATCACACCCGACTTCACCGCCCACGACCGTCCAGTTTCACTATGACTGGCGCGGTCGGCGAGACTATGTCATCGACCAGAACAATAACAAGACCACTTACGCATATGACGACGCCGACCGGATGACCTCTGTTACTGACGCGCAGTCGCCGACTGCAGGTACTACCACTTAGTACGACACAGAAAGCAACCTTACCGACATTTACGATGCTGCCCAAAATCACACGCACTTCGATTACGTCCTGGGAGATCAACTACAGAAGACGACTTTTCCGTCCGGGTACTACGAGACTTACAGTTTCGATGAGATGGACAATTTGTTGTCCAAGAAAGATCGCAATGGAATCAACATTAATTATGTGAGCGATTTCCAGAACCGGCTGTTTAGCAAGTCATATCCCGACAGCACGGCAGTAAATTACACCCACGATGCCGCTGGCCGCATGACCCAGGTCGTGGATCCCACCGGTACCTACGCTTTTGCCTATGACAACATGAACCGACTCACGCAGTGGGCTCGGATTATTCGTTCGATAGCGCGGGCAATTTGACTGTGAAGTTCGGTTACGATGCGGCGTCGAACCGGACATCGATGACCGACCCGCTTTCATCCCCAAGTGAAACCGCGAATCAAAAAAACGAGTTTCTTTTTCAGGTGAGGGCAGAACTGCGTGCTCAGCACACGGTGCAGCCAGGTGCTCCCGGTGCGCGGAGGGCCGATTACAAAAAATGACGGAAGGCGCTGCTCAGCCATCGTAGCCCCTTGGTCCGGCCTATCGGCTATGGGAGACTCGGCTATCTTGAAGGGAACTTCGTCCAAGTGGTCCCGTCCTATTAGCCCTAAGCGTTAGGTGCCAACCACCACGATGGGACTACCGGGACTTGCTGCCATCTAGCACTAGTTTGCAGCCTGGGATAGCCAGAGCCTTGGAACATTTCATGCCAGCGGCCATGTCCGATTTGTCATACTTAATTCTTTTGGGGCATGTGCCTGAAAGAGCATCCGGTTTATTCTCGGAGCGAACACCTTCGGCAGCGACAAGGGGGTTGCTGTTGAATGGTTACTCCGACGCTAGTTGGGAGCAAGGGACCTGCGCTTGGTCAGAGCGTACGCCGCACTTAGCTTCCAACATCCTTGCGTCGGAACCCGCCGGAAAACTACATCGTCCAGGTTCAGGCTGCCGCTGAAACTTCTCGGGATATGCGGGGTTGATCTGCTCTTTTTGACGGGAATGGCAAGGCACCTTAACGACTTAAATTCAAGCTGAAGCTAAATACCCGGAGAGGGACAGGCAGGTCAATGGATGGAGCTGGCGATACTCGAAAACGCCGTGTTCGCGTTTGTTCCAATCAATCGTATGGTTCCAAGAATTACGGCCCGCATTACTGCGTTCTGTGCAATGTATTGACCCTCGTCCTCAATAAGGAGTTTGCAAATCAGCGAAGCATCAAACCCTTTCCGATGTCACTGGAAAGGTAGCGTCTTGAGAGGCCTACTGTTACTTCCCCGGTGGCTCCCTTTTTCAGACGCACGGCGCCATTGCGCGCGCGCCGGGCTTAATCGTGTCCATGTCGAGAGGGAGGAATCCAGCACGTTCAGACCACAATTCCAAATCGTCAACTCAGCATTGTGGACGGCGAGGGTACCAGAAAGATCGTTCCGGCACTTTGTCTGTTTGGGTCGGTGGCGGGCAGCCAAGTGGCCGCGAAAGCACGACGAAAACCGCGGGAATGGCAGAGGTCATTAAAATAGCCGGCAAGGCAACGTTGCCCAGTTAGTGGGAGCTTCGCGTGGCCCCGTTTTATTCTCGTCTGTGTCGCTGTTTATCTGTGCTTGTTTCCATTTTATTCTTAAACGACCGCATAGACTACGCAACCTAGTGCTGGAAATCGAACACGGCGACTTCATCCTCGCCAAGGACCTGTTGGAGCGGGTCTTACGGTGACAGACGATAGGAACGTCTTAACCTTCCCAATCTGCAGTCCTAGCGCCCTGCAGTTTTAAACTTCTTGAGATCGTTAGATAAAGCCTCCAACGACGGAAAAGATATCGGCGTAGTTAAGGTACGCTCCGGAGGTTCCGAGCTTGTCTGCAAAGCCAGCGCCATCATATCTACAGCTTTACCAGCGTTCGCTGGAATGATGACGGTTGCGCGCAAGAGACCTTGTTTGACCCAAGCTTGCCCCGTTTTAGGCATTCCGTCGCATCCGGTAAAAGGAGCGCTGAGCCTCTGCTCCCGTCTTGTGTTGTCTAACAGCCCTTTGAACGCTCGTCGCGCCCCCATCGCCATCCCGTCATCCTGACATCCAATGAGGTCGATCTTAGCGTTCTGAGACGTGGGTAATTTCAACCAGGAGCTGACAGCTCTATAGGCGCCTTCTTCTGTCCAATTTGCCTTCATCAAAAACGGAATTTTCACATCGTCCGGCTTGGTTGTAAGCATGCCTTGCATGCGTTGTTTCGCGGCCAAGCTCTCGGAAGGGCCTTGAATGTATAAAACCGAGCCACCTTGCGGTAGAATTGCGCCAAACTGCCTGCCCTGAATTTGCCCGATTTTTTCGTGGTCCGATGTAATCGCAAATAATGGGACACGAAAGGCTGCTCGCAGTTCGCTGAGGTACTCCACATCCCGATTGAGGACGCACCATCCGATTTCAGCCCCAGCCGCCGCTCGTGCCACTTGCGGGAATCCCGTGCCCCCTACCGGCTCTAAAATGATCCCATCGGGATGTGATTCAGATTGAATTACTTTCAGTAACTGCTGGCTTTGAGTAATAGCATCATTGTCAGCGTAGATTATCTGTAAGGTTAAGCCGAGCCGCTTTGCAGCTTCCTCCGCGGCGACAGCCTGCTCGATTTGATAGTCGTTCTCGTTGTTAGTGAGAGAAAGAACGAAATTCAGCTTTGTGGGGGATTTACGCATCTGGATGCATCTTAGACCGGCTAGAGGCGAAGAGTCATGGTTACTAAGGGCGCGCTTCTTTTAATTGGCGGCTCTACCCTTCGCGACAAGGCGAAAGCCATATTTAGCCGGGTCCCGTAGGATGGCACCGACTCCGTTCTCGCCGGTCGGACTCGCAGCGCCCCTTGGAAGAGTGGCCGCCATAATCCAACTGGAATGATACTTTTGGCCCAATTTTTTGTTAGAGATCTCCGTGACGCGATCAACTAGTCGGCGTACCGCACACGACGGAACAGATTCGTATCCGATTGCGTACATATAAGAACTAATCCCGGTGAACCGCGTGCAGTATCACACTGCGTACCTCGAAACGCAGAATTCCGGACATCTGAGTAGCTCGGAGGACCTATTGCGAACATCCACGACAGGTTGGGGAAAGGTAAAGCGAGTCTTCGGATCAGCGGGTCTGGGACTGTTGATTCTCGCACTCGCCTATTACGCTTGGAGTTCCAATGTTGTCAATGTATCCCACTTGAAGTCGGGAAAAGAAATAGAAATTCGAGCGACCAACGGGAATATCCATATTGTGGGCACGCAAGGCAATGACGTTCACGTGACCATCCAAGATGTTGACGCCGACGCGGCAAAGACCGCTCATATCACGATTGATCGGAATCGGAATCCAGTTCTCGTCGAAATCAAGGATCTTCCTAAATTCGCGACGGCATCCGTGGAAGTCCCGCGCGCTGCAAACCTCGCCATCTCGATGCTCGCCGGGAATCTTCAGATTGAGGAGGTCGATGGTGACAAGAGGTGTCTGCTGCGCTCCGGCAAAATGTTAATCAACGTCGGAAATCCCCAAGCATACAAATCCGTCCGCGCCTTCGTCTTTGCGGGAGATATTCAAGCACCAGCCTTCAATCGGGACACCGGGGGAGTGGGGCGGATGATTACTTGGACTGGCCCGGGCCACGGCGTGATTGACGTGCATGTAAGCGCGGGGTTGCTCGTCTTGAGATAGCACCGCCATTATCCCAGTCACGGGAGGTTCGCCGTAGTTGGAGATAATCCATTTCAGTCATTGATTTGTCAGTTAGGGTAATTGCCTGATTGCAGCAGTTGACTAAAAGCCCAGACCAGAAATCATTGATTGGCTTGACGAACTTAATTTCTAGGAATCCGCCCATGCCTCCAAAGCTGAACCGTCGGCGAGCGCAATTCGTGCTGACCAAGGTCGATGAGATTTTAGCCTGGGAGGCAACGTTCCTGCCCGCCTGAGGAATCAGTCGTTTCCTTTCGCAAAAGTTCCGCGTTTTGTTTAATCCGCTGATCGCTCAGCGGCCCTAGCAAAACCAACCTCAATCGCCGATCTTCTGGTCCGCCTGCGAACTGTGCGACGCTGCTAGCTTCCACATACCCTTCTCATTGACCCAGGTGTCCGTCGTCAGGATCGTGCGCGTGCGATGCTCGCCCTTGATCATCAAGTCGTAGGATTCCTTGTACCTCGCTATCGCCGTATTGTTGCCATAAACGCTTACCTTGATATCGCTGATATCTCGCTTAGTAGCCTTGTTGTTTGCCGTATCGGCGGCATCCTTCTGTAGCTCGGCGTTGTCCTCCCATGCTCCCCAACTAGTGCCCATGGCGTAATCGTCGGTGTTGTGTGCCTTCATCCACGCCCCGTTCTGCCCCGCTATGTCGGCTTTCCTTGAATCCATCTCCATCTTCGTGATGGTCGCTTCCACGCTCTTTGTATCCGCCCTCTTGGCTAGCGCAGCCGGAACAACCGCCGCTGCCACCAATATCACGGATAATACACTTACAGACCACTTCCATCTTTTAGTCAACATATCCTCTCCTCCTTATTCGCTTGTACTAAATACGCTAGTACCAAGTGCTCGGTGCTTCAGCCAAGCGGACTTTAGTCCAATTGCCTAAAAGAAGCAACTGCCAGGTGCTAATTTCCCATGATCAAACCGTCAAGACGTTAGCTTCGCGAAATTGGACGGTCCATCTGGTGGTTTCTGAGGTGGGGGGGCGGCTGATTCTAGATAGCTTCTGAGTGCCGACCATCATTGAAGGGACATGGAGCCCAAGCTTAGGTTGAACTAATGCGTCATCACTCCACCACAATGTTTGTGGCAATCGGTATCCTCGGCAATTACGTTGAAATCACTGCCGGCTAATCTCTCTCTCTTTAGCCCCACTTCTTCATCTGGATTCTGAGCCTATCCACCCAAGCCGAGTTTGTAGGCGTGGTCAAGGGTGCACCAATACGAACAACTTATTGGCTTCGTTTCGCCGAAATCAAATCTCCTTGTCGGTTCAGAGCGACGGTTCCAAAGTCAATTGGTTTGTTGCGTGATTATCTTCTTAGAGTGCCTGGAACTTGGGTGGAAGGGAAGCCTGGCTTGAGGAGTGACGAGAGCGGTCTCGTTTGGCTTTGTTTTTCGCACCGATAAACGGGTAAGACACCATTTCGCCACTAACAACGACTACCTTAACAAACTGTATCGTATTACGATATACTTGATTAACAAAATGTTAAATAAGGGAAAACGAATGCCCCAATAGCAGGAATTCAGATACTCGCCGAATTTCGGCATCAGCTCCGACTTTTTGTCCACTTCAGTGAGAGAGCCGCACGGAAGCGCGGCGGGGCTCATCGCGGGGACATATTACCTGACCGTCAATTTTGCGAATCGCTCATTCTCGATATTCGAGGTAGCAATAGGCGGTTCCGTGCTTTTGTGCTCCGGTGGACGAAATATTGCAAGTGTTAAACAGTGACCGTTGCGAAGGTCGTTTGCGAGGGTGTGCTTATATCCGCAATGTCCGGTGGCATCAGTTATACTTCTGTGCGCGCCGCAACTTCCACGGCCCGTTGGAGGCCATATGGTGAACAACCTAGGAATAAAAAGTTGGGAGCTTTCGGCTCTCACCTTCCTGCTCATACTGTTTTGCATTACTCCTCTCCAGGCGGGCAACAAAAAAGATGGGATAGTGGCTCCGGCTACGATGAAGCTGAAAGTTGGGGACATGGCCCCAGACTTTGCGCTGCTCAGCTTCGACGGCAAGGATCTCCAGAAAATTTCGCTAAGGGACTATCGAGGTAAAAAGAGCGTCGCGCTGGCGTTCTATGTATTCGCATTCACGGGCGGTTGAACTGAGGAAATGAAAGCCTTCCAGCGGAACCTTAGCAAGTTGGAGGGCAACAACACCCAGGTCCTGGGTGTAAGTATGGACAGCCCCTTTTCGAACTTCGCCTTCGCCCAACAAAACGGAATCACTTTCCCCCTCCTAGGAGACTGGGGCGGCGAGACCACGCGCAAATACGGCCTCCAGGAGAAAGAAAATGTGAAAGGGGTCTCGATGGAGTCGGCAAGGCGTGCCACGTTCCTTATTGATGAGGCTGGGAAAATCATCAATGAGCAGATTGATGACGAGGCCGTCGACCCATCGAAAACGGTGCAAGCATGTGAACGGCGCAAACACGGGAAGTAGGCAAAACGACGCGTATGAGCGGGGTGACAAAATGATCAGTTAGATGCCTCCTCCCCACACTTCTTACATTCAAGCAGCATCCCGATTTTAGAGGTGCGGCCTTGTTCGGTGTCTACCCAAGGGCGATTTTGCCACGGCGGATTATGTCGCATGTGTTGAGTATGCCCGCAGGCCAGCTCTGCCCACCCAGCTTTCATCGTCTTGAAAAAATCCTACAATCTTCTGTTCCATTTGAACCAAACCGCTGCGCACCACTAAACGTTCGAAATGCGGGCAACTTCGCTCAATCCGCGAATACCCCTCTCCGCAAGATTCTTACGCTTGCAACCTGTTGCTCTGATGTTCAAGACGTACCTTCCCCAGCGAGGATAATATCTAAACGTTTTTAACTTGTTAGTTCGAACAGTTTGCTTCTTTTCGCAAGGTTGATGGAATTAACAAGAGCTCATGTCCCTTCATACTTGGAAAAAGGCCTGATTTGGGGAGCTCCTGAAAGTTAGATTGGCTCACGCCTCGAATCGCAGTGAAACCCTTGCCGGATTTGCCCGATCGACGAGGTTCGGTCGTGAAGCGATGTGCCCTCCGCGACATCGGCTTCAGATCTTAATTCTACGATGGGTAAAAAGACTTGCTGTACAACACCAAATTTCCCACCTCAGGAGAACAGGGCCTCCTAATAAGTTATCGAAGATGCCATGATTCAGTGGAACCATGAACGCTGAGTGGTAATGAAGCTCTAGTCGGGCTCTAACTCCTGCATCGTGACGTTACAGCGGAAGCCACACGGTGCTTTTATCGTCACCTGCTTAATAGCATTCACTGACCGGGACTCTTGCGTGTGTTGGTCGTGGCACGTAGGACACAGATAATCGAACCGCACTGTGTGCATCTCGTCTTGAAACTTCTGATCCACGTTCTCAGGCTTGACGGTGTTCACAGGTCTTTAACCGTTAAACATTCTACATCCTCTCGGGGCGCAACCATATGTATCCAGCCGCGGCGAAACGCGGCTAAGCGGCTACGGGAATTGCGCCGAGTGCACGGTGTCTGTTTCGCCTAAAACCGATAGCTAAATCATAAGGCCAACTAACTCGACATTACTTGAGCCCGGGTAGGTACATTTGGTGTTGTCGCGATTGGTGGCCGCCGTGCAGCCGAACGTGCCTGTCCGTTGGCTACCTTACTGACGAACGATAAATCATCACTGGCAACATCGTTTTGAATCCTGGCGGCCGGCGTAAATAACTCCGGCCGCCATGGATTACTTCCACTGTTTTTGCGATTGTTTGAGTGTCCAGAACCATGAGGCGGCACGATGCAGATCTCGCTGCGCTGAGGTGAAATATCGACCCGAAAAATCTGCCGTTAAGCCCGAGGCTCGCGATGACTGCTGCGAAATTCGAATCGCGTCGTTTACGTGGCGCAATTGCATGGCCAGAATTTTCTCTTTCATGTCCTGATTTTGCCGGTGGTCAATAATCATACTTTCGCGGCGACTTTGAATTTGTCGAACCCTTGCTGTCACATTTCTGGCGGGGGAACTCTTGCTCTAGAATAAGTCGGACTTCATGGAGAACACTTCGGCGCGCCACGGTGGATACCAGCATCCCAATCGGTCGTGGCATATTTCTCGTAGAGGGGGTTTGCCATGAAGCTGAGGCTCTTAAAACCGAAATACGTAACCAACTTTCGCCTCGCATTGATCCTGCTCGTCGTGGGAACACTCCCTGGCCGTATTGTCGCAGGTGGGTACAGTCCGGGCGGGGTTTGTTCATCTGGCCGGGGAGCTTCGTCATTATCCTTATAGTTGTAGTTTTTTTCTCTTCCGCCGCGGACGCTAAATAGTGCCCCGCCGAATTCATTGATTGCGGGAGTAGCTGGGGAACAGAACGACGTTATGTTGGAGATCGCAATTTCAGTTCGGACGGTCCTTAGGCTGGCACGGTTTTTCCCGCGCTAGGTTTCACAATTGCCTTAACCTTGCTCTGAAGAGCTGCATCCACGTGCTTCTTCGCTTCTTCAAAGTTATCGCCACGGAGCGACAGGGTTAGTTGGCGGCAGAAGCCAGTCCAGCCGTCATCTTCGGCCCCAGCAATCACATTCGAACGGGATTTCAGCTGTAACTGGTAGCCTCACTGCGTGTGTGGCGTCATCGGGAATCTCCATTTCTAAGCAACCGCGAGCGCTCGATTACTTGCATTTGGTTCTCTTGACCCAGGGCACGAGCTGTATTTCGTGCGTAGGCATAGATCATTTGCTTCCCGCAAAACCCGCTGGTACGGGTCTGAGGTGCCTTTCTCCACTGCGCGAGTTTCGGGGCGATAGACAGCTTGAAATACATCTGTCGTAGGATGGCTGCCCAGGCGCTTTCTATTTCTGCGGTGCAGGCCATTTTGGTAAAAGTCCGTCGGTACCGAAAGAGACTGCGACTGTGCGTCGAGAGGCCGCGTGTGCACCCTGTTCCTAAAGTGTCGTTTTGGGTCGCCCTAGCGATACTTCCGGGTCTTGCGTTCGCCGCCCCTCGTCGGTAGGCTCTTCTGCATTAGGTAGCTGCAGTTGCATCGGTTAACCAAGTAACGCCGTCTTTAAATTAAATTGCTAAGTGCCAGATTTAGGAGGCTCGCCTTGCTTCTCGCAAGGCTGGGGGGGGGAAGTATGGCAACATCCAAAACATCTAAGCGGCAACTAAACGCAGCAAAAATCACATCCGAAAAGAAAGTCATTTCAAATCGCAAAAATGCTCGAAAGTCCACCGGGCCTCGGACGCCGGCGGGAAAGTTGATTGTCGGCCAAAACGCGAGAAAACACGGCCTGCTGTCGGAGAAACTGACGTTCGCGAATGCCCGCCAGAAACTAGAGTTTGAGCAATTTCGTGCCGACCTTGAGGAAGATGTCGCGCCGCTGGGGATGCGCGAGCGCATGATGGTCGAGGAGATCGCGACGTGTTGGCTGAAACAACGGACTGCACAATCTTGGTCGACGCGAGATCTCAAGGCTCGACGGAAGCTGGCAACCGCATCGATGGCCTTTGTAGCCGAGGAAGATGAGTGGGATTGTCAAAACAGATTTAAAACGGAACATCCTTTCGACGCCAGGCTTACCAGCTCGATCGAATCCATCCTTCGGTACGAGATCGCTTCGAAGCGTGCGATGTACAAAGCGATGGACCAGCTGGATATCCTACAAGACTCTCGGGCGGCTAAACATAACAATCACAGCAGTAATGCTATCAAGGGGCAGATTACTTCAACTGCAAAAAAAGAGGGTGCTCGGGCAATTCACTAGATAGTGCCAAAGTAATCATGTTTGAGGAGTAAACGTCGGGTCGTGAACCTTACCATGCAAGATTCGGCTCGCGTTTATTCCTTTTCCAACACCAGAATTACAATCGCCCCCGAGTTCACCAATGGACGGGATAGCGTCTACGGGCCGGTGAACTTGCGCCCGGCACGAGTAACTCATGCGCAAACTGCGTGCGCTGCAATTTTCAAACGTTGGTCTCCCGCAAAATATTGAAACGCACGAAATACCTGCGAATAAACCTGCTGATGCGTTTCCCGGTCCCACTGAACGATGACAGTGGCACAGTGGCAGAGTGGCCGAACAAGCAATGCAAAATGAGGTTTGGTCCAAAGAATCCGGGCCCGCCCGTCGCCCAGTAAGATTTCAATTTTCACCCAAAGCTTGGGCAGCGGTAATCGCACTGAGCCGCACTCTTACCTTTCTCCATGCGATGACCGCCACGCGTGGCGTCACTCACGGGTGCGGTTAGAGTTCTTATTGAGTTGGTAATATTGCGCGTTTACTTATCCGAAACCGTCAGCCGGGCCCAATGGTATAGTTTCGGTCTCGGTGCATAGTAAACGGTTGATGGCGAACATGTTTGTCGGCAATGAGCTTCTTCTTAGAACCAGGCCGGGTATGCATGATCCTCCAGCATAAGTTGACATCCGGCCAGCGATCACTCGCTACTTTGCGGTAACGTCCGGCGGTGGAGGAAGATTCCGGTGTTTTAGCCACTCCAGGCCAATGTTCTGTTTCTTGTTGGTCTTTGGAAGAGTTTCCAGATCTGGCATGAAGATCTGTAGACCGGCCTCGGGCGTCATGCGCGTGTAACCGTTCACCAATTGTTTCTGGTAATTGTTGAGATCTAAATTGAACCAAGCGTCATTCGATAAATCAACCATAATGAGGTCCACCTGATGCATAGTCAGTTTCCCAAAATCTATGGAGCCGTTTTTGAGCTGAAGGAAATTTCTCCATTGCTCCACGCGACTAAGGTCATCTTCCGCATTTCCGAAAACCTCTTCGATGTCAGGAGTTACGACACGCACTTTGCTTAGTTGCCCAACAATGTGAGGCGGCGGAAGCAATTTCAGCGTATCGAAATAGATGTCATTCCCGGAAACTTCAACTCCCGCCATACCCTGAGGATGAAAGAGGTCTGAGACGTTAATGTTTAAGCCACCTAACAACCCTTTGAAAGGAATTTTCAGAAGGGAGATTTTAGTAACGTGTACTTGAATACGATTGTCAGGGGTTGCGGCGACAGTTCCGAGCACTTCGACTGGCAATGAAATAAACTTGTGCACGATACCTTGCAGCTTTATTGAGTCGCCATCCGCCAGAAGGGTTATGTTTTTTAAGGGTGAATCTGCGACGCCTCCGGCGTTAAGGAATTTACCGATATCTCCGATGTTTGCGCGGACCACGCCACTATTTATTTCAATCACGAATGAATCTGGATCGTCGAAACTTGGATTCGTGCCCCGCCGGGTGCGGACCATCTTTCCCCTCAGCCAGCGCACATAGATGCGAAAATCCGGTCCCTTTCGCAGCATCAGGTTATGCGCAAAGATTGATGTGGAGGCCGACGAGGCGATGTCGGAACTGCTAGGCGCTTGCAGCGATGTTCCCACCGAACTCGCCGAAGGTGTAAGTTCTGGCGCTGTCCTGCTTGATCGAAGGCGCCAGACCACAAAGATTAGTATAGGAATGCAGATAGAAATGGCGATCGCAAGGCGCACACGCATATAAAGCTATTCTAGGGGACGTCTTGCCTGTCGTCATGGGGTGCTGCCATTCATACAGGAGCAGACTGTCTTAGTTCAGAGGTGGCAACTCAAGAACCTCAGCAAAACTTTATTTGAAATAGCCAGCTGGAGATTGTCGGGAGATATTGGGTGTAAGCAATAACGGTTCTTGGAGGGCCTGGGCGTAGTGTTGTGCGACCGCCTGGCGGAGCAATCGCTGGGCTTCAACCGGGTCCGCGGTTACTCCGTCTCCGTCCCGGAACCGTAGGCTTAGATTATATTCGGCGGCGGCATTCCCTCCGGCTGCTGCATGCTTCACCCATCGCGCAGCTTTCGCGCAACTCTGCGGCAAACCTCGTCCGGTCTCATACGCCATACCGATCATGAAGGCGGTCGCATCGTCTCCGAAGGAAGCCTTGCGAAACAAGATAGGAAATTCGAAGGGGCTTGATTCGCTCAAAGCCGCGTCTGCGGAGCTGTCGGTGACGCATTTATGGCTTCGAAGCGTGGCACGGTCGCTACCCTGTTTATGTTGAGGAGGCGGCGATTTCCCTACCATCACCGGGCGGACTTGAGAGGGATCGCCATTCATTATGAAGAGTAGGGGCAAAATTGGAACCGCAACGACCACCGCAAACTTGCTCAGGAAGGTTAGCGGCCAGTGGTCGGAAGAATTGTCACCGACCAAATAATTTTTCAATAGAGCGATCGTCGCGATAATCTCGCTGGAGTAGGTGATCGCCGTAGACCGGGTCGTTTGGTACCAGGATGCGCTGGTTTGGATCAGATTTATAAGTTTCGTTGATATTCGAGGACGAGTGGCTTCCCATTCGCTGCTTCGACACAACACGATGCGTTCTACGGACGGTAGATGTTGCAGACAGGGAGATTTTATTGTTGCTGAATGAGCCGCTCTGGACCTGTGTTCGAAGTCTGCCATACCCACGAAAGGGGCGTCTCGATTGCGAAAGGTGTCGCGAGGGCTGTCAGACGCGGATTTCGTCGGTTGGTCCGTCTCTCCCGGCAAAGATATGGGGGTTTGTTTCGTTTGAGTTTCTAGACCCAGGAGTGTTTCAAGGTCGCGGAGTTCCATACCACCCAATGGTGCGTCGTCGAAGGATGGGACAATCGCCTCACCCAAAGCTGCGCGAGGAGGAATGCCGGGCGTCGATAGATTTCCCGGTTTTGTTTCCAGTAGTTCCTCGATAGCGGGAACCAAGGTTTCAATGGCGTTAAGCATGGCCGCCCGTTCGATCTTCACTGTAGTTTTAAACTGCGCGTCTGCCGCTTTGTCTAGTGCTTGAGTGAGCAAACTGGTAAGCAGCCGAATGCTGGTTATATCGCGCTCGTTGAATGGATGCTCATACCGGCAGAAAACTGCCAGGGCACCGGCGACGGCTTTGCCGTGCAGAACGGGAGCGACACACAGGGATTTCACGAAGTCTTGATCTGCAGCTTGACCGGAACTTTCTGTCCAGCAACCGGACGTATTGTTCAGCACTCTGGAGAGAACCAATTTTCGGAGGTAGTCGGAATTCGACGCCGTCCCCGTACCAGCGCGATACCCAAGCACGTCACGGTCAAACAGCCACACACCAGCGCCTTCCGCACGCGTCACTCTCATAGCGAGTGCAGAAATTCGGAGCAGAACCGCATCCAGCGAGAGCGATCCAAGTTGAATTCCTTCCTGAGTGCTTACCAGATCCCTCAGTTCGGGCGAATTCAAGTCTTTTGATACTTCATCCTCCTGAGGCAGTTGCAATACCGCCGGTGCTTGAACTTCTTGGAATTTTGAAGCTGCGGCAAGAATCTGCTCGAATGAATAAGAATCGGAGGGAGAACGGACTCCTCGATTCAAAGATGCGAAGGCATGTGGCATTTTTCTGAACTCCCATCCAGCCTTGGTAGGGACTCCGCGATGACGCGAACACTGCGTCAGTCGCGGGATTTAGGCGTAAAGCATATACCGCGCGTGGAGCCGCTGTCTATTGTTCAAAAGTCGTTCCACCAGGCGTCAGATCGTTAGCGACTCAGTCAAGATTCGCGCAGGACATTCAGAAAGCGATCTGTATTATTTCTTGGCAAACAGTCGCGATCGGCGAGCGAAAAGAGTGATCACTTGGTCCTAGTCTTATTTGAAGAAGAATAGTAACGAAGACCGGGGGCCTAGCATAAGGCTAAGGTGCATGGTGAATAAATATTTTCTTTTAAGCGGAAAGACGGGGTTCGCCGGACAGGAATCTCCTATATCGTCATCCTGGATCCTCCAGAAGTCGCAAATGAACAAGCGCCAGCAGGCCGAAAGATTGGTTGTAACAAAGTCTCGGCTGCCGGGCTCATAGTGGAGCGAAGCGCACACCGGTCAATACCCTGGAACGTGTCAGCCCTGCCCAGCGAATCCCCCCGGGGCATCTTTTCAGAAAACCGTAGGCTTCGCACAAGGCCATGCGATATTTAGGTCGGGATCGTTCCAAACCAGCGTCCGCTGAAATCCGGGCTGATAAAAGTCCTTGGTTTTGTAGAGAACATGCGCAGAGTTGGAAAGCACCTCACACCCGCTCGCCATGCCTGCGGGGATCCACAGCATCAAATTGTTTTCGCCCGAAAACTCACGACCATACCACTTTCCAAAGACCGATGAATTGTTTAAGGTGAACCGCGAAGTCGAAAATTGCACCTTCAACTACGCGCACAAGTTTTCCCTAAGGGTGCTCTATCTGATAGTACAATCCCCGCAAAACATTCTTCGACGATCGGAAATGGTTATCTTGAACGAAGCGTTCAGCACTCCCCTGGTTATTTCCGAGCCGCCAGCCGTTTGTTCCTTAGGTTCCTTTTGCGCGTTATGTCTCCGGCCGTGGAAAGAAATGTTACGATCCTCGAGTGAAAAAAGAGTTGTCCTTCACGCGGCGAAAGTTATCGGCCGTAGTACGGAAGGGAATTACCTCGTACTACACAGAGCAAGAACACAAAGAAATAGCTGATGCCGCGAATAGACAAAAAATTAGTATGAGCAGTTTTGTCGCTTCTGCCTCCCTAACGGAAGCACGTCGAATCGCTAAAAAGAAATAGCCGCCGCATCGCCGCTCCCCCCAGCCTTTTGACATCACAACTGTAATGTATAACAATACAGTACATGGTAAGTAAACTAAGCCTCAAAATCAATCTGCACATGGCAAACCTAACTGTGCACGGGACAGGTGGGGACTTAAAGCGCGGCCACATTGCACTTGAGCTTTTAAGATGTACTCACATCAATATCGGATTCTCACTACTGTTGGGGATCTTCTTCTTTAGACCAAAGTTGGTATGTCACACATGTTGGCCTATTAAGGCTGTCACACCGCAGGCACTGCTGTGGGATCGAAGTGCATCCGGTCACTGAGCTTTGCGATTCCCAGACAGAGTCGCTATGCTTTTAGCGCGACCGTTTATACCACGCGAGGCTTGCAGGGGTTTCGTTGGCTATGGCGACGCCGATCCGTCAAATGTTTCTCCACTTGTGCATGGGGCGGAGATGCGCATCGCTGAGACCCGCGCGGTCAATCGGGCTCTCCGCAAGGCCTACGGAATCGGCATCTGCTCGGTCGAAGAATTGGGCTCGTTGCCAGCCCAAGCCCGTCGCTTCCTCCGAAAAAGATTCCGCCGCAATCCGTTAATGGACATTCAAAGACTAACGGCCCGCGAGTGCGGGATCGGCTTTGCCAACTCATCCGGCAGCATCAGCTCGATCCCAATCTGGTCAAGGCATATGCCATAGATTATTGCGGCACCAAAGCCCTGCGCGATGCCACCCGCGAGCAGCTCGAGAACTTCGTGACTGAACTAGCCGACTGGGCAGCAAAAGATCGCAATGCTTTGCTCTGCCAGCTCAATAGCTATATGGAAAATAAGGAAGGTGCGGCATGACTCGACGATTTCAAGGACTTGGCCAAACCGGCATTTCGCTCCGAACAAGAAGTTCCGGACGGAGTGTATTTAGTTCGAGTCGAGAAAGCTCAATATCGCTGGCATGCCCGGAAGCCGTTCTACCTTCTCCGCCTCTCGGTGCTCGAACCGCTAGAACTTCATGGGTCGGCTGATTCTCCGGGCGGCTTTATTGCACCGCCAAAGCGCTGTGGAAGCTGGGATGGTTCCTGCGCGACTTCACTTATGACCCGGAACTGCTGGGTCGCGATGAAGTGGACGAAAAAGCGATGCCAGGGCTGAGCGGCGTAGTCAAAATCAGCCATAGGGTCGTCAACGGTGTCGTCGCTGATCAACTTCGACGGATTTGCGCCGGCCAGTCAGTGGCAGGAACTTTCAAGCACCGACTCTCCAATCGCAAGATCACGAGGTCGCAAGTTGACCTACAGCTATACCCAAATCAGCCAGTACCTGGCTTGCCCTCGCCGCTACAAGCATCGCTACCTCGATGGCTGGAAAGAAAAAGACACGCGAGCCACCATGCTTTTCGGCCGAGCTTTTGAAAACGCACTGGCTGCGTTTTTTCCGCCGCGAAGACTCGGCCGCAGCCTTATTTCGGGAATGGAGCGCTTATAAGCAGTCCGACCTTACTTATTCCACCGGGATGACCTGGGACCGGATGCTGCAGCAGGGCATTCAACTGCTAGATCGCTTTGCCCAAGAAGATCGCATCCGCATTCGTCAGCCCCAAAGCGAACCTGCAGATCAAGTTTACGAAGGCCGTGTCCGATACCAACGATTTTGTCGCCTACGTCGACGCCATTGGCATGCTAGATGGCACCAAATGTCTTCTGGAATGGAAAACCACTTCAGCTCGCTATCCGGAACAGCCTGAAGGGCTGCTAAATCTCGATCCGCAGCTCATCTGCTATTCCTGGATGACGGGCATTGCCGAGGTCGCCCAGATCGTCTTCGTGCGCAAACGCATGGTTGAGATTCAATACTTTCGCACCACCATTACCACCGAGCAACAAGAAGAATTCGGCCGTTTGGTGGAGGACACGGTTGGCAGAATCGAAGCAGCCCAATTCCTGCCTCATAGCGGGGTTCGGTTTCCCCAGAATCCCTGCACCAGCTGCTCCTACATTGGCTTATGCCTGGGCAGGCCGGAAATCATCGATGCGCGCCTAATAAAGCGACCAGGACAAGAACTTGATTGGCTTGACGAACTTAGTTTCTAGGAATCCGCCCATGCCCCCCAAGCTGAATCTTCGGCGCGCGCAATTCGTGCTCACCAAGATCGATGAGATCCTGGCCTGGGAACAGAAGAAAGAAGCCGAGCGCGACACCAAATTTGTGGAGCTGGGACGGTATCTTTGTGAAGTCAGGGCAGGACAGTACTGGCGGGTGGAGAATCTGAAATCGTTCGATGATTTTCTGGAGAGGAGGTTCCCGGAATCGCGACGGAAAGCCTACTACCTGATGTCGATTCACGAGCACCTGCCGCCACAGGCCAGAAAAGAACTGCAGCAGGTGGGATGGACCAAAGGGCTGGAACTGGCGAAAGTGGCGCGCCGGGACGGTCAGGAGTTCGATTGTGCAACCTGGTTGCACAAAGCTCGCGAATTGCCGAAGGAAGAGTTCAGAAGGGAAGTAGAAAAGGAGCTTACCGGAAAAGATTCTGAGCCCTGGGAGATTATCTATTTCAAGTTCTATAAGAGCCAGATTCCGGTTATCGAACAGGCGATCGAGACGGCAGCTTTGATGCTCGGAACGGACAAATCCCGGGGTTATTGCTTGGAGATGATCTGTGCCGACTTTCTGGCGGGAGCCAATCTCGGCGACGGGTGTCCCGATGTATTGCTTGAGTCGCGTATCGCGGATGTTCAAGTTTCTTCCTGGTCAACAAAAGCAAACTTTCATCGAGCAGCTCGATCAGAAAATCTCGGCATGATCAAAAGTCTCCCGAAATGCGCTCCGACCAGACTCGGTTCGGAAGCCTACGCTGCACTGCGACTGACCGTACTGAAGCGCGACGGCTGGCGCTGCCAGAATTGCGGATCGCTACAGAATCTTGAAGTCCATCATCAACAGTTTCGCAGCCACGCCGGGGAGGATTCAGAGGAAAACCTGATAGCGCTATGCTTCAAATGCCATTCCGATCTCCATGTTGGGATCGGACTCCTCTGATTCCCCGTTCCTTTCCATTGTGTCCTCTGGTTTTTCTAACAACGGTGCTACTCGCTCGTACTTCTGATGTCTCGGGGATGGAACCCTAGCAATTTACGTTGCTACGTCCAGTCATGAGGCAAGGGTTTGCGAAGAGAGCCGAATTTTCGACGTTCGGTAACGGAAAGGCATTTCCTATACAGAAATGCGCCTGCGTAACAGCGACGTTGTCGCCGCACAATGGCGACCCCGGATACAAATTAAAACTGCTGGGCTCTGAGCCAAAGGAAAAAAGCGTGCTCCAAATTGTCGTTGAAATTTCGATCCACGCGCCGGTATCCGCTCTCGAATTTGCAAGGGGAGGAACAATTAAGGTACAAAAATGCAGTTCCGTAACCAACCTTACAACCTCGAAACTATTCAGGAGGCGCGATTGCGAAATGAAACGACTGTCGCTGTATAACGGTCGCCACGCAATAAGGAGATGCTGTACTCAATGGCGACATCCTGATCGTCGTAGGTGGTCTCTTTAATGATGAGAAGCGGGCTACCCGGCGCTGCCTGGAGTACCTCCCCCTCCTCGTCACCAGCGGTAACCGCGCCAATAACTTCTTCCGCCCATCGAAGTTTTCGTTGATAGATTTTCTCAAATATCCCGTAGAGCGACTGTTTTTCCAAATCCTGCCGATCGATGCCGGCGAAGATTCTGGCAGGCAAGTGGCTGGTGACCAAAGCCACCGGTTCTCCATTCACAAAGCGGAGACGGGTAAGTTTATAAATCCTCTCCCCCAGAGTCAGTTTCAATGCCTGGGCAACCTCCGATTCAGGTTCAACGATGTCGAGACTGATAATGCGGGCGGATGGAATCAACCCCCTTCTTTTCATCTCTTCGCTGAATCCACGAAGTTGCTGGAAGTTCCAAGGCACGCGCCCAGAACCGATTATCGGCCGCTTCCCCTTAGCAACGATAATCAACCCTTCCGAACGCAATTTTTGAAACGCTTGCCGGACCGGCATCTTGCTGATTGACAATGACCTCGCTATCTCTCCCTCGGAGTGAAAAATTTCACCGGGCTTCCACTTGCCCTTTTTGACAAGATTTCGGACTTGGGAAACAATCTGCTCGTAATACGGCACAAAGCTGCCGCTATCCAAGGTAAGGCCCACAACGGTAACTTTTGTAACTTCATCCACGCTCATCGACCTATCAACGTAGTATACACAGTGTATATCACCATAACAACGTAGGTTTTACGGTGCGAGCTGGTTTGGATAAACACCGCTTTACCTAGAACATAGAGAAGGTTTATTGGAGGCTTCATTTTACGCACCAGAATTATCTTGACATCGTGTATGACAATGTAGTTTACATGCACAAGATCGAGGAAGCCTTACTTATGGGTAACCTGCTGATAGGTCTTTCTGTAGTGTTGTGTTTATTGAACGGATCTCTGGGGTGGAGTCAAGTCCCAGCGCCCATTCATGGCATCACGGTTGAGGACACCAATGACGTAACGACGGAACCGTTTCAAACTCAAGTTGTCACGGCGATTCAAAATCTTACCGTGGCCCCAACGGCGAGGATTGTATTCACCCCACCTCGCCCTGCCCATGACTACCAATCCGCGGTCAACCGGATCAGCGGAGTAAGTAACATCATTGGGTTGCCGGTTGATTCTTCGTCTATGAGCAGCATCTCGGTAGGGAACTATGTGAATCGATATCAGGATTACGTGACCACGTTGGGTGGCGGTGTGGACATCTGGGAAGTTTGTAACGAATGCAATGGCGATTGGCTCGGTAATCCGATGGATGTCGCCAACAAACTCTCGCAGACCTATGACTACGTGAAGGGACAGGGAAAAATCGCGGCACTGACGCTGTATCAGTTTCCAACATTGAGCTCCAGTTGTGTATCAAATCCTTCGTTCGACATGCTCACTTGGGCCAGGAAGGACAGCAACGTTCCGGTGAGAATCAAACAGGGAATCGACTATGTTCTGGTGAGTTATTACAACGATTCATGTTCGCCCTCACAGCCCGAGCCGAATTGGCAGACATTATTCACGAATTTGGCGGCGATCTTCCCAAATGCGCAAATAGGATTCGGGGAAGTTGGCTGGTCGACCAACAGTCCTCCGTCAGTGCAAAAGAGAAAAGCTTTGATCAACCACTTCTACGGGCTCCGCAAGAACTACCCCATCACGGTGCCCAAATTCGCTGATGGGTACTTCTACTGGGAGTTCTCGATTGACATGGTTCCGAATACGAAAACGTTATGGAGCACAATTAATAGTGCAATGGTCAAACAGTAATGAAAAAAGTACACAGATCCCACCATGAAATCGGAGCGACGACATGAGAAGTAGTACCGGTGGCTGGCATATGTTAAGCAGATTGGTGATCGGATTTCTAGCTGTACTTATCCTCTACAGCGCCTCCGTACAAGCCCAGGTCGAGTCCGGCAAAGTGGTGGGCTCGGTCCGTGATGCCAGCGGAGGTCTGGTATCCGGGGCCCACGTCACAGTCACAAACGTGAATACGAATGTGTCGCGGGTTATGGTGGCGAACGATAGTGGAGAGTATGTGGTTAGCGAACTCCCGCCTGGGACCTACACGATAGAGAGCGAACACGAAGGGTTCAAGAAAGTATTACAGGCTCCCTTTAAACTTGACGTGAATCAGGTGGTCAGAGTCGATCTCAAATTGCAAGTGGGGTCGGTGCTCGAAACCGTGACGGTTACCGCGGCGGAACCTCTCGTCGAGTCTCAGACATCATCGCTTGGCCAGGTAATTGACGAGACCCGCGTAAATGACTTGCCGCTGAACGGCAGGGATTTCGTGCAGCTCGCCTATCTCAGCCCTGGCGTTAATCAGGGTCCAAGCGGAATTGTCCAGCAAGGAGGTATTCCAGAAAATGAGAGAGGCAACGGCGCCATTCAGGCGAACGGGCTCATGGCGACAAACAACAATTTTTTGCTCAACGGCTTCGATAATAATGAACAGCAAATTGGTTTTGAAGTTATTCAGCCGGCAGTCGATGCCATTGAGGAGTTTAAGGTCCAAACAAGCAGTTTTGGGGCCGATATTGGTCGCGGCGGGGCCGTGGTCAATGTGGTCCTAAAATCCGGCACCAACCAATTTCACGGCAATGTGTATGAGTTCCTGCGAAACTCGGCGCTTGACGCAAAGAATTATTTTGACAGCCCCACTTCGCGTATCCCGCCTTTCAAGCAGAACCAGTTCGGTGGGACCTTTGGGGGCCCGATAGTAAGGGACAAGAGCTTCTTCTTCTTGGACTATCAAGGCACTCGGGTCCGTGAGTCGCAGACAGATATTTCAACTGTGCCATCGCTTCAAGAACGGACGGGCGATTTCTCGGAACTGCTTCCTTCCACGCAGTTGATGGATCCGGTGACAGGAACGCCGTACGTTAATAACAAAATTCCGCAATGCCCGAGTCCTACGGGCCAAGCGTGCCTGGATCCGGCCGGAGTAAACATACTGGATCTCTATCCGGCGCCAAATATTCCGGGAGCAGGGTCGGCAAACAATTTCCTCTACAATCCTGGGCTCAAGAACAACCAGAATTCATTTGACGTTCGAGTCGATCAGCAGGCGGGAGCGAAGGATAGCACGTTCCTTAACTTCAGCTATGGCAACGTCGACGCGATTCGCCCCGACCCTCTGCCAGGGTCGGCAGGCGGGGGAACGTTCTCTGGGAACATCAACAACAAAGCGCTGGCTGCTGGAATCAGCGACGTACACTCATTTTCCGACAACAAAGTCAATGAGCTGAAACTTGGATATACGCGCTATGTGGTAAAGGCCATTCCTTTTTTTTATGGACAGCCACTCGCCCAGCAAGTGGGGATTCCGGGCATTAATGATCCGGCGAATCCAGTTACAGGAGGACTCCCTAATATTACGGTAGACGGACTAAACTCGGTCGGGAATCAGGATTATTTTCCTGAGAACCTCCGTGAAAATAACTATCAACTGCTGGATTCCCTCACGGTCACCAAGGGACACCACAATCTGAAATTCGGAGGTGACTTGCGGCGGCGGGAGCACGGCTTTTTTCAGACCCAAAATCCACGCGGTGATTTGGGTTTCCACGGGCAATTCACTGGAAATCCAGTAGCTGATCTCGCAATTGGTTACGTGCAGAGCGCATTTCGCGATGGCCAAAAAGGGCCATTCGGAATGCGCTGGTGGGAGTTCAGTGCTTACGCGATGGACGACTTTCGGGCTTCGTCCAACCTCACCCTCAACCTTGGCTTGCGCTATGACGTATTTACGCCAATGGTGGAGGACCGCAACCGGCTCGCCAACTTTGATTTCGCTTCCGGAACGTTCGTGGCCGCCGGGACGCCGGGGGTGAGTCGTTCGGGGAACGTGCAAAGCAATACACGCAACTTTGCCCCGAGACTTGGATTCGCTTACACGCCATTTGGCGACAATAAGATGGTAGTGCGGGGCGGGTTCGGGATTTTCTATGACCTACAAGCAAGCCAGAGTGACGGAGAATTAGCTTTCAATCCCACCGGATTGTTTGGGAGCCAGTCTATTTTGGTTTCGAATTCCTCGACGTCTCCCGCGTTTATCCTCTCCTCAGGCTTTCCCACTCCTCTGCCTTATCCGACTATTAATGATGTAGGCGGGCCGAGCGGACGGGCAAGTGCAGCGCCCTTCCACAATCCAACCACCTCGATCGAAGAATGGAACTTAAACATCGAACGCGAACTGTTCAAAGATACAGTCCTCGAAGTGGCGTATGTCGGCACGCATGCCCTTCACCTGGCATACCTGCGGAATTTGAATCAGCCGGTACTTCCTCTGGATTCAAACTTCCAGTCGTGCCCCCAACCGAACGATCCCACGTGTTCGAACGGGCTGCCATCGAATTTCGGGCGGCCTTATTACGGGACAGTCCCGAACATCTCTGCTATTCGAACGGACGGACATGACATTAGCTCCATCACACATGGTCTCCAGCTGCGCTTTGAGAAGCGATTTTCCGCGGGATGGAGCATGCTCGATTCCTACACCTGGCAACATACGATTGGCCAGTCCGCCGAAAATGAGTCGGCTGGTACGTCGCTAGAGCCTCAGAACACGCATGACATGAGGGCAGAACGCGGAAGTGTCGAGCCCGATTACCGGCATCAGTTCACGTCCGCATGGTCCTATAATTTGCCTTTCGGCCACGGCCATCGCTGGCTGACGGGCAATGGCATGTCGCGGTGGATCACGAATGATTGGCAACTAAATGGAATCGTAATGCTTTACTCGGGCAGGGCGTTCACGCCTTATCTGGCAAATGATACTACCAACACTGGTTCGGGCGGCCCGAGACCCGATGTAGTTGGCAATCCATATAATTTTTCAAATGCAACTACAGTCGGATACAACGGCGGGCCCGGGCAATGCCCTACAAACCGGCAGTCGCTAGTTTGCTGGTTCAACCCTGCAGCGTTCGCGCAGCCCGCGTTGGCTCCCGGACAGACCGCAGCAACCCTGTTTGGCAACGCCCGTCGAGGTACGCTGCGGGGACCAGCGCAATACAACGTTGATTTCTCGGTATTCAAGGATTTCAAGTTTGGTGAGGCGAAAGTTTTGCAATTCCGAGCCGAATTTTTTAACCTCTTCAATACACCGCAATTTGGCGATCCGAGTTTCCAGGTTGACACCCCTGGTGCTGGCTCTATCTCAAGCACAGTACATAGTTCGAGACAGGTTCAACTGGGCGTCAAGTTTGCGTTCTAACCGGCTGCAGAAAACACTTTCGTACCAGGAGAGAATCGATGTCAAAGAGTTCGACGCATCGCCTGCTCATTGGCACAGTAGCGTTTTCCCTGCTCCTACTAGAGGGAGGCATTATCGCGCAACAAGCGGATGCAACTGGAGCCTCCGGAATCAGCGTTGAAGCCCAAAGAGGTGGTAGCCGGTTACCGGCCGTAAGTCTCGACGGCAAGTATTTTGTTCGCGACGGAAAGCGCTTCTTCCCGGTCGGCGCCCACTGGGTTCCGGCAAAGGCCGGCATGCAATGGCCGACACAATGGGACCCTAAAGATATCGAATCCGATTTCAGCAAGATGCACGAACTGGGTTACACCATCGTGCGATTTGATCTGCTATGGGCGTGGTTTGAGCCGCGTCCGGGAGACTACAATCCGGAGGCTTTTCGGCAGCTCGACTTTATGGTGTCACTAGCTCGCAAATATCAGATCTATCTGCACCCGTCTTTATTTATAGGGGGCGAAGTAGGGGAAGCGTACTGGGATGTGCCGTGGAGGCATGGAAGGCACCCGCACGCCGATCCCGAGATGCTGCGATTGGAAGCTAATTTGGCGACCGAGTTTGGGCGGAGGTACGGAAAAGAGACTGCGATATTAGGTTGGGACCTCACTGACGAGCCTCCCTTTTGGATTGTTCCGCAAACGACGGACGCGATGGCAATCAACTGGACCAGGCTGATTACGGCTGGATTGCACCGTTACGACAGCTTGCACCCAGTTGTCGCGGGAACGGCCGGCCAAGAAATCAGTCATGGACCTTTTCGAGCCGACAACATTGCGCAGAGCGTGGACTTTTTCAGCGTACACCCCTTCACTATTTATGCCCGCGATCTTTTTCCCGATCCCATGTTGTCGCAGCGCGGAACCTACGGAGCGGCGTTTGAGATCGCTTTGTCAAACGGGGCGGGGCGGCCAGTGATGATCCATGAGATGGGCGCTTCGACAGCGCAGTACGATCCCGAGCGAGTGGCTGCGTATGACCGGGCTCAAATGTATTCGGGATTAGGCGCGGGAAGCATCGGAGTGGACTTGTGGTGTTACACCGACGCTGCTCCGGAACAGTTTCACAAGGCACCTTACTTAAGGACTCCGCAGGAGACGGAGTGGGGGATGACGACCTGGGATCGCAAGGACAAACCGCTCGCCAGGGAATTTCGGAAGTTTTCGCAAGTCACAAGCCATCTGGATCTAACAGAAATTTCGCCAGCATCGGCTGACATCGCCATCGTGGTTCCCGACGAATGGGCCAAGCCGCACGGGGACTTCTCTCACCTTGGATTGACCGGGCCGGAGGTTATTCCATACGTTTCCACATACGATGCGGATGCGGTTGGCAGTCAGCCCGCGCAGACCGACACAAGTGGGACCAATCAATGGCTGATGGGCTCAATGCTTTCGACTTTTATTTTGAGCCGTCGTGCAGGATTGAAACCAGATTTCCCTAGGGAGTACGGAGATTGGCAGAAACGTCCCATGCTATTTCTTCCTTCACCGCTGACCAGCACAGCGGATGAGTTTCTGGTTCATTTGCACACCGATTTTTATGAGAAGGCGAAGAAATATGTCGAGCAGGGCGGATTTTTATATGCATCGGTATCCAGTGATGCGGCCATTCCCGGGATGACTTCCCTTTTCGGGGCTAGATTACAGGATACCGTCACAGCGTCGGAAGTCACCCTGAAGATTGTGAAACCTTTCGGCACTTTGAAGCCGGGAGATACATTCCATTTCGCGGTGCCTGCGCAGAGTCCAAGGTATTGGGGATCGTCCCTCGAAGTGATGGGGGGAACGGTGATCGGTGTGGATCAAGATGGACGCCCTGCGTTGGTCGCTAACGAACTTGGCAAAGGTAAAACTTTACTTTGTGCTTACCCTATAGAGGCATACCTTGCGGTGGTTCCGTCCGTTTTCGAGCAGCCGGAATCGACTCATAAAATCTACGAGGGTTTTCGGGATTGGACTGGATGGAAGCCCCTGCTCCGCTCTGACAATCCAGATGTAGAAGTTTCGGCCCTCTCGGGCCCAGGACGCGGTTACGCGGTACTAGTGAATCACAGTTCGCAGTCCCGCTCCGTAAAGATTGTTACAACTTTGCCGATGCATGGCCTTCAGCAGGTCACCCCCACCGGTGCTAAAGAATTGACCGGCGGCGGCGGCGGGTGGGAGATGGATCTTCCTCCATACGATGGGGCGGTTGTGGAATGGAAATGACATCCTGTGGATAAACGATGATTTGCGCGGTTGATATCGGTGGGACCAAAATTGCCGTTGGCATGGTGGACGATACGGGCCATGTGCTGTCGCGTCTGCAGGGACCCACCGCAGCCGAGCTTGGATACAAAGCAGCACTAAATCGCGTAGCGGCGATGTTGAACGATACGGCGCGGACCGCTGGCGCTCAGGTTACAGGTATCGGCATCGGTTCAACGGGACCGGTATATCCCTTTTCAGGCGAGTTCGGTGAGGTGAACTTTTTCCCTAATTGGCGCGGAGAAAATCCGGTACGGGACTTAAATCACCTTTTTAATGTGCCGGTGGCGCTTGAAAACGATGGCGACGCTGCGGCTCTGGGCGAAGCCGCCTGGGGAGCGGGCAGAAATAAGAAACGACTGCTGTACGTCACGATTGGGACTGGAATCGGAGTAGGGCTGGTTTTTGATGGGAGTCTCTACCGCGGCGTGGATAATTCACATCCTGAGATTGGGCACCATTTAATTGATCCGTCTGGGCCGGCCTGTGAATGTGGTTTCCGGGGTTGCTGGGAATCGCTGGCCGCGGGTCCCGCCATGGTCGCATGGGTGATGCGCAATGCTCTTCCCGAATATATCTCTGAAGGCAATCTGACAGCTGAGCGTATTTGCCAAATGGCGCGACAGCGCGATGATCTGGCTGAAAGAGCAGTGAAAAACGAGGCGCGTTATCTCGGCCTCGGCTTGGCGAATCTGGTAACTCTTTTTACTCCGGACGCGATTGTCCTAGGCGGCAGTCTGATGAAGAGCGCGGATCTTTTCATGAAAGGCATTCACGAAACTATCGCGCAAAGCTGCAAACTCGTGCCATTTGAAAAAGCAGAGGTGGTCCTGGCCTCGCTCGGGGACGATAGCAATCTCATCGGAGCAGCTCGGGTTTGGCATCACCGTTTTGCGGGAGAACATAGTGCTCAGTGATCTTGCCGTCATCGAGGGTCCCTACCTGGCGGATATACTAAGCCAACCAAAGGCGCTTGAAGATACCTTGAGCTCTCTCGCAGCGCCAAAGTCGCTTCAGGATCTGGCCCACAAATTGAACCGTGGGAACTTTCTGCGGGTGGTGCTAACTGGCATGGGGTCATCTTTCCACGCGCTGCATCCTCTCAACTTAAATCTCATCAGCCACGGATTTACTTCCATGATTGTCGAGACCTCGGAATTGGTGCATTATCGGAGTCGATTTTTCGACCCTAAAACGCTGATTGTTGCAGTCTCTCAATCGGGACAAAGCGCCGAGATGCTTAGGCTGATCGAAGTGAACCGTCGGCACTCGGCCGTAATTGCGATAACCAACACGATGGGAAGTCCCTTGGCGGAGAGTGCTGACGTGACCGTGCTCACGAAAGCAGGTAAGGAATTTTCGGTGTCATGCAAAACCTATGTCACCGCGCTGATGGCACTGGAATGGTTGGGCAATGTTCTATGCACGCGGGACTTGGAAAAGACACGGGCAGAGCTAGCCGGTGCCGCCCCCGCAACGGCTTCCTATCTTGCCAACTGGAAAGAGTATGTGCACAGTCTGGCCATGAAGCTCCGGAACATGCGGCACTTGTTTCTGGTCGGCCGGGGGACGTCCTTGGCGGCAGTGGGTACAGGGGCCCTGATTGTGAAGGAGTCCGACCGCTTTCACGCTGAGGGCATGAGCAGCGCGGCGTTCCGACATGGTCCTTTTGAAATGCTCGGGGAAGATACATTTGTGTTGGTGTTTTCCGGAGACCGCAGGACCAGGGACCTCAACCAAAGATTGCTGGCAGATGTGTTGGCAGAGGGAGGATCGGCGGAGTTACTTGGGGAAGATGGCTCCTATCCAGCATTTCAAATTCCAGATGAGACAGCAATCTTGCGTCCTTCTCTCGAAATTCTACCGGTCCAGATGATTACCCTCGCCATTGCCGCGCAAACTGGGCGTGAGCCAGGGCGGTTTGAGTTGGCCAATAAGGTCACTACGACCGAATAGCAGTTGAACAGGGCGCCTCCTATGAAGCGAAGTCGTTACATGATCGGGTTGGTATTTCTGACATTCTTTGTGATGTCACTGCTGACAAATATCATGGGACCCCTTGTTCCGGATATCATCAGTAGTTTTCACGTAAGCCTTACTGCGGCGGCGCTGCTTCCGTTCTCATTCTTCATCGCATACGGAGTGATGTCGATTCCTGCCGGCTTCCTGGTAGAACGCTTCGGGGAAAAGCCGGTCATGTTGGCGGCGTTTTTGGCGGGCACCATGGGTTCCCTGAGCTTTGCTTTCCATCCCAGTTATAGCGTGGCAGTGGTCTCGCTATTCGTTATGGGTTCGGGAATGGCTACGCTGCAGACCGCAATTAATCCCCTGCTACGCGTAGCTGGTGGGGAAGAGAATTTCGCATACAATTCCGCCTTTGCCCAGTTGATCTTTGGCTCGGCTTCCTTTTTGAGTCCTTATCTTTATTCATACCTGGTACTTAACCTAGGGCAAGCAAACCTCTCGGGAGATCCGCTTCTCACGCTGTTGGCGAAGGTCACTCCAAGAGAGTTGCCATGGGTTTCTTTGTATTGGATCTTTGCAGTATTCACACTTCTGATGATCCTCGTCTTGTTCTTCACTACCTTTCCGGGAGTCGAGCGCTCCACAGACGAATCCGCAGGCTCCTGGTCAATGTACGGGGGCCTGTTGCAACGGCCAATGGTCTGGATGTTTTTCCTTTGTGTTTTCGCCTACGTAGGCTCCGAGCAAGGTACGGCGGACTGGACTTCAAAATTTCTCTCCACCTACCATAACTATGATCCGCACACGACGGGAGCCGCTGCGGTGGCATGGTTTTGGGGATTGCTCACGGCTGGCTGTTTCATCGGCATGGGATTATTAAAGTTGTTCGACAGCCGAAGAGTTCTGGTAGGCGCAAGTACCGGCGCCATGCTATGCCTTACGGCAGCTCTGTTCGGACCAGCAAAGGTATCGCTGATAGCGTTTCCTGCAATCGGGTTGTTCGCGTCCGTAATGTGGCCCATTCTGGTTTCGCTTGGATTGAATTCAGTTTCCGAACATCATGGTCCCTTCGCGGGAATTCTCAGCACCGGGATAATGGGGGGAGCGGTCGTTCCAGTCCTCATTGGCCGCATTGGCGACCACTTTGGTTTGCGCCCAGGAATTGCTTTCCTCTACTTGACTTTTGGATGTGTGTTGACCGTGGGTTTTTGGGCGAAACCACTGATTACCAACGCCACTATCACCCTCAAGAGCGCCTGAATCCGAAAAGAAGGTGAGAGGCTCAGAGTGCGCCCCTGCTGTCCAGATTTTTGATTGGGTAGCCACGCACAATGTTCGTGTAGAGAGGTTCATCGCAAAGAAAGAAGTGCCGCAGCCAATTCTTTTGGGCGACCTAGGTGGAGGGAAAAATAACAACGATCGATGCTCTAGGGAGTTGGTAACTTGCCTGTGCGCCGCCAATTTCCGTTGATTTTTGGGCGGGTCCGTCCGGATCGGCATGTCCGCCGCCGGTCCCGTCAACGTGCCATTTGTATTGGGCCGGATCCAACGAGATGCGCTCCACCTTGCCCGAAAAATAACGAGTTCGTTTCAAGTCGATGTTCGCGAAAGCCAGGCTCGACTCGGTTGGGGTATGGCCTTGACGCTAAACTATTCCACCTTATCATCGTGGCGAGAGCGTGGGGCGCTGCGCCGCCGACCTCGCTTGCGCTGATGCCTCACGGCCGCGTTATCCGATGAACCCAAGGGTTTTCTCCAGTCCTTGCCTGAGGCAAGCCGATCACTCGGTTAAGTTACAGACTTTTTCTGTGGCGAAAAACGATCGTTTCACGGTCTAAGATCCTCGAGAAACAAGTGGGCCGCATTGCCAGGCCAACTCTCAGCTCCGCGTTTATACCTTCCCGATGACCAGAATCACAATGGACCCTGGGTCTACCGATGGACGCGGATGAGCATCCACGGGCCCGGCGAACTTGGCTGTGGGCACGAATACCTTGTGGGCTGACGTATCAAGGCCCATAGTCTTCGAGCCCTCTTTCAAAGAAAGTTTTTGGGTAATCTCGTATTTTCCCTCGGAAGTGGCGTGAGCTATGGTGAAGAGACCGTCATTGCTGGAGGCAAAGATATACCCGGTGCCGGGATCGAAGGCCACCGCGTCAGTATCGTCTCCGATAGGAAGTGTCTGCACGACCTTACCGTTCTGACTATCTACTATTTGCAAGAGCTTGTTGGAGCAGGCAGAGAACAGCTTGTGATCGGTGCGATCAATGGCCAGCCCAGCCGGCTCTTCGCAACCTTGCATTGGCCAGTTTGCTTTCACCTTTTTGTTTGCCGCATCGATTTCTACTATAGATCCAGTATTTTCGATGTTGACGAAGACGTTGCCATTTTCGTCGGAGACGGCAAATTCGGGTTTGCCGGGAAGTGGAATTGTGGCGGTGACCTCCCGTTTTGAAGCATCAATTACTGTGGACGTGTTGCTCTTGCCGTTTTGGACAAACACGTTCCCCGAAGCGGTATCAAAAAGAATTGAATCTGGATTGCCACCGGTATCGATCTTACTTAAGACTTTTAAAGTTTTTAGGTCGAAGATTGAAACTTTGTTTTCTCCACCATTCGACGTAAATCCTATCCCAAGGTCTGGAGCGATAGCGACGCCGTGCGCGCCCGGGGTTTCTGGAATATCCCCGACCACCGCCCCTGAATCTGCGTCTAGAACTGAGAAGTGTGTAGCGCGAGCCATGTAGATGCGGCGGTTTTTAGCGTCAACATACAAATAGTCCCAACGGCCGGCGCCTTCAAGTGGGATTTTTTTGACTATTTTAAATTGGTCCGAATCGTTAGCCGCCGCGAATACTGAGAGTAGGGTGGAACAAATTAGAATCCCGAGGCCTGAGCCTAGTATGCGGGTGCGCGCTTCTGATCGCATCTTCATCTCCTGTCAATCGTCGATCGCTGAATTAATATTATCGACGGCAGATGAAGCCAGCCTTAAACGGTTCGCTACTTCCTGGGTAGATACGTTTGGGGAGGCTTAGGTTTGTATTCCTCAAAGGATTGCAGACGCTATCAATCTTCCGCCGAGTCGCGTAATCGTAGGTTTGCACCTATCGTAGGTTTGCATCTAGGGTGTTGTCAGTGCGCCTAATCGCGAAGCTTCAACAGGTGGGACGACTTGGTGCGGAAAGCTCCGGGAGGGGAAAGGGCGTACAAAGAGTTGCACAGAGTGCTCCGAACTTCTCTGCATGCTCCAAAATTTGCAACCATCTGATTACTTGAAGAACTCTGCCATATTGGCGGCCTTGGCAGCTTTTCCTGGAAAGCTCGTCACGCCAAGTCCCTGGAGCATGAGGCGTAAAGTGTTCTGATGCTGATACAGACTTGTGGATTGGAAAGACTTTTTTGAAAACTTCGGACTGACAGCTATCCACGCTACGTTCCCTCCGCCGTGGCTATTGTCCGAGCCCGACTCGTCAAACATGATGATCAATAAGTCGCCAGCCTGAAAATTAGAGTTCTTAATAAGCGGATCAATATTCGTCTTAAGCCACTTGTCCGCCGTTGCCAGCGAGCAATCGTGCGCGTCATTGCATAAGTTCGGGGTGATGAATGAATAGCTTGGAAGGGTGTTATTTTTAAGATCGACGCTAAACTGCGTAAATGGCACAAGGTTCATTTTTTGAATCGAACTGTTTACGACGTCTGACATGTAGGAAAGTGGACAGTGTCGACGCGCGTAGTTTCCCACGTCCGGCGTGAGGTAGCCAATGGAGGGCAGGTTTTCCTCATATGCTTTCCATGTCCTCCCCGCTGTAATCAGTCGCCGAACGACATTATCTGCAGTCACGGTACCGCTGAAATTGTCGTCATTCGTGACGATTGTCCCTGTCGTCATCATGAAGTAGTTCCCGATCGATGGATGAGTATTGGCGTAGTACTGGGTAGCCAAACCATATTGGCTAGCGAGCCCGTTCAGGTATGGCATGGAATGGTTGCCAATCACGCTGGAGTAGTTTGTATTTTCTTCTACAACGATGAAGACATGATTGAACGTAGGCAGTTGTTGCGCGAAAGCTGGGGCTAGAAAAAACGCTTGGGCTAAAACGAACAGTAAGCTAAGGAATGTGGGTCTGCGCACTGTGAATCTCCAGTCTAGACGGTAGCATAAACGCAGTGAACTATCGGACCATTTTACTGAGTTTAAGACATGCACGATGATGACAAGACTAACAAGCTTCCTTTGCGCCGAGGCCATACCCCAACCGAGTACTGAAAACCAGAGAAATCCCTGGTCAACTGAGTTCGTCAGATCCGCTGACGTTATAATTTGGGAAGCCCATAGGAGGGTTTTTTTAATGGCTTCTTCTGAAACGTCCTCCAATCGCGACGCGATCCAAAAACTTAAGGAACAAATAAGACTGCTGACGGAGCAACAGGCGGAGACCCTTAAAACCGCCACGTTTGCCGGCATGACTGCCACCCAGGCCAAAGAATACGATCAGGGCCGGGTCTTACTGACGACGTTGAACAAGCAGCTGGAATATTTGGAAGAAGCGGAAAAACCTACTGCTGTTTTGACTGGCACGGTCGAGAAAATCATCGAACCTGTGATACCTAGCGAATCAGAAAAAGCGCAAATTGCGGTCGAACAAGCTGACCATCTGTATAAAGAAATTCGTATCGAAAATACTTTAATCGATGCAGACGGCGACGCGGTCAAGCTTAAACACGGTGCCGCTGTTGATGTTGTTATTCACGCGGACCCGGGCGATACGACCAAATTGTAAGATGAAGGAACCTAATAGATGTTAAAGAACCGGGCACGCGCAAGGTCCCATTACGACGAATTGAACCATCAGAAATAAAAGTTGACCTAGCTTGTTCATGCAGAACGTCCCGTCGAAGATAATCGCACCAGAAATTTCGCCGCCACACCTGAATTCAGAAGAGAACCTCATCGCACTATGGGAAAATGTCAGCTAGTGTCCACACCTAACCGCACGTGCTGAGGGAAATGGAGTCACTTACATATAGCCCTAACGGCGGCCTGTTGCCGTTGCCCGAGAAGAAGGGACTATCGACATCCCTTGAACCGGCTTCCTTTGGTGTTCTGATGCCAACTTTTGCGCTTCGAGAATTTCTTCCGTTGTCAACAATTCTGCCATTTTTCTTTTCGCCGAACCGATCTCCTCTTTCATGGTTGAAATGTTTTGCTCACAAATCAAATACCATTTGTAGGCGGACAGACGGGTCTCTTCTTGATCGTTTTCCCCTGCGCAAACATGTTTGCAAGCATGATTTGAGCGCTCGGCATTCCCAGCTCGGCAGCCTTCTGACAAGACGAAAATGTCTGCGTGGTGGTTCGCCCTCATCCGAATTAAGAGATCGGTCTTTTCCCTGTCCCTGTTCATGGTCAGAAAGAGCAGCTCGATTCGGCTGGAAACACCCAGCTTGTCGAATACTCTGGAACAGATAGTTTTTAATGGTGTGCTGGCTTAAGCCTAAACGGGCGGCGATTTCGCGGTTAGTTAAACCCTCTGCAAGACTCATTACAACGTCCAATTCTCGTTTGGAGAGGAGGCTAAGACCATTGGAATCGGCAGCGCGCAGCATGGGAGACGCAGTCAGAGCTTCCAATGCGATTGCCATCTGTTCGGAGCTGGCGCAAACCTCTCCCCTGTGGACCTTGCGCACACAATCCGAAAGCGTCTCAAGTGACGAGTCACGACTGAACAACCCTCTGGCGCCGGCCCGAAATGCGGCGAGTATTATTTCTGGTTTTATTGAATCCAGAAGAACTACTCCCCGGACTTTGGGACGGAGGAGGCGAATCTTCCGCAGAATCTCCAAGCCTCCCAGAGGCTCTTCTCCGAACCGAGCGGCGATGACTACAACTTCGATTTTATGATGTACAGAGGATTCAACGATGTCAGAGGATCCGGAATCCTGAGTGAAGACGTTTAAGGACGGATTTTGTTTCAACGCCACCGGCAGCAGCTCCGTATGAATTCTTGTGCTGTCGGCGACCAGAACTCTGACTTCCTCTTTGCGAATGCGCAGCGTTGCTGGTCATTTATTTATACCCACGAATTTGCATGCATGACAGCTCGCGACTCGCATTAGCCGCACTCAAGCAAACTCAATTTAGGAGGAGGTCAAAACCGTGTGAAATCGTTAGTACAGTGCCGAGTGTACAGGATGAGGAAAACTGACGCAATCGCTATGCGCACGGCCATGCATTACTGTAGGGCTGGTCTCGCAATTGTCGCTGTTCTCCGAGATAGTCAGCGAAAATTAATGCCAGACGGTCACCTAACTTCAATGATTTCAATAGGTTATACTGGTATACCTAAAGTAATGGTAGCATCGAGATAGTCAAATTCTCCAGGCGGCATTGGGATCCTACCAAAATTGATCTGTGGGCTATCTTCCCCTATCGAATAGAGAATACCCGCCCTAAGAACGTTCGCCTCTTGCAGCCCGATGCACCTGTGTTACTGTAACTCCAGTTGTTGGGCTTCCCTGAGCCTAATACGTAGTTCCTCCCCTGTCAGAGCCCGTAACTACGCCAAGATTCCTTTTCGGTCGAATTGTGACTGAGGGGGCGAAGCTACGACTGGACTCTCCTCCGAGCACCCTCGAACCTTCGAGACGTCGATGAATAATAAAAAACTTCCATTTATCCTGCTGGTAAGCCGGGACCCATCGGCCTTGATGCCGCGCCTAAACTCGGATGGCGCGGCCTGGCATCTTGAGACTGCGGACAGCGGTTGGCAGGCGCTGGAGAGGGTGCAGTCGGCAGATAGCCCGGATTTATTTTGTTAGATCTCGGCGAGAATGGTGCAGACGGGCTCCATACCCTACGGTGGCTAAGGCGTGTTCGTCCAGATACTCCGGTGGTGTCTGCTTGCAAGAACGGCCGACGACGCGCAAAAGACCGAAGCGCTGCGTCTTGGCGCTAAAGATTACCTGCTAAAACCGTTGCATGACGCTGATTTAAAAAAAATAGTTGAGAGGCACCTCGGCCCTTCGGAAACCAGTTCTCAGTTTTCGGTCTCAAGTGAAAATATCGAACTGGTGGGCGACGGAATGATTTTTGTTTCCGCCAGTCCTGCCATGCGGGAACTACGGGCCCAAGCTGCTTGCTGGCGCAAATCGACGCTCCATTACTCATGGTGGGGCACACCGACAGCGGAAAGGAAATTGCCGCCCGCCTGATTCATAAGCTATCCGTGCGATCAGAATTCCAATTTCTGAAAGTAAACTGTTCCGCACTGCCGGCCGACCTTTTGGAGATTGAGTTGTTTGGGAAAGACCGAAGAGACGACGCGCGAGTGACCCAAGTTTCGCCCGGCAAACTGGATTTCTGTCAAAAGGGAACAGTTTATTTCGATGAGATCACTGCATTGCCGCTTTCAGTGCAGGAAAAATTAGTAGCGCTGTTGCAGGAAAACCAATTTTCACGGGTGGGAAACCAATCCAAGGTAGTGTGCGACTTGCGGATTATCGCGGCAACTCAAGCCAATCTCGAAGAATCGCTTGCCGATGGAAAGCTTCGGGAAGACCTCTATTTCCGCTTGAGTGCATTTACGGTTTACGTTCCTCCGTTGGCGAACCGACTAGAGGATATTTCGCTGCTTCTCACACATTTCATGAACCAATTGTCGCGGCATTACGATTTGCCGGTGAGAACTTTTTCAACCGCGTTGTTGAACGCTTGCCAGCGATACTCGTGGCCGGGAAACTTGAGGGAGTTGGAAAACTTTGCCAAGAGATTTTTAGTTGTCGGTGATGAAGAATTAGCATTAACTGAGTTGGAACGTAAGTCGGCATCGGCTTCGGAACCAGTTTCGACTCCGACTAAACTAGAGTCGACTCCGGATTCCAGCCAGGATGTTGACCACTCAGAAAACGGTGGAGGGCTGAAATCGCTAGTGAAGAGCATTAAGGGTGAAGCCGAACGGAATGCAATAGCAATCGCATTGGAGCAAACCCATTGGAATCGCAAAGCAGCCTCGAGAATGTTGCAAGTCAGCTATCGCACTTTGCTGTATAAGATTCAGCATTATCACCTGACGCCTCCGGAAAGCTATCTTTCAGCATTCGCAGGACAAGGAATTAAGGGTTCCGGGTCCCAGATAATGGAAATGAAAGTTAATTAGATTTCAAGGTACCAATGGAGCAATTGTGAATTTTCCAAGAACTTCGCTGGCACAAATCGCAGTCGTGATGATATTAATTCTGCCTGCGCCGTGGTTGCCGGCGCAGACTGCTGCACCCTCAAATAATTCAGCCGGCATTTCCATCAACACTGAAGCTACAAGCTCCACTTCACGCAGCAACCAAACCGCATGATGACACCTTCATCATCGGCATTGACGACATTCTCGCGGTGAACGTGTGGAAAGAGCCAGACATTTCCCGCTCAGTTCCGGTGCGGTCGGATGGAATGATCTCTCTTCCATCTGGCGGGCGAATTACAAGCTTCTGGACAAACTCCTCACCAACTTGAAGCCGCGATCGCAGGGAAGCTTAAAAACTTCATCTCGGAACCGGAAGTGACGGTAATGGTTCAGGAGATTCGCAGTCAGAAATTTAATATTTTGGGCATGGTCCAGAAACCGGGTTCCTATCCCCTAACCAACTCGACCACGGTACTCGACGCTATCGCAATCGCGGGCGGATTTCGTGACTTCGCTAAACAGAAAAATATCTATGTGCTGAGGCATAATGCAAACGGCCCAGAGACAAGGTTACCTTTCAACTACAAACAGGTAGTTAAAGGAAAAGACTCCGCGCAGAACATTCGCCTTCAACCGCGCGATACGATTGTGATTCCCTAATGAAGATTGTTCCCAACGGTGAACGATTGCGCAGTGGACTCGTTTTGATGATGGTCGCAGCGGTGGCTAGTCACGTCGCGCGCACAAACGGATTCCACCGGCATGCCTGCTCCGTTGCCGCAATCCACAAGCACCGCTGCGCAGACGAATGATCCAACCACCACGACCCTCTCTACTTCCCAGGTAGATCAGCCCATGGCTCCGCCTTCTCTTCTTACTGGGTCGGGTTCTTCCTTGGCCTTCACAGGCGAGATGGAACAGTCAAACTATCTGCGTGGGGGCGCTAGCGTCACCGCAGCCTACGATGACAATGTAATCGGAAGCGCCAGTAATTCGGCCAGCGACGAATCCTATACCATCGGGCCTTTTGTCTCGCTAGACCTTACTAGAACGCGATATCGGTTCCATACCACTTACAGTCCAGGATTTACTTTCTATCAGCATTTGTCTTCTCGCAATCAAAGTGATCACAGCCTAGCCTTAAATTTTTCGTACCGCTTGAGTCCGCACGTAACCTTTACCGCCCTTGATAGTCTCGCCAAAACCTCCGCGTTTTTCGAATCTTTCATTTAATACGCTTGGGTGGTGTTCCCAATGCAATTCAGTCGCCCAATCTTTCTTTGAGTAGGGCCGGTTGAAGATACTCTTATTAATGCGGCGAGCGTGGGCATCAGTTATCAATTCACACGCAACGATATGGTCGGCGCAACCGGGAACTCTTCGATACTTCGTTACTTAAATCAGAATCAATCATCCGGCCTCTTCGATTCAACAGGATATGGCGGGGGAGGCTACTACACCCATCGGTTCGGTAGAAATTATCTCGGGCTAAATTACTTGTTTCAAAACTTTCAGTCCGAACCTGGTTCGATTGAAACCCGTACTAACAGCTTTTACGGATCTTCCACGTTCTTCCTTAAACCCAACTTTTCACTGTCTGCCTTCGGGGGAGCACAATACTCCGACACTTTCAGTCCCCTCAACCCGTCACGTCGCATGTGGTCCCCATCAGGGGGTGGAAGCGTTTCATGGCAGGGAAGAGATACCAGTTTTGCCGCAAGCTACTCGCGGAGAATTACTGATGGCGGAGGTTTGCCCGGATCGGTTCTCGCGAATATTGCGGAAGCATCCTTCCGCGCTCAGTTCACCAAGACGGTAACGGCGACGGTCGGCGCCAGTTACTTGACAAACAAAGTTCTCGATCCGGTCTTTCAGGGCGCCGTCAACGGACACACGTTGTCGGGAAGTGTCGGGCTGCAAAAGACCTTTGGTGAGCACTTTATCGGTTCAGTCGGGTACCTTCACCTTCACCAGAGCTACAACAACATCTCGGTAATAAGTCTTGCGCCGGATCGCAATCGCGTGTGGATTTCTCTTTCATACCAATTCGAAAGACCACTAGGAAGATGAGAACCTAAATGCTCGAAGAGCTGGAAGATAGCAACCCGGAAACTTTCAATCTTAAGCAGTATTGGGCGGTAGTTCGTCGCCGACATTGGTATTTTATTATCCCTCTATTTTTGGGCTGGCTCGCAATTTGGGGTGGGAGTTGGCTTATGCCTTCCATTTATCGGTCAGGCACGCTGATTTTGGTTGAGCAGCCGACAGTGCCGCAGCAGTACGTTACGCCGAATGTCACCGACAACTTGCAAGACCGCTTGCAGAGCATTACCCAGCAAATTCTCAGTCGCACCCGCCTATTACATATCATCCAAGAGCTAAATCTCTATAGCACCGATCGACAACGTGCGAATCCCGATCAGCTAGTCGAGCGCATGCGGAAGGACATCGAAATTGAACTAGTTCGCGCCCCTGGAGAACAACTCACCGCGTTCAATGTCTATTACTCCTCACACGATCCCGTGGTGGCGCAGCAGGTGACCAGGCAGCTTACTGATTTGTTTATCAGCGAAAATCTTGAAGTGCGGCAGCAGCAGTCAGAGGAAACGACGAAATTCCTTGAGACTCAATTAGAAGAAGCTAGGAAAACTCTTGCCGAGCAAGAAGTAAAAGTCCGCGATTTCAAAGATCAACACCTTGGCGAACTGCCAGGTCAATTGCAAGGCAATCTACAAATTCTTGGGGGATTGCAGTCTCAACTTCAGTCGGAGCAAGATGCGCTGTTTAGCGCAAAACAACAAAGCTCATATTTGCAGTCCTTAATTCAACAATATCGGACGTCTCAGCGGTCCACCAGGGGCACAGATGGCGCGCCCCTGGGATTACCCGCTGTGGATCAGCAGCTTGAGAAATTGCGGACACAATTAGCGGAACTCCAGTCGCATTACACTGACCGCCATCCAGATGTGCGCAAAGTGAAGGAACAGATCGCCGAAGCGGAAAAGATGAAAGAACAGCTTGACGCGAATCTGAAAGCAAATCCAGCCCATCCTCAAGACGAGGCGGCTCAGTCGCACGACATCTCCGATATCAGCGCCGGCTCACCGTTATTACAATTGCAGAATCAACTGCAAGCTAATAAGGTCGAAATCGCCAACCGCGAACGAGCAGTTGCAGATTTAAAAGCTAGAATTGGAATCGGGCAGTCTCATTTGAATCAAGAGCCAGTGCGGGAACAGCAGCTTTCCGAACTTACCCGCGGTTACGATCAGTCCAAGGCCAATTACGATGATCTTCTAAAAAAGAAGAACCAATCTTCCCTCGCCACGAGCATGGAACTCCGTCAACAGGGGGAACATTTTAGGATTTTGGACCCTCCGAGCTTGCCCGTGACGCCGTTTTCCCCGAACCGCCTAAAGCTATGTGGTGTCGGCCTCTTCGTCGGGCTCGTCTTTGGAGCTGTGTTCACTGCTGGAGCCGAAATGATGGACGACCGGCTATATAGCGAAAAGGATTTAAAAAAGTTGATCCAAGCTGAAGTGATATCAGAAATTCCCAATATCATCACGGTGGATGAAGAAAAGAAACGAAGGAAAGTTTCGCGACTTCAATGGGCTAGTACGGCGCTCGTGTTTGCGGCGATAGCCGCGGGTTGCGCGTTCAGTTTTCTCCGCGGATAAGTAATGTATAAAACTTTTTACAATCTTCAGCGGAATCCATTCGAGATTAGTCCGGATCCCTCGTTCCTATTTCCTACGCGGCGGCACAACGAAGCTTTGGCGGCGCTTTACTACGGAGTCCGGCGGCACAAGGGGTTCGTTGTCATGACCGGCGAAGTGGGCACAGGCAAGACGCTGCTGGTGCGATGCCTGTTGCAGCTGCTTAACAAGAACGATGTCAGCTACGCATACGTGTTCAATAGCATTCTTTCCCCTGTTGAATTCTTGCAATACATCGCTTCGGATTTCGGACTCCGATCCACGGGAAAAAACAAGAGCGAGCTTCTCTGGGAACTGCATAATTATCTGATCACCCGTTATCAGAAAAAACAGACGACGGTGCTGGTTGTGGATGAAGCGCACCATGTTTCCGCCGAGGTGTTGGAAGAGATTCGCCTGTTAACTAATCTCGAAACGGCGCAAGAAAAATTACTTCAGATATTGTTAGTAGGCCAACCTGAGCTTGACGAGAAACTCGATTCAGTTGCTTTGCGGCAATTAAAACAGAGAATCGTGTTGCGCTCACGCCTGGAACCGCTAGATTTGGAAGAAACGCGCGGCTATATGCAGCGCAGGTTAGAGCTCGGAGGTCTCAGACCCGACGCGGAGCCGATTTTTCCGCTAGAGACCGTTACGGCGATTCATCGTCATTCTCGCGGGATTCCGCGGTTAATCAATACGATCTGCGAAAACGCTCTGATTGCAGGGTTTGCCAAGCAATCCAAGGAAATAAGCCCCAGCATTATCGAAGAAGTTGCGTCCGACCTTCGTTTGAACGTTCTTTACACCCCAGAGCAACATGAGCCGCTTCCAAAGGGTGAAAAAAACAAGGCTTTGGCGGCGGTAAAAGCACTGTTGCAATTGCAGGAATATTTGCAGAGTACGCAATCTAACAACTTGGAAGAAGTTTCTTTGGCACCGGGAGTGAGCAAGCAATGAGTCATATATTTGAAGCGTTGCAAAAATCTGAGGCCGAACGGTCCCGGAACCGCCAGCCGTCGTCAATGCCGGCAGACCTCCTGCGTGCTGCCGAGCAATTGCAAGATTCCGAGGCTTTGTCACCAGAGACAACCGAGAGCGATATCGAGCTATTCCCGACTCTCAGAGTCACGCCATTAGCAAACAGCAAGTTGTTGAGCTTGACCGACACCGAGAGCTTGGCGGCGGAAAAATTTCGCTTCTTCGGCGTTCGCTTGAGGCAGTTGCAACAGCAACGTCCATTTAAGAAGGTGTTGATCACTAGCACCATCCCTGAGGAAGGGAAGAGCATGATTTCCGCAAACTTGGCGGTCATACTTGCGCGGAAGAAGCAGCAGCGAGTTCTTCTTTTAGAAGGCGATCTTCGCCGTCCGGTTCTTCCGGTTCGTTTGGGTCTGGACAAGGTTGAGGGATTGAGCGAGTGGTTGCAGGGCGAGTCGCAGTCCATGCCAAATATCTACCGTCTCGAAGGCTTGAATCTATGGCTTCTCCCAGCCGGACGCGCCCCCGAAAACCCCCTTGAGATGATGCAATCGAGCAAGCTAACGGCGCTGATGGAGCAACTTAGCAACTGGTTTGACTGGATACTGATCGACTCGCCACCCGTTCTGCCGCTTGCCGATACCAGCGTGTGGATGCGAATGGCGGACGGCATACTACTGGTAGTCCGCGAAGGCGTCACCGAAAAGCGGGAACTCAAACGCGGTCTTGAAGTGCTCGATCCCAAGAAACTGCTGGGCGTAGTTCTAAACAGCTCAACCGAAACTGACCACAGCAATTATTATCAGCGTTACGCGCCGCCAGCAGGGCGCGCTCCAAGACAAGCAAGCACAATATTGGAATAGTGTTCTCGAAGTCTCCCCCTTAGTAGTGCCCAGACATTAGTCCCCCACGAGACAATCTTTCTCTGCTTCCGGCAAACGGAATGTGGAGACAGGAGACCTGTTGTGATAAAGCAGTCAAAGAAAAATAGAAATGTGCCGAGCAGGCCACGAATTGATCAAAATGTGCTGGATGAAGTGTCCCTTCACAGAATGATTTCGCTCGAGCGAAAACGCACCGAACGTTCGGGAAAACCGTTCTTGCTGATGCTTCTCGATATGAAGGATGGTTTAGCCTCGCAGAAGAACGGAAAGATTCTGCAAAAGGTTTTTTCGGCGCTCTGCCTGTAACACTAGAGAAACTGATGTGATGGGATGGTATAGGACCAACGGAGTAGTAGGCGTAATGTTCACCGAACTGAATGTCGAAGACCGTGATGCGTTGCTCAAGACCATCATGAACAAGTCGACCGAAAGTTTGCGTCAAAATCTGGAACCGGAACACATGGACCACATCACTGTCTCCTTCCATCTATATCCTGAAGAGTGGGACCACGACTTGCCTCAGCGCCCGAGCAATCCTGCGCTGTACCCCGACCTCTCGAATCGAGAAACAAAAAACAGGCTGAATAGCACGATCAAAAGAGTGATGGACATTGTCGGTAGCCTACTGGCACTTTTTCTTTTCTGTCCGGTTTTTCTGGCGATAGCAGCGGCTATCAAGTTAACTTCCAAGGGTCCGGTGCTTTTCCGCCAACAGCGTATAGGGCAATACGGTGCGCCCTTCGTTTTCCTGAAGTTTAGGTCCATGTATTTGAATAACGACGCCAGCGTACACCGCGAATATGTCACCCAACTCATCAATGGAAATGCACAGACTACTGCTCCGTCGCAGGACGGAAAGGTAGTGTACAAGCTGACCCAAGACCGCCGAATAACCCGAGTCGGGAGTTTTCTACGTCGAACCAGCCTTGATGAACTTCCCCAATTTTTTCATGTGCTTGCTGGTGACATGTCTCTGGTAGGTCCGCGTCCGCCCATTGCTTACGAAGTGGAAGCGTACGACATATGGCATCGCCGTAGGGTTTTGGAAGCGAAGCCCGGAATCACCGGTCTCTGGCAGGTCAACGGGCGTAGCCGCGTAAACTTCGACGACATGGTACGACTTGACTTACAGTACGCCAATAGTTGCTCACCGTGGCTTGATCTGAAGATATTGCTCCGCACCCCAGCGGCAGTTTTCTTCGGGGAGGGCGCACATTAATACACTTTTGACGAACCTTACCCAATAAATCCAGTATCGTTTTATTCCGTTCAATCCCCCAGAAACTTTTCATATGAATCCAACAATGGAAGTCAATCTCGCTGCTCGAAAGGGCGAAAGTTCTCAAGGGGATAAGAATATGGTCAGATTTGGGGTCATTGGCTACGGATACTGGGGGCCCAACGTGGTCAGAAATCTTGACCAGTTGGACGGATCCGAAGTGACCGCAGTCTGCGATAAGAGTCCCATGGCGCGTAAAAGATTGCAGAAAAACTACCCACGAGTTCGCATTGCCTCCGATTGCTCAGAGTTGACTACATCTCCGGACATCGATGCGATTGCGGTAGTTACACCCGTGTGGACTCACTACGAACTTGCAAAAGCCGCGCTGGAAAATGGCAAGCATGTGTTTGTCGAAAAGCCGTTTACCAGCTGCGCCGCTCAAGCCGAAGAATTAATTAATTTGGCTGAACAGAAAAACTTGAAGATCATGGTCGACCACACCTTCCTCTTCACGGGGGCAGTAAAAAAAATCAGTCAGCTTCTAGACGAGGGTGCCTTGGGGAAGCTTTATTACTATGATTCCAGGCGCGTCAACCTGGGACTCTTTCAACATGACGTTAACGTTGTTTGGGATTTGGCGCCGCACGATCTTTCGATCATCGATCATCTCATTAAAGAAAAACCTGAAGCGGTTGTTGCGACCGGGCAGACTCACCTCAACGACCACGAAGACATTGCTTTCATTACTGTTTATTTCCCGAACAAAATCATTGCCCATATCAACGTCAACTGGCTCTCTCCGGTTAAGGTCCGAACCACGCTAATTGGTGGCGAGAAAAAAATGTTGGTATGGAATGATCTTGAAGCCGACGAGAAAATAAAAATTTACGATAAAGGCGTGCACATCACCAGTAGACAGGGGCTCTACGACCTTTTGGTTAATTACCGTTCCGGCGACATGTGGTCGCCGCAGTTGGAGCAAATTGAAGCTTTGAAACAAGAGTTAAGTTACTTCGTCGACTGCATCTGCAATGACCAAAAGCCAAGTAATGACGGGGCTGCTGGCTTGCGCGTAGTGCGCATGCTCGAGGCGGCGACGGAGTCGTTGAAAAAGCGCGGAGCCTTAGTTTATTTGTGATCTCTTAAACTTTACTTCGCCTTATAACACCTCTCTATCCCGCATTTATGCCTGACCCCCAATCCATGCAATCGTATCAATGCATCGCACCCGATGTGAAGCTCGGGCGCGATGTAAAACTCTCGAAATTCATAAACCTCTACGGATGCGAAATTGGCGACGAAACAAAGATTGGCGCGTTTGTAGAGATTCAAAAAAATGCTACGGTCGGCAAACGCTGCAAGATTTCCAGTCACACATTCATCTGCGAAGGCGTCCACGTCGAAGACAATGTCTTCATAGGCCATGGCGTGACTTTCATAAACGACATCTATCCACGCTCGACCACGTTGGAAGGGAGTCTGCAAACCGAGTCCGACTGGAAGGTCGATAGAACGCTGATCAAGAAGGGCTCATCGATCGGCTCCGGGGCAACGGTTCTTTCTGGAATCACTGTCGGTGAAAACGCCATTGTCGGCGCCGGAAGCGTGGTTACAAAGGACGTCCCCCCGAACAGCATCGTTGCCGGCAATCCCGCTAAGTTTCTACGTTTGATCGATTCGTTCCACTCATAAGTAAGTTTCGGAGGCCGTTTTCATGAGCAACTGTAATAACGTTCCTTTCCTCGATTTAATAACGCCTCACGCGGAGCTGGAACCTGAACTTTCGGCCATCTTCCGGGAGGCGTTGCGGACTGCCGGTTTCATAGGTGGACCGATGGTGGAAAACTTCGAACGAGAATTTGCCGCATTTTGCGGAACCACACATTGCGTAGGGGTAAATAGCGGCACCGATGCATTACGTTTTGCATTAAGCGCCGCTGGCGTTGGAAAGGGTGATGGCGTAGTGACCGTCCCCAACACTTTTATTGCGACAACGGAAGCCATTTCTCAAGCCGGCGCCTGCCCAATTTTTGTCGAGATCGACGAAAAGACCTACAACATGGATGTCCTGGCGCTTGAAGAGTACTTAAAGGCCTGCGAATTCATCCCCAAACTGGCAAACTTCGCGATCGAAGGACGCAAACCACTGTGCGGGCCATCGTTCCCGTTCATCTCTACGGACAAATGGCCGATATGGACACGATCCTCGAATTGGCAGAGCGATATGACCTGATCGTGATCGAAGACGCGTGCCAGGCTCATGGCGCGGAATATTTCTCACAAAGGCAGAATGCATGGAAAAAAGCAGGATCAATGGGACAGGCAGCCGCATTTAGCTTCTATCCCGGCAAGAATCTGGGAGCCTGCGGCGAAGCTGGCGCCGTAACGACCAATGACGAGAAACTGTCCGCTACCGTCAAAATGATTCGCGATCACGGTCAATCGCGCAAGTACTACCACGACATCGAAGGCTATAACGGACGGCTCGATTCAATCCAGGCTGGAATCCTTTCAGTCAAGCTGAAGCACCTCACCGAATGGAACGCCGCCCGTGCAGCCAATGCCGCAAAATATCGTGAGCTCTTCGGCGTAAGTACCTCGAGTCTGGTTCTGCCTTACGAGTTGCCGAGTACGCGTCCGGTGTACCACTTGTACGTGGTTCGGGTGGAGGACCGGGAAGGGTTGAAAACCTCGCTGGCGGAAGTGGGTGTTGGTTCAGCTATCCATTATCCCGTTCCCCTACATTTGCAGACGGCATACGCTGGCGCCGGCTATCGCAAAGGAGACTTTCCCGTTACAGAAAGAGTTTCAGCCGAAATACTATCTCTCCCAATGTATCCGCAACTCTCAGATATTCAGCAAGGCAAAGTAGCCGTTGAAGTATTGCACGCATTGAGGTCGGAGACAGGACCCAAGGGCGCCGCAAGGGAACATGCTCACACTGGGGGAGTGGAAAGAACAGCGTAGTCTTTGCCTGAACACATCGAGGAGACCTAAGAATAATGAAGATATCAGTTATAGGGGCTGGTTACGTTGGACTCACGACGGCCGCATGCTTGGCGCAAGTGGGGCACGAGGTGTTTTGCGCGGAGAGCGATCTTGCGAAGCTCGACAAACTGAATCACGGAGTGATGCCACTCTTTGAGCCACATCTCGAAGCAATCATCGAGTCAGCCCGCAAATCTCAGCGGTTGTTTTTTGGTTCTACAGACGAAGCCATCGATTGGGGTGAAGCGATTTTTATCTGTGTGGGAACGCCTCCCTTGCCCAACGGCGATGCAGATCTATGCGCGATTGAGGGGGTTGCTCGATCAATTGCTAAGCGCGCTTCTGGGTATCGCTTAGTAGTCGAAAAAAGCACCGTACCAGTGCAGACTGGTTCGCAATTGCGAAAACACCTAATGATGTACAACACAAATTCTCTGGAATGCGACGTTGCTTCAAATCCGGAATTTTTACGAGAGGGCTCCGCAGTGGCGGATTTCCTTCACCCCGATCGGATAGTGGTCGGAATTGAGTCGCCTCGCGCAGAGCAGCTTCTTAGACAGATCTACGAGCCAATTATCCATCAAACCTTCTCTTGTCCCCTGCATGCCTCTTGTCCAACCGTCGCGAAACCAGTTTTCTTGACGACCGATACCGGTTCAGCCGAGCTCATAAAGCACGCCTCCAATTCCTTCCTAGCCATGAAAATCTCCTTTATTAACATGGTCGCAAATTTGTGCGAAGTTGTCGGCGCTGATGTAACTAAAGTCGCGGAAGGGATGGGGTTGGATCCTAGAATCGGTAGTTCGTTTTTACAGCCGGGCATTGGCTTCGGTGGATTCTGTTTTCCAAAGGATGTTCAAGCTTTTATCCGAATCGCGGAGAAGTCGGGGTGTAACTTTTCTTTGCTTAAAGAAGTCGAGAATATCAATCAACGTCGCATTGAGGAATTCGTCGAAAAGATTCGCAAAGAGTTGTGGGTAATTCGTGGCAAGAAGATCGCAGTATGGGGCCTTGCTTTCAAGCCAAACACTGATGACGTTCGTTTCGCACCATCTATAACGCTAGTGAAGATGCTTGTTGAAGAAGGAGCAATCGTAACGGCATATGACCCCGAAGCGATGGACAAGGCAAAAGCGGTTCTCCCCGACATCAATTATTCAGCAGATCCTTACTCAGCGGCGAAAGGTTCAGACGCCATTTTGCTGGTTACTGAGTGGGATGAATTCCGACAGATTGATTGGAAACGGATTTCTTGCGTAGTCGAGTCACGCCTTGTCATCGACGGAAGAAATGCCTTGGTCCGGACGGTCTCCGCGCGGAAGGTTTTCGATATGTGAGTATCGGAAGGGCTGCAGCGCTTCCAGGCTCGCCTGTTGAGCGCAAGAAAGCGACTCACGTGCCCGCTCGAAAGCATGAGGGAGTTGAGGAAGTAATCGCCTAACGGGGTTACTTGCGATGGCATTTCGTTTTGATCGTTTGACTTACGCTATTAGTTGTTGACCCTTTTCTGCGCGCTTGGACCCCCGCTACATATGCTATCCCATTTTGATGTACCACAGCATTTCTGACGTACCCGAAACTGGCCTTCACCCCTACTATCGAATTAACACAGCTCCAGATGTGTTCGCGACGCACATGAATTTTTTACGTAGTGAAGGCTACAAGAGCTGCACCTTAACCGATGCGCTGTGACACTTGGAACGAGGATCGGAGATCGACAAGTTGGTCGTCATCACCTTCGATGACGGGTACGCAGATTTTTATCGAAGCGGTTTTCCAGAATTGAGTCGCAACGGGCTAGGCGCAATCGTATTCTTGCCCACTGCACACATAGGAGATCGCCATATCTCGTTTAAGGGACGGGATTGCCTCAGCTGGAAGGAAATTGCCGAACTGCGGCAGTATGGAATTTCGTTTGGATCTCATACGGTGAGTCATCCGCAATTGCATGCTTTAGGCGACCAGGAAATCAAAGACGAGTTGGAGAACTCTCGAGATGTAATCGAGCAAAAGCTTGGGAGTGCGGTGGAATCCTTCGCTTATCCGTATGCCTTTCCCGGAGACAGACTCTGATTTCAGGGCCCGGTTGCGGACGTTGCTTTTGTCCGCGGGCTACAAGAATGGAGTTTCTACTATCATTGGAAGGGCAACTTCACAGAGCGACCCTTATTTCCTGAAGAGACTACCCGCTAATACCTGTGACGACATAAAGCTATTTAGAGCAAAGTTGGCCGGCGCATACGATTGGGTGGCCAAGCCTCAATACTTGAGAAAGATTGCAAAACATTGGATAGATCCCGCTTCGTCCCGTAATATCGAATCGTCCCTTGAGGCCTCCAAATATTGACGTCGTTTTTGGTCATGTACTTATGAGACCTATCTGCCAGATAAATGAGCTGGATATAACTAAGTGGGCGAGCATTATATCGCTGCCGGCGCCATTGCCCATATTGGAGCCACAAGCCAGTGATTGACGGAGGTCGGCGTGAAGGGTTTTCGACATCTAGCGTTCACAATTTTATTCTCGATTGCCTGCGTGGGGTTGTCCGCAGCCAGCGACATCTACGTTTCGCAAAACGCCTCCGGCAGCAACACCGGCGCCGATTGCGCCAACGCCCATGCCATCTCTTGGGCCAACAGTGCTCTAATTGGGGAGCTGGTGCCGGACAGATCGGGCCGGGAACGGCGGTCCATCTGTGCGGGACATTCGTCGAGCCCGCTGGTGCGACTGGAATTTTCACTTTTCGCGGTAGCGGATCTGCAGGCAACCCTATAACACTGTTGTTCGAGCCAGGAGCAGTCCTGACCGCGCCCTACTGGGGTGGCCAAGGATCCTCAGGGGTTATTCAAGCAACCGGGCTTAACAACATTGTTATCGATGGTGGTACAGACGGTCAAATTATTGCTACTGCTAATGGATCGGTGCTAGCCAATAGACAAGATTCTGGGACCGGAGTGTCCTTCGCTAACATTTCTGACAGCGAAGTTAAGAATCTGACGGTCGCGAACCTGTATGTGCACACCAAGAATCCCGATGACCCTAATCACAGCGGGGGCTCGTTCGCAATTTATTGGTACGGCGGCTCTAATGTAAAAATCGATAATAATTACTTTCATGACGCAGGGACTGGAATCCAGTACGGTTATCCAGGGTCCGCCACCAATTCGAATGTCACGATCGGCCCTAATAACGTTGGCTATAACACGAACCATTGCTATGTGGTCGGCGATGGCAATACCAACGCTACTTTGGCCGGCAACAATCCGATTCATGACAACAAATGTCACGACTTTGTGAACTGGGACGATTCTGCGGACAGTGCGCATCACGACGGAATATTTCCTTTTACGAACGCTGCGGGCTCAACGATAAGTGGGCTGCAGATTTACAACAACTACATTTATGGTGACCCAGGGGTTTACTCTACAGCTGCAATCTTCGTCTCAGGTAATACCCCTGCTCATACCATTAACTCCTTGCAGCTTTTCAATAACGTATTGTCGGCTTCTGGAAGCAACAGTTGGGCTAATGCTTTTATCGACATAGAAGGTGCAGCGGGAGTGCTGGTAGCTAACAATATCGTGGTCGGGAATATGCTAGGCAGCGGTGTCGAATTTATAGACGGCAATTCTTCGGCAGCGTTGAAAAACAACATTTTCACTAATCTGGCACAGGCGATTTATTTTAATCAAGGAAGTACCGCACCGCTCACGGAGTCGGATTACAACGATTTCTTCAATAACACCGCAATAGCACAAATACATGGCCAGCCCGCAAATGCGACTCTCTCCAGTTGGCAATCAAGATCGTTCGACATGCACAGTCAAAGTGGCGATCCGAAATTGAATGGGCAAAGCAATCCCCCTTATCAACCGTCCGACAATTCCTCGGTTGCGTTCCAAAACGGAACGAACCTGAACAATCTCGGGATTGCCGCTCTCGGCTTTGACGCTCTCGGTGCGCAGCGGCCATCGTCCTCGACTCCTTGGACGATTGGGTCATACATGGGCTCCGGAAGTGGCGGCTCGGTGCCCAAAGCCCCTATCGGGCTTACCGCGCAAGTGCAGTAGGACGATAGATCTAAACCAGTTTAAAAAATCTTAGTCCCTTCTTCGATAACACGCCTCGCTTTTCGTGCGCAATTGCCGAGCTTTGCGGACCTGAATTTCCTCCATAATGTCCCTCTCATCCGATCGTCTTCTGGCCGCGTCCATCGGCAAAAACACGATTTTTGGAATTGCATCGAGTGCAGCACAGGTGGGGACGAGACTCGTCACGGTGCCTGTGGTGATCCATCATCTTGGTCTTGATGGCTATGGGATTTGGTCGATCATCATGGTAACCGCGGCTTACATGCGGTTTGGCAGCGCAGGAGTCAAGTCAGCATTTCAAAAATACGTCGCAGAAGCGACGGGAAACGGCGACTTCGAAACGGCAAATATCCTACTTAGCACTGGTAGCATCTCGATGCTTGCGATCTCATTAGCTGGCTTGGTTTGCCCTGTATGCTTCCCGCTCTGGCAGTACTTAGCGGAGTACCTTCACAGTTTCTGTGGCCTGCGGCCGCCTCGATTAAAGTTCTCGCCTGCATCTACGCAATTTCCAATTTCGGTGCGGCTTTTGAGGCGGTCGTAATGGGGGGACATCGCATCGACTTGACCAGAAAGTACGCCACTATTCTTACCATTTGCGAAGCTGTAGCAATCATCGCACTTCTGTACTTCGGCTATGGGCTTCTAGCAATGACGATCGCGATGGGAGTTTCAGAGCTCATTTATATCTTCCTCTGTTATCGCGTTTCGCATATTGTTGTTCCCGAGATGCATATAAGCATCTCGCACTTTACCAGGCACGCGTTTCCCGAACTAGTTCGTTTCGCTGGAAGCTATCAACTCGTTAATTTGCTGGAATTGGTCTATGTGGCAATTCTCCCGGTTGTAATTTTGAAATTTTTCGGTGCAGACTCAGCTGGGATTTTCGCAATAGCTTCAAGAGTAGTGGCCTCAGCGCTGATAGCACAGGACGCACTTGTTCTTCCAATATTGTCGGGGTGGAACTATGGTATTCGCGTCGGGTTCAGAAGAAAGATTAAAACTATTTCTTGCAAAATCTTTTAAGGTAACCTTGGCGGCTGCTATAGGGCCCCTCTGATTTTTGTTGCGACCTTTGGCGGAATGGTGATTTTGGCATGGACAGCGGAAGCGGATCCTCGCTTCCGTACAGTGGTATTGTTGGTTGCGTTTGCGGCTTTACTGAAAGCAATATCTCTTTTACAGCTCATTCTCTACCGAGCTTCCGGGAAAGCGCTACTAGATAATATTCGCCAAGTGTTGCGAATTGTCACCATACTGATCGTTGCTTTTTTTGGTCGCCGGGTCGGTTTTAACGGTCTTCTAGTCGGCATGGCAGCAGCAGAATCTATTGGGGTCGTTTTCATGTTTTTCGCCATGTCGAAGACATTTCACAGCTTTAACCTTAGGCTCGTGGCAGTTGACACTATCAGAATCTCGACGGCTGCAGCCATCGTAGTCAGTGCTGGAGCGGTTGCATCAGCTGTGCCTATACCTTGGCCGACTACCACTCGTCTGGGCGCGTTAATCAAGCTTGGAGAGATCGTGATAGGTTGTCTGGTTGCTGTGTGGCCTGCATTGCTGCTGACAAAGTCAGTTTCGACAGCAGAGAGACGGACGTTAATCGAAGCTTTCACATCGAGAAGGAAAACTGCATTTGCCCTTGGGGAATAGGTGCCGTGAGAACGGAATGTCAGGGGAGGACATCACGACGCGATTAGAAGAATTAATGGTGCCATCGACTCCTAACTCGGAGACTGCCTTTGAGGACCCCTTACAGTATGTAGAGATGCCTTGAACAAACTGAACGCTCTGTGGATGCGACTCACATATCCCTTTGCAGAATTCGGCCGGGGCGTCGCGGTCGGTACTCATGTGAAATTCGCAGATGTGCTTCCAGGCGGATCAGAATTGGAAATTCAGTTTACATTGCGCGCGGCACATGGCTTAACGTTCCGGAGCCGTTGGGCGTGCTGGCGCCGGTGATCATTGTTGGTAATGGTTGCAAGATCGGGCGACGCTGCATGATCTCAGCCAAAAACGAAGTACTCCTCGAAGCGAATGTGCTGCTAGGGCCATCAGTTTTAATCACCGACCACAGCCATGAATTCTATAACCTCGACCTACCTATCCACGCACAGGGCCTGACCAAGGGAGGCAAAGTAAGCTTATTGAACAAAACTGTTGGCTTGGTCACGGATCGGCGATCGTGTGTAATTCTGGTGAATTTGTAATGGGGCGGACAGTGTCCTCGGCGCGAACTCTGTCATCACCAAAAGCATCCCACCCTTCAGCGTCGCTGTGGGCAACCCGGCGAGGGTCGTAAAACGGATTCATCCTTCGAGTGGGGAATGGCTTAGGGATAGTGAATTATGATATTAGGAGATTTCATTCGCCATCCGCTGCTTTCGGCAAAATTTGTTGCGAAGAGAATCAAAGAAATCCCGTCAAAGGGTTTACCAAGACTGCACAAGGCGACTAATGATGATTTTGATCGAAAGTACGGTGTGGAAACAGCTAAGATGGTGCAGATCGTTCCTACTAGAAGTCCCAATTTCGTGCACGGCGTACGCTATTCCCCTCCTCCGAAACTGCTATCAGATGGTGTATCGAGAGTTGTGGCATGGCCTACGAAGCGTCCACGTTTCATTGATGTGGGATGTGGGAAAGGCCGAGTCTTAATCGTTGCCGCAGCATACCCGTTTAAACGCATTAGAGGCGTCGAGTATTCGCCTCAGTTGGCCGCGATTTGCAGGACAAACCTTGCAAAGTGAGTCTCAAATAAGTGTGAAATCATTGTCGAGGATGCGGTGAGTTTCGATTTTTCTGACGACGATCTCCTTGTATTCCTCTATAACCCATTTGATTCGGTTATTCTCAGCCCAGTGCTGAAAAAATTGGCGGCCACTCATAGGGCGAGTACGAATTGCTCACCTTGGGCCAGGACATGATGTGATTCAGCAATCCGGCCTTGCCAGAATTGTTTGTAAGGGTGATGGACCGACCATATACGAGATCATAAAAACTGATCCAGCTCTGAATAAATAATTTGAGCGACAATCCGTCTGCTCTTCTAGCAAGCTCAGGGCCCGTGATTGGGCTTGGTCGCCATGTCCTTTTCGGGGCGATGGCGAAACCTCGATTCATCCTGCCGTATTCGTCGCCGCGCTCATCGTAGTAGCCCTTATACTATGTTTGCCGCGGAAATATGTCGTCGGGCCGTTGATTCTACTTTCTATTTTCAGCCCCTGGGCCAAACGCTGATGGCTGGGCCTTTCCACTTTCAGATATTTCGCATCCTCCTGATATTCACCTGGACGCGATTACTTTGCAACGGTATGTCATCGAAGGTGTTCATCGAGAATCACTTTTAACTATGTCGACATGTTCTGTCATACTTTATTCGTGTACTGCGGTGGTTTGCTACACCTTACTATGGCAGCAAAGTGCTGCGTTCTTTAGCGAATTAGGCACAGCCTTCAATGTTCTTGGCTTTTACTTTGCGTTTCGGTTTTTTATTAGGGATCGGAGAGATATCGAACGCGCTATTAAGGCGCTGGCAGTGACAGCTGTTTTGGTCGCGGGTGTAATGCTCAGTGAACAAATGACGGGCCGGAATGTATTGGCGATCTTTGGTGGAGTGCACGAGGTCACCGCTAGCAGGGCCGGATATCTTCGGTCGCAGGGCCCGTTTAGCGTTTACCTTACAGCCGGTGCCTTTGGCGCGACCCTACTTCCACTTTTCCTCGCCTCTGGCGCAAGGACGGATCGAAAATCATGGGAGGAATCGGAATTCTGGGGGCAATCACAATTGCAATCACCTCCCACACGAGTACAGCAATTTCGGCCTGTCTCGCAACCATAATTGGTATCGGGATGTGGAAAGTTAGAAACCAACTGCGTCAAGTGCGGTGGGGCATTGTCTTGGCATTGGTCGGGCTTCACTTAGCGATGAAGGCGCCCGTCTGGGCTCTGCTCCAGCGTGTCGACATTGTGGGCGCTCGACAGGATGGCATCGATTTAAAATCGTGGACAACTGCATTCGACACTTTTGGGACTGGTGGCTCTTCGGTTCCAACAATTATTGGACGTGGGATGGTGGAGACGATATGTGGGATTTGGCTAACCAATATGTTTTCACTGCTGAAAGCACGGGTCTTCTGTCCCTTATATTTTTTCTGGCCGCCATTGTGTACTGCTTTAAGTATTTGGGTA
>CAWHFA010000003.1:0-13676 GCA_963828635.1 uncultured Acidobacteriaceae bacterium | reverse complement strand
CATCTTGTAATAAGTGCTCAAAGCCTAACGGGATTCTCTCACGGTTGTGGGGGCATACCGCGCGATTATTGACCGCTTGGCAGTTTTTAGGGCACCGAGCGGGTCCTCTGCCAGGAGTTCGCAGCCATTGTATGCGACGACCATGGCTTCGCCGCAGAGCTGGAAGAAGCGCGAGAGCTCGCAAACCGGCCAACAGACCTACCCGAAGTTTAGTCGATTACTGACCTTTTTCAAATGGACGGCTTGGCTTGCGGGCGATATCGAAATTTCGCGAGAGAAAAGTTGCCTAGAACGTCTGGTCCAGGGCGGTTATGATGACGGCCCTACTAAGATCTTCACGATACGTTCCGCTGCTTTGCCATCCCAAAGCGGTGGAATGCAGCCTGCTTTGGGTTTTCCCGCGAGAATCTTGCGGGCAGCGCTGAGAATTTTCTCCGGCCCGGTTCCCACTAGTTCATTTGTGCCATGCGATATGGTAACAGGGCGTTCAGAGTTTTCCCGAAGAGTTAGGCACGGAACACCCAGAACGGTGGTTTCCTCCTGTATTCCTCCTGAGTCGGTAAGAACGAGTGTCGCCTTACTGAGTAAACAAAGGAAGTCCAGGTATCCAAGCGGTCGGATCATGCGCAATCCGGGGTGCTGCGCCAGTCCAGCTTGAAGAACTTGCTGTTCGGTACGAGGGTGAACCGGAAAAATGACCGGTAGCTCACTCCCAAGTTCTGTAATGGCGCGCATGAGGCCTGTAAATATTTCCGCGGAGTCTACGTTTGAGGGGCGGTGCAAGGTGAGAATGGCGAAGCGAGACCAAACCTCACCGTTCTTAAGTCCGAGGCATGCCCCGATGTCAGAATTCTGGGCCACGGGGAGAAAGTGCAGAAGCGAATCAATCATTACGTTCCCGACAAAATGGATGCTCAACCGGGAGCGACCTTCGTTGAGGAGGTTCTGAACGGCGGCCTCTTCGGTAACGAAAAGTTCATGCGCAACGGCATCGGTAAGTACCCTGTTGATCTCCTCTGGCATAGAGCGATCGAAACTTCGCAGCCCAGCCTCCACATGAGCGATGCGAATTCCGAGCTTCACGGCAGCCAAGGAAACAGCTAACGTCGAATTGACATCTCCGACGACCAGAACGAGGTCGGGACGGTAATCGAGTAAGACCGGCTCAACGCGCTTCAAAATTTCTGCGGTCTGCGCCGAGTGCGACCCGGAGCCAATCTCCAGATTGAGGTCGGGCGCTGGTATGCCCATCTCTTCAAAGAAAATGCCTGACAGGTTCGGATCGTAGTGCTGGCCGGTATGAACCAGAATGGACTGAATGCCGGGATACCGTCTCATCTCCGCGATCAGCGGGGCGATTTTCGGAAAGTTTGGGCGGGCTCCGACGATACTAAGGATCTTCAGCGAGGCTCCTGCTGGTGCGGGGAAGTTAAGCAAACAAGTATAACATCCGAAAATCAATGATAGAAAGTAGGCGCATAACGCCAATTTGGTGATAGCGCGGTGTATTGGAATTCGGGATCGCCTGGAAGCAAACTACATTGCACCGCGCAATCAGCTTGTGGACTGAATGAGTTGATTGATCGTTTTAGCGTGGGACGTCAGCGCATTTCACGTGATCATTACTTCATAAACCGTGATCTGAGGTCGTGTGAATATTTATTAAGTTAAGATGTCTGTTTTACTCTCTGGACCAGCCGCCAGGTGGGCAGGAAGTCCCGCTGTCGGCTGCCCACAAACTTCCAGAAGCAGCCTTTCGAAAGCGAGCAGAATCTCCTCGCGATCCAGGTGTGCGATAGCGTACTCCCTGGCTTTCTGACCCATTTGCAATCGCACTTCGCGATTATCCGCTAGAAACACCAGTGCCTGAGCGAAAGCATCCACATCATCTGGAGGCGTGGTTAATCCAACTCCTTCCAGCACTCTTGCCAATTGGGTATCCTGGTCGGTGGTGCATATTACCGCGCCACCGCTGGCCAGAATGCCGGTAGCTTTGAAGGCATGACCAAGTCAGCAGCGCCGCTCAATTGAGGTAATAAATGGATGTCGGCAAGGTTGAGCAACTCGTTCAACCGCTCCGTCGGTTGGAGAGGCAGAAATCTTATATTGGTTGCGTTGCCCGCTGCATGGATTAACATTTGTCGATAAGGCCCATCGCCGCAAATTACGAATTTTAGGTCCGGCCGGGAAATTAGACGGCGACTTACCTCGATTAGGAAGTGCAGCCCTTGCTTAAGTCCCATGTTCCCCGAGTACAAAGCTACGATCTTGTCATCAGACAAACCCAGCTCGACGCGCAACGGGTTCCGAGTTCGCAGAGGATAGATCTCGGACGTGTTTACCCAATTGGGAAAATAGACGGTGCGCGAAGGTGCTACTCCCTTGTAATGAAGCCGCTCGATCATATGAGGCGAAATTGTCGACACCCGGGTGAACTTTCGCATCACAACACTCTCCACCGCGTGCACCCAACGTCTCAGCCAAGTGGAAGACAGATCGGCTAATTCGAAGGCCACGTCGACTTCAAAATCCTGAACATGGAGCCAGGTAGCGCTCCCTGATAACCATGCGAGCGCCAAAGTTTGCGGACAGCCAAACATGGTTGGCTCGATCAGCAAAACCATATCAGGCCGCCAAAACGCCTGGGCCAGGGTCACCGGAAAGCTGCTCAAAAAAAAACTTCCAAGATAGAGAAGGCGCTGCAGGCCCCGAGGCATGCGCGGAATCCATAATGGGCAACGGAATATATCCGCACGACCGGTTGCACCTTTTTCTCGGGTAAACCGCCACGACGAATAACCGGGGAAGATTTTCCACTGCGGATAGTGAGGCGGCGCTGTTATGACCCGGATCTCGTGCCCCCGCGCAGCCAGCCAGTCAGCAAGTTCGCCAGCATACTTGCCCGTACTGGTTAGCTCCGGGGAAAAGTTAATAGAGTGAATCAGGACTCGCATAGACGGGGAAAGAATAGCGTTAAATTTCCACGAACAGACGGATCATCTCAAACCTGTTCTCTTAAATCCCTCAAACCGGTCGGGCTAACCCAGTCACTAATCCTCAGCAGCAGTCCACAGAGCGAGGACGCGCAACCAAATCGCCCCTATCCGCCGACGGGACGCCCACATCCCGTACATCATAATTCCACGAAGCAAGCAGCGTTCGGCAGCGCGCGTTCACTTCGGCACCGTGGGTTGCCAGAAACAGTGTCGGTCGGAATTTGTGAAAGCAATTTTGCGCCCCCAGAAGGGCGTTAAATTCCAAACCCTCGATATCAATTTTGATAAAGTCGGGCGGTGTAATCTGACCCGATTGAATCAAAGCATCCAACGTCGACACTTTGACTTGGACATTGCCAGCCGAATCTAGCCGGCCCATAGCTCCCGTAGATTCTGACTGAAAATTAGCGGTGCCAATATCATTGGAAATGGCCACCTGGAGAACGTGAACGTTCTGCACATGATTCAATTCAAGATGTTTACAAAGATAGTTGATGTTGGATGGCAATGGCTCGAAGGCAAAAACTCTTCCAGGATCGAGCCGGAATGAGGAAAGCAAAGAATAGAACCCCACATTGGCGCCCACATCGTAGAAGGTGGTACCCCTTCTCAACTCCTGCGCCATGAGCTCTTGCACTTCAGGCTCATAAGCCCCGAGCCAAAAAGCGTGCCGCTGGGAGCCAACTATCCACTTTTTGCCTTTAAGGGGCCCCCTGAGGATAGGTACCGCCATGCCCCCCGGTAGTAAGCGAAGAGGAAAACGGGCAATTTTACCAGCCAATGTGTCACTGCTCAGCATCGAGAAATCAATCACCCAACGTCACCTTGGTGGCTCGGTATCCGAAGAGTACCAGGCGAGAGCATCGCGGCTTCGTAGTCCGCAAGACGACGCCGGGCGACGGATTCCCAACTGAATTGTTGAGCCATTTTTTTAGCTCCGACATCCCCTAAAGCCGCTCGCTTTGGGCGTTCACGCAAAGCTAGTAGTGTCTGCACGAGATCGTTCAAATCGTTGAGACGATAACTTAAACCGTTATCCTGGAGGCGTTCGCGGGTCGCCAGCGTGTGGTTAGCTATAATAGGCAAGCCGCAGGCTGCGGCGTCCAGCATAGACAATGACTCCTGAGTTGGCCAAACACCGATATCTGCCGCGCGATACAAAGCCCCCAACGCCTCCACCGTCACAAAATCGTGAATCAAACAACCGTCACAGCTCTGAATTTCTCGAGCTTGGGTTCCGTTTCCTATAAACAGCCCCCGGTACGGTTCTCCGGAAGCCCGCAAAGTTGCCACGGCCTGTGCCAGCAATAATGGGTTTTTGTCTTCCCCAAAACGTCCCGAGTAGACGCAGACGATATCTTGTTCAGCAAATCCCGATTCCCTTCGCAGGCCTTCTCTTTCTGCAAACTCCGAAGCAGAAGAGGGCGGATGAAATAACTCGATGTCTACCCCCAAGGGAGAAACTTCAATTTGTTTTCGCGGGACTCCGAAGAAGTGCTCGGCGACATCCGCGCAGTCGTCAGAAATAGCGTAGCACTTCTCCGCGGCAAAGCTGGCCAGCCGACCCGGGATTGTTCGGGTCACCAGGCAATGAAGCTTATTTACCGTAGAGGCACTGCCATTCTGGGAGCTTAGCGGAAACACCGAGGAGTGATAATGGCAACCCGAGAAAAGCTTATACCCTAAGCGTTGCTTGAGCCTTGCGGAATCCACGGCAATCCAGCCAATAGGCGTCATGGTCTGGACCACATCGGGCCGCAGCGAAGCTAGTGTTCGGTCTAATTCCACCATGCGCATGTGCCCCAGTACGCTCCGGTGGCCAAGGACGTGTAACTTGAAATTGTCGATGGTCTGAACGGTTCCAGCGCGAAACGGCTTTACGAAACCTTGGTAGGCGTCAGCCTGGCTCGTATTTCTATAGGAAAGAGGAAGATCTGTTGCGATAACGTGCGCATCAACTCCCAAACGAGATAAGTGTTTGGGAAAGAGGTTTTCTAAATAGCCCATTCCGGGAGCAAATAATTCTGAAACCACGACTACATTCAACTTCACTTTGGGCGAGACCACTTCAGGATTCCCCAAGGCGCTGGCCGGAAAATCTTTTCTCCGCCACAGTTAGTCCGGTTATACGGTAAGTGTTCATGGCATTTTGATAGATGCTTACGAGTTGGTGATAGTTGGATTCCGCAGTGAGCTCACTTAAATACTTCGCGCGGGCCAACTCGGAGTATCTCGTCCATTTTGCAACATCGGCCGTTAGCGCCGAACTTAAAGTTTCGCTCAAAGAGTCCTTGTCCCCGGCAGCGAAGTGAAGCCCATCTCGCTGGTCTGCAACGATCGCAGCAAACGCACCGTGTCCGGGAACGATGACTGGAGTTCCCACGGAAAACGCCTCAAGAACAGACATGGCGAAGTTCTCGTAGGCCAGCGAGGGCAGAACAAGCCACCGAGACGTGGCGATGTACTCAATTACGGCTTTGCGGGGTCGCGAGCCCAGCCACTCGATAGTTGAATCCGCCGCATAACACGACTGCAACATCGGGCGATCGGGACCGTCTCCCAAAATGACCAACTTATAGTTCGGCGGCTTCAACTTGCTCCAGGCATCCATCAACAGATGAACACCCTTGGCTCGGTTGATGGCACCGGCGTAAACAACGGTTTGCGATCGCAACGGAACAAGAGCTTCCGTCCCAGCAGTGAAGTTGGGCTTGATGAAGATTTTTTCACGCGGAAGACCGCTTCGCACGAAAATCTCCTTACTGAAGTCAGTTAGGGCGATGTACGCCTGCACTTTGTTGCGATACGTTCCGGCGCAGTTATGAATGACATTCATGGAAGTAACCGCCAAGGTGCGGAAAAAGGATGAACTTAGGCAACGATAGCGCAGCGCTGGCCACGGGAATCTCCCAACACACTTTTCGCACGGTTTATCACCGCGCAGTAGCAACGCGTTGGCGCAAGTTAAGCGATAATTGTGTAACGTTTGAACCACGGGAACGCCGGCACCATTCGCAGCCCAAAAAACACTCGGACTTAATAGCGGGAAGAAATTGTGTACGTGCACTAGGTGTGGTTGAAAGGACGCGATAGCCTTGCGAGTCAACGCATAGCCTCGAAAAGACCACACGGTGCCAAGGCCAGCTCCTACGATTTTTAGGCTGCCGGCGCCTTCCAGTTCTCCGGTCCAAACCGACAGTCGCTCCACCTCATGCCCGTTGGCACGCAGCAACTCTGCCTCGAGATCCGCCACAGTATCTTCGCCGCCCCACCCGGGACGATACTTGTTGTGAATTTGAAGAATGCGCATGCATCACCCGCCCGTGGGACTTGCGAACCGTCAAACAGGGTATACGGAAGATTTCATTCCCCGGAGAATTCTATACAAAGAAAGCTTCGAGCGACTCACACGGCATTGCTCATCAATATCGCGGTTACCCCAAAGAGTAAACCGCCTTAAATTCATGGCTCGGTCTGATCCGAGATTTAGAGGCAAGGGGTTTTTGCCAGGCTGGACCCCGAGCCCCAGACGAAATCCGCATTCGATGGCCAGCCTGCGGATCTGCCGCGAAGAATTGCCGTTGGGATAGGCTATGATCGAAACGTCCTGGCCGGTCATGTCCTTTAGATCCTGTTGCGCCATCATCATTTGCTCGCGAATTTCCGCCGTAGAATAGTTTGAAAGTATGGCGTGGTCTTGAGTGTGATTTCCGAGATAGACATTTTTGTGCCTGGAAAATTCCGACAATTCAGCGGGCGTGAACGGCCGATCTATATCCCCGATCGGAAGTAACGCGCTATCGCCCAGAGCTTCGGTTAAAAGTAATTCCACGTCGTGCGTTTTCAGCCGTTTATAGGCTTCAATCGAACCACCCACCTCAGAAATTGAGCGCGCCTGGCCCGAATATCCGCGATAAACGGCGTCCCACCAGAAACTCTTTTGTTTCTTGATATGTCCCGTCGAAATGAAGAATACTGCAGGAACATCAAATTCTTCCAGGACCGGAAGCGCCAGAGAGTTGCTGAAATAACCATCGTCAAAGGTCAATAAAATATATTTCCCGTCGGGATGCAATCCTTCCAGAATTTCATCCGGCGAAACAAAGTGGTAGGCTTGTGATTTGAAATGCCGAACGAGGCGGCGAAACATGTCCAAGGTGATGCCTTGTTGCGGGTCAACTACGCCCGAGGCCAATTGCTGGGGTTCCGAAAAAAGTCCGTGAAATAGGAAACTGACTAGTGCATTCTTTTCATTGCTGACACGCTGCATCAAGTGCGCTAATGCTTCGTCAAAAGAATGAACTAGGCGCTCAATACTCATAATTTCGGAAAACCGGCGCAGCGTCGTTAGCGGTGCTTGCAGACAGGCTCACGCTTTCGTGTAGGTCAGCGAATAATGATAGGTCATCGCGGCGGTGGCAAGTTTTGGCGCGGCACGCAGAATCGCTTCCTTAAACCAGAAAGAGAGAGCGCCACGCAATCTGCCTCTCCGGAAAACATAGAGGGGCAGAGAGCTGTGAGAGAGGTAGTCGCCCAGCACGGTCATTCCGCAAGTCTGGACCACAGCACGAATCGTCTTCGGATTATAGAAATTGATGTGCCCCACTGCGTCAAACACGAAATCGCGTGACATCCTCCAGTTATCTTCCAGCGGAACTTCAATGAAGACATTCCTGGCGATCCGGGCAGCTTCATGAATCAGCCGTCGAGGGTACTCCACGTGCTCGAGAACGTGAGTAAGTACAGCCAGGTCATAAGGCTTTCCGGAATACGGCAGTTCATACCCGTCGAATAAATGCACTTGGCAGTTGGGAATTTGTTTCTGCTGAACTTTGCGCACCGCGCTCGGCGAAATCTCTAGGCCAGTAAAGGAAGAACCGAATCCAATTTGTGCAAGGCGTTGAAGAATGGCGCCGTCTCCGCAGCCGATTTCAATGATTGTGGCGTGGGGCATTTGCGCGCACAAACGCAAAATGTTTTTGCACTTATCCGTGCTTCCAAGGACCCGCCATGCCTCGAAGGACGGGCCGTTTTCATAGTACTCGGCATAGTTGGCTGTTAGTGCTTTGTCGACGGACAGTGGCAAGGTTAAACCCCTCAGATTGCGTCGTCAGGCGACCATTGAGCGCAGCCAAGTGCGGGCTCAAACGGGTGATGGTGCGATCAGATCTTTACTTACTTTAGATATCGGCGCATCGTTGCGTTCGCAATAATATTCTCACATTTTGACGCGGAAGCCGAAATGTCCCCCCAGACGATCTCTTTGCGCGCCCCTGTCATCGTCCAACCTGGCCTCGAATGGCGTGACCTCAGCCTATCGTCGGCGATTATGACCAAGCCAAACAAATTAAGTTTCAGAAACCCTGCAAAAGCTGAATTCCTCCCCGCTTGGCGAAACGCTAAAAATCCGATAGCCGTGCTGATTTAAATCTCGAACAATGTTTTTTGTTCTTGAGGCACCGATTTGCGGCCAGCGGTGGTGGAACTCGACGAGTAGTTGACGCACTTTAAGGCCGGAGAAAAGCAAGTCTGCGAGAACGGCATACTCCGCGCCCTCGATATCCATCTTCAAGAGATCGATTTTATCGTGGCCATGGTTCTTCATGACGGTAGACAGTCGTCGAACGGGTACTTGTATTGCCTTCGATGCTGTTTTTGTTCCGACCATCGTATGGGAAATATGTTTTTGATCCAGTGGCGGCGAAAAACTGGCGGTCCCGTCGTAATCGGCAATACCAAGGGATTGGAAATGGAATTCGACAGGCAGGGTCTGGTTTGCTACCCACGCTATGGACCGCGGAGTAGGGTCAAACGCATGCACCGTAACGGCGAATCTTTTAATCAATTCCAAGTCGAAAGAGATATCCTCACCGACGCCCAAAGAATACACAATACTATCCTCTGAGAGGTTTCGCGGATCGATGGTCCAGTCGGCACCGCGGGCGCCGAGACGCAACGTTTCACGATGGATTTGGACCTTTTGCCACAGATCGCGGCCTTGGAAAACTCGCGCGGCGCGCTTTAAAGTTCTAAGCCGATTTGGAAAAATAGACATACTTATCCCGAACTCGAACCTATTCGACCGATGGCCGGATTCGATTGCGTTCCTCAGCTTACAGCAGAGGATCTTCGGCACACGACCCAGAAAAGCCCACTGCCTGCTTTTCTCTGGTCATGAGAAAAAAACCAGAACTGAGAGTCAATGTGTACACGAGCGCCGAAGTGATGATTCCGAATACGGCACCTCGCAAACCAAAATGAATTAATAGCGGAAGCCCGATCGCGAGGGTTGCCGTACCGCTCGCAGCATAAGCCCAGAAAACTACGTTAGGCTTTTCCATGGCTTTCAATGCGGCATTGATGGTGTTTCCAATGCACATGACCACGGGAAACAGGGCAAAAATACCGATCAATGCCGCGGTGTCATCGAAGCGATTGCCGTAGAAAAGATGGAGAATTGAGCGGCCACAAATTCTCACTATGATGGCAAAACTTCCAGTGACCACGATGGAAAAGAAGGCATAACGCTTCCAAATTGCCAGTAACCCCTCCAAGCGACGCGAAGAATACCGCGACGACATGATTGGAAGCATCAGCATCGCGGTGGCCACGAATATCTGATCGACCGGAGTGACCACATTGTACATCGCGCGGAGATTGGCGACTTCTTTCACGGACAGAAAAACCGCGGCCAGCCAGTAATATCCTTGTGTAGTCAATTGAAAAACAAGTGCGGTCACGAAAACCCAGCGAGAATATTTCCAGTGTTCCGACCAATAGCCCGACTCCATGGAACGGAAAGCCCGCCCTCGAGACATACTCGGTAATGCCGAGAAAAGAAATACGCCGGCCACGATCCAGGCACAGGCCACAATGACAAAAGCATAAAAACCATCCAAGCGACCTGCGCGAACAAACATCCACAATAGGAAGATACAGACCAGGAAAAAAATCAGCGAGAATCGGGCTGCCAGGTCGGGCCTGCGTTGCAAATAGAATGTTCGGCGGACGAACGACGCGGTCAATAACACTCCGCACGTTAGAGAAACTCCCAGGAAGGCCCCGGAAACAAGCTGGGGGGCGCTCGCGGCCAAGGCCCGAGACGCCAAGAACAGAGCAGCGGTGAGGCCGACCGCCAATGCGGCATTTACTCGCCAGAGAAGCCCGACATACTGTTCGTAGCGGTCGAGGTATCGTCCCGAACCATAAACCGTAAACGTTTCCAAAATGGCGGCATTGTGAAGACCAGTGAGAAAGGTAAGTACGGTGTAAGAGAGAGTAAAAATGCCATAGGCCTCTTTCGTCTGGGTACGCGCTAAGGCAATGTTCACGAGGAACATGCCGCCCACGGAGAGGGCCTGATCCGCGATGCTGAACGCTACTTGACGAGCGCGAGACCAAGAGAGGGTGTTTTCGATTAGGGTTCTGCTAGCTGTTCGCAGGTTCGGCATCTTCGAGTTAGATCTTCCGGATGTACAAACTTCCCTGCGCCGTGAGCGAAAGCCCCGGGAGCGCCCAAGTTATTTTTGCGCAAAAGGCAAACAGACCGCGCGGATATAGAAATCCTAGGGTGCACTTCAAATTGTTCAACGACGAATAAGCTACTCGTCATGCCCCGGAGGTTCTGGCCTTTTATCCTTTTGTACCCGAGCCCACAGGCTGTGAGCAGCAGCTTGCGTCCCTGAACCGTTCGAGCTCGTCCAAGGCATGTAGGCGCTGACGCTTGCCATCACTTCCTGGGCAAACAGTTTGCCGGGGTCCCGTGCGTCCATTTCGTCCCACTTGTGGCGGCTGAAAATCCACAGGGACGCCGCGCAAAACATAAGTATTCCCCCGGCCAAAGTAATCAGAATGCGCGGCGGAAACGATTTTGTTTCCGGCACAGCGGCAGCATCCAGGACTTTGACGCTGGGAGTTTCCTTGGCTTCCTGAACCTTGGCAAGCTCATATTGTTGAGTCAAAATCTCGAAAACCGTTTCCTGAATTTTGGTGCGCCGGTAAAGGTCCGCCCAGGTGACACCCAATAAAGGAAGCTCCCTGATAGTGGGGTATAGGCCTTCAGGGGCGGCCGACGAAGTTCCCGCCTTTGCATTTTCGCCGCCGAGCTTCTGGAGCTGGTGTTGCAATTCTACGATACGGGCCTGCACGGCACGCACCCGCACGTTGTTGGCAGTGTAAATCTGTTCGAGACCTTTCAACTCTGATTCGGCCGCGATGGTCTGGCCTTGCAGAACGGCTGCGGCATCGACCATGGCACGACCTTGCTCTTTAATGTCGATGGCGACATTTTTGCTGGCAAACTGGCTAAACTTCTGAGAAGAGTCATCGAGATCCCGCTTCACGGCGACGATCCGCTCTTCCAGGAAAACGCGCTCGCGATGTGCGGCGGAGGTCGACAATTGCGCTGCCAGCTGGTTCAGTTCTTCGACATGCGCTTGCGCCAAAGCGGCGGCCCTTTGGGGGTCGTGATCTGTAACCGTGATTGTTACTATTCCAGTCTTGCGATCTTCGGAGGCAGTGGAATTTTCAGCCAGAATTTTTCTGGCGTCTTCATTCAGCCTGACGGAATAAACTTTTCTTAGCTGAAAGCGTTCGACTAGCCGATCCTCCACGGTGCGACTTCTGAGAATGCCAACGAAGAGGGCCCCGGAACTCTTCACGCCGAGGAGATCGCCAGCGACGGAGCCGAGCCCACCGCCAGTCTTGGCAGTAAGCGCAGCTAACATGGCAAGCCCGGAATTAGACTGACTATCGGGGGGCATCAATTGGACTATGGACTCATAGCGAGCACGAATTAAAAATGCCACTGCCAGCCCCACACAGAGGCCCGCCAGCACCGCCTTCCCTAGGAAGCGCCGATGGCCCCAAAGCTGTTCAGCTTTGAGCAGCAGCGCAGAGTTAAGGTCATCGACAGTAAGCTGATTTTCTTCCGGGTCCTCCACGGGAGGTAACGAAGGGAACCCAGTCTTGGTCTTGAAACCCGTCTGCGGCACGTCTCGACCTCGGTTCAAAATTAGAAGCGATGAACAATACTGGGATTGTAGTCCTGTTTCTTCACGGTGTTGCGGCCATCGACATACATTAGTGCTCGCTGTTAACCATATTACGGATTATTTCCCCGGAGCGACCAGCCAGCGGGATTGAACTGGAGCTGCAGCGAAACGTTTAGATTGTGTTGCTGCCCAGGCAAAATTGATGGGAACGTCCACGCTTCGTACTGCACTTTGCCTGAAAGTCCTACGGAGGAACTCGTCCAGAAATCCGCTCCAATAGCAGCGTCGGTAATCGTGCCGCCGCCGGGGATAAATCGCGGATCCTGGCTCACCTTCTGGTGGCGATACGAAAATTGCAGGCGATTTTTGGGGGTAAGCCAATAGTTCGCCCAACCCTGGGCGCCCTGGCCATCTCGCCCAATCCAACTTCCAATCAGATTGCCATTGTTAGTGTACCCATTCAGAAAACGCGTGTTCCAATAAAAAAAGCCCCCGCCTATTGCTCCGCCGGCGGGCACGTCGGAATACACTCCTTCCACCCGCACATCCAGTTTCGGCACCTTCGGGATATGAGAGAAATAAAGGCCTGCGCTAATCGCCGAACGGTCCAGATAAGCGACGGGCGAAATTTGATCATCCGAAAAAGCATCGCCGTAAAATGTTACCCAATCCCGTATCCCTGGAAGCCGATATGCCCAATCCATTCCGGAACGCCGATCACCGGGATCATTTGCCGACCCTGGAAGGCCATTCGATCCGATCCCTCCGCCAACCGTAAAGAGACTTTTCCCAAGTCGGCCGAAAGTCAGGGGCACACCCGGACCACCCAGCACAGTGGTGCGTGAAAAACTAAATTCCAAATTACGGGTTGGTTTGAAGGCGATTTTCTGCCCGTGAATAAATGGCTGGGGAGCGTAATCCTGTTCGAAGGACCCGCTGATTCCATTCGGCCCTTGGTAGAAACGGTGCCCGGATAGTTGGCCGATGAACACTTCCACCCGCATCGGACCGAGCCAATGAAGAAATGAAGGCAGCTCGATCGGTGAAACGCGATTGACGCGAAACATGGGAATGGGAGCAGCGTTATTACTCAGCAGCATGGGCCCACCCTCGGTGGGACCCCACCACAGGCTCTGTTGTCCGAAAGTTACTTGCCAGTTTTCCAGATCAAGCCCCACATAGGCGTCTAGAAGCTCTACCCGGTTCACGTCGGCGATGGGTACAGATGGTGGAGTAGAAGGCAAAGCATCTGCCTTGGCAATCGTCTCGCGAGCGCTCAGGGTTAACGGCGGCGCCGACGGAGCGTGTTGATATTCGGCACGTACATAACTAACCCAACGTCCTGACGAGACCCACCCAGAGATGCCCGCTATGGAATTGACCCCGGATTGATATGGCCGGCCGTAATCGTTAATGACGCTCTGGCCAAAATCAAAATGGGTACCTGCCCCCAGAGGATCACCTGAAATGCCGGTGACCCTTGCATAAATGGACTCGACGCGAGCGCGAACATTTCGACCGGAATTTTCTTCTTCAAGTTCGTCGGCGAATTCCGCCTGCAACACGCTACTAATTCTGGCCAGCTCCGGAGAAGAATCCGCATCCGTTACGCGGTCGATTGCTTCGCCAAGTAGGCGGGCGCATTCGCGGCGGGTCCACGGCCGGAGTGAGGAAAAAGCGCTATCAA
>CAWHFA010000002.1:0-834997 GCA_963828635.1 uncultured Acidobacteriaceae bacterium | reverse complement strand
TTAGGGCGCGCGTTCGGCGCACCGATCCTGGCAATCCCGATGTCTGTCCGGTGGGAGACTTGCATAAAATTTTCAGCAGTCCTGAGACCCTCGCGAAAGTGTATGAGGGCTGCCGGTCGGCTGGAATTGGCTGTATCGAATGCAAGGGCTGGGCTGCCGACTCCTGGTTAAGATCCTGACCCCGATGCAGGAACGGCGCAAAAAATACGAGGAGAATCCGCGGCTGGCATGGGATATCCTTGAGGCCGGTTCGGCAAGAGCGCGCGAAGTTGCTTCCGCTACCATGGATGAAGTTCGCGATGCGATGGGGATGTCGCTCGGAAGTATGATGAGTTCGACGTGCCAGAGGCCACAGTCTAAATTCAATGGATGACGGGAAGACAAAACCGAATCGGTTCTGGAATGCATCCGGCAAGCGCTGCACACTCGCCGATTCGCGCAGCCGCGAGCCGCAACGAAAGAAGAAGAAAACGACTTTCCGTTCGCCGTCGCGGTCAGCGACATCTACGAAGGCCCGCTCGACCTGCTGCTCGATCTCATCCGCAAACAGGACATCGATATCTACGACATTCCGATCGCGAGAATTACCGCCCAATATCTGGCATATGTAGAGCGCCTCAAGGAACTGGATGTCAACGTCGCGGCAGATTTTATCTACATGGCCGCAGTGCTGATTCACATCAAGTCGAAGATGTTGTTGCCGCGCGATCCCGCTGGCCGCGTCGGACGCTGAGGACGATCCGCGCAGCGAACTCGTCAACCGCCTGATCGAGCATGAGAAATTCAAGTCGGCGGCGCAGATGCTGCATGCAAAAGCAGCAGATCGAAGAAGCTGTCTGGTCGAATCCCGCGATCAAAGAATTCATGGATGCCGAAGGCACCGAGCCGGAAATGGCCGCCGACGTGATCGACCTGGTCAAGACATTCCAGCAGATTCTGGATCGCGCTCGCATCGCGGCCCATCATTCAGGTGGACGAGGAAACTGTCACGGTCGGCCAGATGATCGATTATCTGCAGCGGCGCTTGACGGTCGAAGATCGTCCCATTCGCCTGAAGCAGATTGTTGCGCAACGTTGAGTCGCGGCAGGCCTTGGTTGCATGTTCCTGGCCCTGCTCGAGTTGGTGCGACTGCAGGCGATTCAATTGCGGCAGGAGCACGTGTTTGGAGAAATCCTGCTGCGAAAGCACAGCGGATTTGAAGCGGTCATGGCGGAGCAGGCGGCGGTAAGAGATGATTGGCGGTAACGGGTTCGATAGTATTGGGAGTGACGACTAGAAGTGAGATTGCTACGGCCAACTAAATCGACTATCGACGACCTATGAGTCTTAAAGCCCAACTCGAAGCCATCATTTACGCGGCGGAAACTCCCGATCACCGCTCGAGCAAATTATCTCAGCTGGTGAAACCATTCGATGCTGAGCGGCGGAGCCGTGTCGAGGATCGCGGAGATCAAATCGCGGGTGCGGCTGGCCTTGGAAGAACTGACCTCTGAATATCGCCAGCTCCGAACACGGCATCGAAGTCCGTCAAGTGGCGGGCGGATATCGCATGTCCACCAAGCCCGAACAGCATGATCTGGTTCGCGCATTTGCCAGAAGCCTGAAGCCGCCGATACGATTGTCTTTCCTGCGCTCGAAACCCTCGCAGTCATTGCTTATAAGCAGCCCGTTACAGTGCCTGAGATCAGCGAAATTCGCGGAGTGGATTCAAATGGCGTCATTGCAACTCTGCTTGATCGCAAACTCATTACCACGGCGGGACGTAAGGCGGTCATCGGTCGTCCCATTCTGTACAAGACCACGAAGGAATTCTTGCTTCGGTTCGGATTGAAAGATGTGCACGAACTTCCCAGCATGGAAGAATTTGAAAAACTGGTTGCGGAATCATTTGAAAGTGACATGCTGCCACTGGACGCTACCTCCGCGGGCGTCGCCAAAGCGGTGGAGCCCGAACAAATATCCGATCCGGAAGAAGACGAGCCAGGCTTTGCTATGGCACGGATAGGTGCATTGGAAAGCGACCCAACTGTCGAAGATAAATCACACGGGCAAAGCGATCCCGCCGCATAACCTCGATCTACACTGATTCCATGCCTGCTGAGCGTCTGCAAAAAATAATCGCCGCTGCCGGAATAGTTTCGCGGCGCAAAGCCGAGCAATTATCTCTGGCGGACTGGTTTCCGTGAACGGCCAAGTTGTCACGGAACTCGGCACCAAAGCTGATGCAGAAAAAGACCACATTCGCGTAAATGGCAAGCTGCTGCAAGGTCCAGAGCGCCCAATATATCATCTTGATGAACAAGCCCAAGGGATACGTGACCACGGTTAGCGATCCGCAAGGGCGACCCACGGTGATGGATTTACTTCACGGGGTAGGCGCGCGCGTCTATCCCGTGGGGCGACTCGACTACGCCAGCGAAGGGTTACTGCTTCTGACCAACGATGGCGATTTCGCTAACTTTCTAATGAAGGCTGCCTCGCATGTGCCCAAGACATACATGGTAAAGGTCGCAAAGACTCCGTCAGCCGATGGTCTTGCCCGAATCCGCGCTGGCCTCTCGATCTCATCCGATCGCGGACGCAGAGTGAAAACTGGTCCTGCCAGAGTTCATCTGATTAAGGAAGCGGATAACCCGTGGTACGAGGTCACGCTGGTGGAGGGACGAAATCGGCAGATTCGACGCATGTTCGAAGAGATCGGTCACCACGTGGAAAAGATCAAGCGAGTGCGATATGGCCCGCTCGAACTAGACGTCCATCCGGGAAAATTCCGCCGCCTGACTCCACAGGAAGTAACCAAGCTGAAATCCGCCGCAAAATAGCCGTCGGGCAGTTTCGTACAAACACCACGCAATTTGATCCAAAGATAAGCTAGATCAATACTCGGAGAGTTGTTTCATGGCCTCAAATAGATCCGAGACCTGGGGTAATATCGCGTCTTCCAGTATCGGCTGGTAAGCGACAAAAGTGTCTTTAGCGGCCACGCGCCGAACTGGGGCATCGAGATGTTCGAACATTTGATCGGCGATTCGAGCTGCGATTTCGGCGCCGTATCCCCAGCTCAGGGTGTCTTCGTACGCGACCAGTACGCGATTGGTTTTTTGCACCGAAGCGGCAATAGCATCCCAGTCGAACGGATTCAGGCAGCGCAGATCGATCACTTCCACTTTGACTCCATGGTCGCGCTCGATCTTTTGCGCGGCTTGCAGCGCACGCGGAACGACCGCGCCATAAGTAATGACGGAAAGATCGGTGCCCGGCTTGCACGATCTCGGCCTTGCCAAACGGAATCATGTAGTCCGGCCCAGGATAAGCGCCGCGCCCATAAGTTTCGCGATAGAGGCGCTTGTGCTCCAGGAACAAGACGGGATCATCACAACGAATCGCGGTCCGCAACAGGCCGGCAGCGTCCAGCGCGTTCGATGGAAATACTACACGCAGCCCGGGGATATGGGTAAAAGCGCTTTCGCCACACTGCGAGTGATAAATCGCGCCACCGGTAAGGTAGCCGCCGATCGCGACGCGGATGACCAGCGGCGCGGAGAATCCATTGTTCGAGCGCCAGCGAATCACCGGCAATTCGTTGCGCAATTGCATCATGGCGGGCCAGATGTAATCGAAGAATTGAATTTCGACCACCGGCTTAAGTCCGCGGGTCGCCATGCCGGTTGCGCGGCCGACGATATTGGCCTCGGCCAGAGGAGAATTGAAAACGCGGTCTGACCCAAAATCGCATTGCAGGCCGGAGGTCAGCTTGAATACCCCGCCCTTGCCTTTCACCATTTTTTGCTTGCAGATATTCTTCGCGGCTGCAATCCGCCACGTCTTCGCCGAAGATCACGATGCGTTCGTCGCGCCCCATCTCATCGCGCAGAGTGGAGTTGATCAGGTCGGCCATGGTCTTTGGCGCGAGCTTTTTTCCATCGGTGGGGCCTTCGGGTCACGACGTCGATAGCTGGGACGGTCAAAGGCCGCCGAAGTGGGATCGAGATCGGGCGAGTAAATAAAATCTTTTACGGTCTCAGGCTGGGGAAAAGGCGCCGCGAGAGCGCGATCCACAGCGATTTGCAGTTCCTCGTCTACTCGTCTTTTCGAGTTCGTTGATTCCCTTCTCGTCGAGAATGCCTTCGCGGAGCAAGAACATCTGCATCTGCGGGACGGGATCGCGCGCGGCATCGCGCTCGCGCTCGGCATCCGGACGGTACAAGCGCTCGTCATCCGAAAGCGAATGAGAATAGGGACGGATCACGTGCGCATGAACGAACGCCGGACCTTGGCCGGCGCGGCAATACTTCACCGAGCGAACGAACGCGGCATAGGCAGCAACCAGATCGGTGCCGTCAATTTCTTCAAAATGGAAATTGGGGAAGTTGGCGACCAGTCGCGAGATGTTTCCGCCCGGCAGTCTGGACTTCCACCGGAACGGAAATCGCATAACCGTTATCCTGGATGAAAAAAATCACCGGCAACGCTTGTTGGAGGCGGTGTTCATCGCCTCCCAGAATTCGCCTTCGCTGGTGGTGCCGTCTCCGAGGGAGACGCAGCGTCACTTCGTCGCCGTGGAAAGCTGACTTCTTTAAATTGGCGCGATAGTCGCCTTGCCACCTTTTTCGCGGCGTCGGGATGCTGCGAAAAATACCGGCCAACTTCGGCGCATCCTACGGCCTGCAGGATCTGTGTGCCGGTCGGGGAAGATCGCGTGACAATATTCAGCTGTGGGTATCCCCAGTGCGAAGGCATCTGGCGTCCGCCGGAGCTGGGATCATCGGCCGCGCCCACGCCCTGCAAGAACATTTCGTACGGAGTCGCGCCCAGCGCGAGGCAAAGCGCGCGGTCGCGATAATAAGGATAAAACCAGTCGTAACCGGCTTTCAGGGCGAAAGCCGCGGCTACCCCTATCGCTTCGTGTCCCGCCCCAGAAATCTGAAAAAATATTTTCTGCTGCCGCTTCAGCATGATCTCGCGGTCGTCGATGCTTCCGCGAGGTGTACATGATGCGATAGGCGTCGATGAGCTGTTCGCGGGAGAGGCCCTCGTAGTTGCGGGTAATGCGCTGCACGTTGCCGCTGGTTCCGGCTGACTTCGGATTCGCTTTCGTGGTCGCCATCCGGGCTCCTGCGCTACCTTCGCATTGTAAATCCCGCACGCCATTCCGAATATACTGGATTGGCGGTATTGGGATACGCCCTAACCGCGCCTCGAATGATCAAATTCAACGAGAAGTTTGACCCTGCCCACATCAAGTTCATTATCTTCGATTTAGATGGCACTCTAATCGACTCGCGGCTGGATTTAATCAATTCGGTAAACGTTACACTGCGCCATTTTGGCCGCCCCGAGCTGGCTGATCAGGTGGTCGCGTCGTACATCGGAGACGGCGCCACGATGCTGATTCAGAGGGCCTTTGGCGACCCTGCCGATAAAGCGCTATTGAAAGAGGGACTGGACTTTTTTCTCACATACTATCGCGCCCATAAGCTCGACAACACCATCGCATATGTGGGCATTGAAGGGGCGCTTAGAAGAATTCGCAATTCCAATGGGACCGGCCGGCAGATGGCGGTGCTGACCAACAAACCCGTAATGCCGGCGCGGGCCATCGTGCGCGAACTGGGATTGAATGATTTTTTTTTAAACGTTTATGGCGGCAACAGTTTTTCCACAAAAAAGCCTGATCCTCTAGGCGTGAATACTCTGCTTGAAGAGACTGGCCATTCGGCCGAACATGCCGTGATTGTGGGCGATTCGTCCGTCGATGTGCTTACTGGACGCAATGCCGGCATTCGCACCTGCGGCGTGAAATACGGATTTGCGCCGGAAAGTCTCATCGCCGCGCCACCGGATGTGGAAATAGATAACGCCGAAGAATTGGCAGAAATGTTTGCCTGAATGCTGGTTGCTGAATGCTGACGCCCCTTCAAGTCCTTCCGGCCGCAGTCTCCGCAATCGCCGGATACACTGACTGGCGCAGCCGCCGCATCCCCAACTGGCTAACGATTCCGGCCCTGTTTGTAGGGGTGGCGACCAACACCCTAGTCCGCGGATGGCCGGGCACTAAAGATTCACTTTTGGGGGCTGGATTAGGGCTTGCACTGCTGCTACCCTTCGTTATTATTAGGGCATTAGGCGCCGGAGACTGGAAGTTGGTCGGGGCGCTGGGAGCGTTTCTGGGCCCCCGCGAGCTAATCCTAATATTAATCGTGACCATTTTTATCAATGGCATAATGGCCGTCGCCATGATCATCTGGAAGGGACGAATCCGGCAAAGCGCGCAAAATTTCGTCCGCCTGCTGGCGTCAGTCGCGACCTTCCAAATGCCAACCCGCGAGTTAACATTGGATAATCCAGATGCAGTAAAAGTACCGTTCGGAGTGGCGGTGGCGGCGGCGATGATTGTCTACACTGTGGGCAAAATCTGGGTGCATTAAACACTGGAAATGGGGATTTTTAATCGATTCAGAGACAGCGACGGGGCCGAGATCGCAGAAGCAGCGGTCGTACTTCCGTTAGTCTTTCTTTTACTATTCGCAATTGTCTGGTTCGGATTGGCATTCAACATTTATTCAACGATCACAAGCGCAGCCCGAGAGGGTGCTCGAACGGCGGCGCGGCCCAGTTGCGCAGTCTGCGCAGCCCCGTCGCCTAGTTGGAGTACAACGAATTTGCCAGGGGATTCCACCGTGGAAGCGTCGGTATTCTCGGTTCTGCAAGCTTCTCACGTCAAACCATCCAGCATAATTGCCTACCAGCCTTCGGGATTAACGTTCTGCGCTCCGCCTCCACCCACGCCTGCGGGGGGATGCTCCCTGACCGGCAACAACATCACCATATGCCGGTTCGTCGAACTGAATCCAGCCGGAATTCCACAACAGTGCGGAACCCTAGTTAGTTTCCAATATCCGTTTAGTTTTTTACTTTCCTATACCCCAACGGCATTAGGCTCTCGCAGTGTAACCATCACCGCAGAGTCGCAGGCGCGAATGGAGAACTGATGCGCGGACAAATCTTCGCCGTCTTGCGCCAACCAGCAGGGATAAAAGGTCATTTGTCCCTTTGGGACGAACGAGCCTCACAAATCGTGGAGTTCGCTGTCGCGGCTCCAATCCTTATTGTGTTTGTGGTTGGAATTTTTGACTTCAGCGGCGCTTTGAATCTCAAACAAAAAATTAGCAACGCGGCCCAGAGCGGAGCAAATCTTGCGGCAAATCAAACCACGGCGGATCTTAATCAAACAAACGCCGCATCGATAATAGCGATTCGAGATTCTATCTTTGACTATCTTGTAAACGACAAAATATTGGTCAACGCCAACGTGGGGAGCTGTAAGGCGACGAGCGCCGTATTGGTCCACGCTCCCAACTCTTTAATGTGGCAATACACCATCCACAACTGTGGCGTGGTTGCCAGCGACGATCTTGTCATAACGATTGATCGAGGCAACGTATTTTCATCCGGCACCGAGAATGTGGCCGCCAGCCACGTAGGCTTAACTTACCCTTATCATTGGCTGTTTAACCGCGTGATTCAACTGGTTGCGCCAGCCGTGTTCCCGGGAACCACACAAATTGCAGGCGATTCGATCTCTCAAAACATGTCATGAATTTTTTTAGGCCATCTACCTTCGCACGAGCCCGCCGTAACGAGCGGGGCGTGACTATTATCCTCATCGCTGTAGGCATGCTGTTCCTGATCTTGGCCATTTCCGCAATTGCGATCGATGTGGGCGCAATGTACTCGGCAAGGGGAGAAGCCAAGCATGCGGCCGATGCTGCCGCTATGGCAGGCGCGAAAGTTTTGGCTAATTCCGGCATGACTTCAGACCCTACCGATGCGGCATTGCAGACCGCAGCCGTAGCGCTAGCGACCCAGATTGCAACCTCAGTGGGAACCCAAAACAAAGTTGGTGGAAGAGATCTGGTAGCGGGAGAAGTTGCCGTATCGTACCCTAACTTTGGAACCCCGAGCTTTGTAATAACACCCCAGGTAAAGGTCATCGTACAACGGACAGATTTGCCGACCTTTTTTTCAAAGGCTTGGGGAACGAGTACGGTGGCGGTAGGTGCAACATCCACGGCCGAAGCAGTGAACCCTTCAGATTCCGGGACGGTCACGGCAAGCGGATTTCCGGCGCCGATTGCAACTCAGTGCGTTAAACCGTGGCTCATTCCTAACCTGGATCCCAATCATGGGGGCTCCCCCTTCTTCATCGTAAGCTCGGGTCACATAAATTTTTCTGGTCAGGTTGGGACCACGCTCAGGTTGACTCCCGCCTGTCCTGCTGCTGGTTGTGCGCCAGGCTCCCCTCCAAACCCCACGATCGTGGGTGCGTTCGTCCAGTACGTTCAAGCTGCAATGACCGGCCCTCTTCCTAGCGAAGAACCTGCGTCATGCACTCTGGGCTGCAATTATGAAGAAAATATCGCAGCCTGCAGCCCCGAACCAATCGCGTGTGGAATTTCACCCAATGCCGCTGCCGACTTTAGCAATTCCTGTACCAACTACAATTCCAGCACGCACTCTGCTACTCAATGCTTAGTTCACTCTGGGCTAGGGGCAGACACTATTACCCTGTCTCAACCCATGAGATTTAGAGCGGGCGATGGCAACCCCCTTGTGGTCGCGGGCAAGTTAAGCACCGGTGACCCGGTCACGGTGTCGGATTCGCTCGTAACCATTCCTGTTTACGATGGAACACCGCTCGTACCTGCAGGAACAAGTGCCCCAGTGAACGTAATCGGTTTCATTCAGGGTTTTGTTAAAAATGTGCTACCCAATGGGAGGATATTCATAACCATTGTCAACATTTCCGGTTGCGGCGCTGGAGCCACCGGACCACCAATCGTTGGCAATGGACTGTCGCCAGTCCCCGTCCATCTCATAACGCCGCCCTAGTAGCCTATTAAGTGCACGGCTCGCTGTGAGAGGTAAAAGACCTCAGATTCGAATTGCCTCCACTGCTACGCTGATTTACAGTAGTCCTGCTCTCGCGATTCTTCCCTTCCTTCTCTCCCATCACCCGGCTTTCATTCATTTGCTGCATTGTGTGTGCAAAATGAGGTGGTGCTGGCTGGGGCCCCACAATATATGGTGTTTTATTACTTGACCCGCGTGCAATTTCGCCGTTAGAGTAGGTGCAATCCATGCCTCTCACAAGCGTCCGATTGGTATCAATGTCTGACAAAACGCTGAGGAGAATCAGGCCAGTTAACAGCAATTTTGCGTCCCAGCCAGCGCGAAATTTGTGTGGCGCGGACACTCCTGTCCGTGGCAGTTGACGTTGCGTTTGAGGTGGAAACTCAGGGCGAAGGCGTCGGACAAGAGTGTCCGACCCACACGGGCACTTTTAAGGAGTACGAAATGCTGAAACTGAAACGGCTCCAGATTCTGGGATTCAAATCGTTCTGTGATCGCACCGATCTGAAATTTCATGGCGAGGGCATCGCTGCGATTATCGGTCCCAATGGCTGCGGCAAGTCGAATATTGCAGACGCCATCTCATGGGTGCTGGGAGAGCAGTCGGCGAAGACGCTGCGCGGCTCTCGCATGGAAGATGTGATTTTCGCTGGCACTCGCGACCGCAAGCCCACCGGAATGGCAGAGGTTACGCTCACCCTGATCGATCCCGAAATCTATGACGCGCCGGACGCCAGCAATCCCACCGAAGTCGAAATTAAAGACGATCTGCCGCAAGGATACGAGGACTGGAACGAATCCGAGTTGCGCGCACAGGCCGCCGAAGAAGTCGAGCGGCTGACAGAAGAGGCGCAGCCGGGGCAAGTCGAGGAAATGGAAGGAGCATCAGCCGAGCAAGACCCCATCGAAGTGGCAACGGCCGCAGAGAATGGCGCCACTTCCGTCGCGCTCGCTCCCGTCGTGGTTCTGAAAATTCGCCGCCGGAAATTTCAGCAACATTTTCATGCGGGAGAAATCGTAGTCACCCGCCGCCTGTTCCGCTCAGGCGACAGCGAGTATTTATTGAACGGAAAACTTTGCCGCCTGCGTGACATCCAGGAACTGTTTATGGGCACCGGACTTGGGCCGGAATCCTACGCGCTTATTGAGCAAGGGCGCATTGGACAAATTCTGAGCAGCCGCCCCACCGACCGCCGCGCCATCATTGAAGAGGCTGCGGGGATTACGAAGTTTAAAACCAAAAAACGTTTGGCCGAAGCGCGCCTCGAAGACGCGAAGCAAAACCTTGCGCGGGTAAATGACATCTTCGAAGAAGTGACGCGTCAGATGAATTCGCTGAAACGCCAGGCATCCAAGGCCGAGCGCTATGCGAAGCTGCGGGACGAGATGCGGGCGAAACTACGAGTGGTTCTGGCGAGCAAGTTCGCCCAACTGGAATTGGAATCGACGCAGATCAATGCCAAGATTGCCACGCTTTCCGCCGAAATGCATCGCCAGGGAGAAAGCATTGCGGAATCAGAAAGCGAACACGCCAGTCAAACGCAGCGGGGATACGCCATCGAAAACGAGCTTCGCGAAAATCGCGACCGCATTAGCCAAATCAAATTAGAAACCGACCGGGCGCACGCTCAACGCAAGCACAACGTAGAGAGATGTGCCGAACTGAGCCTACGGGCGGCATCTTCCGAAGCCGAGTTGTCACAGGCGCGCCATCGATTGACTGCTCTGGAGGCCGAACGAGATTCGAATCGAACGATTCTGGAATCGGCCACCGCTGAGCTTTCTTCCGCCCATCGGGAATTGCTTCTTGCCCATGAAGAAGTAGCAGCAGCGAGCGCCGCTCTGGCCACTTTAGAACAGCAGCAGAACGCTTCCCGGGTGGCCATGATGGAAGTGGTGGCAGCGGCAGCGCAGTTGCGGAATGAACTGACGCAGACGGAAGAGCGAATGGCGGCGGTCGATCGCGAGTCGGGGCGATTGCAAAATGACATGGTCTCCGCCAACGCGCAAGTTGAAACTTTCGGTGGACAGCGAGGGCAATCGGCGCTGGAATTCGAAACTATTTCACAAAGACTCGCAGCGCTTACCGCCGAAATCGACCAAACCCGAGCGACGCTAGAGGCGAAACGGGGAGATGAGAGCAACAGCAAACATCATTTGGATGGCCTGCGCGCGGAATACGCAACTGCGCTGGGCAAACGTGGATCTCTCGAAGCGGTGATCGCTGAACATGGTTATTCCACCGAATCGGTTCGCCGTCTTTTTCAATCTGGAGTGATGAATGGCGGCCTTGCCCCGGTAGGCGTTTTGGCCGACTTTCTCGAGGTGGAGAACCGGTACGAAGGTGTGGTCGAAGATTTTCTGCGCGACGAGTTGAATTACATTGTGGTGAAGTCGTGGGACGCGGCGGATGAGGGCTTGCGTCTGCTCCGCAGCGATGTGGATGGGCGGGCGACGTTCCTGGTTCATCCCGAAGATTCACAGGCCAAGTTTTCTTTCCTTGTCGATGAAGCCGGACGCCCTGCGCCCCCCAGCCAATCTATTGTTCCGTTAAAGCATACGATTCGAGTGCTCGACGGCTTCGGCAAGTCGCTGGAAGTAATTCTGCCCAAGTTGCGCGATGGATACATCGTTCCAGACGCAGCCGTGGGCCGTGAACTGGCTCTGGGAAATGCTGATGCGTTCTTCCTATCCGAATCTGGGGAGTGTTTTCATAACGTCACTGTGACGGGTGGTAAACAGCGTGCCGAAGGGCCGTTGTCCATGAAGCGCGAATTGCGGGATGTGTCGCGATTGTTAAGTGAGTTGGAGGACGCGTTACGCCACGAGGAATTCCGCGTGATGACCGTGGGGCGTGAAATTAAAGACCTGACTTCCCTGCTCGAACGCCTGGAGGGCGAAAAGCGTGAAGCCGATAAACAAGCGATGACCTCAGGACATATGCTGCGCCAACTGGACACCGAAATTTCGCGCGTGCTCGAACGCTCGCAGACGTGCCAGCGAGAATTGAAACGACTCGCGGATGATCGTACTCAACAGCAGGTTTCCGCCGAAGCAAAAAGATGCGAAATTGCCACCCTACACAGTAAGCAATCTGAAATAGAAACCTTGACCCTGGAGGCCAACGAACGCCTGACCGCCTTGCGATTGCGCCGCGAGGAGAGCGCTCAAAAGAAATCCCAGCAGATGGCTGCGGTCGCAACTTTGGAGGAGCGCCATCGTTCGGCAGCTGCCGTACTTGGAAGAATCGAGGCGCTGGCTGCCGAGATGTCCGAACGCGTAGGTGCGCTCGCGTCACAAATCGAATCGTTCTCCTCCGAAACCCTGCGCCGCCAAGTTGAGAATCAGCAACTCGATGCGCAAGTGCTTGATCTTGGACTTGAATTAAGCGCTGCGCAATCTCGGGATGGCGTTCTGCAAATCGAATCGGAACGAGTGCGTTCCCGCATCGGCCAAGTCGAAGAAACACTTCGCACCCTACGGCGCTCGCTGGATGACGCGCGCGACAACCGCGAGCAACTTTCCGCGGCGGCCGCGAAGCTTCTCTCCGACGGTCAATACATGGCAGAGACTTGCCTGAACGAATTGGGAATGCAGCGTCATGAACTTATGGCCGACGACACCATACTTCTCTCCACCGGTGAACAGTTGTCGTCCGAAGACCAAGCCTATCGCGAGATGCGGGGGCGGCTTGAGGCCATGGGCCCGGTGAACATGATGGCACTCGATGAGTACAAGGAGAGTGCCGATCGGCATGGATTTCTGGAAACGCAGCGGAAAGACCTGCTCGACTCGATCGAAAACACGCAGGCGACAATCAAAGAGATCGACGTTTTCTCGCGGCAGAAGTTTGAGGAAGCTTTTGGAAAGATCAACGATAACTTCCAGATCACATTCCGGAAACTTTTCGGCGGTGGCCACGCCTTCATGCGCCTTACCGATGAAGAAAACTCCGCCGAGAGCGGCATTGATGTTGTTGCGTCACCTCCCGGCAAGAAGTTGCAGAATGTACTTCTGCTTTCGGGAGGCGAAAAGGCGCTGACCGCCTTGTCGTTGCTGGTTGGCATATTTCAGTATCAACCGAGCCCGTTCTGCATCCTCGATGAAGTGGACGCTCCACTTGACGAAGCCAACATTGGACGCTTCACCGAACTGGTGCGCGAGATGAGCGTGCAAACCCAGTTCGTTCTTATCACCCACAGCAAGAAGACGATGAGCATTGCGCCTGTGCTTTACGGAGTCACCATGCAAGAGCCGGGCGTTTCTAAACTCGTCTCGGTGCGTCTCGGAGCTACCGCCTGAGAATCGGAACGAATAGCATAATTGTTTGCTGTAAGAAATTTGTTGACGTGCGTGGACTTTCTAAAATCGCTGACGGTTTTTAAAAAGATTTTCTTCCTTCTTGTACCAAACATTGGGTCCTAGTTTTCCACAAGCATTTCGTTCAAAACCATTGTCCAAAGCCTTGTTTGCCGGAACGAACCCTTTGTCAACTGTTTTCCCCGATTGAATTTGTTTGCTTCCACATCTCCTCCGAGTTAGCCGTTGACAAATATTTTATGGGGGCTAGAATACCGGACGTTTCCAGCCTGTAAAATTATTCAATGAATACTCAACTTCTAGACTCCCTGACCCAAACTGATTTTCCGGAACTTGAACTCTTTGCCAGCGGAAAAGTGCGCGACGTTTACCGCATTGATGACGAGCATCTCCTGTTCGTGGCCACCGACAGAATTTCTGCTTTCGATTACGTGCTGGCCACGGGCATTCCTCAGAAGGGACGCGTGCTCACTCAAATGTCGGTGTTCTGGTTTGAGTTTCTCCGCGACACCGTCGCCAATCACATGGTCACCACCGACGTGAAGAGCTATCCCGAGGCGGTTCGGAAATATGCTGATCAGCTCGAAGGCCGTTCGATGCTGGTGACCCGCGCCGATATGTACCCTGTCGAGTGCGTAGTTCGGGGATACATCTCCGGCTCGGCGTGGAAAGAGTACAAAGCCAGCGGTGCGGTTTGCGGCATTCGATTACCTGCTGGACTTAAGGAATCCGACAAACTGCCCGAGCCAATCTTTACGCCAGCCACCAAGGCCACGACCGGGCACGACGAAAACATTCCCTTTGAGCAGATGGTGAAGATCGTCGGGCCGGATGCGGCAGAACTTCGCGATAAGACCCTGGCCATCTACAAGAAGGCGGCCGACTACGCGTTGCAGCGCGGCATCATCATAGCCGATACCAAATTTGAATTCGGACGCACCGCCGCGGGAATCACTCTGGCTGATGAAGTTCTCACTCCAGATTCCTCACGCTTCTGGCCAGCAGACAAATATCAGCCGGGCAAAGCGCAGGATTCTTTTGACAAGCAGTATGTACGGGATTTCCTGGAAGAGATTCGCTGGAATAAGCAACCGCCAGCACCGGCGCTTCCTCTGGACGTGGCGCGCAAGACCAGCGAAAAATATGTCGATGCGTACCGTGAGCTCACTGGGCGAGAGTTGAATGCATAGGGGAAAGAAAATCATCGTCCCCAGCGATCAATGAGCGCGGCTGACTGGATCATCATCGCCGTGCTGCTGATATCGGTGATTCACGCAGCAAGTTCAGGTTTTTTTCAGGAAATATTCGCGATCGCCGGCTTGGTTTTTGGATACCTGCTGGCCGCGTGGCAATATCACCGGGTGGCGGAACATTTTGCGCCATACCTGAAGTCGATGTGGCTCGGCGATATTGTGGGCTATGTGGCAATTTTTTTCGGCGTCATGGTTCTCGCAGGAATTGCCGGCAGAATTTCGCGCTGGATCATGAAAGAAGTCGGATTGAGCGTTTTCGACCGCATCCTTGGTGGAGCTTTAGGGTTGTTACGTGGTGGATTGACGGTAGCGATAATTTTGCTGGGGATGACGGCGTTCACCCCGACATCCCACTGGCTCGAGGGTTCTGCTTTAGCGCCATATTTTGTGGTTGTGGGACGCGCAGCGGTTTGGGTCGCGCCCTTGGAGCTGCGAATGAAGTTTCACGAAGGCTTGGATTTATTGCACCAGGAGCGGTCGCTGTTCGTGAACGCCCTGTCAGAAAATAGCTGATCGCGACGCCGACCATATTTAGGTTTGAGAGAAAACAAGAAAGAGAGACACCGTGAGAGACCAGTTGGAAGCCCTTATCATGCAGATGTACAAGAGCAACATCCTCTACTCCGAAGCCGTGCGCGAATTCAAAAAGCGTTTCATTCTGACCGTCTTGCAGGAGAATAAAGGCAACCAATGCCGTGCCGCCCGCCAGTTGGATATGCACCGCAACACCCTGAGCCGCACCATCACCGAATTAAAAATCGATGTCCGGCAGTTACGCGACGGAGCGAAACGACCGCCTCGGAGCGCCCGTCCAGCAGCCTACGAGAAGAAAATCGCACGATAACTTTGCAGCCTCTGGCATTTGCAGGGCTTTTTAGCTAACCGAATCCTCTATCTCCTTAAGCACTGAAAATCATTGTGAAGGGCATCGGTTGCGCCTGCTGTTGTTTGGGGTCATTAAACTTCCCACAGCGGTGCCAATCTAGGACACGGATTCACGCCAAAAATCTATTCCGGTGTGCTCATTGCAAGGTATTCACGCCGGAGAATTGGTGCATGTGACGAAAGTGACCACGTAAATTTAGGCACGCGAGCGTCCAATGGCTGCATGGGAACCGCTACCTTCGCCATACTGTTGCTGGCTTCAGGGACGTGCTTCGCAGCAGAGAATGCATCCTTGCCCGAATCCCCTTCGGCGGCATTTTCCGCTGCGCCGGGGTTGCGAAGTACCGGGACCTACGACCACAAAGGCGCCAGTAGAATTCCAACTTCTGCCGAGGGCAGAATCCTCGACCGGAAGTTTCTGACCTTTGCGGCCGTTTCGACTGCGGCTATCTTCGCGGATTCATATACAACCACATGGATTGGCGAAAACTATAGCGCGCGCGGACTCGGCCCCTGCACCGTAGAAGGAGGAGAACCCGCCCTCTACGGTCTGCACCCAACTACTGCAAGGTCGTATGAAGTTGCGGCATCTATGAGCGGTGGGGCTGTGGGAGTTAGCTATTTGGCAAAAAAATATTTGCCCGGAAAAATAAGGTGGCTGTGGCCCAGCGCTTTCATTTACGAGACCGGAGTGAGCGTTCACGGTTTTGCGACTAACTTGTCGCGATGCTAATTACTTTCCCGCGTTTTCGATAAGCATGGCAATTCCCTGACCTCCGCCGATGCATGCCGATGCGATTCCGTAACGTCCTCCGGACTGTTTCAATTCCCGGGCCAGGGTGATCGCCAAGCGAACTCCGGTAGCGCCCAATGGGTGCCCGATAGCGATTGCGCCGCCATTCACGTTGAGTTTAGCGTGGTCGATTCCCAGTTCCCTCTCGCAAGCAAGCACCTGCGCCCCGAAGGCTTCGTTAATTTCGAATCTATCGATCTGGTCGATCTTCATTCCGGCATGGTCGAGAAGGCCGCGTATGGCGGCGACCGGACCAATGCCCATAATCTCCGGAGGCACGCCGACCGCTGCGCCAGCAATTATCTTTGCCAAAGGTTCTTTCTCATGGTTGCGGGCAAAGTTTCCCGAGCCAATTAAACCGGCGGCAGCACCGTCTACGATGGCTGAGCTGTTTCCGCCAGTCTGCACTCCGCCAAACGCAGGACGTATCTTCGCCAACATCTCCACTGTAGATGGACGGACGTGATTATCTTCCTTGAACGATTCCACCGGCTTGGGGAGGCGAATGCCGCGGGTACTGTACCCGGCGGCCTCGAAGCTTTCATTCACCACGGCGACAATCTCACCGCTGAGAAAGCATCTTTTCTGCGCGGCGAGGGCGCGGGCAAAACTGTCGGCGGCAAATTTGTCAGTGTCTTCGCGGGAAATATTATTGCGCTTGGCTAAATTTTCTGCGGTCCCTCCCATAGTCACGTTCGCGGCGGGATCGAGTAGCGCCTCCCAAAGAAAATCCTTGAATTCGACCTGTCCCATGCGAAATCCGCCACGATGGGTGTAGGCCGCGATGGGATTGCGCGACATCGACTCGGTTCCTACACCTAGCACCAAGTCGGCTTTGCCTAGCTTGATTAGATCTGAAGCCTGCAAGATCAACTCAATGCCGGTCCCGCAAACCCGCTGCACCTGATGGGCGGGGACTTCGACCGGTACACCCGAGTACAAGCCGATATGACGGGGCAACATGTACGAGTCGAAGCTCGCTTGCGCCATGCTTCCAGCAATGACCGCGTCAACCTCTGCCGGAGAAACGCCACTGCGCCGAAAAACTTCGCGCGCTACTTTTATTCCCAGATCGATCGGAGAAATCATTCCCAGGACGGTGTTGTAGTCCGCAAATGGCGTACGTACGCCATCGAGCAGCCAAATATCCTCATAGCTTGAAAAAAGTCCTTTAGCGCGATGGTTCATGCCAATCCTTTAGCGACAAGTTAAAATCAGCGACCAACTTAATTTTAATTCAGGGTGCAAAGTTTTAGATGCCGAACTCCGCACCGCGCTACTGAAGCATTCCTCGCTTATTTATTCTGTACAATTCAAACTTCTCTATGAACAGTGGGTCTGGTAGTACTTTTTCCAAAGATAAGTCGGTGGGGATTGTTTCAAAGCCGGGAAAGCCCGAGTTGGCGACTGTTGTTCCTCCATTGATCGAGTGGTTTCGTCAGCACGGTTACCAGATATACGTTGATCCGGAAACGGCGCCGCACGCTGCGGGGTTCCAACCTGTGTCTCGGCAGCATATGGGGACGCTTCCGCTTAAATTTGTTGTTGTGCTGGGAGGGGATGGCACTTTGTTGTCTGCTGCGCGGGCGGTGGCGAAGGCTGGCATTCCGGTGCTCGGAGTGAATCTCGGTTCGCTTGGTTTTCTTACCGAGGTACCACTGGAAGAAATGTATCCCACTCTAAATGGCATTGAAGAGGACCGGTGCCGGGTTGAATCACGCACAATGGTGCACTGCGAAGTAATGCGTGAGGGCAAAAGCGTCGCGCATTATGACGCGCTGAATGATGTGGTAATGGGCAAAGGAACCATCGCACGGCTTAACTATTGCGAAGTATTTATCGATGGCCTTTTTGTGTCGAGCTACAAGGCTGACAGCTTGATTGTTTCATCGCCAACGGGCTCTACGGCTTATTCGCTCGCTGCGGGCGGGCCAATCGTTATGCCCTCTGTTGATGCGTTTATTATTACTCCGGTTTCGGCGCATTCTCTCACTCATCGCCCGCTGGTCGTTTCCGACACAGTCGAGATTGAAATTGTGGTCAACACCGGGGAGGACGAGGCTTATCTCAGCATTGATGGTCAGATAGGCATGCCAATTTATGATGGCGACCGAGTTTTATGCAGCAAGTCGGACGAGCAAGTGAAGTTGATGCGGATCAAGGGAACATTTTTTGATGTGTTGCGGAGCAAGTTGAAATGGGGGCAGGGATAAATGCGCGTTACGCTCCTCCTGCTTTCGATTTGGGTAGCGGCAGCCAGCCTCGACTGCCGGGCGCAGCCAGACTTCGCAGCTAATCAGAGGAAAGCTTTGCCTGCGGCCGATCTCATCGTAATCAACGCGAAGATTTGGACGGTGGATAAGGCCCAACCCAGGGCTGAGGCAGTGGCAGTCATTGGGGATCGCATCGTTGCGGTATCTTCCTCTGACGAAATAAATTCGTGGCGCGGTCCAAACACTCGAATCATTGATGCCGGCGGAAAGTTATTGCTGCCCGGATTTAACGACGCGCACACCCATTTTTTGGAAGGCGGAGCGCAGCTTGATTCCATCCAACTAAATGACGCCTCCAGTTCCGCGGAATTCAAGCGACGCGTCTCCGAGCGCGCAAGAGTCACGCCCAAGGGTGAATGGATTCTCAACGGCGATTGGGACGAGACCAAATGGACCCCGCCCCAACTTCCGACGAAGGCACTGATCGATGACGTGACCCCGAACAACCCAGTTTTTCTGTACCGCTACGATGGACATATGGCGTTGGCCAATTCGCTGGCCTTGCGCATGGCGGGGGTAACGGCGAAGACGCCCGATCCTGCCGGCGGACTGATTGTTCGCGACGCCGAGGGCAATCCCACAGGAGCTTTGAAAGATGCCGCGCGCGACCTGGTGATAAAGATCATTCCTCCGCTGACGCATGAGCAGCGACTGCAACGCGCTAAGCGGGCGTTGGCATACGCAGCGTCGCTGGGCGTGACCAGCGTGCAGGAAATGAACGATGAGGAAACCGACAGTTACCCGAATATTGAAATTTATGGCGAACTATTGGAGCGCGGTGAGTTGACATCGCGAGTTTACGCCGCGCCCGCAATTTCGGACTGGCAGGCGCAGGCCAGAGTTGGTATCCGTCGCGGCTTTGGCTCGCCCTATTTGCGGATGGGAGGGTTAAAGGGGTTTGCGGATGGGTCTCTGGGTTCAGGCACAGCATATTTTTTTGATCCATATAGCGATGAGCCAAAAAACTTTGGCCTGCTGCATAAAGAGATGCAACCCTTATCGCGAATACAAAATTGGATGACGGAGGCTGATTCAGCAGGGTTACAACTTTGTACTCACGCTATTGGGGACCGCGGGATTTCAACCGTCCTCGATTTATATGGTGAGGTGGTGAAAGCTAATGGCCTCTCTGACCGGCGTTTTCGCATCGAGCACGCGCAGCACATGGCGGCTAAGGATTTTGACCGTTTCGCCAAGCTAAAAGTCATTGCGTCGGTGCAGCCTTATCAAGCAATCGACGATGGACGTTGGGCGGAAAGACGCATCGGGAACGATCGCGCCAGCCGTACGTATGCGTTTCGTACATTTCTGGATAATGGCGTGAGGCTAGCCTTTGGAACGGATTGGCCAGTGGCGCCGCTGAATCCGTTGCTTGGAGTTTACGCGGCGGTAACGCGGGCCACGCTCGATGGAAAAAATCCCGGTGGATGGTTTCCTGAACAGAAGCTGACTCTGGCCGAGTCGGTTGAGGCTTACACCCTGGGATCGGCATATGCCGAGTTCCAGGAAAAAGAGAAGGGATCAATTCAACCGGGGAAATTGGCGGACATGATCATCTTGAGTGATGACGTTTTCTCGATTGCGCCGGAGAAGATTCGCGATGTTTCTGTGGTTGAGACCATTGTCGGTGGCAAAGTTGTTTGGGACGCGGGACATGGGCAGCGACCTGAACCTCAGCCAAATTAAACAGGCGGGCCGGCTGTTTGCGCCCTGAGTTAATAATGCATTACGATTCCTGTCGAATTAAGTCCGCAAACGTTTCTCGCCGCCGCACCAGCTTTGCCGTCTCCCCTTTCACGATAATTTCTGCGGGTCGTGGTCTACTGTTGTAATTAGAGGCCAGTGACATCCCGTAGGCGCCTGCGTCCATGATTGCTAATAAATCACCCTCGTCCACCATAGGTAGACTGCGATCGCGAGCGAAAAAGTCTCCGGTCTCGCAGATCGGGCCAACGACATCGACGGTTTCTCTACGCGACGATTCGCTCGCGATAACTTGAACGATTTCGTGGTGAGCCTGATAGAGCGCCGGCCGAATCAAGTCATTCATGGCCGCATCAACAATGACGAATTGCTTTTCCCCGTTGAGTTTTTTATACAGCACGCGGGTGACCAGTACTCCAGCGGCCCCGACTATTGAGCGCCCGGGCTCCAGCAGCAGGTGAATTCCGAGTCGCCGTAGTGGGGCGAGAAGGGCTTTCGCATAAGCTTTCACTGTAGTTTGGAAATTTGAAGCAGCAGGATGATAGGAAATTCCGAGTCCTCCACCCGCGTCGATGTGTTTTATTTCGTGTCCATCATCTCGAAGCTTGAGGACCAATTGGGATACGCGCTCCATCGCCGCCTGAAAGGGCCGCACATCTGTAATCTGCGAACCGATGTGTACTGAGACGCCGGCAATTTTCACGTTCCCCAAGGCCGCAGCCTTGCCGTACAGCGCCCGCGCTTCGTTGATGGGGACGCCGAACTTGTGCTGCTGCAACCCCGTCGATATATAAGGATGCGTTTCCGCAGGAACGTCGGGATTCACGCGGAATGCGATTCGCGCCGGACGCTTCTTGCTGGCACACTTCGCGAGCACCCGGAGTTCGGATTCACTTTCCAGGTTGAATAACAAAATATCGGCGTCGAGTGCAGCCTGCATTTCGTCGGGGCGTTTACCCACGCCCGAGAAAACCACTCGTCGCGAAGAAGCCTTGTCCACTTGAATCACGCGAGCGAGTTCTCCGCCCGAGACCACGTCAAATCCGCAACCCTCTTTGGCCAGGAGCTTCAAGATACTGAGGTTTGAATTGGCCTTGACGGAATAGCAGAGTGTATGCGGGACTTTCTCAAACGCCTTTTCGAAAGCCTGGATGCGCTGCCGGATCGAGGCTGCGGAGTATACGTAAAGTGGGGTACCGAAACGCTTCGCGAGATCAGCAAGTGGCAACCATTCGCAGTGAAGCGATGGACTCTTATCCCGCGACGCCTTGCGAAACACAAACCCCGGTGGACGCCCCTGCATCAGCAGATCGGGCGCATTCACTTAGGTTTACCGGCGGGGCCTTTAACCTTTATCGCGACGACGGTTTGATCGTCGAAGGTTTCTACCCCGAGAGCGTGCTGCGAGGCCGCTTTGAAAAGTGAGTTCACCACCGACTCTGCTGAATTCGCCGAGCATTCCGCGATTATTTTTTCGGCGCGAGTGCGTCCGAAGAGCTCGCCCTTCGCGTTCGTGGCATCGAGGATGCCGTCGCTGAAGAACACAAACATATCTCCCGGCTTGGCTTTGAAAGACAGCTCGTCATATTCGGGATCTTCGAAAAGTCCCAAAGGCATTCCGGTAGCTTCTATGATTTCGACTTTGCCTTCGTGGCAATATACCGGGCGTGGCAGGCCCGAGTTCGCAACTTGCAGCGTTCGGTTAACGTCGTCCCAGACCGCGTAAATGATGGAAACAAATTGCGCTTCAATTTTTCTTTCGACGAGCGAGTAATTTACCGCCGCCAACATTTCCGCAGGACCGGGCTCGATCGGCGCGTGCGATCGAAGGATTCCACTAACCAACGCTGCAAAAATGGCGGCGGGTGCGCCTTTACCGCTTACGTCGCCAATTACCAGAGCGGTGCGCTGTTGTGAATAGTTAACGAAGTCGTAAAGGTCGCCGCCAATGGCACGGGCCGGACTGAATTTGGCCGCTATCTCAAGATTGGCGAGCTGCGGGCGAGCCTGTGGGAGGAGCCGGAACTGAAGTTCGCGTGCCATTGCCAGGTCGCGTTCCAATCGTTTTTCCTGGCGCTCGATTTCTTCGTAGAGGCGCGCATTTTCGATTGCGATCGCAACCTGCGCGGCCAAAGTTGTAATGGTGCGCAAGTGATCATCGGAAAAAAATCCTTTACGCGTGTGTTCAAGATCAAGGACCCCGATGACCTTCTCTTTATAGATCAGCGGAACGACCAGCTCCGAACGGGTCTCCGGGTTCGTCTCTATGTAGCGCGGCTCTTTTTTTACGTCCCGCACGAGCACTGCCTGCCGATGACGAGCGGCGTACCCGACAATTCCCTTATCAAGAGGGATGTCGTGTTTCAGCTGGATACTTTCTTTAAAGCGCAAAGAGAATCGATGCTGAAGCGTTTCTCCACTGGCATCAAGCAAGAGAATGCTGAACATCTGGTAGTCGATAAGCCGGCTCAGCAATTCGCCGACATGCTTAAACAGTTCATCCAAGTTCAAGATCGAAGTAAGCTCGCGCGCAATCTCATTCAGCAACATCAAGGTGCGAGTCTGCTTCGACATGCGCGTGTGCATGCGTGCATTCTCTATGCCGCTGGCCATGCGGGAGGCGATCAGGGTCAACAAACGCTTGTGTTCTTCGGTGAAATAATCTGGTTTGAGTGACTCGATATCGATAACGCCAATGACACGGTTTTTAACGATTAGCGGGATCGCCAACTCCGAGCGAACTCCCGGCACGGCGGATATATATTGCGGCTCCTGCGACACGTCCTTCACCAGAACCGCTTCGCGGCGCTGGGCTGCGATTCCTGTGACCCCTTCCCCCATTTTTACCGTGACGCGCTCGGCCATTTCCGCGGGATATCCAACCTGAAAGCGAAAACGAAGTTCTTGATTTCTTTCGTGCAGCAGCAGGATGGCGAAAATCTCGTAGTCAATAACTTTGCGCACCAATTCGGCCACTCGGCTGAGGGTGGTATCAAGGTCGAGGGTGGTATTAACCACGTCCGCAACTTCGAGTAAAAGCGGATCGACTTTAGTCTGTATTTCGTTCGCAGTAGAAGCCATTTACTTATGCTTCATGATACCAGTCGGAATGTTGCGTTACGCTGAAACGCCGATGCGTCATCACGGTCCGAGCTTGTGAATCGCATCATGTTAAACTCAAATCAATTCCACTGAAACGAGGAAATGCGATGAAATTTGGGGTCATCATCTTTCCTGGATCGAACTGCGATCACGATGCCTATTGGACCCTGAAGTACGTTGCCAAGCAGGGGGCGACTTTTTTGTGGCACGAATCTCACGATCTGGAAAATTGCGACGCAATTATCGTCCCCGGCGGTTTTGCTTATGGCGATTATCTACGTACCGGCGCGATTGCCAAGTTTTCCCCGGTGATGGAGGCGGTGAAGAAATTTGCCGATAACGGCGGGATCGTGTTGGGAATATGCAATGGATTTCAAATCCTTTGCGAGTCGGGCATGTTGCCCGGCGCTTTACTGAGAAATGCCGGATTGAAATACGTTTGCAAGCCGGTGAATGTGCGGGTGGAAAGCACCGATACGCCGTTTACAAATGCTTGTGAGATAAATGAAATTCTTACCATTCCGATTGGCCATATGGAAGGCAACTATTTCTGTGACGCCAGTACGCTTGAGGAATTAAAGCGCGACCATCGTGTGGTATTTCGTTACGCGACCGCCAAGGGCGAGGCGACCGAAGCAGCCAATCCGAACGGGTCACTCGACAATATCGCCGGCATCTGTAGCCCGGGCCGAAACGTTTTGGGCATGATGCCGCATCCTGAAAGGGCTAGCGAGCCTGAGCTCGGGGGCGTCGATGGATTTAAGATTTTCGAGTCAGTAGTGGGCGCGATGGTAGAAAAATAGCTTAGCATCAGCACTCAGCATTCACATCATAGGAAGCTGGTCATCTTTTCTTAATGCGCCTTTTCTCAAATCGGCTTACTCCCGTTTCATGTTCGATAGCGTTCCTTTTTCTGAGCTCTTTCTCGGCAGCGCAGAAACTTCCCGAGATTGACTTGTATGGCGGTTTCGCTCACGTCCAATTCAACAGTCCCACGCTCGGCTTTTCTGACTATTCGAGCTTGAATGGATTTTCAGCATCTCTGACGGCTCCTCATCTGTACGAGTATCTGGGTTTTACCCTGAACAGCAGTGGTGAATATGGTGCACCGCTCACGGTGTACAACTTCCTGTTAGGGCCGCAGCTGACTTTTGAGCGCGGACGATTGCGACTTTTCGGAAATTTACTGTTCGGCAAAGCGGAGACGAAGGTCAATGTCCCGACTGCTTCTCGAGGCGAAATCACCAGCGTTGGCAGGGCGGTCGCACTGGGCGGAGGTGTAGATTTCAATTTGACGCATCATATAGCTTTGCGGCTGGTAGATGCCGATTACGTTTATTCCAAGACGTTCGGAAGCAACCAGAACAACGTGCGAATTTCAGCGGGAGTGGTTTATCAGTTTGGCAAAAAATAGAGTTTCGTTTTTATGTGCAGTTGCGGCGGCCTGCCTCCTGGCCGGATGCGGGTCCTCTTCCCCATCGCATCTGGGCTTCGTCACCCTTCGCGGAATGAATGAAATTGCGGTTTACCGCATTAACAACAAGACGGTCGCATTCACCAGCATCGTAGGTTCACCGTTTCCAACCGGTATTTCCCCCGCCTCGGTGGTTGCGCATCCTTCGAAAACCTTTTTGTATGTCGCCAATCAGGGCGAAAATGATATTTCTCTTTTCAAAGTCAACGGCCAGTCAGCCCAATTGACCGAACTGATGCCGCGAACGCCTACCGGTATTTATCCATCAGCCTTGGCCATGGATAGTGCAGGCACGGTTTTATTTGCGTCCAACCAGGCTTCGAACAATATTTCCGCCTACACCATCAATGCAAGTAGCGGAGCTTTGACTGAAGCCGCTGGGTCACCTTTTCCGACCGGAACCGGGCCCACCAAGCTGCGAGTTTCTCCTTCGGGAAAATATCTTTACGTGTTAGTGGGAAATTTGTCTTCTATCTATGCGTACTCAATAAATTCCGGTGCGTTGCTGCCGGTTGCGGGTTCCCCGTTTTCGACGGGTGCGACGCCATCTTCATTCGCCATCGATCCTAATGAGCATTTTGTGTATGTGACCAACGCTTCCACCAGCACCGTTTCGGTTTTTGCGATTGACGCCAGCGGGGGGTTGTCAGCCATTCCGCAATCGCCTTTCAGTACCACCACGGGCGCCAGCAGCACCCTGCCGGTAGACGTTGCCACCAGTCCTTCAGGACAATTCGTTTACGTGCTGAACAGTTCATCTGGAAATATTTCAGAGTACTCGGTAGGCAGCACGGGCATTCTTACGCTGCTCACGGGGTCGCCGGTTTCTAGCGGCGGATCTGGGCCGCTGTTTCTATTGCTCGACTCGACCGGCAAATTTTTGTTCGTGGGAAATCAGTCGTCGAACAACATCACGGTTTTGTCTGTGGGAACGGACGGGACTTTGGCCAGCGCGAATTCATCGGCAACAGTTGCCTCGTCCCCCTCTTCCATGTTCGTTTTGCCATAGTTATGGCATGCCACCCGTGGCAAAGGCGTTCATTGTCGAAACTTGATCTGAGCGTTGCTTGATTTGATGGATGCCTGTTCGAAATTGCAGAATGACCACCCATGATTAACTTTGGAATTATCGGCTTCGGCTTGCACGCCGTGAAGCGTTTAATGCCGGGGTTCGAGCTTTCCACAAATTGCCGGGTGGTGGCGTTGTCGCGTCGAGACGTGGCGACAGCGAAGGATTCGGCGCGGCGATTCAACGTACCTCACGCGTATTCGTCGGCGGCGGACTTATGCAAATCAAAGGAAGTGGACGCTGTGCTGGTGGCCACACCCAATTCGTGCCACCTCAAAGACGTTCTGACTGCCATCGAATGCGGCAAGCCAGTCTTGTGCGAGAAGCCTATGGCGATGAACGCCGAGGAATGCCGCCAGATGGTGGAAGCGGCGCGCAGCGCTCGCGTGTTACTCGGAATCGCGCAGGTCTTTCGCTTCGATGAAAGTATCAAGCTAATCAAAGCATCGATCGAGGCTGGAAAGATCGGGAAACCGGTTTTCGCGCGCTCCGAGTTTTCCTTTCCGGTCAGCCCGGATCATCCTCGAGCCTGGATCAATGATCGCACCGTTGCTGGCGGGGGCCCAATTTCCGACGTGGGAGTGCATTGCATCGACACCCTTCGTTTTATTTTGAACGACGAAGTGGTAAAAGTGAGCGCCTCGGCCACCTTCGATGAACTTTCTGGCGAACAAGAAGCCGCGGCCGCGCTAACTTTGGAATTTTCTCGCGGGACCTTGGCATCGGTGCTGGTTTCGTTCCGTACCGAATACCGCACTCCCCTCGAAATCATTGGCGAGCACGGTGTGTTACGGGCCGACAATGGTCTCAACGTGGACCATCCAGTCACGGTTCAACTTCAGCATGAATGGGACATCGCGGAATCTGAAACGGTGTCCAACGGCATGGCATACGCGCTTCAGGTGGATGCCTTTGCCTCGGCAATGGGAGGTGGAGAACCATTCGCGGTGCCTGGAGAAGAGGGTTGGAAGAACCAGCTAATTCTGGATGCGGCTTACAAAAGCATCATAAGCGGCAAAGTCGAAGCGGTCGGAAGCATATAGTTAGGCTTGCTCGCGTTGTCTGCCTTGGGAAGAATTCCTGACGCCTGAATGATGGCCCAGTGCCACTCCTGATCAGGATCAAGCTGCACTTCCAACGTTTCGTGAAACACGGTAGTGGTGAAGGGTGCGGCTGAGCCCTTCATGTGATAAAGCAGCGTCAGGTCAGAACGTTTTTCGGAAGGAATAATACTTTCCGCGGAGGCAGGCACCAGCCTGGCAGATCCGTAGTGTGCTGCCGCCGAAGCTTGCCGGCGCACAATGGTTAACCCTACAGTTATTTCTTTAACCTGCCACTTGGTCCCGTTATACACCGACAGCTGAAAGTTACTGCCGTCGATGGATGCGGGACCATCCAATTTCAAGAGTTCGCTCTGTGGCAGGCTCTCCGGCACATAAGCATTCGAAATCAACGGCGTGGCGTTGGCGTCAAACGACAGGCTGCAGGTGCCGTCGGGCGACGTCATGCGGAAATTCTTTCCCTCGGTGTCGATCGAAAATATTGGCTGCCCTTTGAGGCGATGGGTCTGCACATCGTCCATCACCTTGGAAATGTTGTCATTATCGATGACTGTTTCGGCGACTGGAGCCTTTTTCTTCCGCGCCAGACGGGCAAGATCTCCCAATGGGACCTCGGCGTCATCTGACTGCGCGAACGAGCCTAACGGGACCATGAGAAACCCCATCAGAGCAAGCGCCGCAAGACGATTTAGTTTGGGTCGCATAACGTAAAGACGGTCATAGCACGACACGCCTCTACAACAATTCTAATTAGATGGGCTGAAGAAAGGATGGATCAGGCGAAACTCAAGTACCAGTACTTTAGTGCAGCAGGTAACGTGCGGAACAACTATTGGGCCGCGAGATCCGCAAGCACAGACGATTGGCGCGCAATGGGACGCTCGCCGCCCAAAGGTTTACAGCAACCCGGCAGATCGTAGATGAGGCACCGGATCCATCGCCGTCATCGGTTCTCGCTTAAATATCCAGCGGGCCACCGCGAAACCAAACGCCACGTAGCAGAACTGAACGATTTTCATGGGCAATCCCCCAAAAGATGCGCCTGGGGGGCCAATACCGCACCTTTATGAACTCACAGTAGCAATGGAGGACAACAGGGTCAATGGATCGAAGGTGCCATTACACAAGGGGAAAAGCGAGTTACGGGGGTTTGCGCGATTGTTTTGTTCACGGCGATGAACCTTCGCCAGTCACCCATCACGTATGATTTCAGCTTATGTTTTCCCGTCGCACCGGCTGGGCGCTTGCGCAAAACCGTTTCACCGAAATGCAGGCTTCGCTGCGCTCACAAGGACGCGCCGTAATTGACTTGACGATTTCAAATCCCACGCACGCAGCCATTCAATACGATGACGCTCGCATCCTGGGTTCCCTGAGTAATCCTGAAGCGATGCGGTACGACCCGCAAGCCAATGGACTGGTCAGCGCGCGTCGCTCGGTGGCGGAATATTACCACCATGACCACGATGTGGCGTTTGATGTGAAATCGATTGTGCTTACCACCAGTACCAGCGAAGCTTACTCATATGTATTGCGGTTGTTGTGCGATCCGGGCGACGAAATTATGGTCCCCAAGCCCAGCTATCCTCTTTTTGATTTTTTGGGCGACTTAAATGATGTGAAACTTGTGCCGTATTCGTTGATTTATGACCATGGGTGGCAGATCGATTTCCATACCCTGAAGCAGGTGGTGAGCGAGAGCACGAGGGCGGTGGTGGTAGTGCATCCGAACAATCCTACGGGGTCATTTGTTAGCGAGGCGGAGCGGCAGGAATTAAATCGATTCTGCGATGACCATGATCTCTCATTAATTGTTGACGAAGTTTTTTTAGATTATGCGCATGACGGGGAGCGGCGCGAATCGTTTTTATCAAACCGCGAGGTTTTAACTTTTAGCCTTAGTGGACTGTCTAAGATTTCGTGCCTTCCGCAGATGAAACTGGCGTGGGTTGCAGTAAGTGGTGCCAAAGAAAAAGTTGCGGCGGCACTCGCGAGATTGGAGATCATCGCCGACACTTTCCTTTCGATGAATGCCCCGGTGCAGTTGGCGGCGCCGGTGCTGCTTGATCAGCGAAAGACAGTACGGTCGCAGCTGCTGCGGCGCGTCCAGTCTAATTTGATGGAACTGGATCGGCAGTTGGCCCAGCAGAAGAGTTGCGAGAGACTTGCGGTCGAAGGTGGCTGGTACGCCATTTTGCGAATTCCGGCGGTCCATTCGGACGAGGACATCGCCATCGATTTGTTGAACAGTCAATCAGTGCTGGTGCATCCCGGTCATTTTTATGATTTTGACGGCGACGGATATTTGGTGATTAGCCTGATCACTCCCACGGAACATTTTGAAGAAGGGATTCGGCGGGTGCTCGGTCATCTTCATCGCGGTGGCTAAGGTTTCACCAGGAAAGGGTTGTTCTCGCGTTCTTCACCAATGGTGGTCAGAGGCCCATGACCTGGCACCACGATGGTGTCATCCGGCAGGGTAAGAACTTTTTCGTGGAGCGAGTTGATGATTTTGTCGAAGGAGCCTCCGGGAAGATCCGTGCGTCCGATGCTGCCCGCGAACAATGTATCGCCGGCAATCAGTTTCTTGTTGGCGGAAAAGTATAAGCAAATGCTGCCTTCGGTGTGACCCGGAGTGTGCAGTACATCCGCCTTGAGGGACCCGGCGCTTATTTGATCAGCGGTCCCGATGCTTTGGTCAATCTTTACTTCTCCCGGCGAAGCCATTCCGATCCAAGTCGCTTGCAAATCCAACAACTTCAACAAAGCACCGTCGTTTTGATTCAGGAGTATGGGCGCTCCGGTAGCCGCTCGCAATTTCATCGCACCGCCTACATGGTCGATGTGAGCGTGGGTAATTACGATTTGGTTCACTTGCAGATTGTGCTTGCGGATGAGTTCGAGAATGTCCTCGATGTCGTCGCCGGGGTCGATCACCATCGCTTCATGAGAGACTTCATCCCCAATTATGGAACAGTTGCATTGGAGCGGGCCGACAGGGATGATTTCGTGGATCATGGGAGGATTAGTAATCAGCAATCAGCGAACGCACCTGCATCTATTTGTATTCGAAGCGGATATCCTACTTTTGTTTTGGCTGGGCGGGCGCTGGCTTCGCTGGGGACGTCTGCGATGTTTTTGTGTTTTGTAGTACGGAAGTAGGACCCGCGTGGCGGGAGGCAGCTACCGAAAGTGTAATGGAAGTGAGAATAAACATGACCGCCGACCAGGTGGTGGCTTTGGTTAGCGCGGTTGCGGCGCCTCGCGGGCCAAAAGCGGTCTGGCTGCCCATGCCCCCGAAAGCGGCCGCGATATCACCGCTTTTGCCGCTTTGAAGAAGCACAACAATAATCAAAAACAGCGAAACCATAATGTGAACGATGGTGATTAAGATGATCATTACTTATAAATCCCTTCAAAGAAACGGTTGGTGCGGAAGGGGGGATTTGAACCCCCACGCCTTTCGGCGCCACCCCCTCAAGATGGTGTGTCTGCCAGTTCCACCACTTCCGCGAGGAATTTCAATGCTATCGTGTCCGGCTAGGTACTGCAAGATACGGGCCATCAAGCATATTTCACAATTGCGGCAAAGGATGTGGGGTCGAGGCTGGCGCCGCCCACCAGAGCCCCGTCGATTTCCGGTTCGGCCATCAATGCTTTCGCGTTCTCCGGCTTTACAGATCCCCCGTAGAGAATGCGTAGTTGATTGGCAAATTCTTGGCCGAAAGTTTTACCCGCCTCTCCACGGAGCAGTAGATGGGCCTCCGCCGCCAGTTGCGGAGTTGCAGTCTTTCCCGTCCCGATGGCCCAAACCGGCTCATAGGCGATGATCATGGTCGCGGCCTTTTTGGCCGGAATCGCGTGGAAGGCTCGCAAACACTGACGGCGAAGCACGTCTTCGGTGAGTCCGGACTCGCGTTCCTCGAGAACTTCGCCGACGCAGACGATTGGAACGAGTCCGGCTTCGAGGGCAGCTTTCAGTTTTAGATTCACTGTGTCGTCGGTCTCGCCGAAATATTGGCGGCGTTCTGAGTGGCCGATGATGACGTGGGTACAACCCGCGGCGAGAAGCATTTCGGCGGAAATTTCTCCGGTGAACGCGCCCTCTTTCTGCCAATAAAAATTCTGCGCGCCAATTTTGATCACGGGATTTTTGATGGCGGCGGCTGCGTGCAGGCTGGTGAACGGAGGGCAGATAACGATTTCGTCACGGGTATGATCAGCGACCAGGGCAAGAAATTTTTCGAAGAAGGCGGTGGTCTCGTCGTCGGTTTTGTACATCTTCCAATTGGCGGCGATCACTTTTTTGCGGGTCATTGGTGCTCCGGATGTCGCTAGTGTGGAGCGGGCGCCCTCGCCCGCTTGATCTTTTCCTACTTGTCTCCTACTTGTCGGTCAGGGCCTCGACCCCCGGAAGTTTTTTGCCTTCAAGGAATTCCAGAGAAGCCCCGCCACCGGTGGAAATGTGAGTGATTTTGTCAGCGACTCCGGCCGAACGCACGGCTGATACGGAGTCCCCTCCGCCAACGATGGAAGTTGCGGCGCCGTTGTCAGCGATGGCGCGGGCCACTTTAAAGGTTCCTCTTGAGAACGGAGAAACTTCGAAAACTCCCATGGGGCCGTTCCAGATAATGGTGCGTGCGTCCGAAATTTCTTCGCAGAAAGCTTCGATGGTCTTGGGACCGATGTCGAGCCCCATCAAATTATCCGGGATGGGTTCGCCAGGGGGAATCGTCTTCACCAGTGCGTTCACTTCAATCTTGTCGGACGCGATGTGGTCCGTCGGAAGCAAGAGTTTTACCTTGCGGGCTGCGGCATCTTTCATGATCTGACGGGCGAGGTCAAGTTTATCTTCCTCGACCCGCGACTTGCCGACTTGCAGGCCCTGCGCTTTCAGGAATGTGTAGGCCATGGCTCCGCCGATGATGAGCACGTCAACTTTCGTGAGCAAATTTTCAATCACCGCGATTTTGTCGCTCACTTTCGCACCACCCAGAATTGCCACAAACGGTTTTTCGGGGTCTTGCAGGGCTTTGCCTAAATATTCGAGCTCTTTTTGCATGAGCAGTCCGGCCGCGGATTTTTGAATGAATTTTGTTATGCCGACGGTGGAAGCATGAGCGCGATGCGCGGCCCCGAAAGCGTCGTTGACGTAATATTCAGCGAGACCCGCGAGTTGTTTCGAAAACTTTTCATCGTTGGCTTCTTCTTCGGAATGGAACCTGAGATTTTCCAGTAATAGGCTTTGTCCTTTTTCTAATTTGCCTGCCATCTCCTCGGCTTCGGGGCCCACGCATTCGGGGCAGAATCCCACGTTTTCTCCGCGCGCGAGTTCTTTATCCAAAAGCATCCTGAGGCGTTCGGCGACAGGCTTGAGACTCATCTTTAGATTGGCCTTGCCTTTGGGACGCCCCAGATGCGAAGCGAGAATAAGGCGAGCGCCGCGCCGCAACGCGTATTCGATGGTGGGGAGAGTTTCACGAATGCGAGTGTCATCCATTACGCGGCCATCGTCGAGAGGGACATTGAAATCGACGCGGAGGAACACCCGGCGATCGTTAAGATCGAGATCACGAATAGAAAGTTTCGCCATATGAGTTCACCTTCGAAGGAGAGAAGCTCTGTTCGTTTGTGCTGCTATCTAATAGCGAGGGCCGGTCGCACGGCGACACGGGAAAGGCACGACTTCCAAAAATCGAGCCCTTCCCCGTCGGACGACTCGGCCAACGTCTCGGCGAGCCCTGTGGCAACGCCGCGTCAAAGTCCCTTTTCCGCCATGTAATTGATCAGGTCGCGGACGCGGCAAGAGTATCCCCATTCGTTGTCATACCAGGAGATCACTTTTACGCAAGTTCCGGCGACAACACGGGTCATCGGTGCATCGACAATGGAGGAACGGCTGTCGCCACGAAAATCGGCGGAAACCAGTTCGTTTTCTTCGTAGCCAAGGTATCCCTTCAACGGGCCGCCCTCGGAAGCTTTCTTCAACGCCGCATTCACTTCTTCCACCGTTGTCTTCTTCTCCACGAACACCACCAGATCGACTACCGAAACATTAGGAGTGGGCACACGCATCGAGAAACCGTCGAGCTTGCCATCGAGTTCGGGGATGACAAGACGCAAAGCCTTCGCCGCTCCCGTTGATGTGGGAATCATAGAAATTGCCGCAGCCCGCGCGCGGCGTAAATCTTTGTGTGGGAAATCCAAAATAACCTGATCGTTGGTGTACGAGTGGATCGTGGTCATGGTGCCGCATATGATTTTGAAATTATCGTTGACCACTTTAGCGATCGGCGCCAGGCAGTTTGTCGTACACGATGCGTTCGAGATGATGTGGTGTTTTGCCGGATCGTACTTTTGCTCGTTGACTCCCAGTACCAGGGTCACATCTTCGTTTTTCGCGGGAGCGGAGATGATGACTTTCTTTACCGTTCCCCTCAGATGCTTCTTAGCGTCGGCGGCGTCGGTGAAACGCCCCGTGGATTCGAGGACGATTTGCGCACCTACTGATTCCCACGGCAATTTCGCGGGATCTTTCTCGGCGAAAACTTTTATCGTACGGCCTTCGATGTTGATGCTGTCGGACCCCGCAGAAATGTTTTGCTTCAAATTTCCGAGAATCGAATCGTACTTCAGCAGATGAGCGAGAGTTTTGGGATCGGCGAGATCATTAACCGCTACGAATTCAAGATTGGGATCATTTAGCGATGCGCGCAAAACGTTGCGACCAATGCGGCCGAATCCATTAATGCCTACTTTGACTGACATGTTTCCCTCCAGGAAAACAAATGGAACAAGAATAATGATTGAGTTGAGAGAACCAAAAATATTAACAGGCGGTGGTGGCTGCGGCAAATGAAAGTGATGCGAAATCGCCGCTGCGACGAATCTGATTTTCAGGCATCCAATGACTTCATATGCCCGATTCTCTCTACCTAAGCTTGTGGTTTCAAAATTCTGATGCCGACGAAATGCTGCCGCGCGCGTTGTCAGTCATGCGGCAGTTCCCTTTTTCGCAGGAGCGCCCTGGCGTCGATTATCTCGCGGTCCATCCCGTGTCATGGAACGAGCCCACAGTGTTAGAGCGGCGGTTCTTTCCGCCGGTCACTCCTGAGGAAGCGATCGTGATTGCTTCCGACTTACTGCATGAAGATTATGCCTATGAATTCGAGGCATCATGGGATTTGTGGTTGCTCTCGGAAAACGGCGCGCAGTGGATTCCGAAACCATCGCGCGTGAAATTCATTGTGCGTGGAGCCGAGTTCGACCAACAAGCCGCCGAGCAGGAAGGACAAGTGCAAATCGACTTTGGTATCGATTCTCCATTCTTACAAGATCAGGTTGAGTTGACTGCGAAGGCTGAAACGGCCGTGCGGGCAAACGTGCAGAAGTTGGTCGAGTTCACCAATAAAGTTGAAAAGGCTTCAGGGGCCGGGGCCCGGTTGTTGTGGTCAGAATCGGAAGAAAACTTCGCGCAAAAGCTCATCTCGAGGCTGCAAAAAGTTCAATGACGGAGGCAGGTTCACCAACTCGACTTGCCAATCCGGAGATTTTTAAGGCACGCAGCCGTACACGATCCCAATACTAAAGTTCACCAGCCTTCGAAAACGACTCCTTTTTGCTAGCTTCAACGGTACAATTTAGGGATGCGGTATGTAAGCATTTGCGCGACACTGGTCTTATCGATTGCCGCGCACTGCGCCGACCTGACATCTGCACTGCCGTTGCTTCCCTGCCCTGCGAGTGCCTCCGATTCCGCTTGCTCTCCTTCCAAAAAAGAGCTGAAGCAAGCCAGGAGCGCATTTCGTAAGGGACTTGATTTACGGAGCCAGCGCCGCTTGGACGATGCACTGGAGCAGTTCCAAAATGCTGCTCAATTACATCCCCGTAACTTCGCATATTTGACCGCGCTCGAACAGACGCGTCAGCAATTGGTTTTTGATCACCTGCAAGCTGGCAACGTCGAGTTGCAGGCTGGCAAGTTGGCCGAATCCTTGAATGACTTTCAGGCGGCGTTGCATGTCGATCCTGAAAATACTTTTGCGCAGCAAAGAGTTAAGGAAGCACTCGGCGAAAGTGCTTCGCGCTTGACGGAGCCGGCCCGCGTGGTAAACGAATCGCCCGAAATTCACGCCTTTCCCGATGAAGCGCGCCTTGATTTTCATTACAAAGGCGACTCCCGAGGCCTACTCACTCAGGTTGCCGGCGGGTACAAGATCGACGCACAGATAGATGACTCAGTGCCATCGCGACCCGTACGCTTCAATATCACTGACATTGACTTCGATACCGCGATGAGGCTGGCCAACGCCGTTACTCACACGTTTTGGATTCCGACCGGAGACAAGCAGATTCTGGTTGCGGCTGATACTCCCGAAAATCACCGGCAGTATGACCGCATGGGCCTGCGGACTTTTTATTTTCCCGGAATTTCATCGGCTACTGATCTCACTAACGTGACCAATGTATTGAGAAATATTTTCGACATTAAATTAATTAACCAGGATGCGCAGACGTCGACGCTCACTATTCGCGCCCCGCAAAACGTGTTGGATGCAGCTTCGCGTTTCATCGAAAACCTGGACGACGCTCGCCCACAGGTAATGTTGGATCTCGAGATTTTTCAGATCAGCCATACATTCACTCGCAAGATTGGATTGGGAATCCCCAATCAATTTAATTTATTCAATATTCCAGCTGCGGCGCTGGCAGGGGTTGGAGGTCAGAGCATACAGAGTTTAATAAACCAACTGATTTCAGGCGGCGGGATCAATCAGGCGAACAGCCAGTCCATCGCGGGGTTGCTGGCCCAGTTGCAGTCGCAGGGAAACAACATTTTTAGCCAGCCCCTGGCCACTTTTGGCGGTGGTCTTACCTTTGAGGGACTAAGTTTAGGCACCCTGGTGGCGCAGGCATCGCTCAATCAAAGTTGGGTGAAAGATTTGCAGCATGCGACCTTGAGAGTGTCTCACGGAAATGACGCAACCTTTAAAATGGGCACGCGACTACCGATCATCAACGCCACATTCGCGCCAATTTACAACACCGCGGCAATTTCTAGCGTATTGCAAAACAATAGTTTTCAGGCGCCTTTTCCTTCGTTCAGCTATGAAGATATCGGGCTGAACTTAAAAGCCAAGCCGATGGTGCACGGCAACTCGGACATTAGCCTTGATTTGGAAATGCAGGTCAGAAGTCTTACTGGGCAATCTGAAAACGGAGTTCCGGTCATCGCCAACCGGGAATATAAGGGAAGTATTTCGCTGATTGACGGTCAAGCGGCGGTGGTCGCGGGAGCCGTCTCGCACGGTGAAACGCGGTCATTTACCGGATTGCCGGGGCTTGGCTTCCTTCCGGGATTAAATCAGGTAGCTACCGCGAACACGAAAGAAGTGGATGACGACGAGCTAATGTTAGTTATCACTCCGCGAATCGTACGCTCTGCGATGAACGCGAGCTCAGAAATTTATATCGCCCGCTGATTATTTTTTAGCATCCTCACTCTTTGCGTCCTGCGCGGCAAAATCCACCAATTGCTTCAACACTTCATATGGCAGACTTCCCAGGTTGCTGATACTTCTGCCATTGACGAATAGAGTAGGAGTTCCGGTGACGCCCACGGCTTGTCCCAGTTCCAGGGAGCGCTCCACTCGTCCCACAGTAGCGGGTTTGGCCGCGCAATCGGAGATCTCGGCGCCTTTTGCGCCTGCCGCATCCGCGAGGCCTTTCAATTTCTCGTCGGCATTTGCGGCGGCGATGTCTGATTGAGCGTCATAGACACTGTGGATGAATTTCCATGCCGCGTCGCTCGAAGTGCGCCCAATACAGTCTGCGTACGAGGCGCCTTTCTCCGCCCAATCATGCGAAGAAAGTGGAAAGTTTTGGAATATTAATTTTACGTTTTTCTCCTCTGCCATTAACCGGTCCACCATCGGCTGCGCCTCTTTGCAGTGCGGACATTGCAGATCGCTGAATTCAACCATCGTCACTGGGGCATTGGCGGGTCCTCGGGAAAATCCATTCACATCTTTTTCCAGCCGCTTGCGGGCAGGCTCGAACGGATGCACGCCAAACGGAATAATGTCCCCTGCAATCGCGTGCTTTCCATCCGGGGTAACGTAGAAAACGTTGGACTGCAAGCCGTGCGGGCTGGTGATCGCGACAGTCACCTGAGTGAGTCCTTCGGCCTGGGAAGGCTTGATGTCCGTGATCTTCCAACTCAGAGCCGGGTTGTATCCAAAGGTCTCGCGCAGGAAGGCGCTAACCGTTTCCTCCGAGGGCATGTGGGCATCCTTTGAGGAAGCTGCGGTTTCTGAATGCATGACTTTCGACGCGGGTTTAGGTTGCGTCTGAGCACTTGCCATCGCTGAGAGAATGGCGAAACAAACGAGCGCGCGATGCATGGACTTCCTTTCTATTTATGGAGCGACGGGCGTCTTCGCCTGTTGTAAGTCGAGATTTTTCCCAAACAACACAACCAGATATTTTACCTGAGGCAGTTTACACGTCAGACTTCGCCGCGATTGGAAAACGCCGGCCCGAGCCAAATGCTTTTGCCGAAACCTTTAAACCGGGGGCGGCTTGTTGGCGTTTATATTCCGTACGTTCAACCATGCGAACGACTTTGCGTACCGTTTCTAAATCAAATCCATGAGCGCGGGATATTTCCTCCGCCGAATGCGAGTCTTCGACATAGTCCTCCAATATGGAATCGAGCACTTCATAAGGAGGAAGACTGTCACTATCTTTTTGTCCGGGACGCAACTCGGCTGACGGCGGTTTTTCGATGGTGGCTTGTGGAATAACCTCTCTTTCGCCATTTACGTAGCGGGCCAGGCGATAGACGAAAGTTTTGGGAACATCAGAAATCACTCCCAGTCCGCCCGCCATGTCGCCATATAACGTGCAGTATCCCACTCCCATCTCGCTCTTATTTCCTGTGCTCAGTACGATTGCACCGAATTTATTGGATAGCGCCATCAACAACGTTCCGCGGGCGCGCGACTGAATATTTTCTTCCGTCTCATCTTCCGCAGATCCGGAAAAAACTTCGGCGAGAGACTTGCGGTAATCAGCAAAGACTTCTGTGATTGAGATTAGTTCGAATCGTATTCCCAAATTCCTGGCCAGAGCCTTCGCGTCAGCAATCGAGCCTGGCGACGAGTATGGCCCCGGCATTCCGACTCCGATTACATTTTCGGGGCCGAGCGCGTCAGCGGCAATAGTCGCAGTAAGCGCTGAGTCGATACCGCCGCTCAGTCCGATGATAACCTGCTGGAATCCGCACTTGCGCACGTAATCGCGGGTGCCGAGAACCAGTGCGGCGTAAACACTTGGCTCGTCACCTTCAATCTGATCGTGGATTTCTCCAGTCAATTCTTCGGAGTCAAAGCAGACTAGATCTTCTTCGAAGGATTTGCACTGCGCGATCACCTTGCCGGCGCGGTCGAAGGCCATACTGGAGCCGTCGAAGATCAAGCTGTCATTGCCTCCCACTTGGTTGACCATCGCGACCGGAAGTTTGTAATTCTTCGCCATTGCACCTAGCATGTCGCGACGCAATTCCTGTTTTTGCATCCAGAAGGGCGAGGCTGAAATGTTGAGGAGTATATTGCCGCCCGCTTTCAGTAAGCTTTCCACCGGATCAAACGTGTACCGTCTTTTATTCCAGAATTGTTTGTCATTCCATGCATCTTCACAAATGGTGAGAGCGACTTGCTGGCCTGCAAACGGAAATAAACTCTGGCTGGTGGCGGGAGCGAAGTTTCGCATCTCGTCGAAAACGTCATATGTAGGCAGCAGCATCTTGGATTGAATGAATGCGATGCCGCCATCTTTCAATAGAGCGGCGGAGTTCATTACGGATTTGCCGCTTACGGGCTCTGCGGCGGTCACTAAACCGCAAATTACGGCGATGCCGCGGGTACCGCGGGCAATGCTCTCCGCCGAAATTAGATTGTGCTCTACGAAACTTGATCGCTCGACAAGATCGCGAGGAGGATATCCGCAAATCGCAAGTTCAGGAAACAGAACCAAGTCGGCCCCGCCCGCCTTTGCGCGCAAAGAAAAATCGACAATCTTTGCCGCATTGCCGTTGAAGTCTCCGACGGTGGGATTGATTTGCCCTAACGCGATCTTCACTATTTAAGTGTAAAGGTGAGCGATAATGACGGCAAAGGCCGCACGCTAAATTGGGGCCGGCGGCATGTTAGAAGGTCCGCTGCGCGTGGGCTTTTCCGTCTCCTCTTCCCCGGGACGCCGCAAAGTCGGAGCGTTTGATGGACGAGGCGCAGGTCCGCTTCCGCTCTTGGCAAGACTGGTATCGAGATTTACCTCTTTTTCCGTTTTTATGATTTTTTCCCCAGTCACTTTCATCGTCTCAACCCGGATCACTTCGTCCCCCACAAGTCGCACGAAGTCCACATCCTGGGGAGGCTGCCCATATATCCATTCTTCATATTCAATTTCGCCGTCTTTCTCGCGAGTCTTCTGGCCGGCTCTCCCTTTAGAGTAAATAACCATCTCGCGGTTCATCCCCACCAGAACACGATGGGCCTCAATCGCGGCTTTCACATTGGGCGGAACTGTTTCCAAATATGCCTGTAGTGCAGATTTGGAATCGAAATCGAAAACTGGTGCCAGCAAATTTTTAAGCTGCTGGGGGTTCAGGTCCGGCACATATTTGTCGAATATCAAATCGACATAAGAGCCGCGAGGATTATCTTGCGGATTCCCCGCCGCGATGGGTACGTCATTCCCCCCTGCGCCAACCGAAATATGCTGATACCACTTCTGCCTCTTGACCGGGCCTCCGTTGATTTCGAAGTGGATCTTATCGCCTTTAATTTCGATCTCAGAAATCCGAGCGCGATCACCAGGTTTTACCGAAGGCCCCCACATGGCAATCATCTGATGTAACTCTTGCTCGCCGGGACTTACCACGCCATTTTTAACGCTGAGCCCTTTTTTGCCCATAGGAAATGGGGTGCGAATGTAAACCAATTCTGCATTGAAAGCCCGTATCAGATCCATGCGCGTTTGCTTAGACATGTGCGCAGGTTCGGGAGAGTTCCCGGCGTAGAGAAAACTTGAGGCTGCGAGGACTGCGAATAGAGGCGAGATAAAACGAAACTTCATGGCCCACCAAACCCAATTATCGTGATTATAAACCGTTCGGCAATGATGGCGCGCCCTTCTTGGGACGGCGCGCCTTCAAGGTCCTCGTCACTCCTTGAGCGTTGGGACCTGCGCCGCCAAAAGCCTTCGCCTGCTTGGGGACAACAAGGGGGGCTTGGCTAAGGGAAGAGCCTTAGGAAAGATTTTCTTATGGTAAGAAAATTTTTCCCGAAGTCATTCCAACATTCAGAGTGATAATTTCCATCCAATCGAGTGCTGACACGGGCTACAGTAGGCTTCTTCGTCTGGCTTGCCGTCCGAGATCAGCTATTTCAATTTGTGGCGAGGTGCATCGTGATGTCTCTTGCTGTAGTGCAAAAACTTCGTTTGCTTCCCCTTTTCTTTTTAATAGTTCCGTCAATTGCCGTTGGGCAGGCGGTGAGTTTTACGGAGGGCACATACTCAATTTCCAACATCCGAGCTCATGCCGATCTCAATAACGACGGAAGGGAAGACTTAATCTCTACGGTTCAGAACCCAAACCAGTTTGCGGTCTATCTATCTACAGGAGATGGGGTTTACGCGTCGCCAGACTATTACTCCCTGCCCAACGGTGCAGGCGCCTATAACTTCGCAATTGGAGACTTTAACAATGATGGCAAGCTCGATGTGATCGTTAGCAGCGACACGACAACTTTCTACGAGTTCTTGAATAACGGAAACGGATCGCTCCGCCTGCAAGCGAGCTTTGTGGCCCCTGTTGAAGTAGATGCAATCGCCGCGGCTGACATTAATCACGACGGGCGCATTGACCTGGTTTTTGAATCTCAGACTGACAAAACCCTGCGGGTTTGGTTCGGGAATAAAGATGGCGGCTTTACGCCCGGCCCGACTACCCCGCTTTCAGTGCAGGGCAGCGTACTCGTGGGCGATTTCGATGGTGATGGCAAAGCCGACATACTCAGCCAGAATGTTACCTACCTCACGGATCACGAAGTCCTGTACGGAGATGGGTCGGGACATTTCCAGGCGACTCCCATATTCACTGATAACGTGGCTTACGGCGTTTTTGACGTAAACGGCGATGGAAAAATGGATTTAATAGGCGAGCCTTTCGATTTTTCCATTAACGGAAGCAAATATTACAAAACCGTGACTGTGCAGTACGGCAACTCCACTAGGACGTTCACCGCGAGTCAGATACCTCTCAAGAACTGTACCAACGGAGGCTACACTCCCCTGGTCGCCGATTTTAATGGAGACGGCATCAACGACCTTGCGGTGGTAGAGGCCTCAGACTGTCATGCGACCTTCCCCGATACCTTCAACGTCCTACTCGGAAACGGCGATGGAACCTTCCAGCCTGAACAGGCAATCACCACGTTCAATGGGCAGCTCGGTACTGGCGATGTTCTCCGAATCAACCACGACAGTAAGCCTGATCTCACACTCACGGGGGCGGACGGGGTCTTTAATCCTGCCACTACGCTGATGTTATTTACCAACACCACCCCCGGCAATTTTCCCACTTGCGATGCCCCAGATAGTGGAACCGGAATTACTTTATGCACCCCGACGAACACAACCGGCGAGTCAACATCGGCCACCTTCAGGATCGGCGCCGCCAACCAAACGCCTGGGCGCAAAGTTGAGGTCTGGGTTGACGGCAAGAAGCTGGGCGAAGAATTGAAACATGCGTTTTCTTACTACACGTTTTTCGACGGTACTTTCAACCTCGCCGCCGGACAGCATAGCGTCACCATCTATTCCGCGGGATGGGACAATCTGCTCGAGCGGCAGGATTTCCCGCTCACCGTGGGTTCGAACATCTGTCCCGCACCGGCCTCGCCAGGAGTGAACGTATGCAGTCCTATCAGCAACTCAACGATCACAGGCGTGCAGGTGCAAGCCAGCGCCAAGGTGACCGGCACCATCGCCCGCATGGAAGTTTGGGTAGATGGGGTTAAGAAGTTTTCAACCTACGGAATTAATACGTTAAATACAAACGTGGCGGCGCCACCTGGTCCTCACCGCTTCGACTTCTATGCCGTTAATACCGCGGGGGCGAAGTGGGAGACCACTAAGTACGCAACAGTGGAGTAGTAGGGGGTGCTCGTGCCATATAAAACTGGATCCCCATCCTTGCGCTTTTTGCAAGAATGGAGATCCGTATCGTAGAAAAGGGGTTAGGTTAGGACTTCAACTACACCGGTGATCGCACCAACGGCGGCCCAACCGGCGGCATCCTACCTTAGGTCGGAACCGGCCCTAGTTACGGATTGGACGCCACTCTCTATGGGCAAATTTGTCTTTGATGTTTTTCTATTTCTGCTTTCTGTCGGCACGCCATTATTGTTTGCGCAGGAGCGCATCGAGGCCGGCATTTTTCTAGACTCGCTCAGCATCTCCGAAACCGGCACAAACAATTTCGGAGTCGGAGGCCGCTTTGGCTACCGTATTCATCGCAATCTGATGCTTGAAGGAGAGCTTGCTTACGACTACGGAATAAATTTCGACGAAGCTTACCGCAATATTGCGAACGGCAATATAACCGCGATTGCGAATACTTCCATTGGAGTGACTCACGGCCTGTTCGGCCCTACGCTTGAGCCTGTGGAGGGCAGATTGCGTCCCTTCGTCAGCTTAAAGGGGGGCTTTATGGATTTCCGCCTCAGCCCAAGCTTGCTTCCCTATAGCAGCGTGACCAGCACACTGTTCGGCATCCGCACCTCCAACGTGAAGGTTGCGATTTATCCAGCCGCCGGCGTGGAAGCACTCTTGGGACCCGTAGGATTACGGCTTGAACTGGGCGACGAGGTGTACTTCAACAACGGCGCACACAACAATTTGCGAATCACATTTGGTCCGATAGTAAGATTCTGAGTTCGTGTTCGATTTGCCCCTCTAGAGTAACCACTCGGTTCGGAAGAAAGAATTTCAGTGCGAAAAATTCTGATGCCGTCATCACGGATTCCCACCCTTGCACAAAACGCAAGGATGGGGCACCCTCGCTCTTTATGGTGCTGACAAAAAGGTACAGTGTCGCAAGGTGCCGGGTGCAGACACCAATGTCGTCGAGGGAATTACCGTTACGCGAGATGCTAGGAAACGTTGAAGGCGCGCTTGATGGTGCCGCGCTCTTTTTGAATTTTGTCTTGCAGCAGGGTGATGGCGTAAATCAGTTGTTCAGGACGCGGAGGGCATCCCGGGACGTAAATATCGACGGGAATTACTTGATTTACGCTCTGCACCAGAGCGTAGTTATTGAACACTCCCCCGGAAGTTGCGCAGGCGCCCATGGAGATTACCCATTTTGGTTCGGGCATCTGCTCCCACAGTTGGCGAATTACCGGAGCCATCTTGTTAGACACGCGTCCCGCAATGATCATGAGATCAGACTGTCGCGGCGACGGACGGAATACTTCAGCGCCGAAGCGCGCGATGTCAAAGCGCGATGCTCCCATCGACATCATTTCAATCGCGCAGCAAGCCAGGCCGAACGTCATCGGCCATATGGAGTTTTTGCGCATCCAGTTAACAACGTTATCGACCGTGCTCAGCACGACCCCTTCTGGCGTGGGATTGCCGAAGGTCAGGTCGTTGACGACGCGCTTGCCGTCTTCAATAGAAACATATGGTCCAAAATTAAGACCGGGAGTTTTTGCAGGCATACAGATATTGTAAATGTGCGTCGAGGATAAGGCTAGCTTGCTGTAAGGATGTGTAGATGCTCCAAGCTGTCACCCCCTAACTGCGGGTGCCCCAAATCATCCGCGCCTATTGCGGATGAGTGGGTATTTTCACATTGCAACAGCGATCACCATCACAGACAAAGAGCACCTATGTTTATGTTTTCCCAGTGACCCAGCGGCCGCATCGGGGTGGTCGAGTTCACCGCATTCCACTCATCCGCAAAGAGCGCGGATGAGGTGTTTTGGATGAGTCGTCAACAGCATCCTTCGTGGCAATGCAAATGCTTGTGCCTGACGATGAAATCGAGACCAACGCGATAGACGATCTGTTGCATAGATTATCGGGCCCATCATACCTAGGTCGAAACGTAACACGAGCCAGGTGCAGGCTGCGAAATAGTGCGAGAGCAGAAAGACCAGACCGGTGATAGTAGCGCTCTTTCTCGGTAGGGCTTTTACGAGGACGGCAACACTGGCGGCGTAAACCAGAATAAAGGAGAGGTACCAAGCAAGCCCTCGCATCATGAACCACGCAAACAAAGGGTTCGCCTCTCGGGCCGTGCGAGGTCGCTCCAGTAACTTGAGGGTTGGCCAAGAATAGTTACGCCAAAATCGAAGCAATCACCGCAAGCAATAACAGTAAAGGTTTATTTCTCATATGGATCAACATCTTCTCGTTAAGTACGAAGCGGCTGAATTGATAGAACCCTGCTATCCGGAGTGGAAGCTAACACCTGCAATAGGAAGATGCGGCGGGCTGAGAAACTGTCGTGTCCCGGCACGTCACATCGTTATTGCACGATCATCCAGAGCCTTAGTGATCTTATCAACCGCGACGCTCAGCGCGTGGGACGACACTCTATCATCCTCGTTTGCAAGACCAATAACAGCCATGCCCATCTCCGGGAAGGTCACGCACAGGCTGAGGAACCCGGGAGCGCTTCCATCCTGCCAGATGCGGCGATAAGAGCCGGATTTAATCATTTGCCAATTCAATCCGACCGAGTAATTGTCATTCACAATGAACCTTGATTGGTGTGACAGCTTCACCGCGGGATCTCTCTCCGCTAGCTCCCAACTGGCATAATTTAAAAGATCGGCAACTGTAGACTTTAAAGCCGCCGCCCCAAGCAATATCTCTGGAGTCTCCGGTACCAATTCACCATTCTGGTCATAACCTCGTGCTAATCTCCTCTTCTGCGAACTGTTCATGGAGATCGTCGTATTCTTCATACCCAGCGGCCTTGTGATTTTATGTTCCACAATCTTTTCATAGGGCATGTGGTAGATGCGTTCCAGAACGATGCTCAAAAGTACCGCCGCCGAATTCGAGTAGCTGAATTTTTCGCCAGGATTCGTCCTGAGTTCTACCTTATGCAAGTCGGACAAGAAGTCCCTACGTGTGTAATTTGCTAGCATTTTCTGGGTCGCCGGTGACATGGTTGGAAACGGAGGCCGATTTTCCGGTATATCGGGCAAATTGAATGGTAGTCCAGAATTGTGATTCACCAGATACCCCAACTGTATGGGATGCCCCTGAAACACCAAGTTTGGGTACTCTCCATCCAGGTACTTCCGCACGTCATCGTCAAATTTAACTTTCTTCTCGAGGACGGCCTGTGCCAGAAGAGTCCCGGTAAATGTCTTTGTGATGGACGCGATCGGGTACAACGTGTCGGACGTTGGCAGCCTCTTTTTCCCATTTTCGACGGTCCCGTAGTTGAAGGCGTACGTCTTTCCATCCTTCAGAACCCCAATGGAAAGTCCGACCGCATGTGGGGCGTCCTTAAAAAATTCCGCTGCGGCCTGGGAAACGACAGTCTCAATTTCACCGGATGGTGCCTCGGCAGGTAGGTCAGCGGCCTGAAATAAAGTCACGCTGGCTGGCCACAACGCCATTAGGGCAACAGTCTTTGCCGAGGCGAGTTACCATTTTCTTCCCTGCCTGTAACCGAACTTACGCCGGGAGTTAGACTGTCGTCATCATTAGCCGTTAGCAACACAGGGTTGGCAGTCCATCCAGTCGCGATCTTTTGGAGGGCTGGGTGCCCCATCTTATCCGCGTTCTTTGCGATGAGTGGGGATTTTACGCAGCATAAGAGCGAACATAATCGCAGACAAGCATCAGGACTCGTCCCCTCCTAGTGACGAAGCGGCTGCATAGGAGTGGTCGATTTCAACGTATCCCACTCATCCGCAAAGAACGCGGATGGATGGGGCACCCGGAGGTGAGAGAAACGATAACAACTTCGCGGAAGAAAGTTCTTGCCATATCGGCAGTACAACTCACTAATGCGTCCTCCTGCTGACGACATATGTACCCGCGCAGAGTCCGCCAAGCGAAGCTACTATGATGGACATACGAATGGAAAGCGGATCTCTAATGGTCAGCGGGAAAAAGGCTAGGAAGTGCACGTCAACGAGAATAATCACGAAGAAGATTACAAATGCAGCCAGAAATTGCTGAATTGCTTGGGAGGGACGCGCTGACCCGTCTCGCTGAACTGATTGCATAATTTAAGACTATGTTAGCTGGGTGCTAGGTGTCGTTAAACAACTTCGTGATACTTAGTGTCCTTCGTGGTTGTCGGTTGGGATTTTAGATCCCAGCAACACCCTGACTCACTCGATATGCGAAACAAGTGCCCCGGTGATGTACGCAAGATCCCTCCACCTTTTAAGGACGACTCTCGGGCAGTTAATCCACGGTCAGCACGATCTTGCCGAACATGCGGCCGTTTTCCATGTGCTCGTGCGCTGCTCGAATTTCTTGCAGCGGAAAAGTTCGATCCACAACGGGCTTCAGTCTTCCCGCGAATATGTGGCCTAACACGCTGTGCAGTTCCCCCATTGTCCCCATGAAGGATCCCAGAATCGAAAGCTGTCGCGAGAACAGAAACCTCAAATCCAATGCTCCGTTGGGCCCGGTGGTTGCTCCGCAGGTGACCAGCGTCCCTCCTGGCTTCAGGCACTTCACGCTCTCCTGCCAGGTTTTCTCGCCGACGTGCTCGATCACCACGTCAACGCCTTCTTTGTTTGTGATCTTCTTTACTTCTTCAGAAATTTTCTGAGTGTAGTGATTGATAACAAATTCCGCGCCGAGCTCTTTTGCGTTTTGGATTTTGATTTCATCACTGGCGGTGGCAATGACGCGGCAGTGAAACATTTTTGAAAGCTGAATCGCCGCAATGCCTACGCCTGAGCTTGCTCCTAACACCAGCACCGTCTGACCGGCTACGAGATTTGCGCGTCCGATCAGCATGTGCCACGCAGTGGTAAAAACTAAAGGTACGCTGGCGGCGTCGATGAAATTCATGCTGTCAGAGATTGGCACCACATTCACAGCAGGGATGGCGATGAATTCGCAATTGCCGCCGTCAACCCCATTGCCGAGAACAGTAAATTCGCGGCACTTATTTTGCTGTCCCGCGGTGCACGCGGCACAGCGGTTACAAAAAATCATCGGTGCCAGCAACACGCGCTGCCCAACTTGAAGACCGGAGACGTATTCCCCGATCTCAGCAATTTCCCCCGCAACATCGCTGCCCAAGATGTGCGGCAGGTTTACTTTGCCAACGCCTTTGCGAATCCAAAGATCAAGGTGATTCAGCGCGCAGGCGCGAACACGAACCAAGACTAGATCTTTGCGGAGTTTGGGATCGGGGGCATCCTCGTATTGAAGCACCTCAGGCCCGCCGAAGGAATGTATGCGAACTGCTTTCATATCGAATACTCTAATCGACTGAAGATACAACGGGCTTTCAAAAGTTTTTGGGAGATGACATGGCGACTGTCTACTTAATCGAATACGACGATGCAACTCCGCAGGTCCGCGAAATTTACGACGACATCATGGCCACGCGAAAGGTCGATTGGATCAACAATTTTTGGAAAGCTCTGGCCAACGATCCGGCAGCACTGAAGCGGACCTGGCAAGACATAAAAGAAATAATGGCGCCGGGCGCGCTTGATCCACTTACCAAGGAATTGATTTATGTAGCGGTGAGCGTGAGCAATCAGTGCGGATACTGCATCGCATCCCACACCGCCTCGGCCAGGAACAAAGGAATGACCGACGACATGTTCAACGAATTAATGGCCGTCGTAGGAATGGCAAACGAAACCAACCGCCTCAGTGCCGGCTATCAGGTAGAAATCGACCAACAATTCAAGCCCTAACGTGTGGCGCGCGCACTCTTGTCCGCGGCCTTTTGATCTCCCACGCCACACCGCCCCATATCCACGCGCTTCCCCCGAAACAAGACTCCTTCGCCCTGCAAACGGAACCGCTGTTCGTTCGCATATTCACCAGGAGCCTTAATCGCGCCGCCCGCGCCCACCACCCGATGCCAGGGCAGCCCGTTGGTGCGATGAAGAACTTGAGCGACTTGCCGGGCGTATCCGGGATAACCCGCGGCTTTGGCAACTTCCCCGTAAGTTGAAACTTTTCCTCGAGGTAACCGCTGAATCGCCGCGATCATCCGCGTGCGCATTGCAGATGCAGCGGGCGGCTTCACTGGTTTCACTTTTTGATCGCTACAGCGACGCCGTCGCGAATTGGCAAGATGGTGGTAAACAGGTCTGACGATTCGTACAGCAGGCGGTTGAATTCCAGAATCGCTTTGGTAGATGCCTCCGTTGGATTTTTCTCGGAAACTCTTCCGCTCCACAAAACGTTATCCGTGACGAAGAGCCCTCCTCTTCTTAGTCGTGGAAGGGCCAGGCGGAATACGCGGGGATAATCTTCTTTATCGATGTCATTAAAGATGATGTCGAATTCTCCCGTTTGCTCGGAAAGAATTTCAAGCGCGTCCCCAGTTCGGATCGTTATTTTGCTCGCGACCCCGGCCGCGTCGAAATAGCGTCGCGCTTCGTCAGCGTTTTTGCGATCTCCATCGGTATAGAAGACTTTCCCGCCATCGCCTATGGCGCGAGCCCACCAAATTGTCGAATAGCCAATCGCCGATCCCATTTCAAAAATGTTTTTGGCCTGGACCAATAGAGCTAACTGATGAAGCATGCGTCCGACAACCGGGCCAACGATGGGAATGTTTCGAACTGCGGCTTCCGCTTCCATCTTCGTCAGGACTTCGTCCCGCTCGGGAATGATGGAATATAAATAGTCTTCGACAGCGTCGGCGGTGATACCGTGTTGGCGCCATTGTGGTTTCGACTCTGTCACTGAGACCTTCCTCTTACCATTCTCTTACCTGCCCTTACCGTTGTCATTTCGAACCGGTTCAGCGGCGAAGAATCTGCTTTTGGCTGACCACCAGCGCCTGCGAAAAACTGCCACGAACCGGAGTTTCTTAGTTCGCAGCGGGGAAACTCAACAGCGCTGCTAACCACCGCGACACCCAAAAAGCCATCCATCCGGCCCCGATGACAAACTTCACGAAACCGTCTGCCCCGGCGTCATTTCGAAAACTTCCTGCGCAGGCAGCAGCTTTCGCAATTCAGCAGGCGTCCCCGTAAGCTGCGGAAATGTCCCAAAGTGCATGGGAACTACCGTGTTCGCCTTCAACAAACCGCAAGCATACGCCGCCTCGCGCGGCCCCATCGTATAGTGGTCGCCAATGGGCAGCATCACAATATCGGGTGCATAAATTTCGCGAATGATTCGCATATCGCCGAATACGTTCGTATCCCCCGCATGATAAATCTTGATTGAGTTTTCGAACTCGATGACGTAGCCACAAGGCTCCCCGCCATAAATAATTGCGTCGCCATCCTCTATGCCCGACGAGTGCTGAGCCTGCACCATGGTTACTTTGATGTCATCCACGGCCTGGGTTCCGCCTTTGTTCATAGGAAGTGTTTGCTTTGCGCCCTTCTTCTGAAGCCACGTTGCAAGCTCTGGAATCGCGACAATTTTAGGGTCGTATTTTTTTGCCAATTCAACAGCGTCTCCGATGTGGTCGCCGTGGCCGTGCGTACACAACATTACGTCGATCTTTTTAAATTCTTTTTCGCTGGGCGGATACTTGGGATTTCCCTTCACCCATGGATCAATCAATATAGTTGTACCCGCTGGGGTCTCTACGCGAAAAGTGGCGTGCCCCAGCCACGTGATTTTTATTCCATCAAGTTTCATGCTTTTTCCCAGGAAGGAGTTTATCAGCGTGAATGACTTTGTGGTGCGAAGGGTCAGCCCCTCAGCAGAAAAGCAGAGGCGAATTTTGGACTAAGACCGAAAGCTTTATTTCTCTAGTTCTTTAATCCGAAGCATGGCTTCCACGGAACCGTGGCTGGAAGCTTTGTGATACCAGTCGAGAGATTTAGTGCGGTCGGCCTGCACACCATAGCCGTGCTCATAGAAATAACCTATCTTGTATTGAGCCTCTGCATATTTATTGGCGAGTTTCATGTACCACTTCATGGAAGACGCGAAATCCTGTGGCACTCCGGTACCAGTTTCATAAAATTGGGCCAGACGAAGGATGGCAGAACCATCATCCTTGGCTGCGGCCTCCTGATAATATTTCACCGCCGTTGCGGGATCTTTTGGCACGCCTCGTCCTGAGTCGTACATTTTCGCCAGTGCTAACTGAGCGTCAATTTTTCCGTGCTTCGCCGCCAGGTCATACCATTTAACGGCCGCAGGGACATCTCGAGGAACCCCACGTCCTAGCTCATACATTGCTCCCAGCCCATATTCGCCATCAGCATTGCCCTGCTCCGCTGACTTGGTAAACCACTTCACCGCTTCCTGGCTGTCACGATAAAACCCATTCCGCCCGATCGCGTACATGGTTCCGGCTTCCGCCTGAGCGGCTGCATCTCCGGCTTTGGCCTTGCTCAGGATGGCGTTTCCAGCTTCATCGCACATTGCGCTACCGACGAGCGCAGTCATCACCAACAATCCATAAGCGAGCTTATTCATGGCAGCTCCTCCCGGAGAGTATTCTCCCACTTGCGGTTCGACAATTCGACCTACCAAGCGGGTTAGTGTTCGAAAACAATTACGTCCGGCACCGCGTTGGGATCAACCTCGAGTGCGAACGATTTGTAAGGTGAGGCCACCCAAAGATCGAGCGATGGCACTCCGGGGGAGTTCAAGTAGATTAAGCCTTGCCCATTGGGCAGAGTCGGGGGGCCGTAGGTACCGTTAAGGGGCACACTAGCGGCAAACATCGAGGGCATGGACTCGTCCTTATTTCCGGACACTGGCGCGAGGCGTCCGCTCGATTGCCCCAGGCTTCCGGTTCCCGCAATGATGGTGTCGCTGGCCGAGGTCATCAGGTCGGAGCCAAACATAAACGGCAGTGGGAACGAACCCGGCACCTGCGCTTCGATCTTCCCTACCGTTACAGCAGGCCCCATGCCAAGTACGAACCCGGAGTTTGGCGCGGTCGGGAAGGCGCGCAATTGTGTAGTGTTAGCGGAAAATAGAACGTCCTGATTATTTTGCGTTGTGAACGTGCACAACCCCAAACGATTCTGCCCGTTGCACAGACCCCGGCCATTCCAATACGTAGTTGAACCGCCGGTATTTTGATCGATATCCAGATTGGTAATGTCGCCGTTGTCATCGAACATGATCTGACCTACTGCGGCCAAGGGAACCCTCGATCCTGGAATCACACCCGTCCAACTGATCACTGCCTGACCTTGCTGAAAGGGGAAGCCGGGTTGTGGCAAGATTTGCTTCAAAACTTGTCCGCTGAAAACGGGATTTTTCGAAGACACCGGATCATCCATCGAAAGCAGAAACACTTCGTTTGCCGAAACCACATACATGCTGAAATTGAAGACACTGGTGTCGGAACTGTTGCCATCGTATCCCGCGATATTGAAGGTAGCGGTTCCCCGGCCATTAGAACCGACGCTGAAGGTGCCGGGAAATTTACTAAACGAAGTTCCCGCTGAAGGACAAGATGGCCCGCCCATATAACCCGATTCCGGCGGAAAGCATGAAACGGCGCCGTTGTCATTCACGTCCAGTACCCCTGATGTGATTACAGGTTGCGACGTGAAGGTGTTTATGGACATCCCCATGGAGCCAATGGCGGCGAGCGGCTTTGCCATCGCGTCCGTGCCGCTCAGGCTGAAGGAGAATCCTCCGTTGAGGGCCGATGGCGTGAAAGCGGAAGCTGTCTGGGGCTCGAGAACGCCTGACCCACGAATGCTGCCACCGTCGCTCTCGATAAAACGCGCTCTCACATTCGACGGCGCTAAAGCCAGAGCATAGGTGTAAGATCCACCCGCCGCTGGATTGATCGTGAAAGACCCGCGCCCATCCGCATTCAGGGTATACGTACCCGTGAAGGTCTGCCCTGATATCGCGCCGGAAGCGCAGATTGGATCCATTGCGCCATGTCCGCAATTGATGTCCTCAACGCCGTTGTTCAATCCTCCGTTGCCGTCCGCGATAAAGCTGCCGGCCGCCTGATAGGTCCCAGTGTTATCGACTCCCCTGAACAGAAAAGCGTAGGGTCCGCTTAAACGGCTGTTACTGGAAGGAACGATGGTCACGATTGCAGAACCGCTCTTCGTCGGATCGGCGACGAGTGTCGCGGTCACGTTCACATTCGCCGGACTCGGCACCCCAGATGGAGATTGATACAGAGCCGTAGTTCCATCGATGGGTGCGACCATGCCGCATGCCGTGCCGCTGCAACCCGCTCCCGAGACGCTCCACGTAACCGAGTTGTTCGACGCGCCGCTCACTGCGACCGTATATTGCTGATTGGAATTCACCGAAAGCGAAAGCGTAGAGGGTGAGACCGAGACCCTCACGATTGGCCCTACAGTGACCGTGGCGGTCGCCGACTTAGTGCCGTCCGCCTGTGACGTCGCTGTGACACTGACTTGCAACGGAGAAGAAACGCTACCCGGCGCCGTATAAAATCCCGATGAGGAGACGCTGCCACAAGCGGCGCCGCTGCAGCCGCTACCGGAGACACCCCACCTGACGCTTTGAATTGAGGTACCCGTGACCGTAGCGTTAAACTGCTGCTGCCCCGCAGGACTTAACTGCACGCTCGTCGGTGACACAGTAATTCCAACCACGGGAGAGACCTGAACATTCACCGTCGCTGACGCTGTGGGATCGGCCTGCGAAGTTGCGGTTACCGTGGCCGTCGTCGTTCGCGTTATACCGCTAGCGGCGGTATACACGCCGGCCGCGTTAATCGTGCCGCAGCTTGCGCCGCACGTGAATCCACCTACGCTCCAAGTGACTGCGTTGTTGGAAGGTCCGGTCACGGTCGCCGAAAATGTTTGGGATCCGCCTGCGCTGACCTGGACGGTTCCTCCAGGAGTAACACTGATGTGGGTGTTTCCTCCCCCGCCACCGGAGCCAGGATTCACTGTGATCGACGTCGAACCAAAACTCGACGAATCGCGGGTAGAGGTTGCCGTAATAATTGCGGTAATCGGACTGGAAATATTGGCGGGTGCCGTGTAGAGGCCGCCCGTAATTGAGATGTTGCCGCATCCCATGCCCGCGCACCCGTTGCCCGAAACCGTCCAGAAAACCACTGCGCTCGTCCCGGTGGAACTAGTGGCTGCAAATTGTTGCTGCGCCCCGGCATTTATTGAGTTGACCGGTTGAGGAGTGGGGGTCACGGTCAGTGGAGCGGCTGTGGCAAAGGCCGTGAGGATCAAGGTAGCGACGATGGTAGTGACGATTTTTTTCATGGGCGAGATCAAGACGGAAACAATCATGGAATCCACCACGGGTCTTCAATTGGGCCGGACATTAATTAGGCCGGACATCCCCGGTGTCGCCACCGGGGAGGCCGAGGTTGACTGACTACTTTCCGGTGACTTGGGCCACTGCGGTCGGGGGTACCGCGGCCGAAGTTCCGGCAGGCATTGCCATGCCTATAATCTCGTGCATGGTGTTCGCGTCCGCCGCTCCGCTGAAGAAGTGACCGTTGACGAAGAAGCTCGGGGTTGCCGTCAATCCGAGCTTTTTGCCTTCTTCCAGGTCTTTCTTCACCGCCGCAGCTTCCGCACCTGAATCCAGGCAGGCATCAAATTTCGCCGTGTCTAGCTTCAGGTCTCCAGCTTGCTTCTTCAAACTCGCAACATCTACTAAATGGCTGGTGAATAGCTGATCGTGATATTCCCAGAACTTGCCCTGTTCGCCTGCGCAACGTGCACCTTCCGCAGCCTTTTGCGAGTCTTTGTGCATGGGTAGCGGGAAGTCCTTGTAAACGACGGTCAGTTTGTCGCCGTAGTCTTTTTCCATCTGCTTTACCAAGGGATTCACCTTGGCGCAGTAAGGGCATTGGTAATCCGCGAATTCCACCAGGGTGACCGGCGCATCTTTGGAGCCGTGGAAATTGCCGTTTTCAGCATCAACCTTCACTGTTGGCGGAGCCAGAAGAATCTTGATGTTCGATTTAGTGCGCAGCGAATCCACATACTTGGTCTTGGCTTTGCTGCGGCGCAGATCGCGGATATGGGTAAGAATCTGATCGTGGACGGTGGCGAATGGCTGATCCACTCCCAAGCCTTCGTAGTACACCGCGAGTTGATCTTCTGTTGGGTCCGTGATGCCTTTGTAGGCTTCCTTCTCCAACAATTGATCTACGGTAACGCCTTCCTTCTTCGCCTGAACTTCCAGTAATTGGTTGTCGATGTACTGGTCGAGAATTTTGCGCTCGCTGAGGTACATCTGATAACGCGCCTGCAAGAGATCTGAGGCCTGCGTCTTTTCAAAGTCCGCAGTCGTAAGATTCGTTCCCGCGATTTTTGCAACTACCGTACTGTCCTGGGATTGTGCTGCGCAGTTGAATGTGAGTGTGGCCGCTAAACCTAAAATGAGTGCGGAAATGCTGGATGAATATTTCATTTGCTGAACTCCCCCCGTTTGGATCCTTAAGTTTAAAACCGTGCCAGGTTTGGACGACTGCCGCCCCTGGCGCCGGCAAGATGTTACAGAAATCGAGTGGTAGGCGGAAACCGTCCACCACCCGAGTTGAGGTTACTGCTCGAACTTACCGCAGTCGCAGATGCCGAAGCCGCTGCCGAGTCTTTCGGCGAAGTAGCAATCGCCTTCCAGGTTGCTCAGTTCGGTCGAGCTCAGGAATTCCTCATCGCCACGATCTTCGGTGATGGGGAATGTGGTGCCGACTTTGTTCTGCACGTGCGTCAACCATGAATCGATTTCTGGAGCGATGCTGACATTGGTGGGATCGCAAGCTGGGTCGTTGTTACCCTTGGGCCCGACGATGCCGCCGCTGGTGGGCAGCCCGGAAACGATTTCGATGGTGCCATTGTTGGGGACAACGCGGGTCAAAGTGTTGGCCAAGAGCTGGGTTTGCACGTTGATCGTTTGCAGTCCGTTGGAGGTCACGTGGCAACCGCAGCATTCGGTCAGCTGTTGGTCGGCCGCGTAAACGTAGATCATGGCGCATTCGTCAGTGGCGACGGAGCCATGGTTGGTGAAACGTAAAGTCGCAGCCGGGGCTCCAGCTACGGTGTTGTTGGAGAAATAGTTGTCGGTGAAATATTCTCCGATGGAGCTGTCATCGGCAAAGGCAGAGCCGGAAACCATGGCAATGACCAATGCGATAGCGAGCATGGACAGAAAACTACACATTACTTTCTTCATTGAGGATCCTCCTATTTGAGGCGCTGCCGGCTGGGGGGAGGGGACGATTCAGCTGAGGACGCGCAGTCAGAAATGTAGCTTAACTTTGAATCTTTGCAATTACCCGTGTGGCTTAGTCTTAGATACTAGCTATGCAAACTAATTCGATTGCATTAGTTTTCCAATTGCCCAATCGAACGTAGCCAAAAGAACTAGTCCATTTAAAAGGGGGATATAAACAATTGAACTCAGCGAGGGAGGGTACGACTATGGAGTGGGCGCGTCGCCTATGACTGCCTCGGACTCAGCCCCTTCGGCAGGTGCCGCTTGTGGAGTGGAAGTAGCCGCCGCCGCATCATTCCCACGCGGCTCCGGCGTTCGCAGCACCCCTTTCGCGGCCATATCTGCATATCTTTCCTGCATCTTTTGCATGACCTCAGCGCGCTTGCTTTCCACATCAGCCATGAAAGCGTTTCTTCTTTCCTCTTCCGACTGAGGAGCAGCTGCCGGAACTGCGGCTACGGCCCTGGCTGGCAGTCCGATATCTGGCACCGCGCTTTCCGCCACTTCCGTGTTCTCGCCCGAGGGTGTGAGTACGATTTTCTTTAAATCGCTCGAAGTATCAGGGGAGCCCAACATTACATAATTAAATTTCGTGCCATTCAGCAGCTTTACCAGAACGTCGCGGACAGAAGCTGGTCCCAGGTTCGCGAAAACCGGTTCGGTGGCGCTGGATTCTTGCACTTCCAGCGTCGCCCCTGTTTTCTTACTGACTTCATGCAGCACCTGGCTCAACGGAATATTTTCCGCCACAATCGTCAAGAGTCCGTTCTTATAAGAAACCTGGGGGGTTGCAGGAATAACTGGCGGAGAAACGATTTGCTGAGAAACTACTGCCGGAGAAACGACCGTCGGAGGAACCGCAGCAGTACCTCCCTGCTGCGGACCCGTCGAAGCAGGGTCCGTTGCTGCCCCCGTGTCCGCCGCAGTACATACTTGGATAATTCCATCCCCCGAGCAATTCATCGGAGGATTTTGCGCATGTAGCAACGCGGTCATGAATATCGCGAGCGCCGGAATGTAATAAACCTTTTTCATTGACTAAGACTTTTTAGAATCTTCAGCCACCACGTCATTTATTCTCAAGGCTGCAACTCTTTTGGCCGTTTTCTTCTGAGTACCGCGTTTCCATCGACAATCGAAACCCATCTTTCATAAGATCGCGCCTGGCTTCTTCCGTCGCGCTACTTGTTTGATCGCTGCCGGAATCGTTCCTTGCAGAAACAATTTCTGCCTCCGCATTTTTATTTTCGGACTTTGCCGCGTCATCGGCAAGCTTGGATTGTCGCTTAGTGTCTCCGGAATCACATTCGACGCTGTCGGAGAATGCCGCCGACTTCCGCGTCTCTATCCGCTGCCGGTTTTCCACCCGAAGCGAAGCTACGACCTTTGTTTTTGCAGCCACAGCGCCACTCGCGCTTAGATCAGATTGCGCGAATATGTTTATCGAGCCTCCGCCAGAAATTAAAGATAAACAAAGTACCGCACGAACCACCGGGCACGTGGTCCCGGGAAGCGCTTCGAACTTATCAGCTGCAACAGACATAGTTTCGCCGGACGTCGCCAGTCCACAGTTAATCATTCGTTAGTTAATCATCCGTTCGCAAACCCAACAATAGTGCGAGCTAACTAGTCTTTTCGGCTAGTCCGAATGAGTAGCCCATAAGGATTAACCCAGAGTCGCTACCCCAAATGCGAAGTTGTTGGTAGGTTGAGAGATAGATTTTTTGTTTCGCAATTTGCAATTTTCATCCTTGACAGCACCGTGATCCGATGCAAAGCTTTGTTTTCCCTCCCCCATTAGCGTAGTCCGTTGCACTACTCCAATTTAAGCTCGCCTTCTCCAACGGATGGTTGAGTAATCGCAATTGGTTCAAGGAGCGTCTGTGCCAATCGGAATTTCAGAACCGGGATTTCTTCTCATGGATCCCACATTGAATCCCCTCGCTTGCAATGCCGAGGCGGTACAGATTCTGACCTTCCCCAGCACTCCCGAAAAAATCAAGCGACTGGATGTCTTTCTGTCCGACAAAGTGCGTGCCGCGCTCGTCGACCGGCAATCCGACAAATCGCTGGATTTCGTGAAAGAGTTCAAGTCCGGGCGGAGGCGCTACATCTGTAAGCCATTCCGCCTGGATTCCACCGCCGACTCCAACCAGCCGTCCCTGGGGATTTTGCTCGAACGGTATTCCTCCAGCACCGCCGCCCTCACCCAATTGAGCCAGCAATTCGATCTAACGATGCGCGAGCGCGAGACCGTTGAACTATTGCTTCAAGGCCTGACAAGCAAGGAAATCGCGCTCAGGATGAACATCAGTCCAAACACCGTGAAAGCTTTTTTGCGACTTGTCATGGTTAAAATGGGAGTTTCGACGCGCTCCGGCATCGTAGGCCGCGTCATCGGATCCCACAGTTAATTCGACACAATTGAACTAGTCCATTCGAGCAATTTACCTGCAATCAAATGAGGTTGATTATCGTACCTCGTGAAGCCCTCCTCTGAACGCGAGCGTCGCCGTTACCCCCGGTTTCCCCAGATCCTGGAAATACAAGCCGCGGGCGTACCTCCGCTTGCGCAAAAACAACCCACAAAATCGGCATTGTCGGGACGAGCCCAAAACATCAGCAAGGGCGGATTCTGCTTTCTGACCAATCAACCTGTTGACGGCAGCGAAGTCATGCTCTGCCACGTCGGGGTAAGTGAAGGTGTAACAGCGATTCCCACGCTCGTTCAGGTCCGGTGGACCAAAAAACGAGACATAAACGAGGAGAGTTATCTCACCGGCGTCCAATTTCTGTTTTAATTTCGCACCTCAGACGATTCTAATACCTACCCAAATGGGCTAGTTCACACTGGCTAGTCGCTTAGGCTAGTCACCGTGTATTAATGCCCCCTGACTAGAGCGATAAGGCCATTCCCAAACTATTCACCTAACCCTAAAGTATGAGTCTATTCAGGTAGTCGTGTCTTCCCCAGACAGCGGCCACGAGACTCGTTTATGCTCCAATTGGCTAGGGAAGACCGTGCATCGCGGCATTTTATCGCCGAAGTCTCGACTCTGGTGTTCCTCATCGCAGGGTTGAGCGGGTGTGGCGGAGGAACTCTAAACCCCAATAAACCAGCCAACCAGCACCAGACTCTAACCTCACTCACAATTTCTCCCGCGAATCCAGTTGTGCCAATAGGAGACAGTGAAAAGTTCGTCGTAACCGGGACTTTTGCCGATCAAACCACCGAAGACGTCACCTCCAGCGTCACTTGGAGCGCCGCCGATCCCACCATTGCGTCCGTCAACAGCTCCGGAATAGCCGCCGCGCATCAACCTGGATCGACAATGATCGTAGCTACTTCAGGGACCGTGACCGGCAAAGCCCTTTTTACCGTTCCAGCCGCTGGCCTGCTTTCAATCACCCTTACCTCGCAGCCTTCTGTGCCTAAGGGGAGTACCGTGCAACTCGCCGCAACTGGCAGCTTTGCCGACGGCAGCAGTCGAGACATGACCAGCGTCACCACATGGACTTCTTCCGACCCCACGATCGCCACCGTGAATAACTCCGGCTTGGCGACCGGTGTGAATGCCGGCTCGGTGACGATAACGGCCTCCAACGGAACGATTCGTGGCGCTGCGACCCTGACGGTGATCCAACCGAGTTTAATTTCTCTGGCCATATCACCCGCGACTGCGGTGATCGCAAAGGGCCGGACGCAACAATTTTCGGTGGCCGGTTCCTTTAGCGATGGATCCACCCAGGACGTTACCGGCATAGTTGCATGGTCAGTTTCCGCCGGCAGCGTGGCTTCCGTGAACTCTACTGGTCTGCTCACTTCGTCGTCACAGGGAACCGCCACACTAACCGCGACTTCCGGTTCAATCAGCACGTCAGCGTTAATCACAGTTTCCGCTCCAGCACTTACTTCGCTATCCATAACGCCATCCAGTCCATCGTTGGTAAAGGGAACCAGCCAGCAACTCGCGGTGAGCGGAAGTTTCTCTGACGGCAGCACCCAGACCGTCACCAACAGCGCTGGATGGACAGTCTCGCCACCAACGGTAGCGTCGGTCAGTAATTCCGGATTGCTGAATGCCTTGGCCAATGGGATGGCTACTGTGACCGCGACCGTCGGATCGGTAAGCGGATCCGATCAAATCACCGTTTCTTCCGCCAGCCTCACGTCGATCGTCATATCGCCGGTCACTCCTACTTTAATAAGCGGTAAGACTGAGCAACTTACCGCTACTGGAAGCTACAATGACGGCACCACCCAGGACATTACTTCCAAAGTCTCATGGAGTGGCTCGGCCACCGGCATCGTTAGTGTCAGCGCGTCCGGCCTGGTCACGGCAACTGGTCCGGGGACCGCAACTATAAGCGCCACCTCCGGAACTATAAGCAGCTCCGACAAAATAACCGTCACCCAAACCACTCTGGTTTCTATCGCAATCACCCCCGCGAACGTTTCCGTTCCCAAAGGAGAGACCGAGCAACTCACCGCTACCGGTTCTTACAACGATGGCAGCACCCAGGATTTGAGCAACCAGGTCACTTGGGCCGGGGCTGTCCCCGGAATAGTAGATATTGGAATCAATGGATTGATCACCGCTCGCGGCGTAGGTTCGGCCTCCATCACCGCTACCGACGGGCCTGTCTCCGCTGCAACCCTGGTTACGGTATCCGCCGCAGTGCCAATATCGCTTACGGTTTTCCCGCTCAACGCGTCGGTTTATCCAGGGACCACCCAGAAGTTCACCGTTTATGAAATTCTGAGCGACGGAAGTAAGCGCAATCCCACCACCGGAGTGACTTGGAGTTCGGCCAATCCCGACATCGCCACCATCTCGGCCAACGGACTAGCTTCGGGTGTCGCCGAAGGCTCTGCCAGCATCAACGCCAGCTATCAGTCGGTCAGTGGATCAACTGTCCTTACCGTGAAGCCGATCGATTATGTGGTCACGGAAACCCGAAAGGCCGGCTCGAAGGCATTGATTTCATATTTCGACCGGTCAAATATTCCTGGGGTGGACGAGGCTGTGCGGATCGCGAATCCGGGCATCAACGGACAAGACCTTTGCGCGATGTTTTACGTATTCAGCGCAGATCAACAGATGAGCGAGTGTTGCGGATGCCACATCTCGAGGAACGGGCTTCTCACTCTGTCCATAAATAACGACTTGACCTCGAACCCACTCACTGGGAGAAATCCAGCGACTGGGACCGTTAGTGTCTTACCATCCGACGTAGCCGTCAATCCCTCGTGCGACCCCACAATTGCGACTCCCGAAGGCGCGCTAACGGTGTGGTCCACGCATTTGCAGAGCACTGCGCCCGACGCCGCTCCAACAGGCGGGGGCTCGAGCACTTTCACTCCGCCCACCAACCTGGCGCCAATCAGTTTCCAAAATCAATGCCTTTACGTACAAAGGCTCGGCAGTGGACAAGGCACCTGCACTTGCGGCACCGGGGAAAACTAGATCTAGACGCTGGCGCGGGATAACACACTAGGTCTCCTCATTTCACCCCCCACCGATTGCTGCTACCATGGTTTGCTTGATGCGCAGAGCTGTTCTCATGAGGAAACGTATATGAGTTCCATTCAGAAGTACGCTGTTGCCTTGGCATTTCTTAGCTTCCTATCGACCGGCTGTAATAATGGAAGCAATACTGATCTCAGCTATAAAGCCGCGATCAATGACCATTTCAAAGCCATTCCGTCTTGTCTGTGGTCCGAGCCCAAGAAGTTCCCGGTACAGGCGGCAACTTCTGATGACGTGAAAACTGAAGGCTACGATGCGCTCACCCAGGAAGGTTTGTTGACCCGCACCACCGCGGAAAAAAGGGTTCTTATCGTTGCTTCGAAACAGGTAAACAACTACGACTTGTCCGACAAGGGAAGAACTTCATGGACACCCGATTCGTCTCAACCCGGCTACGGCAATTTCTGCTACGGGAATCGTGAGGTCACCTCAATCGACAACTCCACGCTCGGCACCAACGGAGCCGGCGCTAAAACGGTGAATATCACCTACCATTACAAGATTGGCAACGTCGCCCCCTGGGCTAATTCTCAGGAAATGAAGACCGCGTACCCTAGCCTTGCTGCTGCTCTGGGTTCGAACCCTTCAGATACCGCGACCCTGGTCATGACTGGCGATCACTGGGAATTTGCGAAATAGCAGTAGCCGGCAATGAGAACCGGAAACTTGATAAGGCGGCGGCTTTTAATTTACTACCAGGCCGTCAAGTTGATCTTGTCGACGTACTCCGTCATGCTAGCGCCGACCCCAGCAATATCCATCTGGAATTGAATGCCCATATTTTCGGTCCAGCCTGCCGGCATCGGCCCTGCGCCGAAGGTAGTGTTCCAAAAATAGGTCCTGCTGTTCACCGGCCATCCGGAATTACCGTACTGCGTGATCGCAAGCGAATCGTACGCTTCGGAAGAACCGCGAACTCCCGACACAGAGTGGTAGTTCAGGGTAAGGTGATACCAGGTGTTAGGTTTAAATTGAGAACAGGCAGCGGTAGTGTGCGACCATTTATGGTTTGCCATGTCCCACAGGTCCCATTTTCCAGCTGCATAATTGCACTGCGTTCCGAACATAAATTCGGTGCCGGTAGGAAACTGCGTGAGCTTCTGGTTGAACTGGTAGGTATCGAATTCGAGCGCCTGCGCTGAGTGCGTATCAGCACCAACATTCAGCCAGAAATCTAACGTGAAGTGAGTCGCGCTATCATTGGGACCGACCTTGTACCACCACAAAGCGTCCGTGTAAGGACTGCCGCTGATGTAGAAGTCGCGGCTCGCTCCATCGCTTGACGGCGTGGTGATAAATGGCGAACTGCTAATGGTGGCGATTCCGTTCGGATCTCCGCCGGCACAACCCACGCACGATCCCCATCCCACTCCGCCGGGGCCACCGTTATCGACCAGAATCGAATCGTCTATGTTGGAATACGTGGTGCGCGTCTGTCCCCAGGCCGTTGCGGCGAACAGTAACGCACCACAAAAAATAAGTGCTCTCATGAAAAATTTCCTTTTGAAGAAGACGAGACGATGAACTTGCTCGAAAAAAATTTTGGTTCGGTCCGAACAGTCTTACACTTTCCGCGGAGGAACTGTCAATCTTGCGCCTTGTAAATTCTGTCCTCTTGACAGCGTCTACGTAAGGACAGCCGCCTCGGCTGTCCATTTGGCGAAGCCAAAGCATTCGTCTCTGGCTGAGAACTTCATACTTCGCCATCGAACGCCTAAACGTTTTCCTCGCGTCAACCATGTAAGAGTTAGTCTGCTAAAACAAAATTACGTGTTTCCCCTTACTTTGAGATTGACTCGTACAGTGATTCCCCTGCAATATCTCTTTTCTGAAGCTTCAGCTTACCGCTAGCCGCTTCCCCGTGGCCCAGCTTCAGAATCGCCCCCAATTCTGGCTGGGAGACATTACCCATGCGTGTCGCCGCTGTCCGTCTGGCAATACTAGTCACCGCCGTCCTTGTATCTCTGGCAAGCTGGTCTCAAACTCCGACGCGTTCCCTCATTACTACTGCGGTTGACGAAAGCCAATTGAGGGTCCTGCAGGGAAACACCCATCCACTTGCACGCGCTGAATTCGATCAAGGCGCAGCTCCCGCAGATTTGCCCATGAACCGCATGCTCCTGGTACTCAAGAGAGGAGACGAGCAACAGACAGCCTTACGAACTCTGATTGACGACCAGCAGGACAAAGCCTCCGCCAACTATCACAAATGGATTACCCCTGAAGTATTCGGCAAACAGTTCGGTCCCTCTGACCTGGACATTCAACAAGTAACCTTCTGGCTCCAGTCGCACGGATTCAAACTCGCCCAAGTCAGCAAAGGGCGGACGGTAATCGAGTTTTCCGGGACCGCGGCCCAGGTGCAAGAGGCTTTCCATACCTCTATCCACCAGTACTCAGTAGCCGGGACGAAACGATGGGGCCAACGCCAGCGATCCACAGATACCCCAAGCTTTAACTCCAGTTGTTGCGGGGGTGTTTTCCCTGCACAACTTTCCTAAACGGCCTCAAATTAACATTTCCAAAGAGCAATTCACCGCGAAGTATCTTCCCAATGGAAAGTCCGAATTCACGTCTTCTAATGGAATTCACGCCCTGACGCCGGCCGACTACAACATTATTTACAACATTCCTGCGCCAACGAATACCCCCCCGGCGACGATCGCCATTCTTGGCCGGTCCAACATAAATTTGCAAGATGTCACTACTTTCCATTCCTTGATGGCTGACTCGGCGAGCTTCCCGCAAATCGTGATTAACGGGGCCGATCCCGGGGATTTGGGCGGTGGAGAAGAAGCCGAGGCGGTGTTAGATACTACCTGGTCCGGAGCAGTGTCGGCAGGGGCAGGCATCACCCTAGTGGTATCGGCCTCCACGAATACTACCGACGGCGTTGCCTTGTCTGAGCTCTATGTTGTCGACAATAATCTCGCCGACGTGATGAGCGAAAGCTTCGGTGATTGCGAGGCCAACCACACCGCTGCGGGCGCAACAGCCGTCTCTTCCTTGGCGCAGCAAGCCGCAGCCGAAGGTATTACCTATTTAGTCTCTTCCGGGGATTCAGGAGCCGCGGGATGCGATGATCCCAACCTAGGCGCCCCTGCTACCGGCCCATTTTCAGTGAACATTCTTGCTTCTACTCCATACACGGTTGCAGTGGGTGGAACGATGTTCTATGAAAATGGGCAAGACAGTTCTTATTGGAATCCCAAAAACACATTTAACTTCACTTCGGCAATCTCCTACATCCCCGAGAAAGCGTGGAACGAAAGCTCGAGTAGCAGCATTTGGGCAGGAAGCGGCGGGGCCAGCACGTATTTTTCGAAGCCTAATTGGCAAGCGGGATTTGGCGATTCGGCACGCGACATTCCCGACGTTTCCCTCACCGCAGCAGCGCACGACCCTTATCTGTTGTGTCTGGATAGCTCCTGCAATCTCAATTCGCAAGGACAGTTTTTCTTCGCGGGTGTTGGGGGTACTTCAGCGTCGGCCCCAGCCTTTGCCGGAATCATGGCAAGAGTGGTCCAGCAAACGGGATCGCGGCAAGGCCTCGCCAATTATGTCCTTTATAAATTGGCCGCCGCTGAAGTCTTCTCGCAATGCAACGGCTCGGTCCACGGGGGTCTTACCGGTACTTGCGTCTTTAACGATGTGACCCTCGGAAATATCTCTGTACCCGGCGACTCCGACTACGGAACATCCACGGCCAAGTATCAAACCTCCGCTGGATTTGATTTGGCCACGGGCTTGGGATCGGTGAACGTATCCAATTTGTTAAATGCCTGGAACACCGCGAGCTTTAACGCAACGACAACCACGGCCTCCATCACTCCGCTGAATGCTGTTCATGGTGCGGCCATGAACGTGAACGTATCGGTGACTTCGCACAGCGGCACTCCTGCCGGATCAGTTTGGCTACAGCGCACCGGCCAGACCGGAGTTGTCGGTGATTCCACTCAAGCTATCTTTACCCTCGATGCGTCCGGCACGGTGGCAACACCCACTCACATCCTTCCCGGAGGCACCTATCAACTTGCGGCCCATTATGCGGGAGATGCGAATTATGCCGCTAGCGATTCTGTCCCACTGTCGGTGAATATCCAGCCCGAGACCAGTATCTCCACGCTATCGCTGCTGTTAAGAGATTCCTCTGGCAATCTGGTTCCATTCAGTAATATCCAGTATGGTCTTCCATTCATCATGAAGGCACACGTAGCCGGAAACTCGGGCTACGGAACTCCTACTTCTTACGTGGACTTCTCCGGATCTTCCTATGTTTACGGCAGCGCATTTCTGGATAAGAACGGGGATGGATCCGCGATGGCTGCAACCAATTTCGTTCCGGGCTCATACTCGGCTCACGCTCACTATTATGGCGACCTGAGTTTCAATGGGAGCACCTCTTCTTCGGCCTCGTTTACCGTCACCCAAGCCTCAACCACGATTTCGTTAAACTCCTTCCCGGCTACACAAGGGACCAATCTCACGGCATTCTTTACCGTAGACGGCAGCACCCCACTAGCGGGAAATCCGCCCACTGGGTCAGTCAATTTCTATAACGGAAGCTCCTTACTGGGATCTTCCCCCATCACTGTTTTTTTTAATGGAACCCAACAGGTGAGCGCGACCTTCTCCGCTTCGCAACTCCCTAACGGACAGTATTCAATGACGGCCTCTTATGCCGGCGACACTAACTATCTCCCCTCGGTATCGGCACCCAACAGTGTGACTCTACAGCCAGATTTTTCTTTGTCCCCTGCGACTAATCTCTTGACGATTGCCATTCCTGGCCAGCATGCAGAACTTGATGTCACCACCAGCTTTTATGACGGCTTTGCGGGAACGGTTACTTTCACCTGCTCCGGCATGCCTTCGGAAACGACCTGTAGCTCAACGCCTCTCACCGCCCCCGGCACCGCTGCCATCACCGTTAACACCACCGCCCCGGTTACAAGAAAGGCCGAACTATTCCGTGCACCTTTCTATCTTGTGCCGTTTGCGTCAAGTGTCGCAGGAATGTTCCTGCTTGGGCTGCCGTCCCGTAGAAGACGATCAGCGGGAGTCTTCTTTGTACTTCTACTGGCGGCGTTGGGGGCGACAACCAGCTGCGGAGGAGGTAGCACCAGCACCCCCGCCCCAGCGATTCGAACCGATCCTGGAACCCCATCAGGCGCTTACACCGTTACGGTGACTGCGACCAGCGGGACACTCTCGCATAGCTTCCTAATCACACTGACGGTCCAATAGCGAGGAATTATTTTTCCGCGGCCCGCCGCGCAGGTTTCGTCAGCTATCATTAATTTCCCATGCGGTCGCTCTTCGAAATTTTCGCTCAGACCTTGCGAACCCTCTGGGCCCACAAGCTGCGCTCGTTTTTAACCATGTTCGGCATCGCTTGGGGAGTCGGTTCCCTTCTTCTTTTGGTCGGCCTGGGAGAAGGATTTCGCTCTGGCAACCGTAAGCAGTTCGACGAGATCGGCGAAAACGTGATTTTTGCCTGGGGAGGCCGCGCTCCCGCCATCAACGGCAGCTTCACCAGCATGCGCCAGTACTACATCACTTACAAAGATTATGAGGACATTCTTGCCGAATGCCCCGACGTGAAGGCCGTTGTGCCGGTAATCGAGCGCAACGACATGCGGGCGGTCAGCGAGTTTTATCAGACCAGCGGCCAGATCATGGGGGTGCTGCCGATCTTCAGCCAAATCCGCAACGTTCCCATCCACGAGGGAAGGTGGCTGAACCAGGCGGACATCTCGCAGAAGCGCCGCGTCATCGTCCTAGGGGACGAATCTCGCAGATTGCTGTTCTCGGGACGCGCCGCCGTCGGCAACACCATTCTGCTAAACGGAATGCGCTTCGAAATCGTGGGCGTCATCAAGCGCATCGGTCACGGCAATAACACCGAGCAGAACCTTAAAAACTTCGTGCCCTTTACCACCATGCACGAGAATTTCCCTCCGGTGGGGCACAAGGAGAGCGCCGACATCATTTCAACTTTGGAATATCAACCCAAGGCGCGCGAGTCATATGAGATTGCCGAGGTCGAAGTCCATAAAGTGATTGCACGCAATCACGGCTTCGATTACCGCAACACCGACGCTTTCGATGAATGGGATTCAGCCCGCACCGTCGATCAGATCGGCAAAATCTTCGACGCCATGAATACCTTCCTGGGCAGCGTGGGCCTGGTGACCCTTGCCCTCGGAGCCATCGGCATCATAAACATCATGCTGGTCGCAGTCGCTGATCGTACCCGCGAAATCGGGTTGCGAAAGGCCCTTGGCGCGACCAACCGCAGCATCATGTTCCAATTTTTCGCAGAAGGTGCATTCCTCACTCTGTTAAGCGGAGGCCTCGGAATGGCTGGCGCTTCGGCTCTCATGACGATCCTGTCTACCTTGCCGCAACCCGATGGATTTGACACCCCGCGCCTGGTGCCGTCGACCGCCGCATTGGCCATCCTTTCGCTGGCATTTGCAGGGGTAGTCGCAGGACTCTATCCCGCACGCAAGGCGGCAGGCCTCGCGCCGGTAGAAGCGCTGAGGCGGGAATAAGTCATGAAACGTGACTTATTACTGCAAGCCTATGGAGCCATGCGCCACGACTTGCGCAAAACTCTCCTCACCATGCTCGGGATGGCATGGGGCATCGCCACGGTAGTTTTACTCCTGGCTTATGGACAAGGCTTCGGCCGTGCCATACAGGGCATATGGGATAGTTTCGGCGCCACTGCAATCGGCATCTTCCCCGGCCGCACTTCCCAGGAAGCGGGAGGCAGCAAGGCAGGGGTCGCCATCCGCTTCACAGAGGACGACATGGAACTGGTGCACAACGTAGCTCCTCTCGTCCGCCACTATTCTCGCTACGCCCAATTGCAAGCCACGGTGCAGAACGGACCGCGTTCCTTTAGCTTCCCCGTTCAAGCGGTCGATCCGCCCATCCAAGATATTTGGAACCTCAACACGGGAAGCGGCCGTTTTCTGAACGAAGAAGATAATCTTAGCCACGCCCACTACGCCGTCATCGGCAGCGAAGCGAAAGATAAATTATTTTCCGGAATACCTCCCCTCGGCGAGTGGATTCGAATCAACGGAGTAGCTTTCCAGGTCATCGGGGTTCTATCCCCGCGTATTCAGGAAGCGGACAACGACGACAATCGCTGTGTCTACGTCGCGTTCAATGCGGCTGACGTTCTGCTCGATACCCACTATTTAGGCGGTATGTGGGTCGATTCCATTGGAATAGATCACGAAAAGGTCGCCAAGAGCATTCGCGATGCGCTCGCCCTGGCTCATAACTTCAAAGCCGATGACGAGCGCGCAATCCAAATTTTCGACGCTAAAAAGCAGTTGGAGCAATTCAACGTCATCACCATGGGACTCAATATTCTGCTGGCCTTCATCGGCACCATTACCCTCGGGATCGGCGGCGTCGGCCTAATGAACATCATGCTGGTCTCCGTGACTCAGCGTACGCGCGAGATCGGCGTCGAAAAAGCGCTGGGCGCGCGCAGCCGGGACATTCTCTTTCAATTTTTATCGGAGGCCATGGTGATCACCGCCGTTGGCGGCCTCTTCGGAATTATTCTCTCTTACGTAGTGTCTTTTTCAGTAGGAACCTTGACCCTGTACAGCGCCCTAGCCAAGCATGCCGAGGCAGGAGACATCCGGCTGATCGTGGCCCCCAAAGTCCTGCTGATCGCGACCGCGATTCTCGGGGTGGTTGGAATCGTCAGCGGCATGTTCCCCGCCATGCGCGCCGCCAAACTAGATCCTATCGAAGCGCTGAGATACGAATAAACTCACTAATTTGTTTTGCCGCCGTCTAACCGCTCGAGGGAGTATAATTCGCGGCTGAGGCCCCGTCCGCGTTTGACGGTCACGGCCGTATGTTCGCGATGGGATCCTCCTCTCACTTGTCCTGTCGAGGTGGTATATGTCGATTTTGCTTTGGCCCCTTGTAGGTTGGGGAGTTCTCACCTCCATCCTGGTCATCCTTCTGATTTACCGCGGCACCCTCACCATGCAGGAAGATTCGCAGTTGTTTCTGACTGAATCCGAATCTCACATGGAAAAAGACCAGATCGAGATCATGCGGAAGGTCAACAAGATCTCCCCGATCGTGAAATGGTTGGGCGCGAGTTCCGCGCTGTTGATTCTGGTGATCGGCGGCATCGCCATTTATCAAGGATTGAATCAGGTCCAGTAGGCGAGCTTGGACCGCTCCGAAGCAATCGTGGGAGATGCCTGTGCCACGCAGTCGTCTTCCGGCAAACTGCGGCGACTGATCTAACGGCTTTCCATCGGGACCCAGTGCTGCGGATACGCCGGCCCAATGTAGTCGGCGCGGGGCCGGATCAGGCGGTTGTCGTCCAGTTGCTCAATCACGTGCGCCGTCCATCCGCTCACCCGCGAAACTGCGAAGATGGGAGTGAACAAATCCACGTCAATCCCTAGCGTGTGATAAGTCGAAGCGGAATAAAAGTCTACGTTGGCGTTTAGCTTCTTTTCCGCCTTGACGAACTCCTCGATTTGGTGGGACATGTCGTACCACTTGGTTTGACCGCTGGATTTCCCTAGGTCACGGGACATTTGGCGCAGGTGCGTGGCGCGAGGGTCTTCCGTGTGATAAACCCGATGGCCAAAGCCCGGAATCTTCTTTTTCTGGGCCAGCATTCCCCGCACGTGGTCCACCGCATCGACTCCTGTGTTGTCAATTTCTTCGAGAATCTTGAATACTTCTTCGTTAGCGCCACCATGCAACGGCCCCTTCAGAGCTCCGATCGCCGACGTGATCGCGGAATACATATCGGACAGCGTTGCTGCGGTTACTCTCGCCGCGAAAGTCGAGGCATTCAGTTCGTGATCAGCATGAAGAATTAAAGCGATGTCCAGGGCGCGCTCGGCAGTTGCGGAGGGCCGACTCCCGGTCAGCATCAGCAAAAAATTTGCGGCATGAGATAGCGAGGGATCAGGCTGAATTACGTGGCGTCCCTTGCGAATGCGGTCATACGCCGCCACGATCATCGCAATCTGCGAAGTAATGCGAATTGCCATGGCGACGCGGGCGTCGTGGTCGCTGACTTTTGTCTCGGTTTCGGCCCCGGCAATTTCACTCCTGTCATAAAACGACAGCGCCGAAACCGCCGTTCGCAAAACGTGCATGGGGAGTGCGTCGATGGGGGCGTTGTGCAGCAGTTCGATGATTGCGGGGTCGAGATGCCGCTCGGCTGCGAGCCGCTCACGCAGTTGCTGAAGGTCCCCGCGAGTGGGAAGTTTTCCGGTCCAGAGCAGCGAGCATGTTTCTTCGAAGGTGGAGTTTTCGGCTAATTCGTGTATGTCGATCCCGCGGTAGGCCAATACTCCGCGATCGCCATCGATGTAGCAAATGCCCGAGGTCGTTGCGACGACTCCCTCGAGCCCGCGGGGGGCGTGTAAGGCGGTCGACATTGTGCGCTACTCCTGAAACCCAGATAGTTGCCGACCCAAACTGCGCGCCGTCGCAACTAACTTTTATACCCCAAATCCGTGGGGATTCCAAACCCGTTGGTTCTTGGACTCCCCCCAAAAACCAAGAGGGAGTGTCTCGAAATCGGTTTACTTACATCGTAATGATTTGATGATCCAGGCAATCCGGATGGACGGTGTCATATAACTCTTGCAGTAGTTTCCTTCCGTGGCGTCCCAGAAAATAAATTCCGGCGATTTCGCGTTCTTGCAAACTCTTATCGGGATAAAGACCGTGGTTTAGCAAATCTGCATGGCGAGCCAACACTTCGCTATGGCGGACTTCGGCGCGCGCTGCTTTTGCCCGCAGGCCGGCGAGTTGGTGCAGCATCTTCGACTCGGCTGTATTGGCGGAATCCACCAGCGTCTTATCCAAAATTTCCAAATCTTGCCGGATTCTCCCCATCGACTCATGCAACGACGCTTCCGCCTTATCGAGGGAGTCGCTCAGTCCTTTGGGCAGCGTTGCCGCCGCCAACCTTTCTTGAAGACGCTCGGGTGCCTGGAAAATGTCGGGCAAATCTAATCCGTACCGGTCAAGCAAAGCTTGCTGTTTGTTATCGACAAGGGTGGCAGAAAACCGCGGCACAATCGGAGTGATTTTCCCCAACAGTGCCTGGTAAACCTCCGCGGCCTGAGCAAAGTATCCGATTTCAGCCGCGCCTCCAGCGTAGGCAATCGTAGGTAATAAGTAGTCCTGGACAATGGGACGCAGTAAAACGTTCGGACTAAAATTCTGCGGCGAGGTTCGGATGCCACGGAGAAGCTGCGCCTCGGATAATTTTTCTTCGCCAATTTCAAATTCGATCTGACCGGTAGCGTTGCCACGGCGATGCACGGGAGTGCGAGCGCCCTCGCGGATTGAAAAAAGCAAACTAGAAGACGCTGTTACTTTGACCTGCTGGTTATACCCAGCGGCTTCAAGCGCCGAGCCTCGTCTTTGCAGCGCCTCATAAATGTCCTCGCTGCGCTCCACCGCCGCTTCATAAATCGGCTGCGCGATCCGATGCAGTTCAGAATCGGACGCATCTACCAGGATCACTCCCCATTCTGCGAACAGCCGCGCCAGAAGCCGCGCAAAACCTGTCCCAAAAGTTTCACCCGGCCGATAGGTTTCCCGCAGAGTACTCACAATCTCAGAGTCGCCGAGCAAATCCGAAACCTGTTTCAGTGCCTCTTCCATTTCATGCCCAAACTTTATTTCGCCTACGGGCGAATGCAGTGTCCCCGCCGAGGACACGCTTACGCTATGCAGCGAACCATCCGCAGCGGGAACCTGCACGTGATTGACTTCCTCTAAGTCATGGTCTTCCGTGGCCAGCCAAAAAATCGGTACGCACTCGACCCCCGCGCTAGTGGCGTGCTCAGCCAACTTCACCGCAGTGAGGGCCTTTAACAGCGAGAACAGCGGACCTCCGAAAAGGCCGACCTGCTGGCCTGTAACAACGGCACAAGCGCCGGCTTTGATTCGCGCAATGTTTTCCAGTGTCTTCGCGGACGCATCCCAGCTAACATTTTGACGCTCAAGTGCAGTGCATATCCGCTCGCGCCGCTGCTGGTCATATTGCAACCCTGCCGCCGACTGCTCAAACCAGTCGCTGAATCTTGGCGACTTTGGATAAAACTCCTGAACTTTGGGGACGTAAGCGAGGAAATCTGTGAACAGCCTGGAAGCGCGCGGTATCTGAACAAAGGGCAAACAATGCGACTTCAACGGCAATTCTCCACATGTCGCATAGTTTCCTTGCGCAGCCATTTTACAGGCGTGTATTGCATCTGATGCCACGGCTCGATGATGGATGCAAAAACCAGCCACCACAACGATTCGTGTATCTTAATCTACGCATATCGGACACCATATGGCCAAGAAAACCACTCTAAACGTCGCCATGATCGGCCAAGGATTCATGGGGCGCGCCCACTCGAACGCCTTTCATCAAGTTCCTCATTTTTTCGATACGCCATATGAGTTCGGGCTGAAAGTTATTTGCGGAAGACACCGCGAAAAACTGAACGCGATGGCGACGCAATGGCAATGGGAGGAAGTCGCAACTGAATGGCAAGATGTTGTTGCCCGACCCGACATCGACCTGGTGGACGTGGCCGTCCCCAACTCGCTCCATGCCCCGATTACCATTGCGGCAGCCAAGGCCGGGAAGATGGTGCTCTGCGAAAAACCCCTGGCCACGTCATTGGATGAAGCCGAGCACATGGCCCAAGCGACCAAGGGTAGGCCAAGTTTGGTCTGGTTCAATTATCGCCGCGTGCCTGCCGTCGCATTTGCCAAGCGCCTGGTCGAAGAAGGAAAACTAGGCCAGATATTCCACTACCGCGCCAACTATTTGAATCAGTCCGGAAACAATTCCCCGAATCCGAATGCCTGGCGGTATCAGCGGGATGAGGCCGGGTCCGGGGCCCTCGGTGATTTGCTCTCCCACGCCATCGATCTGTCGATGTATTTAAACGGCCCTATTGCGGAGCTAAACGCGATGATGAAAACCTTCGTCCCCGGGCGCGAGGTCGATGACGCAGTTGCCACTCTGGTCCGGTTCTCGAATGGAAGCGTCGGCAGTCTCGAGGCCAGCCGTTACGGCGTCGGATGCCGCAACCGCAACAGTTTTGAGATCCAGGGCTCCAAAGGACGAGTGGGCTTCAATCTCGAAGACATGAATCATCTGGAATTTTATGACGCGACACTTCCCATTGCGCTCCAGGGAACCAGCAAGATTCTGGTCACCGGCCCCGACCATCCTTACGAAGAAAATTTCTGGAAGCCGGGTCACCCCATTGGCTACGAGCACACTTTCATCGCGACGCTCGGAGATTTTCTGACCTCCCTGTCGCGAAAGGAAAGCTTCCATCCAAATATTGACGATGGTTTGTCAGTGCAACGGGTACTGGATGGAATCGAAAAATCGTCACAGTCCCGTTCGTGGATTTCTTTGACCTGATCAGGGCGGTCCGAACTTCAGTAACTTGCCCCTGAATCCTAAAGTTTTTAGCATGGCGCTTATGCTCGTGGCCCTGCTGTTGTGTGGCGAAGATGCAACAATTCGCATCGTTACCCGTGTATTCAAAGACCTAGGAGTGGAGGTTGAGGCCACGACCGATCCTCACGCTGCCTCCCGCAAACTTTCGACCCAGAAATTCGACGCCATCGTCGCCGACGATGAAATAGAAGATGCAAATGTGCTTCTGGAATCCGCGAGGACGCTTCACAATTCCCGAAAGTCGGTCAGGATTATTCTCGCAGGAGCCCCGACCGCGGTAGGCGCAGCCTTTCAAGGTGGCACCCAGATCGTGCTTTACAAGCCACTTTCGCCGGAAAGGGTGCGTCATGGCTTACGGGCGGTGCGTAATTTAATGGCACAGGAAAGGCGCGGCGGTTTCAAGCGTGTGCGGGTTGAACTTGAAGCTAGAGTTAGCTACGGAAAAATTCTGAATCGGACCATCTCGGTTGAGGACCTCAGCGATTCCGGAGCGGCCATCCGCTCGGATAATCCCCTGCCTTCCTCCGCCCACTTGATTTTTGAATGCACGCTCCCCGACACCAACGATGTAATAAAAGCAAAATCTGAAATCGTCTGGCAGGACACTCTGGGTGGCGTCGGAATCCGCTTCCTCGACATGCCGGCGCACTCGCGCAAACGCCTGGTGGAGTGGCTGGCTGCCGAGGCTAATTTAGATGCAGCCTCCGAGGCCGAACTCGCAGCAGCCACGGGATTCGCAGGGAAACAGCGCGGTTAATCCTTCCACTGCAAAAATCCATTCTTAACCAACAATCGATCCCGCCTCAGAGTCGAACATTCCCATCGCGTTGAGAGCATATCTCCGCACCTACAGTTCAGCGTACTTACGGCACCGCCCTTTCTACTCGAACTAAAGGCTAAAGGCCATAGGCCAATGCTGTTCGGGCCTTGCTGCTAGCCACTTCTCGGCCTTCGGAGACCTACCCCGCCTCGCCGCAAAGACGGAAACTGTCTTCGCTGTTGCTGTTTCCTGCGGGAAATCACGACAGATGAAATCAATCCCCGTCGCATTCAGCGCAATGCGACCCGCAAGAGGTCTTCGTGAAAGAACTCCGCACTCCCTTGAGCGTACTGGTCGCGACGCTGATCATCTTGACGGGCTCCGCGCAAGCACGCCCCAGCAGCAATGGCGGTTTGACGCTTAGCCGCTCCAGCATCAATTTCGGCAATGTGGTGGTCGGAAGCTCCACCGAACTGGTCGAATACATTGGCAACCCCTCGGGTTCCGCCGTCACGGTCGCCTCCGCCTCCATCGAAGGGGAAGAATTTCATTTTGCCAATACGAATTTTCCATTGACCATTCAGTCGCGGCAGCAAGTCGCAGTGTCTGTTCTCTACACCCCAGTTTCCGCCGCCTCCAGCAGTGGTTCGCTTCTGATCTCAGAGGATGGAACATCCACCCTCTTTACGGTTCCACTGTACGGAAGCGGCATCGCCACCGCGCAGTTAGTGGGAAGTCCGGCGAGTGTAAATTTCAGCGCTGGAAATATCGGCCAGAAGATAGCCGAAACTGTTACCAATGTAGGCGGGTCCGCCGTGGTCATTCAGTCAGCCGCTACGGCCGGAAGCGGCTTCACGGTTTCTAGTCCATCCTTGCCGCTGATTTTGCGACCCGGCGACAGCGCGGTATTCAACGTGACCAGTTCTTCTTCAACTGGCGCTGCCAGCGGTACCTTGAAACTCAGCGGAGTACTTCGTTGGTGGACGGCAGGCGAGAAAGGTGCATACCAACCTCCATCAACATCAGCTTCGCAAACCTCATTGACGATTGCTGTTTCCGGAAGCGCGGTTCTTGCAGGGCAGCTTTCTGCTTCTCCCGCAGCCGTCAATTTTTCGAATACACAAGTCGGCAATGCTCAGAGCGTGCCCGCAACCTTAACCAATTCCGGCGGCGGTCCGCTTACCATCACCCAAGCCAACGCCAGTGGTAGCGGCTTTGCAGTCGCCGGACTTCCGCTTCCCACTACGCTCAATCCCGGAGAAAGCATTACCTTCTCGGCATCCTTTACCCCGACTTCCGCGGGACCTGCTCAAGGACAAATTGCGATCGTGTCCAACGCCTCGAATGCCACTTTCAATGTTGGCCTGAGCGGAACGGCCACCGCGCCGGGAACACTTGCGCTTTCCCCGGCAAGCCTCAGTTTCGGCACCATAGCGGTCGGAAAGACGCAATCGATGACCGCGACGCTGATCGCCAGCGGATCGAGCGTTACCGTATCTTCCGCTTCAGGAAGTAGCGCGGAATTTTCCTTGAGTGGAGTTCAATTTCCTTTGACGATTCCTGCGGGCCAAAGTTCCTCCTTTACCGTGACATTTGCTCCCCAGAGTAGCGGCGTCGCCTCCGGCTCATTTGCGTTTGCCGGCAGCGCTTCCACAGCTACGGAAGCCCTCAATGGCACCGGAACATCTCCGGCGACCCATAATGTGGCCTTATCGTGGGCCGCAGGTAATTCAAATGTCACTGGATACAACGTCTACCGCGGATCCCAAACCGGCGGGCCCTATGCCAAGTTAAATTCGGCTGTCTTGGCCGGGAATTCATACGGCGACGGCAACGTTACTTCCGGGCAAACTTATTTTTACGTGACCACTGCCCTCGATGCTTTAGGCGCCGAAAGCCCGCATTCGAACGAAGTTCAGGCCGCTATACCCTAATGGGCAATTGCTCGAAACCCTTGCACTGTCCGCGTTCTGAGAGACGAAAGTCACTGCGATGTACTTGTGAGACCTTCCGCTAAGCTCTGCGATGGTGGACACTACCCGCCATGCAAGCGCTGTTTCAGACCCTCTCCTTTAAAACATTTTTAGGCATTTTTGTCTTTTCGATTTTCCTGAATGCCGTCGGCGCTTTTGGCGCGCCCGTCAACGTATCGCTGTCGGCCAGGAACTCCCGGGTCGAGGGCGCAACGCTGAAGCCTGCGGCCTTAACCTTCCCCACTGTGGCCGTCGGGGAACGCTCTCTGCAATGGGTAGCTATCACTAATACCGGCCGCTCTTCGGTATCGATTCTCAGCGTACGGGGCGGGAATAGCAGCTTAAGCGTTAGAGGGCTTAAGTTTCCATTCAGGATTGCGCCACAAGATACTGCGACCGTTGAAGTTAGCTTTCTACCTTTGCGCAACGGACGATCGTCCACGGACTTCAACTTTGTGGCCAGCCGGGGCGCGCAGTTGTCGCTTCACGCAGTTGGAACCGGCGGCGCAGGCGGATTGGTATCGCGTCCTGGTAAAGTCAATTTTGGAAAAGTGAAAATGGGTTGGGGTCAGCTCCTGCCTGTCACTCTCGCAAATAACAGTTCCACTCCACAGATTATTTCGCGTGTATCCATATCCAATTCTGATTTCTCGGTAACCGGCATCAGTTTCCCCACCACACTCGATGCTGGAGAGAGCATTACCTTTTCCGCGAGCTTCGTTCCCCGCCACAAAGGCATTACGGCAGGACGGATTCTTGCCACTACCCGAGCCGCAACTCTGGCCATTCCCGTAGACGGGGAAGCGTCACAGCCGGGTTCGCTGGGCGTCACCCCTGCCCAATTGAGTTTCGGCAACGTCAATACAGGAACAACTTCGACGCTTTCCGGGTCGCTCAAGGCTGGCGCCGCCCCGGTCACAGTTTATTCCGCCACGGTCACCTCACAGGAATTTTCGCTCAAGGACCTGAGGTTCCCTATAACTATTCTTCCCAACCGCAGCTTGCCTTTTAATGTCACTTTTGCTCCCGCCGCAAATGGAGCGGCCTCGGCCGTCCTCTCTTTCCAAAGCTCCGGAGGCTCGCCCGTACAGGAGACCATGGCGGGCAATGGCGTTTCCAAGACCTCGCATCGCGTCACCCTGACCTGGAACCCTGACCATTCGGCGGTCGCGGGTTACAACGTTTTTCGAGCGAGCAATTCCGCCGGGCCTTTCTCGCAGATCAATCCCTCTCTTGATTCCACCACGTCTTTCATCGATTCCTCGGTTCAAAGCGGATTTACCTACTACTATGCGACCACGGCCGTCAGTTCCAATGGAAAGCAGAGTGGATACTCCAATCAGGTGTCAGTCGCCATCCCCTGAGTGTTTGGTTCGGGCACTCCGGCCCGACGCTCTCGCAATCCGGTTCTAGTAAAATATTTGCGTGTCTCGGATCGCTGGGTGAACTGAATCTTATCGATGACGGACCCATTCGGATCGGGTAATCCCGTAGAGCCAGAACATGGAATTCGCATAACTTCCGGCGAAGCTCAAATCTGGAGCGTACCGCTAGAGTCAGATCCAGAACTAATCGATAGCTTGCAGCAGACCCTTTCGAAGGATGAAAGGGATCGCGCCGCCAAATTTTACTCCACCGAACTTCAGCATTCCTTCATCGCCAGCCGAGCAATTTTGCGGGCCATTCTTTCTCTCTACGCTCAGGCCCGACCCGAAGATCTCCACTTCAGTTACGCCGCGAAAGGCAAGCCTTACCTGCAAGATCATCCCTCTTTCCATTTCAATCTGGCACACTCGGGAAACCGCGCTGTTTACGCTATCGCCGATGATGACATTGGCGTAGACATTGAATTGATCAAACCGTGGCGCGACCTACAAAAAATCAGCGCCAGATTTTTCTCACCCCGCGAAGCGGCGGAACTCCAGAGCTTGCATCCCGAACAGCAGACTATAAGTTTTTTTACCTGCTGGACCCGTAAAGAAGCCTACATAAAGGCGACCGGTGAAGGCATGGCCACGCTGCTAGCAAAGTTTTATGCCGGGACAGACCCGTCCCTACCGCACGGTCAGATCGAGGAAGAAGGCCGCAATCCGCAATGGTATTTCAGCGATTTGAATTTCGGAGATGATTACGCCGGAGCCGTTGTAACCAGGTCTCCGCAGCCGATATTTCGTTGCATGAACTTTCCCACCGTCAAAGAATGTCTTCATTTCATCGAAGGCAAAAAAGAAGTAGGGTCGGAGCCGTACTCATGCGGGTGATACAGCCCATCATCAGTCGCTAAACTTCTCAGCTCGCTCCAACGGATCCCCTTTAGCATCTTTTTCAGAAACCACCGGCATCCCACAAGGCCACGCAATATTCAGTTCAGGGTCATTCCATGCCAGGGTGCGTTCAAATTCCGGATAATAGAAGTCCGTTGTCTTATAGAGCACGTGGGCCACGTTGGAAAGCACCTGAAATCCATGTGCCATGCCCGCGGGGACCCACAACATCTTATTATTCTGGCCTGAGAGCACGCATCCATACCACCGGGCAAAAGTTGGTGAATTTTTCCTGAGATCAACCGCCACGTCGAAAATTTCTCCCTCCACCACGCGTATCAATTTCCCCTGCGGGTGCTGTATCTGGTAGTGCAAGCCGCGCAGCACGTTCTTTGAGGATTGCGAATGATTGTCCTGAACAAAGCGCTCGGCAATCCCCAATTCAGCCATTTTTTTCTCGTTATATGTTTCCAGAAAAAAGCCGCGAGAGTCCGCATACACTTTGGGCTCAATGAGCAAGACGCCGGGTATTGAAGTTTGAGAAGCTTTCAATGAATGGCTCTGATGGAAGACTTCGAAGTCACCTTACTTGCAATCAAAATACTTTCTCATTCAGAAGTTGCAGCAGATAAGCACCGTAACGGTTGTTTTTCATCGGGGCCGCGGTCGCTTTTAATTCTTCCGCCGTAATGTAGCCGTATCGAAAAGCTATTTCCTCAGGGCAGGACACCATCAATCCCTGCCGCGTTTCGATGGTCTCGATAAAGTGAGAGGCCTCCAGCATCGCCTCGTGGGTCCCGGTGTCCAGCCACGCCATCCCTCGGCCCATCACCACCACATCGAGCTGTCCGCGCCGCATGTATTCTTTATTCACATCTGTAATTTCGAGCTCGCCCCGTGCGGACGGTTTCAGCGATTTTGAAATTTCGACCACCTGATTGTCATAAAAATACAATCCCGTAACCGCATATCGGGATTTAGGCGCTTGCGGTTTTTCCTCCAGACTGAGAGCCTTCCCGGCACCGTCGAAGTCCACCACGCCATAGCGCTCGGGATCGTTGACCGGATAGGCGAATATCCGCGCCCCGGTAATTCCCTTACCTGCTGCTATAAGGCTAGCGACCAAATCGTGTCCGTAAAAGATATTGTCGCCCAGAACGAGCGAACAGCTTGATGAACCAATGAACGATTCTCCAATTAAAAATGCCTGCGCGATGCCCTCGGGGTGCGGCTGTGCCACGTAACTGAAGTTGACGCCGAACCTCGATCCATCCCCCAACAGCATTTGAAATCGGGGAAGCGCATCCGGCGTGGAAATCACCAGAATTTCCCGGATACCCGCCAACATCAGGGTTGAGAGCGGGTAATAAATCATTGGCTTGTCGAAAATAGGCAGCAGGCTTTTACAAACCGCATGGGTCACTGGATAAAGCCGCGTGCCCGACCCGCCCGCAAGAATGATGCCTTTAGCTGCGATGGATTCTTTCGAAGTGGATGATTGCATCCCGCTGTTTACGATAGCACCTCAGACTGAGTATTGCTTTGCCATCCATTGCCGGTAGCTGCCGCTGGTGACGTCGCGAATCCACACGTCGTTGTTCAAATACCACTCGATCGTTTTCCGAATGCCGGACTCGAATGTTTCTCTGGGCTTCCACCCAAGTTCAGCTTCTATCTTGCGCGCGTCGATGGCGTAACGGCGGTCGTGGCCCGGGCGGTCTTGCACGTAAGTCAAAAGTTTTTCATGAGGGACCACAGGATCATTGGGCCTCAGTTCGTCGAGCACGCGACAGATAGTGCGCACTATCTCCACATTTTGCTTTTCGTTATTCCCCCCAATGTTATATGTCTCCCCCACTCTGCCCTTCTCCATGACTTTCCCGATGGCCTCGCAATGGTCCTCTACGTAAAGCCAATCGCGGACGTTCTTGCCGTCCCCATAAACCGGAATCGGTTTGCCTTCCATCGCATGCAAAATAGTTAGCGGAATCAATTTTTCTGGAAATTGAAAAGCCCCATAATTGTTCGAGCAATTCGTGGTCAGGGTGGGAAGTCCGTAAGTGTGTTGATAAGCGCGCACCAGGTGATCAGATGCGGCCTTAGAGGCGGAGTACGGACTGTTCGGCGCGTACGCCTTCATTTCACTGAATGGCGGGTCGTTGGGGCCGAGCGACCCATACACTTCGTCCGTGGAAACGTGCAGAAACCTGAACGCAACCTTCTGCTCTTCGGATAATTGACACCAGTAAGCGCGTGCTTCCTCCAACAGGCTGAACGTCCCATTTACGTTCGTACGGACGAAATCATCGGGCCCGTGTATGGAGCGGTCCACATGGCTTTCGGCAGCGAAATGCACGATGGCGCGAGGATGCCATTGCTTCAATAAATCAAATATCAGCTTGCGATCACAAATGTCGCCTTGAACAAATTCGTACCGCCGGTTTCCGCTTACTGCGGTTAAATTATTAAGATTTCCCGCGTAGGTAAGCTTGTCCAGATTGATGACACTATCCGGCTGGCTTGCGAGCCAATGCAGAATGAAATTTGACCCAATGAACCCGGCCCCGCCCGTCACCAAAATATATTTTTTGTCCATGCCCTCTATTGCCCTGCCGCATTCGCCAGGGACAGCTTCTCCACCACGATTCTTGGAAGCGGCTGGGATTTCATTCTCGAGCGATCGTTGGGATCGATCGCTGTCCAAACCCGCGTCTCCACTCCCTCCACGGCTAAAGCATCGGCTTTGAAAAATCTGTGCCTTAGCAAAAAACTACTTCGCCGCCATTCTAATACTTGGGATTCTGCCGCAAGTTCATCTTCGAATCCCGAAGAAATTAGAAATTTCACTTTCAAGTCCACGATTGGAATCCCAACGACCTCGTGCTCTCTGAACAACTCCGGGAGGGTCAGCCCTGCATTTCTAAAAAGAGCCGACGCACACTCATCAAACCAGCGCAAGTACTGAGGATAGAAGACTATGTTGGCAGGATCGCAATCACCCCACTGCACCCGAAATCGAACTCGGCTAATGAACATTTGGATTCCGGCTGCGTAGGCTGGAGGTATTTTACATGGCCGGAAATGATACTGTTTCGAGGGTCGCAAAAGAATGAAAACTCAAGTTGGCATTGTTGGCGCAGGCCCCGCCGGTTTAGTTCTATCTCAGCTTCTGCTCTCCCACGGCATTGAGTCCGTCGTGCTCGAAAATCGCAGCCGCAAATACGTTGAAGAACGCGTCCGTGCGGGGGTTCTCGAGCAGAACACGGTTGATTTGCTGAACCAAATGGGAGTTGGAGAACGCATGATGCGGCAAGGCCTCGTGCACCACGGAATCGAATTGAGATTCTGCCGACGAGGCCATCGTATCGACTTTAAAGATCTCACCGGAAAAGGGGTGACCATCTATGCACAAAATGAAGTGGTCAAAGATTTAACTAACGCGCGGTTGGCAGCTGGCGGCCCGATTAGATTTGAGGTAAAAGACGTTAGCGTCCACGATTTCGCCACCGCCCATCCCCGCATCGAATTTCGGAGCGATGGAAATGTCGAAAAACTGGAATGCGATTTCATTGCCGGTTGTGACGGGTTTCACGGAGTCTGCCGCCCCGCCATCGAACGCTCCCTCACCATCTACGACCGCGTCTATCCCTTTGCCTGGCTTGGCATTCTGGCGAATGCCGCACCTTCTTCCGAGGAATTGATGTACAGCTATCACGAACGGGGATTCGCGCTCCACAGCATGCGCTCTCCGCAGATCACACGGCTTTATTTGCAGTGCCATCCTTACGAAGACATCGCCAATTGGTCGGATGATAGGATCTGGGACGAGCTCGAAACCCGTCTCGAAACCACCGAAGGCTTCAAACTCAATCGCGGCGAGATCACGCAAAAAGGGATCACGGGCATGCGAAGCTTCGTTTGCGAACCCATGCAGCGCGGGCGGCTTTTCCTGGCCGGAGACGCAGCCCACATCGTTCCGCCCACTGGCGCCAAAGGCTTGAATCTTGCCGTGGCCGATGTGCGAGTTCTAGCCGCTGCGATGGCAGATTTTTATACCAACGGGCGCCATGATTTACTTGACCGATATTCGGAAACTTGCCTGCGGCGGGTATGGAAGATTCAACGCTTCTCCTGGTGGATGACGTCAATGTTGCACCGCTCGCCTGACGATAATTCATTCGATCAACGGCGCCAGTTGGCCGAACTCGATTACGTGGCCGGGTCCCGGGCGGCGGCCGAATCGCTTGCGGAAAACTACGTCGGACTGCCTTTTCCCTAGTATTTTGGGCAAAACAAAACGCCCTGGACGGTTAAGTCAAGGACGTTAGTTTGAACAGCCCTCCCCCGAGTACTGCTCACCAACAACTCTACAGATTCATCCAAAACCTGGGAATGGCACGGATAGGCCATTAAGAACTTAGGTACTCGGAATTATGACTTAGGCCGGTATGCGTTGCGCTTGGGCGGCGAGGCCGCAATTGTCCAACCTCAAAATACGAATCGAGAAGGTCCTTAACCGTGCCCACCACCGACTTCTTTCACAATGTTGCCCACGAAAGACTTCGCGTCCCCAAACAGCATCAGGGTCTTATCAAGGTAGTAAAGCGGATTATCGATTCCCGCGAATCCCGGGCTCATGCCGCGCTTAATGACCATCACCGTGCGCGCTTTATCCACATCGAGAATCGGCATACCGTAGATGGGGCTGCTGGCGTCCGTGCGAGCCGCAGGATTGGTAACGTCATTCGCGCCAATGATTAGGGCGACGTCGGTCTGTCCAAAGTCTCCGTTGATTTCGTCCATTTCCATGAGCCGGTCATAGGGAATATCGGCTTCGGCAAGCAGTACGTTCATGTGTCCCGGCATGCGCCCAGCAACGGGATGAATAGCGAAGCGCACATCGACGCCGCGCTTGCTTAGAGCGTCATAAAGCTCGCGCACCTTGTGCTGCGCTTGCGCAACTGCCATTCCATAACCGGGGACGACTACCACTTTATTGGCAGCGGTGAGGATCGACGCAGCTTCTTCCGCGGTGGCGCTGCGAACCGGTTTCGCTTCCTCCCCCTTCGCGGCGGAAATCTGTTCCTGTCCAAACGCTCCAAATAGGACGTTCGTAAACGACCGGTTCATCGCTTTCGACATGATGACCGAGAGGATGAATCCCGAAGATCCGTCCAGCGCTCCGGCGATGATCAGCAATTTGCTGTCGAGCACGAATCCCATCGCCGCTGCCGAAAGTCCCGCGTATGAATTCAGCAGCGAGATCACGGTGGGCATGTCCGCTCCACCGATGGGGATGATCATCAGCACCCCAAAGATCAGCGGGATTCCGATCATGAACGGAAACAGGTAACTGGCCCCGGGATGAATCACAAGGTAAATCGCGATTCCCACGGCAACTGCGAGAAACGACAGGTTGACGATGTTCTGGCCGCGATAAGTGATGGGACGCTGCGGTAATAGTTCTTGTAGCTTTCCCGCGGCCATCAGGCTGCCGGTGAAAGTCAGTCCGCCAAGAATGACTTCAATCCCCAAAACCGACATCATGAATTTGGGAACGTAAGGGGTGCGCAAATAAAATTCTGCGGTGCCGACTAACGTGACGCAGAACGCGCCGAAAGCATGACTAAGCGCAGTTCGCTGCGGGACCGCAGTCATCTGCACCATCCCCAGCGGCACGCCGATTCCAGAACCAATCACCAACGCAATGATGATCCACTTGTAATCGACGATGCCATGGTGCAGCAGCGTGCCCGCGATCGCCAGCACCATGCCAATCTCGCCTGCCCACACGCCGTGGCGCGCCGTAGTCGGCGAGCTCATCCATTTCAGCGACAGAATGAACAAAACGCTGGCGATGAGGTATATGACCTCAATCACCGTTTGACTGCCGGCAAGCCCCGCCATATCTGGATTTTGTAATAAAAGAGCGAGCATTATGGTTTCGCCGGACGGCTGCTCTTGAACATCTTAAGCATGCGGTCGGTGATGAGGAATCCGCCGACAACGTTGCTGGTGGCGGCTATGATGGCAAGCACTCCGAGGATGGCGGCAAACCGGCTCTTATGTTCGCCGACCAGAATTATCGCGCCCACGACCGCGATGGCATCCAGCGCGTTAGTCAGCGACATCAGCGGCGTGTGCAACAGCGGCGACACTCTTCGAATCACTTCAAATCCAATAAAGGCCGCCAGCATAAAAATAAAAAGCGCGTCGATTAAGCTCGATTGCATTGGTCCCTTCCTAGAGCTTTCATGACCATCGCAGTAGATCGTCCGCTACCTAAACCGCTGCCAACGCCGGCATTGCCAGGAACTCCCTCACCCGCGCATTCACCACTTCCCCGCCCCGCGTCAGCAAAGTCTCTCGGATGATGTCATCTTCCAAATTGATCTGCGGCTTCCCTTCTTTCGTCAGGTGCAGCAAAAACGTGGTGACGTTGCGCGCGTACATCTGGCTGGCGTGATACGGCACACCCGACGCAACGTTCACCGCGCCGATGATAGTGACTCCGTGCTCGACGATGGTCTCGCCCGCTTTCGTAGACTCACAATTCCCTCCGCGCTCAGCGGCAAGATCAAAAATGACCGACCCGGGCGCCATTCCTTTTACCATTTCTGTAGTGACCAGCACGGGTGCTTTTTTCCCGGGCACCACCGCAGTTGTAATGACCACATCGCTTTCGGCCACGACTTTTGCCAGCAGTTCGCGTTGCCTCGCGTAGAACGCCTCATCTTGTGCAGTGCCATATCCGCGCGCATCCTGCGCGTTTTTCGCTTCAATGGGGAGTTCCACAAATCGCGCCCCCAAACTTTGCACTTGCTCTTTCACCGCCGGACGCAAGTCGTACGCCGATACCACAGCACCCAATCTGCGCGCAGTCGCGATGGCCTGCAATCCCGCGACGCCCACGCCCATGATCAGCACGCGAGCCGGCGTAATAGTCCCAGCGGCGGTAGTGAGCATGGGGAAAATTCTCGGCAACGCATTCGCGGACATCAGCACCGCCTTGTATCCCGAGATGGTCGCCATGGATGACAGAGCATCCATACTCTGCGCGCGGGTGGTTCGGGGAACCAGTTCCACCGAAAAAGTCGTCACTCCCGCAGCGGCAACTTGCTGAACCACATCCGCCGATCCCAACGGACGCAGAAATCCAATCAAAATTTGATCTCGGCGAATTAACGGCAGATCCGCGCTTCCGGTGATATCGTTCGCGCCATAGCAAAGCACTTGCACAATGATGTCGGACTTCGCAAAAACGCCAGCCCGGCCAGATTCGATCTTTGCGCCTTTTTCAACGTAAGCTGCGTCACGGTATCCCGCCTGATCGCCGGCCCCGCTTTCTATTAAAACCTCAAGTCCGACCTTGGTGAGCGCCGGAATGGCAGCAGGCACCAGGGCAACGCGACGCTCGCCGGGGTAGGACTCTTTGGGGACACCTACGATCATCAGACCTAGCCTTTCCCACCGAAGCAACGATAGGAAAAAGTACACAAACATCGGAAAGAAAACAATGAGGAAGATGAGGCCGTAGCAGGGGCCGTTGACGAATCTGCCCTCTTCGCGTCTATCTTCAGATGAAAAGCTTCTGGCTGTGCTTCGTCTTGGCGGCTTCATTACACGGATTTGGACAAGATGCAGCGATGTTTCGCGGAAATTTAGCGCACACAGGAATCTACCGTGAGAGCCGTCCGACTAAATCGGCCACGGTCGCCTGGAAGTTTCACACCGCCGACGCCATATTCTCCTCGCCTGCCGTTGCCGATGGCGTGATTTATTTTGGGAGCGGCGACAATAATTTTTATGCGCTTAATTTGGACGGCACACTGAAATGGAAATTTCGAACCGACAGCAGGGTGTCGTCGTCCCCAGCGGTATCAGAGGGCACTGTTTTCTTTGGCAGTTGGGATGGAAATTTCTATGCCGTCGATTGCCGTACCGGAAAAGTCAAATGGAAATTCAAAACCACGGGGGAAAGAAGGTTCACGGCTATGCACATTCACGGATCGCAGCCCGCGGCTGAAAGCATGCCTGATCCCTTCGATGTTTATTTATCTTCTCCGGCCGTCTGGAAGAAAGCAGTTTACTTTGGCAGTGGTGACGGAAATATATATTCCCTGGAAGAAGAGACCGGGATATTGAAGTGGAAGTTTAAGACCGGAGACGTCGTGCATGCTTCGCCCGCGATCGCTGATGGGACGCTATTCATTGGTAGTTGGGACAGTTTTTTTTATGCTCTCGATGCGCTCACGGGGCAGGAAAAATGGCGTTTTCAAACCGGCCGGGACGCTGCCATCCATAATCAGGAAGGCATTCAATCTTCCGCAGCCGTCGAGGATGGGACGGTCTATTTCGGTTGCCGGGATTCAAACTTTTATGCGCTGGATGCGACCAGCGGAAAACAGAAATGGAAGTTCAATAACAAGGGCTCATGGGTCATAAGTTCTCCCGCGGTGCGCGATGGCAAGGTTTACTTCGCGACCTCCGACACTGGCATGCTATACGCCTTCGATGCGAAGACAGGGACTCAGACTGCATCTTGGAGTTCCAACCACTGGCCTATGTTTTCATCTCCCGGCATCGCGGGAAACACGTTATATATCGGTTCAGAGCTCGGTAAACTCATGGCCGTGAACCTGCAAAGCGGTGCTCAATCATGGATTCTCGAGACGGACGGCCAAAAAGCGAATGGCGCAACCTACACCAAGGGGGACGGCACCCCAAATTACGAATCCGCATTCGCTAGTGATTTCTATGACGACTTGGTGGCAGGCTTTGCCAAGATGCGCAGCGTGGGGTCGATCTTTTCGTCGCCTACGATTGCGGATGGTGTGGTGTATGTGGGAAGTACCGATGGGAATCTGTACGCCCTGAAATAACAAGGTGCGCTTTAGCTTCCCCCGACTGTGGCCCAATGTCAACCCGCACGAGTAATCGCCCCTTGCGATGCCGAGGATACCAATGCAGCGTATTTCGCGAAAACTCCAGTTTCGTAAGGCGGCTTCGGAGCCTTCCAACTCGCCATTCTTTTCGTAATTTCTTCCGCGCTTATTTCGACTTCAATCAGTCTTTTCGTTATATCGATATTGATGGTATCCCCTTCGCGCACCGCCGCAATCGGCCCTCCCAGCGCCGCTTCCGGAGAAACGTGCCCCGCCATCAGCCCGTGCGTCGCGCCGCTGAACCGTCCATCCGTCAGCAGGGCGACCGATTCGCCAAGCCCCTCGCCTACAATGGCTCCGGTAACTGCAAGCATCTCGCGCATTCCGGGCCCGCCTTTGGGTCCTTCATTGCGAATCACCACCACATCGCCCGCACGAATTGCCTTCGCGGTGACTGCCGCCATCGCATCTTCTTCGGATTCAAAAACTCGCGCCGGGCCGCGATGCGACAACCGCTCGTGACCGCTAATTTTTGCCACGCAACCTTCGGGTGCAAGATTGCCCCGAAGAATTACCAATCCCCCCGATTTCTTCAGAGGTTTGTCCAGCGACGCAATGACCTCCTGGCCCGGAGTTTCGATTGCGCGTTCGGCTTCCGCCGACAGACTCAACCCTGTAACGGTTTTAGCGGAGCCATCCACGTGTCCGCCGCGTAGAAGGCGTTCGGTCAGCAATCCTATGCCTCCGGCGCGGTGCATGTCAGAAGCAACGAACCGGCCGGATGGTTTCAGATCCGCCAATAGTGGAGTGCGTTCGCTCACGGTTTGGAAATGATCAATCTCCAACTCAACCCCAGCCTCGCGCGCAATCGCCAGAAGGTGCAAAACAGAATTCGTTGACCCTCCACTAGCGGCCACTCCAGCGATCGCATTTTCAAAAGCCGGAAGCGTCAGAATGTCTCTAGGCAAAATCCCATCCTTCAAAACGTTCATCACCACTTCGCCGCAGCGGAACGCAACCTCATCTTTTTTCGGGTCCATGGCAGGCACGCTGTTGAATCCCATCGGCGACAGCCCAATCATCTCCATCACCGTAGACATGGTGTTCGCCGTATATTGCCCGCCGCAAGCTCCCGCCGCCGGACATGCAACATTTTCCAGTTCGTGCAAATCCGCATCCGAGATCTTTCCGGCTGCATTCGCCCCGATAGCTTCAAAAACATCCTGAATAGTCACGTCTTTCCCCCGAAAACTTCCGGGAGCGATCGTGCCTCCGTAGAGAACCACGCCCGGAAGGTTAAGTCTCGCCAGGGCCATGGCTGCGGCAGGGATGGTCTTGTCGCATCCGACAACGCAAACCACGGCGTCGAACATTTGCCCGCGGCAAACCAGCTCGATAGAGTCCGCAATAAGCTCGCGGCTGACCAGAGATGCGCGCATACCCTCCGTGCCCATGGTTTCGCCGTCGCTGATTGCGATGGTGTTGAATTCCATCGGCGTCCCTCCAGCGGCCCGGATACCCTCTTTCACCTTCGCCGAAAGCCGCCGCAGATGAAAGTTACACGGCATGGTTTCGATCCATGTGTTGGCAACGCCAATGATCGGCTTCCGTAGATCGCTGTCGGTATACCCAACAGCCTTGAACATGGATCGGGCGCCCGCCTGGTTGCGCCCATCAGTGATGGCTCGACTGCGATGTTTAGGGTCCATTTTGAGTGAGAAGAATATACCAAACGAACACAGCACGCCTGGGTTTGATTGAACATCAAAGTTAATTGTTTAATAAATTAAACGCTCTTTGCCAGCGGTCGGGGGGTGTCAGAGTTCCTGACCTCGTCGGCGCTACGATGAAGAGGTTGCCCCATCGTTCGTATCTCTTGCGAAAGGTTGGACACGAAACATCCCGCAGCATCAGAAAAAGCCCCCACTTAACAGGCTGCGAAAAAATTGATTCGAATTCAAGGAGAAATCACGAACCGGGAAGGCCCGACTTCCAGTCGGGCCGAAATCCGATTCCAGTCGACGGAGGCAGTCCCACGCGGGCAAAGAGTGGGAGTATTGCGATATATCCGATGCCTATCGCGAGCGCTGAAATGCCGCCCGCTCGATACAACCAATTTTCGTCGGAAGCAGCAGCATTTACTGTCATGCGGTTCACGATTTCAGGCCAAGTCGCTCGGCGCCCAGGTTCGCGCCGTTCTGTGGCGCTAACTTGGGCGGAGAAGAGCCTCGGCACTCGAACCGACCCTAGGCGTTCACCACTTGCTTGGATTTGTCGGCAGAGATCGACGGCTTTGCTCCTTGCTTATCTTTAGGCAGCCACGACATCAAGCCACGAAGGCGAGCGCCGACTTCTTCGACCTGATGACGGCTTTCGCGTTCGCGAAGAGCCGCGAAATTTTTGCCGCCGTTTTTATTCTCTTCTATCCATTCGCGCGCAAAGGTGCCGTCCTGAATTTCGGCAAGAGTTTTTTTCATGGCAGCCCGAGTGTCGTCGGCCACGACTAACGGTCCGCGAGTGAGGTCGCCGTATTCCGCGGTATTTGAAATCGAGTGCCTCATTTGCGCGAATCCGCCTTCGTAGATCAGATCCACAATCAATTTCACTTCATGAATGCATTCAAAGTAAGCAATTTCAGGATCGTACCCGGCTTCGACGAGAGTCTCGAACCCCTTCTTCATTAACGAGGTTAGACCGCCGCACAGGACCGCCTGCTCCCCGAATAAATCGCTTTCCGTTTCTTCTTTAAATGTAGTTTGTAAAACTCCAGCGCGGGTCGAGCCGATGCCATAGGCGTAGCACAGTCCATATTCACGAGCCTTGCCGCTGGCATCCTGATGAACGGCGAGCAGGGCAGGCACCCCACGGCCTTCGGTGTAAACCCGCCGCACCAGATGACCAGGCCCCTTGGGAGCCACCATCACCACATCGACATCCTTCGGCGGGACGACGGTCTTGAAGTGAATGCTAAATCCATGCGAGACCCCGAGAACTTTTCCGGCCTGCAAAGCAGGCTTGATGGCCGACTCGTAGAAAGCTCCCTGAGTCTCGTCAGGAGTCAGCATCTGAATGTAGTCCGCTTTCTTCGCGGCTTCGGCTGGAGGCAGAACTTCCATACCATCCGCTTTGGCTTGATCTGCGGTACGGCGCTGGGGATCGAGTCCGACAAGCACGTTGTACCCGCTGTCGCGCAGATTTTGCGCCTGCGCGTGCCCTTGGCTTCCATAGCCCAGAATCGCGATGGTCTTACCCTTCAGTGCGTCCTGATTTACGTCACGTTCGTAGAAAACTGTGGCCACGAATTCTCCTGTTAGTTGCGCTGGATTTAGGACGAATGGAATTCCGGTTCTTCGGTAGAGATAAGAATGGTATTGAGGCTTGCCTATGCTGTCAAGGAAGGTGGCTCCAAGGATGCACGCAAAAATGCCCGGAGGTTATCCGGGCATTTCAAAGGTTAACACTCTTACACCAGATGTTTGTCCAACGCCTGCTGCAACGCTTCCTTAGGCCGGTATCCCACAAGTTGCTCAACCACCTGTCCCGACTTGAAAATCAACAGCGTTGGAATTCCTGTAACTTTATATCGCATGGGCGTGGCACTGTTCTTGTCCACATCCATCTTGCCGACCTTGATCTTGCCCTGATAATGCTGGGCCAGTTCCTCAACGATAGGGGCGATAGCGCGGCACGGCCCGCACCAGGTCGCCCAGAAATCCACCAGGACCGGCGTATCTGACTTCAGCACATCCTGATCAAAATTTGCGTCGTTCACTTCCATAATGCCGTTGCCTGCCATCGTTTCCTCCCGACCCAGAAATGGCGATTACCTGCTTCGCAAGAACGCCTCGTAACCAACCGGTTATCGTAGCACTTCTATTAGATGTCGAATGGGCTAGGAGGTCGCAAAATGCGGCGGCAGCAAAAACGTTTGCCGCAATTAAAAAGCGCCCTAAACTTTTCAGTTTAGGACGCCCCGGCAGCCCTCCCCCAGAACTGCCAAACCACAACTGGATAGTATGGCCAAGCCCTCCGGGTGTAAACGTCACTTTGGTAATCCGAAGTTTCACTGTCGGAATTCAGGCCCAAACACACCAGTTCAGCTGCGCGAGATCTGCTGAATATCAACATTGTCAGACGCTTACCCTTACCCAATCAACTTGACAAGGAATCCGCCGCAATGAAACACTTCCTGTCGGCCCGGGGAGCTCCTGAAAGCCTTGCTGCAAGCCGCAAGAGAACGGGAGCGGACCGGTTCTGGAGCGATTCAAATGCAAGTTCTCTTCCAGGTTTTACCGTTTTTCTGCCATCGCTCATTCCCGTTTTGCTCTATCAATCAAAACTCCAACCCTAAGAATTGAGGTGCTGTAATGCGACACTTTTCTTCCATGTTTGCTGCCACTTTGACTGGTGCATGTTTCCTTCTAGGTATAGCTAACGCTCAGGACGCACGTACTAAAACTTTGAAACTTAAAAATTACGAGCCGGTAAAGAAGAGCACTCTTAGCAAGGACACGGTAAAAGCGGCGGTAACTTCGCCAGCTGCTTCCGGATCCACTCTGCCCGTCTGGAATTACCAGGTGATCTCTTCCCGCGACGGCAACCTTTATGACGGTGTTATTGTTGGCCAAAACCCCAACGACAAAAATAACCCTAGCGCCACCGTGCCGGGACAACTCATCCCTGTGCTGCTAAAAACGCACTTGGTCGGGACAGCCGTTGACACCAATGGCATCCTTACCACCACTGCGGGTGATACTACTTTTGATCCGACCCAGGCAGATGCTTGCCTCGCCGCTCCTAATAATATTCCAGTAAAGCTCATGCGCCAGTCGCCGGTACTCGCCGATGCCGACTTTAACTTTGGCGGCACCGATGTCGGCACCACTCAATACGTCGATGCCTTTCAGCGGGCAAACTTTTGGAGGGCGATCGACAAGCAGAATTACCATGTTCGTCTCAAGCCAATCATCCTTGCTCCTCTAGTGATCGACGTGCCTGTAGGTTCAGGATTGGCGGTGGCTCCTGGAGTCTTGGCGAATAGTTGCGCTCCGTTCGGCATCGTGGACATCAACTTCCTGGATGCCTTCGTCTCCAATGCTTTCACTCAACTGGCAAAAGAAGGCGTAAACCCGAAGACGTTCCCCATGTTCATGCTCTACAACTCCGCCATGTCGTTCGGCGACCCAACCAATCTTGGCAACTGTTGTGCGGGTGGCTATCACAGCATTAACCCCGCTAATGCGCTTACCTTCCAAACCTATTCACCTTTCGATTTCGATACCACCGGAGTTTTCGGTACAGGCTCTATGGACACCGGAATCGCGTCGCACGAAGTTGCAGAGTGGGTAAACGATCCCTATGTGATTAATCCCACCCCGGCTTGGGGTAACACGGGACAGGTCATCGGATGCCAGAACAATTATGAGGTCGGCGATCCTTTGACCGGATCCGAAGCGCCTCGCATTGTCATGCAAAATGGTTACACCTACCATTTGCAGGAATTGGCATTCTTCTCTTGGTTCTACGGCGCGCCGTCTCTGGGATTGCATGGATGGTACTCGAACAATGGGACCTTCCTGACTGATGCCGGACCGGTTTGCCAGTAAGAGTAGTTTTTTGAGTAGGAGAAAAGGCCGCCCCGTGGCGGCCTTTCTCTTTGGCCGACCTCATACCCAATGGCAGGCACGAAATCGAGAGACGACGCCTTAAGGAAAGTTATATTCCTTCCGTTAATTGACGGCCGTTTTAAGTTTAAGCAAGAGAAAACAACCAACAAAAGTTTCAAGTCACAAATAAAAACGCCCACCGGCCGAAACCAGTGGGCATTAAAGTTTACAGTTCGATTTAGAACAGCACTCCGGTGACGAAGTCCTGAGTTACGCCCGTCGTGGTGTCCATATAAGACATGTACACACTCAGACCGTCCCAGGTGTTGCCGGTGTAATCGCCCATGAAACCGCCGCCGAACCCGTCGTTATTCGGGTCAGACAGCGTCTTCGACAGTGGGTATCCCTTGCTATAGCTCGCTCCGCTATTGCTGGAGTACGCGAAGAAGGGTTGGTATTTCACGTTAGCCGGATCGTTCCGGCGATCCAGCCAGGTGACAGCCACGGCTCCTTTGGTCTTGTTGACATTAAGCCATTGGAAAAATTGGTCGCCCTTGGTCGAGGTGGGATTTACCAGCACTGGGGCACTCCAAGTGGCGCCGCCATCGGAAGATTTAGCGACTTCAACCTGGGCTTGCGTCCCTGTCCAATTGTAGAAAGTGGTGTACAACTTCGTGGTTGCACCGCTACCTAACGCTGCATTGGCGGGAACGTTACTTAGCCGTTCGGGGGTGTTCGGGAGCGAACCATAGAAGCAGCAGGAAGCAGGATCAGGTGTCAGCGTGGTGGTTGCCGCCACCGCAGCCTTGCTCCAGGTTTTGCCGCCATCGGTAGATTTGGAGAACATGATTTTGGTAAGCGTCCCACCGCAATCGCCGGTTGCTCCGGTGGTTGGGCAGCGGATCCAGTTTGCATAAACCGTACCGTCGGCTCCGATTGCGAGATCGCTGAATTGATCTACGTTACCAGGATAAATTTGCAGAGTGTCTACGGGAACGGTGGACCAAGTAAGACCGCCATCCGTCGAGTGCGAAACCGCGATAACACTGTTGCTGCCGCTCGCCCCGCCGAATTGCGTGCTGGAAACGTACAACGCGTTCTTAAACGGGCTGGTGGAATTCGTATCGATCTCGAGCCACGGTTTGTCGGCCAGGCCGTTGGTAGGTTGAAGTGGTGCCGTTACCACTACTGGCGTACCGAAAGTTTTGCCTCCGTCGGTGGAAGAAGCCAGCACGATGTTGTTGTTTTGAATCCCGCCCGCATAAGCCTTGCCCGTGAGGTCAAACCCTACGATGGGATCGCCTTCTCCGCCGCTGCCAAGAGAGCAAAAGTGGCTCCACGTGGCGCCACCGTCAGTGGTAGCAAAGTAGCCTTGAATGTTGGAACAATTGTAGTCATTGCCGCCCGTCAAAAGATTCTTCGCATTGACTGGATTAGCAATGATGGGGTCTTCATTTACCGGCGCGCTTCCGCCTTCGGATGCGTCCACCGGCGTATAAATGCACGGGGCTGGACTACAAGTAAGGCTGAAAGGCGACGACGTGGTGCCCATCGCGCCTGTGCCAGTGCCGAGTCTGACCGGAGCACGGCCCGCTCGAATTGCACGCGACACGAGAACCCCGCCAGAGTATGGCAAGTGCTCAAGCATCTGCGCGCTCATGATTGAAGTGAGAAGAAGTAGAAGAGTGGATGCAAAAACAATCTTTCGACAACAATTGTTCATTTGATCTCCATGACTCACAAATTTGGTATGTCGAAGTGCAGAAAGGACTTTTTCTCGCGACTCCAACCGTGCGCGAATTGTACACATATTCCCGTTGTGGGAAAGATGAAAAGATTAGCACATGCCGCGACGGACGGGCGTTTGCGACGGATTGTGCCGAGCCGACGTGGAACTCACTAACTTGATAAGCTGAAAACTCCATGCATGCAATCCAGAAAGTTTCCCTCCGCAGAACGTACAGAGCTAAAGCCTTATGCGTTCTTATCTTCCTGCTCTCCGTCGGCTCTTACGCAGAAAGTTCGCTTCCAGTCATTGACAGTGCCAACGAGCCCAATACTTTAGAGCAAAGAGGTAAGCATTATGTAGTTCTGGTGTCGTTGGATGGATTTCGCTACGACTACGCCCGCAAGTACGGCGCGCATAATCTTCTGAGGATTGCCCCCCGCGGGGCGAGCGTCCCTGAAGGAATGATTCCCGTTTATCCATCGCTGACCTTCCCCAATCACTTTTCCATCGTGACCGGACTCTATCCCGAGCACCATGGGATCGTAGGAATGAATTTTTACGATCCGCAGACTCGGAAACATTTTTCTTACCGGAATCCATCCGACAGCAATGATGGAACATGGTACGAAGGTACCCCGCTGTGGACCCTTGCGGAGCAGCAGGGCATGCGTACTGCCTGTTTCTTTTGGCCCGGGTCCGAAGCTGAAATTGCCGGCGCACGCCCGGCGCACTACTTACACTTCAACGACCATCTTCCGGACGAAGCGCGCATCGATCAGGTCATTCGCTGGCTGCAATTGCCCCCAGACCAGCGGCCACATCTCATCACCCTTTATTACTCAAACGTGGACCATGCCGGCCATGAGTTCGGACCCAACAGCACCGAAGTGGAAAACGCGGTGCACCATGTTGACAAACTGGTCGGAACTTTATGGCAAAAACTACAGCAGCTCGACCTGCCGATCGATTTCATCGTCGTTTCGGACCACGGCATGGACACGATTCAGGGCGATTGGATTGATCTGGATCGCTTCGCGGATCTCTCCAAATTCCAGACGGACGGAATGTTTCTGTATCCCGAGAATGAACAAGCAGCTCAGCAAGCGTATGAACAGTTGAAGGGAGCCAGCGACAAGTTTGAAGTGTATCGTCGCCGCGACCTTCCGCGGCATCTGCATTTCGATGAGAATGAGCGCGCGGGTGATCCCGTGGTCATTGCCACTGGACCGTACTCAATCCGCGCTCTCGGCCAAAATGATTCATCCGGCAAAATGATGGGAATGCACGGATACGATCCTTCTCGCCTTAAAACCATGCGTGCGATATTTTATGCGATGGGACCTGACATTCAGGCTGGAATCAAGCTTGCTCCATTCGAAAATGTGGATGTCTTCCCACTGATAGTAAAAATCTTGAGATTGAAAGCTGTTCCCAATGATGGGAATTTCTACCTCTTGAAGATTTTACGGAATCGCTGAAAAACAAAAAAGGGACGGCGCTTTAGGCTGTCCCTGTTCGAGCCTAGTACCTTCGGCTGGAGTCGTATCCTGCGCGATAGCCCTGCGCATACTCAGAACGGTACGCATCCTTAGACCCGTACTCTCTGCGGTAGCCGTGATCCATATCATCGTACCGTCCGCGTGGTTGCGAATTGTAAGGTTTGCCGTATTGCGCATCTTCGCGGGCTACGTCAGCTCCATCGCTATAACCAATTTGGTAAGCATTGTCGCCATACTGTCCCGTCTGTCCATAAGCGCCGCTGGGATAGTAAGTACCGGAGTTGCCTCCCCACCTGTGGTTGGTGGCTTGATAACCGGCACGAAATCCATTTTGATATCCGTCGCGATAGCCCTCTTGGAAATAGCGAACATCTCCCATCCAGTCCTGGTATCCATGAGTGGCGTTCTCTAACGCGCGGGTATTGACGTCGCCAGGATCATTCTCGCGTCGCTCGTGCCGGCCCTTGCTGTACCCGTCGCGATAGCCGCTTTGGTATCCATACTGGCGGGCATCGTTGCTATATCCACGATGCTCGTAGCGCTCGTCATCGTCGTACTGGGCGACGGCAAGGTTGCTGAAGGCCACGACGGCGACTACAGCCAACACGATGCTTACAATGTTGAATTTCCGCATACGTTTCTCCTCCATTGCGCCGTCGAATCCTTCAAGTCAGCCGCGGCGTTCATCCATTGCTAACCCGCTCTCAAAAAAAATGTTTCGTCACGGGCATATTGCTTCGCTTCGGCACTTGCGTTTGGGTGGTAGCGGTTTTAGCCGCTGCGAATGGGTGGCTTGTTTTGAGGGCCGGCTTTAACCACTGGGAAAGGCAGAGTTGGAATCAAGAATATAATTGCGAGCCAATGGCACTAGCGTCCGGCTCCAATCTTGGCCCATATCTTGTCCTCGGTCCCTTGGGTGTAGGAGGAATGGGAGAGGTATATCGAGCGCGCGACACGCGTCTCGATCGCGCGGTCGCAATTAAAATTTTGCCCGCTTCATTTTCTGCTGATAGCGAGCGCTTGCGCCGCTTTGAACAGGAAGCCCGCGCGGCTTCCGCTTTAAATCATCCCAACATCATCACTATTTACGAACTCGGCCACGAAGGCGCCGTCCACTACATCGTCATGGAGCTGGTGGAGGGTAAAACACTGCGAGACTTGCTTGCCTCCGACCGGCAACCTATGCGGAAAGTACTTCAAATTGCCACACAGGTGGCCGATGGTTTGACCAAGGCGCACGAAGCCGGCATCGCTCACCGAGATTTAAAACCAGAAAATTTGATGGTGTCTAATGACGGATTCGTCAAAATCCTCGACTTCGGTCTTGCCAAACTGACTTTGCCGCGTTTTAGTTCCAGCGATAGTTCCACTGAGGGAGCAACTCCTTACGGCGTCGTTGTGGGTACGCCGGGCTACATGTCGCCGGAACAAGCCAGCGGCGATGCGCCGGACTTTCGCTCCGACCAATTTTCCTTCGGCCTGGTCCTATATGAAATGGTCACGGGAAAGCGTCCTTTCTTGCGGCCCACAACGGCGGAGACCATGGTAGCCATTCTTCGCGAACCTTTCGCACCAGTTGGCGCTCAGAATCGAGATGCACCCGCGCCGCTCTGCTGGGCCATTGAGAGATGTCTCGCCAAGGAACCAGACAAGCGCTACGTGTCGACTAGAGAACTGGCGCGTGAGCTTTGCGCCATACGCGATCGCTTCTCCGAGAAGCCGCAAAAGCAGATTGAAGCGCGACCGTCAAATCTTCCGGTACAGCAGACTGGCTTCGTGGGCCGGGAGAAAGAAATTGCAGCGTTGCAACAATCGCTGCTCTCGCGGAATGTGCGCCTAATCACGGTGACCGGGCCCGGCGGAATTGGCAAAACCCGACTATCTGTGCAGGTGGCATCGCTCCTGGCTGAGCACTTTGCAGAAGGAATTTATTTTGTTTCACTGTCTTTGCTAAGCGATCCCAACTTGCTAGGTTCGGCGATAGCGCAGGCTCTAGGTATTCGCGAAAACAAAGGTCAGTCGGCGCTCGAAGCGCTGAGGGAACACTTCACCGGCGGCATGCGCGGACCTAGTCTTCTTATACTCGACAACTTCGAGCATCTGGTTGAGGCTGCGCCTCTCGTAGCCGAACTCCTGTTAATCGATCGCAACCTTTCCGTGATGGCAACCAGCCGCGCGGTGTTGCACATTTATGGAGAACATGAATTCCCGGTACCGCCCTTGTCGATGCCGGACCCAAAATCCATGCCGCCCCTCGAGGCTCTGTCCCAATATCCAGCGATCGCTTTATTCCTACAGCGGGCGCTCGCCGTCAAACCGGATTTCGAGCTTACCCGCCAAAACTCATCCGCAGTTTCCGAAATTTGTTCGCGCCTGGATGGTTTGCCTCTTGCCATTGAGCTAGCTGCTGCCCGAGTTAGGGTACTGTCTCCCTCTGCCATGCTGTCCCGGCTCGACAGTCGGTTGCAGCTCTTAACCGGGGGAGCGCGAGAGCGCCCAGAGCGGCAGCAAACCCTTCGTGCCGCCATCGATTGGAGCTACGACCTGCTTAGTTCCGAAGACCAGAAGATTTTTCGGCGGCTTGCGGTGTTCGTGGACGGATGGACACTCGAAGCCGCCGAAACTGTCTGTGATCCTGCCGGTGATCTCAATCTCGATCTGCTCGACTCGATCTCTTCTCTGGTGGATAAAAGCCTGGCCCAACATGTCGAGCAAGGCAAGAACGAATCGCGATTTAAAATGCTTCAAACGATTCGCGAATACGCTTCGGAAAAGCTGGTGGCCAGCGGGGAGGAGTTCGCTACCAAGCGCGCCCACGCCGCGTACTTCTTAGTATTCGCCGAGGAAGAGGCTAGCGAACACAACCCTGCCGGACCGGATTGGCTGGAGCGTTTCGATTTGGATCGAGACAATCTTCGCGCCGCCCTGCAATGGTTGACCGTCACCGGCAACGCCGAGTGGGGCTTGCGTCTCGGCGCGGCCATGTTCCGCTATTGGGAAATGCGGGAATATTTTGCCGAAGGCCGTGACAGCCTGCATAAATTGCTCAGTCTTCCCGCGGCTGCTGCTCCTACCAAAGCCAGATCGCGCGCGCTCTTTGTTGCGGGCGTTCTCGCAGTTGCACAAGGAGACTACCTTTCAGCTGACGTCCACTTCACAGAGAGTTTAGCAATCTCGCGCCTGCTGACTGACGCTTACGGTGTCGCAGTTTGCTTAAACGCTCTCGGTGTAAACGCTAAAGACCGCGGCGACCTGGCAGCTGCACAATCTTTTTTCGAGGAAAGTCTTACGGGTTGGAGAGAGGTGGGAGACCAAAAAGCGATTGCCCGTGCGTTGAGCAATCTGGCAAATGTCGTTAAGTCGCAACGAGACTTTGATCGCGCACGATTATTGCATGACGAGTGTCTCTCCATCTTCCGCAGCTTGGGAGACCGGACCGGGGCAGCATGGTCCATCATTTATCAGGGGGACGTTGCTCGCGAACAGGGAGATTACGACGCCGCACGCACCTTTTATGAAGAGGGCTTGGCCTCTTTTCGTCAACTCGCCGACAAGTGGGGAATCGCCGCCACCCTCGCCGACTTGGGGAACCTCACCATGGAAGAAGGCGACTATCCGGCAAGTTCGGACCGATTCCGCGAGAGCATAAAGATCTTTCAGGAGATAGATCATAAACGCGGCATTGCGCGCCTCTTGGAATGTTTCGCCTGTTCTCTTGCTGGACAAGGGTACGCTGGCCAAGCGCTTCAACTTGCAGGCACGGCGGCTGCGCTGCGCCAAAATATCGGCGCTCCGCTTACTCCGGCCGAGCAAAAGAAATTGCAGGTTGTGCTTGAGTCTTCCCGGAAACGTTTAAGTAATGCGGCGGGCGCAAGCTCATGGTTGGAAGGCTGGGACATGCCGCTCGAAACTGCGATCGCAAAAGTGCTCGCACCAGGTATATCTCCATAACGTGACTTCTTATTCGAAATTGATCGGATCTAGAAGTCGCCGCACCGCCGAGACGCGGCTCGCGGGGATACCCGTGCGCCGGGCATGATCTTTTATCGTCGCCTCATCCGGAGCCACGTAAACGCAATAAAGCTTATCCCCGGTCACATAACTATGAAGCCATCGAATTTCAGGCCCCATCGATTTCAAGGCCGCGACGGATCTTTTCGAAACTTCGTGCACCTCAGTGTCGGATAAGCTTCCAGCTCCAGGAATATCACGTTCAATAACAAAAGTGGGCATTGGCTTTATTTGCACAAATGCTAGCATGCGGATGAGCGCTGTTCAATATTCATGGCGCCGATCACCGCAGTCTCAAAAGAATAAGAGATAGCCGCACTCAACAAAACGGGAGTTTGACATGGACATTCGATCGCTTCAAAAACCACTCAAAGAACAGTACCGGTCCGACCCCAATGCCTCGAAAATTACCATCCGCGCGAAGGGCAGCCAAACCGACGTCCCGGTCTCGTGCTCGGTTGATCTTGGACGTTCCATCTACCAAGCCGAAGCGCACCAGGGCGTTGGAGGCGCAGGGGCTGGCGCGTGTTCGGGAGATCTCCTATTAGGCGCGCTCGCAGCTTGTGCCCAGATCACCTGTCAGATGGTGGCAACAGCCATGGGCATTTCTACCGAAAGAATCGAGGTTTCGGTCGAGGGCGACTTGGATCTTCGAGGCACGCTGGGAATATCAAAAGACGTGCCCGTCGGGTTTGAGAGTATAAGCCTTAAATTCGATGTCGCCTCCGCCACGGCAACGCCGGAACAACTTCGCGCCTTGCGTGAGAAAACCGAACAATATTGCGTGGTCATGCAAACCCTCAAATACCCGCCCACTTTGCGCAGTGAATGGCCGGAAAGTAGCTAGAACTGTTGCCCGCCGAAGATCCGCGTTGGGCGGGGATCTTTATCAGTGCGAGTAAAAAACGGGATAATGAAATGAGAAATTGAAGGGCCCGACGATGATTTTTTGTGCCGGCAATGGCCAACCAGAACACGCCGCGGAAGAAGCGCTCCTCGGGATCCGTTACCTCGGCGGCTAAAGCCGCCATTGACACTAGTCGGTCATCGCAGCGCTGAACCGCTGCGCCACCCAAAATTCTGCAACGTTGAGTTTTCGCGGCCTGTGAAAGTCGGGACCTCCATTTCGCTATGCGAAGAGCGGCTCCGACGCTATTGTTTTTGCCAGGTGCGGCCGGAGTCGTTCGTAGTCCAGGCTTCATTGGCGGCTGTGCTTAGCTTTCCGTTTTGCGGACCATCGAATTGGATGGAAGTGATGTCGGATGTTGCCTGAGGTGAATCGAGCTTCATCTTGGTCCAGTGCTTTCCAGCGTCAGTAGAATGGAAGAGCATGCCATTCTGTCCACCCAGCCAGATGCTGTGGCCATCGGACGCCAAGGCCCGAAATACTCGGTCATGAGAGACGGGTATTTTTTTCCACGTGATGCCGCCGTCGAGTGAACGCTGTACAGTTCCTTCCGGGGTCAGCGTCCAGCGAGGGGGTTGATTCCTCGAAAAGCTTTTCGGTAAAAGATTGGCGCTTAAGTTCCCTTGAATTCTCAAGCTTTCTGGCACTTCTTTGGCTTTTCCGGGAAAAGCACGTGCAACAGGACTTTTGAACTTTTCAGGTGCGCCAGGCGCGACAAAGGGTGCCAGTTTTTGGGACCGCTGTAAGCTTGCGCTATTTTCTACCTTGGCTTCTGGCTTGGTTCCCAGGTCAACAACTTTGTATGCTGGATGCAGTCTCATCGCGGCGACCACAACGACCGCGCATGCTGCCAACGAAGCCCACCGAAACGCTGGCATCGAAACCCAGCGTGGTGCTGGCCCGCTAGCCGCAGCTACTTCATGCGCAACTTCAGGTGCGGCCATGAAGATAATTTCTCTGCAATCGCCACAGTGCGCGAGGTGATCTACAACTGGCGCACGGTCCGGCCCGCTCAGCGCCCTTTCTGCAAAGGCGCTGAGATGGTCGATAGGAGGATGCTCAATGAATGGCTTCTGTGCCCGATAGAGCCGCTGCCGCAACAAGTTTTGAATCGGTTTCATGATTCGCGTTTGATTTGGGCCAGCGGGCCTATTGTCCGCCGGGCACTTCTGCCTTACTTTCAGAGAACGTGCGAGTCTGGCTTTCTTGCGTCAGGCTTTGCCGAATATTGAGGCGAAAGTCGCGAATATCGACTTCTAAGGCCTCTTGGGCTTGTCGGCGGCTCATGCCCCGGCGCGATAATCCCGCTAAGATCAACTTCCGCAATGATTTGAGCAATTTGTCAACCCGGCGGCTGATGGTGGATTCGTGAACTCCCAGCATGACGGCAATTTCCGCCAGAGTCTTTTCGTCCAAATAGTAGGAAGCCAGCACAAATCGGTCTTCGGACGTAATCGCGGCCAAAGCCTCGTCTGTAGCCGCCTCTAGCCTGGTATCCAGTGCGATTTCCGGCTCTGGATCGGGCACGGCGGCAAACTGCGTTCCTTCCTCGGTTTCTTCGTCTAAACTCACCAACCGTCGGCGTTTGCGATATTGGTTAACGTATTCTTGCGCGATGACCGTGCGCAGCCAGCCCTCCAGCGACCCGCGTCCAGTGTAGGAGACAAGTTTTGAAACCCGCTTCCCTTCCCGCAAGTTAGTTCCGTAAAGATCGGCGTATATGGAATCCGCCAATTCACGGGCAGCGGCGCTTTCTTTCGCGATATATCCGGCAATGTCATAAAGTTTTTCGCGAAAGCGCGTAAGAAACACTTCCCACGCGTGGTCGTTCCCGGCAGCACAGGCTCGCGCCAGCACAAGATCATCAATCCGGAGGGCAGCGTAGAAATCTGAAAAAGCATTCAGCTTCGAGGTCGATTGAAGGCCCTGCTTGGAGGCAACATCTCGCAAAATTTCGCAGAACTCTTCAAGATTGAAACCGAAGCTCGAGGCGAGGCTTTTTGCGTAAAGGCCCTCCAGAAAAGTCTGGTCCTGACTTGCAAACTGCTTCGGTAATGAAATGCCATCGTTCATGTGTTGTGCGGGGGCGGGCACCCACGCCACGGCTGATGCTATCAACTTATTAGACGCAGGAATGAGGATTTGCAGCAAATATCAATACTTCGAGGGATGTAACGGTCTAAGTCAATGAGTGAGATGACCTTGCGCGAGTCAAACGCGCTGTTTCCACACTGCGACATGACGCAGTAGGTTTTACGGCCTGCTTCGAAGGTCTTTAGTGAGTGAAATCTTGTATTTACGGGTAACCAGTCGCGTAAAGCGTGAATACTCAGAAACCCCGGCCCACGCACCTCGAAAAGTACTTGCCGGAAAGTAGGGCATCCCCAGCATCGTACCGGCCGCAACGGATGCGAACATTTTCAAACTTGAAATGGGGGAGCGCTCAAGTTCCTCAACTTCGGACAAAGTTTCGCCGTCCTCATGTTCAATTTTCGCCCCGCCCTCACACACTTCCATAGCGAGCAGTTTAGGTTGACGGCTAATTAAGGTAAAGTTACGCTCGTATCTGTTTTGACGGTTACCAAAGCCGGAATCCAATCGCGTTCAGAGGTGAGAAATTTATGAAATGCGCTCTGAAAGTTTTCGCCATTCTTGTAGGGTTGTTCTTGTCGGCGTCCGCCCATGCCGAGGGTTCCGGCTATCGCATTATTAATACCTTCACGCTGGGCGGCGAAGGGGGATGGGACTATCTCACGCTCGATGCTGATTCCCGTCACCTTTACATTTCCCGGGGAACTCATGTGATCGTGATGAACGCAGATTCAGGAGTTGTGGAGGGCGATATTCCGGACACGCCTGGAGTGCATGGCATTGCCCTGGCTCCGGAACTCGGCAAGGGATTTATAAGCAACGGTCGCGAAAACACAATCACCATTTTCGATCTCAAATCACTGAAGATGACCAGCAAAGTCAAAGCGGGTCAAAATCCGGATGCGATTCTTTACGATCCCGCTACCAAGCATGTATTTACCTTCAACGGCAAAAGTCATGACTCAACCGCAGTCGACGCCACTAACGGGAACGTTCTGGCAACCATCAAGCTCGACGGTAAACCGGAGTTTGCGGTGAGCGACGGCACCGGCAGAGTTTTCGTGAACATTGAAGACAAGAGCGAACTCACGGAAATTGACCCCACTGGATTGAAGGTCAAGAAATCGTGGCCGCTGGCTCCGTGTACCGAACCGAGCGGACTGGCCATCGATCGTAAAACTCATCGCGTCTTCGCCGGTTGCGATAACAAGATGATGGCAGTTGTCGACTATGACAGCGGCAAGGTTGTCGCAACTTTGCCGATCGGCGAAGGCGTGGACGCAACTGCTTTTGATCCTGACACGAATCTGGCTTTCGCTTCTTGCGGCGATGGTCACCTCACGGTAGTGAAGGAAGAAACGAAGGATAAATTTAGCGTAGTCGAGAATGTTGCCACGCAAGAAGGCGCGCGGACCATGGCACTGGATACCAAGTCTCACAATGCCTATGTAGTGACGGCGAAGTTTGGGCCGCCTCCGGCTCCCACACCGGAGCAGCCGCATCCCTGGCATTCCATCGTCCCCAATACCTTTGTAGTGCTGGTGGTTGGGAAGTAACGCATGCAGACCTCGAGTGAATCTGACATGAAAACCGGCCTTGCGGCCAAATATTGGACCCGCGTCGTTTCCATCTTTCTGTTCTTAATTTTCACCGCCTCTTCGGGATCGAGCTACTCGGTCTTGACCCACGAAGAGATGGTGGACATTTTGTGGAAAGACCAGATTCAGCCCTTGCTGATGAAAAGGTTTCCGCAATCTACTCCCGACGATATTAAGAAGGCCCACGCTTTCGCCTATGGTGGCTGCCTGGTCCAAGACATGGGCTACTATCCCTTCGGCAGCGCCTTCTTCAGCGACCTCGTGCATTACGTCCGCAGCGGAGATTTCGTGGTGGCGCTGGTCGAACAGTCGTCCGATCTGAACGAGTATGCGTTTGCGCTGGGTGCAGTTTCGCACTACGCGTCGGACGTAATGGGACATCCTGCAATCAATAAAGTTGTTGCCATCAGCTTTCCCAAGCTGCGCAAGAAATTTGGCGACATCGTAACTTACGCGGACGATCACAAAGCCCACATCCGCACTGAGTTTGGATTCGATATGGTGCAGGTGGCCAAAAATCGGTACACCTCTGACCGCTACCACGACTTCATTGGATTTGAAGTTTCGAAGCCGCTGCTGGAGCGCGCCTTCGAACAAACTTATGATTTGAAAGTGCAGGACGTGTTTGGGGACGAAGACCTTGCCATTGGAACGTTTCGACGCAGCATCAGTATTGTGATCCCGGAGATGACGCGGGTCGCGTTGTTGAATCGTAAGAAAGAAGTCATTCGAGATTCATGGAACAGCAATGAGAAGACCTTTCTATATCATATTTCGCGAACCAACTATCAGAAGGAATGGGGCCAGGGGTACCGCAAGCCCGGTTTCGGATCGAGGGTGCTGGCTTTCCTTTTGAAAATCGTTCCCAAAATTGGGCCATTTAAAGCGTTGAACTTCAAGATACCCACGACCCAAACTGAAGACATGTACGTCAAGAGCATCAATCAGTCGGTCGATCAATATGGCACGGCGTTGAAGCAAACAAGAAATGGCAAGCTCTATCTTGCCAATCAGGACTTCGATACCGGGCATGACACTGCTGCCGGGGAGTACATTCTGGCCGACAGAGCCTATGCGCGGTTGCTCGATGAACTGGATAAGCGCCATTTCGCGCAAGTCTCACCAGACTTAAAGCAGAACATTTTGGATTTTTATTCTCAGGGCACGCCGCTTATCGCCAAGAGAAAAAACAAAAAAGCAGCTCAGGCCTGGAAAAAGACGGAGGAAGAATTGGAGCGCCTGAAGGCAGCAACAGTGGCGCCTTCCGATACCCCGAAAGCCGCGAACGCTCCCGCAGAGTGAAACCCGGTGAACCTTGATTGAGCATCTCGTAGGGGCGCTCGCCTGCTTTGTGCCCCATCTGCTGTACACTATCGGCGTCTCTAACACCAAGAGGTGAGTTGTGGCGGACGACGCCGTTTCCAATATCCCTGCGCAGAAAAATCCTGCCGATAAGTTTTATCGCGCGCGCGTGACCAAGCGAACCGACCTTGCGGAAGATCTGTGGACCGTCCGAATTCAGCCCGAAGGCGAATTTAAGTTTGCCCCCGGACAGTATGCAACGCTAGGCGTTGACGGCCCGGACAAGCGGTCTGAGCGCGCGTATTCCATCGTTTCTTCTCCTTATGAAAGCGAGTTGGAATTCTTCTTTGAGCTGGTTCCGCAAGGCGAATTGACTCCAAAGCTTTACAAGTTGCAGGTCGGCGACGAACTGTTAATGAGGAAGATCCCCAAGGGCCGCTTCACGTTGGACACAAAGAGCGGACGCACCAACCATCTTTTGGTCGCGACCGTGACCGGAGTTGCACCGTTCGTCAGCTATGTCCGTTCGCTTTATCAAGACTGGAAAGAGGGTAAGTTTGCGGGCGACCACAAACTTTTTCTTCTCGAAGGGGCCAGCCGTTCGTGGGAACTGGGATATTGTGAAGAGCTGTTAAAGTTCGCGGCGGAAGTTCCGTGGCTTACTTACATTCCAACCATCAGCCGTCCCTGGGACGATACAAAATGGGTCGCAGAAACCGGCCGCGTCGATGACGTGCTGCGCAAATATACCGATATTTGGGGGCTGACGTCCGCGGACTCCGTCGCATATTTGTGCGGACATCCGGACATGATCGAGGGCGGCAAAGGGATTCTGAAGCGCATTGGATTTACCAAAGAGGTCGTGAAAGAGGAGATTTACTGGATTCCGGCAAAGGAAGCGGCTGCGCCGTAGACGTTAACTTTCGGCGGGCGCGAACACGACCAGTAAGACCAATTCTTCTTCGATTTCGAGAAAGCGGTGGGCTTCTCCAGCAGCAACAAAAATTACGGTTCCCTGCTGGACCGGTCTCTTGTCACCCTCCACCAGCATTTGCGCGCGACCCGCTACGACATAATAAATTTCCGCTTCTTTGTGGGGTTGCTGGGAATCCACCGCACCCGCCTGCAATATATATAGACCGGCGCTCATGGCAGGGACACGGATAAATTCGTGATAGGACCTGCTGCCCAGCTTTGATTGTTTTTGTAGTTCTGGTAACTGGTGAAATTTGCTCATAACGGCGGGACTTGATGTTTAATATTTTCGCAGGACTCCAATAACTCTGCCTTGAATTTCAACTGACGCTGCGGGAACGACGATGGGCTTCATTTCTTTATTGGAAGGCTGTAGGCGGATGTTGTCCCCTTCGCGATAGAAGCGTTTTAGAGTCGCGTCGGTGGTATCCACCAAGGCGACGACAATTTCCCCATTATGCGCAGTTTTCGATTTTTCTATGAGAACGTAATCGCCACTAAGAATGTGTTCGTCCTGCATCGATTCGCCTCGCACTTCTAGAACGAAAACCTCTTTGGAGCGTACGAAATCCGCAAGTGAAATGGTTTCGGGATTTTCGACGGCCTCAATCGGCTGGCCCGCTGCGATGCGGCCTAACAATGGCAGCACCATCGTCGTATTCACGGCCATGGCTTGCTTCAAGCGGCCCTTGGGAGCAATCAGATCAATGGAACGGCTGCGATTGTAATCGCGTGAGAGAAGTCCCTTTTTTTCTAAATTCGAGATGTGCTTATGGACGGTGGCCAAAGAACTCAGTCCCAACCCCTGTCCAATTTCGTCGAATGACGGAGAGTATTCGTGCTTCTGCACGAATTCTGAAATGAAGTCGTAAACCTCACGTTGGCGTTTGGTGATGGCCATGTCGGCATTGTAAGCGAATAAAAGGCGAAGTCAAGCGCGCAGGTTATTAAAGTTGGTAATGCTTGAAACACAGCGCCGCGCCTCGGCAACGTACCGAATGTTTAGTTCGTGCGGTTTAAAATAGTCTTATGAAACGCTCCGGCACCGCCGATCTGCCCTTGCATGGCGGCCGCGTTCCTACGTGGCTGGCCGAGCGTATGACCAAGCTGGGCACAGCGATTTCCGAAAACGTTTTGCTTCACTATGGCGCCGACGGATTTCTATCGCGGTTGAGCGACCCTTTCTGGTTTCAGGCGTTAGGGTCATTGATGGGGATGGATTGGCACTCGTCCGGCATCACCACTTCGGTCATGGGCGCGTTGAAACGCGGATTAAATCCGCGGGCGCATGAGCTTGGAATCTATGTTTGCGGTGGCCGCGGAAATCATTCGCGCAAAACTCCCGATGAATTGCGGGCCTTCTCTAAAGTCTCGGCGCTTGACGCGAATGCGTTGGTTCGCACCAGTCGCCTCACCGCGCGTGTGGACAACAATGCGATCGGTGACGGATTTCAATTGTATCTACATACCTTCGTCGTCAGCCGCAGCGGGCAATGGGCAGTGGTGCAGCAAGGAATGAACGCGACCAGCGCGATGGCGCGGCGGTATCACTGGTATTCGGCTACGGTTCGTGATTTTACTTCCCAACCGCACGCGGGAATTGTTGGCGAACATCAGGGCATCATCATGAATTTAGTGGATCCGGATGCGAAGCCGGCGCAGAACGCAATGCTGGAAGCGGTGCGCGAACGTCCTGAAACGACGCTGGCAGAATTTCGCCGGTTGCTTGTGCCTAAGCATCACGACGTCAGATCTGAAGATGTGGATTTGAAACGTCTCGGTGCCGTGTTGATGGTGGCGTACGAGCGTGAGTTCAGCGACTTCGCTTCTCTGCTCTTGTTGGAAAAATTGGGGCCGCGAACTTTGCAATCTCTGGCTTTAATCGCCGAAGTTGTTCACGGTACGCCGAGCCGTTTTTCTGATCCCGCAAGATTTTCGTTCGCGCACGGCGGGAAAGACGGACATCCCTTTCCGGTGCCTTTGAAGACTTACGACGAATCACTCTCCGTGCTGAGGAGCGCTTTAGACAGCGCCAAGCTAGGCAACTCCGAGAAGATCGACGGGTTCAGGCGGCTTGACCAATTCGTTCGCACGGTTGAAGAAAACTTTGCACCTGAAGCAGAATTCAGGCAGATCATGGAACACGAGCAAGCCATTTCCCCGTCACTTGGGGGCAGAAGCGTAATGGATGATCGCAAACAATCTATTCGAACTTCCCAGTCCAACCAGTTGAGTTTGTTTTGAAAGCCGCGAAGGGTCTTGGTACAGCGAAGTCCAAAGGCATTTCAATTTCCTCAAATTCTGGGGGAGAAATTCGCGTCGGATGCGCGGGGTGGACCATACCGCGAGAGTTCGCAGCGAAATTTTGCGCGCAAGGTACGCACCTAGAGAAATGTTCCCAAGTTCTGAACTGCGCGGAGATCAATTCGTCTTTCTATCGTCCACACAAAGCGCAAACGTGGGAGCGATGGAAAACGTCTGTGCCGGAAACTTTCAAGTTTTCGGTGAAGGCGCCCAAGACGATCACGCATGAAGCAAAACTCCAATGCCGCAGCGAGGAGTTGCGAGCTTTCCTGTCTCAACTGGCGCCGCTCGTTCCGAGATTAGGGCCACTGCTATTTCAACTCCCACCTAGTTTTCAATTCGAGCGAAAAGTCGTGGCTAAGTTTTTGGGGATGCTACGGGAGTTGCATTCGGGTGGAGTCGCTTGGGAGCCTCGTCATCCGACATGGTTCGCTCCAGACGCGGAGAAGGTACTTGAGAGTTTTCAAATTTCGCGGGTCGCGGCGGATCCCGCGTGCGTCCCTGATGCGGCGCGTCCAGGAGGTTGGACAGGATTGATATATTACCGGTTACATGGCTCTCCGCGTCGCTATTACTCGGCGTATAGCGAAGAATTCCTGCGCGAGTTGGCAACGGACCTTTTAAGTCATCCGGAAGCGAATAGGTGGTGCATCTTTGACAATACTGCGTCCGGGGCCGCGATGGGGAATGCGCTGGAACTGAGCGAATTGCTGAAGTTTACTGGTTCCAAGTAAAAGACGGGGCGTGCTTCGAGTAAGCCGGAGTGGAACCCAATCCGCCATTGGGCCTTACGTAATTTAAGGTTTTACGTTTCTTTACATCGCCGCAACCCTTATGGACATCCAAGTGTTTGAAATCGTTAAACAGCATCAGCAGAATACTTGGAGAAAGCCTTGAAAAAGATAAGTCTGATCGCAATCGTGTTCGCAGTGGTTTTGATTCAGTTTCCCGCCCACGCCCAGCAAGTGGATGCGGCTTTCGGGTTCAATGCGCTGACCGCGCCTGCCACTACGGTCGACTCTTCCGGCACCATTTTCCCTTCTCTGCGGGGAGGCCTCTATCCCAGCTTTAGCGCCGACGTATTGGTGAAGCATCATCTGGGGGTGCAGGGCGAAATGGCGTGGAGAGGCAGCCGCGGCGACTACGGCGGATTGCCCTATCGTCCCTTCTTTTTCGACTTTAACGGCATTTGGGCGCCTCCATTGGGAAAGAAAGCGACTGCCGAACTGATGGGCGGAATTGGCGCAGAAGACTTGCGTTTTTATGGGTTCGTGAATTGCAACTTTAGTGGCTGTACTAACTACGTTAGCAGCAAACATTTCATGGAGCACCTGGGTGCAGGCGTTCGGTTTTACGTTTGGGGAAATGTGTTTGTACGCCCGGAAGCGCATGTCTATTTTGTGCACAACAACAATGAATTCAGTTCAGGAAGATCGGCGCGGTATGGAGTGTCGATTGGATACAGCTTCCGTCCGGGATTCTGAATCTAGGTCGGACTCTCGTTGGGACTGGTCCGGGGCAGGCTTTGTCGGGCGCTTTTGAAAAAGGCAGAACCAAAACCAACATCAACCCTAACTGCAAGAGCAAAACAAACTGCGTCGGACAGGAGTGTCCGACCCACGCGGTCGCTTTTATTGTTGGAGGGCTTGCTTCACTGATGGTTTGATCCCTAGGGCGGCGATGCTGGCTCTGTCCCATCCTCCCCCGAGCGCTTTGATTAAGTAAACGGAGGTTACTAACCTCTGACCGAGAATTTGTGCGGCAAGCCGTTCGTTGGTGAGGGCTTGTTGCTGCGCGGTAATTACGTCAAGGTAAGTTACGAGCCCGCCGGTGTAGCGGACGTTGGCAAGATTCAGAGAACGCTCGGCGTCGGCAACTGCGCGCTGCTGTGACTGAGACGCTGATGCGAGTGCGTTTAATCCCGCTAGCGCGTCCTCCACTTGTTGAAACGCAACCAGCGTTGACTCGCGGTAATTCGCCACATTCTCTTCGTAGGCTGCACGGGAGAATTGCAGTTGACCATGGAGCCTCCCCCCGGAGATTAATGGTTCCAGAGCACTAGCTCCTACAGACCATAGCAAGCTGGATGCATTAGTTAAGCTGGAGAGTGCAACGCTCTCGAGTCCGGCGTTGCCCTGTAACGAAATACTGGGATAATAAGCCGCACGCGCAACTCCTACACGTGCGTTGGCAGCGGCAACTAGCCTTTCTGCAGCGGCAATATCAGGGCGACGCTGCAACAACTCCGAGGGAAGCAGTAGTGGGACAGCGGGCGGCAAGGTTTCCGCGACCCTTACCGGGGCTTTGAAGTTGGACGCCGGAATTCCCTGGAGCGCGGCGATTGCATGTTCGTATTGTGCGCGCTGCTGCCGCAGAAGCGAAACTTGGGTTTCCGACGAATCGAGAACTGTTTGCTGCTGGGCCACATCGAGGCCTGATACAGCGCCCCCATTATGACGTTCGTTTACTAATTTCAATCCTTGCTGTTGGAAGGCGATGGCTTTTTGCAGAACGTCAATTTCGGAATCGAGTTCCCTGAGTTGAAAATAATCCGCGGCAAGGTCCGCACTGATCAGCAGACGCACGTTTTCGAGATCGGCGGCGGAGGCCTGAGTTTGATAATTTGCTGCCTCTACACTGCGGCGTACCCTCCCGAAAAGATCAAGTTCATAATTCAGAGTGAAAGGAATCGTGAAGAGATTGTAGGAAATCGAAGTTGTTGGAGTACTGGAACTGCCGAGCGCTGGACGGTTTCCGGAAAGACGGTCGCGAGAAATGGATGGCCCTAAGTTTAGTTCGGGGTATAGCCCAGAGGCTGTCACGCGAGCGCTGGCGCGGGCTTCTGCGAGGCGCGAAATCGCGGCTTTTAGGGTTTGATTGTTGGCCACCGCGCGGTCTTCGTATTGATTGAGCTCGGGATCGCCGAATAGAGTCCACCAAGAACCTTTGGGGATGGCATCGACGGGATGGGCTTCCTGCCATGGCGCTGGGGCTTGCCAATTTTGGGGCGTGATAGTTTCGGGTTTCTGGTAATGTGGACCGGCCGCGAAGACGTTGGCGGTTAATAGCACTAAAGGGGCGACCAAGCGGTAGATGGCGAACGGCACAACTTCAGTCGCGCCGTGGAATTCTGTAAACCTTTCTACGGCAGGGCTGAAGCCATGCCTTTCGCGAGTCTTACGGGCAGGGACACATTCTTGTAGCTCGCTCCTGTTGAAAAAATAAAAAACGCTTCTCACGACTGGGCGCCTGGCGCGACTTGCACTTGCTGATTTTCTTCAAGCGAATCGCTCGGGTTCAGAATCAAGGAATCGTTTTGATCAAGGCCGCCAAGTACCTCGACCGTCGTACCGTAATCACGGCCTATAACGACGGCCTTCAGATGTACTTTGCCATCGCTTCCCACTACCGCGGCGCGCGTACCTTCGGCCCGGAACAGCAGAGCGTTCACGGGGATGGAGAGCCGTACCGCCTGCACGTTCACGTTGAAATGGACTTGCGCATAAGATCCCGGGAGTAGAGCGCTCTTGGGATTCGGCACATCAATTTCGGTGCGGAGCGTGCGAGTGGCTAAATCGATGGAGTCAGCGGTGCGAGCTACGTTGCCGGTGAAATGCTGGTCAGCTAGCGACGCAACTTCGATGGTGGCGTGAACTCCGGCGTGAACGGCCGGCGCATAAATTTCAGGCACGTCGACGAACACGCGGATGGGATCCAACTTCGCAATATCGAATAATTCCTGATTGGCGCCGCTGTTGCCGGCGTTAATCAGGGCGCCAATATCGACGTTACGTTTTGTGATCACTCCGGAAAACGGGGCGTAGATGTGTTTGTAAGACTCAAGCTGTCCCAGGCGGCGCAGATTGGCGGTGGCATTTGCTACCTGCGCTTGTCCTTGAACGTAGGCGCTGGTGCGCTCGTCGGTCTCCTGCTGAGCGACCGCGTCTTGTTTTTGAAGTCTTTCGTAACGTTGCGCTGAAGTCTGCGCTAGCTTCATCTGGGCTTCAGCCTGATCTTTGGCAGCACGCGCCTGAATTAATTCCTGATCGATTTCAGGGGCCTCGATATCGGCGAGCAACTGGCCTTTTTCAACCCGGCTTCCTATGTCTTTGTACCAGTGCGCGACGTAACCGTTGGTGCGGGCGTAGATCGGAGATTCGGTAAAAGCTTGCAGAGTCGAGGGAAGAACCAATTCCTGCTGCTCTGCTTCGCGCTTGGGGTGTATGACGACGACGGAGGGAACAGCGAGCGTTTCGGTCTCCTTCGCAAGGGCGCGACGTTCACTCAGGCGAACCACTACGCCAATGACCGCGGCCAGCACGAAGAGCAGCAGAAGAACGATGACGAGCCGACTTTTCGGTTTTCGGCCGCGCGTCCCCTGCGGCTCCAACCGTAAGCCAATCGGAGCCCAGCGGGTATTTTCTTTATCGATAACGGTTTGATCCATCTTCCTTCATCCTTTAAAAAACTAGTTTTCCAGTTTTTATTTAACTTAATTTTGCTGTGCTCGGTCTTGCCTCCTACCGTGCACGATGCTGAAGACTACGGGAACAAAAAATAGTGTGGCCACGGTGGCGAACAATAATCCACCGATCACCGCGCGGCCCAGGGGAGCGTTTTGCTCTCCGCCCTCGCCGAATCCCGCCGCCATCGGCAACATTCCTATAATCATTGCCAAAGCGGTCATGATGACCGGGCGCATGCGAGTGTATCCCGCTTCCACGGCGGCTGCTATGGGATGCATTCCTTCGTCCATGCGTTCACGGGCAAAGGAAATCATCAGAATGCTATTGGCCGTAGCCACACCCATGCACATTACCGCTCCGGTCAGGGCTGGAACGCTTAACGAAGTGTGGGTGATGAATAGCATCCACAAGATTCCGGCAAGTGCCCCAGGCAATGCGGTGATGATGATGAAAGGATCGAGCCAAGACTGGAAGTTGACCACAATCAGCAAATACACCAAGACAATGGACATGATGAGCCCAATGGCCAGCCCGCGGAATGATGAAGCCATGGTTTCAACCTGGCCGCGGATTTCCATTTGCGTGCCCCGCGGCAATTTATTTTTGAATTCGCGGGTAATTTTTTGAGTGTCGGTAGAAACCCCAGCCAAGTCACGTCCATCCACGCTAGCAAAAACGTCCACTGCGGGGGCCACGTTGTAGTGGCTCACTTCCGCCGGGCCGGTGTTGGCAGTTACTGTCGCAAGATTCGCCAGCACTTCGGGTTGGGAATTGCCGTTGCCGACCGGGATGTTCATTAGCGACTGCAAATTCTCCACCTTATATTGAGGGGTTTGCACCGCGAGGCTGTAGCTGACTCCATTTTTTGGATTGAGCCAGAACGTGGGGGAAGTTTGAAAACTGGAACTCAGAGAAACCAGAAGATTCTGGGCGACATCGCGCTGCGTGAGCCCAACCTGCTGGGCGCGAACGCGGTCCACATTCAGATTCAGATCCGGGGCGTTCATTAACTGTTGCACATGAACATCCACGGCGCCGGGAACATGCCGCATGCGGTTGGCGATGCCTTGCGCAATAACGTAGTTTTGCGCATAGTTCGGGCCGGTAAGTTGCACATCGATAGGGGCCGGCATCCCAAAATTCAGAATCTGACTGACAATGTCGGCGGGCTGGAAAAAGAACTCGACTCCGGGAAATTCATGAGGCAATTTTTCCCGCAACTGGTGAATATAGCGGGCAGTCGGCTGATGATCTTTGCTCAGGTTTACCAAAATTTCGGCGTCAGAGGTCCCAATGGTGCCGCTATTGCTGTATGAAAGGTTGATACCGCTATAGGGTAGACCGATATTGTCAAGGATGGTGACTACTTCCTTTCGCGGGATTTGCTTACGAATTTCACTTTCCACCTGATCGACCATACGCGCGGTTTCTTCTATTCGCAGGCCCGCCCTGGCGCGCACATGGAGTCGGAATTGGCCCGCGTCTACGGTGGGAAAGAAATCCGATCCCAGGGCAAAGTACAGGCCACCGGATAGAATGCAGAATGCCAAAAAGCAGGCCACGAAGATGCCACGGCGCAGCATGATGGCTTCGATGGATCCGCGATACGAATCTCTCATCCTTTCAAACCGCGTTTCAAAACCCTGCTGAAATCTTCCAAAAAAACCAGGCTTTTTACTGTGCGCATCTTGTTCATGACCGCGAAGGAGGTACATGACCATAGTGGGAATGATGGTTCGCGACAACAGGTAGGAAGCCAGCATGGCGAAGACGACGGCTTCGGCGAGGGGAACGAACAGATAGCGCGCAACCCCTGCAAGAAAAAACATGGGTACGAAAACAATGCAGATGGACAAAGTAGAAACGAAGGCAGGCACCGCAATCTGCTGTGCGCCATCTAGAATGGCCTGCTTCAAGTCTTTGTCCATCGTGAGATTTCGCTCGATGTTCTCGATTTCGACGGTGGCGTCGTCCACTAGAATTCCAACTGCTAGCGCTAGGCCGCCCAAGGTCATGATGTTGAAGGTTTCTCCGATCACGCTGAGCATGATCACTGAAACCAAGATCGAAAGGGGGATTGAAACAGCGATAATCAGGGTGCTGCGCCAGTTCCCCAAGAACAGAAGAATCATGGCGGCAGTCAGGCAGGCGGCAGTGAGTCCCTCGCGGACAACACCGCTAATGGCGCTTTTAACAAAAATCGACTGATCAAAAAGCAGGTTCAGTTTCAAATCTTGCGGCAGGGTGGTCTGCACTCGTGGCAGCATATTGCGCACGTTTTTAACGATATCGACAGTGGAGGCCTCGCCATTTTTCATGACGCTTAACAGCGTGCCGCGGACTCCGTCTTGCCTCACGATGTTGGTTTGGGGAGAGAATCCATCGCGAACGTGGGCGACGTCGCGGACATAAATGGTCGTACCACCGATGGTGCGCACCGGGAGGTCGTTTAATTCAGCCACGGTTTGGGGACTCGAATTCAATTCGACCTGATACTCGAGCGGCCCCATTTTTGCGGTGCCCGAAGGCAGAATTAGATTCTGCGCCGCAATAGCGTTCACTACATCCACTGCCGTCATGTGCTTCGACTGGAGCGCCGGGGTATCGAGGTCGACGGAGACCACACGGGTCTTGCCTCCGAAGGGATAGGGAATGGCTGCGCCCGGAACGGTGATTAACTGCGTTCGCAAAAAGTTTAGGGCCAGGTCGTTCAATTCCTGCTCCGGCAGGGTCTTGCTGCTCATTCCAATTTGGAGGATCGGCACGCTCGACGCCGAATATTGGATGACTAGCGGGGGCGTCGTTCCGGGAGGCAACTGCCGCAACGCGGTTTGAGAAATCGCCGTCACCTGCGACAACGCCGTACCAATGTTGGCGTTGGGACGGAAAAATATTTTCACGACCGCAACCCCGTTCAGTGACTGCGACTCGATGTGTTCGATGTCATTGACCAGCGTGGTGAGTCCGCGCTCGGTGTTGGAGGTGATGCGGTTCGCCATGTCCTGTGGGGACAGGCCCGCGTAATTCCACACCACGCTGATAACGGGGATGTTGATGTTAGGGAAAATGTCCGTCGGAGTACGGAAAATTACCACCGGGCTCAGAATAATAATGAGCAGCGCCATCACCACGAAGGTGTAAGGACGGCGCAGGGCTAAGGCAACAATCCACATAGGTCAGGGGTACAGGCTCAGTTAGATGAGAGTTCGACGCTCGCGGATTTAGCGAAATTATCTAAAAGGTGACAGGTGACCCGCCGAATTTGTCCTGCTTGGTGGTTATAAAATTCAATCGCTGCGAACAGGAGTGTCCGGTCTACATTTACAATGAGACACGAAAATTTTATTCAGGAGAATCAAATGCAACGTAATGCGAGCGCTGTTTGGAAGGGCGGACTCAAGGACGGCAAGGGAGAGGTGTCCGCGCCCAGCGGAGTTTTGTCGCACACTCCGTATTCCTTTATGACCCGGTTCGAGAATTCGCCGGGGACGAATCCCGAAGAGTTAATTGCGGCAGCCCATGCGGCGTGCTTTTCCATGGCCCTGTCGGCGCAACTTGGGGCTGCGAATTTGAAACCGGAAAGTATTAACACCACGGCGACGCTGACTCTGGATAAGCAAGATGCGGGATGGGCGATCACCGCCATCCATTTGGATGTCACGGGTAAAATTCCCGGCGGCGATGCGGCGGCGTTTCAGAAAGCGGCGCAGGAAGCCAAGTCTGGATGTCCGGTGTCGAAAGTGCTCAAAGCTGAAATCACTATGAGCGCGAAACTGGAAGGCTAGCGTGGCATCGGGGAAAACGCCTCCCGGCCAGCTAGGCTTAGACAATCCGATATGGCAGGCTCTGTCGACCGTTCACGGCTATCTAGCCGAGGGAGATTCTTTAGCGAAGCGGTATCCGCCTGAGATCGCGCCGTTGAGCGGAATTTGCGATCAATCCCCGAAGGCATATTCGGCGTTGCAGGACATGCTGGGAGTGGATGACGCTGCGGCGCTGTTCCTGCACCAACCGCCCGCTGTTCCGGCCAGTTTCATGGTCACAACGGCGTTCACCATTCATCAGATGATTTGCGATCACCCCGGAGACACAGGCCTCGGCAGTAACGAACTCAAGGTTGAAATCTTGACGGAGTCTGATGTTGGGCAGATGCTGGCGCTGACAAAACTGACTGAGCCTGGGCCGTTTCGGCGGCGCACGATTGAGCTAGGTGGGTACAGGGGCATTTTCTCCTCCGACAGAAAGCTAATGGCAATGGCGGGCGAGCGCCTACGATTACCGGGTTTCACGGAGGTAAGCGCTGTGTGCTCGCATCCCGATCATCGCGGGAAAGGCTACGCGAAAGCGGCGATGTTAGCTGTAATGTCGGGGTTATTTCATCGCGGCGAGGTTCCTTTTCTGCATGTGAAAGCTGATAACACCGGGGCGATTGCGCTCTACGAATCCATTGGATTTCGATTTAGCAGATCGCTGAATTTGGTGGTGGTTAAGAAGGCGGGAGTATGAGGAGCCAAGATGGCGTCAAGGGACTCTCCAGTTTGACAGGCCTTACTGCCCCTGTAGAATATCGTTCGTACCTTCCTGATGCGGACCGCTGTTGCCGCATAGCAAAACACATTGCCATCGTGGCGGAATTGGCAGACGCGCATGGTTCAGGTCCATGTACTCGCAAGGGTGTGGGGGTTCGAGTCCCTTCGATGGCACCAACTTTAAGTGAATATATTCGACAGCTGTAACTGGCGTACATGCACATCGACGTCTCTTCATGATTGCGCTTACTGCCGCAACTCTTCTCACCCCGCTTGATCGTATAGAGCGACCGATCGTCGTAATTGAGGACAGTCACATCACTGAAATCAGTTCGCGGGATGAACGCGAGCTTCCGGCCGGCACGCTTCACGACTATGGGGATGCGATTCTGGCCCCAGCTTTCATCGACATTCATGTGCATGGCGCCGCTGGCCACGACGTGATGGAAAGCTCAGGTGAAGCTTTACCTTTCATTGAGAAGTTTCTGGTGAAACACGGAGTTGGAAGTTATCTGGCCACGACTGTGACCGCTCCTATCGACGCCACCCTAGCGGCGTTGGAACGACTCGCCGACGCCATCGAAAGTTCGGAAGAACTAGAAGCGGGCTCGGCGCGGGCCCGCCCGATTGGCATTCATCTGGAAGGCCCATTCATAAGTCACGAGCGGAGGGGAGTGCATCCTCCAAAAGATTTGTTGCCACCCTCGCTGGAGATATTCGAAAAATTTTGGCAGGCTTCACGAGGAAATATTCGAGTGCTGACCATCGCCCCCGAATTAGAGTGCGCGATGGGATTGATTTCGTCCGCTGCAGCGCGTGGGGTGTGCGTGAGTCTGGGCCATTCTGACGCCGATTCGGAAACTGCTCGCCTTGCGGTCGAAGCGGGCGCGCACCACGCAACACATTTATTCAACGGAATGCGGCCGATGACGCACCGCGATCCCGGAATTGTGGGTGAAGCGCTCAGCAATTCCGAACTGACGGTCGAAATTATTGTGGACGGAATTCATCTTGATCCCACAGTGGTGAAATTGACGCTTGCTGCCAAAGGGCCGGAGGGCGTCATTTTAATCACCGACGGCACCGCAGCTACGGGCATGCCGGATGGACGATATCACCTGGGTACTTTTGAGTTTGATGTCAAAGAGGGCGTTTGCCTGGCAGACGGAAAGTTAGCGGGAAGCACGTTGACTATGGATCGCGCTGTCCGTAATGTCATGCAGTTCGCGGGGCGGGATTTACAGCAAGCGGTTGCTTTGGCAACGGTGAATCCGGGACGCTCGCTCAAGTCGCTTCATGACGGGATGTTGCACGCCGGTGGAAGGGCTGACATCGTGGTCCTCAGTTCTTCCGGCGAAGTCTTGGACACCTTCGTCCGGGGCGTAAAGACTTAATGGCAAGATGGGCAACCAAGTAATTTTTGCTTTCGGGAGCTTCACATTTATGAAACGACCGCAGCGAGTTTTAGTGTCGTTACTAGTAACCTTTTCCATCTTTGTCCCGGTCACCGCTATGGGCCAGTCGGCCAGATGGACGGAAGCCGGTGCCAACGCCTGGTACGCAAACCAACCGTGGTTAGTAGGCAGCAACTACGTCCCCAAATCCGCAATCAATCAATTAGAAATGTGGCAAGAAGCGACGTTCGATCCTGCACAAATCGATAGAGAATTTGCCTGGGCCGAAGTCATTGGCATGAACACCATGCGTGTTTTCCTGCACGATTTGCTGTGGCAGCAGGATGCGTCAGGGTTTCAAGACCGCATCAACAAATTCCTGACCATTGCTTCTCGCCATCACATCCGCCCGGTCTTCGTGCTGTTCGATTCCTGCTGGGACCCGGTGCCGAAGTTGGGACCGCAGCACGCACCCATACCGGGAATACATAATTCGGGCTGGGTGCAGAGCCCCGGCGCCCGCGCACTGGCAGATAAAACCCAATACCCTCGCCTGAAAGAATATGTGCAAGGTATCGTCGGAGCTTTCGCGCGCGACCAGCGCATCCTCGCATGGGATGTGTGGAACGAGCCTGGATCCGATAACGCCGGCAGTTATCCGAAGCAAGAGCTAAACCCAAAAGATAAGCAGGCCTTGCTGGCGATTTTACTGCCGCAGGTTTTCGCGTGGGCACGCGAAGCCAAGCCAACGCAGCCACTGACCAGCGGGGTGTGGAACGCTGACACTTCCCCTGACGGACAAGATTTGGGGGAGTTACAAAAAATTCAATTGCATGAATCCGACATCATCACTTTTCACAATTACACCTGGCCGGAATATTTTCGCCGCGAAGTTGCGTGGTTGAGAAAATATAACCGTCCGGTAATTTGTACTGAATTTATGGCGCGCGCTGTGGGCAGTACCTTCGACACCATTTTGCCCATCGCGAAAGCAGAACAGGTAGGCGCAATCAACTGGGGATTCGTCGCCGGAAAAACGCAAACCAATTTGCCGTGGGAATCATGGCAGCATCCCTATGTCTCCGAACAACCACCGGTATGGTTTCACGAAGTTCTGCATCCCGATGGAACGCCGTACCGGCAGGCTGAAGTTGACCTAATCCATCGATTGACGGAGAAGAATTGAGTAACCGGTCATCGTCTCGCGCCAAATACTTCTTTTAAGAGGGACGTAGTCCGGGCTGCGGGATTTTTGCGAATCTGCCGTTCCTGATCGGCCAACTCGTAGAACAACCCATCCAGTGCCTTGGTCACCACATATTTATCGATGTCAAAGCTTTGGTTGCGCGCGAATGGGATTGACTTGTATTGATCGGTGAGCGCGCGGTATTGCTGGGTCACGCCGTTCTGGCTCATGGTCTTTTCGACCACGGGCTTAAAAGCTTCGGTGAGCTGGGATGTGGTTTTGGCTTTGAAGTAATCGGTCGCTGCGGTGTCTCCCCCAGAAAGAATTCTGCGGGCATCGTCGAAGGTCATTGCCATGATCGCGTCCCCGAAAATTCGGCGTGCTGCGGGGGCGGCGGCTTCCGCGGAACGATTCATACTAAGGATGAATCCATCGATTTTAGGTCCGTACCCCATGAACCTCAATCCCTTTTCCAGCGGACGGAGATTGGCGGGCATCAAAATCTTGATGGCTTCGTTGCCGAAGTAACCGTCGGTTCTTCCCGTCAACTTCACAGAATTTTCGGCGCCAATGCGAAGAGCTTCTTTCAAGCCGGAAGCTACTTTGGAGTCGGACAACGCGGAGGCGTTGCCTAATCCCAGCCGCTTCTCTATCTGCTCAAACTGCGCCTGCGAAGCGAGAGACGTAAAAATCAGACCGCATAATACGAACCAACGAATCATAATTTCTCCGATTGCGTTTAAGTGAAGACTTTCAGGACACCGTCAGGTTACACCCTAATCTTTTATTGATGAGTGCTACCTGATGAATGCCAACCACGACCATTTACTCCTTGTTCGATAGAAGTCGAGGTTGGCGAGGCATCGAGCTCGTGAGTACAATTGCTGCAACCCAATTTTTATATTTAATCGGAGAAACTTTGGCCTGCCCATATTTTGCCCCGACGGCGGTTTCGAATGAGATCGCGTGGCTGCATCCCTCGCGCCTGCCTCTGGGCGCAGGGTTTGAGGGACACTGCGATGCTCCCGGGTACGAGGGGTGCGCGCCCACGTCTGAACAAATTAAAGAACATTGCAATATGGGATACGCCTTGTCCTGTACACGCCTTCCCGAAAACCGTGAATGCGATGCGGTACGTTTTGGAATCGTGCGCGAGTCTGCGGCGTACGTGACCGTGTGGTTCATTTTTGAAACCGCGCACCGGCCCGCGGGTCACGGGACTTTGGAATTTAATATTTCAAACGGCCAATGGATCACCGTTCATCCCACGCCGCGAATTCAAAAATTGGCGGATTGCTATGTGCACGCTTATTTAGCGCGCAAGCATTTCACGCCGCATGCGCCGCTGCTAGAGACAGATGCCGCTACCCAATCTAATTTGCCGAAAAAGGATTTCAATGCCGCAAAGTGACGACCTGATGGCGCCGCGTCCCGTACGCGATTCGCAATCGGAGATGACCGAAATCGTGCTCCCCAACGATGCCAATCCGTTGAACAACCTGCTTGGCGGACGGCTTATGCATTGGATTGACATTGCAGGTGCCATGGCTGCGCATCGTCACTCCAGAAATTACGTCGTGACTGCTGCCATCGATCATTTGGATTTCTGGGTTCCGGTTCACGTCGGGGACCTGGTGATTCTGCGGTCCTCGGTAAACCGCGTCTTTCACAGTTCGATGGAAGTGGGCGTAAAGGTGGTAGTGGAGAATTACATTGTCGACACCAGCGAGCACGTGAGCTCCGCTTACTTGACGTTCGTTGCGGTCGATGCCGGAGGAAGGCACCTTCAGGTTCCGGCCGTAGTCCCGGAAACTCCAGATGAGCAGCGCCGTTATGATGACGCCGGGCGGCGGCGCGAAATTCGCCGGGGGGAATTAGAACGAAGGCGCACGAACCATCCCAAGTAAGTTCGGCAGCGAAGTAAATCAAGCGCTAAACACAAATCCAGAAATAATTTGTTCGAGGATCAAGCGATGTCAGACCTGGCGGCAAAGAATTGTGTTCCCTGCCGAGGCGGTGTTCCAGCCCTGTCAGGCGAAGAGCTGGATAAGTTTGAACGTCAACTTCCAGATTGGCAAGTGATCAACCAGCATCACTTGCAACGCGTATTTACGTTTCCGGATTTCAAGCAAGCTCTGGCGTTCGTAAATCAAGTGGCCGAGATCGCCGAGACTCAGGGCCACCACCCGGATATTTTGTTGGCGTGGGGGAAAGCTGAGATCACGCTGTGGACACACAAAATAGACGGCCTGACCGAAAGCGATTTCATCATGGCTGCGAAGATCGATAAACTTGATCGTGCGTCGTGATTATCCCCACCAGTTTTGTTGTGCAAAAAACACGTTACCCAGCCTCGGGGATAAGCAATTTGGCCTTTCGAAGCGGCCTTTTTTGCCCGAAAAATCTTGCTGGTAATACGCCGAATTTCAGGGCATACTATGCAACAGGCCCGATCCCCCACGGCCACGGGGAGTTCCAACATGCCAGTGCTGGACCAAAAGATCGAAGCCGAATTAACCCATAATCCCATCCCAGAACCACCCGAGCCGCCCAAACAATACCGCCGCATGCTGGTTGCGCTGGCGCTTTTGGTCGCGTCCCTTATTGTGGTCGCGGGCAAGAACTGGTCGTTCTGGTCGGATTATCTTTTCCCTCCCGATGCGGTGAGTTCGCAGAATGATCCATCGGATGACAGCTCGACTGAGATCACTACGGGAACCGTTCCCAAGGCGTTACCGCCAGCTTCGAGCAGCACGTCCAAAACAAAATCAAAGTCACACAAGACAGCGGCGTCCCCAACGGCCAGCAACGAGGCGGGTTCGGGACAAATAGTCACGAGCCGTGCGGTCCTGCCGCCACTGCAAGTCGAAGTGGTCGCGGGAGATCGCCGTCAAGCGGTACATTCTGGAACGAATTCAGTGAGAGTTGATATGCAACCGGGCTCCCCATCGGTTTCGGAACCATCGGCGGTCGTCGAGCGCACCGCCAGTCAGGCGACGGTGAATGCTTCCGACAGGGTAAAGATTTCGCCCAGTGCGGCGGAAGTCATTGCCCGCCCCGTGCGTCCGAACTATCCCCTGCTGGCGAGGCAAATGAAAGTGGAAGGCGCCGTAATTTTGCAAGCATTGATTGGGAAGGAAGGAAGTATTCAAGACCTGCGGGTGGTCAGCGGGCCAGAAATCCTCTCTTCGGCAGCGCGACAAGCAGTGACGCAATGGCACTTCAAGCCGTACTTTCAAGATGGTCAGCCGGTAGAAACCCAGGCACGTATCACTGTGAACTTCACCATTTCGACCAACTAGTGCCAGATTGCAAGTAGTTTCCATAAACCGTGGCAGATAGAAGTTAATCCGAAGCGGTATGCGCCTTTTCGTCGCGCTCGATATTCCTGACCCAGTCCGTAATCGAATACAGGGTTTTGTTGAAGGCGTATCTGCTTTCGCGCCCAGTGCCCGCTGGGTAAGGCCCGAGTCACTTCATGTGACCCTGAAATTCATCGGCGAACAGAGCGACTCTTCGCTTGGCAAAATCAATTCCGAGCTTTCGAATGTAAAAGGTCAGCCCCTGAATATTGTTTTCCAAGGGTTCGGATTTTACCCGAATGCAAACCGTCCGGGAATTTTCTGGCTAGGAGTCGAGGCAGGCCCGGAGTTAGCCTCCTTAGCCATATCCATCGATGAAAGTCTCGCTAAGATTGGGATCCCTAAGGAAACACATCTTTATAGTCCACACCTCACTCTTGCGCGCTGCGGATCGGGCGCGCCGCATTTGAAGCAAGATGGGCCACGAAGCGGCAGGCCGAGGACGAAGTCTGAGGGCCGTTTTGACAAACTTCAGCAAAAATTACAAGCGCTGGCGCCGCCTGAATTTGGTACGATGACCGCCCATGAGTTCTTTCTGTACGAAAGCCGGACCTCTGCATCGGGTGCGGTTTATACAAAGCTCGCCAATTTCGAATTGCGATGAATCGCCACAATCCAGCCATGATTGAGAATTCTTTGCGGGCAATTCTTGTTACCGCAGCGCTCGCATACTTTATGGGCTCAATTCCATTTGGATTTATTCTAGTCCGGTTTTTTCGCGGCGAAGATATACGGCTATCGGGGAGTGGAAATATCGGCGCCACAAATGTCGCGCGTTCCTCGACATCGCTCGGCTTTCTCACTTTAGTCCTCGACGCGCTGAAGGGTTGCGCCGCGGTTGCGTTGGTTAGATTGATTTTCCCGAGTAGTGTTTTACTTCCGGCCATCGCGGCTCTTTTCGCGGTTCTCGGTCATGTGTTTCCGATTTGGTTGCGTTTTCGCGGGGGAAAGGGCGTGGCCACCGGACTGGGATCTTTTCTGTTGATTGCTCCGAAGAGTGTACTGATTGCAGTCATGATTTTCGCCGCTTTGTTTTTACTTTGCCGTTACGTCTCGCTGAGTTCCATGGTCGCGGTGCTCCTGTTCCCCGCACTGGTTTTATTCGCGGGAAACTCGAACCCGCGCTCATTTACATTGATGGCCGCCGCTTCCCTGCTCATTGTTTGCAGGCACCACGCTAATATTCGCCGGCTGCTGAGGGGGAGCGAGCCACGCTTCAGTTGGAAGCGCGCTTGAATATTGCGATCATCGGCGCGGGCGCGTGGGGAACCAGCCTGGCGATCATTCTTGGGCGGCAGAATCGGCACCAGATCAAGCTCTGGGGATATGAAGCAGAGGTTTGCGACTCCATCGCATCGACGAAAATCAATCAAGTTTTTCTTCCGCACATGGTCATCCCGGATTCCGTTAGTCCGACGACTGACCTGCAACGCGCGTTGGCTCAGGCGGAGATTGTGATTAGCGTCATGCCGTCCCAGCATTGCCGCACGCTATTCGTGGAAATGGTTCCTTATGTTCGCCCGGAAATGATGTTTGTGAGTGCCACCAAAGGGATTGAGCAAAAAACTCTTCTGCGTATGAGCGAGGTGATTACGCAAACTCTTTCCGCGGGAGGATTCGTTCCTCGTATCGGAGCCATGAGCGGGCCTTCATTCGCCCTCGAAGCCGCGCGAGGAGATCCGACCGCACTCACCATTGCATCGAGCGATAAGAAGCTCGCCGAAATCGTGCAATCGCAATTCAGCGATTCACGTTTCCGTCTCTACACCAATAGTGATGTGGTAGGGGTTGAGCTTGGCGGGGCTCTGAAGAACATTATTGCGATGGCTGCCGGGGTTTGCAGTGGCCTTGGCTTGGGACATAATTCAATTGCGGCCCTAATCACCCGGGGATTGACGGAGATTACCCGTCTTGCAGTTGCCTGCGGGGGGCGCACCGAAACCATGGCAGGCCTCGCGGGTCTGGGCGATCTCGTGCTTACCTGCACTGGGGAGCTGTCTCGAAATCGCAGCGTGGGGATGGAATTAGGACGCGGCCGCAAGTTACCTGAAATCGTCGCCAGCATGCATGGCATGGTAGCTGAGGGGATTTTAAGCACCGAAGCTGCCATAGGCCTGGCTCGCGAAAAGTCGGTTGAAATGCCGATTACTGAACAAATGCACGCTATTTTGCATCAAGTGAAATCGCCTTCGACGGCGATCGCGGATTTGATGGCCAGGGCGGCCCGCAGCGAAGCCTAAATTTCAGGCAAAGCTCCCCGAAGGCATCGCCGTAGCGGTACTTTCGTAATCCTTGCGGGCGCGCATGTTGCCTATCTGCATAGGGTTTCCAATTAAGATTTGTAAGTCCTCAGAAAACGCCGCCTGCATACGCGGATTGATTTGCGCACAAATTTCCTTCCAACCCGCATTCCAATTCTTTACGTGATTTTGGGCGTATTGACGCTCATCAGCGTGGTACCCGTTTATTTCTATTCGGTGTTGATGGAGGACATCAACCGCGAACGCCTGATTACCAACGAACGCCTGCTGCAAAACACGGTCACCCGCTCGCTGGCCGACGATATTTCGCAACACCAAGAATCGTTGCGAATGATGCTGGCAAACCTGTCTTCTGCGCTTCAGGTTGCAAGCGGAGGAGACATCACTTCGGGACATGTCGAGGCGCCGGAACTGCGGGCGCTGCTCGAGAACTTCGTTTCCTCGTCGGATGATCTGGCATACGCGACCCTGCTAAATTCCGACGCGAAAGGCATATCCGCGGGACGAATTGCCCCCGACGTTTTCCTGCAAAAAGAGTTGGAGCGAGCATTTATTGCTGCCAGAGATGGACGCGCCTACAACGGGCAGGCGCTGGTGGTGGGGACTGGCAAATCGGCGCGGACCATCATGCTGGTCAGCACTCCAGTGATGTACGGAGGGCGATTTCTGGGCATGATCGCATCCGTCGTGGACTTGCAATTCCTTATTCGCAGATTGCAGGAAGTGTACCGTGGCGGGTTGACGCCCTACGTCGTCGATAGCCAGGGCCGCATGGTTGCCGGTGCGACGCCGAATTATGCAACCGGGCAGGACATGAGCAATCTGGAAATCGTCCGAAACTTCGTGGATCAGGGAAGTAAAGCGCAGATGGTGGCGGCGACGCGCGAGTTCAGCATTGGCGACAAAAATGGCGCGAAAATGCTGGGCACTTACAGTCCGGTTTCGAATCTTGACTGGGCGGTGGTGGTGCAAAAGCCTCGGGACGAGGCCTACCGCGGAGTGTACGAGATGCAACGAACAGGCCGCTTACTGGCCATCATGGCCGTCGCTCTCAGCATAGGTGTCAGCACGATTGCGGCTCGACGCATCACCAATCCTTTGGAAATTCTTACCGAATCCAGCCGCGCGATTGCGCGCGGAGATTTCAGCCAGCGGGTGCAACTCAAGAGCCGCACCGAAATCGGCGAACTGGCCACCACTTTCAACATCATGTCGGAAGAACTCGAGCGTTTTGTGCTCGACCTCAAGCGGGCTGCTGCCGAGAACCTCGAGCTATTCATGGGGTCGATTCAAATGCTCGCTGGCGCAGTCGACGAAAAAGATCCTTACACGCGCGGTCACTCCGATCGAGTCACTCGATATTCAATGCTGATTGCGCGAGAGATGGGGCAACCGGATGACTTTGTTGAAATAGTTCGGATTGCGGCGCAGTTGCATGACGTGGGCAAGATCGGGATTGAAGACCGCATCCTAAAGAAGCCCGGAGCGCTGACTCCTGAAGAATTTGACATCATGAAGACCCATACCACGAAGGGCGCCAACATTCTGCGTCCCGTGGCGCAGTTGAAGGACATGATTCCGGGTATCGAACTTCACCACGAATCGCTTGATGGACGCGGCTATCCAAGGGCCCTCAAGGGGGACGACATTCCCCTGTTGCCACGCATTATCGCGGTTGCGGATACTTTCGACGCTCTCACGACGAATCGTCCTTACCAGCAAGCGCATGAACCGCATGAGGCACTGAAAATAATTCACTCGTTGTCAGGCAAACGACTCGATCCGACAGCGGTGATCGCATTGGACGCAATCTACCATCGGGGAGACATCAAATTTGAACGCAAGGTCCCGGCTGCACCGAAGCTAGTTGCTGCCGCCGCGCCCAACGCGGCTGTTGACAATATTGCTCTCGTGCAAACCACCCGGTCTTAACAATCGTTGAATGAAAGCGAGTTAGATTACTGTGCGCCCGCCCGTTGCATGAATAACGCCTGGTCACTCTTCATTTTTTTCAAACTATCGGTCGGCAAATAAACCATGTGTCCCGAGTCGTAGGTTGCGAAGGAAATATTTTGCCGGAACTTCGGGCCGACATCCAGATGGTCCACCGTATAGTTCGCGGCAAAGTAAGGGGTAGCCAAATCGTAATATCCTTCCATGACCATCACCTTCAGATACGGATTCATAACGATGGCCTTGCGCAATGCGGTGGCTGTGTTCGGAAAGCCTTGAATTCCCGAACCCCAATTCCACCACTCATCGGAGTCAGCATGGGGTGCAAACGCATAATATGGCATGTCGGTTTTGTAGCCCAACTCGCCTCGCACATAATTGTTGAACACCGAAGTGTATGGCGCAAGAATTCCTGCCTCGGTGGGATCGTAGAACGGAGTATCCAAGGTTCCCTCCGGATCCGGTCCGGTAAATCTTCCATCAAGGCGCCCCACCCGCACCTTCTGATCCAGCAATAAGTAATGAGTGAACTTGGGGACGTCAATGCGCAAGTTCGCCTGATCGATCACCTCTTTGGTAAGGCCCGTGTAGCGAGCCATGTCGCTGATTACTTTCTGCCGCTCGTCGGCAGAAATGGCGTCGCCCTTGGAAAGCGCAGCAGCATATTCACCCGCGGCAAACTGCTCTGATTCCTGTCGCGCTTTGGTCACGTCGCTGGTTAAATCCTGCGGCAGCTTATGGTGGTACGCGGCGATCATGGTAAAGGTCGGAACCAGAAAAATGTAAGGTTGGTCGTTGCTCTTGTTGTCTTGCAAGGTTTGGAAAGAGAGTGCAGTCGAAAGCAGAGTGATGCCATTAAAAGATATTCCGTTATCGGAAAGGTATCCGGCGATCCCCGCAGCCCGCGTGGTTCCGTAACTTTCACCAAAAAGGAATAAAGGGGAGTTCCAGCGTTCATATCTGGACAAGTACATTCGTATGAATTCGCTGAAAGCTTCGATGTCGCCTTTGACGCTCCAAAACTTCTTGGATGTTTCCGCAGTTTCCGCGCGGCTAAAACCGGTGCCGATCGCATCGACGAACACCACATCGCTTTTGTCGAGAATGGTGTAAGGATTGTCGGAAATACGATATGGCGCTGCCGGCAGGAATCCATCTGGTTGCAAGACCACTCGTTTCGGCCCCAGCGCCCCCATGTGAAGCCAGATGGATGCCGATCCCGGACCGCCGTTAAACGCAAACGTCAGCGGGCGCGCCCCAGCGCTTTGGCCCTCGAGCGTGTAAGCAACGAAAAATATCTCAGCTTCAATTCGTCCATCGCCGCGCTTGATGGGAAGCCTTCCCGTGGTCGCCGTGTAGCGCAGCGCTTTCCCTTCAACGGTGGTCTGATGACGGGTCACGATCGGCGCGACTTCAGCGAGATCGTAGTGTTCTTCTTTCTCTTTGTCTTTGTCTCTATCTTTATCGCCGGATTTCTCGGCGGGTTTGTCGTTCGAGGAAGTCTCGGCGCTGGCATTCGAGGTTTCAGGCGATTGCGCGGGATGCTTCTCTTCGGCCCGAGGTGTCGCTGATTGATCCGGCTTTGTCTTCTTCTTTTTGGTTGGCGTCGACTGCGCCTCAGGGCGTTCAGTTGCAGTTTGAGAAGGCTCGGGTTGAGAGGGACTTGATTGAAGAGCGTACGCCTCTTCCGTCTTACAGATGCAAAGTCCCAGCAGTAATGCGAGCGTTACCTTAAAAAAGCACATTGCTTACTCCCATTTGCGTTTAGTCAATCTATGCCAAGGGCCGGATTATACCTCTGCCGAAACGCCATTCATACCTGCGCGAGGCGGGTTGCTACTATGGTGGGGTGCCCAAGGCAAAACCTCACACGCAGCAAGATAATTCTTTAAAGAAGATTCCGTGGCTGGTTCACGGTTTCAGCACCAGGATCGGAGGATTTTCGCGGGCCTACGGGGACACGGCACTTAACCTTGGGTTCACGAAAGAAGATTCGCGAGCCGCCGTCGAGCGCAATCGCGCAGCTTTCATGAATGAACTGGGCGCAGCATCATGGCCGCTGGTAACTGTTCGGCAACTCCATTCAGACATAATCCATTGCGTCTCCGGCCTCCCGTCGGAGCAATTATCCGGAGATGGCCTCATCACCAATACTCCCCGTTTGGCAATTGGAATTCAAACCGCGGATTGTATTCCGATCATCTTGATTGATCGTAAAAGAAGAGCTGTTGGAGTTTTTCACGCGGGATGGCGAGGGACCCTTAAGCGAATCATCGAGAAAGGCGTGGGTGAAATGCGGCGGTGGTTTGATAGCGCGGCCGTCGATATAAACGCCGCAATCGGACCTGGAATTGGGCCGTGCTGCTATCAGGTAGGAGAGGAAATAGAGCAGCAGTTTGAATCGCAATTTTCCTACGCGGCGGGCCTGTTTCGTTACACCAGAGAGTCCGATCCGGTGCGCGAGAAATACCCGATGTTGTTTTTAAGTGCACGCGCGCCCGGGCACTCGGAATTGCCCCGACAGATTTTTCTGAATCTTCCAGAAGCCAATCGCCGGCAACTTCTCGCCGTGGGGATTCCCGCGAAAAACGTAAGCGTGTCGCCACTATGCACCTCTTGCTGCGTCGACTTATTTTTTTCGCATCGCGCAGAAAAGGGCGTGACCGGCAGGATGATGAGCGTTGCTGGGATCAAAACCAAAAGCGAAGCAGCGAAAAGATAAAATTTCATCAATGCGTCCCATATTTCACTGGAACATCGGTACTCGGTCGCTCCCGCTGGGAAAAAAGACAGTGGTGATGGGAGTACTGAACGTTACGCCGGATTCCTTCTCCGACGGCGGCTTATATTTCGATGCGCAAAAGGCTTTAGAACATGCGTTGCAACTCTCAAATGAGGGTGCGGAGATTATCGACATCGGAGGTGAATCGACGCGACCGGGGGTCAGCGTTACCGCCTCATCCCGAACCTCCTCATCTGCCTATACGACAGTGACGGAAGAAGAAGAAATCCAGCGAGTTATCCCAGTTATCTCTGCCTTAAAAAAGGCGCGTCCAGAATGCGTGGTCTCCATCGACACGTATAAGTCGTCTGTGGCCCGAAAGGCCGTCGAAGCAGGGGCGGAAATTGTAAACGATGTCAGCGGATTTCGCTGGGACCTTCGCATGGTCAAGACCCTGGCCGATCTAAATTGCGGAGCGATCCTTATGCATTCCCGGGGACGCCCGGATGAATGGCACGCATTACCTCCTCCGTCGGACATTGTCGTGCAGGTGAAACGCGAATTGAGGGAGTGGGTGGATATCGCATTGATGGCCGGAATGAAGAGAGAGCGGATTGCACTCGATCCAGGATTCGGATTCGGAAAACGCTTTGAAGAGAACTATCCGCTGCTGAAGCGTTTCGACGAATTTCACCAACTTCGTTATCCGTTGATGGTTGGAATCTCGCGAAAATCATTTATCGGACGCGCGATCGCAATCGAGGGGAAAGACGCGGCTCTCTGCGATCGAATCTTCGGAACGATCGCGGCAGAGACAGTCGTAATCTTGAAGGGCGCCCACATTATTCGCACACACGACGTAAAGGCTGCGGTAGAGGCTGCGAAAATCGCTGATGCTGCGAGTTAAGAAAGCAAATCTATAGTGAAGCGTTGAACTGCGGCGCGCCTTTCAAAAGGACTGCGGAGGGATTGCCGCAGCGCACAGAACGCAAATGAGAAGTATCAAGGGAGGCTTTTCCTTTCGCGCAAAGAAAGAACTAGTTAGAGGCGGCGGAGGAGGCTTCTGGCGACTGGGCGAGCACGCTCAGCGCAAAAACGCGAACGAGTGGGGCAACCGACCGACAGGCGACCAGTACACCTGCCCGGCAGCGCGGCCCACGCGATGTTAAAATTATAGGGCCTGTGCCATACGACTCTCAGCTTACATCCCTGCTAGATGCCCCTGAAGATACCCAGGACGAATTGACGCGTCCGACGCGTGTAGGTTTCGTCAGCCTGGGTTGTCCAAAGAATCTGGTGGATAGTGAAGTAATGATGGGCATGCTTGCCCAAGCTGGCGCTGAACTCGTCCCTCGAGCTGAGGACGCGGACGTGATCGTAGTGAATACGTGTTCCTTCATTGCCAGCGCTCAGCAGGAATCCGTTGACACCATTCTGGAAATGGCGCGGCACAAGACCCACGGTGGGGTTCGGAAACTCGTAGTGGCAGGTTGCCTGGTCGAACGTTTTCGCGGCGACATTCGGAAGGACATTCCCGAAGTCGATGCGGTGGTTGGAACTGGAGAACTTGGAGACATACTGTCAGCTGCGGGGTTAACCCCCCGAAAAGCTAATCCCATTTCTCCGTTCAACATTCTGACTTCGCGGGCGGAGGGCGACGCAAGAGAGATTCAGGGACGATACTCGCGCGAGGCTTGGGATGGAGCCATCGCCGACCTACCCAATTATCTTTACGACGAGGTCACACCGCGAGTCTTAGCCACTCCCAAATACACGGCCTACATCAAGATTGCGGAGGGCTGCGATCATCCCTGCGGGTTCTGCATCATTCCTCAACTTCGCGGAAAATTTCGCTCGCGGCGATTTGAGTCCGTCATCGCCGAGGCCGAGCGGCTAGCGGTTTCAGGAGTACGCGAGATTACATTGATTGGGCAAGATACTACTTGTTACGGAGAAGATTTCGGCCTGAAAGACGGCCTCGCGCTTCTATTGGAAAAGCTGGCGCAGATTAAAGAGTTGCGTTGGATACGTTTTCTATATGCGTATCCCAACAAAATAACACCACAATTATTGGAGACGATCGCGAGCCAGGAAAAGATTTGCTCTTACATGGATGTGCCATTGCAACACGCTGCCTCGCCGGTACTGAAACGAATGAAGCGGGGCGGGAGCGCCGATATTTTCCTGCGCTCCATCGAGCGTATGCGTAATACCATCCCGGATCTGACACTGAGAACTTCCTTCATCGTTGGATTTCCAGGTGAAAGCGAAAAAGATTTTACAGAGTTATGCGACTTCGTCCGTGAGGCGCAGTTTGATTGGATGGGGGCGTTCGGCTACTCCGATCAGGAGGGTGCCGCGGCTTTCGGTTTATCGGAAAAACTACCGGAACGCGAGATTGAAAGCCGTCGCAAAAACCTGATGCAGATACAGCGCGGCATCAGCAAGCGCAAGAAGAAAGCCGTTATCGGAAAACAAGTCGATCTGCTATTGGAGGGCATGTCTGACGAAACCGACTTGCTCTTGGAGGGACGCACGTCGATGCACGCTCCCGAGATTGACGGCAAAGTTTTTGTAAGCGAGGTTCCCGATGGAATCGCGCCACAGCCGGGTGAATTTTATCGCGCCGAGATTACTCAAGCGCATCACTATGACTTGGTGGCTAAAATTATTTAGGATTTGTTCATGGTCCGGAAGCGCTCGATGAAGTTACATTGCCCTACCTGCAAGGTTGTTGTCACTGCACGTGATCCTGAGTTCCCTTTTTGCAGCGAACGCTGCCGTACCATCGATCTTGGCAAATGGGCGAGTGGCGCCTACGTGATCCGTTCGCTGATCCACGATACCTCCGAGGACGCAAGCAGCTCAGAGATCAATGATTCCAGTGAAGACCGAAGTTGAGATAAACGCCTCATCATCAAAAGCTCCGATCTGGGCCACTGTAGTCGCGACTTTCTTTGGCATTGGACGCCTGCAGCCGGGCCCGGGTACATGGGGTTCGGCTGCTACTACGCTCTTGTGGTGGGGAGTTGCGCGGTCGGTTCCTCCCCAGCCCTTTATAGCCGCCGCTATAGCATTATTCGTGATAGCCATTGGAATTCCCGCAGCCACGCTTGTGGCCCGAGCATCTCATCTAAAAGATCCCCAATTCGTCGTCATTGATGAAGTGGCAGGGCAGTTGATTGCGTTGATTGCCGCCCCGGTTACATGGAAATGCCTGTTGACGGGTTTTATACTTTTTCGAGGCTTCGATATTTGGAAGCCGCCTCCTTTAAGGCAATTGGAGCGGTTGCCAGAAGGTACGGGCATAGTGATCGACGATGTCGGCGCGGGCCTCTACGCCCTGCTTATCATGCAGGCACTGCTGCATTTTGGAATGCTGCCGCGTTAGGATGTTAATCTGAGGAATGGGAAGTCATGTCACAACTTGAGGGACTGGCGGGCCGGAAAAACACCAATGGAAATCCGCACATCGAGGCACTGCAACCCACCGCAGCTTTGCCCGGCGGCGAGGTGAGAATTGTCGGGAAGGGCCTGCGTCCGAGCGATCTTCGGCAACCCAGGGTACAAATTGGCGAGGTAGATGGATCGATCGTCGTCAGCTCTGACGATTTCTTGGTGGCGAAAGTTCCGCAGGGGGCTGCTTCGGGGCCGGTCATCGTTTCTACCAATGGACATTCGAGCAATCCCCAGCAACTCCGGGTCGCGGCTCCCATCGCCGAGAATCTTCATCCGGTAACTAGTCCCGCACTCGATGGGGAGGGAAATATCTACGTGACCTTTTCCGGCTCCCGTGGACAAAAGGTTCCAGTCGCGATTTACAAGATTGATAAAAGCTATAACGTGAAGCCCTTCCTTTCCGAGATGATGAATGCCACCGCGATCGCCTTTGATCGCGCCGGACAAATGTATGTGTCGTCGCGTTTCGATGGCACGGTGTACCGCGTTGCGCCCAATGGCACTGTCGCTTCCTACGCCGAAGGCATGGGAGTTGCCACGGGCATCGCCTTCGACCGCGCGGAAAATTTATACGTGGGCGACCGCAGCGGGACGATTTTCAAAATCGCAAGGGACCGGCAGATTTTTGTGTTCGCAACCCTTGAACCCAGCGTATCCGCTTATCACTTGGCGGTGGGTCCACAAGGAGATCTGTTTGTAACGGGTCCCACGACGTCTAGCTTCGATTCTGTCTACCGGGTCGATCCCCATGGCGCGGTGTCAATTTACTTCCGTGGACTGGGGCGTCCGCAAGGACTTGCGTTCGATGCTGAAGGAAATCTCTACGTGGCGGCATCGCTCTCCGGAAAACGCGGCATCGTGAAGATCACGCCGGATGGCCAAGGATCGCTCGAAGTCGCGGGGACTGGCTTGGTGGGACTGGCCTTCGCTCCGGGACGCTCCGCCGTGCTCGCCACTACCAGCGGTGTGCATCATCTTTCCTGGAACATTCGAGGATTGCCGCTCGTTCCCGAACTGCCGGCCTAAGCACTCTGCCGTGCGCAATAAAGAATGTCACGCCTCTGCGCTTCGCTCCCGTCTGGTTGACAGCATTTTATAAGTCGCATCGTTTACACTTTTGAAGTGAACGCGGAAATTGTTGCCATCGGCTCGGAATTATTGACGCCGTTCCGGCAAGACACTAATTCCCTATACCTTACTGAACAACTTGATTCGCTGGGCGTAGAGGTAATTTTCAAGACGATCGTGGGGGACAATTCCGCCCATCTGATCGCTGCCGCCAGCCTGGCTATCTCTCGCGCCGATATTGCGATTTTTACCGGAGGACTTGGCCCGACCGAAGACGATCTCACCCGCGAGTGCGTCGCTCAGGCCTTGAGCTTGCCATTGAAAAGAGACCCGCAAATTTTGGCGGAGCTTGAAAAAAGGTTTGCCGATCGCGGATGGAAGATGTCCCCTAACAACACCAAGCAAGCAGATGTTATTTCTGGCGCGACGGTTCTGCCGAATCCCAATGGGACCGCGCCGGGTCAATGGATCAGCGGCAAATACGACGGTCAGGAAAAGCTTGTCATTTTATTGCCGGGGCCTCCCCATGAAATGCGAGCGGTGTTCGATCCCGCGTGCATGGACAGGCTGCGAGCCAAACTTCCCCCAATTTTCACGACCCGTAGAGTCATAAAAGTCACGGGCATTGGAGAGTCGCTGTGCGATTCGAGGGTCGCGCCTATTTACAAGAAGTGTCCCGGTATTGAGACCACAATTCTGGCGGGTGCCGGTGAAATTCAGTTACACCTCAAAGCGCGTGCGGAAACGACTGCGGCGGCGCGAGATGCTGTCGACCAACTGGTGGCGGAAATTGAAGAGGAATTGGGCGAGCTGGTTTTTTCCGATAATGGAGACTCGCTCGAACAGATTGTCGGCTACTACCTGCAAATGCGCGGAGCCAGCGTGGCGGTCGCGGAATCCTGTACCGGCGGATTACTGGCCGAACGGATCACGTTAGTAAGCGGAAGCTCGCGATATTTCTTCGGGGGCGCCGTGGTTTATTCCAATGCGCTGAAAACGGACTTTGCCGACGTGCCCGCGGAAATGATCGAAAAACATGGCGCCGTCAGCCGCGAAGTCGCTGAGGTATTGGCCGATGGAATTCGTAAACGATGCCAATCGACATACGGAATCGGAATAACCGGCGTCGCTGGACCTACAGGAGGAACCACCGAAAAGCCAGTGGGACTGGTGTTTCATGCGTTGGCCACAAAAGATGACGTCGAAGTTTCAGAACGGACTTTTTACGGAGACCGCAACCGAATCCGCCAGTTCGCGTCACAACACGCCTTGGATATGTTGCGGAAGCATTTGATGTAGTGCGGGTCGGACTCCCGAGTCCGACGCTTTTGCTTTAGGGGTTTGCTTTTTTTGTGCCTTTAAACCATATATTCAGGCCAACAAAATTAACGGGCCTCCTGACTCGTTTAAGTCAGGAGGCCCGGGCAGCCCTCCCCCAGAACTGCTCCCAGACAAGGTATCGAATCAAGGTAGGTGGGGGAATGGCACCAGGGTGCCAGAACCGGCCACGGACGGGCCATTCATGCATATTCATTCACAATTCATTCCCATCCGCTAAAAGCACCACATTTTTCTCGAATCCAACGTGAGCCGCATCGCTACCCGCGAATATGGATTCGACTTCGCGTACAAATCGCGGCCTAACTGGGGGACCTATGCGAGCCTATTAAACTTCGTAGCGATTGTCCGCCGCCATACCCGCAACTCAACCCGCGAGACGTGGTCGATCTGCGACCATTCATCTGAGTGCAAGGCTCACGAAAACGAGGAATGACGGGATAGCAAGAGTGATGGTTCGACAGCCGGGGGGCGGCTGTCCCGACGAAGAGCGAAGGCACGATCGGTCGGGACTGGTCGTGTGACAAAAGGTCAGTCGCGGGTCTGGCGCCAGCTTTATGTCTTGCCAGCGGCCGCGATGGCGCGTGGCCGGATGGCCGATTCAATCCGGTTTCGTCCCCGCGCTTTAGCCGTGTAGAGGGCTTCGTCGGCGGACCGCAAAAGCGACTCGCAGTCGAGAATTTCGTCGGCGTCGGCAACCACCATCCCAAGGCTGATAGTCACTTTCAGCGGTCCTGCCGAACTCGGGAAAGATTGGCCGCTGACTGACTGCCGTAGCCTTTCGGCGCTGGCGCTCACGCCCGCGGCGTCGCATCCGGGAACAATAATCAAGAATTCTTCGCCACCGTAGCGTCCCACCCAATCGTAATTGCGCACGGCCGCGGCCATGCGAATTCCGGTTTCTCTAAGCACAGCATCGCCGACGAGGTGGCCGTAGGTATCGTTGATCTGCTTAAAGCGGTCCAGGTCGGCCATGATTATTCCAAGGGACGTTCCACTGCGGCGGCTGCGGTGAGCTTCCTTCTCCATCACTTTGAAGATCGCGCCGCGATTCCACAGGCTGGGCAGAGGATCATGTTCGGCCTGATACTGCAAAGCTTTTTGCGCGAGCAGCAGCGCTTCTTGAAGTTCGAGAATTCGTTTCCCTGAGGTGACGCGCGCCCGAAGTTCCTCAACATTGAAGGGCTTCGTCAAGTAGTCGTCGGCGCCCGCATCCAGTCCGGCGACCACGTCGGGTTTGGCATCTTTGGAGGTGACCAACAATATATAGCGATAGGGCTGAGGGTCTTGCGCCCGGACGTTGCGGCAAATCTCGATTCCGTCCATCCCGGGCATCATCCAATCAAGAATTGCCATTTGAGGAGAGTTTTGTTCTTGCAGAATTTTCCAGGCCTCTAAACCATTTTCGACAGCCACTACGTGATAGTTCCAGCGCTGAAGCCAACTTTGAAGGATGCGCCGAAAAATGGGATCGTCCTCTGCGATCAGGACAGTGTTTAATCCGGGCGAGGGAGTTACTGAAGCTGAAGAGTGTCCTTCGACCTTGGGAAAGTTATTCATGGGCAACTGCTTGAGGCGCAGCCAGGGTCAGCTTGAAAGATTCCAGTTGGCGTTCGAGATTGGCGCACGCGCCGGAAGCGCCAGCCAAGTTTTTCTCCCGGCCCATGGTTTCTAGTTTCAGTGCCTCCGCTGCGACTTCGCTGGCGCCAAGGCAGCTCACCTCTCCCTTGATCGTGTGGGCGGCACGCATTACTCCTTCCGAGTCGCCGGACGCAATGGCATCGCGCAGGGTCTTACCTAGTTTCGGAGACTCCTCCAGGAATATCTCGATCAATTCGCGGAACAAATCCTCATCGCCTCCCAATCGATTCACGGTCTCGGCACGGTTCCATGAATTCGGAACGGGGATGGGTTGGGTGACTACAATTGGCCCGCCGCTCAGGTCCGCCAGAGAGTTCTCAACGTCGGCGAAACGAATGGGTTTGGTAAGGTAGCCGTCCATGCCAGATTCGAGGCAGCGCTCGCGATCACCTTTCATGGCGTGGGCCGTCATAGCAAAAATGGGGAGATGGGAGCCAGTAGTGGTTTCTCTTTTGCGGATCGCCTTCGTAGCAGCCAGACCGTCCATTTCTGGCATTTGAATATCCATGAAGACCATATCGAAGGGTTCATTCGCGGAAAATTGAACGGCTTCTTCTCCGTTTCTTGCAAGCACGGCAGCATGACCTAACTTAGCTAGAAGCCGCATGATCAAGGCCTGGTTTACGGCGTTATCCTCTGCCACCAATACTCTTCTCTTAGCGGCGGATTCCCGAAGACTATGGCGAGTGACCAATGCTAGCGGCGTTGCTGGTTCCGCCGCTCCCATGACGGTCAGGACTGCGGTCAGTAAATCCGCCTTCAGCACGGGCTTAAGCAGATAAGCGGAGATGTGAAGTTCCTGGCATCGCGCCCCGTCCCCAGGCCGACCGGCAGAGGTGAGCAGCAGGATTTTCGCGCTGCTCAGTAAGGGATTGTCTCGGAACCGTTCGGCCAACTCGAAACCGTCCATGACAGGCATACAAACGTCGAGCAGGACGACGCTAAAGGGAGACCCGGCTTTTGCTGCGGCTTCGGCTACTTCCAACGCTTTAGCACCATTATTTGCGACGTACACTCGCATGCCCCATACTTTGGTCATCGTTTCCAGAATTCGGCAATTTGTAGAGTTATCGTCGACGACGAGTACAGATACACCGTTAAGCTTGTCTTGTAAAAGCGGGGCTGAGGTTGCGCTTTCCACTACTATGGGCTTGAAATGCGTGGTGAAGCTGAAGGTGCTTCCCTTGCCGACTTCGCTTTCTACCCAGAGTTTTCCTCCCATTGTCTCTACCAGGCGCGCGGAGATGGCGAGGCCCAGTCCTGTGCCCCCGAATTTTCGCGTGGTGCTGCTATCGGCCTGCGAAAAGGCTTTGAATAGGAGCGCGTGTTTTTCGGCGGGAATTCCTATACCAGTATCTCGAACACTGAATTTAATTTCGACTGCGCCATTTTCCGACGAAAGATGCTTGACTTGAACCACCACTTCGCCCTTCAAAGTAAATTTCAAAGCGTTTCCTACCAGGTTGAGGAGCACCTGCCTCAATCTTCCGGGGTCTCCCACCACCCGGCGGGGAATGTCTGGAGCGACATCGTACGCAAGCTCTATTCCTTTTTCGTGAGCTTTCAATGACAGGGTTTTCATGGTCTCCCCGACGCAGTTGTAGAGATTGAATTCGATGTTTTCCAATACCAACTTGCCGGCTTCCACCTTTGAGAAATCCAGAATGTCGTTGACTACTGCGAGCAAGGCCTCTCCTGACAACTTCACCATGCCCAGATACTCCTGCTGTTCAACCGTAAGATTGGTATCGAGGGTAAGTTCAGTCATGCCGAGGATGCCGTTGATAGGCGTGCGAATTTCGTGACTCATGTTCGCCAGAAACTCACTCTTGGCCCGGTTGGCTTCTTCGGCGATATTTTTCGCCGTGATGAGATGACTGTTAATCGTCAGCAATTCGGAGGTGCGGTTGGCAACTTCTTCTTCGAGATGGGCCTGGTGCTCGTGTAAGTCATCATCACGCCGCTCGATGTTCGATAGCATGTCGTTGAAGCCGTTAACTAGCAAACCGATTTCATCCTGCGTGGTTTTGGGGGCGCGAAGTGCATAGTTCTTGTCCCTCGACACCTGTTGAATGGTTTGGACTAACAATAAGACTGGCTTTGAGATGAGTTGCTGGAAGTTCGAAGCTAGTAGGAACGAAATTAAAGAAGATCCCAGCAAGACAAACACAATCACGCCCACGTAACGGTTTAATCTCGCATACATTTCTCCAAGATCGGACTCGATGTAAACGACACCGATCACGTCGTCCTGCAATCGGATGAGGTGGAAGATTACGAGGCGTGGACCGGCAAAGCGTACCCCTGCAGCTTGCGGCGAAGTGGGGAAGGACCTTGCGCCCCCTTTCCCGCGGCTATACTTCGCGAAAAGCTTTCCATCGCTGTCGAAGATACACGCTGCAGCGATATGGGACTTGGCATCAAGGGCTAAGAGAACGTCCTCGGCGGCCTTCGCATCGTGAAAGGTGAGCGCGGCAGTGCTGTTGCGCGCAATAATGTCGGCGACAGTTTCCAGATCAACCTTCATGCCGCGCCGGAACGACACTATGTCGAACGTCATCATCACCAGGCACGCCATCAACAGGGTCGCCGCGCTGATGCCCATGATTATGGTGGTGAGCTTTCGTCCGATCGACATGTTACGAAGGAATTGCATTTTAATTCGTGTCTCCTGGCGCGTGTCCCACAATGCTTTTGGCGACGGTCAAGAGCCTGGCGCTGAGTTTCAAGTGAGCGCGCGCGGCCGCGCTATTATTTACCTCGAAGCGGACGCGATCTCCCTCTAAGACGAAGTCGATAATCCCGCCGTCATCCGCAAATCCCGATATGTCGCCGACGGTAAGAACCGTGCTGCCGGATAGTTGCTTCAAAATATTCTTCACTTGTCTTTTCTCGGAACTGGCCACAAATAAAATCTGGCAGGATGGGGCGACAGAAGCATTTGAGTAGTGCGAAATTGCGATGCGCCTCCCATTGACCGTTCTTGCGGCAATGGAATTTTCCATTCTGAGATCAAAAGGATCATTTCCGAGAATGCATATTTCGAGCGGCGCATCCGGCGTCCGAAACGAACTTGATGGCCACTCAACGAACTTCGCAAAGTTAAAGAGGAAAGCTGCCTTGACTTGATATTCGTTGGCTACAGAATCCTGAGCAACGCATCGGGCGATCATGAGAACAGAATAGAAAGCTGTCCTACGCATAGAGGAACCGAAGGCCCTCCATACATACCTGCAAAACGAACTGCGGCGCCAGTTCAAACAACTCCATTCAAGCTTCCGCGGTGCTGGTCCCGCACCTTTATAAAAATTGAAAGATTGTTCAGAAGCAGATTTTCATGGGCGCGCATACTCACCCCTCTGCCGCCAGAGAATTTTGAAAGAAACCGATCGCGGAATCTCGGCGGCATCGCCAGCAAAAATGGAGGGCAAGCTTTCTACGTGAGAGTCCGCTTGAAGATTCCGTCCCCACACCGAGAAGGTCCATTGCGGGGACGCATGCCATGCCACTCCTATGTCGACCCGGTTGAAAGTTGGCACGCCAGCGATCGGCAGGCTGAAAGCGACGCCCGGCTGGACGGGAATCGCGCTGTAGTGATAAACGCCCCCATCCAACTCGAAATGATGCGGGAAATCGATGCGTGAAAGCACATTGAACAACTGATGCGGGTTTGACGCGACTGCATTCGCACTGCCCCGCAGTTCGGAAACTGCAGTGGACAATGTCCACTTACGAATCGGCTTCCATTTCGCGCTCACTTCGACGCCGTGGGTTTGTGCCTCCGCGCTGTTTATAAATCCCGTTCCCAGTAACCTCGTACCGGGAATGGGCGCTACCGGGGAACCGACGATTAGGTTCGAATACGAGTTATAAAAAAGTGCAGCGTCCAACGAAATGGTGGAACGAGGTTGGTACCTGTACCCCACTTCGTAAGCCATTAAATGTTCCGACTGCAAAGAGCGGTTGCCCAGAACCTGGAGATAGTAAGGGACGTTGTTTGTGATGCCTGCGAGGACTATGGTTTGAAGATCATTCTCCTCCCGATTCGGTGAGCGGACGGCCCGCGATAAGCTGCTCCAAACCGTTTGGACTTTGTTGGGGGTCCATACGCTTCTAACCTGGGGCTCGAATTCGAATCCTGAATAGCTATTGTGTTCGATTTTTGATCCTCCCAGAATCCGTAAACGGCCTGGCACAATTACGAACTCGTATTGGGCGAACCCACTCGCGAGATCGTCGCGCCGGCGTTGGGGCACGACGGAAACAGACTCTGGGGGGATGTTGTCTCCGGTGGTTAAATAAGCCGCGCCCCAGATCAAGGAATGTCTGCTGTTGAATTGCAGGCTGTGCTGGAATTCGATATCGCAGCGGTTTCGCATTTCCCCGGAAACCCCCTCGCGGGTGTACCAATCGCAATAGGAAAGGATCTCCGTCTCTGATTGCTCCGAGAATTTATGCTTCCAGTGCACCTGTACGTTGTCGCCTTTAAGCAATTCGGTTGCGCGAACAGTGGTGGGATAGTCGTAGTTTCTGAAACTCCCCTGCTGCGACCGTAGCTCGAGGGTCACGTCATCCTTAGGAGAGGCCCCCCAGTCCACGCGCAAGCCTGCCTGACTCATATTAAAGTTGGTTGGAAGTTCGCTCCCCGATTTGGAGTTGAGTGGCTCCCAGTAGGAACTTTTACCCAATAAGCGGAATTTGAGACTAGGGCCAATCTGGCCTCCATATTGGACGGTGGACGTATAACCCACATTAAAATCTGCCGAAGTTGAGACCATCCAGCCTTGAGTCGCTGCGGCGTTCTTGGTCACAATGTTGATCACGCCATTCATCGCATTCGCGCCCCATAGCGTGCCCCCAGGCCCCCGAATGACCTCGACCCGTTCGATATTTTCGATGGGCAGATCAAGCGCGTCCCAAAAAACCCCGCCCGACAGAGGGGTATAGACGGTTCGGCCATCCACCAGCACCAGCATCTTGTTGTTATTGAAATCGCTGAAACCGCGAGCACTCACTTGCCACGAATGAGAATTTATTTTCACCACATAAAGGCCCGGAACCATTCGCAAGGCTTCCGGCAGGGTACTGAAGCCGCCTCGCCGGATGTCTTCACTGGTTAGGACGAAGACTGCCCCAGGCGACTGAGAGAGCGTCTCGGATTTCTTGGAAACCGAAGTAACTTTAACGTTGGCCAAATCCTCAATGCTCAGGCTGGTGAGGTCTGCGCTGTCGGCCATGGCAAATCCCGCGCTGCAAATGATTGCCAATCCAATGTTTGGCAGCGAAGTGCTACAAGTTGCTTTGAATCCGGTTCTGAGCCTGGCTTTCAACGTCATGCCCACTCCGAACCTCCTCGCTTCTGCGACTCAGCTTCTCGTGATGGCGAACAAAGAAACACTCTGATTTTCTTCGGCAAAAGTTCCCGTCATCTTTAACCTTGTATGTTTCAGCCCAGTCCCCGATCTAATTTTCGCCGCAGAAGTACATTGCCCAGATTCCTTACGCTGTGACCTCCCGGGTGCACGGAAACCGTGCTGCACCTCAAGAGGCATGTATGCAGGCCGATGGAAATATCTACGTGAGACTTAATGCAGGCACATCACTGTGATTCATGCAGGACTTCAACGAAAGGTAGCGGTTGGGTTTCTGGGCGCGATGGTTTTGACCGCTTCTCTGTATACCGTGAATAAACGCCATAAAAATGCCACATTTGACGAGGGGGATGCCGTCGCGCATTCCTATGCTGTCAGTATGCAGCTGGAGCGCACCCTGGCCGACGTGATTGATATTGAGACGGGAGCGCGAGGTTTTGCAGCCACCCAGAACGCAAATTTCACTGAACCATTCAACCTCGGCCAAGTTGCTCTCGAAGAGGATTTGAAATCGCTGCGGTTTCTCACTTCGAACGAGCCCAACCAAAAGTTCTGGCTACGACCTCTAAGCGACGAGATCGATTCATCGGTCGCGTTTTCTCGGGAGATGGTGCAACCCGATCGGCAAACTGCAGCCCCCCCCTGTCCGCGCAATTCCAGAAAGGAAAGGAACTGGTAGACAGGGTGCGAAGCTCAATTCGGGCCCAGCAGTCCGTTCACGACGAAATAATGCGCGGGCAAATATTTGATAGGAATGCCACGAGAAGACAAGCCACCCTGGTGATGCTGGGCAGTACCCTAGTCGAAATCAGCTTGCTATTGCTGGCCTGGATCGTGGTCAGCCGTGCCTTGGTGGCAAGCTCGCGCGACCAAGGCATTATGAATGAATCGCTCACCGAACTTCAGAGGCGCACGGAACAAATGTCGGCCCAGGCCCAATTGCTCGCGAAGTCGGGGGAGGCCCTTCGGTCAGAGAGCCGCACGCTGCAAACGGTGCTAGACAACATGGAAGAAGGATTGACCGTCAGCGACACTGCGGGTCATGTCACTATCTGGAACCGCGCCGCCGAAAGAATTCTGGGGATCACCGAGAAGCTGGGAATTGCGATCGAAGACTGGCCCGCTACGTACGGATTGTATTTGCCGGACGGTGAGACCTTGTGCCCCGTAGAGCAAATCCCAATGGTCCGCGCTCTCGGGGGACATGCCTCGAAGGGAGAACTGGTTGTCCGGTCCTCCGAAAGTGCAGAGAGCATTTGGCTCGACATCTCAGCTCGGCCCCTAAAAGACGATCGCGGCGCCATCCAAGGCACGGTTGCCACCTTTCGCGACATTTCACGGCGGAAGCGCGACGAGCGCGAAATACGTTTATTGAACGATGAACTGGAGCAGCGGGTAGAGCAGCGGACCGCGCAACTGCAAGCCGCGAACAAGGAACTCGAGGCCTTTACCTATTCGGTCTCGCACGATTTGCGTGCCCCCTTGCGACACATCGCTGGCTTTTCCCAACTTCTGTCGGAAGAGTTCGCGGCAATGCTGCCCGGAGAAGCCCAGAGATATTTGGACCGCATTATGAAGGGCGCGCGCAACATGGGCGTGCTGGTGGATGAGCTACTGGGTCTGGCGGGAGTTGGCAGGCACGTCCTAAGCGTTCAATCAGCGGATATTAATTCGTTGGTTAACGACACCATCTCCATGCTGGCATCCGAGACGAAAGGCCGACAAGTCGAATGGCGGATCGGCAAACTTGGTTTTGTTAACTGCGACCTCATATTGCTGCGGCAGGTATTCCAAAATTTGATCTCAAATGCACTCAAATTTTCTCGTCCGCGTGAGACCGCCATCATTGAGATTGGACGCGCCCAGAGACCACGCACCCAACTTTTTTCGTTCGCGACAATGGCGTGGGCTTCGATATGAAATACGCCGACAAGCTGTTCGGAGTATTTCAAAGATTGCACCGCGTCGAGGATTTCGAAGGTACGGGCATCGGACTGGCCACGGTGCGCCGCATTATCCAAAAACACGAAGGGCGTACCTGGGCAGTGAGTGAACCAGGACAAGGTGCAACCTTCTTTTTCAGCGTGGATCTTCGGGGCGAGCTGCCGTCCGTCGGCGAGCAAAATGACTTCAAGGCTGAACTGCAGACCCGAGCTGTTGCCGTCGCGGGAGCCCAATCATGAATGCAGATGAGACCGATATCTTGTTGGTCGAGGACAGTCCTGACGACGCCGACCTGGCCTTACATGCCCTACGCAAAGAGCAGTTGTCCAACAACATATACATCGCCCGCGATGGAGAAGAGGCATTGAACTTTATTTTCTGTCGCAACGAATTCAGTCAACGCAGCTTCGATTCCCCTCCCAAGCTTGTCTTGCTCGACCTGAAACTGCCGAAGGTTGACGGAATCCAAGTCTTGAGCGCGATTAAAACCGACCCTCGCACCAAACTCATACCAGTCGTAATTATGACTTCATCGAAGGAAGAGCGCGACCTGGTTTCAGGATACGAATTCGGCGCCAATAGCTTCATTCAAAAGCCTGTGGACTTTGATCAATTTCGAGAAACCGTAAAACGTGTCGGACTTTATTGGATGGTGACGAACCAGCCGCCGGTCAAGGGACCAGTCCCGGCCACGAAGGCAGTAAATCTGGAAGCGGCTCTCACCTCATGACCATTGCCGCAATTCAACTCGCGAGGCAGAAAGCCGGAAAAGTAAAACCCAGGCTCGAGGTCTTAATACTTGAGGACAATGTTGCGGACAGCGAGTTGATCCTCCACGAATTGCATCGCACCGGGTTCGATGCTTCTGGCCACGTGGTCCAAAGCGCTGATGAATTTCGCGCGCGAGTGTTGGCGACTCCCCCGGACGTGATGCTGGCCGATTACAACCTGGGACATTGGCGGGGAATGGATGCGCTAGAAATCTTGCGCAAAGACTGCCTGGACATTCCCTTAATTTTGATCTCGGGCGCGCTGGGCGATGAGACTGCTGTTGAATGCATTAAACAGGGCGCGACCGACTACGTCCTGAAAGACAAGCTCAGCCGTCTTCCATCAGCTATCCATCGGGCCTTGCTCGAAAAGCGGCTACGAAATGAGCGCCGCGGGGCCGAAGATGCGCTGGCCAAAAAAGTGGAAGAACTGGCGCGCTCCAACCGCGACCTCGAGCAATTTGCCTATGTCGCTTCGCACGATTTGCAGGAGCCATTGCGAATGGTCTCCGCTTACACCCAATTGTTAGGCGAGCGTTATCGCGGCAAACTCGACGACCAGGCGGACAAATACATTCACTATGCCATTGACGGCGCCACCCGCATGCAGGAATTGATTTACGACTTGTTGAGGTTCTCGCGTGTTGGCCGCCAGGAAATGACTTTGCAGCCGACCAATTGCAATCTCGTGGTTGAGAAGGCACTAGACAATCTCAAGCTCCTGATTTCCGAAACAAAAACCACGGTCGATTGCAAGCCATTGCCAACTGTGATGGCGAACGGACCTCAACTCGAACAGGTGTTCCAGAACCTGGTGGCGAATGCTGTGAAATTTTCTGATGGGGCAACACCTGTGGTTGAAATCAATGCCGAACTGAAGGGAGCAAGCTGGATATTTTCCGTGTCCGACAACGGAATTGGTATTGCGCCGGAGCACGCGGACGTCATCTTCTCCATTTTTCAGCGGCTGAATACTAGAGAGGAGTACGCAGGCAACGGCATAGGTTTGGCGATTTGTAAAAAGATTGTCGAGCAGCATGGCGGCAAAATATGGCTTGGGAACCACAGTGGCCCGGGCACCACCATTAACTTCAGCATTCCCGCGATGGAAAACGAGGCCCCCGAAAACAAATGAAAGAAATCAGAGAGGTGCTGTTAGTGGATGACAATCCGGCAGACATTGATTTGACCAGGGACGCATTGAGCCGGAATTCCTGTCCCAGCAACGTTCACTCTGTGGTGGACGGAATGGCGGCCATCGCGTTCCTTCAACAGAAGGGCGAATACTCCAATGCTATGCGTCCCGACATAATTTTTCTGGACCTGAATTTGCCGAGAAAAGATGGACGCGCCGTGCTCGCGGAGGCGAAAGGCAATCCCCGGCTAAAGAACATCCCGATCATCATCTTCAGCACCTCGAGCGCGCATGCGGATGTCCGACGAAGTTACGAGCTGGGCGCCAACTGCTATGTGACTAAACCTGGGAACCTGGAAGCCTTCGACAGTACTGTCAATACGCTGGCCACTTTTTGGTTTTGCTGTGCCATGCTCCCCCGGGAGGAACAATGACGCCCCAAAGCCCGGCTCACGTACTGTTGATCGAAGATAACCCCGGCGACGCCGATCTGGTGCGTTTACGTTTAGTCGAAGCCAGATCCGATTTGGAAGTCTCGTGCGTCAATCGGCTCTCGACAGGATTGCAGTCGCTTGCCGATAAAAGCCCCGCGGTGGTGCTGCTCGACTTAAACCTTCCGGACAGCCATGGGGCAGACACCTATCGGGCGTTGCTGAAGAAAGCTCCAACCGTCCCGATCGTCGTGCTTTCGGGTCTCGAAGATGAAACTTTGGCAACCGCTGCCGTCCATCAGGGCGTGCAGGATTATCTGGTCAAGGGCAACTTCGATAGCAAGCAACTCGCGCGCGCCATTCGTTACGCTATCGAACGGCAGGCATTGCTGATTTCGCTCGACATGAGCCGCAAGCAGCAACTGCAATTCAAAGACGAGTTTTTATCGCACGTCTCGCACGAACTGCGTACGCCACTCACTTCAATTCATCAGTTTGTCACGATCCTGCTCGATGGCCTTGCAGGAGAGGTTTCGGCGGAACAGCGCGACCATCTGGTGACGATCCTGGGAAGCGCGAATCAGCTTCTTTCGATGATCGATGATCTGGTGGAAGCCACCCGCGCGGAATCGGGGAAACTGCGGGTTGAAGTCCGCTGTATGAATATTGGCGAGGTCGTTCAGCAAGCGGTCGCGATGTTGAGTGCAACCGCCAAAGAAAAACAAATTTCGCTCAACATGGCCGCAGACAGCAGCATTCCGCTGGTCTCGGCCGATCCCGAACGCGTGTTGCAGATCGTTATTAACCTCATAGAAAACGCTTTGAAATTTACTCCTTCCGGGGGCTCGGTGACGGTGAGGGCCTGCGTTACGCAGAACGATTCTGAGTACGTTTGCATGTCTGTGACTGATACCGGCCGTGGCGTGAGCCCCGAATCTCAACATTTGATTTTCGAGCGACTGTATCAAGACCCGAACTCGAGTATTAATAGCCGCAAGGGCCTTGGCCTCGGGCTGTACATCGTTCAGGAACTGGTTAAGCTCCAAGGCGGACGCATCTGGGTCGAGAGCCAGTTGGGCCTGGGCAGCGTCTTCTCATTTACCCTCCCCCTGTTCTCCCTGTCAAAGTTACTTGCGCCCATCATGCCGGCGCAGAATCCTCTCCCGCATCCGTTGGTCTTGATTGCGGTAGAACTTACACCCCGGGCGCAATATGGTCTGCCGCGCTGGACCACTCTCCGGCAACAGGCGATGGACCTGCTGCGAAGCTGCACCAGGCCCGATAAAGATGTGGTGCTGCCGCCTCTTTCTGGCAAGTCCGGCAGCGAAGTGTTCACAGTGGTGGCGTCCGCCGACGAGCACGGAGCCAACGTCCTGCTCAAGCGCATTTCAGGCCAATTCGAACGATCCCTCGAATTGCAGTCGAAGATTGACGTGAGCGTTTCGTTGACCAACCTGCACCCCGCAGCGATTGGCACGGCCCCGCTGGCACAACTGCAACAGGAACGCGCGGCGGTGATTGACCGCCTCGCTACCATGCCGCACCTGCAACCAGGCTCGGAATCGGAGCCGAAAACGCAATTGATTCACTCTGATCTTCCCCGTTTTTCCAAACCGTGGAAGAGAGCGAAATCAACCGCCGCAGGAATTTCCAAATAAATTGTACTTATGAAAAGAGGAAATACAATGGACCAACCAAAAATACTGATCGTTGACGATGATCCCGAACTAAGGCGCGGATTGAATCTTCGCCTACGCGCCAACCACTACGACACCGCGTACGCCACCGACGGGGTTTCCGCCATGTCGATGGCGCAAAAAGAAAAACCTGACCTCATCATCCTGGACATCGGATTGCCCGCCGGCGACGGTTACGTCGTGCTGGACAGGCTCCAGGAAAATGCGTCATTGTCCGCGATACCAGTTATCGTGCTGACCGCGCGCGACCCGCAATACAACAAAGACCGGATTCTGCGCGCCGGGGCCACGGCCTTCTTCCAAAAACCTGCGGACAACTTTGAATTGCTTGGAGCCATTCGCTCAGTGCTCAACCCGCGATGGCCCGGAACGGCAGCCGTAACGACTACGAGTACGGCGTCCTGAGTCTGAGGTAAAGACAGTCCGAAAGCGGGCTGAAACTGTCTTTATTTTTATCTTTATTTTCGGGCTGAATTATTTCGGGGAACGTCCTGCGCCGGAGCAGCTGGGACGACGTATACCACTTCGCCTGGACGGGCGTAGTGCAGCTGCTCTCGTGCCTCTTTTTCGATGGTCTTGGGATCGGTCTTTAAATCGTCGATCTGTTTACTGTAGCGGTCGTTCTCAGATTGCAATGAATCGATTTCCTGCCTGAGGCTTTGCACTTCGGCACGCTTTTCCCGATAAACCATCATGCCATTCGCGCCCAAAACCACATGGGCGAAAAGCCATACCGCTAACATCGCAACAATTACTGTGGAAAGCCGGCGACGAATGCCAAAAATTCGCTCTGCGGCCGGTCCCACGATGGCCCATATCTTGGAGGGCATCGCGTTTACGGACTCCATGGGTTTTGAGTTCAGCGCTGCCCTTGTCCCCTGTCTGAACAACACTTGAACTTTCGGTAACTTTATTCGAATATCCATTGCTTGGCCGCCGCGCTCAATTTTTTCAGTTCCGCTTCGGTTACTGCTTCCGAATAAACCCTCACAACTGGTTCCGTCCCCGAAAGCCGGTAGCACACCCACGAGCCATCTTCAAAAAGAAGCTTAAGACCGTCGGTGCGCACCACTTCTTTCACTGGCTGGCCCAGGAAATCTTTTGGCTCAAGGGTCAACTTCTTAGTGAACTTCGCTTTCACCTCTTCGGTCAAGCGAAAGTTTTCTCTTTGTGGATAGAAGGAACCAACTTTGGCAAATAGCTCAGTCAATTGCTGGCCAAGGGTTTTCCCGCGCCGGGCCACCATTTCGCAGCAAAGCAGGCCAGCCAGAATTCCGTCTTTCTCGGGAACGTGATGGCGGATGGAAAGTCCGGCACTCTCTTCTCCGCCGATCGCAATTTTGTCTGCTTTGATAAGCTCTCCGATGTACTTAAATCCTACTGGCGTTTCATGCAGCTCCACACCGTGGAACTTCGCCAGTGCATTCACCAGGTTGGTGGTCGCGACGGACTTTCCGACGCCATTCTTCCATCCTCGACTCTCGACCAAGTAATCGAAAAGCAGGGCGATGATGTAGTTGGGCTGGAAGAATGTGCCGTCGTGGTCGACGATTCCAAAGCGGTCGGCGTCACCATCAGTGGCGATTCCTATTTGAGCGTTGGTGGCGCGCATTTTCTCGCGAAGGTCGTCGAGCAAGTGGTCATCCGGCTCTGGGGCGTGCCCTCCGAAGAGGACGTCACGGTAATCATGGACAGTGGCGACATCGATTCCCGCATCGCGCAAGAGAGCGTCGGGATATTCTCGGGCGGCGCCCCACAGCGGGTCGTAGACGACGCGAAGCGTTGCGTTCCGGATCGCAGGCAGATCGACGGTGTCCCGCAGCCGATCCAGGTAAGATTTGCGCGGCTCGAGAGATTGGGATTTAACCATGCCGGTTGTGGGCTCGGGGAAATTCACGTTGGCGTCGAAAGCCACAATTTCGGATTCGATTTGTTTGGTGACTTCAGGCAGCGCCGGAGCGCCATCGGAAGTCGAGAATTTTATGCCGTTATATTCCGGAGGATTATGGGAGGCGGTAAAGTTGATCGCTCCATCCGCCTGCTCGTGAATCACGGCGTACGCTATGGCAGGGGTAGGCGCAGAGTCGGCTATTATTAGCGGAGTAATGCCGTGCGCCGCAAGAATTTCCGCTGCCATTGAGCAAAATGTTTCCCCCAGGAATCTGGGGTCGCGTCCTACGATGATTCGTGCTCCGGAAGGGTTGCGAGTGGCCACGTGGCGCGCGATGCCAGTGACCGCTCGCCGCACGTTGGCAAAAGTAAAATCTTCAGCCATTACGGCGCGCCATCCCGAGGTGCCAAACTTAATTTCTGTTGCCATGATTCCTGACCTCTCCGCGAACATTATATGACCCACCTCAGATTGGTTTTAACTACCGCAGGATCGCATGCCGAAGCGCAACGGATCGCCGACGCGTTAGTCGAAAGAAAATTGGCCGCCTGCGTGAACATTGTTACCGGAATCGAATCTGTTTACCGATGGCAGGAGAAAATTGAACGCTCCGCGGAGTGGCTCTTGTTGATCAAGACCACGGCTTCCGCATTTCTGGGGGTTCGGGATGCAATCAAGGAACTTCATTCGTACGATGTCCCTGAATGCATCTGCATGGTGATTGAAAACGGCGACGACAAATATATGAAATGGATTTTTGATTCGGTGCGATAAGAATTGCGCGCCGCTTGCGTAGCGGATGTGGTGATAGTGGCCTCCCTGAACAACCTTCTCGAGTACAATTTAATTCGACTTTGTCCTTCTAAACTAGGGCCGTCCTCCTTGTGACTAATCAATCCCCGACCCTTCTCCGTCTCATTGCAATTTTCAAGCTTGTCAAGGCGGCTTTGCTGATCATGCTCGCGATAGGCAGCCTGAAGATGATGCACAAAGACATCGGAGATGCCATTCAGCAATGGGTGGAGATGTTGGGGATAAATTCTGACGGTAGGCTCATCAGCCACGCTATAGAGAGGGCATCGGCTCTCACACCGCAAAAGATCAAGCTACTCAGCATCGGCAGCTTGTTATATGCCGGCTTGTTTATTACTGAGGGCGTGGGCTTGTGGCTTCTCAAGCGATGGGCAGAGTGGTTCACCATCATTATTACCAGCTCGCTTGTGCCGCTGGAAATTTACGAGATACACCGCCACCCGACGCCGCTGAAATTCGCCGTGCTGGCAATCAACATTGCGATCGTCATCTACTTGATATGGCGAGTCCGGCAAAATCCATCCAAATAACCATCATCGTTCTTTAAGTATTTCGCTTAACATGTCCGGCTTCGATTCATCGCGAACCAGATGCGGATATTTTTCGCCTTCGTGATAGTCGATTCTGTAGGTCTTGTAGTAGTCGCCATTCTCCACGAGCAGTTCGATCGGTTCTTTGTTGTTAATTGCTTCATGCAGCGCATCGCGCAGGACTTGTGAGGTGAACTTGCGGTTATTGACACCTAGTAATTTCATTCCCGGACCGATTCCTGCCTTCGCTACAGGCATGCCTTCAATGGTGTCCACAATCGCGCCGTCATCTTTTACTTCCACTCCTATCGAGTAAGCGGCGTTGATGTCATGGTGTTCGCTTTCTTCGGTACGGGTCAACTCGGACCTGTTCGCGTCATAAACAACCTTCCATCCGCTGTTTTTGATTCCAGTCAAAGGGGCATGGGGATCATGTGTCGTGAGACGTTCCGTCCAGAAACCCCGCCAGTCGTAGGGCGTGACCTGGTTGAGAGCGCTTACCACGTCGTCGAAGGTGTATGTCTTCACCATTGGCGGACCGCTCGGGCCGCCATGAAAGAGATGGCAAAAATCGTCGATGGATTTTCTTCCGTTCGTCTGCTGGCGAATGATGGTGTCTACCCACATCCAGTTGAGAACATCTTCGTCGTAGAAATCCACGGTGCGCCGCCATGATCCCCAGCCATCTTCGGTGAAATACAACTGGGCCGCGGCATCGGCAGTGTCCTGCAAATTTCTCCAGGTGCGGCCTGGTTCGTGATCAAGCCTGGCGGCGATGCGTGCTGTGGCGTCGCGATACTCTTCTGGGGACCAAAGGCCACTGCGGGCGGTGAGCACATCACCCAGATACGAGGTCAGGCCTTCGTATACCCACAGCAGGTCATCCTGCATTGGCTGCTGATAATCCGGCGTGGCCAAATGAGCTGGGCGGCGATATTTCCCATTCCACGAGTGAACGTACTCATGCGGCAGCAATCCGGAATCGAGCTTGCGAAGATCTGTGTCCACCAGACCCCGCTCCGCGATACGGCTATCGTCGGACTCATGGTGTTCAAGTCCGAAGTGCGCAACGTGATCGCTGAGGGTAAACAAGAAGTGGTAGTCACGATAATGGTGAGCACCGAAAAGTGCATAGGCCTGCTTAACCAGATTGCGGTACTGGTCCCATACCTCCGCGGGGGGATCTAGTGCAGCTGCGCTGTCGGCGGCAATATCCATTTCAACCGGAGCGTCGTCGTGGGCTAGAGGCACAACTTTTAGATACTGGGCCGCCAATATCGGGGAATCCACAAGTGTAGTCAGTGAGACGGGTGTGAAACGAATCGGCTGGCCGTCCGCGCTTTTTGATGCCACTGGCAGAGAGGTCCCAAAATTCCATCCCCCTGGCAAGCGAATGCTGGCCTGATAAGTAAGGTCGTCTGACTTCCATCCCTTGGGGTACAGCAATAACTGGTTCCAGCTCACGATGGCCAACGTCGCGGTCGCAGATGATCCCGCGGAAAAACCTGCGGCAATGGTTGGCGGAGAAAGGAAATCCAATGACGCGTTGACCTCGCTCACTCCCTGCGGCACTTCGATGTGAAAAGTGAACCCATCCAACAGATCGCGCCGCCACTTCAATGGTTGGCCGTTGGCTGCGAACTTCAGTCCGGCAAGATCGAGCACCGGTCCATCGGGCGCGTGCTCTCCCGGAATCCATTTGGGATAATAAAGAGTGAGAGTCCCCGCCGATGCGGGTATCGCCAACTGCGCATGAAAGATTTTGCGCGGCGCCTCGGAGGCGTCCACAAATATTTTTACCGTGGGGGCTGAAGTTTGGGCGAGGGAAAAAGTGGTCAGCAACAAAACAGACGCGGTAAAGATGGCCCGTGGTTTCAAGTATCCTCCAAAAACTCTCAATGCATCAGAAACGCAAGCGGCTGAAGTAGCCATGACAAAGCCACTAATATAGCAGCCCTTATAGGGCCCTGGCTTTACCGGTTCGCAATAACAATTTGCTCCCGCCTATTTCTCGCCTATCATGTCGCGATGGCGGCGCGCGGAATTTTCATCACTTTCGAAGGTTTAGACGGCTCGGGCAAAAGTACTCAACTACAAAAGTTGGCGGCCGCGCTACGAGCTGAAAATATCTCCGTGACCACGACCCGTGAACCTGGCGGGACTGCGGTAGGAGAAAAAATCCGCGCATTGCTGCTCAACACCGGCGCCTCTGAATTGGTACCTCGCGCTGAGTTGGCCTTGATGTTCGCCGCGCGCGCGCAACATCTAGAAGAAATAATTCAGCCCGCGCTTAACGCCGGGGATTGTGTTCTCTGCGACCGCTTCACCGATTCCACCGAGGCCTATCAGGGCGGTGGACGCCAACTCGGTACGCAGTTGATTTCAGAGCTCCATCGGTTGTTTTGCAGCGACCTGCAACCGGACTTAACCATTCTGATGGATTCAGAAGTCGCCGCCAGCGTGGACCGCGCCCGCCGCCGAAATACTCTTCGCGGAGAAAAACTTCCCGATTGCCAGCCTGACGAAAATCGTTTCGAGCAGGAAAACCGCGCTTTCTTTGAACGGGTTTATACCGCGTACATGGAAATCTCGCGCCGCGAGCCGGAACGCGTTGTCCTGGTCAATGCTCGCGGAACTCCGCAGCAGACTCACGCGCAAATTCTGCAAGTCGTCCGTAAAAGAATGACGCTCAAACCTTCTGTTTGACTTCTTCTTCAGTCGGCACATCTTTCGCGTTCATCGCACTCTTGAATCCACGAATCCCGTCGCCCAGGCCCTTGCCAAGTTCCGGCAATTTCTTAGGACCAAAGATCAACAGTGCCAATCCAACAATCACCAGCAAATGCATCGGTTGAAATAAGCCCTCGAACATGAAGTCTCCTCAGATTTAATACCCCGCCCAAGCGCAACTTGAACGGGGCCCCCTCACAACTGCAAACTACTTGATGTTGCCGTTCATGCCCGCAGGATAGAACCCACCGGAGTGAGCGCCCCCACCGTACACAATGTTCAGCACCTGTGTCGTCGTGCGAGGTATCGACAAGGCAGTGCTCGGATCGACATTAAATGGCGTCTGAGACGTAGGAGGAATGTCCTGGCTATCCACCGCAGGACTGGTGACTCCCATGGTCACGCAGAATGAGCGGACGGCACCGGAATGCTGGGCTTCCGTAGCCAAAATGCGTGCTGCCGCATCGAGGTAAGTCTTGCTTTGAATCAACGGGGCCGCTCCCAGATAGGCACTGATGCCGACGTCTTCAAACTGACGGCCTAACTTCAGGAAGTCATCCACGTTAGCGTAGCCGTAGCCTAACGCGTCGAGATTGATGGCAGGCTTCGGTACTGCCGCCGATCCCAGAGCCGAACGCAGGTACTTAACGTGGGCCACCTCATCAACTCTTAATTGACTGGCCACGAACGCAACATTTGCACCCGAGAAGTTCACCATCTTGCCGCCGGTCGTAGGGCCGGTCTGCTGACTTGAAGTAATAACGCCATAGGACACTAAAGAGGTGTTGTACGTTGCCTTCAAATAAAATTCAGCTTCAAGATATTCAAGGTTTAAAGCGAAGTTAAGGATGTCTACGTCGGTGAAAGATGCAGCGTTCACTTTACCGAGGCTGCCACCCATCATGGTCATAGCGGCAACGCCCGCAGTCGTTGCGCCTGCGCGTTTCAGGAATTTGCGCCGGTCGACCGTGCCATCGACAAGTTTTTCCAACAATTCAGTTTTCATAGATAGTGTTCTCCAGGAGTAGTTCAAGGTGAGTGGAGTCGGACGCCGGATTCCTCGGCCAAAGCGTGGGTGGACGGGTGGGTACCCGCAGAGTTTCCAGAAACCAGGAAGGGACAGTTACTGGTTCAGTCACTCAGATTGCGCTTCGGTCGCGGCAGGTTGCCTGATTTTATTTTGCGAGAAATTTTCGCGAAATTAAATCCATAGGCTCAGTCAGAACGTACTCCAGTCATCGTGCGAAGTATTTCACTAACAATTTAATGAAAATGTTTCGGCGAGCCACGCTGGAGTGGGAGGTGAAGGGACAATGCGCATTTACCAAAGCAGATGCGTACTTAGCTTCCCAATCCGCGTGTATAAATCTGGGCGGAACAAAGGTTTCTGTTTGCAGCTTGTATGGTTGGGGTTAACTTATTTCCCAGGTCTCGCAAAAGCGGCGAGATATGGGGCACCCCAGTTTCGGGCACCCAGTTAGAAAATCTTTCATCAATAAGCGAGAACAATTCTGAGGTCTCGCAGGTTATTTCCAGAAGGTCCCGTCACGATTGCATCGCCAGTACGGTCAAAGAACGTGGCGGCATCATTGCGGCTTAGATAGTCCTGGGCGTCAAGTCCAAGGCGCTTCCCTTTTTCTACCGTTTCTCCATCCACGATTGCACCTGCGGCTGAACTGTTCCCATCGATGCCATCGGTCCCAGCGCTGAGTATGGTTACATTTTTGCCGCTGATGGGCTGAGCGCAGGAAAGCGCGAATTGCTGATTGCGGCCTCCAATGCCTTCGCCAGTCACTTTTACCGTTACCTCGCCGCCGTTAATCAAGCAGACTTTTGCGAAATTTTTTCGTAGGTTGCGGACACGGTCAAGCAGGTAATCGCGGGCTCGAGTGTATTCCCAATCATCGCAACTGTTATCGATCTCACAATGAAAACCGAGACTTTCACCTTCTTTCCGAACGTGTTCCAGAATGGCGGCATTGGAGAGGACCGTCCACCACCGGCTACGGCTAAATTCGGGGTCGCCTGATTTTGGCGTTTCCTCCAACGCACGCCGCTGGAATAATTCGCGGACGGACGTGGGGAATTCAGCGGTCATGCCGTACTTCGAAGTAATGGCGTAGCAATCTTCAATGGAAGTTGCATCTGCCATGGTGGGGCCCGACGCCAAGGCGTCTGGAGTATGGTCAGGTACGTCAGAAATCAGCAACGAGACCTGATGGGCGGGATGCGCGGCGCGCGCCAGCCTTCCTCCTTTGACCGCGGACAGATGTTTTCGAACGGCATTGATCTCGGTGATCGGTGCAGCGGAATGAATAAGCGTGCGATAAGTTGAAATTAAATCTGGAAGGCAAATTTCATCATCGATGGGTTTTTCCACCATCGCCGAACCACCCCCGCTTAGCATAAAAATGGCAAGGGACGAGGCGTCGAGCGATGCCAGCGATTTTAGAATCGCATTGGCCGCGGCTACTGATTCTCCGTTGGGCAGCGGATGCCCTCCCTCAAAATATCGAAAGCCTCGGACCTGCGAGTCGGCGCTTGCCAGTCCGGAGACAATCCCTTCGAAGCGGTCGCCGGCTTGCGTAATTAAAGCCGACACCATAGAGTGCGCGGCTTTGCCCATCGAGACTACGAAAACGCGAGAGTAGCATTGCAAATCGTAAAGATCGTCGCAAATTCTTAGCACCCCATGATCGCAGCTGACATGTCGCTGAAAACCGCGCACCACGCTGGCTTCGTGCATTGCGTGGTGAAATAAATGGGCCGCGGTCGCTCGCATGGCGAGCGCCACACTCTCGGAGTTTCCCTCTGCCGCCTCCGGCATGAAAGAATTATAGCGATGAGCACTCAGCGACAGTGGGGCTACGCCGCAGCCATGATCGCAATTGCAATTTTGCTTAGCGCCTGCACCTCCACCCCCGCAAAATCGAAGCCTTCGCTCAACTCAGGTCACTCTGTGACGCTGCATTGGCAAGCGTCTGCCGGAACGAAATACTATTGCGTTTATCGCAGCACGAAGAGTGGCGCGGGATATCAGAAGATAGGCACGAGCCCAGTACCGAATTACAAGGATTCGTCGGTGCCAAGCGGCGCTGTGTTTTACTACGTGGTGACGGCCGTGGGAGACAAAGGGGAGAGTAAGTTTTCCAGCGAGATTAAGGCGGTTGTTCCCTGAGCTTTGACCGATCCCTACTGCGCCAGCAGTCCCTTGAGCCAGCCTTCGATAGCACCGCGAAGCTCTGCCAATCTTCCTTCAAAGAAATGATCGGCGCCCTTGATAATGACCAGCACCTTCGGGTCGGCCGTAGATGCCATCAACTTCTCCAAATCAGCCCGGGGTCCGTATTGATCAAATTCGCCGCTCACAAAAAGTTTCGGCTTGGCACAGGTTTTTAGAAATTGCAGATCGTAGATACGGCGATCGACCGGCGAAACCGGCGTCCCCACCCCAATGACCACTTTAACTCTGGCGTCGGCGCAGGCGGCGCGCATTCCCACGGCGGCACCGAACGAAAATCCGGCGCAGATCATAGGGAGGTGACACCGCGCGTCAAGCCAATCCAGCGCGCAGCGCACATCGCCTACTTCCCCCTCGCCGCTGTCATGGGCGCCTTGACTCAGCCCCGCACCGCGAAAATTAAAGCGCAATACTGGGAATCCAAAACTGTTCAACGCTTTCATAGTGTGGAAGACAGCTTTGGTGTGGAGGGTCCCGCCGAATAACGGATGAGGATGACATACCAGGGCGGCGTGGGAAGCGCCTTCCCTTCCCTGATTAAGAATGGCTTCGAGCCGGCCCGCGGGGCCGTCAATGAAGAACGATTCGATCGCTTGCTGCATGAGTGGAATCAGAATAACAGCGCAACTCAGAATTGATTGCCAGCGTTCCGAATGTAGTCATCCAGGTAAAAATCGTGATTCTAGGACCTTGAGATTCCAAGTTCTGGGGACAGCTTGCTCGTCGACATCGGGCTCTGAATATTCGGACCCTATTGGCGGCGGACCAGAGTGCCGGCGATCATGTCGTGGAGGGCCTGTTTACGTTCGGTGAAACCGGCGATGATGTATCCAATCATCAGGATCATGGCGGAAATGTACTTGCAGAAATGGCGAGCGGTGGCTTGGGCGAAGGAGATTCGATTGCCTTGCAAATTGGTCACGCGCATGCCCAGAGCCATTTTGCCTAAAGTGGCCTGGCGTGATGAACTTTCCATGAACGCTTCATAGAGCCAGGATGCAAAAAGTCCGAAGACTCCGCCGATAGCGATGGCCGCCATGTTGGGCCCCTGGCCGGAGTTCAAGGCGGCACCTGCAACTCCGATGACCAAACCAACGACAAAGGCGACGGGCATGACGACCGCTTGAACCACGATGCCATCGATAATGGCGGCGATGAAGCGGACCCAAAATCCGCCGTAACCCGATGACTGCGAGTGGACGAGAGCGGAAGGCCCGGTAGGAATGTAGGGTGAAGGAGTTGTTGCGGCGAAGGTTGCGCCAGAAAGTGACGAGGCCACCGATGCCGCTAAAGCAGCACCACAGTTGGAACAGAATTGAGCGGTGGCGGAATTATGGCGACCGCACTGACTGCAGAAGATTGCGCCATTGGTCATAACGCGGAGACTATAACATGATGGCGAAGCCGCGACGCGATACTAAACCTCAACACTGGAAATTTTTTCTGCCTTTCGGAGTTCGGGGAAGATTCCCGCCCAGATGGCAATGACGATCAGGGTCCCAATGCCTCCTAAAGCGGCGGCAGTGACCGCACCGAACCAGTGGGCGGTGAGCCCCGACTCAAATTCTCCGAACTCGTTAGAGACGCCGATGAAGAGCATGTCAACAGCATTGACCCGGCCCCGCATGTGATCGGGAGTTCCCAATTGCACTAAGGTCCCACGTATCACGACGCTGACCATGTCGGTTGCTCCAACCATGAGCAAGGCGACCAGGGAAATTACAATATTGCGGGAGAGTGCGAAGACTATCGTAGATGCGCCGAAGCCTGCGACACACCAGAGCATGGTCGCTCCCACGTGTTTTTGCAGCGGACGGTGAGCGATAAGAACGGCCATCATGGCTGCGCCGATGCCAGGCGCGCTGCGCAATATGCCCAGACCCCAAGGCCCGGTGTGGAGGATTTCTCGTGCGTAAACGGGCAGCAAGGCAACGGAACCTCCGAGCAACACCGCAAACATGTCGAGGGAGATGGATCCTAGAATGATTTTGTGTCGCCAGATGTAGTGGAAGCCAGCTAGAACGGTTGTCCAATTCACTTTTTCCCGAGGCGGGGCTTTGGTGCGCAGCTTGATCTGAAAAGTGGAGAAGACGGCAGCCAGAGATACCAGCAAGGCCGTCGCATATACCAGGTAGGGATGCCTTGCAAAGGCGTAAAGAAGTCCTCCCAATGCTGGGCCGAGGATGGTTGCGGTCTGAAAAATGCTGGAGTTCCAGGCGACGGCATTGGGAAAGTGCTCACTGGAAACAAGCTGCGGCAAGAGGGCGCGAGAGACCGGGCCGTTGAAAGATCGGACTACTCCGAGGAGTACCAGCACCAGATAGATAGGATAGACGCGGGATGGATTGGTGATCGATACGATCAACAACAATCCTGAACAAATTGCGAAGCCGATATAACAGAGAATCATCAAATTGCGACGGTTGAAGCGGTCTGCCGCATGTCCTGCGGGCAGGAATAAAAATATGCCCGGAAGGAATTGAGCTAATCCCACGAACCCGAGATCAAGAGCGCGGTGAGTAATGTCGTAGACTTGCCATCCGACTGCCACTGATAGCATTTCGAGCGAAGTAACGATGCTGAATCGCGCGATTTGATATCGCAGGAAATCAGGATAGGTGAAGGCGATACGCCCAGAGGTTCGCGGGTCGGAAGACGCGGACATTCACTTTACTGTTACATATAAATATGACTATGAGAAATGTGTCCGCGAAAAAACGTTGTGCGAGCATCAGACTGCTCGGGATACAGCTGAGCGAATGAATTCGCAAACCCCTCCGCTGTTGGGTTTGAAGAATATCCGCGTGATGCGGGGGGATAGGGTTGTGCTCGACGATTTCAACCTCAGGGTTGGAGCGGACGAGCGGGTGGCAATTCTAGGCCCCAATGGTTGCGGAAAATCTACCCTGGTCAAAACCATCACGCGGGAATGTTATCCGGTGGTTCGTTCGGAATCGTCTATGACCATCCTGGGTCGGGACCGATGGAACGTTTTCGAACTGCGGTCTCTATTAGGTGTAGTTTCCAACGATTTAATGTCGGCAGTTGCCGGGTATGCGAGTGGGCTTGATGTTGTTTTATCGGGATTTTTTAGCAGTACTGCTATCTATTCCAACCACTCGGTGACGCCGGAACAAGTAGACGCGGCGACGACGGCACTGGATCGGCTCCAAGTCTCAAACCTGGGGGAGCGTGCCGTAAGCGAGATGTCTTCGGGCGAGGCGCGGCGAATCTTGATTGCCCGCGCCCTGGTGCATCATCCGCATGCATTGTTATTTGACGAACCAACTAATTCATTGGACGTAAGTGCGCGGCGAAGTTTGCGACACACGATGAGCGAACTGGTCAATTCTGGAATTGGAATCATATTAGTGACGCACGATCTCGCCGACATCGTTCCAGAAATTGATCGTGTGGTGTTGATGCGCGGAGGGCGGATCATCCGCGATGGAAGTAAAGCGGAAATACTAACGGCGGAAAGGCTGGGAGAGGCTTTTGACTGCGAGGTTGAGGTGGCGAAGTTGGGCGATCTTTATCATTTGTGGTGAAGGGCTAATCTGGCTCTCCGAGGTCAAATTCTTTGGGACCTTTCCATTCTCATGCTGCGGAACTTATCTATGGAGAAGATTTTCGAATTGGAATCGGATGAAACGATTGTCTTGTGCTGAATTCGCTTCAGCGCTTGATCAATCACGGTAGTGAGTTCCGTCGAATAATCTCTGGCACGCTCTTCTTTTAAGGCGCGCCTGGCTTTTGTGGCCGGGAACCAAGTCGGATTGCGATCGAATTCCTGGGGATTTTCCAGCCATGACACTTCGCATAGGTAGGCGTTGACGACAATGTGCCCGGCGGTTGAATTGGAATTTCTCGCGCCACGCCGGAGGCGGGTGTAGCAAACAAAAGGAACTTCTTCGATGCGGCCGTGCACCCCAGCCTCTTCAAAAGCTTCGAGAGCGGCAGCCTGGGCGTGAGTCAAACCTGGTTCGGAATTGCCTTTGGGAAAAATCCAACGTCCGCCGCGCGTTCTCACCAGTAAGAATTCGACAGTGTCGCGCCGCAACCGATAACAGATCGCGGCAACTTGCTCGCACTGTTGTAGCTTGCGCAGATGCGAGAGTTGGACGAATTTCGCTGATGCCTTACGCGCAGCGATCAGCTTTTTGGGGCTCTCCAAGGCTGTCGCTTTGGTTTCTACTCCCATCTCTGGAGATTGCATGATCGCCTTTGAGTTGGGAAGAGCACACTTTGATTCCCCGCTCTGTGCCCAAGCCGGGTGCAGATCGGCAGGCCACTATGCGGAATTTCCATCGAAGCTACTCACGCAGATGCTATTGAGCTTCGCTCAGTCGGACAGCCGGGCCGGCTGTCCCTACGCAAGCTTCTGCAAATCATCCCGCATCGCTGCCGGGAATAGTGGTTTGCGCTGCGGGAATCTGTCTATCCACTTGTGCTGAAATCTACAGCGGAAGATTATTACTTTCTAATCGGACTGGACGCGAGGATAGTCTTGGAAAATTTATATTGCCTTCGCTGTAAGCGGGAGTTGGAGACCGGACACAAATCAGTCGCGCTGTACATGTTTGCGCAGACCGTGGGGATACGGCCGCGGCAGAAATCCATGGCGCAGCGAATATGTTTTTGTCCGCAGTGTTCGGTGTCGCTGGCGATGGGGCCTCCTCCAGAAGGCGCGCTGAATGTGGCGGCGTGGAAGATGATTCGTGAGCTGGTGTCGGCGGATTCGGGATTGAATGACGCGGCGTGGGAGACCTTGCGCGGTATCGTGGGACTGCTCCCGGCGACCGGGACCGAAGGCCCGAGGCCCATCAACCACGGCGGCTACTTCGAATTCTGAGTGGACAGAGAATGTGTGGCTCGGGCGTTTTCGCCCGCGGCTTTAGATTCAAACCTATCCCTTAGCAAAGTTTTGCTCCGCCAGTGGACTGGAGACTGCGGTTCCTACCTCTGCGGCATGAAAATCTTTCAGCGCTAGTTCCAGACCTCCGAATTCTGGATGGTCATTTTTGCCCAGGGTGAAGGCGATATCAAGATGATCCCCTGGCAGTAGCTTTGCTTCCTGGAAGCGTCCAGCCAGGTTCCATCCCAAGGCGTTGTAGGTAATGGCATCGCGCCAGTTACGTTTTGGAATCGCAGCCGAGTCGGGATGGCAGTTGGGTACTACCGGAGCAGACAGATTTTTGGAAGCGGAGCCAAGACGTAGTTTTACGTGCTTGTCTTTTAACACTTGCGGGGAAGACGCTACGCGGAGATTCCGTGCCACAAAAATTGGCTCGGGATTGCCCACGCCGAAGGGTTGCATGTTTCGCAAGACTTCATAGAGACCCAGCGATATCGAAGCGAAGGGAATATCTGCATCGACCTTTAAAACTGGCTCGAAGTCGCTCAACGCTAAATGCTGCTTAGCGTAAGCGTTTAGATGAAGGGACAAAGCGGGAACTGCGGCGGCGGGGATGGAGAATCCGACGGCGTGGGCGTGGCCTCCGTAGCGGGAGAACAAGTGGCCGCAGGATTCGAGGGCGTTCAAGAGATGGAAGGCGGGGATGGATCGTCCAGAACCATGTGCGTCTTCGCCATCGCGGGAGATGATGAGGGTGGGGCGTCCGTAGCGCTCGACGACTCTGGTAGCGGTGATTCCGATCACGCCGCGATGCCAGCCTTCGTCATCGATAACGATGCAGAATGCGTCCTGGAGGGCGGGTTCCGCGTAGAAAACGAGCTTCAATCGCGATCAAAATTTGGCGTTCTTCCTCTTGCCGGTCGCCATTTAGCTGATTTAATTTGGCGGCGATTTCACGGGCGCGACCATTATCTTTCACGCTAAAGAGTTCGATCACATCCTGGGCAACATCCATGCGGCCCGCGGCATTGATGCGAGGCGCGATGCGAAATCCAACTTCGCTGGAGGTCAAGGGGCGACCGGTCAATTTCGCAACTTCGAGCAATGCTTTTAAACCGGGATTGACCGCCGATCTAAGCGCATCGAGTCCTAATTTCGCGAACACGCGATTTTCGCCGGCGAGGGGGACGGAATCGGCAATGGTTGCGATGGCGACGATCTTCATGAACGAGGTCAGCAATCGCGTTTGGTCTTTTTTCGTCAACATCCGTTCCATCAACGCCTGGGCGAACTTGAACGCGACGCCAGCGCCACACAGCGCCTTGCAGGGATAATGACAACCCTGCTGATTGGGATTCAGAACTGCTAGAGCGTGGGGCACTCCATCGGTGCCCGGAATGTGATGGTCGGTGACGATGAGGTCGACGCCCAGGCGACGCGCGGTTTCGGCGGCGGCGAATGCGCGGATGCCGGAGTCAACACTCACGACTAGCCGGATTCCCGCGGCGGCTGCGGCTTCGATGCGGTCTCCACGAAGGTCGTAGCCCTCGCGAATGCGGTGGGGGACGTGGAAGTCGGCATTGCCACCGCAGAGTTCGATGGCGGTTTTCAGAATAACGATCGCGGTGGTGCCATCAACGTCATAGTCACCATATATAAGGATACCCTCTTTTCGCTCGATGGCGGCGGCGAGGCGGTCAACTGCGACCTTCATTCCATGCATGAGGTAAGGCGAGTGCAAGATGATCGATCGAGGGAAAGAGATAGCGTTGGGCTTTTTCAGGATCATCGATGCCACGAATGAGTAATAGGCGCGCGAGGACATCCGCGAGATTTGTATCCGCGGAATTTAATTTGAGATGGGGGAGAAGGTGCGCGAGTGAACTTTTCGATTTGATGGGAGTCAACGGTCCGGTAATTCCAGCGCACGAACTAACTTTCATCATCGAAGCCAGATCCGTCAATCGGGATGCCACCGAATTCTTCCGCGATTTCCATCAGAGCATTGGTAGCGTTCGTTCCATTCCGTCGAGACTTCGTAGACCATGACGATTCCGTTGTAAGGGAAGCCGAGCTGGATGAATCCGGTCTTGCCTAGATAAGTACGCAGCCAGCGGGCGTCTTCGAGATGTTCGGCGTTGGAAATCTCAACGTCGGTCAGGTTCTCCATAAGAGCGTCTAGCTCTTCGCGGGTCAGCACCCAGGCGTCCATAGTGAGGAATGGGGCCCCTGCGGCTTTGGCAAGTTCCACAAAATCTTTCCAGCTTTCGGGATTGCCACCCGTCTTCCACAGTACGCGCTGCACCTCATCGAAATCGATGTAGCCGGGAAAGCGGCGCATGCCGTGTCCCTCGATAAACGCGATCATGTCGTCTTTGAGGCTGGCGAGATTGTCTGTCGAGGACATGGGTCTGCTCAATTATTCTAAGCCTGTTTGTGAAAATTGTCCTTGGATCGCGAAAGAGTTTGGGTAGAGTTCAAACCGCATTGACACTTAGATTACCGAATGCTAATTTTAATGGTTCCCAAGCCCTCTGCACGCGAGAGACCTGCAAGCACGGAATCTTCATCAAGCCATGGATGAAACGATAGGACAGACAGGCGAATTACTGCTTCAATCCGTGCCGACGGTGATCTTTATGGTCTCGTTGTATGGACTTTATATGGCGCTCGTGCATAAGCCGCTGGTGAAAGTTCTGGCTGAGCGGCGCAGCAAGACTGAGGGGGCGATCGAGAAAGCGCGCGCGGACATGGCCGCGGCTGAGGCCCGCACCTCAGAATACGAACAGAAGCTGCGGGACGCAAGATTGGCAATGTTCAAGAGTCAGGAAGCCCGGCGGCAACAGGCGGGACAGGCTCGGGCATCCGTGGTGGCCGAGGCGCGAACAAGAGCGCAGGGACAGATTGCTGAGGCGCGCGCCGGGATCGAGAAAGATAAGGTTGCTGCGCAGGAAACTTTGCAGTCAGAGAGTGGACGGCTGGCCATCGAGATTATTCGCAGCGTGTTGAATCCGGCAAAACCACAGGCACCGGCGGGGACGCGATGATGATTACTTTTCAATCGCGCGAAAATTGGTGTCTGGCGGTCCTCATTCTTGTATGCGCTTTTTGCGCTGGGCCTTTGAGTGCACAATCTGGCACAAGTGGTGAAAGTAGTTCCTCCCATTCCTCCGCTACCGATGCGAGCGTCGCAAAGGAATCTCGCGAGGCTGGGAACCAGGATGAGCAAGCGGAGTTCAGGCACTCCGGCTCGGTGCGGCTAGTTTCCCGCATCACAGGGCTAAGCTTAGATCGGGCTTACTGGCTTTGCGTGCTGCTGAACTTTGCGGTGGTTGCGGGCGCGATTCTTTGGGCGTCAAAGAAACATCTGCCTACGATGTTTAAGAACCGGACTGCTTCCATTCAGCACGCAATGGCGGAGGCTCGCAAGACGAGCGAGGAGGCCAACCGTCGTCTATCGGACATAGAAGGCCGCCTTTCGCGGCTGGGCGCTGAAATTGAGGGCATGCGAGTCGCCGGCGAAAAGGAAGCGGCGGATGAAGAAGCGCGTACCAAAGCTGCGGCCATTGAAGATGCGAAGCGAATTGTGGAATCCGCTGAACAGGAAATTGCGGCAGCAGCGCGTACGGCGCGCCGTGAGCTGACGGCATACGCCGCAGATTTGGCGGTGTCGCTGGCGCGAAAACAAATTCATGTGGACGCTGGGACCGACCACGCACTGATACAAAATTTCGCGCGGCATCTTGCCGACAAAGACGCGGGCCGGGGTCAAAGCTAAGTGGCTTCGGTGACCAACACGTATGCACGGGCGCTGGCGGATGTGGTTTTCGACCGCGCCGAGGACGCTCCAAAAGTGTTGCGGGAAGTGCAGTCGGTGGCGGAATTAGTTTCAGGAAGTAAAGAATTGAAAGAGGTGTGGGAAACACCATCGATCACCGCGGAACAAAAGCGGGCAGTATTAGACGCAATCGTTTCGCGCGAAGGAATTTCGCCGGAAGTGCGAAATTTTGTGGCAGTGGTGATCGATCATCGACGCATCAATTTTCTTGGTGAAATCGCCAAACAATTTGAGCAAGAGCTAAGCCAGCGGCTTGGCTTCGTGGAAGCAGAAATTACAACCGCCCGCGACTTGGATGGAGACGAGCGGAGCGGCCTGGAATCCGAAGTCGCAAAAATGACAGGCAAAAAAGTTCGTGCCCACTATTCGCGCCAGGAATCGCTGATCGGCGGCGCGGTGGTCAGAATCGGGAGCACAATTTACGACGGGTCGGTGAGCGGGCAGTTGAATAGAATTCGGGAGAAAATAGCTGGGAGTACAGCCGTCAGCACTTAGCCGTCAGCTCTCAGCTAATGCTCTTGAAAATGCGAAATCAAGATGCGTTGTTATGTATTGATTGTAGGAGAGTGGTTCAAGCTGAAGGCTGAATGCTGATAGCCGACAGCAGGTTTCCTTATGGCCCAAATTAAAGCAGACGAAATAACACAGCTGATCCGGCAGCAAATCGAGAATTACGAAACCAAGATTGCTGTCGATGAAGTGGGGACGGTCATCACACTCGGCGACGGTATCGCTCGCGTTCACGGCCTCGATAAGGTGATGGCCGGCGAGCTTCTGTCCTTTCCGCACGACCTCGCCGGGATCGCGATGAACCTCGAAGAAGATCAGGTTGGCGTGGTGTTGCTCGGGGACTATACGGAAATTCGCGAAGGGGACGAAGTCAAGCGCACCGGCAAGATCATGAGTGTGCCGGTGGGAGACGCCATGATCGGGCGTGTCGTCAACGCGCTGGGACAGCCGATCGACGACAAAGGGCCGATTGCAACCACCGAGACCATTGCGCTGGAACGCCTTGCTCCGGGCGTGATTGACCGCCAACCCGTGCGCGAACCGATGGCGACTGGGCTAAAGGCGATCGATAGCATGATTCCGGTTGGCCGAGGACAACGCGAACTTATCATTGGCGATCGCCAGACTGGAAAGACGGCGGTTGCGCTCGACACCATCATCAACAATAAGGGCAACGACCTGATTTGCATTTACAACGCAATCGGACAAAAGCGTTCGTCGATTGCTCAGGTCGTAAAAATTCTTACTGACGCGGGTGCGATGGATTACACCATCGTCGTGGCTGCGTCCGCGTCGGAACCTGCACCGATGCAATATATTGCGCCTTATGCGGCGTGTGCGATGGGCGAATATTTCCGCGACACCAAGCGCCATGCTTTGGTCATCTACGACGATTTATCGAAGCATGCGGCTTCTTATCGAGAAATTTCGCTGCTGTTACGCCGGCCGCCGGGACGCGAGGCTTATCCCGGAGATGTTTTTTATCTTCACTCCCGGTTGCTGGAACGCGCTTCGAAGTTGAGCAACGAAAAAGGCGGTGGATCGCTGACGGCGCTGCCAATCATCGAAACTCAGGCGGGCGATGTATCGGCATACATTCCGACCAACGTGATTTCGATCACCGATGGGCAGATTTTCCTGGAAACCGATTTGTTTAATAGCGGCGTGCGTCCTGCGGTGAACGTAGGAATATCGGTAAGCCGCGTGGGTGGTAGCGCGCAGATTAAAGCGATGAGGCAAGTCGCTGGCACGCTCAAACTCGACTTGGCACAGTATCGCGAGCTCGCCGCTTTTTCACAGTTTGGCAGCGACTTGGACAAATCCACACAGGCACAGTTGAATCGCGGACAACGGCTGGTTGAAGTTTTGAAACAGAAACAATTTTCTCCATTACCGTTTTCGAAACAGATTCTGGTCATCTTCGCGGGAACTAGCGGCGCTTTCGACGATCTGGCGGTGGACCAAATCCGCGATTTTGAGGCTGAGCTTTACCGGTATGTGGATTCATCGAATCCTGGATTGCTGCGGACGATTATGGAAAAGAAAGTTTTGGATGACAGTTTGAAAGCGGAAATGAACAAAGTTATCAAGCAAGCAAAAGAAGCTTTCGTAGCCGACAGAAAAGCTGTGGCAGCAAAATAGTTTTGCCTGAAAGCCAAGAGCTAAAGCTAAGATCCAAATTCAATGGCCAATATTCTTGACATTCGCCGCCGCATTCGCAGCGTGATCAACACGCGGCAGATTACTCGCGCCATGAAGATGGTGTCGGCGGCGAAATTGCGCCGGGCTCAAGAGCGGGCTTTGGCGTCGCGGCCCTACGCGCAGATGTTGATCAATGTTTTGAAATCGCTGGTTTCGCGCGTTGAGCTATACGATCCAAATACAGGGGAGTTGCGGCATCCTTTGCTTGCTCGTCGCGATGAAAATAATGTGGTCTTCATCGTAGTCACTGGGGACAAGGGTTTGGCGGGTGCGTTCAACACCAATATTCTCAAGGCAGCGGCGCGGTTCCTGGAGTCCAAGAAAGACAAGAATGTCGAACTGGTAGCGGTAGGGCGCAAAGGACGTGATTTTTTGAGGAGGCGTTATCCCGCAGCGGAACCGAGAGCGGCGGGAGCGAAGACTGGCGCTGGGATTGCTCTGATCGCCGAACACATTGGAGTGTTGAACAAATTGGAGTATTCGCTGGTTTCGGAGATTGGCGATTCTATTGCCGAACGGTACGGCAACGAGGCCATTGATTCCGTGTATCTGGTTTACAACGAATTTAAATCAGTAATCGCGCAAAGGCTGGTCGTGGAAAAAATATTGCCTATCGAGAACATCGGCACCGACGAAATCAGCCAAGCCGAAGGTATGACCCAGCAGGACAAGCAGCGGGCGATCGAAGCTGCGAAGGGTACCGGTGTTGGCCTTCGTCCTCGGGACACGAAAGATGTGGATGAAGCGGCGGAGAAATTTGCCACGGCGCCGGTGGATTACATTTATGAGCAGTCTCCCGAGGAACTCTTTCGATCGCTGTTGCCGAAGTATGTGAAGATCCAAATTTTTCGAGGCATGATGGAATCCGTCGCGGCTGAGCACGCGGCGCGGATGACCGCAATGGATGCGGCCAGCAATAACGCTACCGACATGATCGATTCGCTGACGCTGGCGATGAACCGGGCGCGCCAAGCGAAAATCACGAAAGAGATTATTGAGATTGTGAGCGGTGCGGCAGCATCGTAGGAAAGAAGCTTTCAGCCGTCAGCTATCAGCTTTCAGCTTGGAGCTTTGGCAAAATTTGTTTAGCAGGTGAATTAGCTGATAGCTGATTTCGAGGTCTCATGCCAGAAAACGTAGGACATGTAGTTCAAATCGCTGGTCCCGCTGTGGACGTGCAATTTTCGGTCGCAACCATGCCGCCGATTTATCAGGCAGTGCGGGTGGTGAGCGACGGATTTACCGTGCCGTCGCCGGTCAACGTCATCCTTGAAGTGCAGCAGCATCTCGGCGAAGGTCGTGCGCGCTGCATTGCGATGGAAGCCACCGAGGGCATGGTGCGCGGCATGAAGGCCATCGATCAGGGCGGACCAATTTCAGTGCCGGTGGGACACGGAACTCTTGGCCGCGTCATGAATGTGATCGGCGAACCGGTCGACAATCTGGGGCCGGTGCAATACAAAGAGCGGCATCCTATTCATCGGGCTGCGCCGTTGTTTGAAGATCAGGCGACCAGCGCGGAAATGTTTGAGACCGGCGTTAAAGTTGTCGATCTGATTCAGCCATTTTTGAAGGGCGGAAAAATTGGATTGTTCGGCGGCGCCGGAGTAGGCAAGACCGTCTTCATTCAAGAGCTGATTAATAATGTCGCTAAACAGCACGGCGGATTTTCGGTGTTCGCTGGAGTCGGCGAGCGCACCCGTGAAGGCAACGATCTTTGGCTTGAGATGACGGAGTCCGGCGTGATTAAGCCGGGGGACCCAGAACACTCTAAAGCGGCGCTGATTTATGGACAGATGACGGAGCCTCCGGGTGCCCGCCTGCGCGTGGCGTTGACCGGTCTTACCGTCGCTGAATATTTTCGGGATGTTGAGGGCGCGGACACACTGTTATTCATCGACAACATTTTTCGCTTTACGCAGGCTGGCTCGGAAGTTTCCGCCCTGCTCGGCCGCATGCCGAGTGCCGTGGGCTATCAGCCGAATCTCGCTACCGAGATGGGCGAACTGCAAGAGCGCATTACATCAACCAAGAAAGGATCGGTCACCTCCGTGCAGGCCATTTACGTGCCGGCTGACGATCTCACAGATCCCGCTCCGGCGACGACATTCGCTCACCTCGATGCCACTACGGTGCTGTCGCGCGCGCTGACTGAAATTGGAATTTATCCCGCGGTCGATCCGCTGGCATCAACCTCGCGAATTCTCGATGCTCGCATCGTTGGACAAGAGCATTATGATGTTGCGCAATCCGTAAAAAGAACTTTGCAAACATACAAAGATTTGCAGGACATCATTGCAATTCTTGGCATTGACGAACTCAGCGAAGACCAAAAAATCACGGTGGCGCGAGCCCGAAAAATTCAGCGATTCTTGTCGCAGCCGTTCTTCGTCGCGGAACAGTTCACCGGTTCGCCGGGACGTTATGTCAAGATCGCCGATACCGTGAAAGGTTTCAAAGAAATCACAGAAGGAAAGCACGACGATATTTCTGAGCAGGCGTTCTACATGAAGGGCACCATGGACGAGGTTCTGGAAGCAGCGGAAAAGATGAAGACAGCAGCCTAGAATTACAGGAGCCGCGCGCGGGACGCCAGCGCCACACCTTCAAAAGAGAAGCTAAAACCGCAGATGCCATTTCATCTCGAAATTGTTACCCCGGAAAAGATGATCGTCAGTGACGATGCTGACGAAATGCAGATCCCTGGAAAAGGCGGGTATTTGGGAATCCTGCCGGGACATGCACCGCTCATCAGCGAGCTATCTTCGGGAGAACTAAGTTATCGCAACGGGGGGCAAACCCACCGCTTCGCCGTGGCTTGGGGATTCGCCGAAGTGCTTCCGGATAAAGTCACGATCCTCGCTGAGGCCGCGGAGCGTCCGGAAGAGATTGATGTGAATCGGGCGCAAGCTCAGAAGCAGCGGGCCGAGGAATTATTGAAAACGGGAAAGAGCGAGGAAGATTTCACGGTTGCGGAAGAAAAATTGAAAGCCGCTGATACCCGTTTGGAAGTCGCCAACCGCGGCTAGGATGGTTGACGCGGAAAGTCTTGGCCTCGCTTCATTGCAACCTTTCAAATCTAAGTGAAAAGGCCGCGGACGAGAGTCCGCGCCACACAAGGATAGATGACGCGCTATTTTGTTTTCCTCTTAATCATGGCTGGCGTTCTCAGCGCTCAGTCAGGCTCTCATCCGCGCGATGAAGAAAATTCGGGGGCTTTCTCGTCCACGGTCGAACAACAATTAGTTGGGGCGTGGCAGTTGGTGAGGCTGGAAACGGTGAGACCCAACGGGGAAATTATTTATCCGTTTTATGGCAAGCATCCCCAAGGCCTGCTTATTTACGATGGCAGCGGGATGATGAGCGTGCAAATTGTGTCCGATCCCAGACCTCAGTTCCCACAGCAGATTCGCGCGAGGCTTTTGCTGCGGCTCCGCAGGTTGATCGGGCCGCAGCTGCCGACGGGTACTATGCTTATCTCGGAACGTGGTCGGTGGACGAAAAAGCCGGAACGGTCACTCATCACATCCAGCAATCTTTTTATCCAGGAGAGTGGGGTGAGGATGGAGTTCGCAAATTAAAGATCGAGGGAGATATGCTAACCCTAATAGCGAAAGCCCATGAGATGGGAGAAGACCATAAGAGGAAACTGGTGTGGAAACGAGTTGAAAAAGCCACGAAATAACCCCTCATCTTTCTCTTCCCCGAAGCTTGACCCGCTGGATAACAATTCCTGATACATCCGATAAATAGTTTGGATTTCCGTAGGGCTTCCCCTGCGAATAGATTTGCTCTTGCTTGTGCCTCTTAGGAGGCATACAGCGGCTATGAACGCCAGCGACCCAAGGGCCCTTATTCGCAGCGCATCCACTTCGGAGCATAGCCGATGAATACCGCATCGTCTTTGAGCAGCGAATTGCGGGAGCTCTATGGCGAGGAATCCACTCGAATCAAGCAGAAGTTCGCGGCGACGGGAGATGGACGTGCCGCCATTGCGCAGCGTACCGCGCTGGTGGAAAGCGTGTTGCGGCGTTTGTGGGATGAGATCGTTTCGCCGGAAGACGGGCGCGATTGCAACGTCACGCTAGTTGCTACCGGAGGATTTGGACGCGGGTGGCTCTTCCCTCACTCTGATGTGGATGTTTTGTTTCTCCACGCCGATCGTTCGGCAGAAGATCAATATAAAGATCGCATTCGCCGTTTTTCGCAGGAACTTTGGGACCTGCGAATGAAGCTGAGCCCGGCCAATCGCACACTGGCGGAGTGCGACCGTTTTGACCCGGAAAACGTGGAGTTCACGATCTCTCTGCTTGATTGCCGCTATCTTGCGGGCGATGAAGATTTGTTTACGCGCCTGCATGACAAAATTATTCCCAAGCTCATCATGCGGGAGATGCAGTCGATCGTGCAGCGCCTGGCGGAGGTGACGCGGTCGCGTCACGGAAAATATGGCAGCACGGTGTTTCACCTCGAGCCCAACGTGAAGGAGACTCCCGGGGGGCTTCGGGATTACAACGTAGCCTGTTGGCTGGCGCTGATCTCATCCATGGACAAGCTGCGCGACTGGCCGGATCCAAAAACACTGCTGCCGGTTTCGGCGCGCAAGCAGTTTGAGCCCGCCCTGGAATTTCTGATGGCAGTGCGGTGCTTCCTGCATTTTCGACAGGGACGTGACGACAATTTGCTTTTATGGGAGGCACAGGACGAGGCCGCCGCCAAGAAAATTGGATTCCCCGACGATCAGGACATAAGCGCTGCGGATTGGATGCGAATTTATTTTCGCCACGCGCGAGCGCTGCATCGTGCGTCCATGCAACTGCTTGAAGAGATTCCGGCGGCGCGCTCTTCGCTGTACAAACATTTTCAGAACTGGCGTTCGAGGGTTTCGAACGCAGACTTCTCCGTGGTTGACGGAATGATTTATCTTCAGCAGCCATCCTCGGTGCAAGACCCGGAATTGCTGCTGCGCATGTTTGACTTCATGGCGCACCACGGATTGAAGCTCAGCACTACGACTGAATATCGTATTGAACAGGTGTTGCCGTCGATGGCCGCCACTCCCCCGCAGGGCGCAGAGCTGTGGAGATATTTACAAGTAATTTTAATGGAGCCTTACGCCGCTGACGCTTTACGCGCGATGCATTCGCTGCGGCTGCTGACGCTGTTATTACCGGAACTCAAGCTCATCGATTCTTTGGTGGTGCGCGATTTCTATCATCGGTTTACGGTCGATGAACACTCTTTTTTGGCGATCGAGAGCCTGCATCGGGCGAACCAGTCACAGTCGGAGTGGGACCAGCGCTACGGAAATATTCTCGCGGAATTGGAGCGGCCCGAATTGTTGTACCTGACCATGCTGCTACATGATGTGGGGAAAGGCGTTCCCGGAGCGAACCACGTTATCGCCAGCATCGAAATTGCGCGCGATTCCATGGACCGACTCGACCTGGAGCCACAGGATCGCGATACGGTTTTATTTTTGATCGGCAGCCATCTCGACATGTCGGCGACCTTGCGGCGCGATATTTTCGATCCGGAGACGGTGCGTGCGTTCGCGGAAAAGGTCGGTACCCCGGAACGCCTCAAGATGCTGTGCCTGTTGACGTATGCCGATATCAAAGCAGTGAATCCCGAAGCGCTCACCCCGTGGAAAGCGGAAAATGTCTGGCAACTTTATATTGTCACCTCCAACTTCTTGAACCGGCATGCAGATCAACGGCTGAATCCCGATTCAGATGATGAAAGCATGGCCCGCCTGCAAAGTCTGGCACCGGTTGCTCGGAAAAATATAAAGGGTTTCCTGGAAGGGCTGCCGAAGCGATATCTGCGGACTTATCCGGCTGAAGAGGTGTTACATCACTTCGAAATGTCGGACCAATTGGCTAAGCAGCAAGTCGCCCTTAACCTGAAACGAGGCCGACACTGGTATGAGTTGACGGTGGTGACGGCGGATCGTCCTCACTTGTTTGCGACCATCGCAGGCACTCTGGCTGCGTGGGGAATGAACATTGTGAAAGCGGACGCTTTCTCGAATGCCGCAGGGACGGTGGTGGACACATTTTTTTTCACTGACCGCTTCCGCACATTGGAACTGAATATGCCCGAGTGGGACCGATTTCAGCGCAGCATAAGCGATGTACTCGCCGGGCAAGCTGATCTAAATCGCTTGTTGAAAGACCGTTTGCGTTCCGATAAGAGTCCCGCGAAAGTCAAAGTAGCAACCAAAATTGAATTCGACGATCAAAGTTCGGCGGGAAGCACTTTGGTGCAAGTCATATCTCAAGACCGATTGGGACTGCTATACAAAATCAGCTCGCGCTTCTCTCATCACAACTGCAATATTGAGATTGCGCTGATCGATACCGAAGGGCAGATGGCGATTGATGTTTTTTATCTGACTTCGGGCAGCAAGAAACTCACCGCGGAGGTGCAGCGGAAGATAAAGGCGGATTTGTCGGAAGAGCTAGAAGCGGCCGCATAGTGAAGTGGGGGCGTTGCCCCAGCGGATTTTTAGGTTGAGCATCGCGGGCGGGGCGCCCGCGCCACACAATCTTCTTCATTCCTCAAACACAAAACAAGCATCCAATACTCCAACAAAATCTTTAGTGTGGAGGCACAAAATGGCGCGGCGAAACAATGAGGCTCAGCTTGATGAACAAGGGGACGATCGTGGGCAGGTGGGACCGGCCAGTGCGGGACAATCCGGGGACACGCAGGGACTCTCCGACATTGAAGATGCCAGCGATCTCAGCGTCGACGAGCTCGTGGAAGAAGATCAAGCTCTGGAAGCTGCGATTGTTGATGGGGTTGAGGACGCGGCGAATCATCCGGAGCGGCCCGTGCACACTCATGATGAGTATCGGCGGCCAGAAGACATTGCACCAGAAAACGGATCGGAGTAGTTTTACTTCAGACCAACTCCATAGAAATAGGAATAGGTGTTGGCTGACCCCTGAGGTAACGTCGCGCTAAATGACGAGAATAATAAGGCGCGATTCAAGAACGTCACAAATACATCCTGCTGCACGTTGGCCGAGGTGATCCTAAAGGTAAAAAGGCCAAAGCACGGGTCGGTTAATTCACCAGTAGTGCCATATAGATTCGTTCGATCAGCCACTGGGGTTAAGGTGGCTTGCGCCAGAATCATCCCCTGAGCATCGCGCACGGTTACGTTAGCGCTCGGGTCTACCACAAGGGTCGCATTGGCCAGGCTGGCGGCTACGTCCCTATTTGCCGATCGCGTGATATCCTAAATCGACCGGCTGCGCACCGTCTTTTGACCACGAACCGGGCGGAATTTCCCCGCAGTTTTACACAATCCATCATGCTTTCAGTTAGCAATGTTTCCATGCGCTACGGCGCCAAAGTGCTGTTTGACGAAGTCTCCACTGCCTTTACGCCGGGGAAGCGTTATGGCTTGACCGGGCCCAATGGCGCGGGCAAGTCCACGTTCATGAAGCTTCTGTCCGGCGAAATGGAGCCGCAGAAAGGCACCGTGGTCCGTCCGCGCAAGCTCGGAGTTTTAAGCCAGGACCAGTTTGCCTTCGATGCCTATACCGTTTCCGATACCGTGATTATGGGCAACAAGCGCCTCTGGGCGGCTATGCAGGAGCGCGACCAAATTTACGACAAGCCCGAAATCACCGACGAAGATGGAATGAAGCTAGGCGAACTTGAAGGCATTGTCGGCGAAGAAGATGGTTATACCGCCGAAACCGATGCGGCGATTCTGCTGCAAGGGCTAGATATTCCGGACGAATTGCACGGCCGCATAATGAGCGAGTTGCAAGGCGGACAGAAAGTTCGTGTGCTGCTGGCGCAGGCTCTGTTCGGGCATCCGCAGGCGCTGCTACTGGATGAACCTACCAACAATCTTGACTTGGATTCGATTCACTGGCTACAGGGATTTTTAAATCAGTATGACGGCGTGATGATCGCGATTTCTCACGACCGCCATTTTCTGAACAGCATTTGCACTCACATCGCCGACATCGATTACGAAACCATCATCACTTATACCGGCACTTATGACGATATGGTGGTCGCGAAGACTCAGGTGCGCTCGCAGATTGAATCGCAAAATGCGCAGCGCGAAAAGAAAATTTCGCAGCTGAACGAATTCATCGCGCGATTTTCCGCGGGAACGCGATCCAGCCAGGTGCAATCGCGGCGAAAAGAAGTCGAGCGATTGCAGGTAACGGAGCTGGCACGATCCAACATTCAACGTCCATTTATTAAGTTTGACCCCAAGCGTCCATCGGGGAAACATATTTTGGAAGTTGTTGGGGTAAGTAAAGCCTACGAAGACAAGCAGGTCATCAAGAATTTCACGGCGAGCGTTACTCGGGGCGAAAGAATCGCGTTAATGGGGCGTAACGGGGCCGGCAAGACGACTCTGCTGAACGCGCTGCTGGCGAATTCTCCGACTACGCCGGAAGCTGAACTGCGCAAAACCAGCGGCTACGACGGCCCGTTCCTGGATGATGGCAAAGTGGTTTGGGGCCACGAAGCAGCGGTTGGATATTTTGCGCAGGACCATCGCACCTTGATCGAGAAAGGCATGACGGCACTGGAATGGCTTGGCCAGTGGGACCCTGCCGCATCCAACGAAGAGCTTCGCGGGTTATTAGGGCAAATGCTGTTTGCGAAAGAAGAAGCGACCAAGTCCACCAACGTTCTGTCCGGCGGAGAGGCTGCGCGCTTACTGTTTTGCAAGCTGATGCTGCAGAAGCCGAATGTTTTGGTGTTTGACGAACCTACGAACCATTTGGATTTGGAATCGATCAACGCGTTGAACATTGCCTTGCAGCGTTATCCAGGGACGGTGCTGTTGGTGACGCACGATCACGATTTGATCGATGAAGTCGCTACGCGGATTTGGCATTTCGAATCCGACCATCACATTACCGATTTCAAAGGCGCGTACGAGGAGTATCAGACGGTCCACGCGTAGTCGCTTAAGACGCCAAGGGCCTCTGCTTCTGGTGGTGACAGCTGTAGGGGATAGGGGTCCTGCACTTCGTCAGGAAGACGCGTTTTGAGTAGTGGTTTTAGTTGGCGGCAGTTTCTGTTTCCCCCACTTTAACTAATCCTGAACTTACGTATTGTTGTTTTTGTAATACCGCCCGCACCGCGTCAACCAATTCCTTTGCGGCGTCGGACTTTACTACGTACCCTCGAATTCCCGCATCCAACGCGGCGCGAGCCATTTCGGCGACTGCGTGTTCCGTAAGCAAAATGATCTCTGCGTTGGGAACCGCCGCAATAATTTCTCGAGCGGCATCGAAGCCCCCCATTTGCGGCATGCTCACATCCAACAGAACGATCGCAGGATGTAACTCCTTCGCTCTTTCAACGGCTTCGGGACCGCTGTCGGCTTCGCAAACGATGCGGAAATCTGGGTCCGTACGAAGTACGTTGCAAATGGCACGGCGCACGAATTCGTTGTCGTCCGCGATTAAGATCGTGATCTCTTGCACTAGATCCTCGACATAAAAGATAACAGTTCTCGCGCTGGAAAATGCAGAAGCAGATTCCTCACTGCGTGAGGAATGACAACATGAAACTTTTTCAAGAGCGAACGGCTGGCAAGAAGTTTTGAAGCGGACATTTTTCGCAGAGCGGTTTTGATTTCAGGCAGTAGTACTTACCGACGTTCACGATCAGTCCGTGCATATCGTTGTAGGTCTGCGCGAGAGTCGATCGCGTAGCCTGACTCATCAGAGAAGGTCGATGGGAATGGACGTCGTCGTAAGCCCTAGCGGCCGGTTGAGGTTCGCTTTGCTGACTCAGGGCGTACTCAAACAAGCCGCGAATCTCTTCATACGATGCGCCCGGAGGAACGATTTGGTGGCGCTCAAGAATCCTTCTAGTGTAAGCGTCGACGACGAATACTGGATGCTGTCCCGCATAAAGCAATATGGCGTCGGCGGTTTCAGGGCCTATTCCGTTGAGCGCAAGTAACTCTATCCGAAGCTGTGCGGTGGGCTGCGAGAACATGCGGGAGAGTGATCCGCTATAGCGGACATCTACGTAGGACACGAATAGTTTTAGCCGGGCCGCTTTTTGACGAAAATATCCTGAAGACCGGATTACCGCTTCAAGCTGGACTAGCGGAATATTTCGGATTCCCGAGAGCGACAACACGCGAGCTGAGCGCAACTTCCGCATCGCAATTTCGACGTTCGTCCACGAAGTATTCTGCGTGAGGTAGGCGCCGACTATGACTTCAAAACGTGTGCGCGCCGGCCACCAATGCTGCGGCCCCCAGGCGGTCCGCAAAACGCGGTAGTACGCTCGCAATTCCTCCTCTTTGTTTCTATTCGCTTCCAACATATCCTCCATTTCCAGCGCAACGTGGAAACTTCCGTCGCTCAGCTTTCCTGCGGTGGTTACCGACGTTCATGGCCGGCAGCAGAGCCTTTCCCTTCCAAATGCCCGTTTACGCCGCATTACGTAAGAAAGCACAGGATCGCAACCTGCTACCACACACAGTACAAGTACCAAAGTTACTGGTGAAGTAACGCTACTGCTGTGACAATTTGTGTCAACGAAGTAAGCCGCCTTCCTCCCCATGAAAAAGCGGTGGCCTTAGCAAAGTATCTCGCAACTTTGTTCACTTGATAGGAGATTGAGGTATGTCACAACGGCTGGGTGATCTTCTGGTTAAAGAGAAGGTCATAACACCAGAGCAGTTGCGAGAGGCGACCAAGACCCAGAAAGAGGGCAATACCCGCCTGGGCTCGGCATTGGTGAAGCTCGGCTTTCTTACAGATGAAGACGTCACCAATTTTCTGTCGCGGCAATATGGCGTCCCTGCGATCAATCTCTCGTATTTCGAAATCGATCCTTCCGTCGTAAAGCTCATTCCTTTCGAGACTGCGAAACGTTACCAGATATTGCCGCTAAGTCGGGTTGGTGCGTCGCTGACCATCGCGATGGTTGATCCCACAAATGTGTTCGCCATGGACGATATCAAGTTCATGACTGGATTCAATATCGAGCCGGTGGTTGCGTCCGAGAGCTCGATTCTAGAGGGGATCGACAAAGCTTACGGCACGACAAAGGAAGAAGATCTCGAACAAGTGATGCAGTCCATGTCTGACATGGACGAGGCAGACGTAGAACTTCAGGCTGAAGAAGCAGAGTTGGGTTTGGCGGATTTAGAGAAGGCCGCTGACGAAGCTCCGATCGTCAAGCTGGTGAATCTGGTGCTTACGGATGCGGTGAAGCGCGGGGCCAGCGACATTCACATGGAGCCTTACGAAAAGGAATTCCGTGTGCGCTTCAGAATTGATGGCGTGTTGCAAAGCATCATGTCTCCTCCACTGAAGTTGAAAGACGCCATAACTTCGCGGCTGAAAATCATGGCGAAGCTGGATATCAGCGAAAAGCGCTTACCGCAAGACGGCCGCATCATGCTTAAGATGGCCATTGGCGGCAGAAAGAAGCAACTTGATTTCCGTGTCAGCACCCTGCCAACTTTGTGGGGCGAAAAGATCGTGCTCCGGCTGCTGGACAAAGAAAATCTGCGGCTGGATATGACCAAGCTCGGCTTCGAACAGGAATCGCTGACAAAATTTGAGAAAGCAATCCTGAAGCCGTACGGAATGGTACTGGTCACGGGGCCCACCGGATCAGGAAAGACCAACACTCTTTACTCTTCCATCGCGCGACTGAATCAACCTGATACCAACATCATGACCGCCGAAGACCCAGTTGAATTTCAGCTGGGCGGAGTCAATCAAGTCCAGATGAAAGAGCAGATCGGACTGAACTTTGCCGCGGCGTTGCGCGCCTTCTTGCGGCAGGATCCGAACATCATTCTTGTGGGAGAAATCCGCGACTTTGAAACCGCTGAGATCGCGATCAAGGCCGCGCTCACCGGTCACCTTGTGCTTTCCACGCTGCACACGAACGGGGCCCCTGAAACTATCACTCGTCTGATGAATATGGGTATCGAGCCCTTTCTGGTGGCGACGTCGGTTCACTTGATTTGCGCGCAGAGACTGATACGCCGGATTTGCAAGGAGTGCGCAGAAGTGATCGACGTGCCGTATCAAACGCTGCTTGAAGAAGGTTATGGGGCGGAAGAAGCGAAGACCGTGAAAGTGCAAAAGGGCAAAGGCTGCGGGGTCTGCAACAACACCGGATACAAAGGTCGAACGGGCTTGTATGAAGTCATGGAAGTGGATGATGAAATACGGGAGCTCGTGCTGGTTGGCGCCTCAGCAGTTGAATTAAAGAAAAAAGCAATTGAACGGGGGATGATCACGCTGCGTCGAAGCGGCCTGATCAAAGTTGCAGCTGGCATGACGACGCTGGAAGAAGTCGCACGCGAAACCATTCACTAGGATTTGGATAAGGGAGAAAGTCATGGGTTTGGCACTAAGTGATCTGCTGAAAAGAATGTTGGAGATGTCAGGAAGCGATCTTCACATCTCGACGAATTCGCCGCCGCAAATCCGCGTGCACGGACATCTGGTGCCGTTGGACCTTCCGCAAATGACTGCGGCGGAAACCAAGCAGCTCGCCTATAGCGTGATGACTGACGCGCAAAAGCATCGGTTTGAAGAGACTTTTGAGCTCGACTTTTCTTTCGGATTGAAGGGCCTGGCGAGATTTCGTGCCAACACGTTTAACCAGCGGGGAGCGACCTCCGCGGTGTTCCGCCTTATTCCTTTCGAGATCAAATCCTTCAATCAACTCGGCCTTCCAGCCGTGGTCACCAAGATGTGCGAAAAGCCGCGCGGATTGGTACTGGTGACGGGGCCAACCGGATCGGGTAAATCAACCACCCTTGCGGCGATGATCGACAAGATCAATACGGAACGGCATGAGCACATTCTCACGATCGAAGATCCGATTGAATTTGTGCACATGAACAAGAATTGCATCGTCAACCAGCGCGAATTGCATGCGGATACGAAAAGTTTTACCGACGCTCTGCGCGCTGCGCTCCGTGAAGATCCAGATGTGGTGCTGATCGGCGAAATGCGCGATCTGGAGACGATTGAATCTGCGCTCCGAATCGCCGAAACCGGACACTTGACGTTTGGAACACTGCACACAAACTCAGCAATATCGACGATCAACAGAATTATCGACGTCTTCCCTGCCCACCAACAGCCCCAGATCAGAGCGCAGTTGTCGCTGGTGCTGGAAGGCATCATGTGCCAAAGCCTTCTTGCAAAGGCCGATGGGAAAGGCCGCGCGATGGCGATGGAAATTCTGGTGCCCAATGCGGCAGTACGAAACCTGATTCGCGAAGACAAGATCCATCAGATTTATTCGTCGATGCAATCCGGCCAGGACAAGTTTGGCATGCAGACATTCAACCAGTCGCTGGCGACGCTTTATTTGCAAAAACAAATCTCGCTCGAAGTGGCGATGGCGCGTTCTAGCATGCCGGATGAATTGCAAGAAATGATCAATCGCGGCGCGGGATTAAACCGGAACCAACCTGCTCCATTAGCGAAAGGCGCGGCTTCGACCAAGCGATAACAGCGGGAAAACAATTTACTAGAGTCGCGATAACAGCGGCCCTAAGAAGAAACAGCAGTCAGGAGAGGCCTACATGCCAGTATTTACATTTTCGGGAAAGAACGCGGCAGGCGAGAAAGTCAGCGGGGAACGCAACGCCTCCAATAAGCAAATGCTCACCGTGCAGTTGAGACGGGAGCAAATTACAGCGGGATCCATTCGCGAAAAAGGGAAAGAGTTCGCGATGCCAACCTTCGGCTCGGGTAAGGTCAAGGTCAAAGAGATCGCCGTGTTTTTCCGCCAATTCTCGGTCATGATCGACGCCGGATTGCCTTTGGTGCAATGCCTGGAAATTCTGGCGGCGAACCAGGAAAACATGGCATTCCAGAAGACACTGACGGGTGTAAGAACGACCGTCGAGGGCGGCGCTACGCTCGCCAATGCCATGCGGCTTTATCCCAAAGTGTTCGACGATCTCACCACCAACATGATCGAAGCGGGAGAGACCGGCGGTATTTTGGACATCATTCTTCAGCGCCTAGCACTGTACGTGGAAAAGGCTGTGAAGCTGAAGTCGGCGGTCAAGTCGGCGTTAATTTACCCGGTGGCGGTTGTGAGTTTGGCTGGCGTTGATTGTGGGTGCTTTGCTGAAGTGGGTTGTGCCAATTTTTGCCAACCTCTTCACAGGACTGGGCGTCGCCCTTCCCCTGCCAACTCGAATCGTCATGGGACTTAGCGCCTTTGTGGGACAGTTCTGGTGGTTCTTTATTTTTGGCATTGTGGGGCTGGTGGTAGGCGTCAAGCAGATTCGAAAGCATCCGAGAGGACGATACTACTTTGACGTGATGCTGTTGAAGTTACCGGTTCTTGGAATACTTCTGCGCAAAATCGCCGTCGCGCGATTCACCCGAACCCTTGGCACCCTTATCACCTCGGGCGTTCCAATTCTCGAAGGGTTGAGCATTACTGCGCGTACGTCAGGCAACGCAGTGTTAGAAGAAGCCCTGATGAAAGTGCGGAAAGCGATTGAAGAAGGACGCACCATTGTCGATCCGCTTCGCGAATCGGGCGTGTTTCCGAACATGGTCACGCAGATGATCGGAGTCGGCGAAGCTACCGGTGCCATGGACGCCATGTTGCAGAAGATCGCCGACTTCTACGAAGACGAAGTCGATAACGCTACCAAGGACATGATGGCGATGCTTGAGCCAGTAATCATCGGTGTATTGGGAGTAGTCGTCGGAGGCATCGTCATCTCTCTCTATATGCCGTTGTTCGCCATGATTGGAAAGTTGGCGGGATAGTTAGTCCGAACTCGAGAAGAGGCGGCCTGTAAGCGCGGGCCGCCTATTTCAACAACCTTCTCGACGCGATCAGGCCCTCATCGCGATCTCGAGGATTTACGGATCAGCCCACGATGCAATCCATGTTTGATGAACGGCTGTGGTTGGCCTGGCTGGTCAAGGTCCGCATTATTATTCTGACATTCTTGCTGGGCATCGAGCTGGCCATTGCGCGGCTCACTCCCAATCCCCTGCCGCTGCGGCTGTTTGTCAGCACAATCCTTCTCTGGTACGCAATTTCCGTTTTTTATCTGCTGCTACTTTCTTTCTGGAATGAACATCGGGTGCAATCGATCGTGCAGGTGCTCACCGACTTGGTCCTGGTGTCGATGGTGGTGTACGCGACCGGCGGAGAAGATAGTTCGCTGAACTTTTTGTATCCCCTGGTGGTGATTGTCGCCAGCGTGCTGCTTCCCCGTTGGTGGACGTATATCACCGCAGCGCTTTCGTTCATTTCATATGGAGTGATTCTGGAGCTGGCCTATTACGGGGTGTTGCCTTCGTATTCCAACAGTCATCCGGGATTGCGGACGCTACAGGCAATCATCCTAGTGAACCTGTTTGCGTATCTGGCGATTGCATATCTTGCCAGTTTGCTGGCTGCCAAGCTACGCCAGGTGGATGTGAAGCTTAAGGACACGCGGGGCGAGCTAAAGAGTCTGCAGGCGGTGCATGAAAACATCATTCAGGCCATTAGCAGCGGGCTAATCACGACAGGACTTGATGGGCGCATAACGCTGGTCAATATGGCAGCACAGAAATTGTTCGATCGTTCGGAGAGGGAGCTGCTGAATGAGCCGGTTAGCAGCCTGTTTTTGGATTCACTGCCGCACTTCGAATCGGAGCCAGTGCATGGTGAAGTTCGCGTAGTGATGCCCAACACCTTTCGCAAGACTTTCAGAGTGATGGCTTCAGCCCTTACGATTCCCGAGAAAGGCACAGTTGGATACGTTTACACTTTCGACGATTTGACCGAGATCCGGCGGCTGGAGCGGGAAGTACGTCTTCAGGATCGTTTGGCCGCGGTGGGGAGATTAGCGTCGGCAATTGCGCACGAGATCCGCAATCCACTTACGTCAATTGCGGGATCGGTTTATATGTTGTCGGAGATCCCTGATCTTCGCGATGATCATCGGCAACTTCTTGATATTGTTACCCGGGAATCTGAACGCTTGAACGACATCATCACCGACTTCCTCGCCTACTCAAGGGGGAAGCAGTACCGGTTTGCACAAGTGGATCTAATACCGCTGCTGGAAGACACGCTTACTTTGCTGGGAAACCGGTTCAGCGCACGGAATACGGCGATCAGCATTGACCGGCGGTATGACGTGGCACAGGCGTTCGTCTTAGGGGACGGAGACAAGATTAAGCAGGTGTTCTGGAATTTCTGCGAGAACGCGGTGCGGGCGATGAAAGATGGCGGAACACTGACCGTTTCGCTGGAAAAGGCCGGGGAGGACTGGCAGCTTAATTTTGCAGACACTGGCGCGGGCATGAGTCCGCAGCTCACCGAAAAAGTGTTCGAACCATTTCAGTCGCAATTCGAGGGCGGCACGGGACTCGGACTGGCAATCGTCTACCAGATTGTGCAGGCGCACGAAGGTAAAGTTTTTGCGCGATCAAAGCCGGGGGAAGGATGCACCTTCGTTTTGCGTCTGCGGCAGTGGGTCGCTGGGGAAGTTCAGCCGATCAATGCGCCGGTCGCGCATATGGAGCTTGCAGCCGCGGCCGCGTCGTCAGGAGCCAGCCATGGGTAACATTTTGGTGTGCGACGACGAGCGGTCCATCTGCGAAATGCTGGACATCGCGCTGCGCCGCGAGGGACACAAAGTAGAGACAGTAAAGTCGGGGGAAGAAGCAAAGCGGAAGCTGGATTCGGCCCTATACGACGTGGTGGTGACTGACATCAAGATGCCGCATACGGATGGGATTGAAGTACTGCGGCATGCTCATCAGGTATCTCCCGATTCGGCTGTCATTTTAATTACAGCAGTAGACGACTATGGGGCGGCAGTAGAGGCGGTCAAGGCCGGTGGCGCAACAGACTATATTCGGAAATCTCCAGGGCTGGTGGATGAGATCAAGTTAGCCATCAATCGCGCACTCGAAAAGATGGCATTGAGCCGGCAGAATTTTGCATTTAGGCGCGATGCGGCCACTCGGAATTCGTTGGACAACATCGTGGGAGTCAGCGCTGCGATGGAGAAGTTAAAGCAGACGATCCGTACGGTGGCTTCGACGCAAAGCACCGTTCTCGTTTACGGAGAAAGTGGGACGGGAAAGGAGTTAGTCGCGCGCGCCGTGCATGTTTGCTCGCCACGAGCAACCGATCCATTTGTGTCGATCAACTGCGGGGCTTTCCCGGAGACCCTGCTCGAGAGCGAACTTTTTGGATATGTAAAGGGTGCGTTCACGGGGGCCAATCAGAATAAGCGCGGACTGTTTGAAGTGGCGACACAGGGCACAATTTTCCTGGATGAAATAAGCGAGATGTCGCTGACCATGCAGGTAAAGCTGCTGCGCGTGCTGCAAGAACGATGCGTGCGTCCCGTTGGAGGGACGGCTGAGATCGCGATCGATGTGCGAGTGATTGCCGCCACCAACCGTGACTTGGACAAGCAAGTCGCGGAAAATACTTTCCGCGAAGATTTGTATTACCGGCTGAGTGTGATTCCTATTGTCGTGCCTCCTCTGCGAGAACGGCGCGAGGATGTGCCATTGCTGGTCAATCATTTCTTGAAAAAGTATGCTCCGGCCGCGGGTCGAAATATTTTGCGGGTGCAATCCGGATCTCTGCAATCGCTGTGTGGGTACGATTGGCCCGGCAACGTGCGCCAGCTTGAAAACACTATTGAGCGCGCGGTTGCGCTTGAGACTGGCGAGGAATTGCGCGTGGAATTGCCGGTCGAGCGGTCGAAGGCAAAAGCGGCGGCGGCGGGGGTTGGAATCAACTCGGGAAACGGATCGAGCCTGCCCGAAGGAATTGAGATGGAAAAGTATGTGGCTGATGTTGAGCGGTCACTGCTGCTAACGGCATTGTCGCAATCGAATGGGGTTCAAACCCGGGCTGCGGATTTGCTCAAGATATCCTACCGGTCGTTTCGGCATTTGATGAAGAAGTATGAATTGTAGGCCGGCTGCAATTGGCTTTTGGCTATGGCTTGGCTAAAACAGTGAACAGCGGGTCCCTCCCCTTAGCTGCGCTTCGGTCGGGATGACAGCGCTTTACGTGGTGACGAAAATTATTTTTCTGGCTTGCGAACTGCGATTCCCAAATCTTTTAATTGCGCTTCGCTGACTGGAGTGGGCGCGTCGACCATCAAATCTACCGCGCGTGCAGTTTTGGGGAACGGGATCACTTCGCGGAGGCTGTCCGCTCCGGCGAGAATCATCACGATTCGATCGAGTCCCAAGGCGATGCCTCCGTGCGGAGGGGTGCCATATTCGAGGGCTTCGAGGAAGAATCCGAAGCGCGATTTGGCCTCTTCATCGCTCATGCCTAGTGCGTGGAAGATTTTTCGTTGAATGTCTTGGCGATGAATTCTGATTGATCCCGATCCCAATTCCGTTCCGTTGAGGACAACGTCGTAAGCCAGCGCGCGAATTTCTCCTAGCGCTGACTTGGGGTTCGTCACTGCCTCGACGCCTCCATCAAGCTTCGCCATGTCCTGGTCGTGGGGCGACGTGAAAGGATGATGCGCAGCGTTCCAGCGCCGGGTCTCGCGGTCCCATTCGAACATGGGGAAGTCGGTGACCCAGAGGAACTTAAAATCTTTGCTGGAATCGCCTGTTTTTTCGAAGGCGCCATGTTTTGCCGAATATTTTTGCGCGAGGTCGAGGCGCAGGAATCCGCATTTTTCGCAAAAATGCTGAACAGTCTGTTCCGCTATTGCGGGTATTTCAGGCTTATCAAGAGCGCCCGCCAGGAGCCACAAGTCGTCGGGCTCAACTTTTGCGAATTCCAATATGCGGGGAGCAATTTCTGGATAATCTTTGGCAAATCTTTTCGGATCGGTCATCAATTGCACGAAGGTCGCGCCCTGTACATGCTGGAAGGCGCCGTAGTTCCCGATTGTCCGGCGCTCGGTGCCAGAAATATCGCCAACCTTGGGGACGCGAATTAGTTGCAGCGGCAGATCTTTTCTGACCTTGAACTTTGCGCTGAAGTCTTGCAGTTCCTGAGCAGAAAACGCCTCGCGCACGTCGACCATCGCTGGAAGACGCATGTCGGGCTTGTCGTTTCCATAGAGGCGTACGGCCTCGTCGTAACTCATGCGCGGAAAGGGCGTATGGATTTCGTGTCCTGCGGCGGCAAACGCCGCTGTTAGAAATCCTTCCGCCACCTCCCAGACCCGCTCGGGTTGCGGATACGTCATTTCCAAATCGATCTGGGTGAATTCCGGCTGGCGGTCAGCGCGCAGATCTTCGTCACGAAAGCAACGAACTATCTGAAAATATCTGTCGAATCCGGAGATCATCAGAATCTGTTTAAAAAGCTGTGGGGATTGCGGCAGCGCGTAAAAAGATCCGGGTTGTACGCGGCTGGGGACGAGGTAATCCCGCGCGCCTTCCGGCGTGGAGCGCGTCATGAAAGGGGTTTCGATTTCGAAAAATCCGTGCGCAGAAAGATATTCGCGGATCGCGATGGATACTTTATGGCGCAGTTCGATGTTGCGCTGCATGGCATCGCGGCGCAAATCGATGTAGCGGTATTTCAGCCGCATCTCTTCGTTGGGCAGGACGGCTTCGCCCGGAAGGAACGGCGGCTGTTTTGATTCGTTAAGGATGCGTAATTCATCCGCGACCAGTTCCACTTCGCCCGTCGGAATATTCTTATTCACGGTATTGGCGTCGCGTTGTTTGACCGTGCCAATTACGGCGACGACATACTCATTCTTCAGCGTTTCAGCTTTCTGATGCACAGCTGAATTCAGTTCCTTGTTGACTACAACCTGGGTAATTCCGCTGCGGTCGCGGAGATCGATGAACAACAAGTTTCCCAAATCGCGGCGGCGATTTACCCATCCCATCAACACCGCTTTCTTCCCGGCATCGGTTGCGCGCAGGCCTCCGCACATGTGGGTACGCTGAAGGTCGCCTAGAAAATCGAGCAAGTTTTGCCTTTGAATTGAGGATTTAAAGCGAAGAAAGATTATAGCGGAGACTGCGTGGAACCTCGGTATTCAGTTGTGTCCCACCTATCTGGCTTTCGTGGCTTTGCCTTCCATCGCATTGGTCCAAGTGGTGCCATCCTGCGACATTTCGTACTTGAATTTATAGGATGTGTGCGAAAGCACTTTCATGATGAACCGCCCTTTTATCATCTGGCCGCCCATTTTGTTATCGGCCCGTCCACGTCCAGGTATCACCGTCGAGAGAACCCGTGGAGTGTGTGCGCTCGCCCATGCTGTTGAATTCATCGTAGGTGTATTGCTTGGCTTCCTGGTCGTAGCCCATCACCGCCATGCCGCTTCCGCTTCCCATCGCGCTGTTGAAGGTGGAATGCAATACGAGGAAGAACCCGCCGGGCATCCACTCATTTTTTTCAGTCATGGTCATCTTGCCGCCGGGACCCATTGGACTGGCCTTCATCTCGCCTTCGTCGTTCCATGTGCCGACCAGGAAATCGAGTTTCTTTAGTTCCGGGGCCGGGGTCGGCATCGACATCTGAGCGAAACCCGAGGTGGAGAAAATGAGGCAGCAGAGGATGGACAGCAGCCAGGTGGCGGCGCGTTTCATTAGAAACTCCGGTGATCTTTGTGAGTTAGACGGTGCCGATGGTAGATGGAGGATTGCAGAGTCGTCAAGCACGGATTTTCTGCGCTAATTCCGGCCGCGATACGGAAACCTGTTCCCCAGTTTGTTGATTTTTTAGAGCGAAGGTCGCGGCTTTCACTTCGTTTTCGCCGACGATGAGGACATGGCGGGATTTCAGTTTGGCCGCCGCTTCAAAAGATTTTTTGAGGCGAAAGGTTTCGTCACCCAGCTCCACCACGATATTTTGAGCGCGTAAGTCTCGTGCCAGCTGGGCTGCGTGTTGATCCATGCCCGCGCCGAGGGGGGCAATATAAACATCCGGACTGAATTGCAGAGACTCCGAAGATTGATTCAACGCCAAAATAAGTCGATCCTCGCCGATGGCAAAACCGATTCCGGGCGCTGGCGGACCTCCGAGCGATTCTGAAAGGCCATCGTATCGTCCGCCGCCGAGGATTGCGTTTTGCGCACCGAGCGCGCCGTGGGTGAATTCGAAGGCGGTGCGCGTGTAGTAGTCCAGGCCGCGCACCAGGCGGTCGTTTAACTGAAATTCGACAGCTGAGAATTTTAAGATGTCTTGGACCTGCTGGAAGTGCTGGCGGCAGGGTTCATCTAAAAATTGGCTGATGCGGGGCAGGGTTTCGATGATGGGCTGGTCGGCGGGGACCTTGCAGTCGAAAACCCGCAAGGGATTGGTCTCCGCGCGCCTCTGGCAATCCGCGCACATACTGCCGGCGACCGGCTCAAGCGCCTTACGCAAAGCTTCGTTGTAGGCGGTGCGGTCATTGGCACATCCTACCGAGTTCAGTTGCAAACTCCAATCCTTGATACCTAGACGATCGAGCAGCGTTGCCAGAAGCTCGAGAATTTCAGCGTCGCGCGCAGGGGATTCGCTGCCTGCGCTGGCGGGGCCGATTACCTCCGCGCCGATTTGATAAAACTGACGATAGCGTCCTTTCTGCGGACGCTCGCGGCGAAACTGCGGGCCGATGTAATAGAGCTTGTTGAGACCGCGCTCCCAAAGTTTGTGCTCGATATAGGCGCGAACCACCCCGGCGGTGTTTTCGGGGCGCAGAGTGAGGGACTGTCCCTTCTCGCTCTGTGCGCGGCTTCGGTCTTCCCAGGTGTACATTTCCTTGGCGACGATGTCGGTTTCTTCTCCGACGCCACGCGCAAAAAGTTCAGTGGACTCAAAAATCGGAGTCCGGATTTCGTGAAAATTGTAGGCGCGAAATACTTCGCGCACCGTCGCCTCGGCGAAATTCCACAAGGCAGTTTCCGGCGGTATTAAATCGCGGGTGCCTCGAACGGCCTTAATCATCTTATGAATCTCATCTCAGACGACTTGTTCTTTATGTAACTGATGGACGCAACGAGAATACCGAACTGCGGCGTTAAAATCCAAAAGGGCCATTGGTCTTTTCCCTGCATCCAACTACACTGGACTTGACGATGCTTGCTCAAAGTACGCTCGCGCAGGGTTATCCTGATGGGCCGTCTCAGGATGACTATGCGTACGAACTCGATTTTTCTCCGCCTCCGGGCCTGACGCAACCTCTGTGGAGGTCGCTGCTGGGAAACTTGCGCGATAAGTTTTCTCCGGAGACGCTGCCTCCACTTTTGCTGACTTCGCGACCCGTGGATACCGGCATGCTGGCCGGCGATTTGCTGGCGATGCCGTGGTATCGAACGATTTTTACAAACTTGGGCGACGTAATTTCGCCGGAGACTTTGCCGCCGTTGCAACTCGAGTCGCGTCCGGTGGAAGTGGGGGAATTGATTGGGGATCAGCTCAATCATATGTGGTGGACTTCCCTGCTGCGCAATCTTGCCGATGCGGCAGCGCCCGAGCGGCAAGCTCCGCTGCAGTTGACTTCGAGTCCCGCAGACCCTGGATTTTCGCCGGGGTCGATGCTGTTGGTGCATTGGTCTGCAGTGATTAGCGGCCCCAAGGGCTATCTTCCGGCGAAGGCCAAGTTGACATATGCAGGAATTTCGCGGACGGCGGCCTCAGAGGCGCAACCGAAGGTCGATGCGGGAGAGCTGGAATTTATTCAGAGCCTCGAAAAAGATTTGCGAAGAGATCTACGGCGCTCGCGTATGCGGCAGCGAGTCTGGATTGCGCTGGTGACGGCGCAGGTGGGTATGCTAATAGCCGGTTTCGTGTGGAAATGAAATTCGTCTGGCACACTTCTTCAGGCGCCAACGCCTGAGTGTTGGGCGTTGCCGCTAAGTGGTTGCAAATCCTAGCGCGATACGAGAACATAGCCGTTTGCTTTTATCTCCCGGGCCTCACCTACCGAGCGCTTACTAAGGATGCCATTAAAGATGCCGACGCGGCAGAACGCACAGAACCAGAACGCCCAAACAAAAACTAAACCGTCCGAACCGAGCAGTAACCAGATTCAGCCAGCCAAAGGAAAATTGGGAATCATGATCCCCGGCATGGGCGCCGTGGCCACCACGTTCGTGGCTGGAGTGGAAGCCGTGCGGAAAGGCTTTGCCAAGCCAATCGGCTCGTTAACGCAGATGGGGACGATTCGGTTGGGAAAGCGCACCGACGGACGATCTCCCAAGATCAGCGAGTTTCTTCCGCTCGCGGGATTGAAAGATCTGGTGTTCACTGGTTGGGACATTTTTGAAGATGACATGTACACCGCCGCTTCTACCGCTGGGGTACTCGAGGGTGAGTTGTTGAAGAAGGTGAAGCCCTTTCTGAGCTCTATTAAGCCGCGGAAGGCTGTCTTCGATAAGAATTATGTAAAGAAGCTTGATGGGGTGAACGTAAAAAGAGGCAAGAACAAGATGGACTTGGCTGAACAGGTCCGCGCCGACATCCGTGATTTCAAGCAGACTTCCGGCGCGTCGCGGTTGGCGATGATCTGGTGCGGATCGACGGAAATTTTCTTGACGCAGACCGAAGCTCATCAATCGGTGAAGGCATTCGAAAAAGCGCTCACTCGCAGCGACGAAAATATTGCGCCATCGATGATTTACGCATATGCGGCGCTCATGGAGGGTGTTCCGTTCGCGAACGGCGCGCCGAACCTTACCGTTGATCTTCCCGCGATGCACGAGTTGTCGAAGCGCAATAATGCTCCTATTTGCGGCAAGGATTTTAAGACTGGCCAAACGTTGATCAAGACGATTCTGGCACCGGGATTCAAAGCCCGCATGCTGGGATTGAACGGATGGTTTTCAACCAACATTTTAGGCAATCGCGATGGTGAGGTGCTGGAAGACCCAGGCTCTTTCAAGACTAAGGAGGAGTCAAAACTTTCAGTGCTGGAGCACATACTTCAGCCCGAGCTTTATCCTGAGCTTTACGGCCATTTCACCCATAAGGTTCGCATTAACTATTACCCCCCACGCGGTGATAACAAAGAGGGTTGGGACAACATCGACATCTTCGGATGGCTGGGTTATCCGATGCAGATCAAAGTGGATTTCCTGTGCCGGGATTCAATCCTCGCGGCTCCCATTGTGCTTGATCTGCTTCTCTTTATGGACCTAGCGAAGCGTAGCTCGGAGTTGCAAGGGCTGGGAATCCAGGAGTGGCTGAGTTTCTATTTCAAGTCTCCCATGACCGCGCCCGGCCTGTATCCCGAGCACGATTTGTTCATTCAATCCATGAAGCTTAAAAACACCCTGCGCCATCTAAAAGGGGAGGAGTTGATCACGCATTTGGGGTTGGAGTACTACGACTAAAGGATCGAGATTTTCCTCTCCACTCCGCTTTATCAATACTGTCGTCTCGAGCGCAGCGGAGTGGAGAGACCTGTTGTCCCTGCCAGGGATGACGCTCCCCTGAATTTCCCGGAAGGATAACCTTCCTTAGCAATCCTGCGTCCAACTACTAAAGGCCCAACCCAGGGCGATTCTCGCGCCAGCGTATAATCCAGTGTGAACGCGGCTTTGGGCGAAACGGAGTATTCCAAATGGTCAAAGCACCCTTTCATGTTTTGATGACGGCTGTATTGGCCGCCAGTTGCGCGGTTTCGTCATTCTCTCAAACGCAAACAGCTTCGACTCCCGCTGCGACCACGTCTACATCAACGCCTACTACGACCCCTCCAGTGGCGACAACCCCCGATTCGAAAATCGAGCACGAAGGTGGACGCAAAGACGTGGACGCCATCGGCAACCGGCACGTGGGATGCGACCGTGGCATGGGCAACTGGTACAGCCTGGAAAAACAAATTGCCATGGGCAAGGCGTTCTCACAGCAGGTGGAATCGCAATCAAAATTGGTGTCTGACCCTGTCATTACTGAATACGTGAACCGCCTCGGACAAAACTTGGTGCGGAATTCGGACTCACAAGTGCCCTTCACCATCAAAGTCATCGATTCGGATGAAATCAATGCATTCGCTTTGCCCGGGGGGTTCTTTTACGTCAATTCGGGATTGATCCTCGCCGCTGATGAAGAGGCTGAACTTGCAGGTGTCATGGCGCACGAAATCGCCCACGTGGCTGCGTGTCACGCCGCTCGCGAAAATACTCGAGGCAATCTGATGAACCTGGCTTCGATTCCTCTAATTTTTGTTGGAGGGCCGATTGGATACGCCGGATATGAGGCCGCAGGTTTGGCGGTGCCGTTGACCTTCATGAAGTTTTCCAGAAACTTTGAAGCCGAGGCCGATTATCTGGGCCTGCAATATATGTACAAAGCGGGATACGATCCGCAGGCGTTCATAAGCTTCTTTGAAAAAGTTCAAGCGGAGGAGAAGAAGAAGCCGGGGACGTTGTCGAAAGCGTTCTCTTCGCATCCTCAGACACCCGACCGGATTTCAAAATCTCAGGATGAAATTGCGCAGATTTTGCCGGCGCGTCCTCAGTATGAAGTCACGACCTCTGAATTCGACGACGTGAAGTCGCGTCTCGCAGCTATAGAAAATCGCCATAAAGTTACGGATGAAAAAGACGGCAAGAAGCCAAGCTTACGGCGCACGTCTAAGACTGACAAGAATGGTACTGACGATAAGGGCAGCAGTAGTGACGATGGACGCCCGACTCTGAAACGAAGAGACGACAGCAACTAGAGGAATTGGAAGTGGTAAGGGCCCGACTTCCAGACGGGCCGTGACGGATGTGGGTGAGCGGCCCGACTGAAGTCGGGCCCTTCCCATTTCTGTCCAATCTCCAAATTTTTTCCGCACGTGTAGAGTGGGCCCCCGCAAAACCGGGATCGTATATGGCCCAGTAAACTGCGGCCCTTGACTTTACGATGCCGCCTTCATCGCCAGCCCGTGTAAATATTTGCGGCTAGCTGATTCCGAACTGACGACTTTCATGGACTCCCAGGTCGTAGGGCATTTCTTTTCCGCAATCCAGGCAGACCACGTACGTTCCGGTCAGTGACCGCGCACCGGTGCGGCCCGCCCCCGCGCGCCTTCCAGCGCTTCGGGGAAAACTGTAATGGTTATGAGAGCAACCGAATAGGGCATCGAAAAATTTCGCGATCATTCTGCTACCTCCACAGACAGCAGTTCGTTTTCCGCCCCCGCCCCGAAATGCGGCTCCCGGGGTTGAAAATTAAGGTCATATACTTAGACTCAATTTTGTCTATAAAGTTTCGACAACTCCAGCGGCTGAACGTAACACTACCGTGCGACTCCCAAATTGAACTTACGATAAATTCTCTAGCCCAGAAGGGCCACAGCTGACTGGTCTTGAGGTGGTTACGATGTATGTAGGTCTTGCGGGGAAGGGAAACGGGTGAATCTGGGAATCAATGGCAGATCATGTAGCTCGGACACTGTTGTCTGGGAAATGCCCGTGCAAAGTACTGGAGCTGTAAGGTTAAAGTCAAAGACAAACCACAAAGACAAAGACCGCGGACAGGAGCGTCCGCGCCACATGGGCTTAGGCGTTGCCGGGCTCGGCTTTTTTTCGGGCCTGGCACTTGGTCACGATCGCGGATCGCAGCCGGTTTCTTAAGTCATCGGGCAGTTCGTAGAGTTTGGAGTCGCGGTAGATTTCGATGGTCTTCTTGGTGGTATCGCAGACGACGTAGCAGTTGTGGCACCACGAAAGATGGTCTTCGAGTTCGGACTTGGTTTGGGAGTCCATGACTCCGTCGAGATAATTGGTAAGTTCCTGAAGGAATTCAGCGCACTTCACAGATCGCCATCTCCGGTTTCAAGTTTTGGAAATCCCGCCAACGGGATGCCGTCGCCATCTTCCACTTCCAATTTCGCGGCGCCAGGTTCTCGCCTCTGAAAAAACTTGCTTAAACGTTCTCTTAACTGCAAACGCGCCCGCAACAACCTTGACTTCACTGCGGGAATACTTAAATCCAGCGCTTCCGCTGTTTCTTCAGTCGAGAGACCTTCCACGTCTCTCAACACAAACACGGTGCGAAAAGTTGCAGGGAGACCTTGAATCGTCCGCGTCAAAATTTCGCGCAATTCGCCTTGATTGTATTGCTGCTCTGGATTCGGACTCCAGTCCGCGACTTCTCGAGGGACTGAATCTTCATCCGTCTTTATTTCCTCGTCCAGCGAAACCGTGCGCTCAGGTTTCCTGCGCCGCAACTTCATCAGCGCTTCGTTGACCGCGATGCGCACGAGCCAGGTATAAAACTTCGATTGCCCCTGAAACTGTTTCAGGTTCGTGTAAGCCTTGAGGAACGCGTCCTGCACTACATCTTCCGCATCCTCGCGATTCTGCGTGATGTGCTGCGCAATCCGAAAAACATTGCGATCGTACCGTCTTACGAGTTCTTCAAACGACGCAACGTCGCCGTTCTTGGCTGCCTGTACCAGCGCCAGTTCGTCACTGACCGGTTCAGCTACTTTTGGTTGGATGGTATTCATTATGAGTCCGATGCACAATTTTACGTATATCTTGCGTGCGTTGCGGAAGGCTTATTTTACTCGGTACTTTAGTGTTGCGCGAACTGTTTTGGCCTATCAAGTTTCCCGGGGTTTGCGCTAGATTGCACTCAGGGTGCTGATGACCCCGTTAGATCAGGGCCTAACGTGACTCCAGAGTACGGGGCTAAAACCCTATAATCAGGCTTCAAACCGGGGATTGTTCCACTAAATCAGCCGGAGCTTTTCAAAATCGATAAGAAAAGATGGCGGAACCAATCTTGATCGAACAGATTGTCGAAAAAGCAGTAGCACGAATACTTGAAAGCCATATTCCATCGTTGCGTGAAGACCTGGTGCGCAGCGTCATCGCTGAGCTAGGCCCCGAACTGGCGAAGTCCAGCGCGCATGCAGGACCGCACGACAGCAATGGAGGAACGCCTGCTGATCTTCTAGCGGCGATTTCGGCCATTCATACCGGTAGCACTCAAAAAGAAATTCTTCGCGCTTTACTCGATAGCACTGCCCGCTACAGCGGACGCGCCGCGTTGTTCGTGATTAAATCAGGAATCGCTACCGGATGGCAGGGACGCGGTTTCGAGAACAGTGACGCTATCAAAGATTTCTCCTTGGATTTGAGGAATGGCGCCGCAGCCCAAGCCATGCAGACACGTACTGTTTGCGCCGGGACCTCGGCGGATGTTGATGCCCGATTCCTGACTCACTTCAGAGCTCCAGCCAACGGCGAAGTAATCTTTCTACCTCTGCTGCTGAAAGACAAAATTGCCGCACTTGTTTATGCCGACGCCGGTATGGGTTCGAAAGGCATTTTAGATTCCGCCGCGCTCGAACTCGTGGTTGCAGCGACCAGCGCGTGGCTCGAAGTAATTTCGCTGCGCAAGCAAGCACAGAAAGATGGGGCGAACGAAGTTGCTGAAAGAACCGAACCTGTAGCTCATTCCAGTTCGCCTTCGATGCCAGATCCGTTCGCGGCGCACGCTCCGATGCATGCTCCAGTGGCACGCCAGTCCGCAGTTGCTGAAGCTATCGAAGAACCAGCGCCCATGGCAATGGCGGCGTCTGCCGCGACCTCGTCCTCTGTCGTTACAGCCGCGCAGCCCGCATCACCATTGTCAGCGGCCGATCAGGACACGCACACCAAAGCGCAACGGTTCGCGCGCCTATTGATCGACGAAATTAAGCTCTATAACCAAGTGCCGGTGATCGAAGGCCGCAAGAATCACGATCTCTATGATCGTTTGAAAGAGGATATTGAAAAAAGCCGCGCCACTTATCAGAAGAGATATGGCAGCACGGCTGCGGGCTCAGGCGACTACTTCAATCACGAATTGGTAAGGATCCTGGCGGAGGGTGATGCAAGTTTGCTGGGTGTAAACTATTCTCACTAATCAGAAAGTAGTGCAAGCGTTCCTTCTGTGCATTTTCCCCGATTCACTTTTAAATTTAGTTTATTGCTGCTGATTGGGGGACATCTTTGCCCCGGGCTTCCGCCTGTCGCTGCCCAAACTTCCAGCTCAACCACCCCTAAGAAAAAACCTCATACAACTGTAGCGAAGAAGACTAGGAGTTCGCCTCGGCTCAAACGGATTCGTTTGGCTTTCGTGGCTTCTGCAAGCCTTAAACCGATGGCGCGGCAGTTGCTGCAAGATCGCAGCGCCTCCGCTTATGCGGGAGTTGAGAGCTATGCGCGACGTCGTACCAGTGATGACGCGGGGGCTCTGGCCTGGCTGGTCCTCGGATACGCGCACTCTCTCGACCATGATTACGTCCATGCGATCCCGGCCTTGAGCCAGGCGCATCCCCATGCCGGCGAACTCGGCGATTACGTGGACTACTTTCGCGGACAGGCATACTCACAAACTGGACGCCCCGCCGAAGCCATCGCCGCACTTAGCGACTTTGAGAAAAAGTATCCGGAGTCGTTGCTCATTGTTGACGCGCATTTGCTGTACGCGTCGTTGTTGATGAGCGAAAATCAGCCGGCAGCGGCGGTAAGTTTGTTGGAAGAGGATCGCAAGCCCGTTCGTGCCGATGTTGAATTTGCGCTGGGACGCGCGTATGAAGCTGAGGCCGACGATGCGAAGGCCACGGCAATTTTCAGCAATTTATATTTCGCCATGCCTCTCAGCTCAGAGTCGGCCGACGCGGGAGAAGAGCTAAAGAAGATTTCACCATCCGCTTTGACTTCAGCTTCGTTCCTGGTGCGCAAGACACGCGCCGATCTCTTAGCGAAAGGCAAGCGGCACAGCGAGGCTGCGGACGAATATCGTGCCCTGCTGGATATCGCGTCCCCGGCGGACCGTCCGGCTCTGCAATTGACGTTCGTCGAAGAGCTACGTCACGCCGGACGATCGAAAGAAGCCAAGCAAGCTCTGCAGGCGGTTCCGGCGACCCCGTCAGCGATCAATGCAGGGCGCTTGTTTAATTTAGGCGAAGTCGCGCGCGGCGAAAACAATGACGATCAGTTCTTGCAATATCTGGCGCAACTTCGACAACTCGACGCCACGAGTCCTTATCTCGAGCAGGCTCTGCTTGCGGCCGGAAATATCTACTTACTGCGGCGCGATTACGATCAGGCCATCGATTCCTATCGCGAATTGCAGTCGCGTTTTCCTGCGGCGGACCGAGCATCTTACGCGCATTGGAAAGTGGCGTGGCTGAGTTTGCGCCAAGGCCGTACCGGTGACGCGAAAACCGGATTCGAGCAGCAAATCAGCGTGTATCCAAATTCTGCGGAAGTCCCCGCCGCCATTTATTGGAGGGCTCGTCTCGCCCAGGAAGACAATGAGCCGGCAATGGCGGGCGCTTACTATTTAAAGCTAACCCAGCGATTTAAAAACTATTACTACGGGGAATTAGCCCGCCAGCAACTGCTCAAGCTAAACGTAAACGGTCCTCCGCAGCACTACCCCTTGCTCGACTCGGTACGGAACATTACCGCAGATTCCCCGGCGAAAAAGGATGCGCTGCCTTCCGACGATCTGCGCATTCAGAAAGCGCACTTGCTGGAAAACGGCGCGCTCCTGGATTTCGCGGTTCGAGAGCTCAAAGCAGCCGCGACGCAGAATGCGGGAAATTGGCTTCCCGCGGAAACGGCTCGCATGTATGAAGAGGCGGGAAGTTACAACATCGCAATTGAAGTCCTTAAGCGTGCCGTCCCCAACTATTTTGCTATCGATTTGGATAGCCTGCCCCGATCTTACTGGGAAGCACTTTTCCCTAAACCCTACTGGTTCGATCTGAAAAGATTTTCGTCGGCAAATGGGCTAGACCCGTATTTGGTTGCGTCACTCATAAGGCAGGAATCAGAATTCAATCCCAACGCGCTATCCAAAAAAGATGCAGTCGGGTTGATGCAATTGCTTCCAAAGGTGGGAAAGACGCTGGCCAAGCAGGAGAAGATCAAGCACTATAAAGCTCCACAACTATTCACTCCAACTCTGAACCTGCAACTGGGCACAAAATACTTTCGTGCGATGGTGGATAAATTCGGCGCCTTCGAATACGCGTTGGCTGCTTACAACGCGGGAAGCGATCGGGTGCAGAGCTGGCTGGGAGAAGCGAAGTACCGCGACCCGCAAGAATTCGTAGAATCCATTCCCTTCACCGAGACGCGCGAGTATGTGCAGGCGATACTGCGCAACGCGAATATGTACCGTCAGCTTTATGGTAATCCGTAAATACGGGGCTTGTTCTAAGCGCTGACTATCGATAGCCCCATCTCAGATCACCCAATTTCCCACGCTGGGATTTCCTTTTGGGGAATACGGTTGTTACCTTCGTACACTGTCACCGGACACATTTACGCATGTACCTGCCTGCTTTAACTTAGAAACTCCACCCGCGCACCCCCCGGCCGGATTCCTATTTCGGAGCTAATGCACTTCCATGTCGGACAATTTTGAGTTGGGCCTTTTGCCCGAGAGGAGAATGGATCGGAGAGCGTTGGCCTCCAGTTATGGCCTAGTCGCTTTTGTGATTTTGGTTGGTTTATTTTCCCGCTTGATTTGGCCCGATCAAATGCCGACGCGCAGAAACTTTACCGTCACTGAACTCATACCGCGGCCTGACTTGCGGCCGGAGCCGGTGAAGTTGCCGGATGTCCAGCAGCCCAAGATCTTGGCGAAAGTAATTCCCATTGAAACGAAGATGCCGCAGTTGGTTTTACCAAAAATCTTCAAAGCGCCTAAGCCAATGCTGCCGAAAGAAATCGAACCTCCCAAACTCGAGGCAAAACTTTTGAAACCATCTGTCTCTATTCCAGCTGCGCGTCCGGCCAAGCTTTTGTATATGGGATCGTTTGGCAGTTCGGCGGTTGCGACGGTGAATGCACCGATCGAAAAAGTACAAACCGGCGGGTTTGGCGACCCCAACGGATTAAAAGGTCAGGGTAATCCTTCGCATCTGGCGGCGGCTTCGTTGGGATCGTTTGATCTCCCGCAGGGCGCGGGACACGGCAACGGTGCTGGCGGTGCTAAAGGGATTGAAGGAGCAATTGCCAGCGCGGGCTTTGGGGACGGAATAGCGCGTCCCGGACGGGGAGATGGCCGCGCCAGCGGAGCGGTCGCGCAGACCGCATTTGCCTCCACCGCACTGGCGACTCCCGCGGCGAAACATGTTTCGGAGTCTGGCCCCGCAACTTCACCCATTGAAATCACATTCAAACCTAAACCCGCTTACACCGAAGAGGCCCGCAAGCTTCAATTGCAAGGCGAAGTTTTACTGGAAGTGACGTTCGGAGCCAACGGACAGTTGCGGGTGAACCGCGTAGTCCGCGGACTGGGACACGGGTTGGATGAATCCGCGGTTGTCGCCACCAACAACATGAAATTTAAGCCGGCGCAGCGCAACGGCACGCCGGTCGATTTGACGGCCGTAGTCCACGTTACGTTTGAATTGGCGATGTGACTTAAGCGGAACGATTTGAGAGTTCAAGAGAGGCGTTGATTCATGACCATGTTGAAGAGCTTTTTCACTACACTGTTGCTGGCTTCGATGGGCGCTGCGGGACAGCAGAGCGCGCCGCCAGTGGCGCCTAGCGCCAATGCAGAGGTGGCAACTTCTGAAAGCGCGGCCGCCTCGGTCTCGAGCGTACCTTCGCAGAATTCGCCGCCACTTCAAGATGGCTCCGCTCAGGTGGCTACCATGGACGACGTCATCAACCGCTCCATCTTCCGCGAACATGCTTTGATGGACTTCTTGAAGAAGCGAACTCCGCTGGTCGAAACCTATTTGCAGGACCTCAAGCGTGACGATGTGATGGGAGATGTTCCCAAAGGCGATCACTATTTCTTGGGACGCCTGGATTTGGGCCAGTCTTTGGAGCGGCGCGATTATCTTTCCGAAGGCAAGAGTTTCGAGCAACGCATGATGGGCGGAATGAACAAGCTTTTCAAGATTCAATATGAGCCCATGGGCTTCTCATGGATGATCTTTGTCGATCGCCAGGATTTCGACCGGAAGCATTACGAATTTAAATACGTGCGCCGGGAATTCTTAGGCGACATACGATGCCTGGTCTTTGATGTGAATCCAAAGAAGGATGCGGGACTGGGCCGATTTCTAGGACGTATATGGATCGAAGATCAGAACTACAACATCGTGCGGCTCAATGGCACGTACGCGCCGCGTCCGAAAGGGTCCACTTATTTCTTCCACATGGATAGCTGGCGGCTTAATCTGGTGCCCGATTACTGGCTGCCCGCGTATATATACAGCGAGGAAGGCGATTTCAGTTACAAGGCGAAGAACCGCGTGGCCTTCAAGGCCCAGACCCGGATCTGGGGATACAACTTAAAGAATGAAACCAAGGAGGATGAACTCACGCAGCTTCGCGTTGATGAAGTAAAAGATGACAGCGCTGCAGCCCAAGACGCGACGCCACTTGAAGCCCGCCGGCAATGGCAGCAGCAGGCGGACGACAATGTCGTGGCACGTCTTCAGCAAGCTGGCCTGCTAGCCCCGCAGAGTGACGTCGATAAAATTTTGCAGACAGTAGTCAATAACCTGGTCATCACGAACAACCTGGAACTGGGCAGGCCGGTGCGAACGAGAATGATGCTTACCTCCCCGCTGGAAACGTTCAGCGTGGGAGATACGATCGTGGTTAGTCGTGGATTGGTGGACGTGCTTCCGGATGAGTCTAGTCTTGCGCTAGTACTCTCGCATGAACTCGCCCACATTGTTCTGGGGCACAACAACGCAAGCAAATACGCTTTCAGTGACCGCATGCTATTCAGCGACGAAGCCACTTATAGAAATTTCGGGTTCAAGCACAGCCCCGAGGAAGAAACGGCGGCGGACGCGAAGGCAGTGGAGTTGTTGAAAAACTCTCCCTACGCGCAAAAAATGGACACAGGGAGACTCTTTCTTAAGCAGCTATCGGAGCGGGCGCCATCGATGGCGGCGCTGCTTACGGCGCGACTGGGCGACAGCTTCGTGGACAGCAAAGGGAACCTAATCCGGCTGAACACCCTTACAAGTTCAGGACCGGCACTGGATTCCAAGAAGCTCGACCAGATTGCCGCGCTTCCTTTAGGCGGCCGAGTCAGAATGAATCCGTGGACCGACCAAGTAGAGTTGACCAAGTCTGCACCCGTGGCAATCACCACAGCGCGGGACAAAATGCCTTTCGAAGTTACACCTTTCTTCCCGCATCTCAGCCGATTGAACTCCGTGGACGCGAGCGGGAATGCAACCGCTGCCAGCAACACACAATCACACTAAATTTAGAAAGTATTGAGTTGAGGTAAGCGAAAGGCTGGAACCGGAAAACCCCGGCTTCCAGCCTTCGTATTTTTTCGAGCATACGCCTGAAGAGGCGAAGCCCGGGTCACTTATCGTAGTGAAGCAAAGAGAAAACGTCGTAGTCCCGCAACTTCTCGCGGCCATTGAGGAAATCTAGTTCCACGACGAATCCCAGACCGCAGATTTCTGCGCCGAGCGATGAAGCTAAATGGGTAGTCGCTTCTGCGGTGCCGCCGGTAGCCAATAAATCATCCACAATGATGACGCGCTGTCCTTTTTCAATTGCGTCTTGATGAATTTCGAGAGTGTTGGTGCCATACTCCAGCGCGTAATCGTACTTTGTGGTCGCGGCTGGGAGCTTTCCCGGCTTGCGGACGGGAACAAATCCGGCATTGAGGCGATAGGCCAACGCGGGACCGAAGATGAAGCCACGAGCTTCCATCCCTAAGACCAGATCAAGATCTTTGTCGAGATAATGTTCGGCCAATGCGTCGATGAGGGTGGCGAGGCCGCGCTTGTCTTTTAAAAGCGTAGTTATGTCATAAAACAAAATTCCAGGCTTGGGGAAGTCGGGCACTTCGCGAATGAGAGACTTAAGAGGTTCGCAATCGACGTTTGTCCGGATTGGAATGGGATTGGTTGTCATCACCACGCTCCTTCAATTCGAAATTTTGTGAGACCGGGTACGGGTTTCGCTTCGGACTCATCCACGTTATCTACTCGGGCAGCCCGCGGACCCTGCTGCAATCGAGACCGCAAGGCGAAAAGTTGGTCTGCGGTGCCAATGGCAAGAACTTCAACGCTGGAGTCGGAATTGTTGCGCACCCATCCGGCGATCCCTAAAGTGTGCGCTTCCCGTTCTACGAACCAGCGGAAACCTACGCCTTGTACACGGCCACGCACTAGAAAGCGGCGGGCAGTAATTGGCTTCTCGCTGGAATTCATAAAAAAGCAATCAGAACTTTCGATATCCTGCGAGGAACATTCCTGCAAGTCCACCCCAGTTATGCCCAGCATCGCGATTTCAGTATCTTCCGCGTCCCTCGGGCACGGGCTTTTTTGGGCTCCGAGATCGTTGGGATTGAAACATCGAGGAGTATCAACAAGATATATAAGTCCACTCCCGCGAATATTACCCACCGCATGTTAAATTCCTACGCTCTCGACAGGTAAGCTCCCTCAGCCGTATCCACGCGAATCTTCTCGCCTTCGTTGATGAACGGTGGAACGTACACCACCAGCCCTGTCTCCGTCTTGGCGGGTTTAGTTACGCTCGATGCGGTGGCGCTTTTCAGTCCGGGCTCGGTCTCGACGATGGTCAACTCGACGGTCTGTGGGAGTTCAATGCCGACCGCTTTGCCGTCGAAGAACTCGACTTTAATTTGGAGATTTGGAATTAGATAATCCACCGCTCCCCCCAGGATTTCACGCGTGAGGTGAGTTTGCTCATAGTTGGAAATGTCCATGAAGTAGTAGCTGTCGCCGTCGGCGTAGAGGAATTCCATGTCCACTTCGTCCACATTGACTTTCTCGATGGGATCGGGAGAACGGAAGCGGTGCTCGAACATAGCACCGGTGCGCAGGTTGCGGAGCTTGGCCTGAATGAACGCGCGAAGATTGCCGGGGGTCCGATGTTCGACGCGGAAAACCGAATGCAAATCATTGTTGTGCTTAATGATCATGCCCGGACGCAACTGAGTCGCAGGAATACTCATGGATGGAAGCTCCTAAAAAATGTTTGCAGCTAGCCGGCGAAGGCGCTTACTTCACCTGGGCGGGAAAGACAAGTCATTTTATACGGAGGGCGGCAAATAAGTGAAATGGCCCCTGTGGAGGGAATTGGCGGTCGTTCGCGGCCTAATTCGCGACGGAGAATGCTGGAAGTTCGAAGTCTACGCCGCGGTCATCGTTTTGCTGCGCGGTCGCTTTCAGGTCGAGGTCGGCAAGCGCGATTTTTCGGCGTTTCCCTGCCGATAAATCGTAGAGAGTGCTTCCGATGATCGCATAGTTGTCCACGTTCGTCTGATGGCCGTCTTTGAATACTAAAACGGTCTGCGGTTGACTTTTTACTTCGGCCATCGGTGGAGAAATCGGAGTGGAGTTGCCTTCAAGATTATCTTGTGGGGGCTGAAAACGGTGGGTTGCCGGAGCATCATATTGGCCGTCGCCACGACGATCAAAAATTGTGGGGCCACCTCTGTATTCATCTTCATTCGCTTCTCTGGGGGCTTCGGGCGCCATTGAGTAAGAATCGAGAAAGACTGGATAGGCGTAGTAGCCGCCGTAGGTCTGATAAGGCCGATGATGCCTCGATGGTGAGTCGGACGAGCCACGGTCAGAGAATGAAATATGTCCCGCACCGTAGGGACTGCCGTTGTGCCCAAATCCCATTGAGGTAACGCTGGGAGGATTTCCACCAAGTCCTTCGTGTCCTCCAAATCCCATTGACGTAACCGACGGGCCCCAGTTTATGGTTTGGGCTCCAGCGGGATTTGCGACCAATATCCCAAACACCATTGAAAGCGAAAGGAATCGCGATAAACGGAAGTTTAACCGCCGAGTCATCGCCATAGAAGCCTCCTCACGACACACCCTCCTCTATTAGAACCATAAGGGCGACGGGAGGTTGCGCTTTAATTAGCAAGTGGCCCGAAATGCCGTCTTTATCAGAGCTTTTCGTAGAATTCGCACGCCGAACAGGATATAAACACCCCTCCGGGGACATTGCGCTCGCGGTCTTTGACCCGTTTCACAATGCGCGTGGTTTTTCCGCATTTCGGGCAATCGGTGCTCTTCGATGTGTCCATTACTTTCTTACGGTCTGCTGTCTTTGCAATCTTAGCCATCTTTTCTCCTAACCACGTTCGCGATTTTGCTCGCGTGGGGACAGCCGCCCTCGGCTGTCGGTTTCAAATGTGATATGAAAATGAACTTATCGAACTAACACGAGATTGATAGCCTCGCGAAGGGTCTAAGCGTCCTGGTAACCAACAAAGCCAATTTGAGGATACATGCGAATTTTTTTCAGGGCAAGCCTGTCCGCTGCTCGAAGTTCGTCAACCACGAATGGCCACTAAGGTAAACGAAGAAAGACGAGCCACTTTTTCCGTGCCGCTTTTACTCGAGTACATTAGGGGGCTGCGCGGTTCATCCTTACCGGGTAGAAAACTTAAATATCGTTACGGAATGAAATCTATGTCCTGGCTTTAACTCCGTGGTCGGAAATTTTGGATGATTCGGGGAATCCGGAAAGTGTTGCGTCTCCAGACAGAAAGCATAACGATGGTTGTATACCTTTCCGTCTTTACCGTGAATGGTGCCATCGAGAAAGTTTCCGGTGTAGAACTGGATGCCGGGCTCGGTCGTCAAAACTTCCAAAGTGCGGCCGCTCTTGGGATCGTAGGCAAAGGCTGCCGAATGAAGAGCCGGTCCGGCATTATCCAAGACCCAGTTATGATCGTATCCCTTGCCGAATTTGACTTGCTCGTCATCCTGATCAATACGGGTGCCAATCGCGGTCGATTTAGTGAAATCGAAGGGAGTGCCCTTTACGCTTTTCAACTCGCCGGTTGGAATTAAAGTTGAGTCTACTGGGGTAAATCTGGAAGCATGGAGCGTGAGTTCGTGGCCGAGAATGTCGCCTTCGCCTTGTCCCGAAAGATTGAAATAGGAATGGTTGGTTAAATTGAGCACGGTGTCTTTGTCCGTGGTGGCGCTGTAGTCGATCTTCAGTTCGTTATTTTCCGGGAGGGTGAAGACTACTTTCACGTTCAAATTCCCTGGGAATCCCTCTTCTCCATCTTTGCTGAGGTAGGTCATTTGCAATGCTTGGCCAGCGGCACTAGAGACATCTTTTGCGGTCCAGACACGATGACTGAAGCCTTTAATTCCTCCATGCAAGGTGTTGGGTCCGTCATTCGTAGGGAGGCTGAAGGTTTGGCCATCGAGGACGAATTTGCCCTTGGCAATTCGGTTTCCGTAGCGTCCAATAGTCGCTCCGAGGTAGGCCTTGCCGCTCTGATAGCCTCCGGCATCGGTGTATCCGAGCACCACGTCCGCCATCGTCCCAGCTTTATCGGGGACCTTAATCGAAACAACGGTCGCGCCGAAATTCGTGATCGAAACTTGCATTCCCTTCTGGTTAGTGAGTGTGTACAAGTCCACCGCTTGACCATCGTCGGTTTTGCCGAAAGATTGCTTTTGCATAGTCGATTTTTTCCCTTGCTCGCTGAAGGCATTCGCGCAGGACAGTGAAACCAACAGAATGCTGAGCGTAACGTAGAACTTCATTAAGGCCTCCAAAAATAAGTGTGTTTCATGAGGATGCTCGGCTGTCGAAAGCTTTGTGTGCCTGCTCGGCGGTACGGATCAGCGTGGGCAAAACGTCTCCGAAAGAACTTTTTCCAGGTGTTCCGAATTCGAAGTACAGATTGCGATACACACTGTACAACGACTCATAGACTGATTGCTCGGATTTATTGGGAGTAAATGCTTTATGAGAGGGACAAATCTTATCTTGCGCTTCTTCGACGGTTTTGAACGTGCCCGCGGCGAGGAAGGCAAAAATCGCGGAGCCAAGACTCAACACATTTCCGCTAGGGACGAGAACCGGGCGGCCAAGCACGTTTGCGTAAACTTGGTTAAGCACGTTGTTTTTTTGCGGGATGCCGCCAGCGTTGATTACGCGCTTTATGTAGACTCCGCTTTCGGCCATGCGGTCGAGAATAACGCGCGTGTGGAAAGCGGTGCCTTCGATGGCGGCGAATAATTCGTCCTGTGCGGTGCTTTGCAAATTCCAGCCGAGGGTGATGCCGCGCAGATTGGGATTGACGAGCACGGTGCGGTCGCCGTTGTCCCAGGTCATGCGAAGGAGGCCGGTTTGTCCGGCGCGATAGTTTTCCAGGCCTTCGCTTAGGGTTGGAACCTCGGTTCCGGCGCGGGCGGCGATGGCGTTGAAGATGTCCCCGACGGCGGAGAGTCCAGCTTCGATCCCGGTGCGGTGGGGGTGCACGCTTCCCTGCACGACTCCGCAGACGCCCGGAACTAAATTTACCGACGGGGTGATTCCGATGATGCAGGTCGATGTGCCGATGACATTGACCATGTCGTCGGTGCGGCAGCCGGCGCCGATTGCGTCCCAGTGGGCGTCGAATGCGCCGACGGGGATTGGAATTCCAGTTCTTAGTCCCAAGTTCTCAGACCATTTGGCGGAGAGCGTGCCCGCGATCTTGTCTGAGGTTGCGTATTTGCCTTGAAGCTTTTCTCGGACTCCTTTTAATAAAGGATCAAGTTTGGTGAGAAATTCTTCGGATGGAAGTCCGCCAAGCGCTTCGTTCCACATCCATTTATGGCCCATGGCACAGATGCTGCGTTTTACTTTTGCGGGATCGGCAATTCCGCAGAGTGTGGCTGCGACCATGTCGCAATGTTCGAAAGCAGAGCCGAAATTAGCTCGCAGAGAAGGATTGTGGCGAAGCCAGTGAAGTAACTTGGAGAATCCCCATTCAGAGGAATAGACACCGCCGCACCATTTGATGGCTTCGAGTCCTTCGAGGTGGGCTGCTTCGGTGATCTCGGCGGCTTCGCCTTTAGCGCGGTGGTCGCACCAGAGATAGTACTCGCCCAGCGGTTGCATCTTGTCGTTGACGGGAATGACCGACGATCCCGTGGTATCGAGCGCAATGGCTTCGATTTGATCGCCGGAGACGCCAGATTTTGCTACCGCTGCGCGAGTCGCGGCGGCGAGGGCGCGCATGTGGTCTTCATGGGATTGGGTTGCGTATTCGGGATCTTCACGCCTGCGATGCAGGGGATATTCAGCGACCGCGGAATTGAGCAGGCCGCGCTCACTGTCAACGATGGCGACGCGAACGCTAAGGGTTCCGAAATCTACTCCGGCCACGATGGCCATCTAGGCGAGCCCATCCGGCGGCTCGTGCCAGTACATGTCCCAGCCAAAATATTTGGTCGCCGCTTCGTGAACAGCGGATGCGGACGTGGAAAGATTGGCGGCGACGTGATGTTCGAATCCACTTTCGCAGATGTAGCGCAACAGCTTTTGCATTCTTGGGATCTCTACAACGCCCGCGCCGCCGAAGGTGTTAAGAGGATCGTCGGTGAAGCGGCCTTCGCCGACGTAGCCGCGCATACGGCCGGAAGTATCGTCGGTGGAGAAGCGGGCGAAGCTCATTTTTTCTGGCTTGATCACGCCGACGCAGGTGCCATATGTATTTTCGATTCCGACTGTGCCCGCAATGATCGCCTGATAATCCATCTTGACTGAGCGAAAGAAATGCTTCGGCAGGTTCGAACAATGGAAGCAGACCGCTTTATTCGGATCAGCGCCGTAATTGTTGTTCCAGTCGAGCAGCGCGGAAGGCGTTTCAGAAGCGAGGCGAAGTGCGTGCATTCCGATGACGCCGCAGATGTCGACTTCGCATGCGCTGGAAAGCAGACTGTCGCTCATCATGCTCATGATGGTGCAGGGGACGACTCCGAGATTTTCTTCGATCGAAGTCCAGCATTGCACCGCGCTGATTTTTACTTCGGTGGCCGCCATCCATTGATCGACAACCGCGCCGAGCTTTGCCATTTTCATCAACGCGGCAGCAGGCACGCCGCTCGAATCCACGTATTTATTTATCGACGCGAGCTTGGATTGCGCGAGTTCGTCATCGTCTTTCATCCGGCTAATGCGGCCGAGAACTTCTGAAAGATCCAGCGTCTCGATTGAGATTCCTTGCGACTCCAAAATCTTTTCACTGTAACGGACAGTGTTGAAAGCCGTTGGGCGCGCGCCAATTGCGCCAACGCGCAGATTCTTGAAGCCATCAACCACGCGGCATACTGCGGCAAACCAGTCGAGATCTTTGTCGAATTCGGGGGAGTCCGGCGCCTCGGTGTGCAGGCTGGTAATCGAATACGGAATGCCGTATTGCATCAGATTGTTGCAGGCTGACATCTTTCCGCAAAAACTGTCGCGGCGGAATGCGATGGTCATCTTCTTGGGATCGTCCGGGGTAGCTTGGATTAATACCGGGACCCGGAGATCAGCCAGCCGTAACGTGTCGGCGATGGCGCGCTCTTCGCCGAAGTTGGGAAGGGTCACGATGATGCCATCGATGCGATCGCGATTGCGTTTAAATAATTCGGCGCAGCGGCGGGATTCCTCGCGGGTTTCGACCGCGCCATAGTGAGTCTCTTCCGGAGTGGGCGCGATTACGTCTATGTCTTTAGCCTTGAGGACACGCAGCATTTCTTCGCGTCCTTCTTTGGCAAGGTGATCGGGGAAGAAGCCGCGGTTCCCGACGATCAATCCCATGGTTATTTTTTTCTTAGACATAAATTTCTGGGTCCCCGTGCGTCACAAGTGTGGGACGGACAAGAGTGTCCACCCTACATTTGGCCATAGTACGCATTGCTTCCGTGCTTGCGTTTGTAATGCTTGTCTTGAATCGCCCGTCCAGCGTTTTCAGCTTTAGGGTTGATAGCGCGGGTAAAATATGCGGTCCGCGCCACCGCTTCCATTATTACCGCGTTGTGGGCAGACGTGTGCGCATCGGACCCCCACGCGAAGGGTCCGTGATTCGCTACCAACACAGCCGGCACCGCCGCGTAGTCGAGATTGTCAAACGTACGCACAATAGCATGACCGGTATTTTTCTCGTAGTCAGATGCGATTTCTTCATCCGACAAAACTTCGGTGATTGGAATTGATCCATAAAAATAATCTGCGTGGGTGGTACCGAAACACGGAATCGGCTGGCGCGCCTGTGCCCACGCCGTCGCATATTCAGAGTGGGTATGCGTCACCCCCCCAATATTAGAGAAAGCTTTATACAAAACGAGGTGTGTCGGCAGGTCAGACGATGGCCTCAATTTGCCTTCGACCGTCTTCCCTTCGAGATCGGTGACGACCAAGTGTTCAGTTTTCATCTCTCCGTAGGGAACGCCGCTGGGCTTTATAACTACCAGTTCTTTATCGCGCGAAATCCCACTGACATTTCCAAAGGTATAGAGCACTAATCCTCGCTTCACTAACTCGAGGTTTGCCTCTAACACCTCTTCGCGCAAGGCTTGCAGCAACATTACGTTCCTTAAAGAATTTTACTGTTTGTTCTGGCTGTTTAGGCGCCCCACTGCATCACGGAATAGGAGCGCGGGGGCAGTACCAGCGTAGTGCGCCCGCTGGAGGTTGACGGTTTTTCGAACGCCTGAGGAGCCACGCGCTGGGGCGCATCGAAGGTATTGAACGCTTTGAGATCGTTGCCGGTCAGCACAAACGACGTGAGCAGCCGCGCCGGAGATTTATCTTCCCAATTAATTTCGACCTGCTGCGATTTATCCAGATCACGATTTAAGGCAAAGAGTGAAATCGTTCCATCGTCCGGATTCACTGTGCCCGCAACGTCTACATAAGGGACCTGCGTCTTGGGCGCATCGGTATTGCGGCCGCGGCTTTCGAGCGACGTTTCGTACGTCGGCGATTCGGTCAAGATATTGAGCACGCGGCCCCGGGCATATTGCAGGGCCCAGTTATAAGGATAATAAATGGTGTGGCGCATTAGTCCATTAGCGTTGGTCGTGATTGGCGCGATCACGTTTACGAGCTGGGCCAGGCAAGTAATCTTGATGCGGTCGGCATTGCGCATCAGAGAATTGAGCAACCCTCCAACGAGCAACGCGTCTTCGAGGTTGTAAACCTCTTCGAGCAGGTGTGGCGCGGCTTTACGGTTTCCGTCAACATCATTGCCGCTGCGGGCACGGTACCACACATTCCATTCGTCGAACGACAACCACAACTTTTTGGGAGAATGACGGCGCCCGCCCACCATGTCGCAAACCGCGAGGGTCTCGTGAATCTGCTGTTCCATGCTTAGATTCATGGCAAGAAATTTTCTGCTGTCGCCGCTTGGGGTTGGTTCGTTGTTTTCAAAATAGCGGTGCAGGGAGAGCGCATCGACATAGTCGTAGCATTGTTCTAGCACTTCGCGATCCCACTCGAGATAGGTGGGAGTGAACGGCCCGCTCGATCCGCAAGCAATGAGCTTCAGCGAGGGATCGACGTAGCGCATCTGGCGGGCGGCGTCCGCCGCCTTGAGTCCATACTCGGTGGCAAGCATGTGGCCAATTTGCCAGGGACCGTCCATCTCATTTCCCAGACACCATTTTTCAACTTTGTAGGGCGCGGCGTACCCATGTTTGCGGCGAAGGTTGCTCCATTGCGTGCCACTGTCGACGTTGCAATATTCGACCAGCGCCGCGGCCTGCTCGGCGCTTCCGGTACCCAAATTCAAACCCATTAGCGGTTCGGTGCCGACCATCTTGCACCATTGCATGAATTCGTTGGTTCCGAACTGATTGGAGTTGAGCGAGTTCCATGCTTTGTCGAGTTGCACCGGACGGTCCTGCTTGGGACCAACGCCATCGAGCCAGTTGTATCCGGAAACAAAATTTCCGCCGGGATAGCGGATGATGGGCACTCCCATCTTTTTAATTTCGTTGAGAACGTCGGTACGGAATCCGTTCGAGTCAGAAAGTTTCGAGCCAGGATCGTAGACTCCTTCGTAGATGGCGCGTCCTAAAACTTCGAGGAAGGATCCGAAAAGATTTCGGTTCAGGGGAGCGATCGCGCGGCGGGAATCCACATAAACTTTGACCGAGGATGACGAAACCTGCGCCGATAAGAACCGTCCGAGCGAGAGGTTCGACGAGCAGACCAATCCAGCAGCGGAAGCCTGGCGCAAAAATTTTCTTCTGGACTTCGAAAATCTGCTCGTGATTCCGGGATTTAGCCTGCTCAAGTGACTTCCTCCAACCCTCTACAGGATCCAGTGGCTAAAAGTGCAAAGGCCAAGCCTAAACTAGCCAGTATTTAGTAAACGCTTACTCTACTGTCGCAAGTGAATCTACTCCGCTCGCCGTTTGCAGTCAATCTTCCAATGAGCTTAATGTGCACCGTTTCTGGTTTTCGCAAGTGGAGGTCCAGTGGAGCGGCGCAATTTTAGAGCGGTCAGCATCTCATAGTCGGTGCAGCCCGTCGAAGTTGATTTTCCTTCAATTTCGTTAATCAACGCTGTGAATGCGTACTCGGCCAGCATTTTTTGCGGCATTTGCACCGTGGTTAGTGGCGGAGTCGTGAATTCTGCCAGGCGTATATCATCGAATCCAACGACTGATAAGTCGCGCGGTATGACTATGCCCAATTCATATGCCTCGCGCATTACGCCGATGGCAGTCATGTCATTCGAACACATCACCGCGGTTGGAGGATTTCTGGCCGCCATCAACTCGGTCAAGGCGCGCATACCGCCTTCGGTCTTGTGATCTCCAGTAACCAGCAAACCGGGGAGGACTTTCCGGCCAAGTTCCTGCAATGCATTCTCAAACGCTTCTTTTCTTGCCATGGCAGATTTCAAGTGCAGTGGGCCGCTGATAAAAGCTATGCGCGAATGGTTCAGTGCAACTAAATGCCGCACCGCTTCCCTGATGCCATGCTGATAGTTAATGCGTATGTTGCTGACTCCCCGCACGTCGGGACCTACATCCACAAAAACCAGAGGAACCTTACGATCGCATAAATCTTCAATCAATGAATCTTCCATACCGAAAGTCAAGACGGCCACACCCTCGACTCTGCGCTCTATCATGCGCCTTACAGCGAGCGCCATTCGCTTGGGATCATGGACGGTGGAAGTGAGCAAAATTTCGTAGTCGTGGCTGACCGCAATGTCTTCGAAAGACTGCACGACTTCGGGGAAAAAAGGATTGGTAATTTCGGAAACGATCAGGCCAAAGATCCTGCTTTTACCTGAAACCAACGCTCGGGCCTGGGTGTTGGGATAGTACCCAAGTTCATGGACAACCTTCCAAACGCGCTCGGCTAATTCCGGATCCACGGTGGGTACGCGATTAATGGCGCGCGAAACCGTCGCGGTTGAAACCTTGGCGCGTCTAGCAACGTCCCGAATATCCATGGCGACTCGGAAAAGCCGCGCAACTGCGGCGTATGACGCACTTAGTGTAGCCGATTACGGTAGAGGAATGGGTTCAGCGCCGATCTAATTCCACTGGTATCTAAACCGGCGGTGCGGGCATATTTATTCACTGGCTTCGGTCAGGGACTACGCCGCCTCTCCCGAAGGAGATTCCACTTCGACCGTGTCTGGTTTGCCGTGGGCCTTCCGGCGAATCTCCTGCGTCGACGTCGGACGCCGCTTCTTGATAAATGGAGTCAATTTAATTGCCCGGCGAGATTGCGCAGATTTGTAGATGGCTTCGACGATGCGTACATCTGCCATGCCTTCTTCACCAGAAGGCTCGGGCTTCCGATTACGCAGAACGCAGTTTGAAAAATATTCTATCTCCGCAGCGAACTGGTCGCGTTTAGGAAAGTCGCGCTTCTTGGTTCGCTCGCCGATCTTTACTTCCTGTTGGAGGGCTTCTGCATATTCGTATCCGGGATCAGCGGTCAAGGAACCTTTGGTCCCCACTAGGGTGTATCGGCCTGCATCCGCAGCCCCGAAGCTAGCGGTGAAAGTTGCCAGGCGTTCTCCGGGAAAGCGCAGCACGACGGAAGTCATCTCTTCCGTATTATGAAAGCGGGGACGGCCCTTCCCCGCGCTCGCAGCAAACACTTCGAGCGGTTCCGCTCCGAACAAATATCGAGAAGCATTGATGCAATACACTCCCATGTCGTAAATCGGGCCGCCTCCTCTCTTGACCGGTTCGGTGACCCTGACATTGTCGCCTACGACTTGTTGTGCAAATTCTGAGCTGAAAAATCTGAGCTCGCCAAGCTTGCCATCCCGCGCGGTCTTAATCGCCTCCAAATTCCCTTTTTCAAAATGCAGACGGTAGGCGATCATCAGCTGAACCTGGTTTTTCTCGGCGGCGGCGATCATGGCCTTGCAATCCGCAGTGGTGACGGCCATCGGTTTCTCACACAACACATGTACACCTGCATTGGCAGCACGAACGGTGTAATCGCGGTGCAGATGATTGGGCAGCACAATGTAAACGGCGTCCACGCCGTCCGCCAAACATTCCTCGTATTGATCGTAAGAATAAAGACGGTCGATTTCGTACTTGCGTCCCAATGCGTTCAGCTTCTTCTTTTCCCCTGAAATCAGAGCAACTACTCGCGAATTGCGCGCATGCGCGAATGCGGGCAATACTGCAACCTGCGTCAAGTGCCCGAGGCCAACGACTGCGTATCGAACTTTCCTACTTTGCTTCGTCTTCATATTCTTGCTCCAAAGTACAGGCGTGAGCGACTAAGCAGGGAAAATCCTGCTGCGGTGCCCTTTGCTGGTTAAGCTTTTTTATGATGCGAATTATGCGATGACGTTATCGAAATAATTTTCGCCAGCGCTTTCGGGCCATCCATAGCAAGACGGAGATTCCGGCCCAGGAAAGCGTGGCGATGGTTAGCACAAGCAACGCATGCATGCGAGGCAAGGAAAGGTACGCAATGTAGGCAAAGGACATTAATCCTACGCATCCCAGGAGGGCGCCAACAGAATCCACTCCAGCTGCCACCCGTCCGCGGGCGGTTCCGGCATAGCCAGCTTTGTTTTTCTTTTCTTTCTCATGTTTTTCGATTAGGGACGCGCTGGCTGGAAAGATGGCGGGAAAGGCCATAAACAGGCCTCCGATAACAGGGCCGAACTTTTTTGCAATCAGACCGGCGACCATGGTGATGGCCCCACCAAACAGAAACCGCGAGGCATACTCATACCAGCGGGTATCTTTCAATTCTTTGACTTCAAATTTGACAAGCACGGCGATTTACCTCAGAGCTACATACCAAATTCCGAAGGAAGATCCAAACCAGACCAACAATGAGCATGCAGTGACGGACAAGGCTGACCATTTACCTTTTAATAAAATTTTCGCGACCATCCACGCGTAGATGAGAAATGCGAATGCGCCGACGATCATGGAACGGGCTTCGATAGAGGCGTAGATGGCTCCGCTTTTCATCACCGTAAGCCCCAGCGTTGCCAGCGCTACTGACGGAGCGGCGCCCAATAAGCCGGCAAAACTCTTCGGCTTGAGAGCGTCGGCCACGATGGAAAAAGCCGATACAACTAATCCACCGATTACAAACCGAATTAAGCTTTCTTTCATAACTTTTTAATGAAGTTGCGAATGTTAACTCCTGATAATTTTCGCGGTTCTGGTCGATCCACGCGCATGGTCTTGATGATGACCGGAACTTTGCAAGCCAACTCCAACAGGTGACGCGCCGAAGCAACGCCCGAGGCCAGTCGGCCCGCCGGAGAATAACCTTGAGCGAGGATGATGAGAACACCGTTTCGTTGCTCTATACGGACGCCTCGGATGCGTCCATCGGCATCCGCGTCTAGGGCGTTGGCCACGCGAAGTATTCCGGCGAGAATCATGACCACTTTCCGATCCCCAGTGGTCAGCCATTGTTGTTCAATGTTGGTGGAACGCGGCAACGCTCCGCGATGGTAACGCGCGATTACAGCCACGAGATGCAGCTCTTCCCTGTCGAATCCCAATGGCGGAGTCAACTTTTCTACAAGCTTGTAAGTCGCCTTGTGCGGTTTGCTTTCGCGCCGGGAGCGTCCTACATCGTGCACCAACGCGGCAACTTTGAGAATTATTCGATGCTTATCATGGCGAGAGAGAGGGATTGCCCTGCGGCTGATTGACGACGCACAACTCGTTAATCCGTCGTATATCTGCAACGCCAATTTCGTGACATGCAAGGAGTGCTTGAAATCACGGTCGAGCGCAGCCGCCCAAACCTTCAGGCGCTCTAACGCGAACTCAGGAACTTGATTTCCCAGAGGCAACTGGCTACGCCAGGCTGGCCACAGCGAATCCTTCCCCACCATTTTGGTGCGATATTTTTCAATTCGCGAATTACGCTCTTTAACAATGCGGTCATGCCATAGCGATCGAGATTGGGCACTCACAAAAGGATTCAGCCGGACAAGTGTTGTCCACAAGACATCGAGGTCGTGCACTTCTCCAAGAAGGTCCTGAAGTTTCTTCAAATCGGTGTTCCACAGGACATGCTGCTGCGGAAGAAAATTTTCCACGATATAACGGAACCGTTTCAGTCCAATGCGCAAGTTGTGAAAGGAAACCCGGGACCGATTTCTCAAGGCACGATGGTGAAGGTCGTGGGCATCCATCCAGCGTTCCAGTGCTAGATGCTTAAATACATTGCTGCCGGGACGCAACTTCGCAGCCCGGCGCGGAAGCACGGCCCCCCATTTGCTCCATTGTTTGCGATCAAATTTCAGCAATGCCGCCAAAGCGTTCTGCTGAAATCGAAACTCGCTGGCCTGCAAATGTTGAAGGACTGCGGGGGCACCCGGATCTCCGGGCATCGCGAGGAGCTCTGTCCACTCCTTCATTACGTGAATGTCCCGCAGGACCCCCAGGCTGCGGAATAAATCCCGCCCTGCCTTCTTCATTTCCTTCCATGCTGGGTCGGGATCGATGGCCATGATTCCATCGGCCACAGAGCGGCAGCGTCGCAATGCCACGCGCAAGTCATGCACCGGATCAGGGGCGAGGCCCACGCTGGCGCGATCGCACTCTTCGAGTACGCGGTCCATCCACAGCGCAATCCCGACTTTTTTCTTTAAAGAGCGAGGTGCGATTGCGATAGCAGAACTCATAAGAGAGAAATAGGAAACAGGTCATTCTCTCTTTAGCGCTGAGATAATTCCAGCGAGGTATTCATGTAATACCCTCGCCCTGACTGGTGACTCACGTAAGATAGACAGTCCTCAAGGGCCGTGCCAATGAACGTGTTCGAATTCAGCGCTGTACTGGCGAGTGTGTCGTTGCTGGCGGGCCTGCTGGGGTCCCTGACCGGATTGGGCGGGGGAGTGGTTCTAGTGCCGCTGCTGACCATTTTTTTCAAGGTCGATATCCGTTACGCCATCGGCGCGTCGCTGGTTTCTGTCATCGCAACTTCTTCGGGCGCAGCGGCGGCCTACGTGAGAGAGGGCATTTCCAATATTCGCATCGGAATGTTTTTGGAAATCGCCACTACGCTCGGCGCGTTGTGCGGGGCTTTTCTCGCGACCCGCGTCTCCACCTCTGCAATTGCGACGATATTTGGACTAGTTCTTCTTTACTCCGCTTTCTTATCGCGCAAAACTCGTCCCGCGTGTGATCGCGATATTGAGCCCGATTCTTTGGCGACGCGGCTTCGAATGAATGGAAGTTTTCCTGATACCAAAGGCATGCGGCAATACAACGTGCAGAATGTTCCAGCGGGGTTTGGTCTGATGTTTGGTGCAGGGACGTTATCCGGATTACTGGGTATCGGCTCAGGGGCGGTGAAGGTACTCGCCATGGACCAGGCCATGAAAATTCCATTCAAAGTATCGACTACCACCAGCAACTTTATGATTGGCGTCACGGCGGCGGCCAGTGCAGGGGTTTATTTGAAGCGGGGATTCATCGATCCGGGGCTGGCTATGCCGGTCATGCTGGGCGTCCTCGCAGGATCCCTGTGGGGTACGCGGGTGCTGGTCAAGGCTAAGACCGGAGTGTTGCGAGTGGTTTTCAGCGTCGTGATCGCACTGCTCGGAGCTGAAATGCTGTTGAAGGGCCTGTTCGGAAAAATATGATTCCCCCAAGTTGGACGGATGAAAAGGTCGAGAGCATGATTGGGAATCTGCTGCGCACGGGAGTGTCTTTGGCGGCAATCGTGGTTTTTTGCGGAGGCATCATTTTTTTAGCGCATCATGGCGAATCGCACACCAATTACCACATCTTCCAAGGCGAACCTGAGACCCTGACGAGAATTCCAGCAATTTTGCAGTATGCATCGCAAGGCCATGGCCGTGGCATCATTCAGTTGGGACTTCTGTTGCTGATTGCCACTCCGGTCGCTCGGGTCGCATTTTCGATGTTCGGGTTTGCGGTACAACGCGATCGAATATATGTCATGTTCACCCTGCTGGTGTTGATCATTCTGCTCTACAGCCTCTTTGGCCCGTCGTGGATGGCGTAGTTTTTAGATTCAGGCTTTGTCGAGCCTTGCACGACTTGGAAAGCCGAGGGCGGCCGTCCCTACGGTGAGGGACTGGAATCCCACGCTGCGGGTCGCTAAAATAATATTTCCATGACTTCATTCATTCCCCCGCGTCATTTTTCTGTCTTATTATGCGTTTTCATTTTCGCCTCGGTCGGCCTCGCCCAGGTAACAGGTAAGGGGACCGTGGATTCGCGAATACTCCGGGTGGAATTGGACACGCCCGCCAAAGTAAAAATTGGGGCCGCAGTGAGGGCGCACACGGTAGAACCGCTATACGATTCAAACCAATTGCTGATACCTGCGGGTAGCGTTCTGCTCGGCAGGGTATCGGAGGTTGAACCCGCGGCGAAAAGCAAGCGTGCGTCGGCAATTTCTCATGGGGACTTTACCCCTTTGCACGAGGCATCAATTCAATTTAATGCGCTGCGGTTGGGTGATGGTTCGCAAGTGGCGATCGCGACGGGAAAGGCGGAGGAAAGCACACAGATCGTCCGGTTCCAAAGCTCGCACACCAAACACGCTTCATTGATCAAGCAGGTGTGGAATGCCGCCATGCTGAAGAAAAATGAGACGGTCAGCACCGTGACTGCTCCGGGCAAAGTTGAGCGGCTGAAAAAATATGTGTACGCGCAACTGCCCTGGCATCCTGAAATCATCGAAGCGGGTTCGCAGTATGACGTGGCTTTGTTGACTCCACTACCCGCAATTGAGCGGCATAGAATGCCGGAGCCAGCCACACCCGCCCAATTGGGGGACAAGTTAGAACGAGCGGCTTATCTACACGCGAGACTGCAAGAAGGATTAAGCTCAAAAACCGGCAAGCAGGGAGATCTGGTTAGCGCGGTGGTGACCCAGCCAGTCATCGGCAATAGCGGCCAAATTGAAATTCCCCAGGGCGCCATATTGCGCGGAAAAGTGCTGCGCGCCCGCGCCGCAAAAAAATGGGGCCAGAACGGGGCGCTGCGGTTCACCTTTAATCAAGTTGATTTTCCGCAAGGCACGCAACAACAGGTTTCCGGAGTTCCCGCTGCGGTCGATGGCACGAAGGGCCGCAGTTTGAAACTCGACACGGAAGGCGGAGTTGAGCCCGACACCAAAAAAGGGGTTATGCTGCCGCTTGCCTTGGGATTGCTAGCGACGTCGGCTCTGATGGACGAAGAAAGCGGAAGCTTGGGACACAGCGCTACAGCTAGCAACGGTTTCGGCCTGCTGATGCGGGTAGCGGTGATGGCCTCTGGATCAAAGACATTCGCGGGAACGGTAGGCATGATCGACGCCGGCCGGACGGTTTATAGCAGGTTTCTGGCTCATGGCCGCGACGTGACCTTCGCTAAAAACTCCCAGGTGGAAGTGGAAGTTGGGCCGATACACAAGATAGGCGAAACCGTAAAAAATTCCCGGTAGTACCGCAGGCACACCGGTCCCCCAAGTAACTCCTCAAAGCCGCGGGCGGGCGCCCGCGCCACACAAGACATCTGGCGCGCAGCCTTGTTTTGGTTCGCGGACTACCCGCAAACGTAATACACTATCCAGCTACTCCGATAAATCCATTCATAGCACTCATAGGAGGAATCCATGAAACTTACCCCTGGAAAATTAGCGGGCCTAAGAAAGTCTCCAACGATCGCGGAGTGATCGCCGCCGCGGCCATGGACCAGCGCGGGTCTCTGCAAAAATCTCTGGAAAAGGAAAAAGGCTCAAAGATCAGCGACGCCATGATGGAAGAGTTTAAATCGCTGGTCACGGAAGTGCTTGACCCAGCATGCCAGCGCCATCCTGCTCGACCCTGAGTGGGGATTGCCCGCCTCCAAACGCCGCGCCAAAAATTCCGGCCTGCTGCTCGCCTACGAAAAAACTGGATATGACGCCAATACTCCCGGCCGCCTGGCCGACCTGCTGAATCACTGGTCCGTCCGACGCCTGAAAGAAGCGGGCGCCGACTGCATCAAGATTTTGCTCTACTACACCCCGTTCGATCCCCAAGACGTAAACGATCAGAAGCACGCATGGGTAGAGAGCGCATCGGCGACGAATGCCGCGCCAACGACATCCCATTCTTTCTGGAATTTGTCGGATATGAGGAAGGCGCCGACGAAAAAGGTTTGGAGTACGCCAAGAACAAACCGCAAATCGTGACCGAAGCATGCGTGAATTCAGCAAAGAAAGCTACGGCGTCGATGTGCTGAAAGTAGAAGTGCCGGTAAACATGAAATTTGTCGAGGGCACTGAAGCGCTTTGCCGGTACAGTCAGCCTACAGCAAGCAAGAAGCCACCGACCTGTTCCACAAAGCCGCCAGCGCCACCACCAAGCCGTTCATCTATCTATCTGCTGGCGTGAGCAATTCGGAGTTCACCGAAGCTCTGGAACTGGCCGCCGAATCCGGCGTCAAGTTCAACGGCGTGCTCTGCGGACGCGCCACCTGGAAAGACGGCATTCCCATCTACGCCAAGCAGGGCGCAGAAGCATTCCGCAAATGGCTGCTGATGAAGGCGTGAAGAATATCAACAATGTGAACGGCCGACTGAAAGCCGCTACCTCGTGGCACTCGATCTACGAATCGGAAGCCACACTTATCGGCGCATAAAGTCCGTGAATGCGTAGGGACAGGCGAGACTCGCCTGTCCCCGATCGAGGATGGGTCTGTGAACGTCGGTCAATGAATCGACAGGTTACTCCCGTAATCTTACTTTCCGCCATTCCCGTTGACCCTGTGTTACCTCCTCTTTAGATTGATCACAGGGGGCGACATGAAGGATATTCACGAGGTCTTGCGCAACAAGCAAGCCAAATACGCACAGTTGGGAAAGCAGATAGAAATGTTGCAGCAGGCGGCAGAAACACTGCGCGAAATCGCGCCGCTGCTCGCTGAGAATGACGACGACAGCACGGTCCTCTCCGAGGTAGATGAGCCCAACACCATGGCCGCATCTGCGGGAGTTTCCGGCGCTGGACCAACCGGCAAACCGCGGGGAATGGCTCCGCGCTGGCCTTAAGCAATACCCTTCGACGATATGGTCCTTAAAGCTCTTTTAATTTCGACGGACGATAGTGCAATCGGGATCTTGAATTCGGTGCTCTCCGAGTTCGCGATGACCGCGCAGCATTCGTCTTATCCGGCGGGAAATTCGTGGCTTCCGCTGTATAAAGTGGACGCGCTAATCGTAGATTTCGACGATACCGAGCGTGCCGCGGCGATCATACAAAGCGTCAAGAGCGTTTCGCATCCGCCGGTGATTATTGCGATTCTAAAAAGTTCGAACGAGCTGCGCAACGCGCTTGCAGCAGGAGCAAATTTTGCGTTGTACAAACCCGTTGTTGAAGATAAAGCTCGCGCTACTTTGCAGGCAGTGGCGGCGCTGGTCAAACGCGAGCGCCGACGTTCATTTCGAGTGCCGGTACAAGTCCCGGTTCACCTGGAATTTGAGGACGGCAGCAACGATGAAGGAGTCTTGCTCGATTTAAGCGAAGAGGGGCTAGACGTTTTGTCCGCCAAGCCGGTACGGCCTTCGTCGACCATTCGTGCCAGCTTCAGCTTGCCCGATGGCGCCATCGTGATCAAACTAACGGGTCAAGTCGCGTGGTCAAATCCAAATGGTCAGGCGGGAATTCATATTTCGGATATTGAGGAAACCTTTCACAATATCGTTGCTGCCTTTCTGGATCGGCACGCCAGCGAAATTCCTTCCGAAGATCCCTGGCAGGATTCGGAATGCAAGCTTAGCGACCTCAGCCTGAGAGCGTGTTACATCGAGACGGTATCACCGTTTCCGGAGAGCTCTCTGGTGAAACTTTCGTTGTGCGCGCACGACGTCGAAGTAGGCGCGGAGGGGAAGGTTTTGGTGATGCATCCGGGAGTTGGCATGGGAATTGAGTTCGCCTCTCGAACTTATGCGCAACGAGCTGATGTGCAGAGCATCTTGAACCTGCTCACATCTTCGCCGGGAGTAGTGCCCGAGCTGGCAGTCAGGCCACGTGCACTCATCGCACCGCAGGACTTTGCGGACGACACCGCCGACAAGTTGGAAGATCCATTGCTGCAACTACTGCGAAACCATGAGTCTCTGACTCAAGAAGAGTTTCTGAACGAACTGCAACAACAACGGTCTACGCAAGAAGCCCAAGTTTAGCCGCACCCGCCTCCTTGTTTTCAGCAGACGCGCTTCCCTGCCCCGACCCTGTCCAATGATTACCGGGCTGGCGGCGTCCACTTATTCAAGAACGCAAGAAGATCCTCGGGACCCAAGGCGCGCGCGTTTTCAAACTCGCCGTTTTTTTGGCTGGTCAACAGTTTCCCATCGGGGTTCAAGATCGCGAGGCCGGGGATGCCCTTTTTTATGGGCACTTCATACTGCTCCATCAAATCTAAATTTTTGTCTTTTTCGCCGATGTTCACGTGCACAATCTCGTAATTTTTTGCAATTACGGCGGCCAGATCAGGACGGTGAAAGGCCGCGTCCAGCACATGGCAGTCGTAACACCAGTTGGCGCCGAACACGATGATGACCCGCTTGTGATCCTTCGCAGCGACGGCCAAGGCGTGTTTGATTTCTGCTCGAGCGTCCACCCCCGGCGCATAGATGGTCTTGCTCACGCTCAACGGCTGCTCTAATCGGGCCGCATTGGAGCGCTTGCTGGCGATCATCCGCCAGCCATCAGACTGGTGCTGCCATACCTCTCCGGCCGACAAATATAGGGTGCGCGCATCGGGCGACTCTTTGGGGTAAATCTCCACCGTCATCACCAGTTGGCGCAGATCGGGCTCCGGGGAGTCCAATTGCGATACTTTGATTTTTAAATCGCGCACATTTAATCCCATCCAAAATGCGACTTCAGCGTCGGCATCGAGATCGCTCTTGGGTGCGCTAATTTTTGCCGCAGGCGCGCTGCTGTAGAGGTTTCGCAACGCGGCGCTGTCATGGCTTACCACCGCAGATTTCCATTTGTCGAGAGGCGGGAAAGCAGCGGGATGTTTGGCCTGCGCTTCCGAAAGTATCGAAGCCAACATCACCAATAACAGAAACGAACTTGCATGTCTCATACGAGTCTCCGTCACCTGAGTATAAAGGTTTGATAGGGTCAGCGAAGGAGTCCCCGTCAGCTTGGCCGCATTTTCAGGGAAGGATCAAACTCATTTTGCACCACGTTGACTACATCCCTCGCAGACCGTAGCATTCATCCCAATGATCGGAAAGACAATTTCGCATTACCACATCGTCGAGAAACTTGGCGGCGGAGGGATGGGTGTGGTGTACAAAGCCGAAGACACCAACCTCGGGCGTGCCGTTGCAATTAAATTTCTGCCTGATGACGTGGCCCGCGACCCGCAGGCTATGGAACGATTTCGGCGAGAAGCGCGTGCCGCTTCTGCCTTGAACCATCCGAATATCTGCACCATCTACGATTTCGGAGAGCACGAGAGCCGAGCCTTCATCGTCATGGAATATCTCGACGGCATGACGTTGAAGCACATGATCACTGGACGTGCGCTGGAGAATGACACGCTACTTTCGTTGGCAATTGAAATTGCGGATGGGTTGGACGCAGCGCACGCGGAGAACATTATTCACCGCGACATAAAGCCCGCGAACATTTTCGTCACCAAGCGCGGGCACGCGAAAATTCTTGATTTCGGATTGGCGAAAGTCACTGCGGCAAAGACGGCTTCCTCATCGCAAGCTACCCTCGGAGATGCGCATACCATTGCCGTCGAAGAACATCTGACCAGTCCCGGAACCACCCTGGGCACCGTTGCCTACATGTCGCCCGAGCAGGCCAAGGGCAAAGATCTCGATGCGCGCAGCGATCTTTTCTCTTTCGGGGCAGTGCTTTACGAAATGGCTACTGGGACGTTGCCTTTTCGCGGAGAGACTTCTGCGGTGGTTTTCAACGCGATTCTTGAGCGGGCACCGATCGCTCCCGTCCGGCTGAATCCGGATCTGCCCACCAAGCTTGAAGACATCATTAATAAGGCACTGGAGAAGGACAAGAATCTTCGCTATCAGGTTGCCGCGGAAATGCGCTCAGACCTGATGCGGTTGAAGCGCGATACGGAGTCAGGACGCACTCCGGTGATGAGTTCTGATGATGTTGGCGCGGTTACGTCAGGGTCCGCCGTCTCCGCAGGCTCGAGCGGATGGCAAAGAGCGGTGTCGTCCTCCTCGGTCCCGGTTTCTGCTTCAGTAAAGGCTCCGTTTCTTCCTTCTGACCAGCAATCATCTGCACCGGTGCGCCGCAAGCTCGTTGTTCCCACTGCCATCGCCTTAGTTTTAGCTTTCGCCGTAGGAGGCTTATATTACTGGCGCACGCGAACCAAGGCGCTCACGACAACGGATTCCATAGTGCTGGCCGATTTCACCAATACCACAGGTGACACGGTCTTTGACGGCACGCTGAAATCGGCGTTGCAAGTGAGCCTGGCGCAGTCTCCTTTTCTTAGGATTGTGCCCGATCCGCAGGTCGCAAAAACTTTGAAGCTCATGGGCAAGCCTGCCGATACGCGGATCACGACCGACATCGCCCGCGAAATCTGCCAGCGCGACGGAATCAAAGCCCTGATCCATGGCTCAATCGCGAGTCTGGGGAACGACTACGTGGTCACGCTAGAAGCCATGAATGCCGCCACTGGCGATCTGATTGGGCAGGAGCAGGTGCAGGCGGCCAGCAAAGAAAAGGTTTTGGACTCCCTCGGGCAAGCCAGCACCAAACTCCGCTCCAAGCTCGGCGAGTCCCTCGCCTCGATCCAAAAGTTTGATACCCCGCTTCAGGAGGCTACGACTTCCTCCCTCGAAGCCTTGAAGCTGAACAGCGAGGCTGCGGCTAGAAATAACAACGGCGATTTCCTCGGGGCCATCGATGCGACCAAACGGTCGATTGAGTTAGACCCAACCTTCGCCATGGGCTATCGCGGCATGGCCGTTGAATATTACAACCTGGGGCAAACTGAACTCGCCCAGAAATACATGCAAAAAGCTTTTGAATTGAAGGATCGCGCCAGTGAGCGGGAAAAGTTTGCCATCACCGGCGACAATTATTCCTATAACGGAGAGATTGCGAAATCCATCGCAGCCTATGAAGCGTACAAGCAAGCCTATCCTCGGGACGACCGTCCGCGAATCAATCTCGCGGTGGTGTATTTGCAGACTGGGGAATTCGATAAGTGTCTTGCGAATTCGTTGGAAGCTTTAAAAATAGATCCGCAGAAATTCAACGGGTATTCGCTGGCGGCTGTCGCCTACACAGCCATGAATCGTCTTGACGATGCGAAAGCTGTTCTGGCCCAGGCGCAGCAGCGTAAACTCGGCTCCGGCAGCCTGCATGAGCAACTCGCTGGAATTGCGTTCAGTCAAGGGGACCAAGTCACGTATAAGAGCGAACGAGCATTGGCGGAAGCAACCCAGCAAGCGGCATTCGACTTCGCCCAAATCGACGCACAGCTTGCAGTCGCTCATGGGCAACTGCGCCAGGGCCACGAATTGTTTCAGAAGGCGGAAGACAAGGCGCAGCAACTCGGCATGACTGACGCTATTCCTAACAACATGGCTACTGAAGCTCTTGCTGACGCGATGCTGGGAGACCGGCCAGCTGCGATCTCGCAAACCGAAGTGGCCTTGAAAAAATCTCAGGCGGCCAGCCTGATGCTCTCGGCAGCGGATGCTTACGCCCACGCAGGTGAGGATGCAAAAGCCTCAAGCTTAATTTCGCAAGCGGCAAGCCAGCGTCCCAACGATGAAATCGTGCAGTCTGTAGTAGTTCCGATGATTCAAGCTCAGCTCGCGTTGAATCATCACCGCCCCCAGGATGCCCTTGACCTGATGCGAAAGGCAGAAGCCTACGACGGCAACTATCCCGAGTCACTCTACGTTCGTGCAACCGCGTTGCTGATGGCCGGACGCGCTGCCGAAGCCAAGCAGGAATTCCAGAGAACCTTGGCTCTTAGAAGCGCCCAACCCTCCGATCTTTTTGTGTCCCTGGCGCAGTTAGGTCTTGCACGTGCGGAGGCCACCCAAGGAGATAAGGCAGCCGCGCGGAGCGGCTATCAGGATTTTCTTGGCGCATGGAAAGACGCAGATCCGGGCCTGCCCATACTGAAGGAAGCTCAAGCGGAGTACGCCAAGCTGTCGCCATGAGCATCCCTTCTGGGTTTCGTGACTATGCCGGAGCTTCCTGATATAGCGGCGTACCTTAGCGCTCTCGAAGCTCGCATCATCGGCGAACGCATCGAGCATATCCGGATTGCGAGTCCCTTTCTGCTCCGTACCGCAAATCCGCCGGTCAGGGGTGCGGAAGGCTGTACTGTCCGTGAACTGCGCCGCATTGGCAAGCGAATCGCAGTGGGAGTCGAGGGCAATCTTTGGCTGGTACTACACCTGATGATTGCCGGAAGACTGCATTGGAGGCCGCCCGCCGCGAATCTCTCTGGCCGGCAGAATCTTGCGGCTTTCGATTTTTCCAAGGGCTCCCTGGTGCTGACCGAAGCCGGAGCCAGCCGCCGCGCATCGTTGCACGTCGTCTCCGGGGAAGAGGGTCTGCGTTCGCTTGATCCTGGAGGAATAGACGTGCTGTCCAGCGACTTGAACGCATTTCGATCAGCACTTATCAGCGAAAACCGAACATTGAAACGGGCCCTGACCGATCCGCGGTTGCTAAGTGGAATTGGCAACGCCTATTCCGACGAAATATTGCATGTAGCGCAACTCTCGCCCATCGCGCTTACCCAAAAGCTCAAAGCTGCAGAATGGGAATCGCTGTTCGCCGCAACGCGCTCTACCCTCTCGTACTGGATTGAGCGATTGCGGGCGGAATCCGAAACTAAGTTTCCCGAGAAGGTAACTGCGTTTCGCAAAGGCATGGCGGTCCACGGACGGTACGGGGAACCTTGTCCCAGATGCGGTGAAAAGATACTTCGCATTCGCTACGCCAACAACGAAACCAACTACTGCGCCCGCTGTCAAACTGGGGGCAAACTGCTGGCGGACCGCAGTCTTTCCCGCTTACTGCGCACGGATTGGCCGCGAACTTTGGAGGAATTGGAGGCCCTGAAGCGTCAGGATTGAAGGAACCCTCGGGTCTAAACTTAGAGCACTATAGATTCAATTGGTGGTGACCTGTGTGATCTTTTCTGACCTCTCGCGGCGCAGTAATCTTGGCCCATGACACAAGCTACTGGCACCAAACTAATGGGACAACCGATGGGCGCATCATGGGCGGGCGACAAGGGCGCCGTGCGCCAAAACAAGCAAACTGTAATTCAGCAAATGGCCGCAATTGGCGAGGTCTTTGGAGACGATCGCGGACTGCTCAAATTTCTGCTGAGTTTAGGGGATGAGGAACTCAGCGCCATTCAAAAGTTCGCGCAAGCGTACGATGCGGGCACGTTCTCCATCGACGTCATAGTGGATGCGCCAGCGGAGAAGCCTGGGATTTTCCCGTAGCCGGAAGGTGGAGGGCTTTGCTCGAGCGAGGAATACTCAAGAAGCGGTCTGACGGTCAAGACCAGTGCATAGGCGAACCACTACTGGCGGGTCCTTCTCTACCCCTTCATTCGCGGCGCGAGAACACGTGGTAGGTCACCGTGTCCCAGGCGTTGTGGACACCTACGAACAGCAATAGCAGGGCTGCTGCCGCAACCACAAACATGGCGTTATAGGAATGAGAACGGGCCGCGAACCCGGACGCGGCCAGCGAGGCGTAAGCCGCAAACGGCAGAAGGACGTGAAACGACCAATCCTCAAGCACAGGTTTATATACTGTTTGCTCTCGCATGCGCCAAGCTACGACGAGCTCGTACAGGCTGCCCACGAAACCCAGCATTGCCAAGAGTGTCGCCGCTGGGCGAATCGCATGCCATGGGGCGCTTAGAATCGCCGACAAGAGAAGTACGCTTCCGAAATGCACGATGGTAGGTGTGCCAAACGCATGGCCCGCCTGCTCTTGACCTGGTTTGACAGGCCTGCTAGCGATGAGAGCAATGACCACGAATTGCAAACCAATCAGCGCGCCCGCAGACGATCCGACAATCACATAAAAATTTTCCCATTCGGATAGTGCAGTCATAGTAGTTGCTGGCATCACCGCGACTCGTTAAGTTTTATCACAGGTACATCCGTTACCCCGGCTCCCTGAGGATCACAATTTAATCAGGCGGAGTGGCAGCGGCTCCAACTGCCGGGCCCGACTGAAGATGTGCGCTTGCCCCTTATTACTCCCGTCACTAGACAGAAGATTTGAAATTGCACACCATTAGGAAACTAGCGTGCTGAAGCTGTCAGTTTCGCTGTACGCAAATCGTTCACGAATAATAGGAGTCCGCCCTTGGCGACCACAACCACACCGACCCCACGACAGAGCACTCGGGTTACGGCAAAAATCCGGCTTACAGTCAGTAGCCTTAATCCTTCACTAAGTTTCTCCGAGACCTGCGACACGGTGAGCGTGAATTCTTTTGGGTGCGCCATGCACGCGCCAAAAGAAATCGCAGTGGGCACTCCGGTGCTCTTGAAGATGCAAAGCGGTAGAGAGGCGACGGGGCAGGTAGCTTTCTGCAAAGCCTCCACCGCTAATGACAAATGGGGTATAGGCATCGAACTCGATTCGCCGGGAAACTTTTGGGAACTGAAGCCTTGTCCGGCCGACTGGTTGAGCGCGTCAGATGCAATTGTTTCGTCGGCGTCAAAGCCGGGCGTTAAGTCCAACGGTTCAGTGCGTCTGTCGGGTCCATCTGCGGCGCATCTCGACGCCATTCGTCTCGATCTTCGAGAAGAAATGCGCAAGGAATTTGACTCCTTTTTAAAGCACGCGGACCGCAAAGTAGCTGAAGAACTGAAGAGTCATAAAGAGAAAACGGCGGCGCTCGAGTTGATGCTTAAAGATGCCGCTCAGGTTCGAGACTCCCTTGCGGCGGCACTTCAATCATTCCAGAAGAACCTCGATCAAAAACTTGCGGGTGAAACCGAAAAGACGTTCCAACAAATCAAAGATCAAGTCACTCCGCTGACGGAACAAACCCGCTCGGAAGCTCAGCAACTGCAAAAGGACTTGCAAAAGCTCTCAGGCGAACTGAAAAAACAAGGACAGAGCCTTTGGGAGGATTTCGAAAAAGGCCGGCGGGAGTTCGTTGAGATTACTAACAAACATCTCGAAGACAAGAAGCAGGGGATAGCGGGCGCAGCCGAATCAATGGCGGAGCGCAGCGAGGAAATTTACAAGGGGCTCCAGGAACGCCTGGAAAAACAGTTTGCCAGCAAACAGGATGCAATACTTTTGAGCCAAACCGCAGTGGAAGCCGAAGCCACGCGATTACAGCTTCAACTGCAGGAGTTCGATGAGCGGGCCAGCAAGATGCAGCAACTTTCCAGCGAGGGCATAGCTGGATTCGGTGAGCAACTTGACAAGAAAGTCATGGAGGTACGCGCCAATACCGAACGCAGCTTGGAAGATCTGCAAAAACACCAAGTCGGAATGGCCCGTACTGAGATGGAAGGAATAGTGACGCCCGTAGCAGCGCGCGGGGATGCTTTGGTAAAAGAACTGCTGTCCCTAGTCGATCCGATGAGCCGTGAACGCGACGAAATTCAAACGCAGCTTGATGCATTAAGACAGGAAAAGAAGGAAATCGAAATCTGGCTCGCCAGTAAAGCTGAGGACTTCCGCAAGACTCTCGAAGATGGTTTAGCAGACGGACGAGTCCGGGGGAAAAGTATAGTGCAACAAGCGCTCGATGCCATCCAAGACCCCATCGATCAATTCAGCCGCGAAGCAAAAACTAAAATTGAAGAAAACACGGCACGCCAACATGCCGATCTCGGAAATGGCATTCGCAGCTTGCGAGAGGAACTTGCGGCATTGCAACAGCGGACCAGCGAAACAGTTCGCGCTTCAGTTATCGGGCCGGCCCCCGTTGCTGCAACTGAAGTGGTCAGCGATAAGGTTGAAGGTGAGAGCTCAACTGAGGTTGAGAAGCCAAGTCATCGAGCCAACTCTTCGTTGGCTCAAAAGCTGTCTGGATTAGTAAGAGGGAATGGCAAGCGGGAATAGCACATTGACAAAAGGAATTCCACGGACAGCTGGCGACTGAGGCACTGAACTGTATTAGCGACGCTAAAGTGGCGATAGTGTTGGCACTGGCGAGAGTGTGTATATAGCATGTATGTGTCTCGCCTATGCAAAGCCCATGAAGGCCGGACAGTTCGAATTCAGGCATCGTGCACTTCTAAATTTGGTTCAGATTTGGCTCGCCTTCCAGGCTTACACCCTTGATCGCCTTAATATGTTTGGTGGCTGTGCCCATGGAACACGCCGCGTCGGATGCTGCTGGCACGCCTCCCCTTTTCCTCGCAGCCTTGCTTCTCGGTGCGGCAGCTGCAAGTCGGATTTCGGCAGCTGCTTATCTAAGTCCCGACGTAGTCCACGATCTGAAGTTGCCTACGGAGAATCTTGTGGCGGATGGCCCGTACCGCCATATTCGAAATCCCTTGTACCTAGGTTTGTTTCTCCTCTCAATCGGGATGGCGAGATGTATCCCAGGAAGAGTGTAGAGCCATTTTTTATTGAGGGTCTTCATTTTTAAAATTCACGAGTAAGGTGAGGGCGACCTGCCCCGGCTAATGAGCCTTGCTTCAATTTGCGTCGCCGCGGAGACATTCGTTAACTAACAACGGTATAACCAGGGCGGATAATCCGCGCGCTTTGTGAATGAGCCAGAGTCGGAACGAAAGATCTTAGTTACCTTTGCGCATCGGCAGTATCCCACTCATTCGCAAAGAATGCGAATGAGTAGGGCACCCGGCAATAATGATCGTTGCTAACAGCGTTTTACGCATTGTCAGAACAATTGCGAGTCGGCAATCCTTGATGAGCTACCCTACTTTTCAAAGCGACCTTGGGTGCCAAGTGTTTCTCTTGTATTGCAAATCCTTAAAACTCCGTTCCCGAGAATGGCGATTCGATTGGCATCCGGACTTATTGCGAAATTGGTTGGACTGTGGGGCTTAACAGGAATGTCAGCGATTTGCGTTCCCGATTCACTATTGAAAATGACAATACGGCGACTGACTCTATCCCCTGAAATATCGAGTAATCGAGATCCGCCACGCCATGTCCCGATTGTCATAGCGAACCGGTTTCCTTGCTCATCACCTCTGACACTTTCAACGACATCGTGCTTGGGCATTTCTACGCAGGATCTGACCGGCCCTTCGGAAGAAGCTACACAGATGGTTTCTTGTTTTGTGCTGTTGCGGGTGAGTCGCTTAGTGACAAAAGACCGATCATTTAATGCGGTAGCGACCAAATCGGACAATGGCAGCCTCTCCCCATGATCGCGGTCACAAAGGGGCCAGCGGCGGGTAAAATATTGGGTTCCTTCTGAACCGAAGTCATAAGCGAAACTGTCAGTAATTTGTTCTGCGTAATGCGCAACCCATGCGCATGGTGGTTTTTTACGCGGAGGGAATGTTGAAGTGTCAATCGCGGCAAATGTCATTTTTGCCGGATCACCATCGAAGTCACTTATGACGAGCGTGCGGCGAGTTGGGGATTGCGAAATATGGCAATTCATGGAACAAGGGTATATCTCAACCCAGTGCGCTTCGGGCTCCAAGGATTCATGTTTCTCTACTAACACTTGGAAAGCGTCATTAACTCGGGCGAGGATATGATCGCTAGAGTCGAAATAGACACCAAAGCTCCTCCAGTGGCTAGTTGGCGAAGACACGGAGAGATCAACCTTCCCGTCTCTCGTGAAGCGGACGACCTGAAGAGATAGGTTATGAGATCCTGGGACAGCCAGGTTGTTGTTTGCACGGATAATAAAGGCAACTAAGACACGACCTTCGTGGTCGATAGCCACGGTTTGTCCAGACGAACCGGCCCATTCCTTGCCAGGAGCTCCGGATGGGGGCGGCTGCCAACCGTAATTTTTTAAATCTACCTCAATAACGTTCCTCACAGGTTGCAAACAAAAGCATTAGCACAAGGGATTGCCAAAAGATTCCTATTCCGCTCATGAACATCAATCTCAAGGGTAACCCATCGGTATGCTCGGATTAATATTCCCCAACACGACATCAACGAAACCTTGGGTGAACATACCAATTTCGAAACTTTGCTGAGTAGTTAGGTATCAGACTGGCCCGCCCTGCCGAAGCAGCTTTTGCCCCATAGCAGCCAAAGTATCTAGAGAAGGATAGGATTTTAACTCCAGGAGGGTAACAGGAGGAGGTAAGATCCCGGTCTTTTTTGCGGTCAGCAATTTGTCTATAGCAACCTCGGTAGTGATGGGAGCCATCACGGTTGCCGCCAGTTCGCCCTGATCGACCCACTTCTTCCCCTGAACTGCGAGCCCGTCGACGCCAGTGAAAGGCAGAGTCAGCCAATGGCTGCGATCCTGCGACTCAGATATCGCTTTAAAAGCGCTGCGTGCACCAAAGGCAATGCCGTCGTACTGACAACCAACCAAGTTTATTGACCCTGGGCGAGAGGTTGAAAGCTTCAGCCAAGTCGTCACCGCTTCTCGCGCACTCTCTTCAGTCCACTGGCTGCGCAACGAACGGATCTGAATGTTCGAGGGCCTCGCGCTTTCAACACCTAAAGTCCGCTCTGCGGCAGCGCCACTGGTATTGGGTCCCTGAATATAAAGGACGGTTCCGCCATTCGGCAAAAGCGCGGCAAACTGCCGCGCCTGGAGCCGGCCTATCTCCGTGTGATCGCGCGTGACGGCAAAAAGTATCGCTTTCGATTTATTTCTCAGGTTCTCTATGTAATCCATTTTGCTGTTGAGAAGGACCCAATTCACGCCTGCGGCCACGGCGGCTTCGGCAACCTTCGCGAGTCCGGTGGAGGTCAGCGGCTCAACAAGAATGGCGTCGGGAAGCGGCTCGGAACGGGATTGTAGCGCGGCGATAAGCTGTTGACTCTGATTGACGGCGTCGTTATTTGCATCCAGGATTTTGAAGTCGAAATCGAATTTAGAGGCTTTGAGCTTGACCGCGTTCGCTTGTGTCTGCTGATAGTAATTCTGGTTAGGAAGCGAAACCAGAATTAGAAGTTTGCCCATGACTACCCTCGCTTACAGCCATTTGATTCGTTCTGCTGTAACAGTAGCAATAAAAAACTTGGTTCGGAATGAGATTTCAGCCCCCACGGGTTCGAACCTCGAACCTGCCCTGAAAAGGAACGCGCGCTGGCGCGTACCGCTGATGAGATCACGAATTTTCGCGCAGCCGGGCTGACGAGGGGAAAAAATTCGAAAGTGCTGTGTGCGAAACAAGAACATCTGAATCGCGATCTGTAATCTATCTTTACGTTGCTTGAAACCCTCCGGCCTGGGTACAACTTTTCTCATGCGAACGGGTTCTTATGTAGCAGTACCTCATGCCCAAAATCGCGGTTGTTGACGCCCGGCTTGATCGCGGCAAGGGCAATCTCGAGCCTTCCGACGCGTATCGCCAGCACGTAAATCCGCAGTGGGTCAGGTTGCTCGACCTGTTGCAGATGAACGTACGTTACGACCGCTGCGAAGGCGTTGAGCTGTTCACCGACGATGGCCGATGCATCCTTGATTTTCTTTCGGGATATTGCGTTCACAATATCGGCCACAATCATCCGCGGGTCGTAAGCGCGTTGCAGGCGGAATTATCGCGCTTTGGACCGGCAATGCTGCAAAGTCATGTCCCTGAGCTTGCGGGGGCGCTGGCCGCGAAATTGTGCGCTCTAAGCGGCGGACGGTTAAAGAAAGTTTTCTTCTGCAGCTCGGGCAGCGAAGGTGTGGAAGCGGTAATAAAGTTTGCCCGCGCAAAAACGGGGCGACCGGGAATTGTTTACGCTGCGGGGGCATTTCATGGCCTGACTTGCGGCGCGCTTTCATTGATGGGTGAAGAAAGTTTTTGGGCCCAGGGATTCGGTCCGCTACTCACGCACATGGAAGAAGCGCAGTTCGGCGATCTTGACGGGCTAGAAAAAAAGCTTGCCTCGAAGACCGTCGCTGCCGTGGTGCTTGAGCCAATTCAGGGCGAAGCGGGTATCCGCATTCCAGACCAGAATTATTTGCTGGGAGTGCAAACTCTTTGCCGCAAGTACGGAACGCTTTTCGTGCTTGATGAAGTGCAAACCGGCTTGGAACGCACTGGAAAATTCCTTGCCGCGCACCATTACCGGGTTGAGCCTGACATGGTTGTTTTGGCAAAGGCGCTGAGCGGGGGATTAATCCCCGTGGGCGCCGTGTTGATGTCCGATGAAGTTTATGGCTCGGTTTATGACTCGCTGAAGCGCGCCATCATTCACACTTCGACTTACAGCGAGAACAGCCTGGCGATGCGCGCTGGTCTGGCAACGCTCGAAGTTCTGGAAGAGGAGAGTTTGGCGGATCGCGCGGAGTTTCTGGGGAATTACATTCGCGAAAAGTTGCGTTCACGGCTTGGCTCCTACGAAATGGTAAAAGAAGTGCGCGGCGTGGGACTTATGTCCGGCATCGAGTTTGTGGCCCCGCAAAAGCTTCCTCTGCGCATCGCCTTTGAAGCGTTCAAGAAAATTCATGCGGGAATGTTTGGGCAGATGATCGTGATGCGCATGTTCCGGGAGAAGAACGTTCTCACCCAGATTTGCGGAAACAACTTTATGGTCCTTAAAGTCGCGCCGCCGCTGGTGGTCACGGAGCAGCAGTGCGATGTGTTCGTCGATTCGATCGGCGATGTCGTTGAGGCGATTCATTCCTCTGGAGCCTTCTGGACGGACGCTCTCGGTTTAGCCAGCCGCGCCATCAACATTTAATTCCCCTCAATTATGAAAATTGCCAGCGCGGCCAGCGCGTTTCCATCGAACATTTACAGTCAGCAAGAAATTACCGCAGCATTGCGCTCTCAGTGGAGCGAGGCGCTAGACAAGCCTGAACTGCTCGACCGGTTGCACTCCCGCTGTGGGGTCAGCCGCCGTCATCTGACTCTTCCCATCGAACAATACAAAGAACTCAGGACATGGGGAGATGCCAACAATCATTGGATCGAAGCCGCCCAAGAACTCGGGCAAACCGCAATTTGCCGCGCCTTCACTCCGCTTGGGCTGACGCCGCAGGATATTGACGCGCTGTACTTCGTTTCGGTGACCGGCGTGTCGAGTCCATCCATCGATGCGCGGCTGGTAAGCCGCATGAAGCTGTCGCCGCAGATTAAACGTGTCCCCATTTTCGGGCTTGGGTGCGTAGCGGGCGCGGCGGGTATTGCGCGCGCAGCAGATTATGTTCGCGGGTTCCCGGGCGAGATTGCCGTGCTGCTTTCCGTCGAGTTGTGTTCGCTTACCTGGCAGCGCGAAGACTTATCGGTCGCAAATTTGATTTCGAGTGGGCTGTTCGGAGACGGGACCGCTGCCGTAGTTATCGCAGGCGCGAACACGGGGTTAGCCGGACCCGAGGTCGTTGCGACCCGGTCGGTGTTTTATCCCAACACCGAGAAAGTCATGGGTTGGGACATTTCCGAAGAGGGCTTCCGCATCGTGCTCTCAGAGGATGTTCCGAAAATGGTTACCGAACATCTTCGCGAAGATGTTGACACGTTTTTATCTGAATTACATTTGTCGCGCCATGACATATCCAGTTGGATTATCCACACTGGCGGCCCCAAAATTCTCGACGCGATTACCACTGCTCTTGAACTTCCCGAGGACGCGCTCGAGGCGTCGTGGGAATGTCTGGAGCGGGTCGGCAACCTCTCGTCCGCTTCGGTCCTGGTGGTCTTGCAGGATTTCCTCGCGCATCGTCGCGGCGCACCCGGCAGTTACAGCGTGCTCGCGGCGATGGGCCCCGGATTTTGTTCAGAACTAATTCTCTTGCGCTGGTAAAAATGAGTCTCACTAAATCAACCGACGTATTTGTCATCGGAGGGGGTCCCGCTGGCCTCGCGGCCGCGATTGCCGCCCGCCAAAAAGGATTCAGCGTCATCGTCGCTGATCGCGCGCAAGGCCCGATCGATAAGGCTTGTGGCGAGGGCCTTATGCCAGACGGCCTCAAAGCGCTGGCCGAACTTGGTGTCAGCCTCGACGAATGTGAAACTGGGAGTTTCCGCGGAATAAAATTCATTGGCGCTGAAGGCCGTGTGGAAGCGGATTTCCCGGAAGGCCGGGGAATTGGTATTCGGCGGTTGCTGCTGCATAACGCTCTGCAAGCCCACGCCGAAAGGGTGGGCGTAAGAACGGAGTGGGGAGTTCGAGTCACTGCGATCGCCCGGGAATCGGTAACCGCGGACGGCCAGAAAGTGCGCGCCCGCTGGATCATAGGCGCGGATGGGCAGAACTCTCAAACCCGGCAGTGGGCCGGGCTTTCGAAGTGTACCAGCCGCGACCGGCGGATCGGCATGCGGCAGCATTTCAAGATTAAGCCGTGGTCCGACTTCGTAGAAATTTATTGGAGCATGCTGGGACAGGCATACGTGACCCCAATCAGCGCCAACGAAATGTGCGTGGCTCTGATTTCGAAAAAACGCTTCGCATCTTTTGACTCAGGCCTTGCAAATTTTCCTGAGCTGCGCGATCGCCTTAGCAATGCGCCGCGCAGCTCCAATCCGAAAGGCGCGGTGACAATTTATCGCCATCTGGATTCAGTTTGCCGCCAGAACATCGCGCTGATTGGAGAAGCGTCGGGCTCAGTGGACGCAATTACGGGAGAAGGATTAGCCATGGCCTTCCGGCAGGCGTTAGGGCTAAGTGAAGCACTGGTCGAGAAAAATCTGGCGCTCTACCAACGCGAGCATCGCAGAATCTCGAAGCTCCCAGAATTCATGGCGAACACCATGTTGCTCATGGACAAAAGTTCGTGGCTTCGGACTCGCACCCTCCGCGCGTTGGCTCAAAAGCCGCGATTGTTCGAGCAAATGCTCTCAATCCACGTGGGGGCAAAACCGCTGGTCGCATTCGGAACAGACGGAATCGTAAATGTGGGATGGAATTTGCTTTCCACAAGGGCGTGAATCCGCATTCCCGCGCGCAACTTTCATGACACACTGCTCATCTGACTTTCCATTCCGCTCCGCACGAGGAGACATGATGGCTTTGAAGCCGAAGAATACGATTTGCCTGTGGTTCGACAAAGATGCCAATGATGCGGCGCACTTCTACGCAGCGACGTTTCCGAACAGTGAGGTGACCGCGGTCCACAAAGCGCCGGCCGACTATCCCAGTGGCAAAAAGGGGGATGTTCTGACCGTGGAGTTTACGGTTTTGGGCATCCCGTGTCTCGGTCTCAACGGTGGCCCAATGTTTCAGCACAGTGAAGCCTTTTCGTTCCAGATCGCGACCGACGATCAGGAAGAGACGGACCGTTACTGGAATGCGATCATCCGCAACGGCGGCAAGGAAAGCCAGTGCGGATGGTGCAAGGATCGATGGGGCATCTCCTGGCAGATCACCCCGCGAGCGCTAACCGATGCGCTAGCAGCGGGGGGCGATGAAGCCAAGCGTGCCTTTGCGGCAATGATGCAGATGGGCAAGATCGACATAGCCGCCATCGAGACAGCACGACGAGGCTGAGTGCAAAATCCGGAGGATGTGGGTGTTGGACGAATTACTTTCTACAAGAGCTTGAACGAGGGATCAGTGGCCTTCACGCTTGCCTGAGGCGGCGATGCCGATGAGGAACATCGGCATCGCGAGGCAGCCGTCGAGCACGCCTGAGGATCCGGAAGACTATTTGACGGTTACTCGAACTGACTTGCTTAGAACTTGTCCGCTTGTATTCACGATGTAAAACGTGAACGTGTGCGAGCCCGGGGCGACGGTTAGCGTCGTATCCAGCATGTTCGAGCCGAACGTGGTGTACATCTTCGTGCCGTCGATCCAAACTTCCATGCGACGGATCGTTCCACTAATGGTCCCCGCCGCCAGCGCCTCTACCGAGCGCCCGACCGTACCGGCTACAGGGCTGCAAACGTTCACGCCGGGTGAACTCGGAGGCGTACAGCTGGGGCCGGGTACCTTAAATGTGAGCGTCTGGTGCTGGAGTGCATTGTCGTATCCAGCCGTATAGAGATCGGCACGATGGGTGCCATTCGAGAAGGTGGACGCGGAAGACATGAGCCACGCGTACTTGTCCCAAACGTTGTACTGCTCATTTACCTTCTTCCCATCAATCCACAATTCCAATTTTCGTAATGGCTCGAACCAGCTTGCGGCTGCCCCGAACGTAACCGTTGCGCCGTTGGTGCCGCTCCGGTAAATGCATGTGCTTATTCCTGCCGCGGCACTAGGATACTCACAGCGGGTTCGGGAACCCGGGCCAGTGGTGTTTATATAGTCGAAAACATTAAAGATGGTGTCCGTATTGTCCGATGCCGTGAAAAGAAAGTCTGGTACTCCATCGCGATTGAAGTCACCGATCAAAAGGTTGCCTTGATCCGAAGGTGCCTGTCCAAAGTCAATTTCCTGTAGCGTGAAGCTGTTATTGGCTCCGCGCAGGAGAATTCCGATCGCTTCATCGTTTGGCGCACCAGGGGCTCCATTCACCATCAGCGCGACGTCGTTGTATCCGTCGCCATTAAAATCCGCGATTGCCTGCGGCGTTCCAAATGCATAGTGCCCATTGGTACTGAGGTATTCCGCCGTAACGGTACGGGAGACCTGACCATATAGCGCCAGGGCATTCTCTCCCATACTGTTCGGCTGACCGAGTTGAGCAACTAAGTCAGATTTGCCATCGTTATTCAGGTCACCCGAGGCAAATAAAAGATCCCCAGGCACGCCGGCGTAAACCAGGTGATCTGCGAACGAGCCCGCACCGTCCCCATACAAAATGTTGACATCGGTACTTGCGCATCCGCCGGGGTTGCAGGGCTGGTTAGATAAACCCAGAGCTATATCAAGGTTTGCGTCCCCATCGAAGTCTCCAAGAGCCATCGTTCCGATTCCTTGTGTAGGCCCGATTATCAGCACTGAAGTGGGAGCCCCAAAAGCGCCAGTGCCGTTTCCGAACGCAACTGACACATTGTTGGCAAAGGCTAGGACTAAGTCAGGATTTCCGTCGTGATTAAAATCTCCCACTCCGGCAAGTTGCACAAAGTCGTTAAATGAATATTGTTGAGGCGGCAACAAAGTTCCATCGCCCCGGCCCAGGTAGACCAGCAGGTCCTTGCCGCTTATGAAGATTACATCCGCTTTGCCGTCGCGATTGACGTCCGCAGTGAGCACGACGTCACCATATTGGTGGTTAATGTTTCCGGAGTAGTCGACTGGGGCCGCGAAGTATCCGTTTCCCAACCCTAGTTGGACGGAGAACAATACCCCTGGAGTGATTCGCGCATACGGTTCGATCAGATCAGGAATGCCATCCCCGTTCAAGTCGGCCGTGACTCTGGCCGTGGCATACGTCTTCGTGGATGTTTTCTTCAGCACAAAGCTGGCGTTGGTTTGACTAGCGGCACAAGAAACTAAAAACAACACGCTAAGGGTGAAAAGAGAAACAGAGGGGGTAAAACGGAAGCGGTGAGACATACAGACGTCCTCCAAAAGCTATGGACAACGAACACCTCAGATGCGAGGCACGAGTGAGGAGGTTGTCCACCTTGGGCCTTGGATGGGCATTCTCATCCTCTCCTGCGGTGCTCGGCGGGATTTCAGCGTCACTCGAATCGGCATATTTACAAGATAGGTCCAAAGGTCAGGATTGATTGGCGCAGTGCGCGCAGAGAACGCGAAGGCTTTGTCCGGGAGCATCGCACCTATCTGCAAAGGCCGCAGCGTGCAGATTCCCTTTTAGGGAAATATCTTGTCAAGTCTCCATTTGACCTCAATTCCGGGTAACCCGCTGACTTTAAACGGAAAATAATGCGTTTTGGAGTGGCGCATTCTCTGCGATGAAGCTGATATCCTTAAATTGAAGATAAAAGAAATGAAAGGCATGGGCGAAGCTCATGCTTGTTTGGCTATATCAGTGAAGGAATGCGATCCGGAAATACACCCGATTTCTGCCAGCCTCCCCTGCGACGCTAAAATCCGTATTCTTTCCACTTGCGGTCGACTAGCGCTTTGGTCTCGGCGTCCATGAGAATCTCGTCTGGCCACGGGCGTTGAAACCCTTCGGCGGGCCATTTACGGGTGGCGTCGATGCCCATCTTTGACCCGTAATTGGGCAGGCGGGACGCGTGATCCAGAGAATCGACCGGGCCGAGGGTGAATTGGATATCCCGCTCGGGATCTATGTGGTTCAAAGCTTTTAAGGTAACGTCGGCTATATCTTGAACGTTAACGTCTTCGTCCACGACCACGATGCATTTGGTAAACATTGCCTGTCCAAGGGACCAGACAGCATTCATGACCTTGCGCGCCTGCCCGGGATAAGACTTCTTGATCGACACAATCATTAAGTTGTGAAAGACACCTTCTATAGGAAGGTTCACATCTACGATCTCAGGGATTGTCAGCTTCATGAGGGGCAGAAAGATGCGCTCGACCGCCTTGCCCATATAAGCGTCTTCCATGGGAGGCTTGCCTACGATTGTCGTCGAGTAAATGGGATTCTGGCGATGAGTTATGCAGGTCAAATGCAGCACGGGATACAGATCTTCGAGCGAGTAAAAACCCGTGTGATCGCCAAACGGACCTTCGATACGAAGCTCATTGAGATTCACATATCCCTCGAGCACAATCTCCGACGACGCCGGCACCTCGAGGTCCACAGTTTCACACTTCACCAGTTCAACCGGTTTTTGCCGGAGGAATCCAGCAATCAGGTATTCCTCAATATCAGGGGGGGCGGGGACGATCGCCGAAAAAGTAATCGCGGGATCAGTACCAATGGCGACTGCGACTTCCATCTTTCCGTAAGGAAGTTCGCCCTCGGGAAGAACCGAGCCCCCGGAAGATCGAGCCATAACATCGACGCGAGCACTGTTCTTGGTGAATGAGTTGCCTGCGGAGGCGGAGCGCATGCGATCGCGAAAATGCTCCGCCGCTATCTTATGACGTTGCCAGTGTGAAGCCAGAGTTTTGTCGTCGTAGATCTGTAGCCGGTACATTCCGACGTTACGCTTGCCGGTCGCGGGATCGCGCGTGACGACGCACGGGAGGGTGATGAAACGTCCGGCGTCTTTGGGCCAGCACTTCAGCACGGGAAAGTCGTTGATGGAGAAGTTGTCACGAAGGATGACTTCTTTGCAGGGACCCGTGCTTACGGTCTTGGGGAAGAACTTTCCCATCTCGGCGAGCATGGGAAGCATTTTTACTTTGTCGAGAAATCCCTGGGGGGATTTCACATCCATAAAGTGGCGAATGCGATTGGCGACTTCATCCAGCGAATCGACTTCCAACGCGAGCTTCATGCGGGGAGCAGAGCCGAATTGATTAATCAGCACTTGCGAGCCCGGGTAGCCCTTGATGTTTTGGAAGAGGAGAGCGGGTCCTCCGGGTTCGCGGGCCTTAGAGTTCGCGCCAGACTTGCTGATGCGGTCGGTGATTTCGCTGATCTCGAGGATGGGATCAACTTCCGCGGAAATCTTTTTTAGTTCTCCAGCGCGATCTAAGGCTGAGATCCACCCGCGCAAATCATCGTAGGACAAAAACTTCCTCTTTCATTCGAAACAAATTTATGGAACTGCGCTACGTTCGCAGCTTGCGGAGCGCCTCGAACACTATAGCAAGCGCGCAGGGATCTTTTCGACCGCGCTTACAGCATTCAACGACGCCTTAAAGAGTTCGTAAACCTACCGAGGTAAATAAGGAGAAAACATGAAGCCAATAGCAGTCGATGCCAAACCTTTGTCTGCGGACAGGGATGCAGTGCCATACTCAGCCCTCATTCCTCCGAATGGGGAAGCCGGAATCATCGCGACCTTCGGAGACATTCAGAAATATATAGGCGCTGATGGAACGTTAAATCCACAATGGCAGGTGGATATGCTGGGGTACGCGGGACTGCCGTACCCATTGATGCTTTCCTTCGACCATGCTTTGAAGATTACGCATTTTCGATGTCACAACTTGTTGGTGGAAGTGTTCGAGCAGACCTTCAGAGAAATTGTGGAACAGGGTTTCGGGGAATATTTATGCAGTTTCGGCGGATGCTTCGCGTTTCGTCCGCAGCGAAGGGGCAGCAAGCTTTCGGCGCACAGCTGGGGGATTGCAATTGATCTGAATCCAGAGACGAATGGACAAGGGACATCAGGGGACATGAATCCGGGAATCATTTCCATCTTTCAGCGGAATGGCTTTGAATGGGGAGGGACGTGGATTGGGAAACATCGAGACCCAATGCATTTTCAATATTGTTCTGGATACTAGTAGTGCGGCTATTATTGCCATGCAAGCTTTCTAAAAATATGGATACGCAACGTGATTTGATTTGGCCGGAACTGAAGTACGAGGAGTGGTCGGATACCATTGCAACACTTCATATGTGGAGCCAAATAGTGGGCAAGGTCCGTCTTAAGCTAACTCCCCTGGTCAATCATTGGTGGAACGTGCCGTTGTATATCTCAGCGCGGGGACTTACAACTTCGGCGATTCCGTACGAAGGGCGTGCGTTTGAAATGTATTTTGATTTCATTGCGCACAAACTGACTTTGGAGACCAGCGACGGATTGACTAAGACAATCAAGCTGGAGCCGATTTCCGTGGCCGATTTCTATCGCCAGTTCGAAGGGATGTTGAAGTCGGCTGGCATCGATGTGCGCATTTGGAAAATGCCGGTCGAAATTCCGAATCCAATCGCCTTTGATGCAGACCGGATGCATGCGTCATACGATCCCGAATATGCGAACCGGTTTTGGAGAGTGCTGGTTGCGTCGAGCAAAGTTCTGCATGAGTTTCGTGCGGGGTTCGTTGGAAAGTGCAGTCCGGTGCATTTTTTTTGGGGAAGTTTCGATCTCGCGCTAAGCCGATTTTCCGGGAGGCGGGCCCCAAGGCGTGAAGGGGCCGATCGCATGACCGCAGAGGGTTACTCCCACGAACTCAGTAGTGTTGGATTTTGGCCCGGCAACGACAAGATGCCGGCTTCTTTTTATTCCTATGCTGCGCCCTCGCCCCAGGGATTTGGGGACAGCCGAGTGCGTCCTGAGGCGGCTTATTTCCATAAGGAACTTGGGGAGTTTCTGCTTCCTTACGAAAACGTGCGACAGAGTGATTCGCCGGAAATGGCGCTGCTGGAGTTCTGCCACAGCACATATGAAGCTGCGGCGACGCTGGGAAACTGGGACCGCGAAGCGCTAGAGCGGTAGGCCAAAGGAAAATGCAAACCTTTCTGCTGAGACACGAACTCACATCGGGAGGGGGCATTATTTTCCTGCCAACATTTTTTTTAGACGCGGTATGACTTGCTTACCGTAGAAGTCAATGACCCGCTTCTGATCCGGTTGCCCGGAGTGAATGTGAACTTCAGTTGCTCCGCCATCGAATAATTCCGAGATGGCTTTCACATGGACATCCGGATCAGTGCTGATGGGCCATCCCTCGGTGACTTTGTCGAGAGGAACTTCAGCGTTGGCACGACGCTCGATTTCCTGGGGATCGCGAACATTATAATAAGGGTCCCAAGCCTTGGGACCGAAGCGCCAAAGTTTGGCAGCGACCTCGGCGTCTTTTTGGTCTCCGACGACGGCATACTGCTCGATGAAGACCGGCATTTTTGAAGCGTCCTTCCCTCCGGCTTTAGCTCCGTCTTCGAATTCGGATTTGTGCTTCTTCCAGGTTTTGGGATCGGTGATCAACCCGTCTGCATATTGACCGACGCGTTTCATCGCCTTAGGACCGTTCCCCGCCATCAGTAGTGGAATATTTTTGGCCGGCGGATCATAAAGCCGGGCATTGACTTTGAAATATTCTCCGTTGTGCTCCACCTGCTGTCCTTTCCACATTTTGCGGATTACGTCGGTGGCTTCTACCAAGCGCTGGGAGCGCTCGGGCCACTTCGCCCACATGCCGGTGGCCGACTGTTCGTTCAGAGCTTCGCCTGAGCCAAGTCCAAGAAAGATGCGGCCCGGCGTCAATAAACTCAATGACGCAAAAGCTTCGGCAACAACTGCGGGGTTGTAGCGAAAAGTGGGACAAGTAACGGTCGTGCCCATCCATATGCGCTTAGTGCGCTGCCCGATCGCGGACATGGTGACCCACGCGAGTCCGGAGTGAGCTTCGTTGGCTTGCCACGGTTGAAAGTGGTCGCTGAACGTAATGACGTCGAATCCGGCATCTTCGCACGCCACGCCTAAATCGACCACCTCAGGCACGGTGAATTGTTCATGGGCAAGTTGAAATCCGATCATTCCTTTGTGAAATTCTCCGGTGGGTTGCTCCCCTTTAGATTGGGAAGATTGGGTGGAAGTTTTTGCGGATGCAGGTTGCAAATTGCCTGACAGCATAGTCGCTCCTAACACTGACATGGCCACTCCACCAGCAGACTTGAGGACGGCACGACGGCCGAGAGAATGAGAATCTAGGGAACTGGGATTCGCCTTGCCGGATAGTTTTTCAGGCCGTGACATTGTTGTTTCTCCAGTGCGTAATTTGAAGTGGTTTCGATGCGGAATTGAGGATGGGGTTGGTTTGAGTTGATGTTACTAATTTTTAGCGGCAATCATTTTTATTGTCATTCCAAAGCGAAGCTTGCATTTCTTGTGACTAACTTTTTGAGGCAAAATGCCGCGTCCTTGAAAGTGTGAGCTTTTGTATGGGGCTTGGAGGTAGGGCCCTCGCTTCATCAGGACGACCCTGTTTAATTAGAGGTCGGAAACTTTTGGAGATTTTCTTGACAAAAGCATTTTTGCGGAGCAATATTTCTTTGGGCGAAGAAAAAGCGAATACAGCGAATAAGCGTAATCCGCCCAACACTTACTTTCTCTCATGGCTTCTCCTTTATTGTCCTCTCAATTCGATCTTTCGGCCTCGGTTTTTGCTTCCAAAAAGCCAGCGGCATGGGAACGGTTTTCCGCCATGCCCAAGCTGGCGGGAGTAGTTGCGGCATCGCGATTGGAATCACGTCCCGCATTGGAGATGGTCCCAAGTGGAATTAGAGAATTAGATTTGCTTACTGGAGGAATTCCGCGGGGCTGCCTTACAGAAGTGTGCGGGGCAGCGTCCTCGGGGCGTACCAGCATGTTGATGTCGGTGTTGGCAGCGGGGACGCAACGCGGGGAGGCGTGCGCATTGGTGGATGTGAGTGATGCGTTTGATCCGATGTCGGCGCGGGCAGCTGGGGTCAGGTTTGAAAAGTTGTTATGGGTACGGTGCGGCGCAGCCAGGGTTTCCACAAAAAATAATTTTGCGAGGAAAGAAGAACATCTTCGGCGGCAATTGGAAAGTCCGGTGGAGCAGGCTTTGCGGGTCACTGACCTGTTATTGCAGAGTGGCGGATTTGGGTTGGTAATCATCGATCTTGGGGATGCAGCCGTAAAAGTTGTGCGGCGGATTCCACTTACTTCGTGGTTCCGATTTCAGCGGGTGGTGGAGAACTCTCCGACAGTGTTATTCGTGGTTGCGCAGGCGGCGTGCGCTCCGGCTTGTGCGGCGTTGTTGCTCAAGTTACGCGCGTCTGGGAGGAAATTGTCAGCTTCCGGTCCTCGGTTTTTAGGACATACGGTGCCTGCACATTCTTTTTTGTTGGATGGGCTTCAGGTGGAGGGGGAAGTTTTGCGTTCACGCATGGAACGGAAGCCGGTGCAGTCGGTCACGCGGTTTTTCACTCGTGCGGCGCGGGCGGGATAGTTGTAGCAGGTCCCTGCACTCGCTTCTAGCGCGTCGAATTGCAAGGTTATTCATGAAGACCCAATCCCATGTTTTTTGCCTGCATCTTCGTCCCCGATTTTCCTGTGGAAGCGATATTGCGCTCCGAGCCTGAATTGCGGTCGCGGGCGGTAGCGGTGCTCGATGGCAAGCCTCCCCTGCAAAAAGTTTTTGCGCAGAATGAAATTGCGAGTCGCGCTGGGGTGCAGCCGGGGATGACAAAATTGGAGTTGGAAGCTTGCAGCCATATTGTGTTGCGCGGACGCTCGCCATTGCAGGAGGCTGCGGCCCATTCGGCGCTGCTTGATTGTGCGCAGTCGTTTTCTCCAAGAGTGGAGGAAGTTGAAGATGACACTGTTGTGATTGATCTTGCGGGACTGGAGCCGCTTTTTGGCCCATTGCCAAAAATTGCACGCGATGTGGCAAGGCGCGCTTCCGATCTGGGATTGGAGTCGAATGTGGCGGTAGCTTCGAATTCCGATACGGCGGTCATCGCGGCACGAGGGTTTTCTGGGGTGACATTAATTGCGCAAGGAAAAGAAGCACAACAATTAGGAGGGTTGCCGATTGAAGTTTTGTTTCATGGGAAACAGGGGTCGCAAATTTATGAGCATGAGCGCGAGGCAGAGCAAGTTCTGGATACGTTGAACCGATGGGGGGTGCGCACTTTGCGCTCGCTGGCGGCGCTGCCGGAAGTGGCATTGAGCGAGCGCCTGGGGCAGCAAGGGATACGCTTGCAGATGCTGGCTCGGGGCGCGGCTTTTCGTACCATGACTCCAATTGAGCCGCCTCTAGTTTTTGAAGAAGCGATTGAGTTGGAGCATCCGCTGGTGTTGCTGGAGCCGCTGGCATTTCTAATGGGCAGGTTGTTGGAGCAAATTTGTGCGCGATTGTCGGCACGGGCATTGGCTACGCAGGAATTGCAACTGCGGCTGGAATTGGATAGCAGTTGTGGTGACGAGGAAACTGGAACGGGACGATCGATTGAACATCATTGTATTTTCGAGCGAACATTGCGGTTGCCGGTGCCGCTTTTGGACGCCAAGATTTTTCTTAAGCTGCTGCAACTCGATTTAAACGCTCATCCTCCGGGGGCTCCAATTTTAAGAATTTATTTGCGGGCGGAACCGGTGAGGCCGCGCGCGGCGCAGGGCGGGTTATTTCATCCTCCTTTGCCGGAACCGGAAAAGCTGGAGCTTACTTTGGCCCGCATCGCGGGGATCGTGGGGGAAAACAAAATTGGCTCGTTGCAGTTACTGGATACCTACCGGGCGGAGGGGTTTCGAATGCAGCGATTTGCGCCGCGCGCTGATGAAAATATTTCCAAGCTAAATAGCACGGTTGCGGGCACGGTCACTGCGTTGCGGATTTTTCGTCCAGTGGTTGCGGTAACGGTGACATTGCGAGAGGGCTGCCCGGCGCGGATTGGTTGCAGTCAACGGAAAGACATTCAGGGGGAAGTTTTATGGTCGGCAGGACCGTGGCGTTCGTCCGGCGATTGGTGGGAGCAAGAATCGTGGTCGCGGGATGAATGGGACATTGCGGTACGGGGAGAAACTGAAATTACGTTATATCGATTGGTGAGAGATTTGCTCGCTGGGAAGTGGTTTCTGGAAGGAACATATGACTAATTTAATGAGTTCGTAGCAATTTTTTGGAAACTGCGCGCCCTGCGAAATTGCCTCCCTGTTTTCTGCCTTTACATGTTGCCTGGATTGTGCACCCGAAGTCTGTGTACGTTGAACTTCATTCCCGCTCTGCGTTTAGTTTTCTTGAAGGTTCGTCTCTGCCGGAGAACCTGATTGCAGCTTGCTCGAAGATGAATATGCCGGCGATGGCACTGCTGGATTATGGCGGCGTGTATGGTTCGGCGCGTTTTCATGGGGCAGCAAAAAAGGCAGGGATCAAAGCCCATGTGGGGACGGAGCTTGCCTGTGAGCATTTTGGATTGGAGTTGGGAAGTGCAAAATTCGCCAGTCGGATAAATCCCAAAAAAGTCTCTACGCTCACGCCTGAAAAACAATCAGCACTTTCTTTTCGCCTTCCCCTTCTGGTGGCTTCGCGTGCTGGATATCAGAACCTTTGCCGTCTGATTACGCGGATGAAGCTGCGTTCTAAGAAAGGAGAAGGGACCGTCCGTCGACATGAACTGGAACAGCATGCGGACGGGATGGTTTGCCTGACCGGAGGTGATGACGGCCCGCTGGCAGCGGCAGTTTTGCATGGGGGTTTGGACGGAGGCCGCAAATGCCTCGAACATCTCTGCTCGATTTTTGGCCATGCCAACGTTTACGTGGAACTGCAAAGGCATTTTCATCGCGAGCAGGAAGCGTTCAATCACATCGCCATTGACCTGGCGCGATCGTTGAAGCTTCCAATTCTGGCGACCAACGACGTTCGCTACGCGCGCGAACAAGAGCGGGAACTTTGTGATGTATTCACGGCGCTTGGTCATCATTGCACGCTGGCTGAGGGGGGACGTCTGTTGTCGAGAAATTCCGAGCGGCATTTGAAATCTCCGCAGGAAATGCAGCGGCTATTCGCCGACCTTCCAGAAGCCATTGCTAACACGATGGAATTGTCATCGCGGCTCGATTTCACGCTGGAAGATTTGGGATATGAGTTTCCAAAATATCCCGTGCCGGAAGGCGAGAGCATGATGTCGTTTTTACGGGAGCGCACGCGTGAAGGATTCCAGCAAAGATATGGGCGGGCATCGGTGGAGCTTAGAAACCGCGCCCGACGACAGGTTGAGCGCGAACTGGTTTTGATCGAGAAGCTTGATCTCTCGGGATATTTCCTCATCGTGTGGGACCTGGTACGGTTTTGCCGCGAGAAAAATATTTTGGTGCAAGGACGCGGTTCGGCGGCGAACAGTGCAGCTTGTTATTCGCTGGGCATCACGGCGGTTGATCCGGTGGGCATGGATCTGTTGTTTGAGCGCTTTCTTTCCGAAGAACGCGGGGAATGGCCGGACATAGATCTCGATCTCCCCAGCGGCGACCAGCGCGAGCGTGTCATTCAATATGTTTACCAGCGTTACGGGGAGCGGGGCGCGGCCATGACCGCGAACGTCATTACTTATCGCAGCCGCATGGCTTCGCGCGAGATGGGGAAGGTGCTGGGGTTTGATCCGGAGACACTGAACCGGGTCTCGGCGGCGGTGGCCAATTGGGAATATCGCGATGAGAACGACACCTTTGACCGCCGCTTTCGCGAGGCAGGGTTAGATTTGAATCATCCCCGGCTACGTAAATATTTTGAACTATGTGTTGCGGTGCAGGATTTGCCGCGGCATCTCGGGCAACATTCGGGCGGCATGGTGATCTGCCAGGGACAGCTTGATTCGGTGGTGCCGCTGGAGCCTGCGTCCATGCCGGGGCGGGTGGTGGTGCAATGGGACAAAGAAGATTGCCACGATCTGGGGATCATCAAAGTCGATCTGCTGGGCTTGGGAATGATGGCTGTTCTGGAAGATTCACTGCAACTCATTCGGGACAATTATGGAGATGAGGTGGACCTGGCACATCTGCCTGCCGATGATGCTGAGGTTTACTCGACGCTGCGCAAGGCGGACACGATCGGCATGTTTCAGATTGAAAGCCGGGCACAAATGGCATGCTTGCCACGGCTTCAGCCGAAAACTTTTTATGACATCGTGGTGCAGGTGGCGATCATTCGACCGGGACCAATTGTGGGGCAGATGGTGAATCCTTATTTGCAGCGCCGGCAGGGGCGGGAGAAGGTAGTTTATCCGCATGCTTCGCTAGAGCCGGTATTGGAGCGTACTTTGGGGGTGCCACTTTTTCAGGAGCAGTTGCTGCGCATGGCGATGATTGCGGCGAACTTTACAGGAGGCGAAGCGGAGGAACTGAGGCGGGCTATGGGATTCAAGCGGTCGCGAATGCGCATGCTGGAAATTGAAGCCAAACTACGCGCGGGGATGGAGCGCAACGGAATCTCGCCCGAAGCACAGGAGCAGATCGTGCTCTCCATTACATCTTTTGCGCTATATGGATTTCCGGAATCGCATGCCGCCAGTTTTGCGTTGATCGCTTATGCGAGCGCTTATTTGAAATGCCATTATTTAGCCGCTTTCACCGCGGCATTGCTAAACAATCAGCCGATGGGATTTTACCGTCCTGCAACTGTCGTGAAAGATGCGCAACGGCACGGATTAAAAGTGCTCCCGATCGATGTGAAGAAGTCGGATTGGTTATGCACGCTCGAAACGCGAAGCTCAACCCCTGCGCTACGCATTGGCCTTCGTTATGTGCGTGGATTGCGGGAAGAGGCGGCTCTGGCCCTGGTGCACGCGTGCCAGACTGCACCTTTTTCTTCTATTCGAAATTTGATTCATCGGGTGCCGGAATTGCGGAAAGATGAGTTGAATACTTTGGCAGAGATTGGGGCGCTGAATTCAATCCAATCCCGCAATAGTGATCCTGAGCGCAGTGAAGGACCTTTACTACCTCCAGCAAAGTTTGTTCCGGAGATAGGGATGCTTCGACTGCATGAGCTTCCGCAAACTGAGGCTCTATCCACTCAGCAGGACAAAAAATATAGTTCAACGGAGAGCCCGCATCGGCGGGATGCGCTTTGGCAGGTCGAGCGTGGAGTGCGGCATTCTGGTCCACTGCTGGATGAGCTTTCCGAACAAGATTCGAAATCTCCGTTACGCGCGATGAATTCTGAAGAGCGTTTGGTGGCTGATTTTCGAGGCACGGGAATGACGGTGGGGCCACATCCCATGCAATATCACCGCGATAATTTGGATAAATTGCGGATTTACAAAGCCAGCGAGCTTCGCGGCATTCCGCACGGCAAGTACTTGAGAATTGGCGGCTGCGTGATTGCGCGGCAAAGGCCGGGGACGGCAAAAGGTTTTGTATTTTTAAGTTTGGAAGATGAAACGGGCGTGGCTAACGCAATCATCAATCCGCAACTTTTTCAAAAGAACCGGTTGTTGATTACGTCCGAGCAATTTCTGATGATTGAAGGCACTTTGCAAAATCAGGATAGCGTTATTTCGGTGAAGGCGGCACAAGTGGCGGCGTTATCAATCACGCATGCGCCCACCAGTTCGCATGATTTTCATTGATTCAGCGGACGTTCTTTCTAACAAATAAATCCACTCCGAAAACTACGCTACGCCCCGGCATGAGAACCCCCTGAATTTCTTCATATTGAGTGTCGGTCAGGTTGGCCAGCGAAAGATGGGCGGCGAAGTGTTCGAATTCGCGGCCCACGGCCGCATCCCACAAAGCATAAGGGTCACGCAAATAGCGGCTCACCACACCGAGCCGGCTTCTCGCCAATATCTTCCACGGCAAACTTCCCTGCCATGCGACTACAGCGTCGGCGGTGGGGTAATTGAAAACGTAGCGTGATTGCAATCCGTTTAAAGATTTCTGGGCCCCGTACAATCCAGTGTAAGAAAAATCGAGTTGCTGCCGCCATGGAAGACGTACTTTGAATGAAGCCTCGACGCCGGTGAAGTCTAGGTTTTCGATATTGGTCGCCTGATAGCGTCCCCCGGAGGCAGAGTTGCGCACATAGTCAATGTCGTTTTTCTCGCGGCGCTCGAACAATGTGATTGCGGCGAAGTAATTGCCTCCGCGGTCCCAGACCAATCCACCTTCGTAGCTCCATGCGGTTTCCGGTCTCAAATTCGGATCACCTACGTTGCCGGGATCCCTGTAATAGAGGTCGGTATAGGTGGGCAGGCGAAAAGCGCGGCTGGCGCTGCCTTTGAGCTTCCACCCCGGTTTCAGCCAGTAGCCTGCGGCGGCAGTCGGCGCGAATTCGGTATCCCCAGTGTCGAAAAATTCCTCGCGGGCCCCGAATGAGAGTGAAAACTTCTTCAGAGCGCGAATATCGTAATCGCCATAAATTGCGCCATGACTTCGAGAATGATCTCCGAGATTGTTACTCGTGATGGACTCATGGAAACCTTCTCCGCCATAAAACAATGTGGCGTTCTGGCCCAGCGGCTGTTTCCTGCGAAGTGCGGTTTGCCATCCCTCATCGATGTGATTGTTTTCGTAGATCGAAGGACGATCACGAAACAAGATGAACTCGTCAGAGTGGCGGCGGTAGGCCAAATCAAATTCCGTCTTGGAGCCGATATCTTGTTTCAATCCAGTAAACCAGGATTTCGTCCGCTCCCACGAATTGAAATTTCCATAGAACTGATCAGCGCCAAAGGGCTTGTCCCCGTACCCGAGCATAATCAGCGTACGGCCTAAACTGGTTTGAATGCCGGTGTTCGAAAAGATGGTCAGGCTGCGATAGTCTCGATCGGGACGAAACCCGCTGGAAAAATCTCTAGCCACACTCAACTGCTCATCCAGTTTCGCTTTCACCAAAGAAGCCGAAAATGATTCCTGATTGATCCCAAAATTTCCAACCGCAGAACTGACTCGAAACTGCGAATAGTTTGAAGCCGCGGTAATGAAATTGATGGTCCCTCCTACTGCGTCGGAGCCATAGAATGTAGAGCCCGCTCCTCGGAGGACCTCGATCCGCTCCAGCGATTCTGTCGGCAGCGGCAGGTCCATGTCGTGATGGCTACTTTGCACATCGTTCATGCGAAGGCCATTGATCAACACCAGGGTCTGAGCAAAAGTTGATCCTCTGATGGAAAGATCACCCTGTAGTCCGTCTGGCGCGCGCTGGCGTAAGTCGATCGAAGAATCGAGCTGCAAATAATTTGTCCAATGATTAAAAAGAAAGGGAGTCTCGCCGGTTTCGATCACGTCAACCGAGCGGTCGATCTCATTTACCGGGACGGGGGTGAAGGTTCCTGTCACGACGATCGATTCTTTTAGCGGCTCAGCCTTCTGTTTAGAAGCGATTGGGTTCCCTCGCTGAGGGGGTGGATCGAGATCCGGGTATTTACTTGGCGGATTCTGACCGAAGGTTCCAATGAAAGAAATCAGACCAAACGTAACTATCAAGAGTAACGATCGGGATGGCGATAAGTTAAACGTATTCAACGATTTGGCCTTCTTCCAGAAAGATTCTTTTGCACTGATTGCGAGGCGCGGATTCGCGACTCACTTATCGTTTTTTTTCATTTAATTTGGCGATGTTAGGTTTATGATTAATTCAATATCCGCAGTAATCCTGTTTTTGAATCTGCACTTCGGCCCCGCTGCCGATGGCACATACATTCGTCCAGCGTCCATCCAAGGACCTGGCATTCGCAAGGAGCGATCAAAATGCCAAGAGCAAAGTCCCCCCGTCCCAACAAGCCGGTAGACAACCAAGTCATCACCATGCCCGAAACCGCATCGGTTCCGCAAATCAAGAAGAACCCATCGCCTGTTAGCACGATATCAGCAAGCAGTCCCACAACTGATTTGGAAACCAAGATTCGCCGGCGTGCTTATGAGTTTTACGAAGAGCGCGGTTACATTCCTGGGTTCGAAGAGGAAGATTGGATCAAAGCGGAACAGGAAATACTCGGCAATTCAGAGAACCGCCAGCAAAGCGCTTAATGCGCCCACGTGGGGAGACGAGCCAGACTGGAGTCGCGTTTTTGTTCCGTGGCTTTCTGCGGCGACCGTTGCTACTGCTACCGGGCGAAGGTTGGCGCCGCGTGACGGAGACTTGCTTCGCACCGTCAGTTTTTCGATAGCTCCGGGGGGTCGAAGAAGCATTCTTTCCAGATCGCGTCGTCCGACTGGCTTCCTGCCTGCCAGCGGCCTAATGTCGATGAGGTTGCGGCAATCATGCCGCCATCGTCAGAGTCAAAGATGATAACGACCCCAGACGGTGGGTCGGTGAGCGGAAATTGCGAGTATTGCTTTAATAGCAACTGCTTGGCTATTTTCATTCTGGCCTCGGCGCCGGGACTGATTGCGCCGTTTGCTTTTTGAACGGTGACAATTTTTACTATTTTTCCGCGCAGCGGTTCCCAGTCCCCAGGGAAGGGTGCTATCTGCTCGTTGCTGATGGCGAATGCCTCTTCAGCGTTCGAGGATTTTGCGGAATTTGACTGGGGCATTTCCAGTGCGGACCGTCGAATCCATCCCCGTGACAGGCCGGATATGCGCACGTGAACCCAATTGGAATTCATGTCGAGGATTTCGAATTCGTCTCCGGCGGTGGCGGGAAATAAAATCTTCGCATCCGCATTGGGATTTTGCAGCACCGGTGTGCCAGTGGTTCTGACCGCAGCCAAATTATTCGGGTGCGATTGATTTTGAAGAATCTCTTCCAGGCCTTTGGCTTCGGCGGACAATTCCTGCTCGTGTTTCTCGGCGGCATCGGTTTGGGATTTCAGTGAAGCCGAACCATTTTCTTTTGAATCTTGCCCGGCTCCGTGGAATGTTCGCTCAGGTATTTGAGGCATAGGAGCAGAAATCGCAGGTAGGGGGGAAGAAGTGGCCGTGGCAGATTGTTTTGACTCAGCCGAGCCGACGGCTTCGGCAATTTGATCGAGTAAGTCGTTTTCCAGCCTGCCGTTGGAAGGCAGAGTCTGATACCCCGAATGCGACGCGTTGGGATCCGCGTACCACGCCGTTATTTTCGTAGTGACGCGCACCTTTGACTTTCCCGAGGCGATCGGGGTGATTTGAATCGCGCACTGGTAAAAGCCCTTCTGATAGCGATCGAGCGGACGGTCTCCTGCCAGAGCAAATCCCTCGAGAGTGGGTAGGCGGCCTGATACAGAACCTTGAAGCCTTCGAATAATCTTTTCAATTTCAGGTTTTGATTGTGGGAAGGTGCGCTCATTGGGAGAACTTTGACTCGCGGCCGCCAGCGAGAGAACCGTGAGCACCAATGTAAATAGCGCCCACTTCGCTGCTTGGCGGAGGTTCTTGGAACGGTTGGGAAGAGAAATTATTTCAATCACTCCGCTCCGCATCAACCGCTTGTCGGAACTAACGAAGCAGCTGCCTAGAAACTCTGTAACGCCCAGCATTGGGAAGGGCCCGACTTTTAGTTGGGCCGTAACAGACGTTGAATCGGCGGCCCTTCCCAATGATTCCTCCGAGAGGCAATTCTTTCCATAGGCTTTAGAGCCTTGCCCTTCCGGAACTTCAAGGTGACAGGAAAATTTCATGGCAAAGCCTCGAGCTGCTCATGAAAAACCCACCCATGCTGACCGTCTTTGGTTTCGATTCCCAGCCAGTACGGGGTGACGACCAAGATCACAACTTCGGCGCCAGGAGTGAGAGGCTTCAAAGTGCTGGCGGTATGAAATGGAGCGGACTTCAGCGCGGCCCCCGAGGATGCGACTCGGCGCTCCACTTGATGGCGCAAGTCTTGAAGATGCTGTTCAAGAGTTTGACTTGAGGATTGCGCTGCAGCCAGCCTCGAGGCGTCATTGTTCGCGGTGGGTGCGCGGGTTAATTCGCGTCTTACCAAATCTTCGTCGCGCTTTTTCGAGAACTCTTCAGTCTCTTTCTGGCGGAGGTGAATTTCGTCGAGATGGTCCGTAATGTCTTTATATTCGCTCGATTCGACCATCCCGTTCGAAGTGTGAACAGTACGTTTAAAGTCTTCGACGAAGATTGCATCGATGCGTAGCGTGGTTTTTTTCTCGCCCGTACTGTTGACGACATAACGCACGGCCAGCGTGCCGACGTCGCCGCCCTCTTTGAAGTTTCTCGGATCAAGAGCTTCGGTGCGGACTTTGTAAAACACTTTGCCGGGGGCGGTCCATGGAGGAAAGACGGGCGTCGACGGAACTTGCAACGCTCCATTGATGTTTTCTTCTTTGTTGTACTCCTTAGTCCCCTGAATGATTCCGTCATCAACGACATCGCCAACCGCTTGCAGGACTTCGCTTTCTGGGGATTCGATCTCTACGATCAAGCCTTGACCGTACGTGACTTTTTGCCCTCGGTCCCGCGCCGCGGCGCTTGCTAATAACGCCAGCAGACAAAAAAGTGCGCTCAAAATGTTGCGTGAATTTCTCGTGAAGTGAAAACTATCTCTTGACAACACAGCCCTCATAGAGTCATACCGTCCGGTGGCAAACTTTTAAATCAGCGCTCAGCAGGCATGAAAGAACCTGGAACTACCAGTAACGCAGGCCTTGAAACTGTCGCTTTTCAGCGCTTCATATCCACCAGCGCAAAGCCCAAGCGCCATCGCGATCGTGCCGCTAAAGAGCAGGCGTTGCTCGAGGCCGCCACCAAACTATTTGCCCGCCAGGGTTATGAGGTTACCACCACTCGCGAAATCGCGGCATCCGCGGGCTGCGCCGAAGGATTGATTCATCGATATTTTTCTGGCAAGGCAGGTCTGCTATTAACCATGATTCAAAATCGCGCCTCGGCCCAGGTGGAAGACTTAAATTTACGAATGCCGCTGGCATCGAAGTTCAACGACGAATTTTTCCGATTGGTGGACTGGGAACTGGAACGCATGTGGCAGGACCGCGACTTCCTTCGGGTGATAATTCCACGGGCTCTGGTGGACTCGGCGTTCGGCAGCGTGCTGGGACAAGTGAGCACATCGCGGCATTCGGAAGCCATCGTTCAGCGGCTTAAAAAATTTAAGGAGTGCAAATCGCTCTCGCTGGAAGAATTGCAGGGTCTTGCCAGATTCGTAGGCTTGCTGGGATTTGGTTTCGGATTCTTGCGTCCCGTTGCCTTAGGACAAGACCGGGCTCGCGCCAAAAATATGGCACATAGTATCGCGAAGATTCTTCTTCGAGGCATCTGAGATTTGTACTGCACTCAATTTTTAGTTGCTCGAAATTGATTTTTTTGATTTTTTCTTGACACTGATCTAAGCAACGTGATTAATTAGTGCGTCCGCGCGCACTTGTGGGGTGCGCATGTTTTATCGTTCTTTTTAAGTTTTTGAGAGCCTGTCAGGAGGAATGGATGACTTCGTCCCGGAGAAGTCTTGCGTGTGCATTGCTGTCAGTTTTTTGTTTATTGGGGTTTTCCAGTAAAGCTCACGCCTTACCTGCCTTCGCCCGAAAGTATGGATTGCGCTGCTCGGCCTGTCACGAAGCCTGGCCGATGCTCAATTACTTCGGCCAAAAGTTTAAGGATAACGGCTATCAGTTAATGAACGATCGGGATTCGCCGATCTGGCAGAACCCGTCATACTGGCCGGTCGTTTTTCGTATCATTCCCAATTGGCATCGGGAAAGCGCCGACAAAGTTCAAGTCGACAGCGCAGCAGTTACGACAAATAATGGGATTAATGGGGCCCAAATCGGAGTCACTACCCACGGGTTCGATCTTACTGGCTTGGACTTTCACACAGCCGGCACTCTGGAAAAGAACATATCGTTTTACGTTCTACCTTCCTCGGACGCAACCGCGGCGTTCCACTTCGAGCAAGTCTTCGCTCGTCTCGACAATCTTTTTGGTAGCCCTTGGCTGAACATAAAGATGGGTAAGTTCGAACTGGATAATCTGGTTTCAGAAAAAAGAATTCTGACTCTGACCAGCATATCCGGTATCTATCAGACTTATCATTTCATTCCTCAGGGTGATGGCAACATCTTTGGACAAATCGGGGACAACCAGTTGGGCCTGGAATGGATGGGCCACTCAGCCAATGATCGAACTCGTGTCTCGGCCTCGCTGCTGAGTTCCTCCGACGGAAACGTGAATCTGCAGTACGGGAATGCATATAGCGGGTACTTTGCCGCCAGCCAAGCGTTCGATGCCGGGCGGTTTGGCGTCGATAGAATTGGCGCTTATGCCATGATTGGTCAAGCTCCAACTTCTTATCAAACATCCAATGGTGTTGCGATCCCCGGAACGGCTTTCGGAAATAAGTCTTACCACCGCGAAGGCGTGGTTGGATTGTTTTACTTTGGCAAACTTGATTTCCTGGCAGTCACGCAGCACGGGCATGATGACGCTTTCTTCGGTGCTGGATATGGCGACTTCCTGAACGGTGGGGCTGCGAACAATAACATTCCGGGCACCACGCTTCCTCCGGGATCTCGGGCCCCTAGCTGGAACGGCTACATGCTGGAAACCCATTATGTCTACAGTCCGCAGTTGATTTTCATTCAGCGTTCAGAGTTCGAGCGAATGTCGCAACAGGCCAATCCGGCGAACGCATCTAACTTCGGAAACCTCGATATGTACACGTTTGGCTATCGGTACTACCCGATTATGACCAGTCGTGCGGGTTTTGCCTTCCACAATGAATATTCTTGGCTGCGCCAGCGTGGTACCGCTCCAGACGGAACGGACGCAACCAGCAGCAGTCTTTTAATCGGATTTGACTTCGACTTCTAGAGGGGATAGCGATGCGCGCAACTTTGCTCAAATATTCACTGTTCGCAAGTGTAACCGCAGGACTGCTTCTCATGCTATCCGGAGCCCTGCCAGCACAGGTGACCAAGTACGACGAAGACCAACGCCTGAACATGGAAAGTCATGTTGGCAATATGACCGGGCATGCCAAAGATGCCAAAGGAAACTATCGGCGCTATTGCGTTGGCTGCCACGGGGAAGAAGGGGACGGCATGGGAGAGAACGAACCTTGGCTCGACCCCAAGCCGCGTAATTTTACCCTGGCTCAGTTCAAGTGCCGTTCTACGCCAACCGGCACCCTACCCACTGACGAGGACCTCTACAACACTTTGGGCCGGGGTTTAGACCGGTCGGTCATGCCTCCATGGAACACCCTGACTAAGCGTGACAAGGTCGATCTCGTCGCATACGTGAAGCATTTTTCTCCCAAGTGGACAACGGAAAAGCCAGGCGCTGCAATTCAAATTCCCCCGGAGCCAGCGGTCACCGCGGAGCGGATTCAAGCTGGGCAGGCACTCTTTCAGAAGCTCGAGTGCTGGAAGTGCCACGGCGTGGAAGGGCGCGCGAATGGGCCCTCTTCAGACACCCTGCAAGATGATCAAAACCGGCCGATCAGGCCTTACAATTTCGCTGAAGGTTCGCGCCCGAAATGCGGCAGCAGTGATGCCGATATCTACAGAATTTTCATGACCGGGTTGGATGGAACTCCAATGCCATCGTTTGCTGACAACGTTAAGCCCGACGAGGCATGGGATTTGGTCTTCTATCTGCGGACTTTACAGCCGATGAAGACAAAAGAAAGAATGATTGCCAAGCAACTTGGATTGAAGCCGATCAATCCTAATGCAGCGGACGCGACACCGGCGGCGAGTCCCGCCCCGACAGCTGCGACCCCGGCGCCGGGTAATGCGGCGCCAGCAACGACAACGCCGTCTGCGACTCCAGATAATTCGGCGCCAGCGGCACCGACACCAGCGCCTGACACGCCAGCCCCCACAACACCGCCGGCATCAGCGCCGCAACAATAAATCGAGTGAGCCAGGAGATCATGTAATGAAAACGTACGGCTATAAATTAGCAGCATCATTTTGCGCAATGGTTCTATTGGCGCTGGGCGTCACCATCCTCGGGCAGAGGGTAAGCGCCGCACCGCCGTCGGGTGGCAGCGTTGCAGGCACCGTGAAATTCGAAGGAACTCCCCCGCACGAGCGTGGCATCGATATGTCGAAGGAACCTTCTTGCGCGAAGGTGCATGGCACCACTCCGGTCAAGACTGAAAGCGTGGTTGTGGGATCCGGCGGAGGCTTGCAAAACGTTGTGGTTTACGTTTCCCAAGGACTATCGGGCAATGAGCCCGCTTCGACAGAGGTTCAGACCTTTGACCAGAGGGGCTGCCAATATTTACCTCACGTTTTGGCGCTGAATCCGAACCAGCACTTCAAGGTCACCAACAGCGATCAGACATCGCACAACATCCATCCTCAACCGACGAAGAATTCGGAATGGAACAAGTCGCAACCTCCCGGCTCACAGCCTTTCGATGTCGCCTGGACGAGCCCGGAAGTCGCGATTTCCGTAAAGTGCAACATTCATCCCTGGATGCATGGATACATGGCGGTGGTGAAGGGGCCGTATGGAGTCAGCGATGCAAGTGGCAACTTTAAAATTGAAGGTCTAGCGCCTGGCAACTACACATTGACGGCCTGGCAGGAGACTTTGGGAACACAAACCCAAACGGTGACGGTTGCAGCGGGCAAGCCAGCGGCCGCCGCTTTCACCTTCAAGGGCAAGTAGAAACACGCTCAAATCTTTACTTTTGCAATGGCCGTCAATCGTGTAGGATTCGACGGCCATTATCTCTGGGGTTAAACCAAATTTAGTAAGCGTAGAACAGCAAAAACGGCAGGAGCGACCCATGGGAAAATTCTTCGCGGTGACGATTGTAGTAATCGCGATTGCCTCGGCGATTCCAATCTTGATGCATACGTGGTCCATGCCAGAAGATATTTCGGTGCATGGCCCGCTGATCGATGAACAGATGGCCGATACTATGGCGGAAGCCGGCATTGCTTTCATGGCCGCGCAATTCATTCTTGCCGCGTTCATATGGATGTTCACCAACCGCGCTAAGGACGCAAAGATTAAACGCTTCCCCGGGGGAGCGACAGGCTTGGTGATTGCCGCAGTTTTATTAGTAGGAACCGAGGTGCTGGCTTTGGGGGCCTTTGGCACGAAAGCGTGGGCGGCAGTTTATTTCAATCCTCCCGCCGCGGATGCGTTACCCATTCAAGTGCAGGCGGGACAGTTTGCCTATTACTTCCGCTATCCCGGCCCTGACGGAAAATTCGGCGCATTGCATCCCGACAAAATCGATGAGGGTAACCAGAACTTTTTTGGATTAGACACGACTAACGACGCCGACGCGAAAGACGACATTGTCGCCGCCGAGATGGCAATCCCGGTTAATAAAGAAATTCATTTGCTGATGCACACCAAAGATCTGGGCCATTCTTTTTACGTACGGGAGTTGCGGGTGCAGCAGGACTTTGTCCCTGGACTTGATCTGTCTCTGCATTTCACCGCCAACAAGATCGGGAAGTATGAAATTGTATGCACCCAACTCTGCGGCTTAGGGCACTACAACATGAAAGCGTACTTGGAAGTGATGTCGCAGGATGACTACAACGCCTGGCTCAAGCAGCAGGCGGCGAACCAGTAATTTTCGATCACTCACTTAGAGGTGAGCCATGCACGATATGTCAACGCACGCGGTGCAACATCATCACACCGCGCCAACGGGTTTTATCCGCAAACACATCTTCAGCCTTGACCATAAAGTCATCGGCAAGCAATATTACGCGCTGGCCTTGGTCGCGGTTTACGTTGGGATGGCGCTTTCGTGGCTGATGCGTATCCACTTGGCTTGGCCAAACGCGGCGATTCCGGGATTGCAATTTCTTTCCCGCGTGGGTGCTCCCAACGGGGTGATGACGCCGGAATATTATTTGCAGTTAATGACCATGCACGGCACCATCATGGTCTTTTTTGTATTGACTACCGCGCCATTCGCGGGCTTCGGCAATTTCTTCCTGCCGATACAGGTGGGCGCTGAAGACATGCCCTTCCCCCGCTTCAACATGATGTCGTTCTGGGTAACGTTCGTCGCCTTCGTAGTATTGTTGGCCGCGTTTTTCGTTGGCGACGGACCTCCATTATCAGGTTGGACGGCATATGCTCCGCTGAGCGCAGTAGGCGCGATCGCAGGGCCGGGACAAGGCACAGGACAAGTTCTGTGGGCTGCGTCCATCGCCATCTTCTGTATAGGGCAGCTGCTCGGCTCTCTGAACTTCATCACCACCACGCTTGATCTGCGGACCAAGGGCATGACCCTGATGCGCCTTCCCCTCAGCGCGTGGGCATGGTTTGTAACGTCCTGCATGGGATTGACTGCATTCGCGGTCTTGTTGCCAGCCTGCATCCTGTTAATTCTTGATCACGTCGCGGGAACGAGCTTCTTCATCCCTGGCGGATTGGTAATCAACGACAAGCTAGTTCCGCATTCCGGCGGATCGACTCTCCTCTGGCAGCACCTATTCTGGTTCTTCGGGCACCCCGAGGTTTACATTGCCATCGTCCCCGGCATGGGGATCGTGTCGCACATTCTGATCACCAACATGCGGCGTCCGCTGTTGAGCCACAAGGTCATGATTGGCTCCATGGCGACCCTCGCATTCCTGAGTTACATGGTTTACGGACATCATATGTTCGTCAGCGGCATGAACCCGTTCTCCGGACTGGTGTTCTCGTTCCCGACCCTGGTCATCACCATTCCGGCGACCGTCATCGTGCTGATCTGGATTGGCAGCCTCTACGGATCGAAGCTGCGGATCAACAGCGCTTCCCTGTTCTCGCTGGGATTCATTTCCATGTTTGTCGCTGGCGGAGTGAGCGGTTTCTTCCTGGCCCAGCCTTCGTTGGACATTTATCTGCACGGAACTTATTTTGTAGTCGGCCACTTCCATATGGTGATGGCGGTCGCCGCGCTCTTCGGAATTTTCACTGGAACATATTTCTGGTATCCGAAGATGACGGGCAGAATGATGGACGAAAAATTAGGCCAAATACATTTTTGGCTGACGTTCGTAGGAGCTTATGCCATCTTCATGCCATTCCATTACTTGGGCATGGCGGGCAATGTTCGCCGCTACCAGGCGTTTGTTGACGACTACTTGCAGCCGCTAATTCCTGTCCATAAATACATTACCGTTGCAGCTTTGATCACTGGCGCGGCCCAATTCATCTTCCTGTGGAATTTGATTTATAGCCATTTCCGCGGAGCGCTGGCGCCCGACAATCCGTGGGAAGCGACTTCGCTGGAATGGATCATGCCGTCACCTCCGCCCTTTGACAATTTCGGAGGAAAGCATGTCGAAGTCTTTCACGATCCCTATCAATACGGCATTGAAGGTTCAACGAATGACTATGTCATGCAAAACTCGCCGGAAGAAATTCACACCGTTAGGGATGAGAAATAGATGGCAACCATAGTTCAACCACCGAAGATGGAGATTCCGGCAAAGAGGTCGCCGGGGCGCGGCAACTGGATCCCAGTGCCCGCAGACGGTCCTAGACGAGTCGCCGGAAGGCCATCCTCTCCGCCAACCAGCGTCGGCATCTGGGTTGGACTGGCAGCCATTACCATGTCATTCGCGGCGTTCACCAGCGCACTCATTGTGCGGCAGGGTGGATCCACCGATTGGCGGCACTTCTCTATTCCCGGAATTCTGTACATCAACACTTTCATTTTGCTGGCCAGCAGCGTGACGCTTGAGTTTGGACGCCGCCGAGCCGCGAAGTACATGAGCGAACCGGGAAATCGCACCGGAAATCCTGCGACTTGGCTCTACGTCACGTTGGGCATGGGGGTTCTCTTCGTCATCGGCCAATACATGGCGTGGGCGCAACTGAGGTCGGAGGGTCTATACCTCGCTACCAATCCCGCGAGTTCGTTCTTTTACGTTTTGACGGCGGCGCACGCGTTGCACATTTTTGGTGGACTTGGCGGTCTCATTCGAGTCATCAGAAAACTTGGCAATGCAACTCTGACGCGAACCACGCTCAATTCGACCACATATTACTGGCACTTTATGGACGTGCTTTGGCTGTACCTGCTTATGCTTCTCTGGAGCAAGCTGTAATGGCACAAATATCAGGAGGCACCGTGAGCCAAGCCAATATTGCGATGGGTTCGCATCCCGCAACCCACACAGCCTTTTCCGAAGGGTCGCCGTTTTCGATTCCGACAAAAAAGCTGGTGATGTGGTTGTTCATCATCTCCGACGCTATGACTTTCGCCGCCTGTCTGGTGGCTTACGGATTCTTGCGCAACTCCACGGCGAACTGGCCGATGCCTTTCGAGTTTTCTCCGACCGTATTGAATGCGATGGTCATGACCTTTATTCTGGTCACCAGCAGCTTGACCATGCTGATCGCGGTGCGAGCCTCGAAGCAAGGCAACAAATCGACAGCGTTTACGTGGATCCTGATCACTGCCGTAGGTGGATTGTTGTTCGCAATTCTTCACCTTCGGGAGTGGTTTGGAATGTTCGCTGAAGGCGCAAACTTATTCCACAATCCGTGGGGAACGGCGGCTTTCGGTGCGAGTTTCTTCGCCATCACTGGATTGCACTTGCTGCACGTTACCGGTGGTATTGTTGCGCTGGTCGTGGTCGGGTGGCGCTACAAAGGCGGGCGTTACAATTCCGACGACGTGGAGATTCTGGGATTGTATTGGCATTTTGTCGATCTGGTATGGATGTTCGTGGTACCGTTTGTTTACCTCTTAAACGTTGCGCCAGCTCACTGAAGAGGAGCGACCCATGCATCAAGATAATCGACCTCTCGATCCGATGGAAAGTCACGGTTCTCTCACTAGAGACCTGATCGTCTATGTGCTTATTTTGATCATTGCCGGACTGCAATTCGTAATTGCATACCAGCATATTGATGGCTCGCAGAGGTTTGCCCGAATGTTTTTTCTGGCAATGCTAGAAGCGGGCCTAGGCGTGATGTTCTTCATGCACTTGTGGTCCGAAAGCCGCCGGTTGTTAATCTTCGTGGCTGTATTCACTTTGTTCGTGCTGGCGACTATGAATTATCTGTGGCCGGATAGCTTCCGCATATTGGTCGGCGCGCCATTTTCAAATTACCGGTAATCATGCGTAATAAATCACATCTCGTGCGAATGGTTTGGTTATTTCTGGCCATTCTCCTCATCTCGGTACCAGCTTTTTCGCAGAGTTGTGCGTTATGCTACACCCAGGCAGCCGCCGCTGGCCGCCGCATGATCGAAGCGTTGCGCAGCGGCATCATCGTACTTATGATTCCCCCGGCTTTTATGTCAGTGGGATTCTCAGTTCTCGCATATCGCAGGCGGAATAATTTCGCGCCTGACGAAGGAAATGACCGCACCGGGCAGCGCTGGTAACAGGAGAACATGGCTTCCACTCAAGTAATAGCGATACCCGCAAACGCGAAGACGATGACCTCCAAGCTTCGGGATTACTACACACTCACCAAGCCAGAAGTGAATCTGCTGATTTTGATGACCACTTCCGCTGGCTATTACCTCGGATCTCATGGGGGAATTAAATTTGCTGGCCTGATCAACACCCTCATTGGGACGCTTTTAGTCGCCAGCGGAACCGCCACGCTGAATCAATGGATGGAGAGCGCCTGGGACCGCCAGATGCGTCGCACCGCGAACCGGCCCATTCCCTCGGGAAGGCTGAGTTCCCTGCATGCACTTCTGTTTGGAATTTCGTTGAGCTTGGCAGGCGGCGCGTATCTAGTTCTAACCGTCAATCGTCTTTCAGCAGTGTTGGCGATATCCACGCTGCTCTCTTATTTGTTGATCTACACTCCACTAAAGCGCGTGACTCCCCTGTGCACTCTACTGGGAGCCGTTCCGGGAGCAATGCCGACGTTGATTGGATGGGCGGGCGGAGCGGGCGTCATTGACCGTCACGCATGGTATTTGTTTGCAATTTTGTTCCTGTGGCAGTTCCCACATTTCTTGGCGATTGCCATGATGTACAAGGACGATTATGCCCGCGCCGGATACCGCATGCTGCCCAGTTTCGACGCTGACAGTCGCTTTACCCGGATCGAAATTGTGTTCTTCACCATCGCTTTGATTGTGACCAGTATGCTGCCGGTCATCGATCGAGGAGGCGCTTACTACGCATTGGTAATGTTGTTGGCAGGCGCATTCCTGCTCTACCATTCGTCGAAATTGGCCGCCAGCGGCACGACCACCTTGGCCAGGGGCCTGGTACACGCGTCGGTCATGTATCTCCCAGTTGTGCTGGTAATCATGGTTGCACTGAAAAAGCATTAAGCAACCTGGCAATTGGGCAATCGAAAATCTGCAATTTGCCCGCAAATCTGAACTAAATTAATTACTTACCAAATTACCTATTTACTCAACGCCATGCCTGACTGCCTTTTCTGCAAAATTATCTCCGGGGAGATTCCTTCGAAGAAAGTCTACGAAGACGAGAACACTTTTGCTTTCGAGGACCTGGATCCTCAAGGGCCTACGCACGTCTTAGTAATTCCGAAGAAGCATATTGCGGGGTTAAAAGAGGCCACACAAGCAGACGCCGAGATCGTGGGCCGTTGCCATCTGGCGGCCGCAAAGATAGCAGAGCTGCGCGGTATTGAGAATGGATATCGCACGGTGCTTAACGTAGGCCCCGGCGCGGGACAGTCTGTTTTCCATTTACACGTACATCTGATCGGCGGCAGGAAAATGGTCTGGCCTCCAGGCTAACGCTTGTTCCTAGAGGGCGCTGTTGCCAGCATCCGGTACTCAGTAACACTGTGCTATCGGCCCCTCATCCTCATCCCTTGAAACGGCGTCTACCAGCCGGCCAAGATATGGAAGACAAGGCTCTAATGCGCATCAAATAGAGTCTTTCGTTTCTGAGGATTTGTCCTCTTACGAGGGAAACGTAGGTTCATTAGACTTTAGTTGGAAGTTCGCTAGGGTTGTGTTACGTTCTAGCTCCCCCTGTTTGCGGGCCCGTAGCCCTTTACGGACTAAAATCACTGCACGGCATAAGGGGTGACGTGTCTCCACATTATTCAAAACAGTCGGGTTGAGGCCACACCTATCGGTATCTATACCAACACGAAGAGGCAGGATGCTAAACAATTTACGAGCTGATTTTGCGGCTGTCCGCGATGCCAGTTTGCAGCGTGGTTGGGTGCAGAAACATGCCTGGTCCCGCAATCTGCGGGTGCTATTCCACTTCTCGTTTCCGGCCGTGATTGTGTACCGCTTCGGCCACTGGGTGGAAGGGTTTAGGGTACCCGTATTACGCCAATTTCTATGGGTGGTCGCTGCAATCCTACGGCGGATGATTGCCATTTACAGCGGGATATTCATCATGCCGAAGGCTGAAATTGGCCCGGGACTCATTATTCATGGATGGGGCGGAATTTTTGTAGGGGCAGTAAAAATGGGATCCAATTGTACGTTGAATCCTTTTGTCATGGTCACGAACGGAGCTAGAAAAATTGGAGACAGCGTTTTTTTTGGCGCTGGTTGCAAGACGCTGGGGGATATCGAAATTGGTAGCAACGTGGTCATCATGCCGAACAGCCTGGTGATTACCGATGTGCCTGACAACACCACCATCGTAGGAGTGCCCGCCCGCATCAAGCTTCGCGGAGGGCGACCTAAATTTTTCCGATCAGCTCTGTCGAAGAATCCCGGGGGGCCGCAGCTTTTCAGAGGACCCGTGGTCGAATCGACGGAGAAAAAACTAGAGGGCAAGACGACAACGGAGTCAAGCGTACGTCCGCAAGTGGTTGTTTAATAAAGTTGCAGGGGGGCAAATGCAGCATCGGGCAAACAGCGTAAGTTCATCGAAGACCATTGTTGACGTGCTTCGCGACCACGTTGTGGAGCGTGGGGAATCGCAATGCTATGTTTGGTGGGATGGTGAGTCTGAAACCGGCAGTCTGACCTTCGATGAATTGGATGAGCGGGCTCGAGCCATTGCTTCCACTCTTCAGGCACAAAATCTCTCTGGTGAGCGCGCGCTGCTGTTCTTTGGGCCGGGGCTGGAATTTTTGGAAGCTTTTATGGGGTGCCTTTACGCCAACGTAGTGCCGGCGCCGCTGTATGCACCCAAGTCAAGCCGAGACCCGAGCCGTCTATCTACGATTTGCACGAACTCCAGAGCGACAGTTGCCCTGACCCGGACAAAGGACTTGATTCGGGTGAAGGACATGTTTGAAGAGAACAAGACACTTGATTACGCACTTGTAATCACGGACGAGGTAGATAACCGTGTAGCTACGCGCTGGCACGCTATGGAAAGGCCAGCTGATGACTTAGCTTACTTGCAGTACACTTCGGGGTCTACAACCGTACCTCGCGGTGTAATGGTTGGCCATTCTAACCTCGTTGCTAACCTGCATGGTCTTCAAGTCGCTTCGGACTTTAAGCCCGACAGCGTAATGGTAAGTTGGTTGCCCCACTTTCATGATATGGGTCTGGTATTAGGTATGATGGAAGGTCTATACCTCGGCGCCCCGTCAATTCTGATGGCCCCTAGTACGTTTGCCGTCAGGCCAGTACGTTGGTTGCAAGCTATCTCGAAGTATCGCGGCACTCACAGCGCGGGTCCGAATTTCAGTTACGAGGCATGCATCGAGCGTTTCTCCGCAGAAGAAATGGAAGGCATCGATCTTAGTTCCTGGCGCTGCGCTATCAACGGCGCTGAACCCGTTCGCAAAGAAACTGTCGATCGGTTCGCCTCCACCTTTGGGCCTTATGGATTTCGTCCAGAAACTCATTGCCCGGGATACGGACTCGCCGAAGCCACACTGATGGTGAGCGTCGGTTCTCCTTCTGTGCCACCTGCGAGCATCACCGTTTCGTCGGATGACCTGGCGGTACATCGTAAACGACTGACCCATCCTTTAGGTGCGTCGACCAGTACGACGGCGGTGGGATGCGGCCCTATAGGCAAGGATACAAAAGTAGTCATCGTAGACCCGGCGACAGGGGACGTGGCGGCACCCGACTCTGTGGGCGAAATCTGGATTCAAGGTCCAAGTGTATGCATGGGTTGCTGGGACCAGCCCGAGGAGACAGATCGTGTTTTTCGGGCGCATCTACCTGGAGGGGAGGGGCCTTACCTTCGAACGGGGGACTTGGGCTTCTTCCACAATCAAGAGTTATATATCACGGGCCGGCTGAAAGATTTAATCATCATCCGCGGGCAAAATCACTATCCGCAGGACATTGAGAAGACGATCGAGTCAGCCCACGCTTCCCTGAGCCGCGGCGGAGGCGCAGCCTTTTCTATACAAGTAGGGCTGGAGGAACATCTGGCAGTGGTCCAGGAAGTACGTCGCGGGAACTGGGACAGTCAGGAGGCGATTGGCGCGATCCGCAAAGCAGTTGCAGATGGTCACGGCCTCCAGGCGCATTCAGTTATTTTGATTCCGCCGAAGACACTGCCGAAAACTTCGAGCGGAAAGGTTCAGCGACATAAGTGCCGAAGCAGTTTGCTGAATGGCACTCTTCGAATAGTAGCTAGCCATACCTTGAGCGAGGACACGCCGGTCATAGCGTAAGCAGTGATGGAAAATTGCTCTTGTGGATGCTGAGTAAGTAAGGAAAGGGAGACATAATGCCGCGAAATTTCGAACTCCTTCAAGCTTTAGGCAGAGAACACGAATTAATGCCCGAGGCTACGTCGGTAGAGCAACCGCACTTCAAAACATTTAACTCTGAACCTGAAGCTCTGCCAGTGGTGCAGCCTCATCCCACTTTGAAGGGCGTGGAGCTCGAGGAGATTACCAGGCTGGTGCAACAGACTTTTCTGGTAAAGGGGAATGGTGGTCCGCATACCGTGGTCTTCACCGCGACGGAATCCGGCAACGGATGCAGCTGGATAGCGGCCAACGTGGCAGAGGTTTTGGCCAGCCATGTTTCGGGGCCGGTGTGCCTAGTGGACGCCAATTTTCGAAATCCATCGCTGCATGAGAGATTCAAATTAGTGAACACACGAGGGCTTGCGGATGCACTACGTGTCAACGAGCCGATTCGAAGCTTTGCGCATTCTGTGACGCCTGCGAATCTTTTTGTCATGACGAGCGGAAGCGAGCCTGAAAAGGCCGCGAGTTTCCTTGCATCAGACCGAACTCGCAACCGCCTAGCCGAGTTGCGATCCTGGGCCAACTTCGTTTTGGTCGACGCTTCAGCACTAGGAGTGGCACTCGACGCCACTGTCCTTGGGGCCGCGAGCGATGGAGTAGTGCTGGTGCTTAAAGCTAATGAATCGCGGCGCGAGCCTGCACGGAGGGCTGTTGCGGATTTGACCGCAGCCAAGGCAAAAGTGCTGGGCGCGGTGCTGAACTATCGCACCTACCCTGTGCCTGATGTGATTTATTCGCGACTCTAGTCGCATAGGAGAACAGCTAGTATGGCCGCAATCGAAACAGAAGAATCTCACAGCAGAAGCCTGATTCGTAGTTTCATCCTGGACAGGCTAGCGCGGGCGAAAGGAGTTACTTCGTTCTCGGATGAAGAGTCCCTCACCGAGAAGGGAGTTATCGACTCCCTTGGAACATTTCAGCTGGTGGAGTTTCTGGAGCGGACTTTTGGGATAAGGATCAGTGACGACGAAATTACCGGTGAAAACTTTGACAGCATCGCTGCCATTGAAACTTTGGTGAATGAGAAGATCAAGCCGTAATGAAACGGAATAAAAGGCAACTCACAGTGCGCGGCTTCATGGATTGTTTCCGGGAGATCTGTACCTCTTTGCGGGGCTTCGAAATGGCCTCCACTATTTCCGGGCTGCGCAGACTGATCCGTGCGGGGCAGTTTAATGGAATGTGAAATATACGTTTCTACCGCGAAGACTGAACCGCAAACTGGATCTTCTGTGGTCGAGCAGATCCGGAAATGCGCAGTCAAGACGCCTGATGCTCTCGCGGTAGCCTCCAAGGAAAAGCGCTTCAGCTATCTCGAGTTGTTCCAGTCTTCTTCGCGAATAGCCGCAGAGATGGCTAGCGCCGGAGTGGGCCCCGAAGTATTAGTGGGTATTCTTCTGGATCGCTCACCGGAGGCGGTGGCCGCAAACCTGGGAGTCTTGCAAGCGGGCGGAGCCTACCTGCCGTTAGATCCATTGCTTCCGGCGGAACGTCTTGCTTTCCTTATACACAATTCCGGCGTCCGGCACTTCATTACTAACTCAGTTCTATTGCCGAGCCTATCTAGGGAGAACTCCCATATACTGGATATCGACACCGCCTTGCGTGGTAAGCCCTCTGAGATTGCTACAGTAGTAACTGTCCCTTCCGATAGCCTGGCTTATGTGGTTTACACATCCGGCTCGACAGGAGAACCCAAGGGAGTAGAAGTCACACATGCGGGGCTGTTCAATCTGGTGTCCTGGCACCTGCGGAACTTTAACATTAATCCAAGCGACCGCGCCTCTCATCTGGCTGCGTGCAGTTTCGATGCCGCGGTATGGGAGGTGTGGCCATACCTCTGTGCGGGCGCGAGTGTGCATATTCCTGATCCCAGCATACGCAGTAGTCCTATACAGCTTCGAGACTGGATAGTTGCCGAGCGACTCAGTGTGTCTTTTCTTCCGACGGCGATTGCAGAACAAGTGATGGAGCTCGATTGGCCGAACTCCACGAAATTGCGCATTCTCTTAACCGGGGCGGAGACGCTCAATCAGCGTCCACGAGCAGGATTACCGTTCGTTGTGGTGAACAATTACGGGCCGACAGAGTGCAGTGTGGTTGCCACCTCGGGAGTCGTACGTTCTGACGCGGTTGAACGTGGCAGACCCTCCATTGGACTACCAATTGATGGAATAGATCTCCGCATATTAGATCCTGAAATGCGCGAAATGCCGCCGGGCGAGGTGGGTGAAATTTTTCTCGGAGGAGTAGGCCTAGCGCGTGGATACCGGAATCGGTCGGACCTGACAGCTCAGAGCTTTGTCTTAATTCCATCCAAAGGAAAGACTGAACGGTTCTATCGAACCGGCGATCTCGGCAGAATTAGACCCGACGGTGAAGTGGACTTTGGGGGCCGTACTGACGAGCAATTCAAAATTAGAGGGCACAGGGTTGAGCTAAACGAAGTTCTTCGGGCATTACATACCCATCCTGACGTGGCTAGCGCCGCGGTCGCAGCCCGTGGAGGACGTGGGGAAACAAGTATCTTCGCCTATATCGTGGTACGGCCCGGGCACACAATCGACTTACGGACGCTACTAGACCATATGCGAAGATTTCTGCCGGACTACATGCTACCGGCTGGATTTATTCGCATCGACCAACTTCCTCTTAGCCCGAACGGAAAGATCGATCGGGCAGCTTTGCCTGAGCCTAGCTCGGAGAACGTAATCCGCGAGAGTTTCACTTCTCCGACGACCATCATTGAAGAGCGGGTAGCGGCGATCCTGGCGAAATTGCTGCATGTAGATAAGGTTGGACGTTCCGACAATTTTTTCCTGCTGGGTGGCCACTCACTCCTTGCTACGCAACTTATCACGCACCTCGATAACGCTTTTGGAGTCCAAATTACGCTACTCAGTCTCTTTGACCATCCCACAGTTGCAGGTATTGCACAACAGATTGAAGACGCCATTTTCATTAAATTGGACAGGGACAGCCAGCCTTCTGCGCCGGCAGGTAATGTTGTGCCAGTCGGGCGGACGCTGTGACAACAAGTATCGAAGCGCAATCGTTGTCTGAGATGGAGACCTCCTCCGGTCCCCTCAGCTTATATCGCCTTCTTAATCCTGCGGTCCTTGGGGATCCTTATCCTTTGTTCCGCCGGCTGCGATCGGAGGCGCCGGTTCATTGGGACCCCTACCTTCATGCTTGGGTAGTCACTACCTACGACGACGTACTTGAAGTGCTACACACTTTCTCTGCCGACCGCACGCCTACGCCGGAACAACTCGAACAAATGGGGATGGAGCATCTCTCGCCACTCGCCAGCCTAATGACGAGGCTCATGCTTTTCATGGATTCTCCATCGCATACCCGCCTGAGGGGACTTGCCGCGAGTGCATTCACACCGGGCCGAGTTGAAAAGCTGCGCCAACATATTGCAGGTATAGTTGACGGACTTTTCGATCAAGTGGGGCCCCGGGGCAGCATGGATGTGATCAGCGAACTGGCTGAGCCCCTGCCCGCGATCGTAACTGCGGAGATGCTGGGACTTCCAACTGAAGATCGCTTTTTACTGAAAACCTGGTCCGCCAACTTTGCTGAAATGCTCGGCAACTTCCAGCACAACCCTGAGCGCGCCGGACTGATGCTAAGCACTGTCAAGGAGATGACGGCATACTTCCAGAAAATGGTGCGACGGATCAAGGAGCATCCTACAGAAGGCTTAATACACTCGATGCTGAATGCAGACGTGGGGGGAGAACGCCTGACCGAGGACGAGGTAATAGCTAATTCGATCGTTACTATGATTGGGGGTTTGGAAACTACTACAAACCTTATTGGAAACGGGGTTTTGACTCTGCTGCGGCATCCCGATCAACTGGTGATGCTCGAAAATGATCTCTCGTTGGTACCATCGGCGGTTGAGGAGATGCTTCGCTTTGAAAGTCCAAGCCAGCACACAGCCCGCATCGTCCCGGGCGAAAGGTTGTTGGGGGGACAGTCTCTTCGAAAAGGTCAAGCGGTTATAGCCGTCATGGCCGCGGCGAATCGCGATCCCAAGCGTTTCCCCAATCCGGACGTTTTCGATATTGCTCGAACAGATAATCGACATCTAGCCTTCGGTTATGGCGCGCACTATTGCTTTGGGGCCGCACTGGCACGAATAGAGGGGCAGATCGCTTTCCACGGTCTGTTGCGGCGCTTGGGCAAACTCAAGCTCTCACCTCAAACACTTACCTGGCGCAGCAATCTGGGTTTAAGAGGACTAACTTCGCTGCTCATTGATTTCGAACCGCGCGATAGTTTCGAAGCTACTCGCAACTATTCGTCGAAGGTATCAAGCCTTTTATCGTGTCCTCATATGAAAGAGCAGAGTGCCGCGCCGCAAACGTCATCTGCTTCCTACAACAGGTGTGTGCATGAACTGTTTGAGGAGCAGGCATTAGGCAATCCTGCAGCAACTGCGGCAAGCTATGGCCAAGAGAAGCTTAGTTACACTGAACTGAATGCCCGAGCTAACAAGCTGGCACACCTCCTGCTAGAAAGAGGGACTACCAAAGACACGCCTGTAGCTATCTGCATGAAGCGTTCTCTGGCTCTTCCGGTGGCAATTCTTGGAGTGCTAAAGGCGGGTGGTGCATGTTTGCCGCTAGATCCGGCGTATCCTGCGGACCGACTTGCCTACATTATGAAAGACTCGCAGGCGGCCATTCTGATCACCGACAAGAACAATGGAGCGTCTTCTTTGCAGGTGGATGGTGAGGTCATCTGCCTTGCTGACGGCACGGATGAGTTTGAATCGTTCAGCGGGTTGAACCCTAAGGCTTCAGTACTACCTGGGGACCTAGCTTATGTGATTTATACGTCGGGCTCAACAGGACAACCGCGGGGAGTGTTGCTTGAGCATAGGGGACTGGTAAATCATCAATTGGCGGGCGCGGAACTCTATGGCCTTGGTCTTTCTGACCGAATGCTGCAATTTTCCGCACTGGGTTTTGATATTGCGATGGAAGAGATGTTTTGCACCTGGGCATCGGGTGGAACGGTGGTCTTTCGCACCGAGGAGATGCCTCTCGTAGTTCGGGATTTTATACGTTGGGTGGAGCAAGAGGCCATCACAGTACTAGACCTACCGACAGCTTATTGGCATGAGATGGTACACGAGTTGGCCGACAATCAGGCGCCTTTGCCCTCCAGCTTACGCTTAGTAATCGTAGGCGGTGAAAAAGCCTCCTCTTCGGCCTACAAAACTTGGATGAGCGTAGGCGGAGATAAAGTTCGGTGGATTAACACCTATGGCCCTACCGAGACCAGTGTCATCGCGACCGCTTTCGAGCCTAGTCCTTCGCAGGCCGTGCCCGATAGCATTCCTATCGGAAAAGAAATTCGAAACTATACGGTCCGCGTGGTGGATTCAGAGTTGAAGAACGTAACGACTGGAACTCCTGGAGAATTACTCATTGGTGGGCCAGGGGTGGCTAGGGGATACCTCAATCGGCCAGAACAAACGGCGTTGAAGTTTATTTCGTACACCACCCCGGAAGGCGGCACGGCTCGCCTATACAAAACCGGAGATCTCGTCCGCGTGCTGGAGGATGGCAACATCGAGTTTATTGGGCGCACCGATTTTCAGGTCAAGATCCGAGGGTTTCGAGTCGAGCTGGAAGAAATTGAAGCCGCTCTTGAAAAACATCCTACGGTGATTGGCGCGGTAGTCACAGCTATCGAGACCCACGGTGGCAAAACCCTATTTGCTTATATCGTGCCTCGGAACACGCCCCCTGCGCCAGGGGAATTAAGATCTTTCCTGCTGGAGGCGCTACCTGATTACATGGTGCCGGCGAGCTATACCGTTCTGGCGAAGCTACCTCTTACGCCGAACGGGAAGGTAGATCGGCGCGCATTACCCGCGCCGGCGTTAGACGATCTGAACATCTCCAGGTCCACGGTTGAGCCGAGGGACGAGCTTGAGTCTCGCATGCAGAAGGTCTGGCAACAGGTGTTGGGTCATAAGCGCATCGGCATGCAGGACAATTTTTTTGAATTAGGAGGTCATTCCCTAATTGCGGTCCGTCTCATGCAGCGGATTGAAAAGGAATTTGGCAAGAACCTTCTTATCACAAAGCTATTGGAAGCCCCCACGGTGGAAACGCTTACTAATCTGGTCCGCAGTAATGCTCCCGCGGACCTCTGCCCTTCAATTATCCCGCTGCAGCCTCGCGGCATGAAGGAGCCCCTATTTTTTGTCCACGGGCTCTTTGGAAGCGTACTGCGATTCCGAGATTTGGCGCGCTGCATGGAACCTGATCAGCCTTTGTACGGGATTCAGGCGCAAGGGTTGGACGGATTGCTTGCTCCCCTGGACCGGGTGGAAAGCATGGCGACTTTATACTATGAGCAACTGCGACGATTTCGGCCGCATGGGCCTTATCACCTAGGCGGATATTCTTTCGGCGGTCTAGTAGCTCTCGAATTGGCTCAGAGACTAAAGCAAGCTGGAGAAGAGGTGGGCTTGCTGGCTCTGGTGGACACCTATGTTCCGAGCAAAACCTCCTCAGGGCTAATACGACGGTTCTCCAGCCTTTCGATAGCTGGAAAGTTCCAATATTCCGTTAAGCGACTAGACCGCTTCCGCAAAGGACTGCGCACGACGGTACGAGTGTTAACGCTTCCTCCAGCGGTGAAGGCGGTACGAGAAGCTGCTGCGCTTGCTGAACGGGAGTATAAACCGCTTTCCTATCAAGGAAAGATCACATTGTTTCGAGCTAGCGAAAAAGGACTGCGCGGACTCAGCGGCCCTCAATCTGGGTGGGAGCACTTCGCGCAAGGTGGTGTTGAAGTAGTTGAGATTGACGGTGACCATGGAAGCATTCTTAATGAGCCAACTGTTCAAGTTCTTGCAGGTCTTATTCGAGATCACTTGTCACAAGCTTCGGTAGTAGGGGGTATTTAACTTGGCACATAGTAGCCACCCAGCGGCGACCCTTGCTGCCGAAGATATCTCTGAATCAGGTGCACCAGAGTCGCGCTTGGGAAAGGCGGCGGCTTTTCGCAAGCTGATGCCGTGGGCTTCCCGAGGAGGCCTGGCAGTACTTGATTATGGACTAATTTCAGGCTCTAACTTTCTTCTTGGGATTCTTCTAGCGCGATGGCTCCCGGCAGAGCAGTTTGGGGTCTATGCCCTCGCGTTCAGCATCTTTGTGCTGGTTGGCTTTCTATATCAAGCCCTGCTATTGGAACCTCTCTCGGTATTCTCAGGCACTGCCTTCCGAAACAATATTCGGGGGTACCTAAAAGCCACTGTTTGGATTCATTGGGGACTATGTTTAGCTATGTGCGGACTGTTGGGACTGGCTGCAATCGCAGCAAGGGTCTTCTGGCACTCTGCTGTACTATCGTCAGGTTTTGGCGGTCTGGCTTTGGCCACCCCTTTCATATTGATCCATGGACTTTGCCGTCGAGGATTCTACCTTAAATTATCGCCGGGGCCGGCTGCTTTTGGAGCGGTGTTTTATTTCGTCTCTGTCATCTCGGGCGTTTTCGCTCTTCAACGCCTTGGATGGTTATCCTGCTTTACTGCATTTCTAGCCATGGGCACTGCGGCCTTGGTGAGCAGCTGCATCATGTTTTTTCAATTGAACGCTGCCTTGGAACCTGCGACATGGCGCCCCAACCTTCGTCACACTTGGCACAAGCACTGGGAGTATGGGCGCTGGGCCCTGGCGACCTCCGTGGTCGGCTGGATTCCATACTACTTATACATACCTCTCGTCAGCACCTTTTCAGGTATGGCCGCGGCAGGAGAACTGCGTGCGGTTATGAATCTCGCTGCCCCGGTTTTACAGACGTTTGCCGCCCTTTCCATGCTTTTTTTGCCTTATGCTTCGCGCCTTCAGACCGAAGGGGACAGTCACGCCATCAACGTGCTGACGCTGCGACTGGTGGCGCTGTTCGTGGCAGGCGCCACCGTTTATTGGGCGTTCATCATCCCCTTACGCGGACAGTGGTTTCACTTTCTCTATGCAGGCAAATACATGGAGTCAAGCTATCTGATTCCGCTGTTTGCGATCGAGACGCTGGTGTGGAGTGCCGCCGTGGGACCGGCTATCCTACTACGTGCCATGGAGTCTCCCCGCTCACTTTTCATTGCGAACTCGGGAGCTAGTGCGGTAGCGATCGTCTTTGGCATTCCCGCTACTCGCTATTTTGGATTGCCGGGAGTCATATGGAGCATGATAGCGGCGAACGCGGTCTACGTGTTTCTAGCTTTTGTACTGTTTAAGCAGAAGGTCAGGGCCAGAACCGCCCTCGATGGTATGGCACAGGCGAAGGCGTGAATTAGGTGCCGGGCCCTAAAAGTCACAATGCACATACTCTCAGTACACAACCGATACTTAATTCGCGGAGGAGAGGACGAGGTTTTCGAGTCTGAGGTCAGACTTCTAACAGAAAACGGCTGCCGGGTCACCACTGTCATAGAGCAGAACAGTAATCCGGATTCCATCACCAAGAAACTAGGATATGCCCTGGACTGTGTTTGGTCGCGGGCCTGGTATCGCAAATTTCAGGCGATACTGGCAGATGCAAAACCAGATGTGGTGCACGTCCATAATTTCTTCCCCTTAATTTCTCCCTCGATTTATTACGCATGCCGTAAAGCAAAGGTTCCAGTGGTACAGACCCTGCACAATTACCGGCTTCTCTGTCCCGCTGCGACGTTTTATCGCGAGGGTCAAATTTGTGAAGAGTGTCTGCACCACGGGTTGTCGCGAAGCGTGCGCTACGCCTGCTATCAGGGATCACGGCCAGGTACCGCCGCGATTGCTGCAATGATTAAGGTCCATCGTACCCTGGGTACTTGGTCGAATTTAGTAGATCGATATATAGCGCTAACCGGCTTTTGTCGCGACAAATTGATCGAAGGGGGACTCCCCGAATCACGAATTGTAGTCAAGCCGAACTTTGTGCTGCCGGATCCTGGCATGCAAGTGAAGCGAGGCCAGTACGCGATTTTCGTGGGCCGGTTGGTCGATCCGAAAGGGCTTCCGGCGCTTCTATCGGCGTGCCGGCAGATCGGTCAACGCGTCCGGGTGGTGATTATCGGAGATGGCCCGTCCAAGGCCGACCTAGAAGCCGCGATTCAGACGGGGGAGTACCCTGGCGTCTCCTATCGTGGTCGATTGCCACGGAGTGAGACAATGGAAGCTATTAAGTCCGCGCGCTTCTTGATCTTCCCCAGCGGCTGGTATGAGGGATTCCCGATGACAATAGCTGAATCTTTTGCCTGTGGCGTGCCTGTGATTTGTTCGGGCATGGGATCCATGCAGGAAATAGTTGCCGATGGCGTAACTGGGCTTCACTTTCGGGCTGGAGATGCGGACGATCTAGCCCGCAAAATTGAATGGGCCTGGAATCACGCGGACGAGATGGAAACTATGGGGCGGACTGCGCGCCGCGAGTTCGAGACGAAATACGCGGCGGAACAGAACTTTGTGATGCTTAAGAACATTTACGATCTCGCCATCGCTTCGCGTGAGGGACGTGCGCCTGTTCGAGTAACGGTAGCGTAATTATGGTGGCCACTTTACCTTCGAGTTCGGGACGTCCACGCGTAGTAGTCACTACCAGTTGGGACGACGATGACCAGGTAGGGATGAAGGTCGCTGACATTTTATCCAGCTATGACCTTCAAGGGACATTTTTTGTACCGACCTATCGTCTTGGAGAGCGAAATAGATTTAGCGAGAACGACCTGCGCACACTTTCCACCTCAGGGTTCGAGATAGGCGCTCATACCGTGAACCATCCTGTGTTAAACGGCCTGCGCCCTGCGGAACTATGCTATGAAGTAGGGCAGTGCAAGCAGCATTTGGAAGACACGATTGGTAAGGAAGTGGCGACATTTTGTTACCCTCGCGGACGAGCGAATACACGTGTGCGAGCGGCGGTGCGCGACGCAGGCTATCGCGGGGCCCGTGGCACGCTTATGCTTTCTACCGGCACTCGCTTCTCGCCATTTGAGATTCCAACGACTTTACAGGCCTATCCACACACCCGAGTTAACTATGTAAGGAATCTAATTCGACTCGGCGCATTTCGCACCGCTTTGCGTTCGGTGCCGACACTTTTAAGTTTTGACAATTGGTTGCAACTAGGCAAGGCGACCTTTGATGGCGTTCTTGAATCCGGCGGTATATGGCATTTATACGGACATCCCTGGGAGATTCAACAACTAGATCTGTGGAACCCCCTGAAGGAGTTGTTGCACTATGTATCCGGCCGGTCTGGAGCTGAGTACTTAACCAACGGCGCGCTCCTATCCCTTTCTGAGGATAGTGATGAGACCTCTTGCAAGACCCAGAAGGCCAAGGTAGTCCAATAAATGTCAGCTATCCGAAAAGATGAAAGAGAAATAGTGCTGGCTGAGTATCTTCAGTCAGCTTCCGGTAAGCCCGTGGGACACGCCGCGAATGTTTCGCTGGCACCTCCTGGAAAACCGATACCACTAGCGCCGTCGCAGCGCCAGATCTGGGCCCACTCACAGCTTGCACCACATTCACCGCTATACAACGAACCATTTACGATCCACCGCCATGGCCATTTGAATATTGCGGACTTAGAAAGGTCGCTCACATCGATCATCCAACGCCATGCGACTTGGCGGACTACCTTTGAGATGGCCGGGGGGGACGTTGTGCAGCGGGTACATCCCGGATTCGATGTTTGTTTACCAGTGCTCGATCTTAGCAATTTTCCAGTTGATGAGCGAAATGACAGGGCAATGCTAGCTGCCGCCGAGGATGCGGCTCGTCCATTCGATATTACGAAGCTGCCACTTTTTCGCTGCAAGCTAGTTAAGCTTTCAGGCGAGGACTACCGGCTGTTTGTGACTTGCCACCATCTCATTTTTGACGGTATTACCGGATACCATGTGTTCCTGTCAGAGCTCGCGTCACTTTACGAAGCGTTCGCGACTGGGAAACCCTTCCCTCTCGCGGAGCTACCCTTTCAGTATGCTGATTATTCGTCCTGGCGGTGTTATCAAGAGAGAGATGCTAACCTCTCCGCCGACATTGGATACTGGAGGTCTCATCTCGAAGGCACGTCTCCACTGCTTGAACTGCCGACCGACCTGCCGCGGCCAGCAACAATAACCTATCGGGGTGCTATGAAGTCTTTCGTTCTAGCACCAGAACTTCGTGATTCCCTGTTGAATTTGAGCCGACAAGAAAGTACTACTCTCTTTACAACTCTGCTGGCCGTCTTTGCAGTTCTTTTATACCGTTACTCCGGGCAGGACGACATAGTGATCGGAACGGTAACGTCCGGTCGCGACGTCCCAGGTACCGAAGAGTTAATGGGATATTTCCTGAATACGATTGCAGTGCGATCGGACTTGTCCGGGGAGCCATCATTTTATGACTTTCTTCGCCGGGTCCGTGCCAATGTTATAGGAGCGTTGGATCACGATCGAGTAGGTCTGGATCAGATAATTGGTAAGCTGCATCCCGACCGGGATATGAGTCGTAGTCCTCTGTTCCAGGTATTGCTTTCAATGGAACCTTCGTTAGCGTCGTTTCCAGAGGGCTGGGATTTTAGCGCAATTGATGTCGAGACCGGAACCGCGAAATACGATCTAACCATGGTGCTTGACGACCGCCCCGATGGCGTTTCCGGAAAATTGATTTACTCGACGGACCTCTTCGAGCCAGGAACCATCGCCCGTATGATTGATTGCTGGAAGACCTTGCTGGAGAGTGTGGTCGCGTCTCCTGAAACTCCGATTAGCCGCCTTCGTCTGCTGTCGAGTGACGAAGTGTGTCAACTACAACTTCTGGAAGGGGGAGAAGGCTCTGAGCAAACGCCGCCCACTGTGCCGGTCCTTTTTCAACAGGTCACTCGATCAAGGCCCGACTCAATCGTGCTCTGCACGGAATCAATGCAATTGAGTTGGGCGGGGTTGGAACGACTTTCTAATCAACTAGCCCATCGCCTCCTAGCCAACGGTGCCGGCGGGCAGAGGCCAGTAGCGCTGTACCTTACCCAACCGGAAGGCATGGTCCTAGGAATTTTAGCTGCCATGAAGGCTGGCGCCCCCTATGTACCCTTAGATCGCGCATACCCTCAGGAGAGGCTGGCATTTATGCTGCAAGATTCCGGGGCATGCGTACTGGTTACCGATGGTATGGCCCCGATCATCAATGGTGCGACAGCTGCCGTAACGATTGCGATTGATTTAACTAGAAGTGGCTCATGGAGCGAACCATTTTCTACCCCCGCCGTAAGTGTCGATCATGATGATCTGGCTTACATCCTATATACATCCGGTTCGTCCGGACAGCCGAAGGGCGTAGAAGTGACCCACGGCAATTTGGCCTATTCTACCGCGGCCCGGCTGGAATACTACGGAAGGGGAGTAGGAACGTTTCTGCTACTTTCGTCGTTCAGCTTCGATAGCTCGGTCGCGGTAATTTTCCACTCGCTTTGTACAGGGGGGACGCTGGTTGTTCCTCCTTCCGCAACTAAGGTCAATCCACAAGCTATTGCCCGAGTGATTCGAGAGCATCATGTTTCGGACGTGCTTTGTGTCCCCTCACTGTATGACACACTTTTGGAAAACTCGGCTCCGGGCGATCTTGCTTCTTTAAAAAGGGTGATTGTAGCCGGCGAAAGCTGTGTCCCCAAACTTGTAGACAGGCATTTTAAACAACTCCCTAAAGCTGATCTGTTCAACGAGTATGGCCCTACGGAAGCAACGGTATGGAGCAGTGTGTATCGTTGTGAGCGCGGAAAACCTTCTGCTTCAGTCCCCATCGGCCAGCCCATAAACTATACCCAACTTTACATACTTGACAAGCACCTTGAGAGATTGCCGCGAGGCGCTGTGGGAGAGCTCTGTATCGGCGGAAAAGGCGTTGCACGGGGATACCATAACGCGACAGAAATGACGGCACAAAGATTCGTGACGAATCCTTTCAATTCTGAGCAGGGAGGGAGGATTTATCGAACAGGAGACCTTGCTCGTTATCTGCCTGATGGCAATGTCCAGCTATTAGGACGCATGGATAACCAAGTCAAGATTCGTGGGCTGAGAATCGAATTAGGAGAGATAGAGAGCCTCCTGTCGTCACATCCGGATGTTCGAGAGGCTGTAGTAGCAGTGTGGGGCGGTGAACAATCTGAGAATGCGGGGATTGTCGCTCACATCGTTCCGCGGCAGGCATTTGCAACTACCGACGAAGAACTGCGAAGCTTCCTGAAAAGACGACTGCCCGCTTATATGGTGCCTGCTGTATTCAGCTTTCACGATTCAATTCCGAGGACACCAAATGGCAAGATTGACCGTGAGAGCTTGTCACTATCTGTCCCGGAAGGGCCTGTGGTCGCTAAGGCCGCTCCGAAGATGGATGATTCTTTTCAAAACGATCTACTCTCAATTTGGAGGCAGGTACTTGGGCCTGCGGTAGTGAACGTAGATCAAGACTTCTTTGCTCTGGGGGGACATTCATTGATCGCGGGGCAACTGCTACAGCGCGTCGAGGACAAGACGGGCGAGGCATTGTCTCTATCATTTATTTTTCAGGCTCCCACGGTGAGGCTGATGGCGGAATGGTTGAGGTCTCCCGATCACTCCTTGCGTGCTCGTACAATTATTCCTATTCAACCCAGCGGATCAGGGTCGCCACTTTTTTGGATTCGGGGTGGCCCCCGCTTCCGTTTGTTGGCCCAGCATCTTGGACCAGAACAACCATTTCTGGGGCTTGACTTGCCTTATGCGGACGCAGCGAAATTGACCGCGCCATTCAGCCTTGAAGACATCGCCTGCTTCATGATTCGAGCCCTCAAAGAAGTACAACCACATGGGCCTTACTCGCTGGCTGGCCTGTGTGTAAACGCAGTCATCGCATTTGAAATAGGAAGGCAACTTACAACTGCCGGCGATGAGGTTGCACTGCTGGCGATGTTCGACGCACACAACCAGGCTTACTATAAGCATCCGCTTCGAGATGGACGTTACACCGGCCGTATCAAGTATCACCTATCCAATATGCTCGGCCTCAACATGCGCGAGACTTCTGCTTACATGCTCGAACGCCTTGAGGAAGCCCGCCGTAAGGTGGAGCGCCGGATGTGGCAATTAACGGCTGAAGACCATAGCGACTCCGAAACGCGACACAACACCGACCCATTTATTATTCCAGCTTTTCATCGATACGAGCCCCTACCCTTCCCTGGGAAGATTGTGCTATTTCAATCAAGCCAGTGGCCGGATGCCCCGTATTTTGATTTCGCTACAGGCTGGAAAGATCTGGTCCGGGACATGGAATTTCACCGAATCCCGGGATCTCACCGAGCCATGTTCACCGAACCAAACGTGGCCCTGGTAGCGGAATCGTTGAGTCCTCATCTCATCGGGACGTTGTTAAATGTGCAAAAGAATGCATAGCCAGCGTTCCCTTGTAAGTGGCTACCTGGGCATTCTTGCCTAAGCCTTCCACCCACCAGAGTCTTTAGTTAGGGTACGTTCGCCCTCTTGTTTTGAAGGCCGCACAGCGCTAATCTCTAGTCTCCTAAGGCCTTTGGACTTTTCTTAGCCTCTGACCGGCTAAGCACATCCTTCCCCAGTGTCACCGAGAAGTGACTAACAAAATGGATAGTTTTTCCGGGGTCGAGCTTTGTCAGGAAATCATTATGAATCGAATTCTTGTATTAATTTTCATTGCAATGTGGATGGTTTCGGGTTGTTACGCTGCGGACAACGTAAGTAAGGCGGTTGCCGCACCCTCCGGAACTTCAAGTCAATTTCACGAGCGTAACCCGCGCTACGCGGTGCGCGCGGGCGATAGCTTCGATGTGAATTTCGAGCTCAGCCCGGAATATAACCAGACAGTGGTAGTTCAACCTGACGGTTTCGTCGCCCTCAAGGAAATCGGCGATGTTCACGTCGCCGGACTCACAGTTCCGGAACTGACACGCACTTTACATGAGCAATACGACAAGGTGCTGAATCAGCCCCTTATCTCTGTAGTACTTAAAGACTTTGAGAAGCCTTACTTCGTTGCCGATGGTCAGGTTCTGCATCCCGGGAAGTATGAGTTGCGGGGAGACGTCACCCTCACGCAGGCCATCGCGGAAGCCGGGGGCTTTAACGACTCTGCGAAGCACTCCCAAGTTTTGCTATTCCGACATATTAACGACCAGTGGACGTCAGCGCAGATCATCAACGTGAAGAAAATGTTAAAAGACGGCAAGTTGGATGAAGACGTGCAGTTGAGACCGGGAGATATGCTGTTCGTACCTAAGAACGCGATATCGAAGATTCGCCCTTACCTGCCTTCTACCGGGGTGGGAGGGTACGCAAGCATACTGCACTAACTTAGAGCTTTTCCCTTCCCCAGAAATAAGGAACCGTTATGAGCGATCAAGACCTGGTAGTTGCGAATCCGACAGCTGTCTCTTCATTTACCATGCGCGACTTGGTGGCCATTCCATTTCGCCACAAGAAGGCGCCACTTCTATGCTTTCTCGGCATGATGCTTGGCACCATTTTGACCGCCCTGCTTATGCAATCCGAATACCGATCGGAGATGAAGATACTGGTCAAGCGGGAACGAGTTGATCCTGTGGTCTCGGCCGAACAGAGCACTCCTGTGCAAATGCGCGGAGATGTAAGCGAAGAGGAACTGAATTCGGAAATCGGACTCATGCAGAGTGAGGATGTTCTGCGCGAAGTAGTGGTGAACTGCAATCTTCAAAACCGAAAGGGCATTCTGGCTTCGGTCTCATCCCTTATTCCTTCACACCGCAATCCTGAACGCAAGATAGCGAAAGCAGTTTTGGCTTTGCGGGCGAAACTAAAAGTGGAACCGGTTAGGAAAAGTGATCTGATCAACGTCACGTACACTAACAACGATCCCAAACTCGCGGCCCTCGTTCTGCAGACCCTGGGCGAGGCTTACATCAAGAAACATGTTGCGGTCCACAGCCTACCGGGTCAGATGAGTTTCTTTGAGCAAGAAACCGACCGAAACTATAAGCAACTACAGGAAGCAGAAGCTAAGCTCAGCAAATTCTCATTGGAGCAAGGTGGAGTTGCTCCACAGATCACGCGGGACATGAGTTTGCAGAAATTAAGCGACTTCAACGCTACAGTTCAGCAAACACGCTCGGAGCTAGCCTCTACCGAGCATCGCATCCACGATCTGCAAGCTCAGGCAGCACGAACTCCGGCGCGGGTCACGACTCAGCTACATGAGGCGGACAACGCAGCCACCCTGCAAAATCTGAAATCAACTTTGAGTACCCTCGAGTTAAAGCGAACCGAGTTACTAACCAAGTACCAGCCGACGCACCGCTTGATACAAGAGGTTGACAAGCAAATCGCGGACACTCGTGCATCGATCGTTTCCGAGGGAACCAAGCCAATACGGGAGCAGACCACTGATCAGAACCCGACCTATGCTTGGATCAGTGCGGAACTGGCGAAGGCACAGGCGGACTATAGCGCGCTACAAGCCAGAGAAGTGGCGACCGAGGCCATTGTTGCTCGCTATCAGAAAGACGCGCAAGCCTTGGATCAAAAAGGCCTGCAACATCAAGATCTGGTGCGAGAGCAGAAGGCCGACGAAGATAACTATCTTCTCTATCTGCACAAGCGGGAAGAGGCGCGCATGGCTGACGCACTTGATCGCAGCCGAATCCTGAATGTGGCAATTGCGGAGCCGGCGATGACACCGACTCTGCCGACCGTGGAATGGTGGATGTACATTCTCATCGGCACTCTGGTGTCGGTAACGGCTAGTGTCATGCTGTTGTTCCTGCTTGAATATTTTGACAATTCCTTCCGCACCGCTCGTGAAGTAGCTTATGAGTTAAATATTCCTGTATTGGCCACGTTGCCCGATCCCAACGGTCATGGCGTGCACTCCAACGGACGCATACCGCGGCTTGAGAGTGTATTCCAGTCGGCCAGCCCAGAGTGAACATAGCAAGAAATAGTTAGTATTTCCGAACTTCAACGTATTTGATCCGGCAAGTATCGCGATTCGGAGGGCCCAAGTGGTACCAGTTCGTCGCAGAATTCTCCTAGGCGCTTTAAAACTTTTTGATGTCGGCCTGATGATCTTGGCCTTCGGTGTAGCGGCCTACGCGACCTCGCGCTTCGGCCCGTTCACCTTCGAACAGATTTTCGCGATGCGTTTTACCATCCAGAACTTTGTTCTATTCCTTGCGCTGGTCTGTTTATGGCATGTGGTCTTTGGGCTTTTTGGACTTTACGCCTCGCGCCGCTTGTCGAATCGGTGGGATGAAACTTTAAACATCTTCTACTCAACTTCGACCGCCTCGCTCGTTCTCTTTCTAATCAGCTGGGCACTTCATATTCGACTGGTTACTTCACTTTTTCTCATAGTTTTTTGGCTTGCCAGCTTAGGGTTTACGGCAACTGCCCGCGTAGGCATGCGCCTATTTCTCCGGTATGTGCGCCTTCACGGGCGTAACCTGCGGGATGTGCTGGTCGTGGGTACGAACGCCCGGGCCGTAAGCTTTGCGCGCAAGTTGCAGCAGAATCCCGCCCTAGGATACAGCATATTGGGTTTTGTAGACGACGAATGGTCGGGATTGAACGGATTTCGTGAATCGGGGTTTCCTTTAGCCTGCGACTATTCAGGACTTGCGGAATACCTTCGAACTCATGTGGTAGATGAAGTGATGGTTGTGCTGCCAGTGCGTTCGTTTCACCAACACATTTCTGAAATAGTGGCCCTCTGCGAGAAGCAAGGGATACTGCTTCGCTTAATGTCCAACGTATTCGATCTGAAGCTGGCATCGGCCCGAACGGAGGAGATCGAGGGCGACTCTCTGGTGACTCACTACACCGGGTCTATGAATGAAGGTTGGCCGCTAGCAGTCAAACGTGCCGCCGATTGTGTAGTTTCATTCGTGGCGCTGGTACTGGTTTCACCGCTGTTGCTTGTCGTGGCCGCCCTGGTGAAACTTACATCTCCAGGTCCGATCATTTTTGTACAGAAGCGGTTGGGGGTGAATAAACGACGGTTCAATATTTACAAATTTCGGACGATGGTAGTTGACGCAGAAAAGCGAATGAAGGAAGTAGAGCACCTGAACGAAGTCAATGGGCCAGCCTTCAAGATCAAGAATGATCCGCGGATTACGCCCATTGGAAGCTTTCTGCGCAAGACAAGCATTGATGAACTTCCCCAACTATTCAATGTATTAAAGGGTGACATGAGCTTGGTTGGACCTCGGCCCCTTCCGGTGCGCGACTACAACGGCTTCAGTGAGGATTGGCAACGGCGGCGGTTCAGCGTGCGTCCCGGGGTTACGTGCTTGTGGCAGGTAGGAGGACGGAGTTCACTATCGTTCGATAAGTGGATGGAGCTAGATCTTGAGTATATCGACCGTTGGTCTCTGTGGTTAGACTTTCAGATTTTAGCTAAGACCATACCCGCGGTCTTGCGGGGCTCAGGAGCAGCTTGAGCTTTCTGACCTAAACATGAGCGTCGCACAATACATCCCGCAGATCGATAACAGAGGACGGAACAGGACGCTTGTTCTTTTTCTGTTTTTCGCGCTCACGGGCGTCGCTCTCATTTGGTTTGGCGCCGACTTCATTTTGGAGTCCGACACGACCAGCGTGATAGTAGTGAGTTTGATTTACTTTGCCATTCTCACCGTGATCGCCGCGCGTGCCCGAGTTTTGCATCAGGGCCCTGCGGCTGTTATTTACACTGTCTGGTGGATCTTACTGATCTCTGAAGAGGTCTTTTCCTATCGCACCAATGTGAGCGACGAGCTATCGAACGTCGGCCAAGTAGATTTTGCGGCGGCGGCATACGCGCAAGCGGGGTTATGGATAGTAGCCCTGATAGGATTTCTGTTCATCGTTGCCCGGCGTCCGGAATGGCTTCGCGGATTGTTTCAGAGCGATTACAAATGGGTCACCATCATGGCCCTGGTCTGCACTGCGTCGTCACTATATAGCCCTAAAGTTTCATACTCGCTGGCATGGTCATTCAAATTACTCATCGTGGTTCTGGTTGTACATGTTTGCGCACAACAATTTACCGATGAACACCAAGTAGGACGGTTCCTTCAAGCTACGGCATTTGGCATGGTGTTTCTAGTAGTGGCGCCTACTGTTCGGTCGCTGTTTGGGGAAGACCCTAATGGCGACTTTGGAACCCGAGACTTAGAGCAGCGTTTCCGAGAGGGTGCCACCGGAATTTCGGGTATCGCGGGCACATTCGCCATGATTTGCCTGATGCTCTATCAGCCTGGAAAGCGGCGATGGCCTCTGTGGTTTGCCGGACTTGGGTTATGCATCATGATTATCGCCGGCGGAAAGGCCGGAATTATCGCTGGCGTTATATCGGGGGTACTGTTCTTCGCGTTGCAGAAGAAGTTCAAGCCCATCGCCATTTTTCTGGGAACTATGGCTGGATTATTTTTAGCGGCTATCGAGCTGACCCCGTTAGGTACCTATTTTTCGAAATACATGGAGCTTGATCAGGCCTCCAGCCTCTCCGGACGAACTGATCTTTGGAAGTTTGCGCTACCGGCGATAGAAGACAAAATCATATTGGGCCATGGCTTTGTAAGTTCGCGTTTTGTTTCTGTCTTGATGCCCGGGACCCCTTTTGAAGCCGGCCACATGCACAACGGTTTCTTGGAGGCCCTGTACAACAACGGCGTCATCGGGTTGTTCCTAATCGTGACGATTCAATTCATCATCGTCCGTAACTTTATACGGGCCAGGAACGCTACTTCGTCAGCGAAAATTCGCGCGCTAGCAGTTGGCGGTTTGGCAGTTTACGTGAATATTTTACTGAACGCTGTTTTCAATGCGACGTTTGGAGGAAGACCGGACGCACCTTTCATGTTGTTAATCGCACTAGTAGCGATGAGCACCGCCCTACTCCAAATTGCGCGGCGACAATCACCAAGCTCTCTTGTGGCTGGGAGGGCATAGATGCCATCAAACATGATTTCAAATTTATTAAAGGCGGGACGCTTCGCGCTGTGGAGTGTTCCAGCGGTGCTTGGTATCGCGGCACCCGTACTGGCACAGTCGAGTCCAATTAAGCACATCGTCTTTATAGTCAAAGAGAATAGGAGTTTTGATAACTATTTCGGGACATTCCCTGGTGCTGACGGGGCCGTGACGGGCCTGCTGTCGAATGGGAAAACCATTGCACTGGGACACACGCCAGACCAGTCACGTGACATCGGACACGATTGGTTTTCCGCCTTGGAGGTCATTGATAGCGGCAAGATGGACCGGTTCGATCTGAACTATGCGGCTAATGTTGGAGGCGACTATCTTGCCTACAGCCAGCTTACCGAAGCCGACATCCCCAACTACTTTGCATACGCGAGACGCTTCGTGCTGTCGGACCGGACTTTTTCCTCCGAGCACGGTCCTAGTTTGCCGAACCATATTTTCACTATTGCTGCCAGTGCAAATGGAATTATCAGCGTACCCACTTCTACCCCGGTGAATTATTCCTGGGGCTGCGATTCGGGCGTCCCCACGATGGTGGTCCAACTTATAGACCCCTCTGGAAACATTTATACGCAGTTTCCATGTTTTGATTTTCCGACCATGGGAGATCAAATGGATACGGCCGGTGTGGATTGGAGGTATTACGCTCCGAGCTATGGACAGCGTGGGTACACCTTTTCGGTCTTCAACAATGTGCGGCACATACGCTACGGGCCAGACTGGACAAAGAACGTAGTACCTGAAGGGCAGTTTATAACCGATGCCCGCGCAGGCACCCTTCCTTCCGTGAGCTGGCTGGTGACGGGCCTGGGAAGCGAACATCCTCCTAACAGCACGTGCTACGGAGAGAACTGGACAGTAAACCAACTGAATGCGCTGATGCAGGGTCCGGACTGGGCCAGCACGGCGGTATTTATTATGTGGGACGACTTCGGCGGTTTCTACGATCACGTCCCACCTCCGCAATTGGATCAATTTGGACTCGGGCCTCGGGTCCCCATGCTGATCGTTTCTCCGTATGCGAAGCCCGGTTATATATCGCATACCCAGTACGACGCCGGCACAGTACTGAAGTTTATGGAAGAGACATTTTCAATACCTTCGCTTGGGCTCGGCGACGCCAGTGCGAATGACCCGATGGACAGCTTCGACTTCAATCAAAAACCGCAAGGACCACTGACACTCTCTCCCCGGTCTTGCCCTGTAGTGAACGACAACGCGCAATTTGGAGAGCAGTTGCTGAATACTACATTGTCGACGGCCGTCAATATCTTTAACTCCAATGCGACGCCGTTGAAAGTAAGTTCTACTGCGATAACACCCGGCGACTTTTCAATTTCAGGCTGCGCCGGGGCAAGTATTAAACCGAGTGGATCTTGCTCATTGAAAGTCTCCTTTACCCCCACCGCCCTTGGGCCGCGAAGTGCAACCATCACGCTCACAGATAACGGTCTCAATAGTCCACAAACGATAACGGCCACGGGAATTGGTTCCGCGCTTCGCACATCGGTGGCGCGGGTAAATTTCACTAATTCGCAGGTAGTGGGCACCTCGGCCAAGCTATCGTTCGCCGTGATCAATACGGACACCAAGCCAATGGCGATCAACTCTATAAGTGAGGTTGGAGAAGACTTCACACAAACAAACAATTGTCCGGCGTCGCTCGCACCCAATGCCAATTGCAAAATAGTGATTCAGTTCACTCCTATTACCACCGGGCCTCGGTGGGGGCAAGTCAATATTGTCGATAGCGACCCAGGCAGTCCGCATTTGATGCGACTGGTTGGCTACGGAATCAATGCCAGCACTAAGGCTTTCCGGCTGCCGGAAAAAGAACAGCCGACACATATCGACGAGGACGATGTAGCGGACGGTGACAAAGACTAATGGCCAGCAAAATGCTGCCATTAACGTGTAGATGATGGAGTCACTCATGCTGGACGCCACAGAGACTAAACCGATCGCACTTGATGTGCCTAGTTACCGCGTACTGGGTGTTCGCGTTGATGCGGTGCAGATTCCTGATGCGGTGGAGATTTTGGAGCGATGGATAGCGCAGCGCGGGGAAAGCCAATATGTGGCAGTCACTGGAATGCATGGCGTTTCAGAGGCCATGGAAAGCGAAGGCTTTCGCCGGATTCTGGCAAACGCCGGCCTGGTTGTCGCCGATGGTATGCCTCTGGTCTGGTTGGGCCGATTGCAGGGTTTTGACTGCATGAAAAGGCGGGTGTACGGTCCGGAATTTATGGAAACTTTTTTCCGTATCACAGGAGAAAAATATCGCCACTTTTTCTATGGTGGGGGCCCCGGAGTAGCAGAGGAACTGGCTCGGGTGCAGCAGGAGCGCTATGGCATCCAAATTGCTGGTACCTACTGTCCCCCCTTTAGGCCACTAACGGAAGCTGAGGAGCAAGAGGTTAAGGAAGCGATAGAAGCTTCAGAGGCGGACGCGGTTTGGGTTGGCCTCAGCACCCCCAAACAGGAGAAATGGATGTTTGAACATCGCCACTCGATTCGAGTGCCAGTAATGGTAGGGGTGGGTGCAGCGTTCGACATCAACTCTGGACGATTGAAGCAAGCGCCCTCGTGGGCACGGGAACATGGACTGGAATGGCTCTATCGGCTCTACACCGAACCCCGCAGGTTGTGGCGACGGTATCTGATTAACGGATCAAAGTTTGCTTGGGCGGTTTTTGTAGAACATCTTGCGCCAATCGTTTTTGAATAGAAGAGCGACTGGCAAGCACTTCAATTTATTCATCTATCCTAGGAGACCAAGAATATGAGTAAACAAAAGCGGGTTCTAGTAACGGGGGCGGGCGGCTTCATTGGACACCATCTGGTAGCGAGATTGAAGCGGGACGGCCATTGGGTTCGCGGTGTAGACATTAAGTTACCAGAATATGAGGAAAGCGCTGCCGACGAATTCAAGGTGCTCGATCTCCGCAAGGAAGAGGCATGCCGCGAAGCCACCCAGGATGGAATCGACGAGGTATACAACCTGGCTGCCGACATGGGCGGTATCGGCTACATCACCGCCTACCACGCGGCGATCAGCCACAACAATATCCTGATCAATGCGCACATGCTTGAGGCCAGCCGCGAGAACGGCGTGCCCCGCTTCCTGTTCTCCTCTTCGGCTTGTGTCTACAACCAAGCCAAGCAGAAGGACCCCGATCTCAAGCCCCTCACAGAAGAAGATGCATACCCTGCGGACCCCGAACCGGGGTACGGATGGGAAAAGCTTTTCGCCGAAGAGCTATGCCATTACTACTACAAGGACTACGGATTAGAGACGCGCATCGTACGTTTCCACAACGTGTACGGTCCCTTGGGTACCTATCAGGATGGCAAAGAAAAGGCGCCCGCCGCCATCAGTCGCAAAGTTGCGCTGGTAGCCGACGGTGGCGAGATTGAAGTTTGGGGAGACGGGGAACAGACTCGCACGTTCATGTACGTGGATGATTGTGTTGAAGGCCTGATCCGGATTATGGCCTCGGATTACCGCGATGCCCTCAACCTGGGGACGGACGAAATCGTGACCATCAACCAACTGGTCGATATCGTTGCGTCAGTCGCTGGTAAGCAGGTAAACAAACGTCACATTGCCGGCCCACAGGGCGTTCGCGGAAGAAACAGCGATAACACACGGCTGCGCGAGGTGCTCGGATGGGAGCCTTCGATTTCTTTGGCCGAAGGTCTGGCGAAAACCTATCCCTGGATTGCCGCGCAGGTAACGGTACCGGAAGCCATCGCCGCTTAATGGGAGATATGGCCTTTACATACACAACCTCCCCGGTGTTCGTTGTCGGAATATGGAGGTCGGGTACTTCCCTGCTGTATTCGCTCTTGAACCAACATCCCGAGATCTCCCTCTTGTATGAGGGGGATCTGCTTCTGCTAACTCCACTGTTCGATGGTGGACGGGCCAAAGCCGACTGGGTAGAGCGATGGGAATTCTGGAACTCCACCCCGACACGCCACGGCATGGATACCGATGCACTACCGGCAGTTGACGTAGACATTCACTCCGCCGCGGAAGCTAGCTGGCGACACTATGCCGGCGAAGCTTCTGTGATTGGAGAGAAATCGCCAAGCTACTACAACTCTCTGGGATCATTGGCAAGCCAATTCCCCGAGGCACGTTTTATCGTGATCTGGCGGGACCTTGCCGATACCTGTCGCAGCATAATCAAGGCCAGAGAGAGTTCTTCTTTCTTTCGTAAACGGGGAATACTCCATCGAGCCATTCTTGGGTACCGCCGACTTAAGCAGCAGTGCGATGCGCTGGTTGAAAAGCGAGTCGCGATTCATCAATTGCATTACGAAGATCTGATCGAAGATCCGACGGCAGTGATGACCGGTATCTGCGACTTCCTGAAAGTACCTTTTGATCCACGCATGACTACCCTATCCGGCGCCGACCGGACCCCCATATATCAGGGATCTCATCACGACGCAGTGAAGGCAACAGAGATCTACAGGGCGAAGGAAGAGCCGGAGGTGCTCCCGCAACGGGTGCACGCGAAAATTGCCGCATACATATCTTTCTGGCACGATGAAACCGCGGGGAAATGGCCGGTCAACCCTGCCCCGCGTGCGGGAGTTGCCAAAATAAGCGCTACTGCTCGCGCAATAGATGAAATCCTGTTCCGTTTGCTATGGTCGTTGGATCGGCTCACGGTACACATTTATTGCGGTGTCCCCATCACTCTGCTCCGGTGGTATCGCAACGTCAAGAGCGCGATGCCAAAACCTGAATCCCCTATAACGAAATCTACTCGAAAACAACCGCTCGTCTCAGAGGGAAACTAAATATGCTTCGTCAAGTTCGTCACGGCCTTGCGAAAACTTCATTACGGTCGCCTCTAGTATGGATGCGTCACCGCGACTTCACGCTTAATGATGTCTTCGTAGGTTCTTATCCGCGCTGCGGCAGCACTTGGCTACGTTTCATGCTGAACGAATTGCTGGTGGGGCAGGCTTCGGGATTTAAAAATGTTAACGAGGCATTGCCAGATGTCGGCAAGCACAACCGAGCACTTCCTGTACTTCCTGGCAATGGGCGATTGATTAAGACGCACGAACCCTTCCGGCGAGAGTACAAAAAAGCGATCTACCTGGTTCGCGACTGCCGCGATGTGATGCTATCGGAGTTCGCATATCAGAAAGCTTTGGGCTTTGCACAAGAAAATCTCGATGGCTACATCCGTCCGTTCCTGCAGGGCAAGGTAAATCCTTTTGGATCGTGGAAAAACCACGTTCAATCCTGGCTAGACGCACGCGATAGCGGGCGGGCTGACATTTTGCTGGTTCGTTTCGAGGACCTTCGGGGAAACTCTGAAGAACCCTTGGCAGAGATTCTTTCTTTCCTCGGACGGCCGGCTCCTCTCTCAAAAATTCGAGAAGCGATGGAAAACAATGCCGTCGAGCGTATGCGTGAAAAAGAGAAGATCAGTCCACAGCGTGCTTCGGCTAGAGGGCGATTTATCGGCAATGGATCGGTGGGCGGATGGCGTGGAAAACTTACTTATCAGCAAAATGAAATTGTGGAGAAACAGTATAGTGATATCCTCGATCGGTTGGGTTATATAACAGCCAGCGAAGGGAAAGTCGCTTAGGTTTCTGACCGCGGTAGTTGCAAGATACCAGACCTTCGCAAAATTCCTGCCTGGCGAATGTCAATTTGAGGATCGTGCTCGTCCGCTAATACTTCCCGATGAATTTTATTAAAGCAGGGATTACATCGGCGGCGGTTATTGGACTGCTTGCCACTTCGCTGGCTTTTTGGCAGCGGGACGCTCACCCCGCCGTAGGCCGCCTGGTTCCTCCATCCACTCCAGTTCCGCGTGAGTTTTTTGGGTTGCACATACATCGGGCCACCAGTGCTACTCCTTGGCCAACAGTTCCTTTTGGTAGCTGGCGCCTATGGGACGCCGCATGCGCGTGGACGCACCTTGAGCCAGAGAAAGACAAGTGGACCTGGGACAATTTAGACAAAGAAGTAGCTTTAGCCGAGCAGCATCATGTAGATCTGCTTTTAACTTTTGGTAAGACGCCACAATGGGCATCTGCCAGACCTGATGAAGGCGAGCGCGGGCCCGCGCAGCGTCCGGGCGGCGCAGCGGAGCCCAAAAATATAGAAGACTGGCGCGTATTTGTGCGCGCGGTTACGAGCCGATATAAGGGACGAATCCACTACTACGAGATTTGGAACGAGCCAAACCTTAAAAACTTTTACAGCGGGTCTCCTGAGAAAATGCTGGAACTCGCACGCGAAGCCTATCCCATAATCAAGCAGGCTGACCCTTCCAACCAGGTGGTTTCACCCTCGGCCGTGGGGCCCACTGGACTACCATGGCTCGAGCGCTATTTTGAACTAGGGGGGAACAAGTATGCCGATATCATTGGTTATCATTTCTACGTCGGTATGCGTCCGCCTGAAGCTATGCTGGATTTTATAAATCCGGTGAAAAAGCTGATGCAGCAGTACGACATCGCAAACAAACCATTGTGGAACACAGAGGCCGGATGGTTGGGCCGTCCCGGCCAGGCTCGCCGTGTCGACCTTGAGCGTGAGGCACCGGGATGGGTGGCGCGCGCCTATTTGATAAATTGGGCGGAGGGTGTTCAACGTTTCTATTGGTATGCGTGGGACGACAAAGGGTTCGACAACATTCCCTTCACCACAGAAGATGACAGCAGCCCTACGGGTGCTGCCCGCGCTTATAGCGAAATCCAAAAGTGGATGATCGGATCCACGATGGAATTTTGCCAGAGTGAAGGTGGCGGAAACGCGATGTGCAAGTTGCAACGTCCCGGTGGTCACTTGGCATTTGTTCTTTGGAACCGCGATCGTGCTAGCACTTTCGACATACCCGCATCCTGGAAGATACGAACTATTACGCAACTTTCAGGCATCCAAAGTGTTTATAACGGGCATAATGTTGAGACCGGAGAAGCTCCGGTCCTGCTGGAACCGTAAAAAAATCCTGGAGACTGTGCCTCAATTGAAACCTCCCCAAGCGACCGGATATGCCTCGGCAAAAACTTGCTGTTTCATAACTGCAATCATTGGCGTTGCTCTACTCTCAGGTTGTGGGGGAGGCAGCAGCAATAGCAGCGTGACACCTCCAACCTCCAATGGAGGGGGCGGCGCGAAAGGTGCGGCCACCTTTTTCGGAATGCATATAAACTCTCCGACGACTCCTTGGCCGAATGTTCCGGTTGCAGGGCTTCGCATGTGGGACGACCGCGCAGCATGGGCGTTAGTGAACACCGCGCCGGGAGTTTATGATTGGAGCACTTTTGACATTTGGCTGGCCGCGGCCAAAAACAAGGCGGACGTACTCTATGATTTCGGACGCACGCCGAGCTGGGCCCAATGCTCGGTCACGAATCCCTCATGTGGTTTAGTTGATCCACTTGTTACATGCGCGTACTCGCAGACGGGCGGCGAGGGTGGACCGGGCCAATGCCTTCCCCCTAATGACCTCGACAACCTCGGCAATGGTACGAATCAACACTGGATTGATTGGGTCACAGCTGTCGCTACCCACAGCGTTAAAAGCAGTACCTCGCACATAAAATATTACGAGATTTGGAATGAAGCAAACCTAACCAGGTTCTGGGACGGAAACTACGCGCAATTGGCGCGCATGGCGCAAGACGCGCGCTGCATCATCATTGGGACTTCTTGTGGTAATTCGCAAAGTACTTATACCAAGACTGGCATCGACCCTTCCGCAATGCTGCTGACGCCAGCTTTTGTGGGTTCCGATACCGTTAACCTGATAGATGCTTTCGCGGCTTATCTACCGCTAGCGGGACAATATGCGGATATCATTGCTTTTCACGGATACGTCGGGCACAACCCACCGGAGCAGATCGTAACCGTTCACTCGAACCTGTTGGGAGTGCTTGCAGCGCAATCGCAGCAAACCAAGCAACTGTTTAATACTGAGGCCAGTTGGGGGACAGCAAATCCTCTGACTGACGCGGATCAACAGGCGGCTTGGCTCAGCCGCTACATCCTGCTGCAGGTCTCGCTCGGAATCAACCGCTTCTACTGGTATAGCTGGGACGTCCCTGGCGTTGAACTATGGTCGTCCTCGACTGGCACCACTTTAGCCGGAACCGCCTATCGCGAGATGAATACATGGGTCTCGGGCGCCACCGCAAACGGACCTTGTACGGCTCAGGGATCAGTCTGGTCCTGTGGTTTTACTCGTGCAAGCGGATATCAGGCCATGGCGGTCTGGGACACATCTCAATCCTGTAGCAACGGCGTTTGCTCGAGCTCGAGCTTTAGTGCGCCCTCCCAATTCACTCAATATTTGGATGTCACGGGGAAAAGTTTCCCAATTACGGGTGGAGTCGTGCCGATCGGCCTGAAGCCGATTTTGCTTGAAACCGGTAACATCCCATAATGGAAAACTGCCCCTTCCGAGCCCTCACTGCAGAGTCCCTAAGTTGAGGTAAGGAATAGTCCTCCGTTCAGTTATTTTCCACAGGGCAATGCCCTTCCGCGTGGCCCGATACGGCCCATTTCCCGCTCCCATGGCCTTTCGACACCTTCCTCTCCTTTTGCAGCTCGCTTACCGTGATTGCAGCGGACATGATAGATCCTCCGTCCGTTTACCACTCACGAGGGCCACAAATGGCATCAATGTTCTCTCCCCCGACTTCGGGCCTTGTTCAGTTACGCATAAATTCGTATCGCGCTACTCTCTTTCTTTTTGCGTTTCTCTTACTTTTATCAAGTACCAAACTTGGGTTTGCGTCGAGTGTCTCGACTCATGTGCTGCCTGATGGAAAGGTCGGCGCAAGCTATACGGTTTCGGTCCCAGCGAATAATTCTGATTACTCTTACCGTGTAATTGCTGGGGCACTGCCGCCGGGCCTCAGCCTTGATTCTCAACTTGGCTCGGTAGAGGGAATCCCTACTACATCTGGCACTTTTGATTTCACCGTGCTGGCCTCAAATACAGTCTCGCAAGCGCAGCGTGATTTTTCGATAAAGATCGCGGCTTCCGGATCGCAACCTACAATTTCAGTGACACCCACCTCTTCCAGTGTCACGTCCCAGGCATCTGTCCAATTCGCTGCCATGATTTCCAATTTTCCCACTACTGCCGTTACCTGGGCGGCGTCCCAGGGTTCGATCAGTGCAGCCGGATTTTTCACCGCCCCCACTGTGGCCTCGGCATCATCGGTGATCGTAACCGCCACGTCCGTTGCCGATCCCACACAAACAACCACAGCAACGGTAACGGTCAATCCAGCTACATCGTCCTTCACAATCCTTACATCGGCGCTGCCCGCGGCTCCTCTTAATAGCGCATACTCCACAACTCTGTCCGCATCGGGGGGCAAGGCCCCTTATTCGTGGAGCATCACGTCGGGCACGTCTCCCTCCGGCATCTGGTTAAGTCACATTGGCGTGCTTTCCGGGGCCACCATGCTCATGGGACAGTTTCCCCTTGGACTTCAGGTCCGCGATGCTACCGGCTTGACCCTTTCCCGGACCCTGGTGCTTACAGTAAAACCGCCGTCCGCAGGTCAGGGATTCACCATTCCCGCAGGGTTTTTCGGAATGCACATCAACCATCCAAATACTCCGTGGCCGACGAACCCGATTGGATCGGTTCGTCTCTGGGATACGAACACGGGATGGGACCAGGTTGAGACAGCTCAGGGTACTTATGACTGGTCCCTTCTCGACAGTCGTGTGAATCAGGCGCTGGCAGCTGGCGCAGACGTCTTGTATAACCTCGGTCGCACACCCGGATGGGCGAAATGCTCATCTTCGAATTCCGCTTGTGGCTCAGGGGTTCCTGTGACCTGTTCCTACGACGACCAGAGCGCAGGCCTGATTGGCCAGTGTTATCCCCCGAATGACCTGAACACTTCGGGGCACGGAAGCAACCAGCACTGGATCGACTGGGTCACGGCAGTCGCAACACGATATCGCGGCCGTATCAAATACTACGAAACGTGGAACGAACCGGACATTGCAGGCATGTGGCAGGGCACGAACGCGCAACTCGTTCGAATGGAACAGGACGCCCACTGTATCGTGACCGGCGTTGGATGCAACTCTGAAAGCCACTACAACATGACAGGAATAGACACGTCAGCGCTTATCACCACCCCCGGGTTTGCATCGACGAGCGGAGTCACCGCAGCTAAAGCAGTATCTGGATTTCTCGCAGCTGGCGGCGGCGCCTATGCGGATGTAATCGCCTTTCACGGCTACCTTCGTCCTGGGCAGGATGCCGAACAAGTATTCAATGTAACCGCGGCCGTCCAAAACGCTCTGTCCGCAGTGGGCTTGCAGGCGAAACCTATTTTCGATACCGAAGGTAGTTGGGGAACCAAGACCCCATTCACTGATCCAGATCAGCTCCAATCCTGGGCCGCCAGGTATCTCATCGCGCAGCAATCCGCCGGCACTAAACGATTCTACTGGTATAGCTGGGATGCGGGAGCTAACTCGCTTTGGTCGTCCACGAACGGGACAACTCCGGGCGGAATTGCGTTTGCGCAAGTGAGCCGCTGGCTGACGGGGTCTACGCTGTCTACTCCGTGCGCTAACATTGGGACTGTGTGGACGTGTTCCTACAATAAACCCGGTGGTTATCAATCACAGCTTGTATGGGACACGGCGCAGACTTGTTCGGGTGGAAGTTGCTCGACCTCGACATTTAAAGCATCCAGCGCTTTCCTTTATGCCGAAGACCTGAACGGAACCAAGAGCGCAATCAACCCAACTTCAGTAAGAATCGGACTGAAGCCAATCCTCCTAGAGAACCGATAAAGCGCTCTTCTCCTATTGAGCTCTTTCAGCGAAGGTGACCGGGGTCAATCCACTGGCACCGGCAGAAATGCTTACAATTCCTGGGCTGCCAGGATTCGTATATGCCGCACTGGCATGCCCGGTTGCATCAGTCACAGTAGTTGCACTTGAAAACGTTCCTCCCGCACCGTTATCAGAATATGTAACGCTGACGCTCGGGACCGGGTTCCCATAGGTGTCTTTCACAACTAATACTAGAGGGTGCGCCAATTGGGTAAGGATTGGTGCACTCTGATTGTTTCCCGAGGTAATCATCTGTGATGCCGGAGGTCCGCTAGAAGACACCTCGGCGAAGGAGACTGCGGGAACTCCAGGGTAAGTGGCTGTGACAGTGATTCTCCGAGCCACCGTAGGAACTGTATAGAATACGGAAGCGAGACCCTGCGAGTTAGTGACCGCGGGGTTTGCGGAAAAACGGCCTCCCACATTGCCATCGCTCATTGTGACCTGCGCTCCTGCCACTGCGTTTCCATAAGCGTCTTTAGGCTTTACCACCAGCGGATTGGTAAGTGTTGCTCCCGCGGTGGCGCCTTGATTCGAGCCGGACACTAGAGCCAGCACCGCAACAGGGCCAGGGGTGGCGACCACTGAGAAAGTCGCTGCTGTATAGTTCGTTGCGCTGCAGGTAATGGTTATGGTCTTCGCAATTTTGGGCAAGGTATAATTCGCGGCGAAATTGCCGGAACTATCGGTAGGGTTCGTGATAGTTGAGAAAGTGCCGCCGGCGCCAGCATCGGAGCACGAGATGGTGGCACCTGGGATCCCATTTCCGCTGTAGGGATCGACAGCTTGCAAAGAGAGCGGTACCGGAAGCATGGTATTCACGGCTGCACTCTGCCCGTTTCCACCCGTCGGCGCGAGGTTAGGAAACAATCCATAAATTGCCAGTTGCTTCTGTCCGCCTACATACACTCTTCCATTCGCTACCATTGGAGTCGCAAAATGCGGAATTAACCCTACGGCATCGCGTGATGGATTTTGATTAGTGTTGTAGATCTCGGCGAGATTGTAGGCGTTAAAGGCTGAAAATAATCCGTTGCCACCAGACTGCGATCGAACGATCCACAATAACCCGTTTCCGTTACCATTGGCGGAAATGGTTGGCGATCCAGTGGGCTGGACTAGTTTCGATTGAATAACCGGGGTGAGCGAAAGCTGCCCGTTTGAAAGACTGTACCCTTTGATCTGGTCATTCTCGCCGGCGAAATATAAAGTGTTGTTCCAGAAAGCCCCGGAACCGTGTAGTTCTCCAATGGCGGATGTTATCTCCTGAATGACCTGGGTGTCCCCGTTAGGATTGTATCTTCCTAGATTATCCCGATTCAGCAAATAGATCGTACCGGTCTTTCCAGCGGTTACCAGCTCGTGGGGAAACTCGCCCGGTTGGTCGGGTAGCAAAACCAAGCCACCGGAGCCAAGATCGAGGTCGTTGGCATCCAAGTTGGCTTGGTCGAATGGGGTGAAGTAGTCGGAGACAGACAGGGTGTTGGTCTGCTGGTTCAGCTTTAGGACGGTATCTCCGTAATCAGGCCCGCCAGTGTTAGCGTCGAAAAGCCCATTGGCGGTGGTGAAGTAAATACTCCCGCTGTCATCCGCTGCTAATCCTGAACCTGACATCCAGATCGATGCCCCGTACGACTGGTTGGGCTCGGAACTAAAAACACCTGCTTGCTGCGTAAGGTCGTTAGCGTTGTAGGCAAAAACCCATCCCCGCGCGGTTTTGTCGCAACCGTTGGACCCGAATGCGATATAGACATTTCCATTCGCAAGCAGGAGGCCAGGACGCTGCGTCTCGTTCAACGCATTGAAGCTAACAGAGCCGGTACCACTGGGGTAGGTGCCATTAATTACAACGGGGCCATTAAATTTTTCTTGCCCGGTCGTAATGTCGATAGCGTGAAGCCGATGGACATAAACCGTATTGCTTCCCGAAACTTCTTTGGTTTTGGTGGAGAGATAAATCGTGTTAGTAGCTAACGCAATCGAAGGAGTGCCCATGATGCCAACCTCAGTGAACTGGGTGACCTTTGGGCATCCTTGGTTGGCGATTGGAACTGAAGTGACGCCAGCAGCAGGATTGATGAAACTTACAGACCACAATGGGGATTGATTAAAGGTATCGGCGTCGAAAGCGTAAAGACTGTCATGCTGGGTCGCGACGTAGACAACATTATGTTTTCCCAAGCCGGGGATAACTACGCCGGGTACGTACAGGGGCTGGCCTACGATGTAACCATCTACGTTGTAAGTAAACACACGTCCGAAAAGTCTTGCGTTCACGTTCGAGGCGTTTAAATAAGGTTCATTAGTGTTCGCGCCGGTGCGCTGAGGGTTTCCGCTTCTGGTGGAGATGGCTGTTTGTCCATCGGCTGCTGTTGAACCAAAAAGGCAACACGCTCCGAGCGCAAGCGTGCAAAATGCTGCCATCCCCCCGCGATGTAATCGTTGCATAGCCCCCATCCAAAACTAAATTCGATACCTTCTGGGTGAACCTATTGCACGGTGACGCTAATTGGGGCACCCCGTGTTAATCCGTTAGAGACGCCATCCGCGGTCACGGTATAAGTTCCGGGCGCGGTGGACGCCGTCGTCTGCAAGTTCATGGTGGCCGTACCGCTATGGGTGCCATCAAGAGTCACACTGTTGGGAGTGAAGCTGCATGTAGAGGATGCAGGCGCGCCCGCACAATGCAGCGCGATACTCTGGTTGAATCCTCCGACAGGCGTCAACGTAATGATTGAGGATGCGGAATTTCCGTGCAGCACAGTGAGACTATTCGGATTCGCCGATATAGTGAAATCCGGACCTGACCCCACAAGCGTAATTTTTTGCGGGCTATTGGGCGCATTGTCCACAAAGGTAAGAAGCGCAGTACGCCTGCCGTAGCCGTGTGGAGTGAAAGTCACGCTGACCGCGCACTGCATGTATGGACCCAGATTGATTGGCAACGCGCCGCAGGTGTTTGTCTGGGTGAAGTCCGCTGCATTTGTACCCGTAATAGTTAGGTTGGTTACGACGAATTCCGCATCGCCATTGCTTGCGATGGTCACGCTCTTTGGGGTGCTGGGCGTGTTAAGAGGCCAAGTGCCCATTTGCAGTGTTCCTGCGGAGAATTTGGCCGAAGGAGTCATATGCACAAACCGGACCCGGTTGTTCGAGGCGTCGGCGATGTATAAATTGCTCTGCCCATCCACCACCAATCCGATGTTCGCCATTTTCGCGCTGGTGGCAGGACCACCGTCACCTGAAAAGCCGCCTATCGTGGGCTTGACAGGGCTACCAGCCACCGTACCCCAAGTTCCAGTGAGCACGTCGACGCGTTGCACTACGTTGTCGTTGCCGCCACCAATGAACAAGTTCCCCGAAGGGTCCATAGAAAGTTCCAGCGGATTCCACATGCTGCCCTTGAGGGCTGGACCGCCGTTTCCGCACAAGCAAACTCCGCCATTCAAGGCGTATGGAGCAATAACCCCATTCGAAACCGTCACTCGGCGGATCTGGTTATTGAATGAGTCACTGATATAGACATTATTCGCACTGTCGGTCGCCACGCCCACGGGGTGATTCAGATTTGCCTGGGTGGCCAACCCGCCGTTTCCCTTTGCGCCCATTATGCCCGTTCCAGCGACGGTGCTGATGGTCTGGGTCGCGGCATTTACCTTACGAATTTTGTGAGCGTAATAGTCGGCGATGATGAGGTTATTGTTGCTGTCAAAAGTAATTGCCAGAGGATAAGAAATATTAGCGGAGGTCGCCGGGCCACCGTCGCCACAAGCCGAGGTTGTGGGATAACAACTTTGCCCGCTACCCGCGATTGTGGTTATGATGCCGGTCGAGGCGTCCACTTTCCTGACGACCAAATTGTTGGTATCGGCGATGAATAGGTTTCCCGTGGAATCAAATGCTACTGCGGATGGCGCGTTTAGGGTTGCCGCGGTTGCCGGCCCGCCGTCGCCGCTGTAGCCCAGATTGCCCGTACCCGCCACGGTGCTGATGGTACCTGTCGGAGTGATTTTGCGGATGCGGTTATTGTATTGATCGACTACATAGACGTTCCCTGCCGCGTCCTCTCCCACGTTGTAGGGATTTGCGAAGGTGGCGTTGAGTGCCTGACCTCCGTCTCCACCATTGCCGCCCCCGGCAATGGTGTTAATAGTTCCGCCTACGATTTGCCGCACACGCTGATTGCCAGTATCGGCTAGGATCAAATTTCCGGAGTCGAGATATAAAGCTACGGATTGATTTAGCTGCGCGTTAATGGCGCTTGCACCGTCCCCTGCAAACCCCTGAACTCCAGTGCCCGCGATGGTTGTGATGACCTGGGTGGAAGCCGTCAGAAGGCGAACCCGGTTGTCTCCGGTATCGGCTATGTAAATGTTGCCAGAAGAATCCAGCTTTATCTGGCCTGGAAGACGCAGGAACGCGTTTAGAGCATTACCTCCGTCACCGCATCCGTTCGTCGGGTTCACGCACGGTCCTCCCGTGCCTGCGACCGTGTTGATACTACCGGTAGCGGCGGCAATCATACGAATTCGATGGTCCTTGGTATCGGAGATATATACGTTTCCGCTACCGTCCACGGCGATACCGGTTGGATAGTTCACTTCGGCTGCGGTTGCGGCCCCGCCATCTCCGCAGGGCGAGCTGGAGTTGGGACATGGACTGCCGTCGCCAGCGATGGTCGAGATGTTCTTGGTGACGAAGTCCACTCGGCGGATTCGATAATCAAAGGCGTCGGCGATATAAAGGTTGCCAGTCGAGTCGACAGCAACATCAATTGGAAAATCAAAGTTTGCATTCACAGCTGGGCCGCCATCTCCACAGGAGGTAGTCGAGGGATAGCACTTCACCCCGTTGCCGGCTACAGTAGTAATCTTCCCCGTGGTGTCAACCTTACGAATGCGGGAATTGCCGGTGTCGGCGATATAGAGGTTGCCTTGAGTATCTACAGCGAGGCCGCTAGGCTGTCCCAACGTAGCCTGGCTCGCAGGTCCTCCGTCGCCGCCATATCCGCTCATGCCGATGCCGGCAAACACGGTCGCTGTGCCTCCCGATAAACGGTACACATAGGCTGACCCAGGAGCGGAGATGTAGATGTTACCCGCCGAATCTTTCACCACGCCTGATGGGCCGGGAAGGTCTATGGCTAAGGGCGCGCTAGGCGGAGCGCCCCCTCCAGCGATGGTGTTGATCGTGTTCTGAGCGCTGGCGTGAGCGGCTAAAAAGGTACAAGCCACCATTCCCGCCACAAATGTGTTATTTAGTTTTGAATAAACAGCTGAGGTAAATTTCATTCCTCTGTCTCCCTCGATTTCGAGCACAAATTGAAGTTACATGCCCTGCGGGTAAAGTCCGCCTATTGACACGTGGGTACTTTGAAATTAGCGATTCTTGTTTGCCAGGTGAGGGGTGTACCCACCTGAGTTACATTGAAGTATTCATTCGTATACCAGAAGGTACATTCGTCCACGGGGTCCACGGTCATACTGCTGTAGTCTCCCCACTGCCTCGAATTGAGCTCATCCGCGGCACCGCTTACGATTTGCAGTTCGGCTCCTGGAGCGGGGGCTTGTAGATTGAGAGTTGAAGCGCGAATCCCGGGATGTGCCGTGGAACTGGAAACGCTATACCCGATCGCAATATTGGCGTTCTTGTCCTGCGCGACGCTGGGCATAAAACGGTACAGGCTCGCGTCGGGGGAGACGGTGCCGCTATTGCGATATGTCGGCAAGGTAGTGCCATCCCCGCGAAGTTCAACCCAGCGAATAGCAGTTTGCCTGGACTTGGTTGAGGGCTGAACGGTGTAGCTGAATACAAATGATTCATAGGTGGGGAATACCCGATAGTCCATCCTGGGCATGAGCCGGTCACCCACGGAATCGATCGGATAGTGCTGACCCGTCCCTGCGGTTGAGGGTTCGGGCACGCAGCGGGTATTTGTAGGGTTGGTTACGAGATAGCAGCCCGGGATATACACCGGGACAGATACAGATGTTTTTGTCAATGTAGTATTCGCAGGATTAACCCAGTCGGTATGGAAATCCCAAAGATTTACAGAGGTAGATGTCTTGCTGACCCCATCGATCTGTGGCTCCTGAATACTGACTAGGAATTCATCCCTTCCTAGTGGGGGTGGGCTTATCCCTGCGTCGGCGGGAATTAAGCTGTGCGAAAGATATGTGGCACCAGACGTGGGAATAGGCCGGGGATCACTCAGGCATTGCATAGGTCGCGCTGAGGACCCGGTTAGCATGTTTTGGCGGTCGAAGACGCACGCGACTATGCCGATTTCGTTGTACTTGGCGCTGGGATCTTCGAGATCGATGGAAACGTAATAACCGTCGGCCCAGACACCTATCTTCGGCCAGTCTGGGAAATACGTGGCTCCTGACGCATTTATGCCGAGCACGGAGTTAAGAGGCATCTGGTAGGTGTACCAGGTCAGGGAAGCGGAGCTCAGATCATCAGTGTTCGATACTGCAATGCAAAAATAATATTGACTGCTCTGTTGTGACCGTCCGGCTATAACCCAACGAGATGCCAGACGATCGAAGGAAACCAGACCGTCACCAGCAAGGTTGGTGCATCCCGTCTGTCCATTCCGGTACCAGGGCAACACTCCCCTTTGTGGCGTAGACCACACAGGGGCAAAAGTGGTTTTGTCATATGCCTGGAAGTATGGATTGACCCACTGCATATATTGTTTAGTCCCGACTGCTCCGTTGGGATCAATATCAACGATCTGAATTGGAAGTTGGGACGCGTCCATACCCTCGAAAGATGAAACGGTTTGCGCTTTAAGCCTACCGCCACCTAAGAATAGGGCACCGCTCAGAATGAACAACAAAGTGGAATTCTTCATTGGTTTGGGCGGGCACTGTAACATTGTTCGGGGGGAACAAACGGCCGCTTGATTAAACTAGCACGACGATGTGGGAGCGCAATAGAGCAGAAGGGACGGAGTAGAAAGACACTATCCTCAAAAACTGGGTAAATCCCTTGCGGTAATTGCGCTGCCCCTCCAGATGGGGTCCTTCTTCTCGGCTCGTACGGCCTCTTGCCCTTGGTTCACCCGGACCTTAGTTTTGTAAAGCGGGCAAGTTGAACATCTGTCTCGCTGAACGCCTGAATACGCCTATGCTGCTTGATTTTTACGGTCTAAAACGCGAACCGTTTGGGGTCACCCCAGACCCTGACTTCCTGTACCTCAGCCCGCCTCACCGGGAGGCTCTGGCTTCCCTGCTCTGTGGAATTGAAATGAACCGCGGCTTCCTCGCGCTAATTGCGCCTCCGGGCATGGGGAAAACCACTATTCTTTTTAAGCTGTTGAAGCATTTTCGGACCTCCGCCCGCACCGTTTTCATGTTTCACACCCAATGTACTTCGCGCGAGTTCATGAGGATGCTGCTTAGCGAACTTGGATGTGAAAATGACAAGGACGCGGACCTTGCAACGATCTTGGAGCAGTTCAATTCGGCGCTCTTGCAGGAGTACAAAGCTGGCAGGCGAGTAATAATCGTGGTCGACGAGGCGCAAAATTTAGAGCCGGCGGTGCTAGAAACCGTTCGCTTACTCTCTGACTTCGAGACACCACAGGCAAAATTGCTTCAGATCGTGCTGGCTGGACAACCGGAACTGGCGGATAAACTCGCGAAGCCTTCGCTTCAGCAACTTCGTCAAAGAATTTCGGTTTTGTGTTCTTTGAAAAAATTATCAGAGACCGAGGTCGATGCTTACATTGAGCATCGATTGAAGACCGCGGGACATCCGGGCTCATTATTTACGCCTGAGGCCATAAAGGCGATTGCGAAACTAAGCGATGGCATCCCGCGCAACATTAATAATCTTTGTGCGAATTCGCTTTCGCTAGGTTGTGCGCTCCAGATCAAAACCATCACCGCTGAAAATATTGCGGAGGTTGAGGCCGATTTCGACGTTACCAAGCTGCTTTCCAATTTCAGTGAACAAAACGGCAGTGAGAATATTCCCTCTCCTAAACCAACCTCTAAGCTGGGTTCCGATACAGTCCTGCCAATGACGCCCAGTGAAGCCATGGCTTACATGCGGTTGGTCACAAGCACTCTAAGCAAGCGTCGCTCCTAGCCACCGCCATCTACAAAGACGGATGCGAGTTGCAATTTAAAGTTGAAGGTGATGCGAGTCTTAAACTGAGAGTATGCGCCGTGCTGAAGGTACGGCCTGAAACGCCACTTCTTCACCGCTTTTTTCGCGGCCTCCACCAGAGTGGCATTCCCCTTGACAACTTGAAGGCTTCGCACAAGGCCATCGATCCCGATCAGAGCATCGATAATGACTACCCCTTGAATATGTCCTATAACCGCTTCCTCGGGATATTCTGGCATTTCCTGGCTGAGAATAGAACCGTTAGTTAACTTCGTACCGGTGGGTCCGGGATCTGGGAGTGACACTTTTGAAGTTTCGTTGACTAACTTGGAGATTGGGAGCGACGGGTCAGTTTCATTCTTGGCCGACTGTAAGTTTCGCACCAGCGACACTGCATCAACGCGCTTCCCCGCATTGAACTGCCGTCCCAGGATCAGTACGACGCTGAGAACGACGGCAACGCTACCAACTTTCCATAAAACCTGGTTGCGATTTTCGCGTGTTGGCTTCTCCCGCATAGTAGGCGCACTTAAAGCGCCAGCAGGTGACAAAACCTGGCTATGGAAGTGGTTCTGCGCAGTTGTCCCGAAAGAATGACTCGCAGTAACGAAATCACGAGGGTCTACAATCTCGACGGATGCAACGGACTTAGCGGTATTCATCAAGTCTTCGCGCGTTCGCAGAACATAGACAGCTTCCCAGAGCGTTCCTAAATTTAATTGTGCAGCAACCTCGCTTAGGGGCCTCGGACTTGAAGGGTTTGGGTTCGGCATGGCTGGGTGCCCAATTGCGCCCTAATGCTTACCACGAGCAAAGCCGAAAGCATAGATTTTTCGACGCTACCGGTCTGAATAATAGTGCTATCGAATTGGAAAAACGTGGAGCTTTCAACGAGGCCCTCGCTATGTATGACAAGGCCGCCAACCACCGACAGCCATAACCTGACCTACTCGCGCAATGAGGCTTTACTGCTTTGCAGGGTGGGTTGCACGGAGGAAGCCATCGCTCGCCTGCGCAATATACTATCTTTGGATCCGGACGATATAGCTACCGCTCGCATACTGGCGATAGCAAACGAGATCGCAGCAGGTCAATCGGCCCAGGTACATAGTCTGCCCCAAAGTCAAACTTCGCAGACGAGTCGCGCCCTCTCTGTCGAGCAAAAATAACAATTCTTATGAACTTCTAATAGGACGCAGGTATTCTGCTAGCCAGATTGGTGCTGCCTAGAACTTTATTTCTGAATTGCCGATTGAAGATAGCGGCGATGTGAAAATCGTGATTTGGGTGCAACGAAACGATCGCAGCCGCGAACTGAATGGAGCCTCTACGTCTCCACTATATTATGATTGCGAGCTGTTGTGTTGAAGGAGTCCATCTTTCAACTCCTGGTTGTATAGGCGTCCCGTGTAGCCCTTGGCGAGTGCTGTAATCGAAAGGCATCCTAACAACTTTAGTGTCCTTTCCACATCAGCGTGCAGAATTTCAAGAGCTCGCGTTACGCCGGCCTGTCCTCCCGCGGCCAGTCCATAAGCGCACGCGCGCCCAATCAATACTGCGCGCGCACCGTAGCAGATAGCCTTGACTATGTCACTTCCGCGGCGAATGCCGCCATCCAGTAAAATTTCGGCTTGATCGTTAACGGCATGGTGCCAGCCGGACATGACAAAGGCGTTCTGCAACATCTCGTCGACGACATTCGTCAGCACGGGAACCACGTGACCGCGGGCGATATTGGGTTTCATTACGTTGTGCGGGCACTGACGGATGGAGGACGTTCCGACGTTCTCTACGACATGCTGTCGCGCACCGACTCCCCCAGCTATGGTTACCAATTGGCGCGCGGCGCAACCACCCTTACCGAAGCGTGGGACACAAATCCGAACAGTTCTCAAAATCATTTCATGCTAGGACATGCCGAAGAGTGGTTCTATCGTGGGCTGGCGGGAGTCAGCGTTGATTTCGACCGTCCCGAAGCGCAGCGCATTGCAATCCGGCCAATTCCGGTGGGCGATATTGCCAGCGCGTCCGCAACTTATGATTCCGTTCTCGGTGAGATTCGAACCTCATGGACTCATCAAACAACGCATTTTACGTTGCATGTCGCCGTACCCCCGAATTCCAGCGCCCTGATAGAAATTCCGGCATCTGTAATTGGCAGCGTTACCGAAAGCGGCAGCGCGCTGAACCAAGCCAGCGGAATTCTCGATGTGCGCGTAACCGACCACGGCGTTGCCTGCCGCGTGAGCTCAGGGGAATATACTTTCCATGCAGAACTGTGAGCGCTTAAATTGAGGGCACCGTATTAACGTTATAGTTCTACGCTACGAAACAGTGACCTACTGTTAGGTACAGTCAGAATGCTACCCGGCGGTATGGCGTCGGGGGATCATTAAAGTTTGGACACAACTTGCAGTCACGGCTCTACATTCACGTTTCGCTGGACGAAATTAGCGAAACCGCTAGAAAGCGCGTGACCAGCGGCATTGCGTCTGTGTAATCTCCAGCCAAAGGACAGCTGCAGATGGAATCGAAAGCAACCGGGCGAATCTTTACCGCCCTCGAGAAATTTCGAATCGAGCTCCCTTCGTGGGGCTTTGCCAACACTGGAACCCGCTTCGGCAAGTTTCTGCAACCTGCTGCGGCGGCAACAACGGAGGAGAAATTTTGCGATGCCGGCCGAGGTGCAACGAGTCACGGGCATCTGCCCAAGCATCGCTTTACATGTGCTGTGGGATTTGCCTGAAGGAGTTCGATAGCTCGGAGGAAATCAAAAGCTTATCGGCTAAGTACGGAATTCAGTGCGGGCTCGATCAATCCCAATTTGTTTCAAGACCAGGAATACAAGTTCGGATCTTTCGGCAATCCTGACGCTTCCGTCAGGGCGCGGGCTTACAGCACATCGCGAGACAGCATCGAGATCGCGACGCGCCTGAAGAGCCGCGATATTTCCCTGTGGTTTGCCGATGGATCGAACTATCCCGGCACGCCCAACATCCGGCAGCGCAAGCGATGGTTTGAAGAGGCGCTGCGCGAATCCCACGCAGCGATGTCGGCCGGATCAGCGCCTGTTGGTGGAGTACAAGCCCTTCGAGCCGGCGTTCTATCACACCGATATCGCCGACTGGGGTATGGCCCTGCATCTCGCGCGGACCGCCGGACCGCAGGCTAAAGTATTGGTGGACACGGGCCACCATTATCATGCGCAAAATATCGAGCAGATCGTCGCCTGGTTGCTCGCGGAGAATATGCTTGGCGGCTTTCACTTCAATGACCGCCGGTATGCCGACGACGATCTGACTTTGGGCTCGATTGACCCCTACCAGGTGTTTCGCATTTTCCACGAGATATTTTCTTATGAATGGGAAACGGGAGCTCCCGCCGACATCGCTTACATGATCGACCAGAGTCACAACCTCAAGGGAAAAATTGAGGCCATGATTCAGACCGTGAGCATGGCCCAGCAATTGTTCGCCAAGGCCGCACTGGTAGACCAGGCCGGGCTGGCAACGGCGCAAAAGAAATGCGAGCTGGTCGTAGCCGAGTCGATGTTACAGGACGCGTTCAACACCGATGTTCGTCCCGCAATTCAGGATTGGCGAAATTCCAAAGGGCTGCCTCGCGACCCCATGCAGGAATTTCGGGACAGCGGATACCTCGAGCGCATCACCAAAGAACGGGCCGAGCGCAATTCCCGGAGCGTTTCGTCGTATGCATGATCTTCCCGCGAAACCATATTTGGCGTTCGATCTAGGGGCGGAGAGCGGCCGGGCGGTTTTGGGCCGTCTTCATGGCGGCATTATCACCACCGAGGAAATTCACCGCTTCTCTAATGAACCGGTTCAGTACGGCGGATCTCTCCACTGGGATGTTCCGCGGCTCTGGTTGGAAATGCGCCGGGCGCTCTGCCGCTTGGAGAAAGTGGAGTTGGCCGGAATCGGCGTGGATGCCTGGGGGGTGGATTTTGCATTGCTGGAAGAAAATGGAGGGCTTCTCCAGAATCCCTACCATTATCGCGATCAACGCACTCGCGGAGTAATGGATACGGTTTTCAAAAAAGTTTCCCGCGAAGCGATTTACGGCGAGACCGGAATCCAGTTCATGCCCATTAACACGCTTTATCAACTGTTCGCCGCGAAGCTCGCTGTCCCAAAGGTGCTACAGGCGGCGAAAACGCTGCTCACGATTCCAGACCTTTTTCACTACTGGCTGACCGGCAACGCCGTGTGCGAATTTACGAATGCGACTACGACTCAAATGGTGAATCCGCTGACCCGCACATGGGCTCGAGATCTGATGGAACGATTGGAACTGCCATCGAAAATTCCCGCAGAAATCGTTGATCCGGGTACTGTCATTGGCGCACTCAGGAACGATGTGGCCAGCGAAACATCGCTCGCAGGCACTCCGGTGATCGCTCCCGCTTCGCACGACACTGGTTCCGCAGTCGCGGCGATCACCGCCCGCGATGGAACCGCATTTCTGAGTTCGGGGACATGGTCGTTAATCGGGGTTGAACTGGATCAGCCGATCTTATCCGCCGAGGCCCTGCGCTTGAATTTCACCAATGAAGGCGGCGTTTGCGGTACCACGCGCTTCCTGAAAAATGTGATGGGATTGTCGATGCTGCAACGGTGCCGCCAATGCTGGACGTCCCAAGGCCAGACTTTCGAGTATCGAGAGTTAATGGAGTTGGCAGGACGTGAACCTGCATTCGCACATCTCATTGACCCCGACGACGAGTCGTTCTTACGTCCAACAGATATGCCGTCGGCTATTGATCTTTTTTGCGCGAAGACGCAGCAACCTTCTCCAAGAAGTCCGGGGGCCTACGCCCGCGCCGTGCTGGAGAGTCTCGCTTTCAAATACCGGAGCGTGATTGGGTGCCTCGAAACGGTGACCGGAAAGCGAATCGAGCAGATTCGAATCATTGGCGGCGGTTCCAGAAACCGGCTTCTCAACCAGTTCACGGCCGACGCAACTGGACGCCGAGTTCTCGCCGGCCCGGTCGAAGCCACGTCGCTCGGCAACATTGCCGTTCAGATTTTGGCGACCGGTGCCGCCAGTTCTCTTGCCGAGGTTCGCGCGATGGTGGACCGCTCTTTTCCCACAGAAGTATTTGATGCCAGAGAGACCCATCAATGGGATCGCGAAGCCATCCGTTTCCAACATTACACCGAGATGATTTATGCCTGAAATTCAACAACTGATTCACCTGAAAGATTTGTGGAACGAAGATGACGCCCGAAAGCTGGGCAACGATCAACTGCGCCTATTGCGCTATCGCTCCAATCTGCTGGGCGCGGATTTGCGAATCACCAATTTTGGCGGCGGCAACACCAGTTCAAAATTTGAGTTGGCCGACCCATTTACCGGCGTGCCGGTGCGGGTGCTCGCCGTAAAGGGCAGCGGGGGAGACATTGGCTCCATCACCGAATCGGGCTTCGCGCTTCTTCATCTCGACCGGCTTGAACATCTAAAAAGGAATTACCGTGGCGAGGCCAACGAAGATGAGATGGTACGTTTCTATCCACTCTCGGCTTTCGGAGACAATCGCGTCGCCGCGTCCATTGACACTCCACTGCATGCGTTCCTCCCCTTTGATCATGTGGACCATCTGCATCCCGACTGGGCCATTGCTTTAGCGGCAAGCGCCAACGGCAAGCAGAAGTTGGCGGAGTTCAATAGAAAATTTGGCAGAAAGATTATCTGGGTGCCATGGCAACGTCCCGGATTCGAACTGGCGTTACTGATAGAAAGCGCCGTGAACGAAAATCCTGGGACCGAAGGCATCATTTTAGGCGGCCACGGTTTGTTCACATGGGGCAACACCCAGCGGGATTGTTATCTCAACAGCCTTCGCACCATCGACGAAATGGGCGAGTTCATTGTCGAGCATCAGAAAAAGAACAGCGTTGCGTTCGGCGGGATGAACCATGAACCTGCTGCCAACCGCAAAGAAATCGCAGTCCAAATTCTGCCTTTGCTGCGCGGCGCGTTGTCTTCAAATCGCCGTGTCATCGCGCACTACGCCGATCATGCCGACGCGCTGAACTTCGCCGGATCAAAATGGGCCCATGACTTGGGCGCGCTGGGCACAAGCTGTCCCGATCATTTTCTGCGGACCCGGGTCTGTCCCATGTTTATTTCGTGGAATCCCGCAAAAGAAGATGCAGGTGTTTTGCGGTCACGCATTCAAGAGCAAGTCGTTCAATACCGCGGAGACTACAAAAAGTATTATGAAACCTGCGCTACGACAGACTCGCCGAAGTTGCGCGACACTAATCCGTCTGTGGTCGTGATCCCCGGACTGGGGTTGTTTGGCTTCGGGAAGAACAAGAAAGAAGCCCGCATCACCACCGAGTTCTTCATTAATGCCATCCACGTAATGGCTGGGGCGAGCGCGCTCGAAGACGGGGCGCCCCCCGATCCATTGCCGCAAGCCCGCAACACCGAACAGTCCCGCCAATTCACTCAATTCCACAATTACGTGGCACTTCCCCGCTCCGAAGCGTTTCGCATCGAGTACTGGGCCCTCGAAGAGGCCAAACTGCAGCGCATGCCCGCGGAAGCTGAATTCAGCCGCAAAATAATTTTGGTGATCGGCGGCGCCAGCGGCATTGGGCGTGAAGTTGCGTTGTTGATGGCACGAAAAGGTGCACATATCGTCGTCGCCGATTTCGACGAAGCCGGGGCCGCAAAAGTTGCAGAAGAATCCGCCGCGCTATCATCCACCGAATTAGTTGCGCACACGAAGGTTGACCTAAGTAGCGCGGCAAGCCTCGCCGAAGCCGTCAAATTCACTTTGCTTAAGTTTGGTGGAATCGATGGAGTGATCAACACCGCCGCCATTTATCCGGTTCCAGAATCCGACGGCGAACTCTCCGAAGCAGGCTGGGCGAAAACCTTTTTCGTAAATGTCACCGGAAACTACCTTCTGGCGAAGGCCACGGAGTGGGTGTTTAAAGATCAGCATCTTCCTGCGTCGCTGGTACTTACAACGTCCGCCAATGCAGTCGTCCCAAAGCGCGGAAGCGAGGCCTATGACACCAGCAAGGCTGCACTCAATCATCTGGTGCGCGAACTTGCCATCAAACTCGGGCCGGGGGTCCGCGTCAACGGCATTGCTCCCGCGACGGTGGTTGCCGGATCCACCATGTTCCCGCGCGACCGTGTGATTCAATCTCTCAGAGAAATACAAGATTCAATTCTCTGATTCTGAATCTACCGAAGAACTGCGCTCGAAACTGGCCGATTTTTACGCGCAACGAACCGTTACCAAGCGTCCCATTCTGCCGCAAGATTGCGCTAACGCGATTGCATGGCTGACCAGCGACGAAAGCGCCAAGACCACCGGCCACGTTATTCCAGTGGACGGCGGTTTACCGGAGGCGTTCCTGCGTTGACTCGAAACATGAAGAGAATCTGTTTCACGCTGCAAGTCAAACCCGCGCTCATCGACGAATACAAACTCCGTCACCGCGAGGTCTGGCCGGAGATGCTGGCTGCTCTCCGCGAAACCGGATGGACGAACTATTCGCTGTTCCTACGTCCCGATGGCCTCCTGGTCGGATATCTGGAAACCGAGGACTTCGCCCGCGCCCGCTCCGGCATGGCCGCGCGTGAAATAAATGATCGCTGGCAACACGAAATGGCTGGCTTCTTCGTGCAACCTGCGAGGCTTCTACCGGATCGCGCCATGGACCCGCTCGAAGAAGTGTTCCACTTGAATTAAAGGACTGAGGCAAACATGGCGGCGAATCCGCTCGTAGGCGTTCTGTATCATTGGATGGGCGGTCTCGCGTCCGGCAGTTTCTACGTTCCCTATCGCGGCGTGAAGCGTTGGGCCTGGGAAACCTATTGGCTCGCCGGGGGGTTCTTCAGTTGGATCATTGCCCCCTGGGTCCTTGCGCTGATTCTGACCAAAGACTTATTCGCCGTGCTTGGAGAAGCTCCATCCACCACTCTGTTCTGGGCTTTTTTCTTCGGACTATTATGGGGAGTGGGCGGCCTGACCTTTGGACTCACCATGCGCTATTTAGGCCTCTCGCTTGGCATGGCAGTGGTCCTTGGACTATGCGCGGCTTTCGGAACTCTGGTCCCTCCAATTTTCCGCGGCGAGTTCATGACGCAAGTAGTCGGCACTACTTCGGGCAGAGTGATTCTGCTGGGGATCTTCGTTTGTCTGGCGGGAATCGCCGCCGCCGGACTCGCAGGAATTTCGAAAGAGAAGGTCATGCCGCCGGAGCAGCAAAAGAAAGCCATCAAGGAATTTAATTTGCGGAAAGGCGTGGGCGTCGCGGTCCTATCGGGAGTGATGAGCGCATGCTTCGCCTACGGCCTGGCCGCAGGCGATCCGATCAAACTACTCACGCTGAAACACGGGACCCCAACTTTATGGCAGGGCCTGCCCGTCCTGATCGTCGTCTTAGTCGGCGGGTTCGTCACCAATTTCATTTGGTGCCTGGTGTTATTAATTCGCAACCAAACCGGCTACCAATATTTCACGTCCCACACCCGACCAGCCCACGTTACTCAGGAAACCATAGTTGAGACCGCGATCGACGCGCCGAGCCGCGAGGTTGTCGAGCAGTTACACTCTTCGAAACCATCGGCGGTGGCGTTGCAGGAAGAGCTTGCGGAAACGCGACAGCCAGTGCCGATGCTAACCAACTACCTACTGTGCGCTCTGGCCGGAACCACATGGTACTTTCAGTTCTTTTTTTACTCCATGGGCGAAACCCAAATGGGCCGTTACAAATTTTCCAGTTGGACTCTGCACATGGCGAGCATCATCATCTTCAGCAGCCTATGGGGAATCGGCTTCAAAGAATGGAAGGGCGCCGGCCGTCGCGCCGTGCAACTTCTGAAGCTTAGCCTTGCTTCTGCTGGTGGTCTCAACTGTGGTCATCGGCTACGGCAACTATCTAGGTCTAAGTCACAGCTCTCAGTAGCAGCGACGCATCTGAAAATCTAGTCACATGGAATCATACTGGCATTTCCCCGCGATTACTCGGAACAAGTACGGAAGCGGCATGCTCACATACGAAGGAACCAACGTAAGTGACAGGCTGCAACGCGAAGTGCGTTCGATGTAGTACACCGCGCAGGCCTGGCGCAATTCAGACCAAAACCTGCCTGATGTTATTTGGGTTTGTTTCGTAAAAGTTTGGATGTGAACCTGCGATCTTCAGTATCTGGCAGGTGTCGGTCAGAACTTCTCGTCCCCAGTAAGCAACCATTCGACGCCTCTTATGAAATTCTCTACCAATCCGCAAAAGAATCTCCGCTCGACCTCGACCTTACCTATATCCAAAGGAAAGTAGATGATCCGGGCTCATACAAAAGAAAGGGCTGACACCCCTCGTCGGCGTGATTCAGAAAAGCATGATTATTGGCATCGGATAGTTCCTTAACGACCAAAAAAATTGTAGCGATTTTTACGAGCCCGACCATCACCCTGCCATATCTCCACAACCATGGAATCAATCATCGAAATTGCGACGTCCGTAAAAAAGCTTTCGGTTTCTATCCGCCAAAAAAGACGTTGCCCGTAGAGCGTTCCGGATTTGGCTCTGGTCCCACCGGACGGTTAGATATGTCGATTTCTTCACGCCACTGTGCGTTATGGCGTCTTAGCATAGCGCGTCACGGGCCGGGCGAGATTCAGTTCGACTACCGGGCACTTACAAGTACTGGGACACCTCTCTAACTTGACAAATGGCTTGATGCAGCTTCGGCCTACTCTTTCTTCTCCATCTCATGAATGAGGCGAGCGAGGGAAGTATCGAGTGCTTTCGCGATTTTGCTCATGTTTAGCAATGCTATATTTCGGCTTCCGCGTTCTACGTCGCCGACGTAGGTGCGATGCAACCCTGCAAGCTCGGCGAGCTTTTCCTGTGAAATACCTTTACCCTGCCGCAATCTGCGCATCGCCCGGCCAAATGGAGGCCTCGGATCATATTCTTTAGCGCGAGTCACGAGAAAACAATATGCGACTGATGGCTATGCGTCTACAGACTATGAGTGTATTCGCGATAAGTGCAGTATAACTTGGTCCTAAACGTTATTTGACGACTATAAGTAGCCATGCTATAAGTGTCATATGCATCTTTCCAGCACACTGTGCCGACTGGTTTCCCAGAATCGCAGGATATCGAAACAACTGTGGCCAAATGCATTGAATCCATTAGCTGTCAGCACGCTAAAAGAGATGACCTGCCGCTTCCATTTTTCAGTCGCCATGGGGGATCTTCTACTAATGGGGAGAAGTTGGTACGTGACCCACAATGGACTCATCCGGCTATCCCAACGGCGACGTTGTTTCGCTATCGCAGTCGAGCCGGTCGAGAACTTTTGCGAGTCCCGATCTTCTCGTTGGGTATTTAGGGCTGCTGTTTATAAATGCCCAAAGTGTCAGGGGTTTGTTGGTTACGGTGACGCCGATCCTTCTAATGTTACCCCTGGGATGCATGGGGCAGAGTTGCGCATCGCGGAAACACGCGCTGTCAATCGCGCTTTGCGGAAAGCGTACGGCATTGGTATCTGCTCCGTGGAGGAAATCGGTTCGTTCCCGGCGACCAGTTCGCCAGTGCCCATCCTCGAAAAAAATTCCTCCGCAACCCGTGAATGGACAACCACACCGATCAACGCTTCGCGTGTGCGCGACCGCCTCTGCCAACTTATTCGGCAACATCAGTTGGACCCCAATCTCGTGAAGTCATATGCCATGGATTTCTGCGGGGCCAAAGTTCTTCGCGACGCCACCCGCGAGCAGCTCGAAAAGTTCGTGACCCAGTTAGGCGACCAAGCAGCAAGAGATCGCGATGCTCTGCTCAATCAGCTCAACAGCTATAGCTGGAAAATAAGGACGGTGCGGCATGACACGACGATTTCAGGGACTCGGTCAAACGGCCGAAATATCCGAACAACAAGTTCTTGACGGCATCTATCTCGTACGAGTGCAAAAAGGCGAGTATCGCTGGCACGCTCAGAAGCCGTTCTACTCCATTCAACTATCGGTCTTGGAACCGGGAAATTTGGCCGGTCACGTCATTTCAGGGAGGCTCTATTGCACTGCAAAAGTTCTATGGAAGCTTGGCTGGTTCCTGCGCGACTTCACTTATGACCCGGAATTGCTTGGTCGCGACGAAGTCGATGAAAAAGCAATGCCCGGGCTGACCGGCGTCGTGAAAATCAGCCGCTCAATCATTAATGGTAGGTCGGTCACCAACTTTGATGGATTTGCTCCCGCAAGCCAGTGGCGTGAACTTTCACAAGAGTCCTACGTCTTAAACGGGACAGCCGAGGTCGCAAGTTGACCTACAGCTATACCCAAATCAGCCAGTACCTGGCTTGCCCTCGCCGCTACAAACATCGCTACCTCGATGGCTGGAAAGAAAAAGACACACGAGCCACCATGCTTTTCGGTCGAGCTTTTGAGAAAGCACTGGCTGCGTTTTTTCGCCGCGAAGATTCGGCAGCAGCCTTATTTCAGGAATGGAGCGCCTATAAGCAGGCCGACCTTACTTATTCTGCCGGTGTGACCTGGGACCGGATGCTGCAGCAAGGCATTCAACTGCTGGATCGCTTTGCCCAGGAAGATCGCATCCGCATTCGCCAGCCGCAAAGCGAATTTGCAGATCAAGTTTACGAAGGCCGTGTCGGATACCAACGATTTCGTCGCCTACGTCGACGCCATTGGCATGCTAGATGGCACCAAGTGTCTTTTGGAATGGAAAACCACTTCGGCTCGCTATCCGGAACAGCCTGAAGGGTTGCTGAACTCTCGATCCTCAGCTGCATCTGCTATTCCTGGATGACCGGCATTGCCGAGGTCGCACAGATCGTCTTCGTACGTAAACGCATGGTCGAGATTCAATACTTTCGCACCACCATCACCGCCGAGCAACAAGAAGAATTCGGCCGTTTGGTGGAGGACACGGTTGGCAGAATCGAAGCAGCACAATTCCTGCCTCATAGCGGCGTTCGGTTCCCCCAGAATCCCTGCACCAGCTGCTCCTACATTGGCTTATGCCTGGGCAGGCCGGAAATTATCGATGCACGCCTAATAAGGCGACCAGGACAAGAACTTGATTGGCTTGACGAACTTACGTTTCTAGGAATCCGCCCATGGCCCCCAAGCTGAACCTTCGGCGCGCGCAATTCGTTCTCACCAAGATCGATGAAATCCTGTGCCTGGGAACTGAAGAAAGAAGCCGAGCGCGACACCAGATTTGTGGAGCTGGGAAGGTATCTGTGTGAAGTTAGGGCAGGACAGTACTGGCGGGTGGAGAATCTGAAATCGTTTGACGATTTCCTGCAGAGGACGGTTCCCGGAATCCCGCCGGAAAGCCTACTACCTGATGTCGATTCACGAGCACCTACCACCACAAGCCAGGAAAGAACTGCAGCAGGTGGGATGGACCAAAGGGCTGGAGCTGGCAAAAGTGGCACGCCGGGACGGTCAGGAGTTCGATTGTGCAACCTGGTTGCACAAAGCTCGCGAACTGCCCAAGGAAGAATTCAGAAGGGAAGTAGAAAAGGAGCTTACCGGAAAAGATTCTGAGCCCTGGGAGATTATCTATTTCAAGTTCTATAAAAGCCAGATTCCAGTTATCGAACAGGCGATCGAGACGGCAGCTTTGATGCTCGGAAGTGACAAATCCCGGGGCTATTGTTTGGAGATGATCTGTGCCGACTTTCTGGCGGGAGCCAATCTCGGCGATGGGTGTCCCGATGTATTACTAGCGTCGGTATCGCGGATGTTCAAGTTTCTCCCTGGTCAACAAAAGCAAACTTTCATCGAACAGCTCGATCAGAAGATTTCGGCATGATCAAAACGCTCCCCAAATGCGCACCGACCAGACTGGGTTCGGAAGCCTACGATGCGCTGCGACTGTCCGTACTGAGGCGCGACGGTTGGCGTTGCCAGAATTGCGGATCGCTACAGAATCTTGAAGTCCACCACCAACAGTTTCGCAGCCATTCGCGGGGACGATTCAGAGGAAAACCTCATTGCTCTATGCTGGAAATGTCACGCCCATATTCACACTCTAGGTAATAGGAAGAGTTGCCCTTAAGGGCTGCAGGAAGGCCCAAGTTCTCTCTACTTCAACTGGCATTCAGGAATTCACAACAGTCCCCTTCGCAACAACGGGGATAGTTCAGAATTTGAATGTATCAGCGGCAGCTAGGACTCTGACACCAGACCCTGGAATGTCTCATCGTCCAGTAGAAATTTCGTTCACATCAGGACTTCCTTGGCCAATTGTTATCACGACGGCGTGACCATTAAGGTTTTGCAAAATGAGCTTGTTTTTTATTTCGATATTCCGGACCTAGGTGGAACCTTACATGAGCATGGATTGAAAACTGCGGGACATCCAGGTTCGGCTTTTTGTGAAATCTCCGCCCGAATGGAGGTGCCGTCTGGCGGAGGCCGCATCGCCTATCGTCGGGCTCGGTGCCGTTTCTCTTCTGTTGGAGTTGCCGAAGGTCTTATGGGTTCGAGTTGCTTCTGCCCGCTTTGTATTGGCTCCGCGTCATTTTCTGGATATGCGCCCACTAAAGGAAGCGCAAGTCTGCCTTCTGCACCTGGCTCTGGAAACCCGAGGATCAAGCTTTCTGCACCGATCGAACGCAAAACGTGTGCCCCCTCCCACGAGCGCTCGAGGTCAATCAGGGCCGCCAAAGCACTTTCGGGTTTCGGAATTCGAGGTCTGCTTGACGCCATTCCTAGCTCAATAATCGCTCGTTGTTGAGCATGACAGCCCCACAGACCTCATAGATCGGTAAGCTTGTTCGGAAAACTGCCGTGTCGGACCGAGATGTATCCTTGACTGTGGTCCACCGTGGGTAGAGATAGGAAGTAACGGGATCAAATGCCGCGGATCGCAGGAATGGAAATTGTTGGGGAGGGATGAAAGTTACGAGGCAGTTGTTGAGCGGGGCGGAGCCATTGATAGGTTGCTGCAGACTTACTCCCTGACGATTCTTGTCGAAACTTTGGAAAAGTTCTGTCGCGCAGAATATTGCGCTGTTTTCCTCCTCTCCCCGCTTTGCGAACTGCTATCCTATTCAACGTCGTCCATGGTATAGCCAATGATCAAAAGCTTGCTCCTCCTGATATGTGTTGTGTACTTCGCACACACAAGTACCCGCGGCGCCCTTGCCGCAGTATCGGGTCAAGGCGACAGCGATAGTCATTCAGAATGGTTTTCGCCGCCTCCGAACGATATCGGTCAGTTGATTAACAACCACATCCAGTCTTTAAATAAGCGCCCCGGAACTATAACCATCCCGGGAGGAAACTACACGCTATCGACTGAAATTTCCTTAGCGTCTAATGTAGGCATAGATTGCTCCTCCAATACAGTGATTGCAGCGTCCCCAACTTTCAACAAACCAATGATTGGTGCGAACGGAATTAAGCATTTCAGATTGAAAGGGTGCACTCTGGATGCAAACCGCAGGGGCAATAGTCACCACGTAGAGATACTCGAAGTGGTGAACTCGGATGAAGGCGAGATCTCTGGGAACCATTTTCGAAATACCAATTCTCGTGCCTTATGGATATCCGATAATAATTCGCATATCCGAATAGAGAACAATGAGATCGATCATTTCGGTGACTTGCTACCCGCTTCTATAGGCAGTGAGGGGATCGCAATTGCCCCTTCCGGTCCTACCCCGGGCAACTCAAACATCATAGTTAGTGGAAATCGCATTCACGACGGCAACATTGGAATGGGGATTTATACGTCCAGCGATGCCACGAAATTGAGCTCGGACATTGAAGTCACAGACAACTTCTTCTATTCCAACGCTAACGATGGCTTTCTTATCTATAGTCAAAATGCGTCTGGAGCTCCAATTCGAAACGTTCGTATATACAACAATGAGTCATACTGCAATGGCTGGCCCTCAAAGGGAAAGGGGTTTAGCGAGAATTGCACAGGGGGTTTCTTACAAACAGGAACTCAAACATCTGGGACTGGTGCGGGCTTCAACCTCAATAGCTCGCTTTTAGAAAGGGCCCAAGTGGTCGGTAACACATCTCACGACAACTATTTCGAAGGGTTTGACAACACTCCCCAACGATTTGCTGTAGTTGATACGAAAGGAATGACCGTGATTTGGGCCGGAGGTGATCCGTTCATTCCTGAGTGGAAGCCCAACCAAGGCGTCAGGATTAACGGAGTAGATTACTTGATTTCGGCGGTTGCCGGAGCTAACTCTACTTTGACTTTGACCACGAGCGCGGGCAATCAGAGCAAGGTTCAATTGGTTGGAATGTCATACTCAAGAGCATTGATTATGGCAAACACCGCCTATAACAATGGGCGAGGAAACAATAGCTCGAGTGGACATGGGTTTTCTGATGCGGCCGCGTATGGTACTACTTACGCCGGGAACAATTCCTATGATAATCAAGGTGTGGGTTTTTTCGATCAGTTATCGACCTCAACGACTCACAGCGGGGACAAGTCTTGGAATAATGATCTAGGCGGGGGATTCAGTGCGGGATTTTATTGCGGGGCGTGCCTTGAGGCCGGCTACTTTAACGTTCGTAGCGACGATTTTGCAGAAATCCATCATCAGAGAGTAGCAATAGTCCTGGACTCGCATACCAGTAGAACTCAAATATCTGCCATCGATAGCTTGAGGGGACTCGTTTTGGACACTGGAACAGATAACACTTTGCAAACTTTCGGACACCTTAGTGTGGAAACGAAGATGAATTTTGGATCCAACATTGGAAATCAAGTTTTAACTGCAAACTCAACCAACAGAAGTGACAGCTATGCACTTGAGCTCAACATATATCAGGTAAAAGTAGGCGTAAACTGTGGCCCGGAGGCGAACACGGTCGCCCTCCAATACACCTTCACAGACCCTACCAACACTACTCATAGGAACGTAACCGGACCTGAACTAACTATACATGGGAACGGTGCAGTTGGAATGTACGAGAATAGAGTGGTGTCAATTCCAGTATCATCGAACTTTCAGACTTCCTGGAACACGATTTCCCACTTGAATTCCGCAGGGTGCACTGTACTGCCGCAATACCAAGTATCGGTTAAGCTGGTGGGTTGAGACAGCTCAATAAGCGTTCTTGCCAACAATTACGGACAGAATGGTCATAAGTATGATCCGCAAGTCAAATCCGAAAGTCCAATTTTGCAAGTAGTATAAATCATACTCGACGCGTTTCTCGATAGAGGTATCGCCGCGCCATCCATTCACCTGAGCCCACCCGGTAATTCCGACTCTAAGGCAGTGACGGTGATTGTAGCGCGTTACTTCTTTCAAAAATTGATCGACGAAATGAGGGCGCTCGGGCCGCGGCCCAACGACGCTCATGTCGCCTTTAAGCACATTCAGGAACTGGGGCAACTCGTCGAGACTAGTCTTCCGCAAAAAAGTGCCGATGTAAGTACGTCGCGAATCCTGCTCAGTAGTCCAACAGATATCGCTCTCGCCGGGCTGCGCTGAGCGCATCGTACGAAATTTATACATTCGAAAAGGCAAACCATTCAGTCCCACGCGGTTTTGCGAGAAAAAGATTGGGCCGGAACTAGTCAAACGAATTACAAGTGCGATCAAAGCCATAAGAGGCGCGCCCAAGACGAGCACTAAGCCTGCAAAGCAAATGTCAAAAATTCTTTTGACCAGAGCGTAGTCAGGGGAGTCTGCGGGAGTAGCCGTTAGGTCGAGCATCTGCATTCTTCCTATTTGAAATAGTCTCTCCCGCACGACGATGCCCTCCCCTAGATCAACGATAGCCCGCGCCGGAACGGACAATTTCTTCAAAGCCTCCACTATAAGCGGAATTCGCGAGAATTCCATTGGTTGAATGGCTATGACAGCTTCATCAATCCCGTTTCCCGCATTAAGGTGACTAATTTCATCGAGCGCATAAACTTCAGCACCCGGGATCGCAATTTGCTGACCGGGAAGCTGGACCCACCCTACAACCTCGCATGGGGCCAGGGACAGGCGTTCGAGTCGCGCTGCAGCATCGACCGCGAACCTATCTGCACCCACAATCAGGATACGGGTCGGTCGCCCCAATTTTAAATTTCTGCGGCAGAGAAAACGGAACACAGCGTGCACAAATATGGTGAGAGTCAGCAATTCGGCAGTAATAAAGACGAACAGCCCTCGAGGAAATATGTCCTGCCGTCCAAAATAAAGAACCGCTATTAGCACAACAACGGTGGCCAAGGTCGCCGACCAAGCTGCCTTGGCGCCGGTTCGCTCTCGAAAAAGTTCGTCGACGTTTGTAACTTTGTAGCGCGCAGCCATGAATGCCCACACGAAGCAACTGAATAGCTCAAGAACAAAGTGTCCATCCCTTGAGTAGATAATTGGCCGATTCATGTAGAGCGAAACGGCAGCCCATATTCGCCAGCCTAGATTGAAGGCAACGAACGGAAGCGGATAGATTGCTATCCCGAGCAAAAATCTGTACAACTTCAAGCGAAAAAGCATGTAATTAATTTCCTAATCTTAAGATGTCTCGTATTTACGCATTGTTTAGCGGTAGATTCATGATACTGCTGTCTCCTCCGCGCTATGCGGGGACGGCCTCGGTCGCGGCCCAACTTGGCGGTAAATTCTTCTTAACCTCGATGCCTTCAAAAACTCGACTTTTTCGAGCCCCATGTTCATTAACCCAGCCGGCCATAGATAGAACGCCAACTTCAAGAGGTGTCTTTTCCTTGCGGCCAAACACGGCTTCGATCTTGCGATGGTCTGAAAAAGCGATTTTTACTTCTTTGCGCGCATCAAAATGTTCTGTACGGCATTCCTTTCCCATACTGTTGGCCACGATGCGGGCGAGCTCGTTCACCGTATAGGGCTGGTCGGCACCGACATTAAAAGTTTGGTTTCGCGCGCCTTTCACGTCGACGGACTCGGCTATGATGGACGCAACGTCATTAATGTAGGTAAAAGCGCGCATCTGAGAACCATCTCCAAAGATGGGCATGGGCTTGTCTTGCAACAAATGGTTCATAAAAATACCTACAACATTGCGATAGCGGTCACCGATGTTTTGTCTTTCCCCGTAAACGTTGTGAGGGCGAAAGATCACGTAATTCAGACCACATCTCATGGGTAGCTTTGAGTTCCTGCTCTACGGCAAGCTTGGCAATCCCATATGAATCTTCGGGCAGGGTGTCATGTCTTCACTCATGGGGGACGGCCGCCACCGCCATAAACAGCAATCGATGACGTGAAGACAAAGCAACGCACCTCGTAATTTATCGCCGCATTTATCAGGTTCACCGATCCTATGAGATTGTTCTGATAGTTAAAGCGCTTTATGAAATGGCTCAACCCCTCTGCCGCGTACGCGGCGAGATGATATACATATTGAAAATGATATTTTTCGAAGAGGGCGTCCACCAATTGGTTGTCAAGAATCGAGCCGTTGATGAACGAAGCTCCGGCAGGAATGTTGTCAGTAAACCCGCCGCTTAAGTCGTCCAGAACGACTACCTGGTGGCCCATCTCCAAAAGGCGTTGTGAGACATGAGATCCCATGAATCCCGCACCACCGGTTACGAGAGAATAACTCAAGGACTTACTCCTTATAATGATTTGGAAAGCGGGTCAGCTGAAGATATGAACGCCGCTCATTCGTTTTTTAACGCTTAAAGGGAGAAACTTTTCATTCTTGCCCAGAATTAAGGCCGCGTACTTAGTACCATCTTGCGCTAAAGACTGGACCCAATGCTGACCGCCTTCTTTCCGGGGCTCTTGAGCCTTAATCTTTCTGTGTAAGAGCCGGCACCCGTCCCGAAAGAGCGAAGTCCTAGTAGTGTCATCCCACATACCTAACTGCTTCCAAACTACTCCGAGGTCAAAATAACGCTTAAACAAATCTTTTGCGGTGTGGTTATCGGAATGGTGAACGATCGCGTTGGGTTCGTAGACGATCTTCCAGCCTCGATCCAATATCCGCTTAGCTATCCCCACGTCCTCGTAAATTTTTAACTCCTCCGGGAATCGGGTCATCTCCCAAACTTGTTTAGGAATGGCTGCATTGACAGTAGACAAATGATAGTAGCGGTAGCCAAGTTCTTTTTTCCTGGAAGGTTCCTTCACGATTCGCTGCTCTCCGTACATGGTCGCGAGCACACTTTTCCGCTCCAAATTGCATCCAGGTTTTGGGAGGTGGCGTCCATAAGCAGCGCCTACTGCGGGGTCAGAAAAATTGGAAAGCAAAGATGACAGCCAGGTCTGTGTTGCCGGAAAAGCATCAGCGTTAGGTACACTAGGTATCTACCTTGGGCCAAGCTAGCCAGATAGTTTCGCGTTCGCGCATGGTGAAACTCCTCAGGGGCGATTTGATATAAACGCACCGGATAAGTTCGAACCACATCCGGGGTCCCATCCGTGGAACCCGAATCCACCAGCACGACTTCAAACTTATAGTCTGACTGTTGAGAAAAGATGGCGTCGAGACAATTCCTGATATTTAGAACTTCGTTCTTCGCGGGTATGAGCACTGAAACATCAATCATCGTAAGCTCTTCTCCAGTGGCGACTTTTTGCAGCTTATATTCCGGCTCCAAAAGCTTTATCTGTTGCCGCGCCAGGACACAGGCTGCCCCTCGGTAAACGGGTTTGAAGGACTTCCGAAGTCCTTTCAGCCGTTTTCTCCCAAGTAAATTTTCGCGCACGAACGAGCCCCTTCTGTCGCAACGCGGCTCGCAATGCGGAGTCCGAGATCAATTGCTTAATCCCCTCCGCGATTGACTCTACGTCGTGAGGATTGACTAGGAGACCAGCGTCGCCTACGACCTCTGGGATTGCGGCGGCCGTCGAGGCCAGGACTACGGTTCCACACGCCATTGCCTCCAGTGGGGGGAGGCCGAAACCTTCGTATAACGATGGAAAAACGAACGCTGTGGCGCCTCGATAAAGAACAGCCAGGTCTTCATTGGAATCAGCTTTAACAAATGATATCTGTTTGTCTATTCCCAAGTGATGCACTTCTTTTAACACCCCTTCATCTGGAGCACCCGCCAAGAGGAGTCTAATTTCATTCTGGAGTCCCGAAATGGCAAAGGCCCGAAGCAGACGAGAAAGATTTTTGTAAGCCTTCCTGCTTCCTACATAAAGGATGTAAGGATACCCCGGTTGATATTTTTCACCACTTTCAGCAAATGGACTGCCGACACCATTACCGACATTCACAACTTTGCTCTCGTCTATTTTGGCCCATGCAACAATTTCAGACTTTGAGTATTCAGACACGGTCAGCACAAACTCCGCACGTGCGCATGCCGGCCGGATGCAGTAGCGGTAATACGCGCGCTTGAGGGCAGAGGAATTATCAGGTATTCGAAGATGATTAAGGTCATGAAGCGTAAAAACAAAAGGACCGGGATAGCCGATGGGAGAGTTGTAACCAGGACTGAAGAAGAGGCGAGGCTTTAAACGCCATAGCGAAGCTCCCAAGAAGACCGGATCGAAAGGGTGCCATGGACGGCGGGTAGTATGGAAAGACTCAAGACCCGGAAGCCTTTTCTGTAATTCGGACGCAAAACGGCCAATGCCGTGGTTTCCGATCCAACGGGCGTCGTAAAGAATATCGACAGGACTCGTCATTGTACTCATTTTGCTCGCTCTTAAATGAATAGCCCCGTCACTGATTCAAACTCCAGGAACAATGGAAACCCCGTGAGCAGGGTGGGGCACGCCATTAACTCCAATGCGACTCACATGTCGCACCAGCATGGCAACAATCAATACTTCGGGAAACAGCCAGCCAGCGCCTCCCACAGCGATGATAGATACCCCAGCCAGGTATAAGACAGCGAGAAAGTCGGCTGGATTCCCGTTTTCACGCAGGCGGTTAACAAATAAGTGGGCCAAATAACCTTCGAAAGCGCTGAATGATGCAACCACAAGGACGGCAAAAATCCCGAAATCCGCGTATTGCACTCCGATTCCGAAATCGGGCGAGCCGGTATCTGCGTCAAACCATTCTGGATAAAACTCTTCAGCAAGATGAAAAGCGCCGAAGTTCTTTGGTTTAGTTGGCATGAGCACGCGTGGAATCAAGCCGTAGAGGTTCGACTCCATCGTTATGCGACCGTATTGAACTGGGAAGCGCGAGTCGATCACCATCATGGCATTCCTCGTGTAATCAGAGTATTGGCTAATTGCTTCAAGCGCTTCTGCGCCACTATCGCCCAAAGCCATAGTCATGGCAAACAAACCCAACACTACGACAGCCACACCCATGACGCGGACCAGCGCTGGCACCAAGCGAATCTGCTTTCCTCTGACGTAGACCTGATACATAAGAAGCAACAAGGCAACATTCACAACCTGCCCCTTGCTCCCCTGAAGCAACATGAAACTCGTAGCTAGCGCTACCACACAGGTTTTCGATAGCAGACCTCGGTGTGAAAACACGACAAAAACGATAGAAAGATAGGCGAACATACTTGACAGAAAAGTTTCGTGTCCAAATCCGGTACGTGTTTGGCGATAAATCTCTCTGGGATCGGAAAGATAATCCTGAAACTTGAGTAGCACCGGGAGAAAAATGATTCCTGCCAATACTAGACAGATAATAGAAATGCTACCGAAATGGCGATTAGACCATGAAAATCTTGGGAGGGAGATCTTCTCTCTGCGGCGAGTATAGCCCCAGACAAAGGCAGCGCTTTTCAGTGCAAGCGTAGTATAGACATAGAGGTAGGCGTAGGAACTATATCCCGTCCCAAATTGGTCAACGTAGGCTAATTGCAAAAGAAAATAAGCCGGAACTGCAATCACAAAGGTTGGGGTCAAAACATTTAAATAGCTCCCCTCCCTGCGACTGAACCAAAGGTACACCACAACCACAGATATTAACGACACGATAATGACGGTGTTAGCAAATTCTTCTGAAGTCATGATCTGTTGCTAGACAGGAAAAGATCAGCGGGGCTTTATTCATTTCGTTGCATAGTATGTACGGCTTGTCACTAGCGGCCCCCCCACTCATCCGCTTCAATCCGTAGCAGCTGACCACCTGCGCGAGTGATGCATTGCGAAATGCGCGCTTCGGAGACCGCGGTCATGCGGATGGGAGCCAAGCCCTTTTGAAGTAACCATTCGCTCGAAAACCGAAGAGTTTTCAGCAGCGTGTATAGTCTGCGCTTTGGCGCGAGGCGGCAACGCAGGGGAAGAGACGCCGGAACCTGGAAAACCGCGAGTCCCCTGGGTACGATCACTCGCAAAAACTCCTCTACATAGCGCAAAATCTCTTGCTGACTCTCGAGATGTTGCAGCACAATCAAGGAATATACAAAATCAAAAGAGGAGGTATCGAACATCGACAAATCGGGATGAGAGTTTTGATAAAAAGTACATTCTGGGGTAAATCGCTTCGCCTGAGCAACCATTCCTTGTGATAGGTCTATCCCGGAACAGTCGGTAAAATAGTCGCGCATTGGACGTGTAAGTCTTCCTATACCGCAACCGAAATCCAAACACTTTGTACGCTTTTCAGGTAAGCCAACAAGTTGAACCTTATTCATTAGTTCAGCTACATCAGCCTCCCCCCGCGCAAAAAATTCCGCTAGATCCCACTTCCCTCCGCGTTTATCTGGATCCGTAAGAATTGCCCACAAAGGATCGATTTGCGACATTTCCTCCCAATCCGCTGCGATATTAATAAAGCCTCCTGCGATCGAGCTTCATTGACTTTCAGCCGTGCTCATCGAAGACAATCGCTAACCGGTTGGGGCAGAAGGACAGGTGCGTTCCGCTATCCAAACTACTCGACCAGTACTGCTAACCATATCACTAAGAATTCGGATATTTAAACAAGAGGTAGAGAACTGCTGAGGTAGATCAGGTCCGATGTCCCAGAAAGCCAAAATTCCCTCTGGCGATAAAGGATCACCATGATATTCGGGTGTCATAAAGTGCACGACGTCGCCATCTACGACTTCTGCTCGCTTCTTAGTTGCCGATCTCGGTGGAACCGTGAATAAATGAGCACCACCAGGCCTAAGTACTCTCGCAGTTTCGCTAAACGCGTTTTGCAGTGAGGGTACGTGCTCAAGAACGTCCGAAGAAATAATTAGATCAAGGGATTCATCTTCGCAAGTCAGGCAGGTAATATCCTCACATACCGCGCCATCGTGCCTCACCGAGCCACGAGCCGTGCCACTCTCGTAGAAAGTGCGTTTATGGGTTCGGGCTCGGGAAAGAATTCCTTTAAGGGGAGAGTGGGGATCCAATTCTAAGATATCTTTTCCTGCGAGATTTGCGATAAATCTAGCTTTAATCTCCGCCGCCAGGAGCTCATAACGTTCGTTAGCGGAACAAAACAAACAAGCGCGAGATTCCGCGGCGGCACTGTCCGCTAAGAAGATTGTCAGTCTGCTGCAACACCTACATTTTCGGACACGCCACAGATATATATGCAATATATATCGAGGCATTACGGAGAATACTTTTTTTATCGAAGCAGAGAAACCATACTGCCTCAAATGCCGATATATTTTTAGGAACGCCATCTGGTTGAGAATTTACTCTTTCACGATTCGAAGATTCTCAACTATGGAACTCGGTTCGGACGAGTGCGCAAGCCTATTTGGCTATGGGACTGCGTGTCAGAAGATTCCAGAAAACCTTGGAGTAGATCCGAGCTATCTTGCGATATTTCTGACTAACGAGCCCTGCCGCGGCCGCCGCACTTGCTCTGCCGGCTGAACTGACGACTAAAAGAAGTGAAACCAGGAGAGCCTGCGTCATTCCTTTATGTTTTCGAAAATGGTAGACAGTTCCCCGGCAGCCATGCCAAATTCCTATATGAGGAGCTTGTTGTCCGCTTCGCCCGCCCATGTGAATTACTTCGGCTTCAGGAAGAAAAACAACACGATTCCCGGTCTTGCGAGCTCTGATACACAAATCGCAGGCATCTTCGACGGTGAGAAAATATTCTGGATCGTAGCCACCAATCCCCTCGAAAACAGTTCGTCGGATCAGTAAACAGGCGCCCGATACGAACAACACGTCTTGCACCTTATATTTTGAGAAGCGGTTGTAAAGCGTTCGCGCGAAACGATAAGGCAGTACGCGCCACAACAAAACGTGAAATAGCCCCCAGCTGCGGTGAAAACTGGAGTGGGGCTTGCCGTCTTCATACAGATGTTTTGGCCCGACCACAGCGACCTCGGGGTTACGGTCCAGAAAACTCAGCATTTTTTGGAGCGTGTCGTGACGACACACAGTGTCCGGATTCAAAATCAGAATATAGTCGCCCGCACCTTTTCCCAAAAAACAGTTGTTTGCTGCGGCAAGTCCCAAATTTTCGCTATTTAGAATTATGTGGACATTCTGGTGGCGTTCGGCGTACCCAATCAAAATTTCAGCGGTACGGTCATTGGAAGCGTTATCGACGAGTAACAACTCGACCGGAACAGGTTGAGCCAGCAGACTCTCTATGCATCCCACGATCTCGTTCTCTGAGCCGTAGGTGACGATGATAACGGACACACGGGGACACGGGACCGTGGTTAGAGCATTTGTTTCATACAAAACCGCTGTTTGATTCATTGTCATATTTTGTCTAACTTCTATCCAACATGGGACCTTTCCAAAGCGACAGGGCTCTTGAAAGCTCTACTCTTATAGGAGCGTCGATCAGTTTTCGCCAAGCCCACATCCAGGTCAGTAGGCTAAGCACTACAGCGACTAAGGTACCTTGCTTCCAGGGTAGTAGGGCAAGAAAAAGTATTCCAACGGGAAGCACAGCAACTACCGATTCCGGAGGCATGATCAGGCGAGGTTTCTTGTGCAGGAGTCTTAGTAACATTACCATCAGCAAAAAGTCGAGAACGCCCCGACCCAGCCAGGCGAGCGCCGCTCCACGCACACCAAATCGCGTAGCAGCCCAGTAGAATCCTGCGCAGTACAAAGGAAACTCGAGTAGATGTACCCAGGCGGTCAAGTCCGACCTACCCCGAGCATGCAGGGCAGTCCAAGCAACCACAGCGATCGCTTGTACGATGGCGCCGGCCAAAAAAGCTTGCGCTGCGAATACCGCATCGGGCGTATTTCTGGGCCCCAACCACAGTTTCATGAGCTCAGGCGCCCCTATGACAGCCAACCCCGCCAGCGGAACCATGAGAGACAAACTGACTCCGATCGCAGCGCGATATACGCTTTGAAAACTAGACGATCCCGATTCGTCCAGGCGACTCATCAGTGGAAACAGAACGGTGCAGAAGCTGGCGCTAAGAATCTGGAGCCGGCTGACGAGATCGAGCGGCGCCGAGTAGTTAGTTACCGCGGTCATACCCAGCAAAATCCCCAACAGCAGACGATCACAGTAGATCATCGCCGTACCAACAACGTTTGACACTGAAAGCCATCCCCCGAAAGAAAGCATCTTTTTTACCGCCACAGTGTCGAACACCGGTCGCAAGCTGGGGCGACTCTTGTCTGAATAGCAAGCGATTATGAAAGCCACGCACATGGCCACCCGTACTGACGCGAAGGAAGCGGCGATCGCGACAAGCCCGCCTCCCATCGATACTGCAAACAAAGGCAGCAAGTAGGTACCCACCCCTGCTCCTCCGACCACTAAGCTAACGAGGGGGAACTTACCAGAAGCTTCCAAGAAACCGCGCAGGGTTGCGGTCAGCGTGATCACTGGAATAGCTAAGCAAATGATGTAAAACGACTTGGTTACTGAATGAGAATAAGCGGAAGAGATCTTGAGGTACTTGGAAACGAGAATCGGCACTACTGAGATACAACCAGAACTAAACACAATGCCGAACGCGACTAATAAATATATAGATCCCCAAAAGTAGTGTCTAAGGTCATCGGGTCGGCCCCTCTCCATGCTCTGCGCAATGAAGCGGGTAGCAGCGCGTCCCAGCCCGAGGTCGAGCATAGTGAAATATAGTAGTGTAGTAGAAAAAATGCTCACAATGCCAAATAGCTCTGAGCCAAGGTGGCGCAGCAGAAAGGGTATCACCGCAATAGCGGCCGCCGCAGGGGCTATTTGCCCTCCGATCTGCCATATAGTATTGAGACCTACACGTCTTGCATTTTGGACTAGGCCGTCCTGAGGCGGAATGGATGTAACGGCGTCGAGCCTCAATGGCCATACCGTAGAGCGATGGAAACGGCGATTGAGTGGGTGGTATGCAATTTTGAATGTCGCGCAAGAATATGGAGAGAGAACAGCGACAACATTAGCAGGGACAACCTTCGTACGGTTAAGGAGCGACACAGACGCAGAAAATTTCTTCCCCAAAACCCTTCGCCAAGAACCCTAGTGAGTCCTCCATCGTCTGGAAAAGATAAGAGGCAAGTTTAGTAGTTTTCTTGAAGTCAACTCTTTCTCCGACATCCGCGTGGCCATCTCTTGCACAACCGCTGGCGATATAAATCATACGTGCCAACCGGGTTTCGGTGCGCATGTCGGCGACCCGCAGGCCAGAGAGTTCGATGGACTTCCGAAGTGAAAGCGGCGATAGGAGAACCAAATGACGCGGTACTTCGAGGCCTCGCCAATATTTCTTGAACCACCAATGGCCGAAACTCTTGAGATTTGGGGTAGTTATTATCAACCGGCCCGCCCCTGGACGCAGCCGTTTTCGGCATTCTCGAAGAAGGTCAACGGGGTCGGCGACGTGCTCTATGACATGATTCAGCGTTATTACATCGTAGGGATGCAAAGGCACATCCGAAACGGTCCCATGAAATACCTCAAGTCGCTGATTCTGGGCGTGAGAAACTGCCGCCGGATCTGGGTCAACGCCGGAAACCCTCCAACCAAATTGCTGCATCCTCGAAATAAAAGTACCATTTCCACAACCCACGTCGAGCAATCTTCCGGTCTCGGAACTTGTTAAATTGAGCACTTCAAGCCGGGCCGCGCGTGCAAAGGATGGTATATGTGAAATTAACCGAGGAAGAATCTCACGTGGTGGTTCGATGAAGTAGCCCATACGCTGTAGAACGAGCTTTTCGGCTTCCACTCGAATGCGACCGAGCGTGGTTAACTCTGCCGCAGCATGGGTATAGTAATGTCGATATAGTTTAGCTAGGTCGCTTCGGTTCGGCTGCGGATCGAGCCACGCGACCTCACAGACTCCGCATGATCGTAACGCCCACTTTCCAGGGACGCCGAACAACCAGTCCGACATGCCTTCGTACAACTTTTCGCGTTTTTTCCCACATAGCCAACAAAAATGTCGCGGCGAGGTGGCGACGATCGTTGTGTCCACGGCTGGACTGGTGGCGAGCGAACACATCACACTCATGACTCCTCATTTGTGCTTTGAGGTAATTTCGAGCCGGAATGACAACGTGAATCACGAAGCTGTCTATCGAAAACGGCCTGACAGAGTTCCCTAGCCCTGGCAAAATCAAAGTTCAACAGCCGTTTGGCAATCATGCGGGTTGAACCAGCAACAGCAGCAATGCCGGCAAGTGGAGAATGCCGATTACAGAAACGAACCATAGAAGTCCACAAATGAAGGTCAAAAGCAAAGCTGGTTTTTCCCAAGCTGGCACTCTCCTTGTGCCATACCTTGGCGCGGGATGCAACGCCCAAGTTCCATCCTGATTTTTTCAATCTAAAGCAGAGATCAGCATCCTCCCAATACATGAAAAACCCTTCGTCGAGTAGCCCAACCATACGCAGGGCAGTGCAGCGCAACAATACACTCGCACCCGTCAGATAGGAAAGCTCCTTGCCGCGAGGATCTTCCTTAAAGTGATACGATCTGCCAAACCATAGGTTGACACTTCCCCCACCCCAAGCCTGTATCCGATTGCGGTCATTCATATCATAAAGGACTGAACCGACGGCACCGAGAATAGGTTTCTCCTGCGCTACTTTCACCATATATCCAAGAGACTGAGCATCTACTTTCGTATCATTGTTCAGCAGCCATACATATTCTGCCCCAATATTCATATGGTGACAAATTCCTACATTGCAGCCAGCAGCAAACCCCAGATTTGTGCTTAACTGCAGGATCTCAATTTCAGGGAAGCTTTGTCGGATGCGAACAACAGAATCATTCGTCGATCCGTTGTCGACTACTGTGATTTGAAAATTGTCGTAGTTCAACTCCTGCAGGGAACGTAAACAGGCGAGAGTGTCTTTCCAGCCATTCCAATTGAGAATTACTATTCCAACTTTAGGACACGAAGTCCCTTTCTGTTGCGCAGATATCTTCTGCGTCCACTGTTCCGAGGGCCGAAAAAATGTGTCATCCTCTTCCAGGTCCTCAGTCCATGGTCCCTGGGAAAATATTCCAACCCGTGATAGCTGAACGATTTTATTACCTCGTGTTAATCCCAATCCAATCCCCTATCTGTCTCGTGCCCATTCCGAGACAAGTTCAAACGGTGTGCCTTCAGAGATGCAATTGCGTCGCCGATTAAAACTTTGCGTGGATCGGTCGGATCCGCTTTTTCCCATACTGCGCCACCCAAGACCCAAAGTACCCCGCCAATAAGGGCAACACAACTCCCCATGACAATAATCACCAGCCGAGGCGGCCATGATTTCCTCTCTGGGACTTGCGCCGGGTCAAGAACCTTGACGATCGGGGTTTCTTTGGCTTCTTGCACCTTGGCTAATTCGTATTGCTCGGTGAGCATTTCATACACCGTTTCTTCGATCTTTGCACGGCGGTAATAATCCGTGTACTTGACCCCCAGCAGCGGCAGATTGCGAATCGAAGGCAGGGGCATGTCCGATGTCTTCGAAGTTGATTTATCACCTGGAACCGTGGCAACTGAAGTGGTTCCTGCAAGTTTGTTCAATTCTTTGCGAAGGTCCTCAACTCGAGCGCTTAATGATCGGACACGAGGGTTGCTGTCGGTATAAATCTGCCGAAGTCCTTCCAATTGCGATTGCGCAGCGATCATTTGGCCAGCGAGGCTGGATGCTGCGTCCAACATTGCCTTTCCTTCTTGCTGTACGTCGAGGGTACCGTTCTTGCTAGAAAATTGCGCCAGTTGGTTAGAGGCGTCATCAAGATCCTGCTTTACAATTTTCAGACGCTCTTCGAGAAACACCCTCTCGCGACGGGCCGACGACGTTGAGACCTGCGAAACCAGGATGTTTAGCTGGCTGACATAAGCGGCAGCTATGGCCGCTGCGCGTTCAGGGCTTCTATCGGTTACTGCGATAGTAATGATCCCGCTCTTTCGATCTTCAACAGTGGATGTGCGCCTGTCGAGCTCCGTACGCGCGTCACTGAGAAATTTTTCACCATAGATCTTTCTCAAGCCGAATTGCTCCACAATCCTTTCTTGAGCCGTTTGGCTTCTCAACATACCGATAAATAGCGAGCCGGAGCTTTTAAGGCCAAGCAAATCCCCACCGATGGAACCTAATGAGCTCTGCCCCTTAGAAGCCAGGGCAGCAATCATGGCGAGACCTGAACTGGCTTGACTGTCTGGCGGCATTAGTTGGGTTGTGGAAGTGAATTTTTTTGGAAGTGAAAATGCGAGCAGACAGGAAAGCACCATCCCGATAGCTATTACCTGATTAGGAAACGCCGGCGCGACCATAACAATCGCAGTTGTTCAGCCTGCCAGGCGCCATTGGCTACTCCCTCTGTTTGAAGGAAGCGTTGAGCCGGACCAACATCAGCGGGAGGATGACGGGAACTGATTGGCGGAGAACTCATGGTTGTGCCCTACCCAATCGATGCCCCCAGTCTGGCCAAAACGTTAATTGGCACCAACCCGTTACGTCAGACGTGGGTGCCGAAGCAAGGATTGGAAATGCCCGATGTTCATACTGGATGAACAAGGAGAGCTCGATGGAATGTCTTAGCAACGCGTGACTCTCCAGCGAAACGTCCGTCATGTTTCCGCCTTGGAGAAATTTGGGATCCACTATCGCACGGCGGTAGGAAAGATCGATGCTCGTCCTCGGCGCGAAATGGTAAGTAGCCCATCCTTGCCCCCCATGTCCCGCTCGCCCGATCCAGCTTCCCAACAACAGCCCATCATTGGTGTAACCATCGCGGAAACGGCGCACATCCGTATAGACAAATCCGGGAGTGAACTCTTTCGTTGTCGATTCATTCATTCCCTCGGCGCGCAATTCCAGTTTGGGTATTCGCGGAACCTGAGGCATATGAAGCCCTAAATTTATGTTTGCTCTAGTCGAACCGATGGGGGAAATTTCATCGACGACCATCGAATCCAAATAAAAGGTCAACCACGGGCGTAGACCAGGAATTCGATATGTGAGATCAGCAGAGGACGTGCGCTTGCCTGGATTATCCCCGGCAGAGGAAGAATGGACATAATAGGTGCGCAAAAAATTATGCCACGTCACTGGCAACCCGGGCCCGCCAAACATTGAGGTAAATCCCATTCCGAACTCCAAATTCGGGTAGGCCTGAAACCAATCTTTTCCCCGTGAATAAAAGGTTGGGGAATTATTCGACTGATCACATTCGGGAATTTGGGTCACCTGTAACGTGACACGATGCAGAATTTCCAACGATGGCGGGCCAGCCGACCGATGAAAAACTCTGTGCTCGTGGGTCCCAAGATTCGAGACACCCAGGAATTATCTTCGGACAAAGTTTATCGATCTTGAAACTTGGGAATGGCGACGCGTTATTGCTCATCAACAAAGCACAGCTTGCCCGGGCCCAGCCATTGACTCTGCTTGCCGAATGAGAACTGAACATTGCTAAAGGTAAACGAAACAGTGCTATTTAAGAGACGGAATCGATTCATTGCAAATAATGCCATTTGGCAGAATGGGAGTGAAATCGGCAGCGGCCGTGGCTTGCAAAACACTCTGGGGATCGGAAGCCACTGGTGGCGCGTGCTGGTATTCACCTTGAACCGAAATTGAAAATGGCCCGGCGGTAGCGTGAGAGGTAAAACCACGTTACATTGTTGAAACCTTCGCCATACGGGCGACCGTAGTCATTGATGATGGTTTGGCCGAAGTGATATCCGTCTCGAAGGGGCCTACCGGAGATTCCGGTAACCCGCGTGTAGACGGAGTCGAGGCTTGCACCCAAATTTTGCGCGCCGTCGAGGCGACCGGTTTCGGACGCAAATTCTGTTTGCAGCGCGGCATATAGTTTTCCTGCTTGGTCACCATCTTCGGTTGCCTCGTCGCCGCAGCTTGGTCCCCTGCCTCTTCCAGCAATCGCGCACATTCCATGCGCGTCCACGGACGCATTCCGGCATATGCGCTGTTGATGTAACCAAGCGCTGCGAGTCGTTCGAGAGCAGGATAGACCCAGCTATCCAGCGGCACGTAGGGCGACCCCATGTCTTTCGGGTCGTGTGTCTTCTCCCCTTCATTGTGAGGGAAAAGATCGCCCCATGCAGCCCCGCCCAAGCTCTGATCATGATGAGCGCGGTACACCTGCCGCCCGAAATACCAGCCCAAGGCGCTGCCAATAAATACGTCGGAAGAAAAATGTTGCTGCGCAGTGACGCGGGTTATTGTGACCGTTGACGCTAAGCCATAAGCGAGAATCTGACTCAGGGTGCTGGGATATTCGTGCGCCCAAACGCTGGCAATCGACCATGCTATGGAGGAATGCTCCGAAGGGAAAGGATTGCCCACCTTGAAAAAATTTGCCATCACCTGTTTCTACGTTTGGGCGCTGACGTTGCGTTATTTCTTTTATTAGATACGTCAATGCTGTACTGTTGATGGCGGCTTCGCCGCTTAGCAATCCGGTTTCGCTTAGGTGATCATTGTGCGTCATCTGACCAAATAAGTACGAGCCGCCGCCGATTCCAATAAGCGAGTAAACCGAGTAGTCGGAAATGTTCTTACTGCGACTCAGTTGATTTGGTTTGTTCGGAATCTGCTTTAAAATCCAACTATCGCTGGCGATCAAGCCTGCCGTCACTCCCGTGAACGGAACAATCCATTTCAAGTCTTTGACGTTAAGGTGGGACGGGTATGTCCAGAATTGTTTTTGATCTTCCCCGATGTGTTTTATGAATGGTAAGAGCAAGTGGTTATCTGGATCGTCTCCTGGTTGCAATGCCGTATTCGGAATCCGTCGTCTGATCTGCACTTGGTAGAAGTTCCCGCAACGGGTCCTTGCGCCTTCTAGGCTTGGGGCAATACAGAACAAGAAAACCAACATACTTGGACGCTAAAAGCATCTGCATCATGGTCTAGAAACTCTTCGCTACGCTTACGGCTATGCCGACCGCCGACACAAGTTGCGCAACCTGAAGAGTATTTCTCCAGTTCAGCGGGCCGCCGAAGGCGCGATCTGGGACTACGACTGTATCGCCCGGCTGCAAAGATGATTGCAAAACGCTACCGCCGAGGAAGCCACCGGAGGTGCCTGCAACCGAACCATCGGCGCGAATAATAAAGATCCCTCGCTTGTTCGCCATCGCCGTGGGACCACCGGCTTGTTTCAAGTACCACCCTGCGCCGCGACCGGCCGATAGGAAATTGCCGTGGGGTTATATACTGCACCGTCTATCATGACTAGGTTGGGTTTTCTGGGAATGTAAATTATGTCGCCAGAACGGACCGGAATGTCGGAAGATGTTCCGATCCAATTTTTAGGGTTGCGGGGAACGTGGATGACCATGCGGCCGGGCGGAGGCGTGGTTTCCAACTTCTGCAATGTGTTCTGCCATTGCAGGATTGCGGCTTGGCGGGTCGTAGGATCGAGATCGCCTGCATCTTTTATTCCCGCACCTTCCTGTTGAACCTGTCGTACTAGCTGAACGCGGTTCTGCTCTTCCAACTGTCGTACTTGAACGCGCTGAAAAATTGCTCCGTAAGGGTAAGCGTCCTGCCTGAATCCACCAGCCCTGGCGAGTATTGAGCTAAGACGCTCACCTTCCTGAATACCGTAGGTTCCGGGATGTACGACCTCTCCCTGCACCGCGATCACGGCGCCAAGATCATTCCATCCAGTCAATTGACGAATGGTAAGAACGTCGCCGTCATGGAGGCGAACATCAGTGTCAGCCTCTCCTGCTAGTGCTTTCGCGATAGGAATTTTCTGGTGTTCGCCAACCACTTTTCCACCGTGATCAACGGTGTAGCTAGTGAGGTCTGCTTCTTCTGTATAGGCGCTACGTTTTAGCCCGCCGGAGAGACGAACCAAGTCAGTCGCATTCATGCCGTCGCCCAGGGGATACTTTCCTGGCCGCGCTACATCCCCGGCGATGGTGACTGCGGGAGGGTCGGTTTTCGAAAGGTTCTTGTGAACAAAAACGCGGTCTTTCGGCTGCAACAATATATTTTCAGTCGCGTCACCAGCAAGCGCTTTGCTGAGGTTCACGCTCAGGACTTTCAGCTGACCATTTTCGGTGGTGCGAAAAACCTGAACGTCATCAAGGCGTGCTTGGTTGGTCGCATTCCCCGCCAGGAAAAGTGCATCGCGCAGATAGGTGGCTCCGTTGGTAATGTGGTCGCCCGGATCGCGCACTTCACCCGAAACCGTGATTACCGGAGAATCTTCGAAATCGAACCTGCCGAAAACCCGCACCGTGTCGAACGGTTGCAAAACCAAATTTTGCTCTTTGCCAGCAAGAGCGTCCTCCAAATTAAAAGCAATTACTTGAGGCGTGTAATCTGGCGCTTTCAACCGAATAAGTTCCGCATGTTGCTTGTAAGGCTCCGGCAGCAGGTCCTTATACGACTTTATGAGATCACTGACCTTCATCCCGTCGCGATACGCATATTTTCCGGGGCGGAACACATGTCCATCGAGATAGACAGTTTTGTCGGCGAACGCGATGATGGGGGAAATCTTTATTTTGTCGCCATCCTGGATCTTGAAATCTTCCAGAGCTTTGTTCACCGCTTCTGCGTTGTTGGTTTCTGGGATGTCAAGGCCCAGCATGGTGCGGCTCTCATGAGCTTGTACGCGCTCCACGTCAACGTGCCGCAATGTTCCGGCTGACAGCACGCCTCCCGCTAACTCGAGTACTTCAGCCAGGTTCTTTTCTTTGGATATTTCATAAATCGCCGGTCGTCGCACCATGCCTTCGATCGTCACTTCCGGGCCTAAGGTGGGTACCAGCAGCGTGTCTCCCGCCTCGAGACGTTGCATGTTCGAACGAATTCCGTGTAACAGCAGATCGTAGACGTCGATCTCTTCTACAAGCTGATTTCCGCGCAGATGTTTCAAAGTACGCAACGAGCCGCGAGTGGTCGGTCCGCCGGCCTCATACAGTGCGTTCAGAGGCGTCGACATCGAACTCACATCGTAAGCCCCGGGATACTGTACATCCCCCACTACATAGATGTGGACAGTGCGGAGGCGGGCCAAGGATACGTCTGCCTGCACCTCGCGGAACTGAGTGCGCAAAACGTTTTGGACGGTACGCTGAACTTCTCCTAAAGTGCGTCCCGCGACCTGTACATCTCCGACTTCGGGTAAGGCGATCTTTCCCTCGCGATCGACCACGCGACGGAGGCGTTGGGAAACTCCTCCCCACAAATCTATGCTCAGACCGTCCCCTGGTCCCACTACATAATCGGGACCAGCTGGTAAATCCATAGGCAACTGATCTACGTTTCCGGAACCGTTCTGAAAAATATCGAGACCGAACCTTTCTAGATTTGGGGACTGCCGCGAATATTGTGAATACAAATCATAAAGCGACGGAACATCGGAATATGGGTTGGCGCGATGACCCAACCTCGGCTGATCAAGTTTGGATGGCTAGAAGCCGATTCTGACGTCTGGGCGTTGAAGAGTTGGGCTCACCGACTTGATTGCCGAAATTTCCGCCTTGATCCAGCGAAGACGGAGAGGAAGCCGACTCCGCTTGCACTCCGCCACCAGACCGCGCTGCCTCCAAGCACGCCCGCTCGCGGCGGCAGAATTCAGTTGCCCCGCCGAGCTGATTCGGCGACTGGTCGCCGTTCCTATTGGCCGACAGAGCAGAGTTTTGATTGAGCTCAGTAGCTGTTCTGCATGCCAAAAACATCGAGTGGCAATCCCGTGGAATTCGTCCGCCCTGGGTCCCGGCGACCCGAAACTATCGATCCCCGTGTATTGAGTCGTGTCGCCATTGTAGGCCCGCGACTTTGCCAGTCTGAACCGCGCGACGCGGATCGTTTTGATCTGGACTTGACGGAAGCAGCCGGCGCCTGCTCGTTGGGATTGACCGGCTCTTTGGCGTGAGCCTGACCGGCAGCATCATGTCGCTTCCAATATTCCTCTTCGGTTTCTGCTCTTGGCGCGGCCAACCTTCCTCGCTGATCGAGTTGTAGTTCTTGTCTTGTTAGGTTTAACGCGGATGTATCCGCGATCCTCGATTTCCCGAGTAATCATCACACGGACATTTTCATCCCGTGCGATCTCCCGGTACAAAGCCTCATCCGTCAAATCCTGTGGATCCAAAATTCGACCCTGCCCGTAGGCGTTTCGCACCATCAGCTTTTTGATTTCAAGAAGCAGTCCCGGCTCCTTTGTGAGGATGCTGATGATATGTTTCTGCTGAAAGCGAAACCATCTGTTCGGCCGCCTGTTCGGCGCGCGACTGATCAACGTCAATTGCGCGTGTGTGGTTCTGAGGTTCTTGTTGCTGTGCGATTGCGATGTTGGAGGACACGTCTTGTCACATGACACGATTGCGGCTGGCGAAGCTCGTTAAACTGGTTAGAACGAGTGAAATTGTTCTGTTCATGAATCTAGCGCGTACTGGTTTCCCTGAAGAGATTTCCCTAAACTGGCTGAACGTCGCCTTCGTCCACTTCGACCGCTACCGACCGCTGAATCAAGTGGATGGAGAGCACCACGCGAAATTTTTCTTTTCGCCGAATCAAAATTCCTTCCATTCCGAAAAAACGGTCCACTTCTCACACGCACTTTACGTCCGATGATGAGATAAGGATGGGGCTCGAATCCCGTAGTGCGCGTAAGTCCTACCCTCAAAGTTTCTATTTCTGCATCTGGAAGGCTGGCGGGCTTGCCCTGGAAACTCACCAACTGCACTACGCCCGGTATTCGCAGAGCTTCCAGTCGGTCCTTCAGTGGGAAGCGTACGAAAATATATCCCGGAAATAGCGGTAACTCCAATTCCTTTCGACGGTCTTTCCAGCGTCGAACCGACTTATAAAGCGGAAGAAAACATTCAATCCGGTAAGCCTCCATCAGTTGCTGGACTGTCCTCTCGTGGCGAGGATTGGTATGAGCGGCATACCACCTTGGCTCCAGATAATCCGATGGCAATGCAGAAATCGAACGTCATCATTGCGGCCGCGGACTCGGTTTCCTACCATTTTTCTTCTCAGCCGCGGTCCTCCACAGCTTCGCCCCCTCACTTACAATGGCACACGTGAGCTAACCCGAAGTATTTTCAGTTATTTGTTTCAAAAAGCCGGCCCTTGCGTTGCCTTTTTCGGGCACAAAGTCAAACGCCAAGTTTGTACGGATACACCCAGCGACTATCCAGCTTTGGACCTTCGGAAATTGGACCGGATTGAATGGGTGTATTGTGCACAAAAAAAAAGCGTTACTCGACAGTTATGTGCTCACTGATGGAAAGGATTAGAAAATTATATCCCAACAAGGGCTTCACCCGTGGACACGAAACCAACCCGTAACCCCTAAAGGCTGAAGGTCCACTTCATGGAACACCGCTTCGCAGCCGGAGTTTCGTAACAAAACACATAACTGAGGCCTTAAGTGGCAGGTTAGATGGAAATCCGGATAGCTCTGTTGTCCAAGGGGAATTTTACAGGCGTAGGAGATTCACCTTATCTTGGAAGTTCAACCGAGAAATATGGGTACTAGGAAAGTAGGGCGGACTTCTCATCAGCTCTGGAAGTCCGCCGCCGCAAGTTTTTTAACACCGTGATTAAAAGCTGTACCGCGCCCCAATCTGCATCACCCTCGGCTGGCCTTGGATCTGTGTGAAATTTGACCAGTCGGCGGGCGCACTCAACTTATTCAAGCCAGGATCGAGAGCGACGGAAAAGTCGGCGATGCCCGTCAACCTTTGAGTATTCGTGACATTGAAAACATCCCAGCGCAACTGCAGCTGGTGGTTCTCACTCCATGGCATTTTGAACGATTTTGCGAGGCCGAGATCCAAGTCAACGTATCCCGGATATCGCAGGTAATTTCTGGGTCCGTTCTCCCCGGGATAGGCATTGCGGAAGCTCTGGTAAACCTGATTCACGTCGCACGTACCGAACAGCTTTGGGGCGGAGGTTTTGGACTTGTTGGGACATGAGCGAATGGGGATAGTCGGAGTGGAATTGGATTGAACTTCCCAGTTGGATGCCCATTGCGATTCGTCGGCTGGCGAGACGCCGGTGGGAAGCCCCGAGTTCCAGCGGAAAATACTGGAAAGCTGCCATCCACCCAGCAGCGCGTCTGCCGCTCGGCCAACGTTGCTGAGGAAGGCTTGTCCCTTGCCCAGGGGCAGTTCCCAAACCAAGTCCGCATTGATGCTGTGTTTCACGTCATAGTCGGAACTGGCGTAGTTGCCGCTTTGTTGCAAGGAATTGACGATAAACGCCCCATTGCTGCCACTGTTGTTGCCAAAACTTCCCTCGGTTTGCAAACCGGATGCATCATCCAGCGAATGGCCATAGGTGTAGTTAAAGTCCAGGAACAATCCATGCAAGCGTTGACGAAGTGACACAGTCATGGCGTTGTAATTCGAGTTGCCGATGGTTGACCAGGTAGAAAGCGCTCCAAATTGAGGCTGCATGAATCGCGTTGGCAAACCATTCGCCGCCAAGGCGAGGTCGATTTCCGCCTGAACATCGGTATAGTCGTTGCCGCTAAAAAATCCTACATTGCTGGTCTGGTAACCCAAAAAAGCCTGAGCGTTGGTCCAGTTGGGATCGAAGCCTCCCATATTCTGGTTTGGGTCCGCGGGCAAGCCCTCGTAATTGTTTAAGATTTGCGCGAGTTGAGCGGGAAACATGTCGTTGAAGTATTGATTTACTTTCGCGGGAAGAAGAGCTGGCACCTGTGAAATATCGACCCCTTGCGCCCGGACCTTTTCCAGTGCCGTACCGGCGGTGTACCAGTCCACCCCGTTGGCAGGATCTTTTAGGTTATTAAACTGCGCAACGTCGCGGCGGGCCAACAAGCTTCTTCCCATGCGCCCAATATAAGAAATAGAAAAAACAGCGCCCTTCGGAAGCTGGCGCTCAATGGTGAAATTCCAAACGTGTTCCGTTGGCGAGTGAAGATTGGAATCCAGCGACTGCTCGATTCGTTCTCCGAACGTGTTGACGCCATCGAGAGAACTGAGTTGGTCAGGCAATTGCAATTTAGTGGGAACTGTACCGCCAGCACTCGGCACCATCGCTTTGACATCCTGACCATAGCCAGTAAAGAGAGGTCCCAACGGTTTGCCTCCACTCGTGCTTATGTCGAACGTGTTGGCTCGGTTTTGAAAGTTTTCGACGAAACCGATGCTCGTGTTCAAGTCGAAATCCACCGCAAGCGCCTGGCCAAAATAATCATTGTTGAGAGAGTAGCCACCTCGAAATGAGGTCTTGCCTCCATCGGGAGACCACGCCAACGCAATTCGTGGCTGGAAATTATTCTTGTCCCAGTTGTACATGGGTTTGCGGCCATTCGCGGGACCGGACAAATCAAGCACTATTGGATCAACAAAGTTTTGTCCCGCGTTTCCGGCAGCAACCCTTTTAGCTAAATACTGCCCGAGGGGGACTGTTGGTTGAACTTCAAACCCATGGGTTTCATAAACCGGACGTTCGAGACTGTAACGAAGTCCGGCGGTCAGGGTCAGGTTGGGCCGAATCTTCCAACTGTCCTGGATATATTCGTCATAGGCTTGCGTGGCAAAATTTCGGGTCGAGGGCGTACCCGTGGGCTGCAGCGTTCCATTTTTCGAAAAAGTAAAGTTCGCCTGCATTTGCGTAATTCTTCCGATTATGGCCGTTTCGGCATCTCTGACTTCCCGCGTTGATGCTAACAATCCACCTGCCCCTGGCAGGTTTTGCGAATCAAGATACGCTTGAAAATCCGCTGGAATGCTGGCACCTGCACCTGAGTACAAGGAAGGGTTGGTCTCCGCGAAATCGTAAGCGGCGAAAGAATCAGTTCGCATATTACTGATCAGCCTTACGTTGCCTCCGAATTGAATGGTGTGGTTGCCATGAATCCAAGAGACATCGTCGGTGAAATTATGCACTGGGGAAATTTTCGACAGAGGATGCTGCTCTCCGTTAGGTTGGAATACGAACCGGAACTGGATGTCGTTCCCATTGCTGTCGCCACTTTCGGAAAATCCTTGACGGGTCAGACCATAACGGAAATTGTTTACCCAGTTGCTTCCAATGCTCCAGCTATGACCTGCCGCAATGCCCCAATTGTGGCTCCAGATCTGCGGCGAAGGGGTCCCCGGCAACCACTGCGGCAAAGTTTGATGGTCATCCTGGGCTTGCAAACGGACAAACGCAGTCTGTGTATTGGTGAGGTTGAAGTCCAATTTTGCGGTATGCGAGTTCAGGCGCACCGGTGTCAAAGCGTTGAAGCGATAACCGCCAGTATTAAGTTGGTCTCCAGTGGTTGAATCGTTGGCAGGGTACTTCGCGGCTGCATCCGCCAAAGCTGCTAACGCCGTCGGGTTGATTCCAGTCTCAGAATAAATATTCTGGCTGTCGCTCAACTGTAAAGAAGCTTGTTGTGTGGCAGTGCAACTTGGATCGGTGCAGTATGTGTAATTCACAATGCCCTGCCCCAGATTGGCCAATGGCACGGTGCGGCTGACGGTTTGGCTGCTTGCATCGCGGCGCCCGGCGTAATCGTAGAAAAAGAACATACGGTTCTTCACGACTGGCCCACCGATGGCAGCTTCGAAGGTGTTGCGCTGCAGCGGAGGGCGCGGTACTACCGGCGTTGCGTGATTGTTAAACCAGTCATTCGCTGTGAATCCTCTCGAGCGATAGAATTCGGACGCAGCGCCGTGCCAACCGTTGGATCCCGACTTGGTGATCATGTTGATTTGAGCGCCTGCGGACCGTCCCTGATTGGCGTTCCCATTGGCGGTGGTGACGCGGAATTCTTCGATCGATTCGGAATTCAACCGCAAAATTGGTCCGGTAGTGATGTCTCCGCGATCATTGTTCAACCCGCCCAGCACCAAACTGTTGGTGGTTCGCGGTATCTCGGCGTTTCCGCTTTCCGCATTGTTTATGTCAACGCCATCCAGGGTTACGTTCGACTGATCAGCTCTAGCGCCAGTGACGTAACCTTCGCGAGTTGATCCCGGCTGGAGGCTCAGTAGATCCACAACGCTGCGGGCCTCGAGCGGAAGTTGCGTGATTTGCTGCGACACGAAATTATTTCCCAGCGTGGCGTCTTGAGTGTTGATAAGGACGTCCTGGGCGGTGGCGGTCACCTCCACGGTTTCATTAGTCGCGCCCACCTCCAGATGGACATCCGCTTGAGTTGGTTTCCCGATCAGAGCTTGCACATGATCCACAATTTTCGTTTTGAATCCCTTGGCTTCCACTTCAACTCGATAGTCTGCGGGAGTAATCAGGTCGAAAACATATGTACCCGAGTCGGTTGAGCTCGTAGTGCGAGCGCCATTCGTCTCCGTATTCGTGATGGTGATTTTCGCGCCAGGTACCAGACCGCCTGCAGGATCGGTCACTGAACCACGGATGGTGGAAGTGCCCGTCTGGGCAAATAGTGGTATTGCAATCATCAGAGCAAACACCGATACAACTGCCTTTACAACACGCATGGGGAAACTCCTAAATGTTGCGGGAAAATTATCGCGGTATTCTGCACTGGGGAGACCCAACTTTTCAAGCAATAAATAAGGTTGACTCGGTGCGGTAACCCCGGGTGCCGCGAAGTAAACGTAAGATTAAGTGAACAGAGAAGCAATAATCGCGTACCGATACACAGAAAACAGGGACGAATGAAATAGTACGGAGTGCTCCGATGCGAAAATTTCAATGTTGGTGATCTAAGAATAAGTGCGTTTGATAAACAAGAAGTGCTTCCATACTTTGTACGGCGAAAGACAGTAAGGAAGTATGTCTATTGTCTACTTATCTTCCACCTCGAAACCGAATGATTTCCCGGCGATCGCGCTTCGAAGGCTTCCCTGCTGGCAATTCTTCAAATTGTGCCATTGCTCTGCGCTCTGCCGCGATTTTTAATCTCATCTCCCGGCTTGAGTCGGTTTCCCGATAAAGAGTTTGAGCTAACGCCGCGGGACCGCGCACATCGCTCAATGCGAGCACTTCCAAATCAAAGTCCCCAGCGGGGTTGGTGACTCTGAGCATGTCAGCTAACGCGCACGTCCCGCGCCGCCTTCGCGGTTTGCCCGTTGGATTGAATCCGTCCCAATTCGCAGGCTTTCGCCGCTAATGCGCGAGTCTTAAAAAATCGCGCAGCCCAAAGCCACTTGTCCATTCGTACGGTAGTCAGAGTCATGTTGTGTCCAGTGGGAGGTCACACTTAATCTAATTATTATCCACCCCCGGATGCCCCTATAACGGTCCAGTACCCAGGTCTTTAATTCCCAGGTTTGCATTTTTCACAGGAAAGTTATTTCTTATAAATAAATGTCCGGGGCCGACACCTTCAATCGTCTTAAGCTCAGAAGTTAAATTTAAGGAGGAGGCACAATGAGCGAATTCTTGTTTCTATATCACGGCATGGAAGAAAGCACGTCGCCAGAAAAAATGCAGCAAGTGATGCAAAAGTGGGTGGGGTGGATGAAAGATCTGGGCCAGAAAGGGCATTTAAAGAGTCAGGGTCAACCCCTCGAACGCAGCGGAAAAATGGTCAAGGGAAAGCAGAAGATCGTCACCGATGGTCCGTTCGCAGAATTGAAGGACATTATCAGCGGCTATACCTTGATTGAAGCGAAAGATTTAGACCAGGCCGCGGAGCTTTCCAAAGGATGTCCAATCCTGGAAAGAGATGGTGCGGTTGAAGTGCGTCCTATCATGAAAATGGATATGTGATGGAACCAGACGGCCACCTCTTCCGGCGCGAGGCCGCACGCATGGTCTCCGTGTTGACGCGGATATTCGGCATGCACAACCTCGCGCTGGCGGAGGATGTCGTTCAGGACGCATTTTGCAGAGCTTTGGAAAGTTGGAAGTTCAGCGGCATGCCGGAAAATCCATCGGCATGGCTCATGGCCACCGCAAAAAACCGTGCGCTCGATATTTTGCGCAAGGAACGCACTGCACGCACTTACGCACCTGAACTAGGGCGACTCCTCGACAGCGAGTGGACTTTAGCTCCAACTGTCGCCCAATTATTTGGCCCTACCGAGATCGAAGACGACCTTCTGCGGATGATGTTTTCGTGCTGCCATCCGCGCCTGCCAGAGGAAGCACAAGTGGCGCTGATCTTAAATATCCTATGCGGCTTCAGCATCGATGAAGTGGCTGCCGCTTACGTCAGCGGCCACGCCGCAATAGAAAAGCGTTTACAGCGATCTAAAAAAGTTCTGGCGGAATCGAAAACGATGTTTGATGTCGCGGTGGCATCGGAGATCGCAGCTCGGCTTCCGGGCGTTCAGCGCGCTCTCTATTTACTTTTCAATGAGGGTTATCACGGGGCCTCCCCAGAATCCGCGGTGAGGGCCGATCTTTGCAAAGAAGCGATGAGACTCGCCGCCATGCTGATGCACCATCCGCTCGGGAGAACTCCTGCAAGTCATGCTCTTTGCGCTCTCATGTGCCTGAACGCAGCGCGCTTGCCGGCGCGACTCGACAGCGCTGGCAATTTGACGGTGCTAGCAGACCAGGACCGCTCGCTGTGGAACCAGGCTCTAATAATGGAGGGTTTAACCCTGCTTGATCTTTCCGCCAGCGGCACGGAACTAAGCGAGTATCACTTGGAAGCGGCCATATCATCCATTCATGCACGCGCCCGTAATCTGGACGATACTGACTGGGGAATGATCGTTTCTCTGTACGACAAATTACTCGACCTTCGACCCTCGCCCATTATCGCCCTGAACCGGGCGGTGGCAATCGGCCAACGTGAGGGCCCGGAGCGGGGACTGGAAGCAATCTCGGCGATTGCCCGCGAAGATCGTCTTTCCTCTTATCATTTTTATTACGCAGCCATCGGTGAAATGGAGTTGCGGCGTGGAAAATATGAGCCCGCACGCAACCATTTCGTTGCCGCTCTGGGATTGGCTCGAAGTCCAGTTGAACGCCGTTTCTTGCAGCAGAAAATAGATGCCTGTGACGGTTCCTATTGCGGCGGCGATTGCTAAAGCCTTATGGTCGCGTTCCGGCTGCTGGGCTCGAACAAAAATAATCTTGGCTTTTAACAATTAATCTATAGCGTCCCTCTATCTATTCTGCCAAGCCTCCATTAATTTCAAAGATATCTGAACTCTGCTTATTCTCGAGTAATATGGCTGCATGAAACGGCGGACACTGCTTTTCCTTATTGCATTGATTTCGATCTTAAGCGCTGGCAAATTGTCGGCACAAGATGCGTTGTTGGCCGCGACTCCGCCCATGGGGTGGAATAGCTGGAACAAGTTTGGATGCAATGTGAGCGAGCAGTTGATAAGGGAGACTGCCGATGCTGTGGTCTCGACGGGAATGAAGGATGCGGGCTACCAGTTCGTGGTGATCGACGACTGCTGGCAGACCGGACGCGACAAAGAAGGAAACATCATCCCCGACAGTCAAAGATTTCCTTCGGGATTGAAAGCTTTGGCAGATTACATTCACAGCAAAGGCCTGAAGTTTGGAATTTACTCGGATGCGGGCACGAAAACTTGTGCTGGGCGACCGGGCAGTCGCGGCTACGAGTTTCAGGACGCGCGCCAATATGCGGCATGGGGGGTCGACTATCTAAAATTCGATTGGTGCAGCACCACCACGCAAGAGGCTTCTTCAAGTTATACGCTGATGCGATCCGCACTAGATGCTTCAGGTCGGCCCATTGTTTTTAGTATTTGCGAGTGGGGAAAGAGTAAGCCCTGGCTGTGGGCGAAAGGCGTGGGAAATCTGTGGCGAACGACGGGCGACATTCAGGACCGTTGGGACGGCGCCAAAAAGTGGGACAGCGGCGATTGCTGCGGATACGGCATGTTGCCCATTCTCGATATGCAGGACGGCCTGGAAAGTTATGCAGGGCCTGGTCACTGGAACGATCCCGATATGCTAGAAGTCGGAAATGGCGGTATGACCACGGTAGAGTACCGTTCGCATTTCAGCCTGTGGGCAATGTTGGCCGCGCCTCTGATTGCGGGAAATGATTTGCGCAGCATGAAGTCGGAGATACACGACATCCTGACTAATAAAGATGTGATCGGCGTGGATCAGGATGTGCTCGGCCGCCAGGGACGGCGCGTGCGCAAAGATGGTGATTTGGAGGTGTGGGTCAAACCATTGAGCGGCGGAAACCGTGCTGCCGTTTTATTCAATCGTGGCGCAAGCGATCAGCAAATAACTTTAAATTGGACGGACTTGGATTTTCCAGGTCATCTCAGCGCCAACGTGCGTGATCTGTGGCAACACAAAGATATGGGGAAGATGACGGGAAAATTTTCAGCCACAGTCCCGTCTCACGGAGTGGTCATGGTGACCGTCAATCCCTAGATCAGTGCTCCGCCGCCGGCTATACCGGACTCGGCGCCGTAGAAAGCCATTAGCAGCGGAACTTCTGCGGCGCGCGGATTGACCGAATACGTTGGTATGCGTTTTCGCATGTCGGGGAACAAGGGCTTGAGGATTGAAGCTACTCCGCCACCGATGATGATTACATCCGGATCAAGCAGGTCAATCATGTTCCCGAACCAGAAAGCCAGAAGGTCAGCGGTCTCGTCCAAAATTTTCTGCGCCAGCGCATCTCCGGAAGCGTAGGCCGTCGCGACCATCTCTGTAGTGACCTTGCTGATATCTCCGCTGGCTTCTTCGAGAATTGAAGAGGCGTGGTTTTCTTTCAATTTTTCTCTGGCTCTTCTGGCGATGGCCGGACCGGCTGCGAGAACTTCAATGCATCCCCGCTTGCCGCACACGCAGAGAGGACCGCGGTAGTCGATGCTTACGTGCCCGCCTTCTCCGGCGGCGCCGGTGCGTCCATGGAAGACTTGGCCGTCAAATACTATGCCTGTACCAATGCCCGTGCCAATGGTGGCGTAGAAGACATTGCGATAACCGTGGCCTGTTCCCCAACGGGTCTCGGCCAGGGCAGCAGCGTTGGCGTCGTTGTCCAGTTTGACCGGAAGCGAATATACGCGGGCAACTTCTGCGGCGAGCGGAAAGTTCCGCCAGCACGGCAGGTTCGGGGGATTAATAACAACGCCTGAATTTGGATCGAGGGGGCCGGGACAACAGATACCGATGCCTCGAAATGTAGTGTCGCGTGGCGCTTTCGATTTCACTGAATCGATCGCAGAGATTACCGCCGCTAGGCCGGCTGCCGGACCCTCTTGCGAGGACATTGGGACCCGAAGCTGTTGCTCGATCCTTCCATCGTGCGAGACGAGTCCCGCTGCGACCTTCGTGCCGCCGATGTCCACGCCGATCACTGGTTCCGTCGGATGGGTGAAAGTTGTGGACATGGTGTGCCTCACAATTTATCAGACCTGGAAGGACAGCTCTGGGGACGAGTGGATTCTAAGACGGAGAGTTTGTGGATTCCCAGGTCTCAAACGCGAGACCTGGAGCAATATGATTGTTGGTATTACTAGATTACATCCGGGTGGTCATTTGGTTTTGCTGAGGAATGGAGTGGAGCTTCGATATTCTGGCTCCCGGCGTGGGGTCACCCTCACTTAGCATCAGACCATCGGAGATGGCTTCGAGGGTGGCGTTGGATCTTTCGAGAACCATCATCAGATATTTTCTGGCGATGGGGCGGTCAGCGGGATGAACCAACTTCCACCATCGAGTGACGGACTCCTGAACGTCGCCGCGTGTTTTGGCGTCTTCCACCAGAGCGTCAATCAGCTTGTACACCTTGCTCTTGACTGCCTGGTACGAAACTGAAACTTCCTGCCCCATAGTTGCCCCCTAGAGTCTGTGGCAATACGGGGGCCAAACTTTCGTGGTTTATTTTGCCTGAGTTAGAGAGGTTATACCGCTCATCAATTCTAGTTCTGGGAGGAATAAAAATTATTCATATGAATTTACGTAGAGATTTCTTGTGCGAAACACGAGATCTCAATCGCGGAGCGCTTTGAAAGAAGGTATTATCGAGGCGCGAAAATTCTGAAAATTGACTTTGGATTTGGTGGCCGCTCACTGAAAGAAAAATTTGTGGATGAGATTTGGATGGAACAGGCTCTGGAGTCTGCGCGGAAGGCTGGATCTGCGAGCGAAGTTCCGGTCGGCGCCGTAGTGGTGCTTGACGGGAAAATAATAGGCCGAGGGGGGAACCGTAATCTGAAGGATTGCGACCCCAGCGCCCACGCGGAAATCGTCGCCATGCGCGAAGCCGGCAACAACATCGGAAACCATCGTCTGCTCGATTGCGAATTATTTGTGACTATTGAACCCTGTGCGATGTGCGCGGGTGCGATGATCCATGCTCGGTTAAAGAGATTAGTTTACGGGGCCGATGATCCCAGGGCTGGGGCCGTTCGTTCCGTAATGCAGGTGGTAAACCATCCGCAACTCAACCATAGGATGGAAGTTCGCGGTGGAGTGCTTGCCACTGAATGCAAGGAACTACTGCAAGCATTTTTTCGCGAGCGGCGTTGAGGTACGGATTCCTCGGCTTGCGGGCGTTGTACAATCGAAAATCAAATGATGCGGAGAGGTGCGTGAGTGGTTGAAACGATCCGCCTCGAAAGCGGACATACCTTAACGGGTATCGGGGGTTCAAATCCCTCCCTCTCCGCCAGTCTTTCGTCCGAAATTGGGTGATTTGGTTCTCCCTTGTATGGTGTCATCCGACGGTTGCGGTGGGACCGCTCAACAGGCTTTTAATTCATGGGCAAATTAGAGTTCATCGACGGGAAGCAAGTCTCACTACTCCGCTCCGCTCCGGTCGAGATAACATGGCAGATCCCTTATCACTCTGTCGTTTGGTGCACGGTATTTTTGCTTGCACTTACTCTCCCTAGCATTGCCCAGACCACGCCGAGCGTTCTTGAATTTGACCCATCTCAAACTACCGTTTCTTTCACCCTTGGAGACGTGCTTCACACGGTGCATGGCGGTTTCGCTCTTAAGCGGGGCAACGTGAGTTACAACTCTGATTCCGGAGACATCTCAGGAGAAATTGTGGTGGACGCAACTTCCGGGCACAGCGGCAACAATCTCCGCGACAAAAAGATGCACAAGGACGTTCTCGAAAGCGCAAAATATCCGGAGATGATTTTTCGTCCCGACCGGGCAGAGGGAAAAGTCGGGATGCTAGGAACTTCGACCGTGAAGGTACACGGAACGTTTACCGTTCACGGCAGCGACCATGAGATGACCCTCCCCATTCAGGTTGAAATGGCGGCCGATCACTGGACGGCGACCACGCACTTCGTAATTCCTTACGAGAAGTGGGGGATGAAGAATCCGAGCACGTTTATTCTGCGGGTGAGTGAGTCGGTGGAAATCGACGTCCATGCTTCAGGTAAAATTCCCGCAACTTCTGTGGGCAACTAAGAAAAACAGCGTGTCCTTCTCATGATTGACGAGACTATTTCCCACTACCACATCGTTGAAAAACTTGGCGGCGGTGGGATGGGTGTCGTCTACAAAGCGGAAGATACGCTTCTCAAACGCTTTGTCGCCCTGAAGTTTCTTCCCCCTGATCTGGCTTCTGAACCACAGGCACTGGCCCGCTTTCAGCGCGAGGCGCAAGCGGCGTCTGCTTTGAACCATCCTCATATCTGCACCATCTACGAAATCAGCGAGCACAACGGTCAAGCCTTCATTGTGATGGAGTACATGGAAGGCCAGACCCTGAAGCATCGCATTGATGGCAAGCCTCTTGATACCGAGGTTTTGCTGACGCTCGCGATTGAAATCGCCGACGCGCTTGATGCCGCTCATGCGAAAGGAATTATTCATCGCGATATTAAGCCGGCAAATATTTTCGTAACCAAGCGCGGCCAGGCCAAATTGCTGGATTTCGGACTAGCCAAGGTCACACCAACCCATAGTTCGGTCGCGGATGATCCGGCAATGCAGACGGCAACTCATGTGCCTGTCGCGGATCTCACCAGTCCGGGATCCACGGTTGGGACAGTGGCCTACATGTCGCCGGAGCAGGTGCGCGCGGCGGATCTGGACTCGCGAACGGACTTGTTTTCTTTTGGCGCCGTTCTATACGAAATGGCTACCGGATTGGTGGCGTTCGCGGGCAGTAGTACCGGAGTGACATTTGAGGCCATCCTAAATCGCACTCCTAAGCCACCGGGAGAAATCAATCCGAAACTTCCGGCGAAACTTGACGAAGTAGTTTCCAAGTCGTTGGAGAAAGACTGTGAGTTCCGTTATCAGACGGCGGCAGAACTTCGTGGAGACTTGAAGCGGATCAAGCGATCCCTGGAAAGTTCGCGGATACGCGCCGCCGACGGACTGCAATCATCAACTTCAGGAGTATCTGGCTATTCGCCCTCAAAACCTGACGCTAAGAAATCTAAGGCCAGACTATTCTCGCCCTTATCGTTACTTTTCATTTTCGCGGCAATGGCAGGCGGCTTAGCGGCGGGCGCATTTCTCATTCACCGGCAGGTTGAACCATCTTTTCCGTTTTATCATCCGCTGACTTTCCAACGTGGGATCGTTCATTCGGCGCGTTTCGCACCGGACGGGAAAACGGTAATTTACAGTTCGGCGTGGGAGGGAAAGCCGCTCCAGTTGTTCACCACCCGGCCAGAGAGTCCACAATCGACGGCCTTAGCCCCGGGGGGCGCGGATGTTCTAGCAATCTCTTCCACCGGAGAAATGGCCCTGGCGCTGGGAAGCCACACGAGTGATGCTTTCCTATCGGCGGGGACCCTTGCGGAAATGCCGCTGGTAGGCGGCGCCCCGCGGGAAATTTTCGAAAATGTTGAATGGGCAGATTGGTCGCCTGACGGCGCCAGCATGGCAATTGTTCGCGAAGTAAATGGACGACACCGCCTCGAATTTCCCGCCAACAAGGTTTTACAGCAAGCCGAAGGATGGTTCGGCAATCCCCGCATATCCCCCAAGGGCGACTTGATTGCTTTCATCGATCATCCGCAATTGAGAGACGATGGCGGATCGGTCAAGATCGTAGATCTTGCTGGGAAAGCGACTCTCCTTTGCACTGGATGGGACAGCATTCAGGGACTGGCGTGGTCTCCGAAAGGCGATGAAGTCTGGTTCACGGCCACGCACACCGGAGGCGACCGTGGACTATTCGCGGCAACGCTGTCCGGAAGCGTGCGTACGCTCGCTAGGGTACCGGGAGAATTAACCCTCCTCGACGTTTCGCGCGATGGCAGAGTCTTGCTGACTCGGGGAAACGATCGCGCTGGAATGATTGGGCTGCCTCCGGGCGAGAAAAAAGAGTTGGATTTGTCGTGGTTGGATTGGTCCGTCCCCGTTGATTTGTCGTTTGATGGCACCACAGTTTTGTTCCAGGAAGCGGGAGAGGGCGGAGGCCCAAAGTACGCGGTCTATAACCGCAAGACAGACGGCTCGCCTGCCATTCGTCTTGGTGACGGCTCTGGCATGGCGCTTTCACCTGACGGGGAGTGGGTGTTGGCGCATCCCAACACAAATCCCGCACCTCTCGAATTGCTTCCGATGCACGCGGGAGAAATGAAGCTGTTGAAGGATGATGGGCTGGACCACCTTCGCGGGCGCTGGTTGCCGGACGGAAAACAAATCGTATTTTCCGGACACGAGCCGGGCCATGCGCTGCGGCTGTTTGTAGAAACCGTCGATGAAGGCAAGGCCCGGCCGATCAGTCCCGAGGGCGTTGGCCCGCGCTTCGTGCTCTCGCCGAAGGGAGACCTGGTGGCCGATTCCGGCACCGACCGCAAAGTTTATCTTTACGCAGTAAACGGAGGCGAGCCTCGACCTTTGAATGGACTTGCAAAAGACGACATCCCCACGGCGTGGGCCGCCGATGGAAAATCTGTTTTCGCTTACCGCTCGGGAGAACTGCCGGCGCGGGTCTTTAAAGTGGATCTCGCGACCGGCGCCAGAACTTTTTGGAAAACGATTGAACCGTCTGACTCCGCGGGCATTTCAACGATCGGCGGAGTGCTGATTGCTGGAGATGAAAAATCGTATGTATATAGCTACATCCGCACATTGTCGGATCTGTATTTGGTTGATGGGTTAAAGTAATTTTCCCTCACCCGCCACCACGCGTATTTCAAGCAGGTCCCTCCACTTCGCTTCGCTCCGGTCGGGATGACAGTGTCGAGCGGGAAAGACCATATTTACTCAGTCGTAATGATGACACCGCTGCAAGGTTGTTTACCCAATCCGCGATATTTGTGGCGCACAGCTGAATCGAAGTAAATCGCGTCGCCGGGATCGAGGGTGTGAAGGTCGGAACCGATGGTGATTTCCAGGTTGCCGGTAATTACATATAAAAGCTCAATCCCGGGATGCTGATGCATCTTCAGTTTGTCGTCTGGCAAAGTTTCAAAATCCGCATAGTAAGCATTCAGCTTTCGTTCCGTGGCTTTGAAATCCAAGCTCTCGAAGTGGTACGCAATGGGGCCACCTGAGTTGTCGGGAAAGCGCAGCCGTTCGGCCTTACGCACGATCGCCACCACATGCCGCTTGCGCTCGTCAGTGAAGAAATAATCCAGGCCCACTCCGAAAACCATCGCGATGCGTAGCAGCGTCGGCAGTGTCGGGAACAACTTACCACGCTCAAGTTTCGACAACATTGCGGCTGACAGGCTGGTGTGCTTTCCGAGTTCTACCAGGCCCATACTTTTTTTTAGGCGCATGTTTCTGAGTTTTTCGCCCACCGCGTAAGGCTTTAATCCATCTGCAATCGTTTTGTTCTGCACTGAAGTCACCCCTTTTTCTCTCCAAGCAACAAGGAGCCGTTTTTTTGATAGTCAGGAATACGACTTTTGTTTGCGTTCGTTGTTTTCTCTATGGTTACATAAATGTTCTCTATAGTTAATACATCGCAACGAGTAAGAAATGCAAACAAAAACGATCGACAAGGAAAAAGGAGAACAAATGCACTCAGCTAGCTTCGCGCTCATTCTGAGCGTTTTGGTCGGCATGGCGCCTATCGGCGCCGCCGCAGCAACGAAAGATATTGTGGATACCGCCGTTTCCGCAGGCTCTTTTAGCACTCTGGTGACTGCTCTCAAGGCCGCTGGTTTGGTGGATGTTTTAAAAGGACCTGGTCCTTTCACCGTCTTCGCGCCCACCGATGACGCGTTCAAGAAGTTGCCGGAAGGGACCGTAGAGTCGCTGCTTAAACCCGAGAACAAGGACAAGCTTCGCGCCATTCTTACCTATCACGTTGTGAGCGGGGACGTGACGGCTGCGCAGGCGATGAAATTGTCTTCAGCCAAAACCTTAAATGGGGAAAACCTGAGGATCCGTATTGAAGGAGGGACCGTCATGATCAATGACTCCAAAGTGATCAAGGCGGACGTGGCCGCTTCCAATGGCGTAATTCATGTGATCGACACAGTGATGTTGCCAGACAGCAAATAACTGAAACAAACGTAAAAGGAGAACAACATATGAAGACAGTGGACGTAATTGCAGCAGTATTGTTGGTGGTCGGTGGAGTGAATTGGGGATTGGTCGGCGTAGCGCACTTCGACCTGGTGGCGGCGATCTTCGGCATGAAGTTCGGCGAGACCTCGATGCTCAGTTCTACCGTTTACGCGCTTGTAGGACTTGCCGCGCTCTATCAGGCGGCTTCGTTCAAGGCGATACAAAGCCGATGGAACCATCAGTCGGCATTGTCTGCTCGCTAAGGACATCCGGAGGATTCAGCTCGTGAATCCTCCCATTTTTTTATTTATGAATACCATCGAACAATTATCTTCTGACCCGAGAGTTTTGGTGCGGAAAGCGGGTTCGCCAAATATGGAAGGCGCTTGCGTTGTGTACTGGATGCAGCGAGCACAACGCGCGCTGGATAATCCCGCGCTAGACGTGACGGTGAATGTCGCCAACGAATTGAAGAAACCAGTGGTAGTGTTTTTCGCGCCGGTGCCGTTCTATCCTCACGCGAATCTGCGTCATTACACGTTTTTGGCGGAGGGCATTCCGGACATCGCGCGCGGATTAGCGCAGCGGGGCGTGGGACTGGTGTTTCGCCCCTATCCCTCGCATCATCTCTTGAAGTTCTGCGAGGAGATCGAAGCGGCGATAGTAATTGGCGACGAGAATCCTTTGCGGGAGACCGAAGAATGGCGAGAAAGGGTCACGCAGCAGATACGTGTGCCATTCTGGACGGTGGACGCCGACGTAATTGTCCCCTCGCGATTGTTGCGCAAAGAGCACTATGCCGCGCGTACCATTCGGCCTCGGATTAATGAACTGCTTCCAAAATTCTTAGTGCCCTTGGCCAATCCAGCCGCACAATATCCATGGGTGGCACCGGCTGGGTTGCATTCGGAGTCGACACAAAAAGATTTCGTCGCTTGCTGGAATCTTGATCGCTCGGTGTCAGGGTCGAAGTATTGGCAAGGCGGCACCGGCAAGGCTTTGAATTTCTTGAAAGACTTCACTGGCTACAAACTTGCTGATTATCCCGTGCGCCGCAACCGCCCACAGGTAGATGGCACCAGTAGACTTTCTCCATATTTGCATTTCGGGCATATTGGGCCGCATACGGTAGCGCTTGCGGTGCAGCAGAGCGATGCGCCTGCCCAAGCGAAGCAAGCGTTTTTAGAACAGCTGATCGTGCGGCGTGAGTTGGCGGTGAATTTTGTGCGGTTTAATCCGAATTATGATTCGCTGAATTGCCTTGAACCATGGGCGAACCGGTCCTTTGCGGAACATGCCAATGACGAACGGCAAATCGTATATAGCGATCCGCAAATCGAGAACGCGGAAACTCATGACCCGCTATTTAATGCGGCCCACAAGCAGGCGGCGATCACAGGCTGGATGCACAACTACCTGCGCATGTATTGGGCCAAAAAGATTTTGGAATGGAGTTCGTCCATCGCTGTCGCGTATCGCCGGGCGGTTTGTCTGAACGACCGGTACGAGCTTGACGGGCGGGATCCCAATGGCTACGCGGGAATTGCCTGGGCAATTGTTGGCAAGCACGATCGGCCGTGGTTCGACCGTCCAATATTCGGACAGATTCGATACATGTCATACGCCAGCACCTCGCGGAAATTCGATTCAAAAAGGTATATCGAGCAAATTGAAGATCTGGAAAAAGGCACAAGCCTGTTCAGTCCGCTGCCGGAATTTCAGGCTCAATAACATCATGAAAATTCTGGTAACAGGTGCGACGGGTTATGTGGGCAGCCAACTGGTTCCACAATTGGTCCACGCCGGACACCGGGTACGCTGCGTGGTTCGCGATCTCGCTGCCGTCAGGGCTCAGGCTTTGCTTGGCGCCGAGTCAGTTCAAGCGGATGCTCTCGAAGCCAAGAGTTTAGCTCATGCTCTTGAGGGAATGGAGGTTGCCTATTACCTCATTCACTCGATGGGCGGAGATCAGGCTGGCTTCCACGAGCGCGATCAATTAGCCGCCCGGAACTTTGCTGAGGCGGCTAAGCAGGCGGGATTGCAACGCATCATTTTTCTCGGAGGACTCGCTTCTTCAAAGCAAGCAGAAGTATCCGCTCATCTGAAGAGCCGTCACGAAACGGGCTCGACATTGCGAGAGTTCGGGCCTCCGGTCACCGAGTTTCGAGCGGGAATTATTGTTGGCAATGGCAGCGTGTCGTTTGAGATGATCCGCTATTTGACGGAGCGGCTGCCGGTGATGATATGCCCGCGATGGGTAATTACCCGCACCCAGCCTATCGCGATCTGCAATGTTCTGGAATATCTCGTGGCCGCGCTGGAAGTCCCCGAGTCAGCCGGGAAAATTATCGAAATCGGAGGCCAGTCGGTCGAGACGTATCGCACCATGATGCTTATCTATGCGCGGGCACGAAGACTGCGACGATGGTTAATTCGAGTTCCGGTGCTGACCCCTAAGTTGTCTTCCTATTGGCTGCGGCTGGTCACCCCGATACCTTCGGCGATTGCCCGTCCGTTGATAGAAGGACTGCGCACCGAAGTGGTTTGTACAAATTCACTGTCTAAAGAACTCTTCCCTGAAATACGTCCTGTATCTTATGCGGCGGCAATTGAAACGGCGCTCTCTCGGCCTGTACCCAATGAATCATTCCTGAAAAACATTTCATCTGATACACCTCACACATCGATCCGCCGCGAAGGGTTGATATGTGATGTGCGGCAAACAATAGTGCACGCTTCTCCGGAAAAGGTATTTGGGATTCTGGGATCCCTTGGGGCTGAAAAGGGGTGGCTGTACGCGAATTTCTTATGGCAACTACGTGGCCTCATGGATCGCATGATCGGCGGCGTGGGAATGAATCGGGGACGGAGCTGCAAGTCCTCGCTTAGAGTCGGCGATCATTTGGATTTTTGGAAAATCGAAGAAGTGACGCTGGGGCGCAGTTTATTGCTGCAAGCTGAAATGAAAGTTCCCGGGCGGGCGTGGTTGCAATTCCATCTGTCGCCTGCCGCGCAAGGCGAGACACTGCTTCAATGTAGTGCCTGGTTCGAGCCGCGCGGAATTTCGGGAGAACTCTATTGGTGGGGACTCTATCCCATCCACGTGCTAATTTTCCGCGGATTAGTGCGAGCGATCAAAATTAGTTCGGAAGCGGAACTTAGACCTAATCATCGAAAGATAAAAGGTGCGCAGCCCGTCGCATAAATCATCGCGGCAGCTTCAATTGCCCTCGAATTTGGGCGACTATTTGTCCGACAGGCTGGTCTACGTCGACCACTAGCGCGTCGTTCGGTTCCTCCAGGGCTTCGAACTGGCTGCGCAGAATTTTTTCAGTGGCGAAGTGTCCATGCCGCGAAAGCAGCCGCTCACAAATAAGCTCATAGCTGCCCTTCAAATAAACGAACTTCACCTCTGGCCCAGTGTCCAAGATCCCGCGGTAGCTTCGCTTCAAGGCTGAACACGCGAGCACAACATTACGAAGCTGCGCCGACCATTGAAGAATCGCGGCGTGCATTGCGGCCAACCACGGGGCGCGGTCAGCGTCGTCGAGGGCTATTCCCTTTTCCATCTTTTCGATGTTCTCTGGAGAATGGAAACTGTCGGCATCGGCGAATCGCCAATTTAATTGCTTGGCCAATGAAGTGCCGACTGTGGTCTTACCAGCTCCGGTGACTCCCATGATAATGATGATCATTCTGGCGGTGGGCGGGACCTGTTGTCCGCGTATGTCATATGGGCAAAGCGTGTTGTAAGATCACGCGGGCGAGGGTGCCCGCTCCACACAAGCTAAACTGCCAAACAATTTAAAGCGAGGCACAGTCTAAACCAACTACTTTTTGTTATAGGTTTTCTTTTCTCCGTTGCGGGAGTTCATCATTGTGAAACTGCCATCCGCTTTGGCCGTGACTTTCACGTAATTCCCATCGGGCCCACCTTCGAGATTAGCGATCAAGTTCTCGGACACGTTGTGGTCTTTGCCTCCATCGACGGCGTAGTGAAGTTGCCAGAGATCTTCCAGCCCCGGCGAGTCCCGCACGATTTGCCACGCATCGGGACTGGCTCCTTTATGCGCGCCGTTATTCATGATGGCTACGCGGGGATGAATCGCCCATACGAAGGCTTTTGAGTTCGATTGATTGAATCCGTGATGGGTCACCATGAATAAATCTACGGTACCAATCAGATTGTTGGGACATAGCCAACTCCAGCTCTTTATCTTTAGTAAGGTCGCCCAAATCGAGGAAGCGGAATTTGCCAAAGGTGATGAGCGTCCCCATTGACCGCGGATTTTCGGTAGCGTCGGCCGGCGGTCGAGGTTCGGCGTTGCAATTGGGGTTTGCCTCTCCCATGCCAGGCAGAGGGCTGGTAATGTGCTCGCCTGCGGCAGTCAGAACTCGCACGGTGAGTCCTTTCATGGGGATGCCGTCTCCGGCCTTGAGCGACATGCGCTTGGTCTTGGCAAAGGCTTTTTCGTAGGCTGCAAAATCTTCGCGGGTCACATCGGAATCTTCGAGGTTGGGACCGTGATCTACAAAAGTGCCGACCTTTATGAGATTCGCGAGCGCGGGCGCCCCACCGACGTGGTCGCGATGGTAGTGCGTGATCCACACATAATCGATGTGGTCGAGCTTCGCCAGTTTTGCGGCGGCGACGATACGTCCGGCATCGCGATCACCGGGCCAACCGGTATCGATTAGCATCGACTCATCCGACGGGCTGACAATCAACGTTGCCTGACCGCCTTCTACGTCGATCGAATAGATCTGAAGTTCCTTTGATTTTGCGGCCGCTACGGAGACTATTAATAGCAAACTGGTGAATAAGATGAAGGCATTGCGGAACATGGTGGCTCCTCACAGAGGTGGATGCGACGACTAGGGTAACACTCGCTCGGAAATTTTGGCAGGCGGACGGAACTTAGGCGGAATGAAAAAAAAGCATACTCCTCGGCCAGCTTAAGTGCGCTGGCCTTGGGGATGACAAAACTATTTATCTTGGAACCACGGGCGATTACATTTGGGCTTGCAGAAACTCCCCCGGCAGGCGTTCCATTTTTCCGCGAGCTAGCGACAGACTGCGGTCATTCTTAATGCGCTGCTCGTGGGCGGCGACGTCGGACGCCGTCATCTGGGACGACATTCGTTCCATCCGTATGCCGAGAGTTTTCTCCAGGTTGTAAAGATCAGTGCGTTGCTCGCGTCCGTAGAGCGTGGAGGCTACACCATGGAGTCCGGCGCGCCCGGTGCGGCCAACGCGATGAATGAAGTTTTCCGCGACTTCTGGGAGATCGTAGTTGATGACGTGAGCGATGTCTTGCACGTGGATTCCGCGGGAAGCCAAATCGGTCGCCACCAGGATGCGGTAGCGGCCCTGCTGAAATCCGGTGAGTGCAGCAGTGCGCTGGGATTGCGAGCGGTCGCCGTGAATCATCGCCGCAGCGAAACCTTCGCGATTCAGATTTTTGGTGAGCCGCTCCGTGCCGCGCTTGGTGCGAGCAAAGACGAGGCAGCGTCCAGTTTCTTTAGCAAGCAGACGATGCAGCATTTCCTGCTTGTTGTCAGGGGCCACTTCGAATGCCTGGACCCGCACGTTTTCGGAAGGCTTTAAGGTCGAACCGAAAGCAATGCGGACTGGGTTGGTCATGTAATCCTTGACCAGGTGCACGACTGAGGCTTCCAGCGTCGCTGAGAAACACATAGTCTGACGCTGCTTGGGAAGAATCGCGGCGATGCGTCGAATGGCTGGGAGAAAGCCCATGTCGAGCATTCGATCAGCTTCGTCAAGGACCAGAATGCGCAGATCGCGAAACGTCACCAGTCGGCGATCGAGGAAATCTTCGAGTCGTCCAGGAGTGGCGACCACCAGGCGCGCGCCTTTGCGCAACAACGCCAACTGATTTTTTTCTGCCAACCCGCCAACCACCAGCGCCGCAGGAGAAAGTTTATCTCCGCGCAAAATGTTGTATTGATCCACGATTTGCATGGCCAGTTCGCGGGTAGGCGCAAGGACGAGTGCGGCTATCCCGGGAGTGGTTGGCTTGAGCAACTGCTCCATCACTGGGATCAGAAACGCTAATGTTTTGCCAGTTCCGGTTTGCGCGGTAGCAAGAACATCTTTGCCCGCGAGAGCTTCCGGAATGGCCGCCGCTTGTACCGGCGTAGGGATTAAAAACTTCGAGGACGATAGCCGCTGCTTGGTATAGGCGGAGACCGGTAATTCGGAAAAATTCTGCATCAGTCTGTTTTCTCTTACTTTCCATCTGGCACGGCATTGGCTAGGGCGGACACAAGGTTCCGCAAACGCGCCGAAGCTTCGTTGCCAGTTTTGTTTTAAATTACGCCGAAGACTAACGGAGTGAAGGAAGGTGAGAATTCTCAGATTAGATACTTAAACCGGAACCGCACCACGCAACCGTGGTATTAAGCGCACCTTTAGTGTAGCACGCGGAAGTGCCTACTCAGGCGTCGATGTTCCCCACTGGTAACCTGCACGGATAACTCCTATATGTCCTTACTTCGTTATTACATTTCAGGCAAGGTGCACTTTCTACACTTGGAATTATCCGGAACCGACATCAAACTGAAAAGGGGGTAACCTTGGGCGAGGTTACCGTAGTTAGGCTACGTATGTTGGGAAAAGACCAAAAGCTTTCGGTTGTCGCGTTGGCCGTGCTGTTGGTGATCCTCGTAGCGCTTGGAATTTTGCAGTACCGGTGGAGCGAAGCCATAAGCCATGCAGCCAGCGCCCAGATCCAAACGGATGTACAGACGTCGATGAAAGAATTTCGCCAGTCACTTTCACGCGAACTGGGCGATCTTTGTGTGGCTTTGTATCCTGCCATCGAACCCCACCCCTCGATGGATGGAAGAATCTTCTCAAGTAGATTGGCGCGATGGAAAGGAAACGCGTCGCATCCGGGGCTGGTGGCAAATATTTTTATTGCGCCGGCAACCTCAAGCGATACCTCTTTCCCTCTCTTTAGATTGGACTCTGGCAGGCAGGAATTTCTGCCGGCAAGTTGGCCGCAAGACTTTACCGGCTTGCGAACGTCGATCAGCAGAATTTTGGACATGATCCAAGATCAACACTCTTCTTTACAGGAAAATTCAAAAGGGCCTCGACCTCCCAGAAATACCTCTCCGGCTCAGTTGCTATGGGCGGTCCAGCAAAAGATCCCGGCGCTCACTTTTCCGCTGATAGATGCTGCAAGCGCTGAAGCAGGGCAGAGCACGCGAGTGATGTTGCTTATTGTCCAGCTCGATCCTAAAGAGTTCGAGAAGAAGCTGATTCCCGAACTATTACAGCGGGAATTCGATGCGATGAATTCATTCAATTTGGAGACCACGGTGATTGGAGGCACACAGTCTCACCCGAGCGTGATTTACTCTTCCTCGCCAGCGCGGCTTGGCGTGCCGGAGAAAGTGGTTGAGACTTTAAATTTATGGTCGAGTCCCAATTCCCCAGGAATAGCCACGAACGACATGGATATTGGTTTGTACCATCCCGAGGTGACGCCTGACAGGTCGGGGCTGGGCTGGCCGCAGCCGGTGCGTTTTTTCGGGTTGCATGATACCTCGGATGAACTCGACTGGTCGTTGGTGGTAGGGGCGCCCGATGGGTCATTTGATGCGGCGATATCCGCTTTGAGGAGACGCAATCTGGGGCTGAGTTTTGGAATTTTACTGGTACTGGCAGGCGGAGGGGCGGTGCTGGTCCTCACTACCCACCGCGCGAGGCGGTTGGCACAACTGCAAATGGATTTTGTGACTGGAGTGACTCACGAATTGAGAACTCCGCTCACTGTCATTCAGTCGGCGGCGGAGAATATCAAAGATGGGGTCGTGCATAACCACAAAAGTCTGGTGCACTACGGATCGATGATCCACCGCCAAACCACTCAACTCATGCAGTTAGTTGAGCAGGTCCTGCTTTTCGCGTCCAGTCGGCAAACCAGTCCGAAGTACGTGTTGTCGCCCGTCGATGTGAACGCCGTGATCGACGCCGCCCTGGAAAACTCGGGGGCCGAAGCAACCCTTGTGGAACGCGACGTAGAGGCTGGGTTACCGCCGCTAAATACCGATTTCGTAGCGCTTACCCGCTGCCTACAAAATATAATCACTAATGCCATTAAGTATGGAGGCGAGGACCGTTGGTTGCGCGTCACCGCACGGATGAATCCCGATCAGGATAAACCGGAGGTAACTCTGGAAGTGGAAGATCACGGTGCGGGGATCACCGAGACGGAAATGGCCCACATTTTCGAACCTTTTTATCGCAGTCCGTCGGTGTCTGCATCCAATATTCATGGGACCGGGCTCGGCCTGTCGCTGACGAAAAGTCTTGCTGCAGCCATCGGAGCTCGTATTACTGCCATCAGTGAGATTGGCAAAGGCAGCAAGTTCGCACTGCACGTCCCGATTACGGCGTTGAAAGATTCGCAGCCAGGCCACGACATCGAAACTGCCCTACTCAAAAATTAAAAGCCATGAACGAAAGCATTCTTCTCATTGAAGACGAGCAGGACCTTTGCACTACGCTCACCGATCGCCTCGAGGGCGACGGATACAAGGTGCACTCCACCGGTAACGGTGAGACCGGATATCGTATGGCGCTGGAGCAGAGTTTCGACTTGATCGTGCTCGATGTGATGCTTCCGGGAAAGAATGGTTTTGACGTTTGCCGCGATATTCGCAAGGCAGGACGCGAGATGCCAATTCTTATGCTGACAGCGCGTGATCAACTTGTGGACAAGGTCTTGGGTCTTAAAATTGGCGCCGACGATTATTTGCTGAAGCCATTTGAAATGCTGGAATTGACCACGCGAATGGAAGTCCTGCTGCGGCGCTCCCACTCAAGCCCAGCGACCGAGGAAGTTCAGCAGTTCGGAGACGTGCGTATCGACCTGCGGGGGACGTCGGTTTCTCGCTTCGGCGAACCAATTTCCCTGTCTGCCCGTGAATTCCAGCTTCTCCGGTATCTGATGGAACATCGCGGATCAACACTTTCCCGCGATGTCATCCTGAAAGACGTGTGGGGCTATGGCTTGGGAACCCAAACCCGCACAGTCGACGTTCACGTCTTTAGCCTGCGTCAAAAGTTGGAAGCTGACCCCAAAAAACCATCGCTGATACTAACCATCGCTGGTCTCGGCTACAAGTTCGCCGCCTGAATCGGCCTGTCTCCTAGCCACCACGTCGCGTAAGGTTTTTCAGGCTAAAAAGACATTATTTTCGCCCCTTATTGAGCTTAGTCTCTGTCGTATTTCAGGCAGATTTCCAATTGGCGGATGGCCTCGTCAGTCGCCCGCATGGCCTCGACTTTGTGTCCCCCGAAGTCATGAGCAGCTTCTTGTAAGTGGTGCCTTGCGTTGCGCAGGGACTCAATCGCCTCTCGAATTTGTGGGTGGCGTTCTGCCGCCGGCGAGGTTGGAGTTAGGGCGAGCATGAATGCCGTGATCGCCATCGCGCTCATAAATTTGGTTCTTTTGTGCATTGGTTCCTCCTTAGGTTATATTCAGCCAACCACCAAAGAAATTACCCAGTGTCGGACGGCCCGGCAAGTTTACAAGTTGATACCGGCCTCTAAGTAGAGATTGAATCCCGCTCTTGCTAAATCGCTGTTACCTCCGGCATAATAGTTTGTTCCACCTTCCTACCGGATCGAAAGGAAATAAGCTCAGTGTTAATGATTCGACTGGCGCGCATTGGCGCCCGCAAACAGCCTTACTATCGTGTGGTGGTGATTGAGAAAGAACGCGCCCGGAATGGACGCCCCGTGGAAATCGTAGGCACTTACAACCCTCGGACGAACCCCGCGAGCGTAGAACTCAAGCGTCCGCGCATCGACTATTGGGTATCGAAAGGCGCGCAAATGTCGTCGCGCGTGTCGAAGATTGTGTCGCGACCCACTGCCGCTGTTGTCACTTCCTAGCCCGATTTCGACCATTATTTATGACTGGATCCACAAGCGGACAGGCCGCGAACGTTCAAGCCACAAATGTTCAGGCCATAAATGTTCAGGCCATGATCGAGAATGTCGTGAAGTCGCTGGTTGAAGACCCGCAACAAGTTTCGGTCAACGTAGTCGAAGATGCCGGCGAGACTGTGCTCGAGTTAAAGGTTGGTCCGCAAGATGTCGGCAAGATCATCGGCAAACAGGGACGCACCGTCCGCGCCATGCGAAATTTGCTCTCCGCTGCCGGGGTGCGAGCCAATAAGCGGTTTGCGCTCGAAATCATCGAAGACGAACTCCCTGCCAGCCAGTCCTAGCCTATAGACCATCAGGATGGGAGCTGAATACACCACGCTCGCCCTAGTCCGGAAAACCCAGGGACGGCATGGCGAGGTCGGGGTCGAAGTACACAGCGATATTCCCAACCGCTTCAGGCCGGGGATGGAACTGCTGGCTCTTGGTGAAGATGGCAAACGCCGAGCGTTGGAAATTGAAGGCCTGTGGCCACATAAAGAACTACTGGTTCTGAAGTTCGCGGGCATCGATTCGATGTCCGACGCCGAGATTTTGTTGGGATGCGAACTTCAAGTCCCGCGCGAACAGCGTGCTCAATTGGAGCCAGGTTGGACTTACACCAGCGACTTGACCGGGTGTCGGGTGTTCGATGGCGAGAGCGAAGTGGGGATCGTGGATGAAGTCAAATTTGGAGCGGGCGAAGCTCCACTGCTGGTAATAAAGGCGGGGACGGCAAGACATGAGATACCCTACGCCGAGGCCTATCTGAAAAAGATTGACATCGATCAAAAGCGTATAGAAATGGCGCTACCCGAAGGGATGCTTGAGCTGAACAATCCTCTGAGTGCCGAAGAAAAGAAGCAACAGGTTGAAGAGGGTTCGGGAAAAAAGTCGCGTCGAGGCTGAGAGCGCGCCTGATTGGTGAATCCATGAAGATCGACATCATTACGATCTTTCCTGAGTTCTTTCGCGGGCCGCTGGACTTCGGAATCATCCGCCGCGCTCGCGAAGCTGGACTGGTCGAGATCGAAATCCACGATCTCAGAGTCTTCGCGCATGACCGCCACAAGACTGTAGACGACCGGCCCTTTGGCGGCGGCGAAGGCATGCTGCTTAAGCCGGAACCGATTTTTGAGTGCGTCGAGAAACTGATGAAAAGCAATCGTGAGGACCGTGTCCACGGTACGCAGGAAGCCGTGATACTTCTTTCGGCGCAAGGAAAGAGGTTCACACAAGATGTGGCGGACGAGCTTTCACGAATGAGTCATATGCTCCTGATCTGCGGCAGATACGAAGGCGTGGATGAACGGGTGAGCGCACACCTTGCCGATCGCGAATTTTCTATTGGCGATTACATTCTCAGCGGCGGAGAAATGGGAGCGGCGGTGATCGCGGATGCCGTAGTTCGATTAATCCCGGGCGCCTTAGGGAACGAAGCGTCTTCGCGCCAAGAATCGTTTAGTTCACGGCAGGAGGCGGTGAAACCACGCCCAGATTCCACCTGTTCGTCTGGTGGATTGCTCGATTACCCGCATTACACCCGCCCCGCCGATTTTCGGGGGTGGTCGGTGCCGGAGGTTCTCGCTTCAGGGAATCATGAAGAAATCCGCCGCTGGCGCCGCCGCATGGCCCTGGAGAAGACCTTGCGCAACCGTCCCGATCTGATCCACCAGACCACATTGGATAAAGAAGACAAAGCGATGCTCGCAGAAATCAAGACCACAATTCAATAGTCGTTTTTCGATAATCGTTTAGAATGAAAACTTCGGGGAGAAAACTAATATGACAAGCTTAATCATTGACAAACTTCTGGCGAAAGCGAAGCGCACCGACCTGCCCAGCTTCGTCCCCGGAGACACGGTACGTGTGCACGTTCGCATCAAAGAAGGTGATAAAGAACGTTCGCAGGCATTTGAGGGCGTGGTACTTTCGCGCAGTCACGGGCCACAAGCGAGCTTCACGGTGCGCAAAATGAGTTTCGGACAGGGCGTGGAGCGCATCTTCCCCGATAATTCGCGGGTCATCGATAAGGTGGAGTTGATTCGATCCTCTAAAGTGCGTCGCGCCAAGCTGTATTACTTGCGCGGCCTGCGCGGCAAAGCGGCACGGTTAAAGGATGCCGATCGGGACCACGCAGCGCCTGCGAACAAGGCGTAAAGCGGTCGGCGTCAGAAGTCCTCTATCAATTTCTCAATTCTCGGGAATAAGCTTTGTGATGCCTAGCGTAAAAGCAGATTCCTCGCCCGTGATTCTGTCCACGAACCTTTGTGGGCTCGGAATGACAAATTGAACTTTGGGGATTGGGTAAGCTGTCGGTCGGAAGAAACAGCTAGGTTTGTAACTCAATTTCGAATGAGTCTTCCAGTTGCTCCTCGGCCAACTTGCGTAGCAGGAATTGCAGCATCTGGCGGTCGCCCTTGCGGATTTTGTGGAATCGAATCGCGGTTCCTTCTTCAGAAGACGCGCGCCTTACCTGCCCGGTTAGGCTGAACTCATAGTTATCGATCCTCAAGATCAAATTCAGGTCGGTGCCGAGCGGTGGCGCGTTCTCGATACTGACCAGGCATCCTACCTCCGATAGATCTTTGAGCATGCCTTTGAGCTGAGTCTTTTTCGAGAGAGCGCTCAGCTCCGCCGATCCCTGTACTTTAAATCGCGAATGCCGCCGGCGATTTTCCTCACCGAGGCGGTGCCCGGAATTGGTATCTCGCGATTTTTTGTCCAGAGGCACGGGATCGAACACGGCATTCATTTCGCGCAGTTCGGTGTCCCACATAGGCCGATCGGTTTCAATGCTTTGAATTCCCACCTGCCCGCGCTGTTCGGAATTCGGGTCGCCGGTCCACACCACACGGCAAAAAGTTTTGTTTCGTCCGCGCTCAATAGCGACAATTTCTCCTGCCTCGACCACCGCGCGCAGCCCACTGATGCGGGCCCCACGGGAGGAAATATCGTAGGTGCACGCCATGTCTAGAAGAGGACGGTTCTCGGTGTCCCAGAAGGTTACGCGCAGGGGCATTGCGACCTCTACCCGGGTGTCCACGCGTTCCGGCGACTCGTTATTGAGCGATTGGGTCATTCCGCATGCGGGTGTTCAATAAACCCGCTCGCAGCCGAAAGTAACAGCCTGGTCGGTGGCGGTCAATTTACTGGGGTAATGAGGTGTGGTTACCTGAAAAGGGTTCTGTAAAGGCAATAAACCGGGAAGGATATCAAGACGACACGAAGGACATCGGGACGAGCAGGCATCGGACTCAGCAAAGATCCGATGGAGGTTCACAAGCTCGGTAAGACCCGCTTCTCGAATGTCGCTATGGGAAGTCCGGCCCTGATACTTCGCCCGCTGAAAGTCGGGCCCTTCCCTCAGCATTGCACCGTAGATCTACGGCAGCTGTTTAAAAGACCTTGCCCGAGCCCCAGAGTTTTAGGGCCTGAAGGTCGCCCACGAATGGGCTGCCATTGTTCTCGATCCTAGCGGGGTGAACCTGTACCAATCTGAGCGCTGACCCTAATCAGGTTTGACCTTTGATTCATTCTGGTTTTCCAGCTTGCTCCACAGGCCACCAGTCAGCGAAGATGGCATCATCCCTAATGAGTACTGCCGCTAAGCCTGTCCGTGTAAAGGAAAATGGAAAATCCATCTCCGCGTCTGCCGCCAAGCTCAGGCTGCTGAAGCGACTGCACTGCACTCTAAAATTTGAAAAGCGGGCTTGGGCAAATGGCGCGGTTTTGGTGGCGGGCGTCGATGAGGTGGGACGTGGTTCGCTGTTCGGCCCAGTAGTTGCCGCCGCTGTTGTGCTCGACCCCAACTATCGTATCCGTGGTTTGCGGGATTCAAAACTTCTTCTTCCCGAACGCCGGGAACTTTTAGCGAACCGTATTCGCGAGCACGCGGTGTGCTGGGCATTTGCCGCGGTCGATGCCGCACGGATCGACCAAATTAATATTTATCAAGCTTCGCGAGTGGCAATGAAACTGGCGGTTTCGCAGTTGCAACCGGCTCCCGATCATCTTCTGGTTGATGCGCTCCGACTAGATTGTGACTTGCCGCAGAACGCAATCATCCACGGGGATGCGCTGTCCGCATCGATTGCGGCAGCATCCATCATTGCCAAGGTGGAGCGCGATCGCATGGTGCGCGAATGGGACCCGATCTTTCCCGTTTACGGCCTGGCCTCGAACAAAGGATACAGCACTCCACGCCACATCCGTGCCCTCCGCGAATGCGGTCCCTGTCCGCTTCATCGTCAATCCTTCGCGCCAGTATGGAACAATCCTGTCCCGCAGGATTTGCTGGAGTTCATGATCGAAGAGGCCCCGCAAGACTTGGACGAGGAACAACTCCAACCCGCGGTTTAAGCCAGTAATCATCTCAACCGTGGATACACTTTCAACATGATTGTGTTAATGGCAGGACTGCCCGGTTCGGGCAAGAGCACCCTTTGCCGGGAACTTGCGCACCGCCTAAACGGAGCAATTTTGGACAAAGACGAAATTCGGGCGGCGATTTTTCCTCCGGCAGATATCGAATATTCAACCGAACAGGACGACCTCTGCGTGAAGATCATGGTTGAGGCGGCGGCATACTTACTTCAGAAGAATGCGCTCCGCTTTGTATTTCTGGACGGCCGCACTTTTTCGCATTCTTACCAGGTTGAAGAAGTGGTGGCAGCGGCTCAATCCCTGAAACAGGACTGGCGGATTCTCCAATGCATTTGTTCGGACGACAGCGCACGAAGTCGTTTAGCCAATCAGGGCACGGTGGGCGCCCATAAAGCAGCCAATCGTGACTATGATCTGTATTTGAGGATCAAAGCCAGCTTTGAAGAGATTGGGTGGCCAAGTACTGTGATCGACACTGACCAGTCATTGGAAATCTGCATTCAAATCGGACTCGCCGCACTCGATTCCGGTCAGAATACAGTGTCCATAGACACCACGCGAACTGAGTAGGGAGACGGCTTTTTGGCCGCGGCTGCGACTGGGTACGAACCATCGAACAAAAAAAGTCCCCCCATGTCGTAGAATTATTAATTGCCTTTCCACATCAATCCAGGATTTAGGAGTAATAAATGCGTAATCTCACAACATGCCTGTCGGTATCCCTAGCCCTTTCTATTTCGGGGTTCTGTCAGAGCAACGGAAGTACGAAGACTTCCTCGAAAACCGTTAAAACCACGCAGCAACCGACTGCCGTGATCGACACGACCGCAGGCAAGTTGACGTGCAAGCTGTTCCCTGACAAAGCCCCCATCGGGGTCGCCAATTTTATTGGGCTGGCGAAGGGAACCAAGGAGTGGACTGATCCTGCGAGCGGCGCCAAGAAAACTGGGGTCCCACTTTACGATGGAACGATTTTCCATCGAGTGATTCCTGACTTCATGATTCAGGGCGGAGATCCTAAGGGCGACGGCACCGGAGACCCGGGATACAAATTCAAGAACGAAACTTCTCCCGACCTGGCATTCGACCAACCCGGCCGCATGGCTTATGCCAATGCAGGACCGGACACCAACGGCTCGCAATTCTTCGTCACGGAGGTTCCCTACCCCAGCCTCAACGGGGGATACACAATTTTCGGCCAATGCGATGATGCCAGCGTAACTCTGGTGAAGCAGATTGCGCGCATGGCGCGCGACTCCAGTGACCGTCCTTATCAGCCAGTGAAAATCAATCATATCTCGATTGAAAATGCAGGCCCGGCAAATGCGGCAGCGGTCAAACCTAGAACGCCACTGAAGAAGGTCACGCCAAGATCGACGAATCCGTAACCGACAAGCAAATACCTCACACAGCTGTTTGGAATGACAACTCGTCACGTAACAATTGTGAATTGAAAGGAAATGATGACACGACAGCCCGGCACTTACGCCATATTTGATACCTCAGAAGGCAAAATCGTTTGCCGACTATTTGAAAAAGACGCGCCTAAGACAGTCGCGAATTTTATTGATCTTGCGGAAGGCAAGCGGGAATGGACGCATCCCACTACGCGCAAGAAAAGTAACGACCGCTTATACGACGGGACCATTTTCCACCGTGTGATTCCTGAATTCATGATTCAGGGAGGAGATCCAGCGGGCACCGGATTCGGTGGGCCGGGATACCAGTTCGAGGATGAAACCAAAGGATCGAAGCACCGTTTTGACAAGCCCGGCAAACTGGCGATGGCCAACGCCGGTCCAAACACCAACGGCTCGCAATTCTTTATCACTCTCGCGCCCACGGAATGGCTTACAGGGAAGCACACAATTTTCGGCGAAGTCGTGGAGGGTCAAGAGGTGGCCGACAAAGTGGTCGCCATTCCGCGAAGCAAGCAAGACAAGCCCATGAAGGATGTGACGGTGAAGTCGGTGGTGATTGAGAGGGTCTAGAGAAATTTCCGACCTACGTGTCTCGCCGTTGATAGAGGATTATGGGCCCACCCTGTCAGTGGATCTGATCGCTGCCACCAGCCCGGGAATCGTGTACTCCTTTGCTTCAATGTCTACGTTGAAACCAGAGTCCCTCAACGTGGCCGAGGTTATTGGACCGATCGAAGCTAACAGAATGCCATCCAAATCCGGCTTACCTTCCTTTGCGTCGCGCGGTGCCCCCGAGATCAACGCCAAAAAATTCTTGACCGTAGAAGAACTGGTAAAGGTAATTATGTGCGGACGACGGCTCTCGTCTTCCAGCAGAACCTTAAGTTTCGTTCGTCCGGAATCAGGGATGACTGTCTCATAAGCTTCCACCACGTCCACGATCGCGCCAGCCTGTGTCAGTTCTTCGGGGATCACATCACGAGCAACTTTAGCGCGGGCGAGCAAAATACGTTTTGCCTTCACACGATTACGCAGACTCTCGACCACCGCCTCGGCGACATATCGTTTAGGGACCACGTCAACTTTGAATCCACGCCTCTCAATCGCCTTCTTTGTAGCTGGACCTATGGCTGCAATTCTCAGCTTCACGGGTTGTGATTGATTCAGATTGAGAGTTTCCAAACGATTCCATACCGCTTCAACGCCATTAACGCTGGTCAAAATCATCCAATCATAGGTATCAAGTTTTTTTAAAGCTTCATCCAGCGCTGTGTAAGACTGCGGCTTGCGTATTTCTATGAAAGGGATTTCCATGACATCCGCGCCAAGTTCGCGCAGCGATGAAGAGAGGACGCTGGCTTGATGTCGGGCGCGCCCCACCAAAACGCGCAGGCCGGAGAGCGACTTCGGATTAGAGTTTGCATTCATCGGACTGCACGTGTGGGTCGGACACTCCTGTCCGACGCAGTGGATGTTGCTTTTGATTTTGGTCAAAAGCGAATTCAAACTAAATTCAACTTTCAAAAACGTCGGACAGGAGTGTCCCACCCAAACGATTAGGGGGCAAACACATCGTGTCCGTACACTTCTTTCAGGATTTCATCTGCGCCTTCGTCGAGCAGTTGTTTACCCACAGCAACCCCCAACTCGTGGGCATCAGTTCCCTGCTGGCGCGCCCGCAAGATTCTTCCTTCGCCCGGATGGGCAACTACTCCCATTAGCGAGAGCTGCCCCCCGCGCAGTTCCGCAAGCGCTCCAATCGGTACCTGGCAGCCGCCTCCGAGGGAATTGAGAAGCGCGCGCTCGCACGTGGTGGTTTCACGCGCGAATTTGTTATTCAAGAACGCCAGATGTCCACTGGTAGACGAATTCCCGGCACGAATCTCAATGGCTAAAGCCCCTTGTCCAGCCGCAGGACACATCATTTCGGCGGGGATAATCTGCCTTACTAAATCTGTTTTTTCCAAACGATTGACTCCCGCGGCAGCCAGAATAATGCCGTCATACTTGCCTTCTTCCAATTTGCGCAATCGAGTATCGACGTTTCCACGCAAAGGCTGGATACGGAGATCGGGACGCATTGCCTTCAACTGCGCTTGCCGGCGCAAGCTGCTAGTTCCGACTTGCGCACGTTGCGGCAACTTTTCGATCGAGGTGTACTGAACCGAGCAGAACACGTCCCGCGGATCCTGCCGCTCTGGAATCGCCGCGATTTCAAACTCGGGAGAAATTTCTGTAGGAAGATCTTTCAAACTATGTACTGCTAAATCCACTCGGTTGTCGGCTAGGGCCTCCTCGATTTCTTTAGTAAACATGCCCTTGGTCCCAACTTTGGATAGTGCAACCTCGGTGATCTTGTCGCCCGTGGTTTTGATAATTTCGATTTCTACCTGGTGTCCGCGATCGCGCAATAGTCCTTGAATATGATTCGCTTGCCAAAGTGCGAGCTGCGAACCGCGGGAACCGATGCGCAACCGCGCCACTAATCTTTCCCCTCGGAATCCTCGACGGAATGTGAGTCAGTCCGTGACTCGGTTAAGTTGAAAATCCGCCGCACGATATCGATCATGGTCGTTACTTCAGTATTCCTGGCGGCTGATTTCAAGGTTGTAATGGGAGTGTGCATGATCTTGTTCACGATGGCATGAGTCAGCGCGTCGATGGCGGCTTCCTGCTCCGAACTAAGTCGTCCCAATCTTCCGCGCATTCGATCGACTTCGCTTTGCCGGATATTCTCCAGTTGATCTTGCAGGGAGAGAATGGTCGGAACCACGGTCTGTGTTTTCAGTCGGTCATGAAAGCGCTCCACCTCGATATTGATAATCTGTTCTGCGCGATGGGCCTCCTGCTTTCGATCGGACAAATGGGAAGCAGTGGCCTGCTGTAAATCGTCGATGTCGTAGACGAAAATTCCGTCCATTTTATTCATTTCAGGATCCACATCGCGGGGCACTGCTATGTCAATGAAAAACATTGGACGATTCTTGCGGCGGCTGAGAAATAGTTCTCCATGTTCGGGGCGAAAGATCGCGTGGGGAGATCCCGTCGATGTGATGACAATGTCGGCGCGATCGCAAGTTTCGTAGAGCTGTTCGAAGAGGATGGCCTCCCCGTGAAATCTTTCAGCGAGCGACTGAGCGCGCGCGTGAGTGCGATTGGCGACGAATATCGATCCCGCTCCGTGAGCCAATAAATGTCGCGCCGCCAATTCGCTCATCTTCCCGGCGCCGACGAGATATACGTGCTTGCCGTTCAGCGATCCAAAAATTTTTTTAGCGAGTTCCACCGCGACTGACGCGACCGAAACCGCCGAAGCCCCAATCGCGGTTTCGCTTCGAATTCTTTTCGCTACGGCGAAAGCGCGTGTGAGTAAATGGTCAAGATGTGAATGCACCGTGCCTGTAGCCCGTGCCACCGCATACGCTTCCTTGACCTGCCCCAATATTTGCGGCTCGCCGACCACCATAGAATCGAGGCTCGAGGCCACACGAAATAAATGCCGGATGGCGTCACGCTCGCTGAACTCATAGAGATGAGTTTCATAAGTAGCGGGCTCGACTCGAAAGTATTCGCGCATGAATCCACGCAAATCCGCGCTGCCATTTTTAGTTCGCGCCAGAACTTCAACCCGGTTGCACGTGCAAAGAATTAAACCTTCGTCGATACCGGGATGTTCCACCAGCCGTTTCAGTGCGTCCGGCATGCGCGATTGGGGAATGTCAAGTCGTTCGCGCACCTCCACTGGAGCGGTCTTATGGTTCACCCCAATTATCTGAAAGTTCACGATTGCGCGACCTTATGAATGGTGCTGAAGTAATTGGCCGACCAGGCGATCAAAGCGATGACGAAGGCTCCCGCTGCGAGATAAGCGGCGCGACGGCCGCGCCATCCTGCACTCCATCGAGTGAAAAGCATGACCAGATAAACCGCCCACATCAAGATGGACAGCAAAATTTTTGGGTCGAGAAAATCCAGGCGTCCGAATGTGGCCTGCGCCACCACCATTCCGGCAATCAAACCGAGCGTCATGAATGGAAAACCTAAAAGCAAAGAGCGGTATCCGATTTCGTCGATCTGTTGCAAAGCTGGCAGTCGCGAAATCGCGCCGGGCTTCTTGGATTTCAACCTGCGTTCCTGAATCAAGTACAACAGGCTCGCGGTGAAGCTCAGAAACAACGCCGCGTACCCCGCAAAAATGAGCGCGATATGAGCCACCAACCATCCCCCGAGCACTTGGGTCGTAAATACAAATGGCTGCTGGTGTGTGGCGGCCGCGAAGGTGAGTACGAAGACGAGAGGAAAAACCACAATGCCAGGCGACGTAGTGCGGTAGACGAAGTACACAATCATGAATGCAATCATCACCAAAAGCGCGAGTAACGATTCAGCATTGTGAACCGAAGTGATTGCCATCGAGCCCGCCAACATCAGGGCCTCGGTGAGGGAGACAAAGTGAAAAATCATTCCCGCCCCCATGAGAGGCAACGCGATTCGGTGCAGCGCGCCTTGGCGGGTAAGCGCGAGCAACGCCAACAATAACCCCGAGGCGTAAAACGCAAGTGCCACGCGCAGCCAAAGTATGGACATATCTTTACGTAACCCGAAGAGCCTGCGGGCCTTCTTTTCTGTGATTATAGTCTGCCCGAAGGTTGGTGCACAGGCAACGAGCCGCCACAACTTATCTGGCTACGGCCGCCTGGTGCAAGAGCGTTGCGGAAGTATGCAAGTGGCAGATGGCAATCGCGAGCGCGTCAGCCGCATCTGGAGGCTCCGGGATTTCCGCGAGATTCAATAGTCTGGTCACCATGTGCTGTACCTGGCTCTTCTCTGCCCTGCCGTATCCGACGACGGCGGACTTAATGGTGAGCGGCGCATACTCTGAAACTGACAGTCCCGCCGACGAAGCGGCGAGCATCGCTACTCCCCTCACCTGGCCTAACTTAAGAGCTGATTTTACGTTTACCGCATAAAAGATTTCCTCTATGGCTACGTTGTCGGGACGTTGCTCGCGGATGATTTCGCCAAGTTTCGCAAAGATCGTCGCCAGCCGTTCGCAAAGCGGATCCTTCGGAGAAACCTTAATGGCTCCGCAGAGGACACATTTTAGTTTGCCATCGGCACCCAGTTCGACCACTCCGTAGCCGGTATATTCGGTGCCGCAATCAATGCCAAGGACCCGCATGGATGCCAGTCTATCTCAACAACATCGAGGACGACGTACCTTCGCGAGTTCGTGTTCGCGTAAGAATTCCGCATAAGATTCGCGGGAAATTTCACTCCGATGAAGCTGTAAAAACCGTTCGTATGCAGACTCATCAAAAATCTCCCGTAAGATATCCAACAGGATTAGGTAAGGTGACCGCCCTCGCCCCTTTGAGTCTTTCTGTTTCATCGTTCCTCCGCAAATCGAGTTTGCACAAAGGGAGTTTCGCGAGTTCTTGCGCTTCCATCTGAGATAGTAGAAATCCACCGCCCCGCCGATTCAATCAAAACCAAACTCACCATTAGCACCAGTCCAAGGGTCACCACGGCATCCAGCCGGTCATTAAAAATCAATCGGGCATTTCCCCCGGCGCCGGCGAGTTGCCTCGCATGCGCTAAGAATCCAATGCGAGTATTGGAATCGAAAACCTTATGCCAAGAGGCGGTGAAAGTAATCACGATTAGTGCGGTCAGCGGTACAAGAGTGACCAGCGAATACTTCGCCCGTCCCATTTTTATGATGATAGTGGTGGCAACGCAAAGTGCCACCGTTCCGAGCAATTGGTTCGTGATCCCAAACAACGGCCAGAGAGAATTGATGCCGCCGAGCGGATCTCTAACCCCCTGCCACAAAAAATATCCCCACGCCACCACGATCAACGCGCTGGTAAAAAGAATCGAAGGATACCAACTGGTGCGTCCCAGGGGCTTCCAAACGTGGCCGAGGGCATCCTGCAACATGAAACGGCCTGCCCGAGTGCCCGCGTCGAGAACCGTGAGAATGAACAACGCTTCGAACATGATGGCAAAGTGATACCAGATCGACATGAGTGCTGCGCCGCCGATGCTGTTGGAAAAAATATGCGCCATGCCAACGGCGAAGGCGGGGGCGCCTCCCGTTCGATTAAACAACGTCTGCTCTCCAACCGATTGCGCCAGTGCGTGCATTTCGGTGGCGGATAGGGGAAATCCCCAACCACTAATGGTAGCCGCGGCTTTTTCAGCGCTCTGCCCCACAATTCCCGCAGGGCTGTTGATCGCGAAATAAATTCCTGGTTGAAGCACGCAGGCAGCAATCGTCGCCATGATAGCCACCATCGATTCGCACAGCATCGCACCGTAGCCGACCATGCGCGTCTCGGTTTCGCGCCGAACCAACTTGGGAGTTGTCCCGCTCGAAATCAAAGAATGAAATCCGCTGATGGCTCCGCAAGCGATCGTAATAAATGCAAACGGGAAGAGTTTCCCTGCAAACACTGGACCCGAGCCATCGATGAATCGAGTGAACGCGGGCATGTGCAACGTGGGATGCAGTGCAATAATCCCAACCGCGAGCAGCCCTATGGTGCCCAGCTTTACGAAGGTACTGAGATAATCACGCGGAGCCAGCAGCAGCCACACGGGTAATGCCGACGCAGCGAATCCATAAGTGATTAAGAGCAATGCCAGGGTTGACGCCGTGAGAGTAAACAAAGCGGCTGTCGACGGAATTTCGGAAATCCATTTGCCGCCCCAAATCGCCAGCATGATCAAAATAAAGCCAAGCAGCGAACTTTCCAAAACTTTGCCGGGACGGATGCGACGGAGATATATCCCCATCAACAATGCGATGGGGATGGTCATCGCAATCGTAAACGTTCCCCACGGACTTGACTTGAGCGCGTTCACTACTACCAACGCGCAAACCCCCAGGAGAATGACGATGATGCTTATGACCGCTGCGTAAGCGATGAGTCCGCCGACGGGGCCGATTTCTTCCCGCGCCATCTCAGTCAACGACTTGCCATCGCGGCGCACCGAAAAAAGAAGAATTACAAAGTCTTGCACGCAACCGCCGAAGACTGCGCCCGCTAGTATCCATAACGTTCCTGGCAGATATCCAAATTGCGCGGCCAGCACCGGACCTACCAGCGGGCCGGGGCCGGCGATGGCGGCGAAGTGATGTCCGAATACCACCCATTTATTTGTGGGGACGAAATCGCGACCGTTTTCCAACCGTTCGGCGGGAGTAGCACGCAGCGGATCGAGCGCGAGCACTGTGGCTGCGATGAAGCTACTGTAGAAGCGGTATCCCAAGGCGTAGCAACAAGCAGCGGCGACCACCAGCCACATGGCGTTAATCTGTTCTCCGCGGTGCAGAGCGATGGCACCCACGGCGATGGTGCCAGTCGCGCCGATCAGAACCCACAGTAAAATGAGAGGAATTTTCTTCATTGCGGCCTTGCCCGTCAGAGTATACGGAGGATGCACGAAAATGTGGAGGCTGGGGGTACCCGCCACTAAGGTTCATTTTTGGGGAACCGGCAGATGAACCCGCAAATGACGGTGACAAGGAATGTCCGCGCCACACGACCTATTACAAGTGGAGCGCACGAGTTTAGTGATAATCTTTAACGTTCATTTTAAAACTTAGCCTTCGCTGCTGCGAGTATCAAAGGTTTTCACAATTGAAATCTAATAGGAGCAAGCAATGAAAGTTGGCATCCTCACCGGCGGCGGCGATTGCCCCGGCCTTAACGCAGTCATTCGCGCCGCAGTTCGCAAAGGAACATTCCAGCATAAAGATCAGTTCATAGGATTTATCGAGGGCTGGCGCGGAGTGATGGAAAACAAAACCATGCCGCTCGATTTGCAAACGATCGCCGGAATTTTGCCACGCGGTGGAACCATTCTGCGCACCTCGCGCACCAATCCCGCAAAAAAATCTGATGGCCTGGATACATGTATCTCCACGCTGAAACAAAATGGACTCGACGCACTGATCGCCATCGGTGGCGACGACACTCTGACAGTTGCCAGCAAACTTTTCGCCAAAGGTTTCAATGTAGTCGGAGTTCCTAAGACCATCGACAATGATCTAGCCGGCACCGACTACACCTTCGGATTCGACACCGCCGTGAACATAGTCGTCGAAGCACTCGATCGCCTGCACACTACAGCCGAAGCTCATAATCGGGTCATAGTCGTCGAAGTCATGGGACGCGACGCGGGATGGATTGCGATCCACAGTGGCATCGCCGGCGGGGCCGATGCCATTCTTATTCCCGAGCGCCCTTTTGAAGTCGAAAAGGTCGCTGACGCACTCCGTCTCCGACACTCGCATGGACGCTACTTCAGCATCGTGGTGGTTGCGGAGGGCGCGAAATTTTCGACGGCCGGAGGCCACGCGCCGGTCACTTCAGAGGGTGGCACCGATGAGTTTGGACACGCGCGATTGGGCGGAATCGGAAACGCCCTCGCCAAAGAACTGGAAAAGCTCACTGGCTTTGAAACCCGTACCGTGGTCATGGGACATCTGCAACGCGGCGGCACCCCAACCGCCTTCGACCGAGTACTCGCAACCCGGTACGGGTTAGGCGCAATCGACATGGTCCATCGCGGAGAATTTGGGCGCATGGCCGCCCTCCGTGGAAATAAAATTATTTCTATCCCGCTGCAAGAAGCGATCTCCAAAAATCGCACCGTGGACCAAGACATGATGGACGTCGCCAGCGGAATACTCGAAGTGAGTGAATACGCGTCCCCAGCTAACAAGTAATTGCACCGACCAACCATTTTAGATAATTCAGATGATTTCGAATCTGCGGATTCTGTCCCTGGAGCTCAAGGTTACGGCCGCAGTTTTGCTGGTTTTCGTTCTGACCGTAGCTCTAGGGAAAACTAATTTTTTATTGGCGCTTTTCCGCCCAATAGAGTATAGGTTTGCTGCGCTCTCACGACGTAAGAATCTGTCTATCCTGCTGATAGGGATGCTCACGATTGGTATACGCTTGGCGCTCCTTCCGCTTGTACCAGTGCCTCACCCCTCAATTCATGACGAGTTCAGCTATCTACTAGCTGCCGACACCTTCGCTCATGGCAGGCTAACCAACCCTACTCACCCCATGTGGGTGCATTTCGAGAGCTTTCACATCATTCAGCAACCGACGTACATGTCCATGTATCCTCCGGCGCAGGGGCTCGTCCTAGCGCTTGGCCAGGTTTTGGGGAATCCATGGATCGGTGTGTTGCTCAGCACTGCCGCAATGTGCGCATCCCTATGCTGGATGCTGCAAGGCTGGCTTCCCCCCCAATGGGCACTGCTAGGGGCCGTGTTGGTTGTCTTGCGGCTCGGAATTCTAAGCTACTGGATGAACAGCTATTGGGGAGGATCTGTTGCCGCGCTAGGTGGCGCTCTCGTCTTAGGTGCCCTACCGCGGTTACGCCGACAACTTAATGCTCCTAACGCTGTGGGGATGGCGATAGGACTTGTGATACTAGCGAACAGCCGCCCTTATGAGGGACTAGTTTTCAGTTTGCCGATTGCTTTGGTCCTTTTTACATGGGTAAACAAGAATTCTGTTCCCTGTCCCGCGACCGTATTTAAAAAAGTCGTTGTCCCGTTGTCAGCCATCTTGATACCTTGCGCATTAGCGATGGGTTACTACAACCATCGCGTAACCGGAATCGCATTCAAGATGCCCTACCAAGTCAATCAGACTACGTACGCTCAAGCACCTTTGTTTCTGTGGCAAACCCCGCGGCCCGAACCCGTCTACCATCACCCGGTAATGAGGTCGTTTTATAAAGAGTATTTTTTCGCATTTCAAAACGAACGTACTTTCGAGGGATTTTGCAACCGGGTTATGGGGATTATTTTGTTACTTTGGCTCGCTTTTATTGGCCCAGCACTATCAGCTCCATTGCTCGCATTCCCCTATGCTCGCCGGAGCCGCGAAATGCGCTGGCTACTGTGGATTTTAAGCTTTTTCCTATTAGCGGTCACGGCGGAGACCTGGATACAAGCGCATTACTTCGCTCCGGCTGCGGGCCTAATCTTTTTGATCGCTGTGCAATGCATGCGTCAGATGAATTTCTGGCGATGGGGGCACTACATGGTCGGGAGGGCACTTGTTCGATTAGTTCCAGTGACTTGTTTTCTTATGATATTGCTACGTTTACTGCCAATCAAAGCGCTCGCGCTCAGCGCTCCGCTTGTACCTCCCGATCACCTTGATCGGAGCGTAATACAGAACCAACTACGATCCTTGCCGGGAAAGCAATTGGTAATTGTTCAGTACGGTCCGCATCACTACGTCGGTAACGAATGGGTCTACAATGCCGCGGATATCGACGGAGCAAAAATAATCTGGGCCCGGGATATGGGGGCTATAGCTAACCAAGAACTATTGGAGTACTTTAAAGACCGAAAGATATGGTGGCTCCAGGCCGATCGCGTACCACCAGAACTTACCCTGGGGCCGTCCGTCGCTTCACATTAAAAGTCATGGCGAAAACTTTGGCATAGTCAACGGTCATTCGCATCCTTTTTCATAAAGTCCAATGAAATGCAATTGGGCCCCAAAAACTAAATCCACGGGCCAGGTGTAGAGCTGTAATTGCTGTCTCTCCTCCAAAATTTTCAGACTTACGTCTTGACGTAACTGGTCCCACTCGGTTCTCGAAAAATAGTTATAAGGAAGACGCACTCCGTGGCTCGAATTGCCGGCGTAGTCCATAAAACGGAGCAGCATTCCTGAAACTACTCCGTCCCGGAAGTGATCTTTTATCACAATCCACTGTCGAGCGACTCTAGCTGCCTCTTGCAGGGATCTCAGAGGATCGAGAGTGTGGTGCAGAACGTCAATCAACATAACGAGATCGAAACTGGCATTCGCATACGGTAAGTTCGTGCCATCGAAGGTTTGAACCGGGAGCCATGGACGCTCGCGTTTGAGAACATCCGTCGCCTGAATGCTTAAGTCGCTACGCTGCTGCGATATTAACCACGACACTCGTCCATCGCCGGCCCCAACGTCGAGGACAGTACACGCAGGCGGAATCATTTGCGAAAGGATTTTGGAGAGGCGGTGAACTCGCTGGCCATAGATAAGCCGTTTGTGGATCTCCCCGAGCAAATTCACTTTCGTTTCATGCCCAGGAAACTTAGAAAGAAACTGGCGAAAATAATCTCTACCCCTAATGTGATAGTTAACATTGCTGCGGCTACTAACCGTACCAGAATAGTCGGGTTCATAGGACCGAAACCGGCGCGGTTCCAGGCCAAAAGCGAGTAGCACGCGATCCCTAAACCCACTGTCAGTACTATCGCCCCAGACAACAAACCTCTTTCCAAATTGAATATCGTAAAAGCTTTCATCATCTTTGGGTCTTCGGGAAGCAAGCCTTCAGTTACTCCGAATACTTTGGTGAAGATCGCGAATACGATGGCCTGGAAACCTGTCAGGATCGCTGTTACCCCGTACAAGAGAGTATGCACGTCGAAAACAATTCGTCCTACCGTTTGGGGCCCGGGTAAAAGCCATAAGACCGACAGCGCACCCAACAGTAACAATCCCAGTCCTGGATACAAGAACAGCCAACGGGGACTATAAAGCAGCAAGAATCTTAGATGCCGCCAACCATCATGCCAACTGCGTAGATGCGGCTTTCGCCCCCGGCCGTCCGGGGACAATGTGGTCGGGACCTCGCACGTCCTTAATTTTAGTAGGGATGCCTTTACTATCATCTCGCTAGCGAATTCCATTCCCGTGGTTCGCAGCTCCATCTTCTTGTATGCGTCTTTGCTGAAGCCACGCAAGCCACAATGAAAATCGTGGCATGGAGTTTTAAAAAAAAGCCGCCCTATGCCAGTAAGGAGTGGGTTACCCAGATACCGATGCAGTGCTGGCATCGCACCCTCCTGGATGCCTCCCAAGAACCGATTACCGATAACTAGATCGCATCCGTTTCTCAGTTCCTCAAGCAAGATAGGAAGTTCCGAAAAGTCATAGCTGCCATCCGCGTCTCCAATGATGACGTACTTGCCTCGAGCTGCGCCTATACCGCCCATTAGAGCATTGCCGTATCCCGGCTCTTCTATCACAATTACTCGAGCTCCTGTACTGCCGGCGATTTCCGCCGAACGGTCAGAGCTGCCATTGTCGACGATAATGACTTCGCCACTGATCTGATGTCGTACAAGAGTATTCTTCACTTGTTCGATGCAGGCGCCGATGGTAGCAGCCTCGTTCAGACATGGCATTACAACGGTCAGCTCTATTGGAACGCCTTGCATCGCTTCCGCAAACCCGACATGTGACATGGCAAATATTGCTGTCCCCGACTCTCTACAGGCGTCTTACCCCGTCTTATTCACTCCAGCGTACCCAGATCAATCCTGCCAGGGTAGTTATCATAGTGATGAGGGCCAGCGACGACAGGCACAAGATACACCATACTTCCAAGACGAGGCCTTCAAGGTAGGTTAAATAAAGTGCGAACGACAAACCTGCTGCAGAAGCTGCGAACAGTAGTGTAGGGGCATCGTTTCGCCTAAGGTAATAAACGGCAAAACCTACCAGCGAGCAGTAGCCCAACACACCAATCGACGCAACCGGAAGGCCAAGAATTTCTGAGTAAATGCTGCGATTCACCATGTCACAGTTAAAATTTGCACCGAAGTCGCAGTAGCTCGACTTCGAGGTCGCGTAATGGCGTTGCAACGAAATCGCGGAGAGCACGATTCCGAGGAACGAAAGTATCACGATGGTGTTCAGGATGCGCGTCCGCGCCTTGGTTAAGTCGCTAGCGCGGGGAGACCGGCCTAGTTCCATCAAGGAAGCCTACATCCACTGCGCTCGGCAATGTCTTTCAGTTGCAAGACACCTTCATGTCGTTCACCTGAGAAATCCCACGTGGGGAAATTTTTGACGTTTGCCTTGACACACTCTGGGGCTTCTTTTTGCGCACCTTTCACTCCGCATTCTATGTAGTTCACATATTTGAACGATGGACCGAACATCTGTTTCTGGTCGGCACAATGGGTACACCAGTACAGGCCATACATTTTTACTTGTCTTGCAGTCAGGCACCGGGCCAAGTCATCATAGTTTTTGGAATGAGTGCGGCGCAGAAGATAGGCCCAGGTTGCAAAGGCCGAAAAAAACACGAAACCAATAATCAGGACTTTATTGCCGGATATGGATTTATTCGTCCGACGAGATTCGATGGCCATAAAGTTGTCCTTATACTACGACGTTCAACGCGCTCGGCAACACGTCCAAGCTTTGGCATTGCAAAGTTAGGACTTCGCCGTCGATCATCACGTCCACTGGAGCGTCCAGCGAAAAATCGATTAGTTTCGCCGCCCGCCGTTCCGCCAGAGGATGATTAATATGGGTACCGTCGTAGAGCGTGGCCAAATTGCGAAGAAGCCCAAGCCGGCCAATCGGCCCCCAGCGCACGTATTCAATCAAGCCATCATCCACTTCAGCTTTAGGAGCAATCATCATTGTGCCACCCGTGAACTTGCTGTTACTGAAAGTTAGAAACAGGCAAGGACGGCAGTCTACTTTTTCTTCACCATCGACGCTTAAAGGAAAAGCCCGCCGTCTAAACCGGGCCAGGCTGATTAGGATAGAAGACTGGTATCCCAGTTCTCCCCATCTGCTAAAACGCCGAGCGCGTAGGGTGGCAACGTCAGCGGAAAAACCGATGCTGAGTAGATTGATGTAGTGAATGACACCCTCCGAGTGAGTGACCCGCAGAACATCGCATGCGCGCGATTTCATGCTCAGCAAAGCTTAGATGGAATGCTCAACCCCTCGATTGCTGAAATCCCGAAGAAACGAGTTGCCGGTGCCGAGCGGTAAGAAGGCGAGCGTTGGATTGTCATTTTCCGCTTGGGGGAAAAGACCATTCACGATCTCGTACGAAGTCCCGTCGCCGCCGACCGCGATGAACTTGCGATACCCGGCGCTGTAGCCCTGTTTCGCTAATTCCGTAGCATGACCTGAATACGTTGTCTCGACTGTATCGATGTGAATTCCTCCGGAACGGAGACGTTCAAGCGCAGGCTGGACCAGCTTGCGGCACCGGCCGCCGCCGGCAGCGGGATTTATAACCGCCAGGAATTTGTCGCAGTTTTCCAATTCATCACCGGGATTCGAAGGAGCGCGGCCCTGTGAAGGACACAATTAAAGATCCAATCCCGCAGAATCACGATCCAGTTTCTGGCCGATTTGTTGTGCCAGAAGCTCCCGCTTAACTTTCATCGATGCCGTTCGCGGAAAATCTTCGTCCCACAAGATATATCCTCTTACCCTTTTGAAGTCTGGCAAACGACGATTGCAGCTCATGATCTCAGTCCTTAGCGCATCTGAAAATTCCTGTTTTGTCTCCAACCTCAGGACCAAAACCAACGTTTCTTTGCCCAGCGTTTTCGTTGGCCAAATGTAATTGGCCGCAAACACGCAATATTCTTTTACCGCCAAACTATCGAAGGTAGACTCAATATCTTCGGGATGAATATTTTTGCCGCCCTCAGTCACGATCATATTTTTCTTGCGTCCGAAAAGCTGCAAGTGACCGGTGTTATCGAAGCGTCCAAAGTCCCCCGTGAGCAGCCATCCATCAACGATGGTTTGAGCAGTCAATTCTGGGTCATCAAGATAGTGTGACATCACGGTTTACTTCTGGCGGCGACTTCGCCTACCCCTTCGTCGTCGGGATTCAAAATACGCAGTTCCACTCCCGGCAACGGTTTCCCTACTGTGTCTGCACGAAAGGGCTTGAAGTCGTTGAGAGTCAGCGCGGTGCCGGCCTCTGTAAGACCGTATCCATTGGCGATGGGAATTCCCAAATCATAAAAAAACTGAAGGGTGGATGCCTCCATGAAAGCTCCGCCCGTGAACAGAGCGAGCAAACGATCGCCGAAAGCGCGATGCACTTGAGGAAGTAAGCGTCGACTCAGTTCCACGTGAGGACCTCTTCGCGTCAGAAGCTTATTCAAAGCAATTAGAGATTTGACGACCCACATTTTTGGTTTCGACAGCGCTTCAAATTTCGCCTTCATCCCGCGTTCCAGATTCTTGACGACCATCGGAACCAAACTGGCGTAATTGATCCGGTAGCGCACAAAACCATCGCGGACAAATTCTGGACGGAGCGTTCTTAGATGTACCACGCACGCGCCGCAAACGAATGGACCAATGAATCCCACCATGAAATCGATGGCGTGGTTAGTGGGGAGAATGCTGAGGTAGCGAACGCCGGGCTTGAACGGGAACAATGCGGTGAGCGATTTGCATTGTTCTAAATAATTCGAGTGAGTGAGAACGCATCCCTTGGGCCGGCCTCCGGTGCCCGAAGAATAAACAATGCATGCCGCATCTTCCGACTGGCGCGGAACAAAAACCGGGTTCCCCTTGCGTCTAAATTCTTCCCACCGAATCCCTCCCGCTATGTTCACTCCTTGCGGCGCCTCGGTGACCAGAACTGTCCTGAAATTACGCTTTTCAAATTCGGCGGCCTGCATCATGGAGCGCCACAAATAGCACTCGACGATCAGGAGAGTGGCTTTGGAATGCGCCAGCAGGGCAAGATGTTCGTCGGCGGTCAATTTGTAATCGAGAGGGACGAGAACGCCGCCGCAGTAAAAAATCGCGTAAGCGGAAATCAGCCACTTGGACTGATTCGTCATGATGATGGCGGCGCGGTCTCCGGGCTTGAATCCGGCATCTTCCAGCGCCCGCGCTATGGGCATGGCAATGTCGTTGAAGTCAGAGTAGGTGAGGCGGGTCTTTTCTTTGTCCCGGTCCGACTCGATTAGGCATAGCTCATTCGGCCATTTCTGCAAAGCATCGCGTAGCGCGGCGCCCAGACATCCGTAGCGATCTAAATCGAGCATGCAGAAATCACACCGGGTCTTGAGAATGACATCAAACTAACGATTCTAGATGGCTAGGCACTACATTAAGGATGGAATTCGCCATCGCGTCCCATGACAATCAACAAAGAATTTCTATAAGCGGGATTGAATTCGAGACGCTAGAGTACGGAAATCCGATACGCCCTGCAATTCGTAGTCGGGCAATTCAATTTTGAAGTGACTCTCAATGCGAGTAAGCAAATCGAGAGCTTGAAGACTGTCGATCCGCAACGTCTTGAAAAAGTCATCATCTGGCCGCAGTGTTTCGCGCGGAACTTTAAAGTGCGCCGCTGCCAGATTAAGAACCTCGTCCACAGTCTGTTCAGGAGTGCTCAAGATGGCTCGCCCTCTTAATACAAATTGTCAACGTCTACGGTAAATATGGCTGCGCCTCTGTGCTCTCTACGAACTTGCGCAGTCCAGCCTCGACCGCAGGTTCAACAAACAGATTACAAAATAAATCAATCTCGCGTTTTAATTCGTCGTAAGGGATCGGCTTAATGAACCGTTTCGCCGCTGCGGCCGTGGCGCGATCAAACTTTCGCAACTGTGCTGCCGTCGCGCGGGCAGCTTTTAGCGCTTCGTTCTCCCCCACAACTTGACTCACCATTCCACAAGCCTGAGCTTTGGATGCATTGAAACTTCTACCGGTCAATAATAAATCGCGAACTACCGCATTCCCCAAATCGCGCTTTAGGCGCGGAATTCCGCCGAAACCCGGGACCAACCCCAGGCGCAATTCAGGGAAACAGAAGCGCGCCATCTTGTCCGCAATGATGAGGTCGCACACTAGAGCTAACTCCAGACCTCCGCCAAAAGTCACGCCATGTACCGCGGCGATGGTGGTCATGGGAGACGCATCGATAACATTCAGCACCCGATGAATGCGCTCGAGGAAATCGCGCACGCCTGCAACCGCTGCTGCGCCCTGTATTTCACGCGATCGAGAATGTAACTCGCGCAAGTCAGCCCCGGCGCAGAATCCGCAACTCAAGGCGCTGTAGATGATGATCGCATGGGCGTCATTGTCAACATTCTGAATCGCAGCAGCGAACTTCTCTAATTCACCGAGAGTGATGGACCCAATCTCATTGCAGGGATTGCGATGCAGGACTAACTCGACGACTCCCTCTTTCAGTTCCCACGAAATCGCCTCGCCATTAAACGCCCTCACGAAACCTGCCTCACTGCATACATGCTTTCGATTTCCGGTTTCATTTGGGCCGCAATCAAGTTCCGTTTTAATTTTCCGTTAGCTGTGAGTAATCCATTCTCGATGGAAAACGGATCAGCAGAAACGTGAAATGCCCGCACCTGCTTATAGTGCGGTAAAGTTTTATTCACCGCATCGATCGCGGCTTGGGCCTCATTGGGGCTGACCTTACCGGTAATGATCGCTGAAAGATAACCCTGCCCATTACCCACCAGCACTACTTGTTGCGCCCCAAAAATATTCTTGAGCAATTCTTCTTCAATTGGCTCCGGCGAAATATTGTGACCCGATCCCAGAATAATTAAATTCTTGATGCGTCCGACGATCCGCCAATTTCCGATCGCATCCACCTCCCCTTGATCGCCGGTATGAAACCACCCATCGCGCAACGCCGCTTCTGTTTCGGCCGGGCGATTCCAATATCCCGGGAAAATGTTCGGGCCTCGCACCACGATCTCCTCGTTTGCTGCGAGCTTCATTTCGATGCCATCAATCGCAGGGCCAACGCGACCCGGTTCGACTTGCTGGGGATAATCCATCGTACAAATCGCCGTGGTTTCGGTAAGTCCATAGACCTGCAATACTGGAATGCCGATCATCATGAAATAAAGTTGGGTCTCGACGTTCAGCGGCGCGGAACCACAGATTAGCGCTTTCAAATTCGACCCAATCATTTTCTTGCGAATTGTCGGGAATACTACGCCGCGAGCGAGGGCAAGCCAGATTGAATCCATGAAGCGTCCGCGCTTTTCATGCTTACGAAACCAAGCCGCCTTAGAGTGAGTGTAAATGCCCAATGCGACGCCGCCAGTTTTCCAAAGCTGCTCGTCGACCGCTTTCCGCATTCGCTCCAACAGCGCCGGGACATTCAAAAAATAATGAGGGCCCACGGTTCGCATCTGAGCTGCAATCTTGCTCAGGTCAGTGTTTAACACCAGCAGGCTTCGGCGTAACAGGCAGGTCAGCAAGGTAATCCACGAGCCCGCGAAACAAAACGGGAGGTAGTGATAGACCCGGTCCTGAACCATACTATTCTGCATCAGTACGCTCAACCGGCTGGACGTACATTTCAGCATGTGTCCTACATTTGCCGCGGTAAGCACGACGCCCTTGGCGTCGCCGGAAGTTCCCGAAGTATAAATAATCGTGACGGGATCTGTAGGCTTCGAGGAACTGGCGTGGTTTACCAAAGAGTGAGATGCCGCGGATTTCGCAAACATCTCATCAAACAAATACATTGGAGGCGTTTCCGACCAACTATCCTTGATCGATTCGCCCAAGCCGTCGTCGCCGCAAACGACCAGCGCGGGCGAACAATCCTTCATCATGCTCACCAGTTCAGCCGCTGCTTGCCGCGCGTAGAGCGGCACTACGATCAATCCTTCAGCCATGATCGCGAGGTCCGCAGCTACCCAACGAATGCTGTTGTGGGCCAGCAATCCACAGCGCTGGCCTCGCGGGATGTTTTTGTCGGCAATAAATGCGCGAGCTTGCTGGACCATGCCCAGTAATTCACGGGCGGTCACGGAGATTGCTTGACCGTCGCGCAGCTCCTGCAGGATGGGGGTGTCGCCGGCACCTTCGAGGCCATCAAGGATGTTTGCTACGAAACTCATGGAGGAGTCGGTATTTCCCGAACTTTTAATCGAGTTGGAATGTTCGAAATCAGTTATATGTTTCGATCAACTTGTGCAATCCTTCGCTCATCGGCGGCAAGTAATCCTGCCAGTTCCACTCGCCCCTGCGCGTGGGGAATTCAGGATAGCGGCGCTGAACTTCCTCCTCAAAATAAACTCCCATGCGGGCCATTACTTTTAAATTGCGAACGACCGTGCGTCCGATGGCTGTGGCAATACCCTCGTGGTCCGTGGCCAACTTGTTCAAAGCGAATAACAAACGTTGCTCAAGATCGGGATCATCCACGTTCATCAGCAGTTCTTCGTGGCCGCGTTCACGCATTAAATTGCGAATGCGTTCGTCCATGGTAATGCCCGCCGAGGCTACCATCCCTGGCATCGAGGTCACAATCCCGTGATAGCGGGACGAGGCCATCATGTGGCATGAGCGCAAAACGCTCACCAATTCATAAATGTTGTATTCGTCGGAGGTGAGCACCGGAATTCCGCCGAGCTTTTCGGAAATCTTGTTTGCGGGACGAGCGTCGAGCCGTTCGGTCGCGACCATGATCACGAAGATTTTGCGCTGTTTGCGGAAAGCGTCCACGGCATTCGCGATCGCGTTTAAATAATGGCGATAGGCGTGGTCCGCTTCTGGCCCGGAGTTATGGAAATATACCGAGCGGTAATGGCTACTTTTATACGCGCCGGTCAGGCGGTTCGCGGCAAACTTCGCAACCGAAGCTCGCACCGGCCATTCGAAAGGGTTGATGGGACAAACCACCAAGACCGGAGTGACTCCGTCCCAACCCACGCTGCGCAAAGTTTTCTGCCCATACTCAGGGGGATGAGGTTCGAACGTCCACGCGGTATCCGTGCCTAGTTCAGTTGGAACGCCGAGTTCGCGCAAGACAGTCCTGGATTCTTCGTTGCGCGTGATGACCAGAGAACTGCGGCAAAATCTAGCGCACATTTTTCGAATGGGAGGGTCCATGTGTCCGGCCTCGGCGCCATATCCGACGGACAATTTATTTTGCGCGGCAGCAATTCCCAGCGAACCAATCATCATGGTGGTCAGCGCATTGGCGAATTTACTCTTGAACATTGAGCCTTCGCAGGCCACAACGCCGTGATGTTTTGGGACTTCATTCGACAAGAAGGGAGGGAAGATGTCGGGCAAGTGCACCTGCGAGCTTCCCGCGAAATATCCCTGAGAGAACTTAAAATTCTGCGTCATCACGGTACAGTCAACATTTTCAGGGCCAAGAATGTGACGGATTTGGCGCAGCATTTCATCCACGCGCACGTCCGAGCCCATGTTACGAGTACCGTTGTAGCCGGCAAACAACAACTTCAATTTTTCGCCGGGAAGCCAGGGCCGCCCGTTTCCGAGCATCCATCCCACTTTGGCGCGCTCGATTGAAGAACTGACCCAGGCTTCCAGAATGAAATCCATCATGCGGCTGTGCCTCCGATTCGCGCAGGCCAGTCCTCGTAGTGATACGAAAAATTCGTCTCGCGACTGAACTTCAACAACGGATAACTGTATTGCGAGAATGGAATCGGTTTGCGTCCCAGCTCAGAGGTGACGCGGGTATTGTCGAATACAGTATTCCAAATCAGATAGGGCATGAAGACTTTCATCAGCGAAGCCCCGTAGGCGAGCGATCCCTTGCGGTTCGCCATGAAATCAACGCTGGCAGAAAACGGCCGCTCTAACCAAGGAATGAACATCGTTCCACGCTTGTTTTGTTCTGCTGCAAGGGTGTTGGTTAACTCGCGAAACGTTTGCGAGCCAACGCCCGAAGACAAATGGTAGGTGTCATAAAGCGGATTTTCTTTTTGATGCAGCGTCGCGATCGCGTCGGCGACGAAGTCCACGTTGACAATGTCAATCTTGTCGCTTGGACGAAATGGCAGCACTGGCAATCCCGCTAAAAACACGAAGGCCTTCACCATATCGAATTGGGTAGTCTCGGCGCGGCGGCTATCTCCGAGGACGATGCTGGGACGAAAAATTGTTATCGGGGATTCGGGGAGCAACTGCCGAATCATGTGCTCGCAGAACTTCTTCGTGCGAGCGTAAGGGTCGTAATCGGAGCGGTCCCAGTCGATTGAATTTTCTTCCCGCACCACTTCGTTACTGCGCTTCCCCGCCACCGCCACCGTGCTCACATGACTGAATCGGCGAAGGCCATGATAGTGGTCGACGCGCGTGGCCAATTGTAGGACTTCCAAGGTGCCGCGAAGATTCACATTTAAGCAGGATTTCTCGGATTTGCGATTTAAAGAGGCGGCGCAGTGGATCACCGAGTCAGTGGTGTGAATGAGCCGGTCATAATCGTCGCGCGCCAATCCGAAATAAGAATCGGTTAGATCACCACGAAATATTCTTACCCGCGTTTGCAGATGCTCGTAGAAGCGAGGGAAAACCATGTGCAATTGCACAGCGCGCCAAAGGCGCTGCTCGGCATCTTCAGTGTCGCGAGCGCGGATCAGCAGATTGAGGGATGCGCCATGCTCATCGAGCAGATTCGCAGCGACATGGGCGCCGATGTATCCGGTAGATCCGGTAAGGAAAATAGCCATTATGTAAACACCCGCGGTCGCAATGAAAGAAAAACAGATCCCTCGCAGCTCTGACGGAACGTTTTTAACTAAGTACCAGTAGTACTGGTCACCGCCTCCGAAGGTTCTCCGAAACGCAGTTCACGGGGACTCCTTGCCTCCAGCGGCCTTCCTTCAATCAGCGGGTAAGTCCACTTTCTAAGCGCCGGGATGTGGATGTTGATCCAATAATCCCACCAATCCAGCGCACAGGTTTGATATCCGAAATCTTTTTTTTCTTCTGCCACGAGGGCGTGCGAAAGCTTCTCGACGTTGTCGGCGACGAAATCCTGCTCGTTGAAAAGGATGAACGGCTTGAAAAGTTCGATTAACTTTTCCACTCGCTCCAAACTTCTTTCCGCCTTGGCTAAAGGGGTCTTCCGAAATGGTAGCGGCGCCATGATCCTCTGAATAGATTTGATGATCGCCTTCTGCGCCGGGGCCGACATTCGCTCATAGCGCTCCGCTGAAACCGGAATCGCATCGAAGCGCAGACGCAACCAATATTCCAAACCTTCCTGCGCCCGGTAATGTTTGCGGTGCGCCAGAGAAGTCAGTTCAATTGAGCGCCGCATGTCGCAAGGATTCGTCACTGAGGTCGCCAATTGGTAAACCATATCGTTGCGACGCTCAATGATTGCAGCCGCGATCAGTGTCATCCCCTGACAAACCGAATCGACTGGAATAATGTCGAGGCGCTTGCGCTCGTTGGTGGGAAGTTGCCGAAAGTACGTCCCCAACAAATAGGATAAAGACGCCGAAGTATTGATACCTTCATTCCACCCTACGAAGGGCTTTTGCAACGATGTTTCTACGATCGCTGGGCGCACCAAGGCCACGGGAAGTCCCGCGCCCAATTTGCAGATCAACGATTCTGCCAAGCTCTTGGTCAAGGTGTAGGTGTTCGGCCACCCTAACTCATGGGCGCGGCGAGTCCCTGCCTCGGTCAAATAATCTCGCAGCCAGCGCACCCGGTTTTTGCGGATCTGATTTTCCAGTGCTTGCCCATGAAGGTCTTTCGCGGCATGTTCTTTTGCCAAAGCCTGCTGGCGAAGTTGTTCGGTGATTTCCCTACCCTGAGCTTTCGCCTCGGCCGACTGAATCAGGTTATGCAGGGAATGCCACTCTTCCTCGGCATCAAAATCCCCCAGTTCGACTGGCGTGTAATTGGGCCGCAGTCTTTCCGAGACCCTTCCGTCCCTGGTTCCGGCCACGTAGCAAGTTGAAAGATGCAGCAAACCGGCGTGCTTCGATTGGCGGACAAATTCCAAAACATTCAGCGCGGCATCCACATTGGTTGCTAAAGCATCCCGTAAATCAGGATTAAAGTCGGTCAGCCCAGAACTGTTGATAACAAGATCGAGAGTTTCTCTGAGAGGGCCTGCAACTCCCGGAGCGATTCCGAGCCCCGGCTGCGAAACATCGCCTTCAACCACTTCTACCTGCTGTTTTATGAACTGGCAAAAGTCAGGTCCATAATGCTCAACCAAAGGATCGAAAACCGGTGACTCTTCCACTAACTTCTCAAACCGATTTTGAGCTGGATTGGATTTCTGCCGTCGAATCAACAGGTAGATCTTCCCAATTTCAGGAAGGTCCATCAGCGTATTTACCAGCCACACCTTGCCAATGAAACCGGTCACCCCAATCAACAAAACATTCTTTCCGGCGAGAGTTTTTCGGATCGAGAAAGCCCGCTGCTTGGGTTCGCCGTTGAAGTAAACCACCGGACGCTCAAGGTTCACCGCGGGCCGCTGGACAGGAATTACTGCGGATTGCAACGCATCAAGGTTGGGAAGGCCCAAGTCCGAAACTAATTGTTGGGGTTCGCGCTTTCCGTCCGAGCTAGTACCAGTGATTCGAGCAAACATGCCACGAGGGCGAATGACCGGATCGAGCAGCCGGCCCGTGGCAATGCCCTCACGATATTCCATGCGGTTGGCGACCACGCGGCCCACGCCCAAATAAGCAGCCAAAGGACGCATCACCACATCCAGCCCCTGGCTCACCAACACGATATTGGCTCCCGAGTCTTTGAGACGATTTAGGGCTTCCACGCCTTCGGGTTTAAGGGTGGGCTTCAACTTGTACTTGAAGTATTCTTCGCCCAGAAGTTCGAGGCGGTCGCGGCTGACCCCCCGCAAAACTGTATGCACCATCCGTGTGGCAAACACCCGGTTTGCCGCATACAGAAAAGGACGTAACGCCGCCATCATCAGCACCGACAGCCTGCGTAGAGAACGCTGTGAAAACGTCTGCGCGTTCCAGGTAAAGAATCCGATGGGACGGACGGTAGTGAGTTCCAGCAGGCTCCCTTCTACCCGCCAAAAAACCTCAGGCCCGTTAATCGGTCTTTGATTAGTATCTACCAAAATTGTACTTGCCGAGATAGGGGGGATCCCTTCCAAAACGGCTTCCCATTGTAAACAATTACTCCCCGCTTCGTTACAGCTTTACGTCTGTGACCGAGTTACCTGATGTTGACAATTTAATGACACGCGCGCGCTGGACATGTCGACTTCCCTGCGGTAGCCTTCACCTTGCCGAGGAGGTGTCATGCGTTTCTGGATAATTCTGTTTTCAGTATTGCTTTTGGTCGGAGCGGCCGCGCGATTTGCCAAGGCTGGACCGGTGCCGGAAGTTGGCAGAGCTGCTCCCGATTTCTCACTGTCGTCCGAAAATGGCGATCAGGTCAGCTTGAATCAATATCGATCCAAGTGGGTGGTTCTTTACTTTTATCCCAAAGATTTCACCAGCGGCTGCACCGTGGAAGCTCATAATTTCCAACGCGATCAACCGCTCTACGCCAAGAAGAACGCGGTCGTGCTCGGCGTGAGCGTGGATAGCGCCGACTCACACAAGAAGTTTTGTGCCAAAGAGGGGCTGAACTTCAAGTTGCTGGCAGATACCGACCACGAAGTCTCGCGCGAATATGGGTCCGTGATGAATTTCGGCGTGACGCAGATCGCAGCGCGGCATACGTTCCTTATCGATCCGGATGGAAAGATCGCTAGGTCGTACACCAGCGTCGATCCCAATAAGCACAGCGAGGAAGTGTTGGCGGCACTGGAAGAATTGCAGAAAAAGTAGGTTCGGTGGACCTGCGAATTAGGCTGCTCTTCAAGCAGCCTTTTTTGTTGCAATCACATCTTTCTCTTTTACTTTTAGGTCGATCTTCTCGCTTTGGATGTCGAGCCTCAGCCGGTTGTAAATGCTCATGTAGATATTGGAAACCCACACCAGCGCAAAGATGGCCAGCAAATATCCTCGCCAGTCGGTATAGAGGAGTTTGTAGCGAGTGAGAACCAGGAAAAAGAGTGCAACGTAGTGACTGAAACAATATTCGCAGGTGAAGAGGTAGAAGAACTTTCGCTCCATGATGCTTGAAGCGTTGTTGCACCGTCCCTGACAGTATTCGCGGGGCTCGCGAAAGACTTCTTCGTGAGTGATTGTCCAAGCGACTGAAGCGACCGGAATCGCCAGGATAAAGAGCCAGATCACTTGTAGGCTGATGGGCATGTTATTTCAACTCATTCGATGCCAGATGTGGCCGGGGCGTTTCGAGGCCAGCAAAACCGCACAGGGCAAGGCTTTGTAAAAACGCCTCAAATTGAGTAGAACAGACTTATGCGCTCAAAGGTTGCAATCTTTGTGCTCGCAGCTGGGGCGGGCTTAGGGACCGTACCTTCAGTTCGGGCGGCCGCGCCGACGGTGGTGTCGCCGGAAGTGGCGGTCGACCGAAGGGTTACTTTTCGTCTTGTCGCCCCCAACGCAAACTCGGTTCAGCTTGGTCTTGAAGGCTCTGACCCTGTGCCTATGCAAAAAGATGCCGCTGGAACATGGAGCATCACCATCGGACCTCTGGGTCCCGATTTTTACGGCTATTCATTCGTAGAAGATGGTGTCGAGCTGGTCGATCCATCCAATTGGATGGTTAAACCGAATTTGTTGTTTAAGCAAAGCGAGGTTCACGTCCCCGGTGATGCTTCCCTGCCGTGGGAGATCAACAACATTCCCCACGGTGAGTTGCACCAACATTTTTATAAGTCGGCGCTGGTCGGCGATGCTCGTGATTACTATGTTTATGTTCCTCCTGCATATAATCCTCGGGCGAAAACAAAGTATCCGGTGCTCTACCTGCTTCATGGATTTAGCGACGATGCTAGTGGATGGTCCGCAGTCGGTCGCGCCAACATCATCTTAGACAATCTAATTTCGCAGGGAAAAGCGAAGCCGATGATTGTGGTGATGCCGCTCGGCTATGGCGCTCCGGAAATTGTTGCTGAAGGTTTCGGTGCGCTCGATAACGATCTTCCTCTGCGAAGCAAGAACTACGAGAGATTTCAGGTCGCTTTGCTCACGGAAGTCATACCCCAAGTCGAGAAAGAATATCGGGTATCGAAGAACCGTGCTTCACGGGCAATCGCTGGACTATCGATGGGTGGCACCGAATCACTTGTAACCGGCCTTAATCATCTGGATAAATTTGCCTGGATTGGGGCGTTTAGCTCAGGCGGGTTGGGCGAGAATTTTGCCGATGAATTCCCCTCCCTCGATTCCAATGCCAACTCCAAAATAAGCTTGCTGTGGATCGCATGTGGTACCGAAGACAAGTTGATCGATGTGAATAGAAAATTGCGCGCGTGGTTAAAGACTAAAGATATCAAACACGTCGATATCGAAACTCCAGGGGCCCACACCTGGATGGTCTGGAGGCGGAACCTGGCAACTCTCGCGCCATTATTGTTTCGTTGACCTTGCCTTTAAGCATTCAATAAATCGCGTTTCAACTCCTGCACTTCATTTCCCCTGCCAATTAGCGCGATGTTTGCCATGTTTACAAATAGTCCGTGACCGGCAATGCCTGGAATACTTTGCAAAGCTTGGGCGAGTTTCGGTGGATCGGGAATTTTTACGAACGAGCAATCCAGAATATGGTGGCCTTCGTCGGTGATGTATGGATTCCCATCGGCAAGCCTTCGGGTTTCGACAGTTGCCCCCAGAGCGGCAATTTTTTTGGCTACCAACCTCTCGGCGAAGGGGATTACTTCAACCGGCAAGGGGAATTTGCCCAACACCGCAACATGTTTGCTTGAATCGGCCACAATCACCAGTTTGCGAGATGCCGACGCGATTATCTTCTCTCTCAACAGTGCGCCCCCGCCCCCCTTTATTAAATGCAACTGCGGATCGATTTCGTCTGCTCCATCAATGTCGATGTCGATCTCCTGATGGAGATCCAACGAGGTAAGGGGGATTCCCAAACTTGTAGCCAGACTGGCAGTAGCGGCGGAAGTTGGAATGCCCTGTATCTTCAGTCCAGCGGCGACACGCTCCGCCAAAAATTTGATTGCATAATTGGCCGTTGAGCCGGAACCCAGGCCGACAATGTCGCCCTCGCTGACGAAATCCAAGCTCGCCCTGGCAGCAAGTATTTTTTCATCATCCTTGTTCATTCAGTTCCCTTGAAAATATTAGGATTTTGCGGCGATGCGGTGTTTGCGAAACGCGTGGAGGATGATCGCACTGCTGATGCCGAAGCAGCCGACAGCGCCGAGTGCCAGCGCTTCCGCCGCCTGGCTGCTCAAGCGCATCAGATCAGCGAACAGGGCGCCTACGGCAAAAACAATTCCGAGCAGATTCAGCCAAAGGGGGGGATGCACGGTGTGCTCACTCGCTCGGTTGTGAAAGCGCAGCTGCAAAAGCACAGCCACCAGTCCGATGGCTGCGACCACCACCACGGCTAAGGGACTGAAGAACGCGCGCCGGTTCGTGTACATAACCACAATCCCAAACACGCCGCAAAGCAACGCTGAAGCGAGAACGGTGCGCCGCCGTGGCTTAGGAGACTCTGCAGCGGTAGTGGAATCGAGTTCGGCCAAGGCTTCTCGGGACGACCCTATTGTAGACACACTTTGCGCCGCTGGCGAGATCGTTTAACGGGGTTAACCGCACGGCCGCTTTTCACTTCACGAAAAGCGCAACTCCATTTAGCTTGGTAAGGTATATCTTTACGCACTTGTATATGCACCGGTGAGGAGTCCATGCCAGAGAATACTTTTGACATTGTAAGCAAGCTCGACTTACAGGAAGTAGCTAACGCTATCCAACAGGCGCTAAAAGAAGTACATACCCGGTTCGATTTGAAAGATTCCAAATCGAACATCGAGATGGAAGGCAAAGACGCAATAGTGTTGCACTCCGTGGATGAGTACAAATTAAAAGCAGTCAATGACATTTTGCAGGCGAAGCTGGTGAAGCGCGGGGTTTCGCTCAAAGGCCTTACCTACGGCCCAGTTGAGCCGGCCGCGGGCGCAACCGCAAAACAGAAAATCACCATGCAGCAGGGCATCGCCATCGAGAAGGCGAAAGAAATCGTAAAGATCATCAAAGATTCCAAGACCAAGGTGAATGGCTCGATTCAAGGAGATCTGGTTCGGGTAAGCGGAAAAGACCGCGATTCGCTGCAACAAGTCATCGCCTTACTAAAGCAAAAAGATCTGGGAATTGATCTGCAATTCACCAACTACCGGACGAACTGAATACAACCTGAGATCACGAATGAGCACATCCGCCGCGCTTAATGGCAAGCAAATCTTCGATATCCTGCGGGACGATCTTTCCGCAATCGAGCGCGAGTTCGGACGCGATACCGTCTCCGGCGTTGAAGCCATCACGGAGATTGGCGAATACTTGCGAAGGGGCGGGGGTAAGCGGATTCGTCCTATGTTGCTTTTGCTCGCCTCGAAACTATTCGACTATCGCGGGCGCGGGGCCGTCAGATTAGGAGCGGTGGTGGAAATTATCCACACCGCAACTTTGGTGCATGACGACATCATAGATGAGGCAGAAACCCGCCGCGGCCGTCCCGCCGCCAATACCCAATGGGGAAATTCCAAATGCGTGCTGGCTGGCGATTGGCTCTACATGCAGGCTTTCAAGGTCGCGCTCCAGGAACGCAACTTCCGCATTCTGGACGCGCTCATCGATCTCACTCAGCAGATGGTCGAGGGTGAACTTCTTCAGATTGAAAAGCTCGGAAAACTGATTTTGCTGGACGAATATTTTGATTTGATCTTTCGCAAGACTGCATGCCTGTTTTCGGTGTGCATGAGAATGGGCGCAATTCTTGGCGGCGCGTCTCCCGAGCAGGAAGAGAACTTGGCGCAATATGGGCGCGATCTCGGAATGGCGTTTCAAATCGTCGATGACGTGCTCGATTTGACTGCTTCGGAAGATGTTTTGGGGAAGCCCGTTGCAAGCGATCTGCGCGAAGGAAAAGTTACGATGGCAGTCATTCATTCGCTGGAACGCTGTACGCCGCGCGAGCGCTCTCTTATTGCCGCCGTGGTCGAGGAACGGACAGTGGATGACATGACCCACACTGCGGTACTGAATGTTTTGAACCGCTATGGGTCGCTCGAAGCCGCGCACGAATGTGCGCTGCGTTACGCCGACCTCGCACGCAATGCAATCTGTAACTTCCCCGATGGAGAGATTAAACGGGCGTTGCTGTGGGCCCCCGAATTCGTCGTCGTCCGAGATAAATAAATAACTTGACCGTGCGGGTCGGACACTCTTGTCCGACGCTTTTGACTTTTTTAATTTCGAATCAACAACAAAATCAAAAGCGTGGGACAAGAGTGTCCGACCCACACGGGCATCGGTGTTCAGAAATTAATTAGATCGTCGAGTTTTTTGGCTGCGGCGCCTGAGTCGATCGATTCTGCCGCGAGCGGAATGGCATCACGTAGGTGATCCGCTTTCTCCGCCACCACCAAAGCCGCAGCCGCATTTAACAAAACAACATCTCTCCGGGCGGACTTTTTCCCGCCGAGAACTTCGCGAATGATGGCCGCATTTTCAGCCGCATCACCGCCAGAAATTTCGCTCATCGGTGCACGAAGCAGGCCAAACTCCTCAGGCGTGATTTCATAACTACGAACGCTTCTCCCGCGAACTTCGGCGATTCGAGTCGGTCCGGAAATTGTGATTTCATCCAATCCATCCAGACCTTGGACGACGATGGCGCGATGCAATCCAAGGATGCTGAGGGCTTCTGCCAACTTTTCCACCAGATCGAGCGAGTACACCCCGACCACTTGCGCTGTGGCATGTGCGGGATTGGTGAGGGGGCCGAGCAAATTAAACACCGTCCGCAAACGAAGTTCGCGGCGCGCAGCCTGAACGTGTTTCATTGCAGAGTGCATCGCGGGTGCATAAAGGAAAACAATTCCCAGTTCCGCCAAACATGCCGCGAGACGGTCGGGCGAAAGATCCAACCTCACGCCAAGGGCTTCCATCACATCAGCCGATCCGCATTTCGAAGTGAGGCTGCGATTTCCGTGCTTCGCAATCCGCACTCCCGCACCCGCAGCAACCAGCGCCGTCGCGGTCGAAATGTTGAAGGTCCCGCTCGCGTCACCTCCGGTGCCGCACGTATCCACAAGGGCGTCCCTGCCGGTCCCGCTGATGTCGATCGTTGATTGCTTAACGCCGAGAGGGGTTGCCGCGGAGCGAATGGCCTCAGCGAATCCGACAATTTCCTCGACCGTCTCGCCCTTCATGTGCATCGCCACCAGAAATCCCGCAATTTGCGCATCGGACGCTTTGCCCGACAAGATTTCCGCCATAACTTCGCGCGCCTCGGCACGGGTCAGAGACTGGCGATGGTTCGCGACGCGGTGCAGCGCTTCTACCAACAAATCATTCCCTCCATCAGAATTGTACGGCCTTCGCTTTACCGATTGCCCCACGTTCTATAAAATCAAATGTTCGCTGCCGCACTCGAAGCCGCAAGCCAACGTCCTGCCAACTTGGTTGAATATACCCATCTATGAAGATTCACGAGTACCAGGCAAAAAATATTTTGAAGAAGTACGGCGTTGCCGTGCCGCGCGGTGAAATGGCATCCAGTGTGGAAGAAGCCACGACTGCCGCCAAAAATCTTTTTGGGGCAGGCGCAAGCGGTGTGGTCGTCAAGGCACAGATTCACGCAGGAGGACGCGGCAAAGGCGGCGGGGTCAAGATCGCCAAATCAATCGAGGAAGCGACCGAGCTTTCATCAAAGATTCTCGGTATGAATCTCGTCACCCATCAGACGGGGCCGGAAGGGCGCATCGTCCGCCGCTTGTTGATCGAAGAGACTCTTCCTATCGAACGAGAGCTTTATCTCGGGGCCGTGATTGATCGCGGAGCATCCAAAGCAGTTTTCATGGCTTCGCAATCGGGCGGCATGGAAATCGAACAGGTTGCGGAAGAAAATCCCGAGGCCATCGTTAAGGAACACATCGACCCAGGCCTCGGATTAGAACCGTTCCAAGCGCGCAAACTCGCTTTCCAATTGGGATTGAAGGGTCCGCAAATAACCGAAGCTGTTCGCTTCATGACTGGCCTCTACAAAGCCTTCGCGGAAACCGATTCTTCCCTGCTGGAAATCAATCCTTTTATCACCTGCACTGATGGCCGCCTGTACGCTCTCGACGCGAAAATGAATTTTGATGACAACGCCGTGTTCCGTCATCCTGATTTGAAAGAACTTCGTGACGTGAGCGAAGAAGATCCGCTGGAAGTCGAAGCTTCGAAATACGGGCTGAATTACATAAAGCTGGAAGGCAACGTGGGATGCATGGTAAATGGCGCGGGCCTTGCGATGGCGACCATGGATATCATCAAATACGCGGGCGGCATGCCCGCGAATTTTCTCGACGTCGGCGGCGGCGCGAATGCCGAACAGGTCACGCATGCTTTCGAGATTCTTCTGAGCGACAAGAGCGTGAAAGCCGTGCTGATCAATATCTTTGGCGGTATTTTGCGCGTTGACACGTTGGCCCGCGGGGTGGTGGAAGCGGCAAACAAAACCGGAATGAGGCTTCCCATTGTGTTGCGCCTTGAGGGCACCAATGTTGAAGAGGGACGCGAAATATTAAAGCAATCCGGATTCAACTTTATCGTGGCCGAGACGATGAAAGATGCCGCTGAAAAGGTAGTAGCGGCAGCTAACTAAAATCTTATGAGCATTCTGGTAGATAGCTCGACGCGACTCATTGTTCAGGGCCTCACCGGTCGAGAGGGCACTTTTCACGCTAAAGCCTGCGCCGAATATGGGACCAACATAGTAGGCGGAGTCACTCCGGGTAAAGGCGGCACCACGCATGAAGGTTGGCCAGTTTTTAACACCGTGCAAGAGGCGGTGGAAAAAACTGCGGCGAACGCGTCCGTGATTTTTGTTCCGCCACCATTCGCCGCCGACGCGATCATGGAAGCCGCCGACGCTGAGATCGAACTGATCGTGTGCATCACCGAAGGTATCCCCACGCTCGACATGGTACGCGCATGGGAGTATTTGCAGGACCGCCGGTCGCGTCTGATCGGACCCAACTGTCCGGGAATTATTTCTCCAGGAAAATGCAAAATCGGAATCATGCCGGGGCGCATTCACCTACAAGGCTCCGTTGGAATCGTCTCCCGTTCCGGCACCCTCACTTACGAAGCCGTATATCAATTGACTACGCGCGGCATCGGTCAATCGACCGCGATCGGCATTGGCGGCGATCCCATCATCGGAACGACATTTCTCGATGCTCTCGAACTCTTCAATCGCGATCCTCAAACCGAGGCAGTGGTCATGATCGGAGAAATCGGCGGTACGGCCGAAGAGGCTGCAGCCGAATATGTTAAAGCGCGAATGAAAAAGCCAGTCATCGGATTTATTGCCGGGCAAACGGCACCACCGGGCCGCCGCATGGGCCACGCCGGCGCAATCATCTCCGGCGGCAAAGGGACGGCCGAAGAAAAGATCAGCGCCATGGAAGCCGCCGGCATTCGCATGGCAAAGTCACCGGCAGACATCGGCGAGGTTGTAGCTGCAACTATGGGAATCGCAGCGCGAGCTTAATTTTATTTTGAGGAAATCACTGGAAATATGAAGACATTGCAACGAACTTTCACCATCGTAAAGCCAGACGCCGTCACGCGAAACGCAGTTGGCGACATCATCGAACAGTTTGAGAAAAATGGATTTCGCATCCTCGCCATGAAGATGCTGGAAATCTCAAAGCATCAGGCGGAGCAGTTTTACGCAGTGCATGCGGCGCGACCGTTTTTCAGTTCATTGACTGAGTTCATGTCGAGCGGTCCGATTGTTGTGCTTGCGCTCGAGAAGGAAAACGCCATCGCTGACCTGCGCAAACTTATGGGGGCGACGAATCCCGCACAGGCAGAAGAAGGAACGATTCGCAAAAAGTGGGCGACCAGCATCGAGCACAACGCCATCCACGGATCGGACGCGGATGACACGGCCCGGTTCGAGTTGAGCTATTTTTTTGCCGGATACGAACTCGCCCAATAGTCATTGCGATAGAGTGTGCGCCCTTCCCCTTGTTTACAAAGAGTGACTAGTCGAGCGGTTCGTATAAATGTGCCTCGATGCGGTCCGCTACTTTTGGCAAGTCTTTCTTCGCATGCTGCAAGAAGTGCGGCGAGCCGCGGTGCGCTTCAATTGCGGCGTCGTTCTCATATTTTTCGTAGATGAAGAACCGTCGAGGATCAGTCTTGTGCTTGTGTACCTGGTAGGTCACGCAGCCCGGTTCTTTGCGCGACTCATCGGTTAGTTTCGAGAGCAGTGCGGCCACTTCAGCTTCTTTTCCCGTCTTAGCCATCCACGTCACTGCCAGAACGACCATTCTTCTCCTTGCTAACCGGTCAGAGATTTCAATTCTGCCGCGAACTCTTCTAAAAACATTGTCTGCTCCCGGTCAGGGCCCGTGGAAACCATACCAATGCGCGCGCCACTTTCTTTCTCAAGAAAATCCAAGTATTCGCGCGCCGCTTTGGGAAGCTTATCCAATTCCGTGATGCCCTCAGTAGAACTTTGCCAGCCTGGCATGGTTTTATAAACACACTCAATGCTGTCGTAGCCGCTGGCGTGTGCTGGAATCTCGTCACACGCGCGTCCATTGATCTTGTAGCCAGTGCAGACTTTGATTTCCGCTAACTCATCCAGCACATCGAGCTTAGTGACTACCAGCCACGAAATCCCATTAATCATGGCTGCGTAGCGTAAGAGCGGCAGATCAAGCCATCCGCACCGGCGCGGACGCCCCGTCACTGCCCCGTATTCATTGCCGCGAGAACGCAGGAGGTCGCCCGTGGCGTCCGTCAGTTCACTGGGAAAAGGACCGCCTCCAACTCGCGTGCAGTAAGCCTTGGTCACGCCGATTACAGTCTGAATGGCTGTTGGAGCGACACCCGTACCGATGGCTGCGCCGCCCGAGGTCGCGCTCGAAGACGTAACAAACGGATAAGTGCCGTGATCGATGTCAAGCATTACGCCTTGGGCCCCTTCAAAGATCACCGACTCGCCGTTGTTGATCGCCCGGTTCAGCAAAGCAGCAGTGTCGCAAACAAACGGAGCAATTTTTTGAGAGGCCGCAGCATACTCGTCATACATCTTGTCGGGATCAATCGGCTCGGAATTGAATAGCGCGTGCGCAATCATATTTTTTTCGCGGCACGCGTTTTCAATATGCGTTTTCAGCAGCTTCAAATCCAGCAGATCGGCAACGCGCAGTCCCCGTCGGCCCATCTTGTCTTCATAGGCAGGGCCGATTCCCCTTGACGTCGTACCAATCTTGACCCGTCCGGGCGCATTTTCAGAAGCCAGTTCTATCATGCGGTGGTAGGGCAGAATTACATGAGCACGGTTGCTGATAAAAAGGCTTCCATCAACATTGACGCCATTTTCGCGCAGCGCGGATGTTTCCTTCAATAACGCCAGCGGATCAAGCACAACTCCGTTGCCAATCACACTGCGGCACCCCGCCCGCAGCACTCCGCAGGGCACAAGTTGCAAGATAAATTTCTTGCCATTGATGATTACCGTATGGCCGGCATTATGTCCGCCGGCGTAGCGGGCCACAACAGAGAATTTCTCCGAAAGCACATCGACGATTTTGCCTTTGCCCTCGTCGCCCCACTGCGCGCCGATGATAACTGCGGTCTTGCCTCGCTTCAAATGAGAAACTCCACGTTAGAATTACAGCCGCCCGGCCGCACTGCAGGATTTGCACACACTCGTCTTCCATGAAAATGACACGCACAGATTATAGGGATAAATACGGAAGAGGTGTACGCCAAATCATACCTTGCGATTCCAGCCTTTACCAAGTCCCCAAACGCGAAGCGATACACTGTTCAACGTGCCCGAACTGCCCGAAGTTGAAACCGTGGCCCGCGGCTTGGACGCTCGCGTCCGAGGCGACCTAATCAAAACAGTTTGGCTTGGACCAAAGCCCGAGCCGCTGAAGTCGCCAGCACCCCAAATCGTCGCCACGCTCGAATTCAGCCGTATCATTCAAGTTCGAAGAGTTGGCAAGCACATAGTCATTGATTTAGATCGTGCGTACTCGCCCACATCGGCAAAGAAGAAGGGTCGGAAAAAAAGAAATTCCGCGAAGCTTGCTCCAGCAACCCACTCGCAGTGGATCGTCCACTTGGGAATGACGGGCAAACTTCTCCTATGCCAGCCCGAAGCCGAAATCGCCAAACACACGCACGCGATCGTTACCCTTTCATCAGGCCGTGAGCTGCGGTTTGTAGACCCTCGACGTTTCGGACGCCTCAGCGTTGCCAATGAATTCGCCGCAGCCGGTGCCGAACCCCTCGATGTCGGACTAGACAAATTCGTCAGCGTTTTTCGCGTCCGCCAGACTCCCATCAAGAGTGCCTTGCTGAATCAAAAGCTGTTGAGCGGAGTAGGAAACATTTATGCCGACGAATCTCTATTTCGCGCAAACGTCCGTCCCCGTCGGCGCTCCAGGTCGCTGACAAAAGACGAATTGCGCAAACTGTTTCTTTCGCTCGCCGAAGTATTGAAAGAGGCCATCATCGCTGGAGGGTCGTCCATTTCCAATTACGTCAATTCCAGCGGAGAGGCTGGATCGTTCCAGCTTCAACACCGGGTCTACGGTCGTGAAGGCGAACCGTGCCTTCTTTGCGGAACATTGATCAAGCGAATCGTCATCGCCGGCCGCAGCAGTCACTACTGTCCCAAATGCCAAAAATAAGTTTGCCAATCGGGAATGCCACTTCCGATTAATTGCACTTGGCGTATCGTTAAGCAGCGGACGATAACTTTTCAGCAGCTTCCTTAGCTTTCTCCGGCTTAGGATGATCCGGGTTAATGTTCTTCCACTGTTTACTTGTCATGGAGAATCGCTCCACAAAACCGGCCTTTTCCACTTCGCGGCGTCCTTCGTCATCTTTGGACTTCAGAGCAATCCAAGGGGTCTTGCCCTCCGCATATAAGCGCGCAGCTACTGCGGAAAATGCCGTCCCTCGAAATCCTTCATCCCGCGAAGACAATGGCATCCATGGCTCCGAAATTAAGGTATCTGCACGGCGCCCGGCGTCCTCGTGACTTTTTGCTGGTAAGCTGAAATCCATTTCCCAACAGAAAAACGTGGGCTTCCCCTCATCATCCAACCAAGCTTTACCTTTTTGCTTCAGGTCAAGAAGCCTGGCCGCACGCAGCAGGTACTCAAGCGTTTCGGTATCTGCCTCGTAGTGCATCGCAGCTTCAGCGAGCAAGTTTAGGTCGATACTCTTCACTTCTATAGCGGCCTCCATCGGAAAATTGGGAGTCCATTCAAGAAAAATAAGTGCGGGATCGGATGCAACTTTTAATAATCGCCTCCAGTTCGTGACGAAAGGATTCGTGGGACGATCGCTCTTAAATAGTTTGCGCAGCCTAAATACCCGATCTCTTGCGAAGCGGATGTACGATTCAACTTGCGGGATGGATTTCACCGCTGCAACGGCGCGGTATCTGAAAATTTCTTTCTCGTGCGCCAAGCGAGACGTTGACGCCGTTACATGCAGCGTCTCGCGCGAATCGTTTGCCAGACGATCTTTATAATCTTCAGCTCCCAAACCCAGATCGACCCTCTCGACTTCGGGAGATGAGCACGCTTCTTGCACAACGGCGGACAACAACCAAACTCCCGGAGAATATTTCTGGAATTCGCCGTCAAAAGTCGGCTGGTACCAAAACCAACTCCCACCAAATCGGAATCCGAAGTTCCAGGCAAGGGTACGTTCGGCAACCGCCAACCGGGAAAGCGTCACCGCCTTACATTCAGAAAGCAAATGAGACAGTTCCATCAAAAACTTGCGGCGAGATGACTGAATTAAATTACTGAGCCTGCCTGTCGAAAGAAATCGAGCAACGTGGGCTTTCGCAAAGTTTGGGAACGATTCTGCAACGGCTTCAAAGGAAGAGGCATGGCTATAATGCGCCAACCCGCGTTCGCCGAAAGCCTTTTGAAAACGCTTCAACCTGCGGCTGGCTGCCTGTGCGGCCGAATCCCGTAGCTCTTTGGTGTCCAGCTTTACCTGCGCGCAAACATAAGCGGGGCGAGCGAAAGCAAAAAATCCAACTCTTCTGGCTTCCTTGAGTGCAGCCACTGTCGCCGACGCGGCCGGGAGGTTCGGCATCACCAGCTTATGCAAACTTCTCGATTTTAATTCTGAGAGCACGGCATGAATGAATTCGCGCCGGTGTTCGGGGGCAGAAACAAAGTCGCAATAATCCGCAGTAGTTCCGTTGAGAAAAAAGGCTCCAGCCGGTGGCGTCGAGGTGGCCAGTGCCGCTACTCCGACCAATTCGTCTCCTTGGGATTCATATCCAAGGATCAGCAGTGGCCGAAATGTAAGGCAAAAAGCAAGTTGTGCAGCCAACGCCCATTCATATGTGTAGAAGATTTCCGGACATTCCATCTTGCCCGCGAGATTATGCCAATCGCTCTTAAGCTTTGAATCAATTGGAATCTCGTCGTGGACGACTAGGCGCACGCAACCTCGGCTCTGGTCTTCCTATTCGCTTTCGCAAAAACGTAGTAGTACCAGTCTGTAAGAAGTTCCCCGCTTTTGCGCGGATAGTCGTCGCCTCTGATCTCCGCCAACTCGAAAGCGAATTGCGAAACCTCGTTGATCGCCTTTCGCGGAGTCCAGTAATGAGTTAACAGTCCCCCATGCGCTGCGTCCATGAGATGGCCCTCGCCAGTCCAAAAGGCAGACTTTGAAAGTCGATGCGCGAGTCTGCCTAAAGTCGTAACCGAGGCACGCACTAGCGACTGGGCGGCTTTCATGGTCGTGGTTGCTGCGACCGCGACCGGATAAAGCATGCTCGAGTGCGTGATAAATCTCCTGACGAATGAATGAACTCTATTTTGCTCCCACCCGGGCCGGACAATGATGGAACGAGGATTATGCGATGAAAACAAAAAGACGCCACCCGGCTTCAACACTCGCCAACACTCAGTAAAGCACTGTCTCCTGCGATCCTCGGGGACGATGTAATCGATCGTATTGAATGCCATCACGACAGCATCGAATGCCTCGGCTGGAAAAGCTGAGAGATCGGCGGCATCGCTCACGGCAAATCGCAACTCTGGATAACGATTGCGACAGGCTTCTATCATCGTCTCCGAATAATCGATTCCCACATAGCTTCCTGCGATGGCTGAAAGGTGAGGGGTGGTTCGGCCGCCTCCAACGCCAGCATCAAGAATTGCCATGCCGGGCTTTAAATATTTGTCGAACAGCATTCGCTCGCAGGGCGTCAAATAGCTTAAGGACGAATAGTGGGCGGCAACTTCAGAAGAACTATATACGCGGAAATTAGCGATCGAATTGCGTGCATTCATGGATTGACCAAGGCTTGCACTTGCGAACGCTCATTAGGGTGAAAGAAATTCCGCACTGACTGGTAAAACCCTGATACGTGAGCATCGAATTCCGCCAATGACATATTGCGGGTAACGTGAACGCGGGGGTAAGCCATGAGCGACAATTCATGGCGTGCATTTTCAACATTCACAAACGCGCATTCGAATCCTGCGCGCGCCGCCATTTCAAATTCTCGTTCGCCCACGGATGCAGCATCTCCAAAAGGATAAGCCATCGCCCAAACGGGCCACTCCAGCGTGTCTTCCAGAAAGCGTCGACAGTCCACGATTTCCGTACGAGCATTTTCCATAGATTGGCGCGACAACGCTGGATGCGATAAGGTGTGCGATCCAATGCCCATACCGCTGGCCTTTAATTGCTTTAACCCATCAACATTCAATAGACAGAATCTATTGCGTAAGACTGCATCTTCCAAATAATTCGCATTCCAGTTCTTCGACAGGTCGAGTTGCACGCGAACTTTCTCTTTGAGCGTTGCGCGTTCGGCTGCATTGAATTGGGAGAACTTCTCGACCAGTTCTCGCCATAAATTATTAGTTTCTTCGAGGGGCCGTGATTCCAAACCAATTTCTGGAATTGTCAATTTTGCGCTCTTGGCGCGACTCGACAGCATCAGGAAGAGCTCTTCGTACCAAAGCATCTCAGCGACGTCTCCAAGCGAGGCGCCGGTAACGAAGAACAAGCATGCGAGCGACTGCTCCTGGAGCACCGGCAACATGTCGGTAACAACGTTTCGCAGTCCGTCGTCACACGTCAGCAGAACTGAGCGTGGCGGAAGTTGTTTCTGCGAAACACACCATGACCGAAATTCTTCGGGATGGATTACGTTGTAATTCTTCTTCAAGAAAACCAACTGGCGACGGAGCATATCTGCACTCACGAGATTTCCGTCACAATTCTCGCCATCAACGTGATAGTCATCGGGAAAAACACCGTGGTAGGTGATGACTGTTGGAATTTCGCGGGTGTAGCGGCGAAGTATTCCTGTTCCCGACACGGTGGGATAAACAACGTGTTTCAACACAGGAGATACAAACTTCATTTGTTATCCACCATCTCCCACGTCAGCGGCGTCCCTCGTTCGATATCGTGTGCCGCGCGTTTTCCTACAATCTCATCGAAATGCCGAGTGTGCAGGCCATGACCCGGTCGAATAGAACGCAGGTTCGATTCGGTAAATTTTTCTCCGCGCCGAATGTCGTGCACTACAAAAAGAGAGCGCCGGAAAATTTGACTCCCCTTTTCCTGCTCGCTTACTCCGAACTTCACGTGCCCCAGCGCCCTCTCCGCGAGTCTCACCGCTTCCACCATCGCCTTAAACTCGTCCGGCTCCAGAGAAAACGCGCTATCAGGTCCTCCGTCGTTCCGCGATAACGTGATGTGCTTTTCAATAATCGAGGCGCCTAAAGCTACGGCTGCGATTGGCACGGCGATGCCCATCGTGTGGTCCGAAAGCCCCACCGCAACTTCGAATCTCCTCGCCATTTCCGGGATTGTATTCAAATTCATTTCCTCCGGCGAGGCTGGGTAAGCGCTGGTGCACTTGAGGAGTGCAATCTCGGTAGCCCCTGCGCTCCGGCAAGCGGCCAGCGCTTCGTCGATTTCCTCAAGGGAGGCCATTCCAGTCGACATAATGATCGGCTTCTTAGTCTGCGCAATCTTCTTGAGGAGGGGAATATCTACCAGTTCGCAAGAAGCCACTTTGTACGCGGGCACTTGCATTTTCTCTAAAAAATCTACCGCGGTGGGATCGAACGGCGAAGAAAACAAATCAATTTTTAGATCATCGGCGACCTTCTTTAATCTGGGTTGCCATTCCCACGGAGTGTAAGCCTCGCCGTAAAGTTCGTGCAGCGTGCGCCCATCCCAGAGAGTTCCACCCCCGATGCGGAATATTTCGCGGTCACTTTTTATCGTGATTGTGTCGGCAGTATAAGTCTGCAGTTTGATGGCATCGGCCCTAGCGTTTTTTGCAGCTTGAACGATGCGAACCGCCCGATCGAAATCCTGATTATGATTGGCTGAAACTTCGGCAATCACGTAAACGGGATGGTCAGGACCAATCTTGCGTCCCCCAATGCTGAAAGGCATCGTCATGAAATCGGCACATGTTCGCCAAGTTGAGCCGCAACCTGTAAAGGAAGAAATGGATCGCGCCGTCCAGTTCTTAAAATCTCAAGCGAGTGGCGACCTTCGTTAAACAGAAGATCTAGCGCCGATGCATAAGAAAGAAACGGAGGAAATAATTGCGTGTATTCCGGATGAACATAATTCTGAAAAACAACTTCAATCCCTCGGCTGGAGATGATGTCTTTTTCTTCCAATAAATAATCGGCCGAACCCAACGGCGAAACGTATTGCGTTGCGCCCAGGGCCGTGCAAATATTTGCCAGCAATTCCGTCCGCTTGCCTGCTTGATGCAATTCGGAAGAGCGCACTATGCGAGTTTTAATGTCCAGCAAATCTATAAACCAATCTATGAGCCGGAGATTCATGTCGAAAAGAAGCTTGCTCTCCGACCCTTTTAGCTTTTCAGTCAGCGTCTCGAAATAGTCGCCAAAGAAATTCGAGCGGCGATAGTTCAACTCAATGGCCCGGCAGTGGTTGACCCAGAAATCCATTTCTCGAATCTTGACCTCCAAAATCTGCTGATTAGGACGGCCTCCCACCACCACCGGAACCGTGAGCCATTGCAGTCCGATCGGAGTTTTGATTCGGTTGCGTTGTTGCCATGATCGCTTTTTAAATTGCACATTGTCGAGCAGTACAAATACGTCCACTTGATCGATAAGGTCGAAGTAGCCGATCCACGGCAAATAAGTTGGCTGAGAAATGGCCACCTTCATTTCCACGACTCCGAAGGCAATGGCAAAATGAAAACTTCCGATGACCTCTTGAAGCCGAGCGATTCCCACAGGGCGGCAGCCGATTCATTCCCGGTCATAACCTCCAGACGAATTTTCGATGGGGAATGTTTGCGCATATGGTTAATTGCCAACTCTGCGCATTTGCGGGCAATCCCCATTCGTCGCATCCCAGGTAAAACATACATTTCCCAAATCATTCCGGTAGTGCGCGGGAGAAAATGGTGCTCTTCGATTCCGAAAATTACGAATCCTGCGATTTGGTTGTCATGCAAAATCCAGCACGCAGAATCGTCTGAATTATTTAATATGTTTTGAAAGTATGAAGACTGCCAGTCCGCAGCAGCTTTAAACGCAGGATTCAATTCACGAAAGTACTCCACTGCCATTTTCACAAAGGCTTCGCGATCTTCGTTCACGATGGGCCTCAGAGTCACTCCCGAATTCATTGGGTTGATTCCCCCAACGCTGCCACAACTCGATCCGCCCCGCGCCCATCCACGAGTTCCCTTCCTCGTTGTGCCAGAGAACTTCTCAGGTCAACAGATTGCAGGACGCGGCGCACTTCCTCTCGTAATTTCGACGGCTCAAAGTTGCAGGAGTTGCCTAGATCAATAACTGCATCCACATCCCCGAGTGCATCGATTATCTCTCTTTGAATTCCGGGGCGGGAATAAGTGAGAATGGCGCAGCCCATAAACGCAAGCTCCCAAAGCGTGCCTCCGCCACAAATGACCGCCAGATCAGCATCTGCCATGATCGCAGCCATGTCGCGGACCTCACTCAGGAATCGGAAGCGATTGCTTGATCCAGATATGAGCTTGCTGATTTCGATAGCTTTGGGGTTGCCGCCACCTGCAATTACCGTGATTTCAAACTCTTCGCTTAGTGGCCGCAACGCCTCTATTACTTTTAGTGTGAGGCCGTCGGGATCACTGCCACCCATGGTAACTAGAATTTTATTTGCCTCGGGCAGACGAATGCGTTGTCTGTTGAGCCATGGTTTGAACTCACGCCTCAACACCACATACTTAACTCCCAAGAGTAAGCGTGTTTCGGGGCTGCGCCGCAAATACATCCGTTCAGATGCTGTCAGGTTCTGGTTAAGTACCACGTCGGCAATGTAAGGTCCGCACTCACCTTTGTCATCGAAAAGAAGAAGCTTCAAGCCGGATTGTTTGATAAGGCGCTGGTAATCAGCGTCGAACTGGTATCCATCCACTACCACCCATTGGGCGGATAGTTTCTTCGCCGCCGCAATCACGAATGTCGCATCCTCGATTGATCCCGGGGCTGCGTCTAGGTGGATTACACCCATTCGCTCATCATGAATCCAATTACAGATTGGGTCGGGCGCCTCTGCAATAGCAAACGTCACTTCTCCACTTGCGTCCTGCCATCGCTGTGCAAGGGCTGTGCAGCGCGCGACGTGACCGCTGCCCATCGCAATGTTGGCGTCGGCGCGTATCATGAGCGGCGCTGGCGGCATCTGTCTAGTACAACGATTTCTGTGTAACGTTGCAATTCATTTCGGCCAGTTGCGGCTCGCGCTCCATAAGCGCAATAACATCCTGCCACGGAAAATTATCTTGATTATCAAAAGCCTGATAGATTGCGCGCAACAGAGCCAAGTCTTCTTCAGTATCAAGCGTCCAACGATATTGGCTGTAGTCCACCGCACCCACAACGCTCGCAATGCGAAATCGTTCAGGATGTTCGTAAAGATAGGGCGTCACGTGCTCTCGTTCATACGGTTGGCGTGCATTTTCCCAAGCCGAGCTCAGCGCCTGCATTGTGCAGACTTCAGCATCCAGTCCGCGAGGATATGTACGCTCAATAGAATTGCTTGCGTAGTCGGCGCGTTCACTCTCAAAGACTCGCATCGTTTCCGCTACAAGAGTCGGATCTATCAAAGGGCAATCGGCCGTAATACGAACCACCGCGTCGGCGTGATGTGCCCTTGCGGCCCCATAAAAACGGTCAAGGACATCATGTTCGGAGCCCCGAAAGCATTGGACGGAAAGGGCAGCACATCTTTCCACTAAAGGATCGTCTGACGCCATCTCGCTGGTGGCGACCACGATCTCGTTCATGTGCGGCGTCCGCTGTAACCTTTGCACTACCCGCGACAGAACCGTTTTGCCTCCCAAGTCCATCAAGACTTTTCCGGGCAATCTGGACGACCCCATTCTGGCTTGAACGATCGCGACCATGGTCTTGGGCATGAACGATACCTGGTCTATGCGAGAGGGATTTTCTTCAAGAGAAACATGCAGTCCTGGTTAGAGTTAGTCAGATAAGGCAAGCGCCTCTCCTTGCATAAGGACAAATCGGGGAAGCGCTCCCGGTAGAGCCGAGAATAATCCATCTTCCACAGCAGATTATCGTTTCCTCGGTAGTCGACTTGCATTGGATCCGCGGAATAGTACTCGAAGCCCCAAACGTACGTTCTTGAGCATCGATATATTTCATCCATTACTGCGGGCAAATCACCCGGAGCGATATGAATGAGAACCCCCGAAGTGAACACGAGGTCGAAGGACCGGTCGCTGAACGGTATTTCGAAAGCTGAACCTTCAACCAATCTCCCCGTGCCTACCCTCTCGCGAGCTCGGAGCAAGGCATAGTGTTGCAACTCTATGCCGTAAAGTCGCGAGTATCCTATATCGCTTAACAAAGAAAGTTGATTGCCAATATTGCATCCCACTTCAAGGATCCGCGCGGATCGCGGCACACTCTTCAAAAACTCTTCATTCAGCTTTCTCCGGGTTACCCCATAATTTTGTTGGTAAAGCTCGTCGATTGCCCTGAGGTTGAGGGAATTTCTGTCGGTATATTCTCTACCGAACTGACTTGCCCATTGCGACATTTGCTCTGTCTTCATCAGTCAGGTTTAGGGCTCTGGAGCTTTGACGTTCAGCGACGATATAACTATTGTCGAGCGAATCGATTCATCACCTTTTTTACCGCTCGTATCACATCTTCAACGTCCCCGTCGTGCATGCCGTGAAACATCGGCAGGCTGATGAGCTCTTCATAAGCCCTCTCCGCCACTGGAAAGGTCCCTTTCGCATAGGCGAACCTCTGCTGGTAGTAAGGATGCAAATGGACTGGAATGTAGTGGACGTTTACACCAATGTTTTCTCCCCGCAGTGCGCGGAAAATGTCGTCCCGGGTGCCTTCCAAGTGTTGTAATTGCAGCCTCACCGGATAAAGGTGCCAAGCTGGGTTGACATCGTTGCGCATTTTTGGCGGCGACACCGCGGCGACATCTGCGAACGACGCAGTGTAACGCGCCGCAATTTCCCGCCTTCTCTTCAAATTCGATTCGAGTTTTAAGAGCTGTTGAGTGCCTAGCGCGCATGCAATATCGGTGAGGCGGTAGTTGTACCCCAGCAAATGCATCTCATAAAACCATTCGCCCTTGGCTTGACGCTGCTGCACATCGCTGGTTATCCCATGATTTTTGAATTGGCGAAGAGTCGTAGCGTAACCCGGATCGTCGGTGGTGACCATGCCGCCTTCACCGGTGGTCAAATGCTTCACCGGGTGAAAGCTGAACACTGTCATGTGCGAGATGCTTCCGACCCGTTCTCCCTTGTACTCTGCCCCTAAAGCGTGGCAAGCGTCTTCTATGACGATCAGGTCATGCTTTCTCGCCAACTCTTTGATTGAGTCCAGATCAGCTGGCTGACCGCCATAATCAACCGGCAGGATGGCCTTGGTGTGGGGAGTGATTTTGCGCTCGACCTCCAGCGGATCCAGGTTTAAGGTATCCGGCGAAACGTCGGCGAAAACCGGAGTGGCTCCCTGATACAAGACGCAGTTTGCCGTAGCCGCAAAAGTCAGAGGCGAAGTGATTGCTTCGTCACCGGGCTTCAGTCCCGCCGCGAAGGCCGCCCCGTGTAGTGCCGCTGTACCAGAACTGAAACTCACGGCGTATCTTGAACCCACACGGGCCGCCACCGCTTCTTCAAATTCCGCCGCTCTAGGGCCGGTGGTTAACCAGTCTGATTGTAGCGCTTCCACCACTGCTTGTATGTCAGACTCATCAATCGATTGTCGCCCATAGGGAAGGTACGTCTCGCGGACCGGTGTTCCTCCCTCGATTGCTAATGGTTGGTTCGCGGCGGAAACCGGACTCATGAAACCTTCAATTGCTGTACGGTAGAAATGGCGCTCAAGTCAGAAAAGTCCTGAGGACGGTCCCCAAAGTCGATGAGGTCGAACAACTCTTTGCGAGTCAGCCATTGCGAATTGGTGTCGCTGCTGTAACGGAACCCCTCAGGCAGCACCCGGGCCTGCTTCCAATTTTCTTTGTGCCACCACGAATGAGTAGGCTGCACTACGAACATCTCGTCCATCTCGACAGTATTTCGGGACTCGTCTTCCGATAACAGCACTTCATGCAGTTTTTCCCCAGGACGAATTCCGATGCAATCCACTTCGCACCCTGGAGCGATGGCGGCAGCCATTTCGCTCATGTTCATACTTGGAATTTTGGGCACAAAAATTTCACCGCCGCGCATCTGCTCGATGCACCGCACGACGAACCTAGCCCCTTTTTCGAGCGTGATCCAGAAGCGGGTCATGCGCGGGTCCGTAATCGTTACCCGCCCCGTCTTTCGTTGCTCGACAAACATCGGAATCACGCTGCCCCGGCTACCCACCACATTTCCATAGCGAGCGCAACTGAAGCGAGTGTCTTGCGCGCCCGCATAAGCATTGGCCTGTACGAAAACTTTCTCGGCACAGAGCTTGGTGGCCCCATAAAGATTCACCGGGTTTACGGCTTTATCGGTGCTTAAAGCGAGGATGCGGCGGACCCCCTGATTAATACATGCATCAATAACGTTTTTCCCGCCAATGATATTGGTTTGAATCGCTTCGAAAGGATTGTATTCGCAAGCGGGGACCTGTTTAAGTGCAGCGGCATGCACCACGACGGTCACTCCCGATAGCGCACGTTCCAACCTTTGCGCATCGCGGACATCGCCAATAAAATAACGCAGGCTGGAATGGTCGAAACCTGACGAACGCATGTCATGCTGCTTGAGTTCGTCGCGGCTGAAGACGATCAACTTCTGCGGATGGTACTCCGCCAACATCAACTCACAGAATTTTTTCCCGAAGGAGCCGGTTCCTCCTGTCACCAACACGATCTCTTCCGACCAATTCATTTGCGAAAGGTAGTATATCGGAGACATCGCGCTGTGCGCCCCGCTTTTCATCCATCGGCACCTCCGGCGAATTTAAGCTATTACTATTTTGTTACGGTGCTAGAATGTGCGAAAGCAAATCTCAGCGTCCGAACTTTTGGAACGCAAACATCTTGGCCTGTTACCTGATCTTTTAGCACTGCCGCTGTCCGAGGGGAACAAGTGAGTCTGGGTCCAATCATTCATACCAATGGACGCCCTGATCGTGAAGGTTTTCCCGCCTATTTGCCACCTTTCAATCCTCGCTTGAACCCGGCCAGCCTGCACTTTTCCACCCGCGATTCTCTTCTGCGCAATTATGGTCAGATTCTGCTTAAACGAAAGTGGGTCGTCCTCAGTTGTCCGGCCTTGATTTTTTGCGCGGTGCTGATTGCGACCCTGCGCAGTACTCCGATTTATGACGCGGTGGGAAGCATCGCAATAAACCGCATGGATCCCGTTACCCTGAATGTTAAAGATGGCGGCAGCTCCGCCTACGATTATTCCGATCCCACCGACCTCGATACCGAAGTGCGCATACTTCGCAGCGACTCCCTTGCCTTGCAAGTCATCAAGCAATTGGGATTGGACAAGGGCGTTGCTTCGACTCCGGTAGGTTTGGTCTCCAGCAACGAGGACGATTCCGAAAGACTATCCGGATTGGTCGGCGCTTTTAAGTCGAACCTCGGGGTAATGCTTGAGCCCAATACCAGAATTGTCGATATTCACTACCGCAGCCCCGATCGCTTTCTAGCCGCTCGGGCCGTCAATACCCTCGCCAACGTCTATGTGGAACAGAATTTCAAGACTCGGTTCGACGCCACCGCACAGACTTCGGAGTGGCTCTCAAAGCAGCTGATCGATTTGCAATTGAAAGTCGAGACCTCTCAAGAGAAATTGGTGAAATACCAAAAGGCCCACGAAATATTGGGAATCGATGAAAAGCAAAACATCACCACGTCGAAATTGGACGAACTCAATAAAGAGTTGACCGACGCCGAATCCGCGCGAATGGAGAAAGAATCTTTGTACCGGCTAGTGCAATCCGGTAATTCCGACTCCATCGCAGCTGCGGCCAACATGGCGACGAACACATCGAACTCTGGTTCCACCTTGCTGCAGAAGTTGCAGGAACAACACGCCGACCTAAAAATACAGATTGCTCAACTCGGTTCACAATTTGGCCCTTCATATCCCAAGCTGGCTCAACTTTCCGAACAACTTAAAGAAGTCGATGCGCAAACCGAAGTTGAAAGAAAGAAGGCAGTCGATCGCCTCCGAGGAGATTATCTTGCGGCCCAGGCGCGAGAGGGAATGTTGCGAACCGCGCTGGACAGGCAAAAACAAGAGGCAAATCAGTTAAACGAAAGCGCGATTGAGTACAACTTTTTGAAGCGCGACGCCGATACAAATCGCGCTCTGTATGAAAACCTGCTAGAGAAGTTAAAAGAGGCTGGCGTTACCGCGGGTTTAAGATCAAATAACATTCGTCCTGTTGACCTCGCCCGGGTCCCCACTTCTCCTTCTGAACCCAATCTGTTTCGCAATCTTTCTTACGCGCTGGCCTTAGGGCTGGCCACGGGAATTGGCCTTGCGTTCGTTCTCGATGGCCTCGATAACACCGTTCGCAGCGTGGAGGAAGCGCAATCGGTATCGCAGTTGCCGACTCTGGGAATCATCCCCCTTGGCGCAGGAACGGCGCGTTACAACGGGGCTGGGCAAAAGCTTTCATTCACATCAAGCAAAGAACCGATGGAGCTAATCACCAAGTCCCGTCCGCAATCGCAAATGGCGGAGGCCTATCGGGCTCTCCGCACTTCCCTGCTGTTAACTTCAATCGGCGCCCCTCCCAAAGTGATTCTCGTCACCAGTGCGCTACCCCAGGAGGGAAAAACGACCACCAGTATTAACTGCGCCATCGTACTGGCACAAAAAGGCGCGCGCGTGGTTTTGATCGATTCAGATTTAAGGAGGCCCGGCATTCACAAAACTCTGGGAGTGAATGCTACTGTCGGACTCACTAACGTTCTCACTGGAAGTGCGACCCTTCAGCAGGCCACGATCCGTTCTCCGCTAGTGCCAAACTTGTTCGTGATGCCTGCGGGGACCCCGCCGCCCAACCCGGCTGAACTTCTTGCCTCCAGCAAAATGGGCGAGGTACTTGCCGCGTTGCGCGACCAATACGACCACATCGTCGTCGACACGCCTCCCACTCTCCCTGTCACGGACGCTGTGATCATGGCGACCAGAGCCGATGCAGTGATCCTGGTGGCTCGTGCTAACTCCACCACTAAGCATGCTCTGCGGCAGGCTCGCGACATCCTGCTGCGGGTGAACGCGAGAATCAGCGGAGTGCTTCTGAATGCAGTCGGGACAGGGTCTCCCGACTACTACTCGTATTATGGACGGATGGGAAAATCAGCTCGCTCCTACTATCGCGAAGATTTCGACGGACGCCCCGATCACGAGGATGAACCACTTTCTGCTTTAACCCCCGGCGGCCTATAGCGGGAAGGGCCGACTTTCAGCCGCGCCGTTGATCAATTCAGCAGCGTTCACGGCGTGGCTAAAGCCACGCCCTTTCAAATCTTAGTTTTTCCGGGGTCTATTCAATCGCCCGGTCACCTCGGGCCGGGCGGATACGGAATGCCCAATGTTCCGTTGAGCCGATTTTCCCGTACGGCACTCTCATAATCAACGTCACGGGTAGTTTGATCGTCGGATTTTTTGTGATCTGGATTACTGAGCGGTGCTGGTGAATCCGCGATGGCGTTTGCTGGTGGTTGTGGGATTCTGTGGAGCGTTCACCACGTTTTCCAGCTTTGCCTTCGAGACCATGGCTTACTTTCAGTAGGGACAATGGTTGCTGATGCTCACTAACTTCGTAAGCAATAACGTCTTGTGCCTTGGCGCCGCGCTGGCGGGCATGGCGCTGGCAAGTGTACTTTAGAATGCCAGATGATTCAATGGCCGTTCAAGTCACGATCTATCTAACCGAAGGCGATAAGTGGAAGAACCGTCCACTGCACATGGAAATATTGAATTACTTGCGGGAAGAAAATGTTTTTGCCGCCACCCTCTTGCACGCGATTGGGGGATTCATGGGCAGGCAGCGAGTGAAGACCGCGTCGTTAGTCGATGCCGGTGGAAAATTGCCTTTGGTGCTGGTTTTTGTGGACACCGACCAGCATGTGAAGCGTGCTTCCTAGGCTGAGGAAATGGCGGCCTACCGGATGATCGTTCGCGAGAATGTTGTGCTTGAGCAGGGGAATTTAAACTAGAGCACCGTTCAGCGCCATCTATCCCATCGCCTGCGCTGCGAAGCCGGCGGCGATCCCCAGAATAACTATTACTCCGTAGGTAGCGGCTGCGATCTTCCAGGAAATCGTTTTGCCCATTATCAAGAGCGAGTACACGCTGATAATTCCGAGAGTGCAGAGGATGGCGGCCACATACGGCAGCGGCACTCCATGCGCCATCAAGATATAAGAAATGGCCACATCGAATGCCATCGGCACTGGCAGGAATGCTGAGATGATCGCCACGGCGGCGATTCCTAGAGCGGTTACGTGGCCGTGGAGTGCCTGCTGCGGAATTAACTCAACCGCAAACGCCCCCAGTACAGCCGCCAGAATCATCAACGGAAACGCTACGCGGAAAACCTTCCAAAAACTTTTTGCATACACGAGCGCGGCCCGCGCAAACGCCTGTGCCCAAGTTTCGGACATCGGAATATCGATTACCGAGTTGACTACGGGCTCTGATATTCCCTGTCGAGCAGTGATCGCCGGAACAAAAACCAGAATCAGGAAAAGGACGGTTGCCAGTTTGAACAGCGCCAAGGGCAAGGGAAACAGGGCAAAGGTCATCGCCAGCACCACCACATTCAAAGCGGGCGAGGCGAACATGGCGGCCATCACGGACTCGCGACTCATTCCCGAAGCGTAAAATCCCCGCGCAATCGGAGCAATGCAGTTGCTGCATACGCCGAGTGGTGCCCCGGCAAACGCTCCCAACAGGGTGTTGAGATACCTTGAGTTGGTTCGCCGTCTGCGGATCGTCGAAAAAAGAGCCAGCGCCGCTGGGCCAAACAGAAACGAGAACGTCATGCCCGCGCGGTTGGCGTCGAGCCAATTGACAGTGGTGCGCCACACCCGTTTTACATAGGGCATGGACGCGTCGACCGCGTACACCGTGCCGAAGGTCAGCGCGCCTTTGGCTTTGATTTCGGTGCCAGCGTGATAACGCTTGAGCAATGCCGGATATCGCGAATCGACCCAAAACACCGAGGCAATAATGGCCATGAGGACAATCAGGATAGTGCGACTGCGCCAGGCGCCCGATTGGGATGCGGCAAAGTCCATGTTCAATGCGGTGCTGTGAGCAGCCAAAATATCCTCCTGAAAATTCACCAGATAGATCGCGGGAGTTTACATCGGGCAATCGCTGCTAACAAATAGTGCGAAAGCATTAGCTGAGAATTGTTAGAGTAAGTTCCATGACAACTCATCTCGACATACTTGCGGTGGCCGCTCATCGCGACGACGTTGAACAGACCTGCGGAGGCACACTGTTGAAGATGGCGCAGAAAGGCTATCGCACCGGCATTCTCGACCTTACGCAGGGAGAAATGGGAACCCGGGGCAGCGCCGAAGATCGCGCTCGGGAAGCTGGCGCCGCCGCAAAAATATTGTTTGTAGCATGGAGGCATGCTCTCGACATTCCCGATGGCCGCGTCGAAAACACGTGGGAGAACCGCCTCAAAGTGGCCCACGTCATTCGCGAACAGCGGCCGCGAGTGGTCATACTTCCCTACTGGAAAGGCCGTCATCCCGATCACTACACCGCGTCGATTCTTGGTTACGAAGCCTGCTTCCTCGCTGGATTACAAAAGCTGGATGTGAACCAGACACTTGGGTCGCGGCATGCATCGTTCAGTGAAACTTTGGAACGAGGAAGCGCTGCGCATCGTCCTTTCAAAATTATCTATGCCACGCTTTACTATGATGTTCGGCCTACCTTTGTGGTCGATATCACCGAACAATTTGAAGCGCGCCTGCAATCTTTAATGGCGTACAAGACCCAATTCAGCGATCAGGAAGCAGGTAAGGATTTATTTCCCGCAGAGTCAGAAATTCGCGCGCGGACAGAATCCATGGCACGCTTCTACGGGATGCTTGGAGGAGTAACTTACGCAGAACCTTTTCTCCAAAAAGAAGTGGGACTGGTAGAAGACTTGACACTAATTCCGGTGAAGTCGATTTGAGCGACAATATAACAATGCCCTCCGAGAAAGCAACGCGTCGCGAATCCGACAGCATGGGAGAGATCGAAGTTTCCGCCAGTGTTTATTGGGGAGCGCAGACGCAGCGTTCGCTGCTTCACTTCAATATTGGGCGCGACACCATGCCTCCCGAACTGATCCGCGCTTTCGGGATCCTGAAAAAGGCCTGCGCGTTGGTGAATCAGGACCTCGGAAAACTTCCCGCCGAAAAAGCCAAGCTGATCGTGCAGGCCGCCGACGAAGTAATTTCCGGCAAGCTTGGCGACCAGTTTCCGCTGCGCATCTGGCAGACCGGCAGCGGTACCCAGACGAACATGAACGTGAACGAAGTCATCTCCAACCGTGCCATTGAACTCGAGGGGGGGAGATGGGGACAAAGAAACCCATTCATCCCAACGACGACGTGAACATGTCACAGTCATCGAACGATACGTTCCCCACGGCCATGCACATAGCAGCGGCGGAGCGGGTGAAGAATGCCTTAATTCCCGCCATCAAGTCGGTGTACGCGGCCATCGCGGCAAAAGCCGAGGAATTTAAAGATGTAGTAAAAATCGGCCGTACCCACTTGCAGGACGCGGTGCCGCTCACCTTCGGACAAGAGTTCGGCGGCTGGGCGTCGCTGTTAGAGCGTGACATTCATCGTCTCGAAAAAGTGCTCGACGGACTATACGACCTCGCCATCGGCGGAACGGCAGTGGGCACAGGATTAAACGCGCCGAAGGGGTTCGCAGAACTTGCTGCGAAAAAGATATCCGAATTGAGCGGACTTCCCTTCCGTTCTCATCCCAATAAATTTGCAGCGCTATCGGCGCACGACGAAATTATTTTTGCTCAGGGCGCGCTCGAAACTCTGGCGGCGTCGTTCACGAAAATTTCCAACGATATTCGCTGGCTCGCCTCCGGCCCTCGCTGCGGGCTGGGAGAACTCTCTATCCCAGAAAACGAGCCCGGATCATCGATCATGCCGGGCAAAGTCAATCCCACGCAATGCGAAGCCATGACCATGGTATGCGCGCAAGTCCACGGCGCGACGGCAGCGGTCGGATTTGCCGGATCTCAGGGAAATTTCGAGCTCAATGTTTTCAAGCCGGTGATCATTTACAACTTCCTGCACTCTGTGACGCTGCTCACCGAGGCTTGTCACGGATACGTTGAATACATGATTAAAGGCATCGAAGTAGATCGCGCCAAAGTGGACTGGTATGTGAAAAACTCTCTGATGCTGGTGACGGCACTCGCCCCGAAAGTGGGATACGACAAAGCCGCGAAAATTGCGCACACTGCGCACGTTGATAAGACCGGCCTTCTGGAGGCGGCGCTAAAGCTGGGCTACCTTACGGAAGAAGAATTCCATCAGCTGATGAAGCCGGAAAAGATGACCGCCCCGTAGCCCTCAGAGGCTCGAAGTGCTCAAAACTAGCCCGCTTTCGCGGGGGACAATTCTCCGGGCACTTCCTTCATGCTGTTCTTAGGCGTCGTAGTAATGGTTATCACGCTGGCCAGGATGAGCAGCGTCCCCAGAATGGTGCGGCGGCCCAATCCTTCCCCTCCGAAGAAATATCCCAAAATAACGGCCACCACCGGATTGACGTACGCATAAGTTCCTACCCGTGTTGGCGATTCGTAATGGAGCAGCCATACATATGCGGTGAATCCTACGATGGAACCGGCAATGATCAGGTAAATGAGCGCGAACCACACATTGCGTGAAATGACCTGCGGATGAAAATTCGCATACTCCCCGGTGAAGGCCGCAACCACAAAGAGCTGCGCGCCCCCGGAAACCATTTGCGCCGCCGCGCTCATCGGTTTGGAATCGGGTAGCGGAACACGTCGCGTGATGATCGCAGCCGCCGACCAGCTAAAGGCAGCGAGAATCAATGCCGTCGCGCCTAAGCGATCTACCGGCATTTCTCCCAGGCTGAACGAGCGATTCATCAGGGTCGCCACCCCCGCAAGTCCAATCAGTAAAGCTAGCGCCAAACGCAACGTGAGCCGTTGGGTTCGCAAAAAAATAATTTCCAGCAAGGTCATGAATACCGGAATGGTCGCCAGAATTACCGCTGCAATGCCCGAGGCCACCCGCTTTTCGGCCCAGAACAGGCAGCCATAGTCGAGCACAAAGATCACTGTCCCTAACAGGGAGGCGCCCATCCATTGCCGCCTCGTCGGAGACGGAGTCCCCATAACTCGCATCCAAGCGTAAAGAATGACCCCCGCCGCAAAAAAGCGGATCCCCGCCATGATAAGAGGGGGCATCTGGAATACCCCTACGCGAATCGCAAGAAATGTCGATCCCCAAACGAAATAAATGATGGCAAAGGCCAGCAGGATTTTCCATGACGCGGGACGGATTGGGGTCTCATCAGTGCTCATGGAAACATCGACACGGCGTGGCAGCCAGAAGGATGGAATAAAACTAACAGAAGGGACAGTGGAAATTATTCGTAGCGGAGCGCTTCAATCGGATCAAGTCCAGAAGCTTTAATCGCAGGCAGCATACCGCTAACGATGCCGACCACGCTTAATATGATCGTGGACCAGAGCAACGTTGCGGTATCGATAACCAGATGGATGTCTCCTTCGCTGGCATTCTCTTCAAATGCGCTCCACAAGGTGAGAGACCCCACCGTCCACGAAACCAGATAAGCGAGCGCGATGCCCAAAACGCCGCCGAGAAAGGTAATCGCCAACGCTTCCGCAAGAAATTGGCAAAGGATGTGCCATTTCAACGCGCCCAAGGCTTTCTCTACCCCGATTTCGCGGGTGCGCTGAGTCACGGAAACCAGCATGATGTTCATTAATCCCACGCCGCCAATCCCCAGGGTGAGTAGGCCAATGAAACCCAGCAGAATCTTGATCGCGACGGTAATGATGGTGAGATCAGCCAAGTCTTTGACCGCGTCAAAAACAAAAATTGCCCGCTCATCTTTTGGATTGAAATTGTGGTGAAACGAAGCCGATTGACGGATGGCTTTCACGACTTTTTCGTGCTCGCCTTCGTAATCCATCATGATGCCATCGAGGTAGTAACTGTTCTTCAAATCCCCGACCGCGCTATAGGGAATAAATACGACCGTATTCATGTTTTCGTCGCCGCCGGAGATCACATGCTTCAGCACCCCAATCACTTTGTAGGAAACTCCGTCGGCTCGAATACTTTCCCCAATGGCGTTTTGTCCCGAGAAAAGTTTTCTCTTCACGTCCGCGCCCAGCACGGCAACCCGGCTGTGGGTAAAGTCTTCGGGTTCGCCGAAGAAGGCTCCTTCCACTACTTCCATGTCGCGAATCTTTTGATAGTTCGAGTACACCCCGCGCACTTGATAGTTAAAACTACGGCTGCCCCATCCGAGATTGCACTGCTTGTCCACCTCAGGCGAGATCCGAACCAAGGATGGAATTTCTGCGCGCAGAAAATCAACATCTTGAATTGTGAGCCTGACTGCGGTTCCAGCCTTCGTGCCTCCCGCTTCGAGCGAAGTGCGGCCGGGAAAAATCGCGACCATATTCCCGCCAAAACTGCGGAACGCGATCATCAGAGCATTTTGAAATCCCGATCCATAAGCCAAAAGCAACACCACGGTCGCAATGCCCCACGCCATGCCGAGCATGGTCAACACCGAGCGACGGCGGTTATGCTTTAAGGCCGTGTAGGCCTGCTGCCCCAGATCGCCAAACATTATTCCTGCCTCAGCGCTTCCACGGGGGGGAGCAAGGCGGCTTTGCGCGCGGGATAGAGTCCAGCCACAATTCCCGCGATGGACAGAGAAAGAATCGCCGTCCACGCGGAAGCTGGCACGATTCGCGGCGTATCAAAACCCTCCGGCGCGGGTAACTGAGCCAGCATGGTCACGAACGCAAAGCATGCCGCCAATCCAATCCCGCCGCTAAGCGTAGTAAGGAACGCTCCTTCAACAAAAAACTGCGTCAGTATATTTCTGTGGGTCGCGCCCAGGGCTTTGCGCAGTCCAATTTCACGCGTCCTCTCGGTAACGGAAACCAGCATGATGTTGATGATCCCAATGGCGCCTAGCGCAAGGGTTACCACCCCCACGACTCCCAGAAACCAATCCATGGCGCTAAATATTTTGCCAACGCGAATCGATTCTTCAATGGTGTCCCAGTCTTCGAACGCATCTTCGATCTTGGGACTGAAGCCATGCTGGCGCGCAATAATTTCGTGCACTTCATTCTTCGCCTGCACGTGCGTCTCTTTGGTCAGCGGCCGGTAATTAATAAAAGAAAGCGCGTCGGTGGATTGCTTCCAATTCTTCAGTGGAAACAACATCCGCATGGTCTCGATTGGAATAAAAATTCGGGCGTTGGTGCCGTTCTGCCCTTCCTTGCCGATTTTCTCGAGCACGCCAATCACTTTGAAATCGATACCGTTTAGCAAAATGGTGCTGCCGACCGCGGGCTGTCCCGGAAACATATTCTTCAACATCTCCCAGCCCACGATGGCCACGCGCCGATGCTCGTTGTTGTCGGCATCGTTTAACCAACGCCCGGGACTGCATGGAATGTTGCGAATCTGGTTGTACTCGGGGGCCACGCCGAAAACTTGTCCATTGCTGCTGCTGTAGTCGCTGACCGCACGAATGTCTTCGCGGTTCAACACCGGAGAAAGGGCTCGCAGATACCTCGCCTGACTGCGGATCGCGAGATAGTCGTTGTAAGTGAAAGGATAGGGAGTTCCCGATTGGTAGCTTCCCTCCACCGCAGGCACGCGCCCGGGGAAGACAAACATAATGTCCTGCCCGAGGTTCGCCAGGTTTCGCGCCTGACCGCTACGAAACCCTTCGCCCAAACCAACCAGTAACAGTAGAGATCCCACCCCCCAGGCAATGCCAAACATGGTCAGGAATGATCGCAGCTTGTGTGCCCATAGGGTTCCCAGAGATTGGCGAATGATGTCGAGGAGAGTTCTCATGTGTTCCGGGGCAAAGCAGTACCTTGCCATTGATATTACGCAAATCCGTTGGCAGAGGTTCCAGGAAAGTACACCTGCAGAAGATTGGACGAGATGGTTGAGGAGAAGTTAGCGGGAGAGGCGAGAGACATGCAGTCACTCACCGACCAATATAAAGGGTCTAACGCGATATGATCGCGATTGCATTACAATCTGCACAGAAGGCCGATGCGCACTCCGACACTTACATTATTTCCAATACTATTCGTTGCTCTCGCTGCGGCGCAGTCCGGTCGTCAATCCACCGAGCAAAGTGAGTCATCAGCTCTCAAACCGATCATCAAAATCGCACATCAAGACAATTTTAAGACCAGTCCCGTCCTCCCAGATTGCTATACCTACGCCATTGAGCGTGGAAACCCTGAAAGTGGCCCTTCCGTCACGCTCTCCAAGCTCGCAGCCGGATGCAAGGTCCCTCTGCATATCCATTCGGCGAATGCTGAAGTATTGTTTGTCAGCGGCACTTTCCAGTTAACCATGTCAGGCCAACAGCCTCAAACTCTGACTCAAGGGGCATATGCCTATGTTCCAGCCAAGCACCAGCACCAGGAAAGTTGCGTCGACGGTTGCATGTATTACGTGGTTCGCGAGGGTCCTGCTGACGTTATTTACGTAGACAGCGCAGGCAAGGTGATCTCGCCGCAGGTTGCGCTCGCCGCAGGTTGCGCTCGCCGCGGTTGGAGAGCACCTCGCTGCGCCGAAGGTGACTTCCCCGGCTCGTTGAATTTATCGCGGTCCCTCTTCTGCTCCGGGATACTCGTATACCCCGTGTCCCGCCTTTCGTCCCAAGCGCCCCGCTTTTACGTACTGCACCAATAAAGGTGCAGGCCGATACTTTTCTCCCAGCGCGCGATGAAGGTACTCCATAATATGCAGCCGGGTATCGAGTCCCACCATGTCCACCATCTCAAAGGGTCCCATGGGATGATTGAGTCCTAGCTTCACCGCCTTATCAATGTCCGCCGCCGAGGCAATTCCCTCTTGCAACATCAAAAAAGCTTCGTTTCCAATCATGGCGTTGATGCGGCTGGTGATGAATCCGGGGGCCTCTTTAATAACCACAACTTCTTTTCCCATGCGCCCCCCGACCTCGACCGCAGCGGTGATGGTTTCGTCATCGGTTTCGAGCGCCCGCACGATCTCCAGCAACTTCATCTTGTGCACTGGATTAAAAAAATGCATGCCCACGCATTTTTTGGGGCGGTAGGTAACGCTCGCAATTTCGGTGACGCTCAAGGAAGAAGTGTTGGAAGCCAGGATTGTGCCGGGTCGGCAGACTTTGTCGAGCAGAGTAAAAATCTCGATCTTTGATTCGATCTCTTCCGGCACGGCCTCGATGACAAGGTCGGCTTCCCGCGCCGCGTGTTCCACCGAATCCGCATATTGAAGATTCTTCAGCGCGGTTGCGGCCTGCGCTGAAGTTACTTTTCCAAGTTCAACCGCTTTATCGAGGTGCGCTTTGATTTCGCTTTCGGCTTTGCGCAGCGCATTAGGAAGCAAGTCTTCGAGAATGGTGCGGTAGCCGCCAAGGGCCGCCACCTGCGCGATTCCACGGCCCATAATTCCGGCGCCGATTACCGCGATGGTCTCAATCGCAGCCACTACTTTTCCAGCGTAGTGAGAACACCATTCAGATTCGAGGATGCAGCCCGAAGGCTCTCCGCCAACCGTTTGCGTTCTTCAGCTTCCATGACGGGCACCGAGGCGCTAATCCGGCGCAGTGTCGTATTTATATCGTCAACATAATTGATCAGGCGAATCAGTTCTCCGGTAGCTGCCATATCGAAATTCTGCTCCTGTAATCCAAATATTGGGCTGGTTCCACTGCGTTGTGAATCTATTCTCAATGGCGCAAGCAATTTAGTAAAGGCACGCAGGTAGCGGTATGGGTACGGCTGCCGGATTCCGCTAACGCAGCAATGGTTAATTTTCTGTAACAATTGCCCCACGAGGCTGACACTAATTACTCCCATTCAAGCTTTTAATTTGTCTTTTACCCCTACAGCACATCTAATAGGGCATGAGCGAAAAGCCTTTAAAGCGCTACATCTTCGCAAGCGATTTCGATCAAACTCTCACGTTCAACGATTCAGGATACGTGTTGAGCGAACTGGCAGGAATCCCCACCGCTGAGTTCGAGCGCAAGGCGCAGGGAATGGCCAAATTAAACCTGGTTCAGCAGGGGGCGGAGCTCGCTTACCTGCTGCTGCACGACCCCGAATTTCAAAGCCGCGTGCGCAAAGAACATTTATATGAAGTGGGCAAACGAATTCGACTGAAGGACAATATTTCCCTGCTCTACGAAATTCTGAAAGCCGGAATCGACGGATACAATTTTGACTTCTACGTTCTTTCGGCGGCGCCGGTGGAAGTCATTCAATCTGCGCTTGAAGGCATTGTTCCCGCAGACCACATTTTTGGCACGGAATTTCGTTATAACGATGACGGACGGATTCGTTCCATTGAGCGCGCTACCGCAGGCTATGGCAAAGTTGCGGCCCTCGATCAACTGCAATCGAAACAGCAAGTCGGCCCCGACCACATCATCTATGTCGGCGACGGCAGTTCGGACGTTCATGTCATGTTGCACGTCAACGTGCGGGACGGATTCACCATCGCCGTCTCCGAAGCTAAACACGTTTCCCAGGTCGCGAAGCGCACCATTCTCAGTAGCGACGCCCTCGCCGTACTTGCGCCAATCCTGGAAGACGTCGTTGGATGGCCACGGCTGCGCATCCGTGAGTTCTTCGAGTCGTACGGGATTCTCATTCAAGAGTGGGAGCGAGTGCGCACCGACTGGCTCACCTTGAGAGTAGGCGAACCTCAACAATCAAAAGCCGCAGTCATGGCAAAGTAGCCCGTGTGGGGCGGACACTTGTCCGCCTTTCACTTTGCCTAAAAGGATGGGGCTGAATCCCGCTCCGTTTCTTCCTCATCTAGCACTGCATGAACATCCATCCAGTCTCGAATTATTCCGAGCCAGTACTACAATCCAGCCCCACTGCTTTCCACGACGCAACTCTGCTCGACGCGTACTCGCAAGCCGTGGTCGGCGCCGCCGAAAAAATTAGCGCCTCGGTGGTGAAAATCGAAGTCACACAGTCTGCGAAAACTCGCTCTGGGCAGTCGAAAGACCGCCAGGGTGGAGGTTCAGGATTCGTGTTCACACCCGACGGCCTGGTGCTCACGAACAGCCACGTGGTTCACGACGCCAGCCGCATTCAGGTCTCCCTTCCTGATGGCCGCCGCCTATCAGCTCACACCATCGGCGACGATCCCGCCACTGACCTTGCGGTGATTCGCGTCGGCATGCCCGATAACGACGCGCCCAGCCTGATCGCCGCGCCACTGGGCGACTCGCAATTGTTGCGTGTCGGTCAGATTGCCATCGCCATCGGAAATCCTTACGGCTTTCAATACACGGTTACGGCGGGAGTAGTGAGCGCCCTGGGCCGGTCCCTTCGCTCTTATTCGGGACGGCTGATCGAAGACGTGATTCAGACAGACGCATCGCTCAACCCGGGGAATTCGGGCGGCCCGCTCGTGACCTCCGACGGACGCGTAATAGGCGTAAACACAGCAACCATCATGGGCGCTCAAGGACTGTGCTTCGCCATCGGAATCAACACAGCAAAATTCGTTGCTGGGCGTCTGCTTCGCGACGGCAGAATAAAACGCAGCTACATCGGGGTAGAAGCACAGACCGCCCCTCTACATCGGCGACTGGTGCGTTTTTACGATCTCAAGAACGAGAGCGGTGTGTTCGTAATGTCGGTCGACAACGGAAGTCCCGCGCACAAAGCAGGTTTACGCGAAGGGGACATAATCATTGCGCTCGATGGAAAGCCGGTCGCCGGCGTGGACGACTTGCACCGCTTGCTCACCGACGCGCGCGTGGGAGTGAACAACTCGCTGACTGCGCTGCGGTACACGGAAAAGCTCGAACTGAAAGTAGTGCCGGAAGAGGCGAAGAAGCCATAAAGGATCTTCAGGGGGTGCCCCGTTCAGCGGTGCCGGAAGATTTCTTTTTTGCAGGGCTGCTTAATCCAACCCCTAAACGCCGATCACGGCGACCAACTCTTTCACCGAAGCCGCGCTCTTATCAAGCCCCGCCTTCTCTTCGGGAGTTAACTTGATCTCTATAATCTGTTCGATACCCTTGGATCCCAGCTTCACGGGGACACCAACATACAAGCCCTTAATTCCATACTCGCCGTCCAGATAAGCGGCGCAGGGCATGATCTTCTTTTTGTCTTTGAGCACGGCTTCGACCATTTCGGTTGCAGCGGCCGAGGGGGCATAGTAAGCGCTACCGGTTTTCAGGTATTTCACGATCTCAGCGCCGCCATCGCGAGTTCGCTGTACGAGGCGTCCAATGGTCGCGGTGTCCATCAATTCAGTGATTGGAATTCCTGCCACAGTGGAGTATCGCGGCAGCGGCACCATGGTGTCGCCGTGTCCCCCAAGCACAAACGCAGTCACGTTTTCCACGCTTACATTCAGTTCTTGCGCGATGAAAGTACGGAAGCGCGCGGAATCCAATACCCCGGCCATTCCAATCACGCGCTCCCTCGGAAAGCCGCTAAGTTTGTAGGCGGCCTGGGCCATGGCATCCAGCGGATTTGACACTACGATCAAAATACAATTCGGGGAATGCTCAATCACCTTGCTGACCACATCCTTCATGATTTTGTGGTTGGTGTTAAGCAAGTCATCGCGGCTCATGCCGGGTTTGCGAGGGATTCCGGCGGTGATGACCACGATGTCCGAATTCGCCGTGTCGGCATAGTCCTGCGTACCCATGATGTGGGAGTCCCGCTTCTCGATTGGCATGGCCTCCAACAGGTCGAGCCCTTTGCCTTGGGGAATCCCCTCAATGATATCGATGAGCACTACGTCGGCCAATTCTTTGGAGGCAATCCAATGGGCGGCAGTGGCGCCTACGTTTCCTGATCCTACGATTGAAACTTTATTGCGCATGAAGCACCTTTCAATAGTAATTATGAAGATGAAAACAACCTCTCATGCTACACGAATACGGGAGAATGGCTGGAAGCTTCAAACTTGGGTTTCTACGGTCACTTATTTGACATTTTCATTCCGATCATAGACATTCCCTCTCTGGCAACTTCCATCGAATGAAGAACGCAATCCATCGTCGCTCGGCAGCCGTACATAAAGGAGAGAGATAGCCCGTTTGTCGCCAGCCGAAGTAAAAGTTGTTTCGACTAACGACGAAGCTTTGATGTCGGCTATGCGCTCCGGCGACGAGTCCGCCATGGGAGCGCTTTATGACCGCTATTCGGGATTGGTGTATTCAGTGGCACTGCGGGTTCTTGGAGACACCGGGGCGGCGGAAGATATACTCCAGGATATTTTTATACAGGTGTGGCGGAATCCGGCGCAGTTTGATTCGCGGCGGGGAAACATCGGTCCGTGGCTGGCCGTGATCGCCCGCAACCGCGCCATTGATGTATTGCGGAAGCGGCATCCTGAAGACGATATCGCCGACACACCGATTTCCATCACTCCTGACATGGCTGGCGATGCCTCTCGGAATCAGGTGATGGAAAAAGTCCGCTCCGCTCTTACCACCATGCCGCCAGCGCAGCGTACAGCCTTGGAGATGGCCTATTTTGACGGATTAAGTCACTCCGAGATTGCCGAAAAATCCGGCGAACCGTTGGGAACGATCAAGACACGTATTCGTTCCGGATTGCTAACATTGCGAAAGCTTTTCGCCTGATGCCGATGCACGAACAATACGCGGAAGATCTGGCGCTGTACGCCATGGGAAGCCTGTCCGGGGACGAGCGCGCCCAGGTGGAGAAGCACTTGCAGGAGTGTGGGGAGTGCCGTCGCGAGTTGGAATACTTACGCGGGGACATGGCACTGCTTTCTTACTCAACCTCCTCGGCGGCACCACCGGCACGGTCTCGCGAGCGCTTAATGAGGGCGATTCAAAAGGAGCCACGAAAAGAACCGCGAGCGTCGAGATCGTGGTGGTCGGCGGTTCCTTGGCTGGCGGCTGCGGCAATGACGGTGCTCGCTTTGCTGCAAATGCATGAGAACAGCGAACTAGAGCAGAAGGCGGCCGTGCAACGTGTCCGGATCATCTCACAGCAATCAGAGCTTCAGCAGGCGCGGGATGTGGTCGCCACTCTCACCGCGACCGATGCTTTGCGAGTGACAGTGGTTTCGGCCAAAACTCCACCACAACCGCAGGGGAAGGCTTTTTACGTTCGCGACCGCGCCAGCTTGATTTTCATTGCCAGCAACTTTAAACCGGTGCCCGCCGGAAAAGCTTATGAGCTATGGCTGGTACCTGCGAGCGGAAAACCCATTGCGGCGGGAGTGTTCAAGCCAGACGCACGTGGTAGCGCCACCGTGGTCAATCCTCCGCTTCCAGCGGGTGTCCAAGCAAAGGCGTTTGCCATCACGCTAGAGCCTGAGGCAGGTTCCGTAGCGGCCACATCGCCAATCATTATGCTGGGAGCGGGCGAGTAGAGAAGCCAACTGCGTAGGGACAGCCGCCCCGGGCTGTCCGGCGGCGGGTCTTCATTTCAGCGACCATTGGTCCACCCACTCGTTCACCGTTTTGTACCAGAGTTGGCTGTTTTGCGGCTTGAGTATCCAATGGCCTTCATCGGGGAAATAGAGCATTTTTGAGGGCACACCTTCCCGCTGGAGTGTCGTGAAAAGTTGGAAGCCTTCGGATACGTCGAGGCGGTAGTCCAATTGGCTATGGATTACCAGGGTCGGTGTTTTGAAATTTGTTGCGAAGAGATGAGGTGACCATTTGCGATAAAGTTCGCGATTGGTATATGGAGTGCCCTTAAATTCCCACTCGTTGAACCATAATTCTTCAGTCGTCCCCCACGCGGATTCTGTGTTGAACATGCCATCGTGAGTCACGACGCATTTGAAGCGGTTGGTGTGACCCAGAATCCAATTGGCCATGTATCCGCCGTAGCTGGCGCCCAGCGCGCATTCGCGGTCTTTATCTATAAAAGCGAAATGCTGTTCGGCGTAGTCGAGGCCCTCCATCAAATCTTCAAACGGCGCGCCTCCCCAGTCGCCGTTGATAGCATCGATGAAATTCTGTCCGTACCCCGGAGAGCCGTGGAAATTGATAAAAACGACGACGTATCCACTGGCTGCAAAAAGCTCGAAGTTCCAACGGTAACTCCACTCGTCGCCCATCGGAACTTCCGGTCCTCCGTGGATGATGAACTTCACCGGATATTTTTTGTTGGGATCAAAGTTCGGTGGCTTGACGAGAAAGCCTTGGACTTTGTCATTGTGGGCGCCGGTGAACCAAAAGGATTCGAGGGGGGACATCGAGACCTCTTGGAGCACCAGCTTGTTTATATGAGTTACTTCTTGTGGTGTGCAGATATTACCGCTGTCTTCGCACTGGGCAGTCGGAGCGATCACAATCGGACTTTTATAAATCTCAGCCGGAGCCGCGGCTGACATCTGGGTATAAAGGAGAAACTTTCCATCCTTCGAAACCGTCAGATCATCGTCGTATCCTTGGGCTGTTTTTAGAACAGAGGGCTTCGTTTGGTCGAGGTCGGTGTAATAGACGCGAGCGTTTCCTTGGTCCTCGGCGGAAAACAAGAGGCCTGTTGATCCCCACCAGGTAAACGTTCCTACCCAGCGATCGAAATTTTCGGTCAGATTCTTTTTCTCTCCCGTTTTTCGGTCGTATAACATCAACCGGAACCTGTCACTCTCGTATCCTGGACGCTGTTGGGCGCGATAGGCTATGTACTTTCCGTCGGGCGAATAAAGCGGAGTTGAATCGCTGGCTTTGTTTTCTGCGGTGATATTTTTTGTTTGTCCTCCGTTGATCGGCGCGATCCATAAGTCGTTGTTGGTCGAGGTGGCTCCTACTCTGTCGTGATTTGACGTGTAGCAAATTTCTTTTCCATCGGGAGAGAAGGCGTAGTTGTCCTGGCCTCCCAGATTAAATTGCGGGGCGTCGTAATCCCCTGGTGTCAAATCGCGCGGATCTGTGTAGGGACAGCCGCCCCCGGCTGTCCGGTCGGGCTCAGCGCGAATAGTTTGACTCTCCGCGGAAGAAGCCTGCCCGGCTTTGCCGGACTGGACAGCCGGGGCGGCTGTCCCTACGCAAGCATTTGCGGGGACAAGCAGCAGATGGCTGCGCTTGCCCTCTTTAAATGCATTCCAATGGCGATAGAGCAAATGCGTGAAAATTTGCGCCTTGACTCCAGAATTGTTCGCCTCTTCCACTCTCTTCGCATTGCAATCTGATTCCTGGGCGGGCGCACCGTCGCACTCGGGGTAGACATCAGACTGGAACAGAATATTCTTCCCATCTGGGGACCACAGTTCGCCGCTTGCTTCCGTCGCTATTGAGGTCAGTTTGTGTTTTGCGGTGACGGTTCCGGTGCCACTGTCGAAGTCTGCAACCCAGATTTGTGAGCCGCCCTCTTTCTTTGAGATGAAGGCAAAGTGCTTGCCATCAGGGGACCAGCGCGGCCGGTCCGCATCCTGATCGGCGATAACTTCGCGCTCGGCTCCTTCTGACAAAGGCACGACCCACACGTGAGGAGTCTTGGTGTTGGCTTTTAGATCGACGTCCACCGCTGCGAATAGCACCCATTTGCCGTCAGGGGAAGGCTCTGGTTCTTCGACACGTTTGAGCGCCATCATGTCTTCGAAGGTGAACGGATGTTTTTGGGCCGTTAGCGGCAGCGAAAAAAGAATTAGCGACAGCAGACGATAGAAACGGGGCATGCTACCTCGCGGGAGATTTATTCATGATCCGTGATAAAGATCGATATTTCAAAAGACCACTGTTCAAAGATCAATATTCAAAGGTTACTCGATGGCGGTGGGCCGATACACGGCTTTGGCATCGTGTGAGGCACACGCGATCACTATTGCGAGGAGGTTCCGGAAGCCGGCAGCCATAAGAAATCAGAATGTGTGTAATCCTCAAAATCATGTATCGATTTGCCTGTGATTGCCGACTGGCATCGGTATCCCAAGTCACGAAGCAGAGACCACGCAGCTTCGCGGCCGGCTTCCGAGCACTCAACAAACACGACGGGCTTCGCCACGGCAATAGTACGACGCATTCCCATCAACACACTCCCTTCTGCTCCTTCGGCATCAATTTTGACAAAAGTCGGATAACCAACATCGCCCGCTTCAACGAGATCGTCGACGCAGACAACTTTGACGGTAAGTCTAGTAGCAGTGGGATTGTTTCGATGCCAAACTATACTTGCGGTGGAAGAGTTCTCGGCAATTCGAATTTCGGTCTCCCCAGCAACATCGGAAGCTGCACATTCCCAGAGTTGAACATTGGCGATCCGATTGATTCTGATGGTTTCCTTGAAGCAATCGATGTTTCGCGGAACGGGCTCGAACGCGACCACGTGACCGCTGGATCCGACACGTTTCGCAAGGCAAAGAGAGACGTAACCGACGTTTGCTCCAATGTCGTAAACCGTGCTGCCAGTGGAAACGTAGTCACTAATAATTTTCTGCAGATGGCGTTCATAAACGCCGAGCAAATATCCGAGATTCTCGGCAGGAGAGACGCAAATCCGGTAACCGGACGCAAGCCCTCGTAGGATCATCCATCGACGACACTCGCGTCCGAAGACCCGAAGTATGCATAATTTAACGAAATCGCGAAGGGTGCGCATCTGAATTTGGATCATACTCTTGGCGCTTTAGGCCAAAAAAGAGCAGCGATGGCAGCCTGCTGGATCCGGCAGACTTTGAGGTGCCTTAAAAATTGAGAGATGCGCGGATGCCCGGTCGTGAAGCCCGGTTTGCGCAGTTCGCTGTGTTTCACTATACCGACTTCCATTCCGCTAAAGATGGACGGATGGACGGCTAACCTTTTTAATTGTCCTCAAAGGGACTGGCTCACGCTTTGCCCCGAACGACTGCCCCACCCCGAGCGCAGGTTGGATGGGGCAACAGTCGGCTTTGGCTTACGCCGGTTCTCGTTCCCAGACTTTGCCGGGACGGGCGAAGTCCAAGAATGTTGTTATGTCTCCCGTGCCTGCAACTTCGGTCACGCCAACGATTGCAGGATCTACACGAGTTTTTTCGGCGAGCGTGGTCACGCCTGACAGAGCTATAGCTTTGAGGTGTCGGCATGCGTCCATCAGGAAATTGATCGCGTCGGGTTCGGAGCTGAGCTCTTTGTCGCCCGCAGGCCCGGCCAAGATAGCTACCGCGTCGAATACCACAGAGGGCGATCCGCTCAACGCCATTTCCGCGGCCTGTTTCTTGCCGGAGGAATCTGTCACGCCCCCGACTTTTGTCCCGATGATGGCCGGGGTTGCCCCTTCTTTGGCGATCGCGGCCACCAAGTCATTTTTCAACTTGAGGTCGAATCCATCGGCCAGGAGCAGGCCGACTTTGCGGCCTTTTAGCGTCGGCTTGTACTTTCCGTAAAGGCGGAGCGCGGGACTAGGTTCGAGATCGATGGGTTTGATGGCAGGCGTCTGGGCAATCGCTTCGCCGGTCATGCCCAGCTTGTCTGCGACTTTGGAGGCAAGAGACTTGTCGATGATCTCAAGATGTCCCAAAATTCTCTGCCGTATCACCGGGATATCAACTTTGCTGAGCTCAAATGACAATGCCATGACCATGTGCTTTTGCTCTTGCGGAGTTACGGAGCGATAGAACAACCGCGCCTGTGAGTAGTGGTCGTTGAATGATTCAGCGCGCAGACGAACTTTTGTCCCTTCAACAGGGATGGGAGCGCTGCTGAAGCCCCGGGGAGTTTCGCGCGGCGCTTCCGGCGCAATCGAGTTAGGTTCGTAATTGGCGCGACCTTTTGGGACCAGCATCTGCATGTGTCCATCACGCTGGAAATTTCCAAAGGGACATTTTGGAGCGTTGATCGGAATCTGATGGAAATTCGGGGATCCCAGGCGCTTCAGTTGTGTATCCAGGTAAGAAAAAAGGCGTCCCTGAAGCAGTGGGTCTTCGCTGAAATCAATGCCCGGAACGACGTGGCTAGGACAATAAGCGACCTGCTCGGTTTCGGAAAAGAAATTATCGGGATTGCGGTCGAGCACCATCTTGCCGACCATCTCGATTGGAACTGTTTCTTCAGGAATCACTTTGGTGGCGTCGAGAACGTCGAAAGGAAGTGCGTCGGCCGTATTCTGATCGATGATCTGTAATCCGAACTCAAACTCGGGAAAATTTCCTGCCTCAATCGCTTCGAATAAGTCGCGGCGATGGAAGTCGTTATCGGCGCCGGAAATTTTTACTGCCTCATCCCAAAGCACGGCCGCGGTGCCAAGAACTGGCCGCCAGTGAAACTTCACGAACTTGAACTCACCCTCATCGTTAAGTAGCCGGAACGTGTTTACACCGAAACCTTCCATCATGCGGTAAGAGCGCGGAATGGCGCGGTCGGACATGGCCCACATCACCATGTGGAGCGACTCCGGCATCAGCGAAACGAAGTCCCAGAACGTGACGTGCGCCGATCCCGCCTGCGGATAGCCGCGGTCGGCTTCCATTTTCACGGAGTGAACTAAATCGGGGAACTTGATTGCGTCCTGGATAAAGAAGACGGGGATATTGTTTCCGACAAGGTCGAAGTTACCTTCCTGCGTATAAAACTTCACCGCGAATCCTCGTACATCGCGCGGAAGATCTACGGATCCGGCGCCGCCCGCGACGGTGGAGAAGCGCGTAAATACTGGCGTCTTCACCTTAGGGTCCGCAAGAAACGCGGCCTTGGTCACGTGTTTCATCGACCTATACGGTTGGAAATATCCGTGGGCAGCAGAACCTCGAGCGTGGACGATGCGCTCGGGAATGCGCTCATGATCGAAGTGCGTGATCTTTTCTCGAAGAATGAAATCCTCGAGTAAGGTGGGGCCTCGACCGCCGCCCTTTAAAGAATTTTGGTTGTCGGAGATCGGCACCCCCTGATTGGTGGTCAGGATTTCGCCGTTCGAAGAGGCTTGTTGATGGGTCTCACCGCCCTTGGTAGCGGCGATTTTATTGGGATCAGTGTCAGAAGTTATTTTTTTGGTGGGCACATTCTCAACTTAACATTTCTCGCAAGAATCAGCAAAATCGCCGCAATGAAAACTCCCGCGCATTCCATGAATGGGGATTCCAAACAATAAAAAACCCGCTCCTTTGACGGAGCGGGCTATTGCACACTGAATTACTGTCCGAACGAACAAACGCCGATAGTCCCCAATCCCGGGAGGGTTCCATTCTGGCCTTGGAATGTCCAGTTGTTATTGTTTGAGGTAGATGGAGTCTGTCCGAAGTATTGCAGGTTCGCCAGATCCTGAAGGTGATAAGTGAAACCGTTCAGAGCGTAGGTATAGTCGCCGTACAGGTGAGGAGCCGACTCGCCTTCGATGGGATCGCCGTTTTCGAGAATTCCACCGCAAGCACCCTGCGTGTTGGTGATGAGAGGATCGTCATACCATTCGCCAAGCTCGTGCGACAAAGCCGAGACGTCCGCCGAGAACGTGCTCGCATTGTTGATATAGGTGAATTGCGAGTAGGTTTGATTTCCGGTTGCACTGTGGTATCCGCCAATGCAGCATCCACCAAACTGAGTCAGGTAGGTGTTGTAGGTCATGATCAGCGGCAGATTGGTGGGATTCACTTGCTTCAGCTTAGGGAATCCGCTGTTGAGCAGAGCATCAAGATAATTGATGTCAACTTCGGCCACGTTGCCGGTGCCGAAGGGGTTGCCGATTGTGCCCTTTGAAGCTGGCACGTTCAAGGTCACCTTGGGCAGCACCACCAGGTGCAGCAGCGTGTGGTAGTTGGTATTGGTCATCACATCGGTCCAGAAGTTGGCGCGTTGGTATGCGTCCTCGTACTGGGTATTGCCGATGTCAGTGCCGCCCTGGTTGTAATCCTGATTCTGGAAAATCGGCGAATTCTGCACGTTCTGTATCGCCGTCTTGCCGTTGGCTTGTGTCGTCGATGGGTCAAAGCAAGTCTTGACACCGCTGACCGTCACGCAAATGTTCAGGGGAACCATGTACACCGTGAATGTGGTGGTGGTGTTGGTCGTTTTAGGATCGGTTCCTACCATGGTGAAGTGGTTGGTTGCGCCTTTGTAGCTAAAGGTCCCGTTCCATGTCTGTAGGGTTCCCGCCAGGCTTTTTGCATCGGCAGCTACTTTTGGCGGCAGGGTGACGTAACGGCCGCGCGGTGCGGTCGAATCCTGCGCAAAAGCTGCGCAAGCCATCACTACGATAATTGCGAACAGCGATGTGGATGTTTTCAAAGTTTGATCCTCTCGAGGTTCCCATGGCGGGTGCTGAAGAACTTCAGCCCCAAAATGGGTCAGCGTGGACTTTACACAAACGATCGGCGCAAAGATAGAGCCACTCGTCTCTGCAATCGCATCGCACCCTATGCAAAATTATGCATACTCAGGCTCGGGACGCGTGTTTTGAAGGGTCAGCATGCCATGTTGTCATGTTTGGTGACAGATAACATTTCGCGCACCGCCTTTTACCTTCCCGGCTTCAACATGACAGGCGGATCAGAACGGAGCTTTTGCTTTGCTCAAAAATTGTGCTAAATTTCGGGGACGCGTTGTGCCCCAAGATTCCAGTGAAGCCATTAAGATTCAACTGAGCGGAGATTCTCTTCGCAGCGGCAACTCTGTTCGCCTCAAAGTATTCGGGATGAGCATGCTCCCCTCGGTGTGGCCGGGGGATGTTCTGCTCATCGAAAGTGACAACAAGGCGCGCGCAGGAGATATCGTGCTATGCCAAACGGAAAGAGGGCTAACTGTCCATAGATTGGTCGCGAGCAGCGGAGGCGGGTACATCGTTACCCGAGGGGACGGAATGAATCAGGCCGACCCCTGCGGCGAGGAATCCCAGTTACTAGGAAGGGTGGTGCAGATTGAGCGCAACGGCAAAACAATTATTCCGCGCCGCGGGTTGCGCAGCACGACCAAGACACTGGCGTGGCTTTTCTCCCATTCGGCGCATTGTCGAAGCGTTGCCTTGCGAATTCACTCCATCAAATCCGCGCACGCATCCAAACGCGGGTTAGCCTCGCAGTCGTCTTGAAACTAGCAATCACAGCGGCACCAGCGGCTGCCGGGCACCCGGTGGTGGTAGAAATTGGTGGCATTGCAGTAGCTTTACACACCCAAGACGAAAATTTGCGCGACCTTCTTCAAGCCCGCTACGCTGGTTTCATTCAGCCAGCAGCCGCGGCATACTGCCATTTCGGCATTCAGTTGGTTCCGCATCAGATCAATGAACCAGCAATCGGCCCAGACGCTGAACTCGAAGTAAAATTCAATGCTGGCCTTTGGAACTTCAGGCGGGGGGATTTTTATGCGAACTGGGACCCAGAAATGCGACAGGGTCAAATTCGGCAGTCTGTAAATCCATATTCCGCGGACGCGGTCTTGCGAATTGTGCATTCGCTGCTTTTGGCGCGCTTGGGAGGATTTCTGCTGCACGCCGCCAGTGCAGTTCGAAACGGAGCTGCGTTTGTATTCTCCGGAGTCTCGGGCGCTGGCAAAACTACGATTTCGGGTCTTGCGCCCCCAGATGTAACTCTGTTGACTGACGAACTTTCATATATCCAGCGTGCCGGCGATGCCTACCGCGCGTTCGGTACTCCCTTTGCGGGAGAGCTTGGGAAAGCGGGAGAAAATATCTCGGCCCCAGTCTCAGCCTTGTTTTTTCTGGCGAAGGGTCCGGACAACCGAATCGAAGACATTGCAGCCGAGGAATCGGTACGTTTGCTGCTTCGCAATATATTATTTTTTGCCAATGACCCCGGGCTGGTAAATCTTGTGTTCCAATCGGCGTGTAGATTCGTCGAAAAAATACCGGTCCGCAAGCTGGTATTCCTGCCGGATGAGCGCGTATGGGAGATAATAGGCGGTCCCATACTTTAGATGTTGCCCATGTATATTGCTCGAAGTTCCGCTGTAGCAGCACGCATGATCGGTGACGAGATGATGATCATGTCTGCAACTGATTCCACATTTTTCACCCTCAACGAGGTGGCCACCTCAATCTGGCAGGCCGCTGATGGACGAACTCCTCTTGCCAAAATCGTTTCCGAGAAAGTTTGCACGGGCTTCGAAATCGATCCCATGCAGGCCCGCGCAGACGCCGAAGAATTTGTGAATGAGTTAGCCACTCATGGCATCCTACTGATCTCAGACGAGCCCATTGACGTACCCCAGAGAGAGGAGAAATAGTCATGAGCCTGCTCGCCGAGATGAACCAAAAAGCCATGGGACTCGGCATCCCCATCAGTGTGCATCTCGATGTCACTTATCGATGCAACGAGCGCTGTGTGCATTGCTATCTCGATCACGACGACCATGGCGAGATGACTACAGATGAAATAATTGGCATCCTCGATCAGCTTTCGGATGCGGGAGTATTTTTCCTCACCTTGAGCGGGGGAGAAGTTTTCATGCGGCGTGATTTTCTTGAGATCGTCGCCTACGCTCGCAAATTGCTTTTTAACGTCAAAATAAAAACCAACGCGGTCATGATCAAAGAAGCTGAGGCCAAGAAGCTGCGCGGTCTCGGCGTCGAACAAATTCAAATCAGCGTTTACTCGCATCGACCAGAGATCCATGACGCCATCACGAAACTTCCCGGCTCTTTGAAACGAACGATTAATGCCATTCGCTTTCTGAAATTACAGGGGCTGAAAGTTACCATGGCAAACGTGATGATGACGGTAAATTCGTTCGACAATTCCGGCGTCGTAGCTTTGGCAAAAGAATTGGGCGTCGAATACACCGTGGATCCCACTATTACGCCAATGATGGACGGCAACACCTCCGTCTTGCGCCTTCGAATCCCCGGCTCGGAGCTCCCGGAACTGTTCCATAACGAGGCGCTTGTGGGAAACGTGGAAGAGTATTGTGCGGCACCGCCGCCGCCTGACGACAGCATCATGGAAGGTTATTCGTGCAGCGCCGGGCATACGTCGTGCTACATCACTCCCTATGCAGACGTGTTTCCGTGCGTGCAGTTCCCTCTGCCGAGCGGCAACTTGCGGAAGCAGAAATTTATCGACATCTGGCGAGATTCGAACGAACTCAAAGAAGTCCGCTCCATTCAAGCCAAGCATCTTCCGGTGTGCTCAACCTGCTCGCACGTAGGCACTTGCAGCCGCTGTCCAGGATTGGCTTATATGGAAGGCAGCATGCGGGGCCCATCGACCGCAGATTGCGAAAAATCCTATCATCGCACCGGAATTGCCAGCGCCAACATGCTACTTAAAGCGCAGGCTAGTGTCCCTGTTGGTCTCGTTCAAATACGGGCGCACTCCGCCTCATAGATTTCTCCCTTTCCTGTATCCGGTATCCTGGTGTGACCTCCTCACAAAAAGATTCGTCCACCAGAAAGACTGCCGGCTCATATGTAGATCACGCCGGAGAGAACCAAACAGAGAGTCAGCGTTGCAACCACGAGCCACAATATGGAACCTACAATCAAGGGACGAATTCCAATTTTCCTTAGCATAGGCCTGGTAATGCTGGCGCCGATAAGGAACAGGGTGAGCATGAGTCCAATGCGTCCTGTTCGGAAGAGTTGTTGGTAAACCGATGCGAACTTACTTAAATAGGTGCTGGCGACGGCGGCGGCGCAAAATAAAAGGATGAACCACGGCCATTTGACTCGGGCCTTATGCTTCTTCGAAACCGCAACCGCGATTGTGATCGGAACGATCCAAAGTGCGCGCGCCAGCTTTACCGTAGTCCCCACCATGAGCGCAACCGGGCCGTACTTTGCTGTGGCGCCTACAACGGAACTAGTGTCGTGAATGGCGAGGGCCGACCATAATCCGAATTGGGTTTGAGTCAAATGCATCTTGGCGCCAATGGCTGGGAACACAAACAGTGCGATTGCATTGAGGACGAAGACCGTTCCGAGAGACACCGTCATCTCCTCTTCTCCTGCGTTAAGGACGGGCCCTACGGCGGCGATCGCGCTACCGCCGCAAATTGCCGTGCCAACGCTGATCAGCAGTGATGGAACGGATCTCACCCGGAAGACGCCGCCCAATGCCAATCCCAGGCCCAAGGTGAAGAGAATGCTCGTCGCGCTGTACACAAAACCCTTGGCACCCGCATGGAGAACATCGTGCAGATTCATGCCGAAGCCTAAGGCGACGACCGAGGCCTGTAGCAGGAATAACGAAAGCTTTCTGGCATCAAGGGGAAAGCGGCCAAAGCAAATTCCGCACACGATACCCGCCAGCAACGCCAGGGGAGGAGACAAGAAGGCGGTGGGGGCAAAGATTGCAAAAGGATAAATTAGGCTGAGAAGATTTAAATACGTCATCGTCGCGTAGCGAAAAAAACGGCCTGCGCCGATTGCAAGATACACCATTCATCCGATGATGACGAATGCAACGCTGCTCAGAATAAATTATGCGCAGTAAAATTGTTCTGTCACATGTGGTCTCACGCTCAAGGGATCGCGATCGCAGAAGCGATACTTTGGCGTAGTGTCTGACTCGCGCTGAGCTGAGAGTGGTTGATAGCTCCGGGCCGTCCGCGCGATATCTTGCAGACGCCGTACGGCACAAAAATGAGGTGCCTCGACATGGCTGGGATACTGCCCGCAATCTTTTTTGGTCATGGCAATCCGATGAACGCCATTCTAGACAACCGCTACACCAAGGAATGGAACCGCATCGGACGAACGATTCCTCGACCCAAAGCCATTCTCTCCATCTCGACCCACTGGTTTGTCTCAGAAACTGGGGTCACTTTTTCCACTTCGCCGAGAACCATTCACGATTTTGGCGGGTTTCCGCGAGAATTGTTTCAAGTGCAATACCCTGCGCCTGGGGACCCTGAACTCGCGCATCGGGTACAAAAATTGCTCGCCCCATTGGAAGTAAGGCTCATTCTCACAATGATTGCCGCAGAGATTGCCGTGCCACTTTTCTGAAGCAAGTTGCTGCAGAGTGCTGATCTGAATTTCCTCTGCTACAATTCATTGGCGGGGCAGGGACAGCTGCTCCGGGTTGGTGTTTGCCTGCAGAACATCTTTGGATGGCGCTTAGCTTGGTGTCCATGGTGTCCATTAACCTCGGAATTCGGTTCTACGGTTGAAACAGGCGACACAAGCGAATCGATTGAACCTGAGGAAAGCCACTAAACACGCGGGTTTCCAATAAAAGGTAAGAAAACAAAAGTTGGGGACGTAGTTCAGTTGGTTAGAACGCTGCCCTGTCACGGCAGAGGTCGCGGGTTCGAGTCCCGTCGTCCCCGCCATTCCTTTCAAGCACTTGCACCCGAAACAACAATTTGCGTCATGGTCCAATTTGGTCTAGTTAGGCCAGTGCCTCTCCCTTGTTGAGGACCAGCCGAAAAGTTTGCTTGTACCGGCCTCTTCCTCGACATACCCGCCTTAGCGTAAATATTGAACGGAATGCGACTGTTCGCATGACCCCTAGCGTGCCTTCAACCGGCGCAAATAGCTAATCTTGCTATTTTCGACTATAATCGATTGTGAAAATAGAGCGGAACGCTATTTTCGACCCCCAAAAGGTGGACGTGGCCCAGGCTATCAACATTTCCGGCCAGAAAATATCACAGGGCAATTATTCAGCCTTTGTGCCTGCGCCCCTACCTCCTGAACTCAACTGGACACCGCGGCTGATTGGGGCACTCTCGGATGCTGACCGGCTAGTCGGAAGATTAGCGGGCGAGGGTGGTCGGCTTCCCAATCCTCATATTTTGATCCGGCCCTTCGTACAGCGTGAAGCTGTTCTATCGAGCAAGATTGAAGGCACACAGGCCAGCCTAGGTGAGCTGCTTGCCGCTGAAGCGGGAGCGATCGTGGATCGAAGTCCCGAGGATCTTCGGGAAGTTGGCAACTATGTCGTCGCCCTCGAGCACGGAATCTCGCGCCTGAAGAAGCTTCCCCTTTGCGTCAGGCTTACCCGCGAACTGCACGAAAAACTGATGACGGGCGTTCAGGGGCACCAAGCAGCGCCCGGACGTTTTCGGAAAATTCAAAATTGGATTGGCAAGCCTGGCAGCACGATCGCGACTGCTTCCTACATCCCACCACCTCCGGGGGAGGTCGAGCCGTGTCTAGCGGCCTGGGAAAAGTTCCTGCATGACTCGACCCTGCCGCCTCTCGTGACCATTGCTCTGGCTCACTATCAGTTCGAAGCCGTTCACCCGTTTCTTGATGGCAACGGCCGAGTCGGACGCCTGCTCATAACGTTGTTCCTGATCGAGCGCCAGATCCTCCCGACACCGCTGCTTTATTTGTCGGCGTTTTTTGAAGCATCAAGGCGAGACTACTACGACGGTTTGCGCGGGATTAGCGAGGGCGGGGCATGGAACGATTGGCTGGAGTATTTCCTGCTGGGAGTCGCTCGCATGTCTGAGGATGCCTTGAATCGAGCCATGCGCATCAACGGGCTACTGGCCGAGTGGCAGAAAAAAGTTTCCGGGGAATCAAGCAACAACCCGTTGCGTGTAGTCGAACTCCTGGGGGCAAATCCCTTCATCACTATAAAAGGCGTAGCGGACAAATTGGCGATCGCGTTCACGACCGCGCAGCGCGCCATCGAACGACTGGAACGTGCCCGTATCGTAAGACGGGTCGGCGATGCGAAGCGCGACCGAGTCTATTGCGCGAGCGCGCTTCTGGATATCCTCGAAGAGCCAGCCCATCTCAAGCCAGCTGCCAACAAATAGTCCGGAGGTCTGTGGGATTTACATCGCGATACACAATAACTTTTTCTACCACGTACTTCCAAAGACTGCCGTTCCGTACGTGGTCTTCGATGTTTTGAAAGTACAGATAGCGCGCTAAAGGTCACGGCAGGATCGCGGGTTCGCACAGATGCTCGTCCAAACAAACGAGGGATTTGGCGGCACATTCACTTGCCGTGTGCTGTTCCGATGTGGTCCACGCTAGTGTTTTTGAAATCATCGTCTGCGGATTGGTTCGGTTTTTGCTGCCCGACCCGCCGCGCCGGAAACGTTTCCTTGGTCGTAAAGCGTTTCAAGCTCCGCTCGGCTCTTCCTGCAAAAAGCCATAGATATTCGCGCTATCGGCTCGCATCCTGCAACCCGTCCGCATACCGAAGCAACCATCGCCCCTCACGGGACTCGAAAAGGCCTCTAATTTCCTCCTCGCCGGGGCCGGTCCATTGCGTAGGCAGTCGTATCAATGTAGCCTCATGAGGCAAAACACGGGCGGTGTGCGAGGCATGGAAAATGCTTAAGCGGTTCGGAATGACCACGCTAGTGATATTCGTGCTCGGCTTTGGCCCTGCATCCTCATCTCACATCAGGGCACAGGCCACGAAAGCCGGCGGGGAAGGCCGCAGTACAGAAGATCTGTCACGCGTACTGAACGGGCTAGAGGATGAGTCCTATCGCGCACGGCAATCGAAGAACACTAAGTTCTGGTCTACCTTTCTATCCGAAAGGTTCGTCAGTTGGGGCTCTTCTGGTCGAATCGACAAAACAGCCGCTACCCGTGAATGGAGCGGCACGGATTGCAACATTGTCACCTACCAAATCTCTGACTCACAGGTGAGCCAGCTAACCCGCGAGGTGGCCGTCATCACGCATAAGACAACCGTGGACGGCTCCTGCGGCGGGAACCGTCTCCCTAACGCGAGTTGGACGGCCACAGCCTACGTTCGCGAAAGCGCGGGATGGAAGGCCATTTTCCGCGCCGCATCGGCAATCGTTGATCCGGCAAAGCTACCCAAACAAGCTGTGGACACCATCGCAGCGGGTCTGCCAGCTAGCCATGATTCCAACACCGGCGCAATGCTGAGCCGCGAAGAAGCGATCTGGGATGCGTGGAAGGACAGAGATGCGAAACGACTAGACGCGCTGGTGCCGTCGCAGATTCAGTTTATCGATATCTTCGGCACGCATATCGGTACGCGGGCGGAGACGCTCAGTGCCTGGTCCGGGCGAGGCTGCGATGTCAAGAATTTCCAGCTTGCCGATGCGAAGGCGACTATGTTTACTCCGAACTTCGGAATCCTCACCTTGTATGCGACTGTGGACGGAACGTGTTTCGGTCAACCCGTCATTCCGATCTGGACATCGTCGTTTTACGTCAGGCGGGGAGATGCTTGGGTCTGGAGCTTCGGCATCAATATTCCGGCGCACGCCGGTTCCATCTGACCTAACAGAGGCCGCGGGCTCGAGTCCCGTCATCCCGCCATTCTTGTCTGTAGGTTGGAAGGCCGCGCCGTTTTTCGTCCTGATCGGACTGCGCCACGGCTGAAGCGTGTCTTCAGGTTTGCATGCCGGAGGAACCCTTGAACCGTCTCAGGCTAGGCCTTCGCCTATAAATTGGAGCAAGATCGGAGAGACATATGGGGCGCCCGCGGAAAAAGGCCCTTCCGTGGTTGTCCACTTTAATGTCCGCTCTCGTGACCGTTCGCACGTCCTGTATAACTATAAATATATCATATAGATGGATGGACTAAAGGCAAACTTACGGCCGCATTTATGTCCGCTATAAAGTCCGCAGGGGAAGCCAAATTTAAGGGTATTTGTGTCGGGGACATGGGACGCCAAAACCAGCGTATAGGCCATAGAGGTGTACTTGGAAACGTATTCCAGAGCCCGTCAAGATATTCCCGCCCAACAACTTCCCTTTAACTATAAGGAGACAGTTACCATTTTCGAAGCCCCTCTCTTGCCAGCAATCCGTAACCCGCACCAGTTCCGTAATGCAATGTACCGGTTTCCCGAAACTTTTGGCGGACTTGGGAATCGAACTTGGGGAGGGATAAATGATGGCAACGCCTAACAGTTCGAGCTCACGAAAACTGATCTTCTTTCTGGTATTGATGGTAGGCGTGGCATTCGGGTTATTTTCCATTCACGCGAAAGCGGCAGGAGCGACCGGTCCTCTCCCCGACCCGGCCGTCGACACTGAGGTGCAGGCGACCCATGGGCAGCAAACCGCTGTGTTCGCGGGGGGATGCTTCTGGGGAGTCCAAGCGGTATTCCAGCACGTGAAAGGCGTGACTGAGGCCACCTCGGGATACGCGGGCGGAACGGTGAAATCGCCTGACTACGAAACTGTGAGTTCAGGCTCTACTGGACATGCTGAATCGGTAAAAATCACCTTCGACCCTTCAAAAGTTTCTTACGGGCAGTTGTTAAAAATATTTTTCTCGGTGGCGCACGACCCCACCCAACTGAATCGCCAGGGACCAGACTCCGGAACGCACTATCGTTCCGTAATTTTTTATGCCAACCCGGATCAGCAACACGTCGCCGAAGCCTACATCGCTCAATTGCAACAGGCGAAGGTGTTTTCGAGTCCCATCGTTACTCAAGTCGTTCCACTAAAAGATTTTTTCGCAGCGGAGGATTATCACCAGAATTACGCCACGCTTCATCCCAATAATCCCTATATCGCCATCAACGACGCGCCGAAAGTGCAACATCTGCGCGAGCGGTTCGCGGCGCAGTTTAAGAAGTGAGGATTAAAGATAGGGCGGGGCATACGGAATGACGCGAAGATGCAGGCTCGGGCGCAGTTCCATTCCAGTAATAGGGATGCTTCGCCGACGCGAACTTCCGGAAGCGGAGGGTCGCTAGCTCAGCAAGACAATTAGCTTCAGGAGAAACCAATGGACCGCAGAAAATTTCTTACAAGTTCGGCGATCGCCATCGCGGGACTCGCTATGGCAGCATGGCCGAAAACGCCTCTTCTCAAAACCGCTGCAGCAAAGGCTCCCAACGGTAGCGACAATGTAACCGTCATCGGGTTCGACGACTCCGGCAAAAGTACAGGCAAATCTCAAGTCAGGAAAGTTCGCAAAACAGAGCAAGAATGGAAACAGCAACTGACCGCCGACCAATTCGAAGTGACGCGTAACAAGGGAACAGAACGGGCGTTCAGCGGGGAATATGCCGAGACCCGGGGCAAGGGACTTTACCGCTGTATATGCTGCAATAACGCTCTGTTCAGCTCGGACACAAAGTTTGATTCGGGAACCGGATGGCCAAGTTTCTGGGCGCCCATCGCCAAGGAAAATGTTCGCTCTGGCAATGACCTCAGCCTCGGCATTCCGCGGACGGAAGTATCCTGCTCCGAATGTGACGCTCACCTCGGCCATGTATTTGACGATGGACCGAAACCCACAGGCCTGCGCTACTGCATGAACTCGCTGTCACTGAAATTCATAAAACACAGCTGACTGTGCGCAGCAATGATGGCGGGTCTTTTGAATAAGGATTGTTAATGACGGCGGTTCATGAGGAATGGCCATCGCGCAACTACTGTAATCGCGCCTGCAAATCCCCTATCTACTACCGCAAGCTCTGCTAGAACCAATCAAATTGCCGCAGCATCTCTAATTGGACCTGGTGTACTCCTATCTGCAACGAGGCGTTAGACAACGATTTGTATGAAGATTTTCGCAGATGTTATTGATACAGTGTTGAGCCGTCACTGTTCTGACTCATCCGGTGAAATTTCCAATCTACCAGTCGGCGTTACCGGACGGTCTTCGCCAATGCGTGAAGATCGGTTCTCACGAGCGCGACATAGCCGAATCCCCGGTTGGATTCTGCACGAACTAAGGTCGCTGGCCACGCGCTTGAACGAATCTGGATTGCGGCGACAGTGCCTGTCTCAGCAAACGGTCCTATAAAATGGTGCCATCGCCTTACGAATGTTTTCTATTGGGGATACCAGTCGAGCAACCTCACTTCGATCCTGCTTCCCTCCAAACCCTTTTTGAACACTGAGAGATCGGACCCGCGATAGTGGTAGGGAATGACAATTTTCGGATGGAAGGCTTTCACGGCTTCTGCGGCTTCTTCCGGGGGCATGGTGTAGGGTAAGTTCATGCATACGAAAGCAACGTCAATGTTCTTGAGCGCACGTATTTCAGGGACGCCTTCGGTGTCGCCGGAAAAGTAAAAACGCTTCCCGCCGTAGCTGAGAATGTAGCCGTTGAAATCTCCCTTGGGGTGAAACAACTTTCCGGGAGCGGGGCCGCGCTTTAAATTGTAGGCGGGGACGGCTTCGATGGTCCAATTGTGCCAGCTTTTTGTGTCTCCGTTGGCGATCAGCTTGGCGCTGGTAACGGTTTCGATTACAGTTTGCGGCGCGAGAATCTCGGTTCCAGGTTTGCTGACTTCGGCAATTGAACCCGCATCCATGTGATCGGGATGAGTATGCGTGATGAGAATAAGATCCGCTCTTGGATACCCTGCAAACTTGGCGGGCTTGGCAGGATCGACATAAATGGCGGTTCCTCCGGCTTCGACCAGGGTGCTGGCATGATATATGGGTGTGATTTTCACCGGGCCAGTTGCAGTTTCGAAAATCTGTGGCGAAGTCGCGCAAAATGCGATTGAGGTTGCGAAAAACGCACATGTGGCAATAGCTAGAATGTTTTTCATATTAGTGTCTCAGTAGTAGATCTAAAGCAGTCTTACAAACCTCGGAAATTTGATGCCGGGGTGTGTCCATTGGATAAAATGTAGTCGCGGGAGCGATACCCTTTGCTGAGTGCAAACTCATCGTGAAAATAATATCGTATCGTCGGCCACCTTCCGGAACTCAGCCAGAATATTCTTATCCTAAGTATCGTTCGACCCTTCTTCGTGCTGCAGTGAAGCCATTAGTCGTGCTGCCGCATACCCTATCCGAAATTTCAGGGCCTGTTTTCGGCCACGAGAATGTGGGGAAAACGGACAACGATCTCACTCTGCAGGGCGCGCAGGATCCGCTTGGAGAGCGCATCATCGTTACGGGAAGAGTCCTGGACGACAACGGACGGCCGGTGTCAGGCACTCTGATTGAAGTTTGGCAAGCCAATGCAGCGGGACGTTACCACCACCCAGGAGATTCCCACCACGCTCCGCTGGATCCGAATTTTACCGGCGCAGGGCGTACCCTTACCGATGAAAATGGCGTATACCGTTTCGTCACTATTAAGCCCGGCGCATATCCGTGGCGCAATCACCAAAATGCGTGGCGCCCAGCCCATATTCATTTTTCGGTTTTCGGAACAGCCTTCGCTACTCGGTTGGTGACTCAAATGTATTTTCCGGGAGATCCGCTCTTTCCCATTGATCCGGTAGTTAATTCCATCCCGGACGAGAAAGCCAGGGAACGATTGATTGCGAACTTTGACCTAGAGATTACGCAGCCAGAATGGGCCTTGGGATATAGGTTTGATATCGTTCTGCGCGGAAGAGAAGCAACACCGTTCGAGGAGTAGTTGAGCTTATTCGCGAAACCGCTATCGCACGTCCCTATAGAACCGACCGCGCAACATGTGTCCAAAAGAGTTCCATTCCCAACGAGCTTTGTGAAAGTCCTTTCTCCTCTAAAGAACAAGTAATGTGGATAAGTCCATTGGTTAGAACACCTACCGGGTGGCAGCGCGGTTGCTAAGGAAGTATTGAGGTAATTTGTAAGCGCTACGTGGCCTAATCTTCAGGGGGAAACAACATGCGTCACATTCGGTTATACGTTTTTACACTTGCGGTGCTGGTTGCAGTCTCACTGAGCAGCGCGGCTTTCGCGGACAACATGACTTTCATCTCGCCCGCAGGAAACACTGCCGGCGGCGAACCTACCTACCCGTACAATTTTTCAATCAATGGCGGCCCTACCGTATCTCTGCTTTGCGACGCCTTCAACAACAACATTTATCTTGGCGAGACTTGGATCGCGAACGAAACGTCCATTCCGACTGGGACGGGACTTTTTGGATCCACCTCATCCGCGAATTACGCCGCAGCAGGGCTAATTTTTGACGCCGTCCTTAACATTAATGGCGGCCCACTAAATGGCACAGTCTTGAATACCAGCGACGCTAGCTGGGCCATCTGGTCGATATTTTCATTAAACGCGCTGGGCGACATCACGCCTGGAAACGGTGGAAGCCCCTTCGGCGTCTCTGGCAATGTCAATGCTCTGAATCTTTATAATGCTGCCCTTTCCGCTGCGGCTGGGGCCCCGGCAAGTGACTTTGCCGGAATCGTTATCTATACCCCCGTTGCAGGCTCGCAGACTGGCAACCTTGGCACACCGCAAGAGTTCCTCGGCTACACAGCCGTTCCGGAGCCCAGCCAGGTAACCTTTTTGGGAGTCATCGCTCTCTTGGGTATCGCAGGTTTCGCTTTCCGCAAACGGTTGGCTCCCGCGCTCGCGATCGACTTCCGCCAGTAAGCAATCGATCCGAAACAATCGCCCGCCTTCGCAAAATGCGTTGGCGGGCATTTTTCATTGGAAGTTGAGACGAATCGAAACAAAGGATAATGAATACTGGTGCCGGGAGCGGGACTTGAACCCGCACGCTTATTAGGCACAGGCTCCTAAGACCTGCGTGTCTGCCAATTCCACCATCCCGGCCTGCACCGATATCTTAGCGGCAATCTCGTGTCGATTCCAGTTGGGACGCAGGTCTTCGGCTAAAAATTAATACTCCATTTTTTACATTTTTCCGCTGCCGCTTCCCTCGCTCCTTCTCTCCCGATACACTAGTCAACTTATGGCCAACATACCGCAGCCGAATATTAAGTTGGTAAATAATCCCGACTATCGCGAAACTTATGCCAACAGTGTGCAAGTTCGTGTGAACGTCTGGGACTTCTTTCTGGTCTTCGGAACCATGCAGCAGCAAAGCGAATCCCAAGTTGAAGTCCATAATTTTCAGGGAATTTATTTGAGCCCGCAGCAAGCTAAAGCACTCATGGCAATCCTGCAACAGAATGTCACCAACTACGAAAGTACCTTCGGCGAAATAAAACTTGACCCGCGAATGAATCCCACAGGGCCCGTGCATTGATAGCGCGAGCGTGAACAATCACTGGCGTAGCAACCAGGGGGGGAGCTTATTGCACCCCGCGATACTCTTCGCCGGGCTGTTTTTTTTCCTTTTGCTTCTGCATCTCCCTTTGCTACGCCTGCCTTATTTTTGGGACGAAGCGGGCTACTACATTCCGGCTGCGCACGACCTGCTCCTGACAGCGTCATGGATACCCCACTCAACTCCATCCAATGCCCACCCTCCACTGGTGATGGCTTATCTCGCCCTATGGTGGAAAATATGCGGATTCTCGGTTCTGGTAACTCGAACTGCGATGTTAGCGGTTGCGGCCTTCAGCTTGACCGGCTTGTTTTTACTGGCAAGTTCTATCGCTAATTTTGAGGTCGCTGTCGCATCGACCTTGTGTACGGCCATATATCCGGTGTTTTTCAGCCAAAGCTCTCTGGCTCACCTGGATATGGCGGCGGCGGGATTCACGTTCTGGGCGCTACTGGCGTACGTGGAAAGCCGACAGGTAGCGACTGGAGCGTGGTTCTCTTTGGCGGCTCTGTCGAAAGAAACCGCGATCCTGGCGCCTATTGCGTTATTGGTTTGGGAACTGCTACGACCACACCTCAAAAACATCGAGGAAGATAGCGATGCCCAGAAACATCAAGCGGAAGGAGGATTCCAGAAGATTAAATGGACGCTGTGCATGCCTCTGCTGCCTCTCGCGGTGTGGTATGAGTACCACTACCAGCAAATGGGATATGTATTTGGGAATCCGGAATTCTTTCGCTACAACGTCCGGGACACCTTGTCGTGGGTGCGAATTTTGTTCGCACTGCTTCTGAGACTTTGGCAACTGGGCGGATACTTGAGCCTTTATATACTTACAGTCGCTGCGGCCTTTGCGATGTGGCGGCCTGCCCTTCGCGACCGAGGAGTCGCACGCCAACGGATTATCCTTCCTACGCAATTCGCGCTGTTGACGATCATTCTTACGTATTTAGTTTCTCTCGCAGTCGTCGGCGGCGCGGTGCTCGCGCGTTACCTGCTGCCAGTAGTCCCATTGGTGATTATTGTTTGCGTATCCACGATCCGCCGTAGGGTACTGTGGTGGAAGGGAGTGATCGCAATAGTTGTTATATCTTTTGGCGCCTCCCTGTTCATCAATCCACCATACGGATTTTCCATTGAAGACAATCTCGCGTATCGCGACTACATCCTGCTGCACCAAGGTGCGGAACACTTTCTTGAAGCGAAGTATGGCAATGGATCAGTGATGACGGCGTGGCCTGCCAGCGATGAGCTATCGAGAACTTACTTGGGATTTGTCACTCACCCGATGAAGGTCATCCGCATCGAAGACTTCACCATCGAACAGCTGAGCTCGGCCCGTCAATCCACATATGATGTTGCGTTTTTGTTTTCGACCAAGTACCAGCCCAACAATTCATTTTTAGCTCGCGTGGGCTTTTGGCAACAGATCAAAACCCGTTATTTCGGTTACCACTACGACCTTCCTCCTGGCCCGGCCTCAGAAGTATTGCGAGGGCGTTTAGTTTACGAAGATCAAAGAGGAGGACAGTGGGTAGCAGTAATGGAGAGGTCGAGAATCGACTGAACCCGCGTCAAGTACTCCCTAGTATTTCTTATGCCGAGGAGGAGAACGGTGAGCAATCATGAAGCACACTTCAATTATGATGTCGGCTGAGAGACCGTTGTGATGTCGCCATCCATCGTCGAAGTCTCTTTCAGGATCGCGCGCCGTTACCTTTCATTACTGGCTGTGATCGTGATTGCGTCCTCCATCCAATGGTCTTCCGCCCAAGCTACACAGTTAAGCATGGCCGGCACAGTCCGCAGTGAATCCGGGGACCCGGTTGCTGATGCTTCTGTGTTGCTCGAAGAAAAAGGCAGTCTTCGTTCTGTTGTTGAATGCCAGACAGGGAAAGATGGGACCTTTCGGTTGGCAGTCCCGCGGACCGGGACCTACGTTCTGCGTGCGACCAAAAAAGGGTTTCGCGATACGATCCACGACCCTATAAAGATATTGAGTGGGGACGAGAAGCATCTGGATTTGGTTATTCTAGCGATCAAATCCGGGGGAAAAACCTCGCCGGCTGACGGGATATCTTTTGAAGACAAACCTGATTTCGTGGTCGCGGGCATTACGGACTGGACGGCGGTCGGCGGACACGGTGCCGACACGAACCTGCGCGCCAGTGAAACCCTTGCACGGGAGACCCTAAATTTAAAAGCTGACGGTAAAAACAAAACGCTCGATAGCAAGGCTTTCTTGCAAGACGAGGCCCAGCTTAAAGCCGCTCTGGCGCGAGATCACGGGAACTTCAAACTGAACCACGAATTAGGCGAGCTGTATCTCAAATCAGGGAGAAACGTTGAAGCCCTCTTCTTTCTTGACGCGGCAGAGAAGATCAACCCGAACGACTACTCCAACAAATACGATCTGGCGTCCGCTCTAGAGGGAACGGGCGACCTCACGCGCGCCCGGCAAAAATTGGAGGCTATGGAGGGAAGGAATCACAGCGCAGAGCTTCGCCGCAAGTTGGGCGATATCGATGAACGCCTTAACGACTCTTTAGCCGCAGTGAAAGAATATGAATTGGCTGCCAAGAGCGATCCTTCGGAGGACAACTTTTTTTATTGGGGCGCGGAATTGTTGTTGCACCGGGCGATTCCCGCCGCGATTGAAGTATTTGAGCAAGGGAACAAAATACGAGCATCTTCGAGGATGTTGGCGGGCCTGGGAGCCGCTCTCTATGCCAGCGGATCCTATGAGCAAGCATCACAGGAAGTTTGCGCCGCTTCAGATTTGAATCCTTCCGACCGTAGCCTTTATATATTTCTTGGACAGATGGATCAGGCTGCACCTGTCCCGCTTCCTTGCGCCAAGGAAAAACTGGAAAGGTTTGCGCAGGCCCAACCGGGTGACGCTTCAGCGAACTATTTCTGTGCTGTGGCGATCTACAAGAGTCAAAGCAAAACGCCAAACCGGGAGTCAATACAGCAGTCGGAATCGCTGCTGAAAAAAGCAATAACGATCAATCCGAAGTTCGCTGAAGCTTACTTGCAACTAGGAAATTTGTATTCCGACCAGCAGAGGAAGGAAGATGCGATTGCCGCGTACGACAAGGCTACGGAGACGGATCCTTCTCTTGCCGAGGCCCACTACCGTCTGGCAGTGGCCTATCAGCGAAGCGGAAATGAACTTCAGGCCCAACAGGAATTCAAGCGCCACGATGAAGCAAAAAAGTCTGAGGCCGAAGCGGTTGAGCGCCAGCGCCGCGAGATCCGGCAGTTCTTGATTATTTTGAATGGTAAGCCCGCAGCGGCTTCCAACAGATAGCCGGCGACTGAATTGTCATGGAAGTGTTGGGGAAGTGTATAGTAAGCCGGTTGTTTAAGCAGAGAACATAGCAGTCTGCAAAGGACATATGACAATCCCACGATTCAGCCCCTTGTATTGCTTCGTTCTCTTTCTGTTCGGACAATTGCTTACCGCGCAATCCCAGTCCAGTTATGCCTTGCGGTCCCCTGACAATCGCATCGAAATCCGGATTCGCACCGCTGGGCAGATTCGCTACGACGTCGTTTACAAAGGAAACGCGCTGCTGGAAAACAGCACGCTCTCGTTGAATGTCGATCACAAAACGCTCGGCGCCGATCCGAAAGTTGTTTCTTCCAAAGAACGGTCCAATGATCAAGTGGTGGAGCCCGTGGTGCGGCAGAAGTTCGCCAAAATTCGCGACCACTACAACGAACTGCGACTCGATATGGACGGCGGCTATGCGGTGGTCTTTCGCGCTTACAACGAAGGTGCGGCTTATCGCCTGGAAACATCACTCCCTCAGTCACAAGTGAAGATTTACGGCGAGGAAGCGAAGTTCAACTTCCCGCAAAATTTTGTTGTTTTTTATCCGCAGGAAGAAAGTTTTTTCTCGCACAACGAGAGGAAATATCTGCCGCAACATTTGAATGAAATCGCGGCAGCCTTCATTGGCACACTTCCCGCCGTGGTGGATGTTGGCAATGGCGCAAAATTAGCGCTGGCGGAATCAGATGTAGAAGATTATCCCGGACTATGGTTGAAAGGCACCGGTGGCAACGGGCTGGTGGCAACTTTCGAGCCATACCCATTGAAAGAAAAGTTGCAGCGCGATCGCGACTTTCGCGTGGTTGAATCCGCGGACTACATCGCTTCGACTGCCGGCACGAGAACTTTGCCCTGGCGGGTGATGGGGATTGCTGAAAAAGATGGCGACTTGCTCACCAATCAAATCATTTGGCTTTTGGAAAAACCCTCGCAGTTGCAGGACACGTCGTGGATCACGCCCGGTAAAGTCGCGTGGGATTGGTGGAACGCCCTCAATGTCTACGGCGTGGATTTCAAGTCCGGGGTCAACACTCAGACCTATAAGTATTACATCGACTTCGCCGCCAAGTACGGACTGCCTTACATCATTCTTGATGAAGGCTGGTACAAACTTGGGAACGTGCTCGAGGTCGTACCGGAAATAAATATGGAGGAGTTGACTGCCTACGCCAAGCAAAAAAATGTCGGGATCATTTTGTGGGTGGTCTGGAAAACGCTGGACGATCAACTCATTCCCGCGCTCGATCAATATCAAAAGTGGGGGATTAAGGGAATCAAAGTTGATTTCATGCAGCGCAACGATCAGTTGCTGATGAACTTTTATTTTAAGGCAAGCCGCGAGACCGCGAAACGAAAAATGCTGATCGATTTTCACGGCGCGCAACGGCCTGCGAGTTTGACCCGCACCTGGCCGAATCTGATCAGCACAGAAGGCGTGCGAGGAATGGAGTGGAGCAAGTGGAGCGCTGAGTCCGAGCCGAAACACAACGTCACGCTGCCCTTCACGCGAATGTTTCTCGGTCCCATGGATTACACGCCCGGCGCAATGCGCAACGCGACCAAAGCGACGTTTGCGCCAATTTCCGAGCAGCCGATGGCGATGGGAACGCGCTGCCATCAGCTTGGCATGTATGTAGTTTTCGAAAGCCCGCTGCAAATGTTGTCGGACAGTCCATCGAATTACCTGCGGGAGCCAGAGGCGATGGAATTCTTGTCTGCGGTTCCGACCGAATGGGATGAAACCAAAGTCCTGGACGCGAAAATTGCCGAGTATGTAGTGGTAGCGCGGCGCAACGGGCGCGATTGGTATGTCGGCGGCATGTCCGATTGGAGCGCGCGTGATCTTGACATTGACTTGTCGTTCCTGCCTGACGGCAATTTCACCATGGACGCCTATCAGGATGGCGTGAACGCGGATCGTTATGCCAGCGACTACAAAAAGACCCGAGTTAGCGTCAATAAATCTACAAAATTAAAGATTCACTTCGCGCCGGGGGGCGGATGGGCGGCGCGAATTCATCCATAGGCGCGAATCAATTTGGTCTCGAAAGGTTCAACGTGGAATTAATCGGACGACGCAAGTTCATGGGGGGCATGGCTGCGGCCCTGGCCGCGGCTGGACTCCCACTACGATCATGGGCTCTCTCAGGTACGCCGAAGACGGCCGCTGACAACCTTCTGTTCGGAGTCGATTACTATCCCGATCAAACGCCCGAAGCTTTGTGGGAAGAAGACGCACGCATGATGGCCGACTTCGGATTCACTAACGTGCGCATCGCAGAGTTCGCGTGGGCGTTGATGGAACCATCAGAGGGCAAATTTGATTTTGCATGGCTCCATCGCTCACTCGAAATTCTTCACAAACATGACATCGCCGTGATTCTGGGAACGCCCACCGCCGCGCCTCCGCCGTGGTTGAGCGCCCGGTATCCTGAAATTCTGGAAGTGAATGAGAAGGGAGAAAAGCTGCATCCCGGCGGACGGCGGTTCACCTGTCCCACGAACGCCACTTACCGGCGGCTTTCCCTTGCAATCGCCACCGAGATGGCGCGGGCGTTTTCCGGCGCTCTGGGAGTCATCGGCTGGCAGATTGATAACGAGTTCACTCTTTCTCCGGTGCCGCGTTGTTATTGCAATTTTTGCCAGACCGGCTTTCAGGCTTGGGTGCGCTCGAAATACGGCAGCCTCGACAGTGTGAACCAGAACTGGGGCACCGTGTTCTGGAGCCAAACCTATACCGACTTCGCTCAGATTCCGGTTCCGCTGCCTTCCGGAGGCGATCCGAATCCTGGGCTGACGCTTGATTATTACCGCTATCAGTCCGATGCGAATGTCTCTTATTTGGAAGAACAGCTTGGGATGCTTCGCAAAGTTTGCCCGCATCATTTTGTGACCACCAATAATGTGGCGGCTCCGGTCGATTACATCGATTTGCGGCGGATGTATAAGAACCTCGATTTCGCCGCGCTCGATAACTACCCCGGTTTTTTTGAAATGTTGATGCACGAGCAGACCAAGTCGCGCGAAGCTTCGTGGGACTACATCAACACAACGGTTGCCTTGCAGCACGATTTTGCCCGGAACATCAAGCGCGGCAAGCCATTCATGATTATGGAGGAACAGTCGGGGAAGGCGGGACAGCCGAAGTTCTCTCCGCAGCCAGAAAAAGGACTGGTGCGATTGTGGACGTACCAGGCAATCGCGCATGGCGCCATGGGACTCAACTACTTCCGCTGGGACACGGCGAACTTCGGCACCGAAGAATATTGGCACGGCATTCTTACGCACGCCCGCAGTAAGAGTCCCGCATACGATGAGATTAAGCAGACAGTAAAAGAACTGAAGTCATTGGGACCGGAGTTGTTAAATTCGGATTGTCCCGCAGATATGGCGGTGGTGTTCGATTACGACTCTGACTGGGCGCTGCAAATTCAGCCGGGGCATTACGCTCTTCGTTACGCAGACCTCGTAACGTCATGGTATGGGTCGATAAGCTCAAGCCATACCGGCATTGACGTGATCGCCGCCAGCGAGGATTTATCGCGCTATAAAATCGTATTCGCTCCACTCCTGTATATGGTTTCGGAAACTGCGGCAGCGAAGATTCGGGACTTCGTGCAGCAAGGCGGGACGTTCGTTTCCAACTTCCGCCTCGGCGTGAAGAGCGAGAACAGCCAGATCGTGAGGACAGCATTGCCCGGCCTGCTGCGCGATGTGATGGGCGTAACGGTGGATGATTACGTTCCGATTTATTCCGGTAAGCAGGGGGTCAAATTCTCTGGCGCGCTGTCCGGTCCCGACGGCGATGTCGGATTATGGATGGACTTGTTGCATCCGGTGGGGGCAGAAGTATTGGGCACGTATTCGTCGGGAGAATACGCAGGACATCCCGCCATCACGATGAATAGCTTCGGCAAAGGCAAGGCTGTTTACATCGGCGCCGACCTCGACGGGAAAAGCTTGTACCGCGTGTTGCAATTCTTCGTGGCGAAGGCCGGTGTTGCGCAACCGCTTCAGGCGCCTGCGGGGGTTGAAGTAACCGTACGTAAATCCGGCGACAGGCAGTGGATGTTTCTCTTGAATCACAACTCGACGTCGCAGATGGTCAACCTGCCGAACGCGGCGAAAGACTTGCTTACCTCACAAGCTCTCAGTGGAAGCGCGGAGTTAGGCCCATATGAGGTTCGCGTTTTGCAGATCTAAAAAACATCCGCCTAGAAAAATAAGAAAGTTACTGCTAGCATCCGGTGCCATGTTCAGACTGATCGTTGTAGTACTTAGTTTCGTCGCCGCCATGCCCGCGGCGAATATCCCTTCCAGAAAATCTCTAAATCTGGCCTCCATCAAGATTATGGTGGCTGCCTCTGAAGCCAAAGCAAAAGAACTGAATGTGCAGGTGACCATTTGCATTGTGGACGAAAGCGGTAACCTGCTTTTTCTGGAGAAAGCGGACAGCGCCATGCTGAACACCATTCAGTTCGCACAGAAGAAAGCGCGTCACGCGGCATTTTACGGGCAGCCGTCAAAGAACGGCGCTGATGCGTTGAAGAAAGGAAATATCGAGGTGCTGGCGTTTCCGGATTTCTTTCCCAATCAAGGCGGATTGCCGATTCTGGTGGATGGACAGGTGCTGGGCGGAATCGCGGCGAGTGGCGCGAAGTCGGAGATCGATGAGCAGATCGCGCAGGCGGGGATTGACGCCTTGCTGAAGGGTCTCTCCACTCCATGATCGTCAGGGAGCGGACGAGTTATTCCGGTCAAGATTACAACAGTCGTTAGTGCGTGACCGTCTGTTTGCTACTTCGGTTTTGGGCTGAACGTATCCACGATGCCAGCGCCTTCCCGGATCGTGAGAATTTGGTTAGCTTTTACTTGCGTGAACTTTTCGAGTTTCTGCGTGGTGGGCCACTTTACTTCGATGAGATCGATGGTCTGTGCTTTCCCTACTCCGAAGTGAAGGCGCAGATCGCCCTGCGACATCACGCTTGATCCGCTGTGAACTTCGTCAATTTGGGAGTGGGTTCCGGTCACGACGCGAACGCGCGCGCCGATGGCGGTGCGATTACATTTTGTGCCGACTAGTTTTAGCTTGATCCAACTTTGTTTGTTGCCGCCGTCGTTGCGCAAGAGCGAGGGCAGGTCGCTCATGTTGAGGATTAAGACATCGACATCGCCATCGTTGTCGTAATCGCCGAAGGCAGCGCCGCGGCTGGAAAACTTTTCCGTGATTCCCGGCCCAATGCTCGACGATACATCGGTGAATTTTCCGTTGCCCATGTTGCGATAAACGAGACGTGGATTCTTGAAGGTCTGTCCAATATCGTGCGCATCGATTTCGGGATACACGTGGCCGTTAATTTGCATGATGTCTGTCCAGCCATCGTTGTCGTAGTCGATGAAACCGCATCCCCAGGCGACGTATTGATTGTTAATTCCAACGCCGGATGAAAATGAAACGTCACTGAAAGTGCCGTCGCCGTTGTTGTGATAAAGGTTGGAAGTGTCGTCGGCGAAATTAGTTTTGAAGATGTCGAGCCATCCATCGCAATCGTAGTCGGCGACAGCCACGCCCATGCCGGCTTGTTCGTGGCCGTTCTCGCTGTAGGCGGAGCCGGTCATTACTGCGATGTCGGTGAAAGTGCCGTCGTGATTGTTGCGGAAGAGAATGCTCGGCTGCGAATCGACGGCAACATAAATATCGGGCCATCCATCGTTATCAAAATCGTACGACACCGGAGTGATGGAATAGCGCGGGCCCGGTTTTAGAATGCCGGATTTTTCCGATACGTCGGTAAAAGTTCCATCGCCATTGTTGTGGTAGAGAGCGTTGGTATCTCCGGGAAGGCCGCGCGGGCCGCACATCACCGGGATGCCCTTCCACTGGCAGACTGGCGGTTCCTCGGGTGACGGCGTCTTGGCTGGATCGAGCCGGATGTAGTTGCTTACAAAAAGATCGAGATGTCCGTCACGGTCGTAGTCGAGGAATGTGCAGCCTGCACCCCAGCGAATTTGTTCGTCGTATACGCCGGCTTTGCGAGTTACATCGGTGAACGTGCCGTCGCCATTGTTGTGGAACAGAATGTTGTGTCCCCAAAAACAGCAGAAGAGATCGTCCCAGCCATCGTTGTCGTAGTCGCCGACGCAGACTCCAGTCTGCCAGCCGGTGCGTTCCAGCCCTGACTTAGCGGTGACATTGCTGAAAGTGCCATCGCGATTATTCTTAAAAAGCTGCGACGTGGGCGCTTTGCCTTCGGGCCATTTTTCGTTGAAGCGAGTTCCGTTGGTCAAGTAAATATCGAGCCAGCCGTCTTGATCGTAATCGAAAAACGCAAGGCCGCTGCCCTTGGCTTCGATGATGTAGCGCTTATGCGCCGAGTCTCCCCAAACGTTGGGGATATTCAGGCCAGCTTCTTTAGCGACATCCACGAATTGGACCGGGGATGCGGTTCCTGCGGTTGCGTTCAAGACGAGACCGTTTCGCCACTTCCAGAGAGGGGTGGCGAGCGCGTCGATAACCGTGCTGCCAAGGATGAGTGCTGAGGAACCTAAGAAACGCCGTCTTGGGAAATTCATTTATCGAGTGCGCCTACTTTGTCGTGGAACCGGGAAAAATCATAAACCACTAAGGGCACGAAGTTTCACGAAGTCGTGATTCATTAGTGAACTGGCCATCTTATTTTTGGAAATTTGCGTGGGACTATTCCTGCGCCTTCTTTTACCGCGATGATTTGATCGATTGGGACATTCGTCAGACGGTCGACTTTGCCGCTTGGCCAGGTAATTTCGAGCGACGCGATGCTGGTTCGCTTGCCCAAGCCAAAATGTATGCGGGGATCGTTCGCGGACATGTAACTCATTCCGCCTTTGGCCTGCTCGGTCATAACGAAACCTTCAGAAGTCAGCTTCAATGACGAACCCGTCCCGTCACGATTCGATTTGGTTCCGATCAATTGCACGGTCAGCCAATGATTCGCGGTAGCGCCATCGTTGCGTAACAAAGATGGATAATCGCCGCGATTATTAGTGACGATATCGATGCCGCCGTCGTTATCGAAGTCGGCAGTGGCCAATCCGCGCCCAACTATGGGCCGCATGAAATCTGGACCCAGCGATTCCGACACTTTTTCAAATTGGCCTTTCCCCAAATTTCCGTACATCAAGAGCGGTTCTTTGTAAGTAACTTCGCTGTGGTAGAGCTGAACGTTATCGAGCATGGAGCCATTCAGTTGCAGGATGTCGGTCCATCCATCGTTGTCGTAATCGAGAAATTTCATGGATACGCCGCTGAGCAAGAATGCTTTATTGCCGATGCCGGAGCGAAAAGTATCGTCCGTGAAGGTGCCATCCTGGTTGTTGTGGTACAGGCGATTCAATTCGAAATCCAGATGAGTGATGTACACGTCCTGCCAGCCATCGCCATCGAGGTCGGCAGCGTCAATGCCCATCCCGGCTTCGTAACGGCCGTCTTCGCTCGCGGCCAATCCGGAAACAAGCGACACGTCCTCAAACGTGCCGTCGTGCTTATTGATGAAAAGAAAATTCGGCCACGAATCATTGGCGATGGCAATGTCGGGCCATCCATCATTGTTGAAGTCGGCGAGCACCACGCCCATGCCTTTGGCTTCGGGCTTGCCCACGCCAGAGGCCTCGCTCACATCGGTGAAAGTGCCGTCGTGATTGTTGTGATAGAGCTTGATCCGCTGTCCTTTGTAATTTCCGGGATGACAATAAGATCGGTACCCAGGGCGGCGTTCGCCGCACCACATATTATTTTTCGGCGACCAGTCGATGTAGTTCGTGACCACGAGATCGAGGTATCCATCTTTGTCGTAGTCGAACCATCCCGCGCTGGTGGACCAACCCCCTTCGTCCGCGACGCCGGACTTGGCGGTAACGTCGGTGAAAGTTCCGTCGCCATTATTGTGATAGAGAATGGCGCGGCCGTATCCAGTGACGTACATGTCCGGGAAACCGTCGTTGTCATAATCGCCGACGGCAACGCCCTGTCCGTAGTGATCTTTTCCGCCTACTCCTGCTTTCTCGGTGACGTCAGTAAACGTTCCGTCGCCGTTATTGTGGTACAGGGCAGAGCGTAAGGGGGATGGCGGTTTGTAAATATCAGTGGCGGCAGATTGCACGAAATATAAATCCATAAGGCCGTCCTGGTCGTAGTCGATCCAGCCGACGCCAGTGCCCATGGTTTCCAAATAATATTTTTCGTCAGTTTGAGTTGAATCCTGACGGAAGGTGATGCCAGCGGATTGGCGGACGTCAGTGTAACGCACGGGAATGTGCGCATCGGACTTGGCGGCCGGTACTGATTGGGCGGCCAATGTTGTCACCAGGCCGATTGCGGCGCACTTTAAAAATATATTTCGTCGCATTAATTATAGAGTCCGGTCTGCAATCGTTAAGACCATTTGTAAAAGCTGTTGCCGCGCGTCCATGGGAAGAGGGGCGCTCGCCGAATTAGAAACTGCCGGAGCCTTCGAAAGCGCTTCTTCTATGCGCGAAACGTCGAGGCCGCCCGCGTTGCTGCCCTTGAAGCGATTTAAGACTTCGCGGGCCTTGTCGATTTGCCCGGTCTGATAATAGAAGATGCCGAGAGTCGAGTAGCTGCCCGCCCACTCCGGCAACAAGTCCACGGCGCGCTCGAGACGTTCTGCGGCCTGCGCTGTTTTTCCTTGCATGACGGAAACAATTCCCGTTCCCCAAAGAAGCTTCCCGGAGCTGGGGATTCTGGCGAGTCCTTTCTGCAAAGTTTGTTCTGCGTCCTTGAGATCATTGCCGCGCAACTCGATCAGGGTCAGTGAAAGATAGTATTGATCGTTATCGGGATTACGGCTGATTGCATCCTGAAATATCTGGGCGGCTCTTGCTGAGTCTCCGAGGTGAGTGTAAATATCGCCCAGCAAAGCGAGATAAGCATCGTCCTGTTGTCCGGTTGCCGAGATAGTCTGCGCTGTGGCGAGCGCGTCCTGATAGACGCCTTTTCGAAAATATGCATTTGCCAAATCGAACTTCACGTCGTCGGATTCAGGATTCGCACGTAGGGCATTTTGGAAGTGGAGGATGGCGTCATCATATAAATGATAACGGGCGAGCAGTACGCCGACGCCCGTCTGGGTACGGAAATCGCTGCCGCTGATCTGATCGAGTTGGGCAACAGACTTTCGCGCATCATCGATTTTGCCAAGTTTGAGATAAGCCTCGGCAAGGAGATATAAATCTTCGGGCTGTCCGGGATGTTTTTCGATTTGTTGAGCAAGTTCGGTCACGTCGAGCTGGGTGCGGGCGCGATCGGGAAGTTCAGAGCGGTTATTGAGGTAGTCGAAAAGATGCTGGTAAGGTAACGGTCCCATCGAAGAATTCTTCGAGAGGGTTTGGAAAACGTTCAAGTCCCGCTGCGCGGCTTCGGTCTGATGCAAGCTGCGCTCAATCATGGCCAGCTTGTAATATCCCGGCGCAGGATCGCGGCTCACACGAACATAGCGTTTCAGCAAGTCCCCTGCTTCTTCAAACTTTTTATTTTTGGTGCGCAGGTTGGCGAGTTCAAGCAGGGCTTCCGAAAAATCGGGATTCAATTTTAGGGACTGCTGAAAGAACTCTTCAGCCTTGGCATAATTTCCCTGCCGCTCTTCGATGTATCCGATATTGAATAGGCACGACGCGTTTTTTGGATCGAGCTTCAGTCCCTGCTCAAAATATTTTCTAGCTTCGTCGAAGCGACCGAGATGGCGGTAGGAAAGGCCCATAAAAGCGTAAGAGCGGGCGGATGGATCCTGCTCGATGAGCTTTTTGAATTCGTCGATCGCCTTTTCGGCTTTGCCAGACATAAAGTAGCTCTCGCCAAGCGCGGCGCGAAGATCGGCGCGCTGGGGTGCGATTTCGAGTCCGGATTCCAGCAGGGGAATGGCGTCCTCGAAATAATTTTGAGTCATGCTGACGCGCGCCATAAGGAAAATCACGTCCGCATTTTTGGGAGCGAGTTTATGGGCGCGCACCAGTAACTCAAGGGCATCCACCGGCCGCTTTTGGTCGGCATAAACTTGCGCCAGTAGATTCAGGGTCTCAGCGGAGTCGGGTTTAATTTTCAAAGCGCGATTTAAAATGATTTCGGCTTTGTCATAGTGGGCGGCCCGAAGATAGGTTTGCCCGAGATTGTAGAGAATTTCAAAGGTGTCGGGACGCAGCGCGTTAGCTTTTTCCAGCTCTGACTCGGCGATTTTGGATTGTTTTTCGGAGGCGAGCATTACACCAAGAGTGAAGTGCAACTGCACATCATTTTTATTATTGAGGGACAGTTCGTTTGCGGCCAGTAATCCTTCTGCCGTTTTGCCGGATTCCAAGTAGGCGCGCGCCAGGTTGAATCTTGTTTCGGTGTTCTGTGGGCGTACCTGCTGAAGACGGCGCAAGGCCTCGGCAGGCAAGTGTTTGGCCAATAAGAGCAATCCCAGGTTATAGTTTGCGTCGCTGTTGGAAGGCGCTGCACGCAACACCTGGCGAAATTCTGTCTCCGCAAAATCAATCTTGCCCAGTGCCACATACACATTACCGAGATTGTTACGCGATTTTATAGAAGTGGGATCGATCTTCAGCGCCTCCTGAAACGCTTCGAGCGCGGCAGCGTAATCCTTTTGTTCACTAGAGATGATGCCCAACAAGTTATAGCCATCGACGCTCGAAGGGTGTTGTTGCAATTGATCTTGTACTTCTCGTTTGGCTTCATCCAGATTTCCTTGTTGAAGCAGTGTGGCGGCTTTTAGAAAGGGCGAGTCGATATTTCGGGATGATCCCGATGACGGCCGTTTCTGTTGCGCGACGCTGGACATGCAAAGAGCCAACTCCATCACGAGGGCGGCGGCACAATAGGTTCGCAGGTTCATGCGCGGATGAATACCGAAAAACATCTAAGCCTCTGGCTGAACTCTAGCTTGGCTGAAACGGAAAGGTCAATGCAGCATGTCCAATGCCTGCTGCGCCGCCTTGTGCTGAGGTTGCCGGCGAAGCAGCGTCTGCAATACTTCTTTCGCTTTATCGTTGTCGCTCAGAATTACGTAGAGGCGGGCAAGATTCATGTAGGCCTGATCGAAGTCGGGAGTGGTTTGGATGCATGCTCGGAACGTGGCCTCGGCCTCTGGATAACGTTGTTGGCGAACAAAAAGCACGCCCAAGTTATTGATGGCCTCCGCGTAGTTCGGGCGCAACTCAATCGCCTTATTCAAATATTGCGCGGCTAGATCGAATTGATCTTGCTGGGCGTAAAACATGCCATAGCTGTAATTAAATTCAGGATTATCAGGTTCGAGTTTGAGTGCGCGATTGAAGAGTTCTTGCGCTGGCGCAAAACTTTTTTGCCGACGGTAAAGATTGGCCAGATTGACCAGCGCAACGGCATAAGCGGGCCTTTGCATTAGGGCTTGCCGAAAATTTCTCACCGCCTCATCCGGGTTGCCCTGCTGCGCAGCCAACATGCCCAGATTGTTCCATGCTTCGGGATAATCGGGACGCAGTCTCACGGTTTGCTGCAAGTATTTGTCCGCATTTGCGAGGTCGTTTCTGCGAAGGTAAAGGGTGCCGAGGTTGTAGTTGGCTTCCGCATCTTCCGGTTTTGCGGCAATCACCTGCTTGAACGATTCGACCGCTTGATCGAGATATCCGCGCTGAAAAAAAGCGACGCCGTAAGTGAACTCGTTTCGCTGAAACGCACTTTCGTACAGCGTGCCATTGAACGGCAGGTTCCGGCGGACGCGCTCTTCCGAATTCATACTCAAGGTTTTCAAATCATTGACTGCGCGCTCCGGATTGATAGCGCCCTGGTACACCTTCACGATCATTCCTTCCCCATCGAGCAGGAAAGAGGTTGGGACAGGAAGATCGCGGCGCCGATCGTACAAGTAGCGAAACATCAGATTGTAGATTCCGACGACCTCTTCCGAGGCAAGCAAGATGGGAAAAGGAAAACGCTCGTCACGGAGGAAAGACTTTACGGACGAGTCATCCGAAGGCAGATCGACGTTGATGGCTGCAATTTGCAGCTGAGCAGAAACTTTGCGGAAAACACGCAACTGGTCTTTGCACGTGGCGGAGTGGACTTGCCAAAAATTAAGGAGCAGGGGCTTGCCGCGAAACGATTTAAGCTCCCACATTTTTCCCGTGTCATTTGGGAGTGCGAAAGAAGGCGCGGACAACGGTTCCATCAGCCAGGTTTCTATTGCCAACGGCAACACTTCTACCTTCGCGGCGATCCCATTCTTGGCAAAGTTGTTCGTAGCTGCTGAAAAAGATTTTGCAGTGAAGTCCGGAGAACCTTCCATCAAGCCAATCCGGTGGTTGACCGGGAGATGATCGAACGATTGAGCGATCCCGCTGGGCCATCGTACCTGCGCCTTAACTTCCGTGGCCGCATTTCCGATTCCAAAGAAAACTTCCTTGCTGTGCTGGGACAAAAATCCCGAGCCGGCCTGTAGATATTTTGTCTGTCGTTTCCCATCAGTTTCAATAGTTATGGCGGCGCCAATGGCATCACGGTTGCTCTTTGTTCCTTGCAGGCGGAAAACAATGGAATTACCTATGCCGGTCATTGCGTTGCGCAATATGCGGATTTGCGGGGCGTTTCTATTTTTGAGAATGATCTCGAGACGACCATCATGGTCTATATCCGCGAGCGCGAATGAGCGACTGTCGTCGCGAAAGTCCAATCCCAGTAAGCCGGCGATGTCAGAGAATGTCCCATCTCCATGGTTCGCGAACACGACGTTTCGTTCGGGAGCGCTCCACGAAGAATCGCTGCGGATTAATTCGTTGATGGCGTTCCATCCGCGCTCGTAGTTTGACGACGGCAGAGCGTCTGGCGGAGATTGTCCAACCACCTGCCGCCAGAAAAAGCTGGAGAGATCGCGCGGATCGCGGCCGGTTATGTATCCATTGGCAACATAAATATCCTGCTGGCCGTCGTGATCAAAATCGAACGCGTCGGAAGACCAAGCCCAGCGTCCGGCATTCGCGTTGGAGGCTGTGGCAATGTTTGCGAACTTACTGTTTCCCAAGTTTCGATAAAGGGAATTTCCTTGGGCGTGCTGACGGTAGAAGCCGCGAATATTTTCCGGATCTTTCTCGTGAAAGCGAGTTTGCCCGGAAATTCGTTGGCCGGCCGCCGACCACATGTTGGCCACATAGATATCCTGGTGCCCGTCGCCGTTGAAGTCGGCCCAACATGCACTCATGCCCGCACCCGCATCTTGCACTCCCGCCTCGGCTGAAATCGCGGAGAAAGTTCCATCGCCATTGTTGCGGTAAAGATTGCTGCGGCCGAAGTCATTGGCGACATAGAGATCGGGCCAGCCATCGGAGTTGGCATCACCCCAGGCGCAGGCAAAACTGTAGCGATCGTTTTCCGCGTTAAGTCCGGAGGCTACGGTGCGGTCTTCGAAAGTGGCGTTCCCCAGGTTGTGAAACAGAAAATTCGCTGGACCATTACGCGCGTCAAAATACGGAGAGGGGTAGTGATACTGATCCAGGCCAGCGTAGTAACTGTACAGGCAAAAGTAAATGTCGAGACGCCCATCGCGATCGTAATCGGCAATGGCAGCGTGGGTAAAAGTACCTTGAGGAGGCTGCTCAAATTTGAAGGCATTTGGCTTGAGAGAGAACTTTCCGTTGCCTTCATTGAGAAAAAGTAGCGGACCGTTGCCGCAGACTACCAACAAATCCTGCAGGCCCTGGTTTTGGAAATCCGCAAACAAGGCGCAGGATGAGCTATCGAGCATGCCTACGCCAGCGCGGTCGGTGATGTCATCAAAAATGCCTTCGCCGCGATTTCGATATAGCCGGTTGGGCAGGCCTGCTGGCTGGCAAACATAAATTTCATCGAAGCCGTCGTTATCGATGTCCCCGACAGCGACGCCATTATTTCCATACACGTCGATGCCGCAAGCGCCATCCAGCACGGCGCGCCAATAGTCAACTCCATGAAGCATCTGTTTTTCGTAGGATTCATTCACGCTGAGAGCGTTCGCAGTAATGTCGATGAAGCCTGGTCCTTTGATCTCGGACAGCGTTTCTTCTATCGCTTCCCAGGATTTAACGCGCCAAGGTTTTCCCAAATCCTCGCGCGTCCATTGGGTCTTCCAAGTCCCAGTGCGCTGTTCACGGAATTCGCTGCCACGTGCCCCAAGTAGTTCGTAAAGGATTTCACACTCGACCTGCGATGGCGACGGTTCGGCGATTCCGACAAGATGGAATTCTGCGGTATGAAGGATCGAGAACGCACTCAGGTATTGGATGAATTCTTGAAGAAATTGATCGCGCCCAATCACCGAACGATTGCCAGGACGGCGGCGAGAGATTTTGATCCCGGTTCGAGATCGTAGGGTCTCTTGTTCTGGAAACGAGAACGTTGTCGCCTCGACGTTCGGATCCAAAAAACTTTTCAAGAATTCGAAACGCGGCGATGTGCCCGTAAGTTCACGAGTCCAACCTTGCAGAACTTCACTAATTTCAGCCGCATACTGTTCAGTTGCGTAGTTGTCGAAATGAGGATCGACTTTAGCCAGCAGATCATCCAGCGGAGACTTGGAACGGTAGTGCGGGGTCACATGAAAATCGGCGAAGGGCAACGAAACTGGACTCGGAGACAACAAGAATTGTAAGGATTTGTCCAGCCCGTGAAATTGAGCGGGGAATAGAAGTGCCGGGGCCCAACCCATGGCCTTAATAAATTCGCGGCGTGAGGCATCAAGCTTTTTTATTTTGCGGGGAACCATCTACGAGGATTCTAAGCTGCCCACTCCTGAGGTAGCAGGCAAGACCAGACTTCGCATCATCGAACCAAGTGAATGAAGCGCGAATAAATTATACCGGTGCAGGTCCAGAAGAATCGCCCACGACCAACTGCACCCCAATTTCGTATTCCTTACCGTGCGCGTCGGGAGAACCGGATAACTCATGCAGGGCGTCAGCTGCCATTCTGCCTAAAATCTCCCGATGAATATCAACTGTCGTGATCGACGGATTGCTATATTCGGCGAGGCGGGTCTTGTCAAATCCCGTGATGGAGACATCTTCGGGAACGCGGCATCCCCCTTGTAGCAGCCCCTTAATTAATCCCACCGCAGTCAGATCGTTAATCGCTATCACGGCAGTTGGCCGCGGGAAAAGCGCGGCCACGCTGCGCCCGGCGGCGAGTCCACCTTCGAATCGTAAATCTCCAGGAAGCACTGGCCCCGGCTCTAGTCCCAATGCCCGCATACATTCTTCATACGCCTGCAAGCGAACGAGATTCGATTTCAATTCCGGCTTGCCGGCGACGAATGCGATGTGGCGGTGTCCAAGCTCGTAAAGATGGGCGACAATTTGCTGCACTCCAGAAAAATAATCGATGCGAACGCTGCTCATGTATTGGCCCACGGGGGCGAGGTCAAGAAAGGTCACGGCAATTTTTCTGGCGGCGAGTTCGTCGATGAGCCGCAAATTTATTTCCGAGGTCATCACGGCGACTCCGCGAACTTCGTGCTCCATCATTCGCTCGGCAGCTTCGCGGGTCCGGCGCAGATCGTAGTTCGTGTCGCTCAAAATGGCGTCATAGCCAAGCTGGCGGGCGCGTGTCTCGAAGCTCTTGATCACTTCAGGGAAGAAAGGATTTTCGATGTCGGAGACTATGATTCCGAGAGTCCTGCGCTCATGCGAGGCCAAGTGACGAGCGTGGGCGTTCGGAATATACCCAAGTTTTTCCACAGCCGACAGGACGCGCGACTGGGTCTCTTCACCCACCTTCCCAGTCTTGTTCAGGACATTGGAAACAGTGGCCGTCGAAACTCCCGCAGCCTCAGCGACTTCTCGGATAGTGACGCTCATAGCTTCTTCAAACTGACAGCCGACTCAATTTAGCTTAAAGTCACCGCTTCCGGCCTAAAAATTAAAAAACTTGACAATGGTCAATCTACGATGATATTTACTCACGCCTAGTACTTTTACATTAATCCGGGAAGCGTTTTCTAAGATTGGTTAAGCGCTTAAATCGGAAATGTTTGTAGGAAGTCTGCCAAGTTGCGGGCAAGAGACACTCCAGGAGAGAGCTTATGAATGGAAAAACCCTAATTTCTGGTATCAAAGCGGTGCTAGTGGTACTCGCTGGCATCATGCTATTAAGCGCTGCTCCTCTCTTCGCCCAGATCGATACCGGTTCGGTCGTCGGCACGGTTAGCGACCCCTCCGGCGCGGTTCTTAGCGGCGCGCAAGTGACGCTCACTAACGAAGGAACCAACCAGAGTCTCACTACCACTACCAGCGCGGACGGCACTTACAAGTTTAGCCCGGTAAAGATCGGTACTTACCAGCTAGAGGCTACGTCGCAGGGATTTGGCAGTTCGACCGAGACCCACGTGCCCGTAGCGATCGACACTAACTCGCTGATCAACTTCACCCTGAAGCCTGGCTCCGCCGCCGAAACGGTTGAAGTGACCGGCGAGGCCCCGGTCCTTCAGACTCAGGAAGCCTCCGTAGGTCAGGTGGTCGATCAGCGCAGCGTTAATAACCTTCCTCTAAATGGACGAAACTTTACGTTCCTCGCTCAATTGGCCGCCGGAGTGAACACGCCTCAGGCTGATACACGGGGCAACGCCGCGAGCGGAGCTTTTTCTGCCAACGGTTCCCGTCCGGCGCAGAACAACTACATGCTCGACGGGATCGACAACAATTCCGACACGGTGGACTTTTTAAACGGGACTAACTTCGTCGTTCTTCCCCCGGTGGATGCAATTCAGGAGTTTAAGGTTCAAACGACCGACTTTAGCGCACAGTATGGACGCTCTGGAGCGGCTGTTCTCAACGCCACAATTAAATCCGGCACGAACCAATTCCACGGCGCCGCCTGGGAATTTTTCCGTAACGATAAATTGGACGCAGCCGACTATTTCGAGCGTGTCGGCAACACGACCAAAAAGGGCGAACTTCGCTTCAATCAGTTCGGAGTGGCCGTTGGTGGCCCAGTAATCAAGAACAAAGTCTTCATCTTCGGCGATTTCGAAGGGTTCCGCCGCCGTCAGGGATCACCCCACACCGGCGGCGTACCGACTGTACAAGAGCGAAACAGTGGATTCACCAACTTCCAGGAACTAATCACCTCGCAGACAGGTACACAAACCGATTTACTGGGTCGAACCATGCCCACCGGGACAATTTTAGATCCCGCCACCACGCGCGCGGTCGGCACGGGGTTTGTGCGCGATCCCTTTGGTACATGTCCGGCGAGCACTACTACCTTCACGCTCGCGGCCTGCAATTTGAATATTATCCCTGCCAACCGGCTTGATCCCAATGCAATCGCCTTGTTAAATCTGTACCCTCAGCCTAATAGCGCAGGAATTTCCTCCAACTACACTGCATCCCCTGCCATCAGCGAAAACCGCAATGCTTTCGATACCCGCCTAGACCTGAACTTCAATGACAAAAACCAGATGTTTGCCAGGTTCAGCTATGTGGACGACCCACAATTCATCCCCGGAATTTTCGGCGGCGTGGCAGATGGTGGAGGCTTTCAGGAGGGTCCGCAAACGGCTCTTGCGCAACAGAGTGCATTGGCGTACACGCACGTGTTTTCTCCGACTACGGTGAACGTTGCCCGCGCAGGATTAAACTATCTGCGTACCACGCGAGTTTCCCCTGAAGCCAACAATCTCAACGGTCTGCCGGCTCAATTCGGCATTCAAGGTATTCCACAGGCCAAAGAAAATGGGGGCTTGCCAGCGTTCGGGATTCAGGGACTACAAACTCTAGGCAGCAATGCATTCCTGCCTTCTGACGAAGTCAGTTCTACAATTCAGGTCACCGATGACTTCACCAAGATCTATGGTCAGCACACTTTCAAGATGGGGATCGAATACCAGCACGTAAAGTTCTCGACCTTGCAACCACCTTGGTCTCGTGGTCAGTTCAACTTTGATGGCGTTTACACAAATATTCCCGGTGCCAGTCCTTCCACCGAGAACACGGGTATCGCCCAATTCCTGTTGACGCCGACACCCTCTACTGTTGGAGGCCCCGATTATGTCGGCGGCCCCGGACAGCAGAATGCTTCTACGTCTGTGTTTGTTTCCAACATTTCATTGACCGACAACGGCAAGAATTATTACGGCAGCTATATCAACGACGATTGGAAGGTTACTCCCAGACTGACTCTTAATCTGGGATTGCGTTACGACTTCTTTGGGCTAGTTTACGAGCATCATGGGAACCAAGCCAACTTTGTACCGAGCGGTCCGCCGACGGGCGGCCCTGTGTATTTGTTGCCAGCCGGAACCAATGCCAATAATCTCTCTCCCAGTTTCATCAGCCTCTTGGCCAAGGACGGGATAGGGCTCGACATCACCAACAAATATGGAAAGGGCCTTGGGCAATCCCAAAAATATAACTTCGCACCGCGAATTGGCTTCGCCTATCAAGTCACTCCAAAATTAGTGGCCAGAGCCGGATTCGGTATTTTCTATAACGGCTTCGAAAACCGCGGATTTTCACCGAATTTGGGAGAGAACTATCCCTTCCAATTCAATTTTTCCTTCGCCCCAGCGAATGACAACGCCCCCATCATTTACAACGGATGCACCAGTCCCTACGCTACTCCGATAGGAAGTGCAACCCTGGAGACAGGATTTACCTGCACTCCGTTGGATCCGACTCTGGTAAATGCAAGTGGCCTCGGACTTCGTGGCATCCAGTTTGATTACAAAACTCCATACACGATGGGGGGTAACATTACCTTCCAGTATCAACTCACTTCCTCCCTGTCGGTGCAGGCAGGCTATGTAACGAACCAAGGGCGGCACTTGGAGGTATTTCCGAACTCCAACAACGTCACCCAACTGGTCCCAACCGTGTTACCAGCGGGTCAGTCGGCCAATAACTTCCGGCCCTTCCCAGATTTTGGAAGCGGTTCGAGTTATGCGACTACGAATGGAAATAGCATCTACAACGGGCTACAGACCAAGGTCGAAAAACAGTTCTCGGGAGGACTGAACTTCCTCGCCACTTACACCTATTCCAAGACTACGACGGACGCGGGCGATCTTCTGAACGGCGGTAGTACGGCAGCGTTCCGCGCACCGGATGTGCCTGGTGCAGGCATCCATTATGACTATGGACGTGCGTCGTTCGATATTCGGCATGTTGTTCACTTAAGCGGCAGTTACCAGCTTCCCTTCGGTAAGGGACGCAAATACATGTCTGATGGAGGACGGTTCACTAACGCCGCGGTCGGAGGATGGAGCGTGAATTGGATCGCCACACTTCAAGGCGGTCAACCAATTACACTCAGTTGTCCTTCAGGAACGGCGAATGGGACGGGCTGCTACGATCTCGTGGTAAAGGGTCAAGATCCGAAGTTGGGCCTGCACAAAGACGCACAGGGCAAGCTGAGTTTCTTTGGCAACCCAGCAGCCTTTGGTCAACCTTGCAAACTGGGCGCAGGCGGAGTTCCCGATCCGACTTCTGTCCCGGGATGCGTGCCCGCAACCGGTCTAGGCGTTCTTGGCGGCCCTCCGACCCAAATCTCGGGTCCGGGTTTCCACCGATTGGATCTCTCACTCTTCAAGGACTTCACACTATCGGAGCGTTTCACGCTTCAGTTCCGCTCGGAGTTCTTTAACATCCTGAATCATCCGAACTTCAACGCTCCTGGCTTTGGCGGCAACGGCGTTGTGGCCATCGGAGGAGCAACCAACTACACCAGTTCCAACTTTGGAGAGATTGGCTCTACCCGCGATGCTCCCTACGATCCGCGACAGATTCAGTTTGCTTTGAAGCTGTATTTCTAAGTTAATTAGTTGGTTTTCTGGCGGGGTGCTTACCCAAGCGCTCCGCCGGGATGCCCTCCCCTATTCATGCTCTTCGATTCGGATTCTGCTGACTTATCCAGTGTTAAGATACGAACGCTGTGAGTCAAAATCCCCTGTTTCGCTGCGCTTTGCTCAGTCTCCTAATATGGATCGGGACTGAAGCTGCTCCCGCTCAGGGCAGCCGGCGTCTGGATCAACAATTTCAAAGCGCGGCTAGCCTATACGACGCCGGACGCTATCCCGAAGCCGCCGCACAGTTAGAAGGCCTGCTACGCCATCTTCCTACAAACTTCGACATTCACGAACTGCTTGGGTTGGTCTACTCCGCCGAATCACAGGATGCCAAGGCTGCAGAGCATCTTGAAAAGGCAGTGCGTCTAAAGCCCGGCTCAGTGGAAGCTCGAATCAACTTGGCGACCAATTTGGTGCACACAGGAAAGCTGGTTCCCGCGGAATCTCAATTCAAGCGGGCAATAGAGCTTGATCCGAACCATTACGGCGCCAACCATGATCTCGGAGAGCTTTACGTTCGCCTCGGTAGGTTAAACCAAGCTGTGAAATTCCTGGACAAGGCGCAGCAACTCGATGCTAGTTCCTATGACAACGGATACGACCTGTCTTTAGCTTATTTGCTCACTGGACGCACGACCGAAGCCCGCGAAACTGTACGCAGCCTCCTTAAACTAAAGAACGCTGCCGAACTCCACAATCTGCTGGGCAACATAGAAGAGAGCGCGGGCAATTTCGTTCCTGCGGCCAATGAGTTTGAAACCGCGGCCCACATGGATCCAAGCGAGAGCAATCTTTTTGATTGGGCCAGCGAACTCTTGCTTCACCGCACCCTTGACCCGGCGATTGAAGTCTTCCAACACGCGGCTGAGCGTTATCCAGCTTCTCCCCGTTTGACGATCGGCTTAGGTATGGCTCTGTACTCCCGTGGGAATTATGATGACGCTGTGAAGTTTTTGCTGAAGGGCGGCGGACCTCAGTCCGTCCGACGCGCGTTGCTATCTCTTTCTTTCAAAGGCCTACGATAGTTCGCCCAGCCAGGCGGCGGACGTCATTAAGCGCTTCCAGCGCTTCGCCGAGGTGCAACCGCAAAACGCGCGCGCTCATTATTATTATGCGATGAGTTTATGGAAGGGTAAGCGGGCACAGGATGCGGGTTTGGACGTTCAGCAGATCGAGTTGTTATTGAAAAAGTCTCTAGCGCTGGATCCTAATTTTGCCGAAGCGCACCTTCAGCTGGGAAATTTGTTTTCTGAGCAAAACAAGTACGCTGACTCAATTCCGGAATACTTGAAGGCGATAGAGCGCAATTCTGATCTGGCCGATGCACATTACCGGCTGGCGCAAGCCTACGTTCACACCGGCCAAAAAGAGAGTGCGCAGCAACAATTTCAGGTTTACCAGCAACTGCGGGCTCAGCACCTCGCCGACTTGGATAAGCAAAAAGCTGAAATCCGTCAGTTTGTCTATTCGGCGAAAGACGGTCCGCTTCACCAGTCAGAGAACAAAGCAGTGGCACAATGAAGGACCGCGAGTTCAGTAACGCCCTGGGTTTTACCCGCCGCGAATTTATACGCGGTGCGACCGGGGCCGCCCTTGGAAGCGCAGTGATGGGTCCGAGGGCCTTTGGACTGGCCGGCCTTCAGCGTAGAAGAAAAGTCGTCGTAGTAACTTTTGGTGGCGGCGCACGTGATCAGGAGACTTTCGCTCCCGAAGGCCAGCAGAATATTCCCCACATGATGCGGGAGTTGATTCCGCAGTCAACCTTCTTTACCCAGGTAGTGAACCAGGGAATTCTTGGCCATTATGTGGCCACCGCGAGCCTTGCTACCGGCGTCTATGAAACGATCAACAACTTTGCTTCCCTGCCTCCCGAGTCCCCGACCGTCTTCGAATATTTCCGCAAAGACCTGAAGCGGCCCGCCTCCGATGCCTGGGTGGTCGCGCCCAGCAACGGTTTTAATCGCATAGGCGAAAGCAATCACCGCTCTTACGGCCAAGGACTGGGAGCAAACGTGATCCTGCCTAAGCATCTATTAAAAGCGGCGATGTCAGGGCAGACCAGCGATGTGCAACACTTGGTGCGCGACAATTATGAAACGCCGTTCTACGCCCCTGAGCTCGGGGGACGCGAATTTGAACTGCATCAACTCGAAAACATACTGAAGCTTTCTGTGGACGATTTTAAAGTTCATGCCCGTACTCTCGCCAGTCCCGATGAGCTCTCGCTTTACATTGCGCGGCAGCTGATGCGCCAACTTGCGCCGAGCCTGTTGTGGATCACCATGCACGATATCGACATCGCCCACGCGGGAACGTATTCGCTCTATGTGGACGGTATACGCCGCACCGATCGTCTTTGTGGCGAGCTTTGGAAAGCGATTCAGAAGGAGCCGGAATATGCGGGCAACACGACGATGTTTATTCTTCCGGATTTCGGGCGCGATTCCGATGACGATTCCGGCGGGAACGGATTTCAACATCACCGCACCGGCGACACGCTTTCGCGCACCACGTGGATGCTGGCTCTGGGCGCGGGCGTCCGCGAGGGACTGGTTTTCGACCGCCGCGTCGAATCCACCGATCTGGTGCCGACAGTCGGCGCGATGATGGGATTTTCTCCGTCGCTCGCGCAAGGCAAACCGATTTCGGAGTTGCTGTAAGTATGTTTCCGGGCGATCTTAAAGCCGAAAAGTTTTCTGCGTATCCGCCCGAGGCGAGGAAAGCAGCGGTCGCCAATCTCCCCGCGCTGCAACGATTGCCGTTGAGTTTTCTGCCCAGCCTGCTGCGCGAGCTGATCGACTACGACTACAAGTTTCCTGCGGAACGAAAGTCCCTCGATAGAGAACTGCAAAATGTAAATTCTCTTACCCCGGAGCAGATGCAGGACTGGTTTCATTCCTTTGCCCAGATTCATCTTTCTCCTGAGCTTGAAAACATGGATTGGGCCAATGCTCCAGCGCAATTCGTCGAGCGCCTCTCAGCTCATCTTGTGGACGACTCATCAGCTCGACGCTTTCCGTACGGCGGCAACGGAATATGCGGAGCGTATGCGGAAAGTCACGCCCCCAGAAGAACCTTTAGCTCCGCGCCTGGGAATCACCGTGATTGGACAAGGGGTCGCGGAATACTCCGAGCCGCTGTTCCGCAAGCTGCGTCCGCACGGGGCGTATTTTAATCGCGTTAATCCAGAGAACGGACTTCAGCAACTACTGGAGTTTGTTGGAACGAGAGCGCAGGCGCATCCCGCTGCATACGGGCATTGGTACATCGACGGAGGGGTGCCGGCACATCATATTTCATTGCTTACGCGGGTGTCTTACGCAGAGCTTGCTCCGCCACGCGCCGCCCTGTTGCGCAAAATGCGCTCGCAGATCGAACGGCCGGGGATGGGACCCGAGGAATTGCGCACGATGTTGGCGCAAATGCATCCAGCCGACCTGAGCATGGGAAAGTCGGCAGATGCAGTGTTGGATCGCTTCCAAATCAAACTGCTCACCGAAGGATCGGGCACTCAGATTTTTAGCACGACGTTCGCGCAATGGGCAACGCGGGAAACTTTGAGGCGCGCTCAACCGCTTACAATTCTGACTCGCTTCGCTCCCCGGCAACGTCAGAAACCTATGAACGAATTGTTGGCGGCGAGCACAGATGTGAATGTGGAACTCGATCCCGTAGGCTCGCTCGTCGATGCGGACATGGGCGCATATTACAACTGGCTCAATCTGCAACGATTGCCCGGAGCGGAGCAGTCGTCGTTCGTAGTATGGTTCGAAGACCATAACGAGGCGGTTGCCATAGGTCCCGCCATCCCGCGCGGAACCACGTCCAACGCGGCCGTTCGACATGCGCCAATTGCTGGCGCAATTAAGTTAAAGCTACGCGACTTCCTGCGCCGCCGAAGTCAAAGTGAAATTCACTTCCTGTTTCCCTAACACGGGATGAGTGGCTACGAGCCGTACGGGCCCGGCCTGCTCTTTTGTCCGTACCCACACCGCGCCTGTCCCGCCGACTAACGCAAATGGATTGTCTCCAATCAACTCTGCCGGCCCCTCAAGATCAAATTTGATCGGAGCGTCCGCGAAGGGACGAATCGCGCCGAATTCATCGGTCACTCGAAAGACCACGCGCGTGGTATCAGCCCCATCGCCGATTAGATTCGTATCGTCAGGACGCAACTCAAATTTCGCATCAACGCCCTTGCCGGAAAACTTCTTGACGATGACCTGCTTGCCCTTGATGTAACCCTCGATGCGCAAGTCTCCCCATTTGTGAAATAGTTCGTTGAATTTGACCACGAAGGGAGGATAAGGGAGGTGCGCAAACTCCGTTCGGTCGGGGTCCGCCTCTACCATCGTATCGTTAATATAAATTTTCAGGTGGTCGCAATTGGAACACACGACTGCGGTCGTGAAGCCAATCGATTCATCGCCACGCGCCCAGTGGAACGCGGGCTCCAACACGATTTCTTCCTCGGGATCGCATTGCGATTTGTAGAATCCGGCAGCGGGTTTAGGCTCGCGAAAAATGTCGGTGACTCCGTGGTAGCAGATACGATCGCCAGAGCCGAAGTCGCCGTGGGTGTTGTAATCGAAAGCGCACCATCCGATACCGCCCGCGTACTGCGGATTCGAAGCCAGCTGATTGTGAATGCGGGCGTGACGCAAAGTATGCTCCCGCAGTCGTTCGACGTTGTCGATCGTCTTTGTCGGAAACGTGTGGCCAACAAATTCCGTATTGAAATACCGCGGATGGTTCGGCGGCTTCAGCGGAAATCCGAAATCGTTCATGGTGAAAACATCTTCCAGGAATTCAGATTCCTGGAAATAACGAATGCCTCCGGTCTGCCGGGTCGAATCGAGGGCATGCGCGGTCGCGTTGGTGCGCAGTATAAAAATCGTGATCGTCTTTTGACTCGTTGATGCGAACGCCCCAAAGAATGATCGAAGGATGGTTCCAGTCGCGACGAATCATCCGGCGGACGTTATCGATAGAAATTAATTTCCAAGGTTCGTCCCCAATGTGCTGCCAGCCCGGGATTTCTTCGAGCACCAGCAGCCCGATCTCATCGCAGCGATCCAGAAAATGCCGCGACTGCGGATAATGCGAAGTGCGCACGATGTTGCACTTCAGATTTTTGCGCAGAATATCGGCGTCGCGCTGCTGCACTCGCGCCGGCATGGCTTGTCCCACGAAAGGAAATGTCTGATGACGGTCGAGCCCGCGAAGCTTGACCACCTTGCCATTCAGCTCAAATCCATGGTCGGTGAATTGTGCCTGGCGGAAGCCAATTTTCCGCGTGTCCTCGTCAACCACCGAAGCCCCGCGCAGCAACCGTACCTCGCACCGTGTACATCGACGGCTGCTTGAGCTCCCAAAGTTTAATGGCGCCCAAATTATCGAGACGGGCCGAAGCCACTACGGGTTCGCCGGACGAATTCGAGCTACATTACGCGCTGAACGTTTTTCGCCAACACGCGCTCGCCATCCAGTAACTCGACCTGAATCGAAAGCGGATCTTTCTCCGGCTCCAAATGCTGAATGAAGCAATCCACGTTCACCGAAGGATGCCCGCTAAGCACGTCTTCCGGCTTGGCAAATATGTTCTCGATAAAGCTGCTAGGGACGATTCGCAGCCAAACTTCTCGATAAATACCGCCGAAGGTCAGGTAATCAATCTCATAACCAAAGGGTGGAATGTCGGGGCGCTCGGTGGAATCGACGGCTACGGCGAGAACATTGTCCCCGTCCCAATTCAAATGAGGCGTCAGCTCGAATGAAAATGCAGTGTATCCACCCTTGTACTCGCCCAATTTTTGGCCGTTGATCCAAACGGTGGAGGCGGTCATAGCACCCTCGAAATCCACGAACACGTGCTTGCCTTTGGCCTCGCGTGGAAGCTTGAAGCTGCGTCGGTACGCAGAAATAAATTCGTACGACTTTTCGTCAAAGCTATGCCACGGCAAGCGCTTATTGGTATGCGGAATGGTCACTTTCTGGAAAGCGGAATCGTCGAATTCCCGAGCCTGAAATCCTTCAGGAACGCTTTCGCTAAAACGCCAGTTGCGATTGATGGGCAACATCATGCGGCCGGATGGCCCACCTTCGCCCGAAGAAAGCGCTGTCGAGAAAGCGTTCTTAGCTATCAAACTGCCGGCTACAAGCGTGCCTGTGCCTTTCAGGAATTTGCGTCGATCCACATTCACCTCTGAGATTTGCGATAGCCATAGTAGTGTTATCGTTCCGCAAATGCAATCAGTTTAAGCGCTTAACCTACGGTGGCTTCAGTGTGGTCGGACACTCTTGTCCGACACCGTGAAATTGCTGCAGTTGTGTTTTGAAATAGAAGTTCAGAGGGGCCAGATCCACGCCACAAAACCGTTTGAAGGTGCGGCCGGTCTGGAGCTATCTCGGTTCGGTTACTTCGTGAGGAAGAGTCGCGTCGGGACCCATGTGCCGCACGTCCGCGCCACGCACCCAGAAAATTACGTCTTCCGCGATGTTCGTGGCATGATCGGCAACGCGCTCGAGATTGCGTGCGATTAAAAGGGCGTCCAGGGCCTGACGGGTGATGTTGGGCTGTTCGTTCATGGCCTTGACCAGGATTATAAAAGCCTCATCTTTCATGCGGTCAACGACATTGTCCATTTCAAGCACTGCCTGTGCGAGCTCAGCCTTGCCTTCGATGAAGGACTCGAGAGCGCGCCGCACCATGGCAGCTACGGCAGCGGACATGCGCGGAATATCGACCGGAAGATCGGCTTTGGGGATTTCAACTAAATCCATCACGCGCTCGGCGATATTGACCGCTTGGTCGCCCACCCGTTCAAGATCGGAATTTATTTTTGTGACCGCGAGAATGAAACGAAGATCGACCGCCATGGGCTGTTGCATGGCGAGCAAATCAAACGCCAGCTCGTCTATTTCGCGCTCAGTGATGTTGATCTGGGTTTCTCCCTCAAGCACCATCTGGCAGCGCGAGAGATCGCGGTCAATGTAGGCTTGCGACGCGCGATCCACGGCCTGCTCGGCGAGTCCGCCCATGCGGAGAAGCCGTGACCGCAGTTCATCGAGTCCTTGCTGAAAACGCGTTCGCATTATCCAAACCTGCCTGTAATATAGTCCTCCGTCCGCTTGTCGGAGGGAGTTGTAAAAATCTTTGCCGTCTTATCGAACTCAATGAGGCGCCCTAACAGAAAAAATCCCGTGAATTCAGCTACACGCGAAGCCTGTTGCATGTTGTGAGTTACGATCACAATCGTATAGTGTTCCTTTAACTGAAAGATCAATTCCTCGATCTTACCAGTAGAAATCGGATCTAGCGCGGAGCATGGCTCGTCCATGAGGAGAACTTGCGGCTCGACTGCCAAAGCCCGGGCGATACACAAACGCTGCTGTTGGCCGCCGGAGAGACTGGCGCCAGATTTTTTCCGCAACGTGTCTTTCACTTCGTCCCACAGCGCGGAGAGTTTCAACGAACGTTCTACGATTTCGTCGAGGCGCTTACGGTCGTGGAAGCCGTTCAGCTTTAGTCCCGCAGCAACGTTATCGTAAATTGACATGGTCGGAAACGGATTTGGTTTCTGGAAGACCATTCCAATGCGACGCCTGATTTGGACGGCTGAAGTCCCGTTGTAAACATCCACTCCCCCGATTTCCACGCGGCCGGTAGCGACGGCATCAGGCAGGGTCTCATGCATGCGGTTAAGGCATCGTACGAAAGTGGATTTGCCGCATCCCGAAGGCCCGATGATTGCAGTTGCGCGGTTCGCCGCCGCCTCCATGGTTATGTCGTAGAGGGCCTGCGTCTTTCCAAACCAGGCATTCAGCTTTTCGACTTTGATTCCAACGCCCACTGGCTAACTCGCTCCCTTTAACATGCCGCGGCCTGCTACCAGCCGAACTGCGCCCACAGAACCAACAATCAATATGATCAGGATCAGCGCCCCCGCCCACGCCTGCCGATGCCAATCGTCATATGGGGAAATAGCGTACGTAAAAATTTGCAGCGGAAGCGCGGCAGTAGGCTGATTTAACTTCCAGTTCCAGAATTGATTTCCGAAGGCAGTAAAAAGAAGTGGAGCGGTTTCGCCGGCCACGCGGGCGAAGGCGAGCATCACACCGGTTATTACACCTGAGGTGGCAGTCCGCAATGTGATCGATAAGGTAGTGCGCCAGCGCGAAACGCCCAACCCATATGCCGCTTCGCGCACGGTCTGGGGGACAAGTAAGAGCATTTCCTCGGTGGTTCGCGTGATGGTCGGAATCATCATGATTGCCAGCGCAAAGCCGCCCGCCAGGGCTGAAAAGTGGCCTTGCGTCAGGACCACCAGGCTGTAGGCAACGATGCCAACGATGATCGACGGCACGCCATTCAGCACGTCAGCCGTGAACCTGATCACATTGCCGAAAGTCGTCCGCCCGTATTCGGCCAGATAAATGCCGGCGCCAATTCCGATCGGCACCCCGGCCAGGCTTCCGATGAACAAAATCAATCCGGATCCCGCGATCGCGTTCGCCATGCCGCCTCCCGCTTCTCCGGGTGGCTTCGGTGTTTGGGTAAGGAAGGCAAGATTGATAGATCCGATTCCCTTGTAAACCAGATATCCAAATACGGCAACTAACGGCATCAAGACCAGAACCACTGCACCGATTGCAGCCGCCGTCACCAGCATGTTCATGCCACGCCGCTGTAGACTGATGGTGCCGGCCGAGCGATCAAAAAGTTCTGAGTTGGTTCCTGACTCAGGCATTGGCCCTCGCAGGATTTCCGCGGGTGACGCTCCACACTAAAATCTGGGCCAGAACGTTGACGATGATCGTCACGATGAACAAAGCCAGCCCGACTTCGACCAGCGAACTCAGGTACAAATCACCCGTAGCCTCGCTGAATTCATTGGCGATGACGCTGGCCATGGTGTATCCCGGCGCGAAAAGTGATTTCGCAATTTCGGGACGATTGCCGATCACCATCGTCACGGCCATGGTTTCGCCCAATGCCCGGCCCAAACCGAGAATGATTCCGCCCATAATTCCGGCGCGCGCATTTCGCAAAACGCCGGTACGAATCATTTCCCAGCGCGTCGCTCCCAAAGCCAGCACCGCTTCCCTTTGCTGTCGCGGCACCGCCGTCATCACTTCCCGGGTGATTGACGAAACGATCGGAACGACCATGATGGCGAGAATGATTCCTGCCGCCAGCATACCGATGCCATAAGGAGGACCTTCGAATAATCCCGTCCAACCGAAGTGCTTACCGAGGAAGGGTTGCAACATATTGCCGTAGCAGCGGTACTAGAACAAATATCGCCCACAGTCCATAAATGACGCTGGGAATCGCGGCTAGAAGTTCAGTGGTAAAGGCGAGCGGCCCCTTCAACCATTGCGGCGACATCTCCGTGATAAACACCGCTACGCCAATTGCCAGTGGCACGGCTAATAAGCATGGCTCAAGATTGAAGAGACGACCGTCCCATACACAAATGGCAGCGCGCCAAACTGATCGTTGACTGGATCCCACTCGCTGCGGAAGAAGAACTTTAACCCGAACGCGTGCCACGACAATCCCGACTTACTTACCAATTCATAAACGATGAGCCCGACCAGCACCAGAACGCATAGGCCGCATGCCAACATCGCCCCATGAAAGAAACGGTCGGCGGTCTCGCTGTTGCCGGTGTTGGCCAACGGAGCGACCCGTTCTTTATCTTGAGCAAGCTTCAGCTTTGCAACCGGTTCCGGACCGTCCAATCGTGGCGCTCCTAAAGCAGAATTGGCCATTACCGGTGAAACTACCAGAGTCGTGTTACAACCATGTTAAAATAGACTTCTTCAGGGTGGTATTGTATGGCTGCATCAGTGCTGGCCCGTACCGACGCCCCTCTTTCAAGTTCGTATCAGCTGAACCTTTATGCCTGTTGATCAAGAACATTGCCGCTCTGTTTTCCAAAAGCTAAGCCGCCAACTAACCCGTGTCACCAAACATTCTGGGCCCGACACAGTCCACAAATTCCGCACCAGCACTCGCCGGGTTGAGACCGTAGTCGAAGAACTAGTTCCGAACCCTGATCGAGGCACCAGAAAACTACTAAAAAGCCTGCGACGCCTTCGGAAAAAAGCTGGCAAGGTCCGCGACCTAGATGTGCACATCGCATCGCTGCGCAATTTAAAGGTAACCCGCGAGGAGGGACAAAAATCGCACCTTTTAAGGGCGCTGACGGCAGAACGCCTGAAACGGGAAAAGAAATTAGCTGGGACGCTTGACAAAGAAACGATTCGCGAGCTGCGAAAGCGCTTAAAGAAGGCCTGTAGCAAGGTGCAGATTCCTGCGGACCTTGATCCCATCTCAGTGGCAATGCGGGAGCTGTCAGCTGTTTCCCGTGACCGTGCTCCTCTTAACCAAAAAACCGTCCACGAGTATAGGATTGCGGGCAAGCGCGCACGGTATGTAATCGAGATCGCAGGAAAAGATGCAGAAGCCCAGTTGGCAATCGAAAACTTGAAGAAGATGCAAGACGTCGTCGGCGACTGGCACGATTGGCTGACGCTTACCGAACGCGCGGAAAAACTTTTCGGCGGAGTCAAAGATTCTGCGCTAGTGGCCGCCATGCGAAACCTCACTCGCGCTAAATACCGCGAAAGCGTGGACGGAATCATCCGAATGAAAGCCATGCTGGTTGGGGAGACAAGCACAGTGGTCCCGTCCTCTCAAGTTGCCCGAAAACCATCCGTCGTACCGTTACCTGATCAATCCGCGGCTGCCTAGCGTGTTTGCGAAATGTTACGGCAGTTTAGTGGGGAAGGGCCCGACTTTCAGTCGGGCGTAACTCGTGTGGAATTATCGATCGGCCCGACTGAAAGTCGGGCCCTTTCCCACCATTCCCAGTCAGGCTGGTTTCGCCATGCCTAGAATGCCCAGCGCAGCAGCGTGGCCCCTACGGTGAATCCCGCTCCGACTGAGGCCAGCAGCACCAAGTCTCCGGTTTTCAGACGGCCTTCCTGTCGGGCGGTCTCCATGGCCAGAGGTATGGTCCCTGCTGTTGTATTTCCGAAACGGTCGATGTTGATTAGAACTTTTTCCGGCATCAGTCCCAGCCGTTCCGCCGTGGCGGCGATGATTCTCTGGTTCGCCTGATGCGGAATAAAAAGACTGAGATCATCGGCTTTGATGTTGTTCCTCTGCAAAATCTTTTCGCATATTTCCGTGATTTTGCGCACCGCAAACTTAAATACAGCGCCGCCATCCTGATGTACGAAATGCATTTTCTTGTCTACAGTTTCGTGCGTAGCCGGGTTGAGGCTGCCTCCGCCTGGCATATAGAGCGAGCATGCGCCTGAACCGTCGATCTCGTGTAAAAAGTCAATCAGTCCCAAATCATCGGTCGCGGGCTCAAGAATGACCGCTCCCGCACCGTCTCCGAAAATAACGCAGGTGGCGCGGTCGGTGTAATCGATGATCGAAGACATTACGTCGGCACCGATGACCAAGACTCTTTTGTGAGCGCCGGTGGCCACAAACTGTGCTCCCGTTTGCAGAGCGTACAGAAACGCCGAGCACGCCGCCGAGACATCAAATCCCCACACTCCAGAGGCACCGAGTTTGTGCTGCACCAGACACGCCGTGGAAGGAAACAACATATCCGGAGTGACCGTGCCGATAATGATTGCGTCCAGGTCCGAAGCAGTTATTCCTCGCTGCGCCAATGCTTTTTTCGCTGCCTCAACCGCGAGGTCGCTGGTCGCGGTGCCCTTGTCAACGATATGGCGCTCGCGAATTCCGATGCGCTGCATGATCCATTCATCGGTGGTATCGACCATCTTGGCTAAATCTGCATTGGTCAAAAGTCGTGGCGGGACATAGGTACCCAGGGCGCTAATCTTTACTTTTATTGGGACTTTTATTGGACCGGATTGGGGCAATGGACAGGGTCTCCCATGAAAATTTGCGAACGATTATTGTGACCTACGCGATTACTAATGTCCAACCCGCCGCTATGCCGAGAACGTCCGTTACAATCAGCTTTCCACTATGAAACTTGCTGACATCGCTGCCGCCGTCGCCGCGCGCATTGAAAATGGAAATCCCGACGCTGAGATAACCGGAATCGCTGGAATCGAACGTGCCGGCACGGGACAGATTACATTCGTTTCCAATCCTAAGTACGCGGCGGCCGCACGCATCACAAAGGCAGCGGCAGTCATTGTCACGGAAGACTTCCCTGCTATTTCGACAGCAATGCTCCGCAGCAACAATCCTTATCTTGCTTTCGCCAAGACCATCGAGCTTTTCCACCGTCTGCCACAATATGCCTCGGGAATTCATCCCACAGCTGTTATCTCCCCTTCTGCAAAGATTGGGCAAAACTCGCATGTCGGCCCCTACGTGGTGATTGGAGACAATGTTGAAATTGGAGCCGCTGCGGTGCTTCTCGCTCACGTGGTGATTTACCGTGACGCAAAAATTGGAAACAACTTCTTCGCTCATGCGCACGCCGTTGTCCGCGAGGGATGCAGATTGGGGAACAAGGTTTTGCTTCAAAATGGCGCGATCGTCGGCGCCGACGGTTTCGGATTTGCCAAACACGACGATGGACACTGGCACAAAATTATTCAACCCATGCCCGTCGTGATCGGCGATGATGTCGAAATCCAAGCGAATTCATGCATTGACCGGGCCAGCGTTTCCGAAACCATAATTGAGGGCGGGACCAAAATCGACAATCTGGTACAAGTGGGCCACGGATCACACATCGGCGAAGACTCGCTGTTGGCCTCGCAGGTTGGCCTCGCGGGTTCCACGGAAATCGGAAAGAACGTAATTCTCACCGGCCAAGTTGGAGTGGTGGGACACTGCAAGGTCGGAGACGGCGCCATCGTTACCCCGCAAAGCGGTGTCGCCAACGACGTGGCCGCTGGAGCGATCGTAAGCGGCGCTCCCGCGGTCGATCACAAACTGTGGCTGAAATATTCAGCGATCCTAAGCAAGCTGCCGGAAATTGCAAGGAAGGTGCGGATGTTGAAAGGTGATGTAGCGGAGGAAAAATAACGCGAAGCTCAACAAAATTTGTATTGGACCACGGGTTAACTTCGGCTACACTACCTTTCCGCCGAAGCTCTCTGAAGTTGTGAAACATCCGTTGCTGTTGCACTACCTTCCCGCATTTCTGGCGGCAACCCACTATCAATCGCCTTCCTCACCTGCTCCATTAAACTCGTGCGGCTGCCAAAATCTTTGGGCTCGATGGGACGGTGAAAAATCACCGTTGCAGTTCCTGGGTGAATGGCAAAGCGTTTCTTGGGCATGATGAAATGGGTTCCGACGATGGTGACTGGCACCACAGGAACGCCACATTCTTCCGCCAAATAAAACGGGCCCTTCTTGAAGGGAAGCAGCTTTCCGTCGAATGAGCGCTTCCCTTCCACGAAGATTGTCATATTGATTCCATCGCGGATCACCTGCGCAGCAAGGCGCACCGCCGCGATGCCGGACTCGCGGTTTCCACGATCGACCGGAACCAGCGATCCAAATCGCATGGTTCTTCCGAGTAGCGGATATTTGAATAGTTCCGCCTTCGCCATCACGGAGGTCCGGCGCGGAATCAGTGGCAACAAAAGTGGCGGATCAATATTTGACACGTGATTGGACATGAAAACATAACTCCGCGATTGATCAAGTTCGTCGAGTCCGGCGGTCTTCACTCGGATGCCGGCGATCCGAACGCCCGTCCAGGCGCCCCACATGCCCATGCGGTACAAAAAACTAACGTTCCCCGTGATTAGCGTCCACGGAAATCCTAACAGCGCCGCCACTGGAAGCAGCGCCGCCCAGAACCCGAGCATTGCCAATGTGCGAATCATGGATGGGCCGGCGCCGGCGGCTCCGATTCGCCCTTCAGCCACGCCTCTCGCCTGGTTTTTTGTTGAGGCGTGGGGGAGGGCTGCTCGCTAATGTTGAAATTCATGCTGGTCCGCATGCCGATCTTCCAACTCAATTCCCGTTCCCCGCTTTGATTGGTCACCTTTAACTTAATTTTGTCGCCGCCATGCAGCGTTTGCACTTCATCATCAAAATTATTCTTCGGTGGGTGCCCATCGATTTGCAAAATGGTATCCCCAACCGCTAATCCGGCTCTCGCTGCACTCCCATCAGCGGCGACCGAGGTCACCATAATTGGTGAATCGAAATTTCGCGCCGCGGTGAATCCGGCATCGGCGGTTTCAACCGGCTCAGACGTCGATCGCAGACCAACGGAGCTTAAGAATTCATTCCACGGAATTTCTTCGGTTCCCGCTACATATTTATCAAAAAACGATTTCCAATCAGAAGGACAAATAGACTCCAGCGCTTGTCGAACGCCATCTGAATCAGGGAAGGGCATGGCCGCGCGAGCATAAGTTTGGTTCATGAACTGAAACAACTCGCGTAGAGATTTTGTTCCGCCGCTTACGTCTCGTAGTTTCAAATCGATCAACAAGCCCAAGAGCTCTCCTTTGTTGTAATACGAAATGCTGCGTGACGGCGTTCGATAATACGCATATTTCTCCAACCATGCGTCGATGCCGGACTCTCCAGCCGATTGCGTAAGGTGCGCAGGCCGGTTCTCCAACTCCGCGATAGCGCCCGCCAGATGCGTGTAAAAGTCGTGCTCGCTAAGCAAGCCCGCCCGCAGCAGCGCATAATTTTCGACCGTGCTGGTAACGCCTTCGCTGAACCACAACGCGTCGGTGTAATTCTCTTTGCTGTAGTCGATGGGATCTAAAGATCGCGGACGAATTCGCTTCACATTCCATAGGTGGAAAAACTCGTGCGCAGTCACGCTTTCGATGGCGTGAGGAGTCGATGCAAGAGTATGCGAGTCAAGGTCGATGGCGGTTCCGTTGGCATGCTCCATACCGCCTCCACCAGATTCGCGCGGAAAATGATAAATGAACAGGTAAGCATCGAAGGGTACCTCGTCCATCCAACTGGCTTCCGCGGAGACAATGCGGCGCACCCCACTCACGAGCTTCGAAATATCGTAGTTGCCTGGCAGGGCATCGACGATCACGCGATAGTGTCCCCCGCCCTCATTGAAATCTCGCTCATCATAGGGCGCGATTTCTACGGGTGAATCGGCGATCTCGCCGTAGTTATTGCCGATTAATCCATCGCCGGACGATTGCAAACTGGTTCCAATTTTCCAGCCGTGGGGGACATTGGTGAACTGGAGGTGAATTGGCGAATGTAGCGCTTCAGCCGGAAACATCAGAATTTCCGCGAGGTTCAAGAACGCATGATGTGGATTAAATTGCGCCCCGAATGGTCCGGGCTCGTTGGCAAATATTTCGTACCGAATTGTGGCGCCGGATTCCGCTCCAGTTACGCGCCATCTACTCGTTTCAATCTTTTTAATCTGCCCGTGGCTAAGAGTATGCACGGACCTCACATACTGCGCGAAGTCACGCACCTGATAAAGCGCGTACCAGACCGGCAATTGCAGAATTCTTTCAGCCGGTCCCGCGGGCAAATCAATTTTGATCGAAATCAGATGTTCGGAGGCATTGGCCAGCGAGACGGTGTAATTGATAGTTTGAGCGGCAGCTGATGGAAGTATTAACGAACCCAAAATAACGAAACGTGCTACCCGGAGGCCGGACCTTCCATTCACGCCTTGGCCACGCTCTTCAAAGAAGATGGGGCGTCAGCAGCTCGTAACTGCTCCGGAAGCTTTTCGTAAATGCCCCCGAAACCGCCATTGGACAGAATCGCGACTACATCCCCGCTTCGTAGTTCGGGGACGATGCTGCGAACAATTTCATCCGCGTCGGCAAGCATTCGCGCGCGTTTGCCGACTGCGTGCAAATGCGCCACCACAGCCGCCGGATTTAATCGGTCGGCTTCAGGAATGGAGTCTGACTTAAAAACGTTCGCGATCACGACTTCGTCTGCAACCGCTAAGCTTTCCGCGAGGTCGCCTTGAAAAACATTCCGGCGAAGGGTGTTGGAGCGCGGTTCGAGTATCGCCCATAATCGCGCTTCGGGATATCGCGAGCGGAGCGCCTTGAGCGTGCCCGCAATGGCAGTAGGATGATGAGCAAAGTCGTCGATGATGGTCACGCCATCCACCTGCGCCCGCACTTCCAATCGTCGTTTCACGCTCTTGAAACTCTTGAGTGCCTCCGCAATCTGCGAGGCCGAGATCCCAAAACCTGCCGCCATCGCTGCCGCGGCTGTGGCATTCCACACGTTATATTCACCCGCCAGCGGGAAATCAAAATCCGCCCACGGTTTGTCTTTGCGAAGCACCGCCCAGGTCGTCCGTGAGTTTGCAAAATTTAGGTTTGTTATTTTCCAATCGGCGATTCCGCTCGATCCGTAGCGTTCGACCGGACAAAAGGCGTACTCCAGGCTGCGCTGAACGCTTTCTCCAGAATCAAATGCGACGATCCTTCCCAGTCGAGGAATTAAATTCACCAGCCGCTTGAAAGCCGTTTCTACCGCATCGAGATCTTTATATATGTCAGCATGGTCGAATTCCACGGAGGTTAGGATCGTCGCATCCGGGAAGTAATGCATGAACTTCGGCCCTTTATCGAAGAAAGCCGAGTCATATTCGTCGGCTTCAATGATGAAGTGCTTCCCTTCTGCGAGTTGAAAGCTGCTGCCGAAATTTTCCGCGATCCCTCCGATTAAAAACGATGGCTGCAATCCGGCGGATTCAAATATCCATGCCAGCATGGAAGTCGTCGTAGTCTTTCCGTGCGTGCCAGCCACGGCAATCACTTCTTTACCGGCAAGAAATTCTTCGTGAAGAATCTGGGGCAGAGAAAAAAACGGAATGCGCTGATCGAGGACCTGCTCAAGCTCCACATTGCCCCGCGAGATTGCATTGCCAACAACCACCAGATCGGGAGCAGGATCAAGATTCTGAATTGCGAAAGGTTGCGCCACTTGAATCCCGAGGGAAGCCAGAAAATCTGACATTGGAGGATAGGAAGCAGCATCCGAGCCGGTGACGTGAAACCCGCGTTGCAAAAGCATTCCCGCAAGCGAGGCCATCGCCGTCCCGCAGATTCCAATTAAGTGGATATGTTTGATTTTGCCCATGCTATTCGGCTTGCACAGTTGTCGCAGACTCAAGAATCGTGAGTTGTGTCCCAGCTTTACTCACGGTCATCGATGCACGCACCCCGATGGGCAGCGTAATATTCCGTTTTAGTACGTGACCTGAACGCAATCCATAAGCCACCGGAATTCCTAAATCGCCAACTACGCCCTCCACCACCTGTCGCAAGCTATAGCCCTGAGCTTTTTCGGCAACGTTTTTATTTTGCACGCAATCGAGCATTTCACCAAAGATAATCCCCTGAACGCCTGCAAACTTCCCCGATAGTTTTAACTGCATCAGCATGCGATCAATCTGAAAAGGCTTGGCAGCGACATCTTCGAGAAACAAAATGGTGCCATGAGTTTTGATTTCGTAAGGCGTTCCTAGTGACGCGACGAGAATGGAAAGGCATCCGCCGTACAAAACGCCTTCCCCATATCCCTCGATCAGCGACACGACCTCGGGATTCATTTCAACAGACCATTGCTCAGTTCCATTCAACCCTTTTTGCCAAGAACTTAGATCCACACCGTCGGGACTACCGAAATCTTTTATCGCCATCGGACCGTGAAATGTTACTAGGCCTGCCGCGTCCGCTAGATAGGTGAGCAGGCAAGTCAGGTCGCTGTAACCGATGAAAATCTTCGGATGCCCCTTTACAATTTCCAGGTCTAGCGTCGGCAAAAGGTAGTTGGAGCCGTAACCTCCGCGGGCGCAAATGATGGCCCCTACGTCATCACGCAAAAACATTTCTTCGAGTTCAAGTTTGCGTCGATCCAAAGCCCCGGCGAAATAAAGTTGCTGTTCGAAAATCGAATCGAGATAGAAGCACTCGTATCCAAGTTGGCGTAAGCCATCGCATCCCGCCTCCAGCGCCTTGCGGCGGATGTTGCTGGCAGGAGCGATAATTCCGATGCGGTCGCCCCGCCGCAGCGCCGGGGGCTTGGTCCGCACAATGGAAGGGTTAATCAGAGGAAAAATTCTCCCCGAAAAAGCAGCCGCGCGGTTCCAGTCAGGAAAACTTCATCATCCCATCGCACGGTTTGAGTTCCGCCGACGGCATGTACGCGAACCGGCGATTGCGCCTTCTTTACTGAAATGGCGGCAACTGCGGCGGCGCATGAACCCGTCCCCGAAGATTGCGTTTCGCCCACGCCGCGCTCAAAAAATCGCACGGCAACGTTGGATTGGTCTTGCACCACCGCAAACTCCACGTTCACTCCATGCACAAAAAAAGAAGAGCGTTGAATCTCGGCTCCTTCGGATTGCCACTTCGCGGGCAGTTCCTTCTCGAAACATACAAGATGAGGATTGCCCATCGAGACTGGGAGCCCGGTGATTTCCCGGAAAGCAATCGGGATTGAAATTTTGTCGCCGAGGTCCGGCTTCCCCATGCCGATTTCAAACTCGTATTCGTGCTGCTTGTGAGATATCAGCTTGCAGGTCTTTAATCCCGCGCCGGTTTGCACGAAAATGGTTTCGTGATTCGCTTTCTCCGACAAAAAAGCTGCAGCGCAGCGGGTTCCGTTGCCAGAAATTTCCGCCTCAGAACCATCGGCATTAAACAGGCGGGCATGCACATCCGCTGTGGCATGGGGAAATAACCATTCCACGCCATCCGCTCCTATTCCGTTGTGACGATCGCACATTCTGCGAGTGAGTTCAGAAAAGTCCGCGGAGGATATTGGCGCATTCTCCACAATCAGAAAGTCGTTCCCGTAAGCGCTAGCTTTCATGAACGGGATAACTGCTGTCATTCCGGCTGGACCGCCCCCAGTGCTGTGACCCTTTCCAGCACTGGCGATGCACGCAAACCGGCCAGAACTTTTTCCTGGTCACACCGCGTTCCTTCTACTTCAAATTGCAAGCGCATGTGCTGCTTGGTTGCTGCACTGCGAAGATCTCCGGCCATGGCATGAATCACTTCAAGCACTCGATTGATCTCGCTAGTCATGTCCGCGCTGTTCTGCCCGGTAACTTCGTAAGTATGTAGTTGCCTTTTTAAATTGAGCCGGCCTTCTGCATTTCCGAGAAGAAAGAGGCAAATAATAATTAGTCCGGTCGCGAATATTGCGGTCAGGTACAGCCCGCCTCCCGCCGCCATTCCAATGGAAGCCACGACAAACAGCGTTGCCGCCGAGGTGATACCCGTGACCAGATCATCGCGCGAATGAATGATCGAGCCAGCACCTATGAACCCGATTCCAGGGATGATTTGCGCCGCGATGCGGGTGTGATCACCAGTGTGCTCCACGGCTAACTCGTCGGATAGAACCGTGAACATCGCGGCACCGAAGCATATAAAAAGATTAGTGCGCAACCCTGCCGGACGGTGTTTCATCTCCCGCTCTAAGCCGATAACGCCTCCGAGCACCGCTGCCAGCAAGAGGCGGAGGAGTGAAACTTCCGCTATCCATGCGTGTGCGCCCGAGAAAGCTTGATAGACGTGATACATCATTCTGTGCTCGTGTTGGCTGAATTTTACCATCGGGCCACGGAGAAATAAGGTCGTCCGTCTGCGAACCCAAATGATCAACGGGGCGCCGGACCAGCGAGTAAGTGGTGTTTTAGAGTGGGATTTTCATCATTTCCTCGAGACGGTTTGCTTCTGCTAGCGGGAGCAGGTAGTCGCCGGTCTGAGGCACTGGAGGGGTGGGTCAAATGTACCCCAAGTCCTTGAGGCGCTCTTCGATGATTCTTTGCTCATCCTGGTCCATTTTCACAGCGTCGTCTCGCACCAGTTGCTCGAGAACGTGGACAAGAAACTTTTCCAAGGTGGGGAATCGGCCACAAAATTTTTGCTCGGCTGCACGGCAGAGGTCCTCTGGCAGCCGGATCTCTCGTCCTTCATCTTCCGTCACGCCGCCTGACCTCGAGAAAAAAAGACTCCGCCAGTGCGCAGCCAGATAGCTTTGAGAACGATACGATCATCGGAATCTAGGCCGGCAACAATCGCAAGCGCTAGAAACGAGGCGTATCCAACGAAGACGGCCATCGCAATTGGAGGAAAGTCAGAGTGAAACTGTGAAACAAATCGACGCTCTAAAAGCAGCACCAAGACGGTGCCTGCCACGGGCAAAATCAAACGGAAATAACTCAGATTGTAAGGGGTCATTTGCAACCTGTGCCGGACCTCCCGCAGATACCAAACGTTCGAGATCAAATTAACGATGGCGGCTGCGACGGCTGCGCCAAGTACGCCAAACTTTGATGTCAGAAGAATTCCCATCGCCACCATAAGAAGTGCCATCACCGTCTGAATTTTTACAAGTTCCCGTTGATGGCCGGACATCAGCAGCATATAGCCCACCGATCCTACTCCACAATTAACCAGTTGTCCGATAGTACCAATCACGAGAATGGGCCAACCCGAAGCGAAATCAGGCCCGAAGACATGCATTAAAACGGGCGAAAAAATAATCATTACCGCAGCCAGAGGAAGAGTGAGGCCGAGTGACCATTTTGCCAGAGTTTGAAATATTCTGGCGAGCATCACGTGTTCATTCCGCGCATGCAGATCAGCAATGACAGGTGAGAAGATTTGATTGACCGATTGAAGGACAATAGAAACAAAAGCAACCAGCGCCATCGCGACCGAATATATTCCTACGTCCCTGGCATTGAGATAAAACCCAATCAAGACTTTGTCCGACTGAGCCATCAGGAACTCGAGCATGCTCACTCCGAAGGCGAAGACTGAAAATGACACTACTTGCGCCTCAAATGGGGTGGGACTTTTGTATCGCGGGCCCCGACTCGGAGGCAAGAGTCTGGCAACCGAAACTGACAACAGCGAAACTACGATGGCGGCACTAAGCACTTGGGCGAATAAGTATCCCCTCAAGTTCCATCCCAACGTGATTAAACCTACTGATAGTCCAATCGTCAGAGAACTTCCGACAAAATTTGTGATTACTGTTCTGCGTATAACGTCTTTGTAGCCCGTGAGAACCTGGGCGAGAAAAGTGGAGAAGGTCCCCAGTAACATAATGGCTGCGAAGAAGGTGAAATATTTGCCCAGGGTAGGACTATGGTAGAAGCGAGTCGCGATCAATGGTCCGGCGAGTAAAAGCAGAACACCGAGTCCGACATTCGATATCAATAACAGCAGGATCGCGCGGGAAAGAAAGCTTCGTAAAAGCTCATTTTTCCCGGTCGCACGGTATGCGGCCACGAATCTGACGGCGGCTTGCGGAAGGCCGAATGAATCGAACACACTAAGCAAGCCCACAATTGTCATGCCCAGGGCGTATAAGCCAAGAGCTTCCGCTCCGAGCGCTCGTGCCAAATAAATCTTAAAAACATAGCCAGTGAGAGCCGTAAACATCGTCCCCAGGAAGAAAACAAAGGAGTGCCGGGAAATGTGACCCATTTCCCTTTGAAAACCGGCATTGCCAACTAGCGCCGCACTTTGTACTTGCCCGGTGATGATCGTTGCACCTACTTCTTCCATGAGGAGGCCTTAAGCGGGCAAAGCCGCGCGTGCCCGACGATAGTCCAGCAAGTTCTGGAACGTCTCGCGCGCATTCTGACTAGTGTCAATTGTATTTTTACTCGGCGAGTCGCCTTCCATTAAAAGTCGAGGAATCTCTTCGATTTGAGCGGAGGTCCACAGAATTTTTCCCATTCCAAACTTCTCGTACTGCTTCACGTATCCTGACGAAAGATCTCGAAGCCAACCACACAAAAATATTGGAATCCCCCGAGAAGTGGCTTCAACCGCAACGCTCGACTGCGCGCTGATGGCGAAGCAGCAATTTTCCCATAGCCGCGAGGTAGGAGGACCGCTGATCACCTCGATTTGACTTGCGGTGTCTGCGGGCAAGAATCGCGACAAAAGTTTGCGATGACCTTTCGCGGTCTCAAACGGATGTAGCTTGAATACCAGTTTTAATCCACAATCTCGCGCCAAAGAGACCAGCTGCGGCAACAAGTGGCGGTAAACTTCGTCTTTGCGCAGCGACCATGCTTCGTAAGGTTCAGAAAAGAAAACAAGCCAAGGCTTTGCATTCTTGTCTGAGCCTTCGGGTGTTTTAGCGACTGCATGCGGCTCAAGGCTAAACACTTTTGTTGAATCAATCCTGCACACTGCGGACATGTAGTCACGTTCCATGTCAGTTTTTGCTAAATAGAAATCGGCGTCGTGAGAGGTGACGGCCATAAAAGCGTCCAGGGCGCCGTGATGACTTGCCAAAGAAGGCAAGCCCGCACGTTTAGTCAGCAGCAAAGGAATTTTCGTATAAGGATTGCTATGGTCCGCGCAAACGCATGCACGCACTTCGTGGTAAAGGAATAATTGCTGCCACGCGTCTCGAATGGAAATTCCCCAACGGATCAGCGAAGGCATTCGATCCAGAACCCCGAAGGCTCCAGCGGAAAATAGTTCAGGAGCGTGCGCCATCAGATCATTCTTTAATCCTGCCCAGCGTTCCAAAGTATTCGAGACCTCTGACGTATTGGACGAAACAAAATAACCATCCAACGATTCCATGGTAAGGTTTCCCGGCAGGTCCCTAATTTTTGCCTCATTTCGGGTACACATCAGTAAAAATTGTTCATCCGGCAGCAGTTGAGCGTAGCGAATTGCCGCCCGGGAGACGTTGCTGTAGGCGCTAGGCAACAAAATCCAAGATTTAGTTTCACGTTTTTCACGAGCATGAAGCTTCCGTCGGAATGTGTGATTGGTATCGAACTTATCTTGCGCAATCTGGAACAACTGCGAAAATTTTAAGCTGGAGGCGATGGAAGAAAAACGACGCACCCTCCGGCTAGTTCTGGCGAGAGGTCTATCGGTATTTACCAATTTTCCGCCTAGCAGTCGGTGAAGCGCGGCGATTCGGTAATCCGGTTGGCGCGAAAACATCTCACACTCGGTACTTAAATGTGCTGCCAGCCGATGGACCATGATCAATTGCAGCAGTCCTGGAACTAAGTCTGGTGAGAGCAAACTCCACCAGTCCAATCCCTCTGAGTCCATTAATTTTCCAACGCCTGCTTCAATTAACTGGCGGGATAAATATAAATCGCTAACTTCTTCAGCAAACTGGTAGAGGCTGATGACTGGACAACCGAACTCGCGGGATTGGGATTCGTACGTGAGGTCTGAAGAGCGGGCGAGATCAACGACGAGGTCCCATCGCCATTTTTCGTTGAGCGGAGGCCTCGACTCCCGTTGATCCAGAAAATAGATTCTCATAACAATCGAAGACTACGATGTGGAACTGAAATGGTGGACAAATATTATTTTCTCAATAAATCAAGACTCTCCGCGGGGGTTTCGACCGATTTGGGGGCTCAATTTGGGCGAGGCAAAGCCTGGATATGAAACACGATTGCGCGAAACCCTTGAAGATGGGCAGGAAGACCTTCAAGACAATGCCATCACCGGTGGCGAAGCAGATACACAAGATCGAAAAAAAAGAAATAATTCAGGGCCGGATTAATTTGTTGACCGGCCTGAATCCCATAACCACCCGCTATTTTTTCTTAGGTGGTTTCTTCTTTTCGCGCTTCGGAGCATTTTTGTTTCCCATGGCGACAGTTTCCCACAGCGCGCCGCGATTTCGCTAGTTGTTATTTGGCTTCCTTTCGTCTGGTTGTCTCGCTCACGAATCGTTTTCGCGACGCTTACTGCCTTGCAAGTTTTTCGCGTAACCTGCAAACTTGTCCATGCGCGTATTGGCACGATTTATGTTGTCGGCTATGGACGCGACACATTTCCCGCCTTCCGCTTTGCCTGAAATTGCTTTTCTCGGACGTTCAAATGTTGGCAAGTCAAGCGTCATCAATTCGCTGTTGGGAGCGAAGTTCGCCAAGACAAGTTCTACGCCTGGAAGAACTCGCAGCATAAATTTCTTTGAAGTGCGCTGGGCCGGTAAGCCGCATCCCGAGGTGGTTTTTGCCGATCTTCCCGGTTACGGATACGCGAAACTTTCGCGCGAAATTTCCAGTCAATGGCCCAGTTTCATTGACCCCTATCTCAGACAGCGTTCGTGCCTCGCGCTTTGCCTCGCATTGGTCGATATCAGTATTCCGCCCCAGGAAAGCGATAAGCATCTTTTGGAATTTTTACAAGCCAGCGGGCGGCCTTACATCATCGTCGCCACCAAGAGCGATCGCTTATCAGGAAATCAGCTTACCAACGCCTTGCGTGTTTCCGCGCAAACTTTGCCGGGAACCGTGACAATTCCCTTTTCTGCCAAAAGCGGCGCCGGAAAGGAACAACTGTGGCAACAGATCAAAATGGCGATCTCCGCGCCTTTGATACCGGACGCAGACCATGATCCACTATCATGACAACTCATGGCCACTTACCTGATCACAGGGGTTTCGGGGTTCATCGGATCATCTCTCGCCCACGCCGTTCTTGCGCAAGGAGACACTGTCCGTGGTATTGACAACTTTTCTACCGGCAAGCGTGCCAACATAACCCAAATTCTGGGCCGCATCGATTTCCGCGAGGCGGACTTGCTGGATATGGCGGCGATGCAAGACGCATGCCGCGGCGTGGACTTTGTTTTCCATGAAGCTGCCGTGCCTTCGGTGCCGCGCTCGGTTGCTTCCCCGCTCGAAAGCAATCGCGCCAATCTCGATGGCACCGTGAACCTGTTGATTGCTGCACGCGATCATAAAGTGAAGCGCGTGGTGTATGCCGCGTCATCTTCCGCTTACGGAGAAACGCCGACCTTGCCGAAGTTCGAAAGCATGTCTCCCAGTCCCATTTCGCCGTACGCCGTCGCGAAATTAGCCAGCGAATATTACATGACATCTTTTTATCGCTGCTATGGATTGGAAACTGTCTCACTTCGTTATTTCAATATTTTCGGACCCCGCCAAGACCCCTCGTCTCCCTACTCAGGAGTTCTGGCAAAGTTCATCACTCAAATGCTAGCCGGAGCCCAGCCCACAATTTTCGGGGATGGTTCGCAAAGCCGTGATTTTACCTTCATAGATAACGTAATCAGCGCCAACCTGCTGGCTTGCACCGCTCCAGCTGAAAAAGTTGCGGGTCGCGTTTTCAATGTCGCCAGCGGAAGAAGAGTCGACTTAAACGAAACCTTTGAAATCTTGAAGAGACTGCTCAATTATCCACACGACGTGGCCTACGCTCCCCAACGGTCCGGCGACGTAAAACACTCACTGGCAGATTTAACTCAATCCACAGAGTGCCTGGGATATCAGCCTCTAATTCATTTCGAAGAAGGCCTACGACGAACCATCGAATGGTATCGGGGAAATCAAAGGACTGCTCAGGCTTAAGCCCCGAGTTACCGCTTGCGCTGGCGAATTCTCACGTCGAAGCTGACCACGCCATTCTGATCGCGGATCCCGACGACGGATATATTGCGCGTGAGGTTGTATTCCCCCTGAATAACCTGTTGCGAAGTCTGCGACACATTGGTGCTGTAGGAAAGCGTGAAATTGCTCGCGACTTGCTGCTCAATGGTTATCGCGGGACCTGACTGGGTCGGGGAAGTTTCGTTGTTCAATCCCTGAGGATCGATCTTGATGCGACTCACTCCAAATAACTTTTGGGCCCGATTGCTGATGGTGGCGTTGAGTGCCGCGGCTAGGATGGCGTTTGAAGCATCCTGGTTGAACGACGAGGCACCATTCTGCTGAAGCTGCGTCGATTGTTGCGTGGTCTGCCCGAAAGCCAGCAGCGCGATTATGTCCGCCGTGGGAAGAGGCGGCTCAGAACGGTAAGTCAGGTTCAGCTTGTCGGCGGGACCGTTCAGATTAAGGGTGATGTCATAGTCCCGAACCTGCGTCGAAGCTTGCAAATCGACAGTCGGTACGGTCGTGACAGGGTTGGCAAAGGTCACGTCGCCGCGCTCCAACCGATATTTCGTTCCGTTGAAAGAAGCCTGGCCTTCGAGCACGTCTGCCCGTCCCAGCAACACCGATTTCGCGGCAGTTCCGCGCAAATGCAAATCAGCACTCCCAGAGAGGCGTATCACTGCGGTTTGCATCTGCAATTCTGGCAGCGTGACGATGTGTACATCCAGCCGGATGCGATTGAGCGTGGAGTTGGTCTGGGAGATCGCAGCGGATTGCGCGGTACGCTGAAGGTAAGCCCCGAAATCAAATCCCGGGGTTACCGCCAGCTTGGTTATCGTGACGTCGCCAGTCAGCGTGGATGCGTTTGAGCTTCCGACGAACTGCAAATCCAGATTCGCGGTGGAACTGACTCCGGGCGGATACCTGAGCCGGACACCTTCACCATGTACCCCCAAGTCGAAGAGGAGTTGGCCATTGCTTAAATTTGCATGACCTCGGAACGCAACCGCGCCTCCGCCGACGTGCGCATTCAAATTTTCGATATCAAAACGGCTTTGATTGAAAGAAAGTGTGCCGTCAATGTCGCTTAATCCGCTGGGCGCGTCTGTGTAGGCCAGGTAGCCATTGCGGATTTGCATGTGTCCTTGGGCCAGCGGATTTGCCATCGTGCCGGCCACCGTCATGTCAACCTGAAGCACTCCAGATGAAGTGAGGTCGGAATTGTAGGTTTGAATTAGTTGTAGATTCAGCCGGCCCTTCGCACGAAAATCGATCTCGCGTGCTCCTGTGAGATTCACGGTGCCATCGGCAGCGATATCGGTGTCGTCGCCGATGAAGTGAATGTGGTCAACTTTGAAAATCTTGTTGGCGATTGCAAAGCGTACCGGACCGTCGTTACGAAGTTTTACGCCTTGGATCTCGGCATACAAATCGGTCAGATTGCCTGACAGACTTAGTTCTGAAGGTCGGCGAAGTGGGCCTTCCACGTGTAAATTCCCAGCAACCGCCGAGTGTCCAGTAACGTGATCGCGAAGATAGGTTTTTAGAATCGAATCCACATCGAGATGAGCGAATTGCAAATCGAGCGTTGATGGCCAATCCCCGGAAGGCTGGACATTCCCTTCCAACTTCAAATCCGCGCTCTTAAATTGGGAAGCCCCGCTCACCTGCAATAGTTTGCCTTGCGTGACTGCGTTCAACGTGAAGTCCCCGGCAAGTTCCTGGTCCAGGGTCAGATCACGCAGATGAATCTTGGCATCGATGGTGGGACTTTCTATTGTGCCCGACCCACGGGCGACAAAATCCAATTGCCCTTGAACGCTGACGTAAGCTACGCGAAGGGCCGGAATGCGCGACAAGTCAAAATGGTCTCCGGCAAGATTCACGGTGTAGGTGCGCGTCGCAATGGTATAGCTCGCATCTCCTCGTACCCGGGCTAGCCCTTGAGACAGCTCGAGCTTGTGGAGCGCGACTTCCCCCTTGGTAAACGTCATCTCCGAATTTAGTTGCTGCACTGGTTGGCCGTGGACAGCGGCGTCGCTGAGGTGGATGGTCCCACTCCCCTCCGGATCACTTCGAGTACCAGAGACGAGAACCGACAGATCCAATTTCCCGCTGGCAGGAAAATCGTACCCAGCCATGTCCAACAACTCTTCCAGGTTGCCGTGCTTCATGTTTACCCGGGCTGTAAAAGGACTGTCTGGGGTGAAGTGCCGATTTTCGAGTCCGAGATTCACGTCGAATGCTATTGCGGTGTCTTCGCGGCGCAACATGCTGTTCCGAAATGCTAGTCCCGCAGGCGAGACACGAAGGTCGGTTACCAAAGAATCCCAGTGAACGTCTTCTTCGGCGGTGCGCGAAGTTTCCGGAATAAAGAAATCGAAATTCCCAGATTCCAATCGGCCTGCGAATGTAATCGATGACAAACGTCCGGTGGCGGTCCCGTTGAACGAAGCCGGTCCCAGCAATTTGACCGGAATTGGCTGGTCGTACCCGGCGGCGATCAAGAGGGGCTGCCACTCGCCAAGATTGGACGTGGTGACAGACAGCTTGACCGCAGCTGAATTGGAAAGGGTCCCTGATGCCTGTACCTGAGTGGCTTTCGTGCCGCCGGTGAATTCCGCTACTTCCAATTCTTCAGTCGCTCGCCGGTAAGTCGTTCGCGTATGTCCCTTGATAGCAAGTTGTCCTGCCTTCAACGAAGCAGGCTCTGCCATATCAAGAACAACTTCGGCAACCAGGTTATCGGGGGAACCCTTCCACCTCCCCTCGACGCTGCCGCTCAACGATCCCGCGACGTTCATTTTTGCGAACGGCCGAGCAGGGGTAGAAATTGCATTTGCGACTTCGAATGCGGAAATGTCCTTCAACCGCAGATGGAACGTGGACTCTTGCGGTGTAGGCCTTACCCCCTTCCCCGAGGACGTTTTTATATTTTGCCAATCGGCAACTGCCATGCTTCCGGCGACCCATCCGCCCAATATCTTGCCTGCAATGTCAGGTAACAATATCCGCTTGGAATCGATGGAGAATCCGCTGCTAAAATCGGCCCCGCGTAGATTTACCGAGCCGTCGCGCCAGATTACATTTCTACCCTGAAGCTTTCCAACCGACGAAACATTGCCCGCGGCCCAAGCGCCCTTGCCGGAGAATTCAAGAATTCCCCCGCGAGCGTCGGGAACGCCTGTGATGGCACCCATCTCTTCAACGTCAATAGAAGCGTCGTAGTCGGCGGATATTGATGGCCGTGAGAAATTCACCATGTTGCCGGACGCTTTCAGATGCGAGCGTCCCGAAGTCATTTCCAGAGAATGCAAGTCAATACCGTTCTCGCTCAACCTAAAACGCGCACTTGCCGTCCAAGCGACCGAAGGAAAGGTTTTGTACCGCATCATCGCTTTGCCGAACAGAATGCTGCTCTCGTACCGATTGTGTAGCAGCGAATAACTCATGTCGGCAAAAACATTTTTGGCAGTGAAGTCGAGTGGGAGTTTTTCATCATTCCAGATCAGTTCCCCGCTTCGCACCTCTAATTCATTGATCGAGAGCGAAACAAATTTTCTATCGGCGTTCCACCGCTGGTCGAAGCCAACTTGGGACGCGGTTGATTCGTGGTCCCGTCGGGATAAGAAATTAAGTGGATGGTTGGATGTTCGATCACAACCGAACGAAAAGCCAAACCAAAGCTGAGAGCGGAGGTGATTTTCAGCTGCGCAATCAAATGATCAATATGAGCGTAGGGGATTTCGGTCTTTAGTTCGAGCCCGTGAATGGTGAGATCTCGCACCTCCACCTGAAAACGGAAAGGAACAGTGTGCACGCTGCCAACTTCCACTCTGCCTCCCGTAATTCGTTCGAGTTCAGAAACCAGCCGGCCGCGAACCATGTCCTGAAAAGCCTTTGTGGTGGCATACCAGCTTAGGCACAGCAGGAACAAAATTCCTACCGCGGCAACACTCAGAACAAATTTCCAAAGTTTGCGGGAAGCAGGCTTCGCCACGGCGGCCGTCATGGCGCAGTGCTCACTGAGGCTGGCTTTCGTTGAAGGATGAATCGAAGTGAGTACGTATATCGCTGCCGGAGTGAAGGTCTTGCAGCCAGGCAACCAACAATTCGTTGATTTTCTTCTCAGTCAACAATTCTTTGATCTTGGGGGTGACCTCAGCCAGAGTCACCTGCCTGGCGCCCGCTTCTTGAAGTTGCGGCAACAGTTCGTGCTGATAATAGCTTTCAATATTTTTAGGAGTGACATTGGCGGAGGGACGTAGGCGTAGATCCACAAGACGGGCTAGTTTCAATTGCAGCTTGACGCGACGGCGTAGTTCTTGTTCCGTGAGTTTATGATTGGACAACAACGTCTTCCATGCAGCTTCAACTTCAGATCCGTCATATTGTTTTCTAATATCGTCAATCTGCTTTGCCACTTCCTGTTCAGTCGGTTCGACGGATTCCACTCCGTGAATTTGCTCCTGTAACAGTTCCTGATCAATCAAATGATCGAGGGCCGCTTTTCGTTCCGCGAAACTAACTGCGTCCACCGAACGCTTGGCGACGAATGCTTCGTATAGTACGGCGTCGTCCCAATCGCTTTGAAAGATCGCTTGGCCGTTTACGGTTGCGACAATGCGATCCAACACGTCCCCGGCATGGGCCACCGGCGTGGCAAGCGTCAATGCGAACGCGCAGAGGATCGTTACGACTTTGCTATTCATCAAAAGCTTTGTCCAATACTGAAATAAACATTAAAATGTCCGGCATGTTGCGGCACGAAAGTACTGGTACTCGATCCCGCAAGAAACTTGAAACTGGGAAACGCGGGGGGATTCATGTTATAGCCCAAGTCGAAGCGTACCGGACCAATCGGCGTCTTGTAGCGTATACCCACGCCTATGGCATTGGATACGTAGTTGTAATCACACAAGGAGGCGGTGCTTTCCTGGCCGCATAGTCCGGGATTCTTCTGCCGCCACCGAATTAAGCTATGCAGCATGCTGTTGCCATCGGTGAAAACATTCCCAGCATCATCAAAGATCGCCAGGCTTACGTTGTCCTCAAGATAAGGCAAATTCATCGGGGGAAGGCGCAGCTCAAGATTATTTAAAAATAGCGCGCTACCGCCGAGGGGAAAGCCGGTTTGAGGATCGCGCGGGCCCGCTTGATTCAACCCGAATCCGCGATGAGAGTTGCCTCCACCGGAGAAAAATCTTTCCGCCAGTGGTATAAGCTTGGCGCCGGCGGGCGCCGTCTGTCCCGGTGCCACATCAATGGTATTGCTGAAAGGATTCTCCAGTCCCAAACGGATCGACCGAGCCAGCACAAATCGTTTCGCGCCGGGGCGGTTCTTCCCAAAGGCATGGTACGTAGAATGTTGCCCGAGGATACGGCTGAAGTCCGACTCGGATCCGAAATAGCTCGCCGCCACGCCGCCATCGATTGTTATATAGCTGCCCTTCATGCTTTCGAAAGCATTGTCGCGCTTGTCGCGCACATAGGTGAATCCGGGCTCACCCACGCGCACGGGCAGTGAAAGCAGCGGAATTAAATTTTGACTGATGGCGACGTTGCTTGCTTTCACTAGGCGATAGGTGAAGCGGTAGTCCATTGTGGTGCCCCGGCCCAGTTTTTGTTCCGCCTGAATCGAGCCTTCCAGCCGTTGCGAAGTGAAGGTAGTAACATCCAGCGTGTCGTCATAAAAACCCGTGATCGAAAGTTTCCAGTCGGGACTATTGAACCATCGCGGCGCTTCGTAACCAATGAGGCCCCGCTGCTGCAAGCGTCCAACACGGGAACTGAAGGTGATGGTATGGTCGCGTCCCCGAAAATTCAGCCGTGTGACCTGAAGAGAAACCAGCGGACTGACTCCAGACTTCCCCAACGGAGTCTGCGAGTTTACCGTCGGCTGGCCAGTTTGAAATTGCAGTCCGCCACCGTAAGTGAAGGTGTAACGCTTGGCTTCTCTCACATCCACCAGCACCGTCTTCGAAGGCTCGACCCCACCGGGATTCTGCACTGCGGTCTCGACTTGACCAAAAATCCCCAGGTCGTAAAGACGCTGCTCGGTCTGCAACATGTTGTTCTGACTCAGTGCGGTACCAGGCTCAATCAGCAATTCCCGCTGAACGATAAATGGACGCGTGTAGTACAAACCCGATACTAGAACCTGATCGACGAACAGTTGCTTGCCCTCATTGATGCTGAAAGTGACATCCATGCGATCAGGTTGTCCGGGGAACGGGTTGGCCGAGGCTTCGAACGTCGCGTTGGGAAATCCCTGATTGAAGTAATAGTTCAGAATGATTTCGCGGTCATCCGCTATTTTCGAATCGGAAAATGGTTGGCCCACGTCGGTGTTGAGCACCGGAAAGGGCTCTGCCAGTTTCGCTTCGTTTCCCAACAAGTGCAGCGCACCTACAATGGTTTGCGGGCCCACGTCGATCTTCACAAACACCGCCAGAACATTTTTTTTGCCTTGGTAGTCGTCCACCACGCTACTGGAGATCCTTACGTTTTGAAAACCATTGGCGCGATACAAAATGTCGAGCGTCTTGATGTCATCGTTCAAGAGTGCCTGGCTGTAGCGTCCATGGGAAAGTACCCGCCCCGCCGCCGTGGTCTGCATATGCGCACGCAGCATGTCTTCAGGAAGTCCGCGGTCCTTGCTCATATTGCCGACAATTTCAACCTTTGCGAGCTTGTGGATTGGGCCAGGATCAATGTCATAGACGATTCGCAATTCCCGCCCAGCCGCGTCTGAGTGTTTGGTGTAAGACACTTTGGCCTCAAAGTATCCCCGTGCCTGAAGATAATTGGAGAGGTTGCGGCGGCCCTCATTCAGCAGATCGTCATCCAGCGCATTCTCTTCATACACCGGAACACTCTGCTTTAGTACGCTTCGCCGAATCCGAAAACCTTCGGCAGCGATTGCAACGGTGGGCCCGGGATCAATCTTGAAATCGAAATCCACCGCATTCGACTCCGGGCGGTAAGCGCGCCGTGAGATGGTAGCCTGCGCCAACCAGCGGTTTTGTTTCTGATATTTCTTTCGCAGCCGGTCGAGAGCGGTGGAAACTCGCTGTGCGCTTAGCGTGTCCCCACTATGCATTTTTGTTATGTCTTCGATTTCGTCATGCGAAAACAGTTTAATCCCGGTGACCGTAACTTGCCCCACGTGAGCCTGGGCGCCAGGGCGTATGTGGAATGCTATGCCAATTTGTTGCGTCTCCTCGTGTTTCAACTGCTGGATCGTGACCGTTGCACGATAAAAGCCGTTCTCGTCCAACAACTGCTTGATGCTTTTTAATCCGGAATCTACCTTCTCCTGACTAAACAATTCTCCTAATTGAAGTTTGGAAGCATTGGCGATCTGCCCGGACGTAGGACGATTGGGCTCGCCTTCGACGGTCACTTCGCCGATAAAATAATTTGGAGCGGTTTCGATGGAGAGCGACACTCCATCAGCGGAACTCTCGGCGGTGATTTGAATGTCGGCAAATCGCCTGGTCGCAAATAGTATCCGCATCGTCTCGCGGACCTTTCCTCGATCCAGGCGTTCTCCAATTTTTAGCGGAAGCAGCTGCAGAAGGTTCGTACGGTCGGAATTTTTAGAGATATTTTCGAACTTAATTTCCCGAATTACCAAGTCTTGATACTGGGTAAGGGCGTCGATGTTTGGAAGTTGCGCGCCCGCGCCGACCTGGTCGGAATTTGGCGTCTGCGCGGAAGCAGGGCTGGTGCAAAACGCAATCAATATTGTTGCGATCAGGCCATGGGCCGCTATTCCGCAAAATCGCAAACAAACTCCTCTATGGTTCTGCATGTTGCGAAAAGCCGACAGAAAGGAAATCACTTCGGCCCAGAGCGTCCCCTATAATAATCGGTAATTTACCCCTAAACGATAATCGCATCCTTTAAGGCACGGGGCGGATACGAATACCTGAACCCGCCACTAAAGGTTTTGATGCTGCCAAATCGGAATTTCGCGGATGTGCCGCCGAGAGTTAGCGACTTTGACGAGCGCTATTCCCGACAATTGCTTTTTTACGGAATCGGCAAAGCGGGGCAAACGAAACTTTCAGCATCCAGCCTTGCCATCGTCGGATGTGGAGCAACCGGCTCAGCTATCGCATCGCTATTGGGACGAGCGGGCGTGGGCTTTATTCGTATCATCGACCGTGACTTCGTCGAGTCCAGCAACCTTCAGCGGCAAAATCTTTTTGACGAAGCCGACGCAGCCGAATCGGCCCCCAAGGCCATTGCCGCCAGCCGGAAAATTCTTGCATTCAACTCCAAAATTGCTGTCGAGCCTCTAGTCACAGACGTTACACCTGAAAATATTGAAGAATCATTGGCAAGGATGCAGCTCATCATCGACGGTACCGACAATTTCGAGACCCGCTACCTGGTCAACGATTTCGCGGTCGCAAATGCTGTTCCATGGATTTACACGGCCGCCGTCGGCAGTCAGGCCGCTACCATGAACATTCTTCCGGGAGAAACCGCATGCCTCGCATGTATATTTCCCAAGCTTCCCGCCGGCGCGATCGAAAGTTGCGAAACCGCAGGGGTACTGAACTCAGCAGTAAATTTCGCTGCATCAATTGCCGCCACCGAGGCTTTGAAAATTATTATTGGCGCGTCGGCGGACTTGAGACGGACTTTGTTGTCATTCGATGTCTGGACAAACCAACGCGCCGAAATTTCGACGCGCAGACCTGTCTCTTCCTGTCGGGTATGTGGCCTGCGGGATTTTGTTTACCTCAATGGAACGAAGAAGGCTCAAATCACTCTCTGTGGACGCAATTCTGTGCAAATTCACGAGCGCCACCGCTCTCTAGATCTTGCCGAAGTGGGACGCTCCTTAAGCAGGCTGGGTACGGTTCGGCAGACCGAATTTGTCCTCAAGTTTTGGATTGATTCCTACGAACTTACCTTGTTTCCCGACGGCCGGGCGATAATCAAAGGAACTGTGGACAAGTCGCTGGCCAAGAGTTTGTACACCCGCTACGTTGGAAATTGAAATTTCCGCATTGAAATGCTGCTGAATGCTATAGACCATTTGCCTCCCTATAGCTGAAGTTAATGATCGAAAATCGACGTTTCGCGGGCAGCGCCAGAGCTGCATTCATGAATCGAAATGCCGACGAACGGAGGTTTCATGCGCCTGATTGCATTTTGCGCGGTCATTTATTTTCCTGCGGAGCTCTGGCCCAGGAGGGCGTCCCGGCTGACTCGTTTGGAAATGAAGTGTTGGCGGTTCCAGGGACCTATGCCCTGCCCATTATTCCCCTGATTTCAACGCCCACGGTGGCTCTGGCACCGCCGGTTTTGCGGGTTGGAGCCGGCGATTCTACCGGCGATAACACCGTCGGAGCCCAAAATTCAACCGCCGAAGCTCTTCACCAAGGGAACCGCTCACTGATTGTTCCACGGCTAGAAGGTGCTCCCGTCTCGCAGGACCTGTATCCTAGAGCCGCGAAAGGCGATTCTTATTGAGGTAGCCTGAAATTTACGGTTACTTCGGTTTTAAACTCCACTGCCTTCCCTTGCTTTATCAGAGGCTTGAATTGCCAGCGAATTAAAGCGTCCGATGCCGCAGATGCGAGCACGGGATTTCCATTAAGGACCTGCACCTGTTGCACTCCGCCATCTTTACCGACGAGCACCTTCAGTATGACGGGCCCTTCAATGCGTTCTCTTTTCGCTGACTCTGGATAAAGTGGATCCACTCGTGAAACAACGTAATTGCCTGCATCGGACGCCGGGATCAACTCCGTTTTTCCCGCTGGAATCACTGACCCTTGCCTAGATGCGCCCGTGACTACGGCTTTTTTAGGTGAGGCCTGCGATCGCGGAGGCTCGCGAAAAATTATTTTCCCGTTCTGATAAACCACTAGGCCGCCATTGATTTTTTCATCCGTCAAACCTTTATCTTTGGCGATCGCTGGAGTTGCGGTGTCTGGCTGGCGTGGAGCTGCTGCCTCAACGGCCGCAACCACAGCCGGTTTATTTTGCGAAGTACGGCCTTCGGCTGTCGAAGGTTCGGGCGAAAGCGTAAACGCGGCGCCGTGCTTTTGCGTCCGCCCTGCAAACCATCCCAGCGACAGAGCCATAATGATCACCGCAGCGGTCAGCGGCAAACTCCAGTGCGACAAGCTCCGCGATCTAAGATTGATCCCATCGGGTTGGGAAATTGGGAGGTCCCCCGCTGCTAATGGGCTGGGGGCCACCGATAGACCCTCTCTTTCACGACTCAAATCCGCAATCTGCTTTGAAAACCTCTTCAGTTCCTCGATATCGTGGTCGCCAAAGTGGTTTGGACTTGAGGAATACGCCTCCAGTAAGCCCGCAACACTTCCGTTAGCCACTACAGGCACGACCACGATGGATCGCACAAACAGTTCCCGGCAAGCGGCGACATTAACCCGAGGGTCAACCTCAGTATCATCACAACGCTGCACTGCCTTTGTTTGCAAACACAGCCCCGAGAGACCCGAGTAAGGATTCAATCGAACGTCTAAACCCGGCGCATTCCCTGTAGCGGCCCGGCATACCAAGTCCCCTGCTCGCGACAGCGCGATCGCAACGCCGGATGCTCCGGTCGAGAAAGAGGCAAGTTCCGCGATCTCGTGCAGCAATAAGTCCAGCGATAAATCCGGTGACAAAGCGCCATCTTCGAGGCCGGGGGTTGTGTCTTCGCCGGGAACAACAGGGGACGCTGAAGAAACATTCTCAGGCGGGGTGATTACTTCGTCCCCCAGTTCCTGAGGCACGCCCGTCAGCGAATAATAAACGGCGGGATCGGGTCTCGAACGATTTCGCATACTAAGATCGCGCGATTAATCCGAGCTTCGGGTTTCGGACTATTTCAATATCGCTTGCCTAAACAGCCAGGCTGCGAAGCCGCAACGCTTGCTAAGTTAAGTAAAGGGCTGACATCAATTTATCAGAATCCTGACTAGATCGCGCAGAGCCCCTCAACCGAGGGTTGCTCATTTAAAGGATCAAAAGAGGTCAATCGTCCTGCTGTGTAACCGGATGCCCTTTGATCCTATGAGTGAGTAAATCCCGAAGGAGAAGAAAGAGTGCAGCTTTCCTACCCATTCACATGGATTTGGGTTTCATTTTGGCAGAATCCTTCAATTCAACCGTTGCGAACGGCCCTTTGACATGAAAAACTGGTACAGTGATTTTCAGCCGGTTACCCGGCATTCTGGGAGCCCAAACGTGAAGATTGCAGTGGTTGGATCGGGATATGTCGGCCTCGTGGCAGGCGCGTGTTTCGCGGACCTGGGTCATGACGTTGTCCTGGTGGACAATGATCAGAAAAAGCTTGCCGCACTGCGGGACGGCCAAGTCCCGATACATGAAAACTTCCTCCCGGAGTTACTCCAACGCCATCGCGGAAATAAACTGACATTTTCCGACGACCTCGATGGGGCAGTGCGTGCCAGTTCCGCCATTTTTATTGCGGTCGGTACTCCGCCGACGGAACAGGGTGAAGCGGATCTCTCGTATGTTGAATCGGTGGCTAGAAGCATTTCGAGTGCGATCAACGGCTATAAAGTAATCGTCGAAAAAAGCACGGTTCCGGTATACACCAGTACCTGGATTCGAAAAATCATTCTGCGCAATGCCACTGCACCAGACGAATTCGATGTGGCTTCGAATCCCGAATTTTTGCGGGAAGGGACGGCGGTCACGGACTTCCTTTATCCGGACCGCATCGTCATCGGTGCCGACAATCAACGCTGCACTGAGTTACTTTCCGAAATCTACGCTCCGATGACGGATGGAAGTTACTATCGCAGGCTCGACGCGATTCCCCAACCCGATGGCGCAGTCTTCCCTCCGCCCCTCATCGTTACTAGCGCCAAGAGCGCAGAGTTGATCAAGCACGCGTCCAATGCATTTCTGGCCATGAAGATTTCTTTCATCAATGCTGTGGCGTCAATCTGCGAAAGTGTTGGCGGCGACGTGCAGCAAGTTTGTCAGGGTATCGGCACCGACAGCCGCATAGGCCCCAGATTCCTGAACCCGGGAATTGGATATGGCGGTTCGTGCTTCCCAAAAGATCTGATGGCCTTCCGCTCAGTCGCGCGAGAATGCGGCTACGAATTCCGCTTGCTCGACGAAGTCATGCGCATCAACGAGGACCAGCGCCGCCGCTTCATCCGCACCGTTCGTACTGCATTGTGGACACTGCGAGGGAAGCGCGTGGCTGTTTTAGGACTCGCGTTCAAGGGCGGTACCGACGATGTCCGCGAATCTCCCGCGATTCTCTTAGTGCAGTCGTTGTTGCAAGAGGGCTGTAAGGTCTCCGCTTACGATCCCGCGGCAATCGAGCGGGCGAAAGAGACTCTGGGTACTGGGGTTAGCTACGCCGCGAGCGCGTATGACGCAGCGAACGATGCTGACGCATTGCTCATACTTACGGAGTGGGAAGAGTTCGCCGCTCTTGACCTGCCCCGAATGCACGCGCTCTTGAAATATCCCATCGTCATTGATGGCCGCAATCTTTATTCGCCTCAATCCATGGCATCTCATGGATTCACCTATTACAGCGTGGGACGTCCCCCTTCCACGCCTGACAATCAGCCCGCCCCAGTTTCTTCGCGCAAACAAAACTGATCATGAGCAACCTGCGAGCACTGGTCACGGGTGGTGCCGGATTTCTCGGCTCGCACCTGTGCGATGCTCTGCTGGGCGAAGGCTATTCCGTAATCGTTGTAGACAATCTTTTGACGGGGCGGCTACGCAATCTTGAACACCTGCGCAACGATCCTCGATTCGAGTTTCAGGAAATTGACATCAACAAGCCATTCGAAGTCGGATGCGTCGATTACGTCTTTCACTTCGCGTGTCCCGCCAGCCCCGTTGATTACATGATTCACGGCATCGAGACCCTGCAAGTCGGTTCCGCCGGCACATTTAACGCCCTCGAGATCGCCCGCAAATACGGTGCGAAGTATCTGGTCTCTTCCACTTCAGAGTGCTATGGCGATCCCCTCGAACATCCTCAAAAAGAAACCTACTGGGGACACGTGAATCCCATAGGCCCACGTTCGGTATATGACGAGGCCAAGCGGTTTACCGAGGCCACGACCATGGCCTACCACCGCTACTACAAAGTGGACACTCGCATCGTGAGAATTTTCAACACCTACGGTCCGCGCATGCAACTGAATGACGGGCGCGTCATCCCCAACTTCATGAAGCAGGCACTGCGAGGCGAGGACCTTACCGTTTACGGAGACGGCAGCCAGACCCGTAGCTTTTGCTATGTAAGCGACGAAATCGATGGATTCATCCGGCTCTCGAAATCAACGGAGCACTTTCCAGTGAACGTTGGCAATCCCTCAGAATTCACAATTCTGGAGTGCGCCAAACGAGTACTCGCTCTCACCAGAGCGTCCAGCAAAATCCGCTACGAAGACCTCCCGCAGGATGATCCCAAACAGCGACGTCCAGACATCACTAAAGCCCGAACCTTATTGAGTTGGGAACCGAAAGTAGATCTAGACACCGGATTGAAAATGTCGTTGGACTATTTTAAGGAAGCGGTGTCACGGGAACAATCGGTGGGCACCAGCAAAACTTCGTAGCCGACCGTTGACAACAACCGCTGTCATCTCAAAGCGGAGTGGAGAGACCTGCTTTAAGCCGTGACCACTTGCTTCTGCGCTTCCTCGATCAGTTGCTTAAGCAGCGGCGGAACCTTCTCCGAAATAAAATGCACGCCCATTCCTAGTCCCCGATGTACGCTCTGCACTTTGCCAAACACTCGAACTTTTATTTCCTGCGTCCGCAAAACGATTTCAATCGACGTGCCCACGGGAAGCGGCTCGCTGGTCTGCACATAGCATCCACCAATACTCACGTCGCTGACCATGCAGCGTTGCTGAACCGTGCTCCCTGCTCGCGAAACCTCGGCTCCCAGCGAGCATGCATGCCGCGGACCACGCCTTCGATCTCCCGCACTTGCCGGAATTAAATTTAAGCGTGCCATCAACTGCAAGCGAATCTCGCTGGTAGATTGCACGTTGGAATCGCCAAAGGAAGACTCTGAGGCCGTCGACTCCGACTCCACCATTTGTAGTTGCCGCCCAACTTTGTTCTTGATCCAATACTCGAGGACTTTTCGCGAGCTTGTGGGAACATCTACAAATCGCATGCCTACATTGCCGGAATCGTTCTGCCAAATCACCTCGCAAGAAAGCCGGACTTTGGAATTTTCTCCAGGCAGTGAAAACTCGAAATAGATCTTGCAATTTCTCGGAACTGGTTTCGCTGAATGGATGGCGATGCCGTCCGCGCTTAGGTCTATCACTCGCGTTACAACATTTTCGGTAGCGGCATACGCAATCGATGCATTCGCCGCGACCGCCACGCGGGGGGCTCCCCGTCTTTCCTTACGCGTCGGCGATGCAGCTTTCGCCACGGCGCCGCCGCGCTCGTCCGAAACTGGCTTGTAGAGCGCGAAATTCGCGCCCTTCACGAAAAATTCTTTAGAGTTCACTCCGGGATTCAAGATTGCGATGATCAAAACGTCGTCATGGCTACCGCTCAGTCGTAGTTGATCGATAAAAGCTGCACCCGCACCTACGTTCTGGCAATCCACGAAGACTGTATCGAAATGCTGCTCCAAAAAGTGGGTTCCGGCGGTCAGAGGGTCGCTGCAATGGTCCACTTCCATCCCCATGTTTAGGAGGATACGGTCCAATACCTGCACCGTCTTCGCGTCAGCGCACACTACGAGAGAAGTGAACGGCATTCTTCCAAGAATAAAATTCGCCGCCCACAGTAACAAGTTACCTTTGTCCCACTTCGACTCTTCCCTGGGAACAAGATGACCTAAGTAATCTGGAGACGTGACCAGTAATCGCGCTATGTTCGCTACAACCACTATCAGTCATGGGAATGCATAGTCCGCTTCTACGATAAGGAATTCCATATGTCAGCGAGAATTGCAAATTGGATTATTGGCTTCGGCGCAGTGATGTCTTTTGCCGGATTGTGCATCCTGCCCGGCGCATTTGGTAAGAACCCCGATATGAGCCTCGTTCCCGTAGCAGCATGCCTCTTCTCTCTAGGCGCCGTGGCGATCGCGGTGGGTATTTACATCAAGGCGCGTGCTCTGCAAAGCGCCCCCGTAGTACCGGTCGTTCAATCTCCAAACCTCACTCGCAGACAACGTAGCGGATGTGATCTCTGCGCCCAGGAGGCCCCGGCGGTATTCTGCAAAATTCATCAACTACATTTATGCGGAACTTGCCTGGCCCAGCACTATGACCTTCGTTCCTGTATATACATTCCCACGCCTCGCAAGCCGGTAACCAAGACTGTCAAGACTGCGAATGCTAAAGCTCGCGGCGCTTAAATTTCTCTAATGCGCAGATTGTGCGCCAAATGAGGAATCCAGATTACGAAAGTCCAATAGTTTTCAGTGACCCTAGGTACTTTGACGCTACTCCAACCTGTCCTTACGATTGACCTGCATGCGGGATTAGCCGCAAAGCCGTAAACAAGCTGCCCTCCCACTAAATCTGTACAGCTGCAAGGATCAGCTAGCTCACCCCCGGGCTGGCAGCGCGGTCGAGGACACGCACCATAAATGAAAATGCTCTCAGCATCCAGGAAATTCGCCGGCAAACAGCCAGTGGAATCGCGCCACATGCGCGGCTTCTCCCTGCTGGAAATGATGATAGTCGTGTGCATCGCCATGATCATGATGGCAATCACTTTCATCAGCCTGCAACCAGCGTTGAAAGAAGGACACATTAACAACGCCTACGACACGGCGTTGACGCAGCTGAGAGTTGCACGGGAAAGAGCGATCGCCGAGAGATCACGTTACATTGTCTGCTTCGGAGTGAATCCGCCACCTCTGGCGGCTGCCGGCGTTCCCGCCCCAACAGTGCGAAGCATCCAGATATGGCATTGGGCAGTCGGAACGCCAGCATCACCGCCTCCAAACCTAATCAGTTCGGTGGATTTGCCTCTTGACGTTCAGTTCCAAGCCGTCGCGGGACTCCCTGTCGCCGCTCCCGATAACTGGGGTGCCGGCGCTGTTGCACTCGATTTCGATCAAGGAGTAGCAGGTGGGGTGAAGTATTACGTGATGTTCATGCCCGACGGATCCTCACAGGATGAACTCGGAAATTCAAGCAGTGGCGTTCTCTACATGGCGCGCTCCGGAATCCTCTCAACTTCCAGAGCAATCACCGTATTCGGCACGACAGGCAGAGTTCGAGGATGGCGGCTGAACAACAGTTCAACCGCATGGATTGAACAATGATGAACAAAAAAGTTATCGGTCGGTCAATAAATTGCCGCGAAGCAGGATTCACCTTACTGGAGACTGCCATATCAGGAGTAATCCTGATGATCGGTTTGATCGCGATGCTCGGCGTGTTCGCCCTCGCAATAAGCACAACGCAAGGCGTTCAGCTTGATCAAGTGGCCAAACAGAAAGCCATGGACGCGCTCGAAAGCATCTACACCGCTCGCGCCACCCAGCAGATTACATTCGCGCAAATCGCAAACATAAGTGGCGGCGGCACCGGAATATTCACCGCTGGCACCGTAAACGGGATACTCACCCCAGGGCCCGACGGACTTGACGGTACGGCCGATGACGGTACTACTGCCCAAGGTGCCTGCCCACTACCTTTTCAATGTTCCATTTTGCCTGGCCCCAGTGGAACCATGGCGGACGCTGTAACCGTTCCGCTCAATAATTTTAATCGAACCATTACGATCAACAACACGGTCGATCCAAACCTCAGGCAAGTAATTGTCACCATCGGATACACCGACGCCAAAGGGCACCCACGAAACTATTCGGTGCAGGCGCTAATTTCGGCATTCCGCTAAACGGTACGACTATGAAATTTCAGATTCGGAAAACAACACGGGGTTTCAGTTTGATTGAGTTGTTGTTGGCGATGGCGCTTGGACTCATTCTCCTTGCCTCCGTCACAACACTTTTCAAAAATGGAATGGACGCTAGCAGAATGGTTTCTCAGCGCACTGAGATGCAAGACGACGTCCGCGCCGCAGTCAACATGATCACAAAAGATGTGAGCTTGGCGGGGTCCGGATTGCCTCCGGGTGGCGTGGCTTTGCCTTTTGGTCCGGGGAACAATGGGCCTTCCCTCTACGGCGCAGATCAGACAGGAAAAATTTGGGTCAATCCTAGCACCTATCCCGGAAACTTTATGTACGGTCTTATACCGGGGCCCCTCGCTGGAATGGAAAGACTTGGAGGATTTGCCGCCATTCCCGCAACCGGTCAGACGGCTGACGCGATCACTTCGGTATACGCGGATTTCTCCTTCCCGCTGAATCAGTACGTAGGAACGTTCGCGGACAACACCGGGACATTGGTGAATTTTGCCATACCTGCCCCCGCGCCTGTACCAGCCCTCCCGCCGACCATCAACGGACCCGGAGGAATTCAAGTTGGGGATCTGATTCTTTTGTCTAACGGCTTCGGATCAGCGGTGGGAGAAGTCACTAACCTCACTGCCACTTCGTTAACCTTCGCCGCAAACGACAAGTTGAACATGAATCAACCCGGAATAAATGTCGCAGGCGGAGGCGGAGGCTCCATCATCGCCTTATGCACACCTCCTACCAACGTGTGCGTCGGGTCGGGAAACATCACCGCGTATCGGCTTTATGCAGTCACATATTTCGTCGAGGTCCCGGCAGCCGCAGGGCAATTACCCAAACTGATGCGGCAGGTCGATGGGCATCCAGCACAACCGGTCGCAGATAACATCATTGGGTTGCAATTTACTTATGACGTTTGCGACGGAACCATTACTTCCGGAACAACACCGAACTGCGCAGGCCTTGCCAACCTTTTCCTCGCGGGTTTCACCCCCAACAATGTTCACAAGGTGAATATTGCCGTAAAGGGTCAAAGCATTATGTCGTTTGGAAATCACGCCCAGAATATGCAGCTCTCGGCGTCGGTAAGCACCCGAGATCTGACATTCAAGGACCGCTATCAATGAGGCGATTGAGGAGAAAGTCTATGAGTAGCAAACCAAGCGGGATGCGGGGCTTTACGCTTATTGCAAGCCTTCTTGTACTCGTTTTGTTATCGGGAGTCGCGGTAGGGTTGATGTTTTTGGTGAATAGCCAACAGCATGTCGGCAGCAATGACACCGAAGACAATTTGGCATTTTATGGCGCCGAATCTGGAATGGAAAAGCTGACCTCCGACGTGTCGGCACTTTACGCGCAAACCCAAAATCCGACTCCCGCGGCCGTCGCTAACCTGGCGAATTTTCCTCCGACGTACGGTATGGTGGGACCCATTAACTATGTCGAATCCATAGCCCAACAGGTTGTCGGTGGTGTGCCGGTAAGACGATCGAACGTCATTAGCTCTGGTCCTGAGCAGGGGCTGACCGCATTGACCATTCCCATGAACCTTCAGGTACAAGCGACGCGCCCGGGATCGAACGCGTCGGTAAATATGTTCCGCACCATCGAGCTGGCTTTTATCCCGGTTTTTCAGTTTGGGGTATTTTCAGATAGCGACTTAAGTTACTTTGCGGGCCCGGTTTTCGATTTCGCAGGAAGGATCCATACCAACGGAAACTTGTTTCTGTCCAGCGGGTCGAGTCTAATTATTAACGGAAAAGTGACCACGCGTGGGGAAGTAATCCGCGATCGCCTGGCTAATAACCATCTCACGTCGGCAGGATATACGGGAAACGTCTACATCCCGGATGCAACCAATGGATGTGGCGCCGGCGCTCCAGCCCTTCATTGCAAGGATTTCACGATGGGTGACGGCAGTTGGAGCCAGGGAATTCCGCCGGTAGGTTTGCCCAATAACGACCCCCTGTACACAGCATGGATAGGTATTTCGACGGGAAGCGGCGCCCTCGATTTCAATGGCTTCGTACTCAGCGGCGCAAGCGGCGCCAAAAAACTTTCCCTTCCCTTTGTGCAGGGAAGCAACGCCGCCCTGGGTACCTCAGGCCAACAGATTCTTATCGTCCGCAAAGCTACGGTCAACGACACTCCGGCACTTACCGATTCAAAACTCTACAATAAGGCGGCAATTCGAATTCTTCTTGCCGATACCCAGCCACTTTTACATCCCGAGAGGCCCGGCGTTTTAGCCGAGGACATTGATCTAACCGGACCAGACCCGAACGGGAAACAAATTGCGACTTCCGGAGGCTCGACACGTATCGCTATGGCTCATGCCAACAACGTAGCGATTAATGAGCCAGGATGGAGCGTACCACCTACTACCGCAGGTCAGACGCTTCCAGATCCTCTGGTAGCCGGTAACAACTGGCACCTCATTAACGGGTGGATTCGCGTCGAATACTTGAATAACGCAAACCCTCCAGTGTGGGTTGGTGTGACGACTGAGTGGCTGAAGTATGGATTTGCTAGAGGCGCTGCTATCCCAACCACACCCTCTATTCCGGCAGGGCAGCCTACAAGCAACCAAGTGCATGCGAACGCCATTCTACTTCTTCAGGAGCTAAGGCCTGGGGCTGCCACAATTTACGATACCGGCGCTGGCTCTCAAAGTCAGTACAGTTGGTATCCCATCAATTTCTGGGATCCCAGAGAAGGCTTGCCTCGGGATACTAACGGCGGGCTGGCGGGCACTCAGTGCACCGCGAACGGAATCATGAACGCTGTTGAGCTTGATGTGGGAAACCTAAATCTCTGGCTGCAAGGCCAAGGCGCGGTTTACGGGGCCGGGAGTGGTACTCAGGTCAACTCCACCGTCCAAAACGGCTATGTTCTTTATTTTTCGGACCGCCGCGGAATGCAGGTGGACCCGAATGCCACTCCGGGTCCGTCGGTGAACGGAGAGTACGGGTTCGAAGATGTAGTGAACTCCGCTACCGGTCTTCCTGACACGGTTCTTGAACCCGTCACCGCCGGATACAACCATGATTCAAACAACAACGTTGACTACTCGCCAGAGGACTTGGACGAAAATGGCCTAGCTGATAACTGGGGAACCCCCAACGTAGGCGATGGATTCCCTGGCACCGCGGCTACAGCGGGCAACCCCTACCAGACGGTGGACTGCCAAGCCATAGGAAGACAAAACATTGTTACGGGGGCACGCCACGTACTGAAGTTGGTCGACGGGAGCCTAGGTAATGTGCCCATGGCACCGCCGATCGCCACCCCGACTGGCGGATTCACAGTGGCTTCGGAAAATCCCGTGTATGTCGAAGGCGATTACAATTCCAACTCCCTCGATCCGGTATGGAATACGCCTTCTACCGATGTAACCCACGCGGCGGCAGCGATTATTGCCGACACCGTCACCCTGCTGTCTAATTATCCGGTCGGCGCGGGGAATGGGTGGACCGATCAGAAAAGCATGGCCAATCCACTTAGCTTGGCTTCGCGCGTTCCGGTGCCGACGTACTACCGGGTCGCGATTGCTGCCGGAAAGAACATGAATTTCCCCCAACCGGCTGGCACTGGCAACGATTACGGTACCGACGGCGGAGTCCATAACTTCCTCCGCTTGCTGGAAAACTGGGGAGGAACAGGGCTCTATTATCGCGGCTCGCTCGTCAGTCTCTACTATTCTCAGTACGCCACCGGAGTATTCAAGTGTTGCAATGAGGTTTATGGAGCTCCGGCGCGTCACTTTTCCTTCGATACTGACTTCCTGAATCCCAATAATCTTCCCCCTGGGACACCAATGCTTCAGGACGTGAACAACCTCAGCGAGCGTCAGGATTTTACTCCGCAGTAGTTCTCACTCTTCCGTGCCCCGATCTTCGTCGATGAAGATCGGGGCTTATTTTTTGCGCGGAGAGACCGCACACCATCAAGAATTAAGTTCACCAAATGCCAGCCTCTTCGATTTGGGGCACCATCCTTTATATTTGAGTCACATGAAATCCGAGTCGGCTGTGGTCATTCGTCCTGCACACAATGTCAACGGAGCCTTGCGGCTTCCTGGAGATAAATCTATCTCTCACCGCTACGCCATGCTGGGCGCCATCGCCCACGGCACATCTAAATTCGAAAACTATTCCTCGGGCGCGGACTGCGCCAGCACGCTTGCTTGCCTGAAAACGCTGGGAGTGAATTGGCGGAAGACAGACGGCTCTGCAGAAATCGATGGCGCAGGCTTAACATTAACGGCGCCCACCGCGCCCCTTGACTGTGGCAACTCCGGTTCGACCATGCGAATGTTGAGCGGAATTCTGGCCGGACAGCCATTTTCAAGCGAACTCATCGGCGACGAATCTTTATCGCGGCGGCCCATGTCAAGGGTGATCAAGCCGCTTGAAATGATGGGTGCGAAATTCTCTTCGAGTGACGGCGGGCGTCCACCGCTGCGCATCAACGGAAGCTCACTTCAAGCCATTAGTTATGAAACGCCCGTCCCCAGCGCTCAGGTGAAGACTGCATTGTTGTTCGCGGGACTCTATGCCAACGGCGAAACCAAAATTCGCGAGTCCGTTCGCACCCGCGATCATGGAGAAACCGCACTGCGCGCCTTCGGAGCAAATGTCACGCAACCGGGCAACGAATCGGCAATCGTTGGCGGACAGGAATTGCATGCCATTGAAGCCGTGATTCCCGGAGACCTGTCCAGCGCCGCTTTCTTTTTATGCGCGGCGGCATTGTTCCCTGGATCGCAACTGGTTATTGATCATCTGTTGCTGAATCCTACGCGCGCCCGTTTGCTCGATGTGCTTATCGGCATGGGCGTGGGGATTTCGATCACGCAACTAGAGGATAAGCAAGGAGAGCTGGTAGGAACCGCGCAAGTCGTGGGCAAGGGCCTTAGTGGAGCTAAAATCACCGGCGCAGCCACGGCTGAGCTGATCGACGAAATTCCGGTGCTGTCGGCCATTGCTCCCTACACCGCAGATGGTATCGAGATCCGCGACGCCGGTGAGTTGCGAGTAAAAGAGTCCGACCGGATCGCCGCCGTAGCTACGAATTTGCGTGCGATGGGAGCACAGGTTGAAGAATTCGAGGACGGATTGAGAATTCCCGGCAGGCAAGAATTGCACGGAGCAGAACTTGATTCGTTTGGCGATCACCGCATTGCCATGGCCTGCGCAATTGCAGCCTTGCGCGCGCGCGGAGACACCAGAATCACAGGCTCCGACGCGGCGGTCATTTCCTATCCCGCGTTTTATGAAACGCTGGAAGGCGTGGTCGAACGATAGCTAGTCCATTCCTGCACCGGATCATCTGTCATCTCGAGCGAAGCCGAGAGACCTGCTTATCGCCCGCAGCGAACAAGTCGACAGCCAAGGAGGCCCCCTCCTGACTTTTGCTCAAAAGTACATTTCCAATCAATCGCGGGCGAAGGCGCCAGCGCCACACGCCCTACTATCCATACGCAAGCTCTTTCGCCCTTTGGGTTGCTTTTACCACCGCCTTAATCAGAGTCACGCGCAGCTTCCCTTCCTCTAACTCCATGATGCCATCCACGGTGCAGCCCGCGGGAGTAGTAACCGCGTCCTTCAACAACGCGGGATGGTCTCCAGTTTCAAGCACCACGGTAGCCGCGCCCAGCGTGGTTTGCGCCGCAAGCAAAGTTGCCACATCGCGCGGCAATCCCACTTTGACGCCGGCCTCCGCCAGCGATTCGAGAATGATGTAGATGTAAGCAGGGCCACTGGCGGAGAGGCCGGTCACTGCGTCCATATGCTTCTCGTCCACCACCACCGTCTTGCCGACGACATTGAAGAGCGCCGATGCGGCATCGACGTGCTCAGCCGTCGCAAACTTTCCTTTGCAGATGCCGGTCATGCCGCATCCGCGCAGGCACGGAGTGTTCGGCATCGCCCTCACCACCGGAACGTCCGTTCCCAACGCCTTTTCGATTTGATCGGTGGGCACCGAGGCGGCCACGGAGATGATTAATTGCTTCGTCGAAATGTTAGGGCGAATCTGTTCGAGAACCTCTTTGACGACCTGCGGCTTTACCGCGATCACCACAATGTCAGCATCCTTCACCGCGGCGAGATTGTCGGTGGTGACGGCGATTTTTAATTTATCCGACAGTTCTTTCGCGCGCACCTCGTGCTGGACGGTAGCGCGGGTCAACGGAGCGGAAAGCATTCCCTTTTCTAGTAAAGCTTTGAGCAAAATGCCGCCCATTTTTCCAGCGCCGATGACGGCGACGCGCTTCCCCGAAAAATCAAACTTCATAGTGCTGCCTCCACTGTCGCTCCGGTGAGATATGGATTGTCTAGTCAGGAATTGAAATCGTAACAGAACGGACTTTTTCTAAGCTGAGATGCAACTACCAAGAGGCCAGTCTCCTATGGACGATTGAAAGGCTTACTGGATTGTCAGAGAAACCTGGGTTGATTGCGAGGTCAATCCTGAGGTTGCCGTTATCTTAACTGTATAAGTTCCTGGCGGAGTTCCTGGGTTGAGTGCGGGCGCGGCAGAACCGCCTTGGAGTCCGCCGCAGCCGGTGAAAACTGAGATGGCGGTGACAATTATTGCACCTGCCAGATGCGATCGGCGGATGCCGAGGCTTCCAATGACAAATGCCATGCCTGGGAGTGTGAGCCACATCACGTAGGCGATCAGTCGGGGGCTCCCTCTCTCCGCGAGAGCACGTGAAGTGGTGTTAATTGTGAAGGTCACATCACTCACGCCATTCCCCGCAGGAATTTCGGTCGCACCAAGAGTGCAAGTGATGACCGATTCGCAGGGAACAAAGACGAGGGAGACGGAATTCGGAAAGACTCCAGACGATGGTGTCGCCGTGATCTTAAATGTGTGCGATGCGCCTGCGGCCACTGTTGCTGGCCCATCGTTAGTCAAACTGAAATCAAAACTACCGGCCGGCCCCGTTATGGTTAAGGGCAAGGTAAGTCGGGCGCTTCCAGAGTTGGAGGTTCCTGTAATCCCGATCGAGTAAGCACCAGCAGGAAGTCCTACCGCGGTCGCGACGGTAAAGAAGCGATGAGTCACTCCGCTGCCGGTTGGAATTAATGTGGTGTCGAACGAGCAAGTCGAGGATGCCGGACAATTTTGAAATGAAAGGGTTACGGAATTTGTGAGTGTGCTATGGGTAGGCGTGACCGTAATGTCGTAAGTCGCCGATGCTCCCGCCGCGATGGGGCCAAGAGTTGAGTTGCTGAGCGAGAAGTCGGAATTGGCGCCTTGCACCGTTAAGGCAAGTTGCGCGGATGCGTCCACGTTCGATACACCGGTTACGGTGATCGTGTAGGCCCCCGGCGCAGCCGTGGTGGGAGTAACAACGCTTAACTTGACATCAGTCGTACTGTCCCCTGCGGCGACAACCATCGGAGCAAACCCACAAGTGCTCAGAAGTGGCAGGCCGGAACACGTAAAATTCACCTCTTGGGAAAAATTGCCGCCCGATGGAGCCACTGTCAGGTCGTAAGTCGCAGTTTGTCCTGCGGGTACGATCTGAGCGCCGGAGTTGTTCGTTATCGAAAAACTAAATCCGCCAAAAACGGTGACCGGCAAATTTTGGGTTTGCGTGGTGTATTCCGGAGAAGCGGCGTGGATGCCCACATTGAAGGGGCCGTTAGACGCATCGGCAGTTGTAGTTATCGACACGATGATGGTCACCGGATTGGCCGAATCCAAGTTAACCGTTAATGTCGGAGTGCCTCCCGGCAAGAAATTGCACTGCGCCCAAGCCGGAGTAGAAGGAGGAAAAGAACAAGACAGGTTCACCTGGCCGGAAAACGCCGCGGATGTCAGGAGCAGTGTCACCGCCGAAGTGGTACCGGGCGTATTTACCGCGACCGATTCTGGCACTGGACGGCTCAGGTTGAATCCCGCGAGTTCCCATATCCCCCGGCCATATGTAGAAACGCGCAGCCGCCGTGACGCACCAAATAGGTGTAGTCCAGTCACCGCAACGTTGGGCAGAAATCCCGGCTTGCTGCTGTCGGGGGCGGGGCCGACTTCATTCCAGTTTGGAAGGTCGGTCGCGCTGGCATAGACGCCTACATCGGTCCCTGCATAAATCGTTCCTGTGCCGTCCGCAAGCAGGGCGTTTACCGGTGCATCAGGCAGGCCAAAATTAAAATCGTCCCACGTAACTCCACCATCAATCGTTTTCCAAACATGGGTGACGTTAAAACCCATGATCCCCACGTATGCGGTCAGGCCAGAGTTATCCGAAGTATCGACGGTAATGGTTGAAATTGGAAAGTGTTGCGGGTTGATCGTACCGGTTCGGTCGAACCAACTGGTCAGGCCATCCCCCACGTTGGTGCTGACCCACAGATGTCCGCCCGTGGGAAGACCTGCCGCAAGCGGTCCCGTGCCATCCGTGCCGGCGTAGATGACCTTGCTCAGCCCACCCGCTGAACCTCCTGCGCCAAGCGACCGCACGACATTAGTTTCGTTCCCGCTACAGATTCCGGTGAAGCCAGTTTCAAAGTTATAACTCAGGTCGGTAAAAGCCCCACCGGCCACCGGGCCGCGCCATACCCGGCACGTCCCGACAATAATTTCCGCCGGATTCTGCGGATCGAGAATGTAAGGCGTGTTAAATCCGCCAGCATCCCCGCCAACCGCAGCGCCGCTAACCACTTGGTGATTCTGGAAGTCCTGGGTATGGCAATTTACGCCCAATCCGCACATGAAAATATTTACCCCAGAGACCGAGTCTGGAGGATTCGACACAAACCACAAATTGTCATCCGTGGGACTGATGGCCGTGTAGCCGCCGTCACCGGCATTAAAATTCTGCCAGCCAGTACTGGAGTCGGCGGACACGGTTCCCGGCGAGCCATTGGCCTGCGCCCCCGCCAGCAGCACGCCAGTCGTCGGGTTCTGCGGCAACGAAGATTCGGAGAACGAAACTACTTGCGTCATCGATCCCAGAGTTTGGTTCAAACTGGCAAATTCATTGTTGCTACCGCATGATCCGCTTAACAGGCCGGTGTATCCGTCGAGAGCGCGATAAATTCCCCCATCATTGGCGAAGTACATCAGGTCTTCGTTGCCGTTATTAATCAGCATCGAAGCCATGGCGTGTTGTGCGGGATGGACCCGAGCAATCGAACTGCATCCGTAAACGTGAGTTAGATTTAGGAATGTGCCCGCACCACTGCAATTGGGCGAAAGCACATTAATCGTGCACTTGTACAGATTCACCGCTCCCGCGTAAAGGTCGGTTGCCCCACCGACCAAGGGACCATTTGCCACCGCCTGCAGAGCGAGATTGTAGAATCCCTGCGCGGTGCCGCAGCCGCCAAACAAATCACCACAGGATGTGATCCCGCCGTCGTTAATTTGTGACCAGGACCCTCCGGCGTCACTGCTGGTCCATATCCCACCGTCTGCATCGTTTCCATCCAAGTACCAGAAATACATTTCGCCGTTGCCCGTCAAAGCGCGACCCGGCACAACCGCAAACTCTCCCCGATACATCGGACAGCCGCTGGGAGACGCCGCGTGGGCTGGACACGAGGCTGTCTGCAAGGCTCCGGGTTGATGCAACATTCGCATCCACGTCGCGCCGTCCTGCGATGAGTAAATTCCGTGTGAACTGATTGCCGCGAAGAACGTGTTGGCCGCCGCGTTATACACCACAGAAGTCACCGACGCAGCATCAGTTGGGGTACTTCCATCTTTGACGGTGGCGTAGTTCCAGCTTAAACCGCTATCGGACGAATAATAAATTCCTGGGATGGAGGTTGAAGGATTGTCTTTTCCGTCAATCAAACCTTGCGCAGCGGTTGATGTAGCCGCCACGACCCGCGTGGGGTCGGTCGTGCTAAATGCAATTTTGCTGAATCCGAGACCTGCAAAAGGATGCGCCTGACTCTGATCGTTTTGAATTAACATCCACGTCTTGCCGGCATCGCCCGACCGCAAAATTCCCAACCCGTAATACGAATCCACGGAGCCGTTTGCTTCGCCCGTTCCAACAAGAATCACGCTGTTCGCAGGATTAGGATTGGTCAACTGCGGTTGAATCGCAATTGCTCCCACCGCCAGGGTCGCTTGATCGTCAGTCAGTGGCCCCCATGCTACGCTCCCCGGATCCGTACTCAAGGGCCCAGCATTGATCGATTTCCAAACTCCGCCGTAAGCTCCCCCTATATAGACCGTGTTCCCGGTCGAATCCGCTGCATCGACTGCGACTGCGGTCGCACGCCCAGCTACGTAGTTGTAATCTTGTAGCCGGACTCCGCTTGCATCCGAAGCCTCGGGTGCGGGGCCCAGGGGGACCCAGTCCCCCAACAGCACATTGGTCGAAGAAATCGTGGGCGAGCCCTGCGGTCTGCGAATGGCACGCGCTTTCATTTTATCTTGCAGCGCTCGATAACGCGCCGCCGCGTCCGGGTGTGCCGTGACCACCCGACCCTGGGCAAACCATTGCTCGCGTCGATGAATATTCCGCGCCGATTCCGCTGCGGCATTTTCGACACGACTGGCTTGAGCGAAAGCTGCGACGCTTCCAAGCAACATGCCAAGGCCCGCAACCAGCAAACGCGAAACTGCCACGCCTAAGCCACCCTTGCAGGGGGCACTTTCGCCGTCACTTTCCCCAGCTTGATCAGGCGCGCCACAATCGAGGCGACGGTACGATCATGTAATTTCGCGATCTGTTGAAAGTCGCTTCCAGTGCGCAACTCGTCGCACAACTTTGCGTCTTCCTGCTGTGTCCACGCTTGTCCGGCATTTTTTGGGAGCAATCTTTTATTTCGTTCTCGCTCTTCCAAGGCTTCTAACGCCCCGACCGCGCGATGCATGGCCCGAACATTTTGCGGATTTTGCCAGACTGCATCTCCTGGCATAACCTCTCCCGTCTCCGGATTCACGCCATCCGCCAGCGCCTTCATGATTTTCAGCGCCTCCAAAATCTCCATAGGGAAACCTCCTCGGCAGCAATCGTATGGGGCCGCACTACGCGTCCCGTGTGACGGATGAACATGAAACGCAATATGCGCCCAGTTCGGGAAATGTTTTTTTTCTTATGCTGTCATCCCGACCGAAGGAAAGCGAAGTGGAGGTTTCTGTCAGGCAAGATTTCGTTTTCACGGGATGAAACCGATCCGAATTCAGCAAAACAAGAATTTGGCCGGAGCGGTTAAACTAAACGATCTTGCTCATTACCATATGGACTGGCAATCGTTGTGGCTCACAATTCGACTTGCCGCACTGGTGGCCGCAATATTGTTCGTGCTCGCCGTTCCGATTGCGTACTGGATCACGTATTCTCGCTGGCGCTGGAAATTTTTGGCCGAAGCGCTGGTCGCGCTTCCTATTGTTCTGCCTCCAACCGTTCTGGGCTTTTATTTGTTGGTCGCTTTAGGCCCGCGAAGTCCTCTAGGACGTTTGTGGATTTCCCTCACCGGCCACAGTCTGGCGTTCACTTTCGAGGGCCTCGCGATCGGATCCATAATTTACAGCTTGCCCTTCGCGGTGCAGCCCTTTGCGGCGTCTTTTTCGGCCGTGGATTCCCGTCTGCTTGCAGCTTCAGCCACGTTGGGAGCGTCGAGGATGCGCACCTTCCGCGAAATTATTCTGCCGCTTTCCTCCTCGGGTCTCGTGGCGGGAGTTGTCTTGGCTTTCGCGCACACCATGGGCGAATTCGGCGTGGTGTTGATGATTGGCGGAAACATTCCGGGAGTGACTCGCACCGTCTCTATCGACATATACGATCAAGTCCAGGCTCTTAATTACTCGTCTGCGGGTAACACGGCCTTAGTGTTGCTGGGAATTTCTTTCCTCTTGCTGGCGCTGGTTTACGCCCTTAATCGCAAGGCGTTGACGGTTTGGTTGTGGAAGTGAAAATAGAGATGAAGGAAGAGTTTTCGCTCGAGTCCAGGCAAGGCGATCCGGCGCTGCATGTGCGAATTCGGAAACATTTCGATCGGACCAGCAAAGGTTTCGAGCTTGATGTCAACGCAAAGTTCGATCCCGGATTCACCATAGTGTTCGGACCCTCCGGCGCGGGTAAAACTACTTTGTTGGAGTGCATTGCCGGCCTGCTCACGCCAAACTCCGGCGCTATCACTATTGGCAGCAATATTTTTTTTGACAGCTCCCGCCGCCTTAACCTCGCCGTTCCGCAACGTCGCATTGGATACGTCTTTCAGGACCTTGCGCTGTTCCCCCATCTCTCTGTAGAAAACAACATTGGATACGGGATTCGATCTTTTCCCGCAGAAATTCGCGACAAGAGGATTGTTGAAATTACCGGGTCTTTTCAACTTTCCCGTCTGCTTGGACGTAAACCCTCCTCCATTTCTGGAGGGGAACGTCAGAGAGTCGCTTTGGCTAGGGCGCTGATCACCGGTCCGCAAATACTTTTGCTTGACGAGCCCATGAGCGCCCTCGATAACACCACCAAGTCAAAAATTATCGACGATCTCCGCCGCTGGAATACGGTCCATCAGATACCTGTCCTGTATGTCACCCATAGCCGGGAAGAGGTTTTCGCTCTCGGCGACCACCTGGTCATGTTGGAAGCTGGGAAAGTCACTGCGAAGGGAAGTCCGAAAATGGTTTTGAATGCCAACGCCAAATTGATCGGATAGCGCGAAACCGCTTTTTCATTAAACAACGATGCCGACTTTTTGAAATTCAGCGGACAGTTGCTCAGCGCTCTGAAGTTGAATGACCTGCATCCCCAACTGACTCGCGGATTCGAGATTTAGAGGACGGTCATCAATAAAACAACACTCTTGCGGAGTCCTCTGCGCGATATCCAGAGCGATTTGATAGATGCCGGCTTCGGGCTTGCGCAAGCCTACAAAACAGGAGCTAATGAACATGCTGAAGATTTCCCGCAATCCGAAAGTTTGGATGCGGTAAGCGTTCAGCTCTTTCGATTCGTTGTTCAAGGTAGACATTAGATACCTGCCCGACTTTGCCAGTCCCCGTGCGATTGCGATTACATCCGGTTTCGGTTGCGATGACGAGTACATGAAATCTTTGACCGCCTGCCGCGAAAACTCTCGCTGGCGGTAAAAGATGATGCGATCTAAATATTCGTCGAGGGTGATTTTTCCGCGCTCGAAGGACGAGACCACCATCTGATGGCGATCGTTAAATTCAGCTTCATCTAAATGAAATTCAGCCACCGCGTGATTGCGCTCGGTGTGGTCCCACGCATTGGACAAAAGCACGCCGCCAACGTCCCAGAACAGCGCAGTAATTTTTGCCATGCTCACATTCTACAGGCGGGTTTTTCAGTCACCGCTGAATGGAAGCATCCAGAAATTCGCGCAACAACTCGCCGGCTTCCACCGGACGCTCCCAGGGCGAGTAGTGTCCAGCCTTGGCAATCACTTTGAGTTTGGCTCCAGCTATTTTTTCCCGCATCAGTTCGGCTTCAGCCATTCCGATTAGTGTGTCTTCTTCTCCCGCAACAATGATCGTTGGCACGGCAACCATCTTCAATGTCTCCACCGAATCAGGACGCTCCGCCATTCCTCGCTGCACCATGGCGACATCTTCAGCCGACATCTTACGCATCATGCGCAACGCGCCTTGCACCAGATCAGGACGCCGCTCGTGAGTACTTTTCCCCAAAAGTTTTGGCAGCATGCTCTCGAAAAACTGTTCCGTCCCCCGGTCCAGCACCTCAGACGCACTCTTCATTCGAGACGCCCGAGCCTCCGAAGAATCTGCCTGCGCCTTGGTATTGCAGAGCACTAGTGCCGCCACGCGATCACGGTGCCGCCGCAAGAATTCGAAGAGCACGTATCCGCCAATCGATACGCCCACGAATCCGGCGCGTTCAACCTTCGCATTATCTAAGACGCGAACTAGGTCGGAGGCATGCTTCGCCATGGTCGCCGGACCTTCGCCGACGTCGGAATCGCCGTGGCCCCGAAGATCAGGCAGGATGACCCGGTAACGTGTAAGTAATGGCTGAGCAGCAGGAAGCCAAAATTCCTGATTGGCTGGAAATGGATGCAATAAGACAACAGGAGGCCCGGCGCCTAATATTTCAAACGAAATTTCAGCATCGTGGCTCTTAATGCGCGGCATGAATTGAATTTGCCCATGTGGCGCGAAGACTCTCGAATTCAAAGTCCGCGGACAAAGTCCATGCCACATGATCAATTCTACGTATTGACCACGGGCTGGCCAGCGGGCTCGCTCAACATCAACGGCTCCTCGGGCATCACTACCCAAGCAATGACATACGCAATCAGCGCCACGCCCGGAGGAAGGAACGCTGCAATGACCCATACCACCCGGACCAGCGAGACATCTAAATTGAAATATTCCGCAAAACCTGCGCACACTCCCGCAATCTTGCGATCTCTTCTCGAACGGACGAAGCGGTGCCGGGCGACTACGGCTCCAATTCGTTTTCCGCAGTAGGCGCATACATTAGCATCGTCTTGAATCACCTTCCCGCAATAGTTGCAATACACGCTTCCACCTCCTGAAATAAGATACGGTTCTCGTTTGCGATATGTTCCCCAATTCAGGGCCTGGCGTAAGGCTGTTTTAAGTACTTGTTCGCAGTCTCGGCAGCAGGGCCGCTAGATCCGGCCGCAATAACAGCATGATAATCCTTAAGGGCAAGATCGCGCTTTTTCAGCCAATCATACACCTCGCCGGCGCTTAGATTCGCCCGCTGGGAAATGTCAACCTCGGAATTGGCAACCGCCGCCGCCTGCTCATAGGCCGTGACCGCGCCTGCGTAGTCGCTTTTAGCACGAAGCAAATCGCCAAGACTGATGGCGGCGAGTTCGTAATGTCCCTCCCCGAACCGCCCGCTCTTCCCTGCCTGCCAGACTTTTCTATAGGTCGCTGCCGCTTGTTCGGTGTTACCCTCAGCCCGCAACAAATTCCCTTCCTCGATTGCCATGAGGATATTCCTGGGATAGGCCGCGATAAGCTCCTGGTTAATGGGAAGTGCCTCCTCAAACCGTCCTTCCCGGCGGAAAAATAATACCAACAGGATTTTGGCGTCTGCACCGGTCTCCCCTTTTCCTCGGGCGCACTCGCGTAACAATTGAAGGCCCTCTTCCTTGTTTCCCCCAAGTCCGGCCATTGCCCCGGCCGACCGCAGCGCCCAAGGCAGGCTTCCCACTACATAGTTGTGTGTCCCTACAATCAATTTGGCTTCCGCTTCTTCAGGAGACAACTCAGCACCCGCTCATGATCGTGCCGCGCTCCCACCGCATTCCGCAGTGCGGAGAACCACGCGTGTTCCATCAAAGCGGTGTAGGTAGAGAACTGCGCGCGGGTCACGCCCCGCGCATAGAGCAGGCTGGTGTCTTTGGGATTTGTCCCCAGTCCACGCTGCTCTATTGTGATGGCCTTCTGCACCAACTCTTTGATTTGCGCTTCCACCTTCGGGTCGGGAGCCCGGTGCGGTGCTTTGATAAAGCTGTCGTTCGCATATTCTCCGGTATTGAGCACTCCCATGCGGTAAAGCTCATGAAACAAAATCGCGGTCAACAGATGATTGACCGCGAAAGGGTCGTCGGGATGCCGCCGCACGACCTGCTCAAAATCATGCACCGCGGCGTCATACTCAAGGTTGTAGAAATGGTCGAATCCGGTGACAGTAGCAGGGTCTTGGGGACGGAACGAAAAATTCTCAGCAGAAGCGACTGCGGCCTTCGTCGAAGTCTGAGCGTTTCCCTGCGGCAACAGGGAAAGCCAGCCAAGGAACAGTAAAGCTAATCGCGACTTGCGAGAGCAATTTCTGAAAGCGGGGCAGGTTTCAGCTTCAGTTTACCTGACGACGGGACTACCGAATCATTCGCCTAATGACTTCGCCCCCAAAATTGTCATTTCGACCGCAGCGAAGCGCGGTGGAGAAACCCGCTTTTCGCGCCTTCAAATCTGGCGGAAAACTTCGCAGATAGAGCGTCGCAACGGGAAGTGTCAGCCTTTGAGGGATTGCCAAATGTGCTGTTAAGGGAAGGGCCCGACTTCAGTGGGGCGTCACACACGATGATCAATGCTCGGCCCGACTAAAAGTCGGGCCCTTCCCATTGCGATCATTCGCAGCGGAATTTTTCCACGCCTGTTTACGCTATCCAGAACCAAAGCAGCCACTTCCCGAACCGCGCTACGGGAGAGACACTCGGCGCAAGCACCCGCGAATATCGTGGCGATCTTTCACTGCCAACAGGTAAATCCTGCCTTGCAGCCTTGTCGCCGCGGTTCGAGCAGCTACGCAAAGTAATGAAGGCAAATGGCAACCTCGAAATTCGCCTCTGGTCATTTGCTTGCGAGGAGAAGGTCACAGGTCCACCGCATGTCTAAGGTTGTTCCCGATACCCAGCAGGAATTCTGGCGTCCACCAGTAACCGAGACGCTAGTTACCGTCCCGGCGGCTCCTACCTCCCCCAATATAGCCGCCGTAATCTGTATGGACTGTCAAACCGAGTTCATGAGCGGCTCCAACTTTTGTTACGTCTGCGGAGCCACTCGCGCATCTGAAACCCATTGGCATGACCGATTTATTCGAATCTTTGGATTTCACCACATCAAGCACGCCCTCGGCCTGTCCGTCCCATCACTCGTCGGCTTTTTCGCAGGAATGGCATGTTTGATCGCAGCCCTTTCTGTAGGGTGGGCCATCAGTGCTCAGACTACCGCAGAGTTCCAGGCCGTCCAGCTATTGAGGATCGAATGGTTACTGGGTTCGGTAGCGGCATTCCTCGCAGGCATCCTGCTCAAGCATGTCGGCGAAGAATAGTCGTGGGATTTAATCCTCGTCGCGAGGACCGCATTTAACCCGGTTAGCTCTTAGCCCTGTAAAGATGGTTCATGGGCCCGATTCCCCGTCCAATCGGATAAGCCTCCCGAATCGCCGAACGCACGAACTCCTGAGCTGCTTTCACCGACTCTTCCAAACCTCTTCCAAGGGCCAGACTGCAAGCGATAGATGTGGAAAAGGCGCATCCGGTCCCGTGGGTGGCCTTCGATTCAACACGTTCATTGGGAAAGAATTTGTGCTCTATCTCCCGATTAGTGGAGATGACGCTCAATAGATCGGCGGGATTCTCCAGATGCCCGCCCGTTACCACCACGGCTGTGGCCCCGATCTGGTGTAACCGCGATGCGGCTTGCTTCATCTGAGCTTTGGTTTCAACCACTAGACCGCTCAGAGCGCAAGCTTCATAGAGGTTGGGGGTAACGACATCGCACAGAGGTAACAATCTGTCGATTACCACGCGCAACCCTGATTCATCCAGCAAATCCTTTCCTGAGCTAGAAACCAAAACAGGATCCAAAACGATATTCTGAGGCCGGTTTCCTGACAGGAAATCTGCAACCGAGCGCGCCACTTCGGCCGAACCCAGCATTCCCACGTGAACTGCCGAGAAATCCATGTCTCGGGCAAGTTCCACCATCGATTCTGCTAGCAGGTCGGCAGCTACTGGCTCCATCCGCAGTACTCCCAGCGTCGATTGAGCGGTCAAGGCGGTGATGCAGGCGACGCCATAGCATCCATGGGCGGCAATGGTCTTCAGGTCGGCGGAGACGCCTGCGCCCGAGGAAGGATCGAACCCAGCAATTGTCAGGACTATCGGTGGGGCAGCACTCATCTCCGCAAATCTACCCTAAAAATGTCATTAACGGCCGGGACACGAATATTTAGGGCAGCGACACCTTCGGTTTCCAGCTAAGTTACAGATAATTAAGGGAGCTATAGTTTCGTCTCTAACTTGCTGAAAGCAATGGAGAGGGTAAAATCGCCATTCCTTGGATCTATGGGGTATTTACCGATTTTTAAACACCTAACTGCCTTAGATTGTGTGGTTATCGGGTCTCCCTCCGGTCCCTACAGCATGTTACGTAAGCTATATATAAACCTTAAGGTTACATTCGTAAAGGACTTCCCTGATTGACACCCTCTCCATCACCCCGTAGCCTTTTTATACGTTAACGCCGCAGGGCCGAAAACCAGGAGGCACCACTTATTCTGATATACGAGGTGACTGAATGCAAAACTTCATAGCTCGTGGACTGGCGATCTTAATTCTGGTTAGCTTAGGAGCGGCCCAAGGTGTGGGATCCCGCGACCAAATACACAATCTGAATGCGGCTACACAGACCCCGGCGACACCCCACGCCAAAGCTTTCCAGGTCGGCACCGCTTCGTGGTACGGAGACTACTTCGAGGGCAGACAGACCGCAAGCGGCCAACCCTTCAATATGTACGACCTGACCGCCGCCCACCCGACCCTCCCGTTGGGAACCCTGGTGAAAGTCACGAACCTGCGAAACAAGCAGGCAGTTGTAGTCCGAATTAATGACCGTGGTCCGTACGTCGGCGACCGGATTATCGACCTTTCGTATAGCGCGGCCAAAGTGCTTCATTTCAAAGAGCAGGGCATCCAGCGGGTTCGCCTGGACGTGATACATCCCCGTCCTCATGGGGAGATCATGGCAGCCTTGGCTCCCATTCAGCGCTAATTTAAAGTTGTTATACTTTCCCTCGGGCATGGATCCGAGGGAACGACTTATCGTCGCTTTAGACGTCTCGACCGCAGCCGAGGCACAAAAGATAGTCTCGGCTGTAGCGGATTCCGCTTTAATCTACAAAGTTGGACTCCAGCTTTACACCGCCCAAGGCCCTCAAATCGTTAGGGATTTAATTTCCTCCGGACGCAGGGTCTTTCTCGACCTTAAATATCACGACATCCCCAACACCGTCGGGGGGGCGGTTCGCGAAGCTGCCGGGCTGGGAGCGCACATGCTCACAGTCCACGCTGGCGGGGGCGCCAAAATGCTAGCCGCAGCCGTCGAAGCGGCTAAGACTAGCCGTCATTTGAAGATTCTGGCAGTGACCGTTTTGACCAGCATGAACGACGCCGATCTGAGCGAAGTTGGAGTGGCGAAGACTCTCGTGCATCACGTAGAGCACCTCGCGGCACTCGCAGCTGGCAGCGGATGCCACGGTGTGGTTTCATCGGCGCGAGAGGCGACTGCCTTACGAAGCAAATTGGGTCAGGAGTTCATGATCGTCGCGCCAGGAGTACGTCCGTCTGGCGCCTCCCACGGGGACCAGGCTCGGGTTGTGACTCCTGCCGAAGCCCTCGCCGCAGGAGCCAGTCATATTGTCGTAGGAAGGCCGATCATCGATGCCCCCAATCCTGCGTTGGCCGCGCGGGAGATCCTGGAAGAAATGGGTGAGTTCGTGCCCCTCGCCTAAGACTGTTCCTTACTCCAAACAGAATCTCTTAACCGCAAGGCACCGAGCACAAAGAGAATCGGGACTTTTGTGAGCCTCTATTGCGGCTGAACCGGAGGAGCCACGACTGAGGCAAGAGAAGCTGGTTCGTTACCGCTGGTATTTACTAGATCTTTCAGCTCTTTACTGGGCTTGAAGAATGGGATCTTTTTTGCCGGCACTTCAACCCGGTCCCCAGTTTTGGGATTTCTTCCAACCCGGGGATTCCTCTGACGAGTGCGAAAACTGCCGAAGCCCCGGATTTCGATCTTGTCCCCTACCCGTAGTGAACGCACGATACTATCGAAAATGGTCTCCACAATCACTTCGCTATCTTTCCGGGTAAGCTCCGCCAGCCTGGAGACTTCGTCGATCAAATCAGCTTTCGTCATGGCCTTTTTAATTCCTCTATTTAAAATTCATCGCCAGAACCTCAAAATTTTTCAACAGTGGCGCTGGTTTACTTCCACAAGAAATAGAACCCCATTTGATTCTCCATCAACTTTTCTCGTGTCGGAATCCAGTGCGAAGCGTCCCCAAACAGCAAATCGAGCACCGTCTTACGCTCCAGTTGGGGATGCACAAGTACCGGCTCCCCCCGAATCCCAACCGATTTCGCGGTGTCATCCACCGCAGCTTGAAAATCTCCAATCTGGTCAATCAGGTGCATCGACAGCGCCTCTTCGCCCGTCCACACCTTGCCATTCGCAATCGATTTTATATCTTCTACCTTGGCGTGGCGTCCCTCAGCCACGGCACGTACAAACTGTTCATACATATTGTCGGCGAGAGACTGCAAATATGCCCTCTCGGCCGGAGTCAGTTCGCGAGTAGGATCTCCCGTATCCTTGAACTCTCCCACGCTGAGAATTTCCTGTTTCAGTTTGGCCCAGCGCAACAAGTCGCCGTAATTTAGCCACTCCATGATCACGCCGATGGATCCAACAATGCTGCCATTGTCCGCGTAAATCTTGTTCGTCGCCGATGAAACGTAATAAGCTCCGCTGGCACCCACCGTGCTGATAGCTGCCACGATGTGTTTATGTTTCTCATCGCGGACGCGCTTTACCTCGCGGTATATCTCTTCCGAGGCCGCCACCCCACCCCCAGGCGAATTCACCCTGATGATGATGGCTTTGATTGAATCGTCGTCGCCAAACTTCTTGAGTTGGGGAACAATCACACCGGGATCGACGATCACGCCCTCGAGATCCACGACTCCGATCTTGTCTCCAAAGGCATGCAGCGATGCGTCCTGGCTGCCGGCATGCAAGGCCAGATAAACCAGGGCGAACACCGACATCACGAACAGAAAGAAAGCTCCCCCACCAATCAATACCCAAAGCAAAGTTCGGGAGCGCGGAGTGTCATTCATAAGAGTGCCAGTAGTTTAGCATTGCAAACCATCTAGATTGACGTTGTCCTTCCGCAAGCCCCAAAAGTGCGCTCGGCCGGATCTAGGTCAACTTCGCGTCGTAATTGCGTCGCACATATTCAAGAATTCAAGCTTCTTCTCAGCGGGGAGAAAAGAAGCCTCGAAGGAATTCCGGGTAAGTTCGCGCATATGTTCGTTGCTGAATCCAAAGGTGTCTTGCGCAAGCTGGTATTCGCGCGTGAGCGTAGTGCCGAACATGGCGGGATCGTCGCTATTCAAAGTGATCATGACCCCACGGTCGAAATAATCTTTTAAAGGATGCTGGCTAGCTGAAGGGCAACACCCAGTACGCACGTTACTAGTGAGACAGATCTCTACCGGAATTTGCCGCGCGGCCAACTCTTCTACTAACTCGGGGTCGTGAATCGCGGTTAATGCGTGGCCGATGCGTTCGGCCTGAAGATTCAACGCTCCCCATATGGATTCCGGCCCGGCGTTTTCACCCGCATGAGCGGTCAAACGCATCCCATTCGAAGCCGAATATACGTAAGCATCGCGGAATAGTTCGGGAGGGCCTTTCAATTCATCGCCGCCGATGCCTACCGCTACCACATGACGATCGCGAAGTTTTACTGCCTGCTGAAACACTTCCATCGCCGCATCCGCGCCAAATTGGCGGACGGCGTCGAATATCCATAACAGAGAAATTCCGAAATCACGTTCGCCGCGCTCGCGTCCCCGCTCCAAGCCTTCGAAGATCGCGTCAAAGTCTTGCTTTCGCCACAAGCACACGCCGACCGAAACGTACACTTCCGCGTGAAGAATGTTTTCCGCTTTCAACTGCTGCATCAACTTATAGGTGATCAGCTCGTAGTCTTCCGGAGTGCGCAGCAGCCCGGTGATTTCCTTGAAAGCCATTAAAAATCCATTGAAACCGTCTGAGTGGTAGAGACGTTCAACCTCGCCGATTAATCCTGCCTCTCCGTGCCCTCTCTTCAGTTCGAGCACGGTGGTTGGACTGATCGCGCCTTCGAGGTGCAGATGCAGTTCCGCCTTAGGAAGCGAAAGCACGAACGCGCTCGAGGACCGGTGAATGGCAACTGCCATGATTGGATTGTAGTTTTTGCGGCGGGGAATAGCGAGGGACTAGGTACGGGCGAATTCGCTATGGCGGCGGCTGTAGAACGCATAGATGCAAAGCCCAATCGCCAGCCAGATGATGAATCGCAGCCATGTGATCACGGTAAGTCCAGTCATCAAGCCACCGCACAACACTACCGAAATTAAAGGAAACCACGGGACAAATGGGACTCTAAAAGATCGGGGACGATCAGGCTGCCGGCGCCGCAGCAGTATAACTCCGAGCGATACGAGCACAAATGCGAATAGCGTACCGATATTGGATAAATCCGCCGCGTCGCCAATATCCACGAATCCCGCGGGTAAGCCGACGGCGAAGCAGGCAATCCACGTGGACCAATGGGGAGTCTTGAATTTCGGATGCACCTTCGAAAATAATCGGGGCAGCAGCCCATCTCGAGACATCGCATACCAGATTCGCGCCTGCCCATATTGAAAAACCAAGATGGACGAAATCATTCCCATCAGCGCGCCTACCACTATGATCGACCGGAATACAGGACGCGCGCCCAGCTGCTGCAACGCGTAAGCGACCGGCGCCTCGGCGGCTTTTCCCGAGACAAACGTGGTGTATTTCAACATCCCCAGCAAAACCACGGCGACGCCAACATAAAGCAGGGTGCAAACAATTAGGGAGGCGATAATGCCAAACGGAAGATCGTGCTGGGGATCGTTACACTCTTCGGCGGCGGTAGAAACCGAATCGAAACCAATATAGGTAAAAAATACAATCGCGCCGCCAGTCACGATCCCGGCAAATCCAGAAGGGGCGAAGGGCTTCCAATTCGCGGGATGCACTAACATTCCACCAACCACAAGGAATGTAAGAATGGCGCCAATCTTGATCAGCACCATTACGTTGTTGGCCCCAGCAGATTCGCGCACCCCGCGCACTAACAGAAGCGTGAGAACGAATACGATCAAAAACGCGGGCACGTTGAAGTAAGCGCCGGTCCAATGTCCGCTGGCCCACACCGGGCTCGCCCACCTGTCGGAAAGATTGATTCCAAAAACTGCAAGCTGCGCCCTCGCGTATCCGCTGAATCCCACCGCCACGGCGACGTTGCTCACGACATATTCGAGGATGAGGTCCCATCCGATGATCCAGGCAAAAATCTCGCCCAGCGTGGCGTAGCAATATGTGTAGGCACTCCCCGCGATCGGGATCATCGACGCTAGCTCTGCATAGCACAATCCGGCGAAGCTGCAGGCGAAGGCCACCAGCAAGAAGGAGATGGCAATGGAAGGTCCTGCCGCGGGACGACCATGCATCAACGCCCCCGCTGTGCTCCCGGTGCGCAAGAAATTTATGACCAGGTCCATCACCTGCGCATGCAGAATGGAAGGGGCTTCGAAGTTTTCCCCGGCTGCCGCCGTACCGGTGAGCACGAAAATGCCTGAGCCAATAATCGCGCCAATACCAAGCGCGGTCAGAGACCACGGCCCCAAACTCTTTTTCAGACGATGCTGCGGGTGGTCAGCGTCAGAAATTAGCTTGTCGATCGATTTGCAGCAAAATAATTGATTTTCCGAAGAGAAGACCGTGGTGTTAGCGGAAGTGGAAGGATCGCCCAATGGATATGTGCAGCAGTTTTTATTCTGGAAGGACACGGCGTTGGCTTGCCAAAAAACTCTACTCCACCAGGGCTTTGGAGGGGCGTGGCTTCAGCCACGCCGTAATTGCTTTAACTAAGCAATGGCGCGGCTGAAAGCCGCGCCCCTTCAAACCTTATCCCCGCTAGCAACGAGTTTTATCCAACATGTCTAACCGTGCCCGTCCCGCTAATTTCTACCGTTTAGAAGTGCCGCGTACCAACTTCTTGACTTTACGTTTTGCCGAACCACGCGCGTAGTCTCGCTTCTTGAGCGGCGTCTCCGCTTTCTTTTTCTTACGCGCTGTGCGCTTCGATGTCTTGCGCTCTTCCTTACTTAAACTCTTAGTATTCGCCATTCGTCCTTTCGATAATCATGCGCGCTCCAACTGCGCATACTTTTCTACCAGCTTCTTTAAACCGAATCGAGGAAATTGTACCGTAATCTTCGCCTCTTCACCGTCCCCTTCGCGTTGATACACAGTTCCTTCTCCATATTTCGGATGCTTCACCTTCTGCCCCGGCCGGAATCCCTTCTTCCCTTTGAGCTCTTCGACGGGCAATTTTGGAATGTTGTACTTCTTGCCCCGCGAAGCAAAAAATTCGGCGATGTTCTCGATGGAGTTATACGTCTGCACTGGAGCCGTGGCCCGGCGCGCCTTGTTCCGCGAAGCCCAACTCACACTCTGGTCCTCATCTTCATATGCGTAGTGAGTATCGTGTTCACGCGGCGCGGACACTCCTGTCCGAGAAGGTTTTCGCGAAGTCCCCAGATTTTCAAGCAAGTGGCTTGGAATTTCCTCCAGGAATCGCGAGGGGATGCTGGCCTCGGGCAAATCTGTGCCATAGCGGCGACGGTACACGGCGCGACTGAGAATCAGAGCGTCCATCGCCCGCGTCATTCCGACATAACAAAGCCGCCGCTCTTCCTCAATATCGTCGGGATGGAGAAAAGTACGCGAATGAGGAAATAATCCCTCTTCCAAGCCGCAAAGAAATACCAGAGGAAACTCCAATCCCTTGGCCGCATGCAGGGTCATCAGCGTGATGCGGGATTCAGCATCGTAGGAATCGGCGTCGCTCACCAAGGCCGCATGATCGAGAAATTGATCAAGCGATTCGCCTCGATCTCGCGAATCCATCGCGGCGTTCACCAGTTCGCGCAAATTTTCCACCCGCGAAAAAGCTTCCGGCGTGTCTTCTTCCTCGAGCAACTTGATGTATCCAGTGCGATCAATCAGAAATTTTAAAATCTCGGCAGTATTGGCTACCCCGCCGGGAGTGCGAAATGGCGGCGGTGCTTCGGGCAGTTTTTCCTGAGTTTCTGCGTTGACGATCTCGCCTTCCTCTACCGGTACATCATCAAAGGCCGCGAAATCAAACTCCATGGGGTCGAAGAGTGTTTCCTCATTCGAGGGTTCGGGGATTTCCTGCTTCCCTTTTGATGCTGTTTCAGTCGTCGCCTCTGCCGCAGACTTCTCCAGTCGCTCCGCATAAGTCCCCGCCAGCATCGCCCGCGCGTCTTCGATCAAATCCCGAAAACTTTTCAGCGCAACCAAAGCTCGCATTGGCAGAAGTTGGCGATGAATCGCTTCGTTCGCGGCCCCCCACAACGACAGCCCAGCCTCAAGCGCAATGTGCTCCAAGGTCTCAATTGTGGTTTTTCCAATGCCCCGCACTGGGGTATTAATCACCCGCAACAATGAAATCGTATCGTTGACGTTGTGAATGACTTTCAGATAGGAAATCATGTCTTTGATTTCGGCGCGCTCGTAGAACGAGAATCCCCCCACGACGTGATATTTCAACTGATACCGCCGCATCGCTTCTTCAAACAACCGCGACTGGGAGTTGGTTCGATACAAAACGGCGACGCGGGAATTTTCCCCTTGCTCAGTGGATTCGCGAAGATATTTCGAAATTCGGTCGGCCACGAATAATGCTTCATTCTCGCCGTCAGGAGCTTCGTAATATCCGATCAGCGCGCCTCCCTGGCGGGATGTCCAAAGGTTTTTGCCCTTGCGCTGGACGTTGTTTGCAACCACGGCCGAAGCGCCTTGCAGAATGTTCTGAGTCGAGCGGTAGTTCTGCTCCAGGCGCACGATCTTCGCTTCGGGAAAATGTTTCTCGAATTCGAGAATGTTCCTAATGTCGGCCCCGCGCCAGGAATAGATTGACTGGTCCTCATCGCCTACGGCGCAAACGTTGTGCCGAGATCCCGCCAGCAGCCGCATCAATTCATATTGCGGACGGTTGGTGTCCTGATATTCATCGATCAAAATATATTGAAAACGCCGGTTGTAATGTTCGCGGACCTCAGCCGAAGACTTCAGCAACCTCACCGTCTCCAGCAGCAAATCATCGAAATCGAAAGCGTTCGCTTTGGCCAATTCTTTTTTGTATTCGGCGTAAATCTGGGCCACGCGCTCTGTCTGCGGATCTGCCGACTGCAAATAAACTTCCTGCGGATCAAGCATGTGGTTCTTGGCATGAGAAATATGTGACAAGACCGCTCGAGGAGTGGTCTGCTTATCATCAATCCCCAGTCGCCGCATGACGGATCGCACCAGTTGTTGTTGGTCCGACTCATCGTAAATGACAAAATTCTTGGTGTATCCGATGGGCGGTGCCCCGGGCGCATTCGAAGAAATGCGCAGGGCCTCAATATCACGGCGCAGAACGCGTACACAAAACGAGTGGAAGGTCGCGAGTACGGGCTTGGCCACTGAGAGGCCACCGACCAACTTTTCGACGCGCTCCGCCATTTCTGACGCGGCCTTATTGGTAAAGGTCATCGCCAGAATGGACTCGGGCATCGTACCCAGGCTTTCAATCAGATGAGCAATGCGATAGGTGATAACGCGGGTCTTGCCGCTGCCGGCGCCAGCCAGAATCAAGACTGGCCCTTCGGTGGTCTCCACCGCCTCGCGCTGCTGCGGATTCAGTTGTTCAAGAAAAGACAATGGTCAATGATATCGCCTTTGCCCGGGTCGGCGCGGGCACTTTCAAGCGAATCACTCCCGCAACCGTGCGATCGTCAACTCATCGCCCACGCCTCCGAAGTAATTGTCCAAAGCGTATTTGAAAATATGAGCTTCAAGCGCGGTAGGAGCAATCCGCTCGAAGAGAGTCATTGAGGACTTAAACTTTAGATCATCAGGATACGGGAAAATCTCTTCAATCCGGCCACGTTTAATATCGTTCACAAGACTTGTGCATTTCCTTAACCGCTCTCCCAGTATGGGATGATTGAGATAAGCTTCGGCTTCTTCACGCGAGTAGATTGCGTATTTCACAGACATTTCGCTGCTACCCATTCCGCTCATCTGGGGGAAGATAAACCACATCCAGTGAGTACGCTTTCGCCCCCGGCGCAACTCTTCGCACACTTGTTCGAACACCAGGTTTTGGGCCTCAAGGAACCGCTGAAGATTAAAGGTGTCCATGGATCTCTGAGCCGATCACAGCAGTATTAGACCGCCGTCGTGTCACTCTCCTTAGCTGACATTAACTATAGTTTACTTCGTCATGTATACTTGCACTAACAATAACGATGACATCCGGAGAACAAAGCTGGCGGCTTGAACTGACTCATCCCAGCTTGCCTGAAATCCATCGCAGCCTGCACGTCCCGCGCTCAGGCTCGTTTCTCCGCACGCTGCTGGCCTTCGCCGGGCCCGGCTTCCTGATCGCGGTCGGATACATGGACCCAGGCAACTGGGCCACCGACCTCGCAGGCGGCTCTAAATACAACTACACCCTGCTCTCGGTGATTATGATTTCGAACTTGCTGGCGATCCTGCTGCAATCGCTCGCCATCAAGTTGGGAGTGGTTACTGGCCGCGATCTGGCGCAAGCCTGCCGCGATCACTACAGCCGCGCGACCGCATTTGCCCTGTGGGGGGCGGCCGAAATCGCCATCGCCGCTTGTGACCTTGCAGAGGTCATCGGCTCCGCGATAGCCCTCAACCTGTTGTTCCACATCCCCCTGCTGCTAGGTGTGTGCCTGACCGCACTCGATGTTTTAGTAATTTTGTTTTTGCAGCAGAAGGGTTTCCGCTTTCTCGAGGCGCTAGTGATCTCGCTGATTGGCACCATCAGCGTCTGCTTCATGATGGAAATGATTTTTTCTCATCCCAGCCCTCTGGGTCTGGCCCACAGTTTCTTCGTTCCATCGCCGCAAATTTTGCACGATCCGGGGATGCTCTACATCGCCATTGGAATCCTCGGCGCAACGGTGATGCCGCACAATCTCTACCTCCACTCCGCGATCGTGCAAACCAGAGACTTCGAGCGCACGCCTGAGGGAAAGCGCCAGGCGATCCGGTTTGGCACCATTGATTCCACATTCGCCCTTTGTGTGGCACTGTTCGTAAACGCCGCGATTCTTATAGTTTCAGCGGCCACGTTCTATCGCAATGGTTACCACCAAGTGGCGGAAATTCAGGATGCCTACAAGCTTCTTTCGCCCATCCTCGGCATTACCGGAGCCAGCACCGTTTTCGCCCTCGCGCTACTGGCCTCCGGACAAAACTCGACATTGACCGGGACGCTCGCGGGACAGGTCGTCATGGAAGGGTTCCTAAATATTCGCCTTCGTCCATGGCTGAGACGCCTGATTACGCGGGGGCTCGCGATTGTCCCAGCAATCATCGTCACTGCTTTTTGGGGAGAACGAGGCACGGCCAATTTGCTGGTATTAAGTCAGGTCGTGCTCAGCATGCAACTAAGCTTTGCGGTTTTTCCACTGGTTATATTCACCAGTGATAAACGCAAGATGGGCGAATTCGCCAACGCGCCCTGGCTCCGAGGCTTGTCCTGGATGGCAGCGGCATTGATTGCGATACTTAACTTCTGGCTGTTAGTAAAGGTTGTTCACATCTAGGAACGCGTTTTAACATTTTGCTTCCAGAATATAAGAATTGATTCGCAAACTTAGGTATCATCAGGCAGTCACACGACAAGGAGAATTGAATGAAATTGAAAAAAACAATTGCTGTTCTTTCAGGATCGGTAATTACCCTCGCATTATCACTGCCGTTGGTCGCGCAGGACTCTACCACTCAATCGACCACGACGACTACGACTCAGACCCCGCCTCCCTCGCAAACAGAAAGCAGCACCACTACTACTACAGACACTCCGGGAACGGCCCCGAAGTCGGAGACCACCGAGTCAACGGAAACTACCACGAAGTACAAGCACCATCACGCGAAGATGAAAAAGGAAAAGAAGACTACGACCACCAGCACCACGCCTGGCACTCCGGCGACGAGTGAGTCGACGACCACCACCACTACCACCCCGCCACCACAGTAACTGTTTTTGATCGGGGAGCCGCCTGGTCGAGCCCAGCGGCAATCTTTCAGGAAAACGACGGGCGGGAATGCCCGTCGCTTTTCTTACGCGCATCGCTATTAGCGCAAAATGCCGTCCTTCGCCTCTCACCATCCTGTCATCAGCACTTCGGGAACAATACCAACGGCGTCGACAGGAGTGTCCGACCCACACAGGCAGATCATTTTGGATTGGGCGAGGAATTGCCCATGTCCATGACCACTTTCCAACTTCCATCGCTCTGTTTTTCCCAGATGCTGACGTACTTTCCGTGCTCAACCGTTGCTTCTCCGTCTTTATCCTTTGAATGAAATTCGTAGTTTCCATACGTGTAGCCCAGGTCACGCGAAGCCGCCATTTCCGCATACACCGGAGTCCATGTCAGTTTGTTGTCTTTATTGTCCAGAAAATTCATGGTCTTCGAAATATTGTTTTTCCCTTGAATTATTTCCGCGCCGTTGGGAAGTTCGGCTGCGTCTTCAGCGTAGTAGGACATGTATCCCGCCGAGCCTCGCTCCGCCGTGGCTTTCATGAAGTCGGCTTCGAGTTGACGCAATGTGTCTGCGCCAGCAGACCCTGAAGCGGGGATTGAGTGTGAAAAAGTTGCGAAGACCACGGCAAAAATTAGCGTAGCGACCAACGCGTAAACCGAACTTTTCATTGTTGCCTCCTTCAAGGTCAAACGTGACCAGCAGGTTAAGCTCAGCCGCCTTAACTGTTCAATAAAAATTTGCTCGCGCGCCGAGTGACGCAGACCACTACGCAATCCCACCTGAAACAGCTAAACTATTTTGAGGAAGGCAATCCCTAATGAACAGTTTCAACAGCAAGACCACTCTCGTGTCCGGAGACTTGGAGTACGAGATTTATCGCCTGGACGCGCTCGACAAGCAAGGATTCTCGACCAAACATCTGCCTTACTCGCTGCGGATTTTATTGGAAAATTTGCTGCGCACCGAAGATGGCCGGAACGTGCGCAAGCAAGACATCGAAGCCCTTGCAAAGTGGAATAGCAAGACCGCCGCGGAAAACGAAATCGCCTTCACCCCGAGTCGCGTCCTGCTACAGGATTTTACGGGAGTTCCCGCTGTGGTGGATCTGGCCGCCATGCGCGATGCCATGAGCCGGTTTGGCGGTGATCCTAGCCTGATTAATCCACTGCAACCCGCGCAATTGGTGATCGATCACTCCGTACAGGTCGATTCTTTTGGTACCAATCAGTCGTTCGCTTTGAATGCTGAACTCGAATTCCTCCGCAACAAAGAGCGGTATGCCTTTTTGCGCTGGGGGCAAACTGCGTTCCGCAATCTTGCTATCGTCCCGCCCGACGCAGGCATCGTCCACCAGGTAAATCTCGAGTACCTGGCACATGTAGTATTCGTTCGCGAAACCAATGGCAAGCGTTGCGCCTACCCGGACACGCTGGTAGGGACCGATAGTCACACAACCATGGTGAACGGACTGGGCGTGCTGGGATGGGGCGTGGGCGGAATCGAGGCCGAGGCCGCGATGCTGGGACAGCCAGTCTCCATGCTGATTCCGCAAGTGGTGGGAGTGAAACTTACCGGAAGATTACGGGAAGGCGCGACCGCTACTGATTTGGTTTTGACCATCACCGAAATGCTGCGCAAGTATGGTGTGGTTGGAAAGTTCGTTGAGTTTTTCGGGCCGGGAATGCAAGAACTCGCTTTAGCTGACCGGGCAACGATCAGTAACATGGCCCCGGAGTACGGCGCCACCTGCGGAATTTTTCCTGTAGATAAAGAAACCTTGGCTTATTTGCGCCTGACAGGACGTTCCGAAGAACAAGTCGCGCTCGTCGAAACGTACTGTCGCGAGCAAGGACTGTTCCATGACGCCACCACGGCGGAGGCACAATATTCGGAGTTACTAGCGCTCGATCTTGATTCGGTCGAGCCGAGCATTGCCGGGCCCAAGCGTCCGCAGGACCGAGTCGCACTTTCGCAGGCACGCGAATCTTTCGAAACCGCCCTGCCGACTTTGTTGAAGCCGGGCCAAAAACCGCAGCCAGCGGTGGTTTCAAGTAACGGTGCGCTTCATCATGGAAGCGTAGTCATCGCGGCGATTACCAGTTGCACCAATACCTCGAATCCATCGGTGATGATTGCGGCGGGCCTACTGGCAAAAAAGGCAGTGGAGCGCGGACTGCAAGTCCCCAATTGGGTGAAGACCTCCCTCGCTCCCGGATCGAAGGTGGTCCGCGATTATCTCGATAATGCCGGACTAACTGGGTACTTGGAGAAACTGAAATTTCACATCGTCGGCTATGGGTGTACCACCTGCATTGGAAATTCCGGCCCGCTGCCGGAAGAAATCTCTAGAGCGATCGATGAACACGATTTGGTGGTGGCCTCCGTACTCTCCGGGAATCGGAATTTTGAAGGACGGATAAACTCCGAAGTCCGCGCTAATTACTTGATGTCTCCTCCGCTCGTGGTTGCATTCGCGCTGGCGGGCCGCATCGATATTGACCTTCGCAAGGACCCCGTTGGTAAGGACAAACAGGGCAACCCGGTTTTTCTTGCCGATCTGTGGCCGTCGCAGCGCGAAGTAGAAGAGACCATTCGACAATCGATCACTTCCAGCATGTTCCGCAAAAGTTATGCCGAAATCTACGATGGCGATGACCGGTGGCGGTCTCTACCTATCCCCGACGGGGAGACTTACGCATGGGACGAAGATTCAACTTACATCCGGCGAGCTCCTTATTTTGATGACATGACTTTGAAGCCAGGGCGGGTTTCAGAGATCAATAATGCGCGAGTGCTCGCCGTGCTCGGGGACAGCGTCACCACCGACCATATTTCCCCGGCCGGTTCGATTAAAAAAGATAGCCCTGCAGGAAAATATTTGACCGAACATGGTGTGAAACCGGGTGACTTTAATTCCTACGGATCACGGCGCGGCAATCACCAGGTCATGGTTCGCGGTACCTTCGCCAACGTACGACTCAGAAACAAGATGGTCCCTGGAGTTGAAGGAGGATTCACCCGTCATCTTCCCAACGGCGCGCAGATGCCAATCTTTGAAGCTTCGGAAAAATACGTCGCTGAAGGTATTCCTCTCGTTATTATCGCAGGCAAGGAATACGGATCAGGCTCATCCCGCGACTGGGCCGCCAAAGGGCCTCGGCTATTGGGAGTGCGAGCGGTAATAGCTGAAAGCTATGAACGGATTCATCGCTCCAATTTGGTTGGAATGGGCATTGTCCCCCTCCAGTTCCTGGCGGGAGAGGGCGCCCACTCGTTGGGCCTGACCGGAGAGGAAGTTTTTGAACTCTCAGGCATCGGCGATCTGACCGCGAATTTTTCCCCCGGCCGAACCGTAAAAGTGCGCGCTTCGGCCGATGACAAGGTAAAGGAATTCAAGGCCCTGGTAAGGATCGACACCCCGCAAGAGGCCCTGTACTACGCCAATGGAGGCATTTTGCAGTACGTGTTAAGGCAGTTGTTAGCCGCGAAGCCACAGCCGCAAGCCGTACACGCATAGGTGGCTTAGACTCCTTTCAGTCACCCGGCATCACCGAACTTTTTGACGCTCTAAATCCGGCCCTGCTAGACTCACAGAGCGAAGCCAGTGAATAGAAAGGAAGTACGTGCGCGCAGAGACCCGCCATCATTTAAAAGACAATCGGTTCAACCGAGTCACCATGGGTGCCGCGGAAGCTACCGTCCATTGGACCGTCGAACATCAGAAAAAGCTTTTGATCGCTGCGGCAGCAGCGGTCCTATTAATTGCGGCCATAATTGGCGCATGGTACTACGCTAATCAGCGAAACGACCGCGCCAGCCTCGAGATAGAACAGGCCGTCCGCACCCTTCAGACTCCCTTACGCCCTCCGGGTACTCCCGCGCAACCAGAATTTTTCACCTACACTTCGGATGCGGAACGTGCAGGCGGTGCGCACAAACAATTTCAAGCGATTGTCGATAAATATTCTCACACCCACTCGGCGGACATCGCGCGTTACTTCGTCGCTGTGACGGACGCATCGATGGGGAACACCTCTGCTGCGGAAAACGAATTCCAGGCGGTCGCATCTTTGCATGACAAAGATCTTTCCTCGCTAGCGAATTTCGCACTCGCATCCATCTATCGCGGAAGTAACCGCACTAAGGAAGCGATCGACATTTATAAAAGGCTCAGTGACAAACCCACACGTTCTGTAGGAAAGGCTGCTGCGCAAATGGCTCTAGCGGAAACCTACCAGGCTGCTGGTCAATCCCCTGAAGCCAAGCGAATCTTGGAGCAGGTACAAAAAGACAATCCCGGAGGCGAGATCGCTCAGTTGGTTTCGCAGAAACTCCAGGAATTGAAATAGCTCGAGCCAATGTCTCGAAAAAAGCTTCAATCTCTCGTCTTCATATTTTGCTGCATCTCCCTGTTGGTTTGCGCAAGTGTAACCGTCCATGCCGCTTCCGCCCCTGTCCTTACCGCTAATCGCCGTGCCGCCAACTTGCGTCATGGCATCAATCTCAGCGAATGGTTTGCGCAGGTTTACGATCCGAAGGGATACACCAAAGAACATTTCGAAGCCTGGACCAGCCAATCCGACATCGCTCTGATCAAAGACATGGGATTTGACCATGTGCGGCTTAGCGTTAATCCGGCTCCGATGTTTCGCCAGGGGCATGCCGATGAAATCCCCTCCGACTATCTCGGGTACCTCGATGCTGCCGTGAAAATGATTCTCGACCAGGGTCTGGCCGTCATCATCGACATCCATCCCGAGGACGACTTCAAAGCGAAGCTTGCGAATGACGACGCCATCGAGCAATTTGCCGACTACTGGCGCTCGCTCGCCCATCATTATTCGGAATACGATCCCGATCGGGTATTTTTTGAAATTTTGAATGAACCAGAAGTTCGAGACCGCTATCGCTGGTTGGGAATTCAGACCAAACTGGCGGCTGCCATTCGGCAGGGCGCACCGCTTCATACGATTATTGCGACGGGAGCGCGCTATTCCGCAAACGATGAATTTCTTTTTCTCGAACCGCTCCCGGACCCCAACGTTATCTACAATTTTCATTTCTACGAGCCGCATGTTTTCACTCATCAGGGCGCAACGTGGGGAGTCAACTTCTGGCATTTCGATCGCGGGCTCGCGTATCCATCAAACCGCGAATCGGCCGAGCGGGTAGCCGCAAAGATTCCCGATCCCGCGAACCGGTTAATCGTCCTCCGTTATGGCATGGAGCGATGGGACGCAAGCCGCATCGCAATGGAGATCGGACAAGTCGCCGAATGGGGAAAGCGTTGGAACGTCCCCATAACCTGCAATGAATTCGGCGCCTTCCGCAAATATGCCGACCCCAAAGACCGGGCCGCGTGGCTCCATGACGTGCGCAGCACCCTTGAGCAAGACGGAATCGGCTGGACCATGTGGGACTACAGTGGGGGTTTCGGGGTGGTAACGAAAGTCAACGGAAAAGCTACTCCGGACGAAGTGACTCTGCGGGCGTTGGGACTGAAGCTTCCTGCGACTGCCCAACCGTAAGTTCGAAAATTTGGATGTTATGTCCAAAAGACTCGATTTTTAGGTTTTGGTATTGCGGCGAAGCAAGTTTTAATTTCGCGCCTGTGCCTACGCTCCAACCCTCCTGAATCACCCACACATTCTGGCCCGGCGGCAATCGGTAACTGCTAAGCATTCTGTTCCAGTACCCGAGGAAGGCTTCCGGCGCGAACTTCCACAAGTTCGCGGTAATGAAGCGACGCCCACCACAATTCAGAAGATCAAAGTCTTGATGAGGGGATTCAGCGAGATCCTGCTGGTCAGGGCAAAGATAGTAGCCGAGGATAAAACGGCTTTGAACGTCCAAAAAAATTGGATCTGTAACCCGAACATGCTTCTCGATGAATCCTATGGAGTCCTTCATATGCGCGCTGCTCTGGTCGGAGGGGGACATACTGGGCTCATGAGACTTGCCGGAGGCCGAGCATAGGAATGCGGTTAAAAACGCCATTAATAAAATTCTCGCCGTTCGCCTTTTGAACATCCGCACTAGAGCGAAGCCGATGCCCGCCAACGCGAAAATAGCGAGAAAGACGGAATGCCGCGTACCCCCGAACGGATATGCTCCCACCAGCGCGGCTGAACAGTTCAAGACGTATGGAAGGGTAAACAAAACCGCGATCTGCCGACTTGCTGGACGAGTTTCCCCCGGTAGAATTTTCGTATTGTCCCTGATTAGCCATACGATCGCCAGGATGAAAACTACTCCCATCAAATCGCCAATTGCGAGATGCCCGAAAATAAATTGGAATACTGCGAAAGCGCGGCCGCCAACAAAGAGCAAAACGTGATCGTCTCCGCGATGAAAATAAGACCGGCGCAACCATCCTTCGGTCGCTTCCGCATTCATCGAACTTCCCTTCAATTTCGAAATTTGTGTGCGGTAGAGGAAGACGAACACCCCCAACGCACCGACCTGACCTAATGCCCATGTCCAAATTATCTTGGCTCGAGGGTGCCTCGTAAGAATTTGCAACAACGCATAGACTCCAACCGCCGCGGCAAAAAAAACCGCCGAAAAGTGAGACAGCAAAGCGAGATACATAGAGATGCAGCAAAGGACCATGCCTTGGACGGAATTTTCTGAAAGTGACTGGTCAAGAAAATACAGGGTCGACGAGGCAAACACTAGAAGCAGAGAATACTGACGAATTTGCGCCGAAAGCGAAACCAGAGGCGGCAGCAGGCTAACAAAAATCAGCGCGGTCAACCCCACCTGTTGGCCAAGGATTCGAGAAACCCATTTGAAGAAAACCCAACAGAACAAGGTTCCCACGAGAACAGACAACATTCGGAGGACGAATTCCGAAGTCCCAAGATTTCTCCAAAAATACAAAACAATAATTAGCAGTGGGGGATGGGCCAGCGTAAGACTAGACTTATAGGCGAGCGCCAATGAGGGGCGATTGGCGACCAGAAAATGTTGGGCCTCATCGGCGTTAAGAAAAGTTCCGCTGGCCGCGCGAATTCTGCTAACAAATCCCACCAATAAAGTCAGCGACGCAATGGCGCCTGGGTGCCTGTCTATCCAGGCACCCCACCTATGTTCCCAGATGGGGATTCGCCGTTGGCCGGTGCGTGGGTGATTGTCAATCACAGTGGCGACGCGAATCACAATATAGGTCTTGCCTGACAAAAGCAAAATTTCGAAGGCCCATCATCGGCAGCTTGGAACCTAATCACATTAACGAATGATCCACACTCGACGAACCTCTCAGCAAAATTTATGATGGGAATCAAATTCATACATCGAGGAATTCATGGCCGAACCTACTTACGAAGAATTGAAAGCGCGCTTAGCCGAACTGGAGAAACAACCCCGCCGCACCGGCAGCATGGAGTTCAAAGTTAGCGAAAAAGGCGGCGTCAGCGTTTACGGCCTGGGACGCTTCCCAGTCACTCTCTATTACGAACAGTGGACTCGGCTCCTAGAAGCCGCAGACCGACTCCGCGAATTTCTGGAAGAAAACAAATCTAAGCTCAAGTTAAAAGACCAGTAACCGAGTCCCGCGAAGTTACTCCTCACCACGTTTGCGTATAATCACTCGTTGGCAGTCGGACCGGACGGTCGCCTCTCCGCAAGGCGGGGAGGAAAGTCCGAACTCCGCAGAGCAGTGTGCCGGATAACGTCCGGGAGGGTGCCCCATTTTTGCACTGGTGGGCCATTCGACGGCAAGTGCCACAGAAAATATACCGCCCTGGCGGCAACGCGAGGGTAAGGGTGAAAAGGTGCGGTAAGAGCGCACCGCCGCCGCAGTAATGCGCAGGCATGGCAAACCCCACACGGAGCAAGACCAAATAGGGAGGGACACCCGGGTTCGCCCGGGCCCGTGCCGGCTCGGCGCGTCACAACCTCCGGGTAGGTCGCTTGAGCCCCGCAGCAATGCGCGGCCCAGAGGAATGACCGTCCCGCGGGAGCAATCCCGCGGACAGAATTCGGCTTACAGGTCCGGCTGCCACAATTCTTTCGAAAGTGTTTGCAGAAGCGCACAGCGTCCAGTCAGCCTTTGGGGTTTTGGCTGTATGCATTTGGGAGAGGCTGAATTGCGGGATCGGCAGACCTTACTTGGGACAGATGCACAGCTCCGATTATCTGGACGATTCACGGCAAATCTAGATCGAGCGCATAGATTTCCTGAGTGCTGGTATCGCGTACAAAAAGCGGAGAGTTATCCGGCGACAGTCCCGACCATGCGCCCCAGAGTCCGGAATAGCTTTTGAGCTTGCTCAAACTAACCACATCTTCGGGATCATGCTCCCCTACCTTTACGCGGCGGTACCTGGGATTACCCGCGAAGTCGTCGTAGTAGAGGTAACGACTGTCCGATGACCAACTGGGGTACCCTACGTTGCCTGGATCAGTTATCCATTGCGACCATTTTTGACTGTTGAAATCGTAGACCATGACCTTCTTGGAATCTACCGTCAAGGCAGCCATGTAGCGGCCATCCGGCGACCAGCGGGGACTGAATAGACCCTGAGAACCAGGTAGAACTGATGCCTCACGGGTCTTAAGGTCGACAATTTCAATCTCGCCGCCGGTACTTCCGAAGCCCAGGCGTCCGAAGGCGAGGCGTTTACCGTCCGCGGACCAAGTGGGGTCGATTTCACCTGTTTTTTCAGGCAACAATTCTTCGGGAGCGCCACCCTGCACGGAGACTATATAGATTTTCCAAGGCATTCCTGCTTGGGCCGCAACGTAGGCAATTTGGCTTCCGTCCGGCGACCAACTGGGCAAAGATGCTGTCCACGGCGAATAAGTAAGCTGAAGTGGTTCGCTGCCGTCCAGCCGACTGCGCCAAAGAGTACCATCGGGGATCGAAATGTACCCGACCCACTTTCCATCCCGCGAGAAAGCTAAGTCACTGGCAGGCAATCCTCCAATGAATGGGACAAACTGCTTGGCAACTGGGTCGTAGCGGACGGCTTCGCCTCTCGGTTGCATGCCTTGAACAAAAAGTTTTTTTCCATTCGGTGCAGGCACGGCGCTGAAATACAAAAGTGGACCAGTAGTGAGCGGAACGGGCGTCGTTGAAGCTTTTCGGAAAAAATTACTAGATTCCCGCAGAGCATAAATATTATTGTCACCACCATTGCGGGAAGAGACCTCGAAAAAATAGTATCGGCCATCGGCGGTCCAGTCGCCGCAACATTCGCTTGGGGGATTATGCCATCCTGCGAACATTTGGTGTAACTTTGTACCATCGCTGCGAACCTCCCATAACGATTGAGAATTGGTCGCCCGATCAAACAGCGTAAACCGAATGCGGCTGCCATCAGGAGAAAACTTAGCCACAGTCGGAAAACCTTTCGGCATGTCCGCCAAAAGGTGGGCGTTCGATCCATCGGCTTTAGCCATGTAAAGTGCCGAATTTTTACTGAATACAAGTTGCTGCCCATCCGGGGACCACTTCGCTCCATAAGCAACCACATCTCCGAGACGGCGGGGCGCGCCCGCGGGCAATGGCAATACCCATAGGGCTCTTTCGAGACTGCCTGTCGCCACGGTGGAACCGGCAAGCAGCTGCGAGTGGTCCGCAGAGATATCTGATAACTGAATATTGGCAATGGAGTTGGGAATTACGGAGGTCTCGCCGCCAGTTACGGAAACTTCGGCCAATGTGTTTCCTGACGGGCGAAATTGAGTTACATAAATTCGCGAGCCATCCGTCACCATATTCGCCATCGGATAGCCGTCATGAGTGATCTGCGTTGACCCGGTGACCTTAGGTGGAGACGTTGGAAATAAAAGCCAGAATATCCCTGCCGTCACGATCAACAGCAACGGCAACCCAAGCATCATGCTTGTACGTCGAAACCCGCCTGCCTTTGGAATTCTTCGATCACTGGACTCGGGTATGTGGACTGTAACGCTCCCCGAAACCGTGTCCCGTTTAAGCCGTTTCAAATCACCCCGTATTTCTGCAGCGCTCTGGTAGCGGATGTCCCGGTCTTTCTCCAGCGCCTTGTTGATCAGCCTCTCCAGATCCGCTGGTAAATCGGCATTGAGCCGCACCGGCGGAGTGGGTGATTTGCTCAAGATCGCATTAAATATCGCCGCAGCGGCTTCGCCTCGAAACGGCAGTGTGCCGGTCGCCATCTCATAGAGCACAGTACCGAATGAAAAAAGATCCGTGCGGGAGTCAAGTTCCTTACCCAAAGCCTGTTCCGGAGACATGTATGCAACCGTGCCCAGGGTGCTGCCCGGACTGGTCAGGTGTTCGTTGGCCACGGTTGCCGTTTCCCCGGAGCTGTTAGCCGCCAGCGGACTTATTTTCGCCAATCCGAAATCTAGAATTTTGGCGTGTCCGCGCGCGGTGACAAAAATGTTTGCCGGCTTAATATCGCGATGAACAATCCCCTTGGAGTGGGCGGCATCGAGGGCGTCAGCGATTTCTATCCCCAAATCAAGTAAGCGTTCGGTTTCCATGGGACGATTGAATATCACCTGCTTTAAGGTTTGCCCTTCCAAGTATTCCATGGCGATGAAGGGCTTGCCTTCATGCTCGCCGATTTCGTAAATGGTGCAGATGTTGGGATGGTTCAGCGCCGAAGCCGCACGAGCCTCGCGTCGAAAGCGTTCGAAAGCCTGCGGGTCATGCGCTACTTCATCAGGAAGAAACTTAAGAGCGACAAAACGGCCAAGTTCGGTATCCTCGGCCTGGTAGACGACCCCCATGCCACCGCCGCCAAGCTTTTGAGTTACGCGGTAGTGGGAAACAACCTTTCCAGCTATGGAGTGTGATTCGGGCACGCGCAGGACATCATATCAGAGCTAGGTGAAGAGCCCTGTCTGCCGCCATCTTCGAAAGATAAGAGGAAGGCCTACGTATTGCCCGTTCACTTTTTCCTACTTCACATTAAAACTCACGGAGCTATGCTGCTTTGTGTTGTCGTAATTGACCGCGTAGAAATCGGCGTGATGTTGGCCGCTGGAGAGTGCTACAGAAGGCCGGCTAAAGGCTTTCACGTCCCACCCATAGTAAGTTTCGGCAGCTTTATGCCCGTCAATCCATGTTTCGATCTTCCGGATAGGCGCGAATGAAGCCGCGCTGACGTCGAACGCTACCGGAGATGTCACGCTTGATTGATTCATGGGTGAGCAAACACGAATGCCAACCGGGGCTGGCGGGGCACACTTAGAGAAGTTGCCCTTCAGCGTATTGAGAAGCACATCAACATACGTTGCCGGACCGGTGGTCGAAGCGGTATTCACCAGTATGTCTGGTTTTTGGTCATTATTATAGTCGCCGACCTGAATAAATCGCGCTCCTAGGTTGGTAAATTGGAAAAGGCTGGGAGAGGAAAAAGTGCCATCACTCCTCCCCAAGTCAAGTCCCAAATATGTGCCATTTTTCCCGACCACGCCAGCCAGGAAAGCAACGTCGTTGATTCCGTCGCCGTTAAAGTCGGCCACCGTCGCCAAGAAATCTGGCACGTATGGGCTGCTCACTCCCGGGAAAGAGGCCTGCTGAAATTGACGGGAGGAGCTTCCGTAAAAAATCTGATTGTAGGTCACGACATCCGATCTTCCATCCTGATTGACATCAGCAGTCGTGTAGTTAAAGCCCGCACACTCAGCGCAGGAAAGTGAAACAGGTGTGAAATTCCCGTTTCCATCCCCGTATAGAGTAGTTAGGCGATAATCGCAAAGGCCGAGGTTGCAGTAAACATCTTGTACCAGGATGTCAGCGTTATCGTCACCGTCAAAGTCGCCAGTCAGCAGAAGGCTCTCAAGATTGTATTGAGTCTCGGTATACACCGGAACCGGAGCGGCAAAGCCACCGTTTCCGTCTCCGTACATCACGCTTACCTCATTGTTACCAATAAGTACAAGGTCTGGCTTTCCATCATGATTTATGTCCGTCAGCGTAATTCCCGAACTATATGGGATTGGTATCTTTGTCGCGGGAGGCTGGACTGTCCCATCACCATTGCCCAGAAAAATTTCGATCCCAGCTTGTACTGGGTCGTCGCCACATGCGCAAGTTGAAACCACCACATCGCCCTTGCCATCACCATTCACGTCCCCGACCGCAATACTTTCAATCACATCATCACTGTCAATGGTGGAATACGACGTCCAAGGCTGATACAAGCCTCCACCTTTAGAGAGGGCGACGCGGAATGAAACGTTGGTAGTGCCTGAGTCGGGAAGTCCAATGATGTCTGGAATCCCGTCGCCGTTGAGATCAATTTGAATACCCGGCGCGATTAATCCGCTCAAATTTTGGTTGGTCGCATGCTGGGCTTGCGAAAAAACCGAAAAAGGAATGAACAGTAGCAACAAGCAGCAGCGAGAGATAAACCTGGACAAAGGAGCCTCCTAGAAAACGGGTACCGTTAAAGTACAGGTTTAGCGAACGACAAATCTATTAGGATAAATATGTAGAAAGATCTCGGTGTACAAGCGCATTTCCCTAATAGAGTTATTTCCCTCTGAGATAAGAACATTGAGGACAGCCCGGGACGGTTGTCCCTTCACTGGCATTGGTGATTTCCAGGAGGCCTATGGGACTTATGTTTTTAATTTTGTTTCTTGCGGCGGTAGGATTCGGGCTCTACAAGACCATCCAGCGGGACTCCCACGGCAATTTCAGTTTCCAGCCTCAACATGGATTCCCATGGTACGGGCTGGCGCTCCTCTTTCTCTTCATGATGGAATCATTTACCAGTGTGCCCACCGGAACGCGGGCTGTGGTCACCCGTTTCGGTAACGTCAATCGAACTCTGGAGCCCGGCGCGCATTTGCTTTTGCCATTCGCCGAGTCCGCGCACGAAATCAATGTGCAAACCCAGACGGTGAAGCCGAATGAACATGCTTCTTCGCATGATCTTCAAGTAGTGGTAACGGAGGTCACGCTAGCCTTCCACTACGATCCCAACTATGCCGGATACATTTACTCCCAACTCGCGGGAGACGCCCGGGAAAGTGTGATCGTGCCGTCGATTTTGGAAGCTATTAAATCCACGACGGCGCTCTATGACGCTCAGGCCCTTATTTCCGAGCGTCCAAAAGTTCGCGATGGCATCGAGGAGTTCGTTAAAGTTCGGCTTGCTCCCTATCACATCGTGGCGGAGACGGTCAGCATCACCGATTTTAACTTCAGCGAAGAATTCAATCGATCCATCGAGGCTAAAGTCACTGCCCAGCAGCACGCGGAGAAAGCGCAGAACGATTTACAAAGAATTCAAATCGAAGCCCAACAGCAGGTCGCTCAAGCCAAGGGAGAAGCCGAGGCCCTGCGCGCACAACGCGAACAGATCACCCCTGAGCTTCTGCAATTGCGCACCATCGAGATGATGAAAGAAAAATGGGACGGCCGCCTTCCGGAAAACTACTACGGCGGTACCGCCCCACTCCCAATGATGGAAGTATTCAGAAAACACGACAACGTAAAGTAACCAATGCCCGAGGCACGTAGGGACAGCCGCCCTCGGCTGTCCAGTCGAGCAAAGCTTGACCAATATTGACACTCTTCTCCGAGCCGTTGGTGTTTTGGCTTAAATGAGAAGACTGCACCAATGTGCGGCGATCGGTGCAAGCATTTGCTGTCGTCGACGAAATTACTTCACAGGCGTGCTATCGAACTTCCCTGCCCCTTCCTCATAAAACAGTGCGCCTTCGGTCTTGTCTCCGCCGCTCCAGTGCTTATGCCCGCCGGGGATCCGCAGAAATTCTCCCGGTCCCACCCGTTTTTCGCCAGCATCGTCTTTATACACATAGGCGCCTTTTATCCCGATGATCCAGAGATCGTTGGAGTGGCTATGCATTCCCGCATCGTAACCGGGGTCGAATTTCGTGAATGTTCCATGAACACTTTTCGCGGGATCTCCCCACAGCGTCGCCATGGAGACGCCCGGAGTGGGAGAATCGAATTTTGCGCTGTTTGGGGTCTCGTAAATAACTTGTTTCGTATGCTTCCCGGTTGAAGCTTTCTGAGCCGCCACAACGCTGGCTACCGCCGCAATTATTACAGCCGCTACTATCAATGATTTTCTCATGTTTCCTCCGCCGCCGGATTTTCGTTCCCTTCTCCGCCAGGCGAACCGTTATACACCACAGCTGTGAGTTCGCAAGAGAAAGAAATGAGAGGACTGAAGTACACTTAACCTGGCAAGGAGCAAAATGTGAGCGGTTCACCCTCGATTCCAAGCGTAGATGGCAAGAAAATATATCCGACGTTGAGCGGCCTGCCGCTATCGCTTTCTTTGGAGTGGCCATTCCATCAATCCAAGTCAGGCGCGGATTTTTGGGTTTTGCATGGCGACATTCTCCTCGAAAATTCCGCGGAATTGCACGCTCCGATTGCCGTCAATCTCTCCGCCACGGTGCGCGAAGTGCTGCCCTCCCTCGATCCCAAAGATGTGGAAGCGCCCGTGATCAATGCTCTGCGCAAGCAGGTCGACCGCAGGCAGGTTGAGTTCGTGAAATCGGGCAAGCTGGTGCCGGTTCATTTTTCCAGCCGCTTCTACGATTTCAAGAACAAGAAGTGGGTTTTTGGGAAAACTTCCGATGAGGAAATCACGCGCCTGCTGCTGCGAAAGATTTACTGGCAGACATTGATCGCGCCGTCGCCAGTGTGGTTGGGTGATCCAGTGGAGGCTCTCTACGTGGAAGCGACCGTCGAACACTTCTTAGAAATTGCAGGCAAGCTGAAACAAGATGGACTGATTACGCTGCAAGGAGACTCCGCTTCAGCCAACGCCGCCTTGATGGCACAAAAAGAAAAGTTCGACACCGAAATGCAGTCTGCTCTATCGGAAATCGAAACAAAATATGCCTTCGAGCGGGGCTAGTGTGGCGCGGACACTCTTGTCCGCGGCCTTTGACTTTTGTCTTGTTTTTGCTTCTGACTTCGATTTCGCTCTATACCCCTAACTAAGCTTCACACTAGTCCCCAATGTTCTCGAGCCCTTCCCTTCCCGTTCATACGCTTGATCCACTCGAAAAATTTCGTTAATGAGCGATAGCGGACGCCGTCTCACCTCATCGTAAATTCTCCCAACATACTCTCCGAGGATCCCGGCACACAGAAATACCAACCCGCCCACAAAGAAGACTGCGGCTGAAACGCCGTATCCGACTGGGCCCATTGGGCTGTTCGATGTCAGCGCGGAAATTCCGAGCAGCGCAGCGACAAACACCATCAACATGGAAAACACAAAGCTCAGCCGCAACGGTTTGTAGCTGAAGCTGGTGATCGCATCCATTGCGTACTTGATGCGGCTGAGGAATGTGAGCTTGCCCTCACCGCCAATGCGGTCCTGGCGGTCGTAGTAAACCACCGCGGTCCGATAGCCAACCCACGCGCGCAGCCCCGGAAGGTAACGATTCCCTTCTTGCAGAGCGTTGATGGAATCGACGGCCTGCCTGTCGATGAGGCCGAAGATTCCAGCGTCCAACGGAATGGGAAAATCCGACAACGCGCCGAGCACGCGGTAAAACAGTGGAAACAAGAAAGCCAACGCCCGGCGCCGTTCCTGGCGGCTGCGGCGGACCGCAGTCACCACCTGCGCTCCGTTTCGCCATGCCGCGACGAACTCCGGAATCACCTCCGGAGGGTCTTGCATGTCGCCGTCCATGAGCACCACGGCGTCGCCGCTCGCCGATTGCAGCCCAGCAGAGAGCGCGCCCATGTGTCCCCAGTTTCGAGAAAGATTCACGATTACGATATGAGGATCTTCGGTCTGCATCTCGCGCAGAAGTTTCAGGGACGTATCTTTAGAGCCGTCATTCACGTAAACGACTTCCCACGCGTCGTCGACATTGCTCATGGCGCTGGCGACGGAGTTGTGCAGCAGATGTAAAATTTCTTCTTCGTTATAAATTGGAATGACTAGCGAAATCATGAAAGGTCCCCTTGGCCCGAAAAATTTCCTGCGGATAAATCACTCAGGCTTCGCCTGAAATATACGTACCTTCCAGCGCACTTCGGTGGGGGTCAGAACAGCGACGTAGTGCGCCTTTACGTGCACACTTGGATGCACCTTTTCATGGTCACGTAGCTGCATGTCGTACTCAACATTATCTAAAAGCTGCACTGACAAGCCTTCCGGAGAATAAAAGACCACGCTGAGATCGTGCTTGGTGTCCCGGTAACTGGCAGTCATGCCGAGTTCTGCTTGTTGCCGTATGGTGTCCGCAAGCTTGTCTTTCGCGGTGCCGACGAAATATGCGTCCAACAGATCGGGATGATTCCCACCCAGCGCCCCGTCGAGCGTGTGCCAGGCTTGCAGGTAGTCACGAATAACGGCTGCCTGAGTCTGCTTTTCCAGCGCGCGCGGCCCGGCCAAATTCGGTTCGACCTTGACCGAAGGTTGGGATTGGTCCTGCGACCACAGAGCGATCGACATGGCGCAGGCCAAGAGCACCGCTGCCCGAATTTTGGATCTCCATATCATTCCGTATTCCCCAGCCGGATCTCGTTTCCAATGACCACTCCCGTGGCGATGGAAATGACCGCGCCGTTGCGCGCCGGAACATCCGTTTTCGCGATGCCGCGTTTGATAGGCACGTCGACCGTGCTCTGCGTGCCATTGTTATAGGTCTCGGTGAACGTGACTACAGTCCCGTCCGGCACGTCATTACCTCGGCAATCTTTGACCGTAGCGGTTTCAAGGACCACCCTCTGCCCCGACTGGCGCGCATTCATCCGCAGATTGCAAGGATCGCCAGCCACCTGTTGCAGCACACGTTTCGCGGTCACGTCGCCGACGCTCGCCTGAAATTGTGCAGATCCAGCCTTTGGAGCGGAGTTCATGCGCACCCAACCCACTCCATTTTTTGTGGTTGCGGTGCGCGTTTGCACGGCGCCGCCATTCTCCGAAAGTTGAAAAGAGACTTGTGCCGGTTCCAGCATTAGATTGTGAAAAATATCGAAGACGTAAACCACCCCGCTGATTCCATTTGGCTGATCCACTGGAAGCCGCGAAGGCTTTGCCAGAAAACTCACGGTTGCGGACTTGCGCGACGCTACCACGTCGAACTCCGCCTGGTCGTTCGACGAATCGCCGACCAGCATGGCTAGGTAATGTCCGGCGTTATGAAGTTCTCCCGCTTTAAATTCAACATTCTCACCCAATGAAACCGGGCGTTGGAGCGCCTGCGCGGGACCCACGATGAACAATGTCGCTTTCCCGGAACCTGAAGTCTGAATGGAAAATGCGTTCCCGGCTTCGACCACTTTCGGCGGACGCAATCCTTCAATCTGAGCGTAGGCGAACGCAGCCAAAAAGCCCAATAGAAAAGACCACGCGAAAAATAGTTGCAGTCGTCTCATCAGCGAGTCGCGGTATAGGAACTGGTCACGACGCGAGCAGTCGCGACTTTCGCAGCCAGATCAGGAGGGAGTGAAATTGAAAACGTAATTGGAATCTGCGGCAGCAAGGCGCGATTCACATATCCATCAGACACCCAAACCAGCTGTCCGTTTTTGTCGTAAAACGTACCCAACATGTGGGCGATGCTGACCGCCTGTCCGCTTTGATTCAGCAAACTTCCGCTTAACGAAGGGTCGGGCAACGGATTCAGCTTCTGGTCCTGAACTTCAATTACGGGATCCGCCGAGGCTGAGATCAAACTCGCGGAAGGCTCAATATGCACGCTGTCCACGCGCGATAGCGGGACGTCACGAAAATCAATACGAAATGGCGTGACCTGCTTGGGCAGAAGAATGTGAGTGATCTCATCAAAACTATCTTCAGACCCAAGCGCCGAGCCGTTCTTCGCCAATAGAGTTGCTTTGACTCGCACGAACGCGGGCACTACGTCCTCATTCAACAATTCTCCGAGGACGACGACCGAACCGCCGCGCTCAATGGGATGCATGTCCACAATCCGCACGTGCGGGGATTCCACGTCCTGCGCGCCCCAATCGTCTTCCGCGCCGCGATAGACAACATCCCAACGCAAATAATTTACCGGGATGACTTGAGGCGGAACTCTGGCTTCTTTGACGATCGGCCAAACAACTTCCCAATGATCCCCGGTCTTAACTAAGTGCAAGTTGCGAATGTCTTGAAACGTCCCTACGACGGTGGACCAATGCAGAATTGCTCGGATATCGGCCTCGTCGGCGGTCGCATGCAAAGGCTTCACATCGAAATTGTGTAGATCGGCGTAAGTGCGCAAACTGCCGTAGCTACCGGTTAGATCACGCACCAAGTCAGCTTCAGTGAACTCGGAACGGTTCGAGAGCGACCTATAAGCCGCGCCCCAGTTATGTTTCGCAATATTGTTTAGCAGCCCTTCGACCGTGCCTTCGGGAGAGGACGAGCTATGCAGCAGAGAAACACTGGTTCCGGCCATCGCCAGCGCAGCCTGGTTGGGCCAGACCGTGCCAATGATGATTAATACGACGGTGGCAACCGTAATGAAAATGGCGATCAAGCGGCCGTTCATGTACTCGACCTCCCGACCAGCACACCTTCTGGCACGTGGGGAACCGGTTCATACGAAACTTCCTCTTCGCGCCTTCCAGGAATCAGCACAAGGGCCAAAGCCAGCAAACTGCTGCCAATCGGCAAAATTCCCCAGGCAGTTTTCTGCCAATCCGGAGGCATTTGCGGAGAGGAAATCGCGGTGGCCGGCGGGACATCTTCTTTACTCCACACGGTGATGGTTCTCTCTTCCAGATCATCCACCTTCCGCCAACCCGCAAACACCAGTAAAGGCTCGTAGTAGGAATCACGCGAGAAGACCCACTTCAACCCGTAGCGGTCGGCGTGATGCAGCATGGCATTCAACGCGTCGATACCGTTCTTGCCAAAATACTTCGAACTGGTCAGCGCGCCCGCGCCGTGCTCGGTGAGTTCCGGAAGCAAGCGTCCCGAGTTCCATTCACCGTCAACGCTGCTGGCATCGGTCAGTACCGCGAGTCGTGAAATTTTGTTGCCAAATCCCAACGTGATGTAACGATACTTGTCGTGCCCGTCGCGATTTAGCCAAGCCGCAACTGTCTCGACTTTGAAGTCCGCTGCGTCCGCGGGATGATAAGTTGTCCACGAGACCGCGACCGCGCAAGTGATCGCCGCAGCTGCCGCCAACCCAACGATCGCCTTCGTGCGGTAGCGATCAATAAACTCTTTGGCGACCAGTCCTACCAAGGGAAGCGCCAACAATGTCGCCCAGTAGCTGAACCGCTCCATGGTGAGCACTTCAAACGCACGTCCCAACAGCAAGCGGCCCACTGGTGTCGTACCACCTAACCCCAAAAGAAACGCCACCCAGAATCCAAACAGCAAAGGACGAAGCCTGCTTACCGAAGCGCCCTTCCATACAATGAAAGGCAGCGCCAAAATCAACGCGCCCCAGGGAACGATGAAGTAGTTGATCCCCCACTCGGGACTCAAAATATAATTCGCCCGGCTGGGATGAGGAATCGGAGTTTGCGTGACCGGATATTTGATCAGCGCAATCCAGAATGGAAGCAGTACCGCCGCAATTGCCCCGCCGACCAGCACCACCACAAATATCGTGCGGGCCCAAAACGCTGGAGCTGACACTCGTTTCCCGTCCTGCTGATCTCGCGCCGCCAGCACTAAAACCGGAACCGCAAACAGAAATGCGCCAAATAGAAGAGTAGCGTGATGGGCCGCCGCGGCCGCCGCCGCAAGTGCGCACCCTTTGGCAAGTGACCGCCAGCTTCCTCGCCGCACCCAGTCATAAATGAAAGGCAGCGCGTTCAAGTAAATCGGCGCGGCGAAGGTCGTGCCCAACTGCCCCGCGGAGTAAACCAGAAAACATTCTGAGCCTAGAAAAACACTCGCCAGACTTGCCAGGGCGGCCGATCGTTTGTCGACCCAGAGTTGCGAAAATCGATACACTCCGAGGGCCAGCAGCAAAATTCCGGTAAACTGAACCAACATGTAAGCCATATCAAGGCCAACAATGTGGGAAATTAAAGCTAACCACTGTTGCGGAAGTGGAGGATAAGTGGTTTGCGAAAATCCCGCATACCATTTCGGGTTCCAGGGATCAAACCAATGATGAGCGTAATGCGAAGCTAAAAAAATATGAAAATTGGCGTCGTAGGTTTTTAATGGCAACTTCATTAGCAGCAACGGCCCATGCACGGCCAGCGCCGCTAAAAAAATCATGGTCAGGGATACACGCCTACTCTCGGGGGCAACGGAATCCATCCTGTACTCATCCTCCAAAGGATAACGCTTCGATTCTCCTCGGTTCGGGTTGGTTGCTCAAGTACCTCGGTTGAACCTCCTATTACTATCGTGTCACCTTACTGCTAATGACAGCCAACTTTTACAGTTTACTCCGAATCAGAAACGCTAAACTTAAAGCATATGTGGCTGGGGGAGTTTTGATCGCAAGGTCGAGAGTGGTATGGGTGTCTTTGCTCCCTTTTGCCCTGTTGGCTGCCTCTTCTTCGCAGACCTTCAAAGTCGATCCATCGGCGCCGCAAAAAACTCAATCCGAGCCTAAAGCAGATTCTTCGTCGGATTCCGAACAAAAGCTCGGATGGGGATCGAACATACAGAACGCGCGCCTCGCCCACGCTGCTGAGATCGCGCTAAAAGAAGGCAAGTATCAAGCCGCGACCGAATACGCCACGCGCGCCGTCAAAGCCTCTCCCAATGAACCTCAACTATGGTTCCTTTTAGGATACGCGGCCAGGTTATCTGGAAGGCCGCGAGCTGCCGTCGATGCCTATGAACACGGATTGAAGTTGAAACCTTCTTCATTGGAAGGACAGTCCGGTCTCGCCCAAACCTACAACGTGGTTGGCAGAAGGCAGGAAGCGCAAGATCTTCTGATAAAAATTCTTGCTGGTGACCCAAAACGGATCAATGACCAAGTATTGCTCGGCGAAATTTATTTGCGCTCCGGGGAATATGAGAAGGCAATCCAGCAGCTCAACCACACCGAACAATTTCAACCGTCTGCCCGCTCCGAATTATTGATTGCTTCTTCCTATCAGCATTTGAAGCAGCCCGCGCAAGCCACCCGCTACTTGGAAATGGCAAGACGGCGCGCCCCCGACAATCCCGAAGTGCAGCGCGCGGTCGCGGGATACTATCGCGACAATGGGGATTACGCCCAGGCAATTGCATTGCTTAAAGGGATCGCTGGAAAAAATCCCGATGTAATTGCCGAACTCGCTTACACCTATCAACTCTATGGAAAGCCGGATGAGGCCGCCAGGCTTTACGTGCAAGCCGCAAACCTCGCCCCTCGCGACCTCAACCTGCAACTCTCCGCCGCGCAAGCGCAAGTAGGAAGCGGCGCCGTCGAAAAAGCTGAGCCGTTTATCAAACGTGCAACCACGATTGAGGCCGAGAATTACCGGCTGCATGCGATCCTGGGCGAGATCGCGCGTATTCAGGATCGGAACGAAGACGCAGTCCGAGAATACAACGCTGCGCTCGCGCACCTCCCCGAAGCGCCTCCCGAAGGCCCACTCTACGGCGTTCAACTCCACTTAAACCTAATGGAGGTCTACCGCAGTTCGCAGAATGACGAAGCGTCGAAGCGCGAATTGGAAACCGCCCGATCCCAAATCTCCGCTCTGGATGTCGTGGGACCGGCGCGCGCAGAGTTTCTTCGCCTGCGGGCCATGATCAAAATGAACGGCGCGGATTTCGATGGCGCCGCGGCAGATTTGAAAGAAGCTCTTTCCATTAACGATAAAGATCCGCACACGCTGCAACTCGAAGGCGATCTTCTGGTGAAACAAAATCATCTCGAAGAAGCGACCGCCGCATATCAGAAAGTTCTTGCCATTGATCCCCAGAGCCAATCCGCTCTCATCGCTTTGGGATACGTGTCGCGCCAGACCGGACACGATCTTGAAGCCGAAAAATATTTTCAAAAACTGGAAGCCGCCTATCCCAAGCTATATGTCCCCTATCTCGCGCTGGGAGATATGTACGCCGCCAACCGAGATTTTCCCAAGGCGGAAGCTTCATATCGAAAAGCGATTGAGATGGCGCCAAAGAATCCTCTCATTGTCGCCGGCGGAATGAACGCCGCCATCGAGGCCCATCACTTCCCTCTTGCCGCCGAATGGCTGGCTCGCGCCGACACCGGCATGCAACGGGAACCTCATCTTATGAGGGAGAAAGAGCGCTACCTAAATTTCATCGGCGACTTTAAGCAATCGGAAGAAGTCGGAAAGTTGGCGATTGAACAGCTACCAAAAGATCGTGACGTGGCGGTCTATCTGGGATACGACATGCTCCGCTTGGAGCAATACGACGACCTGCTGCAACTCACTTCGCAATACGAAGACGTTCTTCCGAAAGAGCCCGATATCCCACTCCTCGCCGGATACGCTCACAAACATTTCGGCAAGCTTGAAGAAGCGAATCAGGATTTCACTAATGTCATCGATCGCGATCCCAAGGTCGTCACCGCCTACGTGAATCGCGGTTACGTGCTGAAAGATCTTCACCAACCGGTTCCCGCTATCGCTGACTTCGAGACCGCTCTGCGCATGGAGCCGCGAAACGGCGAGGCCCATCTAGGATTGGCTTACGCGAGCCTCGATGCCCACAAGCCTCACATCGCATTGAAACAAGTCGCGCTCGCCGAAAAAGAAATGGGCGATTCCCTGCCCATCCATTTGATCAAGGCCACCGCTTATGGCGCCGAAGGGATGTTCGCGAAAGCTATCGTCGAATATCGCATCGCCCTGAAGTCCGCACCCAATGAGCCGAACCTTCATGCCGCTTTAGGCAATTCTTATTTCGGATTGCGGCGTTACCGCGAAGCCATCTCGGAGTTGCAGGTCGCAGAAAGACTTTCGACCGATAAAGGTCCCCTCGATGCGCAGATCGCCCGCGCCTACGCTCACCTCGATGAGCGTGAGCAAACCATGAAATACATCGCGCTCGCCGAGAAAGAAGGACCGGACATTGTATTCCTCTCGACTGGCGAAGCTTTGAGCATTCTGGGAGATCGTGTCGCCGCCATGGATCGCTTTGAACGTGCTCTGGACGCGCCCGGGGACCGCATGGGCGTCCGGCTCGCGATCGCCCGCCTCATGGCCACCGACGGACGGTGGGATGATGCCCGCCGCCAGATGGCGCTGGGCCTGATGGAAGTCCACGCGCAAAAAGCTGAACCGCCGACCGGTGGCGAACTCGTCGAGGTCGCCGATACTTTCCTGGCTATGCACGATTTTGAACTCGCGCAACTCTATTTCGAACGTGCGCTTGCCGCTGGCGGCTCCGAGATGATGGTACGCATCGGCCTAGCCAACACTTATCTCGAGCAGGGCGACACAGTTCGAGCGCAGGCGCAGATTGCCGCCATCGGCACTCAGGCCGAGGGTGATCCTTCTTACGACTATCTTTTAGCGAAAGCGAATGTGTTGCGCCAGCAACATCACAACACTCAGGCGCTCACTGCATTTGCCGAGGCCGCCAACGCCGCTGGCGAAGACCGCACCGCCGACCAGGATTTATTGCAAGCCGGAGCCAGCGAGGGACTTCGTATTAATCAGAAGGTCAGCGTGCTATCCGATTTTTCCGTCGCCCCAATTTTCGAAGATACTACGGTTTACGTGCTCGATTCGAAGCTCGACGTCACCAGCCCCTTGCCGGGACAGCAAAATTTGCTGCCGCTTCCCCGCTCATCTCTAGAAACTCAGTGGACGGGCGCTTACCATCTGCATCTCAATCATGTGCCCGACCTGAGTGGATTCTTCCAAATGCGCAATGATCGTGGCCAAATTTCGTTGCCCAGCGCCGGGACCATCATCAATCGCAATACTACCGACTATTCATTCAACATCGGCGTCAACCCAACGTTGCATTTGGGAAGAAATGTTTTTAGCTTCAACACCGGCATTCAGGAGACCATCCGGCGCGATTCCAGAGACCCCATCGACCAGAACCAAAATCTCTCTCGCCAGTTCCTGTACATGTCTACCAGTTCGTTTTTCAACACCGTTTCCGTCAGTGGATACGCTATTCACGAGTCCGGGCCGTTCACCGAAAGAAATCTGCATTCGCGTGATTTGTCCGCCGCAGTGGATTTTCGCGTAGGCAGGCCCTGGGGAAAAACCGCTCTCATCACTGGATGGGGAGCCCGCGACATTCAGTTCACTCCTCTAATCCGCGAGTTTTATTTCACCTCGGCCTACCTCGGAGTGCAGCATAAATTTTCCAACCGCTTGAGCTTTAGCGCCATCGCCGAAGATTTGCGCGCGTGGCGAGTGCAGGACGCCCGCTACGCTCTCGCGCAGGCTCTGCGGCCCTCTGGCACCATCGAATATTCGCCAACCCGCAATTGGGCGGTGCAAGGGAACCTGTCATATTCTCGGAACATGAGCTTTCACGCTTATGACGCGCTGCAAGGTGGATTCGCCGTCTCGTACGCCCGGCCCTTCGGGCGCGTCTTCAAAGACGACAGTGGACAGGTCCTCCTGCGCTACCCCATTCGCTTCTCGGCGGGAGTGCAACAAGAAACTTTTTTCCACTTCACCGGCGGTCACAATCATCTATTTAGACCGTACCTGCGTATAAGTTTGTTTTGAGAACTGGGGCCCCATGAAGATCTGTCTGGTATCGGCCTTTCCCCCGAGTGGCCGCCAATTAAACGAATACGCTTTCCATATCGCCAAGGAACTCAAGCGCAATCCGCAAATTGAGTTGACCATTTTGGCCGACGAGCTGGGTGAGGACAAATTCGCCACCGACGCCGATGGCAAAGCAATTAATCCGTTGGAGCACGGCGAACTTGCGGGCTTCCAAGTCGTGCGCTGCTGGAAGTTCAACGACATGCGGACCCCCTACTGCCTGCTCAAGACCATTCGCGAGATAAAGCCGGACGTAGTCTGGTTCAACCTGGTCTTTTCATCGTTCGCAACTCAGGAGCACCCGGTCGCGGCATTTCTCGGACTCTGCGTGCCCGCCCTATCTCGCGCCATGGGCTTCTACACCCACGTGACCCTGCACCACATCATGGAACACGTCGACCTTGCTGGTGCAGGCGTCAAGCAGGAAAAAATGTTTCGCCTGGGAAGCGAGATGGCGACCCGTGTTCTGCTAAAAGCAAATTCAATTTCAGTTCTTCTATCGGGCTATCAGCGTACTCTGGTCAAGAAATACGCTGCCGAAAACGTCCTGTTAGGCACTCATGGAATCTTCGCCAACAATCCGACTCCGCCTGATTTCTCTAAACGCAACAATCCCGATCAACGCATCCTCGCGATTGGGCACTGGGGCACTTACAAGCGTCTGGAAACTTTGATGGCGGCTTTCCCCGAAGTCCAAAAGAAAGTTCCGAATGTAAAGTTGGTCGTCGCGGGGGCGAATCACCACACCCGTCCGGGATATTGGGAATCCATACGCGAGGCGCAAAACGGAAATCCAAGAATTGAATTTCGCGGCTACGTTCCCGAAGACGACATCCCGGAACTGTATGGGACATCGAGCATCGTGGTCATGCCCTACGACTCCGCCACCGGATCAAGCGGGCCCGCACACCAAGCCTGCGAGTATGGAGTTCCCATTGTCTCTGCTGACCTTAAAGATTTCCGCGCCATGGCTGAGGACGAAGAAATGGCCATCAGTTTCTACAAAACCGGAGACGCAGCCGAACTTGCCGAACGCTTGATAGCGATATTGACTTCGCCGGACCTTCAGCGCCGTATGGCCGACCAAAATTTCTGGGCGGCAATGAGAATGACCATGCCCAGCGTGGTGCGGCATTATCTGCGCTGGTTCGAACTGAAAAAGCGGAAACAGGCTATGGGGGGGTCCTTCGGCGAATATCAGAACTTCGCCCGTTGGCGGAAATTTTCTGGACGCCGCGGGACAATTGCACGCTGGCTTGGCTCTGGTTCCGAACTAAGCCTCGACTCAGATTCTCTGGCCCTGGATGAAGATTTCGCCTCCGAGAAACCAGCCGCAGCCGAAACTACCAGCGACGCCCACCCTCGCCGCTAGTCAGAATCACCCCTCGCGTGCTCGCTAGCGGATTCGGTATCCACCAACTGACCGTGTTCCAGACATTCGCCAAGGTTAGAGACGAGTTGCTCGGGAAGCGAGCGGGATTGAGGCGGGGGTCTGCGCCTGCTTACGTAAGACTGGGCTCTGCCTTACGTCAGACGGGGGCCTGTATCATGCCGCTTTCCCCACCCTTGCCTGGAAACTTTCTGACCGTCCATTCACCTTGGTAACGGCATTTTGCGGGACGCGGGACGAAGTCCATTGTTTGTCGTTGCAAACCCGCTGGTGAGGCCAATCTTTTTCCACTTTTGGGAAGAACTTTTCCCAGTAATTCGCCACTGAGATTCCTCCTACTCCATAAGAAAAATCTCTAAGCATCATGGAATCAGAACGTACAGCGTTTTATGTATTGATAAGTATTTCGCTTTAGACGATCCTGTAATGGCACTGGAACCGATATGGGAAACCTAGTCAATCCGAAGCTCAATGGTCTTCCAGAAAACTTTGTAGTAAATAATTGCGGGTTCATACAACTTCCGGCAGGTAGCCGGGTTTTTTAATTTTCCAGGGGGAGAGAATGTTGAACGAAAAACCAGTCATCGTAAAAGAGCTTCCAACCCGACTTGTAGCGGGCGTGGCGCATCTGTTTTGCCACAAGATTGAATCGGCTTTGAAGAGCGATCGTCCGCGTCTGGTGTTTGATTTTGCGAAGGTGCGCGAGATTGATAGCCGGGGCATTGGAATGTTGTTGCACTGTGCCGAAGAAGTGATGAAGCGCAATGGCAATCTTAAGTTCGCCTCGGTAGGTTCTGAAGCCGGTGTCATGCTTGAGCTTACCGGCGTGGAATCTCTTTTCGAAATCTATGACAACGTCCCGGATGCGATCGAGAGCTTCAGCCCTTGCTCAGTTTCAGGTTTCTCGCCGTCGTGGTTTACGGCTACCGAAGCTTCCGACGAAAACACCGGTTCGGACGTCGAAATCGCAGCATAAGAATTCTTACATGGGTGCAGGCTCTTCCCCCGGTCCTGCACCCTAACTTTTTCTCCCCAGCCCTCCCCGTATTGCAATCCATATAAAGCCAATCCATGGCAGCCCAGCACACAATCTTAGTCAGCTTTTCCGGAGTTGACGGAGCCGGCAAAAGCACCCAAATCGAGAATCTGCTCTCACACCTGCGAGACGCTGGCCTTCGCGTGCGCCTGCTGGCCTTCTGGGACGATGTCGCCGTCCTCAAGGGCCTGCGCGAGACATCCAGTCACGCCCTGTTCAACAGCGAGAAGGGCATCGGAGCTCCCGGCAAGCCCGTCAACCGCCGCGACAAAAACGTGCGCACCTGGTATATGACCCCCGTCCGGTTCTTTCTATATTTTCTTGATGCAGTGTGGCTGCGCACCGTACTATCGCGCGCCCTGAATGCCGATGCGGATGTAGTCGTCTTCGACCGCTACATCTACGATGAGCTGGCAAATCTAAATCTGCAAAATGGATTTACGCGCGCTTTCGTGCGCGTTCTGCTGTGGCTATCCCCAAAACCCGAAGTCGCCTATCTCCTCGACGCGGACCCGGTAGCCGCGCGCGAACGAAAGCCGGAATACCCGCTGGATTTTATTCAGTTAAGCCGCGCCTCTTATCTGAAACTGAGCAGGATGGCAAACATGAACGTGATGCCCGCCGGCTCGGTCGAAGAAGTAAAAATGGCAGTGGTAGCCGAAATAACCGGGAAGCTGCCTTTCGTTCAACCCGCTCCTTCCCAAATTGACAGGTAGGAGTCGCGCCCCCAGACTCACGCAGGACAGCCGCCCCAGCTGTCCAAAGAACTAAGTCCAAAACATTCGAACCAAAACTGGAATGAAACGGAAACTGGCCAGTTGAACTTTTGGTCTTGCTGAGCGTAGTGAAGCATCCCTACTTCAGAAAAACTTACAGTATTAAATAGGGATTCTTCGCTTCGCTCAGAAAGACACCGTAGTATTCGTCACAATGGAGTGTTCATGACACAAGGATTGGGCTTTCCCGCCGATGAAACACTCGCCGGGACCGGCGAAGGACACCTTTCCCCTAAGCCGAGATCTTGCGGCAAAAACCTACGGCAAATGATCCACATAACACATCCCGTTCGTGGGCTGTGGCGGAATTTGTGACGGCGACGGTGGAGTCTTCCACGGTTCATTTACAAAATCAAAAAACTCCGTCATATCCATCTGCGCGGCATCTCGGGCGGTGAGATTACCTAGCCCGAAGCGAGTCTCCACCAACTTCAACCAGGCTGTGTAATCCGCCTGAGTGTGAGAAACGTAGTTGGCTCTTGTGTAAGGTGAGACCACAATTAGCGGGACGCGATAGCCAGTAAATTCGAAGTAGCACGGGTTGGGCCCTGTCGGCGGCCCCACCGAATTCGGAGGAACGCAAACGTCTGGCCCATTGCCCGCTGGCGGGGGCTGAAGCAAGTCAGTGGGTGTCACCATGGGTCCCGGATCTGGGTAAGTTGCGACTTGAGGAGAAACGTGATCGTAGAACCCGCCAAATTCATCGAAGGTAAGAATGAAGACAGTGTCCTTCCACGATGGGCTATTCATTAGCTGCGTTATCAGCGACCGTACGAAATTTGCGCCCACCTGAATGTGCGCGCCCGGTCTCATGTCGTCAATTCCAGGATGCTCATCCAATCCGCTGTCCAGCCCTGGCTCGATGTAAGACACCGATGGGAGTGTGCCATTCTGCATGTCCGTAACAAACTCCGACACGGGACGGACATTCGTACTTTGATATTGATTCCCGCTCGCAAACATGTTTAGCGAGCTGTCTTGCACCGGTGGGGTGGCATACGTCAAATCGGTCACGTAGGCCTTCCAGGAAATGTTCTTGGCGTGTAGCAGATCGAAGATGGTTGGACTGGTGAGCTGCGACCCTCCTGATGGGATGGGATAAGCATGACCCTGGGACGTAGCTGCTAGCGAATACATCCGGTTAGGCTGCGTTCGGGTCATCGCTGGAGAAAACCAAGTATCCGATGTAGCGAAGCTGGAAGCCATGTAGTAATAAAACGGCAGGTCGGTCCAGTCGTAATAAGCCATCGCCCTGATCCCGTCGGTATCAAAAAATCCTAAGTTTCGCGCATCGTGGGCGGCAGTCCAAACGAAGCCATCCAGCTTCGCGTTTGCAAGGGAAGTGTGACTCATGGAATCGTCGTAGTAATTCATGTCCACATGGTCTTCGTTCCATGAAGGACTCGGATTTTCCAAGCATTTGGTGATGGGATGAAACGACTGTATATCGGGGCTGGTGGGTTTTGTTATGTCGCAATCTGCAGGAGGTGGAGAGTTCGGATCGCAACCCTTGTTCGTGGGAACCGGACCGGGTGCCGGGTTGAATTGCGGTAACCCATTAAAAGGCTGATCCGGAAATTTGCCGCCTGATTGCGCCCAGTAGCCGCGCATCGCTCCAAAGTAATGCTCGAAGCCGCGGTTTTCCTGGGCCATGAAGACAATGTGATTGATGGCACTTTGCAGGGTCTTGCCGAACAGTGCGTTCACCGGTAAGGCATTGGGATCAGCAGTAACAGTGCATGTGTTGGTGGTTCCGGCGCAGCCTCCGCTCCAATTGGCGAAAGCATCCTGGCCCGTTGCGGCGGCCGTAAGGGTAACCGAGCTACCAGTGCTGAAGGACGCAGTGCATGTGCCCGGACAGTTGATCCCGGCTGGGGTGCTTACGACTGTCCCGGAGCCTGCGCCCGACAACGATACGTGAACAGGTGTGATGGGCCCGAAGCTGGCGGTAACGGATTTTGGAACTGCTAGAGTGACCATACAAGTGCTCGCTGAGCCCGTACAATCCCCGCTCCAGGAATCGAAGGAATTGCCGGTTGTAGCCGCCTCCGTCAACGTGACCGAACTGTTCTGGGGAAAGTTCGCCGTACAAGTCCCGGGGCAACTGATTCCGCCGGGATTGCTGGTCACACTGCCGGGGCCGCTTACGGCAACTGTAAGTGCGATGGGGCTAGAGCTAAAGGTTGCGGTCACCGAGGCTGTTGCATTCACCGTCATGCTGCACGTCGCAGTGCTTCCGCTGCACGATCCTCCCCAAGACGCGAACGTGTATCCGGCCGCCGGCGTTGCCGTGAGCGTCACCGCGGTCCCCTGGTTAAAGGTTGCGGTGCAAGTCGTTGGGCAGTTAATGCCCGCTGGGGCGCTGACCACGGTGCCGGAGCCTGAAGTCACTCCGGTGATGGTGACCTGAAAAGTTTTTTGGCCAGGAGGTGGAGGCGTGGTGGAATTCCCTCCTCCGCAACCAGCTAGTAAAATTATTGTGAAAAGGGGAAGGAAGGATGAAAGCAAATTACGACGGCGAAGCGACATTTACAGAGACTCCTGCGAACTCTAATCTGATGAATATTTTACCCGAAAAGTTGGATGGAAAGTTAAGATTTGAGCAATAAATACGCGCTCAAACGCAATATCTTGCACGAAGAGGGCAAATTCGTCGCGGGGAGAAAATTGTCGCCAAAATTTGTCACTCAAGTTCAAGAACAACGTCCCTAAAGCTAAGGCAACGAGCTATGGCAAATGGTCCAAATAGCACGGCCCCGTAACGTTCTGCACCGGGGGCACCGGGGGGGTCTTCCAAGGGACGGTCGTAAAATCGAAGAACTCGGTCATGTCGATTTGAGCCGCGTCCCGCTTAGTCAGGCTGGGTAAGTTGAATCTGGTTTCCACCAATTTCAGCCACGCCGTGTAATCGGTAACGGTGTGCGAAACGTAGTTCCGTTTCGCAAACGGCGAAATCACCATCAGCGGCACCCGGTAGCCGGTATAAACGAAGTCGCATGACGGGCCCGCGTTGTTTACGCAAACGTCGGGGCCGTTCGGAGGCGGACCGGGGGCAAGATCCTGCGGCGGAATTCCATCGGGACTGACTCCCACCGCTCCGGTTTGCGGCGGGACGTGATCGAAAAATCCGCCGTATTCGTCAAATGTCAGAATAAATACCGAATCATTCCACGAAGGGCTCGTCATCAGCGCATTTACCAAGCCGGAAACATATTGCGCTCCCGCTTGTATGTTTGCGCCAGGTTTGCCGTCGTCGAGGCCGGGGTGTTCGTCCAATCCGCTCGCCAATCCTGGCTCAATGTAAGCAACAGAGGGCAACGTTCCATTCTTCACATCGGTCATGAACTGTGACACGGGAAAGATGTTCTGCGGATATTTGGCAGCGGTGGCAAACATATTCAGCGAACTGTCCTGCACGGGAGGAGTCGCGTAAGTCAAATCGGTCACATAAATCTTCCAACTCACTCCCGCGTTCTGCAATAGATCAAAAATAGTGGGCACGGTAAGTACTGGCCCTCCGGGCGGTATCGGGTAAGCGTGCCCCGCCGAAGTCGCAGCCAGCATATACATACGGTTGGGCTGGGTTCGCGTCATCGCCGGCGAAAACCAACGATCGGAGGTTCCGAAGTTCGACGCCATGAAGTAGTAATAAGGCAGATCGCCGCCATCGTAATAGGCCATCGCGCGCACGCCGTTCGTATCGGAAAATGGCGGGTTCTGATTGCGCGCATCGTGGCCAGAAGTCCAAACGAAGCCATCCATCGGAGCGTTGGCATTGGGCGTGTGGCTCATCGTGGGATCGAGATAATTCATGTCCACATGGGCCTCGTTCCACGAAGGACTCGGGTTTTCCAGACACATGCTCACGGCGTGAAAAGATTGAATGGGGTTATTGCTGTCAATCATGCAATCCGGTTGCGGAAAAGGCGAAGTGGGATCGAATGGAAATGCCGGATCGCATCCTGGATTGATTGGAATAGGGCCTCTCAGCGGAGCCATTCCGGAAGCAGGATTAAATTGTGGCAACCCGTCGAAGGCTTGATCGGGATAACCGTTTGCCTTCCAGTACGGCCTCATGCTTCCGAAGTAATGCTCGAAGCCGCGGTTCTCTTGGGCCATGAAGATAATGTGATTGATGTTCTGAAGTCCTTGCTGCGACGCGGGAGTTGTCGAAGCGCTCACCAGGCCGCGGCAACCGCTGAGCGTGATTGCAAGCGCTGCGAGCGCGACGATGGCGGCTACTCTGGAAGCGAATAGGGTTTTCACACAATTCATCAGTTGTTTAAACTCCGAATAGGGAATTTTGTCGCGTCCGCTTGCGACTTTGTTTGAGTTAGTACGAGTTCTTAAGTGATTTTAGCGTCTTTACGCTTCGGTAAACACCCAATTGGGCGCACCAGCGTAACGGGAATCAAATTTAATAGCTTTTGGGCGCGAGAGGATAAATGATGACCGAATGTTTAGGCGCGATGGTGCACGAAGCTTTCCTAAACACTCAGTGCGGTCTGTCACGATGCGTGTCAGCGTACGCTTTTGTAAAAAAGTTCTTGGCCGATACCTGAGAAAAAGAGATTTGACTCGTTGCCGTTATTTCGTTGATTATCAGCAAAGCCGCTAGTGATGCAGCTTCGGGGTTAAACCATCTGCTCAAAGTGCAGGTTTTTGCAGCGGCCTTTCAAAATGCTTAGAATTCTCTAAGGTTTTACACCTAGGAAAGTAATGCACCTTCGAGTCTTTAAATACAGGTTTCTCCTTGTATCCACCGATGCGACTCTCTAGAATCCCCTCAATCAGTCGCAACGCCGCTTCGTAAACCTAATTAGCTGGAGAATCTCAGAAATGACTTTTAGGACCAGAGATATCCCTGTAATCGTGTTTGTTATCTGCTGCATGGCGGCTTCGGCGTTCGCCAGCGTAACCGTCACCAGTCCCTCAAACGGGGCCACAAGCGGCTCCCCCGTACAATATTCTGCGACCAGTTGGACGAGTTGCGGAAGTGGCGTAGCTTCCATGGGAATCTACGTCGAGAACGTTCTCAAGTTCGTTTCAAATGGAAGTTCGCTAAATACCAGTATGTCCTTCGGCCCTGGCACCTACAACACTGTGGTTGAAGAATGGGACAATTGCGGCGGAGCAACATACACTCCGGTCAAGATCACTGTTGGCAACAGCAACCAGAGCGGAGTTTATGTCAGCTCTCCCGCCAACAACAGCACAGTAGGAAACTCAGTAAATTATGTTGCCACTGCGACCAGCACTTGCAGCAAAGGCGTGGCGTCCGTGGGCGTTTACGTTGACAACGTGCTTCAATACGTCGAGAACGGAAGCAGCTACAATCACACGCTGAACATCAGTTCCGGCACCCATAATACGGTTGTCGAGGAATGGGATTATTGCGGGGGCGCAAGCTATACTCCCGTCGCGATCACGGTCAGCGGCAACGGTGGAGGCGGGGGTGGCAGCGGCACGACGATGTGGCAACTGCAATCCAAGGGTGGATGGGTGCCAGCGGGCGAACTGCCTTCTGAAAACTGGATGCCAATCTATTACACGACTTCACACGCATGGTGGACGATCTGGAACCATGCTTCGCCATCCGAAAGCGGTAACTCGACTCAATATTCCGTTGGAGGAGACACTCCTTACGCCGATATTTTGTTCACCAACGCACTCATCGGACCGAAGTCAACCCAGGGCGTATACGATTCAGACCACAAGCTGATCCCGACGCTGCATAACTTTGAATATGACGTCGACTTCTATACTACTGACGTGAGTCAGGCGCAGGTACTGGAATTCGATGTAAGTGAGTACACGGGAACCAATAGCCTTATATTTGGCACACAGTGCAACATTGGCGGCGGCCACGTGTGGGATTACTGGAACAATAAGCAAAATCGATGGCTTTCAACCGGCATAGCCTGCAACCCAGTCAATGGCTGGAACCACCTGAAGCTGAACTTCCAAAAAGAATCGGACAGCACCCTGCTTTACCAAACGATTACTTTGAATGGCTGGGCGGCATCGCTCAACAAGTACGATCCTCCTAACGTATGCGGCGCGCCCGGGTATCCGGACTGCCGATCGTGGTGGGGTTTAACAGTAAATTTCCAGATGGATATGAACAAATATCCCTCGTCCTATAAAGTGACCCTGGATAACTTTAACTTCAAATACTGGTAAAGATCAGAACTGCTAAAGCTTGGAACGCTCACTTAGACCGCACCCTCGCGATCCAAGTGAGCGTCTTTATTTGCGGGTTGTATCTCTGCAAAGCGTAAAAATCTGCTCTCCAATATTATTTCTGAAAAAGAAACAAGCGCTGCTTTGCCCTTGGGGAAAAATGCCTAGTAGAGATTCTTCGCTTTGCTCAGAAAAGACACCCGCCGTGTATTCCAAAATAGGAACGAAAGATGCTGGCCTTAATGGAAAAAATGGGCCAAATTCCATGTCCGAGCAAGGTCTTTTGAGCGGACTGAAAGGACACTCCCCTTTGTGATCGTGTGCTCCTAAGGTGAAATAGTTAAGCTAGCCTAAGTGAATCCCCTAGAAATTTCCTAATCCGTAGGGTGATCTACTTAGGTGAAAAATGCGCAGTTTCGCAGCCCTTATAGCTCTAACCTTCGCCTTTTCAGTAGCATCGCGGGCAGGCGACCTCCCCATCCAGCCCACTACGACACTGGCGGCGCTAACCTCAAATAATACCAGCGCATCTGCGGGCTTTCGCACTCAATCCAATGGAAACTTAGGCGCCGGCAATGTGAGCAAAGTGGACGTACACAGCTTGCTCTATCCGGGTTCGACCACCAAAGTTTTCGCGCATCTGGTTTTGTGGTTCGGCCAGTCCGACCACATGAATATTGGCTACAGCTCGAACGACGCGGCGCACGTGAAGCAACAGATCAATGACATGATCAGCCGCGGCATCGATGGAGTGGTGATGGTTTGGTACGGGCCTGGAAATGCCATCGATCATGCGGCCCAACTGGTGATGAACGAGGCGGAGCAGCATCCGGGATTCACGTTTGCTTTGATGATCGATCATGGCGCAATTGAATGGCATTCCTGCTCAGGATGCGCGCCGCAACAGGCGCTAACGCAGCAGTTGCAATATATCGAGCAGACATATTTTCAATCGCCCGCTTATCTGCGATTTAACGGACAGCCTGTAGTTACCAATTTTGACATCGATATTTATTACACAATTGATTGGAACGCGCTGAAGAAGTCGCTCTCGAGCAATCCCAATTTCATCTTTCAGAATTCATCCGGATTCACGCACACGGCCAGCGATGGGGCTTATTCATGGGTCATGCCTACTTCTTCTGGTTATGGCATGAGCTATCTAAAGAGCTTTTACCAGACGGATCTGGTGCATTCTTCCACCGACGGCTTGGGCGCAGCCTATAAGGGATTCAACGACAAGCTGGCCTCGTGGAGCCTGAACCGCACGATGGACCAGCAATGCGGACAAACCTGGTTGCAGACTTTCTCGCAGATTAACGGAATTTATAACTCCGGGAACCAGCTGCCTTCGATGCAGCTCGTCACTTGGAACGATTATGAAGAAGGTACGGAGATTGAATCAGGGATCGATAATTGCCTCAGCCTGTCTACGTCGATATCCGGAAGTTCGCTGGCTTGGAAAGTCAATGGAAATGAAAACACGCTAGACCATTACACGGTATACGTGAGCACCGACGGACAGAACCTGATGCCACTTCAGGATGCCGCGGTGGGTACACATTCGGTTGACCTTTGCGGATATTCCCTTGGGGCCGGAAAATACAGCCTGTTTGTGCAAGGGGTGGGAAGGCCGACGGTGATCAATCACATTACTGGGCCGGTGGCATACTCGCCGAGTTGCGGCGGATCGCCTGGGCCGCCAGTACCCACGCCTCCCGGTCCCACGCCTCCCGGACCGCCTAGCCCGAGCCCAAAACACCCAGTGCCCCCCACGCCGGTGCCGGAATCGGCCAGCTTAGGCCTGGCTTCGTCACCATCATTTATGACCATCAGCCAGGGAGGAACTGGCAATTCGAAAATCACTGTTTCTCCGAAGTTCGGCACTTTTAACCGAAAAGTGTCACTGGCTTGCACCAATCTTCCACTGGGCGTGACTTGCAGTTTTTCTCCCAGCGTGGTGACTCCCGGTTCGGGCCCCGTCAGTTCTAAACTGACGGTTTCTACAAATTTATATTCAGCTTCCATGTTGAATGGACGCTCGGGCGGAACGCTGTCTTTGTACGGCTTGCTCGTGAGCTTCCCGATGGCCGGGCTGGTAATCGGAGGAGTGGCTGAGCGCAAGAAACTGGCTCGAATACTCGCAGTCCTGGGAATCGCAGCCGGTTCTCTGGCGTTAAGTTCATGCGGCGGCACAGCGACCCCTACAGCGGCTAAAGCCGTGAAGGCCAATGTTCCTTACCAGATCACGATTCACGCGGTTTCGGGAACCACGCAGGCCAGCACCGTGGCGAGCGTCACCTTCGAGTAGAGCAAGTTGTTAGCAGGTCCCGAGCCTGAACTATTCTTGCGGGGGTCGGGGGACGTAGGGAGTATTGTCAGCCGGAGAGTTACCCAAAGGCGGGCGGGGCACCAGCTGTCGTGGTCCGTCACTTTCGGGAAGCACAGGGGTGTTGTCGCGACGGCGAAGTTCGATCTGGCCTCCCTGGCGCCTCCGTTGTTCCTGACGCGCTTCCAAAGCAGCCTCAGTGATCTGATCGTTACTGTCGGCAACGTCCGCCAGACGTAACCCTTTCATCTCAATGTGATTAGTCATGACGACGGGCTGGTTGGAGCCATCCGCTTGTTTCGCTGAAGCATAGTAGTCGTTCGCCAATTCTTGATCGCCATCCATCTCGGCGATAAAGCCACGATTGTTTAGCACGAACGCATTGCGGGGATCCAGCTTATACGCCTGGTCAAACAATTCACGAGCCTTCTCCGGCTGGTTGTGGTTCAGCGCATACACTCCTTGCATATTTAAGCGATCTACGCGAGGTTCGATTCCATTCTCAGAAGCTATTCGCTTGCGGAGGGTTTCGGCATTGGAGGCCGCGACCTGGCTAATGGGCTTGCCCCGCGAGTGCGAGTCCACCGCTACGATCACCGGTTCCGGAGAACGCATGGCCTCGGCCTGCGAATAATAGTTCATGGCGGAATCGACGTCACCCTCGGATTCCATTACGTAACCAAGATTATTGAGGGTGAATGGGTTTCTGGGGTCACGCTGCAGCGCCCTGCGAAGGATGGCTTCGGCCTCGCTGGTGCGATTCTGCTGCAACAGGCTCATGGCTTCGATGTTGCCGCGATTGACTCCCAACTCGACATTCCCGTATCCGCCGGTCACATCGCTTAACTTTCGTCCCTTTACATTGGCGACACTGGAATCGGCAGCCGTGGCCTCGGAGTTCTCTTTGGCTGCGGCCTCATAACACTGTTCAGCGCGCTCGACGTTGCCTTGTAGTTCGGAGATGTAACCGAGATTGTTCAGGGTAAAGGGATCTTCAGGATCGATGAGGTATGCTTTGTAAAATAGCTTTTCGGCTTTATCCAGATCGTGTTTTTGAATTGCCTTTACGCCCTCACGATTGAGCTGCTGAACGGGCGTCGCCTGCGTGCGCTTGGGCAGGGTAATTTTGATATCGCGTGCGACCGCAGATACTGTTAGAGCGGTGACGCAAGCGGACAATCCGAGCATCTTATTAATGCGTAGAGAGAAAGTGCTCATATCTGTCTATTGGATGCGTACCGACCGAATTTGGTAGTCGAGAAGCAGCCGCTGTTGAGCTAGGGGGATAAATGGATTATCACATTGGCAAGTGGTTTTTGTCTCGGAGTGCACAAATCAAATGTGCTCTAGTGGTAACAACGTTATTGACTGTCAGATCCCATCAACTAGTTGCTCAAGCGTCAGATAGCTCTCAGGAGGGACCTCAGACGCGAGCCGAATCGAAGGCTGGTCCTAGTCCTGCGCCTTCCACTTCCAAAGTTAAAGATCCTCTTGCCGAGACTCCCATGTTACCGAAGTCACCCATTACGTTGATTGGAGGAATGGTTACGGAGGTGGACAAAGTCAGCGATCGGCTAGTCGTTCGTCCTTTTGCGGGGAAGCAGCGCATGCGGATAGATTTCGACGCGCGGACGCATATTTTTCGCGAAGGGAAACCTGCAACAGAACGCGACTTGAAAACCGGAGAGCGTGTTTACCTCGATACTATGCTCGACGGCGCTACCCTGTTCGCGAAAAATATATGGATACGTAAGGGCGAGGGCAGTGGGAACTCTAGAGGCCAGATAGTGAATTATGACGGCAGCACCAACACTCTGACGTTGAGGGACGAAGTCTCCGCTGAACCAGTTGATTTTCGCTTGGATCCGTCCACCGTCATTCTTAAAGGCAAGGCGACGGGCGCGATTAGCGACTTGAGATCGGGATCGTTGGTAGCTGTAACTTTCGATTCGCAGCAAGGACGCAGTGGGGTAGTGCGGCAAGTCTCACTACTAGCCCAGCCAGGATCTTTGTTCACTTTTCTGGGCAAGGTCACATTTATAGATTTATCGGAGAGGGTGATGGCAATCAATAATCAAAGCGATGACAAGAATTATCAGATTTATTTTGAGGCCCTTCCTCCATCAGTTTTGCAAGGTTTGCGCGAGGGTTCTGAGGCTGCGGTGTCAGCCCAGTTTGACGGGAGCCGGTACATCGCGCAAAAAGTGGATTTGATCGCGACGAAAGTTATTGAGTCAAAATGAAGACAACTACTGCTAGAACCGAAGCAAGAGCGGCAGACAAGGGTGTCCGCCCTACGTCTGGCCGGCTCTTTGCATGGCTTCGTTGATGATGCGATAACGATCGTCGAAAACATAAGCGATCGAATTGAGAGCGTAGTGCCACAGCGTTGAAAGATCGGTCTGATACCAGCAGCATTCCATCATGCGCGGAGAGAATCCGCAGAGGAAGCGGAACTGGCGCGGGACTTGTTCCGGGGACACCAGGGTGGCGGCCGTAAGGCGATGGTTGCCTTCGATGATGGTTAGGGGACTGCATTCGTCGATTCCGATCAGCAACACTGCGCTATGTTCCGCGACAGTGGCAAAATCGCCGGTCATGGAGCGCAGTTTGGAAAGAAATGCATTTGAGGAATGGGAGCCAAGTCTGGTTCCGATGCGTCCGGCGGTGTCCAGTAATTGATAACTTTCGCCGGCATGGCGGCGCCATTGCTTGCGAGGAAACACCCTGATCCGTTTCAAATCGCTGGTCTCTAACTTTACTTCCCACCACTCGGTATCAGGTGGGATCTCACGCCATAACCTGCCTCGCCGGCGATATAGGAGAGCTTTTCGCAGGATGTTTTCCTGCTCGTTGTTGAGGTCAGGGTGCTTCACAATTTCGCCGAAAGGTTTGCGGTAGGGGTCAAATTCAGGTTGATAGAATTCGCTTTTCAAAAACTCTGCAATGACCTCGGCTTGCTTGACCCGGCGAACTTTCCGCAACGCATGCAACAGCGGTTTCTCGCGCGCGGGTTGAACGTGAGGGCTGAATTTAGCGCGCACGAACGGGATTGAAACCACCGCCAAGAGCACGGTCATCAAAATTATCTGCACGGTGATGACCTCGTGCAGTGACCGGTGAAAGAGATAGATTCCGGCAATGATGGCGGCGCTGAATCCCAGTTGCATCCAACTCACATTGCCGATTTTGCGTGAAATTTCGTAGCTCATCAGCACTACGCTGAGCGAATAAATCCCTGTAGTTGCGGCGTACAAAACTAGCAGGGAGGTATAACTGCTATGACCACCGAGAGGAAATCCCGCGCCTAATAACATGCGCCAGAGACCCGGAGGAGCGACCCATATGGCGAAGGTAAACAGCGACGAGATCGCGATCACGAGGGTTACAGCGGTGCCGAGAACGGCGCGGCCGCCCTTTTCATCTGACCGCACGCCAGCCGAGAACGGGAACATGCCGCTGACCACCGACCACGAAAGCATATAAACGAGCCGGCCCACGAGAGCGATGGCGGCGTAAACTCCAGCTTGAGTGGGCGGAAAGAAATGTTTAACCAGAATGATGTCGAGGTTGTTGATAATGACTTGGCCGACGAAGAATACGGAGGCTTGAATGCCTTCGCCGGTTGCGGCGGGCAACAAAGCGTCGGAGTAAACTGAGTGTTGCCTGCGGGGGCTGCCGGCTAGGTATGCGACCACCACGGAAGCCGCAATCGCTCCGACCACGCCTGCGACCCCGAATCCCGCGAAAATCAGGAGCACCGCCCCACCCAGTTTCACCATCACTTCCAGAACAAAATTAAAAGCCAGGGGACGAAAGTCATACATTCCCTGCATCAATCCGCGGCGAACACCCAAGGGCACATAGAAAATGGTCGCGGCGGCGAGCATCATCATGTAGGCGCTGGTGGGTAAATTCAGATAACCCGAAATCATTTTGCTGGCGAGAAAAAGCAGAATCGCGACACCCACGCCGTAGGTCCAGGCGCGCTTATGTAGGAAGCGATAAATCCCAATCTTTTCCGCGGTGGAATCGTTTTTCGCGACAAACTTTGAACACAGCAGTTGAAAAGAAAGGGTGACGGAAGACAACAGCATTAACACCGTATAAACCGCGCTGGCCTGGCCGAACCTATCAGCTCCCAGGGTGTGCGCAATCGAGAGGTTATAGACGAGATTCATCGCTCCCACGAAACCAGAGCTCACTAGCATGATCATGCTGCCGCTAAGAACGCGAGCCCGCAGGCGGCGATTGCTACGCGCTTCGCTCTCGGCATAGGTTTCGGCTACGATCACTTCCGAAACCGCGATAGGACCTTCGTCGGACATGGGTTTTTTGCAACTTGCTGTCTACGTCAATAATAATCGGAGTTTGCGCCGGGGGAGTAAATACGCTCAATTTCAGATGCTCTGCCATGTCTATTGGTTGGACTGAGAGGCGTCCACTTCAATCGGCAATGACCACGTAACTCCTATGTCATACTATCGAAAGGAAGATTTTACGTTTGGCAGGGTTCCGAGCGCACGGGGTGTGGTTTAGCGACCTGGGGTGGCTATGTCCAACCTGCCAAAGGTTGATCACATCGAACACAATCGAAATACGCCTTCCCCGCTGAAGTCACTTCGAAAGCAGGTTCTTGGGTAATGAGTACACAAACTACAATACGACGTAATGTCGGCGTTTTGGGAAGGCTTGTGTTTCGCGGCTACTCCAACAGTTTTGTTATTCCTGATGGTGATTTCAATCGGGTGCTGGCGGAGTACGAATATGTCGCAGCCTTAGATGAAAAGGGGCATCAGGATTTTCTTGCTCTAGCCGACATGCATCACGTGACCGTACGAGCTTTGCGAGTACTAGAGAAGTGTGCTGCTGCTTCCGGCAATGAGAACTTGCGCCTTTGGGCGCATACGGCAGTGGGCAAGGAACTGGAGCGAATTGAAAAGGCAGTAAGATTTCTGAAACCGGTTTGCGATGCGCTGAACGCTGCGGGTGCGAATGTGGTGGTCATTAAATCGCTTGATCACTGGCCGGATTTGGGCTCTGATCTCGATCTCTATACGATTGGCGATAGGGCGACTGTAATTCGCGTAATGAAAGAAACATTTCAGGCGAAATTGGAGCCGCGTAGCTGGGGAGACCGCCTCGCTAACAAATGGAATTTCAGTATTCCGGGACTTGAAGAATTAATTGAGATTCATGTTCAGTATCTTGGCCAGACAGGCGAACACAAGGCTTTAGCCAGACGCGTCATGGATCGCAGTGTCGAACAAACCGTCGCGGGCCTGACGTTTCGAGTTACGGCACCGGAAGAAAAAGTGATCATCTCCACCTTGCAACGGATGTACCGGCATCTTTATTTTCGACTTTGCGATATGGCGGATTTTGAGATGATGTTGCGAAATGGTGCGATTGATTTTGCGGAGCTGAAGAATGCTGCTACTAAAAGTGGCATCTGGCCTGGCGTGGCTACGTTTCTGCTTTTGGTTTCCCAATATGTGAAACCGTCGGAGGTCACCCTTCCAATCCCGCGCGAGGTCCTTGACGCCGCGTACAACGACGTTCCAGTGTATTTGGGAGGAAATTTTTTACGCGTCTCGAAGAGCGCAGCCATGGGTTTGTACGGCACTCAACTACTGAACGCCGGAAAGCAAGTCGATTTTCGTGCTTTAGCGCGGCTTCCCCTTCTGCCCCCTCTGGCAGTTTCGGCTTTGCTGGCATACAAAATTACCGGCAGCGACAAAGGGGTTTGGTAAGTATCACAATGAGTTCCCTGCCTTTCAAAACGCTACGGGGCAACCGAATGGAAACTACATACTCCACTGGATGGGCAGTTGCGCGATCTAGCAGTAAAGTTATCGTGCATAAAATTTCGATTTCCCCCGGTGCTCGGACGGGCACAGAGAGGTTACATATGAAAATTGGAAACAGAGGCTTTAGAATTTCCCTGGGGCTCTGCACCGCGACGTTGTTACTCAGCTGTATGAGCTGGGCTGCAGATAGCGACAAAGACCAATCCGACATTAATAAGCGAATCGATGCTTCGGCGAAGGTGTTGAACGAGATCATGGCGACCCCCGACAAGGCCATTCCAGATAAGGTCATGAGCGATGCCAAATGTATCGCGGTGGTTCCTTCGATGATCAAAATCGCGTTGGGATTTGGCGGCAGCCATGGTAAGGGCGTCGCAACCTGCCGCACCGGTCACAGCTGGAGCGCACCGGCTCCTATCACAATCACTGGCGGAAGTTGGGGATTACAGCTGGGGGGTCAGGCGGTTGACCTAGTCATGGTTGTGATGAACGATCAAGGCATGCAGCACTTACTTTCCAGCAAGTTCAAGATTGGGGCGGATGCTTCAGCAGCGGCTGGCCCGGTAGGACGCGACGCAGCTGCGGACACGGACTGGAAGATGAAGGCGGAAGTGCTCACATACTCGCGTGCACGGGGAGTCTTCGCTGGAATCGACCTCAACGGATCTGCTATTACCCAAGATAAGGACGAAACTCGCATTCTCTACGGCAAAATGGTGCCCTTCGACACTATCTTGAATGGCAAAATCGATACGCCCGCAGGGGCAAAATCTTTTCTGAGCGCCGTGCGTAGATATTCGGGGCAAGCTAAAGAAGCCGGAGAGTAAGTAATCCTTGGAGATTCCTCGTACAGAGCGGTCAGGCCCAAGCTTGACCGTTTATTTTTATTAAACTAAGCGGTCGTCATTTCATCTCGAATCATTATCTCGAACGTTATCTGGAATAGTTATCTTGAATCCCAGTGTCAGAAACTTCCAAAGGCGAACAGCCGGAGTTGCCGGTTACCTCCTCGAGTCCTCCCAAACTTCCGGCTGAACAAAAGGCCTTGTTCCGCGAGGTGCTTCGCATCCTTGAGGAGAAAAACATTGCTTTCGCGGTCTCTGGCGCTTTTGCGCTGCACGAACACACCGGAATCTGCCGCTGGACTAAAGATCTGGATGTTTTTCTCACACCGAGTAATGCGGCCATCGCGTTAGGGGCACTAGAAGAACATGGATTTGAATGCGAAGTCTCCGACCCGGTATGGCTCAACAAAGCTTGGCGCGGCGACTTTTTTGTGGATTTGATTACCGGGATGAGCAATGGCGTGATTCTGGTGGACGACTCATGGATTGACAGAGCGATCCCGGCAAACATTTATGGTGTGCGCACGCGGGTGCTGGGCGCTGAAGAGCTAATCGCATCAAAATTGTTCGTGATTCGGCGCGAGCGATTTGACGGAGCCGACATTGCGCACGCGATTTACGGCACTCAGGGCAAGTTGGATTGGCAGCGGATTATGGCGCTGGTCGGCGATCATTGGGAAATCCTGCTGTGGGCGCTGGTTCTGTTTCGATATATTTATCCGGCACAAACTAGCTACGTTCCGGCTGAAATATGGAAAGACTTGCTGCGCCGGTTTACCGCCGAAGTCGAGAATCCTGATACTGAGGCAAAGTTTCGCGGCAGCCTGGTTGACGATCGTATGTTCGCAATCGATGTGAATGAATGGGGCCTCGACGATGTGCAGGAGGAGTACCGAAAGTCTGCATTAGAAGCGAAAGAAACGATTTCTGATTAGTCCCACTTCCCTTTTATGCGAATCGCTGCAACTGCCGACTTGCACTTCACCGTACAGAAATTTTCCATTCTGCAAGACCAGTTGAATAAAGTTCGTGACGAAGCGGATGTGCTCATCCTTGCCGGCGACCTGACCAACTACGGCAAAGCCGCAGAGATGGAGCCGCTGCTGAATGCGCTGGTGCGGTTGCGCATTCCGATTATCGCCGTGCTTGGCAATCACGACTTCGAAAGCGGTGAAGACGTCGAATTGGCACGAATGATGACCGAAGCTGGAGTCAAAGTTTTGGACGGAAGCGCCTACGAACGCGATGGGGTAGGATTCGCGGGCACGAAGGGCTTCGTCGGCGGGTTTGGCCGAGGAGTGCTTACTGCTTTTGGAGAACCGGAAGTGAAGACTTTTGTGCGGGCGTCGATCGATGAAGCCTTAAAACTTGAACGGGCGATGTCACAACTTCGTACCCCGAAGCGAGTGGTCGTGCTGCATTATGCGCCCATTGTTACGACGGTGGAGGGCGAAGCGCCGGAAATTTATGCATTTCTGGGAACGTCAAGACTTGCCGAAGTGATTGACCGGCATGGTGCAGACCTGGTAGTACATGGGCACGCGCACAACGGGAAAATGGAGGGGAAAACCACCGCGGGCGTACCGGTGTATAACGTCGCGATTACGCTGTTACAGTCGCAGCAGCCATCGGCGGTGTATCGCGTGTTTGACGTTTAAGATCTGGCGCAACGGGCAGATTTACATCCGCGGCGGGAAATTTAATCGGATACCGGCGCGGACTAAGATCGGCGAGCCCAAATTAGTGATGGGGGTGCGGGCCACCATGTACTGCTGGTTCAGCAAATTCTCTGCCGCAAAGAAGAGCTCGAAGTGATTCGTAATACTTCTGGCGACTAGCATATCCACCACATTAAAACTGTCCAGCGGGAAAAGATTCTGGTCGTCATCGAACTGCCTGCCTACAAATCTCCCTTGCAAACTTAGAAGCAGATATTTGGGATTCGAATATCGCGCCTCCCAGGTGAAGGTGTGGCGGGGAACTTGAGGAATGTCGAGTCCCTGCAAGAGTGTGTTGGCGGGAAAGTGCAAGACGGTCGCGTCAGTATAAACGTATCCGACGGATAGTTGGATGCTGTGCGTGGGATGTACCACTCCATCGAGTTCGAGTCCGCGGGAACGAGTGCGTCCCAGGTTCTGGCGTTGCCGGGTGATGAGGCTTGGGGTGGAAGTTAGAGTGACATTGGCGACAGGATTTACGATATCGCTCCAGAAAAAAGTGCCACGAAGTTCCAGTCTTTGATTCAACGCCGTGGCACTCACTCCTGCCTCCGCGCCAGTGAGCCTTTCCGCGTGTAGAGCGGCATTGCTGTTGGTGATGACGCTGCCCAGGCGAAAGCTGCGGTAGAGTTCATTCAGAGTCGGGGCACGGAAGGCGCGATAGACCGAGGCGGTGGCAGAGATATTTCGGGTGAGAGAACGAAGCACCGAGAGCCGAGGGTTGAAAGCGGTTTCATCTCGGCCAGGGAAAATTGTGGCCGTCAGAGGACCGGGCTTGGAAATGGGAAAGCGAACCGCCGAACCATCGAAGTTCCGCCAGTCGTCGAATCGGGCGCCGAGGATGATGGTCGTCTTTTGACGGATTTTGAAAATATCTTCGCCGAAAAATCCGAAAGTGCGCTGGCGCCCACCGGCGATGTTGTTGGCAGTGTGGGTGCCCGAGGAAAATAAATGCTCGTCGCTGGCGCCGATTACTTCCTGAGCATCCCCGCCTACGATCAAGGTTTGACTTCCGAGAATATGCGTCCATTGAGCGTTCCCGCCTACCTGTTGGGCGGGGACATGCTGGATGTTGGTGAGCGATTCGCTGCTGCGATCTGAAGCAATCGAAGAGAATCGCTGGTTGTATCCTTGAACATCGCCGGACACTCGGAAGGCGAACGTATCGCTGTGGCCGACCTGCTGATCGAATCCTAATGCGGCTTGTCCTATTCTGGTGTCGTTAGTCTGGACGGCAGTTCCGTTGTTTCTAAATTCGTCGTACAAATTTCCTTCTAAAAAGATTCGTGCGTTCGAGTTGGGACGGTATCCGACGGCGAAGGTGGCAGCCGCATGCTCTGAATTCGCAGCCTTATCTACGGTCCCGCGTTGCGATGATGGCACGAGAATGAAACCGTCGCTGCGAAAGAGATCGACGGCACTGCCAAAATCCCACTTTCCGATGGCGTCGCCTGCGAATACCGCCAGGTCCGGAGTTTGCTCGTTGCCGTAAGAGCTCTCCAGTGAAAACGATGGGACGCGCGACTCGCGGGAAACAAACTGGATTACCCCTCCCATGGCATCGCTTCCATACAAATCGGAAGCGCCGCCACGGTACACTTCGACGCTGGAAATACCAATTGTGGGAACTCGGCCCCAATAGACCCATCCGCCAAACGGATCTACGAGCGGGATGCCATCTTCGAGTACCAGCGCGCGGCTCGGCCCGCTTGCTCCCAGGCCACGCAACGAGACTCCTTGCGAGGTGGGGTTGGAGACGCGGCTGCTGGAGCGGCGGAACAAAGAGAATCCTGGGACCTGGCGCAGCATGTCGTCGACCGTGAGCGACGGACTGGCGGCTACATCTGCGTCGGACAAGCGGACCATGCTACCGGGAGTTTCGGAAAGCTTAATCTCCGAGCGCGTAGCAGACACCACTACGGCCTCGTTCTGGGTGGCTGGTTTGAGTACGACGCTAAACGAAGTACTTGGCGGCGAATCCCAACGAATATTCGCTTCTGCAAATCCATTTGCGGTGACTTCCAGAAGGCCCCGTCCGTTGGGAACTTGCGCGAAGGTGAATTCCCCAGTCGAATCAGTATCAGTGGCAGCGGAAAACTTCCCGCATTGCACATGGACGCGCGCATTCGCGATTGCCGATGACGTGGTATCGCGCACTGTGCCCGAGATCCGGAAAGTCTGAGCAGGGGCCACGGATGTCAAGGCGGCTGACGCGACTATGGCGATAGAAGTTTTAAAACAGAGCCTCATATTTGGTAATAGAGAGTAACCCAGGCGGTAAATTTCCGCTGGTCCAACAATCAGCTTTATGACAACAGACAACTGGCAACAATTCAAAGATATTTTTCAAACTGCACTGGAACTTCCCCCGGCGAAGCGGGGCGCATACTTATACAAAGCGTGCGCCGAGCCTTCGGCCCGAGCGGAATTGGAAACATTGCTACGGTGTTACGACAAGGCGCCAGCGGGTAAAAGCAGCGAAAGCGAAGCACAGCACTCGCGGGTCAGCACAATGGTTGCGGAAGATCCGTTGGTAGAAAGTTTTCTGGATCACTATCAGATCGTCGCCAAAGTGGGGGTGCGGGGGCCGGCTACCCGTTACCTGGCTCGCAGATTGAACGATCCCGATTTGAAGCAAGTAGTAGTCACAATCTTGAACACCAAAACAAACGGGACGGATTTTTTACGGTCATTCAGACGGGAACGGCACGCGTTGATTGCGATTCGCCATCCGGGCATTGTTTCATTTTTTGATACTGGCGTAACTAAAGATAGCTGTCCGTATTTCGTGTCCGACTCTATCGAAGGCACATCGCTCAACGAATATTGCGATTCGCAGAAACTCGATTCGCGAGGGCGAGTTGAATTGTTTTTGGCGGTTTCCGATGCGGTGCAGCATGCGCATCAACATTTCCTGAGTCACGGAGATTTGAATCCAGCGAATATTCTGGTTGCAAAAGATGGAATTCCAAAGCTGCGTGATCTGGGAGTGGCGGGCCTGGTGAATCAGGAAATACGGGTGCAAGGTTCGGGGATCGGTGAAAGCGACCTTGAATACATTAGTCCCGAGCAAGCGTGCGGTGAGCCAAGTACCGCCGCGGACGATGTTTACGCTCTGGGGATCGTGCTTTATCAGCTGCTAACCGGGCAATTGCCTGGCATAAAAAGCGCCATGAAGGACGACTTCCTGCCTCCGGTCGTTGACGTCGTTTTGCCCAGTAGAGCGGTAAATGATGGTGGCCGCGATGAAAAGAAAAAAGCAGTCCGTAAATTTCTCGCGGGTGACATGGACAGCGTCATCTTGAAAGCGATTCAGAAAAATCCATTGAGGCGGTATGGATCGGTGGAGCAGTTCTCCACGGACATTCGGCGATCTTTGGAGGGCAGGACGGTTGGGGCGCGTAAGGCTACGGTGCTTTATCGCGCGGACAAATTTGTCCGGAGACATGCATTCGCCGTGACTTCGGTTCTAGTTTTGGGGATGATGATGGGGGCGGCCTTAGTCGCGATGTTCGATGGCTGGATGCGGTGAGGTTTGGGATTCGAAGCCGTATTGTTTTAGTTTGGCGACGGCTGCGGGGGATTTGATGAAATCCGAAAATTGTCGGGCGGTTTTTTTGTGTTGCGATGCTTTTAGGATGGCGCAGGCTTGCTCAATCGGCGGGTACTCGGCTTGTGGAATTGTGAAATAGCTTCCCTTCTCGCGAACGCTTGGGGCTGCGACCAGCGACAGCGCGACGATGCCAACCTCGGCAGCACCGCTGTCCACAAACTGAGCGGCCTGGGAGATGTTTTCAGCTAGAACAATCTTTTCTTTGACCTGGTCGTAGATAGCTTCTTGCTTCATGGCGGCTACTGCGGCGCGTCCATAGGGTGCGTGCTCGGGATTGGCGACTGCTATTTTGTGGATGTTTGGATCACTCAGAACCGACAGACCCTTATTCACATTGATGAGCGAAGTTTTTAGCGCCCACAGCACAATTTTTCCATCCGCGTAATGATAGATGGTGCCGGGTTCGATCAATCCCGCCTCGTCTAAATGTTTTGGATAGCTTAGATCAGCGGAAAAGAATAAGTCGAAGGGTGCGCCGTTTTGAATTTGGCTGGCGAAATTTCCGGAGGATCCGAAGGATACCGTAACTTTCTGGCCGCTTTGGGTTTCAAATTCATGAGCTAGTTCTGGAAGGACGAATTGCAGGTCTGCGGCGGCAGCCACCAGGATTTTTTCTTCGCTTATTGCGTATGCTGTCGTGAATAGAAGGATGAAAAGAAGATACGCGAGCGTTTTCATACTGGTAGTCTTTTCTCTTGATGAGGTATTGTCAACATTCTTGACAGCATGGGAAGGAAGAGGGATCCTCGCTGTGTCAGGAATACACTACAGAAAGTAAAGATTGGATGGAGTTGCGTGGATCACAGCCGTCCACTTTGGTTCATGGACTAACGGTCAGCATCTATCGGTGATTTTGCGGCATCCTAATTAGAAATCGTTAACCACAACAAGTAAGGTGAGTTTGCGAAAGTGAGGGCGCTTTTGAACGCATCGTCTTGGAAATTATTGCTGGCCGCTCCGCTGGCTTTGGCTGCATTGATAGCGCCGCTCTCTGCCAATGCGGAGCTCGGCGGCGACGTGGCATCGGTGCAAGCTGATCAGGCACACATGAAGAGCGCTCTTCGGATACAAACAGCGCAAGCCTACACCGTTCACGAACTTCATGAGACTACCGGGACGGTGGTGAAGGAGTTTATTTCGCCGACCGGGAAAGTCTTTGCCGTGACTTGGAGCGGACCTTTTATTCCCGACTTACGCCAGTTGCTCGGTCCCTATTTCGACCAATACTCGCAGGCAGCGCAAACTCGTGTACGCCATTCGCGGCGTTCTCCCTTGTTGATTGAAGAGCCGGGATTAGTGGTGCAATCCGGCGGCCACATGCGTGCCTTTTTTGGAAAAGCTTACTTGACCGGCGAGCTGCCGCAAACAGTTCGTGCTGAAATGATTCGCTAGAGGAGGAAGGGTGCGCAGACTTATTTTATTGGCGCTATCGAGCACGCTGGCAGTAACGATTGGATGCGGAGGCGGGTCCAACACCACTCCATTGCCCCCTGTCGTCACGGCAACGCAAAATACGCAGCCCATCGTGGTCAATGGGGGCCCTCCAGCCGCGATTAACGCTTCGGGAATTTATGCGAACGGCGCTTTTACCAGTGTGACCGTCTGCGTTCCCGGAAGTACAACGAGTTGCCAGAGCATCGACGGAATTTTGGTGGACACCGGTTCTTTTGGACTCAGGCTCCTGTCCTCGGCAGGAGGCGGCGAACTTACTCTGGCGTTGCCGTCCACCACTATCAATGGAGGTGCCATCGGAGAATGCACGCAGTTTGCCGACACTTCTTTTATATGGGGACCGGTGGAATTGGCAGACGTGAAAATGGCCGGGGAAGTAGCGAGCTCAGTGCCTGTCAACGTGGTAGGAGACACCAGCTTCTCGGCGGTCCCAACTTCCTGCTCCAACACCGGCGGACCAGATGATGACAGCATCAAAGCGCTGGGTGCCAACGGAATCCTGGGGGTAGGATTTGTCCGGTACGACTGCGGCAGTTTTTGCGATACCAGTGCTGGTTCGCCTCCCAATGGCGATCCGTATTATTCTTGTTCGTCTTCGGGATGTGTCCCTACCTTGGTCCCGCTGTCCGAGCAGGTGCAGAATCCGATTAGTTTCTTCGCTGCCGACAACAATGGAGTGATCATCCAGTTGCCCGCCGTTGCCAGTCCCCAGCCGAGCGTAACCGGGTCGATGGTGTTCGGTATTGGGACGCAGTCCGACAATGCGCTGGGCAACGCTAAGGTCTTCACACTGGATCCGGTCAGTTTTGGCTTTACAACGACTTACAACAATGTCGCCTATCCCGGAAGCTTTATCGACAGCGGCTCCAACGGAATATTTTTTCTGGATAACGCGACAACGGGAATAACGGTTTGCACCAGCAGTGCATCGTGGTTTTGTCCCGCCTCTCCGCTCAACGTCGCGGTATCGAATCAGGCCGCGGGAGGTACTCCGGATCCCCTTACGTTTACGGTAGGAAATTTCGATCAATTGACCGCTGGTCCAAACGCCGCAATTAATAATTTATCGGGACCAGATTCGATGACTATCTTCGACTTTGGATTGCCGTTCTTTTTTGGCCGGAGCGTGTACACCTCGATACAAGGGACGGTGGCACCGGGTGGGCAGACGCCGTACTGGGCATATTAATGGCGGAGGTCGTTCTTCCGTCTCCGATGACGTAAAATGTGTTCATGATCTCAAGAGAGTTAATGGACATTTTGGTGTGTCCGGTCTGCAAAAAACCTTTAATTGAAAAGGTTGATGGGACCAGCCTGAAATGCACTGAATGCCACCGGGTGTATCCGGTACACGACGATATTCCTATAATGCTCGTGGACGAAGCTACCATCGAGCCTTGAATTTCATCTGTCATTCCCGTACCAGAGTTTCTGTTCGGTTAATTTTCCGGTAAAAGTTTCCGCACATCGGAAATTTCTACAAGATGTCAAATCGGCGTAGTTTTGTTTTCACTAATTTACGAGTGGCACGGCAGGTGCTTATGTCTGGGCAGACGAAGTGGCGCGCAATGGGGCGTACTCGAAATAATCTTCGGCCAGAAGGTTTTTCGACGCCCCTTTGCCTTTTCTACGTTAAGACCAGCTTTTCCTGAATATCAATTCCCGCCTGCCGCAATAAGGCCGCGATCACTGGTTCTTTGAATCGAGATGCATCGAATTCAATTTTCACGACGCGTTCTTTTTCGTTGAATCGAATCCCTCTCACTCCATAAACCTCGCGAACATTGTCTAGCGCTCGCATCTCGCCTTCGCCTGGAGCCAGTCCGTATCTGTAGGCAACTTCCATTTGTGTCATCTTCAACCCTCGCGATCAAAGTCGTTTGATTCGGTGAATCCAGTACTTAAGTAAATCTCTCTATACTTTTAACAGTAGTCTGAATAGTTTCTCACAGCGGGCGAGGAAGAGGACTGAACCCTAAAAATGGAAAATGGCGACATCTCCGGAACTAGCGTTGCATTCAAAGACCCTGTCTGCGGAATGACCGTGAATCCAGCCACGGCGAAGTTCACCTGGAGCGAGGGCGGCAAGAAGCACTACTTTTGTGCTGCGTCGTGCCGCGAAAAATTTAAAGCCGCCCCGGAGCGGTATTTGAGAAGCACTCCGAAGCCTCATGAAATCGGGACGCTGGTTAGTATCGGGGGTATTGCTTCGGCACCACTTGGTCCTGACCTTAAGAGGGAGGTTCCGCCGTCATTCCACGGTGAGGTTCCTGCCGGCGGACAAGGGTACGTCTGCCCTATGTGTCCCGCAGTGCATGCGACTGTCCCTGGACCCTGCCCGACATGCGGCATGGCCCTGGAGCCTGAAATTCTATCGCTTGCGCGTACTGAATATACCTGCCCGATGCATCCGCAAATCGTCAGGCCGGAACCGGGCGATTGTCCGATCTGCGGCATGGCCCTCGAGCCGCGCACTGTAACCGCGACTGATGACAATCCCGAACTTAGAAACATGTCGAAACGTTTCTGGATTTCTCTCGCGCTGACACTTCCTCTATTTGTTATTTCGATGTCGGAGATGTTTCGAGAAGCTGCCATCCAGCGCGAGCTGCCGATGAGATTCATTCCATGGATTGAATTTCTCCTGGCTACGCCCGTGGTTCTATGGGGAGCCCTGCCATTCTTTCAGCGCGGGTGGACCTCGATCGTCAACCGCTCCACCAACATGTTCACGTTGATTGCGATAGGTACGGGAGCAGCGTACGGATACAGCATGGCTGCAACGTTTTTTCCGCGAATCTTCCCGGACTCTTTTCGTGTGGATGGAAGCGTAAGGGTCTATTTTGAAGCAGCAGCCGCGATTACCACGCTCGTTTTGCTGGGACAGGTCCTTGAACTGAGGGCGCGCAGCCGAACCGGTCAAGCCATTCGCGCGTTGCTCGATTTATCTCCCAAAACCGCGCGCATAGTCCGCAACGGCGCGGAGGAAGATGTTCCGCTGGATCGGGTGAAAGTGGGGGACGAGTTGCGAGTGCGGCCCGGTGAGAAGGTGCCAGTCGACGGCGTGGTGGTGGAAGGACAAAGCGCAATAGACGAATCCATGATCACCGGCGAAGCCATGGCAATCGAAAAAGGTCCGCAGAGCCGTGTCGTGGGGTCCACTATGAACGGCAACGGAACGTTCATCATGCGCGCGGAGCGGGTAGGTTCGGAGACCCTCCTGGCACGAATCGTTCAGATGGTGGCACAGGCGCAGCGCAGTCGGGCCCCCATCCAAAAGCTGGCCGACCGTGTTGCGTCATGGTTCGTTCCGACAGTCATCGCTATCGCAGCGCTGACTTTTGCGGCGTGGGCGGTGCTTGGTCCAGAACCGCGCTTCGCGCATGCTCTGGTTAATGCGGTGGCGGTATTGATAATCGCTTGCCCCTGCGCTTTGGGACTGGCCACTCCGATGGCGATTATGGTCGGTACGGGAAAGGGAGCGAGTTCTGGAGTTCTAATCCGAAACGCGGAAGCTTTGGAGTTGCTGGAAAAAGTGGACACCATTGTGGTGGACAAAACCGGGACTCTTACGGAAGGGAAACCGAAAATTGTTTCCACAACGGTTGCAGCCGGGCACGACGAAAATGAAATGCTTAAGCTGGCGGCTAGCGTGGAGCAAGGAAGCGAGCACCCCCTCGCTGGCGCCATGGTTGCGGGGGCGCAGGCACGCGGAATTTCACTGCTTCCAGCGGAGAGTTTTCAGTCCACGACAGGGGGCGGGGTCAAGGGCACCGTGGATGGCAGGACGATATTGCTGGGGAGCGAAAAATACTTCGAGGCGGCTGGGGTGAAGACGGAAGCCCTAGCGTTGAATGCGGCACGATTGCGGGGACTTGGACAAACGGTAGTTTTTGCGGCACTCGACGGCGAACTTCTGGGAATTATAGGAATTGCTGATCCCGTAAAACCATCCACCCCACCAGCGCTGAAAGAGTTAACGCAAATTGGCATCCGCGTCATGATGGTGAGCGGCGACAACAGAGCGACGACGGAAGCCATTGCTCAACAGCTTGGCATCCAGGAATTCGAGGCGGAGGTGCTTCCAGATCAGAAAGCGGAGGTCATCCGCAAACTTCAAGCCCAGGGCCGAGTTGTTGCCATGGCGGGTGACGGCATCAACGACGCTCCGGCGCTAGCGCAAGCCAACGTCGGTATCGCTATGGGCACTGGCACCGACGTGGCCATGGAAAGCGGCGGGGTCATTCTGGTGAAGGGAGACCTCGGAGGCATTGTTCGCGCGCGCCGACTGAGCCGCGCGACTATGCGAAACATCCGCCAGAATCTGTTCTTCGCCTTCCTTTATAACTCCCTGGGAGTACCGATTGCAGCCGGAATTCTTTACCCTTTCTTCGGAATATTGCTTAGCCCGGTCCTCGCCGCTGCAGCTATGAGCCTGAGTTCGGTTTCGGTAATCACAAATTCCCTGCGGCTGAAAACGGCAAAGCTGTAAAGACAAGCGAAGTAACCCGAACAGAACAGGCGCGATAGGGCCCTTCCGGACTGAAGTCACTGAGGGTGACAACGGGGAAGGCGGGGTCGAGACCTTTAGCGGCATCTCAAAATGCCTTATCCGCATTGGCCTTTCGGTTGGGTCGTATCCTCGCCAGCCAATTGACAGCTTCCAAACCCTCTAGAACAATAGAGCAAGCTTTCACCACTAAAAGTACGGACGAGCAGTGGGTATATCCCTGCGTCCAGATGGCAGAGAATTTTCAAGGAGCCCAATGAGCGACGATGCCCCGGTAATTCAGGACGATTCCAGCAATATGGGTAAATGGATTCTGCTAGGCCTCGCGGTCGTTTACATCGCTGTATCGCTCTACTTTATTTTCGACCTGCGCAACCGGCTGTCTACCCTAAGCAGCGACCAGGATGTCAGCAAAACGCAAATCGCTGAGTTGGGCAAGCGAATTCAATCGGCTGATGCGCAGAACGAAGCCTTGGGCCGTCAAATTGGACTGACCAAGAAAGAACTTGTTGCCCGCGCCTCTGACCTGCAACGCCAGCAGCGAGCTTCCGAGAGCAGACTTTCGGAAGAACAGAAAAAACAAATTGGCCAGGTAAGCGGCGAAGTAGCTAATGTGAAGACCGATGTGGGTGGAGTGAAAACGGATGTCGCATCCACAAAGACCGAGCTAGAAGCCACCCGCGCCAAGCTTGAAAGCACGATCGGGGACTTGGGCCTGCAAAGCGGGCTCATTGCGAAAACCCGGGATGACCTTGACGTTCTGAAACACAAGGGCGATCGCAACTATTACGAATTTAGCCTGATCAAAGGCGCGAAATCGCAGCCGGTCGCAACCGTAAGCCTGGCACTCAAAAAGACAGATCCAAAAAGAGGAAAGTACACCCTCGATGTCACCAGCGATGACAGGACCATCGAAAAGAAAGACCGCAACGTCAGCGAGCCTATACAGTTTTATAGCGGGCGCGACCGCCTGCTGTATGAGTTAGTAGTCTGGTCAGTGGATAAAAAGAAAGCCAGTGGGTATTTGAGCACGCCCAAAGGCGCGCCGGTGCCGATCACTACCGGATTTTAATCCTTGATGATGCCCGGCGCGCACGTTTTGATTGAGATCTCAATCCGCACCGCCGTGATCTACATCGTTGTCCTGCTCGGCGTCCGTCTCAGCGGCAAACGCGAGGTGGGACAGATGACTCCCTTCGACCTTACCCTGCTTCTCCTGCTCAGCAACTCAGTGCAGAACGCAATGACAGGACCGGACACGTCCCTGATAGGAGGAGTAATTGCGGCGGGGACCCTGCTGGTATTGAACTATTTCGTGGCTGAATTGTCAGGGGGGAACCGGAGATTTCGAAAGCTGGTGCAAGGCCAACCCAGTCTACTGGTTCATCAGGGAGAGATCATCTCTGCGCACATGGCGAAAGAGCACGTGAGCATGGACGAACTCGAGCGGGCGTTGCGCGAGCACGGAATCGGAAGCTATCACGACGTGGCATTGGCGGTACTCGAAGTGGATGGCTCGATCAGTTGCCTCAAGTACGATGAAATCACGCCTAATCCCGGAAATCGACCGGCCCGCCATAAATTTCTTCAAAAGCACTAAAACGCTTTTTTGAGAACCAGCGAAATCGGTTGATCGTAAGGTTCGACGGTCAGCGTCAGGGATTTTCGTTTGGCGAAGGCATCCGCAGTAGTGGGAAAACTGACGATGACGGTTCCCGAAAGTTCAGCCCCTGGTTGTATTTTCGCCTCTGAAGTAATCGGCGTAAGAGCGTGTTCCTTCAATGCGGGAAAAGCTTCAAAGTAGCGTGCGAAATCCGAGGCTGCCGCAGCTTGATCGCTAAAGGACCCAGTATCGGTTTCGACCGTTGCTTTCAGGGACTTGATCCAATAAGATTTTTCCCCTTTGTTCTGAATTGTCAGGTTCATGGCGACCATCACGCCTTGCCCCGGCACTTCGACCGATGCCATATCTCCCAGCGATCCAGTCGCCGTTCCTTGGGGCCGCTGGGTGAGCGCAAACCCCACAGCAATCACCGCGACTAAAGCCAGCGCCGGCAATACTAGCTTCATAGGCGGCAAACTTTTTTTCGCCGTGCCATATTCTTCACCAATGTTGAATGATGAAGGCGTGCTTTCGTGCGGAACCGATACAGAAGGTTGGGGGGCTTCTTCAGGCATGATGACCTCGCTCAATTCATTCTATTCCGACGGTTGACCAAACTTACTGACAGAGGCCCGTCGTTGGGTGCAGCGAATTTACGGTCACTTAAGTTTTCGTTTCCAAGTGGCCGTCAACCGCGATCAACACTCCAACAATGCCAAAGGTGCTTCATCGCCTTGGCAAAGGCCTCTACCGGCAAAGTATTCAAGACATCATCCTTCGTAAGCCACGCGCGTCGTGCTTGCAACACCCCAAAACGAATTTTGTCCAGATGCGAGGTGTGATGCGAATCGGTATTGATAACAATTTTGACCCCATACTGTGTGGCCAGCCGCAGATGGCGGTCGCATAAATCCAGGCGGTCGGGATACGAATTCAACTCCATCGCCACTTTACATTTCGCCGCATGCTTGAGCACGGCGTCGATGTCGAATTGATAGGCGTCTCGCCGCAATAACATTCGCCCTGTTGGGTGTCCGACAAACGACACGTGAGGATTCGAGATCGCTTTTAACAATCGATCGGTCATTTCGGAAGAGGATTGATTGAAATGGGAGTGCACGCTGACGATGACAAGATCCATCTGCTCCAGCACCGAATCTGAAAGATCAAGCGAGCCGTCGGCCAAAATATCTACTTCAATCCCGGCGAAGATTTTGATTTCATCCCGCGTGTCGTCGACCGCGCGAATTCGCTTGATGTGTTCGAGGGCGCGGGCGTCATCCAACCCATTCGCAAACGCCAAATTCTTGGAATGATCGGTGATGGCCATGTACTTGTACCCTGCGGAGGTAGCCGCGTCAGCCATCTCTTGAATGGTATTGCGGCCATCGGTCTCCACCGTATGCATATGAAGGTCCCCCTGCAAATCCTCTTGGGAAATCAACGAGGGTAGGGCGTGTTGTTGCGCTGCTTCGATCTCACCGCAATTCTCCCGAAGTTCTGGAGGGATAAAATCCAATTTCAGCGCTGCATAAATTTCTTCTTCAGTCTTGCCTGCCACCGGGGTCTCATCGTCAAGCCTCGAAATGCTGTATTCGCTGAGGGTGTATCCCATCTTCAGAGCTCGCTGCCGCAGAGCGATATTATGCCCTTTCGATCCGGTGAAATATTGCATGGCGGCCCCAAACGATTCCGGCGGCAGAAGACGGATATCTACCTGCATGCCGCCGCGAAGGCGAAAGCTGATCTTATTTTCGCCGCGCGCAATAATCTCCATCAGGCCGGGCAGCTTTATGACATGTTCAATCAGTTTTTCGCGCTCTGAGTCGTCGCAGCATGCGGCACTGGTCACCAGGATGTCGAGGTCTCCTACAGTCTCACGGCCACGGCGCAATGACCCTGCGGGAGTAACTTTCTCCACTCCTGCATATCCGCGCAAATGCTCGACGATTTTCCCCGCTTGTGTTTCCGCAGTATCAAGCAAGAATCTTCCGGCTATTCGGCGGTAGTTCTCTATGGACTTAAGCAAATTTTGCTCATGCTTCTCGCCCATCCGCGGAAGAGTGCGAATCTTGCCTTCTCGCGCCAGGTTCTCCACGCCGTCGATGTCGCAGACCTGATAGGCACTCCAGATCAAGGCAATAGTTTTTGGGCCGAGTCCCTGAATCTTCAGCAGCTCCAGCATGGAAGGGCGGTATTTTGTAAGCAAATCAACATGAAGTCCCAGGCGACCTTCGGAGAGAAGTTGCTTGAAATTGGCGAGCATTCCCCTGCCGATTCCGGGAATGGCGAGAACCTGTTTCTCCTCGCCAATTAAGTCAGAAATTTGCTGCGGACATGCCTCGACCGCCTCGGCCGCATTACGATAAGAGCGGACCCGGAAAGAATCCTGTCCATCCACTTCCAGCAGGTCCGCAGTCTCGTAAAGAATTCCAGCAATCGATTTGTTGTCCACGAAGGAGAGGGTAACCAATTCCGGCAGCCTCTGGCAAAGCCGAGGCAAGCTTGTACTATGTGGGGCACGCCTTCCGCTATACGCGTCATCTTTGGCAGGAATTGAACGAAGCCCACGTGGAGACAGCCGCCCCCGGCTGTCCAAATAAGCGAAGCTCCATGAAATACGAGTTCGATGGGGATATTCCCCCTGCCGAGCCGCGCACGGCACGAACAGCCGAGGGCGGCTGTCCCTACGTGGGCTATTCGGACGGGGGCCTGTCAGCGGTGCCGAATCTAAACAGTTTTACGAAGCTTTCCTAACTTCGGCAGCCTGTGGTCCTTTTGTGCCCTGGGTTATCTCAAACTCCACTGCATCGCCTTCCTGCAAGCTCTTGTAGCCTTCAGATGCGATTGCGCTGTAATGGACGAAAACATCCGCACCCTCTTCGCGCCCAATGAAACCATAACCTTTGGCATTGTTGAACCACTTGACGGTACCTTTCAGACGATCCACTTGCCACCCCTTGGCCACGACCTCCCGGCTGGGGCCGTGTCACATAGTTTGATGCGGGGTTGTAATTAATGGGTTAGCAAAAAGTTTTTAGTTTTTCAAATAAAGTTCGAAACCCCCTGTCTGCGGGGTTTCTCACTTGTCACGTTCGTGACTAAGCCAAAGCACCCCGGAAATCGTCTTCGCATCTTTGATTCGTCCCGTCAACACCATACGACAAGCTTCCGTCAATGAAACAAAGCGTACTTCAATGATTTCATCGGCTTCCGGTTGCGCCTTCCCCGGCCGCAAGCCGGTCGCCAGATAAATTGACATGGTTTCAGCGACAAATCCGGGGCTAGCGTAAAACGTCAAGATTCGCTTCCAGGTCTTCGCCGTGTATCCGGTCTCTTCTAAAAGTTCACGCTTCGCGGCCTTTAGCTCGGATTCGCCTTGGTCGATACGTCCCGCGGGCAGTTCCCACAGGAATTGTTGCGCCGCGTGCCGGTATTGACGCTCCAAAAGGATCATGGTCTCCGAAGTGTTTTGCTCAATTGCGAGAATCACAATTGAGCCAGTGTGGTGCACAATGTCACGGCGGGCGCGAATTCCACTGGGTTCAAGCACCTCGTCTGTGGTGACCCAGAATGCGGGCCCGCGGTAAGACTCTTTGGAAGACAGTATCTTTGCTTTGGTCTTTGACGGTTTTGTTGTGCGGGAAGAGGATTTAGGCATCTCCCAAATATAAGGGAAACGCGAACCTTGGGGGGCCTAAACGGCTTGCACCCGTTCCAGACTTAAGGCCAGCGAATCGAGCGATAACGACCTCAGCAGATTCCTCCGCATCCCCCGCTCTACCTCAGCCAACCGGTCCGCGGCAAATCCCACCCACTCGAAGTCAGCGGCTTGTGCGAGCCTTTGCAACTCGGCAACGATGTCCGTATTGCGCACTAACTCCGGTGTATTTGAATTCAGGAAAAGTAAATCTTGTAAGAGCAAATAGATGGTCCGTATTAATTTTTCGGTTTTATCGCGCCCATCGGCGCCTGCACGATAGGTCTCAGTGGCCTTGAACAATTCGCTGTGATCGGTGGACCGTAGCGCCGAATTCAAAATAATTAGCGCATGCTGCCGCGAAGAAATATAGGTTTCCAAATCAAATCCGCAGGCACGCCCCACCGCACCCTCGGAAAGCCGCGACACCAGGTTCCGTTGCTTTGAGCTCCATTCGGGACGGTGTTTTTCCAAATAGCGTTCGATTTGATCGTTGGACAGAACGCACAACGTCATCAGCATGGAACGAGAACGAATCGTAGGCAACAATTCCCCCGGATTGTCGGCCAACAAGAAAATTGTTGCGTAATCAGGAGGCTCCTCCAATATCTTAAGCAGCGAGTTGGCCGCCTCTTTCATGAAGCGGGATTCGGTAAAAATATAAATTCGTTCTTTCGCTTCCGCCGGACGATAGTAAATCGTGTCGATCACTCGCCTGACTTGATCGACTTTGATCATCATCTGCGGAGGATCAGGGGGAATGACTAAGACCTCGGGGTGAGTCTGCACAAACAAGCGAGTTTCTTTCTTGTCGGTCTCTCGGAGGTTTTCGCGGGCGTCGACCGCTTCGGAAAAGCGCGTCGTCAAATCTTCCGATTGTGCGATTCGCACGCAGTTCGGGCATTGGCCGCAGAAGTCAGGCAAGCCGTCGGTTGTGATCGGCGAGGTGCAATTGATGGCCTTGGCCAACATGAGTGCCAGCGTGTATTTGCCGCACCCCGCTGACCCCGCCAAAATCACCGACTGGGGCAACCGTCCCCGCCCCAACATTTCCCGAAGGTGATTTACGGCATCGGTGTTTCCGTGGAAATCAGAAAACGGCATGCTAATTTAAGATATAACACCAGACAAAAGATTCGTGCCGCAGAGACCATCCAAACCAATCCTTTCGATGAATCCGGTTCTTCCAGAGTGGCTCGTCCAGCTGAATCATCAGGTGATCTCCTGCACCCGTTGTCCCCGCTTGGTGGAGTACCGCGAACAAGTTGCGCGCGAAAAGCGCCGCGCCTATCGAGAGTGTGTGTATTGGGGAAAGCCGGTCCCCGGATTCGGAGACCCGAACGCCCGCATCCTGGTGCTGGGCCTCGCCCCGGGCGCACACGGCTCGAATCGCACTGGACGTCCATTTACTGGAGATGCCTCGGGAAAATTCATGTATCCCATCCTCTACGAAACCGGCTTCGCTAACCAACCAAATGCAGATTGCGTGGACGACGGATTGATATTGAAAAATATGTACATTACCGCGGCGGCCAGATGTGCTCCCCCAGACAATAAGCCTCTTCCGCAAGAACTCGCGAATTGCTCCGAATATCTTGACCGCGAAATGGAGGGACTAAAGAACTTGAAAGCCATCGTCGCGCTGGGAAAGATCGCGTTTGATGCCTACCTGAACTATTCAAAGCGGCGAGGACATCTGGCCAGCAGGAAGCAATACGTATTCCAGCATGGCGCAAAATACGAGATGGCAGACGGCAAAATTCTGCTGGCGTCATACCATCCCTCGAACCAGAACACTCAGACTGGCAAGTTGACCCACGAAATGTTCCGGCGAATATTCGACGAGGCGGGTCGATTGTCCGCCCCTGAATAACCTGCGCTAAACATTTCGCATGCTTCAAGGTCATATGTGGCGCATTGGGATTGCATGTACACTTGCGTCGCTTGGGATAGCGGCATAGAAGTCCTGGGCTGTTTAAGAATGGAGAAAAGATGAACAAACATATTGGCAGGTTTTTTGCTGCGCTGTGCGGGACCGCGATGGCTGCCTCATCGATAGTTCCGGCCGTGGCGCAATCCTCTGAGCCAAAAGAAAAGCCCCCGATGTACACCTACGTGGGCAATTGGGGCATACCCCGCACGCAGTGGGGAGATATGGAAAAGAACAACATCGCGGACCAAAAAATCCTGGATAAGGCCCTCGCCAGCGGCACCATCGTGTCGTACGGAAGCGACGTGAATCTGGTGCATCAGGTGGACGGCATGACGCACGACGACTGGTGGGCATCCATGTCGATGGCGGGAGTGCTCAACGTCCTCGATCAGTTTTATAAGTCGGGAGGATCAACCGCCCCGGTATTGTCCAGCGCTACCAAACATTCCGACAATCTCTTTGTGAGCCGCGCTTACAACTGGCACGCAGGATCATGGAAGGATGTATACGGCCACGGAGCATCCTACAAACTGAAGGCTGATGCTCCTGACGATGCGGTTGAAACCCTCAGCAAAACGTTTTTGGTGCCATTCTTCGAAAAACTGCTGGCCGATGGCACCATTCATGAGTACGAAATTGATACCGAAGCCGTCCACACGGAATCGCCCGACACGTTTTGGGTTTTCTATATCGCCGCGAGTGCGGAGGGTCTGGATAAAGTAAACGCAGCCTTGCGGGACAGTATAAAAGCCAGTCCTCTCAATGGCCGCGCTTTCGGATCAATGGTTGATTTTACGCCGCACCGCGATTACCTAGTCCGTACAAATGCTACCTATAAATAAGGTCCGTTGTTGCAGATCCCACCCTTCGAAAAAGGGTGGGATGTAAAACTCGAGTTTTATGGCAGTCGATGGGTGAACCCCGGCATGATCTTGGCAATATCGTTGTAAACAACGACGACTGTGAAGAGAACCAAAAACACAAACGCAACTTGGTAGATGCGTTCTTTAATTTGAAGGCTGATGTCGCGGCGAATAACAGTTTCAACCAACAAAAGTAGAATTACGCCGCCGTCGAGGATGGGAATGGGCAGCAGATTGAGAATGCCGAGATTCAAGCTAATGCCTGAAGTCAGCGCCAGCAGCGGCATCCAGCCTTTCTCTTGAGCTGCTTCACCGGCATCTTGAGCGATCCCAATGGGTCCGGAGAAGGTCTTGATAGAAACCTTTCGCTGCACCAATTTTTGTACTAGCTGAAGAATGAGTGCGCCATTGGTTTTGTTGTCCTGCAATGAGCGGTCGAAGGCTTGAGTGAATGGCAGGCTTATTACCTTAGACTCAGGTTTGTTCTGAAATCCGATGCGATAGCGTTGTAGGCTGGGGTCTTCAGTTTTGGCGAGAACTGGTTGGACTTGGAATTCCAGTGTTTGACCATCTCGCACGGCGGTAAGTTTGACCGGTTTATCTTTCGTTTGCTGCAAGCTCTCGATCATCATTTCAATTGACGGCAAAGGTTGACCGTCGAGCTTTACGATTTTGTCGCCCTCTTTGATTCCAGCCTTGGCTGCCGGCATGTCGGAATCCATGTGGCCGACGATGACGGGTTCATCGGGATACCATCCGGCCGAGCCGTATCCTTCATGGGACCCTTGAACTTCGGGAGTGACCGTCTTGTCGAAGGTTTGATTACCGCGCTGAATCGAAATGCTCAAGGGCTGATTGGGATTCAGCATCTCCTTCGAGAAAACTTCTTTCCACGTGGGATTGGCGGTTTCGTCGATCCGAGCGATGCGATCGCCAGGCATAACTCCAGCCTGCGCGGCTGGGGAATTCGGTTTTACGGATGAGATTACCGCTGGCTTATCCAGATAAACCTGTTCTTCAAAGTGCACCATATACACCAGCGTCAGTAGGCCCACGGCGAAGGTGATGTTCATTGCCGGGCCCGCAATCGCAATGATGAAGCGATGCCACCGGGGATGCGATAGAAATTCTCCGGGATCGCCACTACGGGCATCCATGGGGTTTTCGCCGCTCATTTTTACGTATCCGCCCAGAGGCAGAGCGTTAATACGGTACTCGGTTTCGCCTTTGCGAAAGCCGATCAGCTTCTTGCCGAAGCCGATGGCAAACTGCTCCACCCGCACCCCCAATATTTTGGCGGTGGCATAGTGGCCAAATTCGTGAATCAGAATCATGAATCCAAGAATGGCTATGAAAGCGATTATCGCGATGAGGAACTGGGACATATTGAATTATTCTTCCCTTCGTAAAGCCGTTGCAGACCACGTGCCCCTTCGTTCCGAGCTTGAAGAGGGTTAACTTCAGCGTCGCCTCTGAAACGCTTCGTATCAAACTTTTTCAGCGGGCACTAAATCCCTGACTTTTTGCGCTGCTATTTGGCGCGCCATTGCATCAGCTTGGAGCACTCCCTCTATAGATTCTATTTTGCCGGTATTCGTTTCATAAAGGGTTTCTTCGATTACCGAAGGAATCTGGTGAAAACCAATATTGCCCTCGAGGAAGGCGGAAACGGCGATTTCATCCGCCGCATTGAGTGCAATAGTTTTCGCACCTCCTGTCGCAGCGGCGCTATATGCCAGCCGCAAACATGGAAATTTTTCCATGTCAGGCGGGGCGAAGTCGAGATGGCGTAAGTCCATAAAGGGAAAGCGCATATCTGAGGGCCAACGATCTGGATATGTCAACGCGTACAGGATCGGAAGCCGCATGTCCGTCACCGAGAACTGAGCAAGTATACTGCCATCCACGAACTCGACCATGGAATGAATTGTGGACTGGGGATGTACCATCACCTTCACCTTTTCCGGGGGCAAATTAAACAACCGGCAGGCCTCGATCACCTCGAACCCTTTGTTCATTAGAGTGGCCGAATCGATGGTGATGCGGCGGCCCATCTTCCATGTGGGATGGTTTAAAGCTTGCTCGACGGTAATGGAAGCGAAGCGAGACGCGGGAGTATTCAGAAACGGCCCGCCGGAAGCCGTGAGCCAGACCGCTTGCACCTCTTCCATCTTGCCGGCACGCAGGCATTGATGGACGGCGTTGTGCTCGCTATCGATAGGCAGCAGCGGCTTGCCCTGGCGGCGGGCCTCTGTCGCTAATCAGTTCTCCGGCGGCGACCATGCATTCCTTATTGGCCAGGCCGACGGTCTTTCCCGCCCTCACGGCTTCGTAAGTGGCTTCGAGTCCCGCGACGCCCACGATTGCGCTCACCACGAAATCAACTTCAGGATGGGTTGCTGACCCGCACCGTTCCGGCAGAACCGTGAACGACTTCAATCTGATTTTCGCCAGCGGACTTGAGACGGCTGCGCAGGACTCTCAGCATCGTCCTCCGAAGCGATCGAGAGGATGCGCGGCCTCCAACGGACTGCTTGCTCGAATGCCGCTTCTAGATTCTTTCCGGCGGCCAGGGCAATGATCTGAAATCGCTCCGGATGGATTCGACTGACGTTGAGAGTGCTTAACCCGATCGAGCCCGTGAACCCAGGATGGCGATGCGTTTCATGAATGACGTAATAGCGGCTAATGATTAAACGTCTTTACGCGGATTGACGCGAGCGGTTCAGCTGCGCCGATGACGAGTCACGGGATTACACGCACCTAGCGCGCGTAGACACCATAGCACGGCGCGGCAAAGAGCAAGCGCGTCGATGCGGTCAAGCATGCCTCCGTGGCCGGGCAGAATCGCGCCGGAATCTTTCACCCCCGCGCCACGCTTGATCAGAGATTCGACCAGGTCTCCAAGTTGCGCGGCGACGTTAATGGCGCCTGGACAGTAATAACGTCGGCCACAGTTCAGGCTTCTGCAAAGCGAACAATCCGTCGCGTCTTTCGATCAGGTGCGCGTTGAGCAAGGCTGTGCTGATCGGCAATGCGTAGTTGTAGAGCAAGGTCCCACAATCAAGCTTGCGGCCAGCGAGGCCGCCGCACCCTCCCATGTCTTTTTCGGGCTGATGCGCGGCGACATCAGATGCCTGCCCACTGACGTCCCACGAAATAGGCGAAGATGTCTCCGGCCCAAACGATCAGCAGCAAATACAGCAGCATGAAACGCGCCAGCCACTGCTCGCGCATCTGCACCAGAATCCCATGGGCAGGGCGACGTAACAAATGCGAACATCGAGGCTAGTGGCCGCAGGAAAAGCGCTGCTCAAGTCAGCACGGCTCATGCCAATGGTCAGAAAAATAAAGGCAGAGATTGCCGCAGCGAAACCGATCGCGTAAACGAACGTTGCGGTCGAAAACACGGGTTTCTGCGCTCGCCGACCCCAGTGCCAGAAGAACAAAAAATCCGGCAATAAAAATGTATGTCGGGAAGTAAAGGGCTTGATCGAGTACGCTTCTGCAAGCTTCAGAAATTCTAACCGTGGCCAGCAAGCGCAACCGCCCCGGTCACAAACGCTACCACAGGAATCGGAGCGCGAGGACCAGAAGCAAGAACAACCGGAATCAGAACGACCGCGGTGAGCACTCGCTTCAAGCAGGTGCAAATCTTAGCTCCGGCACCGGTTTTGCGGGCACTTGCGCTGCGGCCTGCATCGCCGGTTCAAGCCGCCGTAGCGCCGGTCGCGCTTCTGATATTCGGCGATGCCTTCGAGCAAATGCACTCCGCGAAACTCGGGCCACAGCGTCGGCGTAACGTAAATCTCTGCATACGCGAACTGCCACAGCAAAAAATTACTCAACCGCATCTCGCCGCTGGTACGCATCACCAGGTCAGGATCAGGCAGATGCTGCGTGTAAAGATGCCGCGACACCGCATCCTCATCGATTTCCAGATGCTCGAGGCCGCCGTTGCGGGCGGCCGCCTCGACCATGGAGCGGAATGCATCCACCAACTCGCTGCGCGCGCTGTAGTTCAAGCGCCAGCGTCAGCACCGTGCCGGTGTTTTGCGACGTCGCGTTGCGCGCCCACTCCATCTTGCTCCTGCACGACAGCAGGCAACTGCTGCAGCCGTGCCGATATATTCCAGGCGAATGTTTTGCTTGTTCATGGTCGCACTTCCGCTTCAGATAGCGGCACAGCAGCGCCATCAGAAAATCAACTTCCGTCTTGGGACGCTTCTTCCAGTTCTCCTCCGAAAACGCGTAGAGGGTGAGCGCGGGAATTCCGATGCGCGGACGCCGTCTCCACCGTGGAACGCACCGAGGCGAGCGCCGGCGCGGTGCCCGGCCATGCGCGGCATGTGCCGTTTCGTGCCCAGCGGCCGTTGCCGTCCATGATTATGGCGATGTGTTTTGGGAGCTGTTCCGGATCGAGACGCGAATAAGCTTCCGCTTCCTTGCGGTCCAGTCCGGCAGGAATTGTCGCTCGCACGTCAACCTCTGCAAAGAGTCGAAATAAACATAGCAGGGAAGCCTGGGAAATAACAGAAGCGAAGTTTGGACCTTAGGAGATCACGAGAGCAGCGGACCTTAATGATGCAAGTTCACTTTCAATGGTGTCGTTGATATTGCGCTCAGCAAATTCCGCGGCCACACGGATGGCGTTCTTGATCGCGTTCATATTCGATGATCCGTGGGTTATGAAACAAACGCCTTTCACCCCTAGCAAGGGAGCGCCCCCATATTCGGTATGGTCGAGACGCTTCTTGAAATCGGCAAAGGCGCTGCGGGAGAGCATGTATCCGACTTGTCGCGTGATAGTGGCCTTCAACGTCTCCTTCAACGTAAAACGCACTAAATTAGCAACGCCTTCGGAGACCTTAAGAGCGACATTGCCAACAAATCCATCGGCCACGATCACGTCCACCTTGCCGCCGTAGAGATCGCGGCCTTCGACATTTCCTACAAAATTTAGCGGCAATTGTTTGAGCAAGCGAAAGGCCTCACGCGTCAGTTCATTTCCCTTACTTTCTTCTTCGCCAATAGAAAGCAATCCCACTCTCGGACGGGCAGTGCCAAACATACTTCGGAAATAAATCTCTCCCATGACGGCGAACTGTTCGAGGTTCTCCGGCTTGCAATCTACATTAGCGCCGACGTCAAGCAGTTCAGCAGCGGTGCCCATAGCCGTAGGGAAGACCGCCGCCAAAGCCGGTCGGTCAACCCCGGGAATAGCTCCCAGGACCATCTTTGCCGTGGCCATGGCGGCGCCAGTATTGCCGGCTGTCACGAAGCCTTGCGCGTGGCCATCACGTACCAGGCGCAAGCCCACTCGCATGGAGGAATCGCGCTTCGCCCGTACGGCTTGAACTGCTTTGTCATCCATGGTGATGATTTCACTGGCATGAACGATTTCGATGGGCAAACTGGCGGCCGCGGAATAGCGGGCCAGTTCAGTCCGTAGATAGTCCCTGGGGCCGACCAAGAGTACGCGCGTACCGTAATTTCTCGCAGCCTGAATGGCGCCTTCGATTTCAGGTTTCGGCGCCCGGTCGGAACCCATCGCGTCCAGGGCAATGACGCTTGGCATGGCGGGAGGGATTAGCTCGATTCCTCAACGTTCAAAACTTCGCGGTCTTTATAATGTCCGCATTTCGGGCAGGCGCGATGAGGCAGTTTGCGCTCATGGCAGTTGGGACACTCGGAGAGTGAGGGGGCGGTGAGAAAATCATGCGCTCGCCTCGTCGCGGTGCGCTTCTTGGAGTGTCGTCGTTTGGGATTAGGCATCGGATTCCTTAATTTGAGTCTATGTCATTCAGGCAGCGGCAAAAGAAGCAGTTGCTGCCCAGAATGACAAGTAAGTGGTTACAGCTTGCTTCGCAGATCTTTCAGTACTGACCATCGCGGGTCTTCCAACGGCTCCGCACAAGAGCACTGCGCGTTATTCAGATTCATCCCGCAATGCGGACAAAGACCTTTACAGTCCTCGCGGCAAATGGCCTTCAAAGGCAAATCCAGCAAAACCTGTTCACGTAACGTGTCTTCGAGCAGGATGCCGTCTCCTTCATAATATCCCACTTCGGCTTCCGCAGCGGTGACGGACAACTCGGCTCGCCCTCCGTCGGACCCCAAAGGCCTGTAAAGGAGATCGAACTTGCGATTGACCGTTTGAATCGCAGCCTCCAGGCATCGAGCACAGTCTAATTCGACTGTGGTATTTAGATCGCCCGCGATACGAATGTCTTTGATCCGCTCGCTCTTGCCGTGGCGCTCTTCCACCAACTGAGCACGACCGGCCGTATGCAGAGGACTCTTTTGTCTGAGGTCTTCGCCGAAATCAATGCTTCCGGGGCGAAACTCCTCTTCAAAATCAATAGGATGAAGTTCAAGTTCCTTAACTTCAATGAACATCAGCACCTCGCGCTCCAGTAACTAAATTGAACGCGGAAAGCCCATGGTAGACATGTCCGACGCTCAAGAATAGCGGCCCGCGACGGAGGGTGTCAAGGAAGGCCGGGGCACGGTAGTGTGCGGTTTGAAATCCACAGGGCTAGCAAAGATCCTCCCTGTGGAAACAAATTTGGGGCATGAAAAAGGCCCACCTGGAAATCACGGAATGGGATAACGAAATGCCATTCGCGGGAAATGTTGTTCGTGTGGGGATAACCGATTTCACCGATTAAGGAAGAAATTAGAGAACCACGCTCATATGGTTGCGCTGTACTTTATGCGCTATTTTTGCCGCCTCCACAAGACGCCGCGCGAACGCCAGCCAAGTAGGCGGGTCTGAACGGCCAGAGAACCGCTACGAGAACAGCGGCTTCTCGCAAGAAGTCTCCGATTAGTTGTGATCGTTCCTTGCGCTCTGACAAAAATTACCCGCCAATTAGGCAAGCACTTTTATCACTGCATTCACGCTAAAGTGAAGCAATTTAATAAACCAATTGCTTTAGTAGTTGCATATCGGCCAATTTGAGGACAACTTTGGCCCAATGCAATTGGGCTAGCCCGTCAAACTGCACCAGTACCCGGGGCACTGCAAAGCCGGAGATTGAGGCTGAATTGGTCGGTGGTTAATGCAACATCGCAGACCGAGCGAGATGATTTTCTCCGAATCATTCACCTTGGCTTTGGAACGGTGGACCTTAATTGGGCATATCTACAAGCGTCAGGTTTCTTTTCCGGACGCCAGCGTAAGAATTTAGTTCCGTGACGGAAACGGCCTCCGGAGAAATGGTCGTAGCGGACCTCGCAAACTAGCTTGGGCTTCAGCGGCTGCCACTCTGATGAGCGTTTCGTGCTCCACCGGCTGGGCCCGCCGGGGGCTTTGCCGGTGAATCCTGGGGCGCCAATCAACGGTTCAACAATCGCTTTCAATTTTTCACGCTGGTCAGCGGTAAAGCTGGACGAGAATCCAATGTGATCAAGCATGCCTTCATCGTTGTATAAACCAAGCAGCAGGGATCCGATGCCGCCACCTTTTTCCGCATACCGAAAGCCACCCACCACGCAATCCGCGGTACGAATGCGTTTGATCTTGACAATGGCGGTCCGTTCGCCCGAGCGGTATGGTTCATCGAGACGCTTCGCGACAATGCCGTCCAGTCCCATGGCGGCGAGTTCGCGCATCCACTTCTCCGCTTGGTCAAAATCCCGCGAGGCGGGAGACAAGCGCACCATGGCTTCTTTTGGCAAATCCGCAAAAAAATGTTCGAGCTTCTCCCTGCGTTCTTCCTGCGAAAGGTTCGTCAAAAGATTTTCCTTGGCATCAACCAATAAGTCGAAGCACATCATGGTCGCTGCAGTTTCAGACGCCAGTTTGCGAATGCGCGATTCCGCAGGATGAATGCGCATCAGCAAATTATCGAAAGAAAGAACACCGTCTTCGAATATGACGATCTCTCCGTCTAGAACAAAACGCTTTTGCGGCAGCGCGGCCAGTGCCGCCACCATCTCCGGAAAGTAACGTCCAAGCGGTTGCCCCGCTTTCGACTGCAGCAACACTTCCCCGCCGCGGCGAAATGCCAGACAGCGAAACCCATCCCACTTAGGCTCGTATAGCCAGCCTTTTTCATTTGGAATCTCCGGGACCGATTTCGCCTCCGCCGGCGGATAAGGAGGCTGAATGGGAAGATCAATCGACGGAAAGGCGTCGACCAATTCCTCAGCGGGGACTGCGGCGGCCACTATGCGGTCCCGCTCGTTTTTATGCTTCTTTCGGTGCGTTGTTTTGCCTGCTCGCTTGCCACGTGTCATCGCTGTTCGATGCGTCGGATTGCGAAAGCGTCTAGCAAGCCGGAAGCTCCTCTTCGTCTGATTGCGTGGATACGCAACCGTGCTACATTCTGCTAAGTAATGGATTCGCGGCTCATTCTAGTCAACCTGCTGATCAAGCTCGGCGTCGCGGCTGCCGCCGCCAGCATCCTTGTCCGCTCGGTCGAATTCAAGTCGCTACTTTTCCGCGAAGAACGCTCCCTCAAGCAAAGAATTTATTTCATCCTGTGGGTTGCGGGACCGCTGGCTCTCGGCGTATGGATAAGGTTCATCCAAAAAAGTTTTCTGGCAGGCGATCTTTCTTTCGAAACGACAATTTTGATGGGAGTCGTAGCGGGAAGGTTTAACGGAATGATGGGGGGAGCGTTATTGGCACTTCCTGCTGTTCTGCACGGAGAATGGGCAACTCTTCCCTTCAACATTTTGTGCGGCGCCCTGGCGGGCCAATTGCGCCGCACCGCTCCCGATCGCGAAGATATATGGTCGTTCTCCCCCTTCATCGACCAAAGCGTGTATCGCATGATCCGCCGCAATTTACCTACTCCAAAGTTGTTCGATTGGCAGGTGATTTTTGGGGCCATGATCATATTGTTACGTTTCGTGCAGACGGAGATTTCTCGCTTTCTTCCTCACGCAACTTTCAGCCTCGAGAGTCCCAACCTTTGGGTGGAAGCGGCGATTTATGCGACTTCGATTCTGGTGATTGGCACAGAACTGAAAATCTGGAATAGCGTCCGCATTCAGATTCGCCTGGAAGAACAAGAACGCCTGCTGCTGCAAGCTCGCATGGTGGCATTGCAAAATCAAATCAATCCGCACTTCCTGTTCAACACGCTGAATTCAGTTTCATCTTTGGTGAGGTTTGATCCCGACACCGCCCGCGAAATGATTATCAAGCTGGCGAATATTTTGCGGCGACTGTTGAAGAGCAGCGACGCCTTCGTCCCACTCAGTGAGGAATTGGAATTCATCGACAATTATTTAGACATTGAGGTCGTCCGCTTCGGCCGCAGCAAATTGCAGGTGCTTAAAGAACTGGATGCAGCATCGCTCGAAGTCATGATTCCCAGCATGCTGCTTCAACCGCTGGTGGAGAATTCGATCAAGCATGGACTGTCTTCGAAAATTGGAGGCGGAAAGATTTTTCTCCGCAGCCGCCTTGATGGAGATCATCTCGTCATCGAGGTCGAAGACGACGGAGTCGGCATGGGCTCGGCGAACCTTTTGGAAAAATCCACTGGTTTAGGAGGAACGGGAATCGGAATGGCCAATGTCGCCGAGCGTTTAAACGTTCTTTACGGAGCGGCCGCGAAGATGACCATCGACAGCCACGACGGCAACGGGACCCTCGTTCGGCTGCGCCTGCCGGTGCTTCCAAGCGAAGATGCCGGGGCGCTTTATGCGGACCGATCCAGCACTCGCCGATAAAAATCTACGTACTGCGGAATAATTTTTGTAGTGCAGAATTTTGATCGCGCCACTGCACGGCAGGCCTTGCCCATCTCCCGCAACGCGTTTTCGTCTTTCAGTAGATCGATCGCGTAGTTCGCCATAGATTGCACCTCACCGACCTCCGCCAGAAATCCACTTTCCTCGTGGTCGATGACTTCAGGAATTCCTCCCACCCGCGTCGCGATGGGCACGACTTCGCAAGCCATTGCCTCCAGCGCCGCCAACCCGAAAGATTCCAACTGGCTCGGCAGTAGCATGATGTCGGCCACGGGGAGCTTCTCGTAAACCTCATCCTGCTTGCCCAGAAAAATCACGTCGTGCTGAATACTTTTTTGCGAAGCCAGCAATTCGGCGCGCGAGCGGTCGGGCCCGTCTCCAATCATTAGTAGCTTGCACGGCAGAACCTTTCGCACCCGGTCAAAAATTTCAATCACATCCTGCACTCGCTTTACTGGACGAAAGTTCGATAAATGCACCAAGATGCGCTCTCCGTTGGGCGCGTATTGCAGACGTTGCTCGCCGCCTCGGGTTTGCGCACGTACAAATCGCAATTCACAAAGTTGTAAATGACTTTGATCTCGTTCTTGATTTCGAATTCGCGCAGCGTGCGTTCGCGCAAATACTCCGAGATGGCCGTCACGCCATCGCTCTGCTCAATTGAATACCGAGTGATCGGCAAATAAGAAGGGTCCTGCCCCACCAACGTGATGTCAGTGCCATGCAGGGTAGTGACAAATGGCAGCTTCGTTTCTTTGGCCCCGCCGCCAACATCTGCCGCGCCAGCATCGCGCTCACCGAATGCGGAATCGCGTAGTGAACATGCAGCAGATCAAGCTCATAAAATTCTGCCACCTCTGCCATGCGCGTCGCTAAGCGCCAAATCATAAGGAGGGTAATCAAATAGTGGATAACTCGAAACCTCGACCTCGTGATAATGAATATTGGGATGCGGCCCGGTCAGCCGGATCGGCTGCGCATAAGAAATGAAATGAACCTCGTGGCCGAGTTGCGCGAGTTCAAGGCCCAACTCCGTGGCAACCACTCCACTACCACCGTAGGTTGGATAGCATGTAATCCCGATTTTCATGAGCTGGCCTTTCGGTGCGCATTGATAGGATGTTAAACGGGGAGATTTGGACGCGGAAAATCAGGCACGATCCCATCAGGAGGGACCAAGCGTATTCTTGGCGAATAGCATGAAGCGCACAGCATCACAGTTCGTAGTCCGTATCCGCAACAAGGACTATCCCGCTTCGCTTGAGTTAAGGAAGCAGTATCGGGTACTACCGATTCAGAAGCAGCAAAACATTAGCAAATTCGAGTGCGGTCGCAAAGTCCCGCTTATCAACCGGCGGATAAATCCACACCTCGCTCAGATATTTCTGAACAAGTTGGAAGTCAGTAAAATTTCGCACAGGTGCGCCTTGGGGATGCCTCCATTCGGAACATTCTCTCGCAAATTGCTCTGCAAGCAGCCCCCAAAATTGTGTTCGAAACTCCTCCTTGTCGTATCGCTCGATCGAACGCCATTCGAGCAAAATAGGATCGAGTTGAGGCCGCAACTTTACTTTTTCGACACCAAGAGGACGAGGCTTCCTATCGCACGCGATGATTTGGAAGCAATGGTTCTGTGCCCGGTATCGAGCTCATGTCCGACATAGATGGATTTTAGTCAACAGCAGCCGACAAGGTGTCCACTCGCACGGTCAAACGCTAGCTGTTATTTGATTGCTTGAAGCTGGCGGGAAGGGTCATCGACGCCTCTTCGGTGCCGGAAGATACGGCGAAGGAGGTGTCCATCTTTTCGAGCAAGTTTTGCAGGCGTTCCTGGACTTGGTTTTCCAGTTCGGTAAATTCGATTCCCATGCCCACGCCTGGATCGCTGGCGCGAACAATTCCGGAAGTTTTTATTTTTTCTGAATCCATCCAAAAAATGATTAGGACTTCAGTTCCCATCGGCAAAGGCAGCAGAGTTTCTACGTAGCAGCCGCGCCCGCCGATATCAGTGGCGTTGGTCTGCATGTGGGAACGACGGACGTCGGGAAATCCAATCTCGATGGGAAACAGAACTTTGTGCCGCACATACCGGCGCTTGTTCGGGCCTCCATGCGAGCGCTTGCCCGGAGGCTCTGGGGTCAGCTCTTTCCACGGAAGCTGCTGGTTGGGCAGAAGCTGAACTCCGGCCTCGATCTTTCGCACTGGGCCCGCATCAATCACCCACACCACACGGAAACGAGCTTTTCTTTCGCCGTACTGAATACCGATCACTTCGCCGGTTTTGAGCTGGTGATTAATGCCCGAAAGCAACGCGCCGTCACTCGAGATATTTCCCGCGCTGGCGTTCTGAAAGAAGGGGCGCGCCTCGGCGTCCATTCCCCAAACACGAACGGGAATGTCGGCTTCCAAGCGGGATTCGGGCCGGTTATCCATATTATTTCGCAGACGATTACTTCGGATGTCTGGAATAATCATACCCCGCAGGCTCATCCGCGCAATCGGTAATCTTCGCTAAGTGGTTACCAAAAGTACGTGGTCTTTGGAATTCGCTCGATGTCTAATTGCGAACAAAATCGTGATAGGAGATCAACTCGATCTCGCTTTTCTCTAACAATGCGCCTGCGGATGGCGACGTGAGCGCGCGCAATTCCGCTTCCCTCGAATCGCGCAATCGCGTCTGAATTTTCCCGAGATCAGCGTCGTTGTATCCGGGATGACAGACGAATTCCCATGTGCCTTCGGGAAGGTCGCGCAGGATCAGTTCGAAAAGCCGTTCATCCAGCACCCCAGTCCCGACGATACCAAGAGTTCCGTCTGGGGTATTCATCCCAGCTTTCTCGATCGCTGCGCGAAATTTACCTGCAAGCGCATTCAGCGCTTTAATCTGCCCATATCGCTTCCAAAGTTTGGGGTGACCCACCACCATATTGAACCGCACCGGCCCAAACGGATTCCGTACCGCCCGCACTCCGCAAGCCTGCGCTGCCCTGAGCAGGGGCCGGAGAATTTGCGGAAACAGATGTGTGTGCTTATGGGTATCGAAGTGTGAAACCGAAATGCCGGCGGCCTGCAATTTGGAAATTTGCGCGGTTGCTTCAGCTTCAACCTGAGGACCATACACTCGTCCTCGCAATACATCGGCAAGAAACTTTTGGAAGGATTGACGGAATCGCGGAGTCGCGCCTGCTTCAACCAAGGTAGGAATGCGGCTCGAATCCAGTACAGGTGCGCCGTCGGTGAGAACAATATGGCAGCCCACGCTGAGTTGTGCGACGGAGGACAAGTGAGCGACCGCGTCACCAAACGCATTTCCGGTCGCCATGAGCGTGGACGAACTCACCACGCCCTGTTGATGAGCTTGAATGATGGCTCGATTGACCCCGGCAGTAAGCCCGAAATCATCCGCGTTAATAATTAGTCGGCGCAATCGCGCCAGTCTAGCAGGTAGTCGAAGACGCCTCGCAGTTCGTTCTATTGCAACGCCGACTGTGTCAACTTAACGGCGCAATAAGGATTCGCATTGCCGCCCGCAACGTTACACTTCTGTCCATTGACCGACCCGCGGCCCAGGGTGCCAAAATAAATGTTCGTTCCTCCGTTCGATAGTTGATTGTCTACGATGATGGCGCTCGTGCCACCAAGTTTTGCCGGGGCGGTCACGCAGCTTGACGTTGGATTTCCATTCGAACAGGCTGAGGCAACCGGAAGTCCGGCGGTGATGCTTGAGCTTTTGATGTACCCGTCGGTGGTTCCCCCTGAACCGGCAAATAAGCGATCCGTGGTCCCATCGAAGAATTCAGTCAACGGAGAACACTCATCGCCTACAGAGGAATTCAACACCCACGTAGTAGTAGCAGGCCCCGTAGTATTGTTCAGCGATCCACCCACAAACGGATACATATAGATTTTAGGATTCGACGGTATCAGGCCTCTGCCTCTAGTGCCCGACACGAATCCACAAGCAATCACATGTCCATTGGTGGTTCCATTCGTCCAAAATGCATTATCAAAATCACCCGCGTGCACGTCACCTCCGGTGCAGTCGCCCAGGCCCGTCGCCGATCCTAGATCCACTGTGTTAGCCGTGCTGATCGCAGTTGCGGAAGTAAAAGTGGCCGGCAGTTGCGTGATCGCCCCGCCAATGCCGGGCACGCTGCTGCACCCGGTAAATGCGAATACCTGATCTACCGCGGGATTCGCCGCGTCGTTGGTAACGATCGGGGGGTCCACCACGCCGAGGCCGGTGTCGGCCGGGTTCGGATCAGTGACCCATCCGATGCCAACTGTGGCAGCGGTAGTCTTCGCGGGATTCGCCAGGTTCACCGCATATAGATATCCGCTGGCGTCGCCGATAAACAGTCTTCCTGCGTTATCATCCACCGTCGGTGCGGTCAGCACTTTGCTCTTTCCCAGGGTTGCGACCGTAACCGGCCAATTAGCGTCGGTGATTACAGTCGGCGCGCCCCCACGGAAAACCGGGGTGATCTTATACAGCTTTCCATCCGCCGTGCCGACATAAGCCGTGTCGGTGTTGTAGTCGATCCATGGAGAGGTAGGCGTCGTGGCAGCAGAAAACTGAACCGTGGACATGCAATTCGGAGTTATGGGATTCGCACAGGAAGTCGGCGTGGATGGACTCAGCACTGTGCCCGTTTGTGATGGTGGCGCGGGTATGGGATTCGGCAGCGCCAACACGTGGAACCAAGCCCCATTCGCGGTACTCTCCACGAACGCTAACTTCGTTCCATCTTCAGAAGAAGATGGAGAAGTTGTAATTTGTCCGCCAGTCTGCGTGACAGTGTTATACGCAAAAGCCACCCATGGAGAACCTCCGTTGCAGGCGGGCACAGCGCCGGTGTAAAGGTTATTGATCCCCACCAGGTTCGCCTGAGTGCCGGAAGTGACAGTGAGCCCATAAACCACATAATCACCGTTACAGCTTTGTTTGGTGACATCGAACCCGTACTTCGCCGGAGATTGACCCGCCGGCACGAACCCATTCTCAAGCGAAACTGACCAATCGACCTTAATCGCGTTCCGGCGGCGACGTCTCCAGCGTTGTCTGGCCGCTTCGATCGCTGCTCGCCGCTTCACCAGGTTGTAAACATGCCGAGGATCTTTGCGCGCCGCACTCAACGCCGCATCGCTGTCATCACCAGTAAGGACTACGTGCCGCGAGCTCCAGTCAGTTGGATATCCAAAATGCGTGCTGGCGGACGAGTCTGAAGTGCCTGCGGCAAACGCAGGTGCGCAGAAAGCCATGCAAAGTGCGGCAAACAGCAATATCTCTTTTTTCTTAGAGAAGAGTTTCATAAAGGCTGGCGACTCCGTTGGTCTTTTCTAATGTGAGCTTTGTTAATGTGAGCTTTTCTAATGTGAGCTTGCTTAAATGGTAGAGGAGGGCCAGCGCGATTCCCATAACCGGAAGTCGCATGCGAGGGAATCTTTAGTAACCAGTATCAGTGTGACGGACGAAGGGGATATGACGAGGCTGAGCAGGGTTTGGGGGAGACTGCTTCAAACCGGGAGTTTTTGCAGTCTGGTAAAGATTAGTGCTCAGGAATTCTTGCGATTAAAGTGGCAACCCGGCTGGAGCCGGTTTACTTTCCCACACGCCAGCGCCATCGTTTCGAACACCCGCTCGAAACGGAAGGCGGGCTTTACATAAGGCTTCTTGACCTTCGGACTCTTGTTTGTGACGACTTCTTCGCTGCTCTTTGAGTCCTTTTGCTCCATAGAGAGTTAAGGCTACAACTATTAATGAATAGATTCAACAAGGAGAGGTGCAAACCCCCACCCCAGCGTTCTTCGGGCAGTTTGACGCATCCCGCTCCAGATGTTCCAATTTGCGGACCACATGGCTGGTCGCCTTGGAAATGGAGGGAGTTGTCGCACGCCGCTGGTGTTTGATACAACTCGGGGGCTGGAGGCACATGCCCAAAGATTTGGGGACGCGTCGCCCTATGGACGTTCGGACGCAAGCTGTCTGTCCCGTACTTTTCGCGATGTATAGCAGAATGGCGACCTGCTTGAGGTTAAGCGAGCTTAAAACTTTGCTGCCGCTTAGTTATATTACCGTTCGCATTTCCACCAAAGGATCCCGGTGTGTATGTCGACTGCTGAGTAAATCCTGAAGATTGTTTTACTCCGCGATTGAGCCCACCGTTATTTCCTCCGAAGCCTGGAGTTGCGACGCTTTGGCGACCATTGAGTCGTAAACCGCGTTGACCATCCCTTCTGGTCCGACGAAGATGAAATCGTTGTCGTCACTATACAGTCTCCCGGCGACCCCTGGAGCAGGGTATCCACGCCAATCGTTTAATTCTTTCGATAACACGTCGGGAAGTGCGATCTTCAACAAATCGAGCCGGTCGGTACCGGTCTCCGTTGTTTTTGTGAACGGACGGATGACCCCACGGTAAACCGTTTCTCGAATCGTAAACGTACGCTCTGTGGCATCGAAGTCTTTCCAGCGAAGCGCAAATGACTCTGACCGTCTCATGGCAGTTGCGAGCGCAGTCCGAACGAGGATGGAAGGCCAGCAAAAACGCATCTTGACTCCCCCCCTTTTTTTCGTCTGACTGAAGTTTGCTTCGAGCACACTAATTGCGGTCGCGAATTGCTTCTGGGTCAACGCCGCTTTGTTGACGGACTTCGTGTCCTTCGGAATTTCAATCGCGTGCTGGGTTCTTGCGAATGTAATCTTGTTCCACGGCTTCTTCGCATATAGACTTTAGGCAATAGACCACGTGCTTGAAGACCGATTGGGAATACTGTTTCGAAATCGTGTTGACCCACAATTGGAGCGCGACTTTATCCAGGCCTTCGAGCTGAATGCCGCCAAAGGATTTGAAGACGTGGGAAAGGATGTACTCCGCCGCATCGCGACCAGGGGTGACTTCGCGTCCCTTACTGTTCGTGTTTACGCGCCATTCCGAGGCACGTATTGAAATCCAGCGAGCCCTCGTGAATTGTTCCAAGGTGACTGAGCCGTCGGGAGCGTGTAAGTCGTGAACCGTGCCACTGAGGGATTTTTCGATATGAGGAGCGAGCAGGTTAAGAGCCTTGAAGTTCGACAAGCCGTTGGCATCTCCCAGGCGAATCGAGCGCTTCTTGCGAACGTTTTTCTTCCTCTTGGCGTCGTAGAGATAGACCGACCAATAACCTATCCAAGCTCCACTTTCAACCCGCACAGAACCACGTTGTCTGCGTCCGCGTCTGGTCCTCATATCCCCGCCAACAATCGACTTTTCGGTTCTAGATGCTGGGTAGACGCTGGGTCAATAGATTGTAAGTTGTTGAAGGGCGGTTAGCTCAGTTGGTTAGAGCGCCTGCCTTACAAGCAGGAAGTCGGGGGTTCGAGTCCCTCACCGCCCACCATCTTTACTTTGACTCCGATTTGCTCCGCGACTACGCCACACGGGTAGTTGCCAATATTTCGCTAACCGATAAAGTAGCGGGGCGCGTTCTCTGCTGAAAGTCCGCACCTCGCAGCCGGCAGCGCCTCAAACAGGAGAATCCCCAATGAAGAAAGTAGTGTGCAGTTCTCTGACCGTGCTAGCCGCCACCTTAGTAATTGCTATGGCTTCAGGCGCAGCCTTCGCTCAGAGTTCGACTGATCTGTTCAGCGTTAATTATTTTTCTAACAACACGGTCGCTGGGGCTCCCGCGGCAACTCTTCGTTTCACTAACCATGGGGAGCAACAAGCAGAGTCTTCTCGCCTGAGTAGTGGCGCTGTAGATCAGTGCGCAATGATTTATGTTTATGCCGCCGACCAGCAATTGACGGAGTGCTGCGGTTGCCACGTCACCACCAACGGATTGCAAACCATCAATGTAAAAACCCAGCTTCTCGCCAACACTTTGACACGCGTCGTTCCCAACAACGGGACCATCGAGATCGTTTCGGGTTTGCCGACTAGCGGCGGAATTGTCGGTCCCAAGGGCAACAACGACCCTGCCTGCGATCCCACTAACGTAAACCTTGCCCCGGAAATCGATTCATGGCTCACCCACATTCAGAACAAGGTCGGAACCACATTCCCCATTACTGAAACCCGTGGCGACGAGGAATTTTTGAGCTCCACTGAACTCAGCAACCTCGAAGGCGATTGCGCTTTTGCGGAAAGACTTGGCAGCGGATTCGGCGTTTGCGACTGCGGTCCGTTCGAGCAATAGTCTGATTCTACGAACCGACTTCACCGTGGACGGGCAGATGCGTCCACGGTGAATCGTTTTTTCGTGGAGTGCCTTCCAGCCCAGCCGGGTACTGATGTGCTACCAGCCCGTACTCCCCGTGGCAAACCCTTCCCGAAATTCTGAATCCAATCCCTGGTACTGCCATGTCCAATCGATCTGCAGTTCTCGAATTTATTCCCTATCCAGATGTACCGGCCAGAAAACCTGTGCAGGCCCGCGCGGTTCGCTTTGTTGACTCCCAATTCCCCGGCGCAAAACGCTGTCGCGAAAAGTTCCTCCGCTTTTTTCCCGGAGGTTTCCAGGACGAGATCTACTTCGATTGGGAGCGCGGATATAAATGGAAAGCGCACGAACAGTGGAATGACTCACTAAACCGAGAACTGCATCAGAATTTGCTGCGCCAACGAAAGTTCAGTGACGTGGCATTGCGCGCGGTGAGGATCGAATCCCGCACCAACCTGCTTTTTTCATTTGAAAAGATGGCGCTGCGCGACGCCGTCAAATCTCCACAGGGGGCGCGCCTATTTGCTACGGGGCTATACGAATTTCTCTATAAAGATGCGCCGATGCAGGAAAAATTTGAACGCTGGGCCGAGGTCGTTGAGCGGCTGCCCAGGAAACAAACTCGAGTTCTGACCTGGCCGTTGGTGACGGTGTTCCCGTTCCTCGCCCAACCGGATACGCATATTTTGCTTAAACCAAACGTCATGCGGATCGCCGCCCGCGAATATGGATTCGATTTCGCATATAAGTCCCGTCCTAATTGGGATACGTATGTGAGTCTGTTAAATTTCGCCGCAATCGTTCGACGCGATACCCGCAAACTCAATCCGCGAGACATGATTGACCTGCAATCATTCCTCTGGGTGCAAGGCTCCGACGAATACGAAGAATGATGGATTGGACAGCCGAGGGCGGCTGTCCGTACGCAATCGAAGGACGTGATCGGTCAGTGAGCTCGTTCTTGTGACAAAAGGTCACTCGCGGTTGCGCGATAAACCACGCCAATCCTGATATCTCCCGGTGTACTCCTGTAACTTTAAGGATTTTCTAATCCTAATTAATATTGCCGAACTGATTCCTTCAGTGAAGGCAGGCCAAAATGCCCTCCCCCATAAAGTCGCGGCGCTGGCAACGCTACCCCGTAGACATTCCCGTAGGGATCACAGTGTGTCGCGGCCCCTCGGAACTGGTAGTCCCCGGATTAGGCCTAGAGATGAGTAAAGGGGGGATGTCGCTTTGCGTGGGTGCACACCTGAATCCTGGCGACCTGACCGAAGTTGAATTTATAACTCTGGGAAAGACTCGGGTGACCGCAATCGTCCGCAACCGAACTGGGTATTGCTTCGGCCTGGAATTCTTGAACGAAATTCCAAACTAAGTTAACACGGGCTTCACTTGTGCCGCTATGCTCCAAGATCAGGATCTCGGCGCGACTGAAGTCGGGCCCTTTCCCAGGGGCGATCGCTCATCTTTCCGGGGCCGCGGAAATCGATCCGCGGGACTATTTACGCTTCCCGCCCTGCATCAATTTCAACCCGTCCGCCTGAAGAATTCTCTGAATTTGATTTTTCGCGTGAATGGACCATGGCCCAACGGTGTCAAGTTTGACGTATGCCCGCCAATGCTTGAGTGCATTTCGGGGTTGCTTGAGTTTTTCGTAGGCCAGCGCGAGATTGTAGTGAGCGTCAGCATAGGTTGGAGCCAGTTGCAACGCGGTTCCATACGCTTTTATTGCTTCCGCCACGCGTCCAGTTTCATCCAGGACGTTTCCTAAATCAAAATATGCCAGTGCATATCGAGGATCGATTTCGATGGCACTGCGATAGTGTTTTTCCGCAGTGACAAAATTCTGCCGATTGTAGTGCAGCGTGCCTAGATTTATGTGTGCAGCCGCATGATCTGGATCTAAATCCACCACTCGCTCGTAAAGAGCAATGGCCTGCACGTGATTATTAGGATCGTCTTCCAGAGCGATGGCCCGCGCAAACAGCTCCGAAACATCAACATCAAGATCGGGCAAAACTTCAGGCTTACTTTTTTGATTCGCAAAGGGACGATTGTTCAACACCACCGCACCAATCTCGGTTTGGATGAAGTCGAACATGAACTGCCCGGCGATGGGCTCTACCAACATGCCGTGATGGCGGAATGCTACCCGATGTCCTGCAGTGAAGGCTCCGGCTTCCAGCAGTGGATTCTTCATCCCCGACACCTGCCTCTGCATGGCTGCCAACGACTCTCGAATTATTACTGGACGAACCTTGGAAGCGCAGAGGTCGCGTATCTTTTTGATTTGCAGCAGATCAGAGAAGGAATAGCTCTCGCCCACAGCTACCAGTTCAGCTTTTTCCCAAGCTGCCAACTGGCGCGCCGTGAGCCGAAGGATTCGAAGCAGATCTGCTCGACTATATCGGGACACTTTTTTATGGGAACGTACTGCTGCCATTATCCCGAAGCCGAAGCATTAACCGCAAGGGGAAAGGGAACAAAAAGGAATCATAGTTGTAAACCTGCAACAGCCACGGTGCAGAAACCATCAAAAACAAATCTTTACAGTCATTACGCGATTCTTTACGCCTAACGTCGTTATCAACATGGTTGAATCTAAATAGAACACCATATGGGCACTACTAATCTTTTTGGAAGACCGATCTTGAAATCCTCATTGGCTAAGACCTTCATTGTTTATCTTGGCCTACTCGTCATGGTTACCCCGTCAATGATGGCGCAAGCTGCAACCGCAGCTGCGTCCAAAGCCGTGGGCACCGTGAAATCAATCACCGGAAGCGAACTCATCCTTACCACGGATGCGGGCTCTGAGGCCACGATTCAAATTCAAGATTCGACTCGCATGGTCCGCACCGCCCCTGGGCAAACCACGTTGAAGGATGCGACCCCCACGACGCTACAGGAGGTACAGATTGGCGACCGCTTGCTGGTGAAAGGCGCTTTATCGACAGACCGAAAAGCCATGGTTGCGACTTCAGCTATTGTGATGAAGAAATCGGATGTTTCCGCGCGGCAACAGGAGCAGCGGGAACAATGGAAAACACATGGCGTGGCGGGACTGGTAAAAGCCATCGTAGATAGTAGCGGCGCCATTGACATTTCCGTCGGCGGTCTTGGTGTGGCCAAAAACATTACCGTTCACACCACTTCATCGACCATCATTCGCCGCTACCCCCCAGACTCAGTCAAATTCGACGACGCAAAAACCGCAACCCTGGATCAAATTAAACCGGGCGACCAACTTCGTGCTCGCGGAAAGCGCAGCGACGACGGCAGCGAAATCGAGGCAGAAGAAATTGTTTGTGGAACGTTCCGCAATATCGCCGGGACAATATCTTCCATCGATATTGGACGGAACACGCTCTCAGTCATGGATCTGATCACGAAGAAGACGATTGCCGTTAAAATCGGCCCTGACTCGCAAATTAAACAACTCCCTTCAGAGTTTGCGCAGAGAATCGCCATGCGGCTAAAAGCTGCCAGCGCCGACCGTACTGACGCGCCGACCAGCGCTCCACCGAATGAGGGATCGCATGATGGGCGCAGCGTTCTGCCCGGAGGCCGTCCTGGCAGCCCGCCCGATCTACAGCAAATGCTCAGCCGCCTTCCCGCCGCAACCCTTCCTGATCTGCATAAAGGAGACGCCATTATTCTTGTGACCACGGAAGGCTCGGCGAATTCCGTGCCAACTGCCATTACGATGTTAAGCGGGGTGGAGCCTCTCCTCGCGGCGTCCTCTGACAGCAGCCGCGCTTCGACATTGCTTTCTCCCTGGAGCTTGGGGTCTTCTCCCGGCGGAGAGGCGAACTCACAGTGATAGGCGACCAGAGTTTCGTAGTAAGCAGCAGGGCGCTCGTGGTTTTCCTTCTGCTTTCAGCTTGCGCTGTCGTTGCACAAAACACTGCCAGCCTGCACGGAACTATCGCCGACCCCACGGGCGCCGTGATTCCGCAAGCTGTGGTCACTGCCACCTCCTCCGCGGGACAAAAAACTTCCGCCACCACGGACAATGTAGGCAATTACCAAATCAGCGGGCTGGCAGCCGGAACCTACACCGTCAGCGTGAGCGCTAAAGGCTTCGCCGCAACCGGCGTGCAATCCACAACCATCGCTGCGGGACAAGCGCAAAAACTGGACATTGCTCTTGCTATTCAAGTCGAGCAAGAAAAAGTCCAGGTACAAGATCAAAGCGGAGGGGTGGAGGTCTCCCCCGAAAATAACGCCAGTGCGGTCATCATCAAAGGCAAAGATTTGGAAGCGCTGTCCGACGATCCCGATGAGCTGCAAACTGAATTGCAAGCTCTGGCTGGTCCATCCGCAGGACCCAATGGAGGCGAAATATACATCGACGGATTCACAGGAGGTCAGATCCCCCCGAAGGCCTCTATTCGCGAAATTCGCATCAATCAAAATCCATTTTCTGCGCAGTACGACAAAGTGGGATATGGCCGCATAGAAATCTTCACCAAGCCGGGGACGGATCACTTTCACGGGCAGGTCATGGTGAATGGAAATTCTTCCGCCTTTAATTCACAGTGGAATCCATTCCACACTTCCCAACCTCCGTATCACACCGAACTTTATAGCGGCAACATAAGCGGCCCACTGGGCAAGAAGGCTTCGTTTTTTGTCGATGCTGAACGAAGAAACATCAATCAGAATTCGCTGATTGACGCCACTATCCTCGATGCCAATTTGAATCCAGTGGCGTTCAGCGAGGCGATTTCAAATCCGCGCACGCGTACCAGCGTTTCTCCGCGCATCGACTTTCAAGTCAGCAAAAACAACACCCTGACCGCCCGCTACGAGTTTGAGCAAAACAATCAGGAGAATCAAGGCGTGGGACAGTTCTCGCTGGCTTCTCAGGCCTACAACCAAAATCAGACCGAGCACTCCTTGCAAGTCAGCGACACGCAAATTCTCAGTTCCACGGTGGTAAACGAAACCCGGTTTCAATATAACCGCCAGAGCGATGACCGCACTCCGCAGAGCGCCGGCGTCACTACTTCGGTGCTTGGGGCTTTCAGCGGAGGAGGAAATTCGCAAGGTTTGCTGCGAGATACGCAAACCCGTTACGAATTGCAGAACTACACTTCCATGGTTCATGGCAAGCACTTCATAAAATTCGGCGCGCGCTTGCGCTCGGTGAGTGATACGAATTACTCGAGCGGAAACTTCAATGGCACCTACACATTTCCGTCGTTACAGGCTTATCGCGTCACCCTCATGGGACAGACGGCTGCGTGCGTGGCGGCAGCCCCGAATCCGCAAACTGCCCAGTGCGGCCCCAGTCAGTTCTCAGTCACGACTGGCAATCCGCGAGCCAGCGTGACTGTGATTGATGTGGGTCCTTATGCTGAAGACGATTGGCGTATCCGTCCCAACCTTTCCATCAGCTACGGACTTCGCTTTGAAAGCCAAAACAATCTGCACGATCGCGCGGACTTTGCTCCCCGGCTTGGCTTCGCGTGGGGACTTGGAGGTGGGAAGAAACCCCCGAAGACCGTCCTGCGCGCGGGATTCGGAATTTTTTACGACCGATTCTCCTACGATTTGGTGCTCCAGCAAGACCGACTGAACGGAATCAACCAGCAATCCACTATCGTGCAGTCGCCGGATTTTTATCCCACAATCCCCGCCGCAGGGACGATCTCGGGAACGCAGTCGCCTACCATCTATCGCACGAATCCAAATTTAAGCAGTCCTCGAACCATGCAAACTGCGGTCAGTATCGAGCGCCAAGTTTCAAAATCAACAACCATCGCGCTCACTTACTTAAACTCTCGCGGCGACAACCAGCTGCTGACGCGGAACATTAATGCCCCCGAGCCGGGCACGTACGACCCCACGATTCCCGGCAGCGGTACCCGCCCCTACGGTGGCACCACGAATATTTATCAATACGATTCGGGCGCGATCTTCCGCCAAAATCAATTGATCGCCAACGCTCGAGTGGGACTGGGCAGTAAGGTGTCGCTGTTCGGTTTCTACACGCTGAGTTATGTCAATAGCGATACATCGGGCGCATCGAGTTTCCCTTCGAACCAGTTCAACCTGATGCAAGACTATGGACGTGCGTCCTTTGACGTGCGCCACCGCCTATTCTTGGGGGGCACATTCACTCTGCCTTATGCGTTGCGTCTGAATCCTTTTCTGGTGGTGAACTCGGGCCGACCCTATGACATTACTGTCGGACAAGATTTGAACGGGGACTCGATCTTCAACGACCGCCCGTCGTTCGCCGATGGCTCAACTCCAGCAGGCGACGTGCGCGCCACATCCATCGGTGATTTCAACGCGGCTCCGGGCAACGGAAATTTCATTCCGCTCAATTACGGAAATAGCCCCGCCTCAGTCGCGCTAAACCTGCGCGTAAGCCGAACCTTTGGATTCGGCCCAGAAGTAAGAGGCGGCTCGGCAGCTGCGCAAGGCGGTCCCGACGGCCCACGCGGCGGAGGATTCGGTGGAGGACGCGGCGGCCCACCCGGAGGCGGCCTTGGAGGGCGCGGCCTGACCGGAGCAGGCGGCAATCCTTTCGGCCCTGGGGCCACCGTGAATCGCCGCTACAATGTCACGTTCAGTGTCTCCGCGCGAAATATTTTCAATCACGTGAACTATGGCTCTCCGATTGGGAACCTTAACTCGCCGCTATTTGGCGAATCGAACTCGCTCGCCCAAGGTCCGTTTGCTTCCGGCAATGCCATCCGGAGAATTGATCTGCAAGCGGTATTCGCGTTTTAGTATCGGGATGCTTTTGGCCACTGTGAATCAAATCACATCCACCGTGCGGATCAGTCTGCAAGGAAAATCAGATATTTAGTTTTCGTCTATAATTCAGATTCATCAACGCTGCGCCCGTAGCTCAGTTGGATAGAGCGAACGGCTACGAACCGTTAGGTCGGGAGTTCGAATCTCTCCGGGCGCACCATCTCATTCCTGGCTCAGCCAACCCGGCAGTGCCGCTGCGCCTCCTAGTACCGCAACCGGAAGAGTTTGCGATTCCAATCGAAACACTGTGGAGGTTTACGATGAAAAAGCTTTTAGGAATATCGGCACTACTGATCGCGATGACTTTGCCCGTAATGGCGCAATGGCAACAGAAGCGGATGTCTGGAGAAGATCAGCAGAAATTCGACAGCTACTACTCTCACTGGATGGATGCGCGCCAGAGAAATGACCGCGAAGAAATCGTCAGCCAGGAAAAGCGGATGCAAAATCTAATGCAGCGTTATGGCATTCCGCAGGATGTTCCTTACGACCGCATCGCCTCCAATGGCGGTGGATATGGCGGCGGGGGGCAGGACTACGACCGCGACGGTGATAGGGACAGGGATAGGGATCGCGATCGCGATCGAGACCATAACCGTAATGTAAACGGGGGTTATCAAGGCACGCGTCTAAGCGCGGACGATCAGCGAAAATTCGATAGCTACTATGCGCACTGGATCGATGCACGCCAGAAGCATGACGGAAATGAGATTGTAAGCGCCGAAAAGCGCATGCAGAACCTCATGTCGCACTATGGCATTCCGCAAAGTGTTCCGTATGACCGGATTGCTTCACAAGGCGGAAGCTATCGTTAACTGAATCCTTCGACCACGAACCTCGCGGATCTCGCGAGGTTTTCTTTTTGACGGCATAAACTACTGCGACGAAAGCTTGCGGGCGGCATCTCGAAGCGTGCCATAGGTATCTTCTTGTAGGGCCCCATGTCCGCGCCATCGCACCTCGCCTTTCCGGTCGAGGAGCACTAAATAAGCGTCGGCATCGGCTGAAAATTCCACGAACCGCTTCAACTCAGCGGAGCCATGAACTAAAATCACAAAATTGTCCCGCGCCGACGGGGTGAGATCCCGTTTCATTCCACTGCGTATCATGCCGCGGACTAATCGGGGCGCATCTTCCAACACAGCGACTGGGTACACTGCATAGTTCGAGTCAGTGCCGAAATCTTTTTGGAACCGCTGCGACCACGCTCGAGACTCGTCCCCGCCACTCCTTGAAAAACCGATGGATAGCAGCGCGACCTTACCGCGAGCGACGTCGGGCAATACGACGGGCTTGTCAGAAAGGGTTTCGCCGTCCAGGCGTGGCATGGTTTCGGCGGGCGCAGCGGCCAGTCCGGCCAATAACATCACTATTGCGTAACAAGCAAATCTTCTTCGTACCTTCATGGTTCTTTCCTATGCACAGGTCGATCCTTTCAAAAATCGCGGCCCATCATTGCCCCTTCGATCCCGTTAAGTGTCCATTACTGCCATATGGACTGTCCCAATATCCACTGAGATTATTTCCGCTCACCACGATACGGAACTCTATGGGCCCAGATTGGCTGCCGCCAACAGCCCAGATCCGTTCGCCGCCAGCGATGACTGAGTCCAGGGTTTTCCCTTCGACTCCCGCATCAAGTTGTTTTCCGCCAAGCTGCCCACTGGGTAATACTTCGATCATGAGGGTAGTGTTCCGAGTATCCCCAGACTGGTCATTCCTGTATCGAATTTGGTACGAACCTTTCGGCTTGAATTTTAAGGGCTGTTGGAATGCGTCGATTTTCGCCGCCAAATTCAAAGCAGCCGCGTTGTTGGGCTCCAGCAAAAGTGATTCTGTCAGTTGTGCTTTCGCTTCCACCAATCTCCTAGATTTGAATAACACATCGGCCAGCAGATAGTGAGCCGAAAACGAAGATGGGTACAAGGTTGCACTCCATGTCGCCACCGCAATGGCTGCGGACAAATCCTTAGCTTCCAGTTTTCGCGCCTTGGTCATTAAGACCCATTCCGCGATCCATTGCGACTTCTCGGACCCAAGAGGTTCAGCGTATTCTTTCGCACGTTCCACGTTCCCCGCCTCCAGCTCTGAATCGACGGCGTCTAGCGTTGCCTTGACTTTAGTAGCATGAATGACGGCTAATTCCCGCATCGCTTGCAGTTGGTTCAGAGGCAACCATCTACCATTAAGCATTACGCCGACAATTTCTTTAGTATTGTCGATGTTGCTCAATGGGTTTCCACTCAGCAAGACCAGATCTGCTCTCGATCCCTGGGTGATGGTTCCAAAATGAGAAGCATTTACCAGATTGTCAGCGATGAAGCTGCCAGAATTTTGGGTCGCGGTTAGAAGCGCTTCATAAGGAGTGAATCCCGCATCTACCAGTTCCCGCAATTCCTGATGAACTGAGAGTCCCGGAAACCCATAAGGAGCCGCGTCCGTACCAAGGACCAATCGCACTCCCTTTGAGCGCAGGGAAGTTACCAACCTGTAAAGGATCTTTTGAATCTGTTTCATCTGATCGATTTGCTGCGCGGTTGAATCATTTCTTTCGTTACGATTGTTGGCCGGCAACCACTGCGAATAAGCTGCAGGCGGAAGTAACGTGGCATCGGGGGACTTTAAGACTGCGTTCAAATCCTGCAACTGGGCTATGTTCGAGGGGTTTACGTTCAGATTAGGAGTCACCGTCATGTGGGAGGCGGCAATCTCGGTGGCGAATTCCTCCAATTCGGACTCATTTGGGGGTTTATCAAAACGCGCAAAAATCAAATCTTCGAGATGAGCCGCTAGCACCTGCGAAGACTTTAAAACCTCAATTGCGCCAACTTGACGGTTAATATGACCGACAACGGGGATGCCTTCCTTTTGTGCGGCTTCCAGTATGGCGTGGAAAACCTCAGGCCGAAGCGTCCCATAGACTTTTATGGCGTCGTAACCTTCCTGCTTTTGCTGATGGACGATCGCGCGAGCAGCTTGCGCGGTCTCAGCGGTTAAAAACATCTCGTTCAGAGGAGGGTAGCCATCCACCGTGTGTCCGGCGGTATATATCTCCGGACCAATCAGCGTTCCTCGACGGACTTCGTCGCGCCATTGCAGATGCATAGGGCCGCCATCCATGTTCAATACCGTGGTGACGCCTTTGGCAACGTAAGAAAGCAGATCGTCCGACGAAAACAAGTGAACATGCAGATCGGCCAGACCCGGGATCAAATACTTTCCCGTTCCGTCGATTGTGGTGGAGCCTAAAGGAGTGTTTATATCTTTTGACGCGCCAATCCGCACAATCTTCGAGCCTTGCACGATGACGGTTTGGTCTTGGAGCAGACCTTCCGTTTTCATGGAAATCACGTTTACGTGCGTGAAAAGCGTAGGACCAACGGGCCCACTTACAGCGCCCAAATGGCTTGTAGCGAACAACAACAAAAACAAGATGTGAACATCCAACAGTCTTTTCAACATGATGGTTAAACGTGCAGTTTAAAGAAAAAGTTTCATTGCAGGTACGAATGGGGGGAATTGAGGGACAAGTGTAAGGACTTTTGGGAAGCCCTTGAACCTGTAAACTGACTTCTCCTTATGCCGACGTTTGCCGCAGTGGATATTGGGTCGAATTCCGTGCGCCTGAAGATTTCGCGTTTGACCGGACATCGCCTGGTGGAAATTCACGAGGACCGTGAAGTCACACGCCTGGGAGAGTCAGTATTCCGCGATGGCTTTCTTTCTCCGGAAGCAATTGCCAGCACGGTAAAAGTTTTGCGCCGCTTCCATCGGGGGGTTCAGAAAGCCGGCGCTGATGTCGTCCGCGTAGTCGCTACCAGCGCGCTGCGCGATGCGCGAAACTCCCGTGCATTCCTGGAGTGGGTGCGCTCTTCCACCGGTTGGAAGGTAGAAATTATTTCCGGACTGGAAGAAGCGCGCCTGATTCACCTCGGGATTGTTTCCTCGACCCGCGTCATAGCTTCGCCCGCGTTGATGATGGATTTAGGCGGCGGCAGTTGCGAGTTGACTATTTCCGCTGGCGGACACATACGCGATACCGTCAGTCTTCCTCTCGGAGCGGTGCGCTTAACGAATGAGTTCTTGCGGCATGATCCTCCGCGGAAAACGGAAACCGCCCAGCTTCGCGGATTCATTGCGCGCGAGATTAAAAGGATCGCAAATCGCATCATCAGGGCGAAGCCCAAAGTCGTGATCGCGACTTCAGGCACCGCCGAGTCACTCGCAGCGGTATGTCATGGCCTCTACGAAACTAAAGGGGGACGCGCCAATGCTGTTTCGCGCTCCCAAATGCGGCGCATTGCAAAACTGCTTTCAACTTTAACGCTTGACGAACGGCGAAAACTTTCTGGAGTCGGCCCGCGACGCGCCGAAATTGTGGTCGCCGGATCAGCCGTCTATACCGAGCTTTTGGAGCGATGCCAATTACTCGGATTTCGCTATCTGCCCTTGGGCTTGCGTGACGGCTTGCTGGCCCAGATGACAGCAGAATATGACCGAGGCACGCGTTCCCGTAAACAACTTGAAGTAGAACGATGGGATTCGATCAAGGCCACCATCGAACACTACGGCGTCGAAATCGATCACGCGCTGCGAGTGCGCAAGGCCGCGATTGAATTATTTACTGCGCTCAAGCCCGTACACCGTCTACCAGCGGAGTACCAGGAATGGCTTTCCGCCGCCGCCATGCTCTACGAAGTCGGGGACTACGTGAACCGCAATGGCAGGCATCGCCATGCGCAATACATCATTTCGCACTCCGAAATTCTCGGGTATAGCCCCCAGCAAAGGCGGATTATCGCCGCCATCGCGCGGTACCTAGGAAAGTCCCGCCCGACGCCGACCGATGCTCCCTTGCAAGTACTTTCCGAGCAAGATCAGGACTGCGTTCCCAAAGCTTCCATACTGCTTCGATTGGCGCGCGCTCTCGATTTAGGACGGAGCGGTTCGGTGCGCACGCCGCGCATAAAAATAGCGTCCAGTGGAGTCAGCTTGTCAATCGTAGCCAAGCCTGGCGCGAGCGTTGATTTGGAATTGTGGGCGGTAGAAAAAGAAATTAACTATTTTCGCGAAATTTTTGGACGCGAACTTTCCGCCGCCGCCACGTAAAGCTCGCGCAATATTTTGGGGGTCAAGCACCATTGCAACGTGCCTCCGTTGCGTCCCATTTCTACTTTGGCGACCGCGCCTTTCTTCAGTTCTACTGACGCTTCCGCGCCTGATTCACTCATAGCGCGCCCGGCAAATTCGCTTAAATTGGGATTGTGACCGACGCACATGATGGAATCGTATTTCGCGTAACGGTTTACCATTTGTCGGAACTCCGCGAACGTCGCGCCCGGTTTGAGGGCGTCCTCCAACTGGAGTTTGCCCTCGTAGCTCAATTCGTTTCCGACCAGGGATGCGGTTTGAGCCGCGCGCTTCAGCGGACTTGAGATAATGACATCGACTTGGGCATCAAGAGTATTCAGAGCCCGACCCACATACCCACACTGTTCGATGCCAGCCTTATCAAGCGCACGCTTCTCGTCTTTTTTTGGGTTCCCAACGCTTTCGCCGGCGCTTGCATGTCGTAAAAAATAAATGATCATTTAGCCTTCGTTCCTCTTGCGCTTTGTGGTCGTCGAAATTTCCGGGTAGTTGTTTTGGGGATGGCGTCGAGACTAAGCTTTCCTTCCGCCAGTGCGATCAGAAAATCTTGTGCGTTGAACATGTCAGACGGCTTGGGCTTGTGTCTGCCCCGCGCCTGCCAGGCCCGCACATATTTTTCATCACGTTGCAACACTCGCGCCTTGGCATTGTCCGCGAGGTAAGCCTCGAGAATTTCGTAGCGAATGCGGTCCCGCAGCATCGTGTCTTTTATGGGGAACGTGACCTCTACTCGCTCGTAGAGATTCCGCGGCATCCAATCGGCGCTGCCGAGGTAAACCTCTTCGTCGCCTCCATTTTGAAAATAAAAAATCCGGCTGTGCTCCAGCAGTCTTCCTACGATACTACGGACTCGTATGCGGTCACTCACTCTAGGAACACCGGGACGGAGAGCGCACATCCCACGCACAAGCAGATCGATTTCGACCCCCGCCTGGGAAGCCCGGTAAAGCGCCATGATGATGTTTTTATCCAAGAGGGCGTTCATTTTTGCAATGATGTGTGCTGGCCGGCCCAGGCGCGCGTGTTCAGCCTCGCGGGCAATGAGGGCGAGGCTGTGCTCCGCCATATCTAGCGGCGAGACGAGCAACGGATCATAGTTCGAATGTTCGGCGTAAGCCGTCAGAAAACTGAAGACATCGTGTACTGCGCTGGTGATCGCGGGGTCAGACGTAAGCAGGCTCAGGTCGGTATAAAAACGCGCAGTTGCTGCATTGTAGTTTCCCGTACCCAAGTGCGCATAAGAACGGGTCACACCATCAGGATCGTGACGCACCATCAACGAAAGCTTGCAGTGTGTCTTCAACCCCACCAGGCCGTGGAAAACTTGCACCCCAGCATCTTCTAAATCGCGGGCCCATCGAATATTGGAAGCCTCGTCGAAACGCGCTTTCAACTCGACCACGGCGGTCACTTCTTTTCTCGCGGCTGCGGAAATTAACGATGGAACGATCGGCGAATGTTCGCTGGTGCGGTAGAGCGTTTGTTTAATGGAGAGCACCAGGGGATCTGCGGCTCCCGCCTCGATGAAAGACGTCACGCCATCGTATGAATCATAAGGATGGTGCAGCAGAATGTCGTGCCCGCGCAGCTCATCGAAAATGTCCTGCGACTTTGCCGTGAGCCGGAGTGCGCGCGCGGCAAAAGGCTTGAACTTTAAATCTGGGCGCTCGATCTGCTCGTAAAGATTGAATAAGCGGTACAGGTTCACAGGGCCTTGCACGGGGAAAACCTGCCGCGTTTCCAGTTCGAAGTTGGTCCGCAATCGCTTAACGATTTCAGGATCGGCGTTGGCTTCAATCTCCAAACGCACGGCATCGCCCTTGCGGCGGTTGTGCAATTCTGCCCGCACTGACTCCAACAAATTGCGGGATTCTTCCTCCGCCAGATATAGGTTGCTGTTGCGCGTGACCCGAAACGCAGCGGCCGAAAGAATGTCGTAACCGTGATACATCCTCGACGCGTGGTGCGTCACCATATCGGCAAGGAAAATAAAATCCACCGTATCGCGGGAAGGCAATCGCACTAATCGCGGCAATGCACGCGGCACGATCACGACACCGGTATAAGTAAGCGCGGAGCGCCGCCGTCGCCGCAATAGCAATGCCACACACAGCGCTTTATTGATCACCCGCGGAAAAGGATGCGCCGGGTCGATGGTTACTGGCGTGACTAGCAGGTCGAGTTCTTGTTCGCAGTAGCGATCCACAAAAGCGCGGGCTTCAGCATCGAGTTCATCCATTCCCAGGACCCGGATACCGCTCGCGGCCAGGGCCGGACGCACTTCATCGTTCCAACAGCGGTATTGATCTTCCACGAACTCGTGAAGGTTTTCGGAAAGTAGATCGCGCTCATCGAGCACGCTAATTCCATCTGGCCCTGGTTCAGTATTGCCGTCTTCAATCTGCTGACCCAGCGCTGCTACTCTTACCTCAAAAAATTCATCGAGATTGCTCGCGGTGATGGAAAGAAATTTCAGGCGTTCTAAAGGAGGATTGAGTTCATCGTAGGCTTCTTCGAGGACACGCCGGTTGAATGCCATCCATGATAGTTGGCGGTTGATGTAATAAGACGGGTTGTCCAGCGAGATGCGGGCCATAACGATTTCAATAAAAGCTGAAATTAACGCGGCTTTATCGTTGCGGTATCTGCGCTTTTTGGATCGTGCTTTTCTGCCTGGTAGTGCTTAACGATCGCTAGCTGCAACTCCCGGCCCTGCGGGACCCTGACGAACATGTGCCCTTTTTCAATCCTGGCCTGCACTTCGGCGTTGAGCTCCCATCCCAAGGGTAGATTGTCTGCGGCGTGACGGGGCGTGTATTCGCCGACGTACACTACATTTGTTACCGCAATGGAAACCTGGAAGTAGGGGTCATCCTGCGTGACCGGGGTGTTCACGATGGAATACAGTTCGCGGGTGTGCACGTCCTTCGTTATATCAACGATGGTACCGCGCTGATAGAGGCTCTCGGCGGCATACAGAGGAGGACACAGCAGGAGCAAGCTGGCAATGAATCGTAGTCGAAGCATGCAGGGCCAGTATAAAGCAGGGAGATGAACGAGGCGTGAATCCGAAGAGCTCATCGATGGTGCCCCAGGTCTCGCCTCTGAGACCTGCGACTAACGCTGAAGCGATAGGCCAATATCAACAAATCACACAACTGAAATCCGAATCACCTGAACTCATAAATTCCCAGGTCTCAAAATCGAGACCTGGGGCACCTGGCATTTTTTAGAATGTGTAGATCAGATCGAACTGGAAGCGGTTGAGGTATGGTTCGACTGCACCAGTGGCAACTCCAGTAGCCTTAATCGCATTCTCCAGGTTTGTGTTCAAAGTACGACCATGCCACCAAGTAAAACTGGCTACGGTGTTGGCACGGAGCTTCCATAATCCGTACACACGGTTTTGGAGGATGTTCGTCGGCGCTCGCTGATCGCTTTCCGCGAAAGATGCGATGACCGAATCCTGCTCCTGCCTCAACCATGCATATCCCACTTGGAAGTCGTTCTTGTTTTTAGTCTGGCCGATGCTGAAGTCGGCGCCATACTCTTTATTCTGACTGCCGAGGTTCGTTAGTACCGTCCCGGTCGCGCTCAGAGGATGGGGTTCGGCGTCGAGATTGTCTTCAAACTCCAACAACAAGTTGATTGGCAAACGGGCCTTTCCAGTCTTGATGGTGTTGTTCAGGATAAAGTCCGCATAGTTATAGCCCGAGTAAAAATGTGCGGTCGGGAAGCCCGCGGCATTTGTGGTGATGTAGGTTGAGTTGGTCATGCCGTTCGGCGCGAACACGCATGGAGGAAATTTCGCTCCCCCCAGCACGCTGCTGCAACCGGGACCTTCGCCATTGATTGGTATTCCGTTGATCGGAGTACCCGTCTTTGCGGGCGGTACCGGTGCCGGAATATATCCCGTCGTAGTTGCCGCGGTAGCGAATGCGCTTTGCGAAAGGATGGCGTCGGGCCGGTTAAATTTCAACGTAAGGAAAGATGGAATCGCGGTCCACCGTCCCATTTGGAACCTCGCAGAAGCTTGACCTCCGAGAGCGTAAGAGTCCTGGCCGCCACTGACCTCGTTATAGAGCAACTCGATGCCTTGTACGGTGAAGTTCTTCACGAAAGGCATGTGGGTATCAAAGGAAAACTTCTCATCGAAACCTTCTGGATTGAGATCAGGGTCGCCGGTCACAGAAGTACGCTGCCATTGATAAGCAAACTTTCCACCCGTGAGCGCAATCCACTTGTGGGCGAGAGGATTGTAGGTGATATATCCCTTATCCAACCCAATCGTCTTGCGGTCGAAGACATTGGTGAGGGTTGCGTTGGTAGTAGTGGGGTCGCCCAAAGACCCGGTGGCGAGTGCGAATCCTGCCACGAAGTCGTCGTTCAGTTTGCCCTCAACTCCGAAGCGCACCCGGACGCGGGCGCGATTGCGGTCTTGCACCGCCTGCTGCATGAAACTCTCGCCGCGCACTCGAACGTCGCCGTTAAAGCGGAACCGGCCCACCAATGTCTCCAGGGCGGAGGTGCGGTTCTGCGCTTCCTGTTGACTCAGCGCACTGCTGGTCAACGTGGTGCGCACGTCTTCCATGTCGGTGTTCAGCTTGTCCACCGTACCTTTTTGTTCGGTGACTGAAGCCTCGGCCGTGACCGCTTTCTGTTGCGCATCGCTGATTGCCGTCTGCGAAGCCTGGGCCTGCTGTTGCGCCTGCTGGGCCACCTGCTGCGCTTGCTGAATCGATTGATCGCGTTGCGCCAGTTCCTGCCGCAACTGCTCGATCTGTTGCTGCTGAGCGCTCAGAGCATCCCGAAGTTGCTGCAAGTCCTGCGCCGTGACAGCTGGGGCTGCGGCAACTCGGCGCTTCTTGACCGTAGTCTTGGTTGTGGTTGTCGTCGTTGCAGTCTGCGCCCATGACGATGTCGCGAGCATTATGGTGAGGCACCAGGTAAAAACCGGCTTCATTCTTTCTCCTTGATATGCCCCTTCAAAACAAAGAGGCTGTGTCTCAAAATCTTGGCGGAACTCTAGTGAATTTGTTTAACGGCGGCCTTCACCTTGCCCACAACACTTTCCGGAAGTGGGGCATAGGTCAGCGCGGCAGTCATCTTTTGTCCGTCGTCGAGCATCCAGTTCAGGAAGTCAACGATTATTTTTCCTTTGGCCGCATCCTTGGACTGCACCGGAATCAAAAGCCAGGTAAAGCTGGAAATAGGATAGGAGTCTTTACCGGGCGCGTTCGTGATCGAAACCCGAAAGTCAGCGGGCATGGATTTCATGGAGGCCGCAGCCGCGGTCACGCTTTCCAAGCTGGCTTTCACAAAATTTCCCGAAGCGTTCTTCATCGAACCATAAGGAATCTTGTTCTGGACCGCGTAGATCAATTCGATGTAGCCGATCGATCCCGGAATCTGCCGTATCATCCCCGCGACGCCTTCGTTGCCTTTGCCACCGAGACCCTTGGGCCACTTAACCGAAGTTCCCTTGCCGACCTGGTTTTGCCAGTCTGCGCTGACCTTCGATAAATAGTCAGTGAAGATGTAGGTGGTGCCGCTGCCATCGGAGCGATGGGCGACGATAATGTCCTGGCTGGGAAACTTCACTCCCGGATTCGCCTTGGCAATCGCCGGATCACTCCACGAAGTAATTTTGCCGAAAAAAATTCCCGCTAGAACATCCGGAGTAAATTTGATCTCTTCCGTCACTCCCGGCACGTTATAAGCTGGGACCACCGCGCCTAGCACGGTTGGAATATGCAAGATTTTGGTCTTGGCCTGCTCCAGCTGCTCGTCGGACATAGGCCCGTCACTGGCGCCAATATCTACCGTTCCTGCCAGCACTTGGCGGATGCCGCCGCCACTTCCAATCGACTGATAATTGATTTCGATATCGGAGTGAATCTTGTGATATTCGTTGAACCACTTCGAATACATTGGATACGGAAATGTTGCGCCCGCCCCATTCAATGTAGTCTGCCCCAACGCCGGTAGTGCCAGAGCCAAAGCTAGACACACAAACGCAATGCGACGCATCATTCGGTAATTCCTCCATTGATAGTGTTGGAGCTAGTTTTAATTCCGGAGTGTTACAGTCCGGTTACAAAGCGGTAAATATTTTGTGAATCGGGGGAAAGGCGAATAAGGGTGGAAAAGTTTGTTTGGCACTGTTGTCTTGCTGAGCGAAGCGAAGCATCCCTGTCACAGGAAAACAATTTTACGGAGGGAGTAGGGATCCTTCGCTGCGCTCAGGAAGACAAAAGAGAGGTCAGACATAAGAACGAATTACCCGGGCTTGATCTAGCCGAGCTGCTAAGCACCGTAATTCGCTACTACTCGTACCACTTTTCCTTTTGGCGACAATTCCATGAATTCTGCTGTGCATTTCCCTTTTGATTCGCGTACAGCAGCACCATACTGTTTACGCCAACGAACAGTTCCTCCAGGTGAAACTGGAGGTCGGGATATGCTTCCAATCCTCGCTGGAAGTAAGCCCTTACGTTCGACTTTCCGCAGACCTTCCCGTCGGGTATCTTCAGCAACTCGGCGGCCACCGGCGACGTTAACTCGATCGCATCATCGTAGTGCGTCATGATTAAATTCAAATCATGTGCGTTCCAGGCAGAAATCCAACTATTTGCCAGTTCTAATGCTTCCTCCGTCATCACTTTCTTTTCTCCCTTGACTCGAGAGGGAACGGTCCGACTTCCAGTCGGGCCGATCAGTCTTAGTTGGCATTCGCGGCCCGACTAAAAGTCGGGCCCTTCCCCTTTTATACAATCTCTTAATTTTACGGAGCCGGTTTGCCGATGGTGCTTGCTCGCTTTTACCGCGCATCCAGCCTCGCGATTTCCATCGGAAACAGTGGGTTCCCCGGAAACTGATCCCGCAAACCCGCCAGAATTTCCCGTGCCTTGGCTTTATCTCTCTCCCGTACATAAGCAATCGACAACAAGATGCGCGCAAACGGAGCCAAGTACTGCCCGTGGTCGGCCGTCAATTTCAACTCAGCCATCCCGGCTTCTTTGTCTCCGGAAATGCCTCCGAGCCTCACCAGCCACCGCACCGGAGCCGCCATGCTTCCGATGATGTATTTGCTGAATCCGGTAGCAACGTGCGCGTCGTAGCATTGCGGATCGACGGCGAGCAACTGTTGCGCCCATCCGTCAGCCTCTTTGGTGTAGTGCAGCGACGCGATATTGCGTTTTTCGATCAGCGCCGCATAGTCCGCCCGCAGCCCCGAAGCCAACGTGAGAGCGAACAATGCGTCGCGATCTTTCGCATCTTTCGCGAGCCGCGCATGCGCTTCGGACTCAGCTTTATCTAGCGCGCTGTTGAACTGGTCGCGCACCGCTGGATTAGCATTGACTTTCTTTCGCGCATCGAAAGCCTTATCGCTCTCCAAAAATTGAGATTCCAAAATTCCAAGACGATTAAATTCGGAAAACAAAAATCCCGCAGCGTCACTGGCGGAACCTAGGGGATCCTCGGGATGCGCGTGCTCCCAACCCAAAAAAACCTGGTGCGCCCGCTCGAACTCCAAGTTGTAAAGCAACTCAAACCCTTGATAAAGGCCGGGACTGGAAGAGATGGAGGTCGTCTGCGCCCGTGCATAAGTCGACCCGGATGCCAGCAGAAGCACAATCAGCAGCAACAATCGCAGAACCCAGACTTTTATGCCAATCTCCATTCGCCCTTTCGACTTCAGTTCTAAAGGAATTGGATAAAGAAACATAGCAGCCATTGGCACCGGGGGTCGGATGTCCTGAGCCCTATTTTTGATCTATCGGAATTCCGTCTTTAAAGTTAAATGTTTTCTTTTGTCCTGAGGGCAGGCTCACCGTGGTCTGGATCAGCTCATTCCTTTTAAACAAGTATTCGTAGCGAATGCTCTGTCCATCTCCTAAATCTTGCCTGGTAACTCTTCCATTTGAGAACTTGTTTCTTAATAGGATGTTCCAATCGCCATCTAGAACCGCAGTCAGCAGCCATGGGTCGTTGTCCGTTCCAGTCATAAGCCGCTGGTATTCGAACCGATACAGTACGTGAGATCCGTCGTTGACAGAGTCTACGTGCCCGCCGTAACCGTAGGTATAGGTGCGAAGGTGACCGGCATCGTCCCGCGCCTCGGTAATCCGATCGCTGGAGTCGTATTTAAAAGCGATAGTGTGTCTGTTGGGTGAGATTAACTGTTCCAGGTTCCTCACTTTGCTTCTCTTCAGGTGAATGCGATTCCCTTCTTCGTCCACCATCTCAGTCGGGGCACCTTGCGCGAAATTCTTCGAGAAGTAAGCTTCGGGAAAATATATCTTTCGGCCGTCAAGAAAGGTCATAGTCCAGCCATTCCCGTTCCACGCCGTCGTGGCCGCATAAAATTCTGAGGAAGACAGGTCGTGCCGGAAAACAGCATCCTCGTACCTTGTGCCCTTCGAGATGCGGGGCATATAGACTTGATAACCATCTTCCAGATTTAATACCTGATAGGTGTATGGAAACCTTGTTCCTGTCGGGCAAATGTCATAAGGATGATTCGCACCAACCCCAAATGCATGACTGTGAGGGTCCCAAGAAAAGTAAGTTCGAGTCAGAGCCAGTGGGATGACATCAGGGACAAAAAGATCGGTTTGCCGCAACTTAAAATTTCCATTCTTAAGATTAACGACGAATTCGTTCAAGGGGACGTTATGCCTCAGGGTCGGTTTCACCATTGAGATTGAGACTTTAAAGCGGAGTCGACCAGGTGCAGCGATTGGAGTAATCACTACCCATGGCTGAGACCCGTCCCAACCAGGGGGCGAGGTAGAGAACGGCAGCAGTTCCACTTTCAGCGATCGCGAAGGTAGCTTCGCTACTAACAGGAATGCGGAACAACAAAGGAGTGCTAAAACTACCACCCACTTCCACAAAGGCGAATGCCAAAATTTGCCCTTACTCTGAATGCGCAAGAGTGTTCCTTTAACTACTGTATGAGGCCACCGACAGAATCAAGGATACAGCGTAGTTAGGGCGAGACTGCACACAATGCCATGGGAGAGGGTGCTCGGCTTTCAATCGCCGGTCGGTGCCACTGCGTCCGGTACGGCCCGATAAAACTCGCTGCGAAAAGGTCATCTGCGTGCGGATTGTAACTGATCCCGGCAGCCTGTTCAGCTACCGATAGTCGCCCGAGTTTAGCCCCCGAAAGCTCGGGCCACAATCTTCCGCTAAGATATTAATAAAGGACAACTCATTCATGGCTCTGAAGTTTCGTGGCGTTGACTTTATCGACTTCGATTCCCTGCTTAACGACGACGAGCGGCTGGTTCGCGATACCGCGCGCAAATTCATCGAAGAAAATCTCATCCCTATCATTGAAGAATGCAACCGTGCCGGACGTTTTCCCCGCGAATTAATAAAGCCAATGGCCGAGCTCGGATTCTTCGGCGCTTCCCTCCAAGGGTACGGATGCGCCGGCATGTCCAACGTCGAATATGGATTGGTCACGCAGGAACTTGAACGCGGAGACTCCGGCGTGCGCTCCTTCGTGAGCGTGCAATCGGCACTGGTCATGTATCCGATCTACGCCTTTGGCTCGGAAGAGCAAAAGAAGACGTGGCTGCCCGCGATGCATCAGGGCGAAAAACTAGGATGTTTTGGTCTCACCGAACCCGACTTCGGTTCCAACCCCGGCGGCATGCGCACCCGCGCCCGGAAAGTTGGCGATGAATATGTGCTAAACGGCGAAAAAATGTGGATCACCTCAGGCTCTATCGCCGACGTAGCCGTTATCTGGGCCAAGGTGGAAAACGAAGACAACAAGATTCGCGGATTCTTAGTCGAGACCGATCGCCCGGGATTTCGCGCCGAAGATATACATGGCAAGTGGTCGCTGCGCGCCTCGGTGACATCCAGCCTGTCCATGCAAGACGTTCACATCCCCGAGGCCAACTTACTCCCCGGAACCGGCGGTCTAGGATCTCCGCTCAAATGCCTTAATCAGGCGCGCTACGGAATCGCATGGGGAGCCATCGGTGCGGCCATGGCCTGCTACGATTGCTCTTTACAGTACTCGCTCTTTCGCAAGCAATTCCACAACGAGCCCATCGCCTCCCGCCAACTCGTACAAGAAAAGTTGGCCTGGATGATAACCGAAATCACGAAAGCGCAATTACTAATCCTGCAAACCGGACGCCTCAAAGATCAAGATAAAGTCCGCCCGCAACACATTTCCATGGCGAAACGCAACAACGTGTGGATGGCGTTGGAATGCGCCCGTATGTCTCGCGACATCTTAGGTGCAAACGGAGTCGCGGACGAATATCCGATCATGCGTCACATGATGAATCTCGAATCAGTAAAGACTTACGAAGGGACTCACGACATTCATACTTTGATTATCGGGCAAAGCGTGACGGGGATTGACGCGTTCTGAGGCAACGTCTGATTTTGAACCACCGACGGTCTTGAGAAAGCCGTGCGGTGATAAATCGCTCCGTGAAGCCGAAGCGCAAATTTACCGTAGTCATTGAACGCGACGAGGAAGGTTACTACGTTGCGACAGTACCAGGAATTCCCGGGTGTCATACCGAGGCGAAGAACCTCGACTCCCTCATGAAGCGTACGCGCGTCTTGATTGAATTGTGCCTCCAGGCTAGGAAAATCTCGGTATGATCCGTCTCCGCCGCCGGATAGATTTGCGGAAGCCCTCACCCGCCGATATGCACCATGGTTCTTGATGCCGGAACGAAATCGGGCTCGCCGATGTGATGGCGCTCTTCTTTCTTCATGACCACGCCCGCGAATAAACTCCGTCATCTCTTCATCGGACCCGCCCCGGCGCATGACGGCGTGCAGATCGTGATCCCAGACGGAGAACAGACAGGTGCGAATTTTGCCGTCGGAGGTGATGCGGATGCGGCTGCAATGCCCGCAGAACGGATGCGAAACCGGAGCGATGATTCCAATCTCGCCGATGCCATCGTCAAAACGATAACGGCGCGCGGTCTCGCTGCGCTGGTGTGGAATTTCGATTAGCGGCCGGTATTCATTCATGCGGCTTACGATTTCTTCCAGCGGAACCACCGTGTTCGGAGCCCAGACGCGATCTTCTTCCAGCGGCATGAATTCGATGAACCGCACGATGACGCCTTCTTCGCGGGCGAACATTCCGAACGGAATGATCTGATCTTCGTTGAAGCCGCGCATGAGAACGCAATTTACTTTCACCGGCCACAGACCAACCTCGCGGGCGGCGCGAATTCCTGCCAGAACGCGCTCGTATCCGTTCGATACGCGCGTGATGCGAGCGAAGCGGTCGGGATCGACCGCGTCCATGCTGACGGTGACGCGGCTCAGGCCTGCGTCTTTCAGCGGGCTGCGCCATCTCGGCGAGCAGATGTCCGTTCGTCGTGATGGCGAGGTCGAGTGGCTTTCCGTCAACCGTACGCAGCGCCGCCAATTCGCGGACAAATTCCACTACGCCTTTTCGCAGGAGCGGCTCGCCTCCGGTGATGCGCACTTTACTGATCCCCATGCCGGCGAGGACTCGCGCCATTCTGAGGTAGTCGGCGAACGGAAGGTCGCCGTAGAGCGCGCCCTCATTTCCGGTGCGGCAGTAAACGCACTTATAGTTGCAGCGGTCGGTGATGGAAATGCGCAGGTCGGTGATGGCGCGTCCGAATTTGTCAGTTAAGAGCCGCATGTAACGTTGGTCGTGGTCGTTGGTCTCAACATCAAATCGTCATCTCGAGCGGTGCAAGATCGTCCGCGTGCGAGAGTCGACGAGACCTGCTTTGACTGCACCTTGGAAGGAAGAAACACGCAGGCGGGCAAATGCTCGCGGAGCGTTTCCTTTCCAATGGCTTCTCGCGAAACCGGGAGGCGCAGGCGTTTCCACCGTGCACCCTTGGGAAAGTGCGGCGCGACGCCGTCCCTTCGACCTCTCCACCGCCGCCCACAGCCAGGGTATGCCCGAAGGCTTAGGCGATCGGAAACTCAATGTGATTATAGATGCAGAGACGAGGGCGGCGTGGATTTAGAGAGTGTTCACCGCGGTGACATCAAGGCAACGACTATCAATTTCGCAGGTAGGCACCCAATGTTGGACAACTCTCGCGGGCAGGGCGCCCGCGCCGAACATGAACTATGGCTTGGCAGCCATTGCTTTTGCTATTGCCACTTCCGCCAGTGGCGCCATGATTTTGTATCCCGCTGCGTTAGGATGCAGGCCATCTTCGGCTAAGTCCGCCTTCAGCATTCCTTTGTCATCCACCATGGCGCTGAAGTAGTCGAGATAGACGTATCCATTCGACGCGCAGTAGGCCTTTAGCCAGCGGTTGAGCTCGAGAATTTTCTCCGGCGAGCGCTGCGCAAAAAGTTCCTGCGAGCGCGGTGTGTAATTGTTCACCGGAAGCACCGACGAAAACACCACGCGAATTGCATGTGCGCGAGCCAGTTCCGCGAGGGAAGCGTAGTTCGCCTCGATATCCTGCAACGACATGGGACCGGTATTGCCGGCGATGTCGTTCGTGCCGGCGAGAATCACCACAACTTTCGGATGCAGATCAATGACATCTTCGCGGAAGCGAACCAGCATTTGAGGAGTGGTTTGTCCGCCGATGCCGCGGTTGATGTAGGGCTTGCCGGGGAAATAGTCGGTGACCTTCCACATGTCGGTGATGGAGTCTCCGAAAAAAACCACGCGCGATTCGTTGGCAGCCGGAGCGGCGAGGGTCGCGTTGGCGTCGCGGTAGCGCGATAGTTGTCCGAAATCGTCAGTGAACATCGCTATGCGGGAGGCCCGGTATTGGTCAAGGCCGGGTGTCCCGAGGAGGGGATGGCGGGTTGTTGGGCGTAGGCGACACTGGATATAAAAGGAATGGCAATAGAATCGCAATGATTTTGATCAATCGTAAATTCATGCTACGCATCTCCGCCGACAAGCATAGCATTCTTGCAAATTAAAAAAAGAATGGCCATCACGCGGCGAGGTTAGATGCAACAAGAAAGCCCTCACGCGCTGTTCGCGGGTTATTGCTATTTTTACTCAAGAAAATCACGTAGGGACAGCCGCCCTCGGCGGTCCAATCTCGAAGCGATGACTTCTCCAGGCGCTCCATTCTTAGGCGAGCTTTAGCTCGCCTGGACAGCCGGGGGCGGCTGTCCCTACGCGTTCTTGCCTGCCGAAAAGAGTAGAGACACGACCTGAAGAGGGCGAACGCCAGCTGCCTAGGGTGCGATGTCCCAGCGTTTATTTACATTCCATCATAATTCGGCCCACCGCCGCCTTCCGGAGGCACCCACGTGATGATTTGGTATGGGTCCTGGATGTCGCAGGTTTTGCAGTGCACGCAATTGGATGGATTCAGGCTGATGCGTTTTCCGTTTGGCTGCTCGGCGTCGTCCACCATTTCGTAAACGTTCGCAGGACAGAAATTCTGGCAGGGGCTGCCAAATTCTTTTATGCAGCGTGTGTTGCAAATATTGGTGTCGTCGATGATCAGGTGCGATGGCTGATCTTCTTCGTGCCGGGTGCCGGAGTGGTAGAGGTCAGTGAGCTTGGTGAAAGTCAGCTTGCCATCGCCTTTTGCGGGACCCAGCAAGTGGGCCTCGTCGCCTCCATCGGCGGGAACGTCGGCGAGCTTTTTCATTCGGCTGTATCCGGTGGTAGCGGCATAGCGGCTGCGTAGGCCGCGGCCGCCGGTGAACTGCTGCAGTCCCGCGTGGAACATGCCTTGCCAGAAGCCATGTTCGAAGCCTTGATGGAAGTTGCGAACTTTCCATAGTTCGTCTTTGATCCAACTCCCTTCGACCCGCTTTTGAAAGTCGGCGAGTTTCGCGGACGAAAAATCTGACGCTTTCAACGCATCGAAAGCTGTTTCGGCTGCCAACATTCCGCTCTTGATCGCGAGATGAATTCCTTTCAGGCGCTGTGAGTTCAAAAATCCGGCGGAGTCGCCGATGATCATCCATCCATCGCCGGCCAGCGGAGGCATGGCCCACCATCCACCGTAGGGCAGCGACTTCGCGCCATAGCGAATCATCTTTCCGCCTTTGAGAAGTTTCGCAATCAGCGGATGCTGCTTGAAATCCTGGAGCACGCGCTGAGGGTCCAGACGCGGGTCGGGATAGTCGAGGCCAGTGACGAATCCGAGCGAGACGACATTGTCTTTGCCGCCGTAAATCCACGCGCCTCCATATTCTTTGGAGGTCAGCGGCCACCCCATGGTGTAGATCACTTCGCCGGCTGAGATTCTTCCGGCGGGAACTTCCCACAATTCTTTGACTCCCTGACCGTAGGTCTGCGGATTGCGGTCTTTCGCCAAATCAAACTTCGCGATGAGTTGTTTCGTCAGCGATCCGCGTGAGCCTTCGGCAAGAATTACGATTTTGGCTTGCACGTCATATCCAGGCTCAAAATTTGATTTAGGCTGATTTTGTTTGTCGACGCCTTTGTCATCGGTGCGAACACCAGCGACGCGATTGCCGTCAAACAATAATTCTGAGCCCGCAAAACCGGTAAAGACGGTGACGCCGGCCTCTTCGACTTTGCTGGCCATCCACTTCACGAAGCGGTTAAGCGAGATCACATAATTGCCGTGATCGCGCAAGGGAGGGGGAGTGATGGGGAACTTAAATTTGCCTTTTTCGGTGAGGAAGTAAACCGATTCTTTGGAGACCGCGGCATCGAGTGGCGCTTCTTTTTCAAAGCCGGGCAGCAATTCGCGCATCGAGCGCGGATCGAGGAGGGCTCCCGACAAGCAATGCTGTCCCACTTCGCGGGCTTTTTCGAAAACGTAAATGTTTTCTTTGCTGAATTGCGAATCAGGATTCGCGGCGTTGTGCTGATCGATCAATTGCGAAAGCCGCAGTGCGCAGGCCATTCCAGCCGGGCCGCCGCCGACGATAACAATGTCGGCGGGCATTTGCGGGCGTTCAATATTTTCGATGGAGCGACGGAAAACTAGCATTCAACACTCCACCGAAAGAGGATACGAGACGATGCTGACGTCTTGCCGAATCTTCTCAAACTTCTCCGAGATCGATCACCGCGAGACAATATCGCCGGTGATTTTTGCGGCCCCATCATATCCCCCAAAAATTTCAGTGTGCGGTCGGGACTGGCAGGAACGACTCAGCGCTGCGGTCTATCGATTTATCCGCCCGCTTTGGCCTTCTTTATCTCTTCCATTAGCATTGGCATAACATCGAACAAGTTCCCCACCACGGCATAATCCGCGATCTCGAAAATTGGCGCTTCCGAGTCTTTGTTGATTGCGATGATCGTCTTTGCGCCCTTCATTCCTACGAGATGCTGTATTGCGCCACTAATTCCCAACGCCAAATATAATTTTGGCGCCACAGTCTGACCGGATGATCCGATCTGGCGATCCATGGGGAGCCACCCCGAATCGCATATTGGGCGCGATGCCGCTAGCTCGCCGCCTAGGACTTCGGCCAACTGCTTTGCCATATCGATATTTTTTTGCTCTTTAATTCCGCGCCCGACCGACACAATTATTTCTGCCTGCGTCAAATCAATTGCCTGTTTGGCTTCTTTGAAAATTTCCTGCGGCTTGGTACGAATGGCGGTATGCGGAATTTCTACCGCTACATTTTCTACAGTTGCTGTTCCGGATTCGACCTTATCACCGCGAAAGGCACCGTTCTGAAAAGTGACGAACCACGGCGCATCGCACGAAAAACTGATATCGGCGACAAATTTTCCCTGGAACATCTGGCGGGTGAACAGCAGCTTTTCGCCGTCTTTCTTGAACCCGATGCAGTCACTGATGACGGTGCGCCCCATAGCTGTGGCGAGCTTGGGAATGAAATCGCGAACTTGATAAGTATGAGGAACAATGACTATCTTCGGCTGCTTAGATTGAATGAGTTGTTGCAGCGCAGAAACGAAGGCCCCCGGGGTGTAGGGATCGAGTTTGCCGGACTCGACGGCATAAACCTTGGCGACTTTTTTGGTTGCTACTTCCGCGGCGACACTTGCGATTTCGTGTCCCTGAACCGCAGCTTCGAGAGTCCATCCGGTGGAGGCAGACAAAGCTTGCCCGGCGGTCAAAGTCTCCCATGAGACCCTACTTAGTTTTTTGTCACGCTGTTCGAGGACCGCAAGAATCGTGTCAGCCATAAGATATTAGCGGTTGCCCCATCCAAGCTCGGCTTTTGTGGGGCAATTGAGTTTGATAGCAAAAGACGCGCACAGGCGGAGCTTGGTCGTGGCACTCATGTTCAATTCAGCTCACCCGAGCGAGTTTGTATTTACCCATGCCGAGGAGCACCAATCCGACACTTCCCTGCAACAACACCCAGCCCATCCACATATGGGAACCACCGCGCACCCCAACATAAATGAATGAACAGAGGATGAAGGCAAAGGCAAGGAGCAGTTTTCCTGCCGTTGCCATGACCGCGCCTACCCGTTCGTCGGAAGCCATGACCTCTTCTTCTCTTCGTACCAAATCTTCGCGTAGCATGCTTCACGCTCCCTAAATAACGTGGATTTCGTTGCGCATTTTATCTACCAACTTCTTAGCAATCTCAGAGGATGTTCCTTCCAAATATTCGGTCTTCTTAGTCTTTTCTGGAATGTACATTCGTTCAATCTTCTGAAGATTGCCGCCCGCAGAGGATTGAACTTCGGCCAGCGAAACTTTTCGCATGGGTTTGTTTTTAGCCTGCTTGATACCGATCAGCGTTGCATAACGCAACTTGTTGATCCCTGATTGAATTGTCAGTACCGATGGCAAAGGCATATCGACGAACTGAAAATATCCAGCTTCCAATTCCCTCTTCACCCGAATTCCAGTTTCGTTCTTTTCAATCTGCATGATGATCGTGGCGTGAGGCCAACCCAGCAATTCAGCCAAAATTACGCCCGTCTGGGCGTAGCCATAATCGTCGGATTGAAGTCCGGTGAAGATCAAATCAAATTCCTCATCTTTGATAGCAGCGGCGAGTGCCCGGGCTGTGCTGAACGCATCGAGCGCCACAAATTCGCTGCCTTCGAGGTGGATGGCACGATCTGCCCCCTTGGCTAACGCTTCACGAAGAACTTGTTGGGATCGCGCCGGACCGGCGGTGATCGCAACGACTTCTCCGCCGTGCTTCTCTTTTTGGCGCAACGCCTCTTCGAGCGCGTACGCGTCCGGTTCATTCACTTCGTAAGAGACATCCTCGCGAATCCAGGTACTAGATTCGTTCAGCTTCAGCGGAGCGTCTTTTTGGGGGACCTGCTTAATGCAGACTAAAATCTTCAACGAGCGCCCTTTGTGAGGTCGAGAAACTGATGCCCTCTCACGCAAACCAATCAGTATAAACGAATCGGAGGCGAGGCCGAGATTTTAGAACCTACAGCTCCAATCATTTGAGGTGGTTAGGGGAGAACCGGCGGGTACAACAGATAACCTTCCACCCCTTGGACCCAGTGGTAAAATGATGGGGCGATGCAAGGATTCCAGCGCACGGGAAGGCCGATGTTTGCAGCAACAACACACCCCCGTTCGCACGCAAGTTTCTATTTATCGGCGGGACTGCACTGCGTTCTGTTTTATTTGGTTCTGGCTGCTGGACCGAGGTTTATACAGCCTTCGTCGGTCGCATTCGGCAACGGAGGCTTGGGCGCTTCCGACCACATCGTCTATCTGGGAGAGGCTTCGATGCTGCGAGAGACGGAGCTTCACGTCCCGGCGCCGAAGACCAAGCATCAGCGGAATACCAAGCCAAGCACACCTAAATCACGCCAGGACGATCCCATCAATGCGCCCGTGGAGTCGGCGCGATCAGGTTCAGCATTTGGATCGGCTTCGGTCGGCCCAAAGACAGGTTATGAATCGCGTCCCGCGCTTCCTGTTATCTTTCCCAATCCCGTGGTTGAGCGCGCCGACATTCCTTCCGGTGTCGCTGGGGATGTGATCGTGGAAGTCACGATTGACGAAAAGGGAAACGTAGCGGACACAAAAGTATTGGAGTCGTTGGGATACGGCCTGGAAGATAAAGTTCTGGAGGCACTGAAGAATTGGCGGTTTACTCCCGCCATCATGAATGGAGTGGCAATCGCTTCCCGCCAAGACGTTCACTTCCACTTCCCCAGCTAATTGGCTGACAATTCCTCGTCGGGAGCGCCATGCCGGCGTAACAACTGCGGCAAATTCTGCGAGAACGCAGATCGTGGGACCACCATGTCACATCCCACCTCGTGCGCCTTCTGTTTAAGGTCGCCTTGCACGTGAGACAGGAATCCGATGATCGAGGTCTTCTTCAGTTTCGCTTTTAATTTCGGAATCAATGTCAGCGGCTTCGCATTCACATTGTTCATGTCAAAGATGATTAGTGAGGGTTTTTCTTCCCCGTTTAGCTTGATGCGTTCCAGCAAATCTTTTTCGGCCTTGCAGAACTCAACTTTGACATTGAGCTTGCGGGCAGTTTCTTGAATCTTGGCCTGGAAGAATAAATCATCTACGAAGGCGAAGATGCGTGAAGTTGCGTCTTCGCGAAAGGGGAGCGGATCAGGATCGGCCGGCGCGTAAGCGGCGGCGAATCCGGGCCGTTGGCGGCCCTGGCGAGCCCCGTTTCCGTTGCCGTTCATGTTGGCGCGGTAGCTGTGGTCCATGGGGGCGCTGTAAACGCTAGGCGGTTGGTTGCGATCGCGAGCTGCGGGCTGACCACTGCGATTGGAAGGACGGCGATTGCGTCTCCGTCTATTTCTGCCTCCTCCGTTGGAGGGGCGTCCGGGTCCAGCATTCATATTTTTTCTCTTCGTGCTGCATTAATTATCACTGCAATGTGGCGACAGGCGTCTTCGCCCGTCCATTGGCCGAGGCTCTCCACCGATTGAGAAGCATGCCGCGACAGGCTAGAAACATTTTGAATAAATCTTCCGTAAAACCGCTTATTAATTTGGATCAATTGTTCCGTCTGGAAACTGTATCCGTTTGGATCCTGTCCATTTGGCGCCAAGGGCTAATGGGCGCGGAGGGCCAGCTAGAGAGCATGGCCGCTGGGAACAACTTAATCGTACCGTCTTGCATGCGTTAAACGCAAGCCCCAACTCGCGTTAGTTTTGCACAGAGGTAACGCTCGATGATGGGTGGCAAAGGTTCCGCCAAACGTTTGCAAAAAGCGTAGAGTTTGGTGGAATAGATTTTCATCCAATATTCATGCCCTTTCCTCGCCCCAAAAAAACTGACTCGGAAGAAGAACTGTATGCCTATGCAGTGGGGGCGCTGGGACGCCGCATGCGATCCGTCGCTGAACTCAAACGCTTAATGCGGCCTCGCGTCGATGCAGAAACTGAATACGGTCGAACGCTGGTCGAGTTGGTCATCCGCCGATTGAAAGATCAGGGATACCTCAACGATGCACGATACGCGGCCGCCTATTCTTCATATCGACGCGATACGGAAAAATACGGACGGCGGCGTGTGGTCACTGACTTAAAAATTAAGGGCGTGCATGGCGAGGTCATCGAAAAAGCGGTGGCTTCGGTTTACGACGATGTAAGCGACGAAGCGCAGGCGCGGAACTATATGCGCCGCAAGCGACTCATGAAACCTGAAAATCAAAAACAAGCTGCCAAATTTTTTCGCCAACTCACGCGCGCCGGATTTGCCTCGAAAACTATTTTTAAAATTTTGAAGAACTGGGAAATGGATGATGAAACTCTTAGTGCACTGGAGGAGGAGCTCGTGGAGTAGGTGCAGGCCCGGTTCGGGACCGCGCAAAAATCAACGAGGCGGATTGTTGAGCGGGGTTCAGGTTGCGGAAAAATTCAATTTTTGCAACGCGAACGGGAAGGGCCCGACCTTCAGAATTGCACTATACAATTTTTCCTCCAGCACCTTTGTCTTAGTGGCCTCCCACTTTCTTCGCACACTGCCTCTCCTCGAATATCTCCATGCTTTACTATTACTCCACCTATGACGGACGAGCCACTTTGGGCGGCGCCGGACCAATCCAGCCGCCTCGCAGAACTAATCGCGGCAACCGGCGATGCCGCCAAAGAGATGCCACTACGGCGTGATGTTCGATCTTTGGGAATCCTCTTGGGGAAGGTGCTGGTGGAGCAGGGGGGCCAGCGGCTGTTTGACGTAGTTGAGCAACTCCGGCGACTACTCATCGCATATCGCGAAGAATTACCCGACAACCGAGCCGGGACGAATTTCGAAAACCCGCGCATGACGGAAGCTATCGATATCGTCAAGCGCCTTGACATTGCCGATGCTTATCTTGTGACAAAAGCCTTCGCCATTTATTTCGAGCTGACGAATCTGGCAGAAACCAATCACCGTAAACGCAGGCGGCGCGCGGCGAAATTGCATACCGACCAGCCTCCACTGCCGGGATCATTTCGCGGAACGCTGCTGCGCATGAAAGGAGTTGGCATATTAGCGGAAGATGCTTTGTCTTTCTTGAAAGCAGTGAAAGTAGTGCCAGTTTTTACCGCCCACCCAACGGAAGTAGCGCGCCGTACCGTGCTTTTTAAGCGACGCCGGGTGGGAGGTTATTTAGAACAGCTGGACCATCTCCCGCTTTCGGATGCGGACGCTGCATTAAGTGAGGAAGCAATTTTGGCTGAGATTACGAGCCTGTGGCAAACCGACGAAGTTCGGGTAGAAAAGCCGTTGGTGTCGGACGAAATTCGCATGGGATTGGACTATTATCCCATGTCAATTTTTGATGCGCTGCCGCGAATTTATTCCGAGATGTTGGAGTCCTTTCGAGATATCTACGGATTGCAGTTATCGGAGGAAGATTTACCCGAAGTGGTGTCGTTTGGATCGTGGATTGGCGGCGACCGGGACGGAAATCCTTTTGTGACGGGGGAATCGACGCGCGAAGCGCTGCAAAGAGCGCACAACGCGATTCTAGGGCACTATGTTTCGGAGGTGCAGCGAGGCATAGATCGAATCAGTTCGTCGGCGCGACAGGTCGCGATTTCTCCGGATTTAAAAGCGCGACTCGCTCAATATAACGATCAGTTCGGCGACGAGCGTTCTCGTTTGGCCCGCATATCGAAGACCGAGTTGTACCGGCGTTTCCTGAATTTCGTCATCGTGCGATTGAAGGATAGCCGAGGGGAAAACGGAAGTTCATATCCATACTCGAACGCGAAGGAATTTGAGCTGGACATTTTGATGGTTCGCGACAGCCTGCGGGAAAACAGCGGGCACGTACTGGCTGAGTTGATTTGCGATCCGCTGCTGCGAAAAATACTGACGTTTGGCTTCCAGCTTTCGACGCTCGATATCCGTCAACACGCGCGTCTGCACGTGGGGGCACTCCGGGCAGGGGGAGACAAGACCGTTCCGGAAGATGATGTTGTCATTCCTACTTTTCGGAACATTGGTGAATTGAAGAAAATCTATCCGGCGTCGGCAGTTCGCAATTATGTCATCAGCGGGGTGGAGTCTGCCGAAGACATTCTGGCGGTGCTGCGCCTGGCAGATAAAGCCGGAGTTCGCTTGGCGGCGGAAGGCAATGATCCTGGACTGATGCCGGTGCCATTGTTCGAATCCATTGGTTCGTTGCGCGCTTCGCCTGAGATTATGGTGCGCGTCTGGAACACTTCTGAGTACAAAGCGCTGCTCGAGTCGTGGGGGAACTGGCAAGAAATCATGCTTGGTTACTCGGACTCCAATAAAGACGGCGGCATGTTGACCAGCATTTGGGAACTTTACAAAGCGCATCGCGAGTTGCACCGTGTGGCCCGGGATCACGGCATTAAATTAAGACTTTTTCATGGGAGAGGTGGCACCGTGGGGCGAGGTGGCGGCCCTACCCATGCGGCAATCGTGGCCCAACCCGTAGGCGATTTCTCGGGAGAAATTCGCGTGACGGAACAAGGCGAAGTGCTCAATTGGAAATACGCTGACCCTGTGCTCGCGGAATGGAACCTTGAAATCATGGTCGCCGCCTGCCTCGAAGCTTTGACTCGCTCAAACGGACCCAAGCTGGGCAGCGATGAAAAATGGAACCAGGCGATGGAGGAAATGTCAGCCGATGCCTATGGGTTCTATCGCAAGAACATCGCGGACAACGACGACTTGCTTTCTTATTTTGAGCGGGCGACTCCGGTGAATGAACTGGAGCATGCTCGGATTGGTTCGCGTCCACCACGCCGATCGCAGAATCGCCGGCTGGAAGATCTGCGAGCGATCCCGTGGGTGTTTGGATGGATGCAGAGTCGACACGCCGTGCCAGCCTGGTTTGGGGTCGGCTATGCCCTTGAACGTTTTGCCGGACGCGGCTCAAAGCAGCAAGAATTATTACGTCTCATGATGAAAGAATTCCCGCTTTTTTCAGACTTGATCCGCAACGTGGAATTGGCCATGGCCAAAGCAGATTTAACCATTGCGCGAATGTACGCCGAGTTGGTCGATGATGCAGACCTGCGGGAGCGTGTGTGGAAGATGTTGGTGGAGGAGTTCGAGCGGACACGCCGTGTGATCCTGTCCATCACAGGCGAAGGACGGATTCTTGAAAGTAATGCGGTGTTATCGCGATCCATTCGCTTGCGCAATCCTTATGTGGATCCGATGAGCTTGATTCAGGTGGATCTTTTGCGAAGGAAGCGCGGGGGCGAGAAGTCCGAGGAATTGAACTATGCCCTGGCGGCGACGATCAACGGGATCGCGGCCGGACTTCACAATACGGGATGAGGGGTTCTGCTCTGCGTAACGGGATTTGTGCTTTTTTGCCATCTCATGCAGTGCAAGCTTCATCTGTTATTCTTCGCATCAGTTCACTCCAATTTTAACCAAAGCCATGCTTGTTGAACTCCGGCTGGAAAATTACGCGGTAATCGACAATCTGGCCGTAGAGTTCGGGCCTGGATTAAACCTGCTGACTGGCGAAACCGGTGCAGGAAAATCCATCCTAATCGATGCCCTGGCCCTGCTGTTGGGCGAGAAAGCTTCCTCCGATGTGATTCGCGCGGGGACGGAACGGGCGATGCTCTCCGCCGTCTTCAAATTGGAGGGCGCTGTCGAAATGTCAGTCTCCAAAATTCAAGAGGCCAACGGGATTGATGCGAACGACAACGACAAATCGACCATCCTGCGCCGAGAAATTTCTCTCGGCGGCAAGGGACGCGTCTTCGTCAACAACCAACCGGCCACCGTGTCTGTGCTGCGCCAGTTGGCCCCATATTTGGCCAACATTCACGCGCAGAATGAGTCGATTCTTTCTTTTGACGCGGCCGCAAAACTCGCGTTGCTCGATGTGTTTGCCGGGATCAATTTAGATTCGGCGCAGCAAGCATTCGGGCGCTGGAGAAATATCGCGCAAAGAATTAAGGAACTCGAACAGGGCGAGCAGGATCGTCTTCGCTTGATTGATCTCTGGAAGTTTCAAAAGCGGGAAATCGACGACGCCAAGTTGAACGCTGGCGAAGATGAACAGCTAGCCACGGAAAAAAGAGTGCTGGCTAATGCCGAGAAAATTTACAGCGCGGCGCTGAATGCTTTTGATCTTTTGTATGAGGGCGGGAATTCCACTTCGTCTTCGCTGCGGGCGGCGCAAAAACATTTGGAGGAGTTGGTCCGCCACGAACCAAAATTTCAGGAATCGCTGGCCGCGCTGGAGACGGCGCGAATCAGCGTCGAGGATGTCGGCGCGACGTTGCGCGATTATGCCGGAGGAATTCATGCGTCCCCGGAGCATCTTGCTGAAGTCGAAGACCGTCTCGCTCTTATCGACAAGGTAAAGCGCAAGTACGGCGCGACTCTGGAAGAAGTCATCACCTTCGGCGAAGAAGTACGGCGCAAGCTCTCAGAGATGGAGAACAAAGATGACATCCTGCGCGAGCTTCACGACGACCTTGCTGAAGCGGCGCGAGAATATTTGGAAGTAGCACGCGGATTGTCGAAGAAGCGCCACGAGGCAGCGCGCAAGCTCGAAAAGTTAGTAGAGTCAGAAATCAATGATCTAGCTATGAAATCCCGCTTCCATATCGAACTTTCGGGAAGCGACGAAGAAACGAAATGGGGCGAGTCGGGATTCGATGAAGCGATTTACATGATCTCCACTAATCCAGGGCAGCCGTTGCGGCAGCTTGAGCATATCGCTTCCGGCGGAGAATTATCACGCTGCATGTTGGCGCTAAAAGCCAGCGTAGAGGCGGGGTCTGCGAAGCACCGAAAAAACGACGCGGCGCAGCGCACGTTAGTTTTCGACGAAATCGATACCGGAATCGGAGGCAGTGCCGCCGAAGCCGTCGGAAAAAAACTCAAAAGCCTGGCCCGATCCAATCAAGTATTGTGCGTGACGCACCTTCCGCAAATTGCAACCTTCGCCGATCATCATTACGTAATCGAAAAGAAAGACTCCGGCGGACGCACCCGCACCACGGTCCGTCTGATCACAGGCAAAGAACGCACCGAAGAAATCGCGCGCATGTTAAGCGGGGCGAAGCTGACGGACACGTCGAGAAAGCATGCGGAGCAGATGTTGAAGACCAACGCCTAGAGAAATACTCTCAGTCGGATGTGTCGTCACGCTTGCGGAATGTTTTTTTCGCAAATCTCACCCCCGTTTGAATGTTGGGCTCACTGTTGCGGCGTTTAGCCGTCTATCAGGGATAGCGGTGTATCGACAAAACATCGAGGAAATTTATGCCTCAAGTCATCGTCCCCCTTGATGAACTTAGATGGCGAATTTTGATCGTTTTGGCCGTTGGCCTGCTTCTCATCCCAGTTCAATCGCAACCTCAAAAATCACCTAGGATTTTCCAGACCGTTGAGAGAGGCAAACTTCAGCCATCATCAAACCATTTTTTCGTCATCCGGCACGCGCGAATTCTCGATGGTAAGCGAGTGATCCATGCCAACAGTGTTTTCATTCAAGACGGTAAGATTCAGTCGGTCGGAACAAACCTGGAAGTTCCTCCCGGAGCTGCGGAAATAGATGCCAAGGGCGACACCCTCCTCCCGGGCTTGATCGATTCACATACTCACGATTGGGTCGATTCTACCAAACAAGCGATTCTGTTTGGAGTTACCACTGAACTGAACATGGCAGGCTTGCCGGAAAACATGTCGAAACTGAAACACGCGGCAGCTGGGCCCGATTCTGCCGACCTGCTGTCTGCCGGCAATGTTGTAACTCCGCCAAAAGGGCACGGTACCGAATATGGTTTTGCCGTTCCCACCCTGACGCGCGCTGACACCGCGCAGCAATTCGTGGATGACCGAATTGCCGAAGGCAGCGATTACATAAAAATTATTTTGGAGGATGGTCATGTTTGCCATATCACGTTCGCGAGGTTGTCGAGCAAAGAGCTCGCTGCAGCGATAGCGGCAGCGCACAAGCGAGGGAAGATTGCGATTGTGCATATTACGTCACAAGACGACGCGCGAGAGGCGATCGCTGCCGGCGCGGACGGGATTGCGCATATTTTTGCCGACTCGGCGCCTCAAGCCGATTTTGCCAAATTCGTGGCTGAGCACCACGCATTTGTGATCACGACATTAGCGGCTATTCAATCCAGCCTCGGAACACCAGGCGCCGACTTCTTGTTGACCGACAATCGTCTCGCCCCTTTCCTTTCAGCCGACGTGCAGTCGCATTTGAAAGCGCACATGCCGAGTTTATGCTCTGGAAAGATCGAGAATGCGTTTTCCGCTATCAAGAGTTTGCACAAGGCTGGCGTGCCGATCCTCGCGGGCACCGACGCGCCTTCTCCCGGAAGTTCGAATGGTGTCAGCATGCACGAGGAATTGAGGCTATTGGTCCGGGCGGGTTTATCGGCTTCGGATGCACTGGCAGCTTCCACTTCCTTTCCAGCCGCGGTGTTTCATCTGGATGATCGCGGCCGAATTGCTCCCGGACTCCGCGCCGATCTTTTGCTGGTCCGCGGCGACGCAACCAAGGACATCACTGCCCTGTCCGACATTATTGCTATCTGGAAAGCGGGCATCGAGGTTGAGCGTCCGATCCAGCGCGCAACGCCTAGCAGGTAAGTGGACCTAGTCGCCGGATCGAAAACATAGACGTGGTGGAATTCGGAAGCACAAGGTTGGTTCAATCTAAACGAATTTGAAGAGTGGGGCCGTCCCACCGAACGCACCTTGCTAAACATACGATTATTAGCTAACGTAGGTTAGCTAACGTAAAATTCATGGAAACCATTACTATTCACAAAGCAAAAACGCAGCTTTCCCGCTTGATCGAAAAGGCCTGCCGGGGGGAGGACGTGGTCATTGCGCGAGGCTCGAAGCCAGTGGTCCGGCTCGTTGCTATTGAAGATCCGCGTGGCGACCGGAAGCCCGGGGCATTAAAAGGAAAGCTAAAAGTTGGCCCCGAATTTTTCGATCCTTTGCCTGATGACGAACTGGAATGTTTGGAATAAGTGGCGGTCCTTTTGCTGGATACTCACGCGTTTTTGTGGTGGCTGTCAGAGGATCGGGCCCTGTCGAAATCTGCTCGAAAGGCTATTGCCAGTAAGGATAACACCGTGGTGGTGAGTGCAGCATCGGCATGGGAAATAGCCACAAAGGTGCGCCTCGGAAAATTGAACTTGGCAGCCCACATTGTGGAATATTTTTCCGCTCATCTCGTTAACGAGCGGTTTGTCGCTCTATCGGTCACAATTGCGCACGGCGTTCGTGCCGGCTCGCTCCCGGGACCGCATAAAGATCCTTTTGACCGGATATTAATCGCACAGGCGCTCGAAGAGCAGATGACTCTCGTGAGCAACGAAAAAATCTTCGACGGCTACGGAGTAACGCGGTTGTGGTAGCCACCCCGTTCACCTCCCAAAATTCCCCAATCGCTGCTAATCCCCTGCGATTCTTTGAGTTACGTTGACCAAAGCAGCACTTTCCGTTACTTTTAACAGACCTCTCACGATGGAGAAGTGTATCTTTGAATCAATCGACAATGCCTGAAACCTACTTGCCCGAAACTGGAAAAACGCTGCTGCTGCTGAAGCCGCGCGGATTCTGCGCCGGAGTCGTCCGCGCGATCGACATCGTTCGGATCGCCCTCGAAGCCTTTGGGCCGCCGATTTATGTGCGCAAAGAGATCGTGCACAATCGGTTTGTGGTGGAAGAACTCCAAGGCAAGGGAGCGATTTTTGTCGACAGCGTCGAAGAAGTTCCCAATGGCGAGCGCGTGATTTACAGCGCCCATGGCGTGTCTCCCGAGGTTCGCGATGCTAGTAAGCAGCGTGGATTGCGCGTCATCGACGCGACCTGTCCGCTGGTCACCAAGGTGCACGTGGAAGCGGTGAAGTTCGCGAAAGAAGGATACTCGCTGGTGCTCATCGGCCACCGCGATCACGACGAAGTAATTGGAACCTTGGGCGAGGCCCCGATTGTGACGCAGGTTGTAGGATCGCCAGAAGAAGCCGCGACTGTTACTGTCCCTAATCCCGACCGCGTAGCTTACCTGACGCAAACAACTTTGAGTCTCGACGAGACTACCGACATTATTGCCGCGCTGAAGCTGCGCTTCCCGAACATTAAAGCCCCCGCAGCACAGGACATCTGCTACGCCACCGAAAATCGGCAAGTTGCCGTGAAGCACGTTGCATCCGACGCGGAGTTGCTTCTAGTAGTCGGCTCCGACAACAGCTCAAATTCCAACCGCCTCGTAGAAGTTGCGCGTAATTTGGGCACCTCGTCGCATCTAATCGACAACTACCGCCACATTCAGCCCGCGTGGTTGGAGAATGTGAAAACCATCGCGCTGACTGCGGGCGCGTCGGCTCCCGAGCATCTCGTTCAGGAGGTCGTAAAGTTCCTGGGCAGCAAGGGATTCGACAACGTTCAGGAAGTCGAAGTCATGCCCGAGAATGTGCGCTTCGGATTGCCTCCCGAAATCGTCGAGGCCATCGCCAGCGCACCCGTCGGAGCGGCAGCGAATTAGAACAAATTTCGGAAATGGGTAGGGCCCGACTTTCAGTCGGGCCGTAACGCGGCAGGTCAGATATCGGCCTGACTGAAAGTCGGCCCTACCCGCTCTGAGCAAAAGCCTAACTATGGAAGAGACATCCCCCAGGTCTCGACTGGCGCAGGCCGGTCCGCAAACTTTTTTCGGTAGAATTGACGATATAGGCAGCCGTGTGGCTGCCGCCATCGACGGCGCGCGGCAATTCTTATTTTCCCAACAGCACGAAGACGGCTACTGGTGCGGCGAACTTGAGGCGGACACTACGCTTGAGTCCGATTACGTTCTGCTGCACACGCTGCTGGGATCGGGAAGGCCAGACCGTTTTCAGAAAGCCGCGAACTACGTCCTGCAACATCAAAACGAAGACGGTGGGTGGAGCATCTACGCCGCTGGCCCCTCGAATCTCAGCGCGTCGGTAAAGGCCTATTTCGGATTAAAGCTTGCCGGCTATACAGCCGACCACCCCGCCCTGAAGCGCGCCCGCAAAAAGATTCTGGAGATGGGCGGCGTCACCAAGGTCAACACCTTCACCAAAATTTATCTTTGCTTTTTTGGGCAGTACGATTACGACGCCGTCCCGGCGGTTCCGCCTGAGATTGTTCTTTTCCCCAACTGGTTTTGGTTCAACATCTACGAAATCTCTTCGTGGTCGCGGGCGATTCTGGTTCCGCTGTCGATCGCTTATGCCAAAAAGCCGTTCAAAAAAATTCCTGACGAAATGGGAGTCGAAGAGTTATTCGTTGGCGGCCGCGATAAATCCCGCATGCGCCTCCAGTGGGATAAGAAATTAATTTCCTGGCGAAATTTCTTTCTCGCCCTCGACCGGGCCACTCACTGGTTCGAGCGCGTGCACATCCGCCCGCTGCGTTCCGTCGCGTTGAAGAGAGCCGAGAAGTGGATGCTCGAGCGCTTCGAGATGAGCGATGGCCTGGGCGCGATTTATCCGTCGATGATGAACGCCATCATTGCGCTGCGCTGCATGGGATATTCGCTTGACGATCCGCAGGTAATTCGCGCCCTTGATGAATTCGAAAAACTGGGCATCGAAGAAGACGATACGTTCCGCATGCAGCCATGCAAGCCTCCGGTATGGGATACGGCCTACGCGCTGTTCGCCCTCGGCGAGAGCGGAGTTCCGGCCAACGATCCCCGCATGTTGAAGAGCGCCGATTGGATATTGCAAAAACAGGTCCGCACCATCGGCGACTGGAAAGTAAAAAATCCAGCCGGCGAGCCCGGCGGATGGTACTTCGAATTCAACAACGAGTTTTATCCCGACGTCGACGACAGCGCTATGGTTTGCCTCGGCCTTGCGCACACCGAGCATCCCAACGGACGCTACCAACGCGAGTCCGTCCAGCGCGCCATCGACTGGATGCTCACCATGCAATGTCGCAATGGCGGCTGGGCTTCGTTCGACAAAGATAACGACCGCATGGTGTTCGAGCACATTCCGTTTGCCGACCACAATGCCATGCTCGATCCCGCAACCGTCGACATCACCGGACGCATGCTCGAAATGCTGGCGGCCTACGGATACGACCAAAGCCATCCCGCGGTCAAGAAGGCGATGAAGTTTATCCGCGACGAGCAAGAGCCCGACGGTTCATGGTTCGGTCGCTGGGGCGTGAATTACATCTACGGCACCATGCTGGTGCTGCGCGGACTGCAAGCCATCGGCGTCGACTACCACGAGCCCCACATTCAGCAGGCCGCCGAATGGATTCGCATGGTTCAGAATCCGGATGGCGGATGGGGAGAAACTTGCGGCTCCTACGACGATCCCACCACCAGAGGAGTCGGTCCGAGCACGCCATCGCAAACCGCATGGGCAGTCATGGGCTTGCTCGCCGCCAACGATACCCGCAGCGACTGCGTAGCCCGCGGCATCGCCTACCTTCTACGCACCCAGAAAAAAGACGGGGCCTGGGACGAACCCTTCTACACCGGCACCGGGTTCCCCCAAGTCTTCTACCTGAAGTACCACATGTACCGCCAATACTTCCCAATGATCGCGCTGACTGCGTATCAGAAAGTGATGAGCGAGAAGGGCACCTAATGTCTCAGTCGGCAAGCGTTTCATGTTGAGGAGACCAAAGTCTCAGCTGGGTCGGCCCACAAAGAGGTTTTAGCGGCTCGATCGCCGCTGCGATCAATCGAAATATTGAGCACGCCCAGGTAGGCTTTCCATGGACCCACTTCCGCTTCATATTGCTTCGCCAGAACGCGGCAGATTTGGGATATGTGGGTCAAGTCATGCACCACCCATGCGGCGATTAGTTGCCTTAGCGTGACGATGCCGTCATTGGGATGAACGCCGGTGCGGGCAAGGTCCGCAAGACTTAAATTCATGTCGCGCAGGGCCTTGACATTGTGCTCGCGCAGTTCCTTGAAGCGGTCTAGCAGATGCCCCAGGGACACCGTTCTAGGACCTTTAAATTGCGCCAAGCGATCGAAGGGATCGAAAGTGCGCCTCTCGCCGTGTTCGAGAATGATTTGCGCTCGAGGCAGCCAATCCGCAACTTCGCAGTGGATCAGATGTCCCATAATGTCGTAACAACTCCATGTATCCCCGCCCTCGGTCGCGCGGACCCACTCGTCCGGAAGCCCCCGCAGCATCTGATCGACGGTCCCCGGACCGCGTTCTAGAATTAATATCGCTTCCGCAAGGTTCATCTCCATAGGCCACCCTTCCTGCCGTATTCTAGACCCAGGCTGACCGAAAAGCCCTGAGTGGGATGGTTTTGGCGAGCGGCGAATTCATTCGTCACGGGTGGCTGGCCCACCTTTACGTTTTTTGTAAAGGTGGGGACGGCGAGGTTGGATGCCACAGCTTTCCCGTTGCAGCCCCGAGTAAGCCTATTATGTGTCGAACGATCCCAGACGCTATTACGGGACGAACGATCTAGTCTGGAGGAAGTCAAGGGCGTGCGGGGAGAAAGGTGGGCTAGCCTTTATGCTAGCTTGCCGAAAACGGTAGGGCATCTGATGTAGCAGTTAAGGACCGCAGCATCTCGCCGACAAACCTTTCATCTGTACAAGAATTTTGTAATGGGACTAGGTATTGTCAGTCTCATGAACACAGCTTTCAGAACGATATTTCTTACGCTGTTGTCCGTCCTCTTGACCGGTGGTCAACTTGGGGGGCAACAGAAGGCAGCGTCGGCCAACCCTCTTAATCCGCTCTCGTGGCTTGTAGGGGGAGTTTGGAGTGCTGAGGCAACCGCCCTAGGGCCGGGAATGCTTCGTATTGAAACTCGGTATCGAACATCGGAAAATGGGGCATTCCTGCGATTCACGACACACTTTATTTCTAACTCCGGAAACTTCAAGAACTACGATGGCAATCTATTCTATGATCCCAACCTTCACATCCTAGAAATTTGGTATACCGACGCTGCTGGTGCGGTGACAGATGGAACGATTAAAGTTACAGGTGACCACACCCGCTTCAGTTTCAGCGGTCTAGATTTCGACAATAAGCCAGCAGAACTAATGGTCGACATGGTCAGACAGTCTGCCGACCAATACCTCTGGACTCTTAGCGAAAAAATAGGTGGTGGGTCTAAGCAGCTCGCACGTCTCACGTATGTTCGAAAACAACCGAGTGATGAGTCTCCCTAGCAATTCGAATACCCAAGCACAGTCTCTGAACACGGGTGAGTTCTTCGGAAATACGGAGTGCAGTCACTCCTCAGAATTGTTTATGGTCACACGTATCCGAACGTGATGCCGGTCGCATCGATGCCCACCCATCGAAAACCGCGACGAGTGGGGGCAGCCTTCTTTATTTGTGATGTTAAGGAGATCAAAATCTCAAAGGTGGCCCAGCCCCCCGCTCCGGCTCGCCCAGCAGCAGATGCACATGCTCGGGCATGACCAGTATCCGATCACTGCGAATTGATAGCGCCGCCGCATCGATGCCCCCCGTCGAAAACCGCGACGACTGGGGCAGCCTTCTGTATTGCAGCCTTAGACGCGAAGCCGGCGAATCGTGCGCCTACGTGGTTAGACATCGCCCACAGCTTCGGCTATTACGATCAAATGCACATGATCCATGATTTTGAGCAGTTAGGCCGAAACACTCCATTCCAAGTCCTGCTGGAAATGGGCGATGTGCGGCCTGAAGCGCTTGTTTCCCCCGAAGAGGCTTTTGGAATCTAGGCAGGTCGGGCCCATCTGTGCTCCAAACTGAGTTTTACTTCTTCAAAACTGTAACAAGCCTGGCGGCGGGTGGAGCGACCTTCATCATGGTCGGGAAAGGAAGTCAAAATCTCAAAGTGGCCCACCTCAGCTGGCCCGCTTGTAACTTTTTGCAGACTCTGACATCTCAAGCGGTTAGGCCAGTCTATTGGCCACTCGAAAGGCAACAACGGCACAGGAGATCAGTCTTATGAAAAAGAATATTTGCAGGATATTGGCGATGGGTTTGTTATCAGTGTCGCTTACTGCTCTCGCTCAATCGGGCAGTGACACTATGAAACAGTATGACAGCAAGAAGCACGATGACAACATGAAGCACGATGACAACATGAAACGGGACGACAGCATGAAACACGACGGGATGAAGAAGAATGAAAAGACGAAAAAGAAGATGAAGCATGACGACAACATGAAACATGATGACGGCATGAAACACGATGCAGCATGAAGCACGATGACAGCATGAAGCAACCTAACTAAAATCCCGTTCAGCGGTTATCATTTCCATCAAGGATTGTCCTATGGATAGCCGAAAGTTTAAGGGGGTGACGCGGCGAGAGTTGCTGAGGCTTACCCCAGTCCTCGGGTTGGGAGCATTTGCCGTCCCGCGCTTAAGAGAACCACTGCTCAAAAGCGGATTGGGGTTCAGCGATTGGGCCTCCGCGCAGCTTTTCCGCACCGGTCATCTGGCTCCCACCTTCGCTGATTCCGATCTGACTCCTTTCGCCAAGTTCCCCATTAATGGCTATGACGTTGACGATCCAGAGGTGGATTTCGACAAGTGGAACCTAACACTCACAGGAGCATTGCAGAAGCCGGGGGAGTACACGCTGGCGCAGATTCAGGTCCTTCCGAAAGTAACGCAAAATACCCGCCACGTGTGCATTGAAGGATGGGACGTCATCGGGCGTTTTGGAGGCGCGCGTCTCTCTGACTTTCTCAAAATGGTGGGGGCCGACACCTCGGCACGTTACATCACGGTCCAGTGCGCCGACGACTACTACGAGTCGCTGGATATGGCGACCGCGCTGCATCCGCAGACTCTTCTCTGCTATGAAATGTATGGCCAGCCTCTCACCCGCGAACACGGCGCGCCGCTGCGGCTCAACATTCCGACCAAGGTGGGATACAAGCAGGCAAAGTACCTCACGGACATGAAAATAACCAACGTGATCGAGAAGGCCGGATACTGGGAAGATCAGGGATATTCGGAATTTTACGGTCTTTAAGCCAGAACGAACCGAATTGGATCGTTCCTCAATTGGAGCGGAGGTTTTGATGTCGGCCCCCACGATCGCAATTGAAAATGAGAAAACGGGCGAGGTCATCGATGCGGTCTATGAACATCCTTTCATCGTGCGGTTCTGTCATTGGGTAAACGCGGTCGCGTTGTTTGTTTTGGTTGGCAGCGGGCTGCAGATCTTTCGGGCCTTCCCAAGTTTTGGCGCGAAGATCCCTCAGAAAGATCTGATCCACTGGCCGAAGGCGTTCGCCATCGGAGGATGGTTGGGCGGAGCCCTGCAATGGCATCTCACGTTCATGTGGATTTACATAAGCAGCGGACTACTGTACCTCTGCTATCAGATGTTCACTGGCCATTACAAACAAATTCTGTTTGTGAAGCGAGATATCGGCGAAATCTGGCCGATGATTCACCATTATTTCTTTTTCGGCCCCAAGCCACCGGAGCGCGAAGCCTATAACGCTTTGCAGAAGCAGGCGTACACCTCAGCGATCATCCTTGGTGCGCTTTCAGTGCTGACGGGTCTTGCGATCTGGAAGCCGGTGCAGTTTTCCTGGCTGGCCGGGATGATGGGAGGTTTTCACTGGGCCCGGTTGTGGCATTTTCTAGTTATGTGGGCGATGCTGGCATTCGTATTCGGACACCTGGTAATGGTTGCGATTCATGGATGGAATAATTTCTTTTCCATGTTGACCGGATGGAAAAAGAATCCGGAATATCTTCCCAAAGAGCGGTAACCAATTTTTACCTACAGCGAGGAGCAATGCCGGCAGATGTCGGTTCGGACAGTTGAGCGGAAGGGCTTGATGAGGGGGAGCTCATTGAGCGAGTGCGGGCTGGACAGTTCGAATTGTTTTACCCATTGATCCGGCCTTACGAACGGAGGATATATGCGACGGCATTTGCCATCTTGCGCAACCCGGCCGATGCAGAAGATGCATCGCAAGAGGCGGTGTTAAAGGCCTTCAAACACCTGCGGCAATTTCGCGGCGAGGCCAGCTTTAGCACATGGCTGATTCAGATCGTGTTGAACGAGGCGCACATGCGCCGGAGAAAAGGACACACGACTCTCATGGAACCGATGCAGAAGGGCAACGATCAGGAAGCGGATTATGCACCTCGCGAATTTGCCGACTGGCGGGAGATACCGTCGGAAGTGCTGGAGCGGAAAGAGGTCCGGGAAAAACTGGCTGAAGCGCTGGCGTCTATAGGTGACATTTATCGCGAAGTTTTCGTTCTCCGCGATATGCAGCAATTGACTACGGAGGAGACTTCGAAGGCTCTGGGAATTTCAACTGCCTCGGTCAAGACCCGGCTGTTGCGGGCCCGTCTGATGCTACGCGATCTGTTGGCGCCAGGGCTGGGCGGCGCATGGAGCAGCAAGTTGGGTTTCGCGAAGGGGGCCAAACCATGGTAGTTTGCGACCAGGTGCTGCGCGAAATATCAAACTACGTTAACAATGATGTCGATCCGCAGTTGCGGGCTGAGATGGACAAACACTTCCTGGGGTGCCAGCGATGCACTTCAGTACTGGTTGGCATGCGCAACGTGATTCATCTATATACGGACGAGCGAATGCTAGAAATACCACTGGGGTTCAGCCAGCGTATGCACCGTGGATTGAAACACGGCGTGGGAGAGAATCGGAGAGGCTTTCTAGGCTGGATGGTAGCTGCTGCAGCCGCGGTTCTAGTAGTCGGCGGATTTGAAGTGGCGCGTTCCCAGTCGTCGGTGCGGTCAAACCTGCGTTCGGAGCATGCTCGCTCTGCGGGCGTGATACCACCGCAGATGATGGTCGTGGTAGCGACAGACGGGCGGCTGTTCCATTTGGCAGAGTGCGCCTTCATTCACGCTACAGCAAAAAAGCGAACGATCTCTGTCCAGGATGCGATTTTGGCGGGCTACACTCCCTGCGGGCGGTGCCTCGGTCAATACCTTTCTTAGATCATTCATAACGAAGGATGGATAAACTGGAGTCACGCTCGCCGATGAGCCTGGGATTGACAGTCAAATAGCATCCCATTGGCAGCTTGGTGTGAGATGGCGATAGTCGTTTTCCTACGAGGTATCAATGTTGACGGGTACCGGAAGTGCCGTCCAAGTGTCGTTGCTTGGGACTGAGTGGCGCATACCAAGAACTCGAATCTCAACGATGATCTCGCTATCAACACCGACCACAACGGCGGCAGAGGTCATCGGTACTTAAAATCGAATAAAGGTTCAAAGTTGCCGCGCTGCGCGGTTATGACCAATTCTGATCCAAAGGATCCGCCGTAGTTGGCGCCGAAGAGCCGGTGCCGGACCTGACTTTCCTTCAAGTACAACAAACGCAGGGCCGCACCTAAACGTTCCTTCAGGTTTAAGGCCGGTGCGTTTAGTTGAACGACGCGAATATCGTCGAAACCGCAAATATCCATGAGCGAGCTCAGATTCGAACCCGCAAATCCATATTCATGAGCCATGGTCACGTAAAGACTCGACTCGGCGCATGGCCCCTCCATGTTAGGAGTTCGAAGCAAGAGGACGCCGCGCACTTTTTAAAGCGTTATACAGCGCGTCCGTGACCCAAAGGAGAGAGTGTTTGGGAATATGTTCGATCACATGGGACATGTGGATGAAATCGTATTGCTGTGGCTGCCCGGCCAGAAAATCACCAATTTCAGTCGATATTTCGTGCAGCGTGATGGCTTGCGGAGCCCATTTTTGGACATACGCTTTGTTGGCTAAGCCAAAGTCGGCCCCGCTGAGATCGCGGTACCCAAGCTTGAGACAGGCAGCGATGAACCAGCCTTTGCCGAAACCGATATCTAAGATTGCGGCGTCCTTGCTGGCGGGCAATAGCGCAGCGCATTCGCGTGCCGTTCGAATGACTGTGGGATGGTTCTCGATTTCCGACCAACCCGGTTCGGTGCGATCCGGGTTATGGCGAAGCGCCATCCGGCGGTACACCTCCGCGACGAATGCGTTAGCTTCCATTTCGCAATTGCCTCGTAAATGCTGAAATCAGGCTGATTGGTCGCGATCTTCGAGTTGATTCGAAACGGGTCACTCTGGTCCCTCAATTAATAAAGTAAATCAGATTGCCGCGACACAAAAGTAATGGTACTCGGGGCCGGGCGCGGCATTTGTACCCCACACTTCTTATCACATCTTGCAGCGCGTGAGACGCGAATCCGGTACACTCAATCGCCCATGAATCTGAACAGCGGCGAGGTAAACGAGCCCGAACAAGCCGGAATTCCGCGAAGGCGATGGAGGATCGCTTTCTTGCTTTGCTTCGGGGTGGTGGTGGCTTATTTTGATCGCGTAAATCTATCAGTCTCGCAAAGCGCTCTCAATGCTTCGTTTGGGATTTCTACCGTCGCATTCGGGTATCTTTCAAGCGCTTACAACGGAACCTATGCATTGATGCAGATTCCATGCGGGCTGCTGTTGGATCGCTTTGGTGTAGGGAGGGTGGGGCGGATCAGTACCTTTTTGTGGAGTGTTGCTTCGTTTGGAGCTGCGGCGTCACCGGGAATTGGCGGGTTCGTCGCCGCGAGATTCCTATTGGGGATCGGGGAAGCTCCGACCTTTCCCGCAAATGCGAAAGCAATCGGGTATTGGTTCCCGGCGAGCGAGAGAAGTCTGGCAACGGCAATTACGGACTCGGCTGCAAAGTTTTCTACCGCCCTGGGAGTCCCTTTTCTCGGCATTTTGCTTCTCCATTTCGGTTGGCGATGGAGTTTCGCGGCGACCGGCTTCATAAGCCTCTTCTACTTTGCGATGTTTTGTCTGGTCTATCGGAATCCCAGCGAAGACCAGGCTCTTTCAAGGGCCGAGCGGGATTTCATTGCCAGAGGCGGGGCGCAATCGGAGTCTTCAGTAACGGTTCGGCGCAAAGCTTCATTGTGGTATTTACTGCGGCAGCCAAAAGTGTACGGACTTGCCCTCGGTTGGGGTGCCTACAATTACACTTTTTATTTATTGCTTGCCTGGTTGCCGAGCTACCTGTCGATATCGCTTCATTTTGATCTGCTTCACTCTGTGACATACACAAGCATTCCGTGGTTGTTTGCAACTTTGACGGACCTTGCCGTTGGAGGCTGGCTAGTAGACGGATTGATTCGGAGAGGTTGGAATCCGAATGCGGTCCGCAGATCGGTGCTCATCGGCGGCATGGTGATGGGCTTCGGGATTTTGGGGGCGGCCCATCCTCACAGTGCCGCCAGCGCATTATTTTGGATCAGCATCTCCATTGGTGGACTTGCGGCCGCCGCGCCGGTCGCGTGGACCGTGCCATCTCTCATCGCACCTCGCGAATGCGTTGGCACCATTGGCGGAATTGCGAACTTGTGCGGGCAGATTGGCGGGATTTCGGCGCCCATTGTTACCGGATACATAGTCAGCGCAACACACAGATTTTCCTCCGCATTTATTACGGCGGCGGTCATTCTTTTGTTTGGGATTGCGGGATATATGATCCTTCTGGGGCGGATGGAGTCCATTCCAGAACCGGTGTGATCCACAATTGGAATTCATGGAGGCTTAAATGCCAAGACCCAACTTAGTCATTTTCGCATTGTTGATGACAGCGATCTCAGCAATATCTGGGGCACAATCCGGGGAAAGTTCCGGCGCCCCGGTTTATGTAGGCACCTACACGGACCATGGCAGCAAGGGGATTTATGGGTACAGATTTGATCCGAAGGCCGGCACTCTGGCCGCTCTGGGACTGGAAGCCGAAACCGACAGTCCGTCTTTTCTCGTGTTGGACTCGAGTAGAAGATTTCTCTACGCCGCGAACGAAACTGACACCTTCCACGGTCAACCCACAGGAGGGGTCAGCGCTTTCGCCATCGATGCGCGCACGGGAAAATTGACTTCAATCAATCAAGTTTCGTCGAGAAGCGCTGGTCCGGCATACATCACTCTCGATCGAAGTGGAAAGTATGTGTTAACCGCCAACTATCCAGTGGGCAGCGTAGGCGCTTTTCCTGTGCTTGAGAACGGAACCGTGGGGGAGGCGTCAGCTTTCGTGCAGCACGGAGGATCAAGCATCAATCCAGATCGTCAAACTGGTCCGCACGCGCATGCCATCGAGCTATCACCCGACAACCGTTTCGCGCTGGTGCCGGACTTGGGGACTGATCAGATCATTATTTATCCGTTCGATCAGTCGAAGGGAACATTGGGACCGGCTCGATTCCATAAGATTGCAGCCGGGTCGGGGCCAAGACATTTGGTTTTTTCAGCCAACGGAAAATTCGTTTACCTGCTCAGCGAGATGGCAGGGAGGGTAACAGTCTTTTCCTACGAAGCGGCAAGTGGCAATTTGTCGGATCTGCAAACCATTTCAGCCCTGCCAAAGAATTATGCGGGGAAAAATTCTTCCGCAGAAATTAGGATTGGAAAATCTGGGAAGTTTCTTTACGCCTCGAATCGAGGGCCGGACAACATTGCTGTTTTCGCGACTGATAAAGCAAAGGGAACGTTGACATTTGTCGAAACCGTAGCTAGCGGCGGCAAGACGCCGCGAAATTTCACCATTGACCCGTCAGGACGGTGGCTGCTTGCCGCGAATCAAGATTCCGGGAACATCGTAATTTTTAAAGTCAACCCAAAAACAGGACGCTTGACGAACACCGCAAAAACGGTGGAGGTGCCTTCGCCCGTGTGCATCGTGTTCGGCGCGCCGGCGCCGGACTGAGGGCAAGGATGCAAAATGTGGGTATAGACGGGAGTACCAACACCCCGGGGAATGTCTCACCGAACGACAACCCTCGGCACCGTCTGGCTTCTTATTTGGCTGGTTTAGGAAGGGTACCGGCCCATGTCCAGGCGGCGATTTTCCATGCTGAGTCTTCCTTACGAAGAGCGAACGCGACGCGGCCAGTTTCACGCATCGACGTACGTTGTAGTTTATAGGTGTAGAGCGATGGGTAAGTCAGATACGCGGTGTCGGAGCTGATGCTTTTGACGATAGGCGCGCCGAGGGTGACCTTAGCTTCAGTGATACCCTGCGCCTTGCAGTCTGCGTCGAAGGCTGCGCTCCAGTCATCGAATGCTTTGGGCCCGTTCCAAGTGTAGGGAGTGAACTCGTCGATGATACTGGTTCCCGAGGGCGAATTGATGGCGGCGGACTTTGCCATATCGCCGGAGTTGAATCCGTCCATGAAGGTGCGAATTGCCGCTTCAGGTGTGGACTGGGCGTGCGCCGCAGCAGAAAGAACTGCGAGAAGAGCAAAGGCAAAGGTATGAACATTCAGACGATTGAGCATCGATCCTCCGATTAAACATTAATGTAGGGCCTAGGACGAACTCCGTTTTCGTGGCGATTAACTTTACCATCTTGGCGAAGTTGAGCGACTCAGACAGCAGCGATGACTCACATCGCCATTCAGGAAAAACCTGGATGGAAATGTCGATTGGCTGAACCTGGTGAGCGACGAGCAGTACCGCAAATAATGCGGGTTTTACTTAGCAACCCCTTACGATCAATCCCTCAGACCGGGCCAATTGAGCTTCCCTTTTGTCAAAAGTATAAAACTTTTCTGCTTGCAGAAAAATTGCGGACGCCACGTGCAGAAGGTCGAGGGCACGAGTACCAAACTTGGCGGTGCTGCGGTTCGAAATCAGCGAAGCCTGCCGAAAAATTTCATTGCTGAATGGCCGAGGATCAAAGACGCCCTTACGAATGTCATCCTGAAAGAGTTCTAAGGAATTATTTATTTCTTGCCTGGCTGACTCCTTGCGAAAGATGCGCAAGTGGAAGGCGTTGACGATTTCAGTTTCCAAGAGCGGCGTTAACAATAATGGAAGAGACAGCCGGGCAAAAGTGGATGCAGCTAATGCAGAGTTATTATCCCAGACGTAGAGCGACACCAGAAAGCTTGTATCCACATAAGAGCTCAGAACCGGCTCTCCCGATCGCGGGCAATCAATTCTGCTCCAGTCACCTTTAGCGGCTTTTTATAAATCTTTCTCAATCGCGCCATGAAGTCCGGGATCTCGACAGGCTTTTCTGCACGCTCGGGAACAAGGCGCGCAATTACGCGGTTGCGCTTGGTAATCTGTATCTCTTGTCCCTGGCGAAGCAATTCTTCCACTTCGGGGAAGCGGTATCTTAAATCGCGAACTGACGCTTTGGTCATGTGATACATTGTAGCATCACAAAGGAATAATGAAAGCTTTTGTTACGGGAGCGACCGGCTTCGTTGGCAGTCATGTGGCGAGGGTTCTGGCCGAGCAAGGCGCGGATTTGGTGCTGCTGGTGCGTCCGACCAGCGATCTGCGAAACATTGAAGGCTTGGCAGGAGATCGCGTCATGGGCGACCTGCGGGATACGGCGTCCATCGAAAAGGCTATGGCAGGATGCGATGTGGTCTTTCACGTCGCCGCCGACTATCGGCTCTGGGTGCCGAGTTCGGCGCAGATGTATCAGTCGAACGTGGAGGGCACGCGGGCGGTTCTCGATGCTGTTCGCAAGAATGGGGTGAGAAGAGTGGTCTATACCTCCAGCGTCGCAACTATGGGCTTCACGAGCGACGGGCGTTCGGCGGACGAAAGTTCTCCGGTGTCGCTCGAAAAAATGATTGGGCACTACAAGCGCTCGAAGTACATGGCGGAAGAGGTCGCCGTCGCCGCGGGAAGAAGCGGGTTGGATGTTGTTATCGTGAATCCCAGCACTCCGGTAGGCGAGCGCGATATTAAGCCCACTCCGACGGGCAGAATTATTTTCGACTTTCTGAAGAAAAAGTTTCCCGCGTATGTGGATACCGGACTCAATCTGGTCGATGTAACCGAGTGTGCGCGCGGTCACGTGCAGGCGCTGGAAAAAGGCCGCAGTGGCGAGCGTTACATTCTGGGCGGCGAAAATCTGACCCTCAAACAAATTTTGGATAAGCTGGCGGCCATCACAGGACTGCCATCGCCTACAATAAAAGTTCCGTACTTCGTGGCGCTGGCAACGGGGGTAGTCGACGAAGTGGTAACCGGCCGCATCCGCGGACGCGAGCCGCGCGCGACTATCGACTCGGTTCGCATGGGCCGCAAGAAAATGTTCGTGTCGTCGGCGAAGGCAGCACGTGAATTAGGATGGAATCCGTCGCCAGTAGATAACGCGCTGCGCCGCGCAGTCGATTGGTTCAGGAGCCATGGATATGTTTAGACTTTGACTGTGTGGCGCGGGCGCCCTCGCCCGCGAAAGCCGGCGTGCTTGGGCCCAAAATTTGTCATCCCGACCGAGCGAAGCTGAGTGGAGGAACCTGCTTGCACTTGCACGCTAGAACGCCCATCTCATCATCTGAAAAAACCGAGAGCAGGTCTCTCCACTCCGCTTCGCTCCGGTCGAGATGACAGATTATAGATAATGCTAGTTAAGACCAAAATCGCGATCATATCCGCTCTTGAACGCGAAGTCCGTCCTCTGATAAAGAACTGGCGCTCAGTCGAGCGTCAGTACGAGGGCGGCGTGTTCAAATTCTACGAACACGATACTTCAGTCTTGGTCTGCGGGGGAATCGGCGGCCAAGCCGCGAGACGCGCAACCGAAGCCATCATCAATCTTTACCATCCAAAGCAAATTCAGTCCGTAGGATTCGCCGGCGCTCTGAATAACACGTTGCAAGTGGGAAACGTTTTCACTCCAAGCAAAGTGATCGACGCAAAAGACGGCAGCCAAATCGAAATCCCCTCAGGCCACGGAACGTTGTTAACCATCTCGGAAATAGCCGGGGTCGCGCAGAAATCTAAATTCGCCGCAGCCTACGGCGCCGATGCGATCGACATGGAGGCGGCCGCAGTGGCGCGAGCGGCCCATGCCCACGGCATTCGATTCATGGCGGTGAAGTCGATCTCCGACGAACACGATTTTGGACTGCTGCCGATGGACCGTTTCGTCGATTCCGAGGGGCAATTTCGAACCACCGCTTTCGCGTTCTTCATCGCGATGCGGCCTTGGTATTGGGCTAAGGCAGTGAATCTAGCAAAGAAGAGCGCCACAGCGGCGAAGGCGCTTTGCCAATGGTTGCAACGGCACGCCGACTCCCAAAAACTGGATAATTCGGCCGACCAACCGCATCCAATAGAGGGAGAACATTCACAAGCATCCGTCGGCTAAAATTACTACGTAAGCATGGCAATCGCCGGACAACTCGCAATTGAAGATGCTCCACGAACGATTCCCGCGACCATGAAAGCAGCAGTGTACCGGGGCAAGAATGACGTCCGCCTGGAAACCGTCTCAGTACCCAAAATCGGGGCCGGAGAATTGCTTCTCCGCGTGCACACCTGCGGAGTCTGCGGCACAGACCTAAAAAAGATCGCCACCGGTTCACATTCCGCACCGCGTATTTTCGGCCACGAAACATCCGGTGTAGTCGCGGCTGTCGGTGCAAACGTCGCTCACTTTAAGCCCGGTGACCGGGTCGTAGTTTTCCATCACATCCCGTGTGGAGACTGTTTTTACTGCCAGCGCAAAACTTTCGCCCAATGCGAAACGTATAAGAAAGTGGGATGCACCGCTGGCTTCGAGCCTTCCGGGGGCGGCTTCGCCGAATATGTCCGGGTGATGGATTGGATAGTCGAGCGCGGAACGGTGCGCATCCCCGAGGGCGTCTCGTTTGAGCAGGCATCGTTCGTTGAGCCGGTCAATACCTGCATCAAAGGAAGTGAAAGATTGCAGCCCCAGCCCGGCGAAACCGTGCTTGTAATCGGACAGGGGCCTATCGGTATCTTGTTGGCGGCATTGGCCCAGCGTGCCGGGGCAAGGGTAATTACTTCCGATTTGCATGAGCAGAGGCTTACAATATCTAAAGACCTCGGTTTGGAAAATGCGATTAATGCGTCCCGCCAGGATGTCGTCGAGCAAGTGCGGCGGATGACGGAAGAGCGTGGCGCGGATGCAGCCATTTTGGCGGTTGGCGGGAACAGTTTGATTAAGACCGCAATAGACGCGGTGCGGCCCGGAGGGCGCGTTTTGCTATTCGCCCAAACTGCGCGCGGGGAGACCACGATCGATCCGGCGGCGATATGCGTAGATGAAAAAACGGTGCTCGGCTCCTACAGCGCGTCGGTCGATTTGCAGGATGAGTCAGTAAAGTTCGTGATGGGACGTGAAATGAATCTGGAAAGACTGATCAGCCACCGCTTCCCGCTCTCCCAAAGTTTGCAGGCGCTGGAACTCGCGGCGCATCCGCAGCCCGATTCGATGAAGATTGTGATTCAGCCAGGGAGTTCGTGGCGGAAGGAAGTTGCTCAGTGAACGGAAAGATGACCGCCGCCGTCCTCTACGGTAAAGAGGACGTGAAGATCGAGAGAGTGCCCATCCCGCGCGTGGGCGATGGCGAAGTGCTGGTCAAAGTGCAGGTCGCACTGACCTGCGGCACCGACTTGAAGGTCTACCAACGCGGATATCATGCCCGCATGATCGTTCCTCCCGCGCTCTTCGGCCATGAGCTTGCCGGAGTCATTGAAGAAGTTGGCCAGGGCGTTCGCGGATTTAAAAAGGGCATGCGCGTGGTGGCGCTGAATTCCGCGCCATGTCAGAAGTGCTTTTATTGCTCCAAGCATCAGGCTAATCTTTGCGAAGATTTGCTGTTCAATAACGGCGCGTACGCCGAGTACATTCGAATTCCGAGAAGAATTGTTGAGTTGAATATGCTTGCGATTCCTCCTCACGTCAGCTATGAAGAGGCGGCCATGGTTGAGCCTCTAGCCTGCGTTCTTCGCGGACTTCACGAGACTGGAGTCGAGATTGGCGACACCGTCACCGTGATTGGCGGTGGGCCTATAGGTTTAATGTTCGTGCAAGTGGCGAAGGCCGTGGGATGCAACGTCATCGCCGTGGTCAAACGCGATTCGCAAGTTGCGGCCGCCAAACATATGGGCGCGCACGAAGTCGTGCAGATCACCAAAGTAAAAGATCCGGTGGAAGCGGTGCGGGCGCTGTCTCCCGAAAAGCGCGGCAGCGATGTTGCGATTGAAGCTGTGGGGCGTCCTGAAGCTTGGGAGTGGGCGATTGACATGGTCCGCAAGGGCGGCACCGTGAACTTCTTTGGCGGATGCGCCAGCGGGACGAAAGTGCAGCTTGATACCAACCGCCTGCACTATTCGGAAGTGACTTTGAAGGCGACATTCCATCACACGCCGGAGACGGTCCGCAAAGCCTTTGCGCTGATCTCGGAAAAGAAAATTCGTTCCAACGATTACATCACCGGAGAGGCGCCACTGTCGCGGTTGCAGCAGGTCCTGCACCACATGCTGGATCGCAACGGAGATATCAAGACCGCGATTATTCCGGGACACTAGCTTCGTTGTGGGAAAGTTGCTTTGAATTTGGGAAGGGCACGACTTTAGTCGGGCCGATTGGCTTTCGCCGCTTGCACGGCCCGACTCGAAGTCGGCCCTTTCCCTTCTTTACGCAGCCTTAGCAACTCTTAGCAGGCCGTTCAGCCATCACGAGGGAAGCACCGATATTGCCATCCGTTAGCAACTCCGAAACCACGTTAGTTGTGGACCCTATCTCGGACGGTTGGAAAAACCTTCCTCCGGAATACGCAATTCCCAGCCATCCGCCTACTTTGGCGCAAGCTCGTGACTATTGTGCGCGACTCGCTCGATCGCATTACGAGAATTTTTCCTTCGCTTCATGGTTTCTGCCAAAGCGCCTGCGCCAGCATTTCTATAATGTGTACGCTTACTGCCGCATCTCTGACGACTTGGGAGACGAAGTCGGTGATCCCACTCTTTCGCTAGAGCTGCTCGATCAGTGGGAAGCGGAGCTTGATTCCTGTTATGCCGGTCATTCGCGGCATCCGGTATTCGTGGCCTTATCGGAAACGATTCATGCTTTCGATATCCCGCGAAAACCTTTCGCCGATTTACTGAAGGCCTTTCGGCAGGATCAGACGATTACGCGATATCCAACGTTCGAAAACTTGATTAGATACTGCGAAAATTCTGCCAATCCCGTCGGACATTTAGTGCTGTACTTATGCGGCTATCGTGACGAAGAACGGCAGGCGCTCTCGAATTACACATGCACCGCGTTGCAACTGGCGAACTTTTGGCAGGATGTTACCCGCGACTACGCGAAAGGAAGAATTTATCTTCCGCTCGAAAATTTTTCTCGTTTCCAAGTAAAAGAAGCCGACATTCCCGCGGGAAAAAACTCCCCAGCATTTCGGGAGATGATGCGCTTCGAAGTGGAACGCACCCGCGATTGGTTTCGCCAAGGAAAACCATTGATCGGCAAAGTAGATCGTGAACTCGCGATCGACCTCGAATTATTTACGCGCGGCGGCGAGGCTGTACTCGATGCTATCGAGAAACAAAATTATGCCGTCCTCGGACAACGTCCGGCAATTTCTAAAATGCGCAAACTGTCGCTGCTGGGACGCGCCGTACTGGGGAAGCTCGCATGAGCACCGTCTTACAGCAAATGCCGGCGCACGCATCTCCTAACGATTCGCAGTTAGCGATGGCGTATTCCGTTTGCCGCAGCATTACGCAACGACGCGCCAAGAATTTTTATTATGCGTTTTTAGTATTGCCGCGCCACAAGCGGCAGGCGCTGTGCGCGGTCTACGCGTTCATGCGCAAGTGCGACGATCTGGCTGACGACAGCAATCTGCCTGCACAAGAACGGCGAGAAAAACTGGCGGCTTGGGTGGACGCGTTTCATCGCGCCATAGCTGGCCAACCGACCGATGACCCGATTCTTCTCGCGCTCACGGACACGCAACATCGCTTTAACATACAAATTGGATGGCTCGATCAGCTCGCCTACGGCACCGAGATGGACGTTGCCGAAGAAGAAAATGGCGCCCTGACCGTGAGCTATCGCACCTTTGAAGAACTGCGAGTTTACTGTTACCGGGTCGCATCGGTAGTGGGTTTAGTTTGCATTCGCATCTTTGGGTATCGCGACCCCGCCGCGGAATCGCTAGCCGAGCGCTGCGGCCTCGCTTTTCAGCTTACGAATATTATTCGCGACGTAAAAGAGGACGCGGCCATGGGACGAGTCTATCTCCCGCAAGAAGATTTAGATCGATTCGGAATTACAACCACTGAGCTAGCTTCAACGACCAATCCCAAGCGCGTCCGACCGCTGCTGGCAATGGAAGCAGAACGAGCCCGCGAAAATTATCAGGCCGGAGAACAGTTGCTTCCCTACATCGATGAAGACAGCCGTCCGGCGCTGTGGGTCCTACTCACGATTTACAGACGCCTTCTCGATAAAATATCCCGCCGCGGATTCGATGTGTTTCACGAGAAGATACGTCTTAGCACTGCCGAAAAATTATCGATTCTCGGAAAGGGCTTTCTGCAACGTCTCACTTGACGAATCAGCCCCCAGTGTCCGCCTCATCTGTCTCGCAAATTATTCCTAAGAAAGTGGCAATCATCGGCGGTGGCTTGGCCGGACTCGCCGCTGGTTGCGCCCTTGCTGACAGCGGATTTCAAATCGCGCTTTTCGAGCGGCGTCCTTATCTTGGGGGACGCGCCTCGTCATATCAACATCCCGGCACCGGGGAAGTCGTGGACAATTGCCAGCACGTCCTCCTTGGATGCTGCACCAATCTGATTCAGTTTTATGAGCGTCTCGGGGTGGAAGACAAGATCCGCTGGTACGATCAGTTAACTTTTCTTGAGCCGGGCGGCCGCGCATCGGTTCTTAGGCCCTCTTCACTGCCCGCGCCTTTCCACAGCACTCCGTCCTTTCTCGGCGTGGCATGCTTAGGTTTAGCCGACAAACTTTCCATCGCCTCCGCGATGGCGGTACTGGCGCTCAAACAGCCTGCCGACAACGGAAAGTCGTTTTTGACGTGGCTGCGTCAGCATCATCAGACTGACCGCGGCATCGAGCGCTTCTGGAAGACGATTTTGGTCAGCGCCCTGAACGAAGACTTGGACCGCATATCAATTCCATATGGAGCCCAAGTCATCCGCGAATCGTTTTTAAAATCCCCAGCTGCGGGACGGATGGGAATCCCCACCGTGCCGCTGACGGAGTTATACAGTGTTGCGGGCGAATACATTAAAGCCCGCGGCGGCGAAATTAAATTGCGGGCGAGCGTTGACGGAATTCAGGCAGCTTCAGCCGGCGTGACTGTCTTATCCGCGAACGAAAAACTGAATTTTGATTACGTCATTTCCGCCGTGCCTTTCGACGTGCTGGCGAAAATACTTCCGCAATCATCGGCTGCCGACCCACTGCGACAATCGCTGGCAAAGTTTGATACGTCGCCCATCACCGGCATCCATCTGTGGTTTGATGGTCCGATCACTGATCTCGATCATGCGGTGCTTCTTGACCGGACCATTCAATGGATGTTTCACAAGTCGAAGCTGCTCGGAAAGAGTCTTGAGAACAATGGAAGTTACATTGAGTTGGTGGTCAGTGCATCGAAGAGCCTCGTAGAAAAATCCAAGCAAGAGATCATCGATATCGCGCTGAAAGAGGTGCAGGAGTTTTTCCCAAAGGCCCTCGGCGCTAAACTTATGAAATCCACCGTCATTAAGGAAGTGCACGCTACTTACTCGGCACAACCGGGAGCAGACGACTATCGTCCCCGATCGAAAACCGAAATCCCGGGTTTATTTCTCGCTGGCGATTGGACGGCCACCGGATGGCCCGCCACCATGGAAGGCGCGGTGCGCAGCGGATATTTGGCTGCGGAAGCGGTCGTGCGCGAACTAAGAGTTGACGAACTAAAAACTGCGGAGTCGAATTTCATGGTTCCAGATCTAGCCCCCACAGGGTTCATGCAGTGAGCTGCATCTCTACCGCCTACCACCATTGTCCTGCTGAGCGGCTTGAGCTTCCCCGTTTTCTTCCTGAGCGCAGCAAAGGATCCCTATTCCTAGGGTAAAGCGAGAGGCGCAAGGTTTGTGCCGGGAATAGGGATGCTTCGACTCCTTGAGCTTCCGCAGTTGGAGTGTCGGGCACGACCAGGGGTCACAACAGAGATCAAGCGGCCAGCAGCACTACACCGCCCGCCACCAGTAACGCCGCAATCCAGCGCCGATGGTCGACTCTCTCGTGCAAAAAGATTTTCGCGGCGACCGCATTTGCAACGAACGTGAGCGCCGCTGCCGCCGGACCAATGAGACTGACATCATTCCATGACAGTGCGAACAATAGGCTGTAAAACGCGAGCGTCATGCAAGCCACTCCGCCGACAAACCGCGGATTGCTAACGATGCGTCCAATCACTATCAGCAGTCCGGCGCGCTTTCGCAATTCGCCGAGATCTCCAATCTGCTTCATGGCGTGTGATAGCAGGACATCTCCAGCGCACGAGGCAATCACGATGGCTGCGATTGAACTCCACGTGTAAAGCTGCTGAGTCATTCGCCTCCCATGGGAGCGGGCTTGGCGGCGAGAGGCTTTGGCGGCGCGGTTTCGGGCAAGTGGGTCAATTCAGGACCTTGAGTTACGAAACCCACTCCGGCGGAGATGAGCGCGATGCCTAGCCATCGGGTGGTTGATATTTGTTCATGCAATAAAAAACGCGCGATCAGCGCCAGCAAAACATACCCTAAGGAAGTCGCGGGAAGCACGTACGTCAGATCGGCCCAAGACAGGGCAGTCATATAGGAAGCAAAAAATCCTAACAAAAACAAAATCCCCAGAGCGACCCAGGGATTCAAAATTGCCAACACCAGACTTGAAAGATGAGAAAAAGAAACGCTACCCAGATCCTTCATCCCACGCGAGAGGAGAGAATCGCCGGCAGCCGCGCATACGGTCACGCCGGCCAGCACCAGATACTTGCGGAAGGTCACACTGGTTCCTGAACTCTATCTAGACCCCGACTGGTTCGGCGGCCGTAACTTTGTCGTCTTGCCGCTTGTCCTTAAACCATTTATTGCGGCTGGCGCGGAGCTTCATGAACGACTTCGCTTCTTTATATAAGCGTTTGCGGTCATTGCTGTTGAATGCGGCCTTACGCAGAATGCGGAACGCTGCCTTGGGACGGAAATAATATTCGTCGTAGAAACGATGCACTGAGTTGAGAATTTCGTCAGCCGGCAATCCCGGATATTGGATGTGCGCCAGCTGATGGCCACCTTCGTCCACCATCTTCGTGTCGGCGACCATGAATCCGTTTTTCACCGCATAATCATAAAGCTCTGTGCCAGGATACGCGTGCGCCACCGAAACCTGAATGGTTTCGACGTCAAGCTCTTTTGCGAAGGCGATGGTGTTGTTGATGGTCCCGCGAGTTTCTCCGGGAAGTCCGAGGATGAAGTCGCCGTGAATTACGAGGCCAAGCTTGTGACAATCTTTGGTGAAGGCGCGCGCCCGTTCTATGGTGGCGCCCTTTTTAATGTTCTTTAAAATTTGTTGGTCGCCCGATTCATAGCCCACGATAAGCAAGCGGCAGCCCGCTTCCTTCATAGCTTTCAGGGTTTCGAAGTCCGTGGTCACGCGGGAAGTACATGACCACGTCAAGCCCAAAGGCTTCAGCTTCGCACATAGTTCGACCGTGCGCGCTTTCTGAATATTAAACGTGTCGTCATCGAAGAAAAATTCTCTTACGTTCGGCCAATAAGCTTTCGCCTTTGCCATTTCGGCGGCGACGTCGTCGGTAGAACGCTTGCGCCAAGCATGTCCGCTGGTGGTCTGAGGCCACAGGCAGAATGTGCATTGGGCAGGACATCCTCGGGTCGTGTAAAGCGAAACGTAAGGATTCAGCAAGAATGGCACGTTGTACTTGGTGACGTCTAAATCGCGTTTATACACGTCGGTGACGTGAGGCATGGCGTCCAAATCCTGCATCTGCGGACGATCAGGATTGTGCACCACCGCTCCATCTTTCAAATACGAAATGCCGGCAATTTCCTCGATCGGCTTGCCCTGCGCGAATTCCACCACGGCGTAATCAAATTCTTTGCGGCAGATGAAGTCGATTGCCACTCCATCGCGCAGCGAGCGCTCTGGAAGCACGGTGACGTGCGGCCCCACAAAAGCAATCTTAATTTTAGGATTGGCCTCTTTAATCTTTTGCACCAGCCGAATGTCGCCGGGGAATCCGGGCGTGCTCGTGTAGAGCACCAAGAAGTCGTATCCACGGGCTATATCAATAGTTTCTTCGGCTGAGATGTGGTGCGGAGGCGCGTCCAACAGACGCGACCCTTCCAGCATGCCCGCTGGATAAGCCAGCCAAACGGGGTACCAGTAAGACTCGATTTCACGGGTAGCAGGCCAGCGCGAACCAGCGCCGCCATCAAAATTTTCGAAGGACGGAGGATTGAGGAATAAAGTTTTTAAAGGCATAGGGTTGAATGACTTATCTTATCACTGAGATGCGCGTTGAGGCCCGGGAGGTGCGTTTTAAGTACACGCCAAAACCGCGCCAAATGTCACTAATTGGATGAAATAAGGATATTTGGCCTTCTCTGCTCCGGCAATGGGCATGCGTTGGACGGCAGTTTTGGGGTGCTGAAGGGCGAGATTGCCCCTCGCGCGGAGCTTCTATTTCCCGCTAACCGCCCAAGTCTCCAGTTCGCCAGTCGCCCGTAGGAGGGCGATCCGGCCACGCTCCAATTCAAAGTTTGCATTTTGCAAAGCATCAAAACGCTCGGCGGCCTGGGTGCGAACTTCGACGGCTTCGTGGAGCGTGGCCGTCCCAGAATCCATCCGAATCTTTACCGCTTCCACACTTGATTGCGCAATCTGATTCGAAATGTCAGCGACTTCCTGCGCGGCTTGGAGTTGCTCCACGGCTCGCTGTAACCGAAGGGTTTCAGCGGAGACTTGATTTTTCGTAATCTGGATTTGCTTTTTCGCGTGGACCAAATCGGCGTCTGCTCCTTCAGCGCGCGCCCGCTGCGACAGATTGAAAAAAGGAAAGCGGATTACCAGTCCGATCGTCGCATTATTTCTTTGAAAGCTCCCTGCCCGGAAATAGTTTTCGTAATTATTGAAAGTAGAAAGCAGAGCATACTGCGCCGCAAAATCAAACGTCGGCCACAGCGCACGGTGTTCTCCGCGTGCACGGAATGCCGCCGCCACCGCGTGCGTTTCCATCGTTTGCACCAGCGGACTGATCTGCGCTGCCTTCTCCGGCACGGCATTGTCGCTTTTGATCGCCGGCAATTCGGGGATGGACTCGGCCTCGGTGACGATAGACTCGGCGGGCAGTCCGGTTATTTGTGCGAGACGGTCGCGCAATATGACCATGGATCCCTGGGCTTCGGTGACGCGTAGGTGAGCTTGCGCGGTGGTTAGGCGCGCTTGATTTCGTTCCAGCGGATTGTCCACGCCCTCGCGAATTCGCTGATCGACAATGTTTTCAATTCGCAGGGCATCTGATTGTTCCTGCCGAAGATGATCGACTAGCGTCTCCCACTTGTTGAGTTCGGTGTAGAGCAGCACGGTATCTTGAATCAATTGCGCCCGCTGATCTTTGGACTGGATGGTAGTCGCCTTCCACTCTGTGCGGGCCGCGCGAGTGAATTCGCGCAGTGCGGGATTAATCACTGAAGACTGCGCGCTGACGTTAAGAATTGACGGCGCAGCGTTTTCCAGGCTAAGAGGGAATCCCCAGGTAGCTCCCAGACCGGAGCCAACCGCAAGTTGTGGCACGAATGCATTTCGCGTTTCGAGATAGGTTGCGAAGGCGCGTTGCTCGTCTTGTTGACTTACTCCAATGATCGCGCCGTGACTGACCGCCAGTTCGACCGCGCGTTTTAAAGTCAGGGGTTCGGCCGCGAATGAGAGGGATGACCCCAAAAATATTGCCAGCAACAAAGATACGCATCGAAAAAAAGACATAATTTATTCTCCAGCGTATATTTTTCGACTATCGATTCATGCGATCCAAGGCTTGATGCGCCGGAGAAAATTCTTTAGCAAGCGTTATGGCGGCATGATATTCCGCTGCCGCCGCTTGCTTATCGCCCTGCTGCTCTAAAACTGTGCCGAGCAGATAGTGCGCTTTAAACGCGGGAGCCTGTTCCACCGTCGATTGCGAAGATAGATATTGGCGCAGCAAGCGGGCCGATTCTGGCATATCGCGTTTGGTCCGGATTAACAGGTCCGCGGCATCCACCACGGCCCCCGTCGAGTCTGATTGTGCTGAAGCGGCGTGATGAATCGCTTCTTCCATTTGGCCAAGCTGTCCGGTGTGTTTATAAAATATCGCGAGGTTGAGCCACGAGTTCGCACTGCCATGGCTGGCGTCGATTGCGGCCCGATATTCTCGCTCAGCCGCCGCTAAGTCTTTTTTCTTTTCGGCGAGCCGCCCCTTCACCCAATGTGATTTTGCCGGATCGAGCCCGGCTAAAGTTTGCGCTTCAGCCTCGGCTTTGTCGCGACCACCGCCGACTATGCCGGGAGCTTCCATATAAAATTCGGCAAGGTCGGTGCGGGCGTCGACATCTTTGGGATCAAGTGCAACTGCCGATTCGAATTCGGCCTTCACTTTTCGCACCAACCCGGCACCGCCTAGAAACCCGGATTTATCGGCTTTCTCGCCGTAAATTCGTCCCAGCCACAAGTGGTATCGGCTATTTTTCGGATCAATCTGGATTGCCTTCTGACATGCCTCTATTCCCTTGTCCCACTCGCCCAGAGAAAAATAAGCGCGGCATAAAAGATTTTCAGCCTCGGCATTATGGGGCGTAGCGTTAAGTTGATTTCGCAGCGAAGCAATGGCTTCGTCCACGTGGCCACGAGCGAGAAGCGATGACGCGTCGTCGGCGGCATAGGCGGCGGCTTGCACGATAACGGCAAAAATCAAAACTTTGAGTTTTAAAGAAAGAACCATGAACTAATGAACCACCTTCACCGCCAACCCGTCGTGCAAGGATTTGGAGTTAACCGAACCCAGCGCAATCAACGCTTTTTCGGGAACGCCATTGGCAATCTCAACGTGGGTCAAATCGGATATTGAAGTCTGCACGTCTCTTCGCCGCAACTCGTTGTTGGAAATTTCATAAAGATAAGGCTTGCTGTCATCCTGATGAATGGCTTCGCGCGGAACAGTCAGCGCATCTTTGTGCTCGGCGGTGACGATGCTGACTCCAACATTCACGTTAGGCAGCAGCTTCCGGTCGTCATTGTTAACCACGCAAGTGGTCTCGCCGACATTGCGTGTCCCATGCATACGCAAAGTTGTAGGCACCGATGTCACGGCCCCGGTCCAGATGCGTCCAGGCACAGCGTCCCAGGTGACGTTTATCGTTTGACCGGGAGCGAGGCGCGCCACGTCGGGTTCATCTACGTACGCGCGCACCAGGACTTTGGAGAGATCGGCTTCCTGCAAAATAAGGTCCCCGGGATTCACATACGCGCCCTGATGTACGGGCAGCGAATAAACAACGCCGTCGAATGGCGCGCGTACATTCAATTGGTTCAGCAAATCTTCTGCCGCCGCATATGCGCTTTGCGCTTGGCCGGTGCGAGCTTCCGTCTGCAAGATTTCCGGTTTCGAATACCGGTCTTTCTGTTTTTGCTCCAGCAATTTCAAGTCGGCGTCCGCACGCTGCAACTGTTCTTCTGCGGCTCGGAGTTCTCCTGGTGAAGCGGCATTATTTTGCTGCAAGCGTTGCACCGCATCGCGATTGCGCAAGGCCACGTCGCGCTCGGTACGCGCCTTCACCAGTTGTGATTGCAGAGTCAAAACTTCTTCCTGATTGCCGCCGCTGCGAATGGCGCTCGTCGCAGCGTCAGAGGCGCGCATGTCGGCGAGTGCCTGTGCGGCCTGTTCGCGCGCGGTGTAGTCGTCCATCTGAATCAAGAGCTGGCCGCGCTTGACGGAATCGCCTTCCTTCACCAGGAGCTTGCGGATGGTGGTCCCCACGGGCGCATGCGCTTCGAAACTTTGCAGCGGCTCGATCTTGCCATTAGTGGTGACTAAGCTTTGAATGGTGCTGCGCTGCACTGTTGTAGCCAGCACTGGCACGGGATCCCCGTGCGACATAAATGATCCGAGGAGCACAATTGCGGCGATGATTGCAATTGACCATAGTAGCCAGCGGCGACCGCCAAGAACTCCACTTTTGTTTTGCAGGGACGCCATTTATCAGGTTGACTGCATCAATGTACCACTCCGAACTACAACAGACTCAGCCGATTAGATGCACTCAACCTAGCGCGCAATTCATCTTTAGGCAGAAAACTTTACCCCCGCTGGTTACAATGGGAGTATGGCAAAATCCCCGCGCTATACGGAAGACCACGCCAAATCAGGTCTCGACGCGAAATGTCCAGAAATTGAATGCTGGCCCAATCAATTCCCGGGATATGAAGTCGTGATCGAAGACCCAGAGTTCACTTCGGTTTGCCCTAAAACTGGTCTGCCGGATTTTGGCGTACTCACCATCCGCTACATGCCGGACGAGAATTGCCTTGAACTCAAGTCGCTCAAGGAATATCTGCACAGCTACCGCAACCTGGGAATTTTCCAGGAAAATATTGTGAACCAGGTTTTAGAGGATGTGGCGAGGCATGCGCGTCCCGTATGGGCCGAGGTAAAGGGAGATTTTCGTCCTCGTGGCGGGATATCAACGACTGTAGTGGCGAAGTGGCCACGGCCGGAACGTCCCACCATCGCTCCCGATCCGCTTTTTCAGGGATAGGAATTTGCAGTCATGATATGTTGCAGGCCAGCGTGCCGATTCGCAAACTTTATCCTCGCACCGCGCTGCTCATTCTTACCGCGCTGAATTTGCTGAACTACATTGATCGCTCGGTTTTGTTTGCGGTGCAGCCGCTGGTGCAAGCCGAATTCCGCGTCACTAAGACTCAGCTCGGATATTTGACCAGCGCGTTTCTGGCTTTCTATATGATCGCGGCGCCGTTTGCGGGACCTCTCGCGGACCGCTACTCCCGCAAGGTCATTATCGTCTTCGGCGCATTTTTTTGGAGCGGGCTCACCCTGCTTACTGCTGTCACGCACACGTACTGGGAATTATTGCTGCGCCACACCCTAGTGGGGATTGGCGAAGCCACCTTCGTGACCATCGCGCCATCGCTGGTCGCAGATCTATTTCCGGAGGATGTGCGGGGCCGAATCTTCGGGATTTTTTATCTGGCGATTCCGGTTGGCACCGCTGCGGGTTACTTGCTCGGCGGCAAACTGGGTCCTTCTTTGGGATGGCGTTACCCGTTCTATGTCGCCGCGCTGCCGGGATTTCTGCTGGCACTGATTTTATTTTTTATCCCCGAACCACCCCGCGGACAATATGACTCCAGAAAAGAAACTCGCGAGCGCGCCACTTTGCTCGGACTGGCCCGCAATCCTGCATTCTTAACCGTAACGTTGGGCATGGCTGCGGGAACCTTTTCGCTCGGTGGAATTCAGGTTTGGATGCCGACCTTTCTCTCCAGCGCTCGCGGCTATAGCTTGGAAGCGGCAAACTTAATGTTCGGGAAAATCGTCGTTGTCGCTGGAATCATTGCCTCGCTTGCCGGGGGATGGCTGGGTGACAAACTGCTCCCTCGCATGAAGAGTTCGTACTATTTTATTTCCGCGTTGAGTATGGGTATCGGCGTACCGGTAATGATCGTCGGCCTATTCAGTCAGGGCCGCTTCATGCTTCCCGCCATTGCCATCTCAGCTTTCTTGCTTTTAGTGAACACATCCCCGCTCAACACCGCCCTAGTGAATGCCGTAGGTCCCCACATCCGCGCCACCGCCATTGCGGTTAATATTTTCATCTTCCATCTTCTTGGCGATGTCCCTTCGCCTACGCTCATGGGATATGTCGCCGATCACCACTCTCTTCAATCCGCCTTCATCCTGCCGATCATTGCGATGGCCGTATCATCTGCCATACTGTTTTACGGAATGAAATTCGCCCCCGAAGTATCCGCAAAAGCCCAGCAGGCATGAATTATTTTCATTGGATTGCTGGATGCATTCTGGCGCTGGCGTGGTCATCGCGTCTCATCGCCGCTGGCTTGGGGATGCCGAAACTCGCCAACATCTCCCGCCCTGAATGGGACTGTGGGCCATTAATTCCCGCCCCACGCGTAAGCATCATTGTCCCCGCCTGCAACGAAGAATCCGATATCGCTCGGACCCTCACGCAACTTCTCGCATTGGAATATCCAAACTACGAGATCATTGCAGTGAACGACCGATCCACGGATTTGACCGGCGAAAGAATGGATGCAGTCGCCGCAGATTCTACCGCGCCAAGCCGCTTAAAAATAATTCACATCGAAAGACTTCCGGAAAATTGGCTCGGCAAAGCCCACGCCATGTGGACTGCCGCTTCTCAAGCGACAGGTGACTGGCTGCTCTTCACCGATGCCGACGTTCTCTTCAAGCCGCAATCAATCCGTCGGGCCATCGCATATGCCGAAGCCGAGCCTGCGGATCACCTAGTAGTTTTCCCGCGCATGATTATGCACAGCGCCGGCGAAAAAATGATGATCGCTTTCTTCCAGACGCTGTTCGTGTTCGGTCATCGTCCTTGGAAAGTCGCCGATCCCAAAACCAAAGACCACATGGGCGTCGGAGCCTTCAACATGATTCGCCGCGACGTGTATCAGGCGATCGGAACTTATCAAGCCCTGCGCTTTGAGGTGCTCGATGATATGAAACTGGGGAAGATCGTAAAACAATCAGGCTACCGCCAGAGAAACGTCTTCGGAGAAGACCTGATCACCATCCGCTGGGCAAAAGGTGCGATGGGAGTCGTGAACAATCTCACGAAAAATTCCTTCGCGATCCTGTCGTTTCAATGGCCGAGAGTCCTTCTTTCGGTGGTTGCGCTTTTGTTCTTAAATCTGCTGCCGTTTGTTGGGGCGATCTTCGCGCATGGATGGATGAAGCTCCCATACGGCGTTGCCCTCTTTTCTATGCTGTCCATCTATATCGGAATGTCGATGAAGTCATCGATCCCCGCGTATTATTTCGCCCTCCATCCTCTCAGCACGTCGTTGTTCGCATACACCATGCTCCGCTCCATGACCCTGGCCCTATGGCACGGCGGGGTGACCTGGCGGGGCACAAAATATCCATTGGAAGATCTGCGACGGGGAATGATTTAGGTGAAGATGAATGGTTCCTCAGTGGCGAGGCTCGGACGCTTCCCCTTCATGACAGTGCGAAGCCTACTTGATACCCTTCTTTGAAAATCCTGCGTTGTGGCGTCTCTCGGTTCTTGGCATAATTGTAAGGCTCTGGCGTAGGACCAGCATTTGAGCTTTTGCCCACGTGCGCGAAATACGCTGAATGAAAGCTTTCCCCAGGATTTTCGCTCCCACCAACAACCGCCGGCTCAACGAGCTGATCGGGTTCTTGTTGTGTGTTCTCGCCCTCCTTCTATTTTTAGCGCTTGCTTCGTATTCTCCTTTTGATCCTTCGCTTAACAGCGCGTCAAGTTTGACCGGGGCGCGCGCGGCGAGGAATTGGATTGGCGTGGTCGGCGCGGTAGTTTCTGACTTGGCTTTTCAGGCACTCGGGATTGGGGCTTTTTTAATAGCATTGTTCTTTGCCGTCCTCGGCTTACGGTGGTTTCGCTCCCGCAAGATCGCCTCGCCCGTCGCCAAAACTCTTGGGGCGCTATGGCTAATTATGTTTATTCCGGCGTTATTAGCCCTGCTGCCGGGACAGACACGCTGGATGAACGTCATCCCCATAGAGGGCATTTTTGGCAGGATTCTCGGCGATTTCCTGATTCATTATTTTAACTTGGCCGGTGCGTATATCGTCTGTGCCAGCTTTCTCGCCGTGGCCCTTTATCTTTCGACAGCATTTTCGTTTGCTGCTTTAAAGACATGGGCGCCTACTCGTTTCGCTTTCGTGGTCGCGCTGTGGAACCGCTGGAAAGATTGGCGTGAAGCGCGAGCCAAGCAGCGAATGCAGAAAGAACTGGAAAAACGCCGGGCGTCTCCCAAGCCAGTCATCGCCGCAAGGTTGATTCCCGCCGCCGCCGAAAACGCTCCGCAGCAGCGTGCGCCAGAACCGGCGCGAACTGGCATCGATCGCACATTCGCCGAAGAATCTATTCAGTCCAGCCGGGGCATAAAAGACGATTCTATTTCGGTTCCAGAAGTGACAGAGCGTGCGGACATCGATCAAAAACCTAAGACCACGCTGCCCCGTATAGCCGGCGGATTCAAGTTGCCGCCCAGTTCCCTGCTGCATCGTCCCGATGAACAACAGGCTGTCGATTCCGACGAATTGAAACTTCTGGCGCAAGTGCTTACCAGCAAATACGCTGAATTTGACGTCCACGGACAAATCACCCAAATCAATCCTGGCCCGGTGGTTACTACGTTCGAATTCAAGCCTGAGGCGGGAATTAAGTACAGCCGCATCACCAACCTTACCGATGACCTGTGCCTCGCTCTGAAAGCTGAAAGTATTCTGATCGAGCGCATGGCGGGTAAGTCGACGGTCGGGATTCAGGTCCCCAACCGCGACCGCGAAATCATCTGGCTGCGCGAAAATATCGAATCCCAGGAATTCTTTGGCACTAAATCGAAGCTCACCCTGGCCCTTGGAAAAGATATTAATGGACGCATCGTCACCGCCGACCTCGCCGGCATGCCTCACCTGTTGATCGCCGGCTCTACAGGCGCAGGCAAGAGCGTGGCCATCAACGCCATGATCATGTCGATTTTGTATAAAGCGACGCCCGATCAGGTGCGCCTAATTCTGGTAGATCCTAAGAGACTAGAACTGGGGAACTATGAAGGCGTCCCGCACTTGTTCACGCCGATCATCACGGAGCCTAAGCTCGCTGCGAACGCGCTGCGTAATGCAGTGCGCGAAATGGAACGCCGCTTAAAACTCCTCGCCGAAAAAGGCGTGCGCAACATTGAGCAATACAACAAATTATTCGAGGGCGATGGGACCCCAAGCCTGTTCGGAGATTCGTCGGAAGATCACCCGCTGCCGTTCATCGTAATTATCATCGATGAACTGGCCGACCTCATGATGCTGGATGCTGGGAACGTCGAAGAGTCGGTCACTCGACTGGCACAGATGGCGCGCGCGGTTGGAATCCATCTGGTACTCGCGACGCAACGTCCATCGGTGGACGTTATAACCGGACTCATCAAAGCCAATTTCCCTGCGCGGATTTCGTTCCGCGTAGCGACGAAGGTAGATTCGCGCACCATCCTCGACGCCAATGGCGCGGAAGCGCTGCTTGGCAAAGGCGACATGCTCTATTTGCCGTCAGGCTCGGCTCGCGTTCATCGACTGCACGCTCCCTTTGTCACCGAGAAGGAGATCGCGGCGGTAGTCGAGTTCTGGCGATCGCAAGGCACGGCCGAGTATGAGCAGAAATTCCTCGAAGCCCCCAGGGAAGATCATGAAGGCAGTTCCATGGGCGGTGATGGAGATTCGGGAGAAGAGCACGATCCCGCATACGAAGACGCCGTGCGTCTGGTAATCGAATTCGGCAAAGCTTCGACTTCGCTGCTGCAACGCCGACTGCGAATAGGCTATGGGCGCGCCGCTCACCTCATCGATTTAATGGAACGGGATGGAATAGTGGGCGCCGCCGACGGCCCCAAACCGCGCGAAGTCCTGAAACGTCCCGACTGGATCACCGAAGTCGAAGAGTCGATTCCCTAGCCCGGCTGTCGTAGATGTTCCGCACTATCGGCCGAATATCATGACGTACCTCACGCGTTATCCAACCTGGTTAGAATGGGCCCGAGCACATAGGCTACGAAAAAACCGACAGCATAGAGGCATGCCGAAATCCAGAGTAAGACTCGGCTGAACTTGCTTGCATCGTCGCACGCGCTCGGATTACCCGGGTTGCACTGCTGCCTTCCCAGTCGTGGCGCAACGTAGTACATGTTCATAAAGCTCAGCCCAATAAGTACGCCAGATATGGTAAAGGTCAACTGCTTGTGTTGGGAGAGGACGATCAACCATGGCATAAACGAAAGCAATGACGCCACCGATGCTCCCAGCCCAAATAGAACCAACAGAGATGGCAGAGCACAACACAATAGCGTTCCGACCGATGTGAATAATGAAAAATAGCCGAGCACAGTGGACTGCTTATTTTGTGGTGTGGTCACAGTAATCATCTCATTACTCTTCCTTTATCGAGCGATACCGGATGGAATTCGGGACCTTGCCCTTTCCGGCCTCCGGTATCATGCCCTCTGCCAAAACAGATTTGCCGTCCGCCGCGCTCGCTTGGGGCCCTACCACTGACTCTGCGATCAGTTCCAGTGCTTCATTCGAACCTGAAACTCGTAACATGGTCTTGCCGTTTGCAATGAAGATTCGCCCAGCAACGATTGCCTCAGATTGCTTCATGGTGAATCCGTTCCTGGTGATCGCATCATTCAATTGTTTGAGCGTGGCCGTGTTACCGGGCTTCATCTTCACCGATGCAAGACCCTTCGCCAGACTCACGTTCACTGATTCGACGCCAGCCACAGATTTCATTGACACGCGCACGGCGTGTGCACAAACTTCTCAATCCATGCCAAAGACGGTTATGTCGATCGACTTGATTTCCGCTGAAGCGGAAACCGCCAGCAGCATAAGTAACAGCAATGCAGCAATTTTCTTCGTATGCATCTCCTAGTGTGAATGTGCAAACAGTAGATAGCTGAAATTGATCGCAAACCGCACTTGCTCTTTAGGAAACAGTGTTCCCATATCCTGATAGATTGGGACCTGCGCCCCAAAGCTCACCGTGTAGTTGTGGTATATCCCAAGCGCCGACGGTCCTATGAATAACTGGTGTGCCTCAGTTCCACTGACTGTCGAATTTGCTTCAAGGAACCGTTCCGACCGCTCGCCTGTCAACTCCCCAAAAATTCGCCAGTCCCATTTGTCCGGCGGCCTTCTCCACTTCGGCGGACGATAGCCATAGACGAGGCTATAGTCCAATAGATCTGGCCGTCGGTTCCTATTGTGCTCGAAGAACTTTGTGTACGTGCCGCCAAGCCAGAGATAGTGACTGAGGGATGCCATGCCAGTCACCGCGCCGAACATCGTCCCCGGCGTGTTTGTGGTATGGGCTATGCCTTTGAAGCCAGACTGTGGACCAGGGGCGGCCAGGCCAAAAAATGCAGTGCTTTCAAAACGCGTCCCAACCGTGGTAGCCCGATGCTGAAAACGCCAAGCCAAGGTGGAATCAAAATCTGCTCCCGGCTGAATTCGAGTAGGCGGCAGCCTCGCGTCTCCAAATACCGCGGGAAGTGTTACCGAAACCATTAAGTGTGGTGTTAGGCCGTACGCGAGTAACTCGCGCAACGATGCTTGCGAACCAAAATCGGTAGCGCGACCGAATACCCCTTCGTCAAAGCTCCACTCGCCCTGAGAATTGGTCGGCGTAGCTAGCCCGAACACCGGACCGTGTCCCGACGCACTTACAAACGTGGGCACTCCTAAAATTATGAGCAGTAGTACGGCATACCTCATTTTCTCCTCCGCATATTTGACACAAACACACGTATGTCATGTCGTGTGCTCAAGGCAAACAAAGCGAAGGTCAGATTCTCAAAACTGACGTTAGTTCAGGAGGGAGCGGGGGAGGAAGACCAGTACGCACCTGTACGAAAATGCCGCGTGCGCTTTGTTCTGGTTGGAAGGTCAGGTTCAGAATCGATGCTGGACTACAATGCACTGGCGATAGCGCTTGCACAGCGGCAACCGGAGCTTCAATACTCTTGACGGATTTACAACAAGGATGTTGACCAACACCCATTTGGCAATTGCCTGCCATCTTCTTGCAGCAGGCCATTTCAGCGCGGGTCATTTGTTTACTGGTAAGACAGGCGAGGTTCGGGACCATGGTCCCTGTAGTCCATACTAGAACTAGTATGAATCGCAGTCTGGCCATGGCTTGATGCTACAGCGGAGATCGCCCGACTGCAAGAATTATCCCGGATCCCGTCATGAGCAAATCTACTGATTGGATATAGTCGCTATCGTTCCATCGAACTTCGTCAGACTCACCGTAAATTTCTCGTTATAAGTCATCGCTCGGTCGCGGAGAATGCTCAGTGCCACAGCTTCTCCAAGTTTCAACGAAACATCTGTGTCGGTACGCCAATGAATGCCGGGGTGAATGCCGTGTCCAAAGCTGATGTTGTGAGCAAGCTTATTTAGTTCGCCGTTTACTGTGAGTTGTCCGGCGTCTTGCCCGGTGTAAGGCAGGAGTGAAAGCCCATCATCCGAAGGAACCACCGGATTCGGCAGCACGAAATTCCCATCGAAGAAGAACTTCAGCACCGTGATACAAGCCCCGCCCACCGTACCGTGTCCCGTCGGATATGCGGGATGCGTCGGCGAGCCTTCCGGGAAAGCTTGCGACAGGAGCCAGGTCCCATACTTGGCAAAGCTCTGCTGAAGCCCCTGAGAGTGCATCACGACATCGCTAAGTTTGCCTGTCGTCTTGTCTCCATGTCCTGTCTTGATCAACTGAACGAGTCCGCCCGTACGCTCGGGACGTGCGCGAAGATGCACTTGCCATTTCGGGTACCAGACCGATTTCAGCGCCCGCGTCGATACTTCCGCCAGGGTCGTGGCAAAGTCTGGCCCGCCAAAAGTCCCGAATCCATTCTGCGTCTTCGACCCCAGGTAAGGATTCCCCGGATTCAAGGGCGCCTTAAGCATGCTTAGCACAAGAAAAGCGATGAAGTATCCCTGGAACAACACATCCGAATGTGTCCATGCCGATACTCCCCGTCCGTCGTGCACATAGCGTTGTTGCGTGTCGCTCTGGTTCGTCAGATTAGTGTTAATGCCTTGCTGCACCATCAGCCAAGTGTCGAAGTCGGCCATGTAATCGAGTTTCGGCAAATAGGTGAACTGCTGTTGGCTGATAGGCTGCTGTCCCAAAAAAGTTGGCGTAATAAAAAATTGGGAAATATAGGGCCCAAGTGTTTCGCCAGAATAATTCCCTCGGAACAGCAGATCAGGAGTCACCTGCCCACTACTGGTTCTCGGTCCTTGATAAGCCTTGACAGTAGAAATTTCCGCAGCAGCAGCATTCGCAACAGGACTTGCGGCATATTGCGTAAAGGGAACATCACGCAATAACGATGCCCAGTACATTTCCAACAATTCCACACCGGTTAAATCACTGTCGAGCGTGGGCGCCGGAGGAACCAATGGGGCGCCAAACTGACACGAATCCCGGCCTTCCAGGTCGAATGCGAATCCTCCCTGCGGCCCGTTCAGAGTTCTAGTTCCCCCGATCGCAATTTTCTCGAAGTCCGCGGGCAGCCCGCTTTTCAGAGCCGTCAGCAGCGTGGAAAAGGCATTCAAATCAACTCGCCCGAAGCTATCGTGCGGAAGTCCCTTGGTGTACGTGTTCGCCTGATCAGGATAAAGTTCGATATCGCCGTTGGCGGGATGAGGCGGCAACCGGACTACAACCTCTCGATTGGCAGCATCCACGCGAATTTCACGCGCCTCCGCAGCCCTCGCTGCCCCAGTCAAGCCACCATTATCTTCTGCATGAAGAACCGAGTTTTTGTCGCCTATGAATGGCTGCAATCCTATCGCGCCGATTGTGGCAGCGGCGGCAGCCACGCCCCCCGCGTTACCGAGGAATTTTCGCCGGCTGTTGGAGCGCGGTCCGTCTAAAGAGGATTTAAGGTATTGGGTATCGGGTCTTTCCACCTTTTCCTGCATTGGGTCCCTCCATAAATGCCGGTAGATTAACCAGAAAAACGCCAACAACAATTTCCAACGGCAGCGAGAAGGCTAACAAAATCTTCTTCGATTCTTCTACTACCTTTTGGCAGTAATGATTAAGGAGTGTTTTTAACGTCCAAGGCTTCTCGGGAATAAGTTGAGCATAGATTCGTTATATAAATTGTCAACAGGTTTTTAGTTCATCCTGGAGTCCGAAAGTGGACAACAGGTGCGGATTGTAAGGCTTGTTTAATTTTTCGGGAGCTGCCATGAAAGTTTTTACCGACTATCTAAAGTTTCACACTAAGACTCATCGCGCTTACGTGCACATCACACCCCAAGTAGAAGCGATTCTCGCCAGAAGCGCAGTTAAAGAAGGTATGGCTTTAGTGTCAGCCATGCACATTACGGCGGGGGTTTACGTAAATGACAACGAACCGGGGCTGATCGAAGACATCGATCTTTCGCTGGAAGGGCTAGCGCCTTTTAAGAAAAATTACAAACATCACGGGACGGGTGAGGACAATGGCGGATTCACATCTCAAAGCCCTGCTTATACATCACGAAGTCATAGTTCCGATCACTGCCGGAAAGCTTGATCTAGGGCGCTGGCAGCGAATTTTCTACGCCGAGTTCGATGGCCAGCGAGAGAAGCGCGTAATCGTAAAAATAATGGGAGAGTGAGTAACAGTGAAGAAGGCTTTTTTCTAGACAATAGAGCGCTGCTTGATACTCAAGCCTTTGCCCGCAGCAGTACGTTGGCATGAGCGATAGCAGCGTTGTCCGTTCCCATTCCTTCCGGCGTCTTAGCTTTTATTCCGACGCAATCTTCTGGAATGTTTAGCAACTTCGCGATGCATGAGCGAATGGCGGCGGTATGAGGTCCAATTTTCGGGGTGGCGAGTATCAACACGCAATCCAAATTTCCGATGGCGTAGCCAAATTCATCCATGCGCCTGACCGCCTCAGCCAGAAAAACTGAAGAGTCCGCACCATGCCATTGCGGGTCTGATGGTGGAAACAATGAGCCAATATCGGGCGCGGCTACGGCGCCTAGTAGCGCATCCGTAATGGCGTGTAACAAAACATCGCCGTCGGAATGCCCACCCAAGCCTTTTGAATGAGGCAGCGTCACACCCCCGATGATGAGCGGGATGCCGCTTTTGAATTCGTGAGAATCCCAGCCGTACCCTATGCGAATAGACTGCCTCAAGAGTTAGTCCCTGATTTGGCCTTATGAAATGTTGCGCCGGAACGATTCTCGGTTTGGAGATAAAACCTCGCCAGTTCCATATCAGAGGGATTGGTAATCTTCATATTTCTAGGGGACCCCATGACGACCGCGACATCGTGTCCTGATCGCTCGACCAGCGATGCTTCATCGGTACCTAAAAATCCGTCAGCATTGGCTTCGTCGAATGCCTTCTTTAAAACATGGTAACGAAAACCCTGGGGAGTTTGCGCCGTTACCATGCGCTCGCGCGGCAGTGTGGCCGTAATGATGCCGCCTTCCGGGGTGCGGTCTACCTGCTTGATCGTATCAACAGCGGGCACGGCCGCGATGGCAGCACCGTGTTTCTCAACCGCGCGAATCACATCGTCAATAATTTTTTGGGTGACGAAAGGCCGCACCGCGTCATGTACCAGAACGATATCGTCGGCGGCCGCGGCGATCGCCGACAGAGCTTTGGATACGGTGTGCTGGCGATGGTCTCCACCTTCGACCAAATGAACGGCAGGGTGGTCGATGGCTTCCCTTTGCAGTCGCGTTTTGAACGCGGCAATCTCGCTTTTGCGTAACGCAACCCAGATTTCAGAAATCTCGCGGCTAGCAGTGAACCTGCGCAAGGTGTGGATAATTATTGGTTTTCCCTCTAAGTCGGTGAATTGTTTCGAAGGAACTTGCTCATTTTTAGCTTCACCGGAAGATGCCATGCGCGTGCCCAATCCAGCCGCCGGGATGATTACGATTACCTTCATAAGGGCGAATAGTATAGGGCATGGAGCGGCGACTTGAAACGGAGAATCACGGTTTACCTGGAGCCAAAGCCTACAGTGATCTCCCGGTTCTGCCTACATGGCCAAAGTTATGTCCCGAAATAGGGTGAAGGGGCATACTTGTCTGGCCGATAGAGAACCATATGCGCCTTCGCGACTCTCCGTGGTGGATGTTAGTAGGGTATTGCACAATGGCGGTTTTAGCATCTGCATTGGCGCTTGCGATATTGTTCGCCGGTGCCACTGTGGCCTTCGCTGTCGCACAACCCGAAACCGCAAATGCCGCAACCGGCGGCACTTTCAGCGGCATGGTCACGGATGAGAAGTGCGGCGCAAAGCATGATCGCTATCCCGGAAAAAATGCCTCCGAGTGCGCAAAGATGTGTGCGCTGGACGGGGCAAAGTACGTCTTGGTGGACGGCGACAAGATATACACGCTTGCGGGAAAAGACCTTGCCCTCGATAAGTTGGCTGGACAGCGGGCCACGGTAACCGGCACTCTGACCGGAACTGTCATAAAAGTCTCTTCAGTTTCAGCGCAGCACTAGCCCTGTTCGGCTGGTCGAACCGCCATAATCGGTTGGGGTGTCTTCATCTCTGGAGCCATTCCCTGGTTTACCGCCGGAACCGCTGCGATTGCCGAACGCGAATCTGATCGCGATCCAAATCTCTCATCCCACTTTCCGAAAATCATTTTTCCTGCCGTTGTTTGCAGCACAGAGGTCACCGACACATCGACCGTTTTGCCAATCATCTTGCGGGCGTTGTCCACTACCACCATGGTTCCATCGTCCAAATAAGCAACGCCCTGGTTATATTCTTTTCCTTCTTTCAAGATGAAAACGCGCATAATTTCGCCCGGAAGAACGATCGGTTTAAGAGTGTTCGCCAGTTCATTGATGTTGAGGACTTCCACGCCTTGAAGTTGAGCAACTTTATTCAAGTTGAAGTCGTTGGTGATTATTTTCCCTTCGTAAACCTTGGCGAGTTCGATCAGCTTGAGATCAACTTCCTTTATGTTAGGAAAATCGTCTTCGACGATTTCAATGTTTACACAGGCGATTTTTTGCAAACGCTGGAGGATGTCCAGGCCGCGTCTTCCGCGATTGCGTTTAAGTGAGTCGGCGGAATCCGCAACCAGTTGCAGTTCGCGGAGCACAAATTGAGGAGTGAGAATAATGCCGTCGAGAAATCCAGTTTCAGCGATGTCGGCGATGCGGCCATCTATGATCACGCTGGTATCAAGAATTTTGTAGCTTTTCTTGCCGTGCTTCTCCCCTCCGAAGATCCCGCCGAGCGCCGCCAGATTAAGCAGGTCGCCTTTGTTGGCCCCGACGACGAGTCCGACGTAGGCCATTAAAAACATCACCAGGAGTTGCAGAAAGCTCTGGGTGGGACCCGGCGAAATGCTGTCGCGAATTACTAAGGCAAAAAGATGAGCACCGAAAATTCCCAGAACGCTGCCGATAGCGGCGCCGATAAGCCGTGGTAGCCGGGCAAGACGCAGTCTCCATTCAAAGATGACAATGGCGACGCCGATCATGGCTCCGATCCCAGCGTCAATAGAGGCGGGAAGAGAAAAAGGGCGGAGGAAGTAACAAGTCACAGCAACAGAAATAACAAATATGAAACGAATCACTATCAAGTCCATTGGGGGACCTCCAGTACCCGTCCCGTTCAGCCAAACACCCGAATAATTAGTCCACGCGGATGGTCTTATTTGCCACAAATATGAATGAAAGCAGCTGCGTTGTAGCCCGTAAAGGGACCGGGACGGCGCGTCACATGGAGTATATACCTTGCCCAAACACTTAAAAGTTTGAATGAGAATTGTGGCCTTCGTTGTTTTGCTAAACTCTCGTCATGAAAGCGATTGTGATCACCCGCTTCGGCGGGCCTGAGGTTCTGGAAGTAAAACAGGTTGCGGAAGCCGTCGTCGGCGACGGCCAGGAACTCGTGCGCGTGCAGACCGGCGGAATCAACTTCGCCGATATCATGTCCGCTCATGGAGGATATCCGGGCACCCCAAAGCCTCCGCTAGTGGCCGGACGAGAATTTTGCGGCATGTCGGAAAAGACGGGCAGGCGAGTGATGGGATACGCACAATGGGCGGCATTTGCCGAGGTCGTTGCCGCACAGAGCAGGCTGCTTTGGCCGGTTCCGGAGGCCTGGAGCGCAGAAGAAGGCGCGGCGTTCCCGGTCAACTATTTCACTGCGTACTTCGCATACTGGAAAGCTGGGTTGCTGAATCCGGAACGGACATCTGTTGCCCCTCGTGTTCTGATTCATGCGGTCGCGGGAGGGGTCGGAACCGCAGCAGTGCAGGTCGGCAAATTACTTGGCGTCGAGATGTATGGAACTTCTTCGTCCGCTGAAAAATTAGCACGTGTTAAAGAGTTGGGACTGCAACATGGAATCAACTACAAACAGCAAGACTACGAGGAAGCAATCAAAGATTTGACCAAGGGCGAGGGGGTGGACGCAGTCTTCGAAATGCTAGGCGGAGAGCATACGGCAAAGAGCATTCGTTGCGTTCGCGATTTTGGCCGCGTAATAGTTTATGGAACCGCGACCGGGCAACGAGCCCAAATCGATGCGGGAGTCCTCTACGCGAAAGGCGCAAGCGTTCATGGATTGTGGCTCACATATCTTTCCGCCAAAGCCGACCTCATGAACGCAGCCTGGAACCGGCTTTCCGGTTGGGCGAGCGAAGGTCACATACGTCCGGTTGTGGGCAACGTCCTCGATATGGATCAAGCGCTCGACGCGTATCGTCTATTGCTGGAAAGAAAAAATTTTGGCAAAGTCGTGTTGCGGATCAATTAACGCAAATCCAAAAAATCTCAAAAGTTCTACTGAACCACCAAAGTTACGGCCGTGGTCCTTGTCGCTGTGCCGGAGGTGGCGTTCACGGTGATGGTGTACGTCCCTGCGGGAGTTCCAGTGGTAGTCGTAGTGCTCTTCTTCGAACCGCAGCCAGCCTGCGTAAAAGTTAGCGCGAAGAACCCAGCGATCGCGAGTCCCAACAAAATCCGGCGTGTGCGCGCCCCAGCACCAACTACGCCCAGCCCTAAGAATGCCATCCCCGAAAGTGGGAACAGGACCGCGAATAGCTGCTCCGTTTGGCGCAACACTTTTCCGGTCGTGGTTACGCGGGCGGTGGTGCTAATGGTAAGAACGCTAGTCTGGGCACCCCCGCTCAAGCTAGGGATCGGATTCGTTGTCCATGCGGTCGTGGTAGCAGTCGGCAAGCCAGAGCCTGCGGAGAGTGAGATGCTATTGGGGAAGTTACCCAGTACTCCGGAGATCTGAAATGTAAAGTTCGCGGGGACTCCGGCGGGAACCGTAATCGTAGAAGGAGTACCGGGTGCAACGGCAACATTGAAGTCATGCACAACTGCCGTGTTGCTGGCACTTTGCGTCACCGCCCCTGGAGCGCTCACCGAAATGCTGTTCGACAACGCACCTACTGTGGTTGACGGAGTAGTGGAAGCCGCGGGAGTTTCATTGACCGTAATGGTGATGGACGCCCCGGAATTCATGGCTCCTATGGAGCAAGTGACGGTGGAGGCCACGGCGGCCCCGCAACTTCCCTGGGATACGGAAATCGAATTGAAAGAAGCTCCTGATGCAGGAATGGTGTCGGTTACGATAACACCGCTGGCCGGATCCCCACTGTTGACGAGAGTGTAGGTAAAGGCGACTACGTTACCGACTCCAACCACTGTCGTGGAAAGTGGCGCAGTGGGAGTCAGAGTGAACACCGGCACGGGGGTAAGTCTGCTGATGAAGGTATCGGTGGGACCACTCAACGTCGGTTGCAAAGCAGTGACGGCGGTAAAATTTGCGGATGAAGATTCGCCGGCAACGTACGCGGCTTGTTGCGAATCCAGAGCAACGCTTGTCCCAATGTCAGTCCCTGACCCGCCAAGATACGTGGTAAAGCCTGGACATTTGACGGCGGCAGTCGATCCACTTGCCGGCATGGGGGTGCAGACTGTGGTGGTATCAATCCGAGCGACGAATGCGTCTTCTCCGCCGCCGGATGCTTGTTGTATCGTGCTTCCACTCAGAACGGTGTTCGCGGGAAAGTCGCTGGATTTCGTCCATCCTGTGACCGCAACGCCGCCGATGGAATTGGCGGCGATGGCAGTTCCACCGTCGTTGGAAGTGCCCCCGAGATAGGTAAAGTAGAGATAAGGAACGTTTGTTCCAGAAGTGGCGGTGGTGGTTAAGCTGCCGAATTTAGCGATGAAGGCGTCGGTATTTGGCCCTGTCCCGGTACAGCTTGCGGGGTAAGCGATCGCAGGGTTGGGCGGTGTGTTAAGACACTTCGCAAAAGCCACGGGGGCGCCGGAAGTTGTCGGCGGCGCGATATTGGGGGAGTTGGTGGAGCCGGTTACGTATGCATTGAACCCAGAATCAACTGCAATTGCGTATCCAATATCGTCGCCGCTTCCTCCTAAATAGGTGAGGTAGGTAGTCGAATATTGCGATCCGCAAGCGGAGCTCGTGGGGCCGCTGAGCTTTGCAACCCATGCGTCGAGGCCTCCGGCTGAAGTCCCCTGGCTCGCATTAACCGTCCCCATGTCGGAAAAGTCCGTGCCGCCGGTGAGATATACATTGCAGCTGCTGTCAACGGCTATCCCGCCACCCATTGCCACCCCGGTGCTGGGAGTACTGCCTCCGATATAGGTGGAATAAAGCAACCCGCCAGGCCCCGTGACTGTGGGATCGAGTTTCGAAAAGAAAAATTGATTCGTAGCCCTTGGTGTGGTCTGCAATGCAGATGGCGTAGTTGGGAAAGGCGGGAGACGTTGTAGTGCCACTCACATATTCTTTGCCCAGGTTGTCTAACGCAATCCCGGTTGCGATATCCACTCCGGTGCCCGAAAGGTATGTGGAATAAATTAACGAAGCACCGCCTGAGGCCAGTTCGCTGACGAAAGCATGTGTGCCCGCTGAAGCCGGTGCTGGTTGATACGAGGTCAATAAAGTCGGGAAGTTCGGCGAATTGGTCGTGCCCGCCACGTGCACATTGAAATTTGGATCGACGACAAGCCCTGCCGTCACCTCGGTCCCGCTCCCCCCCAAATACGTTGCGAAGTCCAATGCCGTGCCACTGGCGTTAAGCCTGACGACGAAGACATCACTGTTAGTCAATCCCGTCGGGCAGGTAGAAGGATTAGGCGCAAGGGTATCCAAACACGTTTGATAAGTGGTTGTGGAACCAGCCACGACGCCAGGGAAATTCGGGGAGGTTGTGGCGCCAGCAATGTAGGCCCTGGAAGCAGAGTCGACGGCGATTGCAGGACATCCTGGAGTAAATTGCGCACCAGTGAATCCCAATTGCGCCTGTTCGATGGCAGAACAGCTTTCGTCACCGCTCCCTCCGAGGTAAGTAGAGTAACTAAGGACCGGATCGATGATTAGAGTGCGCGAACGGTCATAGTCGCCAATTGCGAATGAGACTTCGTTCTTGTTACGCAGAACGAATTTCCCGGGTATTTCGCGCTCTTGATCGCCAATTTTTTGATAAATTCTTGGCGCTCGCAATTGGACGTCGCCGGAAGCAAGGGCAACATTCAACGCGCCAGTCTTTGTGAGAATTAACTCGGTGTCATTTAAGTCGGAAGGCCCTCCAAAGAGCAGTGAAATCTGCCCGGGGTCTGCGCCCGGAGAAACTTCGAAATCATATTCCAGCTTGCCTTGATTCCCGTAGTACACCAAATCAGTTCCGGGATAAACGTCGTGATAGCGAACCCGGCTAAACTGCGGAATTCCACGATGCCATTTGCTTGCATCTCTTCCAATAAAGTAATTACTCCTGCCTGGAAGTGGGGTTTGCGCAATAACTCCTCCAGTTTTGTCGGCGTGTGCCAGGGACATTCGCAAAACCGAACTCTTTTTTTGAGACCCTCCAGGACGGAGGGCTAAGACGGCTTCATTCTCGGTTAAATAGAGGCCGTATCCTACGCCACGCGCTTGAAACTTCACCTTAGCATCACTCTGCCCTTCGTTCGGCTCGAAACTTAGTGGTAGCTGTCCGTAGGCGCTAGGAATTCCAGAACGGTCGGTGAAAGCACTTGGTGATTGAGACCGGTGCGCATCGAGGGTCATCAATGCAACCCCGGCGCATATCAATATCGCAAAACACGGCAAAACGCACAGGGACAACCGCCCTGCACCGCGGAAATTCAAATTCAAGAGCTCCTCCGAGTTTTCCGTCTAATAGAGAGGAAGAAAGAAATGATGTACAAGACACTCCGTCGTAGAGCTAGAGCGGAAGCGCGTCCGCTGTGTGAAGTAACTACTTAAACATCTGCTGAAAATCGTGTCAAGACGGGCCGAGATGTCCACTATAGGTCCGTGTGGTGAGATGCCGATAAGATGGCTGAAAGATGCCGCCAACATGCGGAGCATGACGAAACAAGGGGGGCAGTTCAGGGACATCGCGAAAGTCTGCTCCAGGCTTACGCAGTGCGCGACCTTTTGCATTAATCGCATCGCACTACTCCGACCCGACTACGCCATTAACTCCCGGAATTCCTAGCATTTTGTGCTTGCAATGGGAAGTTAAGTAGATGAATCTGGAAAAGTTATTTTTGGTCTAAGAAGCTTCGCCCGGACCGCTAAGATGCTACAACAACAAACTGGTCAAGAGTCTTCGCATGAGAGACGGATGATGCGCAGGTTTTATATGCGCCTGCCGGCATCGGTAAAGTTTCCGGACGGCGAAGAGCAAGTCACAATCACGGAGACCCAAAACGTCAGCGCGCGGGGGATATTCTTTTACCTTGATCGTCCGGTAACGCAAGGGGGATCTATTGAGGTGACCATGACATTCCCTCCGAATATCACTCTGACTGATGCCGTGCGGGTTCGCTTTCTGGCGAGAGTAGTAAGGATTGAACAGCCGTTGCCCGTGTCCCGTATTGGCGTGGCGGCAGTAATCGAAGAGTATGAATTTCTTCGGTCGAATGGAAGCGCCGAGTTTGCCAGCCAAACCGCCAGCTAATGCGGCGTTGCTAATTTTGTAAGCCTTTCCGTTCTTTTTTGAGCCGCCGGCTTCTTGAAATCAACGTTCCCGCATAGATCAAATGGATAATCCAAGTGGCGGCGTAAGCTGCGTAGAGATAAGTCATCGAGTCCTTGGACTATCCAGCATGGCTTGCAGCGAGTGGGTCTCTTCCACTTCGCGGTGGAGAATTTCGAGGCTATAGCGACTCCATAGCAACATTGTGCCCAGGCACGAAAACGAGAACAGATTGAGGAAAAAGACGTGCAGCATCCTCGGATCGATAGAGCCCCCTCCGCCGATTACTGGCTGAGGATGCTGAGTGCGGAAGAACCAAATCGAAAAGTAAACAAGTGGAATGTCGAGTGCTCCCAGCACCGCAAGTACCGCCGCGAGCTTGGGAGTTTGACCGGTATTGGAAAACTTTCTCAGTACTAAATAACTCACATAGATCAACCAGAGCACGAGCGTCAATGTCAGACGCAAATCCCACGTCCACCAAATTCCCCAAACCGGCCTCGCCCAGATCGGCCCGGTTACGAGGACGACTGTGCAGAAAACGACTCCGACTTCCGCCGCGGCTAGAGCAATGGCGTCCGCCTTTCCACTACGGCGTATCAGGTACACGATCGAGGCCGCGAAGTTCACGAAGAAGAGGCAGAACGCAGTCCATCCGGACGGGACATGATAATAGAAGATGCGCTGCACGTTGCCCATCGTCTGCTCCGTAGGGGCGACGAATAACGCTGCATAAGTAGTGTAGGCAAGTAACAGCAGCGTCGCAGACCACGCTATGACAAAGGATTTTTTCATTTCAAATGCGAAATCCGCTGGGGGAAGTCATTCCGCATTCAGCACGGTTTCGAACAAAAGCAGACAAGCGATAGTAAACACCAAGTCGTATGTGACTAGCAACACGATCCAAAACCTGGCTGAAAACTCGCCTGACAAAATGGCGTTGGTCGCTTGCACCATGGCGATCAATGCGGGAACGGTGATGGGAAACAGCAGCAGCGGCAGCATGATTTCGCGACTCCGCGTATGCAGTGACATGGCGGCGAAGAACGTTCCGTTCACCACTAGCGCCCAGGTTCCAAGAACCGCGACAGGCGCCAACTGCCAAGCGGAGCCTAATGGGCGCAAGGTATAGAAAATAGTAAATAGAGGCGTCATCAAAGCCTGGATTGCGGTAACGAAAATAAAATTTCCAAATGCTTTCGCCAGGAAAAGAGGATTGGCCGCAGCCGGGGAAACACGGTACGCATCCAAAACCGCGTTGCGCACCTCCCGCGCCCAGGTCTGATTTAACGCTACGATCGCTGCGAACAGGAACGCGACCCATACTAATCCCCCCGCAATATGTCGCGACTCTTCTGCCGTGGGGTCGAATGAAAAACTGAAAATCACAACCACCAACAGGGCGAAAAATAGCATGGAGTTAATGGCGTCTTTGGATCGCCATTCCAAGCGAAGATCTTTTGCCAGCGTGGCGCGAAGTACAGTCAGAAAGAAGCTCATTGCGACGCTGCTTCCAGTCGTTGAAGAGGCGGAGCGCGGCGCAAAATCTTTCCTGCTTCCATATAAATAAATTCGTCAGCCACTGTCTCCATCAGGGCTGCTTGATGAGTCACCAGAAACAATGTCTTGCCCTCATCACGCATCCCACCAAGTAGGCTTGCCATTTGGTTAGCGGAGTGAACGTCCACGTTAGAAAAGGGTTCGTCAAGTATTAGAACTTCAGGGTCATGCACTATCGCGCGAGCCAGCGACAGCCGCTGCCGCATTCCCTGAGAATATTGGCCCACGGGTCGCCGCAGAGTGGGGTCGAGGTGCACTTTACGAATCGCGTCCTCAGAGCAATGATCATCTTCAATCCCATAGAGCCGTGCGAAATACTGCAAATTTTCTACGCCGCTCAATTCGTCATAGAGTAATGACGGATGGGCCATGTACCCGATTCTTCTAGCGACTGTTCGCATATCTTCGGTTTCAAATAACGACACCGTTCCCCGGGTTGGGTGAACGAGTCCCGCGAGGGTGCGCAGCAGAGTCGTCTTCCCTGCTCCATTGTCTCCGAGAATCACGTAAAGTTTGCCGGCCGCGAAGTTCTCGCTGATCCCGCGCAATGCGGCGAAGCGTCCAAATTGCTTCACCAGATCGCGGACTACCACCGCAGGCGCACCGATCGACTTTTGCAGAGCGCTCATGGCTTACGCAGAATACCGGAGTATGGCAAGCTCATGGAAGCGGCACGCAGTTTTCGAACCAGAGTAGCATCAAGTCATTGTTTGCTGAACCAAGTTCTGTTCGTCCCTCCGGAATCTCCGCTGTAGCGGCGTGTTTCTTAGTGGCGGGAACCTACCTGATTTCTGTCAGTGGGTTAATGCTGCTGTTTCCAGGTGCAGTTTCCATGACCGTGGGCTCGGCGTTGCTCCATGGGCTCGAACTTGCCGGGCCCTTTATGTTCCTGTTACTTGGAACACTTGGAATCGCCATAGGATTCGGACTTCTGCGGCTCAACAACTGGGCCCGTCGTGGCGCAATCGTCGCTTCGCTGCTGGGCGCGTTCATGCTGGTCCCGACGGTCTCAGCTGCGGCGGTAGATTTTCGACCAAGTCTATTGTGGGGCGGATTGGGGGTGGTCATTCGTATCGCCATCGTTTGGTACCTCTATCAACAGCCAATCGCAGACGCTTATCGAAGGGATCAGCCGTATTAGATGACATCTTTTGAGTTGAACCGATGCTTTGTTTTTATCTAACCCGCTTGTGGACTGCTAAGGAAGGGCGCTTCATTGGTCAATAGCTGCCCGGGAAGAACGCACGGCGGCACTTCGACGTTTTGGATCGAAACACCGTCGCGAAAGGTCACGGTTTTTCCTGAGATCGCCGGGACTCGCTCACCGGGAACAATGATCCCGACGAGGTTAAGCGGGTCGGCGGCGGAGATGGTGATGGGCTGACCGTCCGGCGGGATTTTTTTACTGCTGCGAAGTGTCTCTATCGCGATTGGCAACGCGAATTGTTCTCCGAGAAATCCACTGACGAACCGGCCTCCGCGGATTTCTCCGCGGTCCTCAAGGCGGCGGAACGCGACTTGAAGTTCCCGCCACTTCGGCAAGTTGGTCTCACGCGTGGTGATATCGCGGAAGACTACGCCGTAGCGCTTCAACAGCATCCAACACGTAGCTTCGACCGCACGATTACGTTCGACCACGTGGCTGGTGTAGAGCAGAGCCCAGCGGCCCGAACTATGGCGCGGCCGCGCAGTGCGGCCCTTCGGATCGATCAGCGAACGCAGGTTTTCGAAACCGTCGGCAGTGACCACGCCCGCGGCAACCAGTTCCCACAATGCGGTTTCGATTTCCGCTTTCAACTTCGAGGTTTCGCGAACGATGTCGGCAAAGAAAGACGCTCCGCGGTTTCGGAGGAATTCAAGAATCTGTTTCGCCCCTTCGCTCAGGCCGCGTGAATTTGGATCATCAGTGGAGGGATTCTGCGGCGACATCCAATCGGCGTCTTCACGAACGAAAAACGTTATGGGGGCTACGCTGGTGGGGATCACGCGACGCTTTTTCTGCGGCTGGATTCCATCTTTCGACTCGGAGCCATAGTCAATGGTTGCGGGATGCGGCGATAAGCGGCCCCATCCTATGGCTCCCGTGAGACAAAGTTGATCAAGCCATTTGGGATCGTAGTTCGCGATCCTTTTCGCCAGCACATGGCGCTCCCAGGCATTGGCTGGAATTTCGAATCCCTGCAACTGACGGACAACCTCGAGAGTTGCGCGTTCACCCTGCATCTGCGAACCAGGCGCGACCCGCTGCCACTTGAACAGCCAGCGCATAAATTGGGCCGCAGTTACGGGTTCAATCTGCTTGCGCAGCGTGGCAACGGTAAGGCGATGGATGCGGGCCAGCAAACGGCGGTCGCACCATTCGGTGTCGTACTCGGGCAGCGCAGTCCCATCTCTTCGTGACAATTGGTCAGTAAATTTGCCGCGAAGAATTGCTCCGCTGCCTTCCATGCGGAGAAGAGTTTGCTCGACTTCAGAAGTTGGCAATCCCACCAACAACGCCAATTCGTCAGCCGATATAGGTCCGATGTGTGACATCCATCCGGTGACAAGAACGAGCAACACATCATCACGGGTAGTTTGCGGCCCAGAGATTTCGACAGGCTGCGGACAAAACTTCGCGTCCGGAAAGAACATGGCGAAGGATTTGGCGCGTTCCGCAGTGACCCAGTATTGCCTCCCGTGAGCTTCAGCCTGTGTAACGCGTCCTTGTCGCTGCAACTGTTCGAAGAAATTTTGCCATCTAGTATGAGAGAAGCTTACGTAGGGACAGTTTCCCCCGTTTCTACCAAGTAAGGCAGAAAAGCTGGATGAAGTTCGCTCACCCTCGCGGGCAAGGACTTCTGCCTTTCCATTTCTTGGGAACGCGACCAGAGTATGCAGCACATCATGTAACTCGTCTGCATCACGAACGTCCGGCCAGGCTTCTTCGCGCACTGTGGCAATCGCTCCGGGATCGAGTTGGCCTACTTCCTCGAGCACCGATTCGGGCAGGATTCGCCGCATCTCAACCGCGCGAGCGCGTCTTTCTTCTAGGGGAGCATCATCCAAAAAAGCGTAAGGATTCGCGTTGAGAATCTCATGCGAGAATTGCGACGGCACCCGGGTGTCGACGGCGACGCACCGAATGCGCCTATTCATCATTCCCATGATCACGTTTTTCAGCCCGTCGATATCCATGGCTTCGTGAAGTACATCTTTCATGACTTCATCGACGAGAGGATGTTTCGGAATCTGAATGTCCCCCACAATGTTCTCCTGGCAGGCGGCAACGTCAGGAAACACCGAGGCCAGTAAATCGTCCGCGCGCATGCGCTGAATTTGCGGGGGAACTTTTTTGCCGCCTTGAAAGCGCAACAAAGCTAAAGCGCGATTCGCATCCCATCGCCAGCGAGTAGCGAATATCGGCGACGTGCAGGCGGCCTGCACCAAAACTTCTTCAACGGATTCGGCATTCAAGAAATGAAAGACATCGGCCAATGGAAAACTGTGCTGCTCCGCAAGTGCAATGTTGAGTCCGTTGTCAGTGGCGGCCGCTTGTAACTCGAAATTGAAACTCCGGCAGAAACGCTTGCGAAGCGCCAGCCCCCAGGCTTTATTGATGCGCCCTCCGAAGGGTGCATGAATGACCAACTGCATCCCGCCGCCTTCGTCGAAAAATCTTTCTGCGACGATGGTATCTTGCGTTGGGACAGTTCCCAGCACCGCACGCCCTTCGAGCACATATTGAATCGCTTGCTCGGCGCCCGAATCGTCAAGCCCACATTCTTCTTTCAACCACGAGACGACGGCGGCGATTTCAGGCTGAGTTTGCGAAACCCCGCCGACGGGCGAGGTGTTAGGAAGCATCTCGCTGATCTGCCGGCGAAAATCGGCGACATGCAAAGATAGTTCTTCAGTTCGGGCGGGGGCCTCGCCGCGCCAGAACGGGACGCTCGGCGGGGCCCCGTGGGCGTCTTCAACAATCACGCGGCCGGACTCGCCCTCGACGCGGCGAATCCTCCACGAAGTGTTTCCCAAAAGCATGATATCGCCGGCATTGCTTTCAATCGCGAAGTCTTCGTCGAGGGTTCCGACGACCGTGCCTTCGGGTTCAGCGACCACAGTAAACAGCGCGGTTTCAGGAATTGCACCTCCGCTGGTAATTGCCGCCAAGCGGCTACCGCGGCGCGCCCGCAGCTTACGATTGACGCGGTCTCGATGAAGGTAGGCGCCATAACGTCCCCGGCGCGCGGCGATGCCCTCGGAAAGCATTTCGAGCACTGACTCGTAAATTTCACGAGAGAGATTTCTATACGGATAGGCGCGCCGAAATAGCGCAAAGAGTTCATCCTCATCCCAATCTCCCGACGCACACGAAGCAACGATCTGCTGGGCCAAAATGTCGAGCGGCTGATCCGGGATAATAATGCGATCCAGATCGCCATGGCCGATAGCGCGAACCAGCGCGGCGCATTCTTGCAGTTCGTCCCGCGTGGTGGCGAAAAACCTTCCCTTAGGGATTGCTCCTCGCCAGTGACCGGAACGTCCCACTCGCTGCAAAGCACACGCGATCGCGCGCGGAGAACTAATTTGGACGACCAGGTCAACGGTGCCGATGTCGATACCCAATTCAAGCGACGCGGTGGCGACGAGAACTTTGACTTCTCCGTCTTTAAGCCGTTTCTCGGCGGCGAGGCGCAATTTGCGGGAGAGGCTCCCATGGTGGGCCGCAACATTCTCCTCGCCCATGCGTTCGCCGAGATTGTGGGACAACCGTTCGACCAGCCGCCGCGTGTTGACGAACACCAGCGTAGAGCGGTGCTGACCCACTAACTCAACCAGCCGCTGATAAATCTCATCCCACATATCGTTAGAAGTAACGGCCCCAAGTTCGCTGGCAGGGACCTCGACCGCTAGATCTAGCTTCCTCTTGCTGCCAATATTTACGATCACTGGCGTGGCCCGCGCATTCCCTGCCAAGAAGCAAGCGACTTCTTCGATTGGCTTCTGCGTAGCCGACAAACCGATGCGGACCAACTGCCGTTGTGTTAACGCTTCGAGGCGTTCTAGCGAAAGGGTCAAATGCGCGCCGCGCTTGTCATCGGCCACCGCATGAATTTCGTCTACGATCACGGTTTCGACGTCACGCAAAATTGCGCGGCTCTTTTCAGCAGTCAGCAATATGTAGAGCGACTCCGGAGTGGTGACCAGGATATGTGGGGGACGTTTGAGCATGGCGCGCCGCTCCGGCATGAGCGTGTCGCCGGTGCGGACCGCACAACGTACTTGCGGCATGAGCAGCCCACGCTCCGCCGCCATTGCAAGAATTTCACCTAACGGACACTCCAAATTTTTCTGGATATCGTTGCCCAGGGCCTTGAGCGGCGAGACATAAAGAACTTCGGTGCGATCCAGCAAATCTCCCGCTAAGGCTTTCCGGACGAGACGATCTATGCAAGCCAGGAACGCCGCCAGAGTTTTGCCTGAGCCGGTAGGAGCGGAAATTAAAGTCGTTCGTCCGGCAAGGATGTGGGGCCATCCCTCTTCCTGAGGCTCAGTGGGCGTGCCAAAACGCCCAACAAACCAATCGCGGACTAGGGGATGGGCCCAATCGAGAGCGCTGCCGGATTGTACTATGGGGAGAAACACGAGGGTTGGAACATTCTATCGAAGTCCACGAGCTTCGTAAAATGTTCGCCTGTCGGGTAACCGTCTTAGTAGTATTCGAGGAAGTTGTGTAATAACAATAATATGGCTGGGGTAAACAATGCACCCTCGGTATCTGGGGTCTCTCGATAGAAAGGCGTCCTGTCGGAATGGGAGGTATCTGTAATGCCTAGCACAGCGCGGTACTAACGAGACAAGCTCTACAGGTGGCCGCTCGAAAGTTTCAGTGGAATCGTCAGATGCCCAAGTGGACGGTTGTCATCGAAGGGCGAGAGCTACCGGCCAGGCCGCTCGTCTTGGAGGCCGCGGGAGTTCCGCCAAACGATCCCACGAATTCACATCAGGCGATCGCTTTGTTGACTCAGCAGGGTTTCGAAGTGCGCTACCAAGGCAAACAGATTGATTCAAAGCGCGAAGCCCAGCCTGTTACGGACGAATACATCCGCAGCATACGAGGTTCGTGCAAGGGCGGAGATTCGCTCGTGGAGGCACTGCAGCATGAGCGCCGAAGCGAGAAATGACTAAGGTTTATGTTCTCGACGCCAATGCAATCCTAGATTTCGTTGAGTCCGGCCCGGGCGCCAATACAGTTAAGCGTCTCTTCCGCGACGCTGTTCCAGAAAAAATAATTATCCTAATCTCGGTCATTAACTGGGGCGAGGTCCTGTACTTGCTGTGGAAGAAGCGCGGAGAGCAGAAGGCCCGGGACACTATGGTGAGACTTTTGACGCTTCCGATTCAATTGGTTTCAGTTGAGTTGAGCCAAGCAGATAAAGCCGCCGCGATTAAAGCCTTGCATAAAGTGCCGTTTGTAGATTGCTTAGCGGCCGCGCTAGCGGAGCTACGCGCCGCAACACTCGTCACCGGCGACCATGATTTGAGAAACTTGGGCGTCGCATCCGCGTGCTCTGGACGCACTGAGATGAGTCGATAATCTCAGTCTTCTCTTTTGGATACAAAAACTCGGAAATCCGCCGGCTTTTCGCAGTTTGCGGGTCGACGGCCGGCGGATTCTGTCTCCCTACTCACCCTGTGTTTTCGGGAGCGGTTAGTGAACAGAAACCCAAAGAATCGGCCAAAGTTTCGCGCGATAAACTTGAAAATTTGCTGTAATTCTCAGCTAAGCGATTCCACTTAGTCCGGAATAGCCGTGGGGTGCGAGGCCATCAGCGAGGTGAAGCGGACGTCAGTCCTTAAACCGGCGAATTCTGGATCTTTATAAACATCTTGCACTCCTTTGTATCCCTCTTCCATGGCGCGGCGCAGATATTCGAGCGACCTAGTGTTGTTGCCCATTTTTGCGTAGAGACCGGCCAGAACGTACTCGTAATGTGCGCGATCCTGCGGAGAGGAAATTCTGCCGGAAACTCCATTGATCGACGTGTGCTCAAAAATGTCAGGATCAAGTTGCAACGCCTTGGCGTAGGCGACGCTTGCAGCTTCGAATTCTTTGCGGGAGAAATATGCGGCAGCCAGATTGCTGTAAAACGAGGCGGAGTTTCCATTCAGTTCAATAGCTTTCTTATATTGCTTTAAAGCTTTACTATTCTTTTTTTCAAGATAGTTCACTACTCCGAGATTGTTGTATGCATCGGCGAATTTTTTATCTGCCTTTACAGAATGAGTAAAATCTTTCGCCGCATCTCTGTATCTTTGCAACTCCAATTCAACAATTCCGGTTTTGTTGTAAAGTCGCGAAGCATTCGGACTCTTCGTGATCGCTTCCTGGTAATAGTCCAAAGCATCTAGATATTGTTTTTTTGCGCGCATCATGTCGCCTACATCCTCCAGATGTTGGGCGGAAGCCGATGGCGATGGAGTCACGTTTGGACGACGAGGCGGGGCGACCTGAACTTCGTCCGCAGATGAATTTTGCGCACATGCGCTGGCAGCTAATAGAAGTGTGCAACTAAGGATTACAGCGCAACGTTGGAAACGCATGAATCACCTCTTGATCGAGGTTGTACCTACCGCTGCATTCTTGTTCGCTGGCTATAGGGTTGTCAAGTCAATGCTGGGGGGCGTCCGGAGCGGCTTTGGGCGAAGATTCAGCGCCCTTATCACTCTTAAAAATCCCAGTGAATTTCCCCAATAGGCCCTTTTTCTTTTTCGCCGCGTCCGGCGCAACCACTGTGGCATCGCCCAAGGGTGTTGCGGCATTCGGTCCTTCGGCTTGTGCTGGGGGCAGCGCCTTGTTGTTGCCTAACCCGAAGATCTTCGAAAAGAACCCATGCACCCCCGTGCCTTGATCGCAAGTAGCGCTGGGCTCCGTCCCTTCAATAAAAGCTGCGCTGTAAGTTTGCGGACACGTTGGAGTCGCCAGCAGGTTGGTCGTCTTGTCGAGTTGAACCGCGACCACCCCACTTGGCTGCGGAAAGGGTTTTACATTCGAATATTGCGGCAGCGCGGACGCTTTCTTCATGAACTCCGCCCAGATGGGGAGTGCCGTCTGAGCGCCGCTCAGTCGAATATCGCTATAGTCGTCGTATCCGACCCACACGATGCAGAGCAGGTTGCTGGTGTATCCGGCGAACCATCCATCGTGCGAACTTCCCGTCTTTCCCGCTGCGGGCGCGTTGAACGCGTATTTGCCGCGAACATCGAATGCCGTCCCGAAATTAAGCGGCCCCGCGAGCATATCGGTCATGACGTACGAGACTCGGGGATCGAGCACTTGGCGCTTATCCGCATGAAAATCCATGACCACGTCGCCAGTGGAGTTGCGCACAGAATTGATCATCACTGGCGAGATTCGCGTTCCCGAGTTCGCGAAAACGGTGTAAGCAGCAGCCATGTCCAGAGGCGTGGCGTCGTATGCGCCAAGCGCCATCGCGGGAGTCGGCTTCACTGAAGTTATGCCCGCCAACTTCGCGAGGTCAGCGACTTTGTCGTAACCGACTTGTTGCGCCACCTGCACTGTGGCATTGTTCAGCGATAACGCAAGTGCGTATCTCGCCGTCACTTCTCCGTGATATTCCTCTTTGTAATTTCGTGGCTCGTAAATCTGATCGCCGTAGGCGAAGGTGCTGGGCTGATCGAGCACAATAGATGCAGGCGTAAGAATTGGATTTGAACCATTCAGCGCAGTGTTGATCGCGGCAGCGTAGACGAAGGGCTTGAAGATCGATCCCGTAGGACGTTTCGCCACCGCGTGATCGAGCTGGCTGAAGGCGTAGTTGCGGCCTCCCACCAACGCGAGCACTTCGCCGGTATGGGGATCGACTGCGATCAGAGCAACCTGGGCTTGAGGACCCGGCTCCACTTTAGTCTCGTATTTATTTTTCCCAATTTTGACTTTCTTGGTACGGCGCTTCTTGACCTGATCGTCCACCAACTTCATTCCGTCATCGACCGCCTGCGCCGCCACATTTTGCAAACTGGGGTCGAGCGTGGTGTAGATCTTGTAAGACTGGTCGTTCAACTCGCGCTCATTCAATTTGCTGATGAGCGTGTCCCGCACCAGGTCCACAAAGTAGGGTGCGTCACTAGCTTCGACATTAGGCGCGGCCAGCTTTAAGGGGCTCGCTTTTGCGCGGTCCGCTTGTTCTCGCGTAATGGCGTGGGTTTCCACCATGCTGTCCAGCACAAGATTGCGCCGCTCCAAAGCCCGCTCCGGATGGCGATACGGTGACAGATAACTGGGTCGCTGAATGATCCCTGCCAGCAGTGCTGCTTCCGGCAATGAAAGGTCTTTGAGGTCTTTATTGAAGTAGGCCCGCGAGGCTTCTCCGAAACCGCTGATCGCAAACGATCCGCGCTGACCTAAATCGACCCAGTTGGCGTAAATCTCGAAAATTTGTTGCTTGCTGAATTTTTGTTCCAATTCCTCCGCAATTAACATCTCCGTGAGCTTTCGCCGCACCGTTTTCTCAGGGGTAAGAAAGAAGCCCCGTGAGAGTTGCATGGTGAGCGTCGAACCGCCCTGTTCGTGACGCTGGCGCGTGAAGTCGATCCAGGCCGCCTCGGCCATACGCACGAAGTTAACGCCGCTGTGCTCGAAAAAACGCCGGTCTTCGATGGCCAGCACGGCATCCACCAAAACTTTGGGAACGTCGCCATATTTAATGACCTGGCGTTTTGACCGTTGACCAGAATCGAACAGAGACGTTATTAACTGGGGCTCGAGTTCGTAGGCTTCAAGTTCCCCGGATTGCCCCGTAATGCTATCGACCTTTCCACCTGTGACGCGGATCGTCGCTTTTTCCTGGCTGTGATAGGATTCCGGCCCCGGCTGAATTTCAATCCCACTCCTGAGTAACCGATAGTTTCCTGCTGGCGAATTTCCAGTCTCGTCTTCGTATCCCGCCCTGCGCAGTTGCACCGCGATTTGTTTTGGCTCAATCTTTTCCCCCACATACAGTCGCGCAGGAATGGCATATATTTTGGCGGAATTGCTGAACACCTGCCCCTTGAAGCGGCGGTTAATGATGCGGTCGTATTTAACGTAGTAGTAAGAGAAGAATCCAGTGATCGCAAGCGCTAAAACCAAAAAAATAGAGAAGGCAATTCTGGTGAGAGGGTCGCGAGATAAGAAAGAATCGCCAGGCTTACCGTTTTTCTTTTTTGAAGGGAATGTGAGTTTGATGGCCACAATTGTGTCTCGATGGAATGTTGCGCGTCTTGCACAACGGGACAGAAAACGCCCCTCTGACAATCAGAGTTAGGTTGATTCTAAATCAGGAAGGCACACAAAAGACTTTTAGAAGGCGCTCTTGTTTTGTGTGTTTGGATCGAAGTGCAGATCGAAAGGATATCCCGGAAGATCCAGGTGGACGATATAAGGTGCATCAATGTCTATTGAACCGGAATTCTGGGCCCCACTACGCTGAACTTTAATACCCTCTTTCGCGATCGGTATGCTATACCCCTGGGCCAGCTTGAATACTGCATCGCGAATATCCGCTTCGCTCTTCGGACTGTAGGTGCTGTTAAGCGCTTCCGCTTTGATGGCGTCCTGGAATTCGTAATTCGAGTAATACGGGGGCACCAATTCAACTCCCATGTAGATCGAGGCGCCGATCAGGAATATGCCGAAAAATAGTTTAATAGTCCCCATATGCGTCTCGCCGCAACGAAGCCTGCATTACTCCAAGTTCTGTTGAAAATATTCGGTTATAGTGGCGATGCTAGCATCGTGTACCTGGCGTGTCGAGCGCAGAACAACCTCTACAGTACCTTCGGTAACCTTCTTTCCCACAGTGACGCGATAAGGGATACCGACCAGGTCGGCATCCTTAAATTTGACTCCTGGACGCTCGTCGCGGTCATCGAGCAACACGTCGTAACCTTCTGCTTCCAAACGCTGGGTGATATCCGTTGCTGTGGTTAACAAATTTTCGTCTGCGACGTTGGTGGGTGTCACAACGATTTGAAACGGGGCAATCTGCGGCGGCAGCCAAAACCCGTTCTCATCGTTACTTTGCTCGATTGCGGCAGTAAGGATTCGCTCGATACCGATTCCGTAGCTCCCCATGATCGGAGTGACTTCTTTTCCGTTTCGATCCAGAACACGCACGCCCATGGATTCGGAATACTTGTATCCAAGTTTAAAGATGTGACCGATCTCTACCGCGGTGTCGATTCGCAACTCGGTACCGCATTTGGGACATCCTTCACCAGCGACCACGGCCCGCAGGTCGGCGTATGCGGTCGGTTCAAAGTTAACTCCAGGCGTGACGTTCTTCAGGTGGAAATCTTCTTTATTGGCACCGGAAATTAAGTTGGTGCGACCCTTCAGCGCATCATCCACGATCAGAATGGGTCCTTCAGAGCTCAGATCTTTCGCCCACTGCACGCCAATCGGACCAAGGAATCCGGCGGGCGACTTGAAAAGCTGCTCGATTTCCGCCGCCTCCATAGGACGGGTTTCTTTTCCGGCCAACACGGTGGACATCTTGGCTTCGTTCATCTGATGGTCCCCGCGCATCAGCAATGCCACGGGCCGCAATTTCGTTTTTCCGGTCTTGGCATCGGTTTCGATTGCCATAAAAGCCAGGGTCTTGATTTTGTTTTTGGGAGAGACACCAAGAAAGCGAGCTACGTCTTCGATAGTTTTTTGCCCGGGAGTGTGAACTTCAAGGGGACTGCCATTACCTTCGGCTTTCAAGTCCGCCACAAAATTGAGCTGCGATGTTGCCTTCTCCATATTGGCGGCGTATCCGCAGGCGTCGCAGCTGACGATCTGGTCCTCTCCCGCGGGAGTGCGTACCATGAACTCTTCTGACTGTGAGCCGCCCATCGCACCGGAGTGCGCGTCGATCACCATGTACTTGAGTCCGCAGCGGTCAAAAATTCGGCAATAAGCATCGCGATGCTTTTGATAGGAAACATCCAGAGCGGCAGCGTCAATGTCGAAGGAATAAGAATCTTTCATCAGGAATTGCCGCACCCGCAGCAACCCGGACTTCGGACGCGGCTCATCACGAAATTTTGGAGCAATCTGATACCAGATCTGCGGCAACTGTTTGTAGCTACGCAATTCTTTGCGGGCGATCTCAGTCATGACCTCCTCTTCGGTCATGCCTAAACAAAGATCGGCGCCCTTACGGTCTTTCAGCCGGAACAGGTTGTCGCCCATCACCGACCAGCGTCCGCTCGCCTCCCAAATCTCTCGGGGATGCAACGATGGCAAACAAAATTCCTGTCCCACCTTGTCCATTTCTTCGCGGACAATACCGACGATCTTGTTAAAAGACCTTTGTCCAAGAAAAAGATAGGAATAAATTCCGGCGGCAAGTTGGCGGATGTATCCAGAGCGCACCAAAAACTTATGGCTGGCGACTTCGGCGTCCGCCGGGGCTTCGCGCAATGTAGGAATAAACAGTTGTGACCAGCGATGCATAAATTTCTCAATTTTAGAGGATGCTGGATTGTAAATGATCACTTGAAAGTTATGCGGGATGGGCTGCTACCATCGGCAGCAAATCATTGGTTGGCATACATTAGCGGGCATTCGCTAATAGCTTTCAAGTTGGTGCGGGACAAGAAAGTGAAAGGGGGCGTCAACCTTTTTGTATTAACCCGCTCGAAGGCTTACGCGCCAAATACTTCTTTAGCAGCGATGACCGTATTGCAGTGAATCGTGACCGTGTCTTCCACCCGCCGTGCGTATCCGCCGGCAAAGGTCACCACCACTGGGATGTTTCGTGCCTTGGCCACTTGAAATACCAACGAATCTCGGCGCTTCAATCCTTCGATGCTCAGATCCAAGCCACCGAGTTGATCGTCGCTATAAGGATCAGCTCCGGCGATGTAGCAAATTAAATCCGGCGTAAATTGTCGCAAGCCCGAACTTAACGTGTTATCCAGCCACGCGAGGTATGAGTCATCACCGATGCCGTCCGGCAGGTTCACGTCAATAGAAGAAGCCGGTTTCCATCGCGGATAATTGTTTTCTTGATGGATTGAAATGGTGAATACATCGCTCGAACCTGCTACTTTCCCTATACCAAGAGACTTCGACGGCAAGGCGCCGCTGGACTTGTGGGTCGTTCCAAAGATAGCCGCAGTGCCATTCCCCTGATGTACATCGCAGTCCACGGTCATGGCATTTCGTATTTTTCCGTCTCTCTGCAAAGTGCGAATTGCCACCGCAACGTCGTTGATCATGCAGAAGCCTTCACCGTGATCGGGGAAGGCGTGATGGAAACCTCCGCCTAGGTTTATCGCTACACCATCTTGCATCGCACACTCGGCAGAAAGAATGGAACCGCCCGCCGCAAGCCAGAAGGCTTTGACCAGCGGTAGCGAGTACGGAATTTCCATCTCCATTTGCTCACGCGCCGAAAGGGTTCCAGTGGTTAACTTGCGGATGTACTCTGGGGTATGCACCAGCATCAAGTCGCCGTCCGATGCCGGTGACGGAGTTAGAAAATCGGAGGCAGTCCCGATGCCCAGTTCCAGCAATCGCTCTTTAACCAGGCGGTACTTCGCGGCGGGAAAAACGTGACTACCGATGGGGAGGTAGTAGTCATCGCTGTACACCAGTTTGAACGAAAGCATTTCAGGAAGCAGGCCGCACTATTGCTGGACTTCTTCTAATTGCCCTTGCTCCAGCTTTTCCTGGCACTCGATGCAGTTTCGTGTCCATGGAACCGCTTCCAGGCGCTTGGCATTAATTTCCTTCCCGCAGGAAATGCATTCTCCGAAAGTACCTTCCCGCATGCGCGATAGCGCGCCCTCTACCATTTGCAGAAGCTGGCGGTCGTTGTTGCTCTGGTGAAATAAGAATTCCTTTGTGTAAGAACTCGCGGCGCGATCGGCGATGTCCTGCGCCGAGTCTTCATCCACAGTGCGCCCATCTTGTTCGATGCGGCTCACCATCTGCCGCAGTTCTTCTTGCCTGGTTTCGAGTCTTTCCTTAAAATAAGCCAGTTTCTTCTTGTCCATGATTTTCAATTCATTTTAAGTTTTAAATGCTCAAAGTAAGATGCGAGAAGTCGAACCATGGATTCGCTCCCTGCCAAATTTTGCTGGGACTAGCAAATCTTTGCCCCATCGCAATTCGGCAGGTTCTGAAGCTTCTCAGTCTCGTCCCCTGTAAATTATCTGTTCGACGGAGGTACAATGCCTCCCACGGCGGGTGGATTTTGTACCTGGGTCAGTAACGGCTTCACCGGCTCCGGTAATTTGTCAGCATTCGCCAGCAGCAGACTAACTTGCCACATTTGCGATTCCGAGAGCGTCTGATTGAAGGCCGGCATCCCAGTCATACGAATCCCGTTGGCGATCTTCCAATAGGTTTCTCCAGGCTCGTCGTCGGTTACACCGGTGCCTTGCAACAATTTGGGCGGACGCGGGAACATTCCTTTGGCGATATTGCCGGGCTCGCCATCGAAAAAACTATGGCAGACCGCACAGTTGTCGCGATAGACCTGCGCCCCCATCCGATATGTTGACTCCACCGCCGGAAGAGGAACGTTGTGCGGCATTTCTTTTTCGACGCGCGCATGCAGTGCTTTCCGAGCCAGCATTTTTTCAAAAGGCATGGCTTCGGCTGCCGTGGCAACTGGGGCGCTTCCCGTAGCGAAATAAAAATAGACGCCAATCGGAATCGCGATGAGTCCAAGAATCAAACCAAGCAGGAAAAATTTCACTTGTCATCTCCAAGGCAGGATTAAGAAGAGAGTTTACATCCTTACAAAGAGGTATTTTAGCGGACAGTGCACGAAACCATGGGCCGCCCGCAAACAACATTCGACGTGAACACAGATCTCTCTCGACAGCGAGGGGTGGTGCCTATGCGATCACTGCTTTCTTAATCTTCTTTCCTACTCTCAAGATAAGGTTCCACTGCGTACCGTCTAGGCTAAGAACTATTCGGGGATCGGATGCTACTTCGCCCTCAACTCTGACAGCACCCTGTTTCAATTTGCGCGCCGCGTCAGTCGTGGAATCTGCAAGCCCACACTTGGCGAGCAGGCGATCAAGTCTCACCACAGCACGTCCAGACTGATCCGGCGACCCTGCAACTTCTGCCAGACTTACGGAAACCTCTTCAATGTTGTCCGGCAACTCGTCCTTTTGAAACTGTTTGGACCAATCGGTTTGTGCTGTCGAAGCCGCATCTTCAGAATGAAAATCGGTGACGATCCATCGCGCGAGATTTTTCTTCGCCTCCATCGGATGTACCTCGGTCTTCATCTTTTCAATTTCCGGCAGCTGCACGTCCGTTAGTAATTCGTAGTAGCGCCACATCATTTGATCTGAGAGTGACATTATTTTCCCGTACATTTCCGTGGGGGCCTCCTGAATCCCAATGGCATTCCCCAGCGACTTCGACATTTTCTGCACTCCGTCCAGCCCTTCAAGAATCGGCATGGTCAACACAACTTGCGATTCCTGCCCATCGGCGCGCTGAAGTTCGCGGCCTACCAGTAGATTAAATTTCTGGTCGGTGCCTCCGAGTTCAACATCAGCTTTGAGCGCGACGGAGTCGTATCCTTGAGCCAGCGGATAAAGTAGTTCGTGCAGTGCAATCGGCTTCTCTTCCTGAAAACGCTTATGAAAATCCTCCCGCTCGAGCATTTGCGAAACCGTGAACTTGGCCGCCAGCCGCACCCAGTCTTCTCCTTTCATCTTGCCTAGCCACTCGCTGTTAAAGCGGGTCTGTGTAGTCGCGCGATTAAGAATTTTGTAGACTTGAGCCATATAAGTCTTGGCATTACGCATGATGTCTTCCGAACTTAACGGAGGACGGGTCACGGACCGACCCGTGGGATCGCCGATCATCGCCGTAAAATCGCCGATCAAAAACGTGACAGTATGACCGAGATCCTGAAAATGTTTCAGCTTGCGCAAAAGGACGGTATGTCCGAGGTGAAGGTCGGGGGCGGTGGGATCGAATCCAGCCTTGATGCGGAGCGGCTCATTTTTGGTCTTTGATCTTTCTAATTTCGCACGAAGTTCAGACTCGCGAATAATTTCTGCCGAGCCTTTCCTGATGTAGGCTAGTTGTTCTTCAATCGGGGCAAAGGGCATGGGGAAACATTATTGCATTTCATCGCACTGTGAAGCCGCGCACGCCTTTCGAAACACTACCGCTAACTGACTGAACTGACACGCTCCACAGAACGCTCTTAAGCTTTCGTTTAATTCTGTTTGAGCTTTTAAGTTTTACGTGCTGAAAAGTTAAAAGCTCATAGAGCTTCGGCCTTACGACCTCTCGATATAGCAGATCAACCAACCTTGGCCAGCCGTCTACCTGCAATTTCGTAATCCCCACTTAGCACGATTGCTATCGCCTCTGAATACGCAATGTGCTCTTGCTCAAGAATGCGGATCGAGAGAGACTTCTCATCGTCTGTATCAAGAACGGGAATCGTGCGCTGCACAATAATTGGGCCATGGTCTAATTCTTCGTCAACGAAATGGACCGTACATCCGGCAACTTTCACACCGTAAGCAAGCGCCTGCTGTTGCGCTTCCAAGCCGGGAAAAGCCGGAAGCAATGATGGATGAATATTTAATATGCGTCGCGGGAACTGTTGCACGAACCACGGGGAGAGCAATCGCATATATCCCGCAAGGCAAACCAGGTCAACTCTGTGATGATGCAACACTGCGACGACTTCTCGATCGTGCTCTTCCCGCAGCTTGCCCTTTGACGGGATAGTGATCGCGGCTATCCCTAGGCGCCGGGCCACATCTATGCCTGCCGCATCGGGTTTGTTGGAGATGACCACGGCAATGGCATCCTTGATTTTCCCAGACGCAATGTTCTTGGCAATTGCTTCAAAGTTCGAGCCGCGTCCGGAAAGCAAAATCCCGATATTTTTCATGGCCTGTGTGGCGCGGACACTCTTGTCCGCGGATGTTGGGGAAAGGTTTCGGTACTTGCTGCCCTTAACATAAAAACAACTATCAACCTCAAAGGCCGCGGACAGGAGTGTCCGTGCCACACGAGCTTAATTTTACTAGCGCTCAATCTCGTTGATATAGTTAATCTCTCATGTATCAAGACTTTCATGCTTCTGACCGGTGGTCCAAGAAAGACGTTCATTGTATTTATCAGGCGCTCATTGTTGCCATCGCGACGCGCCACGCTGATGCCGTGGATATCAAATTTTTGGTCGACGGTCATCCCGTGTGGGTGGCTTTGCCCATGCCGGCTTGGGTCGAATACAAGAATCGCACCGGAAAATCTATCACCGATCCGCTAGCGATTGAAATCGCCGGGCATTATTTGAAGACGGCACTTCAATCCGGAGAAGGAGTGGGCCGCGAAATGTATTCTCTAACCGTCGAGGAAACACTTAAGCACCTTGACGCATTAGTGAGCGAGCCGCAACCGCTCAAGTCGCGAAAGTCATAGCAGCTTCTTAGGAAAATTCCACCGTCATGGCGACAATTCCTCCTACCACTAACGACCCCATAGCGTTTATTTTTGCGGGCCAAGGTTCCCAGGCCGTGGGTATGGGAAAGGAACTAGCTGAGCTTTATCCGGTAGCGCGGCAAACTTTCGAGGAGGCTGACGATGCTCTCGGATTCGGACTTTCTCGGCTATGTTTTGAAGGTCCCGAAGATCAGCTACGGCTCACGGAAATTACTCAGCCTGCCATTTTGACCACATCCGTCGCCGCTTATCGGGTGCTCGAAGAAAAAAGAATCAAACCGTCCTACGTCGCAGGACACAGCTTAGGGGAGTATTCCGCGCACGTTGCCGCACGTACTATAACCTTTTATGACGCGGTACGGACCGTGCGCCATCGGGGGAAGTATATGCAGGAAGCGGTTCCAGTCGGAATGGGAGCGATGGCCGCCATAGTTGGCTTGGGTTTGGAAAAAGTGAATTTGATTTGCCAAGAAGCAGAGCAAAGCGAAGTGTGTGAGCCAGCAAACATAAACTCGGCTGAGCAAATTGTGATCTCGGGCCATGCCGCGGCGATAGAGCGCGCCATAAAATTAGCTGAGGCCGGCGGGGCAAAACGAGCCGTGCTGCTTCCAGTTAGCGCACCGTTTCATTGTTCGCTGATGAAGCCCGCGCAAGACCGCCTCGCCGTGGATTTGCAAAACGTAATCTTCGAAAAGTCACGCGTTCCGGTCATCTGCAATGTCGATGCGGCATCACACTACGACGCAGATAAAAGTCGCGACGCGCTCGTCCGGCAAGTCACGGGTTCGGTCAAATGGGACCACTCCATGCGCCTGTTGATTTCGAGTGGCGTGGAAACTTTTGTCGAGCTAGGTCCTGGCAAAGTGCTTACGGGATTGATGCGGCAGATCGATCGAACCAAGACCGCTGTCAACGTCGCGGACGAATCTTCACTTCAAAAAACGTTAAGGAGTTTGGAAGTTTTAGGCGGGTGATCTAGGCGGCCAATGGCGGAATCGGCAATGTCTCCGCTGATGGTTTTAATGACCGGTTCGGAGGCAACCCAGCTTCTCGAATCTTGTACAGCAGAGCACGGTAGCTAATGTTTAAAGCCTTCGCCGCGCGTTTGCGGTTCCAATGATGGTTTTGTAATACCTTCAAAATTATTTTGCCTTCGAGCTCGCGCGTTGCTTGGCGTGTAATTTTCTTCAGCGAAATGGGACCATCCAGATTTATGTCGGGAACAACATACTGAGGTTTTTGTTCGAGCAGGTCGCTCGTAATTACGTCTTCCGATCCGAGAATTACATAGCGTTTTATCAGGTTTTCGAGTTCTCTAATGTTTCCCGGCCAATGATACTTCTGAAGTACCCCAATCAGATCGGATGACAGTACTTTTGCCCGACAGTTGTATTTGCGGTTGTAATGGTCGAGGAAATAGGCGCTCAAATCCTCGATGTCGGCACGCCGTTCGCGCAGAGGTGGCATGTGCAAATTAACCACGTTGATGCGATAGAAGAGATCTTGTCGAAAAGTTCCGTTTTCGATTTCCGTCTCCAGCTTTCGATTCGTAGCGCAGACGACCCGGACTTCAACTTTTTTATCTTCTTGTGCGCCTATGCGGCAGAAATGTCCATCTTGCAGAAGTTGTAGAAGTTTCGACTGCAATGAGAGGTCGAGTTCCGAGATTTCATCTAGAAACAGCGTTCCCCGGTGAGCCATTTCAACTCGTCCTGGTTTCGCGCCGTAGGCTCCGGTAAAGGCACCTTTCTCGTAACCAAACAATTCGCTTTCCAGCAATGTCCCGGGGATAGCCGGACAGTTCACTTTTACGTACGGCCCGGTGCGCCAAGGCGATCCGGTATGTATCATGCGTGCCACGATGTCTTTGCCGGTTCCACTTTCGCCCTCGATCAAGATTGGTACATTCGCGCTGGCAACTTTCTGAAGGCGGCTGCGCAATGTCTGCATCGCCTCGGACTTCCCAAAGATGACCGCGTCGGGCGGCATTTCTCCCAACGACTGGACTAATGAATTAACAGAATTAGGTGAGATCGCCATCTTCGAGAGAAACTCCTTTGAACTCTTCTCACTAGAGCACATGAAGCACCAAACCAGGTTGCCGACCGCGGTCGCCAACGCTGACTTGCTTAAACGATTGAAGGTACAGGATCAACTCGAATAGGGTGGCGCAGATTCAAGTACCTAATCATCGAGCGATGAGGTCTGATTCCGCCGACCAGGAGAGGGAAAAGCCCTTCACATTTAAGAAGTTGCCTTCCCCTTGGAGATTCGAGGATGGGATTCTGCAAGCGTCGAGGCGAATTTGAAAGCTACCAAGTAATGATCTTGGGCGCGGTCACTCCAAACAATTCGAGCCTTAATGGTTCGTAACCCAGCCGTTGACGACGCTATCGACAATGGGGGAGCGCTCGGGATCTCTAGAATTGCACTGGCGGACGAGGGAACTGGACGCGGAACTGCGATCAACGCACCCCCCGCGGATATATTTATTACGGATCCAAACTGAAGGGAATGTCGATCAGTTTCGTCACTGCTATGGACGAATATGGGAATGGCAAGGGGAAGCCGTGACCACTTGCGCCGCTCGGTTTCCGGTTTACTTCGATTCAAACATGTCCTCGGGGGAATGGACTCGTACTCTTAATGGCACTTAGGGGGCCAAACTCGGCAATACGAATTCAGCTACAAAAACAAATGGATGGACCCCAGAAGTTTAACCCATCATTCACCCTTGAAAACCTAGATCACTCGTTCCATTCTTCCAATTCACTGGCAAAACCTGGTTGTAACCTCAGTTTCAAAGCAAAATCACGAAACATCTTCAGCAATCCCTGCGACGTGTCACCACCCATGTTTTGAACTGGGAACGGTAAAGGTGATCATGGTCAAGGAAAATCTTTTCCCTTTTGTGACCACCAGTTTCCATTTTTCATTGACACGTTATAGAGGGTCACATAGCATTTTCTTAAGATTATTAGTTCTCGTGCCAACGTTTTATCCCCTCTCCTGGTAGGTATTTTGGCCATCCATAATGGTTGCAACGCCTGAAAATTCGTGTGTCTCGCCTGCGCACAGCGCTAGGAAGCCAAAACCGCAGGATGTCCTGGCGGGGCTTGATCGCGCGCAGGATGAAATCTGTACAAATCCACCGTGCGCTCAATTACAGCAGCAACATCATCAGTTACAGGAACGCTTTTTGCGAACCAACAACGCCCTGGCTTCCGCAGCCCACGATCTCAAAACCCCTTTAGCGATTCTCAACGGATACGTTGAATTGCTGCAAAGCGAAAAGCTCGGCGAATTAAATGATCGTCAGCGGGAAGTAATCGGAGACATGAGATCGAACGGCCAGCGCCTGCAACATTTCATCGAAGACTTTCTCAGCTACAGCGTGCTCGAAACCGGAAAGATCAAATTGAAATATGAAGCCGCCGACATCAACGTGTGCCTCGCTGAGGTTTGCCGGTTGTGGTCGCCACGATTCAGCGAAAGAAAGCTAGCTCTCTATTTTCTCGCGAACGACAAGGTTACTGAGTTTTCTTTCGATGTCCCCAAAGTTGAACGAGTAGTTTCGAATCTCTTGGAAAACGCTTCGAAGTTCACGCCGTCAGGCGGCACTGTTTGGCTTCACGCTGAACCTTACATGTGGGACCGTCGCGTGGAACGCCGGCCCGTTGTGACCGACGATCGCAGGCGCAAAGCAAATCCATTGCCGAATTCGGTGAAGATAAGTGTTTCAGACACGGGCCCAGGGATCCCAGCGGAATATCACATCGAAGTGTTTGACGATTTCTTTCGTTTGAAGCAATCGGGAATTCAACCTGACGGCACCGGACTGGGACTCGCAACAGCACGCCGATTAGTCAACACCATGGGCGGCAAAATATGGGTTGAAAGCGAACCCGGAGCGGGATGCAAGTTTTCTTTCATCATTCCACTCAACCCAATTAAAGGAAAAACAGAATGAGCGAACCGGCAAATATTTTACTGGTCGACGACGAACCTGGGATGCAACGCTACATTCGCACGTTGTTGGAAGTGGACAACTACAAGGTCGAAACTGCAAGCACCGGCGAAGAAGCGTTGGAAATGGTGCAGAAAGGTTTGCGCCCTGACCTCGTACTTCTCGATTTGCTGATGCCGGGGATCGACGGATTGCAAACCCTGGAAGAATTGCGCAAGCTTCAGCCGGGCCTCAAGGTAGTCATGCTTTCCTGCGTGGCGGATACCCGAAAAGTTGTGCAGGCCATTCGTCTCGGCGCCCACGACTATTTAACTAAACCGTTTCAGAAGGCCGAATTGAATCGGTTGATCGATCAATGTCTCGAAACCAATCAACAGAATTATCCCGGAGAAGTGGAAGAGCTTGCCGAAGACGTATTCTTCGTTGCCGCAAGTCCAGTAATGCGCAAACTTCGGTCGCAGGCGGCATTGGTAGCGGTTGTCGATATTCCAGTGCTCATGCTGGGGGAGAGTGGGACCGGCAAAGAAGTGATGGCGCGCCTGATTCACAAGCTTTCGCCCCGCGCGCATCGCACCTTTCTGAAAGTGAATTGTGCCGCAGTCCCTGCTGACTTGCTGGAAAGCGAATTATTCGGGTACGAACCCGGAGCCTTCACTGGCGCGACCCATTCAAAGCCCGGAAAGTTTGAACTTTGCAACAAGGGAACGATTTTGCTCGACGAGATTGGCGAGATGCCTCCAAGCTTGCAGGCAAAATTACTGCATGTGCTGCAAGATCAGCAATTCTCGCGACTTGGTGGGCGCTCGGTGATCAAAGTTGACGTGCGGATTCTCGCCGCCACTAATATCAACATTCCAGAGGCGATCGCCAACAAACGTCTCCGCGAAGATCTCTACTATCGGCTGAACGCTTTTACCTTACAGATTCCTCCTCTGCGCGAACGCAAAGAAGAGATTCCCATTCTGCTAAAGCACTTCATGTCTCGTATGTCGGAGCAATACGCGCGGGCACCTTTGCCGTTTACTCCTGATCTAATGCAGGCTTGCCTCGCTTATTCGTGGCCGGGAAATTTGCGCGAGTTAAACAATTTCATAAAACGCTATCTAGTCTTGGGGGATGAAAAACTGGCGATCCACGAACTGCGTCCCCACGGCGGCGATGCCGGAATGGTTCAGACGGACCTTAGCTCTCGCAGTGGGGGAGATACCCCGGGTGGATTGAAAGGCCTCTCGCGTACCGCGAAAGACGGTGCGGAAGCCGAAGCCATTGCTCGCGCTCTGGACGAAACCAACTGGAATCGCAAGCAGGCGGCAGCCCTGCTGCAGATCAGTTACAAAGCCCTGCTCTACAAAATTCGCCAGTATGGCATTGCCCAAACCACAAGCCATCACAAGCTCTCCGCGAATGCATGACCCTTCACTGGTCAATGAAACAATGGGCCTCGCGCCCGTGGCTCTACAACTTGCCCCGGGTCCATAACTTGAAGATCAAGCGTAAACTTTCGTAGCATTCTCGCTCGGACGTTGACGAAAATTCACCAATCTTTACGACTTTTGTTGCTGCTGGTTTGTAGACTCGCCACACGCCTTGCACCGGACTTTTTTGGACGGAACGTGGCGACTCTAACCCAGGGGGCAACACTTGTCTCAGTCTCCTCGCATCCAGACGGCTCTATTGCTTGCAGCGTTTTCGATATTTTGGATAGGCTGCGGGTCCAGTTCCACCAAAACGAATTTGCGTGCGCTCGAGGCTTCCCCCAATGAATCCGCTACCTTAAACATTCTGGTGGATGGCTCCACGCTTTTTAGCAATTTGGGCTTGGGCGTCCCATCGAGTTATTCTAGCGTGATTTCGGGCTCGCATACGCTTGCGGTAGAGGCCTCGAATTCATCCACTACACTACTCAGTCAGTCGTTTACTTTGAACTCTTCGACTAACTACACGTTGATAATCGCGAACTATGCGGCCAGCCTGACGCCCATCATGCTGACTGACAATACGACAGCTCCGAGTTCTGGGAACTTTAACCTTCGCATAGTAAACGCCGCAGTTGAGGCGGGTTCAGTGGACATATACATTCAGACGCCTGGCTCGACAAGCCCTTCTACTGGGGCAGTCGCTCCAACAATTTCTAACCTCGGATTTACTTCAAGCTCGACTTACGAGTCGCTTGCGGCCGGATCGTGGAATGTGATCGTGACGCCCGCCGGATATCCGGTCGTAAATTACATCAACACCGGATCGCTAAGTTTCAGCGCCGGACAAAATCGCACGCTGGTAATTCTGCCGGATGGGAACGGGGGAATCACCTCGGTCACGCTTAGTGACTTGAACTAACGTCTTCGGGTCGGCACATCAGTGAAGCGAAAGGTATTCAGACGAGGGAACCTTTCGCTGTTTGTATAACTAACTTGCGGGAAGCAGCATTCCCTTTTCCAAATGCCGGGTAACGTGCGCATAGCTGGCGGCGTGCGGATCGTGCGTCACCATCACGATTGTCTTCTTAAATCCTTCATTCAGCCGTTTAAGGATGTCGAGAATTTCCGTTGCTGAATTGCTGTCCAGGTCTCCGGTCGGTTCATCGGCCAGAAGCAACGTAGGATCGCTAACAATCGCGCGTGCAATGGCTACGCGCTGTTCTTGTCCGCCGGAAAGCTGCTTGGGAAGGTGGCCCACGCGATCTTCGAGGCCAACCAGTTTTAATGCGGTCATGACGTGTTCGCGACGCTGTTGAGTATTCAACTTGGTCAGCAACAGTGGCAGCTCGACGTTTTCAAAAGCAGTGAGCACGGGAATGAGATTGAATGTTTGAAAAACGTATCCAATATGCTCATTGCGCCAACGCGCGGACTGCGCGTCGTTGAAACGAAACACATTCTCGCCCAGAACCAGCAACTCGCCCGCCGTGGGACGATCGATCGCCGCGATCATGTTGAGCAAAGTAGTTTTGCCCGATCCGGATGGACCCATCAAAGCCAGAAATTCCCCTTGCGCGATCTCGATCGATACGTTGTCCAACGCCTTAACTTCAAACTCCTCGCGCTTGAAGACTTTGCTGACGTTGGTAACGCGAACGACTTTGGTTTGAGTGGCAGTGTTTGGAAGCGTTGCTGTGCTCATGATTGTCCTTTGATTTTGATCTTGTCGCCGTCTTTTAAATTTTGGGGCCCGGTTGTGATCACGTTTTCGCCGCCTACTAATCCCTGTACCAGCAGTCCGCCGCTACGTTGGGAGAGCACCTGCACGGGACGAGCAACTGCTTTGCCGCCGTAGGCGACCAATACAAGTTTCTTGCCATCGATATCGCGCAATGCGGTAGTGGGCACAAATACCCCCGCCGGCTGCGAGCCAGCTGTTTTATTTTCATCGGCCATGAACTTCACCGTGGCATTCATCTCAGGACGAAGATAGGCATCGGGATTGAGAATCTGCACCTTCACCTGCACGGTGGCCTTTTGCCGATTGGCTTCGGGAGATATCTGCTGAATCACGCCGTTGTACTTGCGGTCAGGAAAAGCATCGACGGTAATACTTGCCCGCTGCTTGGGACCTAGCTTCGCGAAATCATCTTGGGCGATGTCGAGTTCAACCTGAATGTCGTCGAGGTCTGCGAGCGCCACTACCTCACCTTGCGGGCCGCCTTCGGCGCCGCTGGCAAACCCTGAGGTCACCAGTTCCCCTTTTTCCGCTGTGCGTTCAAGAATCGTCCCGGTCACAGGTGCTCGAATCACCGTGGCGTCAAGCAAGGATTTGGCGTAGGCTTCCTGTCCTTCTGCCTGGGTCAGGCTGCCCTTGGCGCGTGCAATTTCTTCCTGGCGCGGACCGATTTTCACCAAGTTGAAAACTTTCTCCAGGGAATTTACCCGCTGGCGGTCCGATTCATATTTTGCGGTCGCGTCGTCGAGCGCCTGCTTTGAGAGAACCCCTTGCGAGGCGAGATCTTTGGTGCGATCCAGGGTGAGCTTGTCGTTCACCAGAGTTGCACGGGCTTCATCTAAATTGTGCTGCCCCTCTTGCACTTCCTCTGGACGTGATCCATGTTGCAACTCTTCCAGATATGCACGCGCATTGTCCGCCGCGCCCTTTGCTTGCTCGTACTGGGCGCGGAATTCTTGGTCTTCCAACCTCACTAACACTTGACCCTCTTTTACTTTGTCGCCCTTTTCCACGCCAATCCACGCAACCCGTCCGGTCACCTTGGAGTTCACGTTGATCTTGTGATGAGCCACGATGTATCCGGTCGCAGACAACACGATACCGCCTGCATCGCTGCTCTCGGCGGAAGCCCGAGTGACCTCAACCTCCGGAACAGTGGGCGCCAGCAGACGATAGCCCAGCGCAATCAGTCCAAGCAGAACCACTACTGCGACTCCAATGGTGATGACCCTGCGCGCCCAGGTCGAACCTTCTCCCGACGAAGGGGCGGAGCGATCGATGCGCAGGCCTTGGAGTTCTTCGTTTCTGGTGTCGATTGCCATAAGAATTATTTACGCGATCACTGTGGTGAGCGTTCCGCTTTTAATCCCTCAGCGCTGAAAGAATGTCCCGGCGCGATGCCTGCCATGCAGGAGCTAATCCTCCGAATAAACCCATTAGGATTGCAAAAATAATGGCTGTGCCAATCACCGCCGGAGTCATACGCAAACTGAAGACGACTTCGCTAAAAGTCACGGCGTTGGATGTACCTGTGGTCATTCCATTGAACGGCAACATTAACAAAATTCCGACCGCAGCTCCCAGCAGCGATAGCAGCACCGCCTCAAATACGAATGAGATCAAAATACTGGGCCGCGAAAAACCGATTACACGCAAGGTCGCAATCTCGCGCGAACGGTATGCTACGGCTGCATACATGGTATTCATGGCGGCGAAGCTCGAGCCTATGGCCATGATAATGGCAACCACCCATCCGATGATCTTGATGGGTGCGCCGGAACTGGTCTGTTTGGCGTAATATTCGGTCTCCAGAGCGCCTTCGAGCTTGAGTCGCTGATCATCGCTGACCCTGTTTTTGAGAGCCTCGGCGCTAACAGGGTCAGTCGCGCGAAGATAGGCAGATGCGAATCCTCCCTGCCGATCAAAGTCGGAGGCCATCTGGTTCACATCACCCCATATTTCGGATTCATACGCCGACCCACCGGCGTCAAAAATTCCGACGACAGTCCACGGCCCTTTGCCGAATTGCAGGGTGTCTCCAATATTGGCGTGCGAAAATCGCTTTTGAATCGATTGGCTTACGACGACTTCGCGCTGTCCGGGGGTAAACCAGCGGCCTTCCGCAAGCTTCACCTTGGGCCGAAGCTCAAGTCCGTCGGGCATCATGCCGCGCACCGTTACGTTCACTTCGCCAGTGCCGTCTTTACGCGGCAAGACAATGACTACAACCCATTCCCCCGAAACCATAGGCTCGCCATGACTATCTTTGGCAATCCCGGGAAGAGTTTTAAGGGTTGGAAACAGGGCGGCGTCGAAACCTCCAGAAAGTTCCGCTTGTGATCCCTTCCGCAACACCAGCACATTCAATGCGTCGCCGCTGCTGACAAAGGCGCGTTGCAATCCTGCAAGCAAAGCCATTAAGAAAATAGCCGTTGTTACTGTCAACGCGATGCCGAGTGCGGTCATGGCGGTGAGTCCCAGACGAAGCCGCAAATTTCGAATGTTATAGCTGAGGGGAATGGCCATAATTATTTGATCACCCGATGTGGCGAAGTCCTTCGACGATGTTGATTTGCGACGCGCGATAAGAAGGGATGATAGCGCTTAGGAAACCAACCGCACCGGCTACCATCATCGAAATCAACACCGTTCCCGCGGACACCGGAGCGAGGGTGAAAAATCCTCCACCGCCGCCGTGCATTGCGAGCCGTATCAGCGAGTAAGCGCCCAACGCCCCGAGAAGCCCTCCCACGAGCGCCAGCGTGACCGCTTCACCGACGAATAATCCCAGTACAGTGTGCCGGGTAAATCCAAGAGTCTTCAGTACTGCAACTTCGCGGGTGCGTTCTCTTATTGACATTGCCATAGTGTTTGCCGACACCAGCAGCGTCGCGAAAACTACGGCCGAACAAATGCTTAGGATGAACGCTTTTACGTTACCGAGCATGGCGACAAATTCCAGTCCAAACGCCTTTTCGCTTTCAGTCTTCGTGGGCTGAGGAGAGTTGTGGAACATGTCATCCACCGCGACTGCCACCTTGCTTACATCCTGGGGCGTGGCCGCGAGGATCCCGAAGGTTCCAGCTTTTCCTTTGAAGAATCCCACCGACTCTTCGACATACTTTGTGTTGAAATACACCGACTGATCGTCTGGCTGGGCGCTGAATATTCCGCGAATGTTAAGTTCGAGGTCAACCGGATAAATCGTCCCTTTGAGGACGATGCGGTCCCCGAGTTTCCAGCCGTACTTTTTGGCTAGAGTGTTGTCCACAATCACGCCCTGGCGGTCGTGCTGCCAATTCTTAATCTCTTCCGGAGTTATTGTGATATCCCGGTAAACCTTAAAAAACTCTTCTGGATCGACGCCGAACTGCGCGAAAAAATTCTCTTGCTTGTTGTCCTTATATAAGCCGCCAAACCAGGATACCGGCACGACCGCCACCACCCCAGGGACGGCGCGTATCTTCTCGCGATAATAGCCGGGAAGTGCGAATGTAAGAGAGACCCGGTGCCTCACCACTAACCGCTCTGACGATTCCGCGCTGCCATTGTCCATGTAGAAGCTGCGCCACAGAGTCATCATGAGCGTCAGCAGCAGTAAGGAGAAGCCAATGCTCAGCACGGTGAGAATACTGCGCCGCTTGTTGCGGAAGGCATTCTTGCGGACAAAAGCTACCAGGGTCATAGAGAAATCCAGGGTGCGTCGGGCGATTCTTGCAGCGAGAGATCGCCAACCAGAATAGACGATGAAGGCCGCACTAACAACCATTGCCCGACAGAAATCATCGCCGAATCGTAAAGCGCTAACTAGTGGGAATCGTCACCCGTGCAGGCTGACAATTGTCATCCACGAGAAACTGATATCGAAGAGGCCGATCGAAGGCCCAGGATGCTGCCGATCGCTTTGCTGCACATCTATAAGACCTTCCATACAAGAGATCTCTCTACTTCGCTAGTTGAGTCACTTTCGTAACTCCCTTAGTTTGGTTACTACGCATTATGCTTAGGAAACTCTTCCCCAGAGTTTGAAGTCTTGCGTCTTTTGCTGAAGACGAACTGCTGTGTGAGGCTCGAAAAATAATGCCGACTAAGATTGGCCGGTTCGAAATACAGGCTGAAATCTCCAACTCTTCCACCGGAACGGTGAACAAAGCCGCCGATTCCGTGGGCGGCCAGATTGTCGCCTTGAAAGTGATGGATCTAAGGCCCTTTGGGGACAAAGCCGCCGCTATGATCAAGCGAGTCTTGGAAGAGGCCGAGAGCTCCAAGATGCTCAATACCCACAATATCGCCATGCTGTTTGGGGCGGGCGAAATTGAGGGAAGATTTTGCGCCACCATGGAGTACGTGCAGGGCAACAGCATCGAGACCATGCTTCAACGCAAAGAAGTTTTTTCTATATGGGATGTTCAGGACATTGCGCGCCAATGCTGTCAGGGACTGGATCACGCGCGGGTAAATAAAGTCCTGCACTACAGTTTGGAACCGGGCAAAGTGATGGTGCAATGGGACGGCATCGTCAAGATGCTGGGCTTCGGTGTCTCGATGATCGGCGCATTCGCCGCGGAATACTGCCCAGACACTCCGAAAATTCTGCACTATATGTCTCCCGAACAATTAGAGGGCCAGCCCCTCGATGACAGTTCGAACCTGTTCAGCCTGGGCGCAATTTTGTATGAAATGGTGACTCAGCAGAAGGCTTTCGACCGGGAAAATGCGACCCAAGTGCGGCAATCGGTGTTGGATGAAATGCCTCCCGCTCCCTGTGAGATCAATCCCAAGGTCGATCCGGGCTTGAGCGAAGTGATCATGAAGGCACTCGCGAAAAATCCTGCCGATCGTTATCAATCGGGTCAGGAACTAATTAATGATCTCGAGAAGTGCAAGAACACTCCCATTAAATCTGCGGCGGCGAATAAGACGGTGCAACCTTCGCCCTCGCTAAAAGCTTCGCAAGTTGCGGTATCGGTCGCGCGAGTCGCGGAAGCCGAGAGGAAATCGCCGTCCTCCACGCCGTCAGTTTCGGTCGCGATCCCTCCCGCAACCATGGCCTCGGCCGCAGCGGCCGGCGCCGGGTCCACCCAGCAGCTGCTACGACGCTGCAATCTTTGAAAGCGGCGAAGAAAGTGGACGCTTCGCAGCAATTCATAACCACATGCGTGAAAGCGTCCATCGACCACGCCACCAAGCCCCAGGCAAAAATGTCTACCGCCACTTTGGAACCCCCGAAAAAGCTGAGGTCAAAGCGCCGACCGTCGCGGTCGATCCCATGATGGACGAAAACCGCAAAACATCGTTGGCTCCGAAGCGTAGCTTCTCCGAAATCGATGAATTGCCTCCGCTGAAAGAGGCCTATGTTGCGCCGCCATCGTCCGCCGCCATCTAGTTCAGACGATATCTTGCACGACGAACCCCTGGCACACATTTTTACTCAGTCCGAACCCGAACCAGCCGCGCTGCCAGTAAGAGAAATTGCCAAAAAAGCTGTGAGTGAAATTAAGAAAACCCCGCCCAAAATGTTTTTGTACTCGATTGGTGCGGCAGTCGCGATCATTCTGCTGATAGCAATTGTCATCGGTCTTCGAGTTCGCTCCCAGAGCGCGGAAGACGACAGCGGTAGTCAAATGGCACCCGCTGCATCAACGGAAGCCGCTTCGGCAAGTTCGAATTCAGGGCAGAATTCTGGGGTCAAGCAATCCACCATGCAGCTTCCGATTACGCCGGTCACGACCAACTCCGAGACAGCCTCCTTATCCGTGAAAGGTAAATACGTCGCCAAGAAAAAGCCGAAACCGGTGATCGCTTCTGCTCCCCTGGCGCCGGTAATTATTCCCGCACAGTTGATGGTGAGCTCGAATCCCGCAGGGGCGCAAATTCAAATCGACGGTAAGACCGATCCCAGTTGGATTACACCCTACAACATCGCTGGTCTTGCTCCGGGCCAGCACACAATCTACGTCAGTAAAACTGGCTTTGCTCCCGAGATTCGCACCATCGATGCGATTTCAGGGGGCAAATCCACCGTGATGGTGCATTTCAATCAGCTGCCGGCCACAGTCTTTTTCGTTAGTGCACCCGCTGGCGCTTCGATCATGATTGACAACAAAGATACCGGCCGGGTAACTCCCGCGCAGATTTCGCTCGATGAACCAGGAAGCCACAGCTTCGTGGTGAAAAAGCAGGGATTCCTCGAAGAAAGCATCATCACAACACTCTCGCCGGGGCAAACGTTTCACTACTCCCCGACGTTGATCCCACTCGGGAGCACGGATGGGATTAAGACTGTAGGAAAGCTGAAGAAATTTTTTGGCAGCAGCGACCCGTCAGGTAGTGGGATTGTCAGCGTAAAAATTCAACCCAAGGGCGCGCAGATCGCCGTCAACGGACGCCTCCTGGAGAAGCCCTCCCCGGTAGATTTCTATCTAAATCCGGGGACCTACGTGGTCGACGTGACTCTCCCCAACTACAAGAGTGTTCGCCACGTAATTACGGTAACTCGCGGCGGAAAGACCACGCTCGACGAAACCCTCGAACGGCAGTAGCCCGGACACGCCACAATTTGTTGCCGCATGCATTGAATTGTCTCGCGGCCGCGCACGCGCCTTCGCATTGAATGCAAGCGGGCCCGAGCCGCAGTCCCCTCCTGACCGGTCTCTCATCCATCATCTATGAATGTTAGACTCGGAGGTTCCCTCGGACGGGTCTCATGCCAATTGAGCGTGTAGGAGTGATCGGCGCCGGCACCATGGGCAATGGTATCGCGCACGTGTTTGCCCGCAACCGCTTTACAGTGGTTCTCTGCGATGTTGAGCAGCGGTTCCTCGATCGGGGACTCTCCACTATCAGCAAAAACCTGGAACGCGAAGTTGCCAAAGGCAAAATCTCAGCCGACGACAAGCAAGCAACCTTCAATCGTATCGAGCCGGCGCTCAAACGCTCCAGTCTCGCCAGCTGCGATTTCGTAATCGAGGCGGCGACAGAGCGACTGGAGATCAAGACCGAAATCCTCCGCGATCTCGATCATTTGTGTCGCCCTGACGTCGTGATTGCTTCGAATACTTCGTCGATTTCAATTTCAAAACTCGGGGGGCTCACCGGGCGTCCCGACAAATTCATCGGAATGCATTTTTTTAATCCTGTCCCGGTGATGAAATTAGTGGAAGTGATACGCGGGCTGGTAACTTCCGATCAGACCTTCACCATCGTCCGCGACCTTGCCACGAAACTTGAGAAAACCCCCGTGGAAGTCAACGACGCACCCGGCTTCGTCTCGAATCGGGTGCTGATGCCGCTGCTCAACGAAGCCATGTTCACGGTGATGGAGGGAGTCGCCACTCCCGAAGCCGTCGACGAAGTTTTCAAACTCGGCATGGCCCATCCCATGGGGCCTTTGGCGCTGGCCGATTTTATCGGCTTGGACGTTTGCCTTGATATCATGCGGGTCCTACACAATGGCCTTGGGGACTCGAAATACCGGCCATGCCCCCTGTTGATAAAAATGGTGGATGCAGGCTGGCTGGGAAAGAAAAGTGGTCGAGGGTTCTATCGCTACTAAGTGTGGCTCATGGCTCCTGGTTAAATCGCGCGGCTGCGACAGCCCTTCCAGTTCGAAAGCGAAATACCGGTAATACACGGCTCGCCATGAATAAACCCGCAGCCCAAAAAAAAGACACTAGCGTTTATGTTCTCGGCGTGGGTCTGGGAATCAGTGCGGGTTTTCTGGATCTGCTAGTGGGCGATCTGTTGGCCACCGCCCTGTTTGTTTTAATTTCAACCTTGATTCTCGGCATGCTCCGTCCACCCCAGCCGTGGCGTTGGACGATTGTGGTCGGCCTTTTCGTTCCGCTGATTAGGCTCGGTGCGTGGATTTTGTTTAAACAAAAACCTTACCGGGCGCAACTGTATGAGTCAGCTCTAGGCTTCGTCACTGGAATTGCAGGCGCCTACGGCGGCGCGGTGGTAAGGCGAGGCGTTCAGGAACTTTTTGGGAAATGACCTCCGCGCGGAAGTTCTTCGCAGGATTAAACGCAGCAGCCTAAGAAGTTACTACCGCTTCCACAGATCTAGCGAGTATCCTCCCGATATGGGAGTCTCGGTCACCGTGTTGGCCAGCGGCAGTCGCGGAAACAGCACCATCGTTGAAAGCTCAAGCACCAGAATTCTGGTTGACGCTGGAATTTCGTGCCGCGAAACTTTCAAGCGACTGAAACATCTTGGCCAGGATCCGCATTCGCTGTCTGCAATTCTAATAAGCCACGAGCATTCAGACCACGTGTACGGACTTCTAGTCCTGGCGACCAAACTGAACATTCCCGTGTTCATGACTGGGGCCACCCACGAAGCCTGGGCCAGGGCGCTGCGCGACGATTGCGGCGATGTCCCGCAACTTCCGAATGTGGAAAAATTTTCTTCAGGCCAGCGCTTTATGATCGGTGACATCACCGTCACTCCGTTCACCATCCCGCACGATGCTGCTGATCCGGTGGGATTTACTTTCCGCTCTGAAGGGGTCAAGGTTGCCATCGCCACCGACCTCGGCTATGTCACTCCCAACGTCTCCGACCAGTTGCGCGGATGCGACGTCCTGGTCATCGAATCCAATCATGACCTCGAAATGCTTCGCGGAGGCCCTTATCCCTGGTCGGTAAAGCAGCGAGTCATGAGCCGGGTCGGCCATCTGTCGAATGACGCTCTCGCGGATTTCTTCACCAGCGACTATGATGGGGGGGCGGCATATGTCGTGTTGGCGCATCTTTCCGAGCATAATAACCTTCCGGAAGTGGCCCGCATGGCGGCGGAAAAGGCGCTTGGCCCCCGTCAGACTTTATTGCGCAACCGGGTGATGCTGGCGGCACAGAACGCGCCTCTCGAGGCCATACAACTCTAGTCCCTATGAGTGAATGCGTTGATCCGATTATCGGAAAAATTTTAGCGGGCTGGCGATACGATATCTCCGGGCTCGCGCCGGAAATGTGCGGAGACTATGAGGACCACTTCGCAGCTTGTGAGCATTGCCGCTCCCGGCAACGCATCCATCGCACCATCGACATATCATTAATTGTGTTGGCTTCAGTTTCAGGTGCGGTGTTTCTGCTTGCCTTTGGAGTCATCCGCCACTTTGAGCCGCGCCACACTTTTTGGCTGGAACTGGCCGCGTTAGCTGGATTCGCGTTATCGGCGCTGATTTGGCTGGTGGTCGCGGTTGCCACCCCAGCGCCCATGACGATGGTAGATGTCGCCAAAATCGGGGCCCGTCGCGTTCATGACCGCTTGCCAGCCGAAATAAGAGAACGCCTGCCGGAAGAACTTCGCCTGAAGATCACGGGCTCATAAGCGGGGCTGCCACGACCTGCTTTGCACGGATATCCGCCGACGAACTCCCAATTCTTAACTCAATCTTGTCAGCTTCGGTCACGAAGCTGCCTTTGTCGGGATTCCAGTACGCTAAATCAGCGTTTTTTAGGGTGAAGTGGACCTTCTTCGTTTGCTTCGGGGCAATATATACTCGCTCAAATCCCTTCAGTTCCTGCGACGGCCTCTCGACATTTGATGAAATGTGTTTCACATAAAGCTGCGCAACTTCGTCGCCCGCGATTGTTCCGGTATTTCGCACCTCAACGCTGATTTCGACAAAACCGGAGTTGGCAGGCGAAGCAGGCACAACTTTCAGGTTCGAATATTCAAAAGACGTATAGCTCAAACCATACCCGATCGGATACAGGGGCATTCCCTTGAAGTACATATAGGTGCGCCCATCGCGCAGGTTGTAGTCCATCATAGGAGGAAGCTGATCTAAAGATTCAGGCCACGTCGTCACTAATCGTCCTCCGGGATTGTAATCGCCGAACAACACATCCGCCAACGCATTACCCTCTTCCTGGCTGTTGTGGGCCATATGAACGATGGCAGGAATGTTGTCCTGGCTCCAGCGAATCGAATAAGGGAAACTCGATATAAGCACCACCACAGTGCGGGGGTTGACCGCATACACCAGCTTGACCAGTTCTTCCTGCTCCAGGCTGATAGAGGAGCGATCCATGGCTTCTTTGCCGTCGCTGGGCAATGGACACTTCGCCCATCCGGCGTTGCAGGTTGGATGATTCCCCACCACGACGATGGCAACGTCAGCCGTGCGCGCCGCGTTCACCGCCGCATCGTTATCGTTCGATGCCGCATAGTTGACGGTAACGCTGCTGCCTAACTTAATTTTTATTCCATCCAATGGGCTGACCGCATAGGGAGGACTTCCGCTATACCAGTCGAGCAAGACTTGGTTCGCATAAGGACCGATAACCGCAACCGATTTCAAACTGGCTTTCTTTAGCGGCAGAAAATGATCCGAATTCTTTAACAGCACAATTGATTCTTGCGTAACCTTACCAAGTCTTTGTGCTCGGCACTATTCCACGGCTCCTCGGTGCCTTTGATTTTGCTATAAGGGACCATCTCGGGCGGATCCAGCAGCCCCAGATGAATCATCACCCGATAGACTCCGCGCAAATTTTCGTCGATTTCGGATTCGTTTATGAGTTTTCGATCGAGGGCCTGTCTAACCCCCTCCTGATATTTGTCCAAAAATTGGTTGATTCCTGCATGGATCGCGCCAGCGGAAGCATATGCGATATCCGGAAAATATTTGTGCTGGGTGACCATATTGGTGAGTGCTCCGGCATCGGTGCAGATGATGCCGTTCTGTCCCCACTCGCGCATCGTGATATCACGCAGAATGGGGTTGGCGGTCATAGGCACGCCGTTGCGCGCGTTATAAGACGCCATAAAAGCACGAGCGCCGCCATTTACGATGCCCATGCGAAATGGTACCGAGTAATACTCGCGTAACAGCCGGTCGTCGAAATCTGAGGATGACCCCCCGCGTCCGTTTTCGTTGCTATTGGCGAGGAAGTGCTTCAGCAGAGAAGCAGTCAACCAATATTTGGGATTGTCCCCTTGCAAGCCTCGGACATAAGCGGTAACCAAGGTCCCAGCAAGAAAAGGATCTTCCCCGTAGGATTCTTCGCTGCGCCCCCAACGCGGGTCGCGCGCCAGGTCCGAATTAGGAGCCCGCATAACAATTCCGCCGTGAGGCTGCAACTCGCCATCGCGCATGACGCGGAATTTTTCACTCTGAAAAATATATCGGGCTTCGTAGCCTTCGACAGCCGCTGCCTGGCGAAGGATCGCTGGGTCCCAGGTTTCTCCCAGCCCAACAGACTGCGGGAACTGGCTGGTGGGTACAGGTTCCAATCCTCTCCCCGACCAACCTCCCGGGCCTCCCAACGCCAGACCATGGAGCCCTTCCACGTGCCCCGATCCTCTAATGCCGAGACGCGGTACATCGGGATTGGTGCTCAATGCCTTGATCTTTTCGTCTATCGTCATCAGAGACAAAATATTGTTGATACGCTCTTCCATCGGCAAATCTGGATTTCGAAAGGCGTAGTCGCGGGTTTGAGGGAGCGAATAGGGGAAGAGCAGAGGTTGCCGCAGCCACAAAACAGAAGATCGACTTAATAAATTTCGTTTGCATGTTTGAAGGCCTCTTTCCCGATCTTGCTGCGCGACAAAATAATTTTGCATTTTACTCGCTTTTTAAAGTCAAGAGGGTCGCCTTCTGGTTTTCATCCCAACGCCAAGCGCCTCGCCTGGGTTTAAGATCAGGCGATGCCGAGCAAACCGGAAACGAATCTGTCGCAACCCCCCGCCGTAAAAATTTCCGGTCGCGGAGCTGCCCGTCTCAAGCATGGCCACGTCTGGGTCTATAGGTCAGACATCCTAGCGGATGCTGAATTGCTTCCCGGGTCATTGGTCAGAGTGACCGACGAACGTGGAAAGATGTTGGGGAGCGCCCTCTACAGCACTGCTTCGCAAATTGCCATCCGCATGGTCTCGCCGGGTCTGATTACAGATTCCACGAAATTGCTTCGTGCACGAATCCAGGCCGCAATTGCCTACCGGCAGCGGATCGTAAACGATACCGATGCCTACAGGCTGATTTTTAGCGAAGGTGATTCCCTTCCCGGCCTGATCGTTGATCGCTACAACGACATTCTTTGTTTGCAGATCCTGACCCAGGCAATGGACGCTCCTCCTATGCGCGAAGTCGTTATTTCCGAATTAGTCGAAACCCTGAAACCCACCGCAATCGCCGAAAAGGTCGATCCTCGCATCAGGGAGTTGGAGCAACTCCCGGACCGATCTTCCGGGCTCCTTTACGGACAGAAAACCGAAACCACGATTTCCATGAACGGAGTTCAATTTCACTACACTGCCATGGGTGGGCAGAAGACTGGCGCATTTCTCGATCAGCGCGAAAACTATGCGGCCGCGGCGCAATACGCCAGAGGCGAGGCGCTCGATGTTTTCTGTTATCACGGAGGCTTTGCGCTGCACCTTGCTTCCAATTGTTCCCGCGTCACCGGCGTCGACACCTCCCGGTCGGCCCTCGAAGAAGCCGAGCGCAATGCCGCCCTGAATGGGCGGGAGGTGGAATGGATTGAGGCCAACGCTTTTGATCTTTTAAAGGACTATTCCTCGAGCGGCAAGAAATACGACACTATCGTTCTCGATCCACCCGCTTTTGCGAAAAACAAGCACGCCCTCGACACCGCATTGCGTGGATACAAAGAGTTACAGGTCCGCGCTTTCAAAATGCTGCGTCCCGGCGGAACGCTTGTGACCTGTTCCTGTTCTCACCATGTGACTCAGCAGGCATTCCTGCAGGTGATCGCAGAGGCTTCGCGTGATGTGGCTGCGAGCGTTCGTATTGTGGAGGCTCGCGGACAAGCCAAAGATCATCCAGTGCTGCCAACAGTGCCCGAAACCAGCTATCTAAAATGCTTTATCATCTGTGTAAGCTGATGTATTTAAAGCATATTTTATAGTTGACAACACATGACTCATATTTTATGATTGCAATCAAGTTAAGCCACTAACAGGAGGCACTATGACGGTATTAACTCGATGGAACCCTTATCAAGAATTTTCAACTATCCAAGATCGCATGGACCGGCTTTTCAGGAACTCTCTTGGTTCAGAAAGTCAGGAGTCGTTGACCAGCGCTTTCTCCCCTTTGGTCGATGTCTATGAAGATGAACACAGCGTCAGCTTGAAAATCGAGGTCCCGGGAATCGATGAAAAAGACATTGACGTCCGCATCGAGAACAACACTTTGACGGTGCACGGCGAACGGAAGTTCGAAAAAGAAGAAAAAGAAGAAAACTTCCGGCGTGTCGAACGTCAGTATGGGAGCTTCACCAGGTCGTTTACTTTGCCGAGCACAGTTGACCCTGAGCAGGTCAAGGCCAACTATGAAAAAGGCATTCTGAAAGTCAGCCTGCCGAAGAAAGCTGAAGCCAAGCCCAAGCAGATTAAAGTAAACGTGGGCGGAGAAAAAACGCTGGAAGGCAAGCAGCCAAAAAGCTTGAGCCAAGCCGCCTAATTTGGATGGCACGTAGGGACAGCCGTCCTCGGCTGCCCATTCGAGCGAAGCTCGACCATCAGCCGCGGGAGGCGAAGTAATTGCCTCCCGCTGTCATTTGAAACGGGCATCTAAAAATTGTCATTCTTGGTGAAGTTCGACCAACGCAGTGCTGTTGCCAGGGCGTCCACGGGTCATTAAATTCGTTCGGGATGACAACTCTTAACCAAACTACCTGACTTTAAGAAGATCGTCAGAGGAAAGACATGGCAATTCGATTCGACAAATTAACTTTAAAGGCACAGGAAGCAATCCAATCAGCAAGCAATCTCGCGTCTGACCATGGCAATCCAGAGATTATGCCAGTGCATCTTTTGGCAGCCTTGCTGGACGACCGTGAAGGCATTGTCCCGCCTATTCTCGAAAAAATTGGTATTACGCCGGGGTCGCTTTCAGGAGCACTGGAATCTGAAATAAATCGCCTACCGAAATTATCCGGAACGGCACAGCGGCCCAGTATGTCGGCTGGGCTCGACCAGTTGTTGGAGCGGGCATTCAAAGAGGCTGGCAATTTCAAGGATGAATATGTATCCACCGAGCATCTCCTTCTAGCGGCGACCCAGCTCAAGCGGGATGCCGCTGCGACCTTGCTGGTCCAGAGCGAGGCAACGCACGACGCGATCATGAAAGCGCTGACGGCGGTTCGAGGCACGCAAAAAGTTACCGATCAGAATCCGGAAGCAAAATACCAAGCTTTGGAAAAATACGCACGCGATCTTACTGAGCAGGCGCGGCGCGGCAAGCTTGACCCTGTCATCGGGCGCGACGAAGAGATTCGCCGGGTCGTGCAAGTGCTTTCCCGGCGCACGAAGAATAATCCGGTACTAATTGGAGAACCCGGCGTGGGCAAGACTGCGATCGTCGAAGGACTCGCACAACGAATCGTCTCTGGCGACGTTCCAGAAGCGCTGAAAAACAAACGCGTAATTTCTCTCGACTTGGGAGCGATGTTGGCTGGGGCGAAATATCGCGGCGAATTTGAAGATCGACTGAAGGCAGTGCTCAAAGAAATCGAGGATTCCGCCGGGCAGATCATTTTATTCATCGACGAGCTCCACACTCTCGTCGGCGCAGGCGCTTCCGAGGGCGCGATTGACGCTTCCAATATGCTCAAACCCGCCCTAGCCCGAGGAGAACTGCGCGCCGTCGGAGCTACGACGCTCAATGAATATCGCAAACACATTGAGAAAGACGCGGCCCTGGAACGTCGCTTTCAGATCGTGTTTGTGGGCGAACCCAATGTCGAGGACACCATCGCTATTCTTCGTGGGTTGAAAGAGCGCTATGAAATCCATCATGGGGTTCGCATTAAAGACTCCGCCATCGTAGCAGCGGCAACGTTGTCTCATCGCTACATCTCCGACCGGTTTCTTCCCGACAAAGCCATCGATTTAATTGACGAAGCGGCATCGTCTCTGCGGATTCAGATCGATTCCATGCCCACAGAAATTGATCAACTCGAGCGCCGAGCCACCCAACTCGAAATCGAACGCCAGGCGCTTAAAAAAGAGGATGACCGCAATTCCAAGGAACGGCTCGCAGTCATCGATAAAGAGCTTGCAGAGATTCGCGAAAACTCAAATGCGCTAAAAGCCAGGTGGAAAAAAGAAAAAGATGTAATCTCGCACTCGCGCGAGTTGAAAGAAACTATTGAGAAACTGAAGCTGGAAGAACAGACGGAGGAACGCCGCGGAAATTTGCAGCGGGTTGCCGAAATTCGCTATGGCCTCTTACGGCAAAAGGAAGATGAACTCGCGAAGCTCAGTGGCCAGATGGACACCCCAGGCCAATGTCGAATGCTCAAAGAAGAAGTCGATGAAGAAGATGTAGCTCACATCGTGTCGAAATGGACCGGCATTCCAATTTCCAAGATGCTGGAGGGCGAAGTAAAAAAGCTGATCAATATGGAAGATCGGCTGCGACATCGGGTCGTTGGACAGGACGCCGCTCTGGAACGGGTTGCTAACGCCATTCGGCGGTCCCGCGCCGGATTGAGCGATCCCAAGCGGCCCATCGGCTCTTTTATTTTTCTCGGCCCTACTGGCGTTGGAAAGACAGAACTGGCCAAGGCACTGGCGGACTTTCTGTTCGACGACGAGCACTCAATGGTCCGCATCGATATGTCGGAGTATATGGAAAAACATGCAGTCTCGCGGCTCATCGGCGCGCCTCCCGGATATGTTGGTTACGAAGAAGGGGGACAACTTACGGAACAGGTTCGGCGTCACCCTTACGCGGTCGTCCTCTTCGATGAGATTGAAAAGGCGCATCAAGATGTGTTCAACGTCCTCTTGCAAATCATGGATGATGGCCGCCTGACCGACGGCAAAGGCCGCACCGTTGACTTTCGCAATACGGTCATCATCATGACGTCGAACTTGGGATCCACATATTTGCAAGCCGAAAATTTGCATGGCGAGGAAGACTTCGAAGCGGCTGGCAAACAAGTGATGAATGTTTTGCACTCGCACTTCAAGCCGGAATTTCTCAACCGAGTCGATGACATGATTATTTTCCGTCCTCTGGGAAGAGATCAGTTGGTGAGGATCATCGAACTTCGGCTGGAAGACGTGCGGCGTTTGCTGGCAGACCGCAAAATCTCACTTGAACTGACCGGTTCCGCCAAGGACTTGTTGCTGGCGGAAGGCTTCGATCCCAATTTCGGAGCGCGGCCCTTAAAGCGGGCTATTCAGAAGGTAATTCAAGACCCGCTCGCGGTGAAAATTCTCGACGGAGAGGTTTTGCACGGGGACCACGTCCTCGTGGACACAGAATCAGGAAAAGCAAAATTTGAAGTGAGCCGAATGCAGCCAGTGCAGGTCGCTGCCTGACCCCCTCGGGGATCCGAGGATTTGACTTGACGTTAGTTGCAAAAATAATCGGGAGCTCCGTGAGGGGGTCTCAAGGCTCCCGATTAGCTCTGTCGGCGAAAAATAGCTAAAAGCGCTTCCCCGGTCGCTTTTGCTGACAGTGCCGTCAGCCTTTTAACACGCCATCACCGAGCAATGACGGTCTAACTATTTTGTTACGAAATCCGAACACCATCGCACTGCACCACGAAATTATGCGGACACGATGGTACTGGATTTTAAACGTAAACGATTGAATCTACGGAGATGCAGCCACTTACCAACAATGCGGCGAGCAACTGTGGTTTTGCCTACCATTCCACGCCACGCTCGAAAAAGCCCGCGCCAACCATCGGCTTTGTTCAACATACGGACAAAACCACCCAATCACTACGAAACTAGGGCAGTTTCAGTAAGAATATGGTGGCGGGATCCAAGTACACACCCTCCCACCGAACCGCGACATGAAGGTGCGGCCCGCTTGCCCGGCCGGTGCCGCCACTCAAACCAATTAGTTGCCCGCGTCTGACGTGTTCGCCTTCCTTAACCTTGAATTCCGACATGTGCATGTAGATGGTCAGCAGCCCCTGGCCATGATCAATCATCACGCAGTTTCCCTCGAAGAACATGGGACGGGCGACCAACACCGTTCCACTATTGAGCGCTGCTACGGGCGTACCGGTGGGCACAGCAAAGTCGAGGCCCTGGTGCGTGCTTTGAACCTGACCGTTGAAGGTCCGTTGCGTACCAAAAACATCGGATGTACGTGCTTGCACCGGGGGCTGAAAACTCCCCGACCACTGCCGCAAGGGATCGACTCGGGAGAAAATATCCTGCTTAAGTTTTTTGTCTTCCGCTGCCTTCCCAATTTGCTGGGGGTTCGGTTCGGTGAATTTCTTTTCCACCGTAACGGCGATGTTCGTGTAATTTCCGCGCGCGACTGCAATTTGTGTCACGAAAGTGGCGGTCGTTCCTTCGCTGGTTATGCCATTTAATTCCAGCGGGTAGGTGCCTTCTTTGATTTGTTGACCGACGCCGGCTAGGCCATACCACTTTTTGCTGTGGCGATCGAAAGCGAAATAAACATCGTGGCCCAGCCATTTCGCCGCGAGCGTTTTCAAATGCGCCGGCGCGGCGACCTCAATTACCATAGGCGATCCGTTTATCAGGTGGGAGGGTTGCCACTCGACCAACCATGAATCTCGGGTCCTTCGGGGGGTTGCCCGCAGGCTGGAGAGTGCGCCGATCAAAATTAAAGCGCATATCAAAGCCGCAATGGTTCCGTGAGCTTTCTTCAAAACAATAAACCGATGGCTCATTTCAACAGCCTAGCATTGAGTTCAAACACTGGCGGCGATCCGTCGATTTCTAAGTTGAGATTTCTAAGTTGAGACGAGTACTTCGCCCCACCGTAAGCATTCTCACCTCGTGCTAGTATTACCGCTTCGCAGACTATGGCTATTTAGCGGCATTTAGCGACGCATCCCAACTGCGCCTATCATCATCCAAGCTGCCCGCAGAGGGGACCGATGCTTGAAGAGCTGAAGTTCGAGATGGTAGATCAGCAGGAAAGTGTGGCGCCCATGAAAGACACGCTGGGAGTTTTATTAGCCGGGGGCGCCGGGGAGCGGCTCTATCCCTTGACCCGCGACCGCGCCAAGCCAGCCGTCACTTTCGGCGGCATGTACCGCATCATCGACATCACCCTTTCCAATTGCATCAACTCTGATTTGCGCCGGGTTTACATTCTCACCCAATACAAAGCGCTCTCGCTCAATCGCCACATACGTGAAGGGTGGAACATCGTCGGACGCGAAATGGGAGAATTCATCGAAGTGCTGCCCCCCATGAAGCGCGTGAGCGACCAGTGGTACCAAGGCACGGCTGACGCGGTATATCAAAACATTTATTCCATTGGATCGGAGCAACCGCGGCACGTTCTTATTCTCTCCGGCGATCACATTTACAAGATGAACTATGGGCGCATGCTCAGGCAGCACAATGACTCAGGCGCCGATGTGACTCTTGCCACCATTCAAATCGATCCCGATGAAGTTTCGCGATTCGGAATCATTGACGTTGACCGCGACCACCGGGTTGTCGGGTTTCTCGAGAAGCCCCAACGCACCGATTTGCGCTCGCCTTACAATCCCACCAAGGTTTCGGCATCAATGGGAATTTACATCTTCAACACCGATGTCCTGATTCCTGTATTGCTGAAAGATGCTGAGGACGAGGGATCGAGCCACGATTTTGGCAAAGACATTCTGCCCAAGATGATGGATGAGTACCGCGTATATTCCTTCGACTTCGTGGACGAAAACAAAAAAGAAGCGCTGTACTGGCGCGATGTGGGAACCCTCGAGGCTTATTACGAAGCCAACATGGATATTGTTTCCGTTTCGCCGGTTTTCAACCTCTACGACTCACAATGGCCGATACGCACCCATCAGAGGCAATACCCCCCGGCGAAGTTTGTTTTTGCTGAACCCGGGCGAACTGGACAAGCGATGGATTCGATTGTCTCCGCGGGATGCATTGTTTCGGGAAGTTGCGTGCGGAATAGCGTGCTCTCGCCCGACGTTCGTATCAACTCTTACAGTGACATCGATGCGAGCATATTGTTCTCCCACGTCAATATTGGTCGTCACTGCCGCATTCGCAATGCCATCATTGATCGCGATGTTCACGTGCCAGAGGGCACCACCATCGGCTACGATCCCGAGGCGGACCGCGAAAAATATTTCGTCACCGAAAGCGGTATCACCGTTGTGACTCGCGACTATTCGCTGTTTGAAAATCCCGTAACTATTGACTACTTTACCAGCGAGTAAAGCTGAAATGCATCCCCCGTCAATAGCTCGAATGCCCCCGATCAGGAATGAGCACCTGACCATTTCACTCGCATTGCGAAATTTCGTTTTTACCGTGGTTTTTGAAGATTCGATCATTAAATAAAGTACAATTCCCCCATGCAAAAACTCAAAGGCCTGGAAAGTATTGTCACCGAATTGCGCGCTGAACGTGGGCATTTGGTAAACAATCTTCGACATGTGGATGCCGCACTGGCGGTGCTGGGCAAGCTAGAGGAAGGTAAGTTCGCGACCGAATCCCGCCGCACGGTGTCGGCCACCGCGAGACGACGTATGGCAGCAGCGCAGAAGGCGAGATGGGCCAAGGTAAAGGGAAAACCGACGGCGGCTTCGAGCCCCAAGGGACGCGGACCCCGAAGATTGTCGGAAGCCACTCGCCGTAAAATTGCGGACGCCCAAAGGGCGAGATGGGCCAAGGTCAAAAGTAAATAGACGATCTTAAGACAAATGTGAGGCGATCCAGTCGCCTGCTTCCCTGGTGCCCAGCTTCCCGCCGATATCCTGCGTAATTTGTTTCTGCCGCACTGCATGCAGAACTGCCGCTTCAATTTTTCGGCTCGAATCCGTCATTCCCAAGTGATTCAGCATCATGGCCGCGGTCATAATCGCCCCCAAAGGATTGGCGATATTTTCCCCAGCGATGGGCGGAGCTGATCCATGAACCGGTTCGAACATGGACGTTTTGTCGGGGTGAATATTTCCACTGGCCGCCATGCCCAAACCTCCTTGAAGTGCGGCAGCAATGTCAGTCACTATGTCCCCAAACAGATTGTTTGTGACAATCACGTCAAATTGCCTGGGATCGCGGACGATTTGCATGCTCAGCGCGTCCACATACATGTGTTGAGTTTCGATTTGCGGATACTCTTGCGCAACTTCTTTGAAAACCCTTTGCCATAGGCCCCCGGCGTGGGTCATCGCATTAGACTTGTCGCTCATGAGAACTTGCTTGCGCTGCGAGCCATCCGCTTTCGTGTGTCGTTCGCAATACTCGAAAGCGTAGCGCACAATGCGTTCTACCCCCTTGCGGGTGTTGATGTCCTCTTGAATCGCAACTTCATCGGCGGTACCCCGTTTGAAAACTCCTCCTGCATCAGCGTACAACCCTTCAGTATTCTCACGGATGACGACGAAATCAACGTCTCCCGGTTCGATACCCTTTAAAGGACAGAGCGAAGGGTCGAGCAGGCAAACCGGACGCACATTGGCATAAAGATCCATCTGGAATCGCATCCCCAGCAAGATCTCTTTAGCGTGAATGTTGGTGGGAACGCGTGGGTCTCCGAAAGCACCCACGAGGATTGCGTCGAAATCGCGACCCAACATGTTGAAGCCATCAGATGGAACGGTAATCCCGTCCGCAAGATAGCGGTCTGCGCCCCAATCAAATTGTGCCAACTCAACCGAGGCCCCGGAAGCATGGATAACTTTCACCGCTTCGGCGATAACCTCTCGGCCGATGCCATCCCCGGGAATGACTGCGATTCGTTTGGTTGAAATCATTTGGAGAAGACTATCAACTGCCGCGAGGCATTGCCACAGATGTTGCCGGGCTGCCCTATTTCTGAAAAAATACGTTAGGATTCATTTATGCCGCAAGTAGGTAGCTTTGCGCTTTTGCTCGCCCTGGCGCTGAGCGGATACAGCTTTTGCGCAGGAATATTGTCGCTCGCGCTGAAAGGCTCCGGGTCAGAACGCCTGGGGGAAACTGCGCGCCGCGCCGGAATTGCGACCTTCGGTCTAGTGGCACTCGCCGCAACCTTGTTGGTTACCGCCGCCTTCCGAAACGATTTCTCTATTGCTTATATTTTCCATCACAGCAATCGCGATTTGCCCAGTCCTTATAAATTTGCCACCTTGTGGTCAGGGCAGGAGGGTTCGCTTCTTTTCTGGTCGTTACTGCTTTCGGCTTACGGATTTGTCCTCCGGCTTCGCCATAAAACCGATAGCCGGTTATTCGCCCATGCTTCGGTGATTATTGCCGGCGTGCAGATTTTCTTCTTGCTGCTGATGAACTTTGCAGCGAATCCCTTTGGAATTATTACTGGAACGCTTCCCGCAGACGGAGCAGGATTGAATCCACTGCTTCAATATCCAGAGATGGTGATCCATCCCCCGATGCTTTATCTGGGTTACGTGGGATTTACGGTACCCTTCGCATTCGCGCTGGGAGCCCTGATCATGCGGTATCCCGGGGAGAAATGGATCCACATCACCCGGCGCTGGACGATGGTTACGTGGATCTTTCTTACATGCGGAATTTTCTTGGGAGCACACTGGGCCTATTCTGTATTGGGATGGGGTGGTTATTGGGGATGGGATCCAGTAGAGAACGCCTCACTCATGCCTTGGTTGACCGGGACCGCGTTCTTGCATTCAGTGATGATGCAAGAAAAACGCGGGATGTTAAAGACCTGGAATATGTGGTTGATCTTTATTACCTTCATGCTGTCGATCTTTGGCACATTGCTGACGCGCAGCGGACTGGTCAGTTCGGTGCATGCGTTTGCGCAATCTTCCATCGGCGATTGGTTCGTGATTTTCCTCGCGCTGATTTTTGCGGTATGCCTGGTGTTTTATGTAAAGAACCGCTCGCATCTTCGCAGTGAGCACAAGCTTGAGTCGTTAGTTTCGCGTGAATCAAGTTTTCTGTTCAACAACCTTTTGCTGCTGGTGGCTTGCTTCACGGTGTTGTGGGGAACACTTTTCCCAAAGCTCTCGGAACTTGTGAACGGCACCAAGGTTACCGTTGGGCCTCCATTTTTCAATCGCGTGAATATTCCGGTGGCACTGCTGCTGTTATTGCTTACCGCCCTTGGGCCGCTGCTCGCCTGGCGCAAGACATCGATCGAAAGCCTGAAGCGTAATTTTCGCTGGCCCGCACTGGCTGCCGTGGTTACAGGTGCGGCGCTTATCGCGTTAGGAATACGGCCCTGGCGAGACATGGGCTACCTATATGCATTGATGACCATCATGCTTTCGGTGCTGGTGGGGGTTACCGTAATTTCCGAATTTATTCGGGGCGGGCGCGTCATCAAGCGTCATACCGGACAGAATTTGGTGGGATCGATGGTCCACCTCGCTCATCGGAATACTCGCCGGTATGGCGGGTACATCGTTCATTTTGGCGTGATCGTCATCATGATCGGTTTTGCCGGGTCAGCATTCAATCAGGACCAGGAAAAAGAAATGGGTTTTGGCGACAAGATGACGATCGGGCATTATTTGCTTGTGTGCCAATCGTTCACGCAAGAAGACAAACCGAACTACGGAAGTGAATGGGCGATCATTCAAGTGTTCAAAAGGGGCAAGCAAATCGATACGTTGTATCCGGAACGGCGATTTTTTAAAGCCAGCCAGCAAAATTCCACCATCGTCGCCAACCGATCGACGCTTCAGGAAGATCTTTATCTGGTGTACGAGGGGCAGAATCCTGACACCGGCCGCCCGATCATTAAAGCGCATTTGAATCCGCTTGTCACGTGGATATGGATCGGGGTTTGGGTAATGATTATTGGAACAGTCGTGGCGATGATACCGAATGCCGCGCCGATGCGAGTCTCCGTGCCGGTTCGCCTGGAAGCTGCAACAGCGGGAGCGGGAGATTGAGCCGCGCCCTACCCTTTTGCAAGCGATATTTTCAATTTACCTTCCTGTCGTTAATGCTCCTGCTTTTCATCGGCGCGGGCGATGAAGGGGCTCGGGTGAATGACCTTGGACATCGCATGATGTGCGTGTGCGGATGCAATCAGATTCTTTTGGAATGCAATCACGTCGGGTGCGCCTACTCCGAACGGATGCGGAGCGAATTAGTGGCGGCGGTTGAGCGCGGCAACGACGATTTAGCGATGCAATCGTTCGTGCAAAAATACGGGACCACGGTGATCGCTGCACCGACAACCAAGGGTTTCAACCGCGTAGCGTGGATCATGCCCTACATGGCGCTGGTTTTCGGAATCTTCGGAGTCGTGGTGATCGTTCGCGCGTGGCGAAAGCGTCCTCTGCTTCTCCCCGCTGATGCCGTGAGTGCAATCCATGGAGCTGAACTTGACCACTTCCGCGCCGAAGCTAGAAAAGAAGCAGGAGAGATATGATCACCCTGACGTGCATCATGGTCACCGCCGCGGCCCTTATCTATGTTTTTTATCTTCCGGGAACTTTGCAGTTGGGTCCGGGGAAGACAAAGGTCGCGTATTTGCGTGAACGCAAGGAAGTCATTTACGAGAATCTGCGCGATCTCAATTTCGAATTCAAAGCAGGCAAGTTCCCGGAAGCGGATTACCAGTCAATGAAGAATTCGCTGGAAGAAGAAGCTGCGGCGGTGCTCTCGGAAATTTCGCGTCTCGAGGAAGCGGGACGAACTCCAGGTTTGCCTTCGCGCCGCAAAAAAGGAACCAAGATTTGAGGTCGCCCGTTCAAGTATTCCCTTTCGGCAGACTGCTCGCAGTTATTCTTGTATTGGGTTTCTCTTCAGGCTTGGCTGCTTGGGCCGCGACTGTCACGGGTACGGTGAAGAACGGCACTAACAACCGGCCCTCGGCCAATGACGAAGTCATACTGATCAAGCTCGCTCAAGGGATGGAAGAAGCGGGGCATAATCAAACTGATGCCAGCGGTAGGTTTTCACTGGCGGTTGAAGATGAATCCCAGCCTCACCTAATCCGGGTCATTCATCAAAACGTTACATATCACAAGACTGTGCCCCCGGGGACGACCTCAGTCGATATCGAAGTGTTTGATGTCGCGAAAAAAGTTTCTGGCGTGGCGGCGGTCGCGGACCTGATGTATTTGCAAGCCCAGCGTGGACAGTTGGGAGTCAGCCGTATCTTTGCGGTCACTAACTCTTCGAAGCCGCCACGCACGCAGATGAACGATCAGAATTTTGAGTTTTATCTTCCCCCAGGATCCGAAATCGATTCTGCTCAAGCGCAGACCGAGGGAGGAAGATGGGTCGATTCGGCCCCGGTCGAGCAGAAGGAAAAAGGACGATTTGCTTTCAATTTCCCGCTACGGCCGGGGCAAACACAGTTTCAGATTTCATATCATCTGGCCTATAGCGGCAAAGCGACGATTGATCCACGACTGATTTATCCGCTGGATCATTTTGTAGTGATCATGCCGCAGGCAATCCAATTCGCCGCGGCGCAATCTGGAATTTATGAGGATAGGCAACCGCCGAGCCCACCGGGGGCGATCGCGGAAGTAGCGAGCAGGGCGCGTCCGGGACAAAAATTAACCTTCGATATTTCAGGCACTGGCGTGCTCCAAGATGACAGCTCTGGGGATCAAAGTCAGGTCGCTGCTCCAAATTCTTCAGCAGCCGGCCAAGCTCCGCGTCCGGGGGGAGGGTTGGGACCACCGATTGATGCTCCCGATCCCTTACAAAAATATCGCTGGTACTTGCTCGGAGGATTTGTCCTCTTATTGATGATCGGTGCCGTGTACATTGCAACGCGCTCGCGGACCGTGGCCGTCCCCAATTTTGCTTCGGCAGTTGAGACTGCGGATCGAGAACGCGAGGCACGTCCTGCAAAAGGCTCTTCCCTGTTGCTCGAAGCATTGAAGGAAGAAATGTTTCAGTTGGAATTGGACCATAAGCAGGGACGTATTCCGAAAGACGAATACGAGAAAGCAAAGTCCGCCCTGGATCAAACATTGGATCGGGCGCTAAAAAGAGAGTCCACAAAACCGGTTTGAACATGCAAAGCCTTTCGAGTGGCCATCCTTAATAATTCGATGGCGGAAGGCACGTCTCAGAGTTGGGTTGAGGTGATTCACGATGTTGGTAGTCATGCGAGCGCATGCGAGCGCAGATGAAGTACGTGCGGTTTGCCAGAAGATCGAGTCGCTGGGATATCGCGCCCATTCTATTCCGGGCGCGGAACGAACGGCTATCGGAATCACTGGAAACCAGGGAGAGATCGAGACTGGCACACTTGACGAGATGTCGGGGGTGCAGGAAGTAATTCGCGTCACCAAGCCCTATAAGCTGGTGAGCCGTGACTTCAAGCAACACAATACAGTTATTAGTTTCCCTGACTCCGACGCAACTATTGGCGGCCCTGCCCTCGCGATTTTCGCTGGCCCATGCGCGATAGAAAGTCGTGGTCAAGCTTTCGCCGTTGCCGAACGTGTGCGACGAGCAGGCGCGCAATTCTTCCGCGGTGGCGCGTACAAGCCCCGCACTTCTCCCTACTCCTTCCAGGGGATGGGTGAAGACGGGCTGCGAATTATGGCTGAAGTCCGCGATAGTTTCGGATTGAGAATCATTACCGAAGCTGTGGATAATGAGTCGTTGGACCTGGTGGTTGAGTATGCCGACATCATCCAAATCGGCGCACGGAATATGCAAAATTTCTCTTTATTGAAACGCGCCGGACGAGCGAGCAAACCGGTAATGCTTAAACGGGGAATGTCAGCCACTTTGGAAGAACTCCTGATGGCGGCTGAGTACGTCATGAGCGAAGGAAATTACAACGTTATTTTGTGCGAGCGTGGAGTTCGTACGTTCGCCGACCACACTCGCAATACTTTGGATTTGAGCCTTATTCCTGCGGTGCAGCGCCTTAGCCACTTGCCAATCATCGTTGACCCCAGCCACGGCACCGGCAAACGCAATAAAGTTACCCCGTTATCACGCGCTGCGGTTGCGGTTGGGGCAGATGGCTTAATGGTGGAAGTTCATCATGATCCTGATCGAGCGCTGTCGGATGGCATACAGTCGCTCTATCCTGACCAATTCGATGAATTGATGATGCAGGTAAGGCAAATTGCTGCCGTCGTCGCGAGGACGATCGAAGCAACCGGAGTGCCTTCATTGCCCGCAGCCGCGACGATGGCACCTTCGCGGTAGTTTCCAATTTTGAAAAAACTGCTTTTCATCTTTTTATCGTTCTTCACAATCGCAGCGTTTTTGTGGTGGTATTTTCATCCGCGTGCGCTCCCCGATTATGGTCCCGCGCACCGCGAGTACGCCTACGTTAGCAATGGCAAAAGTAACACTGTAACGGTTATCGATTTGCGGACTTTTCAACCCGCCAAAACTATTCCAGTCGGAATAGAGCCAACCGGCATCGCAGCGAATATTAAGAAGAACGAAATCTACGTGGTTAATTCCGGCTCAAGCAATGTGAGCGTCATCGACGCCGAGCGGAATGTCGTTGTGGCAACTATTGGTGTCCATGGCAAACCTTACTTCATCGATGTCTCTGCCGATGGCCGCCGCGCCTATGTTGCTAACTCCGCATCGGCGAATGTCTCCGTAATTGATCTTGATCGTCGCACTGTGGCCGCGACAGTTCGTGTAGGGAGTTCGCCCGGTTTGGCGAGGGTTTCGCCAGATGGCAGGGCTATTGTGGCAAGTAATCGGGGAGATAATACCGTGTCAGAGATCGATACGAGAACTCTGGCGGTCCGCACGATTCCGGTTTGCCGGCAGCCTGAAGATGTCGTGGTGCTTCCCGACAGTAATAAGGCGTTCATTGCATGTACAGGATCTGCGCAGGTCGCGTCGGTTGACTTGTTACATGGAAAATTACTAGCTGTTCTCGATGTTGGCGAAATTCCAGTTCATCTAGCTATGAAACCAGACGGAGGCGAAATTGTTGTGTCCAATTTCAATTCCGCCAGCATTTCGATTATAGAAACCACCACCAATGAAGTTAGCGGAACTTATTTGATTGGAGAACATCCGACGCAGGGCGTGGTCACTTCCGATAATTCAAGATTTTACGTTAGCAATTTCGGCTCCGACGCAGTGGCAGTGTACGACATCGATCTAGGAAAACTAGTAGGGTCGATTGCGGTCGGCAGCCACCCTGACGGGATCGCCTTATCTCAGAGTCAGAATTATTTATTAGTGGTGGATTCGTCTTCCGGTGATGTAACGGTGATTCAGAAACGAACTCCGACTAAGTTGGAGAGGTCAGAATATTCCCTGCTGACAATGGTTCCCGTGGGAGAACATCCGAATGCAATTGTTGTGAAGTCGTTTGAGGTCGCCGCACTGAAGTGATGCTGCGAAAGTAACCGCTCTTTAAGGGAGCAGCTATCTCACTTAGTGATGCTGGAGTTACGCTTTCGCGCCGCAGCATTTTTTGTATTTCTTGCCGGAGCCGCACGGACACAGATCGTTCCGACCAATTTTGGCGGAGCCACGAACTACTTGTTGAACTGTTTGTTGCTCGCCGGAGCCGGCCATGCGCGCGTGTTCCAGCTCGCGGCGCTTCTTGCGTTGGAAGTCTTCTTCGATTTCATCCACCGAGGTTGCGACGGAACGTGCGGGACGATGTCCATTGCCGCCGCCACCGAGTCGCAGTGCAGGAACGCCGGAACCGTCGCCGCCTTCGGTGCTACCGGAGACTTGGGCACCGTCCGGTGGGCGCTCCAAAATTTGCATCAGGTACAGGTAGCGCGTGGTGTCTTCCTGAAAGCGCTGCATCATGGCTTCGAACATCTCAAACGATTCGCGTTTGTATTCGATCAACGGATCGTGCTGTCCGTACCCGCGCAGTCCGATACCTTCTTTCAGGTGGTCCATGTTGAGCAGATGATCTTTCCACTGCGAGTCGAGCACGCTCAACATGATCATGCGCTCGTGATAGCGCATCGCATCGGCGCCAATGAGCTGTTCCTTCGCGTCGTAGCGGGTTTTTAATTTATCGAAGATCGCGTCGCCGAGTTCCTGGCGGTTGAGCGATTCAGGGGCGATCCCTTCGGCGGCGATGTCGACTCCGAAGCGGGTGAAGATCCCATCTTTCAATCCTTTCACGTCCCAATTTTCGGGATGCACCTTGGGCGGACAGAATTCGTCAATCAAAGAGCTGAGGATCCCTGAAACGTAATCTTCGAGGATGAGGTCTTTCTGGTCGAGACCTTCGAGCAATTGTCGGCGCAGCCCGTAAACGGCCTCACGCTGTTTGTTCATCACGTCGTCATATTCGAGCAAGTGTTTACGGGCTTCGAAATTTTGCGCTTCGACTGCTTTTTGCGCAGCTTCGATGCGACGCGTGATGAGCCGTGATTCGATGGGGATCCCCTCTTCCATGCCCAGACGTTCAAGCAACTTAGAGACCCATTCTTTGGCGAAGATGCGCATCAAGTCATCTTCGAGGGACAGATAGAAACGAGATGAGCCTGGATCGCCTTGACGGCCGGCGCGTCCGCGAAGCTGATTGTCGATGCGGCGGGATTCGTGACGCTCGGTGCCGAAGATGTGCAGGCCGCCGGCGGCAACCACTTCGTCATGCTCTTTGTCGGTTTGTTTCTTGTAGCGCTCGAAAGTCTCGGTCCACTGCGGAGTGGGAACCACGTACTCATTGCCGGCGTAATACCAGACCGTGCTTTTGGTTTCATCAACATCGATTTGAATCTGTCCTTGCGCGGCACGAAGAGGTTGGGCAATTCCCTTCTTCACGCACTCTTGTTTCGCCATGAATTCGGGATTTCCGCCTAGCAGAATGTCGGTGCCGCGGCCCGCCATATTGGTGGCGATGGTGACCATGTCTTTGCGGCCCGCCTGGGCGACGATTTCGGCTTCGCGCTCGTGATACTTGGCATTGAGCACGACGTGCTTAATGCCCTTCTTCTTTAATAATTCAGAGAGACGTTCAGATTTTTCGATGGAAGTTGTTCCGACTAATACGGGCTGGCCGGTGTCGTGCAGTTTTTGAATTTCGTCAGATGCGGCGAAATACTTTTCCTTTTCCATCCGGTAAACGACGTCGGGATTTTCCAAACGGCGCATTGGCTTATTCGGAGGAATGACCATCACTTCCAGCCGATATATCTTGTCGAACTCTGGCGCCTCGGTCTCGGCGGTGCCGGTCATGCCCGCTAGCTTCTTGTGCATGCGGAAATAATTCTGGAAGGTGATAGTGGCGAGCGTCTGATTCTCGCGCTCGATCTTCACGCCTTCTTTGGCTTCGACAGCCTGATGCAGTCCATCGGACCAGCGGCGGCCGGGCATCAACCGGCCCGTGAACTCATCAACGATAATGACTTCGCCGTCTTTCACTACGTATTCCACGTCGCGGTGATAAAGCGAAAAGGCCTTTGATCGCAGTCTCGACGTGATGCTTGAGGTCCCAGTTTTCCGGGTCGGCAATGTTCCCAATTCCGAAAAGCCCCTCGACCTTTTCCCAGCCTTCGTCGGTGACGGTGATGTTGCGGTGCTTTTCATCGACCACGAAATCGCCGGTCAATTGCGCGGGTTCGCCGGGAGCGACGTCGAGTTCTTCTCCCTTTTCAAGCTTGGGAATGATGCGGTTCACGCGCGCGTACTTGTCGGTGGATTCTTCGCTGGCGCCCGAAATGATCAGCGGGGTGCGGGCTTCGTCGATCAGGATGGAATCGACTTCATCGACGATGGCGAAATTGTGTCCACGCTGCACGCAGTCGTGCAGATCGAACTTCATGTTGTCGCGCAGATAGTCGAAACCGAATTCGTTGTTGGTGCCATAGGTCACGTCGGAGGCGTAGGCCTCGCGGCGCTGCTGGTCATCGAGATCATGCACGATCACGCCGACGGTCAGTCCGAGGAAACGGTAGAGCTTGCCCATCCATTCCGAGTCGCGCTTGGCCAGATAATCATTGACGGTGATGACGTGAACCCCGCGTCCGCTGAGCGCGTTGAGATAAACCGGGAGAGTGGCGACCAGAGTCTTGCCTTCGCCGGTCTTCATTTCGGCAATCTTGCCTTGATGCAGAACCATGCCGCCGATCAACTGGACATCGAAGTGACGCATGTTAAGGACGCGCAGTCCAGCCTCGCGCACGATGGCAAATGCTTCTTCTAATATTTCATCGAGGATTTCGTTGGTGGCGCGGAGTCGCTCATCGTCGATCTGTTTGCGGCGGTCGTGGTCGGCTTCGGGCTCATCTGGAATCTGGGCGACGCGCTCCTGAATTCGGCGGCGAAAAGCGTCGGTCTTCGCGCGCAGTTCATCGTCGCTCAGTTTTTGAATAGTAGGTTCAAGGGCATTGATCGCCTGCACGCGCGGCATCAGGCGCTTGATTTCGCGCTCATTCTTGGTGCCGAACACTTTGGCTACTACTTTATTAATCAAGCGAATGTTTCCTTATCAGGAGTTTTTTGAAAACACGTCCGGTATGTTAGAAGCCTAGCATATTAGATGCAGCGGCAATAGTTACGACGCGTGTATTGGTGCCCCCCGACAACAGCCGCCTTCCGACCAGCGGCGGAATTAAGCTAACGAGAGTTTCGCAATTCGAGCGCAGACAAAACAAACTCACAGCTTATTTCGCGCGGGGATGGGTTCGGTCGTAGACCTCTAACACGTGCTTCATCGACAGTTGGGTATAGCGCTGAGTCGTAGAGAGGCGCTCGTGACCTAGCATCTCCTGAATGGCGCGCAAATCCGCGCCTTCTTCCAGCATGTGGGCGCCGAAGGCATGGCGCAGGGTGTGGGGATGCACATCTGGCGAAAGCCCTTTGGCGATGGCAATTTTCTTGATCATTCGCCCCACGCTGCGCGTGGTGAGGCGTCCGCCCCTGGTGTTGATCAGCAAGGCGGGCGTCGTTCTATGTCTGTCAGACAGAAGCTTTTGACGAATCGGTAAATAGGAAGCTAGCGCGGACTTCACGGCCTCTCCAAAGGGAACGTAGCGTTCTTTTTTTCCTTTGCCACGAATAAGTATGACCTCGTCGCTTAATCGGATGTCATGGATGCCAATGCCCACCATCTCCGAGTTGCGAATTCCGCATCCGTAGAGGAGTTCAAACATTAGGCGGTCGCGTTCAGGGAAAACGGCGGCTTCGGGCATCTCACCATCGAGCACCGTATTCATCTCTTCAACGGTGGGAACACGGGGGAGTTTTTTCGGCAGCTTCGGGGTCGATACCAGGGCGGCGGGATTCTGTTGCACTATGCCTTCCTGAGCAAGCCAGCGGTAAAGCGATCGTACGGCTGCGAGCGCACGAGCGACCGAGGTCTTGCTGAGACCCTGATCATACAAATGAGACAAAAATCCGCGGACGGTCAGGTGGTCGATGCTCCGCCATGAGCGCTTGCCTAGATGACTGGAGAATTTGTCGAGATCTGTACCATAGGCCTTCAGCGTATGCTGCGAAACATTCCTTTGGCTCAGACTATGCAGAAATCGGTCGATGGCCTTTTCAATTTCCGTGCGACGAGTTGTGCATGAGGCTTTCACCCAGCCTTGAGCCTCGATTTGGCTTTGGCGCGGGGATGGTGATTTTGATAAACGTTTTTGAGCCTGTCTAGCGCCAGATGAGTGTAGACCTGGGTAGTGGAAATATCAGCGTGGCCCAAAATTGTCTGCACAGTGCGCAAGTCCGCGCCGTTTTCCACCATGTGAGTGGCGCAGCTATGCCGCAGCATGTGCGGGCTGGCGCTACGTCCCATTTGCGCGGAAGCATGGCGCACGATCTGCCAGACACGTTGACGGGTAAGTTGGCGAGCACGGCGACCCAGAAATAACAGAGGAGAGTCGCTACCCGCAGCAAGAACGACACGGGGTTTGGCTATGTACACCGTCAATGCATCCTGCGCAGATTTGCCCAGGGGTACGATTCGCTCTTTGTCGCCTTTACCGCGAACAAGGATGTAACCGGATTCGAGTTTCAAGTCTTGCAGTTTTATCCCGATAATTTCCGAAACCCGCAGCGCTCCTGCATAGAAAACTTCAAGCATGGCGCGGTCTCGAAACCCAATGGCTTCCACTTCCCTGCTCTTTGATGTGGGCTGGGTGGTGCTCAGCATCGTTTTTATTTCGTCGCGTGCGAGCGCCTTCGGCAGGACCTTCCATTGCTTCGGGGAATCGATGTTCAGAGTGGGATCGGCGTCAATGACCTTATCGAGCAGCAGATAACGATAAAGGTGGCGTAGAGCGGAGAGCTTGCGGCCCACGGAGCGTCCATCAATACCGTTTGCAAATAATAACTGGATGAAATTGCCTAGGTTGTCCGCTCGTGCGCTGGTGGGTAAAAGTTTTTTTGAAGTTAAGAATGCGCAGAATTGCGAGATGTCTGTCTTGTACGCCGCAATGGTAAGTGGAGCTAAGCCCTTCTCGATTTTCAGATAATCAAAAAAATCGCGCAGGGTGGGATCATTTGAAGCGCGCATTGTAATCAGTATGATCTTTCGCGGAGCTTTCGCGATAGTAGCCAGGGGGATTCCGTTGGTTACTGGAAATTCTTTTGATGCTGCATGGAAAGTACGGTAACAGTCTCCTCATCACACTAAGCCCGCTGGCAAAATATTGGACTCTGGAAATCTATGGGGAGATATGGTCTATAGTGACCATCACCCAAGGAGTGATTGAATGACCCTTACTTCCACAGACTGGATTGTCATCGCTGGGTATTTGTTGATCAATTTACTGATCAGCATTTATTACCGCCGGCGTGCCAGCGGCAATACTGAAGATTTCTTTATCTCCGGACGCGACGTTTCGTGGTGGCTGGCGGGAACATCGATGGTCGCGACTACCTTCGCCGCTGACACTCCGCTGTTAGTCTGCGGATTGGTTGCAAAATCCGGCATCGCAGGCAATTGGATCTGGTGGGGCTTCTGTGTCGGCGGAATGTTGACAGTCTTTTTCTTCGCCCGTTATTGGCGTCGCGCTGAGATTCTCACCGACGTCCAATTTGTTGAAATCCGTTATGGAGGCAAGCCGGCTGCATTTCTCCGCGGGTTTAAAGCCATCTACCTCGGCCTTTTCATGAACTGTTTTATTCTGGGATGGGTCACACAGGCGATGATCAACATCATCACCGTATTATTAGGCCCGGCTATCGCCGAAGGTCGCCTCGTTCATCTTGGCAGCTTTGCGTACGCATTAGGTGCGCCCCACACCACGGCCTTGTTGCTCTGTATTCTCGTAATCATTCCCTTCACCGGTATCTACACTTTCATCGGAGGCCTTTGGGGCGTCCTCGTCACCGACCTGTTCCAGTTCGTGTTGAAGATGACCATGATCGTGGTGCTGGCATGGGTAGCCGTTTCCAAAATCGGGGGAATGCAATCGTTGCAAGCGCATCTTCAGATAGTCGAAAACAATGTTCGCCAGACGGGCACACACACCGCGAATCCCGTCGCCTTTCTCCCTGACTTTAGTTCGGGTTGGACCAGCGACGCACTGTGGACCCTCCCTGTCGTTACTTTTTTCGTATATCTCTGCATGCAATGGTGGCTGGCATGGTATCCCGGCGCAGAGCCGGGAGGCGGGGGATATGTCGCTCAACGCATGTTCAGCGCCCGCGACGAGAAAAATTCCCTGGGCGCTACTTTGTGGTTCAATGTGGCCCATTACGCTCTTCGTCCGTGGCCATGGATCATCACCGCACTAGTCGCAATCGTTGTCTATTCCCCTAATGGGGGCATTCATCCCAGTGCCGCCTTCGCCGCAAATCCCGAGCAGGGATACGTGATGGTGCTGCGCGACTACTTGCCGCCGGCCTTGCGCGGATTAATGGTTGCCGCATTTTTAGCCGCGTTCATGTCCACCGTGGGCACCCAGCTTAACTGGGGATGCTCCTACTTGGTGAACGATCTTTACAAGCGCTTCATGGTTCGCGACGCCAGCGAGAAACATTATGTTTTCATCAGCAAGCTTTTCACTGTCCTGCTGGTCCTGGTGAGCGGATACACCGCCATGCAACTCACCTCTATTAAACAGGGCTGGGACCTTGTTTTGAACATTGGATTCGGCACCGGCGCCGTTTACATCTTGCGCTGGTATTGGTGGCGCATCAGCGCGTGGAGCGAAATCACCGCCATGGTTGCAGCCGCGGCCGTTACGATTTGGTTGAGCAAAGTTCCTTTCACAGGCAATAGCGCGGTAGTTTATGCGAAGAGCGCGCTCATTACCGGCGCCATCACAACTATCGCTTGGTTGATCGTCACCTTCGTCACGCGGCCCGAGTCTGATCAAACGCTGATCGGTTTTTACAAGCGAGTTCATCCCACGGTCTATGGATGGAAAAAAATAGCGCGGCTGGTTCCCGAGCTTCCAGAAGTCCGCGACGTGGCCGGCAATTCATTCAATTGGCTGATGGGCGTCATCCTGGTTTATGGATGCCTTTTTGGAATCGGTAAACTAATTTTCCAGCAATGGATGTGGGGAGCTTTGCTGCTATCTATCGCCGCCATTGCGGGATATTTGATTTTTTGGGACCTTTCACGACGGGGATGGTCGACGCTCTCCGGCGCGCCAGTAGTTCAATCGCAACATCAAGCCAATGGCGATTGAACCCAGGAGCCCCAAAATTACGTCTAACTAATTGTTGATGTGAATCGTCGATGAAAGAGAAGATTCTCCAGCTCGATCCCCGCGATAACGTCCTCATTGCGCTTGTGGATTTGAGGCAAGGGGAGGTAATGCCCTTTGCCGGTAAAACTTATTCGCTTGCTTCAAGTATCCCCGCGAAGCACAAGTTCGTCACCCAAACTTTACAGCCGGGCGACCGAATCACCATGTACGGGGTGACCGTGGGAAGCGCCACCAAGCCGCTGCCCGAGGGCTCCCTAATCACCACTGCCAACGTGCATCATCAGGCTGCGGCTATTGTGCCGAAATCGCAGGAAATCATTTGGAACCCGCCGGACGTTTCCAAATGGAAAGATCGGAAGTTCTTCGGTTATCCTCGCTCGGATGGCCAAGTAGGGACCCGCAATTATTGGCTCGTAGTTCCCCTAGTGTTTTGCGAAAACCGCAACATCGGGGTTCTCAAACAGGCTTTTGAAGAAGAGCTTGGATTCGCAGCGCCGCAAATTTATCGCAGTCAGGTGGCCGAACTCGTCAAGCTTTATCGCGAAGGTAAGATGGACAAATTCGATGCGCTCCCCTCCCTGCACGACGGAGTAAACGCTCCCCATCAGAAAGTTTTTGAAAACATCGACGGCATCAAATTCTTAATTCACGAGGGCGGTTGTGGAGGCACGCGCGAAGACTCCACCAATCTTTGCGGATTGCTGGCGGGATACATCAATCATCCCAATGTTGCCGGAGCTACCGTGCTGAGCCTGGGATGCCAGAATGCTCAAGCCGGAATCCTTCGCCAGCAGATCCGCGACCGGAACCCCAATTTCAACAAACCGCTTTTTATCCTGGAACACCAGATGAGCGGCACTGAATACAATTTGCTGTCCGACGCTATCCGCCAGACTTTCTCAGGAATGGTGGAGGCGAACAAAGTGACGCGTGTACCATCGCCGCTCTCACATCTTACGGTTGGATTGAAGTGCGGAGGTTCCGATGGATTCTCCGGCATTTCTGCCAACCCCGCTATTGGGCATACTTCGGATGTGTTGGTGGCCCTCGGTGGGAAAACTATTCTCTCGGAGTTTCCTGAACTTTGTGGCGTCGAGCAGGAATTCATCAACCGCAGCAAGCGCAAAGAAGATGCGGACCGCTTCATTCACTTGATGCAAAGCTACAACTCTCGCGCGCAAGCCGTGGGAGCCGGATTCGACATGAATCCTTCCCCAGGAAACATTCGCGACGGGTTGATTACTGATGCTATGAAATCCGCCGGAGCGGCCAAGAAAGGCGGAACGTCGCCAGTCGCGGCAGTGATTGATTATCCTGAGTATGCCGCCGAACCGGGACTCAATCTGCAATGCACGCCCGGCAACGATGTCGAATGCGTTACAGCCCAAGTAGGAGCCGGAGCGAACGTCGTCCTGTTCACGACCGGACTGGGTACCCCAACAGGAAACCCAATTGCTCCAGTGATCAAGCTTTCCACCAACTCAACTCTGGCACAACGCATGAGTGACATCATCGACGTTGATACTGGTAGAGTAATTTCAGGGGAGATCACCGTCGAGCGTATGGGAGAGGAAATACTAGACTTCGTGATTAAAGTCTCCAGCGGAGAAATCAGGACTAAGGCAGAAGTTAAAGCGCAGGCTGATTTCATTCCTTGGAAACGAGGAGTTTCTTTGTAGCGAATCCCCGGATGAGAGAATGGTTCGGGTACAAATGAGAGGCAAAAACAATGACGGAAAAAGTTGCGGAGAAAATTATCAAAACCGACGAAGAATGGAAGAAGCAATTGTCGCCGGAGCAATTCCAAATCGCGCGCAAAGCCGGTACTGAGCCAGCGTTCACCGGAAAATATTGGAACGCGAAAGATAAGGGGACCTATCACTGCGCGTGCTGTGGGCAGCCACTATTCAGTGCTGACACGAAGTTCGAGTCAGGCACAGGATGGCCAAGCTTTTGGAAACCCCTCGATGGTTCGGCAATCGCTGAAGAAAGCGATCATAAGTATGGAATGGTCCGCGTCGAAGCGCGTTGCTCAAAATGCGATGCGCACTTGGGACACGTTTTCGAAGACGGCCCTGCTCCGACTGGATTGCGCTATTGCATGAATTCGGCCTCTCTTGATTTGAAAAAGGAAGAATCGAAAAGGCCGTGAGTTGAAGAGATTGGTAGAGAGACGGGCATGCTTACCCGTCTCATCAAATTAGTATTTTGGCCGCAGTACTCGCTAGATCCCTACGCTCTATTTCCCGGCCGCAGCTGCTGCCAATGGTTCTTCCTCCGAGCTCTCAGCCTGAGGGGTAGCAACCACCGACGGCGAAGCTTGCGCTTGCGGTTTATCTTTCTTGGTATCGACCTTGCTGTTCTTCGCATCGGTAGCGCGGATCTGCACACTTCCTTTCAGCATGGCGCCATCCTCAACGCTGATGCGCTGGGTGATGATGTCTCCAGTTACAAGGCCTTCTCCGCGGATGTCGACTCGGTCGCTGCACTGCACGTTCCCTTTTACCGATCCCATGACCACGACTTCGCGCGCCAGAATGTTGGCGCTGACCTTGCCATTCCGGCCCACCGTGACGCGGTGATCGGCGAAGCTGATTGATCCCTCAACAGTTCCGTCGATATAGATTGACTCGTCGCCCTTCAACTCGCCTTTAATCACCAGCGAGCGGCCGATGGTAGCTTGCTCTACGGGAGTGGTCACGGTCTTTCCGGGAACATATGTGTTCGGCGAATATTTCTGTGGATTGTCCGAAGATTGCAACATGAATTACGACCTTCCTTATCGCATGCCAGCTAGGCCGTGAATGCCGCCGTATGCCGAGGTGATGTAGATGCGGCCCAAAGGCCAATGTGAATATCGCATGCCCTCAGGGGCAAAGTAGAGTTACGGAAGTGGCGCGACTTGAGGAAGAGGCGATTCTTCTAGGCGATGGAGAACTTGCCTGCGGGTTTGACCCATGCAAAGGTAAAGGGCAGGCAGTTCTTTAGATACTACCCCTGCAAAGCTTGTCCAACTTTTTCCCATTCCGCCAGGGATGATTTCAATTGTGTTCGAAAGTCATTCAGTTCACGACTCTGCCGTTCCGTTTCGCTGGCGCTTACGAAGTTTTGTAAAGCAGTTTCATGCGCTTCGATCGCAGTTTCAAGGCGCGCGATCTCCCCTTCAAGTTCGCGCACTCGATCTTCGAGTTGCTTGCGCTTAATGGGATTCAGCCGTTTGGAATCGTGATCAGGACTGTTATTGCCATTCGTCGCCGGCACTTCTTCCTTTCGTGGGATGGGCGCTGGCGATGGTCGCTGCATTGTCTTCTCAAGGGCCGCAGCGCCGCCCTGCTTCCGCCACAGATAATCTTCATAGTTGCCGGGATAAATTTCCACGCTGCCATCTCCCACCTCAAATATCCTGGTAGCAAGTTTGTCGATAAAGTATCGGTCGTGCGACACGAACAGAACGGTGCCGGTATATTCCGACAAAGATTCCAGCAAAACATCTTTCGCGCGCATATCAAGGTGATTGGTGGGCTCGTCAAGCAGCAAGAAGTTGGCGGGATGAAGCAACATTCTCAACAGTGCATACCTATTGCGTTCACCGCCCGAGAGCACGCCGATGCGCTTAAACACATCGTCAGCGGAGAATAAAAAACAGCCCAAAAGACTGCGCAGTTCGGTTTCCGTGGATTTAATGGAAAGCTCGCCGAGATCGTCCAAAATACGCGCATCAGGATTCAATTCTTTATATTGATCCTGCGCAAAGTAATCCGCCTGCACGTTATGTCCCATGCGATATTGCCCCGCGGTGAGTGGTTCTTCGTGCGCCAGCAATTTAATGAGCGTGGACTTTCCTGCGCCATTGACCCCAACCAGAGCGATGCGGTCTCCGCGCTCGATCATGAAACTGACGTTACGAAAAACTTCTTTCTTGCCGTAAGCTTTCGCGACGCCATCGAATTCGACCACGATCCTGCCGCTGGGCTTCGGCTGAGGAAAGGAGAAATGGATGGTCTTTTCCTCTTCAGGAAGTTCGATCTTCTCCATTCTCTCCAGTTCCTTGATGCGGCTCTGTACCTGTTTCGCCTTCGTCGCCGTATATCGGAAGCGATTGATGAACACTTCCAGTTGCTCAATTCTCTCTTTCTGATTGCGGTAGCCTGCCTGTAGCTGTTCCAGCCGCTGCGCCTTCTGATTCAGATATTTTTCATAGTTGCCGCTGTAAAGATGAATGCGCTTGTTCCAGATTTCGGCGGTCTTGCTTACCGTAACGTCGAGAAAATAACGATCGTGCGAAATCAAAACGAAGGCATTCGGGTAATGCGTCAGGTATTCTTCCAACCAGTTGCGAGCTTCGAGATCAAGATGATTGGTAGGCTCATCGAGCAAAAGCAAATTCGGCTGCTGAAGCAATAATTTCGCTAATGCCAACCGCATCTGCCATCCGCCCGAAAATTCGTCTGTCAAGCGAGTCCAGTCTTCCTTTCGAAAACCCAAGCCAGTAAGCACAGCCCCAACTTTGGCATCGATTGCGTAACCATCGCGGGTTTGAAATTCGTGTTCTATTTGATGGTAGCGGTCTGCAATCTGCGAATATTCCAAGGACTGATGATCGACTTCTGACATACGCGTCATCAGGTCTTCCATTTCTTTTTCCATACCGCGCAGGTCGTCGAAGACAGACATGCACTCTGCAAAAACGGTTTGGCCAGAGAGCGTAAGACCATCCTGCGGAAGGTATCCAGCGCTGATCCCTTTTGCAAAGCTGATTGTTCCGTAATCCAGCGTCTCCATGCCTGCAAGAACTTTCATCAGCGTGGATTTTCCCGTGCCGTTCGCTCCGACAAGCCCCACACGATCGCGCGGCGTAATCATCCAATCCGCGCCTTCGAAAAGGAGTTTGTGACCAAAGCGCTTGCCGGCGTTGGAAAGTTGAATCATGGATTAAATAAATCGTCTCACAAAAAGGCTTTCGCCTCACGTGGGGCGCATTTTTAAAACTAGAAAACGTATTTATGCCGCAGGAGGGCCTAAAGAATTTGAGCAGCGGAAGCTTTCAAGACTCTCCTTATGTGCCCCTCGGCTCGCTCGATAACTTCGCACAATTCCTTCGCGTACTTTACTTCGCGGCCTTTCGCCAGGACCTGTTTTGCCTCGGCGGCGACAAACCAAGCTGGCATCCGCATCGCTTCGTGCCTCAAATTCGATTCATGAACTTCGAGCAGGAAAGCTTTCACCACATATTCCCGCACGCCCGAACCTTTCCAAAAAACACCTTTGGTATGTAGATAGAGATGGAAATGCTTCCGCTCGATGGCCCCACGCACCCCTGCTTCCTCGTGTGCTTCACGCTCGGCGGCCTGGCTGTGGGTCAGCGAGCGCTCGGGATCGCCTTTGGGAAATGTCCATTTGTTGCCGCCACGTGTGCGCACCAAAAGAAATTCCACCCCTGCTCCATTGCACCGATAGGGTACGGCTGCAACCTGAAGCGGCATGGCGAATTGTGAAAGCCGCGGGGGCCAAGAAACCTCTGACTTCATGATAAACCGGGGAATGTTACAGATTGGTAAATGCAACGAGAGTGGTGCACCGTGGCTAACGCTAATCTGTGGAATCCAAGGGAAAGCTAAGCGACCGGTAATGGCGCTGCAGCTTCAACTTTTTGCGCCTGAAGACGCTTCAGTTCATAGCACAGGTACATCATCTGTCCCACATGATGATGCATGTGGGTGGCGCATCGCAAAAATATTGTGAGGCGGTTGTCGGCATCTTCTTCGCGCACCGCCGTGTAGTTCTTCGCCCAATCCGACTCGGTCTGAGTCAGCAGAATTCTGAGTACTACATCTACTGCATCGTTCAGCTTTTTTAATGCGGCCTCTTTGGTGGGGTGGTTGGTCTCATTAAATTCGAGGTCTCGATTACGCACGTAGCCAGTTTCGCCGATTTCTGCGCCGATGTAATAACTAAGATTTCCCGTGAGATGAAGCACAAGATGTCCGAAGCTGTTTCCAAATGCAAATGGCTTGCTCCAGAACTCTTCCTCGCTCAGCGGTGCGGCAAGTTCCCGCACCTTGCAAGTTAAATGGGTGTAGCGCTCGGTAAGCCCCGCAACCAGGGTGCTATGCAGATCGTTCATAATTCACGCACAATTTCTTAGAACCAAAGCCGAATTCTTCGATCCGAACGCAATGCAATTGCACACTGCATGTTCGATTGTTTTTTTCCGCCCCGCTTCCGGAACATAATCTAAATCGCATTCCGGATCGGGATCTGTCAGATTAATCGTCGGAGGAATACGCCCACTCTTCATGGCGACAATAGTCGCTGCGACTCCAGCCGCCCCGCAAGCCCCTTGCGGATGACCGATCTGCGACTTCAAGGCCGACATGGGAACGTCTTTCGCCCGCTCTCCCAATGCCAATTTTAGCGCACGGGTTTCGATGCGGTCATTGAGCTGAGTGGATGTACCGTGTAGGTTCACATAATCAACATTGCTCGCTGAGATTCCGGATTGCGTCATTGCCAGGCCGATGGCTCGAGCCGGCTCTTCACCACATTCCTGCAATCGGACGCGATGAAAAGCTTCGCAGGTTGATCCATAGCCACAAATCTCTGCCAGCATCGTTGCGCCTCGCGCCCGCGCATGTTCGTATTCTTCCAGCACAAACATCCATGCCCCCTCAGCCAGGACGAATCCATCGCGATCCACCGAAAAAGGCCTCGACCCCTTTTCAGGGGCTTCATTCCATCTATCGGTCAGAATTTTCATCAGGATAAATCCCTTAATAATGCCTAGCGCAATCGGAGCGTCGGCCCCTCCGCTCAACACCATATCGAGGCGTCCTGACTGAATCTGTCGCATGGAATATCCGAATGCGTCAGTGGATGAAGTGCATCCAGTGGTGACGACATGGCTCGCGCCACGCAACCCGAAACGAACGTTAAGTTCGCTGGACAACGTTCCCATGACACCGGTCGGGACGCAGAAAAGGCTCATCGACTTATATTGTTCCGCGAAAAATAGCCGATACTGTTCTTCCGTGAACTCCTGAGATCCACCGCCAGAACCCAGCACCACCCCACAACGACGCTTTTCTTCTAGCGGCAGAGACCATGGCTCAATACCCGCCTGGCCGAAAGCCTCCGTGCTCGCAGCCAGCGCTAGAGGAAGGACGCGGGATACGTGTTTTCTCTCGCGCTTCTCGATCCAGTCCAATTCATCAAAATCGCGGACTTCCCCAGCAATCTGCACTGGAATTTCAGCCGGATCAAATCTGGAGATGCGACGCACTCCACTAGTTCCCTCCAAAATTGCTTTGGAGAAATTCGGGACCCGGACACCGTTGGGACTGACTACCCCCATTCCAGTGATCATCACCCGTCGCTTTGCTGTTTCCGACATTCTGCAAATATATATGATTCAGCAGTCGAGGCGTGGGAAGCGTCCGCATCGTTCCTGGCTGTTGTGAGGAGTCATCCTCCCTACGGCGGCGCTGCCACAAGACGCAACCAAGGACACACCACAGGAGTAGGCCTCAGCGGGCCGTTGGACCAAAAGCTACGTTTAAGCCTGTGGTAAAGGTGATGTCGTTTTTCTTTTTTCCCGCGGGAGGGTTAGTGACGTAAATGTCGCCGAACGCGTTTTGCCATCCCAGCCACTTGCTGATTTTGGTGACCGTTCCGAAGTTGAAAGTAGCGCGGTATTCTCCTGCCTCATTCAGCGCCGGGAAAAAATAAAGTTTCTGCACTAGCAATGTGGATTTGGCCAGCTGACGGGAAAGCTCTTCGCCGAGAGTCAATGCGGCGACGTTGCGTTGCAGAGTGGTGTAAGTCTCGCGGGTGTAGTTTGCTCCCGCCAGAAAATCGAGTCCGGTGCGGTCGTTCTTGATTGCATGAAATCCCAGTCCTGCGCCGATTACGGAACGAAGGTCGAGGCTTTGAAGCGCGTCGGTCTGGAAGTCGCTGCTGACAAATCCGAACGTGCGAGTGGTGATGTTGCGTTCGTAGCGGACGCCGCTTTGGATGGAATTCGCGGTTGTGGCGTTGAGACCAGCGCCCGAGCTTGTTGCGTACACCGAATTCGCATAGAGCGCGACGTGGTCGTTGACCGATTTACGGTCCGCGGTGAAAGCCAACGCCAGATTTTTGGTTTGGCTGTTGCCTGCGGTGAGCGCGAAACCAACGTTCGCCCCTCCCGCCCACCCCTGGGTAAGGCGGGGATGCTTCGAAATATCGAATGCCGCTTCCTCATCTGGATTGCGGAGCGCAGCGACATCTTCTTTGGCGACGGTGATAGTGCCGTTTGACGCTGTAGCGACTGCGAGTTTGCCGTCGGAAGTCGTGACGGTGCCGACAGGCTTCTGCCCGTTTTTTAAATCTACGTGCAGCGTCTGGTTGGACTGAATTTGCTCAATGGCCGACCACTTGATATCAATCTCGCCGGCAAAATCGGTCTTCAGTGTGAGGGCTTTTCCGTCGGACTTCAAAATCGTGCCACTTATGTGGTCTCCGTTAGTGAGCACGAGTTGATCGGCGAATGCGCTCGTGGTGATAATCGTGAGAAAACTTAGAGTTATGTACCAACTGGATTTAGACACAAAGTCCTCCGGCAGATTTGGAGAAATACGACTTCAATTCCGTGGAATTAAGCGGTCGGTTGGCAGGCAATGTAGGGCGAACACGGGAGCAGCGGATACCTAACTTTTAATATCGGTGTTAGTAGTGGTGGTGCTGGGCGGAGTAGCGGGCGGGGGATCGTTGGTGGCGTCCTTCATCCCGCTCTTGAGGGCCTTTATGCCTTCACCAATGCCCTTGCCGAGCTCCGGCAGCTTTTTGGGGCCGAAAATTAATAGCGCGATGGCAAAGATGACCAGCAAGTGCATGGGTTGAAAAAGGCCTTCAAACATACAATCCTCCGTGCGAAAGCGTAGGTCTGATTGTACTCCTAAGTGACTAGATCTGGAATTGTAGGGAGCTTCTGGAGGCCGGTTTCGGATTACGAAAGACGGGCGCCTGTGCCTTCATCCTGAATAGTTCAATCACTTCCGTGACCTTTCCCCCACGCGATGGCCGCCTTACCGTTGCGAGTAGCTCTTGGCATTGGCATCGGACAAGGAGAGGTCTTGCGGAAACGTTTCGTCTTCATGTTTGCAGTCTTACGATTTGCTCTCCTATCGGCGCCGTACGGCGTTGCGGATTCTCACGCTCCTCTCAATTGCACGGACACCGTCGCGCTGTTGGCCGCAGGAGTTCCTAGTCATCGTATCGTCGCTCTTGCGGCGCAGCAACCAGTGTCATTTCGAATGGACCGCGGGACTGAAAAGAGTTTTCGCGCAGCGGGGGCTGACGACAATTTAATTCGCAATTTGCGAGTGGCTTACGCAGCGAACAGCTCTGGGACGTGCTCGACAGCAGCTTTTGAAGCCGCCGCTGAATCGCAACGCGCCGACTATTCCCGTGCTGAAGAAACTCTCCGACAGCTGATCACCCTTGCATCGAAGAGTGCGGCGTTACATCTCGCCCTGGGCTACGCGCGACAGCAGCAAGGCGATTGGAACGAGGCTTTTGACGAATACTCCTCCGCGAAAGAATTGAACCCTGGCTTGGCTGAAGTTCATGCGCGCCTGGCGTATGTGTTTTATCAGTCGAACGACCCGAATAACACGATTGCCGAAGCCCGCACGGCGTTAAGCATCGATCCGCATTATGCCGAGGCCCATCGGATTCTGGGACTTGGACTCGAAATCAACGACCAGTACGACATGGCCCTCAATGCGTTCCACGAAGCCCTGTTGCTTGATTCCAAAAATGCGGAAATACACTACGACATCGCAGTGGCTTTCAGCGATAAAGGACTACCGGAGGCAGCCGCCTCCGAATATCGGAAAGCCATCGCATTGCATCCGGAGTTCTGGCAGGCGTACAACAATTTAGGAATTCTGCTGCACGACGCGGGGAAATTCGACGAGGCGGTTGCGGAATATCAACTGGCAATAAAGGCAGCGCCGGACGAACCGACCGTCAGAAACAATTTGGGAAACACTTTTTACGACAAGGGAGATTACGATTCGGCGCTGGCGGAATTCAAGGATTTATTCCGGCGTAATCCCAACTGGAAAGGCGGCCACGCGGGGCTTGCCAAGGTCTATCTGGCGAAATTGGATTATCAGCCAGCCATCCGCGAATTGAAGCTGGCCATCATCGACAACCCCACGGCGTCAGCTGAGCACAGAGTTCTAGGACAAGTTCTTTCGATTACTCATCAATCTCCGGAAGGATTGCGCGAACTGCGAATCGCGGTTGAGCTCGATCCTGACTCAGCTTTGGCGCACCGGCTTTATGGGACCGCACTGTTTGAATCTCAACAATTGACCGCGGCTTCAAGAGAATTCCACGAAGCACTGCGATTGGAGCCCTCCGCGGAGAACCATTACTTCCTGGCAGCGTGTCTGATGAGCATGGGGCAGGATGCAGAGGCGATGGTCGAACTCGAACAGGCGGCCACGCTTAAGCCACAACAAAATCTATATCGTGCCCGAAAAGACGAATTGCTTAAGCTGATGAAAGAAAGCAAAGTCCAATAAGCGGCGAAGTTCCCTCGCGCAGCGTCGTGACCTCCGGACAAGTTACTGCATGAACTTTCGTGCCGTGGTTAGGCACTCTCGTTGCTCCTAGAATCTGTGGGAGTTTGCAATTATCTCCCTTCGAGGAACAAAATTCATGAGCCCCAGTCAGGGTGCGGTTGCACCAGCGCGAGAAAACACTACGACATCTTCTACAGCCGGAATCTCGGCATCTTCTGTTACCAAATCGGCAGTTCCGGAATTTTCGATGGGGCCGAGGCGAGTTGGCTATGGCATGCCTTGTGCCAAGTGCAAGACCTATTACGCCGCCAATTTGAATGCGTGCCCGGTGTGCAAAGCCACCGAGAGGGTAGCCGTGCTCGCAGCCATGAAGCTCAATCCGGTGACGAAAGCCGAAACTACGCCCGACGCTGCAAAGCTGGAGGAAGAGCGTGAACGGTTTTTGAAGGAATTCAAATCTCAGGCTGTGGCCACGTCATTGCACCTGGGGCCGACCACCGCATCCCATTGCAAGTTAGGAGAAAATCATCGCGGGTCGATTCAGCCCGCAGCCGTGTGCGAGGCATGTCACGATCAATTGCAGGAGCGTGTTGATGTGCTCGAGGCGGTGCTGCACATGGAAGTCAAGGAGGCCGCCGATATTATTTACGACGCCGTCTGGGCGGACCCTTCTGATCCTTCCAAGACCTATCAAAATGCCGCACAGGCAATCCTGAATGAATTGAAAAAGAGGTCTGGGATCACGCCGGTGTTTGGACCGCTGCAGCCCTTGCAGCACTAGAGCGAAAGTGTCCGATCCGATTCTGCGCTGAAAACGCGCAGATGATTAAAACGCGCAGATGATTAAAAGACAAGGGCCCGACTTTAGTCGGGCCCTTCCCAGTCGTAATAACTTTCTCCCCAGCCTCCGCTCCTTTGGTGCAGCATTACCGTCCAGATCCCCATCTCTCTACTTCTTCTGGGCTAAATTTTGGTTTGACCGCAAGATTTGGATAGTCCACGATAGAGCCGTTCGCTAATGTCTGGATATGAACCCATGCGTATCGGCAAAACACTCAAGTGAACTCGGGACCGCCGCGAATATGGCAGACAATCCACATCAAGATGTTAGGTGGCATGCGATTTTAGCCCGCGACGCGGCCATGGATGGCAAGTTTGTTTTTGCCGTCTCCTCGACTGGCATCTATTGCCGACCATCGTGTCCGGCGAAACATGCTCGGCGTGAGAATGTTCGATTCTTTTCCGCATGGCATGTTGCCGAAAGCGCAGGTTATCGCGCGTGCTTACGGTGCAAGCCGCAAGCCGCACAGGCCGATTCGAATCTAAAATTTGTGAAATCGCTATGCCGGTACATCGAACAGCATCTCGATGATCCGATCTCGCTGGCGGACCTGGGAGCGGCATTCGACCGCAGTCCATTTCATCTGCAACGAACTTTCAAATCAGTTTTGGGAGTGACGCCGAGACAGTATGCCGAGTCTTGCCGGATGAAACGGCTAAAAAATAATTTGCAGGCCGGCCACTCGGTCACTCGAGCAATGTATGACGCTGGTTATAGTTCCAGCAGCCGGCTTTATGAACGTACGGCAGCGCAGTTGGGAATGAGTCCTGACAAATACCGCCGGGGATCGATCGCCACAACTATTCGCTACGCGTGCGTGGCGTCACCTTTAGGACGCATGCTGATTGCCGCGACGGACAAAGGCATATGCGCAATCCATTTCGCGGATTCCGACGAAGAGCTTGAGTATGGATTGAAGCGTGAGTTTCCGTTCGCAAATCGGCGAAGAGACGAAGATGGGCTGCACGAATGGACGGGCGATCTGCTTCGTCACTTGGCGGGACAGCCGCTGAATCCGGCCCTTCCGCTGGATATACAAGCTACGGCGTTTCAGCGGCGAGTGTGGAGTTATCTGCAAGCGATTCCGATCGGCCAGACGCGGTCTTACAGTCAGGTTGCCGGAGAGCTTGGGCAGCCGACGGCAGTGCGGGCCGTGGCTCGGGCCTGTGCGACCAATCGCATTGCGGTAGCGATTCCTTGCCATCGGGTGGTGCGGGGTAGCGGGGAACTTGCGGGCTACCGCTGGGGGATCGCAAGAAAGAAAGCGTTGCTAGAGTTGGAAGCTGGACGACGAGTAGTGCATTCGGTGTAATTAAAGCCCCGCCCAAGCGGAGCTTGGACGGGCACCCTCAGGGCTCTTTTACTTCAGCATAAGTAGAGGAGTTCACCACGGGACAGCGCGCCCAGTGACCGGAGGCGACTTCTAGCACCGGCGGCGGTGATTCAGCGCAGGCGTCAATCCGGAAATCGCATCTCGGTTCAAATTGGCAGCCTGGCAAAATCGATCCCGAGGCTGGCACCGTTCCCTCGATGGTGCGTAGGACGATTGCGCGATCGGTGGTTAATGTCGGGACTGCGTTTAAGAGCCCGCGGGTGTATGGATGCGCCGGTGCCCGGAAAATATCCTGCTTCGATCCAAGTTCCACCAGGCTTCCCGAATACATGACTGCGACGCGATGCGCGACCTGAGAGACAACGGCGAGATCGTGGGATATGAAGAGCATTGCTAGTCCAAACTTTTCTCGCAGATCAGCCAGCAACCTTAAAATTTGCGCTTGAATGGTGACATCGAGGGCGGTGGTGGGCTCATCGGCGATCAGCAGCGCCGGCTTGTTGACGATGGCCATCGCGATCATGATTCGCTGCCTCATTCCCCCGGAGAGTTGATGAGGATAATCACGGGCGCGGCGCGCCGGGTCCGCGATGGCAACCTCTTCCATAGCGGTCACGGCGCGGTCCCAAGCTTCCTTTTTGGAGATGTGATGATGAGCGGTGACCGCTTCCGCAATCTGGTCTCCCACGCGCATGACGGGATTCAGTGCCGTGGTCGGCTCCTGGAAAATCATGGACATCTTCGTGCCGCGTAATTGACGCATGGCATCCGGGAATAGTCCCAGCAAATCTCTTCCTTCGAAGATTATTTGTCCGCTAATTTGCGCGTTGGGTGGAAGCAGCCGCATCAAAGCCAATGAGGTCACCGATTTTCCGGAGCCCGATTCGCCTACTAAGCCCAGAACTTCGCCCGGAGCCATATTGAAAGATAGTTCTTGCACCGCTGGACGAGAGCGATCTGCGGACGCTCCGCGAGCAGGAAACGCGATCGTTAGGTTGCGAACCTCGAGTAGCCAATTCACGGGATTATCGTAGCAGGGGAAGATGCGAGGGGAAGCAGACCCTCCACTTCGCTTCGCTACGGTCGAGATGACAAGTGAAGCATATTCCTCACCGCTGAAGCGGTTCGGAATTACCATAAGCGGAGGCTGGAGGTGTGGCTCAAGTTAGATATTTTTGGTTTTGAAACTCTGAGGGATAATCAAAAACGCCTTTATGAATACTTGTCTTCTTTGCGGGCCTCTTTACTCCGTTCGAGTTTCGTGCGCGCTTCTAAGCCTTCTTCTGTTAGCAGCCGTTGGTTGCGGATCCAGCAAGTCTTCTGAGACCACCACCACTCCGCCGCCCGGAAATAGCTTTCAAACGGTCCCCCTCACCCGTCTTAGCCAAGACACCTTTACCAACACTACCAGCCAACATGCGAGCGAAGTTGAGCCAGACTCTTTCGCGTTTGGATCAACCCTGGTGACCGCCTTTCAAGTGGGCAGAATTTTTAGCGGAGGCGGCGCGGACATCGGATTCGCGACTTCGACCGACGCCGGCACAACGTGGAATAGCGGCTACCTTCCGGGGATTACCACCTTCCAGGGCGGAACTTTATTTAGCGCGGTCAGCGACGCATCGGTTGCATTCGACGCGGCCCATGGGGTTTGGATGATTTCATCGCTTGGGATAGGGACTGTGAACCAAGTCTTGGTTAACCGTTCGACCGATGGAATTAATTGGGGCAATCCCATCGCCGTGAACACGAGTGGCGACCCGGATAAGAACTGGATTGGCTGCGACAATACATCCACGAGTCCTTTTTATGGACATTGTTACGTGGAGTGGGATGACCCGTCGAGCCAGGACATTATCGAAATGAACACTTCCACCGACGGCGGCCTGACTTGGGGAGTCACGCAGAACACGGCAAATCTCGCCGACGGAATTGGCGGTATCCCGTTAGTGCAGCCGAATGGAACTGTTGTAGTGCCGATCCTGGGAATCTCCGCCACCTCGGATTCGATCGAGGCATTTCGTTCCACCGATGGCGGATTGACCTGGTCGGCGCCAGTGACGGTTTCTCAGGTCACCGATCACTTGGTCGCAGGGCAATTGCGCACGTCCGCCTTGCCTGCCGCTCAAATCGATGCAGCGGGCAATTTGTACGTCACCTGGCAAGACTGCCGTTTTCGGACCGCCTGCGCATCGAACGACCTGGTGCTGAGCACGTCAAGCGATGGAATCTCCTGGACGACGCCATCGCGCGTGCCGATTGATGCGGCCACCAGCACGGTCGATCACTTCATCCCTGGCTTGGCAGTGGACCCCGCGACTTCAGGAGGTGCCGCCCACGTCACCCTCGCTTACTACTTTTATCCGGGATCGAATTGCACGACCGCTTGCAGTTTGGGCGTTGGGTACGTTTCGTCGAAAGATGGCGGTCAAACTTGGAGCGCTGCCACCCAGTTAGTGGGGGGCATGAGTCTCAGTTGGCTTCCAAACACGTTTTCGGGATTGATGGTTGCGGACTATATTTCGACTTCCTATGTGAATGGAAAAGCCTTCGGGATCTTTGCCGTGGCGAATCCACCGAGCGGAAGCACACTGAATCAGGCGATATACACGACACCTTCGCCATTGGTTGCGGCCTTAGGCACCAGCCGCACTCTTAGTTCAAAGCGGGAGTTGCCGGTACCGAATGCGAAGTCCGACCACGACGCACGAAAATTTTACGATGAAGATCATGAGTATCCAGTGCCACCGCCGAAGCGGATATCGAAGAAGTAAAGACTTACGTGGCGCGGACACTCCTGTCCGCGGCCTTTGACGTAGATTGTAAAAACGGCAAGGGCCCGACTTTTACTCGAGCCTTAAATGCTTCACTTTTTCTTGACTGGCCCGACTGGAAGTCCGGCCCTTCGCTTGACTCAGCTTACTTTGTCGGTTCTCTCGAATTTCAGTTGAAGGAAACACCACCTGTTACCGGCGATTCGCCGGTTTTTCACACCAGAAATCTCGCCGTCAAAGCAGATGAGTGCACAAAGGTCAGCCGAATCGTGCGGAAATGGAAACGAAAATTGCGCAAGAGAAACGTGTCTGCACAAAATCCTGTCACTGCCCTGTGAAGTAGCTGCACTCGATTGAATCCATTCCAGATAAATCGTCGCAATTTTAATTGACTGCAAAAATAGAAAGCGTAAAACAAAGTTGTTCTTTGACACGTTCTAAGTTTTCCCGGTTGGTGCGATGTCCGGGACTCAAGCGAGATCACTGGACGCATCGCAAGATGCGAACCAAGAGGGTCAGCAAGGGTCTATAGCTGAGCGCTGGTTGAGGCGAACGCGAACATCCTGTCGAAGGCAAGATAGAGTCCCAAGGCGTTGAACTGGTTTATCCGGTTGGCGGTAAGCCCGGAGCCCGAGTGACGATCGCCTGTTGCCGCAAGGCAGCAGAAGCAGGTCGGCAAGGGTCTAACGCGAGCTACTGGCCGAGACGAATAAGATCAACACCACCTTGGGACTCTTATTTTTTGTGCGCGCCGCTTGACGTGCCCCCACCCTTCTCAGTCTTCCGATCAAATAACTGGGTTTACAAGTTGCGGCCTTATCCAGCCCTGAACTCCCCCTAGAAATGCTTCTGTAAAAGCGGCGCAGCGAGAACGTTCCGGAACGGCGACCTTGACTCGTCGCGGATATTCATCGTAGGTTCGCCCATCAAGCTGCCTGCCATTTTTGGTTTTTCTTACGCCGCCCCACTGCTTGAAGAAGAACGGAACCCCAGAGGCTTTACATTGATCCCTAATTGAGATCACCCATTCTTTTTGGATCGGTCGAGCCCCCGGCCCACTCTCTCCGCCGACGATAACCCACGAGATGCCTGAAAGGTTAATATCTCCAAGATCTTCCAACAACGGCTCGACTGACAAGAAACGGACTGCAGCTGGAGCATCCCGCAATTGTTCGATGCGAGGTATGCCGTGTTTTCGGTCCTCCACGCTCACCCCCCACCAGATATTTTCCTGCTCGCCAGCTAAATGAAGACTCCGTTGCAGAAGGTCTCGCATTCGCTCCGATCGCTTGGTGAGAACCTGATACGTGTGCCAGTTCGCAGTAACCATCACTTCCGCAACTGCCTCGACATATCTGTCTGACACCCCTGGTTGGAATAAGTCACTCATCGAATTTACGAAGACCAGCTTGGGGGTGCGCCACATAAATGGCTCGGTCAACTTTTGAGGAACAACTCGAAGATCAAACCCCTGCTCGTAAGGATGACTTTTTACACCGCGGAATCTCTCCGCGAACGTCTGAGCATAGCAATGCTTGCATCCCGGGCTTATTTTTGTGCACCCACGCACCGGGTTCCAGGTGGCGTCGGTCCATTCGATGTGGGAATGATCACTCATAAAACCTCGCTGTTGATGATCCTTAACAATGGTTGTTACGATCATATTCGCCATTTGTTCGCCTTACATCAGCGTAGCATGCCTTCCAATATCCTAACTCGATCTTCGCAGGTTTCAGATGTTAATGTGTATACGCTCTGGGGAGATTCTGGCGTGTCAATTTGGGCCATTAGTTAATCGAACAGGCGCCTGATGAAAATGACCTATCAAAGTCAGTTTGGTGGAGGGTGGACCCAACAGAAGCTCGAAGCGCTGAAAAAATACCTTCAGGCCTACACGAAGATTTTCAAAAACAACCCAAAAGCTCTCTTCTATTCGATCAGCTACGTGGACGCTTTTGCGGGTACGGGAAGCTTGAGCCGACCTGAACCCGGCGGGTTCCTTGAACTGCTCCCTGAGCTGCGCAAGAACGAGACGGAATTTCGCAAAGGCAGCGTAAGGAGGGCATTAGAAGTCGAGCCTCCTTTCGATGAATATGTCTTCGTCGAGAAGAACAGAAAAAAATATGAAGAACTCAAGAGTATCGCCGCCGATTTCCCTTTCCGAAATGTGAAAATCCTTAACGAGCATGCAAACAGCGCCTTGTTGGCATGGTGCGGAAGCCTGAACACGAAACAACAACGTGCGGTCGTGTTTCTAGATCCCTTTGGTGCGTCGGTGAAATGGCAAGTAATTGCAGGGTTGGGTCGCACACGCGCTGTGGATTTATGGGTGCTGTTTCCGTACTCGGCTGTCAACAGGATGCTAGTCCGCGATCGCAAGCCACGCAAAGCGTGGGCAGACCGGCTGACGTCGGTATTCGGTACGATTGAATGGGAGGATGCCTTCTATTCGAAGACGACTTCCTGGTCGCTTCTGGACTCAACAAGAGTAATTGAGTCTGTACACAAGTCTGCCGACCATCGAGTTATCACTGACTATTTTGTCAGACGGTTGAAGCAAGAATTCGTGGCAGTAAGTGATCCATTTCCAATGCATAATTCAAACGGCTCTCTTATGTTCATGCTGTTTTTTGCGGCTGCGAATGAACATAGCGCCAAGGTCGGACTGAAGATTGCCAACGATATCATCGGTAAATTCTTTAAATGACAGATTATCCACTATTCGAAGTGCGTTTAGAGCGGGGCGGTTCGGTGTCTGGAAGGATGGTTTTGCGGCGGTGCGCCCCGACCAAAACCAGCATCAAATTAAGTGCGAATTCGATGCTATAATCGCATCATGATCGATGTCACGCAGGACATTCACTCGCTGACAACATTCAAGCGCAACTCCTCCGGCTTGATGAAACGGATGCGGAAAACGGGGCGCCCCTTGGTGCTTACCGTGAATGGCAAAGCAGAAGCCGTGCTGCTCGATGCCAAGGACTACCAACACGTGGCCGATCAGCTCGACGCGATTGCAAATATCCGTCAAAGGACTCTTGGAGGCCGAGCAGGGCCTAGGTCGACCCGCCAAAGAGGTTTTCGACGAGATAATGCGTGAGACGCGATCGAGGAAATGAGCTCTCTGGTCGTCCTGACTCCCAGAGCAAAACACAATCTCAGAACAATTCATGAGTACATCTTCAAGCAAGCACCCCAGGCGGCCGATGATTGGCTGGACCGCGCCGAAGGAAGCGGGTGATAGTTTGGACCACAATCCAGAGCATTGCCCGTTGGGTCCGGAGGGTGTTTCATTTGGCAAACCCATCCGTCAGCTGCTATTTGACGCGCGAAATCGGGGCACCTATCGTCTCCTGTTCGTAGTGGAGGGTCTATCAGTTTATGTGATCCACGTCCGCCATGGATCGCGGCTTCCAGTATGTTCTTCGGAAAAGTGAACCGGTAAAACAGTGCCTCGACTTCGCTGCGCTCCATTCGGGATGACAGAGTTTGTAGAGCTACAGCGGTATGTTCCCATGCTTCTTCGCCGGCAGCTTTTCTCTCTTCGTATCAAGCATCGCTAACGCCTGAATCAGTTTTCTGCGAGTGTCTCTGGGTCGGATGACTGCGTCAATGTATCCGCGTTCGGCTGCTACGTAGGGATTCGCGAATCTTTGCCGGAATTCGTCAATTTTTTCTTGGCGAAGTTCAATTCGGTTGGAGGCATTTTCCAATTCCCGTTTGTACACGATATCAACCGCACCTTCTGGACCCATGACCGCGATTTCTGCCGTCGGCCACGCATAATTTACGTCTGTTCGAATGTGTTTTGACGCCATTACACAATAGGCGCCTCCGTAGGCCTTGCGGGTGATGACCGTGATTTTCGGCACCGTCGCTTCGGCGTAGGCGTACAACAATTTTGCGCCGTGCTTGATGATTCCTCCGTACTCCTGATTGGTGCCGGGAAGGAATCCCGGGACGTCTTCGAATGTGATCAGCGGAATGTTGAAACAGTCGCAGAAGCGGACGAAGCGCGCGCCCTTTACTGATGCATTGATGTCGAGTGTGCCGGCCAACATGGCCGGTTGATTGGCGACGATTCCCACGGACTGGCCATCCAGGCGTGCGAATCCCACCACGATGTTTTTCGCGTAGTGTTCCTGAACTTCAAAAAAGTATCCGTCGTCGGCGATGCTGTGAATCACATCTTTCATGTCATAAGGCAGGTTGGATTGCTCGGGGACGATGCCGTCCAAAGCTGCATCTGCTCGATCGGCGGGATCGTTGCACGCCTTGCGTGGCGGGTCATCTACATTATTGGAGGGCAGGAAACTTAGGAGCTCTCTTACCATCGCAAGGCATTCCTGGTCGTCGTGGGCCATGAAGTGGGCCACACCTGAAACTTCGTTATGCGTGGCCGCTCCGCCAAGCTGGTCTTTGGTTACATCCTCATGCGTTACCGTCTTAATCACGTCAGGCCCGGTGATGAACATGTAGGAAGTCTTGTCCACCATCAAAATAAAATCGGTAATCGCGGGCGAATAAACCGCACCGCCAGCGCAGGGGCCCATGATCGCAGAGATTTGCGGAATGACCCCGCTATAAAGTGTATTTCGCAAGAAAATATCGGCGTATCCGGCGAGCGAGACCACTCCTTCCTGAATCCTTGCGCCGCCGGAGTCGTTCAGTCCAATCATAGGCGCGCCCATCTTGGCCGCAAGATCCATAATCTTTACGATCTTCGCGGCGTTGGTCTCGGAGAGCGAGCCGCCGAAAACGGTGAAATCCTGCGCAAAGATAAAAACCAGGCGGCCGTCGATGCGACCGTATCCCGTGATGAATCCATCGCCGTAAAATTTTGTTTCGGCCATGCCGAACTCGGTGGAGCGGTGGGTGACAAATTTGTCCGTCTCCTCGAATGTGGCACGATCAAGCAGGAACTCGATGCGTTCGCGGGCGGAAAGCTTACCTTCTTTGTGCTGGCGATCGCGGCGTTGCCGGCCTCCGCCTGCTTCGGCCAGGCGGTTTCGTTCTTCAAGTTCGCTGAGATTATCGTGGGGCTTCATAGAGCGGGCTTATGGTTGGCACGGAATCAAGAAAACCTAGAGGGCAAAACCGCGGAATTAGCCAAAAGAAGCGAGTGCCTTGCCACAAAACCATGGTTACTCCATGCTCGCGCCCATGGGCTCGTAATGATATTTCTTTCCGTCCCAATAGAGCGCCGCGGTCATATTGTCGGGGCCGGTTTCTTCCACGTAGATGGCCTTTACTTTTTTCTTCTTCACCATCAGCCTCTTCACGGCAATTTGTTTGAACGGCATGTTGACGATCACGAATTTTCCCAGTGGAGTCGCAGAGCGCCACGCATCTTTCCCTGACCCATGAATCACGAGCAGCGACAGCCCCCGGTCTTCCGGAACGTCGGTAGAAAACTGGGTCGTGACTTTAGGATTCCCGTAGCCGAAGAAAGTGTAATAGGGATCCATCACTATAAAATTGTTTTCCGTCTGATCGCTCATGGGATTCTTGCAACGTGCGGGAATGACCACGTCGTCAATCCCGTCCGCATTGAAGTCGGCGATGACCGGTGGAATTGCTACCAGCGTGCAACTCGATCCAAAAGCCTTTTGAACGAAGTCATTGTCAATAGCGGGTGAAGGCGCGGAAGGATTTGCTCCCGCAGTCTGGGAGGTGAGACGTACGGAAAAAGAGCTTGCAAAGATAACGATCAGAAACAACAGCCTGCGGAATGACATGAAACTACTCTAGTCCTGGTAGTCGACCTCAGCTAGAGACAAGGCGGATGCGGGCGGGTACTTCATAGAACTTTATGTAGTCATAGGGACGGCCAAAGTATGGAACCAAGCACGGGTTATTGGCTGGTGGGGTTGCGTCTCTGCTCCGAAAAGTTGGTATCTTGCCTGGTGGAAAAAGCGCGTAACGTCATCGCTATTTTGCGGCGATACCTCGCACCAAATCAACGGCCGAATGTCTGTCAGCAACCGGGTTGCCCCAGCCAAAACTTTGGCTTCGTGAGTTTCGACATCGATTTTCACTACAGATGGCGCCGGGAAATAATCGAGAAGCGAATCCAACGTCAGTGAAACTGACAACTGGCGATGCCGCGAGGCTTCAGCCTGGGTTGATCCCGCAGCTTCGACCAGATGATTGGACGCTCGGGCTCTCTCCGCGATTTCTAACTCTGAAATACTCGCTGAACCTGAAATCGACGCGCACAAGATCTTCACCTTGGAGCATGGGGAGGTTGCGTCCAGATTTCTAAAAGAACGTTCGATTAGTCGAGCCAGCCACATGTCCGGCTCGATAGAAAGCACAAATCCGTCCGGACCTGCGATAGCGGCGGCCGAAAAACTAAATAAGCCTACGTTAGCGCCTACATCCCAGACCACAGATTTTGTTTTCACCATTTCTTGCGCCATTCGATAAAGAAGCGGGTCGACATCCGACATCTTTCCCCAGTAACGCAACCCGGCTTCGGGGGTTACATAAATTGCTAGGCGACCGAACTCTGGAGGCAGACGGCGACGGAGCACTATCCCTCTGCTCATGTGTTCCGCTATTTTGCGTAGTCCCATACGTGAAGAAAAAATTACTCGCGAAAATGCTCCCATCCCAGCGGACGTAAGTTCCTTACTTTGTTTTTGAATCGAAGCGAAATTGATCGACCTCTCACTATCGACCCAATTTCAGTGATCGGAACATTGCTAATGCGGCCCGGCACGTGGGCATCGGGTGGTGCTGTGAACAGGAGTTCGTAATCCTCGCCGCCGTGGAGAGCCATCTCAATATCCACTTCCTCACCGAACTTGCCGATACGAGCGAGGGGGATTGCTTCGGCATCGATCTCTGCACCCACGGCGCTCTCTGCGCAGATGTGGTTCAAATCAGTGGACAATCCATCGCTAATATCGACCATGGAAGTGGCCAACCGTTTCTCTCTGAGGATTCGCCCCACTTCGAGCCGCACCTCGGGATAAAAATATTCTTCTAAATCGCAGCCGGCGATTTTGTTTTTGCGGCTTTGAAGCAGGACCTTCAATGTGGCCGCGTGTCCCCCTAAGCATCCGGTCACAAAGATGCGGTCGCCAGGCCGTGCTCCCGAACGCAGTAACTCTTTGCCTTTTGGCACCGAACCGAGCACAACAATGTCGGCGAGAATTTTTCCCGTTGGCGATTGAGAAGTATCTCCTCCAGCAAGTAATGTCTCGAATTCTTTCGCTAAATCCAGCAGGCCATTGAAGAATTCATTGATCCATCGCTGGGGAGTTCTCGGCGGAATCGCCAAAGATAAAAAAATCGCCCGCGGTTCGCCTCCCATGGCTGCGATGTCGCTCAACCCCCTGAGTAGGCAGCGATGGCCAATGGATTTTGCGGGTTGTAGGTCGCGGCGAAAGTGCACGTCTTCCAGGCTGAAATCTGTGGTGACCAAAACCTCGTGATTTTGTGGAATGCGGATGCAAGCGCAGTCGTCTCCGATCCCAAGCAGTCCTGATTTATGCCCGGCACGTTGTCGTATTCGCCGAATCAAAGCTTTTTCGTTAAGCCGCAAGAGGATCAATCATATCTGAGCGTCTGTGACTTATAGGGCCGCGCCTGTTTGATTCCGGTCTGTTCTCCGAAGACTGGCGATGCATGGCATTCTGCATTTTCCTTCACCCGCAGGAAACTAGTTCCGCATCGAAACTGTTGCCAGGTGGGTTCCAACATGGTAATGCGGCCGAAGGACATGATCGGTTACCCGTCCTTGGTACCTTCTTTTGGAGGTCCTCCTTCGTTGACACACTGAACCTACTTTGTTACCTTGAGCGAACGCCCATAAAGCCTGATGGATGTTCCGGTAAGTCCTGCATCCAGTTTGAATTGCAAGCCAAGCCGGTTTGGGCGAGCTGAGTGATGGGTACGGTTATTGGCAACCTGCGCCCGTACCAGAACGGTAACGGAAGCGGGTTCCACTATGGGATTCATGGCCTTCAGGGGCTAGGAGTGGGAAAGTAACCTCATCCGAGACCAATTTCGGGATCTCGAGAGTTTGAAAGGCGGATTTTGAGCAAGCGTTTTTACATTCTTTTTGTCGCGCGTGGCGAAGATGGTCAACTTCGCAAAATCCCCATTTCATTGAATTATCTTTACATTCTCCTGGCTGGAGTCGTCATTGGGGTTTGTAGCTTGACTGGAATTGCCAGCTCTTACACCCGTATGTTGCTTAAAGTTTCGCATTACAACGAACTTCGCAGCCAGAAAGATGCCCTGAGCAGCCGCTATTCGAAGCTGGAACAGGTTGCACAGGAACAAGATGTGCAAGTGGCGTCATTGGGTTCGCTTGCAGGCGAGGTTTCCACCCTTTATGGATTGAAGTCTGACCCAAGTTTGATCGCAGTTTCTTCAGACGCTAAAGGGGTTCAAGACGCTCAGGTTTCATCATCCCTGGAGCGGCTTTATGCATTGAAAATCTTGGCCCTTAGCGGCGCCACCACCACCGGAATTTCCCTGGGACTAACTCGTAACGCCACAACGGGAGATTGGCTTCGGGCGAACTCCGCGCCAAATCTTTGGCCGGTGGAGGGACCTGTTACCGGATCATTTGGGGAACGCATAGATCCTTTTAATGGTGAAGGTGCATTCCATAGTGGGGTAGATATTGGGTCGTCCTACGGGCAAGCGGTAATTGCACCAGCGGATGGCGTGGTGGACTTCGCTGATTTCCTGGGCGGATATGGACGCGCAATCGTCATCGGACATGGGCATGGAATTACTACCCGATACGGGCATCTATCTAATTTCGCGGTCGTGACTGGCCAGCACGTGCGCCGCGGGGAGACGATTGGGTATGTTGGGTTGAGTGGCCGCAGTACTGGCCCACATCTGCATTATGAAGTTCGCATCAACGATACCCCGGTAAACCCCTACAAGTATCTACGGTTGACCGTGGCAAACATTGGCGGATTCTCCGCGGGCAGCTAAGAAGAATTGTCGCGCGTAAGATCTTAGGTAGTCTCTAGGTTGTGTCTCTTCATCAATCTACAACCCATAGTTATTGCCTCAATCCTATCCATCGTTCCGAAACTACAATTGAATTTCCGGGATTGTGGGGGTCGTAGCGTACAGAGGTGGGAACTCCCAGCCGGCACGAGTGAAGATTAATCCGTTGCCTTAGATACGTGACGTCCTGCGAGGCTTCGTAAGAGACTCCAGCAACATCGTATTGAAAAATTAGGAATGTCGCGGCCGTGTCCTCAGCCGCTTGTTGTTCCTGCACGTCAATCACGGTGCCATCGGTAATGCGGCCCACCTGATCAAGCCACTCGCGTCGCTTTATCTCGATTTCCTTAGGAGACTTTGGTTTGGGACGAAATAAGAAATATCCGGCACCGACGGCGCTGAGACTGCCAATTGCAAATGCATAAAGTCGAAGAGATACCATTGGCGATTGGAAAATTAAATCTCTGATGCCAGAATAAATCCTCTAGTCGGTTCGGGGAAGAGGCCTTCGGTTACGGAAGAGTAAAGGAAGGGTACCGCTCGCAGCCCTTGGTCCCCTGCATGAATCGTCACGAATCCCTTCCCGATAGTGCCTGAACGGCTCCCGCGTGTATGGAGGCATCACCTTCGGGTTTTTCAATTCAGTTCGGTTCACAGTCGAGCGATGAGCCCGACTCTGACGTGTAGAATTATCAAGGCGGTTTAGCAGTGGCCATCGTGCTGACGTTGCGAAAACTATTCAAATACGCAAGCGTGATCATCTCGCTGTCCTCGGCGTTAATTCTCGCTGCACAAAAGCCATCGCCAGGGAAGAAATCCAGTCACTCCCAGAGCGCTTCCACCACTACAACTACTACGGTCCAGCAAGTCGTACCACCACCGGCTCCGCTCGCACCGCCAACTCTGGAGCAGCAGCCCGCCATAGCTCCGCAAGTTTCATTCAACGGCGGCGTACTCACCATCGTCGCCAGAAATTCTAGTCTCGGCTCAATCTTGCAAGACGTTCAATCGAAGACCGGTGCCGCCGTCGATATGCCCGGCTCTCCAGCAGAGCGAGTGGCCGGACAATTTGGTCCCGGCCCGGCCCGGGATGTCTTGGCAGCTTTGTTGAATGGCTCACACTTCAATTATGTCTTAATGGGATCGCCGCAGAATCCCAACTCGCTGGAAAAAGTAGTTCTCATCGCCAAGTCCTCGGGATCGGAACCGTCTGCGGAAACTCAGAACGCCGGCATGCAACCGACAAGCCCGCGCCCCGGTGCTTTCATCCCTCCAGATCAAGACAACGAAGACATGAGTCTTCAGGAACCGCCTGAAGAAATGCCCCAGCCGGAACAACAGAGTCCCGAAGAGCAGGCAGGTCAAAACAACGGACAAGCCAACGGGCAGGCCGCCGTAAAAACTCCTCAGCAATTGTTGCAGGAATTACAGCGGCAGCAACAGCAAGTGCCTCAGGGACCCCCGCCAGGGGCGGCAGTTCCCCACTGAGTTAGTCTCCTCCGGCAGAGGACTCGCCAGCCAATGCCATTGGCCTGAGTTGCAGGGGTGAAGAACCGTAAGAGACAGCGTGCAGTATAAGAAGAACAGACCCGTAAGCAGAAACGATCCCTAATCCAACCGCCGAGATCGAGGTAAGTAGCACAGTCAAAATTGTGAATAAACCGCTGCCCACGTTTCGCTCTCTTTCCCCGAAAATTGGTGTCATCCAGAGGGCCTTTAGTGCCGAAGGCTCCCTACAGGACCCTTAACTCAATGTCTTTTAAGGTTTAGATCTACCGATTTTCTAATCTGCTGAGGCTCAAATCTACCCGCGTTGACGCTTGCCAATGTTACCTACTAAGATACGTGAGTAGAACTGCGCACCCTCACTTTCCAACATTTCTGTGGGCCCGTCCACGTTACGGAAGGACATTCTGACTCCGGGTATATGCCAATCACTAAGATCACCGTGCGCGGGGCGCGCCAACACAACCTAAAGAACATTGACGTTGAAATCCCGCGCAATACTCTGACCGTAATCACTGGGCTCAGCGGGTCGGGAAAGTCCTCGTTGGCGTTCGACACCATCTACGCCGAGGGTCAGCGCCGCTACGTGGAGACGCTCTCGGCTTATGCGCGCCAGTTTTTGGATCAGATGGAACGCCCCGATGTGGACGCCATAGATGGGCTGAGTCCCGCCATCTCAATCGAGCAGAAAACTACCAGCCGCAGTCCTCGATCGACGGTTGGTACCATCACAGAAATTTACGACTATCTTCGCCTTCTCTTCTCCTCCATTGGAACTCCTCACTGCCCTCAGTGCGGACAACCAATTTCTCGCCAATCAGCAGAACAAATTGTTCAGCGCGTGATGTCGCTGACACCCGAAGATCGCATCATGATTCTGGCCCCCATCGTGCGCGGACGCAAAGGCGAATTTAAGAAGGAAATCGAGAAGTTAGTGCAGCAGGGATTCACCCGCGCGCGAATCGATGGCGAGATGGTGAATTTGGAAGATGATCTGCAACTCGACAAACGCAAGAACCACAGCATCGAGATCGTGGTGGATCGGCTGTTAGTAAAACCAGGAATCGAAAACCGCCTGGAGCTTTCGGTCGCCCTTGCCATGAAGTTGGCAGAAGGCTTGGTGCAGTTGGTCGTGGTCGGCGGCGAAGAACATCTTTATTCCTCAAAGTTGGCCTGCCCGGATTGCGGCATTAGCATTCCACAATTGGAGCCCCGTTCGTTTTCGTTCAACAGTAATTATGGCGCTTGCCCTGAGTGTCACGGCCTCGGCAGCCGCTATGACTTCGACCCTGCAAAGGTGATAGTGGATTGGTCCAAGCCTCTACTCGAAGGCGGCCTAGGGCCCGGCTCCGCTTCGCAAAACCTGATTTACATGTTGAACATCACCGCCCATTCTCACGGAATCGACCTCTCGACGCCCTTCGAGAAATTTTCCGAGAAAGTCCAAACTTTGCTTTTGAATGGCGAAGCCGGAAAAGGAAAAACCGGATTTCGCGGCATTCTTGGTTACCTCAAACAAAACCTCGAAGAAGGCTCCTCCGACAGCTATCGCGAGATGCTCCTTGAATACATGTCGGCTACCGAATGCCCGGCGTGCAAAGGCAGGCGGCTGCGGCCCGAAAGTCTTGCCGTGAAGGTCAACGGAATGTCGATCGGCGAATTCACCGCGCTGCCCGTCTCCAAGTCGCTCATCGCAGGCCGAACAATTCACCTCACAGGCCGCGACGAAATTGTCGCCGGTCGCGTGGTTCACGAAATCATCGAGCGCCTGCAATTTCTCGATGCGGTCGGCTTGGGCTACATTTCTTTAGATCGCTCTGCCGCAACTCTCTCTGGAGGCGAGGGCCAACGCATCCGCTTGGCAACCCAAATTGGCTCCAAACTCCGCGGCGTTCTTTACGTTCTCGACGAGCCTTCTATCGGCCTGCACCATCGCGACAATGACCGTCTATTAAAAGCATTAGAAGAATTGCGCGACCTCGGCAACACGGTGCTGGTGGTCGAGCATGACGAGGACACCATCCGCCGCGCCGACTACGTGATCGACCTCGGGCCCGGCGCAGGACGGCACGGAGGCGAACTGGTGGCCCAAGGGACTCCGCATGACATTGAAAACGAACCCACGTCTTTGACCGGAGCTTACATTTCGGGACGAACCCAGATTCAAATGCGTTACGAACCTCGCGCCGCCAACGGCGCAGGCATTAGCATTCTGGGCGCTCGCGAAAACAACCTGAAAAATCTCGACGTAACTTTTCCGCTCGGTGTGATGACGGTCGTGACGGGAGTCTCGGGCTCGGGAAAATCCACGCTGGTGAATGACATTCTATATGTCGCTCTGGCCAAAAAACTATATCGGTCGCGTGAAGAACCCGGCATTCACAAAGCCTTGTCGGGATCGGAGAACATCGACAAAGTTATTCGCATCGACCAATCGCCCATCGGACGCACCCCGCGCTCGAACCCTGCAACTTACACAGGAGTGTTCTCCCAAATTCGCGATTTATATGCAATGCTGCCCGAATCCCGCGAGCGCGGATACAAGCCAGGACGCTTCTCCTTCAACGTTGCTGGCGGCCGCTGCGAAGCTTGCCAGGGAGAAGGCCAGCGGCGTATCGAAATGAACTTCCTGCCCGACGTGTACGTCGAGTGCGAAGTTTGCGGAGGCCGTCGCTACAATCGCGAAACCCTCGCCGTTAAGTACAAGGGCTATTCCATCGCGGATCTGCTCGAGACTTCCATCACCGACGCATTGCAAATTCTTGAAAACATTCCGCAGGCAAAACAAAAGCTAAAAACTTTAGTCGATGTCGGATTGGGTTACATTCACCTCGGCCAATCTGCAGTCACACTTTCAGGAGGCGAAGCTCAGCGCATCAAGCTGGCGCGTGAACTGAGTAAACGCCAGACCGGAAAAACTCTGTATCTTCTCGACGAACCCACCACGGGATTGCACTTCGATGACGTGAACAAATTGCTTGACGTCCTCCACCGGCTTACCGACCTCGGCAACACCATCGTGATCATCGAACACAATCTCGACGTGATCCGAAGCGCCGATTGGATCATTGACCTCGGCCCTGAAGGTGGAGAGGAAGGCGGAAAACTGGTCGCCCAGGGCACTCCCGAGCAAGTATCAAGAAATAAAAAATCCTATACCGGGCAGGCGTTGCTGCAATATTTCGCCAATAATAGAAAGCACCTTGAGGAGAGCCGGGTCTCCATCGCCTGATTCCCAATCATTTGTCCTCCCCGCCAATTCCGGAATTTGATCCGCTCCCAACCTTAGAGGCCGAGGCACTGCCTCCGCCGCCGGTAGCCAATCCGGTTTGGAGTGGCTGGGACGTTTTGAGGATCGCGCTGTTCATGTTTCTCACCCCATTCCTAATCGACATTCTCTTGGCATTTGCCGCTCGCAAACTTTTCTTTCCCGCGTTGTCATGGCAACAAGTCGCGCAGAAGCCGGTCACCGAGTTGATTGCTGAAGTTCTTGCTTATGTCGTCGTAATCTTCTATATGGTCGCGTTGGTCGAAGGGCAATATCATCGCCGCTTCCTCGACGCTCTCTCGTGGAACTGGCCGAAAAGGATCTGGGGCCTCGCAGCCTTTGGCGCCGCTTTACTATTGGCACTTCAAGGGCTCTCCCATTTTTTGCCCATCCCTAAAGATGTTCCGTTCGAAGAATTTTTTCGGCATCCCCTCGAAGCCTATCTCACCTCAATTCTTGCAATCACTTTTGGTCCGCTGATGGAGGAACTCTTTTTTCGCGGATTTCTTTATCCGGTCCTGGCTCGACATCTGGGCACCGCCATTGGAATATTCCTCACCGCCTTCGGTTTCGGAATGCTTCACGCCATGCAATTAGGATTCGCCTGGGGCGCAGTGTTTATCATCTTTCTAGTGGGATTGGCCCTCACCATCGTTCGCGCCGTGACCAAATCCGTGGGATGCAGCCTCGTCGTGCACATCGCTTACAACTTCACCCTGACCGCTCTCACCTTTATTGGTACCAGCGGCTTTCGCCATCTCGAAAGACTGAACTCATAAGCGCTGCGTGTTATCTTGATTTCTAATGTCCGCAAGACCGCAACTTTTGGAGATATTGGCGGAGAAGTCCTTCCGGCTGGGCGATTTCAAGTTGTCCTCGGGAGGCAAAAGCGATTATTACATCGACTGTCGCACCACCACGCTCGATGCCCGGGGAGCCCAACTCACAGGAAAAGTTTTCCTCGAAGAAATTCAATCCCGCAGATGGAAACCACAAGCCATCGGCGGATTGACCATGGGTGCCGATCCAATCGTAGTTGCGGTGGCCGTCACCAGCGGAGAAATCCACGGCTTCCTCGTCCGCAAAGCTGAAAAACAACACGGCACCGGACGTCGCATCGAAGGGTTTCAAAAAAGCGGCGCTCCCGTTTTAATCGTCGATGACGTTTGCACCACCGGCGCATCCACCGTGCAAGCCATCGTCGCCGCCCGCGAATTCGGATTCCAAATCATTGGAGTCATGTGTCTAGTTGAACGCATCGAAGCTAATGGCAGGGCTGCTATTGAGCAAGCTGCCGTGGGAGTGCCCTTCATCTCCATCTTTAAGAACACCGAAGTCCGAGAGCAACATCTGAGAACCAAGCTCTGACTCAATCCTAAAACTAGGAATCAATGTGATCGAAACCCTCGAATGGACCAACTCCGGCGTAGTCTTCATCGACCAGACCAAACTTCCCAATGAAGAGGTTTACGTCACCTGCACGACGCACGAGCAGGTCGCTGACGTAATCCGGAATATGGTCGTGCGCGGCGCCCCCGCTATCGGCGTCTCCGCCGCCATGGGTATCGCTCTAGGCGTCAACAATTCCAAAGCCGAGAGCATCGACGCATTGCAAGAAGATTTCGACAGGATTTGCAAGCTCATCGGAGAAACCCGCCCTACTGCAGTGAATCTCTTTTGGGCCATCAAACGTATGAGCGAGAAATTGCAATCGCTGAAGGCCAAGCCGATTCTGGAAATTAAAAAGTTGATGATCCAAGAATCACAGCGTATGCACGCCGAAGACATCGCTTCCAATCAGGCCATCGGACAATTCGGCGCGACTCTAATGCCTGCCAGCGGAGGTGTGCTGACTCACTGCAACGCCGGTGCTCTAGCAACTTGCGGGTACGGGACCGCTCTGGGCGTGATTCGCGCCGCCATCGAACATGGAAAAAAAATTCATGTTTATGCGGACGAAACTCGCCCTTTCCTCCAAGGCTCGCGGCTCACCGCATGGGAGTTGATGAAAGACGGAATCCCCACCACAGTCATTTCCGACAACATGGCGGGAGCCATGATGAGTCAAGGAAAGATTGGAGCCATCGTCGTCGGCGCTGATCGCATCGCCGCGAACGGTGACGTAGCCAACAAGATCGGCACCTACACCGTCGCCGTACTTGCCAAAGAAAATGAAATACCGTTCTACGTCGCCGCGCCGTTTTCAACTATCGATCTCGACACTCCGGATGGCAGCACCATCCCAATCGAACAGCGCAGCTCGCGCGAGGTAACTCATTTTGCCGGAAAGCTGGTCACGCCCGAAGGTGTTGGCATTGAAAACCCAGCCTTCGACGTCACCCCGGCAAGATACGTGACCGCCATCGTCACCGAACGAGGAATCGCCCGTGCTCCCTACGAAAAATCTTTTTTGCAATTGGTTAAAGATTCGAAAAGCAAAGCTCGCCCCGAGGTCGGGATTTAGGTTTTGTTTCCTTTCAGCGAATCCCACATCACATTTCGTAGCGGAGGCAAAGATATCGGCCTCGACTGTTTTGTCCCGTCTTCCGCAGAAATAAAATTTCCGGCGGTACTCAGCTTGCACGGGTCCGGAGGTAATTTTTTTGGAATGGCTGAACCTGCCCGGGTGTTCGCGAGTCATGGAATCGCGGTCTTCGTATTGCATTACTTTGATCGCACCAACACGGTGTACGCTGACAGCCGTGCCACAATCCTCAAGAATTCGCCGTTCTGGTTAAAGACTCTCTGGGACTGCGTGAGCTTTGTTTCCCAACAACCCTCCGTAAATCCGCAGCGGATCGGGTTGATTGGATTTTCACTGGGCGCATATCTTTCTCTGACCGCAGCCACGGTCGATTCCAGGATTAAGGCCGTAGTTGATTTTTTCGGAGGACTTCCACGGGAGGTGAGACCGTTCGCGCGGAGATTCTGTCCCATACTAATTCTTCACGGAGACGCGGACCAGACTGTTCCCGTTCAAGAAGCCTATGACCTTCAGCACATTCTCGAAGCGAAAGGCGTCCCCTACGAAATAAAAATATATCCAGGAGTAGGACACGGATTTACTGGGGCGCCATGGCAGGATGCTGCAAACCGTACGTTGAAATTCCTGCGAACGCACCTCGAATTGACTTAGGAAGTCCGACTGCTAAATCGAATGAGACCATCGCGCTCGACCTCACTGCGAATTCCGTTGCAAAAAAAACGGGCGCCCGATGCGCGCCCTTACATCCGATTTCTACAGCCACCTAGACTGCGGCTCTTCGACCAGTCAAAAGATTAATGACCAACACGACGAGAGCAACAACCAACAGCAGGTGAATCAAACCACCCGCCACATGAAAACTGAAACCGAGAAGCCACAGCACCAACAGAACCACGAAGACAGTCCAAAGCATAGAGCCTCCTTCAACCGCAAGCAGGTTAAGCGAAGCCAGTGTTCGGTGCAATACAATGATTGCTGTACCTAGAGCTCGCCCTGGCCGCGATGAAGCAGGGATTTCACTGTACTTTACTCGGCGTTGCGGATTGGCGATTTAAATGGCACGCCTGCTAACATCGCAATGATGCCGCGCCCTCAGAAACAGCAAATCAACTCCGCAAACAAGAAAAAAGTTGCACTTCCCGCGACTACGAGGCGACTCTCCTCCAATACACCTCCGCGTGATTTAGTCATCATCACTGGAATGAGCGGCTCTGGCAAGGCGTCCGTCCTAAAAGCTTTTGAAGACCTTGGCTACTACTGCGTCGATAATTTGCCCGTCGGCCTCATCCCCCCATTCGCCGAACTGGTAGCTCAATCTTCAGAAATCGAGCGCACTGCCCTCGTCGTGGACGTTCGAGAAGGCAAGCGGTTGGAGGAATTGCCCGAAATCGTGAAGGCGGTAAAACGCATCCTACCCACTCGAATCATCTTCCTCGAAGCGTCAGATGCCGTGCTGTTGCGACGCTTCAGCGAGACCCGCCGTCCCCATCCCCTCGGCACCCACTCTCCGGTAAAATCTTCGCTAACTGCCGAACGCCAGCACCTGCACAAGATTCGCGCCATCGCCGACATGGTCATCGACACTTCTAAGTTCAATGTGCATGAACTGCGCGCGCACATTAACGCGCGTTTTCAAAAACAGCAATCCGGCAAAAACATTTTGGTTTCCTGCGTGAGTTTTGGATTCAAGAACGGCGTGCCCGAAGACGCTGACTTAGTTTTCGATGTGCGTTTTCTGCCTAATCCGCACTTCATCCCAGAATTCCGGATGCTTACGGGCCGTCATCCGAAAGTTGCCAAATACATTCGGTCATTTCCGCAGACCAAAGAATTCATTCAGCGAATTTCCAAGCTGCTGGTTTATCTCCTGCCGCATTACATCCGTGAAGGTAAGAGCTATTTGACCATCTCCTTTGGATGCACCGGAGGCCAGCACCGCTCCGTGATGATCGCCGAAGACGTAAGCAAACACCTGCGCACCTCCGGCTACCGCGTAAAAGTAGGTCACCGCGACAGCCCAAAATAACACGGCGTAGCGACAGCCGCCCGGCTGTCCAATCAAGCAAAGCTCCATCAGCTTGAATCCCAGGCTTTCCGCTCGTATGGTCGGACACTCTTGTCCGACGCCTTTGGCTTACCGTTTTTGACTCCGCATTAACAGCATCCGGCAAGGGTGCCCGACCCACACGAGCCATCTAGAAATCTGTTTGCAGTAGAATGAGCGCTACTAGATGCTACTTTTATCCTCGCCCCGCAACGCGCCGAATTTTCCGAGGCAAATTTGCGGGCACTGACCCGTCTTCTCCGCTACGCTGCGCCGTATTGGTGGCAACTCATTTCGTCGGTCTGCTTCATGGCCGCAGTCGGATTGCTCGATGCCTTTAGAGTTCTGCTCGTTGGTCCCATCTTCGACCGGGTATTAAATCCAGGTTCGCAAAGCCGAGAAATCCAGCTCATTCCCCACAGCTCGCACACGTTACAGCAATTAGTCCCATCGCATTTTCAAAATCCCTGGACCGTCGTAGCTTTCGCTCTGGTCTCGGCAACAATCCTGAAGGGTATTTTCGATTACCTCGGCACGTATCTCGTCAACTTTGCCGGCTTCGGAATGATTACCGATCTTCGAAATGACCTTTACAACTCAATCCTGCGCCGGTCAGCCGCATTTTTCCAGGCGAACGCTACCGGCACCCTGGTTTCCACGATAGTGAATGACGTGGAACGAGTACAGTTTGCCATGTCGAATGTGCTTGCGGAATTCCTGCAGCAGGCCTTCACTTTCATCTTCACCGCGCTGCTAGTAGTCGCGTTGGGGGGAAGGCTGGCTTGGGTTCTCTTACTTTTCGTCCCATTCATTATTTTCTCCGCCGGAAAAATTGGCCGCCGCGTCCGCCACACTACTCGCCGCGGACAAGACCAACTCGCCGATATTCAAAACATCCTTCACGAGACCATCACGGGTAACCGCATCGTGAAAGCCTTCAGCATGGAGAATTGGGAAATCGCCCGCTTCCGCGATGCTGCCCGCCGTTTATTTCGCGCAAATTTACGATCAGTCGCAGCCGCCGCCATCAGTTCACCGCTCATGGATATTTTCGGCGCCATCGCCATCGCGCTTCTTTTATTGTTAGGACGCGACCGCATCAATCATCACGTTTTTACCGCCGGAACTTTCCTCGCGTTCATCGTTGCGGTTTTCAAGCTCTACGATCCGGTGCGCAAATTCGCCCTTTTCAATAACAATTTTCAGCAGGCGCTGGGCGCTTCCTCTGAGATTTTCAACTTCATGGACACACGGGACGAAGTACGGGAGAAAGCCGAACGCCCAGCCGCTGCCGCCGTTCTCACGGAATATTTCGTTTGAAGGTCTTAGCTTCTCGTACGACAGCGAAGCCAACGAATCCCGCGGAATTCTTCACGATATTAACTTGCAGGTCAGTGCAGGCGAAGTCCTGGCCGTGGTTGGATCCAGCGGCGCGGGAAAGAGCACCCTTGTCCATCTGATCCCGCGTTTTTTCGATGTGACCGCAGGCCGCCTATTAATCGACGACCGAGACGTGCGCGACGTCACGCTATCTTCGCTGCGATTGCAAATCGGATTAGTCACGCAAGAGACCGTCCTATTCAACGACACCCTGCGAAACAACATCGCTTACGGACAGCCGGCAGTTTCACAGAAAGACGTTGAGGCGGCAGCTAAAGCGGCGTTAGCGCACGACTTCATCATCGATCTTCCGGCTAAATACGATACCGTGATCGGCGAGCGCGGCGTCCGCCTCTCCGGCGGCGAGAGACAGCGAATCGCGATTGCCCGCGCCATCCTGAAAAATGCGCCCATCCTGATTTTGGATGAAGCCACGTCTGCCCTCGATAGCGAATCGGAAGCTCTGGTTCAATCTGCGCTGCATAATCTTATGAGCGGACGAACCGTAGTTGTGATCGCACATCGCCTATCCACGGTGCGCCGTGCCAATCGCATCGTCGTCTTGGAGAATGGTACTATCGCCGATATTGGTTCCCACGATGAGCTCATGTCTCGGTTCGGAACCTACCGTCGATTGTATGAATTGCAATTTGCCAACACCGAAGTAATGAACAGAAGCCATTCCATTAAAGAAGACACCCCATCTTCGGTGAGACCATAGTCCCATGCCTATTCGCTCCATGACCGGTTTCGCGCAGGTAAGGGGCGAAGTCGGGATTTCTGCTGGACAGGCTTCCGCTTCCAACGGACGCTCGAGTTTCACCCTATCTCTCAAGTCGGTGAACCACCGGCTCCTCGATCTGCACTTCCGCCTTCCCTCCGAAAACGATGCCCTGGAAATGAAACTTCGCCGTGTGCTAAAAGAAAAACTCGCCCGCGGGCACATCGAAGTTTTCCTGAACGTCGATCATGGAGGAGTCGAAGAATTTTCTATAAACAGAAATTTCGTTGGCGGATATATCGCAGCCTTCAAGGCCGCCGCCGCCGAATTCGGAGTCTCGGCCGATGCGGATCTCAACGTGGTCTTGCGGCTTCCCGGAGCGCTATCCACCAAATCGCTACCAGCGAACGGCGAACTCGATTCCGCGGTCATGAAATCCATCGATGAACTCTTGGCGCGCCTTAATCAAATGCGCGAAGAAGAAGGCCGTGGCATCGAAACCGAACTCCGGCAGCTCATGGCCGAAACCCGCGCAGCCCTGCAAACCGTCGAACAATATCGCGCCACCATCCTGCAAATCTATGCCGCGAAGTTAAAATCCCGCATGCAGGAATTATTTTCCACGCAAATCGAACCCGAACGCATTTTGCAGGAAGCCGCGCTGCTGGTCGATCGCAGCGACGTCCAAGAGGAACTCGTCCGTCTAGAAACTCACGTCCAACACTTTTTAGGATTACTCGACGAGGGCGGAGAAGTAGGCAAGAAACTGGATTTCCTGCTTCAGGAAATGAATCGTGAAGCTAACACTCTGCTGTCGAAAACTTCCGGCTTGGCCGGAGACGCGCTTAAAATAACTGAAATGGGTTTGGCGATGAAAACCTCCATCGAAAAGGCCCGCGAGCAGATTCAAAATATCGAATGACCACGGTTTACATCATCTCCGCGCCCTCGGGTTCAGGAAAATCCACTCTGGTAAATCGCGTGCGCGCCCTGGTTCCTAATCTCGATTTTTCCATTTCCTATACCACGAGAAAACCACGCGGATCCGAAAAAGATGGGAAAGAATATTTTTTTATCGAGCGCGAAACCTTCGAAGACATGGTGCGCCAGGATGAATTTCTGGAGCACGCCGACGTCTTCGGCAACTTTTACGGCACCGGCAGAAAATTTCTTCGTGACGCGGAACACAGCGGCCACGATCTCTTACTCGACATCGATGTGCAGGGGGCGGAACAGATCAAGCGCAAGCTCCCTTTCGCGGTCAGCATTTTCATCATGCCACCCGACCGGCAGACGCTCGAAGACCGCCTGCGCAACCGCAGCCTCGACGCCGAAGCGGTAATTCAGCGCCGGTTGGCCACGGCCACTCGTGAGATTGAGAATTACGGCAACTACGACTATATTTTAGTGAACGACCGTCTGGATGAATCTGTGGAAACGCTGAAAGCCATTCTGCTCGCCGAAAGACTACAGCGCTCGGAACTCAAACCGACCACCGATCATGCCGGACTTCTCACCAGAGCGGAACAATGCCGCTTAAAAAATGTCCGGGAACGCTTGCAGCCAATTCTAGCCTCGTTCATGCCCGCGCCCGCGCCGGGGGGACGTTAAAAAAGCAGGGAGCCAACAATGAAACTAATCGAAGGTTTCGACAGCAATTACCGCTACATTCTCGTCGCAGCACGACGCGCCCGCCAGTTGCAGGGTGGCGCTCCTCCAGTGATTCAAACCCCTTCCCGCAAACCATGCCGCATCGCGCAGGATGAAATCAAAGCCGGCAAGGTCAAGTGGGTGATCCCAGAAATCCCCAAGGCCGCCATCGATTTAGCGAGCGAGATGATCGATAAAGGCATCAGTCCCGAAGCTGAGAACTAACTGCATTTGGTTGCAGCAGGCCAACATGAAAGTCGCCCTAGGCGTGTGCGGTGGTATCGCGGCTTACAAAGCGGCGGAGATTGTCCGCCTCTTGCAGGATCGCGGAATCAAAGTTCAGGTCATCATGACCGACGCCGCGCAGCAATTTGTCACACCCCTGACCTTCGCGGCGCTTTCCGGAGAAAAAGTTATCACCGGGATGTTTGCGCCGGACGATGCTCCTCCATCGAGCGTTGAGGACTCCGCTATCGAACACATTTCCGTGGCGCAATCGATCGACGCTCTGCTGCTAGTTCCCGCCACCGCCGATGTCATCGCCAAATTTGCCCACGGAATCGCCAACGATTTCCTGACCACGTTATATCTCGCCACCACCGCGCCAGTGTTGATCGCGCCCGCCATGAACGTGAACATGTGGGAACACCCTGCAACACAGGCCAATTTGGAAGCATTGAAATCCCGCGGTGCGAAAATTGTCGACCCCGGCAGCGGATACCTGGCTTGCGGGATGACGGGCACAGGGCGCCTCGCAGAAAATGGAACTATTGTCGCCGCGGTCATGGTGGCGTTGGGATCATCGCAAGATCTGTCCGGAGAAACGCTGTTGATCACTGCCGGACCCACCCGCGAAAAGATTGATCCAGTCCGCTATTTAAGCAACCGCTCGAGCGGACGAATGGGATACGCCCTCGCCGAAGCCGCAGTACGCCGAGGGGCGCGAGTAATGCTGGTGACCGGGCCCGTCTCTTTAACTCCGCCGGGCGCGGCAGAGGTCACTAACGTGGAATCTGCGGAACAAATGCGCCAAGCGGCGCTCAAACTTTTCCCCGAAGCGACAATTGCGATCATGACCGCCGCCGTCTCCGACTATCGGCCCACTGCCGTCGCAGACCACAAAATTAAACGCGATGGGGCCTTGGCGCTCGATCTTCAACCCACAACCGATATCCTGCTCGAACTTTCTCAGCACAAGCACTCGCACGTGCTCATTGGCTTTGCCGCTGAAACTCAAAACGTCCTCGAAAATGCCCGCAAGAAGCTAATCGCAAAATCGTTGGACGCTATCGTAGTCAACGACGTCTCCCGCGACGGCATCGGCTTCGACTCCGACCGCAATGCCGTAACCATAATTACTCAGCATGAAATAGTAGAGGTCCCCGAGACAACCAAATGGGAAGTAGCCCAGCGCGTTCTCGACCACGCCGTGCGCCTGCGCAAACCCGTCGCCTCTTCAACCCCACCCCTCGCGTCGCGATAGTCCCCCTGTCATCTCGACCGGAGTGAAGCGAAGTGGAGAGACCTGCTTGTCAAGCGCGTCTACTTAACTAGAGACAGCCACCCTCGGCTGTCTAGTCGAGCGTAGCTCGACATTTGTAAGTGCTTCGTTCCTGATTGCCGGTTTGCTACAGTTTTCTAGTTCGCGTTCATCCGCCCAAAAGCATTTACAATTAGCCCCAACAAACACAAATGAATTTAGACCCAACCTTGAAACGGGCGCTTGCCGACCGCATCCGCTATTATCACGACCTTGGCATTTACGATTTCTATCGCCAAGAACTGACCTCACTGCAAGACTCAGAAAATGAACCCTCCATGCATATCGCAAAAATCGCCGAGCCAACGCAACAAATCGTCAGCATCGCGCCGCCAGCCGCGGACGCCGCAGCAACTCTGCGTTTAATACGCGAAGATATCGGAGATTGCACCCGCTGCAAACTCCATCTTCAGGGACGCAATCAAATCGTATTCGGAGTGGGTAATCCCAATGCTGAATTGATGTTCATTGGCGAAGCTCCCGGCGCAGACGAAGACCTGAAAGGCGAGCCCTTCGTAGGACGCGCCGGCCAACTCCTCACCAACATGATTAAAGCCATGGGCATAACCCGGGAAGATGTTTACATCGCGAATATCATCAAGTGCCGCCCGCCGGGAAATCGCCAGCCGGAGCGCGATGAATGTGAGACCTGCTCTCCGTTTCTGATGCGGCAAATCGAGGCCATTAAGCCGAAGGTCATCGTCGCCTTGGGCGCCGTGGCGGCGAAGACGCTGCTCGCAGTGAGCGCTTCGATGATGGAACTACGGGGCCGATGGTTCGACTTTCGCGGCACCAAACTCGCGGTAACTTATCATCCGGCGTTCCTATTGCGCGATCCCCGCCAGAAAAAAGAAACCTGGAAAGACCTGCAAATGGTAATGGGAGAACTTCGGCTGGCGATGCCGGCGAAGCCTGTCGAGTAGAGCTTATAAAAGCAAACGGACAGGCACCGCGATCGCCATCACCCGACTCGGCGGGTTATCGGTGTTCGGGACCCCGTCGCAAAGTTGGTGATGCATGATGCGTTGTGCCAGTCGGGGCTGTTGTCGCTCTGCACCCCGAAATTCGACCCGCCAACAACTTCTAAGTAATTCGTCAAGCCGGGATGCGCGATGGCAAAATAATTCGTTGCTAAATTTCCTGCCAGGCTGTTGATGAATGGCGCATTCGGATTGTTCAGGATCTGGCTATAACCATGGTTTTCCATCATGATCAGAAACACGTGATCGAAATGAGGGACGCCCTCTGGAACCGGGCCTTCAGCCGCGAACATCGAACCTACCAACGCGGCTACCAATAAACCTGCAACCGAAAACTTTTTCATAAACGTAAATTCCTTTTGTAATCGCTCTAGAAGTAACGGGAGATATACCCTCGCCATACGCACTCTAGTTCAGCTTCGTTAATGATCTGTGAATGTCAAGTTAACCTGCGATGAATAGCATTTTGCTTACTGATTTATGCTTGCGAGAGATGCCCCTATTCGCCGACGTCGCTCTCGCGGTCCCCTTGGACACACTCTTTACCTATCAGGTCCCCGATGGAATGGAAGCCGTCGTCGGAGGCCGCGTGCTGGTGCCGTTCAGGCAGCGGCGATTGCCGGGAATCGTCGTGGAATTGCACGACCGCAATCCGTCAGTCGCAGCCAAAAATGTGATAACTGCTCTTGATCTGACTCCAGTTTTGGACGAGCAATTGCTAGATCTAGGCAGGTGGATTGCAAATTATTATCTGGCCCCGCTCGGAGAAGTTTTCCGCACCATGTTGCCCCTCAATGCCGAATTCAAGCGTGCGATCATCTATCGAATCACCGGGCAAGGCCATTCGGCGCTTTATTCCGCCGGCATTTGCGGGTCCTCTGCCCGGTCACGCAAAACTCCCGACGAAGAGCTGGCAGAAATTTCAGTGCTCGATTATTTGGCCGCCCGCGAAGATGCCAGCGAAGAGACGTTGCGTTCCGCGTTGCGAGTTTCTAAGTCGTTGCTTGCAGGAATGACCCGCAAAAAATGGATCGCGCGGGAGGATGTCTCGGATGTTCGCGACGTCACCCGCAGGACCAAAGTCGCAGTGCTGAAAACATTGCAAGGAAAAATAAACCCCAATCAACGAACTCTAATCGATGAACTCACCCTGGCAGGAGGAAAACTTTCAGTTGAAAAAATACAGCAGCTCAAAATTCCACGCACCACTCTGGCGACGCTGGTCAAGCGCGGGTTGATAGAAATCATCTTGGTCAAAGCAGATGAGCCGGAATTTGCTTTCTCTGGATTAAAGGGTCGCCTTCCCGCATTGAACTTCCAATTTCATGCAGCGCAGCAAAAAGCCCTCGAACACATTCAGCAAAGCGTTACCGCAGCCAAGTTTTCGGGGACGCTGTTACACGGCGTCACCGGCTCCGGCAAGACCGCGGTTTATTTGGCTGCGATGCGATCGGTCCTGGACTCTGGACACTCTGCAATATTGCTGGTTCCGGAGATCGGCCTGACGCCAGCCATGGCCGCTGATCTGCATCAGGTATTTGGCCAGCAAGTTGCCGTACTGCATTCCTCACTTTCCGATAAAGAGCGAGCCGAGCAATGGCATCGCATTAAGCGAGCAGATGCCCGCATCGTTGTTGGTACACGTTCCGCTGTCTTCGCTCCCGTATCCAATCTCGCGCTCATCATCGTTGATGAGGAACAGGACTCCTCCTACAAGCAGGAAGAAATGCCCCGGTATCACGCCCGCGATGTTGCCGTCATGCGCGCGAAAATGGCTGGCGCTGTCGTGGTGCTCGGTTCGGCGACACCCTCCCTCGAATCTTATTTCAACGCAAAAAAAGGCAAGTACACGCTGCTGCAATTGCCCGACCGCGTGGAACAGCGCCCGCTGCCGGAAGTCGAAATCATCGACATGCGCCAGGAGTACCAGGAAACCGGCTCAGAGCAAGTGATCTCGCGTAAACTCGCGGCCGAAATCAAAGAGCGCGTCGAACGCAAAGAACAGGTTATGGTCCTGCTGAACCGGCGTGGTTATTCTCCGGTCGCGCTATGCCGCAGTTGCGGGAAAAAACTCGAGTGCAAAAATTGCGCCATCGCGATAACACACCACAAGCGTTCCCATCGGATGGAATGCCACTATTGCGGACACACCGCTCCCATCCCCAAACTTTGCGTGCACTGCGGCAGCGAATACGTATATTTCCTCGGCACCGGATCGGAAAAACTCGAAGAACTTCTCCATGGAATGTTCCCCCAGGCACGTATTGCCCGGCTTGATCGCGACACTGTTCGCGGGCAGCGCGATTTCGAACGCGCTCTGAACGCTTTAAATCAAGGCGATCTGGACATGCTCGTGGGCACTCAAATGATCGCCAAAGGCCACGACATTCACGGAGTCACGCTGGTGGGAGTAATTGGCGCAGATGCAGCGCTGGGCATGCCCGATTTCCGCGCTGCCGAACGCACTTTCCAATTACTTACCCAAGTCGCAGGCCGCGCCGGACGCGGAAACACTCCCGGGTGCGTTGTCGTGCAAAGCTACTTCACTGATCACTACGCAATTCAATATGCAGCGCAGCACGACTTTATTGGCTTCTACGAAAAAGAACTCCGCTTCCGTAGCTGGATGCACTACCCGCCATACAGTGCCTTAGCAAACGTTTTGATCCGCAGCAACAAACTTGATGACGCCCTAAAATGGTCGGGGCAATTAGGATACTGGTTTGAAAAAACGCGCCACGAAGGAATCCGCGTTCTCGGTCCCGCAGCCGCACCCATCGTTCGCCTTAAGCAGGATTACCGATACCACTTCGTCTTGAAATGCGCCAGCCGCGAAAAGCTAAACGCCCTGCTGCGAACCATGCTTGCCTACACCGCGGAACAAAAAATCCCGCGCACCCAAATCACGGTGGATGTAGACGCAATCTGGCTAATGTGAAGGGGAAATAGTTTGTGTGGCCCGGACACTCCTGTCCGGGGCCTTTGACTTTATGGTTTCGGGTGGGGGATCTATCGAATCAATGACTATGCTGGTGTTGCCCTTCGCTGACGGGGATGACGCATCCATGAGCCACTTCGCAAATCTCGTGCTCGAACTGGATCGTCGTATGGTTTATGCGAAACTCGTGATGAAGGCATTCTTTCAAGTCCCGCAAAATGCGCTCGCTGACCGATGGTGGAATGTCCGCAATAGAAATATGGCACGACAGCGCGCGCGATTCTGACCCTATGTTCCAGACATGCAAGTCGTGAACGTCATTGACCCCATCGATCGCGCGCATCGCTTCCTCAACCCGTTCAAGCTTCATCCCTCGAGGCGTTCCCTCCAGAAGAATGTTCAACGTTTCGCGGACAATCCCAAACCCTGACCACAGAATCAGAGCCCCAATTCCAAACGACAACGCGGAATCGATCCATAAATGTCCGGTCGCCATGATAGCCCAGCCGCCCACGATCACTGCGGCAGTGGAGAGCGTGTCGCCGATTTCGTGAATCAAAGCGCTGCGAATATTTACGTCGCGGTCTGAACGCCACAACATAAACGTGATGGCGCCGTTCATGATTACGCCCGCCGCGGCCACGATCATCATCGTACCCGCGTGCACTGGTTCAGGATGCTGTATCCGCCGAAAAGCCTCGTAAAAGATGAGAAACGAAACCAACATCAGCGAAGCTGCGTTGACGAGAGCCGCCAGAACGCCTGCACGATGATATCCGTATGTCTTGGTAGCACTCGGCGGACGCGATTGCAGGTAAACCGCAACCCATGAAAGCAATAGCGCCAGAAAATCCGAGAGATTGTGCCCGGCCTCAGAAAGCAAAGCCAGTGAGTGCGCGCGAATCCCCGACACCACCAGCAGCACGATGTAGGCGAATGTGACTCCCAAGGAGATCTGAAGGATCTTCGAGGTCCGTCCCGGACTGGCGTGAATATGCACTAATTCAAGTTTACGGGGATGAGCTGAGTTACATCAAGGAAAACGACGTGCACCTTGCGGCGGTGGCTATTGCCGTGGCGCGAAGTATCCGCGCCGGGCCCGGACTTGCAGGTCTTTCTTCAACGCAGTGATGGCGATAGACCGATATCGACCATCGGCATCGAAGTCAGCGGGAAGGTATGAAACGACGTATTGGCTGCGTAACTCAGTCTCGATTGCAGAAAACGAATTCTTGATATCTTTCATTTTGTACGGAAAGAAAGCGCGTCCCCCCGTGGCATCCGCCAATTCCTGAAGGGCCTTGTCCCCCCGAAGAATCAGCCCACTGTCGTCAGTGGAAATCGCATAGATGATGACTTCAGCACGCTCCGCCATTTCAATTGCCTGCGCCTTGCTGACCTCGCTCTGATTATCTTCTCCATCGCTCACTACGATGATCGCGCGGCGGGTGGGACGCTCGTCCGAATCTTTGCTCTTTAAAAACTTATCGTGACAAACTTTATAGACTGCGTCGTAAAGCGCCGTGCCGCCGCCCGACCGCAAGCTGTTTACTCCGGTTGACAAGAGCGACACATTATCAGTGAAATCCTGGGCAACGCGACTGTGGCCGCTGAATCCCATGATCAAGGCCTTGTCGAAATTTGTGCGCAGCGTGTGCTGCAAGAAACTAATCGCGGCTTCCTGCTCGAAATCGAAACGTCCCCGAACCGATCCGCTGGTGTCGACAAGCAATCCCAGTTGCAATGGCAAATCGGTTTCTCGCAAAAAATTATTGATCGACTGAGGCGGCTTATTGTCGTCCAGAAAGGCAAAGTCGCCCTCGTTCAGATTTCGCACAAATTTTCCGTGCTTGTCGGTAGCAATGAAGAGGACGTGAACTTCATCGACACGCTTCTTGATGGTAAGGACCGCCTCGTCAGGTTGGCTGCCGGCAAGAGCGGGCGCAGATTCCGTGACTGTTGCCGCTGGAGGCATGTACGAAGACCTATCCTGCGCCGTCGCTGCCGCGGCAAATATTACACCCAGATATAAATAGCGCGTGTATTTCATTCTCAAGCTATCCAAAAAATTCACGGATGTTCAGCGCTTAGTTATTCCTTGCTTGTTAGATGCACGTGGCGAGCCAAAGGCTGAGTGAGTCGCTGCTTCCGCTGTGTTGACTTTAGAGAGCACACGGGGGCTCGCCAAGTTACAAAAGGAGCACGCATTAGGTCATTTATCGGAAATTGAGGGTTGTCTGGACGAACCCTGAAGCCTTCGCATCGCGTTCGCCGCCTGAATGGTCCATTGCGGGTACGGGACATTTTAGGCATCGTAGTAAGAGTGAGATCCTTCGCCTTGAAATCCGCCGCAATTTATTTGTTATTCGCCATGGTCTGGTTCGGCCAGCCCGAGACTTTGCCTTCGGTCGTTGGTGGCGTTTCATCGGTGGCGGCATGTCACCAGCACACCCATCATTCGCCATCGCGTATGCCGGCAAGTCACAGTTGTTGCGTTTCAGGTCACGGGGCATCTGCTTTGCCAGTGTCAGGGCCCATCCTTGGAAGTTTGAATCTGACTTCCTCCCGAATCGCGCAAATTGCAGCCTTCGCATCTACGCAGTCGCCGTATTCAAGTGCGCTCCAAAAGTCTGGCACTCCTCCCGTCATCCCTGCCCTTCGCCTGTAAAAAACCCCAAGCATAGAGGATTGTTTCGGCGTCCGCTAAACAGCGTTCGTCCCGGCTGAACACTTTTCATTTTGAACGGGGAGAGACACAGATGCGAACCAACGGATTGTTGACCTGCATTGTGCTCGCTGCGAGTTTGCGCTCCACAGCGCAAATGGTCCATCAGGGAATGGGCATGTCCACAGCAGCAGCCGGAGCCGAGCAACGTCAGGCCATTCCATGCGACATGGAAAATATGGCTTCCGATAACAAACGAGATACCGAGGCCATTTCTTTCATCGACTTATTGCAACAGCGAGAAACTTCTGGAACGGATGCCGAGCCTGCATCGACTCCCCACGAAATGCTGATGGGCGAGAAGGCCGGCTGGATGCTGATGCTCCACGGCGAAATTTTCATTACAGACGTTCAGCAGACGGGGCCTCGAGGCAGGGACAAGTTGTTCTCCACCAATTGGATCATGCCGACGGCGAGGCGAAAGCTGGGCAATGGAGTGGTTACGTTTCGCACCATGCTGAGCCTGGAGCCTGCGACGATTTCCCATCGACGCTATCCTGAATTATTTCAGCAGGGCGAAACTGCCTTCGGACGCCCAATCGTCGATGGGCAGCATCCGCATGATTTTTTTATGGAAGTCGCTGCACTCTACGATTACAAATTGGGCGAAAACACAATGCTGTCGTTCTATGCCGCGCCCATGGGAGATCCGGCGATGGGGCCACTCGCTTATCCCCATCGCACGTCAGCGTCGGAGAACCCAATGGCGACCTTGGGGCATCACCTGCAGGACTCGACACACATTTTGGATGACGTAATCACGGTTGGACTCACGCATAAAAATCTCCGCGTAGAAGCGTCCGGATTTCAAGGACGGGAGCCCGATGAATACCGATGGGATTTGGACTCCGGCAAGATCGATTCATGGTCTTCGCGCGTGACGGTGAATCCCGCACGGAATTGGAGCGGGCAGTTTTCAATTGGGCAACTGCACAGTCCCGAGGCCCTCGTGCCTGCCGAAGACTTGCGAAGAATGACGGGGTCCGTGATGTACAACCGCCCCATTCGCGACGGCAATTGGGCCTCGCTGTTGCTCTGGGGACGGAATCAAAGTCTCTCGGATGGGAACGTTGGCAACGGATACCTGCTTGAATCCTCATTGCGGTTTCATAACATAAATAATGCGTGGACACGCATTGAAAGCGCCGATCGTACGAACGAATTGTTAGTAGGCGAAAATCCTTTGCCTACGAATTTTACGGAAAAATATTTCACCCGAGTGCAGTCGTACACCGCTGGGTACGACCGTGAAGTGGGGAGAATCGCGTATGTTTCCACCGCGATCGGCGGCCAGGCCACATGGTATGGCGTCCCGGATGTTTTGCGCCCGTCTTACGGGGACCACCCAGTTGCAGCAGCGTTTTTCGTTCGGGCAAGATTGCACTGAAAATAAGACATTGTCTTTCTTGTCCTCTAGCTGATTTATATCGCTTCACGATATAATTTAAAAGATGAAGCGGCTTGGACGGGAAACGGCGAAAGACAGCCTTTGCGTGCTTGCCGAATTCCGCTACCAGTTACGGCTGTTCTTACGGTTCAGTGAGACAGCGGCCCAGAAAGTTGGCCTTCAACCGCGGCAACATCAACTTCTTCTGCAACTCGCAGGGACCAAAGCTGCCGAGCATGCCACCGTGGGGTACCTGGCAGAGCGCCTAAAGCTGCGTCATAACACGGTGGTGGAATTGAGCCGACGATGCGAAGATGCGGGACTCATCGTTCGCAAGCAGGGGGATTCCGACCGGCGCCGCGTGGCCCTCACAATTTCGTCAAAAGGACGCAGGGTGCTTGAAAAGCTCTCGCTTGTCCATGCTCGCGAACTGAATGATCTCGCTCCGCAACTTATACAGACACTCACTTCAATAAAGGCCGTGGGCAAGAATCGCAAGCACGGTTTCAATCTGGGAGCACGATGAAATCAGAATCGTCTGCCTTGCGTGACTTCACAGTTGATCGCAGGGTTTGGCTGCTGTCAGCAGCAGCGCTGGTGATTGGAATTGGATCCGCTTTTTTAGCAGTGGTGCTCCTCCGTTTGATCGCGTTTTTTACGAATTTTTTTTATTTTCAAAAAATAAGTTGGGTTTTTGCCTCTCCGTCGCACAACAGCCTGGGATATTGGGCAGTACTGGTCCCAGTTGTTGGCGGCCTCATCGTTGGTCTTATGGCGCGCTTCGGCTCAGACAAAATCAGGGGCCACGGAATTCCCGAGGCCATCGAGGCGATCCTTCTACATCGCGCGCGTGTCGAGCCGAAAATTGCGCTGTTAAAGCCGATATCCGCCGCGATCGCCATCGGCTCGGGTGGGCCGTTCGGCGCGGAAGGTCCCATCATCATGACCGGCGGAGCGTTCGGCTCACTGATCGCACAATGGATGCACCTAAGCGATGCTGAGAGAACAGCCCTGCTTGTCGCAGGCGCAGCGGCGGGGATGTCAGCTACCTTTTCCACCCCGGTTGCGGCAGTTCTTCTGGCCGTTGAACTTCTCCTTTTCGAATTGCGTCCCAGAAGCTTGGTGCCGGTTGCAATTGCCAGCGCTTCAGCAGGTATCCTCCGCGAATATCTGCTCGGCAATGGACCCCTGTTCCAAATGCCCGCAATCATTAGCGGTTTGGGTCGGCTCCATGTCGCAATTGGTTCCCTCCTGCTTGGCCTCGTGATAGGTGTTATCGCCGCAGGCATGAGCCGCATGATGTATGCCTTTGAAGACCTTTTCGAACTTTTGCCCATTCACTGGATGTGGTGGCCTGCGCTGGGAGGACTGGGGATTGGTATTGGCGGCCTTTTTTTCCCGCGCGGACTGGGAGTGGGCTATGACAACATTGCCGAATTGCTTCGCGGCAACGCCTCTCTTGGACTGATTCTCGGCATCCTCTTAGTGAAGTCGATCATGTGGGCATTCTCACTGGGATCCGGAACCTCGGGAGGCGTGTTGGCGCCTCTCTTGATGATCGGCGGAGCAGTGGGAGCATTGGCGGGACACCTAGGCCATGCCCCTACGGCAGCCCAGTCATTTTGGGCATTGATTGGAATGGGCTCCATGCTTGCTGGCTCGTTGGGCGTGCCGTTGACAGCCATACTGTTCAGCTTGGAGGTGACTCATTGCATATCTGCTCTGATCCCCCTTACGTTAGGCTGCGTGATGTCATATCTCGTGACCGCGCTCTTGATGCCGCGCTCGATTCTCACCGAAAAGTTAAGCCGCCGAGGTTATCACCTCACACGCGAATACGGGACGGATCCACTTGAGATCGTCATCGTTAGAGATGTCATGTCGTCGAGCTCCAACGAAATTTTCCCGTCGGAAAAAATACAATTGCCCGAGCTATTTATTTTTGCAGACAGTACGGGCCGCAGCGCCGCCGAATTGATGGCCACGGAGGGCATGGCAAGCCTTCCAGTGGCTGATCGCGCTACTCAGCGCATTATTGGGCATATCAGCCTCTCGGATTTGCTGAAAGGCCGAGCCAGGGCAATCACTAGAGAACGTGAACGAGTGCGCCTTGCTGTAGGGCGTAACAAAGGGGTGGACGCGACTTCCAATAATGCGAAGCCGGATTGAAATTTTTAAAATGCTCCGGATAAATTTCAAATGCCCGCCGATGTGAGCGTAATATGACTTGGAGTTCACAGGGAGGCGCCAATGAACCGCAAAGTTACAAAAGCGCTGTTTCTGTTCCTGCTTTCTTCTAGCTTTCTGCTTGGCTCCACGTCCGTTGCCAACGCTGAAACTATCGACCATTGCCGCAGTCGCATCGTCCAAGCGGAGCACAATCTTCATTACGCCATCCGCAGGTACGGCCGTAACAGCCGGCGCGCAGCTTATCGGCGCACGCAATTACACAATGCTAGAGAACGTTGTTGGCGGGAGCGGCATCGTTGGTGGGACGAACACAGCCATCGCTGGCACAAAGCTCATGATTGGGATGATCGCGACCACGACTAGTTATGAAAAAAACGCACCCCGCCAAAGTCCAATCAAAGGCGAAAAATAAACGTCCGAAAGATTTCAACGAATATGTGGCGAGCGTCCCTCCGGCGTCCCGCAAGACCCTGAAAGAGATTCGAGCCGCGATAAAATCAGTGGTACCTCGCGACGCGGTGGAAGTCATCAGCTATGGGATTCCTGCTTTCAGGCTAGATCGTGTCCTCGTGTGGTACGCGGCGTTCGCCGGCCACTGCAGCTTCTTTCCGACAGCTGCGGTAATAGAAAAATTCCAGGACGACCTCAAGGGCTTTTCGATTCGGAAGGGGACCGTCCACTTCCCTGTTGATATGCCGGTGCCTGTTGCTCTCATCAAGAAGATGGTGACGGCGAGGACGGCGCTGGCGATCGGTTAAGCTGGCCAGCCCCGGGTAGCCAAAAATCGCAAAGGATGAATCTCTGCGGAAAGGTTATTTCCGATTGGTAGTGTTCCCCCGACCTTAGCAAACGCACGAAAAGGCTGGACCACCCGCCCATCTTGGGCAAATCATTACTGTTTTTGATGATCGATCCCGTTCTCATCGTTGCCGCAATTGTCCTCCTCTGCTTTGGTCCATCAACGCGTGGAAAGCCGCTTCAAGAGGCATAGTTCTGTGCTGCGAGAGAACCTCTTTGGATAGCGGGCCAACCTTCGGTAGTCCGGCAAGGTAAGAGTTGCCGTCCAGCGCAAATCCCCCAGCGAACCCGACGCCCGCCATTTGGCTGTCGAATCGGCAAAAAACTGAATCACTCGTATCGGGCAGCCCTCAACATCTTCAATTAGGAAACATCAGCGGCAATGCTGCGTCAGAAGTGAACATGCAACGCTGGCTGTGACTACAGAACGGCACAACAACCACCCTATGATGTGCGTGGAGATGTTCGTTTACGTACTTGTGGAAAGCAAGGCCGCGGCCCAGGCGAGTGGGGCCCTGCGCCATCGCTGGGCACGACACGTCAAAAACTCCAAGCGGCAACACATCGGCTTCGCCGAGTAGGTAGGTGACCGGCCGAACCACAAGTTGTTGGGTAACTTGCGCATCCGTGAGCGTGGACGAATAACCTCCTCGTCCTCTTAGTCCGTACGGCCAGATGTCATATCCAGTGCAGTTCTTGGCGTCGGCAAAAAGCAAGAAAGCTGGCGACGGATTCGAGGCTGGGCCTACTTGCGCAGCGGCTGAGGTCGCGGCTGGGAAGGCACTCGCAGTGGGTCGCAGGTTATCTACATACGCATAAGAGGAGGGATTCGCAACCACGTAAGATACCGCTATGCCGAATTTATCGTGGACTTGGTTCAGCATCTCATAACGAGTTACGAATTGCCCCCCGGCAGAATGGCCCGCCACGACAATCGTTTTTAAATTGGGAAAGACATCTTTCCTCGCCAATCGGCTAAGAATCTCATCCATAAAATCGAACGAACTGAGTTGGCTGCCTACTGCTCTGCCGCCCGAGCGCCAAGTGTCCGGCCTCTCAGCTTCACAGATCCAATTCGCTTCATCGGCGGCCAGCGTGTCGCGACAGTTTCCCTTTTCGTTCCCGGGCACGCTGCTATTCGATGCGAAGCGCGGCACCACAATTATCGTGTCGTTCAATGCGTTAGCCAGGAAAGAGGCGGCAAGCGCGGTGCGGAAATGATTGTCCGCGTCGCGGAGGATGCCATGAACAAAAACAAATGCACGCTTGATGTTTTCATTCTTTTTTTCGAACGGATGCGTGCGGTAGACCAGGACACGCGACTGTTGTCCCGCGGGTTTTATCCATTCAGTGCAATCTGATGTCGTGGAAGTGCATGGTGCAGGCAGGACGGCGGCCGCCGCAAGCAAAAGTCCGAAGAACATGGGGAAATAGGCTACCACATGGAAGCAGTCCGGGAGGCCACCTCGTTAGACCAGGCGGGTGGCCCAGCCTTTCGCGTTTTTTGCGAAGGCTGGGGATTTTAGCGCGCGTCGACTGGCAGCGCTGTGGGATAGATTCCCAGTCGTTCCCGCTCCCTAGCCGTCCATCGCGACTCCGACTTCCACTCCGCCATACTCGCGTAACATGGTGTCGAAAGCTGCGCCATGCCCATTCTGGACACTGAGACAATCAAGGGCGATTACGGTTCTTCCCAGTCGAGCGCGTAAACATCCTGGGTCCCGGCGTTGCGAAGCATGATAGGCGAATCGTCGGGGGCGACCGCAAACCAACCGTCGTAATAGCCCACGGTGGCAAAATTCTTGAGGTCCACAACCCGTTCCGTTTTATGGTCGATCAGCCGAATCCTGATGATGGCGCCCGTTCCACTGGAATCGTATGCCTGAAGGTACTGGCCGTCCTTTGACCACTCCAGCCAGCCCATATTGCCCTGGGCAAGTTCCGTCCACTGCCGGGTCTGGAAGTCAAATAGGAGAAGTTTCTTTGAGTCAACCGAGAGTGCGGGAATATAGCGACCATCCGGAGACCAACGGGGCGAGTACATCCCTTGCGAGTCGGGCAGCGTGGAGACTTGACGGTTTGCCAAGTCAAAGATCCGGATGGAGGATGCAGGGTCCGCGGTACGGCCAGAGAAGACGATCTTGCTTCCATCTGGCGACCAGTTTGGGTCTAGTTGAGGGTCAGGGTTGTCGGGCATCAGTGGCTGCGGGCTTCCCCCGTCCACTGAAACCTCATAGATTTTAGCGGGCTTGTTGGTACCCGCGTGAGAGAACAAGATGGTCTTGCCGTCAGGGGACCAGCGAGGCAGCATGGCTTGCGAGGGCGCATACGTCAGTTGCAAACGCTCACTACCGTCCATTTTGCTTCGCCATAGAGTGCCTTCCGGAAAAGAGACGTAGGCCATCCACTGGCCATCCTTCGAGAAGGAGACGTATTCGGCGGAGATACCTCCGAGGTAGGACTCGAAGCGGCCAGACTTCAAGTCATAGCGCGTCAATTCCCCGCGCAAGGTGCGCCCCACCACGAACAGCTTCTTACCATCCGTGCTTTGAACCGGTTCAGACAATGGCATCGGGCTGAAAGTCAACTGACTAGGTTTCGGTTCCGAGTGAAGAAAAACCGTACTTCGCGGTAACGCCCAAATTTGGTCGCGGGTCATGAAGACGAAGTACTTCCCATCGACAGTCCACCCGCCGCAACACGGTGAATCGGGGTTGGCCCACCCGGGCATGAGGCGATGCAAACCCGTGCCGTCCAGCGAAACTTCCATGAAATAAGACGGGGCGTCCTGCGTCGTACCATAAATGAATCGCAACTGGTTCCCGTCGGGTGACCAGACTGGGGTAAAGACAAAACCTAAGTCCCCAACCGTGATTACCTTTCTTGCATCGGTCCCGTCAGCCTTGGCGGTGAATAAACTGTTACCGTTACTGTAGGCGATGAATTTACCGTCGGCCGACCATGCGCCGTCCTGCCCGGCGATGTCTCCCAACCTGCGTGGCGAACCGCCAATGAGGGGCACGCTCCATAGTGGTCCCGAAGGTGGTATACCATGCCCATCCAACACGAGAAGTTCAGATCCGTCCTCCGACAGGGACAAGGCCCGAGGCGAGTTGAAACTCAACGGAGGAAGTTGCACCTTTATGGGATCGCCGCCTGAGGTGGACATCTCGGCTATACCTTGGTTATTAAGGGAGGGTGCGTACAGAAAGAGCCTCGAACCTTCCGTCCCTATCAAGTATTTCGGTTGGCCGTCATGCGTAAGTTGAACGTAGTTGGAAACCTTGGGCACTGCCGCGGGTCTGTTCCAGAAATATGCCAGCGCGCCGGCGCCAAGCAACACGGCCAGAGCAGCTGCGGCGATCACATTTCCCCGACGACTCGTGGTCTCACCTAGATGTGCATGGCTGCCGGTGGAAGGCGTCATACCCGCATCCGATAGCGCCTCCAGCGCAAACGCCATATCGGAGGCTGATTGAAAGCGTTGCTCCGGGTTCTTCTCCAGGCAGCGATGCGCAACGCGCTGCAAACCTGGGGGCGTAGCTGCCGTGACTTGCGAAATGGACGGCGGATCCTCATTCAGAATTGCCGTCATGGTCTCCGCCGAGGTGGGCTTGCGGAACGTCTGCCTCCCCGTCACCATCTCGTAAAGAATCGTTCCGAAGGCGAAAATGTCGGAGCGGTGGTCTGCCATCTTTCCGCGTACCTGCTCGGGAGACATGTAGCCCACAGTTCCCATCACCAAGCCGGGCTCAGTTCCCTCGGCGATCGTCGCTTCCGCTCCGGAGGCGTCCCTCGGTTGGGCCAGCTTGGCCAGGCCGAAGTCCAGAATCTTGACCCGTCCATCTTTCGTGGCGAACAGGTTGTCGGGTTTCAGGTCGCGATGCGTGATTCCCTTGTCGTGTGCTGCCGCCAGGCCGTGCGCGATCTGCACGGCATAATCAATCGCTTTGCGTAACGGTATCGGCCCGCGCGTCAGTCGCTCGCGCAGGGTCTCGCCGTCCAGCAACTCCGACACCATGTACGACACGCCTTCGTGCGTCGCCATCTGGTAGACCGCAAGAATGTTGGGATGATTCAGCGCCGCCGCGGCGCGCGCTTCTTGCTCGAAACGGCGCAAGCGCTCGGGATCGGCAGTCAGAGACTCCGGCAGCACCTTGATCGCAACTTCACGGTCCAGCCGAGTGTCGTGCGCACGATATACCTCGCCCATTCCGCCAGCGCCAAGCGGTGAGCGAATTTCATACTGCCCGAGGATCGTTCCGGGAGTCAGTGGCATGGGAAGTAGGCAGGATTATAGCCTGAGTCACCACACCTCTATCGCAAGCCGCCCCACCTTGAACAGCCCGGACCTAGTACAAAGGAGTTGATTGTTGTAATCAGGCAATAACGCTCAGAACCAATCTTAAAAACCCTCACGGTGTCCCCCCGCAACCACTGACATACCCGGATGAAGTTTGTTGGTCGGGGCGAGAGGATTTGAACCTCCGACCCCCTGGTCCC
>CAWHFA010000001.1:0-571393 GCA_963828635.1 uncultured Acidobacteriaceae bacterium | reverse complement strand
GCGCGGAGTGAGCAGCGCGATGTGGTCCACGTCTTTGCCGGCCGCGGCGTTGATGACATCCTCCAGGCGTTCGGCACGAATGGGATATTTCTCGTCGGCCAATTGCAGCAGTTCGACTTTGTGCACCGTCGCTCCGGCACGGTCGGCAAGTTGCTCGGCAACATACCCGCCTTCCAGCCCCGCTACTACGTGAAAGCCGTTTGGCCCAATAATTCCCGCCACCTGCTCGATGGAAATATTCGTATTCCCGCCGAGGTACGGAACGTCCCCGGAGTAGTGCTCGTCGGAAAAGACAAGGCCGACCGTATGTCCATGCTGTTGCAATACCTGGTTGGTGCGGCGAACGCGCGCCTGGAACTCTTCCCGCGGCGCCATGTAGTCGCGGTCAATGGCAGGAGTGTCCTGCAGCACTCGTAAAACCTTGTCCAAGTCCTGGCGGTGCGCTTCGAAGGGCGGCTGAGAGTTCATAGGATTAGTCTTTATTTCCCTTGATAGATTTGTTTGCGCGGATCCCTTTGCATTTAACCGCATCACTGAACCATGGCAGTCTTGGGATTAACGTTCCATCCTTCGACTTCGACGCTGGGTGTCGCTTTGCTCGCATCGCTGGTGCGATAGGTGGCCGTCACCTGTCGCGTCTCTCCCGGCAGCAGGGCGAAGTAGTTGTCCTGCCAGAGCACGGGCAGGATTTCATTTTCGGTCTCGCCCTCACGACTGACTCGGTTGCTCGATGTCTTGTTCACCTTCAGGTGAACGGCAAAGGCCAGGGTTGATGTCGGATTGTGGACTGTGACGGTGGTTGAGCTGTCATCGCCATTGCGTTGGGACCGGGCGGTAGCGACCAGATCGATCGGCGGGAGCGTATTTAGCGCGGTATAGTCTGCGAAAGTCTTGGTGGGGGCCCACGTCGAAATATCGTATTCGCCCGTGGCGTCCTCTTCCTGCCTGGCCCAGTCAATCGTCTCTTCGCGGGTGGAAAGCCAGTAGAAATTTCTGCTCTTTACCTGGCCCGCCGATTCAAGGCTGAGGCTGACGAAGTAGGTCCCACTCAGACCTTGTAAAGCAGGCAGAGTGAACACCCGCGTGCTGCTGTCCGAGACCACGTTGATCTCGATTTCCTTTGAGAATTTCTCGGTCATATCGAGGTTGTACACTTTGGCCGTGACTTTCAGGCCGGAGAACGGCTGGTAGTAAGAATTCACCACCACCACTGAGCGGTCGTCGTAAGAGTACTGCACGTGCAGCGGCTCACACGCTTTCTTGACACCGAAATACGATCCGCTCGGGCGAAGATACCAGTCATACATGTGCCAGATCATGCTGGGCCACGCGTTGTTCAACATCCACTGAATAATCCCGGTCGAGGTGTATTTGTTACGGCCATACGCTTCCATCATGGCGCGGTGGCCTTCGTAAGCCTGAACTTGGGCCTTCCGTGCGTACTCCTCCACGGAATTCGCCTGTCCATACCTTTGGTTAAGCGCCTCGGTGAAAACATTCAGAGTGTGGGACATGCCGCCGCCGTGGTATTGCCAGACGGAGTCAATCGGCCAGAGGTGGTCCGGCGGCAACATGCGCCGCAGGCTCTCGATGGGAGGGATGGCGGGGCCCGGACTGGTCTCCGTATTGAAACCGAACGCGCCTCCATGGGTTGTATCCACGTACCAGAACGACGGCGCAACGTACTCGTAAGGCCCGGTCATCTTCACGCCGCTGGGGCCGACCGTTGTGGTCCTGGCCCCGGCCGACGCTACGGAAGGATTTTGCCAGTCCACCTCCTTCAGGATCTGTAAATACAGGTTCTCAATCCGGGGCGGAGGTGCGAAGTCGCTGCCGTACAACCATGTGAACACAGAAGGATGGCGCTCCAGCCGCCGGATCTGGTCCCGCAGGGAGTCCCCGGCGATGAGCTCGTTTTCTTTGTCCCAGGTAGGCCAGTTCTCCCATTGATCACAACAGCACCAGCCTGCCATTACAAGAATGCCCATTTGGTCGGCGAGATCGAAGAAGTGATCGTTCTCTAATTTGCCTTCCAGACGTACCGCGTTGAGGTTCAGGTCGCGCACATAGTTGAGTTCGGCCTGTTGCCTCTCCGGCGAGGAGCGCAGAAGCATGTCGAAGCTGTAACCAGCTCCCCGGATGAGGATGTTCTTTCCATTGACTTGAAAGACGCGATGACCTGCCTTATCAAGGTTCGAAGTTACTTGGCGAACGCCGAAACGAATGTGAGCTGAATCCGACACCTGCCCCTGGACTTTCACCGCTAGTTCAAGCGGGTAGAGCTCCTGCTTTCCCACCTGTATCGGCCACCACAAGCGAGGATTGGCGACGTTCAGCTGCGGAAATGTCCCCGGTGTGAAGCGGACCACCCGAGTCTCTTTCGGTCCAAGATGTGCTGGCTGCTCGAACGAGAGGTTTTCAATGCGCCCCTTCAATACCGCATCAACTGGATGGTCAGCGGCATTCGTCAGCTCCGCCCGAACCATCAACGTGGCCTTGTCCGTGGAAGGCAGGTTGAGTTTGGTCAGCACGGCCGGGTAACGCAGAGCGACGGGCCCCGTGGCAGTGATGTGTACGTCGCGCCAGATTCCCATCTCTTTGTCGGCTGGCATGGGAGCCCAGTCGACGAGTGTGATGGCTAGATCGCGCGGCTGAGGAGGAAATATTTCGACGGCTAAGGAATTGGTTCGACCGGGCTTGGCGGCAGCCGTTACGTCGAAATTGAACAGCCTCCAGGTGCCGGCAAGAGTTTCCGAAGAGGCGACCTGCACACCATTCATCCACACGTTGGCACGGTAGTTGATGCCATCAAAGCCGAGCCAGAGCATCTTTCCGCTGTATTCAGCCGGAAGTTTGAACTCCGTGCGAAACCACCAGGGCTGCCGGAAGGGGCTGTTTGGCGGCATTGGGATATTTGAGAAGTCTTCAAATATGGGGTAGGTCGTGCCGGGGATGGATCGCAGGTTCATCCCGGTGTAGGGATCGGGGTACACCTTGTTCTCCACCAGCGCGCTCAGAACCGTTGAAGGAAGCTTGGCCGGATACCAGTCGCGCGTCGAAAAACCCACTGCCGAGATTGCCGCTCCGTCGGCACCCACATCGGGCGAGGCCTGGATGAACCAATTCTCACCCAGTGTCATCTTGGGAGAATCGTTAACTTCAGCGGTGGAGGCCGTCGCGATCCCAACCAGAGAGCCGACAATAAAGCTGACCACAACTACAAATGAACACCGAACCATGCTTAACGCCCTCGTCGAGTGAACCGGAACGGCACGTGCTATACCCTGGAAGCGAACCCAACTATTACCGCGGTTCTACAATATCATCGGGATCCGCGGAGCACCCAGCAGCAAATGCCCGATGCGCAAGGATGTGGATGCAGCAATGCAGAAGTCAAGCTGGTAGAAGGCTAGCGAGCTGAGACTGACAAGTCTGTCCCCACAGTGACGGGCAATTCGGAAGTAACGCCTACCATTGGTCCGGCCGGGTTTTTCCAGTACTCACTCGCCGAACCATTGTCGCACCGCATGGAAAAACACCGCACCGTTACGACCTCTGAAAAAAACCTTAAGTACGGAGAAAATCACGAGTTTAAAGCCGAAAACCTACCATTTTCCTGCGTTGACCACAGGTGTAAACCAATTTCGGCTGACATATCTCGAGATAAGAGCTTGTAGCCACGTTACTCGCCCTTCGGAACCTACTACGATCCATCGAACATCAAGAGCACAGATTCTATACAGCTATGGGATTTCAGGCAGAAATAAGCTGATAGCGGAGAAGCCTATTCAGGAACAGCCGGGATGTCAATGACCCTCAGCAGTTGCGAACATTCTCGTTTTCCCCGAGATGGAATGTCTGCGAAAATGAAACGGACTCGACAAGGATGGCAGAGGACTACTTGATATTTTGTCTTGGCGAACTAATCGGCGAGCCCCCTTCCTGTAAAGTATTTTCAGGCAGTGTTCGAACGATTCGTAGGCATCGGAGGTCTACACAAAAACCGATCGCCCATGATGGTGACCTCCAGGCGACAAAGCGTGTTAACAGCGAAATGTACTGTCATGCGGGATAATCTTTCGCCACGCATGCGCTCAGGATGGGATGGAGTAGAACTCTGTCGGGTTCCTCTCCAATATTGCATGTTGTTCTGCGCTGGAAAGCCGTGAAATGTAGTCGGTTTCCAACTTAATTACGGAGCTATAGTCTGCTGCCAAAGTGCAGACCGGCCAATCCGAGCCGATCATGATTCGATGCGGGCCAAATGCGTTCAGTACAACATCGACGTACGGATCGAAATCCTGAGTTTCCCATGAATCCCACTTAGCCTCTGTCACCAACCCAGAAAGTTTGCAAAAAACATTGGCATACCCTGCGAGTCGTTTGAGGTCCCGCGCCCAGGGCTCGATTTCTCTGGCTCGAACTGGAGGTTTGGCTATGTGGTCCAGCACGAAAAGCTGATTCGGAAATCGCTTCACCACATCGCATGCAACGGGAAGATGCCGAGGGAACAGGAGAAGGTCGTAAGTTAACCCGAATCGCGTCAGTTGGCTCAACCCGTTGAGAAAGCTCTGCCGTAACATAAACTTATCATCCGGTTCGTCGTGGACGACATGCCTAACACCGCGGAATTTCGGGTTTAGAGCAAACTGCTCAAGCTGCTTAGCTACGTGGTCACTGTTGAGATCAACCCAGCCTACTACTGCGCGAATGAACGAATACTTGTCTGCGAGTTGCAGAAGCCATGTACTCTCTTCGATACTTTGCCGAGCTTGCACTGCGACGCTAGCGCTAATACCTGCGGCGTCGATGAGTGGCAACAGGTCGGTCGGCAGGTAGTCCTTCCGGAGCTTGTCCATGCCGGGGCTCATCCATACATAGTCGATATCGTTATACTTCCAAAAGTGCTGGTGGGTATCAATTTTCACGGTCGCCACCTGTCCCAACTTTAGGCGGTTCGTCCTTCAAAAGACATTCCGCATAAGGCAGAAGGACTGCTCTTTCGTTCATGTTTCTCGCCTACACGAATCAAGTTCTCACCGGAAAATGTAGTACAAAACAGCAACCGTCACTGCCAGAACCGTTGCGATTAGGCGTGGGTCTCGCAAGCCTTGAAATCGTTCCTGAGTGATTGCGGCCAAGGGGTGATCCCAGGTCAGGCCATTCACCGATTCTGGCGCAGGTGCCGGCGTGAGGAGAGTTACCACAACGTAGATGACACTGCAAATACAGAACATCCACCAGGCCTGCATCATAAAAGGAATACCCCAGCGATGAGTGACGATCTTCTCCATGCCGAACGCGGGGAGGTCAAGAATGAACGCGATCGCTCCCATGGTAAAGCCGAAAATCAGCGTGCAGAGTGAAGCCTGCTTTGTTCCTCTGCGCCACAGGACACCCCAGAGAAATACGACCGTGATCGGAGGCGCCAAGTCGGCCGCGATGGCATTGATCGCTTCAAAAATGCTCGAGTATCGTCCACCCTGGGTTGACCAAGCCATAGCCAGGAGCATGACAACAACGGAACTCACGCGGCCAATTGTCACCTGCGCTCGATCGGAAGTGCCGGGTCGTAGCCGCGCCACGATGTCGACCGCCACCAGGGTTCCTATACTGTTAAGAGCGGCTGCGATCGCGCTCATTAAAGCTGCTAGAACTGCCGCAGTGATCACCCCCCGCACTCCTGTTGGGATCAATTGCTCAATGAGCACCGGCAGCGTCTGGTTACTCTCGCTTCCGATGATGTTATGGAACAGTACATAGGCGATTACGCCGGGCAGCACGAGCAGAAAAACAGGCAGAATCTTCAAAAAACCGGCAAAGAGGGGACCCAGTTGAGCATCTTCTGAGCTGCGCGCTCCTAATACTCTTTGAACAATCGTTTGATCGGTGCACCAATACCATATGCCGAGAATCGGGTAGCCAAGCAGCACGGCATACCAGCTAAGACCTACGGAGTTGTGCGTCTGCAGCATCGATAATTGTTCCGGCTTCGCAGCAGCCCTAAACTGCTCCAAGGAATGGATGTTGTGGCTAGGCAATGCAGCGAGCGAAAACCCCAAGATCAATAGCGCTCCCAGGATCAGGATAACGGTATTGACAGTCTCGGTGATAACCACAGCTCGTAGGCCGCCGAGCACAGTGTAAATTCCGACGACCGTCGAAATAATCACAATCGAGGTGACTACGTTTATACCGAAAAACCGTTGAAAAACCGCCGCACCGGCATACAAACTCATCCCAATGTGGATAAACACGGCCGCGACAATTGCCATGAAAGCCAAGAATGAGCGCGATGCAGGACTGTACCGGCGCTCCAGAAATTCCGGCAGGGTTGTTATCCGGGTTCGAAAATAGAATGGAGCAAAGACGAGCGACAGCAGAATCAGCGTGTAAGATGCCATCCATTCGAAGTTCCCCCAAACAAGACCTTCGTTGTAGCCAGACGCCGTAAGTCCAACGAGGTGGATCGTCGAAATGTTGGAAGCAAATAGAGCTGCACCAACTAATGGCCACGACAATGACCGACCGGCGAGAAAAAAAACGTTGCCGGTGATCTTGATCCGACGCACCGACAGGAGGCCAATGGTCAATATGCCACACATGTACAGCACAATGATGGCTACGTCGAGGGGCGGGATTGTAAGGGTCGGTTGCATGGCGTAGGTCATGCCAGAAATCCAGCGTGAGCTTTCGATGGCTGGACGTTACCGGCGTGTTTGTGCCGAGGGCGGCATGCGATTCCTGTATGAAGTCGTTTGGTCATATCGTTTTTGCATCCATTGAGTTATCGGCGCGAACAGTTCCGCAAAAAAACTCGCGCTACGCCTAAGACTGACTTAATGAATAACCACACGTTTGCGTGCTTTTAAGCCTCCAGGGTTGCTGCACTATGAAATCTTGGGCCGGACATTGGTCTCACCAGGGCATTCGATGACAACGGCTGACCTCTTTGGCTGGGCCAATATGACCGCGAACTCTACCACTCATGAATTCTGGATGTCAAGGGGCTTCCAGAACGCCCTAATCGTTCTTGCCTCTTTCAGTCGGTACTCGGCCAAAAATGCTGCAAGTCTATGACCTGAGCAATCGATATGGCCTTGACCAACGATGGATCGTGTTTTAGAATTCGCTTTGTTATATGGCTGGACCAATCAAAGTGCCTCTCCGTCGAGCTGCCCTTCAAGGACTCCCTCATGAGACAAATCATGCTGAATGCTCCGGGCGAGTTGGTGGATGTCAACGTTCCGCGCCCAGTTTTCTCCAGTGGACAGGCCCTGGTACGTATTCATAGAGTCGGCGTCTGTGGTAGCGATTTTCACGCTCTCGCTGGAAGGCATCCAATCTATACGTACCCGCGCGTCCTAGGACATGAACTTTCAGGGGAAATCGTCCAAGTGTCTGAGAACTCGCGAGGACTCCGTGCGGGCGATCGCTGCGCCATCGAACCGTACGTCTATTGCGGTCAATGCCGCACTTGCAAAGCGGGAAAAACGAACTGCTGCGAACAAATTAGAGTGATCGGCGTACACGTCGATGGCGGCATGCAAGGCTTCCTGGGAGTTCCGATCGAACTATTGTACAAATCAGATCGGCTTTCCCTTGACCAACTGGCGCTCGTGGAGACGCTGGGAATCGGATCTCATGGCGTGAGTAGAAGCGAGTTGAGAGCGGGTGATGATGCACTAGTGGTAGGAGCCGGCCCCATCGGGTTAGCAGTATGTCAGTTCGCCAACGCCATCGGGGCGAAAGTGGCAGTCATAGAGCCCAACCATTGGCGGAGAGAGTTTGCGCAAAACTTGGGCATAGAAGCCATCCCTGCGCCGGATGGACGGCTCGCCGACGTGGTACTAGATGCAACGGGCAGTGCGACGGTCATGTCTAATAGCCTGAATCATGTAGCTCCGGGTGGACGCCTTGTGTTCGTGGGGTTAACCCGTGATCCAGTGGTCATTGACGACTCGCTGTTCCATCGTCGCGAAGTCACGCTGTATGCAAGCCGCAACAGTTGCGGCCAGTTCCCAACTATTATTCGCATGCTGGAAGAGAACAAGATTAATACCGAGCCTTGGATTACCGATCGGATCGGTCTTGACGAAGTGCCCGCGCACTTAAAGCGTCTCTCCGAAAAAGTAGAGATGATGAAAGCGATGGTGGAAGTTCGCGATAGTGATGGATAGCGGCCTCAACGATTTGATCTCCAATGGGGGTTCGCTGGCCGTTGATTCCCCCTGGTAAGAGCTGAATCCCGATATCAAGGCGAGAACGTTTTATGGAACGCTATTCTCTTGGACGTACCGGGATGAAGGTCTCCCGGCTGAGTTTCGGAGCCTCCTCTCTTGGCGGTGTTTTCCATCCTGTCGATGAAGGGGAAGCCATCAAGGCAGTGCACGTAGCACTGGAATGCGGGATCAACTATTTTGACGTGGCGCCGGCCTACGCTGGTACGGTCTCCGAGACGGTTCTCGGGAAAGCGTTACGTGGTGTCAGGCGGGATTCGTATTACCTGTCGACGAAGGTAGGCAAATACACCAAGCCCGGTACGTATGGCGAAGACACACTTGACTATTCGCGCACGCGGATTCGCAAGTCTATTGACGAGAGTGCCGGACGTTTGGGAACCGACTATTTTGATCTTATTCACATCCACGATATCGAATACCAGGGGCGCAAACACACGGAGTGGGCTCTTGCCGAAGGTTATGAGGCGGTTTCGGAGTTGAAGAGGGAAGGGCGTGTCGGCGGAGTAAGCTTCGGAATCTATCCAATGGATCTTTGGCAGAGAATCTTCTCTTCGCTCGACGTGGACGCGGGCTTGGTCCACAATCACTACTGCCTTAATGACACGCGAGTTACAGAATTGCTGCCCATAGCCGAAGCCAAGGGCATCGGAATCATCAACGGTTCCCCATTCGCTAGCGCCCTATTGACGGACCGTGGACCCGCAGACTGGCATCCGGCAAGCGCTCAGGACCGGGCGACATTTAGATTAGCCGCTGACTTCTGCCGAAAGCAGGGTTGCTCCATCGCGAAGCTGGCCCTACAATTTGCAAGCCAGAACCCCAGGATTCCGACAACTCTCTTCAGCTCCGCGAATCCCGAATCTGTACGACGCACCGTTGAATGGGCCCTGGAGCCGGTCGACCAGGAACTTGTTGCAGGAGTGCAGAAACTGTTAAGCCCCGTGCGCAACAAACAGTGGGAATACTAGGCATTACAGAAAACCCTCACAGTTAGGTTCGGTGCGTTTGGGCCGTACATCCCTACGGTAGGTCTCCGGCGGCCAGGCCGCATGCATTTCGGGGACGTGACAAGCTGTTGCCGTGTTAAGCTCTTGGCGGATCAACACAGCACCTGTCGTCGCACCTATGGCAACTCCCGTACGGTCTCGCCGCAAGGCGCCGGCTGACACCCGGATCACAACCAAAATACTCGAGAAGATCAAGCGCCTTATCTCGAGCGGAACCATTTCGCCAGGAGGAAAATTCCCTCCGGAACGCGAACTCGCGAGAGAGTTTGGCGTAAACCGGGCTTCACTACGTCAGGCCCTCAAGGTGCTCGAGATCATGGGTGTTCTCACCCAGAGGGTGGGCGATGGGACGTACCTAAGCGCCAGCGCGGAATCGACCCTGAAGGAGCCGCTTGATTTCCTCGTCCTCTTAGACGACCTCTCCCATCATGAATTGTTTGAAACTCGCATCATCGTTGAACCGGAGCTCGCTGCCCGCGCAGCTCAGCGTGCCACTGCCGAGGACTTGATTGGACTCCGAAAGGCAATCGTTGCGATGGAGCATTGCCGGACGAACCAAGAGAGGCTGGATGCGGACGTCGCATTTCATGAGTGTATTTTTCGCGCCAGTGGAAATCGCATCTGTCACCTGTTGTTTGGAGTGCTGCATCGAAACTTGTTAAGCAGCATGTCGCACCTCTCCAAGCGCGTGCCTCTGGATCGACCTCTAATGTTTCACAAACGCATTTATGAGGCGATTCAGAGCGCGAATTCAGACGAAGCACGGCGCCAGATGATGGATCACATTACAGACACCAGACAACTCCTGACCCGACTACCAAGTAACCTCTAGCCGACTCGGACAGCTGGTTTCTATTTTCGCCTTGCGGCCGCGATCTCGAAAATGGTTGGCTTGGTCGATTCCAGGGCCAGCCAAATGATAAGGTCGCTGCCTTCTAGGTGGGAAACAAAGCCGTAGCGGAAATTTGTTCCGCGCTCGACCTTCTTGCCGTCGACGCTCAGCTTGGGTTCTGAGTCTCCCCAGTTCTTTATGACAAACGCCGGGTGCAGCAGTGGCGATTCAGAACTTGCTTTGAGCAGAACTCGCACTTGTGAAGCTGACGAACCAGATTCGCGAACGATCACGAATGCACGTTGCGTCGGGTCATAGCCTTGGCTCTGAAAGCCGGATCCGCTAAGCTCGGCACGGGGCGGAGAAAGCCACGACTTGGCCAAGGGAACTAGTTCCGCTGGGGACTTGGTGGTCAACCCGTGCAGGAGAATCTTCGTCATCGTGTTCTGAGTTTGCGAATAGGGATCCCAATAAATATGTGACAGCGACGAATGCGACGGGCGGTCCGGCGCCACCGCAGAAATACCACTGGATCTCACCTGGGCTACAGGCCAGTGGTTCCACCACTCGAACATGGAGTAGGTTACTTCTCCCGTGTATCGGCTCATCGACGAATTCACCGGTGAAACGATCTGGAATGGTTTCCAGTTCGACTTGAGATTCACCACCTGGATGTTGGGATTCTCCGGCTTTTCCATTTTCCTGGTAGGAGGACTTTTTTCCCAAGAATAGACAGCGGTCTCGCCCTTCATGTTGCCGAGGGTAAGGGCATCGGGCTGGATATTGTCTTCAGGCCGCGTGCCGGGGCCGTTGATGACGATGGTTTCTTGGAACTCATGCCAAGTCTTAAAATTCGACGTCCAAAGGACTTGATTACGGACTGCCACCCCATCCGGATAGATGGTGAAGTATTCGTCGGCCCAATCGGTCCAGTCAGTGTTAGAATCCGGGTTCGCACATGTATAACTCACGACCTCGCACAGCCCGTATCGCCAGTGAACTACTGCTCGCGCTTCGGTATTCTCGAGAATGCGGACGTGGGAGTACCGATTCTGCTTGTCCGACATGGGTTCGCAGTCCTCGCCTCCCGGACAGGTAATCTTGCCACCCGTTTCTAGGAACTCGTCTGTATACCACTTGTTATTCTCAGTAACCCAATCCCCTCCATAGTTCGTCCCTTGCCAGAAAACCATGCGAATCGGAGCCTCATCGAACCGCACTACGATATCTGAATCCCGCCCCACGCGGCGCGGTTCGTCCCACATGTCGTCATACTTCAAGGTGGTGTAGAAAGCGCCAAATCGTCCGGCTCCGGGCGGACCTGACGGCAGAACCGGCCAGGGCAGCACATCTCCAACGGGGGGATGCACATCGGAGTATGTTTTTGCGATTTCCTCTGCGGTTAAGCTTCGGTCGTAAATGCGGAGATCGTCGAGAATTCCGTCAAACGAATACCGAACCGAAATTTTGGGATGGATCCACTGCGCGGGAAGAATCGGGTCACGAGCTCTCCCGATGACCAAGTCTTCACCCTCGGCTGGGCTTAGAGTTCCTTGCAGAGAAAGCTCTCCCACAGACTTTCCGTCCTGGTAAATTGCCATTCCTCTTTCTGGATCGTAAGTACCTGCGATATGAACCCATTGTTTCAGTCGAAGTTGAGACTTCGAAACCAGGGACCACCATTGTCCGTGGACCGCGACCTTCAACCCGATGTGTCCGAAAGAATCGATGCCGAAAAAGTAACCCGCTTGTTCTTCTCGCCGCTGCTCGGCAATCGGAACCCAGTTCCACGGATACGTATTGACCCCCACCCAGGCGTCCACCGTCAATCCAGCACTGGTTTGTGGGACACCCTTGAAGGCGCGAGTAATTATGGTGGACTCGCCATCAAATCGTAGCCCATTTCCGGAGACACCCTTCACATGTTTGAACAACCCACCGATAGCATCATCTGTTCCGCTGATTGAATCGTGCGCGACCTGTCCGCTGCTTTCGTCGAATGACCATTGCGCGACAGGACGGCCGCTTTGCGCGAGCACAGATGTTGGAATACAAAACCAGAATGCTACCAAAACGACCAGTTTCATGTGTGACCTCTTAGAAGCCAGGTGGAGTCAATGGCTGAGCCAATCCACCCAGGAATGTATCTTGGGGGATTTCTCTTGTCAATCATACGCGCCACAGTCGTACGGGTTTTAAGGTAAAGGGGCCTCTAAAAGAGGGAACTCGTCCACCGGCGCTCTCCCGGTTTACGGGCCTCTTGACTTTTAGAGTAACTAATGTACGATTTGGTCCGTCCATTGTGCTCCTATGAAACGTCGAGAATTCTTGAAACTCAGTGCCAGCGCCGCTCTAGCCGGTGTTTACGGGCAGGGCGAACTTCTGAACGCCGCGGCTGCGCCAGGTTTGGGTGAGGTCGCAACTTTCTATGTTTCTTCCTTCGGCAGTGACAAAGGCCCCGGGACGAAGAAACAGCCCTTCGAAACTCTTCATCGCGCCCAAGAAGCTGTTAGGCGATCCCGAAAAGTCCGCTCTGCAGTAAAAGTTCTCGTCAGGGAAGGCACCTACCACCTGAAGAGTCCCCTGACCTTTGGTCCGGAGGATTCCGGCAGAAAGGGATCGCCGATCATTTATGCCGCATATCCCGGGGAACACGTGACCATCAGTGGGGGGCGGAAGCTTGAATGCGAATGGCGCCCGTATAAGAACGGCATCATGATGGCCTCGGTTCCTTCAGGGACGGAGTTCACACAGCTTTTCGTCAACGGGAAACGCCAGATTCGTGCCCGCTACCCGAATTACAACCCCGGGAATCCTAGCAAGTCAGGGTATCTGCAAGCAACGGGTCCGATTCCTGTGGACGCCATAAACCCTCATCCGGATCCGAATGACGACATGACATTCTCCACTCAGGCCCCCAGGGGGATACGATTCGACCCCGCCACGTTCACAAAGCAAAGGTGGGCGAATCCGCAGGAGGCGGAGATCCACATTTTTCAGGCCGCTTATTGGGGAAACTTGCAATGGAAGATCAAAGGCATCGACTTCAGCACGGATTCGATCTGGTTCGGTGATGGCGGTCAACAAATCGGCGCTAAGTGGAGCCACAATCCCGCGGTTCTTAATGAACACTCCCGGTTTTTTGTTGACAACATATTTGAAGAACTGGACGCGCCGGGGGAGTGGTTCCTAGACAGACAGAAGAGCACTGTCTATTACTATCCCGACCCAGGCACTGATTTGCGAAGTGCAGTTGTGGAAGTTCCGGTCCTTGAGAAGGCGATACAGTTCGCAGGTGCACAGCACGATCCTGTGGAGTACGTTTGGCTGCACGGTTTCCGCATTGCGCATACCGCTACCACTTATCTCAAACCCTATGAGGTTCCTTCGCTTAGCGACTGGGCGATTCACCGCAGCGGTTCGGTCTTTGCCGAAGGTACGCGCAACTGCTCAATCGAGGCTTGCTGGTTTGATGCCATTGGTGGCAACGCCGTTTTCGTGAACAACTACAACCGCGAATTCTCGGTGACTGGATGCAAATTCACAGACGCAGGCGATAGTGCGATCTGCTTTGTGGGCGACCTAGAGAAAACAAACGGCACACAGCGTGCGTTCCCTTATGAATGCCATGCAACCAACAATTTGGTTCACGATTGTGGATTTTACGGGAAGCAGATTGCCGGCGTTTACGTTTCCCGTGCCAAGCGAATCACGGTCAGCCATAACCTGATATACAACATGCCCAGGGCGGCCATCTGCATCGGCGACGGTACTTGGGGAGGGCACGTCGTCGAATTTAACCAGACTCATGACACCGTGCGCGAGACCAGTGACCACGGCCCATTTAACGCGTGGGGCCGAGATCGAGGATGGGCATTAGGTCAGTCTCACGGTCCTTACACTTTGGACCGCAGTCTCGATGTCTGGGAGGCCCTCGTCGATGCCATGGAACCGGTGATTGTCCGGAACAATTTCTTCAATGAAAAATCAGGGTGGGGATTGGATTTGGATGACGGTGCGACGAATTACGAGATCTACAACAACATCTCGATAGGTGGCGTGAGCATGAAACTGCGCGAGGGGGCGTATCGGAAAGTCTACAACAACATCTGGTACCTTTCGAAAGGGGCTCCATGCTTTCACGTTGGAAACAACTATAACCACGACCAATACTTTTGCAACATCACTGTCATGGATCCAGGCAACACTAATTGGCCGGATGGATGGCCGTGGTGGCCGCAGATGTTCTATTCGGTCATCGCACCTCCGGCAGTTGGACCTTGGTTCGATAAGATCGATAACAATTGCTTCTATTGCGTGGGTGGAGAGTTCCAGGCGGTGGTGGACCAACTACGATCCGAAAATGGAAAACGTAACGCGAAACGTTACAGTCTGGAGGAATGGCAGAACTTAGGTTTTGACCAGCACTCAGTGTTTGCAGACCCACTCTTTGTAGACCCGAAGAACCATGATTTCCGTGTGCGTACTGAATCGCCGGCCCTCAAGGTCGGCTTCAAGAACTTCGATGTGGGCAAGTGGGGATTGACTGAGGAATTTCCGAAACAATGGCGTTGAATCTACGTTAGGAAGTCGAAGAGGGGGATATGAACAAGCTCACATTTGCAACATTTGTTGTTATTGCCGCTCTATTAGCAGCGGCCGTGTATGCGAAGACGGGAAAGTCACACGTAAAGCGCGTCGGCATGGTAATCGGAATCAAGGCCGATCAAATCAGTGCCTACGAGGCTTTGCACGCAGCTACCAATCCAGGCGTCCGTGACTTGCTGGAGAAGTATCACATGCACAACTTCTCTATCTACATGCGCCAGTTCGACGATGGCAAGTTCTACCTCTTTGGCTATTACGAGTACAACGGTGCGGACTACAAGGCGGACATGGAAAAGCTTGGAGCGGAGCCGCGCAACCAAACGTGGCTCTCCGTAACAGCTCCAATGCAAGTTCCACTTTCCGGGGAGCAGGCGTGGGGGATGATGAAAGAGGTCTATCACAACCCTTAAAGCGCTTACCATTTAGCCCGAGTCGTTAATCGGAGAGAGGCTCAACCAGGTAAAGGTCTCGTCCCGCTTGCTCTACGATCAGAGTATCAGTGTCGCCTTCGTAATCTTCCCGACGGAACGTATACGGGTCCATGTACCTCAGGTTCACCTGCTGGCAAGTCTCCCGATCGACTGCCGATGCCAAGGTGATCGAATAGCGCGGCACAATTTTTCCGTTGGCAAGCCTTCGCCCGGCAAAACTGACGTGTGCCAGGTGGGCTGCCACGCATAGATTCTGCTGCAATTCTGTGGAGTGGGATACCAGGTCACAGATCCGCTCCAGCGGAGCATAACCGTACCGTTTAATCAATGCCCCGTGCGTTTCAGATATGGTGGTCAGTTGCGGAGCAAAGATGATCAACGCGCCGTCTTCTTCGATCACCGGCCCGAGGCGGTAGCTCGCTTTACCCCCAACCCAGAGGTCCTCATAGTGTGTATCGAGTAGAGCAACCACGCGCTTATATTTTCGTCCTGTGTACTTGATATGGACGTAGCGGCTCACCTCCGACGCTTTTCGCACGGCCAGCCGAAAGTCGCCACAGAAAAGCGCATGTGTTCGAAGACGGCCACAGTCTCGCGTTATGACCGAGTTAAGCGAGATTACACGGGAAGGCACCGAATCTGCCGCCGCCTCGAACAGACGACGGGTGGGTGTTTCGATCCGGCCGATCACCTTTTCGATGGTTGCTAGGGCCCCCAGCCAATGGGTGACGTGGGTCAATTCGGGGCCAGCCACGCCCGGAAAGAAATATTTTGCCCCGCCAGAAAAACCGGCAACTTCATGCGGAACGGTTGTACCAAAAATAAGGACAGTATCGTAAAGCCCAGGTGCCAGCAGTCGATTGACCTTCAGCTCAATCGGCCTGTCAAACAACCCGCCAGTAATCTCTCTCACCCGAGCGGCATCCAAAACACCAATCGTCACTAATTTTCCCGGATCCGCCCAGTCGTGATCGAAGATGTGGCCGAGCCCTGGGATCGGTACTGAGCCAACATCTCCGATCTTTGTTCTCTTATCCCGTTCGCCCATTGGCGTATGGGTGCCTTGCGCCACGAGAGCATCAAATTTCGCAATTTTGCGATCTGCCAGAATCTGAGCCGCCAAAGGAAACAAAATATCAGTGTTATCGTCCCGCGTAGCATCCGCCACGATTGCCAAGACAGATGAGCCCGACGGGATGGTCGCCAACGCTCCGCAGAGAATTTCACGCAGGTCGGCTGGCTTGAGATCGAAATCCGGGTGGCCTTTCCCTACCATGATTGACGTTGGTGCCACGACGCTCATTTCGAACCTCCAGACTGGCGCACCATTGGGCCCCGCCAAGTTTCACCCCTTGTTCCTGCGACTCCCCAGCAAGAATCCCGTAAAAGAGTCCGGATGCAAACCCATCTCCGCCGCCGATACGGTCGAATCGTCGAGCGGGCATTCGAGGATACGTGTGTGTGACCATTGATCCATGCCCCAGCCCCCCAGCCGTGACGGTTGGTTGAGTGGACTTCACGCAAAGTAGTGGCAATGATCTCGATGTGAGGATATCGCTCCCAAACCCGATCAATCATTCCCGGGAAGGCTTGCTGGTCGGGTGTGGATGTCCTGGTTTTCCCAGGGCCAGTAATCCCAAACGCTTTCAGCAGATCCTCTTCTTTGCCAAGCAGGACATCCACGTTGTTTACAATACGCCCTAACACGTGGCAGGCGCTTCTGCCCGCACGATAGATTCCACAGTTTCTCCGGGAAGTCCAGATCAAAGGAGACGACTGAGCCATCTCCTCGCAGCTTGCATGCCCGCGATAATCCAACTCTGAGGTTGCGTCGTAAAGGGCTACGAAAATCCCACCACTATGAAACCAGCGCACATCGGGGCCGGGTATCGAGCTCCAGAAAAGTCCCCCGGTTTCAATTGCGCTGCGCCTCATTGGACCGAGTGTAAAAAACCGCAGGCTCACGCACGCCGTATTGTGAACAGAAGTGATATTGGGGCCGGTCACGCCATTATGCTCGAACGCTTTGTGGAAGGGGATCACGCCCATGGCCCGAACCCGTTCGGCGACCAAATCGCCAATTGGATATCTGGCGATTGCTGTGACAATGCCGGTGAGGAGACCGAAGCAGTCAGAGAGGTTAGCGGCTACGTTGAAGTCACGACCGCCGACATGGATCTGGCACTCGTGCGCCTTGCGGAGTGGAACTATGCCTGGGTCCAGGCGATGTACCAGCGCGCCCAGAGCCAGAAAGTCCAAGGTTGCCGACTAACCAATCGCTAGACCGTAGTCCATTTACGCCATCCCGCAAAAGCAGATTCTGCGACGGCAGGGATCAATGCAACCGTCAACACTCGTCAATGTGCGACCCTGTGCGGCCCAGCAGTATGGTTTTATTGGATGAACCACTTTGGCATCAATACTGGGACGAGCTCCTCACTCCGTCAATGGGGTTAGATTCCGCCGAAACCGAGGAAATGTTGCACTAAGCAGCTATTGTTACGCTCACGATTAAGTCCGAAAAAACCACTTGACAACGAAAATAATCCGGTGCTAGCGTTGCTCTCCATCAATTGGTTGGATCAATTTGCCTGTTGATTGTCTGGATGTAAAGGTCCGGAAAGCCAGGAGGGTGGGCAAATGAAATCACTCAAGCGTGTCTTCTTAAGTGCTTCACTAGTGTTGTTTTTCTCGACGGGCTTATTAGGACAAACATTCACTGGCCATGTTATCGACAGCAGCGGGGCTTCCGTGGCAGGGGCAACCGTCACGATCCACAATCAACTGACCAGCGTCAACATCACCACCAAGACGACCGGGGCTGGGGTTTTTACCGCCCCCTACCTCAAGCCCGGTCTCTACACTCTGAGCGCGGAGATGACGGGATTCAAAAAACAGGTCCGGACGGACATTGCCCTCGACGCGGACAGCACAGTGGCCGAGGACTTCACAATGACGGTCGGCGCCGTTGGAGAATCTGTTACGGTCACAGCCGATGAAGTAGTTGTGAACACGGAAAACGCGAGCCGCAGCGAAACTTTCGGAAGCAAGATGGTCACGGAGGTCCCAAACAACGGGCGCAACGTTGACATGACGGCAGCGTTGAGTACCAGTGTAAATTTTTTTGATGTGAACAACTTCTCGGTCACGGGCACAGAGACGACCAACGGCTCTTTTGGTGGTGGATGGTACACGATGTCCGTCAATGGAGGGCAATATGGTAATGCCATAGTTCTGATGGATGGTTTGAGTAACGACGCTGTGTCGGGGAGTGGGCCAGGGTTGCAACAGACCTTGACAACTGCCTCTATGGAAGCCGTCCAGGACTTTAAGGTCATAGCCAACGCTTACGATGCCCGGTATGGCAATGGTTCGGGCGGCGGTTTTGACACGATCCTAAAGACCGGCACCAACACGCTCCATGGATCGGTATATGAATTTGCGCGACGTGGATGGTTGAATGCAAATCCCTGGGTCACGGATTACTACGCAAACACGTCCAGCGCTTCGGCGAACCCGGCGCCAAAGAGTTCCGAAGACTTTTATGGCTTCACTCTGGACGGGCCCGTCGTTATACCGCACGTTTACAACGGAAAGAACAAAACGTTCTTCTTCATTCAATACGACAATCACAAATTGAACACTCCAGGTACGACGATCGACTCTGTTCCGGACTGCAGTACGTGGAACGCAACGGCACAACCCTGTGACTTTTCCAATCCCAATACGATCGGTGACTTCAGCAAGCTGTATGCTCTTGGCCCCGACGGCGTATCGCATGTGCCAATAATCCTCTACGATCCTTTAAGTGGCACTCCGACCAATCGCACTCCATTTCCCGGAAACATAATTCCTCCGTGCGTGGGCTCCACCAACCGCGGTCCAACGGGAGGAGGCTGCATCAACCCGATAGCAATGAAAATTCTGTCGTACTTCCCGGCACCCAACGTGGCCGCTCCCCCCGGGACCAATCCCTATAACAGCAACTACTTTACGCCGTGGACATCTGAGACCATCGTGCGCAACGTGTTGGCAAAGTTCGACGAGAACTTTTCAAATTCCGACCGATTGAGTTTTCGCGGTAGCTGGTATGTTAACCGTAATAGCTTTGCCAATCTGTTCGGCGGCAACTTTTTCCCGGGACCAGGCGGAAATGGAGAAGGCGGCAACAGCAAAGGCTGGTCGGTCAACCCAGACTGGGTTCACACTTTCAGCCCTACTCTGTTGCTGGACGTCCGGGCGAGCGGTGGCTATTCGGACACATTCCAGTTTTATTCGCGGGGTTTTAATCCAGCAACCCTCGGCGGGGGCTGGACCCCATCGTTAGTCTCTCAGCTTGGAAGTTTCGGCGACATACTCCCGAGTATCTCTTTCACGTCGAATGGATTTTCCAGCCTCTCGGCAACGCTCCCGCCCAATTGGATAAGTGGCACTGACTTAAATTTCTTTCCGGACCTGACCTGGGTCAAAGGCAAGCACACGATCCATGTCGGCTTCGATATGCGTTATCGCATGCAAGGCTACATTGGGACGCCTGGGGGGTTAGGGTTTGTATCCCCTAACTTTCAAGTAGGGAACGGATGGACCCAGCAGAATTATCAAAACAGTGGCCTAGCTTTCCAAGGTTTTGACTTGGCCTCGGCTTTGTTGGGTTACGCTGATAGCGGGAATACGCAGCCAGTGGTCAATCGTACTTATTCGTCGTATTACTATGCTCCATTCGTACAGGATGATTGGAAGGTAACCTCGAAACTGACACTCAACTTTGGCTTGCGTTACGACTTGTCCCCTCCGCCGACCGAACGCCACAACTCAGCGAACTATGCTTTCGATACTACCTCCCTCAATCCAGTGGACGCGCAGATCAACCATGCGCTGCTTCCGGGAGGTGAGCCGATTCTGGGAAGCTTCACTTTTGCGGGCGTCAACGGTAAACCTCGTTCGCCATTCAATCTGAGTAAGTTGGGCTTCCAACCTCGATTCGGCTTTGCCTATGCGGTCAATTCTAAAACGGTGGTGCGCGGCGGCTTCGAAGAAATGTTAACGGGGTTCTTACTCTCCTATTTGGCTCCGGTCACCGATGGCCTGACGGGTTTCTCGGCTTTGACCAATTACCAAGCCAGCCTAGATAACGGCCAGACACCCAATCCTAACGCGAACCTCGGGAATCCGTTTCCGCAAGGGCTAACTCCGATCAGCGGTGCATCGACGGGGGCGTTGACGGGACTCGGCCAAGGCGCGAAGTATTATAATCCCAGCTACAAGCAGCCAAGTTATTGGGGATATTCGCTAGGCGTGCAGCGTCAGCTCTCTAGTCACGACGTGTTGGAGGTCAGCTATGTAGGGAGCCGAACCTACAACTTATACACAACCACCAACATTAACCAAATCAGCCCAGCCTGGCAAAAGCGGTGCGATCAGGGCTTCGGAGGCACGCCGGACATCTGCAATAACGACCTCGTGACGAGCCCGTTTTACAATATCAGCGCCTTCAATAATGCGAGTGCTTTCTCTAACGCAGCCCAGACGATTTCGGGCGGGCAACTGACTCGCCCCCTCCCTGCATTTGGGGACATCTTTGAAGGGGTCAACAACGGCAAGTCCTGGTACAACTCCCTTCAAACGACAGTGAGTCACAAATGGAATAACTCCCTCACTCTGCGCGCTGGCTGGACTTGGCAGAAAACGATGGACTCGGGGACTTGGGCCGACCAAAGATACAACATTCGCCAAAGAGTCATCGATCAGTTCGATTTTCAGCACAAGATTTCGGTTTCGGGTGTTTACAATCTGCCGCTGGGGCGAGGGCACGCGCTTTTGCGAAACGCTAATCGCATTGCGGATGGTGCAATCGGCGGATGGGAGCTTGGCAGCTCTTATACCTTTACTACCGGGATGCCGGTTTTTATTCCCGGCCTGTTCGGAGGTCCTGGCGTGTACCTGAATAGCTCCCCTAAAGTTCCGCTGCAGAAGCAAGACCCGATACACACCCGTGCTTTCGCGCCATGCACCAACCAATGGGTCCAGGACCCGAACACCCTTGCTTGGTCTCTCCAACCCCTGACGGGCTACGTCTATTCGGGATCCTGCAATCAGCAGAATTTCACACTTATACCTCAATACGGGCTGACCCCCAACATCGAATACACAGGTATTCGTACGAGACCCACCCAGTTGTTTGACGTCAACTTGTCAAAGTTCTTTTCTATAAAGGAAAGGATGAAGTTGCAACTTCGCGTCGATGCGTTCAATGTCCTCAATCACCCCCAGTTTGGTACTACATTCTTTGAATTCGACACCAACGCCACTGATCCAAACTTTGGCACGTACAGTAAACTTGCGGGGAGCAATTCCCCACGCAATGTAGAGTTAGCACTGAAGTTGCTGTGGTAAGTGCACCTATTCCCTCTCCGAATGGCACGATGCACGGGGCGGTGAAGTGCGGGAATAGAAGACAGTTGCCAGGAGAACAAGATGAACCACACACGACGAGATATATTAACAACCGGCTTGGCTGCTTCTGCAGGATCTCTGCTCACGAATATCCCTTTAATGGCGAGTGCAACCCGTACCGCAAGAAAGAATGCAGATTCGATATCTCGCAAGCCTGTTCAGCCGACATGGAACTCGTTGAGAACGGTGAACGCCCCACCCCAGTGGCTTAGGGATGGAAAATTCGGTATTTACACCCATTGGGGCGTGTATTCCGTTCCGGCTTACGGATCGAACGGAACCTGGTACGCACACAACATGTACACCAAACCGGACTCCGATGAGAGAAAGCACCAGGAAGCTACATATGGTCCGTTGGATAAATTCGGCTACAAGGACTTCATTCCCATGTTTACGGGTAGCCATTTCAATGCAGACGAGTGGGCCGAGCTGTTCAAGATGGCTGGCGCACGCTTCGCCGGTCCAGTCGCTGAGCATCATGATGGTTTCGCGATGTGGAATACGAAGTATTCCGAGTGGAATGCCGCCAAAATGGGACCCAAGCGCGACGTTCTGGGAGAACTCTCGAAGTCTATTAAACAGCGTGGCATGAAGTTCCTCACGGCGTTTCACCACGCAGAGCACTGGTTCTACTTTCCAACGTGGGACAGGCAGTATGACGTATCGGATCCTCGATATTCCGGGCTGTACGGAGTGAGTCACGAAGTAGGTGCCCTCCCCACGAAAGAATTCCTTGATGTCTGGATTGGGAAGTTAAAGGAAGTGGTGGACAAGTACGGACCGGATGTTGTGTGGTTCGACTATGGACTGCGGCTGATTCAGCAGTCTTATAAAACGGATTTTCTGGCGTACTACTTTAACAAAGCTCTAATGGAGGGCAATGAGGTTGCGGTTACCTATAAGAACCACGACCTCACGCCGGGCGTAGGGATCGATGACCTGGAACTGGGTCGCGAGACTAACATGACCTACTACGAGTGGATTACAGATACAACGATCGACAGTGGAAGCGCATGGGGATATGTCGAAAGCATTGGATTTAAGTCTGTGGATCAGCTGGTGACGGGTTTAGTGGATCGCGTCAGTAAAAACGGGTTTCTTCTGTTGAATGTAGGGCCAAAGCCTGACGGCACAATTCCGGAGCCGGCGCGAGAGCGGTTGCTCGCGATGGGAAAGTGGTTGCGCATCAATGGAGAGGCCATTTACGACACTAGCCCATGGCTAATAGCTGCTGAAGGACCTACGCAATTCAAGAAGACCGGCGCATTCAACGAAGACAATGATATTCGCTTTACGCCCGAGGACATTCGGTTCACGTGCCGAGACAACTTTCTATATGCGACAGTACTTTCTTGGCCAGGGGATAAAGCCTTCATCAAAAGTTTGGTCCCAAAGGGCAACACCTGGACCGGACTCTATCCGTCAGAAATAGATTCCATCAAGATGCTCGGTAGTGACGAACCCCTTCGCTGGGACTTCACGAAGGACGCTCTGGCTGTCACAACGCCAAAGGTGAAGCCATGCGATAACGCCTTCGTTTTCAAGTTCACATTAAAGAAGCCGTTCTAACCCTTAAACGGAATGATGAAAAGTGCAGTTCAAAGCCCGTATTTCTGTGTTTGCACGTTCGTATCACGGGTTGTCGGGTTGCTGAGGCTTACCAAGCCAGTCGCCAGTATGAAAGTTCACTGTTGCAAAGTATCGACACGCATCAACAATGAGGTCCCAGATTTCCGCCACTTTCTGTCCTCGCAGCGATGTGACCGAGGACCTTTCACAGTCGCCGCACATAAGGCGGTGCGGTCCATTGAGATTTCTCCTTCGATCGGTCTGAGATAAAATTTGGGTGCTTAGAGCTTTGCGATGCGAAAAAGGCTTATCGCATAAGGCGTCATCCTTTGCAGCGTAACTAATATTCGAGACAATTGGCTACCATTAGCCAAAATGCTTACCTGGCCGCAAAAAAATGAACCAAACATAGCCCATGTCCGAGCGTTGTGTAACCTCGAGTTGTGGTTCTTGTAGTGCTGGCACTCTTGTCTAGCTATACCAAGCTCGAAACAGAACTACGAACAATGGATGAGCCAGATGTTTTCACTCGGTTACCAGCGGACGCGATAACCACATCGCGATTCCCAATGACCGCGTGATAACGGCGCCAATGGCATAATCGCCGCGATCCCGAGCACGCTTGGCCTCAGAAATCGCTAGCCGCACGAATTTTTTCTTCGGTTTGTATGTTGGAGGAATCATTCCAACATCATTTCACCCTTTTTACCGTGGGTGGGCAAGGTTTAGGAACATTCCCCAACTGGAGTGATTTAATATGCCTAACGTACTCGCGTAGACCAGGGCTTCTAAAGGCTTCTAAACTGTTTAAACGAATCCCCTAGCAGTGCGACAAGTTTTTCCAGCTGACTCTCGGTCTTTAGGGCAAATTACCGGGGCGAAAACCCGCCCAATAACCAGGAATTGTTTGTGCCGTTGCGGGAGAGCTCCAGCTTCGTACCCGAAGGAAAAACCAAGCATTTCCGCGACTGGACTTCTGTACTACAGACATAAAACTTTTCGCTGTCCGAAGATCCAACTATCTGGCTTTTGCACTTAAATCTTCTTCCTTTAGGCTAAAAGGAGTAAAAAAGCTGCAAGTTTAATTACTAGTCGTTCTTCTAAAATTCAACTAATCTCATCAGCCTGGAGAGGGTTTCTAATCTCATCGCGCAATCAGGAAAGTGATGGGTTTCAAAAAAACTCTCCCATGCCAGGAGCCGTACTCGCAGCGGCAGGGTAGTTCGAGACATTCGGGACTGCAAGGGCTTCGAGGATCAGTCGAAGCGTACTTTGGTGCTGATATAAAGTAGTCGATTTGTACCCGACCTTCGCTTTGGGACTTATGATCACCGCCGCGACATGGCCGCCACCATTCGTCGAATCGTTGCCACCCGCCTCATCAAACAATATGATGAGCAATCCATCCTTCTGAAACGTGGGACTAGAAATTAATGGGGCCATGTAGGTTTGCAGCCACTGGTCTGCCAGTTGAAGAGTTCCATCGTGTGCGTCATCCAACAAATTTGGCGCCAGAAACGAGAAGTTAGGGAGTTGGCCATTTGCCAGGTCCTGATTAAATTGTGTCAGAGACTGTAGGTTATTAATCTCGGTGCTGCTGTTTACAACCTCATCGATATATGCAAATGGATTATGCCGCTTGGCGTACGGATAAGAGTCCCCACCCGTGTAGCCCGGATTAGGAATGCTTTCGGCATATGACTTCCAAGTCTTGCCCGCGGCGATAAGTTGACGTACCAGATTATCAACGCCCACCGTTCCGTTAAAGGAATCATCGGCGGACACGAGCTGGCCGGTCGTTAACATGAAGTAGTTGCCAATAGACGGGTGTATGTTCGCGTAGTACTGAGTAGCTAATCCATACTGATTGGCCAAACTGTTCAGGTAGGGCATGGAAGAACTGCCAATCACGTCCGAGTAGCCGTGGTTTTCATCTACAACTAGCAGCACGTGTCCCAAGGCCGGTACTACCCCTGAAGGAGGCGGGGGACCGTTTGGCGGGCGCGGTCCGCTGGGCGAGGACATACCACAACCTAGTGTTGCAATACAGATGCATAGAATCATAATGCACGAGGTCGTTTTCATAGGTGGTTTTGACGTCGCTCAAGTGAATCATTTATCAGTTGCATGGACGCTGCAGGCGTCCTTTAAAAAATCTCCGAGACACAGATCCATTATCTATCTATCGCAGTTCGCTTGAACTCGGGCCCGCATCCTCCCAATAACGCAATTGCGGGCAGAACAAAGTCCCTTTTCCCCACAAGGCCGCCACCGTCACGACGAGGCTCAGCGCGGGCCTCCTCATTGCAGCCCGCTTCGTTAATGATCGCGTCGACCATGTCGTGCGGTCAATTGAGAATGAAACAAACGTAAACGCCCGCGATAATCGCCAAGAAGATCAACATTACGACTACCAGGAGGGCAATTAGCCCTTGATCTGGTTCGTATTCAACTTCATGGATGGGGGCAACCATCTAGAGATTTGTAAATAGAGATTTGTAAACCAGACCTAAGTTATCCGGTCGATTGTTAAGAGAACCTGAAAGTCAGGAATAATTGATTTTTGCGGGAGCTCTATCACTAGCACTCGGAAAAGGGGAATCCCGCACAGCAAAACCTTCGGCTAATAAAACCGACCGATTCGATCATCGCGCGAGCACCTATTCAAAAACTTGCGATTGAACTTGCCAACCTGGAGACCGAAAAGTTTATACGAGGGTCTCAAGGCTGATGGGCCGTAACTATCTCTATTTCTGGGGGTTCATGCCGTTGGGTTTGCGGCCAGTGACAATCGCCAGCCACGCTATTTCGCCGCAACGGTGATTGTCAGCCGGTGAGGATCGGTTCGAGTCTAATTGTCTCGCTTAAACCTATCCAAAAACCACGCCAAGCGGCGCACCTGTCGCCTCACTTCCGGGCAGCACTCGGGGCGATAGCGATCGTACATATCCAACAAATTATGAGCATTCCCAACATGAACCAAACCGAAGGCTCGGGCACCGGGGTAGCCCTCACCTTGACATCGAAGGCACCAAAGCCTAAGAGTTTTGTAGTAGGAGCGAAACCGTTTCCAAAATCCGCCAGAACAGTGCCGCCGCTGACAGTGTTACTCAAATTCCATACGTCTAGAGTATTGGCACTTCCTGGGGCAACCACTAGGAAATAGTTACTTCCGGCAAACAAGTTTCCAGAGGTTGGCTGCAATGACACCAGTGTGCTACCGGTAAGCCCGAAGGAGGGTTGATTTGAAACTGCCTGGGAGAAGAGCAGGGAACCAAGTCCACCGTTCAGATTCTTGTAGAGCCTGACTTCGGCAGTATTCGGCCCCAACATATTAGACAAGCCCAAGTCTATTTGGGAGAGCGAGCCTCCAAGTGAAGCAGTGAATCCAAGAGCAATGGCCTGATAAGGTCCGAAGGGACTCACATTTTTGCCTTCAATACCCATGCCGACATATTGGTCATACAGCGGTCCGGAACCCAAGTCAGTAAATGCCACACTGTCTGCGAAAGCTAATACGGACAGCGAGGACAAGAGAACAAACGCTACTGAAATTCGGCCAAACCACCACTTCATAGGATCTCCTGTGCTAGAGAATACGGCACCTCTACAACAGCCGTCAATCAGGGTGAAGCTGTATCCGAAGCGAAACTCGTAAGGACGCAACCCTAAGTTTTGCGGTATGTATTTCATTGCTAGTGATAGTCTAAACTGCTGCTCGCCAATGTGCGGAGAGTACCGTTGAGAAGTGCAATTCGACACTTATGGCGCTGCACTTTACCACTAGAAGTTTTTGGCAAGGATTTTGGGGATATCAACACGACGTACTGAGCCTGAAGTCCATGGACGTCAGCAATAGATTTTCGTATGGCGCCAATAACGTCGGCTGTGTCCCACTGTCCTCGACGAACTTCCTGTACAACTGCCAGGTGTTCTTTAGAGTTTACTTCCACTGAAAAAGCAGCACCCCCGCCACGTGCCACCGCAGTATGAGCAGATTCGATGGTCCTCTCGATGTCTTGCGGATAGTGGTTCTGTCCGCGAATGATAATCAAGTCTTTAAGGCGACCCGCAATGTAAAGCTGATTGTTATGAAAAAATCCCAAGTCCCCTGTACGGAGGTAAGGTCCGTCGCCATTTGGCAAGTAAGCATTAAAAACCCGCTTGGTCTCATCCGGCTGGTCCCAGCACCCGAGGCAGACTCCCGCTCCTTTAACCCAAATTTCTCCGACGACTTCGGGGGAGGCGATGTCGGCTGTCGCACAGTCCACAATGACAACTTCCGTATAGTCCACGATCGTGCCACAGCCCACCACCGTGGTAGTTGAAGAGATTTGTCCTACTGGAGCTAGGCGCTTGAGATGGATTGCAAGGTCTTCCGTCGAAAGGGTTGCAACCTCCGGTTCAGTGAAGGGAGAATCCAGGCTAACCACCAGAGTGGCCTCAGCAAGCCCATAACCCGGGCAATGGGCCTTTTTCTCGAAGCCGTAAGGTGCGAATATCTTAGCAAACTGGTCGATCGTCTCTTTCCGAACAGGCTCCGCACCATTCAGTGCACAGCGCAATGAGCTCAGATCGACCCCCTCCATTTCTTCCGGCGAAAAGCGCTCAAGACAGGCGTCATAGCTGAAGTTCGGCCCAGCAGTGTGGGTACCTTTATACTTTGAAATGGCCTGGAGCCATCGAAGAGGCCGCACTGCGAAAGTGCTAGGAGCCATCAGAATAGAAAGCAGCCCCAGGTGGATTCCCTCCAACATGCCAAAAACCAGGCCTAAATCATGGAAGTGTGGCAACCAGCTAACAATGACGCTATCCGAGCTCACGTCAAAAGCATTCTTGATACTGTGCAAGTTCGTGATCAGGTTAGTGTGACCGACCATGATGCCGCGCGGTACTGATGTTGAGCCTGATGTGTATTGCAAGTAGGCAAGATCGTTCTGAGGTCGGTTTATCGATTGCCAATGCTCTCCCATGCCGCTATCGACTGTATCGGTCACTACAAGCTCGTAGGCGAGGGTCTCATTCTCGAGGAACATGTCTTGCACTCGCTTCAAGTCTCTTGTTCGAGTAAGTGCGGCCCGCGCACGAGAGTTTTGGCAAATGGTGGAAAATCTACCAGGATCTCGGCGCGACTTGGGAGCATATAGCGGTGCGGGGACCACATTGGCATACAGGCAACCGAGAAAGGCCTCAATGAACTCAATACCGGGTCCGTAAAACATTAGCGCACGCTCGCCGGAAAGACCTTTCGCCTGGAGTGTGGCAGCTATTGCACGAGCTCGCGCATCCAGCTCCGCGAAAGTAACAGCTGCGGTCTCGTTTTCCCCGTCCCACCAGACGTAACACTGTGAGGTGGGGCGTGCACTAGCATGGGACCGAAGCGAGTCAACGATAGTACTTTGAGCAAAGCTGCACATGTCTATTTCCAATTCTGGAGTCAAGGATGCGAGCACTAAGGCGAGAGAAATGGTGCAATTCTAAAGATTAAAGAAGGCTTAAGACCTGAGCTGTTTAGACTATGGAGACAGCGATACAAAGCAACTATCGATCCATTCGTTAAGGTTGCAGGTAGTACTGGCTGTATGCTCCGGCTATATCTCCAGGTTTAGTGCGCAAAGAAGTGAATACCCATTATCACTGCGATGATCAAGAGCGTGGCAAGCGCGCCCAAGACGATCAGGCCTTCATCCGGTGTTGACTTCATACTCAGGAAGTGTTGCCGTAAATTCTTTATCCCATAACTCAATATCGTATAACTCGATTGTTCGATGCCAGTCCTGCCTGATCTCGAGAGCATCGATGTGCCAACAAATGTCGACCGACTATCACTCCAAGGTAGGACTGATTGTTGAGGCATGAACATTAATAGAACCTTAAGCTGAACATTGATGCTGTTGATAGATTCTGTTAGTAGAAGTCAGAAATAGAATGCGGCTGCTTGGCCTTGGTGCAACGATTACTTTTGGGTGAGCATCAGAGTGGGGGTGTTAAGAAACTTGTTTAGTGTTTCGGTAGTTTTTCTCTATTCCAGCATCGCCCTCTGCCAGGCTAAGCCCGGAGAAATAGCAGATTGCCAGAAACAATCGCTTGGGGTGCCCTGCAAGGCATCACAGTTACCTATTCCTGATGCGCCGAGTTCTACGACCATCGACCCCAACGAAAAAACTTTGCATCAGAGCCCACGAATTATGGGCGTTCTTCCTAACTTCACCGCCGTAGATTCCAATACTCGCCTACCGCCCCTTTTAACTCGGGACAAATTCAACTTAGCCTTGCACGACAGTGTTGACTACTCGTCTTTCTTGCTAGTGGCCGGCCTCGCGGCCAAAGACTTATATTCCAATTCAATCCCGTCCCTCGGCAAGGGGCCGGCTGGTTTCGGTCGATATTATTGGCGACAATTTGCGGACCAGTTGTCTGGCACGTTCTTTACGGAAGCGATATTCCCAACCATCACACATGAAGACCCTCGGTATTACACCTTGGGAAAACGCGGTTTTGTAAGGCGGACTAGCTACGCATTGAGCCGAACATTCGTCACCAAGAATGACTATGGCAGGAACGAGTTCAACATTTCCGAGGTCGGCGGCAACGCCTCGGAAGCAGCACTGTCGAATGTTTATTACCCATCGGCGGAACGTGGCTTCGGGCAATCTGCAAAGAATTTTGCGACTCAAACGGTTATTACCGCGGGTGCTAACGTGCTTAAAGAGTTCTGGCCAGACATACGCAAGAATCTCTTCCGGATGAGCGACGAACCGCCAAAGCACTAAAGTATTTAAACCACCAAAGTGGTCCATTCCCGACGACTTCGAGTACGGCGCTGTCTGAACTGTCGCAAAGAACCCGCGGCGTCCCTTCTTTGAAATCAAAATAATACTTCAAAAGTTGAACCGCGACCCCTCATCAGAGACCTTCATCTTCTTTTAAGGTTTCGATGTCTATCCTAATTAAGAGCAACATTGTGAAAGCTCTTATTATCGAAGATGAACTCCGTCTCGCGGAAAATATTGCGCTCGGCCTACGCCAAATAGGCGGTTTTGTTGTTGATTTGGCGACCGACGGGCGTGAAGGGCTGTTTATGTGTGATGAAGGAACTTATGATGTTATCTTGCTGGATCTAATGCTTCCCTCTGTATCCGGCGAAGAGATCTTGCAGAACCTTAGAAGCCGGATGTCGAAAACCCCAGTATTAGTTCTGACGGCGAAGGAGGGAAAGGCTCACATGATTGAGTTGTTAAATTTGGGGGCAGATGATTACTTACCTAAGCCGTTCGACATGGGAGAGCTAATCGCCAGGCTGAAGGCGTTGATCCGCCGAAGCAAGGGTCACGCCAAATCGAAAATCCGAATCGACAACTTGGAACTTGACTTTGCAACTCGTTCCGTTAGACGTGGAGAGCGGGTTTTGGACCTGACGCCTATGGAATATCGTGTCATTGAGTACCTAATTCTCAGCGTAGGGTCAGTAGTGTCGAAGGCCGAACTACTCGAGCATCTTTATGATTACAACTGGGAAAAATTTAGTAACGTCATCGAGGTTTACATCTCGGGTCTCCGTCGAAAAGTTGATACAGAGGGAGAGGTAAAGCTCTTACAAACGATTCGGGGACACGGGTACGTAGTGCAAATTCCCGATGGGCCGTGAACTCTCAATTCGGAAGAGGATTCTTCTTGGTCTGGTTGTCGGGCAAGCAATAGTGACCACGGCACTTGCGACCGCAGGTGTAATGTACTCCCATCGCCAGAGACTGGCTGCATTTGACTCTGAACTCCAGCGTCGTATGACGATAACTCTTGCCATGGTGCAAAGCGCGGACGAGAAACCTGGCGGAATCGAATTCGCAGTTCAACCAGGTGCCATACCGTCCGGGGACCTTTTCGAGATCTGGGATGACCGCGGCACTTTGATCGCGGTGTCAACTCCGTCCGCCAACATCTTAAAACCACTGGTCGAAAATCCCTATATGACTTACTTTGAATCCGCCGGGTCCCTCTATCGTGGCGAATTGTGGCATTCGGTTCCATTGGTGGATCAAGAGACCGAAGAAAACAACCAGCCCCGCCAGCACGTTGACCTTGCATATGCGGTTCCGGCGAAATCTTTGCGTACCGATCTTCTCAAAGTTACTGCCGTGGTTGCGACCGCCAGCCTCCTTTGGCTCACCACGTCATGTTTCATTGCATGGATTGCCGTATCAAAGGGTTTGATTCCACTTGATGAACTCGCGGCGCACGCGTCTACCATTGATGAGCCGTTATGGAATTTCCAACCAGCGCCGACCGCAAACTCGATAGCGGAATTGCAACCTTTGATTGGTGCGCTCCATGGGCTCATCAGTCGGCTAAAAAGCGCATTTGAGCGGGAACGTACGTTTGTTAGCGATGTCGCACATGAACTGAAGACCGCGGTGGCGATTCAGAAGTCCACGTTGCAAGTCGCTGCGAATGGTCCTCAGAACGTGGTTGAATACAGAAGAGGTTTCGATCGAGCGCTATCGGACCTTGATCGCCTAGAGAGCCTTGTCCTACGGATGCTTTCCTTAGCATCCGTAGAATCGCCCATGCACGACGACACCTTTGCGCGAACTGCTTTACATGAAACCGTTCTTGCAGCCTGCGAGCAAGTTGCGTCACTGGCGGCGTTGCGCCGGGTAGAGCTTTCGACGAGTCAAGTCCTGCCAGGTTATGTAAATGGAAATTCCACGCTTCTGCAAACCGTGTGGGTTGCGTTAATTGAAAACGCGATTCGGTATAGCTCCCCAGACTCAACCGTAGATATAGCGGTTAACCAATACAGTCCGGATGTGTACGAGGTGCAAATTCGAGACACAGGCCAAGGTATTGCCGGGGAAGATTTGGGGCGAGTCTTCGATCGTTTTTATAGAGGCGACCGGTCTCGGTCGCGGGAAACGGGTGGACATGGGCTTGGATTAGCGATCGCCAAGGCAATCGTTGAGCGTCACAAAGGTACCATCAAGGTAGACAGCGTACTTGGTGTTGGAACCAATGTCCGAGTCCAACTCCCAATTTTAAATCTCTATCGCCTGTGAAACTTAAGGCCCCCTTAACTTTTGAGGGTTAAAGTTTGTTATAGGGGAGATTTATGATCAAAAAGAGTTATTACCATTGTTCAATATTAATCTTAGCTGCTATTAGTTCGTTTGCCTCAAATCCGAAGACGAAGTTAACGATGGAGGCTGCGAAAAATATTGCGCTTTCGAAGGAGCCTGGTCATATCAAGAGTCAAGAGCTAGAAAAGGAAAGGGGCCGCTGGATTTATTCCTTCGACATAGAGAAAGACAATCAAATCCATGAAGTAAACGTGGATGCAAACAATGGTGATGTCGTAGAAGACTCAGTCGAAAACCCGGCTGACGAAGCAAAGGAAAATGCCAGCAAGAAAATCGAAAAGTTCTGAAACTGCAGCACGCCTTGCCTCGGTGCCAACGGGTAAATGCGGTTCGTGTTCGCGGCGAGCGTCAGATCTGATCAACAATTCTAAAGACTGAGTATTTAAATGTGTGGAATTTTGGGATTCACTCATTTCTCAAGACGTCGGCCTCCGGGCGTTCTGCACTCCGCACTCCGATCGCTCATACATCGGGGACCCGACAGCCAAGGGGAATTTGTATCGGATTGCATATCCTTAGGCGCTACACGGCTCCGAATTTTGGATATGGAGGCAGGGGACCAACCCATTTATAGCCCGGACCGGGATGTCGTCGTGGTCTTTAATGGCGAAATTTTCAATTTTAGAGAGCTCCGTGCAGAGCTAAGCTCCCAGGGAATAGAGTTTAAGACCGAGTGCGACACTGAAGTTGTGCTGAATGCGTTCTTGGCGTGGGGAAGCTCATGCTTCCATCGCTTGCGAGGGATGTTCGCAATCGCTGTCTGGAAGCAGTCGGAACGGCGGCTAATACTCGCTCGAGATCGGGTCGGTATAAAGCCGCTCTACTACTATGTTCACGGCAACGACATTTTATTCGGCTCCGAGCTTAAGAGCATTCTTGCTGATTCAGCGGTGCCACGGCAAATTAATAATTCGGGCCTGCAATGCTTTTTGCGGTTGAACTACGTGCCCGGTCCGATGACATTGGTCGAAGGCATAAAGAAGCTTCAGCCTGGCTATATTTTGGAGTGGAGTCGTGGAAGAGTTTCGTGCACGAGCTTCGTGAAGTCTGTGGTCACCACCGAGATACCAAAGACAGTCGAAGAAGCATCCGAAGAATTAGATTCTCTTTTGAGCAGTGCTGTGGCAGAGCAGCTGGTTGCCGATGTCCCCATAGGCCTGTGGCTCAGTGGCGGAATAGATTCGTCAACCATTCTCTACTATGCTTCCAAAGCTTCTTCCCGCCCTATCAAGACGTATTCTGTAACTTTTCGGGGTAGATCCTTTGATGAAACGAAATACGCCCGAACCGCCGCGGAGCTCTTTGGGACCCAACACACCGAAGTAGATCTGAATACGGGGCTGGATCTAATCTCTGCAATTGGAGAGATGGCCTACTATTCAGATGAGCCCGGAGCTGACGCCGGAGCATTGCCGTTATGGTTTCTTTCAAAGATTACTAAGAAAGACGTCACCGTCGTTCTCTCTGGCGAGGGCGCAGACGAACTTTTTGGCGGATACCTTACTTATCAAGGCGACCGATGTTATAAGCTGGCGGCTAAGTCACCGCTGTGGGTGAGAAAGTTTGGATCTGCGTGCGCCTCCAGCTTACCTGTTTCCGATGAAAAAATAGGGTTCGAATACAAGCTTAAAAGGTTTTTGCGCGGTGCCCAAATGCACCCGGACGACGCCCACATCTTTTGGAACGGCACATTCACCGAATGGGAGAAGGAGGAGATACTTCGCTTCTCGAACCCATTACCACTGGCAGGGATACTCCGCACCATGAAAGGGCGCGGCTTACAGCGTTATCTTGATTTCGATCAAAACTTCTACTTGCCGGATAACATCCTGTACAAAATCGACCGAATGAGTATGGCACATTCGCTCGAGGCAAGGCCGCCATTTCTGGACCCACGAATCGTGGATTTCGCTGCCCGGCTTCCTGAGTCGATGAAAATGAGCAGATTTAGGTTGAAGTATGTACTGAAGTGTCTGATGAAAAACAAACTACCAAAACCTGTGCTGAATCGCCCCAAGATCGGGTTAGATATTCCCATACATGAATGGTTTCGTGGGCCCCTGCGCGAGTTTCTCATGGAGACGTTATCAAGACAAAACATCATGCAAACGGAATTGTTCGATTGGCAAGCGATAAGCGGTCTTCTAGACGCGCACCTTACCAGAAAGAAAAATCTTGGATATCACCTATGGGGATTGATGACCCTGATGATTTGGATTAAGCGCTGGAATATTCAGACTTCAGGTTCGAGCCATGAAATGCGTCATCCGGGTGAAGTATTTGAAGGAGTCGGGTAGTCGTGCACGCGACCCGCGGAATACGTCACGGTCAGAACAAGGCCTCCCGGTCGGGCTTGATCGTAATTGCAATTTCATGTCTAGTCTTCCTCCTAAATATAGTCAGCCCTCCTCATCTAATGGACGATGTGGATGCCGTTCAAGCTCAAATCTCGAGAAACATGTTTGTATCCGGGGATTGGGTTACAGCTAGACTCGATGGGGTAGCCTACCTGGAAAAGGCGCCTCTTGTGTATTGGATGATTGCCGTCTCTTACCGCCTGTTTGGAATCCACGATTGGGCTGCGCGGGTTCCAATAGCCATTGGCAGCATAGCTCTTTGCTGGATCACGTATCGCTTTGCGCATTGGTCTTTTGGAGAGCCGTCCGGATTGTATGCCGGCATAGTTCTGGCTACTTCCGCAGGCTTGTTCTTATTCACACGCATTCTTATTCCCGATGTCTTATTGACTTTGTCACTTACGCTTTCCATCTGGGCATGGTTTCGATTATCTGAGCAGGAAGAAAACGAACGAGCTCTTTGGTCTTTTATCCTAGGACTTTCCTTAGGATTAGGATTGCTTCTCAAGGGCCTTATCGCTATTGTCTTTCCGGTAGTAAGTGGCATGGTTTACATGGTTTTTACCCGGAAATTGTTCTCACTCGATTCCTGGCGACGAATGAAACCAGGAGTTGCCAGTATCACTACTCTAGCCGTTGCTCTTCCTTGGCACATTCTCGCAATTAAACGGAACCCGCCATACTTTGACTTAGCGCTGTATAGCAGACCAGGACAATACCATGGCTTCTTTTGGTTCTATTTTGTCAACGAGCAACTCTTAAGATTTTTGAATCTACGGTATCCACGAGATTACAACACAGTTTCAAGGCCTTTATTTTGGCTGCTGAACTTGGTTTGGTTATTTCCATGGTCTGCTTATTTGGCTGCAAGGTCACCACTAAGCTTCTCAACCCAAACAAGAGCAAACAGAACCCTTGCCATGGCGACTTGTTGGATCGTCGTTGTAATGCTGTTTTTTACATTCTCGACCACGCAAGAATATTATTCCATGCCGGTTTATCCCGCTTTAGCATTACTAATCGCGTCGGCCCTCGGGGCCGAATCGCCCCGGATTGTGGCGTGCACTCGGGCTGTTATAGTTCCGTTTAGTGTACTGGCTCTTACCTTTTTAGTTCTCTTCTTGTCCGTATTGCGACTGCCTCACGAAGGTGACATTTATAAAGCACTTACTCAGAATCCAACCCTGTATACCCTATCGCTAGGCCACATGCGTGACCTAACTGTGAATGCATTTGCATATTTGAAAATGCCACTTGCCATTGCGGCGCTAGCTTTTGGAGCCGGAGCCGTCGGGCTGAAGTTGCATTCGAATAACACGCGCAAAGCTGTCTTTGTCGTTTCTGCGACTATGATTCTATTTTTTCAGGCTACTCGAATCGCTTTAGTAAGGTTCGATTCTTATCTCAGTTCTTTCAAATTCGCGGAGATCTTAGCCCACAGTCCAGGGGGGGTATTGATTGAGGCAAATTCTTATTACGCATTTGCCTCAGTTTTTTTTTATACGTCGCGAAACGCACTACTTTTAAACGGGCGCAATAATAACTTGGAATATGGGTCATACGCCCCGGGTGCCCCCGCAATATTCATTGACGACAAGGCATTTGCCTCACTATGGCTCGGAACTGACCGCTGCTACCTGCTTGCTTATGGCACCGAAATTCCTCACCTTGAAGAGATAGTAGGAAGGTCAAACCTCAGCGTAGTCGCGCAAAATTCTGGAAATTACTTGCTAACCAATTATGCTCTTCCGTGAGTCGGTTACAGACAGAACCACGGCATGGAGGGAAGGCATGAGGTTTGCCATGTCTTCACTTTCAGCCGACAAGATAAAAACGTGCCTTACCATGCTAGGTGTAGCAATCGGTACAGCATCTATTATTCTCGTGGTCAATATCACCTCAACTGGAAGCTCCTATATCGTGTCTCAGATCGAGGGTATAGGCGCGAACCTTGCCTATGCCTCGCTTGATCGTAGTGGGCCGCCAACAGTGCCAGATGACGAACTGGTGCCCGCGGACTTGGATCTCGTTCGTCGTTCGCTCCCGGGATACGCTGTAGCCGGAACTTACGACATTCCGTTTGACCTTCGGATTAGCAATCAATCGATTCATGCTCGTATGGTCGGAGTTACGGAGGACTTTCAAAAGATCCGGGATTTGGACATTATCTCCGGGAGATATCTTGATGCGGAAGACTTCTCCGGTCATTTCAAACCGTGTCTCCTTTCTTCCCGCCTGGCTGCCGCCATTTTTGGCGCGGGCAAGTCACTAGGTAACGTCATTACCCTCGCCCACTTCAAATTCACAATAATTGGGATTTTCAAAGAAAGAGTACCGACTTTTGGTCAGTCCGAGATTCAAGAAAATACCGTACTTATTCCTTTCGTCCTCGTAAAGGAACTTACTGGAGACGATTTTTTCCAGGTTCTGTATGCCCAGGCAACCTCCCACGAGCGCGTCCGTTACTTAACGTCAAGATTGAACGAATTGCTACACGTGCGTCATCGCGAACAAGCGCATTACATTGTCGAGAATCTGTCGTCTCTCATAGAAACAGCAAGTAAAGTCACTGTCGCCATGGGGTCGGTACTTCTTGCCATCGCTGGCCTGACAATAACAATTGCCGGGGTAGGAATTATGAACATCATGCAGTTTAACGTGTCTCAGCGAACTCACGAAATAGGCCTACGCAAAGCATTGGGAGCCAAACCATCTCAGATCCGCTTGCAGTTCCTGCTAGAAGCCTGCGTCGTTAGTTGCGTGGGTGCGGTGTCGGGTGCGGGGGTTGCCCTTTGGGTTACGTGGGCTGTAGCTTCAGTTGTTGGGCCGTCCCTTTCCTCAAACGTTTCTTGGCTGTCTGTCTGGATAGCCCTAGCTATTTCGATGGGAGTCGGGATACTGTTCGGGTACGGACCTGCCACCGGCGCTGCGACTTTGGATCCGATCGATGCTTTGCGGGTGGAGTAGATCATTTCTGGGATAACGAACCGCTGAACTCCAAGAGCGCCGGACTACCCACAGGACACCAAAAACGGCCCCAGCATTACACGAACATCACCGGCGCCGACCTTATGAAATTCGGGCGAGTTCCTACCACCATTGAGCTGCCGACGCCGGAGAATACCGTGTTCGCGGGTGGAGTTTTCGTGGGAGCAGTGCTTCGAGCGGCTGGTCTGCTCTAAGCAGATGGTTCGAATAGGGCACGTTGAAGCTGGGCTTCGTTGGTTCGATCGAACCATCCCGAAGAGAATCGTTTGATTACCGACCGCCTTTCCAACTTCCTCTTCACGCCATCGGTATCGGGAGGTGACCAACACCAGGGTTCTGTTGCTGGATTATGACGGTACGCCGGATCTGGCTCGTCAATGCCCGGTTCCTCCGCCCTTTGAGCCGTGAAAATTTTTCGCAGCGGCGATGGGGTGCACGGAACTCGTTATTCTAAAGCTGCTGTTTTTTTACCCTAAATGGCACTCTCGAACATCCTTAATGGCAAATCTCTCCGTTCCCGACGAACGGGTTACGGGAGCAATCTCGCCATTGCTTCCAGACATTATCAATCGAACACCTTAAGATAGCTAACCCGGACAACATGCCACTTCTCCGTCCGGGCCAGGGGATTATCCTTCCGGCGATGGCGTAATGATTGGCCACGTGCTTCAGATGGTCGGTGTCCGCGTTTTTCCAGAGGATGCGAAAAGCTCAGATGCCCTTCGCTACTGCGGCAGCCCCACCGTGCGCACCAGCTCAGCAAAGCGAGGGTCGGAACGCAGAGGGTCGAGTAAAAAGTCGGTCTTCAACCCCTCCAGCGACGAGTCGCGCTCCTGACAAGCGGTGTTGAGCCACCGAAAAGCCTGGTCTTTGTCTCCTGAGTCCGCATAGAGCTGGGCAATTGCGTATGCGGACGAGTAGCCAGTCTTGCGTTGTGCTTGCCGGACTTCAATGCCCCTATTCAGAGCGACCTTCCAGCTCCCGGAGGTCAATCCCTGCTTTAGCGCAGACGCAAATTCAGATTCTCTTGGGTCGCCGGTCAGCTGGCCAAAGACCTTCCATTCTTCAATCACCTGTGGATACATGCGTTTCCCCCAATACGCTTGCGCCAAAAAAGAACGCACCACAGCGAATGTGGGACTCTCATTTTCCACTTTCTTACAGGCGACAATGGCTTCATCGAACCGTCGCGCCCTGATGTGAATGAGTCCTGCCCACGCGTTGATGATCGTTGACATCGGATCAAGCTGGTGGGCGCGATTGATCTCAGCAACAGCTTGCTGCTCCCTGCCACCGAGCATGGCAAGGTCGAAGGCGTACAACCAGTGTGCCCCGGCATCGTTCGGGTCTAGTTCCAAAGCCTTCTTGTACTCAGCCTCACCTCCGGCAAAATCCCAGTCGTACTCCATATAGTTGCTGCCCAGAACGGCATGGGGATAGGCCAAGGTCGCGTCCAACTCCAGCGCCTTGCGGGCGGCAGCATTGGATTTTGGATAGTATTCGCTGGGACTGCCGCCAGCAAAGCCAGTCAGTGCTCCATAGCCATCAGCCAAACCCACATATGCCAAAGCGTAGCCGGGGTCTTTCGAGATGGCTTGATTGAAATACGAAATTGCGGTGGTGAAATCCGCAGAAGTTTGCTTGTTCCAGTAGTAACGCCCCTTTAAATACAACTCGTAGGCTTCTGGATTTTGGGTCCCTTGTTTGGTGACCTGCTGCTTTTCTGAGGTGCTCAGCTTGGCACGCAACTTTTCTGCGATGTCGCCCGCAATCTGCTGTTGCAACGAGATGATGTCTGTGCTCTTGCCGCTGTAGTGCTGCCCCCAGATCTCGGTGTTGTCGCGAACATCAGTAAGCTCGGCGCTCACTTCAATGCCGCCACCACGCGGCACCACCCGCCCGCTCACCAGCGCCGACACGCCCAAATCGCTGCCCACTTTTTGCGCATCCACATCCTTCCCTTTGTATCGGAAAACGGAATTGCGCGATTTAACCTTCAGCTGCGGCACATGGGCGAGATTGTCGATCAATGATTCAGTGATGCCATCACTGAGATAGTCGGTATTGGCATCTCCACTGCCGTTGGCGAAAGGAAGCACGGCGATGGAGTCAATCTGCGTGGCTCTTCCGGACCGCAGGTACCAGGCGCCGGCCGCCGCCAGGGCGATGGCGGCGGCTAGGGTGACCCAGAGCTTGCGGCGCTTGAACATCTTGTTTGGCGATGCTGATATAGCGATTTTTGCGGACTCGGTATCGCGCTTCAGCCGTTGCAAATCCGTCCGCATTTCAGCGGCGCTCTGGTAACGCAGGTTTCGGTCTTTCTCCAGCGCCTTGTTGATGATGTCTTCCAGTTTGGGCGGCAGGTCAGGATTCAGCCGTACCGCTGATGTCGGCGTCCCATCCAGAATGGCTTTGAAGATGACCGCGGAACTTTCGCCACGAAAAGGCAACGCGCCTGTCGCCATCTCATACAGCGCAGCACCAAACGAGAACAGATCAGTACGGGCATCCAACTCCTTGCGCACGCGCCTGCTCAGGGGACATGTAGGCGACGGTGCCGAGGGTAGAGCCGGGACTGGTGAGGTGCTGTTCATCAATGGTGCGCGTCTGTGTGTTAGCAGATGCAATCTGGCTCGAAGTACTACCGGCAGTCGCGACCTTCGCCAGCCCGAAGTCCAGAATCTTGGCGTGCCCGCGCTCGGTGACAAAAATGTTGGCAGGCTTGATGTCACGATGGACGATTCCCTTCGAGTGCGCAGCATCCAGAGCATCAGCAATTTCCATGGCCAAGCGAGAGAATCTGTCCGGTTTCCATCGGACGCCCAGCGATCCGGTGCTTCAGCGTCACGCCCTCGAGGTACTCCATGGCGATGAACGCTTTGCCATTCACCTCGCCGATGTCGTGAATCGTGCAGATATTCGGATGGTTCAGCGCCGATGCAGCTTTGGCCTCACGCCGAAATCTTTCTAAAGCTTGGGGATCTTGGGATAGGTCTTCGGGTAGGAACTTGAGAGCGACGAAGCGGTCGAGGCGCGTATCTTCGGCCTTATAGACGACGCCCATCCCCCCGCCGCCCAACTTCTCGACGATACGGTAGTGCGAAATGGTTTGGCCGATCATGCGCAAGCATGCTATGGCGGAAAGATAGACAAGTCAATGAAAGCGGGGCGGTGGCGCTATCTTAAAAGGTTTGTTGGCGAATCGCGATTTCACTCATTGATTGGTCGTGAGTGTAATTGCCTGTTTGCGTAAAATTAGGCAATGCCGATGCTAGGACCAGTGCTGCTCCGGCGAAAAGCAATGTGTCCGCGACATAATTTACGGCTTCAGTGATTTCCGGCGTTGATCCACCGTGGGCGAGGATCAAAATAGGTAGATATAGGAGCAGAGTTAGGGCGGTCATTAATGCGCCAATTGAGGTTGCGGCTAACCTAGGTTTTTTGTTTAGGCCCAGCCCTATTCCCGCGGCGAGTAGGACCGCTCCAGCGAGGTATCCCCATACGCTGGGGAATGGAACCCATGATGGCATGATCTTTTCCAAGGGAACGCCGGGCGCAAAGCGTGGATGAAGAAAATGTTCTGCAGCAAAAAATGTCGCAGCACTCGCTACGACGACCCGCCCAAATAAAATCATCCATTTCGATTGTTGCGAAGAAGAAGTGCGGCCATATCGTCCCGCGAGAGCCCATGCACCTCCGGCAAAGGAGAGGTCTCTTAGTGCGACGGCCCACGCGAATCGATCTTTTGGGTGCGCAAGCGCATTAGGTATATGAATCATGCAGACAAATAGAAAGAACATTAATCCGAGCAGGGTGGACGCCGAGCGTAAAAACCTCTTCACAGTAAAACTGGTAGCTGCTGCGAGCAGCGCGCATCCGACAAAATACGCCCAGAACAGGTGCAGCGGCACCCAGGATGGGACCATATTTTGGATAAACCTCGCGCCGCGAAAATGCTCGGTCGCGAATACAGCGAGTGGAGCGGCGACGAAGACGCAGCCCAAGGTGACGAGCTTTTCCCAGCCGTAAGCCTCGCTAATCTCTTTTCGAAGTATGAAAACCCCGCCGGCAAGATAGATAAGCCCCGCCAAACACATCCAAAAATTTGTTGATGAAAGCATCAGAACCTCTGTCGCATCGTAGTCAAGCTGGAGTGCAAATACCAACACAAATACACGATGGCTAACGTAACCTCGCCCATTTCACTCATTGATCGGTTCTGAGTGTAATTGCCTGGTTTCGTAAACTATCCAAAGTCGTCTCCCAGATGGGCTCCTGTTGTGGATTACTTCCGAATTGCCCGTCATGCAGAAGCTGAGACGACAATCGCCATATCCAGAATCGCAGATCCGACCATGTCGCGAAATTCGACACGCTACAACTCCGCTGCTAGATGAAAAGTGCCGTCAGCTTTTCAAATCAAGTCTCCTGAGCCGTCGCGGCAAAAGTTGCTGTCGGAGACTTAGCAGCAACAATCGCTAACCCGAGGCAGGCCGCGATGAGGATCTCCGCAATCACTGGCGGCAGGAAGAAGTAAGCATACGAGTTCACCGCCAGCACGCCATACGCAACCAAGAATGTAGCCAAGATCGGCCGCAGCCGCCGCGCGTCCGTCTTTGCCAGCGTGCCGAGTTGCCAGAAAAGAACCGCCTCGGCCGTAAGGGATATCGTAGCGCCCAGCCCCATCCCACGATAGAAATCCCAAAAGCTCCGTATATGGCCCATCAGCAGAAACTGGTTCACCTTCATCGCCTCTACAGCAACGGTGGCGGGCCCCGGCCCTGCCTTGCCAAAGACTCCGCCGATGGTGTGCAGCACTGCGTGAATAAATGTCAAGACCGCCGCGATGCGAAGTAAAAGCGGGGGCGTGATCATGATCGGTCCCCCTCTGCCGCTTTGCCGTACAGCGCGAGGATATCGCCCCAGGCGCCCGGTCCATCGAAGATCGCGCGCAACTGCTCATAGCCCTCGCCATGTCGCTCCAACTTGCTGTGCTCCAACTCGACCCGGGTCGTTCCCGGTCCCTCGGACACGAATCGAATCTCGACCTTACTCGCCTTGGCCGGGTCCGGGTCGCACTTCCAATCCGGTTGATCGTGTCCCGGACCAACATGCCACGAGAAGGCGACCCGATGCGGCGGGTCCCACGCCAGCACCTTGCCCCAGTCATTCGAGTTGCCTTCGACGTCTCTTTCATACCACCGGCCACCGACACGCGGCTCCACGAAGATCGCTGCGAACGGAGTTTTTCCAATGTGATGCGTCGCCGGCCACCAGGTCTCCATCTGTTCCACGAACACGCTGAACGCGCGCTCGATTGGCGCCCGTACGTGAACACTCTTACGTACGACGGCTTCTTCCACGGTGTTTGCCATGTTTCTCTCCTGTCGGGGATTTTTCTGCGGCGGTTTGAAAGGCGCTCAGCGCCTTCGTCCACATCTGATCGAAATGGGCGCGCAGCCGCGCCACACCTTCGGGATTCAACCGGTACAGTCTGCGCGTTCCAGCCTTGCTGTCCACCACGAGGCCCGCGTCTTTCAGCACCTTCAGGTGCTGCGACACCGCCGGACGGGTCACCGGCAGGGTTCGAGCCAGCTCGTTTACGGCAAGAGGCCCGCCCACGAGCTTTTGAAAGATAGCCATGCGCGTAGCATCACCCAAAGCGTCGAGCCCGGCTTGTAAGTAAGCGTCCACTAACGGTAAGTTACTACGAACCGATGTGGGTTTGTCAACGGGAAAACTGCTCCGCGAGTTGTCAGGAGGAGGTATTGATTTGCAAGGCGCTAGATTTTTCCTCAATAAGTGAATGGCAACTATTGAACACATCGATCAACTCCCGGTTTGTCGGCAAACCGGAAGTTATCCAAGCCCCCACTCGCCAGGGAGCCTTCTCAAGTGGTGAAAAATCGCCATTACACTCACAATCCCTTCGATATCCGAGCCTGGTTAACGCATAGGTCCTACCCGACAGACGATTTTGCGGCGATTCGAGCCAGGAAAATATTCGACGTCATTAGTTTGCATTCCGAGATCCTTCAACGTGGAACTGCCAGAGGTATTCAGTGAAAGGTAGCGGCAAACGAAATAAAGGCGGCGCCGTTGCTATCGTGCGGATCTTTCACACCATGATGAAAAGTGAATGACAAAACTTTAGCTGCGCGACCTTCGGTGTTGCAGTTTTGAGCACTTTGCAAGATGGTGCTGGTATTAGACTGGCGGAGTAACTACTCTGGAAATTGAAAACACTCCCCGTCTTATAACAAGACCTCGCGTAGTTTTCCTTCGAAGCAGCCCCCGCTGCTGATCTCGTGCAAGCAACGAAAACTTTGAAACGTCACGGCGCCTTGGCGCCGACGTGTATGACCACGAAAGCGCGTGGAAAGTTCTGTCTTTTGATAAAGAGGAGAATCGAATGCGCAAGTTAAAGGTTAGCAAAATTTGGATTCCGGCATTTTTATTGGCCGTTCTCGCCACCGGATGCAGCGACCCAGACAAAAATCCTAAGGCCGCTCAACCCGGCAGTCCACTGGTCCCGCCAACGGTCACCTTGGTTACCCCGCCGAACGCGTCCACTTTGAATTGTCCGAACACGGCGACCGTGAGCGCGTCGTTCAGCAAAGCAATGAATCCCGCGACCATAAATAACACCACATTCACTCTCGACTTCGGTGGCGTGAGTGTCCCGGGCACTGTTAGCTATCTTCCCAGTACCAATGTTGCGACCTTTACGCCCACCACTTCTTTCGCTCCCAGCACCACTTTTACCGCCACCATCACGACGGGAGCTGCGGACACATTCGGAAATAAACTTGCGGCCAATTTTGTCTGGGCGTTTACAACCTCGGCCACGTGTGCACCGCCGCCCCCCGCCTTAGATCTAGGCGCAGCGTGCAGTTTCGGAATTCTTGGCGGCTCCACTGTCACCAACGTAGCGGGTACTGCCACAAGCGTGAGCGGTGATGTCGGCGTGTGGCCGGGAAGCGCAATCACAGGCTTTGGACCACCGGCATCCATTACAGGTGCTCAACACGCCGGCGATGCAACCGCGCAGGCGGCCCAGGGTTCTCTAACCACGGCATATAACAATGCAGCAGGCGCAGCTGGCGGCGCCGTGCTTCCTCCTGACATTGGAGGACTCACTCTTCCTCCCGGAGTCTACCGAACTACCAGCGCGCAACCTTCGCTGGGAATCACCGGGAACCTCACCCTCGACGGTCAAGGGGACCCCAACGCTGTTTGGATTTTCCAGGTCGTTTCCACCGTCACTACGGCCGCCGGGAATAGCCAGGTCATTCTGATCGGGGGCGCACAATCGCACAATGTGTTCTGGCAGGTTGGGAGCTCGGCAACACTAGGCACCAATACGATGTTTACAGGAACAATTATGGCGCAGGCCTCCATCACGTTGACCACAGGGGCAACCCTTAACGGGAGAGCCCTGGCCAGGAGTGGTGCGGTCACGATGGATACCAACAGCGTAGTTGTGCCTCCGTGTCCGTAGCGGGTACGCCGATGTTTGGGATCCCTAACGATTAGACAGAGAACGATTCAGAAAACGCAATTTGGAGGAATATCGAATGTCATCTCAACTTAAAGGCCATCGGCTGATGCCGCTTCTGCCACTAGCTATCGCTCTGTTATGCACTATTGCAACGGTGTTACCGGCGACGGCCCAAGATGAAGACAAGGGCAGTCTCGCTCCGAAATGGGAGCTCTATGGCGGATACTCGTTCTTCCATCCCGGCGCCGATATTCACGGTCAGCTTCCTGGAGCATTGTTTCCGTTGAGCAGTAAACTGGAGGTGAATCCTCGAGGTATTGGATTGGCGGGAACTTACAATTTCAACCGCTGGTTTGGATTGACTCTCGATACCAGCACCCATTGGGGAAGCGGCGAGAAAACTACATTTAGCCGAATTGACGACGCTGCATTTTCGAATTTTTCCCTGGGCCCGAAGTTCACTTTTCGCAGCCGTTACTTTGCTCCTTTCCTGGAGGCGCTAGTCGGGGATCACCGCCTCATGCCCGACGCCTTCCACGATGTAGACAAACTAGGCGTCCTGGCCGGTGGAGGTCTTGACTGGAATCTCTCCCGCCATGTCTCCTTGCGACTCATTCGCGCCGACTATGTATATTCGAACTATCGTTACGGCTCTGCCTCTTCAACTCCGCGTACCGAAATTCGCGGTGCCAGGTTGCAGGCAGGAGTCAACTTTATGTTTGGCGGAGACGACAAAGAGCAAACGTCTCCAAGCGCGTCTTGCTCGGTGCAACCAGGCGAAGTGTACGCGGGCGAGCAGGTGACCGCGACCGCCACTGGATCGAACTTCAATCCCAACCAGACGCTGACATATCGGTGGAACGGTGCCGGTGCCGGCATGAAGCCGATGCCATCGGAAGCATCGACGCAAATTGATACAACTGGCTTGCAGCCAGGTTCTTACGAAGCAACGGCCAACGTTAGTGACGGCCGACATGGTGCTGCTTCCTGTACAACAAGATTCACCGTCAAGAGCCCGCGTCCTCCCACGGTTGCGTGCGCGGCAGACCCTGCCAGTGTTCCAATCGGAGGAGTTTCAAACATCACCGCGAATGGCAGCAGCCCCGACGGCCGCAGGCTAACTTACAGCTACAGCACGACTGCAGGGGATATTTCGGGAACCGACCCTTCTGCTCGATTGAATACTGGGGGAGCGCAGCCCGGTCCGATCACGGTGACATGCAATGTCAGTGACGACCGCAACGCTCCGCTGACCGCGTCCTCCACCATTGTTGTGAATGTGGAAGCTCCTCCGCCACCCGCGCCGGAAATTGCAGAACTGGACGCAAAGCTTGCGCTACACAGCATTTATTTCCAAACCGCCCGTCCAACTGCCAAAGATCCAGAACGCGGTTTGGTGGATAGCCAGGAAGCAATCCTCAGAACTCTGGCTTCCGACTACAAGAAATATCTGAAGTACAAACCGGAATGCCGACTCATTCTCACCGGACATGCTGACAGTCGCGGCTCGGCGGAATATAACAAGCAACTCACCGAGCGGCGCGTCGAACGCACCAAAAAGTTCCTGGTCGGAGAAGGGACCCCGCGAGGAGAACATCGAGATCCGTTCATTCGGCGATGCGCAGCAACTAACAACCCAGCAGATCAAGGAGCAGATAGAGCAAAATCCAGATCTGGCGCCCGCCGACCGGCATCAGATGCTTAGCGATTTACCAGTAATGGTACTAGCAAATAACCGTCGGGTGGACGTCAGCCTGAGTACCACGGGACAACAATCCACGCACCGCTATCCGTTCAACGCCAAAGATTATCTGGCGCTGATCAGTACAACGGGTGAGCATAAGAAGGCTGTTGTCAGGGAGACGCGCAAGAAATAAATTGCAGCGGAACGCAAGAGAGGGACCTGCTTTCTCCGCCATCCAAAGCAGGTCTCTCGATTGACGCAAAAGACGTTCTGAGGCACCCGTGAGCAATGACCAGAACGGGAACGGGAATTATTACCAGGGTTAGTGCTCTCCGTTTATTTGTGGCTTAAAGTGTCACCTGGGTGACACCCGCCCCTTTAAGTAATTTGATTCCATGTCCCTTTTTAATTACCAACGGTTACACTGCAGGTTGGTAAGAGTCCCCTTGAAAAATGAAAACCACATATCGACCGGGCCCCTGGAGGATACGAAAAACAACACCCAGAGCAAGCAATCAAGTCCGCGCGGTCGGGTAATCAACGCTATCGAAAGTGGCTCGGCAAGAGCATAGCCATCGTGGAAGCGCCACCTCTGCAAAAGTGTGTCTAAGTCCCCTCTGGTAGCGGTTGAAATATCCGCAGTGCACTGATTGACCGGATCGTGATTGTAATCGCCTGATAACGACATTTATCTAGCTTCTGAGCGCTGAATGATAAAGTTTCCTGATGCGATTCAACCGATCGGTTCCACCTTGCGTTGTGATTCCCGTCCTCATTTACCCTGACCCCGGCGCAGCCGCCGATTGGCTGTCAAAAGCTTTTGGCTTCACTATCCGACTTCGCATCGCCAATCACCGCATCCAGATGAGAGTCGGCGACGGCTGCTTCACCATTGCCGAAGGCAATGTGGTACCCAACAACTCGCACATCGTTCAGGTTCGTATTGAAGACGCTAAGGGTCACTGCGAGTGTGCGCGACGGAACGGTGCCATCATCCTGACCGAACCTCAAGACCAACCCTACGGAGAGCGCCAATACAACGCTCAGGATTTTTGCGGCCACTGCTGGAACTTCACCGAAACCATCACCGATATTGCTCCCGAGGAATGGAGTAGCGGTGCATTTCATCTTGAATGATTCGGATCTCTGAATAGGCGACAGTCCACAGCTGTTGAAATATCACATCAACTGATTGAAACGGATCGTGAGTGTAATGGCCTGATTACAACAGTTACCTTCCGGCTAGCCCGTCATAAGGGAGCAATTGCGATCACTTCCGACAAGCCGGATTCCCGTTACCGATCTGGTGTCGGTGAGCGAGACTGTACGACGGCCTTTGCCTTTTCTTTCGGCGCGACACTGAGCAGCAGCGCTATTCCAACCACTCCGAAGAGGATCACATCCTTGTAACCGCGTGGAACCCCGTGGATGGAAGTTTCGACTGACTGGATGAGCATTGTGGCAGAATGTCGCGAGGCCGTCCCAAGCCGCGAAAGCAATTACGAGTCTGTACTCTAAGGCTTTTCGAACAGCCAATAGCAGAAACACTCGAGAGTGACAAGAAACGTGATGAACATTGGCTCGCATTCATTGTCGTGCGTCTCATGCAGCCATTTGCTGTGCCATAACTCCGTATACAACGGATGGAGCAAACCAACATAGAACAGACCCACCAATGCAACAACGATTTGTCGGATGCGCTTCAAGAGAAACCTCCTCGGTGGCGGCCAGGTGTCTCAGTAATGCTCATAAGGTAGGGTCTTCACCAGCGCGGCGCCACGCCTGAGCGCTGGTTTTCACAAGCAACGTGTAACCGTCGGGTGGCGACTTAGCAACGAGGGCAGGGGCTTCTGTACTTCCTTTGCCGGGGTGGTTCTCGACTGTCACTGGGTGGCCCCACAGCTCTGAGAGCTTCGGGCTGATTGCGCGAACTACCACGTCAGGCCCGCCGCGAGCCCCGAACGGCTCGATGATGCGCCCGGGCTGAGTCGGATAGTCTTGCGCCAACGTCAAGCTCGTGATCGAAAGCAGAAACAGCACCAGCCATCTCATGCGGACCTCGCCTCCTGACAAGCTCACAACCATCAAACACCTTCTCCCTAATCCACTACGTACGGTAATTGCAGCGAGGAGGATGGGAAAGCGCCGCCGGCACCATGGATGCTGCCCCAACAGGGTTATTGCGCCTGCCAGTCTAGGGCGTAGATTTCTTTAGTGCCTATGTCTCGCAGCAAAAGCGGTGAATCGTCGGGAGAAAGTCCGAGCCAGAAGTTAAAGTATCCGGTTTGCCGAAAGTTCTTGATGTCGGCCACGCGCTCGACCTTGCGGTCGCGAATGCGTATTCGCTGCACCGACGGATCGTTTTCCGCGTGCAGGAAGTACACATAGTCGCCGTCCTTTGACCAGTTGGGAAACCCCAGGCTTACTTTCGAAAGCTCCTGCCATTTCTGAGTTGCAAAGTCAAACAGGTTCAGGCTGTGGGATGCGAAGGGCAAGGCAATCAAATATCGACCATCGGGCGACCATCTCGGCGAGAAGAATCCATTGGAACCAGACAGCGTCGAGACCTGATTGGTCTTAACATCAAAGATGAGGATCGAACTATTCGCGGCCGTCGATCCGCTGGCGAATGCGATCTTGGTTCCGTCCGCCGACCAGGTTGGATCCCATTCTTCCTGGGTATCCCCCGGAAGTAGTTCGCGTGGGGCGCCGCCGTCGTTCGAAACGATGTACAACTTCGGCTTCGGGCCGGCGAATGCAAAGAAGACAATCTGCTGACCATCGGGGGACCACTTTGGCCCCACGGGGGTAAGCGGCGGGAAGGTGAGTTGGACTCGCTCGGTGCCGTCCGACTTACCCCGCCACAGCGCTCCTTCGGGGAAGGTCACATAGGCCACCCACTTGCCATCTTTCGAAAAGTTGACGCTGTCCGCCGAGATTCCAGAAAGAAATGGAATGAACTCCGCCGACCTGCCGTCATAGCGAGACAACTCGCCACGCGCCAATGCACCCACCACGAATAGCTTTTTTCCATCTTTACTCGGCAAGGGCGACGAAAAGGTCATGGGCCCCGAGGTCAGCCGCACCGGTTGGCTATTTGCTTTTCCGAAAAAATTCGTCTGCTCGGCACGGGCCCATATATTGCCTTGCGTTTGAAAAATGAAATATTTTCCGTCGGGAGTGTACTGGCCACAACACTCCTCGGGCGGAGTGTGCCAGCCGGGAATGAGCGTATGCAGGCTCGTTCCGTCCGCTGAGATCTGATAGAGACGGCCAGTAGGAGAGACGGCACCCACGGCGCCCGTGTTGAATCGAATTTCTGTTCCGTCAGGTGACCAGGCAGGATAGTAGGCTTGATCCGGCGCCGTCACCAGCTTGTGAGGATTGGAGCCATCGCTCTTGGCCAGAAATAAATCGTGTCCATCGGCATAAACAATCTTCTGACCATCGGGGGACCATGCAGCCCCCTGTCCTGCGGCCTGACCCAGTCTACGAGGCGAACCGCCGAGAACCGGTACTTCCCAGAGCGGGCCGTGGAAAGAGGTCTGTCCGACTTCGTCCGCCACCAGCAGGTTTGCGCCGTCGGGAGAAACCGCCAGCAACGACATAGTCGGCGACGGGGCAGCGACGTGCGCAACCTCCCCGCCAGAGCTTGCTACCTGGGCTATGAGAGAAACCGATGCCGGATATTCATTGAAAAAAATTCGGGATCCATCGGTGCCGACCAAGGCCTTTCGATGACCATCATGAGTCACCGGAACGTAGCCGGAGACTGTAGGCGGTGGGGCCTGCCGGGATTGCAGATAGATCAAAGATGCAGCGACGATGGCGAGCAACAACCCGGCTGCGACGAAGGTCCAAGTCTTAGATTTGTTTTGCTGGATTGGGGAGACGACAGACTCACGACGCAGAGGCTCGGTCGCGGCCACAACCGGAAAGCGGGCGCTGCCGGTAGTTAGAGCAGCGGCCGATCGCGCCGAACTGGTGTCCCGGATCAGGCGTTGCAGGTCGGCTCGCATCTCGGCTGCGCTCTGATAACGCAGATTACGATCCTTCTCCAAAGCTTTATCGATGATCGCTTCTACCTGTGCCGGCAGTTGCGGATTTCTGTTCGACGGCGGCTGGGGATTCTGATGAAGGATCGCCCCGCAGATTTCTCCTGCGCTTGATCCTTCGAATGGCATAGCCCCGGCGGCCATTTCGTACAACACCGCCCCGAACGAGAATAGATCGCTTCGCGCATCCATTTCTTTAGCGCGAATCTGCTCCGGCGACATGTAAGCCACCGTGCCCAGCATCGTTCCTGCACTCGTGAGTTGCTGTTCGTCAACGCCCGTCACTGTATTTGCCAAGGCGCTGTCACCTGAAGAAGTCGTTGCGGGAGCCATTTTCGCCAGGCCAAAATCGAGGATCTTGGCATTTCCCCGTTTGGTGACAAAAATGTTGCCGGGCTTGATGTCGCGGTGAATTATGCCCTGGGCGTGAGCGGCGTCGAGGCCATCGGCGATATCGGTCGCGAGCCGAAGAAAAATGTCGGTTTCAAGCGGCCGTCCTGCAATGCGGTGCTTTAGCGTCATGCCGTCCAGAAATTCCATGGCGATGAACGAACGGCCATCGTGCTTCCCGACCTCGTAGATCGTGCAAATGTTGGGATGGTTCAGAGCAGAAGCTGCACGAGCTTCACGGCGGAAGCGTTCCAAGGCCTGCTGATCTTCGGCTGCATTTTCAGGGAGAAACTTCAGGGCTACGAAGCGTCCTAGCTCGGTGTCTTCCGCCTTATACACCACGCCCATGCCGCCACCGCCGATTTTCTCGGCAATGCGGTAGTGCGAGATGGTTTGGCCGATCATGTTTGGCGATCATACTTGGAGGATCATGTAAACGAGCATGGTCGGACGATAAGGACAAGATCAACTTTGGGGCCGCCTCATCTTACGCAGGCTGAACGCGGACAGTCAACGACAGGGATAGCGGATACTCGGCGCGAGTGCTATCCGACCTGCCATGGTGGCACAAGTCCAGCGTAGCTGAAGGCGAGCTACCCTGGGATTGCAAAGCAATCAAGATTTTCGGATGGTTTGCGGAATCCCCGGCCCAGGGTAGCGCCCCTAAAATCAGAGAAGTGAAAAACCAGACGTTGTATCCTGGGCGCGAACCTGGGGCACCTGTCGAAATTCTTTGCTGAAATGTCCCATCGCGTGTATTTTTTACGAATCGCCGGAATTTATCTCGGACGGAACCGAAGCAATCAGCCCCGCAAACGGAGAAGAAGATGGCAACAGAACCCATCTTTGCGCCTTCATCAGGCCGAGAGACCCACTACAGACCTGTCAAGCGAAGCGTCGAACGCGCCTTCTACAGCGGCATGGCGGTCTTGCTCTGTGTCTGCGTCTATATCGGCTTCTCACCAACTTACTTCCAGGCCGGCATGTTGCGCGCGCCGCTTCCCAGTCGCATCCTCCACATCCATGGCGCGGTTTTCACTCTCTGGATGCTACTATTCGTGGTGCAGGCGGCTCTCATCTCCGCCCGCCGCGTGAAGTGGCACCGTTCCTTGGGGACTGTCGCCTTCTGCCTTCCGCCGATCATGATCGTGCTTGGCGTGATCGCTGCCATTGACGCGCTTCATCGTGGAGTGAAGATTGGGCCGCTCGACCCCGCCGTCTCCGCTGCCATCCCGCTCATTGGCATCGTCGGCTTCGCTATCGTCATTTACGCGTCCTGGCGCGCACGGCGCAGGCCCGACGCGCACAAGCGTCTGATCCTGATCGCCACCTCAGGTCTCGTTGCCGCCGCTTTCGGCCGCTTTCCCTGGGACCGCATCGGATTTCCGCCCGCCGCTGGAGCCGTCACCGGCCTCGGTATCCTGATTCTCATTCTCGTCGTTTACGAACTCATCTCCATGCGCCGCGTCCACCGCTCCACGATGTGGGCCGCGCCGGTTATCTTCGCTAGCGTCGCCTCGTCCGTCCCCATCGGAATGACCCCTGCTTGGCACGAGTTCGCCGCATTCCTCAATCGAACCATTGGGCCGTACATCTAGCAAGCCGGGTGGGATGTGGATTTATTGAACGTCAATCAACAGTTGCCCGCCCTAGAAGAACGTTCGCGGTAAGTCACCGGAAGATATAATTCCGGCGTGCAACAACCCATGCGGCATGTCAAGGCGCTTCGTGTTTCCAAATCGGTTCTCGTTTTTGCAATCGCGCTCTTCTACACGATTCTGGTCCTAAACAACCTCACGGATTACGGCTCCAACTACGAATTTGTCCGCCATGTCCTGATGATGGACTCAACCTTTCCGGGGAACCATCTCACGTGGCGCGCCGTCAATTCGCCACTGGTACATACGGTCTTCTATATCGGCATCATCGCCTGGGAATCAGTCACTATGCTTCTATGCTGGTGGGCTGGTCTGCGGTTGCTGAAATCGTTTCGTGCGGAGAGGGAGCAATTCGCCGCTGCGCTGGACGTCGCCGTGCTGGCGCTGACGACGAGCCTGCTGATGTGGTTGCTGGCATTCCTCGATGTCGGGGGCGAATGGTTTCTAATGTGGCAGTCGAAAATGTGGAACGGACAGGAAGAGGCATTCCGAATGTTTACCATTGTTGGTGTGGTGTTTTTGGTTGTGGTCCAACACGAGCCAACTGCCAATTAGTCGGCAAACGCCATTCTTGATGACTGGTGTTAGATAGCCATGACACTCATTGAAGCGGATCGTGAGTGTAATTGCCTGATTTCGTCAATGGTCTTTCCGGACTAACCGTGGAAGACTTGACAGTGACAGTGTGACCAACTTTTAGGGTGTGATTCGTCTTGCAGCCTCCGGGTTAACAAAGCTCTCACTAGTAAATGATTTTTAGCGAAAACTGGATTTGCCGGGAGGTTCCCGCCGTCTTGCTGATCATGCCGAACCCTGTCCCCTTGATGATGTTCGCAGGAAGCCCCATATTGACGATGTTGAAAAGATTGAAAAACTCCGCACGGAATTGGAGGTCGGCGCGCTCCAGGCCGCTGTTTCGATGTCCAATCGGAGTCGTCTTGATGAGCGAAAAATCGAAGTCGTAATATGCCGGGCCACGAAACGTATTGCGGCCAAGGTGTCCGAACTGCCCCGAGTTCGGCCCACTCCCGCCAGGTATCGCAATTGGAATGGAAAAGAAACTTGCGTTGTTTGCGCCAAGCCCAAAATAATCGTGGCGCGGCCGCGTCGAACTACCAGCACTGGAGAGGTGCGGGGTTGAAATCTGGTCCGGTCGGTCAGCCCCAGTTGTCCCCGCTCCTGTCTGCTGGATTCCAGAATAGACGGTAAACGGCGAACCACTGGAGATTGTCGAGATGCTCAGCAACTCCCAACCCTTTGTCAGTAGCTTGATTCCATCGGATTGAAGTCCCAGATGCTCCAGATGCAGGTCCTGGGCTGCGCTCAGTGTAAAAGAATTAGTAACGTCGAAACTTGACGGACCCCTCTCCGCTTTTGTGTCAAACGGGTTTTGCGGGGCGAACAGCGCGACAGCGCCTGTGGATCCCGTTCCGCCACTAACACCGCTGACATCATCCAGCGATTTGCTCCAGGTATAACCCGCTTGCAGTGACGGACCACCGTGTTTGACATTTCCCGATAACGACGTCTGCAGGGCATTATATGAGGAGTGTGACGTGGCAGTAATCACGGATTCAAACCCGAAGCCTCCCGTCAGGGCGCCACTGCTGTCGAAGTTTGTAAACGGAGCAAATCCCGGATCGGCTCCGGGATAGGCGTTCGGGTAGGACGTTCGTGGAAGTCGAAACGCCGATGTTCCAACATACGCGACGTCAGCTGTCAGTCCGCCAAATGCCCGCTCCAATCCCAGGGTCCAGCTCTCCAGGAAAGCGTTGCCGAAACGGCGGTCAATCCCACTCAGACTGAGCAGCGAGAGCTGATGACTCGGCGACAATGCCGCCAGATCTTGCTGGTAACGATTTATGTCCATCACAGTGTTCGCCGGCACCTTCTTTGGATCGCCGCTGGCCAGCACGTTCACGCCCGCGGTGTTATAGACCGGCGGCAATTCCTCCGGTGTAATCTGGAATCCGTACGCGATCTCCCCGTTCTGCGCAGCATTGACCCGCGGATACACGACGTAGGGGGTGGATCCAGTCAGAAAATTGTCCTGCCAGATATTGGGGGGAATGACTGTAATTGCCGCACCTATACGAACTTGTAATCCATGTGGCGCATTCCAGGCCAAATGCACCCGAGGCCCCCATCCATTCCAATTTGTCTGATAAGTCGGCCGCGGATTAATTAAGTATCGCTGCCCAATGCCAGCGGGTGGAAAAGAGTCGAGAAAACTCGACGTGCGGTCCGCGCGCTCAGAAATCGGGGTGTAGAGCTCATACCGCATTCCATAGTCGAGTGTCCACCGGGGATTGATTTTCCACGTGTCCTCGATGTAGGCATTCACGTTATTCCGGTTGATCGCGGCCGGCCCGATGTGGGCACCGCTCGACGCGTAAGATGGCGCCACCGCGATAGTGTACGCATATGGATATCCAAGCAGCACACTACTGAGCGTGTCTGGTAGAGGCTGGCTTGGCTGCACATCGTGCTGCCCGCTCGCAGAAGGAATGAAAACCGGTGAGTAAACGGTTCCACCTCCGAAATCGTATTCTCCATTCGGGCTGGTCCCAAAGTAGGTTGTGTCGCGATTGAGGCGCGCTTCCGCCCCCCATTTCAGTGAGTGTTGTGCGGTCGTCCAGACAAAATTCAATTGTCCCTGGAAAAGATTCCCGAACGATGACATCACGGTACCCGCCGCACCGTTGTACGCTTCGTATAGGCCATCGTTGAATTTGAGAGCTGAATCGGTGTGGTTGGGCGTCACAAACGACGGCGTCGTCCGCGTGAAACTCAGGGATGCCGACCATAGAAATTGTGGGGATGCGGTGCGCGTGTACGTGACCACTCCATTTCTCTGATGATCCACATAAGTCACGGCGAAGCTTGGGTCGAGGAGGGTCTGATCCGGATTTGTGGTCGGTCCCCTCAGATTGTCGTAGTTGAATCGGCCAAATAATTGACTCTTTGCGCTCAAATTCTGATCTATTCGAATGGAAAATTGATTTGCATCTGTGTTCACGTTCGACGGCGCTGCGTACGTGCGCGCGCCATATGCGCCGATTGGATTATTGGGTAAGGGATAACGCGTCAGTACTGCGGCGATCGCCGGATTTACCGGGACATGCAACGTGTCTGTAGTGCCGTCTGGATAAGACACCACATCTTCCCCCGCTCGTTCCGCGGCGGTAGGCACAGCCAATACCTGCGTTGTGCCCAGCACCTGCCTGAATCCCTGGTACTGCACAAAATAGAACGTCCGGTCTCTCCCGTCATATACATTCGGCAACAAAACCGGTCCTCCGTTCGTAAATCCGAACTCGTTTCTGCGGAAAGGAGGAATCCGGCCCGGCTCTGCAATTGATGGGTGATCGAAATAATTGCGTGCGTCGAGAGCAGAGTTTCTCAAGAACTCGAAAAACGAGCCGTGAAACCCGTTCTTCCCGGAACGGGTCACGATGTTGGTGAAGCCTGCCGCCCCTCGCCCGATGTCTGCCGGCATCACTCCCGAGCTTGACTGTAGGTCCTGAATCGCATCCACGTTGAAATTTGTGAATGTACTCCCACCCATTTCAGGATCGCTGACATCCGCGCCGTCCATCGCGAACACGGCTTCAACGCCGCGCTGTCCATTGATTGCAAACTGCTGGGTAAAATTCGTCTGCCCGTTCACATCGGTCATCGTGCCCGCCGCCAACAGCAGCAGCGTGCTAAAGTCGCGGCCGTTTAATGGCAGCTCATTTACTTTCTGGCTCGACAGCGTCTCGACGCTCGTCCCGTTTGCGGCGTTCGAGGCTCCCGAAGCGGCTTGCGGATTTAACTCGACAGACAGCACGTTTTGGTCGGATACAGCTAGGGAAACCGATGCGTTACCTATATCCAGCGCTACTGCGGCGGTCGGGCGCCGCCCGCGAAGTTGCACAGTCACAGTGTGCGGCCCTGATGCAAGGCCCTTGATCGCGAATTGTCCCTGGGGCCCCGTGACAGCCGTTCGGTGCTTCCCCCGTATCGTGGAAACGATTACGCTCGCACCGCTCACAGGCTGACCAATGGAAGAGCGCACGACGCCACTCCAGGTAGTCGGGGCCTGTTGCGCAGTGAGCATGGCTGCGGATAGGAGCACCAAAAGTGAAATCCCCAGCGCGTGCACGATGTTATGAAGACCCCGAGCCATCCTGTGACCTCCGCGTTGTCTACGGTGTCCTGACTGTTGTTAAATTACAATTTGCTCATCGAGCAGATCGGGAGTGCAATGCCTTTTATAGACACTCCTCTGTTCGCCGTTATAGGCCGTCTGCAGTCACGGAAAAAGCTTGAGTTTAGTCGCCGCTGAAAGCGGAGATTAATTGACCGAGCTACTTGTGCGGTTCCGTGATCCGAGATAGTCGTCCTGCCTACCCATTGAAGTGGGGGAGACCGTCACTTTACCCGGAACATTCACTAATAAGAGCGCTATTAAGCTCGATATGAAAACAGCTTTTGGCAGTGTTGCCTGTCGAAACCTCGGAAGACCGGAACCTGAAGGCCGCCTTTTTTAAAAACCAACTCGCAGGAGATAAGACAGGCGCGCCATTTGAATTCCTCGGTGCCGTGCTTAGTGCCGTAAGCGGCGATGTCTTCCTGAGAGACGCCAAATACAACCGCCCCTATTTTCGACCACACGCATGCTCCCGCACACATGGCGCAAGGTTCATGCGTTGAATACAGAACGAAGTCGGGCAGGTATCGACCGTAGCCGGAGGAAACATATTTCAACATTTCGAGTTCGACATGCTTAATGGATGAGCCAGATGTTTTCACTCGGTTACCAGCGGACGCGATAACCACATCTCGATTCCCAATGAGCCGCGTGATAACGGCGCCAATGGCATAATCGCCGCGATCCCGAGCACGCTTGGCCTCCGAAATCGCGAGCTGCATGAATTTTTTCTTCGGTTTGTATGTTGGAGGAATCATTCCAACATCATTTCACCCTTTTTGGCGTGGGTGGGCAAGCTTAGGAACATTCCCAATAAACCCGACCTAAGTTATCCGGTCGATTACTAAGAGAATCTGAATGTCGGGAATAATTGGTCTCAGGCGGAGCTTTCTCACTACCAGCGGGAAAGAGGAATCCCGCACAAACCGCAAAGCACAAATTTCGGCTGATGAAGCTGACCGGATTCGATCAATTTCCACATCTCTGATCTCCGGAAAAGATTAGGGGCGAAATTCCTAACCCGGATTAAAACAGTTACCGGTCTTGGATACTTTTACGCCAGCGACACAAATAATGCCGCGTAACCGATGCTAGTGGTTTGCTTTTTCTTATTTGCCATGCCGAATATTGGAGTATCTGCCGAAATGTAGGCAGCGCCAAAAATCACGAGGACCTTAAGTCATTTGCAGGAAAGAGATATAGACATGGAGACTCAACTGCTATCAACGTTGGCATGAACGAAGATACAGTGCGCACTTTCAGACTTCTCGTCGCGGAACTAGCTGCAATCGAACTGTGGGATTCACAGCTCTGGCTAGATGCCCCACACGGATACCGAAATCATCGCGTTTCTGCTCCGTAGTCACAGACGCACCGAGATCATAGTTCAGTTGGTAGAAATGTTGGCGAAGATGGCAGATTGTGCCCAGGCACTCAATCTTCTTGTTTACTGATTCATTTATGGGGGGAAGGGTCAAATGCTCCTACCTCCTATCCCCATCCATCGACACGAATCTGGCGTGCAAATATCGACTGGATGCAACACAGTCGAGTCAATGGGAACGCGTTGCACCCCGACCATGAATCCCAATTTTCGGGATCTCATCTAACAGAGGATATAGGGAGCAACCATGGGAAACACATTTAAGACCGCACTGCTTCTCACATCGATGACTCTATTGCTTCTCGCTGTCGGCCGCAATTTTGGCGGTGTGAACGGCATGCTATTGGCACTGGCACTAGCGGCTGTTACCAATTTCGTCGCGTATTTTTATTCCGACAAAATCGCCTTGGCCACATACGGGGCTCAGAGGGCAAATCGAGAGCAGCTTCCACGCGTATATGACGTTGTGCAGCGCTTGACCCAAAAGATGGGGATACCGATGCCAAATATTTACCTCATCTCCACGGGGTCTCCTAACGCTTTCGCAACTGGCCGTAACCCTTCACACGCGTCGGTCGCGGTCACTCAGGGCATCTTGTCGCTGCTGAACGATGAAGAGCTAGAAGGTGTACTGGCGCACGAACTCGGCCATGTAAACAATCGGGATATCTTAATAGGCTCGATCGCTGCAACTGTTGCAGGCGCTGTGACCTTCGCGTCGCGCCTCGGATTTTTCTTCGGAGGAGAACGAGAAGATCGCCAAGGTGGAGGCGGTGGCTTCTTGATGCTGATTCTTGCGCCCGTTGCCGCGATGCTGATTCAACTAGCCGTCTCGCGTTCACGGGAGTATCAAGCCGATGCCACCGGGGCACATTTCACAGGCAATCCATATGCCTTGGCGAGCGCGCTGTCGAAGCTCGATGCGTATTCGAAGCGTGTCCCCTTGTTGGGAACTCCTTCCACTGCCCACCTTTTCATTGTCCAGCCTTTGCTGGGCAGCAGCTTCGCAGGCTTGTTTTCAACGCATCCGCCGATCGCAAAACGAATTGAGCGGCTGACGGGCCGTTCAGCTGAGTTTATGGCATAAAGCTTATGACGTTGGTAACGTCTTATAGCCAGTGGACGTCACGGTGTACATAGTAAAATCGCTGCAATGACCCGCGATATTGTATCCGCTGCTTTTCACCGGGCGGCCCTCCTGGAAAGCACCCTTCGAAGAGTCATTCGCGGCAAAGATGACGTCATACATCTCGCTCTAGTCTCAATTCTGGCGAGAGGGCATCTTTTGATAGAGGGTGTTCCTGGGGTGGGCAAGACGACCCTGGCCCAGGCGATGGCCAGTGCTATCGATTGCCGTTTTCAGCGAGTTCAGTTCACCAGCGACATGCTCCCGTCGGACGTTCTGGGCATCTCCATTTACTCAAGTTCAGAGGAAAAATTTGAATTCAAGCGCGGCCCCGTCTTTACCAACATATTGCTGGCCGATGAAATCAATCGTACCACTCCCAAGACCCAGTCTGCGCTCCTTGAAGCCATGAATGAAGGCCAAGTCACAGTGGACACGAATTCATATTTGCTTCCGCAACCTTTCCTGGTTATTGCAACGCAGAATCCATCAGAACATCACGGCACCTACCCGCTCCCTGAGTCGCAATTAGACCGGTTTCTGATGCGGGTGAGCATGGGTTACCCGGATTCTAAAGCGGAGCGAGAGATATTGCGCTCGGAAGCTGGAACTGCCCAGCTGGAATTGCTTGAGCCAGTCCTCAACGGCGCTGATGTTTTAGAGATGCAGCAGGTGGTGAGGGAAGTTGAAGTAGATGAATCGCTAATCAGCTACGCATTACGAATCGTAGCGATGACGCGGGATTCGCAACGATTTTCTTTGGGCGTTTCTCCTCGTGGATCCCAAATGCTTTATCGTGCAGCCCAAGCTTCAGCTTTCTTAGAAGGAAGAAACTTTTGTGTCCCTGAAGACTTCAAGCCTCTTGCGGTCCCGGTATTTGCTCACCGCATCGTGATCGCGGGTCAAGCTTCATCGCCCTTGCGTAAATTAGAGCAGGCAGAAAATGCAATCCGCGAAATCATCGAAGATGTTCCTGTACCTGTCTAATCAAGATGCGGTGCGGTGTTTAGAGGTGTCCGCGGCAGGCTCGGATTGCGGGACAGCGGATTCAGTTTTACCCGCTATGAGGCGATTGAGGTCGTAGTTGTATGGCCCGTAAGCACGAAATGCTTGCTCGTCAAAAAGCCGCTTAATTCCGCATCCAGTACAGACTTGGTAACACTTACCTGACGATCGGATCGGCCAGCTCATTTTGCGGTGCCAGCATCCTCTAAAAAGCAATAGGCCAAATCCAGCGAAGGCCGTGGCCCCAAGGCTCAAAGGCAACAGCAGTCTCGATTTCTTTTTGGGTTCTTCGGACATGTTCGTGCCGCGCGATTCACGTCCTCGCCAATTTGCACCAATGGCGGGGCAATTCTTTCCCGCGAGGTTTAGATTACTAAAGAACATGTCCGAATTCCACCGTCGTGTGCCGCGGAATATTGCGAAGTGCCGGAGTTAGCTGTAACTTACGCATATTGGCCACCTTACGCTTTTCGCCGGGCGGTTCGAACCAATGAGCGCAAATCCTCAAAGCGCACCCCTAGGAAAGCCACATCAGGTGGGCCCGTCTTCTGCTTCGCCTGTTCCAAGTTTTCCACGTTCTGAACATCGAGACCTCGAAACCCTACTAGCTTTATCTTCCTTGCATGAGCAGATTCGCACCCGCAAGACCCAGGAGTTAAACAAAGGGGCGCGTTTAACTCCTGAAGATGCGTGGGAGCTTACACAACTCGTACACGATGAGGTTTTACAACTGGTGGTTGATCGCGCATTAATGATTACGGGCGCCGATGGCGTGGCCGTGGCATTAGTCGACGGAAGCGGAATTGTATGCCGCGCTTGCGCGGGAGAAATCGCGCCAGAAATTGGGACGCGTCTGGATCCTTATTCAGGATTCTCGGGCGCGTGTCTTCGCACTGGCGAGATCGTCCGTTGCGATGATTCCGAAAATGATAGCCGTGTCAGCCGTGAGGCTTGCCGCCGATTGCAAACGCGATCGATGGTGGCGATCCCTCTTGCTAGTCCTCACGCAATTCTAGGGGTCCTAGAAGCCTTCTCCACCGAGCCGATGGGATTCAACGACAGCGACGTTCGCAGTTTAAGTCTCTTGTCGGAGCTGATTCTGGATGCCATGAAGCCGGAGGAAGAAGACCGGCTCGCGGAGGTCTCTCAGCAGGTGGTGAGAGCGATTTACCCTCCGGCTCCGCAAGCCGACACTAGGGATGACAGCCGAATTTCTTTCCAGGATAAAGGGGCTGCCCCTTTGCCTCCCGATTTGCGACCGATGAATTTTTACGCGTGGCGCGAATTGGAAGCTTCGAAGCACAAGACAAAGTTGGTATTTTTTTCCGATACTGAGCCCGCCACGGAGGCACGGCCGGGACTCAAGCTGGTGATAGTGTTGGTCGTCTTAGCCATTTTTATGGGTGCCGGTCTATGGTGGCAGATTCGGCGTGCTGTTGCCCCGAAAATTAGGCAAAGGCCCGTTCGCGAGTCCCTGCAAAATCCGCCGGTTGTGCCACCGCCAGTGCGATCGGAGGATGCCGCTGGTTCGGCACCCCAAATTGAAGCTCTAGGTACGCTGCAAAGCCAAGGTTCAGCCGATAGAAATTTGACTCCAGAGATCACCGGCATCCGACACTGGTCGTCTGAAAATTCGAGTTCTGTTGTCATCGACCTCCAGGATCAAGTCCAATACGAAGCACATCGGTTAACAAAGCCCGAGCGAATCTATTTTGACTTGATGGATACGAAACTCGCGCCAGGCTTATTGGGTAAAACCATCGAAGTCAACGATCCCGTGCTGCAACGGATTCGTATCGCTCAACCCAAACAGGGGGTCACGCGGGTCGTTCTCGACACCAGGGGCGCCTCGAACTATTCAGTCAGTATGGAACAGAATCCATTTCGGCTGATGGTGGAGGTAGGAAAACTGGGAACCAAAGTGGGCCCATCCGCGAGGCTTAATCTTTTCAAAAGCGGCGAGTCAGGTCAGACCGCGGGATCTTCCACAGTGATGCGTTTGCCTATCCCTGCAATTCCGGTCGTAGCGGGTATACCAAAAGCTAAGCTGCAACTTTCGAGTCCCCCCGTGGTGCCTCCCCTGGGGCCAAGCATCGTGCTTGATGCCGGACATGGTGGTTGGGATTTAGGCACGGTAGGAAGAAAAGGACTTGAAGAAAAAGACCTCGTGCTAGACATCGTTCAACGGCTCGGGAGCCTCTTGGAACAGAGGTTGAACGCCAAGATAACCTACACTCGGCAGGATGATAGTTATGTGGCGCTCGAAAGGCGCGCCGAAATTGCGAACTTGTCACAGGCCGAATTGTTCGTATCTATCCACGCTAACTACAGCGATTTGGTTTCCGCACGAGGCGTGGAGACCTACTATACGAATACGTATTCTTCGATGAAAGCCAGGCCTCCGGGCACTGGTTTGGAGAAGCCCCTTCAAAATATTGACTGGACGAAAATCAATATACGCGAGAAAGTCCAAGGATCGCATCACTTGGCTGAATGCGTACAGCAAGCGCTCTTTGGCACCGTCGTAGCGAAAAATCCCGGCATCAGAAATCGAGGGGTGAAAGAAGCCCAATATGTCGTGCTCACAGGAACCTCTATGCCAGCGATTCTCGCAGAAGTTTCATTCGTAAGCAGTCCTACCGACGAAAGCGAACTCCAAAATGATGCCTATCGCCAACGGATCGCCGAAGCACTCTATAAAGGAATTGCTCACTATCAACAAGCTCAGCGTCGCACCACCATAGCCACCCTTCTAAGCAAACCCACTCTCCGATAGTGGAATTCGAAAAAGCACTTAAAACCGTTTCGTTTGGATACCCACTCCGCGAATTTCAATTGCAGACATACATAAGCCACTTGGGCTGATCCCGGCCAGGATTCGTTAATACGTTCACATATGTCTCCCCGCAACGAGAATGTTCGACCGTGGTTCATTTGCGGGCGGCCCTTACTGAGCCTCGATAGTCTTAGTGCGCCATGCGGGTCATGGGGACTTTTTCTACGGTGACGATAGCGGGGATCGAACGTGCACTTTGGCCATTGAAACCGACGGCGATCACCGTGTATTCCGGGCTTCCGGTGATGGCTGCTGGTTCGGTAAAATTCGGCTTGGTCACGCCCGAAACGATAACGTGGCGACTGCCGCCCTCGGTGCTCTCAACTGTGTAAATTACAGCGCCTTCGACTGCGTCCCATTGCAGGTAAATGAACCTGCCGGCAACGCTGGCCCTTACTTGAGTCGGAGCGGGAGGAGCACTTCCATCAGGCAACAATCCATATACACAGAGCTGACCGGTACCAATGTTTTGCGTCCCAAAGCTAGCTAGGTAAACCCTTCCGTTAGCAATAGTTGGAGGCGCCATCTTCGAGTAGTTGTTGCAGTCGTCTCGCATCGGATTCTGCAACGAGTTCCACAGTTCGTGACTAATGTCGTCCGCGTCGAACGCGTGCAGGACTCCGGGACGCGACTCATGCCATGAATCCCCGGAAGCGTGAATCGCCGCCCACAATATTCCGTCGTGGGCACCGTTTGCAGAAAGCGAAAGCATTGCTCCTGGATGGCCCTCAGTCATCTCCGTTCGCATCATCCACGGCGTCTTTTCCAGCTTGTTCCCGTTAAATCTGTACGCTCTTAACTTATCCACCTGTCCCCACAAAAATACCAGCTCGCCGTCCTTTGCACTTTTCCAGTACACAAGGTTGTGAAGGTGCGAGCTCGTGATTGGAAAATGCTGCAAAGCATGACTGTCCCCCAGATGCCCGAAATGCTGCTTGTTGATTACATACAGCACCCCTTCTTTACCGCCGCCGAGAACCAAATTCTTACCGGGAATCAGTGTTGCGCCAGAAGAGTCTAGATCTACGTCTCCTTCATCAAGTTTGAAATGATTTGTAGGAGTAAACCAATCCACCAATTTCAACTGCGGACTCAGCTTGATGAAGCTCTCGCTGAATTGCGTTTTGCCATTCCACGTACCGTTCCCGGTGATGAAGTAGATGTTTCCCTTTGCGTCCACAGACGGGGCCTGGCCAGATTGCCAAATGCTTGCGCCCTCCCCGCCGAGGGAGGTATTGAATACCCCGATTTGCTTCAGAGAAGTTGCGTTGTAAGCCAATAAATAACCGTGATACGGGACCTTGTCGCAATGCGAGGCATAGCCAATGTATACATTCCCGTGGGAAAGAAAAAGCGCGGGACGTTGATTTTGCAACAGCGGATCGAAACCGGGAAACTCGATAACTTTCGGACTGCTCGGCAAGTCTGCGCCCGTTGATAGGTCGAGCGCATGAAGGCGCTGAAGAAATTTGTCTCCAATTTTGGTCAGCGACACCACGTAGAGCGCTTTTTTTGCGGAATCAATTGCGGGCGTCCCGATGATGCCCATGTTGCCGTTGATATCGAGGCACCCGAAATCCCAGTCGTGGAGATCGGCGGGAATTCCGAAATTTACATGCCAGAGCGGCGACTTATTAGAAGCATCGTTGGCGTCAAACGCATAGACGCTATTGTTGACGGTGGTCACATAAACCACGTCGTGAAATCCTCCCCGTATCTTGATATTGGTAGCGACGAGGGGCTGAGTGTAAAGCTGATCGTCGACGATGTGCTTGAATAGCATGCCAAAGCGCTGTGCGCTCAAATTCGACGGGGTAACCAGCGTTTCTTTTAGATTTGCGCCGGTGCGAAAGTTGTCGTTGTGCTGGGTCAACACATCGGCTTGGGCGAACCCAAGTGAAGAAACTAATAGCCAGGCGCAGGCCATAAGCAATGATGCGAGGGTCCCCCGCTGAATCAGCGATAGAACCCATCCAATGATGTTTTGGGATTTTGTGCGAATGGCTGCTTACCGGCTAGGCGGCGTATTTTTCCGCCATCTTGCGGATGGCGATCACCATGGCGGCGGTGCCAAGCGTCTTAACCAAAGTGGGATGGGCTGCATAAACCGAGCTCATCTTATCGACTATCGAAGGATCATGCTGTTCGGCTTGCTGCGCCATCGTCTGCACTGCGGTTGGCGAAATAGAACTGGCTTGCTGCGGATTTACGCTGGTACTTCCTCCGAGTCCGGGGATCAGGTTCGATAGCTGTGGCGCGGCCGCAAGGATCGTATTCAGCATGCTTGCCTTTTGATCCGATGAACCGTTAGAAAACATTTGGGTCACGATTTGCGCAAACGGCGGCGTCTGGTCCGAACGCATCGCTGCCGCAATGCTTTGACTCAGCGTCGAAGTATCAACGCTTTTCGCCATCTGATCAAAATGCCCGCTCGGATCTCCGGTCGGGGCGTTTCCGCCAGCGTACTGTTCAGCCAGGCCTTTTACTTCATCGAATAAACCCATAGAAGAGCTCCTTTTATCTCGCTATCACACGATAACCTAATATCAGCAGCATTGCACCCACCACCGACATGCCAAAACCCGCGGGGTGGTTCTGGTCATACCATCCCAGCATACGACCGATGAGGCCGCCCAACCACCCTCCAGCCATGCCGATCAAGGCGGTGACGATGATTCCACCCGGGTCGTGCCCAGGCATGAGGAATTTCGCGACTACCCCAATGAGCAGTCCCACAAATGCGTGTCCCAGCATATTCAACATGAAACTGGCTCCCTCGTTCTTTCTTGCTGAAAATTGTCCGTCGCGCCTTGGCGTCGTGCCAGAAGGCAGATGATCAACTTTGCCTGTCGAGTTGTCAAGCGCGCCTCCAACGAGCTTTGTCTTTCGATTTCTTATTCAGAGAAATCTAGGATGCCGGGAACATAGAACTAACCGCGCGCCGGCGGTAGTCGAAGATGGATTCTACGTCGCCTTTGACCTTCAGCTTGTGGGCGATTTGTCCAAGTATTCCAAGTGGCAATGCATAGTGGACTTCGTCCGCAATTCTCGTATCATTCCCCTCAGCTACGAAACGGTGCTCGTGCCGCCACAGCTTGTAAGGACCCTTAAGTTGCACGTCCACAAACCCGTGAGGCGGATCCCATTGCACAATTTCCGTGATCCAGCGGATTGGAAATACCCTCCAGCGCAACGCATATTTAATTATTGAGCCTTTGCGTAAAGGATTCGGTTCCACGCTCAAGATGCGAAAGTGCAGCCATGATGGAGTAAGAAATTGCAGATTCTCCGCTTTCGAGAAAAAGTCGAAAACCTTATCGATGGGTTGTGGGATTAGCTGTTCTGAACGAAAAATGAAAACTTGCATATGTACATCTAAGAACCAATATTACTTTAGCGCGGTTTCTCGAGCAGTGACCCCTGAGCGTCGGAACTGGAATTCCAGATTCCAATCGAGACTACGGCCACTGGGTCCGGTAGGCTGGAACTTCCACTGTTTAGCCGCCTCCACAGCCCTATCTGCAAAATATCTACTCGGACCACCAGCCTCCAAACGTGTTTTCTCCACGTTTCCTGCGGTGTCGCTAGTGACCCGCAGTCTCACTTTAATCGCGCCATGTATGGTACGCAGGGAATTTCGGGAAACGTCCGGCAACACCCGAAGAATGACTTTTTCGGCATTCGCCGTTGCGCCTACGGGAGGTGGGGAAGCCTTGGTTTCTGCCGTTGTATCTAAGGCAGCAGGACTAGTAATGGTGTTTTGGGAACGGGGTAGAGCATTTCCCGGGCGGCGCAGCAGAAAATAAAGTCCAGCAATGATGAGGACAAGCAACGCCCCGCCGATGAGAAAAGGCCGTAGTGTGCGGGAAGGTGTTTTCGCCAAAGACATCGAAGTAGACACGGGTACCGGAGGGGAATCTAAGTCACGCTTGATCTCAGAAACGGTGGGACGTTGCTGCGGATCAGCGCGCAGACATTTCTCCGCGATTGCGCGAAATGGAATGGGGAGCGCTGACGGCAAATTCCTTTTCTGTCCATCGTCGCTTTGCGAGGGGACCTTTTGAGTCAGAACCTCGACGAGAGTCACCCCAAGAGACCAAATATCGGCCGCAGGGCTCAAATTCGCGTTGCCGTGTTCGGGAGGAAGATAGGGACTAGCCTGCATTAGGCTTTGAGTCTTAGATCCAGTGGCAAAGACACCGTCGCTGGAAATTTTTAGTTGCTCATTTACGGCCAACATATTGGACGGTTTGACGTGTCCGTGAATTAAAGATTGCGAATGGATATATCCCAGGGCCTCGAGCGTTGGACCCAACATCTCTCGCACCTCGGCGGGGGTTAGGGCCCGTTCGGGAAGTATGGTTGAAAGGCTTTCGTCAGCGTATTCCATGACCACGTAAAGAAGTTGCACGCCGAAAAGCACGCACGACCCACAGTCGAATAGGCGTATAAGGTGCGGATGCGAAAGCTTCTGCGCCGCCCTCCACCGCAGTAGCTGAGAATCCGAGGCATTAGGCTCCGCTTTCACCAGCTTGACCACGGTTGGGTGACCCTGAACATCATCGGAAAGGAACACCGCACTGGTCGTTGATTCCCCTAAATACTTTTGTAACCTGAATTTGCCGTCGATGGTCCGGCCTTCAAAGCGCTTCCATTCTTGAGGCATCACTCACAGAAATATCACAATCAGTCCGATTTGAGTATCCCGTGGCTCCATGAAAAATCGAGTCTGCCATATGTTTGGCGTACGCTTGCGCGCTAATGCGAAACAGAGTTTTGCCTTGCTTGCGTATTGAACGCGACTCCACAAAAGCGGGACAGCGATGATTTTCGCGGCCAAGGAACGTAATTGTGGGTTACCAGGAGATCGAGATCGGCGGGGTATTTGATGGCACACTTGTGCCATTCACACTGGGTCTTCAAAACGCTACCTTGTTCTTGAGCAGACTTCGGGGGAGGGCTGTTCGACGAACGTCCCAGACTCAACTGAGTCAGGGACGTTTTCGTTTTTTTGACCGCAAATGATAGGTTCGCGGGGAAAAAGCAAGAAAGACGCTGAGGAACAGAGGACGCCGCTTAGGAAGAAGAGAGCGACTTGAGATTTTCGCGCAGGCTAGCTATTTCGGAGCGTTCCCGGTCGGTTGAAGCAACAAATTCCACGCCATAGTTATAACCAGCCCGATTGCGCGCCACGGCGCGCACCCTGATTGGATGTCCTGAGTACGCAGGAGTAAACTCCACCTCAACGTGATCTCCGACGTGCAACTCCACCCCCGCTGCGAAACACATTCCGCCTTCGCTCAGTTCACGCCCCCGTCCATCCCTTATGACGGTTTTTTCAGGCGTGTGAATCACAACGCGAACCGGTACATCCATCTTATAACGCGGCCAGCGACGTGGCTTTTTAGGCGTGCTGCTGGACTGAATTGCTTTGGCTTCCATCTCGAATAAGGTAGCAGGCGGACCGGAGTAGGGGGAGTGACGGAAGTCTCAGAAAGCGTAGCGACATTCCGTGATCTTCCGTCAGTCCTTAAGGGGTAAAACTGTGGATATCTGAGTCAAAAAAAGGCACGCGTTATTTCTTCTTAGGCTTCCATCCGGGATGGTTGGCCGCGTAAGCTGCTCTCAGCTTTTCCTTGACCGCCGCCGACATGGGCTTTCCCCTTCTACTTCTGACCTTCTTAGTTGCGGACTTAGTTGCCGGCCTGCGGCCCCCCGATACCGGCGTCGAAGAACTGCTGCCACCAGAAACACGTTGCAAGTTTCGAATAATACTGTCGATCTCGTCTCTACGAACTTTCAATGCTCTAATTGCACTATCTATTACAGCATCTGGCATGTTGGCTCTCCTGTATGCAGCGTAACATAATAACCCTCAGCTCGAGTCGATATAGCAAAAGCCTCTACTGTAGGTTTCCAAAATGGACGTCTTCGGGTGTAGTGGGTTGGTCTAAAAACTGAATGGTTGTGGCTGGCCCCAGGTCTGCCGGAGAAGTCCAAGAAGATAGTATCCAGACAACCTCTTTGCCCGGTGTCAACTCCACAGCCTGTATGGATCCGGTGCGCTTTTCTAGTGGGATGTCCCATTCATTTACCCAATTATTGACGACTGTATCTCCATTCTGCAACCGCCACGCCTGCTGCAGATTGTCAAACCTGTAGTCTGCAAAATGGGATGGTTCGAAGCTCCATACTGTATCTCCTCGACGCGTGACCTCGCGAACGCCGATCTTGTCGGTAATCAGAACATTCCCATTGTCGAGCGGAGTGACACCCCACGGGTGCGACGCGGGGAAAGACCACATTTCGTTTCCATCGGAGTCATACTCCACCACCTTGTCGAGGTCCATATGCGCAACCATAATGGTCCCGTTAGCAGTTAATCGCGCGTGGCGGAACTGGCCATGCACGCTGATGGGATGCTTCGTGGGCAGGGGAAACTCCTTCTCTACGGTTCCACTATCGACGTTGACGACTCGAAGCACCGCTGAATCGCCGTTCTGAATATAGAGCACGCGCTTCTTGCCGATGGGCACGGCTGTGTGGATCTCATGGCCAGGAGGCGCGTCATAGTTCCAAATCACTTTCTTGTCCCGAGTGATCTCGGTAACTCCGAACTGATGGGCGAATAGTATGTTCCCATTCGACAGCATGACCGCATCGCTGATCTCTCCCTTGCGCGCCGGATCTTCATAGGTCCAGACAGTCTTGCCGCGACGCACAATGAAAATGCGGCGTTCTTTCGCTTCTCCCACGTAGAGGAAATCGTGCTGAGCAAGGCCATTACCGGAGGGGCCTGGGTGCGAAGATTGACGAGCCTCGATATTAATTGTTTGACCAGTGAGGTAGGAAATTGCAAATAGAAATATGCCGAACGCGGCTTTGGACATACCTTACCTCGAAAATGACAATTTTCTTGCCACTTCATCTGCTCTCGTGTACCTTGAGGCGCTCCCACAATCTACAGCAAGAATGGCGCAGATGGTAACTGATCGGCCGTGACCCCTGCAATGGCGGCGCTAAAGCAGTTTAGGACGTCCTTCGGAGCGTGACCAAATGTCAGGATTAGGGTTGACCCTACGTGCCTTTGGGTATTAGAGAGTTGCGGTTACCCTTTTGGAACTGAGAACCAATCTGAGAATTGAGGTAAGCAAGCTCAATGATTCCGCTGGATTTCAAGGTATCCGGGAAAGCAGCACGCATCGCGCTCTCGTTGGTCGCGGGAGTCTTGCTGGCCTGCTGTTGGGCGTGCGGAGGGGGCACCACTGCCACTTCAGCGCCTGCTACGCCGACGCCACCCGCTAAACCAGTTAGCGTCGGCTCAAGTGTTCAAACCCTGCATAATTTACAAGCTAGCGGAGGGTGGATCGGATACGGAGAGTATCCGCCCGCGTATAGCACCTGCACCAGTTGTGGCTCGGGTGTGACATGGTCGTTGGGACAGCAGGTGAAAACGCCATCACTCAGCGGCAGTTCGGCACAGTTCAATATCGCAGGGACGCAACCGTATTCCGACGTTCTGTGGACTAACGCTTTGATCGGACAGAAGACAACTCAGGCGATACCTGATTCTAACCACACTCTGATTCCCAGCCTGCATAATTTTACCTACGATGTTTATTTCTACACGGATAATTTACCCTTGGCGCAGGTGCTCGAGTTCGACGTTAATTTGTATTCAAACGGCCATAGCCTCACTTGGGGCAACCAGTGCCGCATTATCAACGGCCAGATGTGGGATATATGGGACAACGTCAACACCCGATGGGTCTCGACGGGAATCCCCTGCAATCCACAGAATGCTTCGTGGAACCATCTCATCATCGAAGTGCAGCGAGACTCAGACGATTCGTTGTTATACAAATCCATTACCTTGAACGGCATTAAGGCCGACGTAAATCAGACTTATCCCCATGGCACCGCCCCGTCTGGCTGGTGGGGGATTACTACAAACTTCCAAATGGACGGCGATCAGCACCAGACCCCATACTCTGTTCTTCTCGACAACTTCAACTTCTCGTACTACTAGTAATTGTTTCCGTCACCAAGCTCATCACTTCCTCTGCAGCTAGCTCGGCGGGATGGGTGTGATGCGATAGTTTTGCGCGCACCTCTGCCAATCCGGCGATCATCTGCTCGCGAGCCGGTCCGTCAGCGAGAATTGGAGTTAGGTGTTCAATCACCTTCTCGGCCGTATAGTCTTCCTGAACCAATTCTGGAACGATCCCCCTACCCGCGATCAGGTTGACCATGGCAAAGTAAGGCACCTTCACTCGCTTCCGTCCGAGCATATAGGTCAGTTTAGATACCCTGTAGACCATCACAAAGGGTGTGCCCAGCATAGCGGCTTCCACTGTGGCGGTCCCGCTGGCGATAATTCCGCCGCGCGAGTGAGCCAGCGCTGGGCGCGCTTCGGGGACTAGATGGATTACTCTCGCGCCGATCAGTCTTTGCAGAAACTTTCGATCAAGAGTTTGAGCAACGGGCAATAAAAACTCGTGCCCGTCCCCTAATCTCGCGGCGCAACTCAATATAGCTGGCATGTTCATGCATACTTCTTTGACTCGACTGCCCGGCATTAGCGTGATCCAGGGCTTGGATGGGTCGAGCTTGTTCTCCCGAGCGTAGTCGGCGCGTGTGATCGCAGGCAAAGGTACATCAGAGAGGGGATGACCGACGAACTTAGCATTGACTCCGCGGTCGCGATAGAACTTCTCTTCGAAGGGGAAAATCACCAGCGCCCTGTCGACATAGTTTCGCAGCAGCCGGGTTCGTCCCTGCCGCCACGCCCAAAATTGCGGACACACGTAGTAAACCACTGGGATTTTGCGCTGGTGCATTTCTCGCGCAACCCTCCAGTTAAACGCCGGGGAGTCGATAACAACGCAAACGTCGGGGCGTCTTCTATCGGCTTCGCGAACAAGACGATGAAACAGTCCGTAGATTTTTGGCAGATGTGTCAGGATTTCGGAGATGCCTACTACCGCCAGGTCTCTGGCATCGACGACAATATCGCAGCCTGCACCTCGCATTGACGGTCCGCCAGCACCGAAGATATCTACAGGGGGAAGGCGGCGGCGCAACGCTTCGATCAATTGGGCACCGTACCTGTCGCCCGAGGCTTCTCCTGCTGATATCAGTATGCGCACGGGTTATTGTAAACGGGGCACCTTCGATGAAGCGGCGGCTACTAGGACTCCGGGCACTCCGACACTGGAACCTGAAACCTGAAACCCCTGACGGCGTGCAGCCGAGACAATTACCCGAACCCGAAAACCGCGTCGGACAATCCTTACGTTCCATTAAACACGCCGGCGTTGGACGATTTGTTCAATTCGTTCGATTTTCATGCAGACGGGAAAGAGTAACCGGAGATAAAGCTGGCGGCGATCGGGACTCTCCTGATCGTCGTTTTTTTAATTCTTAGCAACCGGATCGGAGTGGGGTTGAGGCAAGGCGCAGGCGCGTGAAAACCGGTATCGGTTGCGATTAAACCATCCGTAGGTGCGTTGCATCATCCAGTTAAAACCCGGGAGCCGGAATACCGCGTAGATAGGCCAAGCCCACCATATCTTGCGAGCGACGTATAAGTATGCGCCAGCGCCAGATTCCAACTTGCCGGAAGGCGTTAGCACGCGAACGTCGTCGAGAAGGTTTTCAGGCGGAAGACGCAACTTGCTGTCTGCGGCTGCCGATTGAAGATCTTTAATCGCGAAGCCGTGGCGCTCGACGGTCTTTTTCCAGAGGTGAACCCAGAGGAGACAGAAACCGCACGCGCCGTCGTATAGTATCCATCCATTGCGGGGTTGGCCGGACTGAATGGTGCTTGTCACTGAACTTTTTCGCCCCGATAAACGGTCACAGGAGAACCTTCTGCAATGAAGGCCGAGTCGGGCCGCCTTTGCACGACTTTTGCAAGTTCGGAGCCATATACGTACGAAGTGTCTCCTGTTAATTCCGCTGACTCCGTTGTCCACAGGCGCCAAGGGGCGTGTGCAACTTGATATTCAATGCAGCCACCGTCTGGTTGGAGTGAATATCCCCAATAATGTTCGGTGATGAATTGCTGCAAACTTCCTTCTAGGGGAGGCGCTGGAACTCCTACTGATCGGGCAGCGATACCGCACCACCGGCCGCCGATTTGCCAACGAAATGCCAGGGCCTTATTCGCACCTTCACTTTCGCAACTATGGTTCATAGGTGAACACATATAGTTCTCGCCATAAAGGCGACGTGCCACGAAAGCGACCATTCGCTTTGGCACCACTTCCACGATAAATACCACGCCGCGGCGTAATTCACCGCGCACGCGGCGGCGCACGTAGAAGCGCAAATTTACTTCGTTGAAATCGGAGTGATATGGAATCGCAAATCGCCCAAGTAATCTTGTCCGGCAAAATTTAAATCCAACGACGCTGACGTAGGTTTTACCTCCGAACGAGTCCAACTCTGTGCCTGATGGGACATGGCGCAAAACAAGACCGGGATCAACCTCGTAATTTAGCATCAGCAAGTCGCGCCATTCCGCGGTCAGGAAAACTCGCTGCGTATGCAAGGAATCGATGACTGATGCACCTCGCGACGAAGTTACTTCGGAATCCTGCAAAGTGACCCTCGCATCCTTTATTCTATAAGCACATTCTTATGGCCATTATGAAGAAGACTTCCGGCTACTCTGGAAGCACTGAATTGCTTGATGCCCCAACTGAAGACCGCGAACGCGTATTCGATCTCTTCCGCCGATGGGGGTATCTTGAAGCGCAACTCGACCCACTTAAATTTCTGCATACGGAAACTCATCCGGAACTGCGAATCGAGGGCGAGTTTGTGGAAGAGGCGCGCCGCTATTACTGCGGCAGCGTAGGGGTGGAGTTCGTACACATCCCGGATCCCGAGCGCCGCCGTTGGATACAGGAACGGATGGAAGGCGCGCAACCGACCGTCGATCAACAACACGCGCTTCAGCAATTAATTCGTGCCGACCTTTTTGAACAGGTGCTTCAGCAGCGTTATTTAGGGAGCAAGCGCTTTTCGCTCGAAGGTGTGACGGCCCTGATTCCATTGGTAGATGAAATCCTTCGAGCCGCGGCTGAACAAGGCGCGATTGAATTGGTGATGGGCATGAGTCACCGCGGGCGGTTGAACGTGATCGCTCACGTGGCGCGGCGCGGTCCCGAAGAAGTTTTCGCCGGGTTTGAAGATGTAGATCCGCGTAGCACTCTGGGTGGCGGCGATGTGAAATATCACATGGGCGCGACTGGCGAGTACGTGACTCGCAGCGGAGCGAAAATTCATATCCATCTGGTTTCGAACCCCAGCCATCTGGAAGCAGTCGACCCCGTAACTGTGGGCCGCACTCGCGCCAAGCAGGACCGTGCGGGGGAAGGTGGAACAAAACACTTCCTGCCATTGCTCGTGCATGGCGACGGTGCATTCGCGGGCCAGGGAATTTTTGCTGAGACCATGAATTACGCCGATCTGCACGGATTCAGGGTGGGTGGGACGGTGCACGTCATTGTCAATAATCTGATCGGCTTTACGACTACCGCCGGCGAACTTCATTCCGCACACTTCGCCGCCCAACTCGCGCGGCGTCAAAACATCCCGATCTTCCATGTCAACGCCGAAGACGTTGACGCAGTTGTGCGGGTGGGACGCATCGCGCTCGAATACCGCTACAAATTTGGCAACGACGTTGTCATCGACATTATTGGATACCGCCGTCACGGCCATAGCGAAGTCGATGATCCAACGATCACGCAACCTTTGCTCTATAAAGCCATCAAAGATCATCCGCAGTTGTGGAAGATTTACGCGGAACAAATCGGGGCCCATAACGTTGATTCGCAAGTCCAGCAGATCAAGGCAGAGTTTGAAAGCGCGCAACAGAGAGCCGGGTCTATTAAGAAGAAGCCGACGTTGCGGGAACTGCCAAATTACTGGTCTCCGTATAAAGGCGAACGTTACAAATCTGAGTATGAAGTGGATACGGCTTTACCGCCTCAAGAGATCGCCGAAATTACGCAACGACTAACTTCTTATCCCAGCGATTTCCATATTCATCCCAAGGTAAAGAAACTGCTGGAACAGCGGGCCGAAATGGGATTTGGCAAGCGTTCCATAGACTATGGGATGGCAGAAGCATTGGCTTTTGGGAGCCTGGCGAAGGCGGGCATCCCGGTACGCTTGAGCGGGCAGGACAGCCGACGCGGTACATTTAACCAACGTCATTCGGTTCTTCTGGACATTGAAAACGAACATGAATATGTGCCGCTGCAAAATATTTCCAAAGACCAGGCGAAATGCGTTATCTACAATTCGACTTTATCAGAAGCTGGGGTGTTGGGATTCGAGTATGGCTACAGCCGCGATTATCCCGAGGCGCTGGTCCTGTGGGAGGCGCAGTTCGGAGATTTCGTAAATGTGGCGCAGGCCGTCATCGACCAGTTCATCAGCGCCGGCGAAGATAAATGGCAATTGCTATCAGGCCTGACGCTGCTGTTGCCGCACGGGTACGAAGGCCAGGGACCCGAACATTCGAGCGCGAGGATTGAACGTTTCCTGCAAAGCGCCGCACGCGATAATTTTCAGATTGCGCAACCGTCAACCGCGGCGCAATATTTTCATTTGTTGCGGCGACAGGCATTGCGCAAATGGCGCAAGCCGTTGGTAGTTTTCACGCCGAAGAGCATGTTGCGCAGTCCTGATGCGTCATCGCCGTTGAGCGATTTCACGGACCAGGCGTTTCGCAATGTGCTTCCTGATAACGAAGTCGGAATTGCGGAAAAGACTCTTCTATGCACCGGCAAAATCGGACATGAACTTCGTTCCGAGCGAAAGAAGCGCAACGACAAATCTACCGCAATTGTTTTTCTGGAACAGCTTTATCCATTTCCCGAGACCGAACTCAGCGCCGAGTTAGATCGCCATGGTGACGGCGAATTGGTATGGGTGCAGGAAGAGCCCGCGAACATGGGCGCTCTCTCTTACATACTGCCGCGATTACGGCGGATCGCCGGCAGTCGACCAGTACTTTCAGTCAAGCGCTCGGCCAGCGCTAGTCCTGCTACCGGTTCGGCGAAGGCGCATGAAATGGAGCAGAAGACACTGCTCGCGTTGTCATTTTCGAACGGTCACTAAACCTGAAGGAATAAGTCGACGCGCTTTGCTCCGCTGTATAATCCTGTCAATCCAGAAGATTAGGGACGCCAACGACGTCGCCTCAAGGAGCCCGAAGGACAATGCTTAATCGACTGTTAGTCTGTCTCGCGGTCATGCTATTCGCAACGTCGTCATTTGGGCAGGTCGATACGTGGCAGATTGATCCCATGCATTCCGCGGCGCAGTTTTCGGTTCGCCATTTGGGAATCTCAACGGTGCGTGGTGAATTTAAGAAAGTAAGCGGGTCAGTTACCTATGATCCGGCGAATCCCAGCAAAACCACACTGGAAGCGACTATCGACGCGGCATCGGTTGATACTCGCATCGAGATGCGAGACAACGATCTGCGCAGCGACCATTTTCTCGACGTTGCGAAATATTCCACCATCACTTTTAAGTCGAAACACACTGAGGCGGCGGGCTCCGGCAAACTGAAAATTATCGGCGACCTGACCATTCACGGAGTCACCAAAGAGGTGGTTCTGGATGTTGACGGCCCGTCAGCGCCGATCAATGCCATGGGGGGCATGCGAATGGGGGCATCGGCCACAACCACCATCAATCGCATGGATTTTGGAGTGAATGGAGCGCCGTCCATGGTGGGCAACGACATTACTATCACCATTGATGTAGAAGTCACTAAGTCGGCGACCGTAGCGCACTGAATCGTAGGTATAGCGGTGGTTAGCCGGCCATAGGACCTTTAAGATCCTTAAATGTCGAGACCGGCAATCCCGCCCGCATCTTTCACGGTTGAACCACACCAAACGCCCCCCGGCGAGGGCCCCGCGCCACACAATCTGATTCTCCTGTTAGTGGGCCATTACTGGGCCTTTCTTCTTGGCTTTGCGCATCAGGAAGATTAGGGGGAGCATGAGCAAAAACATGCCTGCAAGGAAGCGAAAGACGTCGTTGTAACTGAGGATGGTGGCTTGCCGGTAGATCATGCCTGAGACTGCGGCGTAGGCTTGCTTGGAAGCAGCGCCGGGGCCTGCACCTCGCGCGAGGAAATATTGCGTCATACGGCGGACCATCTCCTGCGATTGCGGATTGGTGGAACTAATATGCTGCGCCAGGACGCTGGTATGCAACTGCTGCTTGCGCACTTGCAAAGTGGTGACCATCGAGATCCCAATACTGGCTCCAATGTTTCGCATAAGGTTGAAGATGCTGGTCGCGTTTCCCATGCGTTCTTTTGGAATGGGATCGTTGGTTACCGTGGTTAGTGGCACGAAGATCAGTCCCAGTCCGGCGCCTTGCAACATGAGGGGCCACCAGAAATTCCAAAATCCTACATCAAGGCTGAGTTGCGACAAGCGATACATGGCAAATGCCGTTCCTAGGAATCCCATGGCCAGAAGTTTTCGGGCGTCCACTTTGCCCACCAGAAACCCAACCACGGGCATGAAGAGAAACGATGCCATGCCGCGCGGCAGATTCGTGACCCCGGCGTGGGTGGCGGTGTAGCCGAGAACTTCCTGCATCAGCAATGGAAGCAGGACGGTGCTGCCGTAAAGAACAAATCCTACGATGGTCATGAGAAAGGTGCCGACCGCGTAAGAACGATACTTAAACACGCTGAGATCAATGACAGGATGGTCTGCCATAAGTTCCCGGACCACAAGGGCGGCAAGCCCGATCGCAGCTAAGACTGCAAGCACAACGATAAATTGCGACGAGAACCAATCTTCTTCCTGCCCTTTATCGAGCATGATCTGCAAAGCGCCCATACCCAGCACGAGCAGACCTATCCCCCAATAATCGATGCCAGTCTTTTCTTTCTTCAAATAAGGCGGATCGAAGACGAAAGCTTGGGTCAGCATGATGGCCAGGACTCCGATGGGCACGTTTATGTAGAAGACCCATCGCCAACTGTAGTTGTCGGTCAGCCATCCTCCTACGACCGGGCCGAGCATGGGGGCGACGACGATGCCGAGCGCCCAAAAGCCCATGGCCTGGCCACGCTTCTCGGGTGGAAACGACTCGAGGAGGATGGCTTGCGACAACGGTTGCAGGCCGCCTCCGCAGGCGCCCTGGATGATGCGGAAGACGATTAGAAAGGGAAGAGAAGGGGCAAGACCACAGAAGAAAGAGGCGATGGTGAATCCTGTGACTGATAGCGTCAACAGGCGTTTGCGACCGAAACGGCCAGCAAGCCATCCGGTCATCGGTAACACTATGGCATTGGCGACCAGATACGACGTCAGTGTCCAAGTGGCTTCATCGGTAGTGGCAGAAAGATTTCCCGCAATGTGACGCAGCGAGACGTTGACGACCGTAGTGTCTAGGACCTCCATGAAGGTACTGGACATCACGGCGATGGCAATTAGCCAGGGGTTGATGTTTTGTCCGGTCATGGAATTTTGCTGCATTGGATTGGTTGCAGTTACAGATGAAGAATCACGTGTTTGGGATTCTCTCAGATAGCGGACGACGCGAGTCGACTAGGGCGATGAATGGCTCACACCGTCGCTCCCACTTAGCACTTTAGTTTCGCAGCTCTCAGGGAATTCCTGTATGGTGCAAAAACGCCTAGTCCAGCAGAATAGTTACGCTGACCTGTGTAGGGTTCCCCGATGGCAGTGAATATCCTTATCGCCGACGATGACGCTTCGATACGCCGATTACTTCGACGTGTCATTGAGGATCATGATGGTTGGCAGGTAGCAGGCGAAGCGGAAAACGGCAAAGAGGTTCTCGCTAAAATCGCCGAGTCCCATCCTGATTTAATCGTGATGGATCTGGCTATGCCACAAATGAATGGACTTCAGGCTGCCAGGGAGGTCGGAAAAATCGCACCTCATTTGCCAATGCTGCTTTTAACCGTGCAGCAGGTATCGAAAGAGTTGGTACAAGAGGCGCGCTTGGCTGGATTCCACGGCGCCGTGTCGAAGAGCACGGGCAGCGAGGTGGTACGGGGAATCGAAACCTTGCTACGAAACGAAGATTTTTTTAGGGCCCCCACCAGCGAAGTTTCCGCTTACCAGGGCTAGAGGGATGGGGGGACGTTTCACGCTGTGAGGTCACGGGCCCCAATCGCCTCCAACGTTGCCATTATTGAGTCGCGTGGTCGCGGCATCGCACCTGGTTGGGTAGAAACCCACGCTCCCATTCTGTTAGCGAGGTCATTCATCTCGCGGAGCGACGCATGCTTCAAATATTGATGAACCATCCCCGCGGTGAAGGCATCCCCAGCGCCGATAGTGTCAGAAACCTTTACTTTGAAGCCGGGATGCATATCGGATCCCGTGGTATTGACGAGTAAGCTCCCCTCATCGCCTTTAGTGACGCAAACCAGATCGAGCTCATATCGATGGCAGATTTCCTCGGCAGCCGTCCCTTCGCTGGAGCAATTCATGTTCAATAGTCTTGCGACGGTGGGAAGCTCCTGGTCATTGAGTTTGATTATGTTGCACAACTGGAGCGATTGATCAATTATTTCCGCTGAGTAGAACTTCTGTCGGAGGTTGACGTCAAAGACTCGCGCTGAATTCGGTCTTGCTGCCTCCAAGAATCCGCGGATAGCAGTGCGCGATTGCGGCGACCTTTGAGCTAGGGTGCCGAAACACACGGCAGCGGTGCGTTGTGCCAGTTCCTGCCATGTTGGAGTAAATTCGAGAAAATCCCAGGCAACGCAGTCAACAATCTCGTAGCTTGCCTGTCCGCTGCTATCAACGCGAACATGGACAGTACCGGTGGAATGGGATGGGTCGCGTTGAAGGTCGTTGCCCGAAAGGGCGGCGTGGTCAAGCGCATGGAGGATGTCATCCCCGAGTGGATCAAGGCCGATGCGACTCGCAACCGTTGAGTGATTTCCAAGAAGAGCCGCGCCATGCGCGAAGTTTGCCGGGGCGCCTCCCAGTTGCTTGCCGCCGGGTAGCAGATCCCAAAGTATTTCTCCCAACCCGACAACCAAATGAGCTCTCGAAGGCATGAACGGCATTTTAGCGGAGCGCTTTAATCCAGCTTTCGTGCTCGGGAGGGACCTTCAGGTTGGTTTCAATAAGTGTGCGCTACTCGATGCTCCCAGAAATTTTGCCTGGCATTGCTGCGCTGCGGACTCTAACGGTGCAAATAATGGTGTGCGGCGCAGCTTGGACAGCATAGGATCAGATTGGAGCGCCGACAGGGCGCAGTAGTTCTGGTCAATCGCGGTCTTGATCAGCCGTGAAGCGGCTTCATTCTTACCGCAATACGCGAGCAGGGCGCCCTGATAGTAACGCGTTTCTGGATCAAGCTCAGCAGCGATGACTGTCTCAGCCTTCTGAGCGATGCCGTCAAGGTTTCGACTGTGCGACGTTTCGAGACAAGCCTCAAGCAGGTCGCGATGATCAAATGGGTTGTTGGAAACCTTGCTTACTGCGAGGAATGCCTGATCAGGTCTGCCCGCGCGCATCAAGGTAGCGACAGCGATTGAACTGGCCCACTCCGAGCCGGTATCGAGATGAATGAAATCCATGGCCCTTTGGGTTTTTCCCAATTCAAGGAACACCCATGCGCAGGAACGAAATTCGTAGTTGCCGGAGTCCAGAGCCAATGCCACATCGCACTCATGAGCGGCTTCGGGCAACATTCCGGCATAGCGGAGTGCATAAGAAAGGGTGAAATGAGATACGGCACTCTCAGGACGGCGCTTCACTAGCTCCTGGGCTTGACGGTAGGCCTGCGCAGTCTCTCCGCGCTCAGCCATGTGAAGAATCAAGTGGGCGGAAGCTGAATTGAGATTTGGATCGAGTTTCAATGCGTGCTCGTAAGCTTCGTCGGATTTCTTGAAAATCTCTGAGCCCCCGCTTGAGTAAGCCCCTAAATAGTAATAACGAAGGCCGAGCGCCTCCCAACTGGCCGCATAGGTTGGGTCCATGGCAACAGCCTCCTCAAGAATGGTAATTGCCGATTTGTTGGGATCAGGGTCGTGAGAAATTGCAAGGCTGCGCAGATAAAGATCGTAGGCGTCCTGATTATTCGGGCGGGTGCCGGCTTCGACGAAACCCTCCGAGGCCCCTAACTGCGGCAAAAGGCCCTGGCGCATCTTGGCCGCAAGCTGACTTTGCATGGCGATCAGGTCCTGCGAAGGCGCGGTGAGCGTGGTCTGCCATAGCAGGCGATTGCTGGCTACGTTGATGGCTTCAATTGTGACCAGCAGTTGTTTGCCTTGCAGCAGATAATGCCCGGTGAGAACGGTGGATGCCCGTAGCTGACGGCCCGCTTGTTGGGGATCGACGTCAGCTGCGGCAAACCGCCGCGTACTGGCAGTGGGTCGGACATCGAGCGATTTGGTGTACATCAATACATTCGAAATTTCGTCCGCAAGAGCGAACCGAAGGTAATCGATGCCATCCGCGTTATTAATGTTTTGCAGCGGAAGAACCGCAATGGTCATGGCGCGTGGAGACGTCCCTAATATCCGGTGCCGGAACCACCACGTCCCCACGGACGCAAGCACCATCAGAAGAACGAGACCCATTGCAAGCACGATATATTTCTGCCGCGGCGAAGAGCGCTCGAAGGTTTTCGAGGAGTGACGCAGGGGGGAAAGATCCCGAAGTTTGGAACGACTCAGTCCCGACTCCGTTTCCTTGCGCAGATGCTCCAGATCAGCCTTCATTTCGGCGGCCGTCTGGTAGCGCTTGCTGCGGTCCTTTTCCATGGCCTTGCCGATGATCATTTCAATCTCGACGGGGAGGCTGGAATTCAATGTGATCGGAGAAGTTGGCTTCTGATTCAGAACGGCGTCAAGAGTGGTGACAATGTTCGTTCCCGCGAATGGCTTCTTGCCGGCAGACATCTCGTAAAGCACGACGCCAAAAGAAAAAATGTCGCTGCGAGGGTCAAGTTCTTCGCTGCGAGCCTGCTCCGGAGACATGTAGACCGCGGTTCCGGGGATGACCCCCATTTGCGTAAGCGATTCGTCGATATTGTTCTCACCGTGGCCTTCAGTCGGCCCATCGCCGCTCGAAGACTGGTCGCGCGAAATTTTAGCCAAGCCGAAATCGAGGACTTTGGTCTGCCCGTTCTTAGTGATGAAGATATTCGCGGGCTTGATATCGCGGTGGACGATCCCCTTTGAATGGGAGGCGATCAAGGCATCGGCAACATGAATGGCGATGTCCAGAATCTCGTCCAGTTCAAGAGGCTTGCCACGCAAGCGCTGCTTGAGGCTCTCTCCGTCAAGCCGCTCCATGACAATAAAAGGATGACCGTTGTTATCCTCAATGTCGTGAATCGTGCAAATGTTGGGATGATTGAGCTGAGATGCAGCTCGGGCTTCACGGCGGAATCGCTCGAGGACTCGATGATCTTTGACCATTTCATCGGGCAGGAACTTTAGGGCTACCTGGCGTTGAAGGCGGGTATCCTCGGCACCGTAAACCACGCCCATTCCGCCTCCGCCGAGTTTTTCGACGATGTGGTAATGCGAAATGGTCTGATCAAGCACGCGGCGGACACTTTCTCCCTTGGGCCGCGATATTAGGCGCAGCCGGAGGCGAAGTCAAACCTACTCAGGCAAGAGGATCTGCATCATCCCAAGTGCGTGAGCACCTCTAAGGCGATGGGTGAGAATTAGGAGGATTCAACGCAAGTTCATCACCAGCAATTTCGGCTCGGTCATCTCTTCAATAGCGTAACGCAAGCCTTCGCGTCCGAAACCTGAATCCTTCACTCCACCGTACGGCATTTGATCAATGCGAAAAGTGGGGACGTCACCCGCTACCAAGGCCCCGACTTCTAGTTCGTCGTAGGCCTTGAATAACAGCGTGGAATCCCTAGTAAAAATTCCCGCCTGTAATCCATAAGGGGAATTATTAACCTGCGTTAGAGCGTCATCAAACTTATCGTAGGACTCAAGCGTCACCACGGGTCCAAAGATTTCCTCGCAACTCACTTTCATCCCGGCGTGCGTTCCTGTTAAGACGGTGGGTTCGACTAGGGAGCCTTGACGACGGCCTCCGCATAGTACTTTCGCTCCGCCTCGGACCGCTTCTTGAACCCAGTCAATGACGCGTTCGGCATCGCTTTCGCGAATTAATGGACCCAGATCAGTAGCTTCTTCTAGGGGATCGCCGGTAACTAATTTTTTGACCCGTTCCAACAGCAACTCCGAATAGCTTTGGAAGACGGACCGCTCCACAAAAATGCGTTGCACGGAAATGCAGGTCTGGCCTGCGTAAGTGAAACCGCCGGCGGCGCAACGGTCAGCCGCATAGGACAGATCGGCATCGTGGTGAATAATGACCCCGGCATTTCCACCCAGTTCGAGGATTACTTTCTTTTTTCCTGCGCGGCGCTTGATATCCCAGCCGACTGCGGCACTGCCGGTAAAACTGATCATTTTTAGCCGCTCGTCAGTAATCAGCAAGGACGCATCTTCGTTGGATAGCGGAACGACATTCAAAGCCCCGTCAGGCCATCCCGCCTGCTGAATGGTTTCGGCGAGAAGTAGCGCGGTGAGGGGGGTTTGTGGCGCAGGCTTGATCACCATGCTGCATCCGCTCGCAATCGCGGGAGCGATTTTATGCGCCACCAAATTCAATGGAAAATTGAACGGCGTGATTCCGGCTATAGGGCCTAGCGGGAATCTCCTCACAATGCCCCATCTTCCGGTGGTGGATTCCGTCCAATCCAGCGGAAGATATTCGCCATGAATTCGCGTAGCCTCTTCGGCGGCGACTTTGAAAGTAAACACCGATCTATCGACTTCCAAACGCGCGGCTCGAATAGGTTTTCCCGCCTCCTGCGAGATGGTATGGGCGAACTCCTCTTTGCGCGCGAGGATCGATTCCGCCACCCTTCGCAAGACGCGCTGGCGTTCGAATGCCGGAAGTCGTTTTGTGGTTCCGAACGCCTTTACAGCCGCGGCGATGGCGTCGTTAGCGTGTTCACGCGTGCCTTGAAATACGCGGCCTACCACGTTGCCGTCGAAGGGAGACCGGATTTCGATAGGTTCGCCCGACTCAACCCACTTTCCGTCAACGAGAAATCCCTGCGTGCTAACAGGAGCATTTATGAGAGCCATATGATTTACTCAATCCAAATTATAGACTTCGATGAATGAGCGAGGAGTCTATAAAAGAAACTGCGGAACTGTTGCGGACGGGGAAGGTTTCGTCCGTCGAGATTACGAAGCAGTGCCTGGCTAGAATCGAGAGATTAAATCCGACGCTGAATGCTTTTATCACGGTGACCGCGGAGGCGGCCCTCGCACAAGCGCGGAAGGCGGAGTCTGAGATCCATCGAGGAGAATGGCGGGGCCAGCTTCATGGCATTCCCATCGCGCTAAAGGACCTTATCGACACGGCAGGTGTGCTCACCACCGCCGCTAGCGCGATTTATCAACACCGCATCCCAGCAGAAGATGCTGAAGTTGTGCTGCGATTGAAACAGGCGGGTGCAGTTCTGGTTGGCAAGAATAATTTGCACGAGTTTGCGTTCGGCGGAAGTTGCGTAGTGAGTTATTACGGCGATGTCCGCAATCCATGGGACACGTCGCGGATTGCAGGTGGATCGTCGGGAGGTTCGGGCGCAGCTGTCGCCGCAGGCCTTTGTTATGCCGCTATCGGCACGGACACCGCGGGATCAATCCGGCTGCCTGCCGCATTGTGCGGGGTGGTGGGGTTCAAACCAACTTACGGGAGAGTCAGCGCGCGGGGAGTCATCCCTCTATCGGAGTCGCTAGATCACGTCGGCCCCATAGCGACAACGGTCGCTGACGCCGCTATTTTGTTCGATGCAATCGACGAAGGGCATACCCACAAATTACGTTCAGAGAGCCCGTTTAGGACTCTAAGAATCGGCATACCTAGAAAATTTTTCTATGAGGGCTTGAATCCCGAAGTCGCCGTTTTTGCTGAACACGCTCTTTCGCAACTCTCGCGAATGGGCCACGAACTGCGCGAAATAAATCTATCCGTGCCTGAAGACCGGACCCTGCAATATGGAGAGACCTACGATCATCACGCGCAGTTTGTCGCTTCGTGCTCAGAACTGTACCAGCCGGAAACCCTCCGCCGAATTCGCAATGGCGAGAACATTTCTCCGGGACATATAGACCGAATGCGCGGCGAGCTTTTCCGGATACGCCGGGAGATTGGCACCATCTTCGAAGAGATTGATCTGATGGTTACGCCGACGGGCCCTGTTCCAGCGCCTCTTATCGACGAGTTAAAAAGTGACCCCGAGCTCCTGCGGCCGCGAGAACTGTTACTCCTACGAAACACGCGTCCGGTGAACGTTTGGGGACTGCCTGCCGTCTCGGTTCCGTGTGGATTAACCAAACAACGTCTCCCTGTTGGGCTTCAGATCATTGGAAAGCGCCATGAAGAACCGACTGTCTTCAACCTCGCGCTTCAATACGAGAGAGCTCGAGGCAAGTTTCCAATGGCCCCCGAATTGGCCGCTATAATTGGGGATTAGTTCTCGCGCAATCTGTGTCTTATGATTCAAACTCTTTTCGGAAGCACCGAACCTAAGCCCGGCTTGTTCGACCGCATGAAAGAAGCGGTCACGCGCACCCGCGAGAATTTGACCGAGCGGATAGAAGAAGTTGTTTCATTTAACAAAGAAATTGATCGCGGAACACTTGATGATTTAGAAGGGATTTTGCTTGGGGCGGATTTGGGGAGCGCGACTACGCAGGAAGTATTGTCGAAGCTTCGCGAAAAAGTCGACCGTAAGCAAATTAAGAACGTAGATGAACTGAAAAGGCTTCTGAAAGAAGAGCTGCTCACAATTATAAATTCCGCTAACACCCCACCTGTAGAACGCGCCGAGGGCATGCCAGAAGTAATCATGGTCGTCGGAGTAAATGGCACTGGCAAGACGACAACGATTGGAAAATTAGCGCAGGTTTTGCGCGGCGACGGAAGAACCGTCCTTTTGTGCGCGGCTGACACATTTCGAGCCGCGGCCATTGAGCAGCTGGAAGTTTGGGGAAATCGCACCGGGACGGAAGTGATTCGCACCAAGGCCGGCGGAGATCCGGCCGCCGTGCTATTCGATGCGCTCCAGGCCGGTATAGCACGCCATGCTGACTGTGTGATTGTGGACACCGCAGGCCGCTTGCATACGAAGAGCAGTTTGATGGCCGAGCTGGAAAAAATGCGGCGCACGGCGCAACGTATCATTCCCGGCGCTCCTCACGAAACCTTGTTAGTCATGGATGCCACCACCGGACAGAACGGATTGCAGCAGGCGCGTTTGTTTACCGAATCGGCGGGGGTGACTGGAATCGTTCTGACTAAACTCGACGGTACCGCGAAGGGAGGAGTGGTGGTGGCCATCTGCCGGGAGTTGGGGCTTCCAGTGCGATACGTGGGAGTCGGAGAAAAAGTTGGGGACCTCCTGCGCTTCAATGCAAAAGATTTTGTGGATTCGTTGTTCGCCTGACCCGCTGCTGAGCGAACGTCTGAAGTTCTCTAAAAATGTCCTACACCGAAAATGATGGGCTTTTTCTTCTTCGCGCACTGGCACTCGCGGAAAGAGGGATAGCGCTAGCATCGCCGAATCCTTGCGTAGGCGCGGTCGTCGTAAGGGAAGGAGCTGTAGTAGGGGAAGGTTTTCACACCTACGATGGCATTCAGCACGCAGAGATCCTTGCCCTTGATCAGGCCGGGAGCCAAGCACGCGGCGCAACGTTATATATCAACCTGGAACCGTGCTCTCATCAGGGGCGAACGGGGCCCTGCGTTGACGCTCTGATTGCTGCTGGAATTTCGAGGGTGGTGGCGTGCATGAACGACCCGAATCCGCAGGTTAGCGGCAACGGATTCGAGAGACTTCGCCGCGCGGGAATCACAGTTGATATCGGGAGCTTTGAGCGGGAAGCGAGGAAGTTAAATGAGAATTTCGCCAAATACATACGGCACGGGACTCCTCTGGTTACGTTGAAGTCCGCGATGACGCTAGATGGCAAGATTGCAGCGTCATCGTCGAAAAAATCCTCGGAACCCGAATGGATTACGGGCGCAGCTGCTCGAAACCACGTGCAGCAACTGCGCCATCAGAACGACGCCATTTTAGTTGGAGTCGGGACCGTGCTTGCGGATGATCCTCTGCTCACTGATCGGTCCGGAGAACCGCGCCGCCGGCGACTGCTAAGGGTGGTTCTTGACTCGCGGCTGCGCTTGCCCTTGGATTCGAGACTCGTTCAAACTGCGGAAGATGATGTAATGATTTTGTGCTCGCAGCCCAACGACAATAAGAAGAAGCGGCTAGAAGAGCGGGGAGTTCGCGTGGAGCAAATTCTTACCAGCTCGGCGAACGCTCTTCCTGACATACCTTCTGCCGTGGAAATTTTAGGCAAGATGCAGATGATGGGACTGCTGATCGAGGGTGGGTCTCGTGTAAATTGGGTGGCGCTTGATTCCGGCGTGGTTGACAAAGTTTTCCTGTATTACGCGCCTACGATTCTGGCCGACGCCGAGGCGGTTCCATTCGCCGCGAGCGGGGTTTTTCGACAGGCTCCCCGCGTAAAGGCCATGACCGTGCATCGTTTCGGGGAAGACTTCGCGGTCGAGGGATATTTGCAAGATCCGTACGGTGATTAGCGCCTAGGGGTGGTTCAGGAAAGCAGGTCCCTCCACTTCGCTCCGCTACGGTCGGGATGACAGATTATTTAGTTTTCGAAGACAAAATGTCACTCCAGCGAGGTGGCGAACCTGCTTTCTGTCACGCGGCCTTCGTATATTGTCTTATAGTTAACCGCAACGGAGACAACAGTGTTTACCGGACTAATCGAAGAAGTTGGAACAGTTGAAGAGATATTTCAGCGCGATGAAAATCGCCACATCACCATTACTTCTTCTGATCTGGTTAAGCAGCTCAAGCCAGGCGATAGCATCTCGGTCAGCGGAGTTTGTTTGACGGCGCTTGATATCTCCGAAAGGTCCTTCAGTGCCGATCTAGCAGCCGAAACATGGGCACGAACCTCCTTCTCGAGAATCAAGACCAAGTCGACGGTGAATCTGGAACTGCCAATGCGGGCCGACGGTCGATTTGGAGGACACATCGTTCAAGGACACGTGGACGGCACCGGAACGCTGATCTCGCTCAAAAGAAATGCGGGCGCAGAAGACTATTGGTTGACAATTGAAGTCCCGAACGAACTTCTTCGCTACATAGTCCCCAAGGGCTCGCTCTCTATAGAAGGCATTAGTCTCACTGTAGCGAAGTTAGAGGCCAATATAGTTTCCGTGGCAATCATTCCCCATACGGTAGAAGTAACAAACTTAAAGAATTTGAAAAATGGCGATCCGTTGAATCTGGAAGTTGACGTGATCGCAAAGTACGTGGAGAGATTGATGTCAAGGAAATCACCTTCCTCGATTACTTTGCAAAGCCTTAAAGAACAGGGTTTTTGAGCGGCGTCAACCGGCTGACTCGAGCTTCAGTTCATCCATTTCGAGGAATTCCTGAACGATGGGTTCATTGCTTTTCTCCATTTCTGGATAGGTCCCGAAGAACAAAACTTTGGCTTCGTGCAAAAATACGACACGGTTTGCCAATTTTTTTGCCAGGCGCATGTCATGGGTCACCACCACGCTGGTCAGGCGAAGCTGAGTTTTCAAGCGCTTTATCAGGTCGCCTAAGAGTTGCGCCATTAGCGGATCGACCATGGTAGTCGGCTCGTCGTATAAAACACATTCAGGTTGAGCCGCCAGCGCACGGGCGATTGCGACGGAACGTTTCATACCCGTCGACAAATCTGAGGGCAGCAGTTCCCCCATGTCTTTCACCCCCACCATTTCAAGCAAGCCATCCACGATCTGAAAAATCTGTTCTTCGGTGATTCCTTTGCGTTCGCGAAGCGGGAAAGCGATATTTTCGCTGATGGTCAGCGAGTCGAAGAGCGCGCCGTTCTGGAATACCATGGTGACTTTCTTGCGGATTTGCTCAAGTTGCAGTTCGGTGTAATCGGTGATGTCTTCATGATCGACAATGACGCGGCCAGAATCTGGCTTGAGAAATCCCATGATATTTTGCAAGGTGACGGACTTGCCCACGCCGCTGCGGCCCAGGATGCACACGGTTTCTCCAGTGAGCACTTCGAAAGTCACGTTTTTCAGCACATGGTGATCGCCGAAGGATTTCGAAACATCATTGAAAGCGATGTAGGGACCCTCGGGAATGGGCTGCGGTTCGCTCATTAATTTCTTTCCATTAGTATATTGAGCGTCGATCCGTGATCGTGCGCTGTTTCCAAATCTTGTGGAGTATTTAAATTTGTAAACATGTCAGGATTGAATCCCAAGCGTATGACTTCTTTCTCATCAATGATGTTGGTGTCCACCCCTGCGAAAAGTGCATCGATTTTATTCCCATTTCGTCCTAGCGCTGTTTCAGCGACTGCCCCAAACTCCCGGCGATAAACGGCGCAAAGCGGATGGAGAAATCCAAAAGTTCTGGGAAGGTTAACCATGGCTTGATTGGCGTGAGCTTGCGAAATCAGGAACTCAAGAAATCCTGTTTGCACGAACGGAGTGTCAACCGCGATTACCAAGTTTAAATCGCAGTGAGTATTCGACAGGGCGGCATGGATTCCCCCAAGTGGCCCACGGCCGGGATAGATATCGGCGATTACTTTTCCGAAGGTGCGGAATTTTTCGGGATCTCCGACAATGAAAATGTTTTCAGTTACTGATTCAGCCAGCTTCCTTGCTCGCTCTAATAGAGTTTGTCCATGAAGACATACAAAGGCCTTGTCTTGGCCCATGCGGGAGCTTCGGCCGCCTGCCAGAATGAAGACGGTTGTGTCATTCACAGAGCGATGATACATGGAAGTAAATTTTCGAAGTGAGGAAGGGCTACCCGTGCGACAGATGCTCAGAAAACTTACCGCACACGTATTTAAAAACTCCTAGAGGATACACAAAAGTAACCTACCCAACTTTGCGGCCTCGTTAGATGATAAGCCATCCGGTTTCTTCCCTTGCCGGGCGCTTATCATGCCTCAAAAATTGCTAGATGCCATTTTGCTGCGCAGTTGTTCCCATGAATTTTCATGGCCCCGGCGGGCTCCTGACGGGCATTATTACCAGGTTTGCATGCTCTGCGCTGCGGAATACGCCTACGACTGGGAAACCATGCGAAGGACCGAACGGCTGGAACAGCACGCCGCCGAGGGCTCGATTCCCGCCGAAAAACGCAGTTATAAATCGACGTGGATGCCCCGGGCGCGAAGGCTGAAGTTCGTCGCGCCGTTGCGTTACCGGGTGCGGAATTTAGGCAATTGGTCAGACGGAACGATTGAAAATCTGAGCCAATCGGGATTGTTTTTTCACGGGGCGACCCAACTGCCGTCGAACACCTTAGTAGAAATGATCTTCGAGATGCCGGAGGAAATCTCTGGCCAGAAAAACAGTAACGTACTATGTCACGGTCGAGTGATTCGCGCCACTCCGGCGCCGGATTGCCCTGACGTTGTCGAACTGGCGGTAAGCATTCTCGATTACAAATTTATCCGCCAATAGCTCTCTACACATAATCGAACGTGCCACTTGCATTGAAAAGCGGGCAGCGTCTCGCTATAGTGACGACAAATACATTTTCAATTTTTTCAAAATGAAAACGCAGCCAGCCTGCATCTAAATGAGTGAAGCCAACAGGAGTGTCCTTATGAAGCACACAGTCTCTTTTTTCAGCGCGCTAATGCTCGCCGCCGTACTGTTGGCGGCTACCGCGTGTTCCAAAGCACCGAGCGATACGCAAGTGGCGAGTGACATTCAAAATAAATTGAACGCGGACTCCGGCCTGGCGGGCAAGCTCCTCATGGTGCAGGCCTCCAACGGGACCGTGACCCTTTCCGGCTCGGTGGACAACGATGCGCAGCGTGACGCGGCGGCGAAGTACGCGTCCTCGGAACCGGGAGTGAAACAGGTGGTAAATAATCTACAAATCGGGGCAATGGCTCCGTCGCAGCAGGTGGCGGACCAACCAGCGCTTGCGCCGATGGCTGCGATGGAAGACACTGCGAAGCCCTCACCGGCCCCACGGTCGACTTCATCCCGGCGGCGTCACGAGCCATCGCTTAAGGACCGCGAATCGGCTACCAGTGAAAACAGCACACGGGCCCAGAACATGCCGCCCACGCAGTCATCCTCGAACTCGGCGATGAACAACCCTCCTTCGAGCGTGGCGTCTGCTACAGCCCCGCCACCTCCGCCCCCACCGGTAAAGGTCACTATGCCCTCGGGGACGACGCTTTCGGTGCGGTTGGTGGATGCCATCGATTCTGAGACTTCTCAGGAAGGCCAAACCTTCACAGCTACGTTGAATTCGGCGTTGTCATCTGAAGGTGACGTCGTTCTACCCGCAGGACATGAAGTTGAGGGTCATATCGTAACGGTTCAAAGCGCCGGGAAGTTCAAAGGTCAGTCGCTAATCGTACTGCAACTCGACCGCATTAAAGTGGGCGGCAAACGTTACGACATGCAGACGAACCAATACGAGAAAAGGGCTTCATCCCGGACTACAAATACTGCGGAGAAAGTTGGCGGAGGCGCGGTGTTAGGCGCAATCATTGGTGGGATCGCTGGAGGCGGCAAGGGCGCGGGAATTGGAGCAGCAGCGGGCGCTGGCCTGGGTGGTGGAGTGCAGGCGGCGACCAAGAGCAAGCAGATTAAGCTGCCGTCTGAAACGGTGCTGAACTTTACGCTGCAAGCCCCGTTGACCGTTTTTAAGACCTCCGAAGGTCCTGATTCAGGCCGGCGGCGGTTGGATACCAATAACAACCCCTAAACCGGCGAGTTGAGCAAAACTCACCGGCCGCAGAGACGAACTAGTTCATTTCTGCGGCTTTTTCTTCGCGTTTTCGTGGACTCACCGCCCGTGCGGACAATGACTTTGGTGTCTCCCCCGCACTAGTTCCTAGCCCTATAATCACGGTGTAAGCGCCTGTTCGCGCCAATCGTCAAAACACCACGTGGACCCACTTTACGCATTGTCGATTTTCAGCCTGGGACTGGCTTTCGGCAGCTTCCTGAACGTATGCATCTACCGGCTGCCGCGAGGCTTATCGACGGTGCATCCGAGATCAGCATGCCCGAATTGCGAAAAGCCAATCGCTTTTTACGACAACATTCCCGTCTTGAGTTGGCTTCTGTTGCGCGGAAAATGCCGAGGATGCAAGACGCCGATTTCGCCGCGCTATCTAGTGGTCGAACTTCTGATGGGAGCAATTTTTCTGGATTGCTATTGGCACTTTGGAACGACATTGTCCACGCTGAAGTATTGCTGTTTCGGATTCCTTCTTCTGGGATTGATTTTTACCGACGCAGAGACACAGTTATTGCCCGATAAGATGACTCTGCCCGGCGTTGGACTGGGCTTACTCTTCAGTCTCTTCGTTCCGGTCAACGATCTGGCGTCGCAGTTTTTGCCGGGCATGATTTCTTCCCCGGTGAGTTCAGATATTACGTTACGAATGTTTTCCGTCGTCGATTCCATGCTAGGTGCGGCAGTCGGAGCGTCGTTCATCTACGGCGTGGGCGCAATCTATTTACGCGCGCGGGGCGTGGAGGGGATGGGTTTCGGAGACGTCAAGCTGATGGCGATGGTCGGCGCCTTTCTGGGCGTGAAGCTGACCATGTTCACGATATTCACCGGCTCGATCGCCGGATCCCTGTTCGGATTATCGACGGTATTGGCGGTTTGGGTGAAGCGCTCCCAGAGACGGATAGAGCGTAATCATGAGCCCGGTAAGTTGGCCCGTCGGCGCGCCTGGGCATCCGCCCTCATCGCTTTGCGCCGGCATCAGATGCCTTTTGGAGTGTTCCTTGGCAGCATGGCCATGGTGGCATCTTTCTTTGGCGACAATTTCTTGCGCTGGTATTGGAGACTGTATTGAGGTTACTGATCAATCCCGTCGTGTTACGAATGGTCTTTGGCTTGGTATTAGCCGGAATTCTGCTTATTGCCGGACTGATGATCATGCGCCGTGTGCGCCGCACTTTTGCCCTTGAAGGGCTCGGGGCAGGCGACCAGGCGACCGCGGAAAGAGTTTCGTTGCACACCTACAGTGCGGTAATCCAGCAGCTCAAACAGCAGAAGCATGAATTGCAGAGCTCACAACAAATCGAACGCAGGCGTGCTAAGACATCCGAAAATATAAGCGCCGCCGTGCTGTCAAATTTGTCTAGCGGAGTGTTGTTCTTCACCCCGAATGGACTGGTGCGCCAGGCGAATGCAGCATCAAAACAAATACTAGGATTTGCCTCGCCAGCCGGATTAACTGCGGCAGAAATATTTCGCAACGCGCACCTTAGCTCGGGCTCAAGTTTTGCACGCCTGGCTCAGGCGGTGGAAGCCAGTTTGCGCGACAAGACGGCATCGGCGCGATTGCAGGCGGAGTATCTCACCCCTTCGGGCGATCAGCGTGCCATTGAAATTACAGTGACGCCGGTTCAATCCCCAAATGGAGATCCCTTGGGGTCGGCTTGTCTCATTAACGATCAGACCGAAGTGGCTACCATACGCAAGCAGGAAAAATTGCGCGGCGAAATCTCGGCGGAGATGGCGCTGGAGCTTCGCAACTCGCTAAACACGATTTCGGGATACGCGCGCCAGCTTGTGTCTGGCAACGATCAAGAATTGACCAAGCGCGTTGCAAGCGACATTGTTTCAGAAGCATCGCATCTGGAACATACCATCGGTGGGTTTCTCGCTGGAAATAGAGCAGCGAAGGCCGCCGGAGCGTAGTCGGAACATATCCCGTTCAATACGTGCGGGCAAGATCTACAGAAACGGAGCAATCATGAATCTTACACCGGGACGTTTATTTGGCATGTTGATGGCAGCCTCGCTGTTGGTGGGATGCGCAACCGCACAGACGCAGGTTGTGTCTTCCGGCGAGTCATTGGGCGATTACGCGCGCACTGCCCGCAAGGACAAGAAGCCAAACACCGCGAAGCATTACGACAATGACAACCTTCCGGTAAACGATAAGTTGAGCATCGTTGGGGCCACGCCCGCTACCCCGGAAGCCTCGCCGACTCCTGCCGCAGTCCCGGCGGACGGCACTCAGCCTGCTGCGGCACCCGCTCCCGATGCGGACAAGAAGCCTGGAACGTCCATGCAGGACCGTCAAAAAGCGAATGACCAGTGGAAGCAAAAGATATCCGCGCAGAAAGATCACATCGATCTCCTAAGCCGCGAACTCGACGTGGCAGAGCGTGAATACCGACTTCGCGCCGCGGCATTTTATGCTGACGCCGGCAATCGACTGCGAAATTCCGGCGCATGGGACAAAGAAGACGCCAACTACAAAGATCAAATCGCCCAGAAGAAAAAGGCCGTCGACGACGCCAGGCAGCAGTTAGACGACATGCAAGAGCAGGCAAGAAAAGCGGGGGTTCCGTCGTCCGTGCGAGAATAGATCCACGCTCGGCGCTAATAGGCCTTGGAGGGCTTGATACACACGAAAATCAACTATTAGCTTTTGGCTTTTAGCTAAGAGCCAAAGCTGACACCCAGAGGCAACTTCAAAAGCGTGCACAGGAATGCTATGGCACCCGTTTATACTCCGGATAACATTCCTTGAGTGACAATGGTTTCCGCGCGACTCCTTCCCGTCGTTCTAGTCTCAATATTTCTCATTGTCAGCTCGTCCGCGCAAAATGAGCGCTTCAACCCCCCTGGGGAGTATCCATTCTTAGTGCATCTGGAGACGATGAACTTCGATAGCCAGGCTTGTGTCCTGTTGCGGCACGACGGAAGATTTCACTTGGAGGAAGAAAAAGGCGACCGAACGAGGGTGTTCGAAGGGACTTTGTCGGTATCAAAAATATCCGAGGTTCAAAAGATGATTAACGCCGCCGAGCTTCTTCAGATGAGTCAGAAGCAGATCGCACCGCCCAGAGGCAATATCATGCTCGATCAACTTTACGTTGACATCTTCCGCGGCGACCATTGGCAGGAACTGTTTTTTCCGGACGAGTCCAGCCGAAAGCCCTTTGAAAGTGCGATTTCGCCGCTGGTACGGTGGCTGGAAGCGTTGCGCAAGGAGCCACATACCGAGATAAGCGAAGATGCAGGGAGAAACCAGTGCCAGCTTCCGAAGCTGATCGTCTTGAAGAGAAGAACTTCCCCCAAACCAAGATAGCTTTGTGATGGTCAGTGGATTTGACGACGCGGATGCGGCAGGCGGTTCCCGTAAGATGTAAATCCCATTCCCTCATTGTTGAACGGAATTCTGGCCAAAGCCAGGTCGTTTCCCACAAAAAGACCAGCGTTACGGACGGATGTGGTAGCGAGAAAAACACCTGTACCGGAATCGGCTGTACTGTTGCGAATGGAAGTATCAGAGCCTCTTCGTTGAATCGCGGGCGAGTCTGAACCTTCGATGGCTTGTCTCCCTTGAAATCCATTTATGGAAAGGGTCTGAAAGTCCTCTAACTCGATGGCGGAGGTGAAGTATGCCGGCAAAACATCCTTCCATGCGACTTGGAAATTGTTGATTCGTAAATCCTGAAAATTGTGCCCATACAAGGCAGGAATGTCGTGCTGAAAGATGGCATTGGATGGGTTCGAGGCGACCCATCGCAGATCAAAATTTCCTCCTATCTGTTTCGCCAGGGTGGGTGAGGGCGAACGAATCGTGACACTAACGTGATCGAACACAATATGCCGAATGCGATCCGGGTGAGTGCCATATAGCACCAAGCCACTTTCTGCTGTAGCCATAACGTTGGAAAATCGAACATCATGAACTCCTCCCGGTCCTTTTCCCGCGCTGGCGATCAGAATCGGCTCTCCTTTTCCCCACCAATGCCCGGAAACCAAATGGCAGTCCATCACCAGATTAGAGAACAGAACATTCGCAGTGTTACCGCTGCCCCGGTCATATACTCCAATGCCTCGATTGGCATTGATCAGCAAATTGCTGAACGTACTGTCGCGGGTATCCTCCAGCCGGATTCCGGAGGAATTGGAAACCAGCGTGCAGCCGACGACTGACACGTTCTCGCTGCCAACAAATGCGAAATCGTCATCCCCCGCTGAGATGTTGCAATCAGAAACGTGGACGTTGCGGCAACGCACGCAATCCAGCCCGTCATCGTTCGGAATACGAAGATCGTTGTCGATGCGTAATCCGTTGAGGATTGCATTGTCCACGCTTTGCAAATGCAGGGTCCAATTGGGCGCATTTCGCAACGTGATGTCTCGAATGACCAAGTTTTTGCAATGGGAAAGAATGATCATGGTTCCGGGCCTCCCGGTAGGCTTATTGGCAACGGGGCCATTCGCAGTGTCATTCATTCCCGCCATCAGACCGTCAGGACTGCGGGCAAACTTCGGATCGAAATCCATCGTGATGTGAGGGGTCGCGAAGTCGAAAAACTGGCCGGAGTTTCCGTCAATCGCCCCTTGTCCGATGATGGCGATGTTGACGACATCTCTCGCCACGATCATTCCAACCTTTTCCCCTTCGCCTGAACTGCTCGTGCCGTAGTTGTGGTCGAAGCCAAATGCGGAAATTTGTCCGTAGTCTGAGGTTTCGTTGCTGCCGAGAATGACCGCGCCAGCCTGCACATTCAAAGTCACATTGCTAAGCAATTCGAGGGTGCCGGTACGATAAGTTCCGGGCGGGAATAAAACCTCGCCCGCCAGTGTGATTCGCAGCAATTGTCGCCTGGGAAATTGCGACGGTGTCTTCGTACTACCATCGCCAGTAGCCCCGAAGTCGCGCACGCTAAAAACGCGAGTTTCCGCTAAGGCAGCCGCGTGCACATAAAACTCCCATCGAGGCTGATGGATATTAGGACAGAGCGATTCCCGCCCGGTGCTTTTTTGAGACTGAATGGATGACTGATGAAAAGAACATCGAACCTCCCCGCGAATTGAGACCGGGGTAGTCTAATGTATCCTTGAAATAGGGATGGCTTCGCATCAAGAAGAAGAGGTCTTAGGAAAGGCATACGACAGCCGGCTGATGAAGCGGCTGATCACGTATCTGCGGCCGTACCGCTGGCAAGTGGGGATTGCGCTGGGATCCATTTTCCTCAAAGCCGGCGCTGACGTGCTGGTTCCCTATCTCACCAAGGTCGTCATCGACAAATATCTTGCCCCGTTGCAAGGGTTGCGCACGCCTTTCGACTTTTTCCTTAGCAATAAGCCTCTGATTGGAATCGCGCAGGTCGCTGCGATGGGCGTGGGTTTGCTCGCCTTTAGCTTCCTCTTGGAATATCTGCAAACTTATTTCATGCAATGGGCTGGACAGATGGTGATGTTCGATCTGCGTAGCCAGATTTTCCGCCATCTGCAACGAATGCATATCGGTTTTTACGACAAGAATCCGGTGGGGCGGCTGGTTACCCGCGTGACAAGCGATGTGGATGCGCTAAACGAAATGTTCACATCGGGCGTGGTCTCGATCTTCGAGGACATTTTCGTGCTTGTTGGCATCGCGGCCATCATGCTGAACACAACGTGGCGTGTATCGCTGATCACGCTGGCAGTGCTACCGATCATTGCCTACGCGACCAAGATTTTTCGCGATAAGGTTCGAGACTCCTACCGCCGCATTCGTACCGCCATCGCCCGCATCAATGCCTACTTGCAGGAGCACGTCAGCGGCATGATGGTGCTGCAACTTTTTAATCGCGAGAAGCGCGCTTACGACAAATTCTCCGAAGTGAACGCCGTCCATATGGACGCTTACAAGGACGCGATCATGGCCCACGCGGTTTACTACCCGATTGTTGAATTTCTTTCCGCGATCGCCATCGCCTCAGTCATTTGGTTCGGTGGCAATGACGTTGCGCACAAAGTCGGCACGTGGGGAATCTCGTTCACTGGGCATAACTGGAGGATCAGTCCGCATTGGGTTTTTCAGGCGACTTCGCTTGGCGTACTGGCTTCTTTTATTCAATATGCTCAACGTTTCTTCCGTCCCATTCAAGATTTCAGCGAGAAGTACAACATACTGCAATCCGCCATGGCGTCGAGCGAGCGTGTGTTCAAGCTTCTGGATACGCCGACAGAGATTATGCCGCCAGCCGTCGTTAGAACTCCGCAGGGCCCGGGCAGAATAAAATTTAATCACGTCTGGTTCGCTTATCGGAGCGCCCCAAATGCAGATTCAGACGGAGCAGGTTCGAACGGGGAAACCAGCGCTCCCGCCCGCCAATCGTCGGCGAGCGAGCCGGACTGGGTGCTGCGTGATGTAACGTTCACCATCGAGCCGGGCGAAACCGTGGCCGTCGTTGGACACACTGGCGCGGGAAAGACAACCATCATTTCGCTACTGATGCGCTTTTATGACGTTCAGAAGGGGTCCATTACTATCGATGACATCGACATCAAGAATATGGATTTGGTGGACCTCCGCCGCCGTTTCGGAGTAGTGCTGCAAGACCCGTTTTTGTTCACAGGAACTATTCAGAGCAACATTCGCCTGGGCACAAAGTGGATTACTGATGCCGACGTAAGAAAAGCGGCTGACGACGTAAATTTATCCGACTTCATTCAATTGCTCCCGGGTGGGTTTGAAGAAGAAGTGCGCGAGCGCGGATCAACTTTATCCACGGGCCAGAAGCAACTGATCTCTTTCGCACGCGCCCTGGCTCACAATCCCAAGATTTTGATTCTTGACGAAGCGACATCCAGCGTCGATACCGAAACGGAAGTCCGCGTTCGCGAAGCACTCAGCCGAATGGTAGAAGGCCGGACCTCAGTAGTAATTGCACACCGGCTCTCCACTGTACAGCGCGCGGATAAAATTATTGTGATGCACAAAGGCCAGCTTAGAGAAATGGGCACTCACCAGGAGCTGCTTGCCAAGCACGGCATCTACTGGAAGCTTTATCAACTGCAATATAAGGACCAAGAACTTCCCAATCCCGACAACCAAGTCACGGCCAACGCTAGCGATTGAACCCAAGAGCAACAGGCTCATATTAATTACTCGGCATCAACATGCACACCTCAAGAAAATTTGCTCTCTGATATCCTTCCGGTTCACACAGAGAACTTATGGAACAGAACACACCTCTGCCCAAAGAACAGTTGATGACGGTTTTGCGGACTGCCCCCGACCGTTTGGAATTTTTGACACCCAACGATTGGATACTGATCATCGACAAGTGCCGCCGAGTAACGACGAAGAAAAGGGACATTTTGATCAAACAGGGTAAGCGAGAACAAACCATTTTTGTGCTCTTGCAAGGAAAAGTTGGCATTAGTGTCAGTGGAAATCGGGTCGCCGCGATCGGCCCCGGCGAAATCTGCGGCGAAATGGCATACCTGGAAAATGGCCTTGCCAGCGCCACAGCCACCGTGGAAGAAGACGGTGAGGCGTACGCGATCGATTGGGCAGTGTTGACGGACCTGTTCGAATTATTTCCGCATCTCGCGTACAGGTTCTATCGTTCTCTTGCGGTGAAACTATCGCGACGGCTACGGGAGCAATTATTGAGCAAGTGAGCTTTTCTTAACGGGACGGCGGAAGTTGAAACGAAACTCCGCGCTCCAAGTTGACTTTCTTGGTTGCATCAACATCGAGATCGTCAAGCCGGTATTTTTTGGATTCCGTCTCGGTATATACCCAGACACTTTCGCCAACGATTGCGTAATTTCGCGTCTCCACCCGCTTACGATCCTTGAATACCAGCGTTGTAATTGGATTAGGCTCGTCCCCCGCCGTCGGACTGCTGGACGCTACGGTTGCTGGCTGAGGAGCGGCCGGCGCGCGAGGTACTGTCGTCGATTTTCGCCGGGTAGTTGGGCGAACCGGCGGAGCGCTTCCGCTAGATTGCAAATTTGTGACGTCATCATTCAAACGATCAACCTGCTGGCTCAGGCGTTCGACGTCGGCTCGCAGTTGTTGAATCTGAGCTGCCAGATCACCATTGTCCGGAGCTTGCACCGGCTGGTTTTCTTCGGGCTGCTGCGCTACCAACAGGGAAGCCAGCAGGCAGAGCGAGGTCATCGCGAAAAGAAACCGTTTCATGACCCTAGCCTAGCATTTTCTCCAGCGCTGCCAACTTAGAGATCAGTATGCGCCGGTATCCGAAAGTCTTAGTCCCATCGCGAATTTGCGTACTGCCACACGCCCTCGGCTGTCTAGCCGCTCGCCTTGCTCACCCTCGTGTCGAGCTTTAATCCTGGCAATCGAAATTTACGTTGAAACTTCCCGCAGTCTGGCCGCTGCAGCCTCTGCGGTGATATCTCTCTGCGGAGATCCCAGCATTTCGAATCCGACCATGAACTTTCTTATGGTGGCTGACCGCAAAAGCGGTGGATAAAAATGGGTATGCATGTGCCATTCGGGATGCGCATCTCCGTCTGTGGGCCGCTGGTGTATTCCCATAGAGTACGGAAACGAAACTTTAAAGAGTTCGTCATAAGCTGCCGTCATGCGACCCAGAATATTCGCATAAGCGTCCCTCTCTTCGGAGTTCAGAGAGGCTACGTCAGTCCAGTGGCGCTTCCCAAGGATCAGAGTTTCAAACGGCCAAATCGCCCAGAAAGGGACAACTGCTAAAAAATGCTGGTTATGCAAAACCACCCGCTCTGAAGCATTCTCTTCGTGTAACAAATATTCACACAGCAGGCATTTTCCATATTTGGCTAAGTAGGATTTTAAGGCCATTTGCTCTTTGCTGGGTTCGTTGGGAAGGGAACTGGTGGCCCAAATCTGACAGTGCGGATGGGGATTACTCGCTCCCATCGCGGCGCCTCGATTTTCAAAAATCTGCACGTAACGGATGGAGTCTTGTGCGCTGAGTTCGGCGAATTGTTCTGCCCATACATCGATCACTCCACGAGTTTCGCGAAGCGACATCTTCGACAGAGTGAGATCGTGGCGGGGAGAGAAGCACACCACGCGGCAAATCCCGGACTCTGTCTGGGCCACGATCAAATCTTTTTGGTTCATCTCCTCGGGCGGCCCTCCAGGCAATAGCGCGGGAAAATCATTGTCGAATACAAATGTCGAATCGTATTTGGGATTGTGAACGCCTCGGGCCCGCTCGTTTCCGGGACACAAGTAACATGTCGGGTCATAGGCGGGTTGCGATTCGGTTGGGAGCGGCTCAACCTGCCCAAGCCAAGGACGCTGCGTGCGATGCGGCGAAACGAGAACCCACTCGCCGGTAAGCGGGTTCAAGCGCCGATGGGATCTTTCGCCAAGAATGAACATTGCCAATTTAAGGGAGAAGGGTCTCCTCGACCATCTTCGAAACAAAAGTGAGGAACGTCGGGATTTGCGTGTTCCAAATCACTGATTTCGCGGGGTGCTAAGACCCTCGAATTTCACCGTTTTCGCCGAGCCTCGTTCCGGCATATCGACTGAAAGGTCAATCCCGCACCGCCGTCGCACCGTCTGCCGCGGTAGTAACGTAGATCTGTGCGTCAATCGATGTTTGGGCTTTATAAGATTTCAAGATGTTCGCGGTAAATTCCGATACTCGATCCTTCTTGACCAGATTGATGGTGCAGCCCCCGAACCCACCGCCCGTCATGCGGGCTCCGTAAACCCCTGAAAAATCCGAAGCTAGTTCAACCAATACATTCAGTTCGGCGCAACTAACCTCGTAATCATCCTTGAGGCTTTGATGAGATGCGTACATAAGTTCCCCGAATTTGTTTACATCCCCGGAAGTTAGTGCCCCGGCTGCGTCCAAGGTTCGCCGGTTCTCGGTAATCACATGTCGGCACCGGCGGAAAATAGTCTTGTCCATCTGGTTTTGGTAAAGATGTAATTGTTCTAAAGAGACATCTCGCAATGCTCTAACCCCGTCTACCTTGGCGGCGAAGAATTTCACCCCCTGCTCGCATTGGGAGCGGCGAAGGTTGTATTCACCGCTTACGTTTCGATGAGCCACCATGGTGTTGCAGATTACAAGGCTGACACTCTCAGGCAGTGGAAGTAGTTTGAATTCGAGCGACCGGCAATCCAGGAGCAGAGCATGTCCCGCCCGGCCGTTGGCTGCGGCGAATTGGTCCATGATGCCGCAACGCGCACCAACTGTTTCGTTTTCGGCTCGCTGGCAAAGTTTTGCGAGTTGCAAGCGGTCGCAAGACGCATCCCGTTGGCGTTCAGTAGAAATAAATGCAAGCGCGCTCGCAACTTCAAGGGCGGCGGAGGAGCTGAGACCTGCGCCCATAGGCACATCGGAATAAATGAGGAGGTTGGCTCCCAACAGCTTGTGTCCGGCCCGCTCAAGTTGAATTGCAACGCCGCGCACATAGTCGAGCCAGTGGTGGCGGGGAGCAGCGTCCGCATCATCGAGATCGAACTCAGCTTTCTGTTTCCACTCTTCCGAATGGACTGCGACCTTGCGGTCGCTTCTGGCGCTACACGCGACCCACGTATGGAATTCGATGGCTGCGGGCATCACGAATCCATCGTTGTAATCAGTGTGCTCCCCGATTAGATTTACCCGTCCGGGAGCGGCAAAAATTCGGGGAACCGCACCGAACAAGTCCGAGAACCGGGCCTTAACTTCGCTCGCCTGCAAAAGGTCTTCCTTGTCAGTGGCAGGGATAAGTAACCGCTGAGTATATCAGCGTGAAGTATTTCACATGATTACGTGCCGCATACTATTATCAGAAGATTGCAAAACCGCCCTTTCACCAAGGAGTCGGGAACAGCATTTCCCGCGTGATTAGCAACAATTTCCGTGGCGAAGAAAAAAAGGCGTTCTATAGAAAAAAATCTGTAATGCACTTTTCAAATCTGTTTGAACTGTTATAATCACGAGTTTTCCAGAACAGTTTTTATCTGAATGCGAAGCGAATTGGCCAACGCTGCATGAACCGGAGCTGTACGTAGTTCCGCTGCACCAGGAACGAATCTCAATCGATGCAGATTTTTCATCGCAGCGCTAATACTCTTTCTAAAGCCACGATCGTAGGATCGGTGTTCTTGGTTAGTGGCCTGCTTTGGGGGATTCTTCAGTTTCAGCGCTCTCCGTATATCACTTATGAAAAGGTAGCTCGGCCACAACCCGTGCCTTTCAGCCACCAGCACCACGTTGCGGGCGCGGGAATCGATTGCCGCTACTGCCATACTTCGGTTGAAACTTCGGGATATGCAGGTATTCCTCCCACTCAGACATGTATGAACTGCCATTCTCAAATTTGGGCCGGCGCTCCCATGCTGGAACCCGTGCGCGACAGTTACCGAACCGGGAAGTCGCTGGTGTGGAACAAGGTCAACGACCTTCCTGATTTTGTTTATTTCAATCACAGCATTCACATCAACAAGGGCGTGGGATGCAACACCTGCCACGGCCCGGTGGATCGCATGCCGCTGATGTATAACAACGCTTCGCTGCAAATGGAGTGGTGCCTGGATTGCCATCGTGCTCCAGATAAATATTTGCGACCGCGGCAGGAAGTTTTCAATATGCGCTACGAGCAGCCGTCGAGCTTAAAGCCAGTAGTTTTAGATGGTCAGCGGTATACGGATCAGCGCGCGTTGGGCGTGGACTTGATCAAGAAATATAATTTACGGTCGGTCGGAGACATCACCAGTTGTTCAACGTGTCATCGCTAGCGGCTAAGAGCCAACAGCTAAAGGCAGATTTTGTGGCAATGAGTAAAGAAAAAAACAACGGCTCGCCCATCGAGGCGGTTTGTCCCAGCAAGAAGGACAAGCTTGATCTGGAGACCGCCCGGGCGCGCATCGCTGAGACCAAAGGACCCGAATATTGGCGCAGCCTTGAGGAGTTGGCGGGGAGCACCGAATTTCAAGAAATGATGCACCGCGAGTTTCCTAAGGGCGCTTCTGAATGGGCAGACGCCGTCTCCCGCCGCGGTTTCATGAAATTAATGGGTGCATCGCTGGCCATGGCCGGGATGACCGCGTGTACCAAGCAACCTCTAGAGCCGATTGTTCCTTACGTTAGGCAGCCGGAAGAAGTTATTCCGGGACGGCCATTGTTTTATGCAACTGCTTTTTCCCTGGGCGGCTACGCTACGCCGCTGTTGGTCGAGAGTCATATGTATCGCCCGACCAAGGTAGAAGGCAATGATCGACATTCCGCGAGCCTCGGCGGAACGGATGTTTTTGCGCAAGCCTCTATTTTGGATATGTATGATCCCGACCGCTCGCAGAATATTTCATACCTTGGAGAGGTCAGCACATGGGGCGCGTTCATGTCGGCGATGCGAGAGCCGCTGGGGGCACAGGATTCTGGCGGCGGCGCGGGCATTCGGATTCTAACGCCGACTATCTCATCCCCGACTTTGGCTGACCAATTTGCTCAGATGCGTACGCGCTATCCGGAGGCGAAGTGGCATGTTTATGAGCCGGTGAACCGCGATAACGTGGTGGCGGGAGCGCAGATGGCATTCGGCCATCCGGTAGAAACGATTTACAAATTTGACGCCGCTGATGTGATTGTCGCTCTTGATGCTGACTTTCTGGCTGGGGGGTTCCCCGGAACAGCCCGCTATGCGCGGGATTTTGCCAAAAGGCGCGATCCCGATTCCGGCCGCATGAGCCGCATGTATGCCATCGAAAGCACTCCAACTCCCACGGGCGCGAAGGCGGACCATCGTCTGCCCGTCCGCGCGGTCGAGATCGAGGCCTTTGCTCGAGCTCTGGCTGCCGCGATCACGAGCGGTGGGGCATCGATAAACAGTGCTTTAAAGAACGATCAGCAAAGATATTTGTCGGCCATCTACAAAGACTTGCTGAGCCATCGCGGTTCCAGTTTAATCATTGCTGGGGACCATCAGACTCCGGTGGTCCATGCGCTAGCACATTTGATTAATGCTGCGCTCGGAAACGTTGACAAGACCATTGTCTATACCGACCCAGTGAGCGCCAACACGGTGAATCAAACCGACTCGATGAAAGAATTGATCGCCGATATGCGCGGCGGAAAAGTGCAATTCCTGCTCATCGCGGGCGCAAATCCCGTTTACGATTCGCCAGCCGATCTCGGATTTGCCGACGCCCTCAAGAGCAGTAACATCCCAGTGCGCGTGCATCTCGGGCATTACCAAGATGAGACTTCGCAGTATTGTCATTGGCACATTAACGAAACTCACTACTTGGAATCGTGGGGAGATGTGCGCGCGTACGATGGCACCGTCAGCATCCAGCAGCCGCTAATCGCGCCACTATACGCTGGAAAGAGCGTTTATGAGGTTGTTGCTCTGCTCGCCGGACAGTCCGAGGCGACCGGCCACGAGCTGGTGCAAAATTATTGGCGAGGGAAACATTCGGGCGGCGATTTCGACGCATTTTGGAGAAAATCGCTTCACGAAGGATGGGTGGAAGGCACAACTTTCGCGCCGAAAAGTGTGACGACGAAAGGTGCGCCGTCAGCGTCGACTGCAACGCCAAGCGACGCGGGCACGGAGATCAACTTCCGCCGTGATCCTTCGATCTATGACGGACGCTTCGCCAACAATGGCTGGCTCCAGGAACTGCCGAAACCCATGACGAAGATGACATGGGACAATCCCGTTCTTATTGCTCCGAAAATGGCTGAGCGAATGGGATTGAAATCCGGCGACATGGTAAACATCGAGCTCAACGGGAAAAATCTGAATGCGCCAGTTTGGATCCAGACAGGACACCCCGACAACTCGGTGACTGCGTACCTCGGTTTCGGCCGCGCGCGCGCCGGCCGTGTCGGTACAGGCGTTGGGTTCGACATGTATCCGCTGCGGCTCAGCGCTACGCCCTGGATCGCAACCGGCGCGAAGATCACGAAGACCGGTGATACTTATTTGCTCGCATCCACTCAGGGTTACCAGACTATGGAGACCCCGGATGGGGACAGCCGTCCGCTGGTCCGTACTCGCACTCTCGATGACTATCGGAAAGACCCGAAATTCGCGCAGGATGACAATCCCCCCGGGGAACTCACTCTGTACCCTGGTTATCCTTACAACAAGGAACCCTACGCGTGGGGCATGACCATCGATTTGAATTCGTGCGTGGGATGCAACAATTGCATTGTGGCTTGCCAGTCGGAAAACAATATTCCCATCGTTGGCAAAGAGCAGGTCAATAAAGGCCGCCACATGCACTGGCTGCGCGTGGATGCTTACTATCAGGGTGATCGCGACAATCCCAAGGCATATTTTCAGCCTGTCCCATGCATGCAGTGCGAGAACGCGCCGTGCGAAATTGTTTGCCCGGTCGGCGCGACGGTGCACAGCACAGAAGGGCTGAACGACATGGTTTACAACCGCTGCGTGGGCACGCGATATTGCTCGAACAATTGTCCGTACAAAGTGCGCCGGTTCAACTTCTTCTTGTTTCAGGATTGGGAGACGCCGCAATACAAGATGATGCGCAATCCTGATGTGACCGTACGTAGCCGCGGCGTCATGGAAAAATGCACCTACTGCGTGCAGCGGATTAATCACTCGCGCATTGATGCCGAGCGCGAAGAGCGAAAAATTGCCGACGGGGAATTGCAGACCGCATGCCAGCAATCGTGCCCGGCAAACGCCATCATCTTTGGCAACATTAATGATCGGAACAGCCAGGTGTCGAAATTGAAAAACAATTCGCGGAATTATGGTCTGCTGCAAGATTTAAATACTCGTCCACGTACCACCTATTTAGCCGAAATCCGAAATCCGAATCCAGAATTGCAAGCGTAGCTAGGGGAAAATGGCAATACCAACCGAAGTCGAAGTCGGCGAGGACAAAGCACCGGTACTTCAGCCCGGGCACAGCTTCGCTTCCATCACCGACAAAATAAGTTCGATCGTCCTGAAAAAGCCGGTCACGATTGGGTGGGTCTTCGGATTTCTGGTTGCATTCTCTGCGATGCAGGGCCTGTTGCTGGGTGCTTCGTACTTATTTGTAAAAGGTGTCGGGGTCTGGGGCGTCAACATCCCCGTCGGCTGGGGATTTGCCATCGTTAATTTCGTCTGGTGGATTGGAATCGGCCATGCTGGAACCCTGATTTCCGCCATCCTTTTATTACTTCGGCAGTCATGGCGAAATTCGATTAACCGCTTTGCGGAAGCCATGACCCTATTTGCGGTGGCCTGCGCCGGGATGTTTCCCGTGCTGCACCTGGGGCGTCCGTGGCTGGCTTACTGGCTGTTTCCTTATCCCAATACCATGGGATATTGGCCGCAGTTTCGCAGCCCACTGGTTTGGGACGTCTTCGCGGTCTCGACTTATTTCACCATCTCGCTGGTGTTCTGGTTCATTGGACTGATCCCTGATCTCGCCACGCTTCGTGATCGCTCAGACAATTCGGTGATTCGTTTTATTTTTGGCGCTTTGGCAATGGGATGGCGCGGCTCCGCGCGTCATTGGGCGCGGTACGAGACAGCATATCTTCTGTTGGCAGGGTTAGCGACGCCTTTAGTTTTATCGGTGCATACCGTAGTTAGTTTTGATTTCGCGGTGGGTATTGTTTCGGGCTGGCACACCACAATTTTTCCTCCCTACTTTGTCGCCGGAGCGATCTATTCCGGCTTCGCAATGGTTCTGGTGTTGGCGATTCCAATCCGCCGCTTTTATAAAGTGAAAGATTTCATCACTGACCGTCACCTTGAAAACTCGGCGATGGTGATGCTCGCGACCGGGCTTATCGTCGGCTACGGCTATGCCATGGAAGCCTTCATGAATTGGTACAGTGGCAACCGCTACGACAGCTTTCTACAATGGAACCGACTGCATGGGCCGTACGCGCCATACTATTTGGCATTGTTATTTTGCAATATAGTGCTGCCACAAATTTTGTGGATACGAAAATTCCGTACCAATTCCATTTGGTTGTTCCTCATCTCGATGGATGTATTGGTCGGGATGTGGCTGGAGCGCTTCATCATCGTGGTGGTCAGCCTACACCGCGACTTCCTCACATCGTCGTGGGGAATGTATTACCCAACCCGATGGGATTGGGCAGTTTTTATTGGCACCCTTGGAATGTTTACAGCGGCCATCTTTTTGTTCGTTCGCGTGCTGCCCATGATCTCGATCTTTGAATTGCGCACTCTGCTGCCGCAAGCTGAGGTCAAACATAAATGATCGTTGAACCAATTTTTGGAATGATGGCGGAATTCGATACCCCAACCGACATCGTCGAAGCGGCGAAGCGCACGCACGAAGCGGGATACAAAAGGATTGACGCCTACAGTCCCTTTCCAATCGAGGAACTTGGAGAGGCGATCGGCTTTCATCGTAACGGCGTTGCGTTGCTCTGCCTCATCGGTGGCATATTCGGATGTGCCGGCGGATTCATGTTGCAATGGTGGATCCATACCATCAGCTACCCGGTGAACGTCGGGGGACGCCCACTCAACTCCTGGCCTTCGTTTATTCCGGTGACGTTTGAAATGACCATTCTATTTGCGGGATTGTCGGCGGTGTTCGGCATGCTGATTTTGAATGGACTGCCTCAGCCTTACCATCCAGTATTTAACGTCGCCCGTTTTGCTCGCGCCAGCCAGGACAAATTTTTTCTCATTATTTTTTCGTCCGATCCCAGATACGACAGCATTCAGACCCGAGATTTTTTGGAAGCACTGGGAGCCACATCGGTTGAGGAGGTCCCAAGTTAAATTGGCACGCCTCGGTTCACTATCGTTGCTGGGACTGCTAAGCCTGATGCTGGCGGGATGCCGGCAAGATATGCACGATCAGCCGCGTTTCAAGCCGCTGGCCATGAGCGATTTCTATCCGGATCTACGTTCGGCGAGACCCCCAGTGGAAGGTACGGTTGCGCGTGGGCAACTGCACGAAGACACTTACTTTTTCACCGGGAAGGTCGGAAGTAATCCTGGTGACTACATGCCTTTTGAGGCGACCAGAGACGTATTGGAACGGGGACAGCAGCGCTTCAATATTTATTGCGCTCCGTGCCATTCGCGGACCGGCGATGGAAACGGAATTGTTGTGCAGCGCGGATTCCGTGCGCCGCCGTCGTATCACACCGATCGCTTGCGAAAAGCGCCGCTAGGGTATTTTTTCGAAGTCATGACGTACGGGTTTGGGGCCATGCCGACCTATGCTCCGCAAATTCCGGCACGAGACCGGTGGTGCATCGTGGCTTACATTCGCGCGTTGCAATTAAGCCAATCGGCAGGTTCGGGCGACGTCGCCGCTGGCCAGGCCGTGCCCTCGCAGTCACCGCAGTTCCGCGGAGACCCTGGTTCCGGCGCAACTTTGCCAGAAATCGCCGCACCCCCAGTTGGAATGGGAGGAGAATCTAGATGAGCACGGCAGGTCTGACGAACACCAATCTCATGGCGCCACCAGTTTCACAGACCATCCAGCAACGGTCGCTGGTCGTCGGGGTGATTTTCGCCATCCTCGCCGTGATCTTTGCATTCTTCAATCCCGAACAATTTTTCCGCTCGTACCTGATCGGCTATCTGGCGTGGCTTGGAGTTTCCCTGGGATCCATGGCCTTTCTCATGATCCACCACTTGACCGGCGGCGCATGGGGAATGGTCATCCGTCGTCCAATGGAGGCAGCGACGCGTGTATTGCCGGTCATGGCAGTGCTGTTCATCCCGCTAATCGTCGGAACGAAGCGCTTGTACATCTGGACCAACGCAGATGTAATGAGCCGCGACGAGCATCTAATGAAGTTGACTCATGCCTATTTAAATACCACTGGGTTTGTCATTCGCGCCGTGATTTATTTTGCCGTCTGGATGTTCATTGCCTGGCGCCTTAACAAAGTTTCGGCCGAGTTGGATAATCCTCCCGCGCGAAATCTAAGCCCGCGATTCCGCACCATCGCCGCCCCGGGAATCTTGCTTTACGCTTTAACTTTTTCTTTCGCGATCATCGATTGGGTCATGTCGCTGACTCCACCGTGGATTTCGACCATTTATCCTCTGATTTTTATCGTCAGTCAATGCCTGTCAGCGATGTGCTTCATGGTGGTGGTCGAGAGCATGTTCTTTCCCTATCCCCCGGTTTCGGCTTATCTGAGGCCCAAAGAAGTTCACGATCACGGCAAGTTCATGCTCGCTTTGACCATGGTTTGGGCATATTTTTCCTTTTCTCAACTACTGATCATGTGGTCGGGAAATCTCCCCGATGAAATCACGTTCTATACCCGCCGTTTCCATGGGGGCTGGGAATATTTGGCGATATTTTTGCTGCTGGGCTACTTCGTGATTCCGTTCGTCATGTTGTTGTCGCGTCCGCTGAAGCGCGATCCGAAACGGCTGCTTCCCGTGGCGGTGTGGCTCATGTTCATGTGTTACGTGAATATCTTCTGGTTCATCGAACCCAATTTTCACCAAGCCTTTTACTTCCACTTTCTCGATGCAGTCGTTCCTATCGCGATTGGTGGATTCTGGCTCTGGTCGTTTTTTAGTAATGTTAGAACTCGACCTTTGATGCCGCTTTACGATTTGCATGCCGCTGAAGTTTTGGAACCAGCTCATGACGCAGCACACAAATGACCGATCACATGCATAACGAACACAACGAAGAAGTTAGATTTGAGCGCCAGGATCTCGGCTCAAAAGCCGTGTTCGGATCATTGTTCGCGCTGGCCCTGTTCGCGATCTCTGTTTATTTTGTAGTGTTGGGTATCTACAAGTTCATGAATTGGTACGAGGAAACACATCAAGAAGCGCGGCATCCGATGGCTCAACCAATTGACGAAGATATTCGAAGCATGAACCCAGTCGCCACGAGGGCTCGCATTGACAAGAACTTTTCACAGCCCAGGCTCGAAACTAACGAGCGCATCGAAAACAACGACTTCCGTTTGCAGGAGGAACAAAAATTACACAGTTACGGGTGGGTCGATCAGCAGGGAGGGGCCGTCAGGATTCCCATCGATCGTGCGATGGAACTCATTGCGCAGCGAGGATTGAACACAGCCCCTCGCGCCGGGATCACTCCAGAGTCAGTAGTTAACACCATTAGCGCCGCAGCCGACCGCGCTGATCACAGCGCAGGGAACTCAACCCCGCAGGCAAGCGGCGGCAACAAGGTGAGCAAGAGCAGCAGAAAGAATAGAAGTAAGTTCTTAGCCAATGAATAAGTATGTTATCTCGACCGTAGCCAAGCGAAGGAGGAAGAGCCCGCGCGCGTTTTGGCTCGCGTGCTTCTTAGTGCTCGCATCAATCGCAGCCCACTCCCAAGCAATGACCAAGGGGATTCTCTCGCCGCCTGCGAATGTTCGTCCTCCGGCTTTAAAAAATGTTGGCATCCAGCAAAACCTGAACCAGCAAATTCCTCCCGACTTGATTTTTCGTGACGAGACGGGAAAGACCGTTCGCTTGGGCGATTACTTTACCGATAAGCCCATCATCTTGAATCTGGTTTATTACCGCTGCCCGATGCTTTGCGGAGAAGTCCTTAGCGGGTTGACCAGCGCTTTGAAAGTTTTAAAATTTAACGTGGGCGACGAGTTTGAAGTGCTTACTGTTAGCTTCGACCCGAAAGATACTCCGGAAATCGGCGCTGCCAAAAAAGCGGAATACATGGAGCGCTACAAGCGTCCCAATGCCGCCAAAGGATGGCACTTCCTCACTGGCTCTGCGGCTTCCATTGACGCATTGACCCGAGCCGCGGGATTTCAGTATCAGTACGATAAAAAGACCGAGCAGTTCGCGCATTCCACCGCGATCATGATTTTGACCCCGCAAGGAAAAATTGCGCAGTACTACTACGGCGTGGAATTTGCTCCCAAAGATTTGCGAATGGGACTGATTCAGGCCTCGCAAAATAAAATCGGCACAATCGTCGATCAGGTTTTCTTGTATTGCTATCACTATGACCCCACGACGGGACGTTATGGCGCGGTCATCTCGAAAATCTTGCAGGTTTCCGCACTGGCTACGGTTTTGATCATGGGAATATTCATGATGCTGCTGTTTCGCCACGGATCCGACGCCGACCATCGTGGCGCGGGGCGAGTCATAAATCATGTTTGAAACTTTTCCATTTTGGCCGGTGCAGGCTTCGACCATGGCTTGGCATGTTGACGCCTTATACGTCTTCCTGCTGCTTGTATCGGCCTTTACATGCGCCGTTGTTTTCACCACCATAGCCGTCTTTGCGGTCAAATACCGCCGGCATCATTCGCGCCAGGCCGAACCCATGCACGGCTCACTGATTCTGGAAATTGGCTGGTCCATCCTTCCTGTGGGCGTGTTCCTGGTAATTTTCGCCTGGGGTGCCGTGCTTTACTTCCACGAGCGAACCCCGCCGCGCAATTCCACCGAGGTTTACACCGTCGCTAAACAATGGATGTGGAAGTTTCAACATCCCGAAGGCCAACGAGAAATAAACGAGTTGCACGTACCAGTAGGACAAAATGTGAGAATGATCATGACGTCGCAAGACGTGATCCACAGCTTTTACGTTCCTTCGTTCCGCATCAAGCAGGATGTGCTGCCCGGCCGTTACGTGACCGCGTGGTTCAAGGCTACCAAGCCCGGCACCTATCATTTGTTTTGCGCCGAATATTGCGGCACTATGCACTCGGGAATGATTGGCCAGGTCGTGGTCATGGATCAGCACGACTATCAGGCATGGCTTACGCGGAGTAGGACTTTTGGATCGCTGGCCGCCGCCGGACAAAGTCAATTCGATCAATTGGGCTGTCCCACCTGCCACAAGCTCGAGACCCAAGGGCGAGGCCCAACGCTCAACGGAGTGTTCGGCAACCCCGTCACGCTCGAAGACGGGCGCACAGTCATTGCCGACGAAAACTATATTCGAGAATCTATAATGGCTCCGGGGGCAAAAGTGGTTTCCGGATTCAAAAATATTATGCCAGTTTTTCAAGGACTGGTGAGCGAAGAGCAGATGAATGAGCTGGTGGCGTACATCAAATCGTTGAGTACTCCTCCCGAGGGTTCAGCAGGAAATCCAACGCTGGTACCCCCGGGGACACAGCCGCAGCACTCGAAAGATTAGGCGAGCAGAACTAGGATTAGGAAACTAAAAATGGCGACCGCAGTTGTTACCACCGAACGCGAGAATTATCTAAATGCCGAATACGGCGTTCGTTCGTGGCTGCTTACAACAGATCACAAACGAATCGCATTGCTTTATTTGTTATCGATCACATTCTTCTTTTTCATAGGCGGCTTCTTCGCGCTGTTGATCCGTTTAGAGTTGCTGACGCCTGCGGGCGACCTGGTGCAGGCTGATACCTACAACAAGCTGTTCACCATGCACGGTCAGATCATGGTGTTCTTTTTCCTGATTCCTTCCATTCCCGCAGTGCTGGGAAATTTTCTTATTCCCCTGATGGTGGGTGCGAAAGATCTCGCATTTCCCCGAATTAATTTATTGAGTTGGTATCTTTACATCATTGCCGGCGGCATGATGATGCACTGCATGTTGAACGGCGGAGTGGACACTGGATGGACGTTCTACACTCCCTTCAGCACGGCGTTCAGCAATACCAAAGTGATTGAAGCGGGACTGGCAATATTCGTCGCTGGATTCTCGTCGATTCTCACCGGACTGAATTTCGTAGTAACGGTCCACCGAATGAGAGCGCCCGGACTCACATGGTCGCGCCTGCCGCTATTCGTGTGGTCGCACTACGCCACCAGCATCATCATGCTGCTGGGTACCCCAGTACTGGCCATCACGCTTTTGTTGGTTGTCTTTGAGCGCGCTTTCAATCTGGGGATTTTCGATCCCAATCGCGGCGGCGATCCGCTTCTGTTCCAACACTTGTTCTGGTTTTATTCGCATCCCGCGGTTTACATCATGATTCTGCCGGCGATGGGCGTGGTCAGCGAAATCGTGCCCTGCTTTTCGCGCAAGCGTGTTTTCGGGTATAGCTTCGTGGCGATGTCTAGTATTGCCATCGCTGTATTCGGATTTTTGGTCTGGGCCCACCATATGTTCGTGGCCGGAATCTCGCTGTATTCAGCGCTGTTCTTTTCCATCCTCACTTATTTGGTGGCCGTGCCGTCGGCGGTCAAAGTCTTTAACTGGACGGCGACCATGTACAAAGGGTCAATTTCATTTTCAACCCCCATGCTCTATGCATTTGGATTCATCGGCTTGTTTACCATGGGCGGGTTGACTGGGTTGTTCCTCGCCGCTCTTGGATTGGACGTTCACGTTACCGATACCTATTTTGTGATCGCACATTTTCACTACATCATGGTCGGCGGTGCGGTCATGGGCTACCTCGGCGGGATTCATTTCTGGTGGCCCAAAATTTCCGGGCGCATGTATCCCGAGGCTTGGGGAAGGCTTGCGGCGGCAATTGTATTTATCGGATTCAATCTGACGTTCTTCCCGCAGTTCATTCTCGGTTACCTCGGCATGCCGCGTCGCTACTGGCAATATCCGCCGGAGTTTCAAGTCTTGAACGTGTTCTCTACCGCTGGATCAACGATCCTTGCAGTCGGGTATCTTCTCCCGATGGTCTATCTGCTGTGGTCGCTGCGATATGGCAAGATTGCGGGCCCAAATCCTTGGGGCGCGTCGGGATTGGAATGGATGACTTCTTCGCCTCCGCCGACATTTAATTTTGACGAGACGCCGGAAGTCACCTGGGAAGCTTACGACTACGAAAATATCCCCATGCCAGAGGAGGTATCTCTTGAGCGATAGCTCAGTCGCGCTTGAGCATCCGACGGAATTGCAGCACCACTTCGCTGACATGGACCAGCAGAAGAACGCGGCCTCGCTGGGCATGTGGCTATTTCTGGGCACGGAAGTCATGTTTTTTGGAGGGATGTTTGCCGCTTACCTGATTTACCGATATTGGTACTACAACGAGTTCGCTATTGGCAGCCGTAGTATCGACATCTGGCTGGGCACCATCAACACGGTAGTTTTGATTTGCAGCAGTTTGACCGTTGCCCTTGGCGTGCGCGCCGCGCAAATGGGAAAGCAAAAGCTGCTCATCATTCTTCTATTGCTGACCATGGTGTTCGGTCTCGCATTCCTGGCGATCAAGGGAGTTGAGTGGTATCAAAAATACGAAGAACATCACATCCCTGGCAACACTTTTAATGTTGACGATCTGATTCAAAAGTATCCAGGAATTCACATCGATCCCGCGCACTCGCAGATTTATTTCTCGTTGTATTTTGCTCTGACGGGATTGCACGCGTTACACATGATCATCGGCTTGGGAATATTTACTTTTCTGACTTACTACGCTTGGCGAGGCCGCTATACGCCGGAGTATCACACCCCGGTGGAAATAGGGGGGCTGTATTGGCACTTCGTAGATATCGTGTGGATATATCTGTTTCCGTTGCTATATCTGATAGATAGGAAGCCGATCCATTGAGACCAGACATGCGTGCGCACGATCACGAGCACGTCCACATACTTCCGGCGCGGATGTACGTCACCATCTGGCTCACGCTAATGGTCCTCACCGTCGTCACCGCCGGCGTGTCGTTTATTGATCTGGGCCCCCTGAACACCATCGTTGCGCTGCTGATCGCCAGCTTCAAAGCGGTGCTGGTCGTCCTATTCTTTATGCACGTGAAGTACACCAGCGACCGGCTAACAAAAATCGTGGTTGTCGCCGTGGTATTTTGGCTCTTGTTATTACTGGGCCTAAGCCTTATGGATTACGGGACCCGGCACTTTTCTTAACGCTGCTTAGCCCAGCCCTTTGCGATATACTCCATCCCCAGGTCAATTCCCGAGGTGAGGTATGGCGTTCTGCAATTCTTGTGGCAATGCGATCGAATCTGGCGCCTCGTTTTGCCCGAAGTGCGGGGCCGCCGCGTCTGCAAGCCTAAATCCCACAACCGCCCCACCCACTGCTGTTCCAGTTGCCAAGAGCAGCACTCTGAGCACGGTGTTGATTATTCTGGGAGTGCTCTTCGCCTTGCTGATCGCGGGCATGGTCGCAAGTCTAGTGGTCGCGAGGCGGATCGTCCGGCGCACCCATATCGAGAAAAATGGAGACAACGTTCGCGTCGAAACACCCTTCGGAACGGTGGAGTCTTCGACCGATACCGATACCGTGGTCCGGGCCCTAGGACCAGCGGTATATCCAGGGGCAAGAATTGATAAGGGAACAGCATCAAGGGCCGACATTGCAGGAACCCATACCATCTCAGCTCAATTCGACGTCGACGAGCCAGCAAGTAAAGTTGTTGCCTACTATAAGAAGCTTTACCCCGATGCTAACGTCTCGGTCGTAGGGGACGATCACACTACAATTGTCTCCACCGCGAATCGAAGCGTGGTCACGGTCAACATAGAAGCGGACAATGGCCAGACGCAAGTACACATCGCGAGCGTGAACGGCAGTAGCGTAAGCGGGGGCCATTCGAGCAACTAGAGGTTCATGCCCCAACAGCTGACGCAAATATCGGCTTCAAATAAATCACTGTCAGTAGATAGCAATGGCCTGGCAATGGCATTGCGACGGCGTGTGCGCGGTGAGGTGCGTTTCGATGAAGGCAGCCGGGCGCTCTACGCTACGGATGGATCGAATTACCGGCAAGTCCCCATTGGAGTAATTCTTCCGCGAGACAACACTGACGTCATCGCAACGGTTGCAACGGCTCGCGAATTCGGTGCTCCGATATTGTGTCGCGGGGCCGGAACTTCGCTGGCAGGACAATGTTGCAACATTGCGGTCGTGCTCGATTTCTCGAAATACATGGCGGGGATCATCGAAATTGATCCTCAAAAAAAGTTAGCTCGTGTTCAACCGGGAACGATATTAGACGATCTTCGAAATGCAGCCGAAAAATACAGTCTGACGTTCGGCCCTGATCCCGCAACCCACAGCAGATGCACCCTTGGCGGCATGATTGGCAACAATTCCTGTGGTGTGCATTCTGTAATGGCTGGAAAAACCGATGACAACGTAGAAGCGCTCGAAGTGCTCACCTATGACGGCGTGCGCATGAAAGTGGGCGCTACGAGCGATGCGGAGCTGGCAAAATTTGTCGGCGGGGCTGGGCGGGAAACGGAAATCTACACGGGGCTTAAGCAAATACGGGAGGCGTATGGGGACTTGGTGCGGGGACGTTTTCCTAATATTCCTCGACGAGTCTCGGGATACAACCTGAATCATCTGCTGCCCGAAAACGGCTTTAACGTAGCGCGTGCTTTGGTTGGGTCAGAAGGGACCTGCGTAACGGTCCTGGAAGCCACATGCAAACTGGTGACAAGTCCCCAGGCAAGGGTGCTCTTGGTGATCGCCTATCCGGATATCTATCAATGCGCTGATCGCGTCCCTGAAATCATGGCGCATGGGCCCATTGGACTGGAAGGTATCGACAAGTTTCTAGTCGAATTCACTCGGCGAAAGGGCATCAATAGCGAGGGGTTGGCGTTGCTTCCGCAAGGCGGTGGATGGCTGCTAGCTGAGTTCGGTGGGGGCACTGTTGCTGAAGCAACAGCGCAGGCCGGAAAATTAGTGACCACGTTGCAGCAAAGCGCAAACCCTCCGAAAATGCGGCTGCTTACCGACAAGCAACACGCGCAATATGTGTGGGACGTTCGCGAATCCAGCCTCGGCGCGACATCTCATGTTCCCGGCGAGCCGCTGGCATGGGAAGGGTGGGAAGACTCCGCGGTTTCACCGGAAAAGCTGGGTGCGTATCTGCGCGGTTTGCAGAAACTATTTGATGCTTACAAATATCGCGCTGTGCTCTACGGACATTTCGGCCACGGATGCGTCCATGCGCGAGTCAGCTTTGATCTGCAATCAGCCGAAGGTATTGCCAAGTATCGCAGATTCGTGGAAGACGCCGCCGACCTCGTGGTTAGCTACGGCGGATCGCTTTCGGGAGAGCATGGTGACGGGCAGGCGCGCGCCGAACTACTACCAAAGATGTTTGGACCAGAGTTGGTACAAGCCTTCCGCGAGTTCAAAGCTGTATGGGACCCTGAATGGAAGATGAATCCAGGGAAAGTTGTTGAGCCTTACAGACTTGATGAGAACTTGCGGTTGGGAGCTGGATATAGTCCCTGGGACCCTGCAACACACTTTAAATTTCCCGATGACCATGGAAGCCTTGCTCACGCAACTTTGCGATGTGTCGGGGTAGGGAAGTGCAGGAACTATGAAGGCGGCGTGATGTGTCCTAGTTTTCGCGTCACCCGCGAAGAAGAACACTCGACCCGGGGACGCGCTCATCTCCTCTGGGAGATGACCAAGCGCGACGTAATTAAAGACGGATGGCGCGACAAGCACGTTAAAGAGTCGCTCGATCTCTGCCTCTCCTGCAAAGGATGCAAAACGGAGTGTCCGGTGGGGGTGGACGTCGCCACATACAAAGCCGAGTTTTTATCGCATTATTACCAGGGCAGGATGCAATCGCGAAGCGCATACGCGTTTGCCTACATTGACAAATGGGCGCGAATGACCACGTTCGCTCCTCGCCTGGCAAACCTGACCACGCAGTTGCCGCTTCTGCGCAACGTTGCGAAGGTGGTGGCGGGGATTCCGCAACAAAGAAGCATTCCGGCGTTTGCGCCGCAGAGTTTTCGTTCATGGTTCAAGCGGCGCGGAATCAAAAACCCTGATGGCGATCAAGTCGTGCTATGGCCAGATACATTCAACAATTATTTTCATCCTGACATCGCGAAGGCTGCGGTGAATGTTCTGGAACACGGCGGATTCCGGGTGACGGTGCCGCGCAAAATACTGTGCTGCGGGCGCCCTTTGTATGACTTCGGCATCTTGGATCGCGCGAAACAATTATTGCTGGAAACACTCGACACCCTCGCCGAGGAGATAGAATCCAGAATTCCTATCGTCGTCTTGGAGCCGAGTTGCGCTGCGGTTTTCCGCGACGAAATGTTGAATTTATTTCCAAACGATGAACGCGCTTTGCGATTGTCCCTGCAAACATTGCTGCTCAGTGAATTCCTAGAGCGGCAGATGGAGAGATTTGACTTGCCTAAATTAAATCGGCGAGCGATTCTCCACGGGCATTGTCATCACAAGGCTATCCTGAAGATGAAGGATGAAGAAAGCGTACTGTTACGCCTGGGAATCGCCTTCGAGCAGCCTGCTCAGGGCTGCTGCGGCATGGCCGGTTCCTTCGGCTTCGAGAAAGAAAAATACCAAACCTCAATTGCGATTGGGGAGCTCGAGCTTCTGCCGGCTGTTCGAAAAGCACCCCGGGACCACATGATTATTGCCAATGGTTTTAGTTGCCAGGAGCAGATTTCGCAGTGCACGCCCCGTAGGGCGATGCATTTGGCCGAGGTGATTGAGATGGGGTTACAAGAACGTTAAAGGTTGTGTGTCTGAAGGTCTATGATTTCATCGATCTCAGCAACCGAATCTTTAATCCAGAGTTTAGAGAGCGCGTCCAGCCGCAACTCCCGAAGACCAAGCCCACTGAAAATTGTGTCCACCTAAGTGTCCGGTTACGTCAAGAACCTCGCCAATAAAAAACAGTCCGGGAACATTACGGCACTCCATGGTTTTGGGCGACAGTTCATCAGTGTCGACTCCGCCGGCAGTGACCTCCGCTTTTTGATAACCTTCGGTTCCTGATGGAACAACATTCCAAGCATGAATTCGACGTTCAAGCTCTTCCAACGCAATGTTTGTCCACTTTATGGCAGGGGCCGAGCCGAGCCAATTCAGATCCAACCAACGCGCTGCAAACCGTGACGGCAAAAACTTTTGCAAAGCTGACTGCGCCGAGAGCACATCTCTAACTTTGCCTGAGCGTATTGGGCGTGTGACGTCGTGCGATGGCGCGAGATCGATCTCCACCGGTAGTCCTGGTTCCCAATAAGAAGAAACTTGCAAAATTGCCGGACCACTCAAGCCGCGATGAGTTATGAGCATTGATTCCTTGAAAGACTGTCCGGTGCAACGAATAAGCACTTCGGTGGAAATGCCTGCTAAATCGCAGTAGGAATTTTTGTCTCTCTCTCCGAGCAACAGAGGGACCAATGCAGGTTTGGTTTGTTTAATCTTTATTCCGAACTTCTTCGCGATCTCGTGCCCGAATGCTGTCGCACCCATCTTCGGAATGGAGAGCCCCCCAGAGGCGATTACCAACACCGGGGCTCGAAATTCGGTCTTGTCCGTCCGCACGACAAATTCCGTGGCACGCGAGACCTCCTGAAGGTTAGAACTGGTGAAAATAGCAACTCCTCGCAGCGCACACTCGCGCTCTAACATCGTGGTGATATCGCTGGCCGTGCGATCACAGAAGAGTTGCCCTAAGGTTTTTTCGTGGTACGGAATACTGTGCTTTTCGACCAAGGCGATGAAATCGGCGGGGGTGTAACGGGCCAGCGCTGACTTAGGAAAGTGAGGATTAGCGGAGATGAAATTGTCGGAGGTGCAAAATACGTTAGTGAAGTTGCAGCGGCCTCCCCCGGAGATGAGGATCTTTTTCCCGATGCGATCTGATCGTTCCAGGATTGCGACCTTTCGCGATCGCTTCGAGGCCTCCGCAGCGCACATGAGGCCAGCGGCTCCGCCACCCACTATCAAGGCGTCGAAGTTCAGTTGACGGTCGTCGCTCATAGAGATTTCAAATGCTAGAATCGGTTTACTAAATCAGTGAAAGTATGTTGACTGGCTCTGAAATTCGCCGCAAGTTTCTGGACTTTTTTGCCCAGAACGGACATAAAGAGGTGCATTCCTCTTCGCTAGTCCCTGGCAACGATCCTACGTTGTTGTTCACTAACGCGGGTATGAATCAGTTTAAAGACGTATTTCTGGGAGTGGAAAAGCGGGCTTATTCCCGGGCCACCACGTCGCAAAAATGCGTGCGCGCTGGAGGCAAACATAACGATCTCGAAAATGTCGGATTCACTAACCGCCACCACACGTTTTTTGAGATGCTGGGAAATTTCAGCTTTGGCGACTACTTCAAAAAAGACGCCATCGCCTATGCGTGGGAGCTAATTACCAGGAAAGAATGGTTTGCCATCCCGAAGGAAAAGCTTTATGTAACCGTCTTTAACGGTGAAGGCGGGATGCAGCGCGACTCCGAAGCTTACGATCTGTGGCTCGAGCAAGGTTTAGAGAAAAACCGCATCTTCGAATTTGGCCTGAAAGACAATTTCTGGCAGATGGGAGAGACGGGCCCCTGCGGCCCCTGTAGCGAGATTCATTACGACATGGGGCCGATCGCCTCCGACCAGGGACACACAGATTGCGCCCTTGGATGCGATTGCGGCCGCTATGTGGAAATCTGGAATTTAGTTTTCATGCAGTTTGACCGCGATGCCAGCGGCAAACTTAATCCGCTGCCCAAGCCATCAATCGACACCGGCATGGGATTAGAGCGGCTGGCAGCGGTTTTGCAGGGAGTGATTTCGAACTATGACACCGACTTATTTGTGCCGCTGATTGAACGGGCGTCTGAACTTGTCCGTGTAGGGACGGGCGCCCCCGCCCGTCCAGCCGAGCAAGGCTCGGCAAGCTCTACAACATCCGCAGCATCCTTACGCGTCATCGCCGACCACTCCCGCGCCGCAACTTTTCTGATCTCCGACGGAGTGCTCCCTTCCAATGAAGGACGCGGCTACGTCCTCCGCAAAATTATTCGCCGGGCTATAACTCACGGTCGCCTTCTGGGAAAAACGAAACCATTCCTTCATGAGATGGTTTTCGCGGTTCGCGACTTGATGCAGGATGCGTATCCGGAATTGATTGATTCATTCTTACAAGCCTCGAAGATCATTCTCGCGGAAGAGACGCGCTTTGCTAATACGCTAGGACCTGGGTTGGAGAAGCTCGGCGCTGATCTGTTCGAATTAACCAAAAATCGAGATTTAGGACGATTGGTGGGAATAAAGGCGGAAGATGTTGAGAGACTTTTTGACGCCGACATTGCTGGGACTGCCGAAAGTTATGATCCGACATTTCGACCGGTGTACGCTGGAGATAGGGCATTTAAACTGTACGACACTTTTGGGGTGCCCCTAGATTTCATAATCGACGCGGCTCGTGACCAAGGCATCGCATTTGATCAAGCCGGCTTCGACCGCGCCATGGCTGAGCAGCGCGCCCGCGCCAGCGCTTCATGGAAGGGCGCAGCCAAACAAACCGCGAATCCCGCGTACCAGCAGATTCCAAAATCAGAATTTGAAGGCTACGTCCGAACTCGCTCCGAGAACTGCGAACTGCTGGCTGTCTTTCAAAACGGACAGGCCATTCAAGCTCTCCAGCCCGGCGAGGAAGGCGAAGTCATCCTCGACCACACTCCTTTTTACGCCGAGTCGGGAGGCCAGGTCGGCGATCGCGGATGGTTCTATTCCGACGATCACAATACTATCGTCGCCGACGTAAAGGGCTGCTACTACCCGGTCCAGGGCGTGCGCGCACATCAAGTCATCGCCAAAAAACCAATCCGCATTGGCGACAGAATTGACGCGGTCGTCAACACCAGCATCCGGCAGGCAACCATGCGCAACCACACTGCGACGCATCTTCTCCAAGCCGGCCTGCGTGAAATTTTAGGCAAGCACGTGAAGCAGGCAGGCTCGCTGGTTGCGCCGAATCATTTGCGTTTCGACTTTTCGCACTTCACCGGAGTCGCCGACGAAGAACTGCAAGACATCGAAGACCTCATCAATAGAGAAGTGCTGCGGAATCAGAAGATCGACGTGATACCCGATGTCCCCATCGACGTCGCCATCAACGAATACAAGGCCATGGCGCTTTTCGGGGAGAAATATGGCGATCGCGTCCGCGTTGTAAAAATCGGAGACTTTTCCACCGAACTATGCGGGGGAACCCACACAGAAGCCACTGGAGAAATCGGCCTCATCAAAGTTTTGAAGGAAGGCAGCGTATCTTCGGGAATCCGGCGAATCGAAGCGGTGACGGGGGAAGGCTCGCTTCACCATTTTCAGAAAGATCACGAACTCGAAAATGTGGTGTCTAGCTTTGTAGGTCCCGCCCAATCGCAAAAAACGCGAAAGGACGGCGCAACTTTGGAAATTGCGACTCCGGCTGAGAGCTTGAAATTCGAACTTGAAAAGAGAGATAGCGAAATCAAACGCCTGCAACGCGAACTCGATCAGGCGCGGATGAAGTCGGCGTCCTCTACGGTAGCTTCGGCCTCGGAAAATGTTAAAGAAGTACAGGGAATAAAAGTTTTGGCTCATCGGGTCGACAATCTCGAACGCCAGCAGATGCGGACATTGATCGATCAACTACGCGACAAGCTTGGTTCCGGGGTGGTCGTGCTGGGATCGGCGACTAACGGGAACGTGTCGCTAATCGTAAGCGTCACCAAAGATCTCACGAGCAAATTGCAAGCCGGAAAGATCATCGGGCCAGTCGCGCAGAAAGTTGGAGGCAAGGGCGGGGGCCGTCCCGACATGGCGGAAGCTGGCGGCAATAATCCCCAAGAACTGAACGCCGCGTTGGGAGCCAGTTACGACGTGGTGGACTCGTTGCTTTTAAAGTGAAACAAAAGCAGATTCCTCGGGACTAAAGTCCCTCGGAATGAGAGCTCATTTATGGAAGAACGCATTGGCTTCATCATGCACGATGGCCGTCAGATACTACTGATCGATTTCAGCCAGTGTTCCAGCGAACAAATTCTTGTCTTGCTCGAGGAGGTGCAAAGGAAAGTTGCGGCCAATCCGAAAGGCTCGCTGCTGGTGCTCGCCGACTTCACCGATGGCCACTTTGACAAGCCCGTTGTCACCCGCATGAAAGAAGTGTTGGTGCATGATCGTCCATATGTGAGGCGGGCCGCATGGGTTGGCACCAGCAGCCTGCCCAAGGTCTTTTACGAAAATGTCAAGAGCTTCTCCCAACGCGACCTGCCGTCATTTGAAACGAGAGAAGAAGCGATAGCGTGGTTAGTTAACGAGCGCGAAGCGGGCCACTAACAGGTTCAATTTATATCTGTATTGTATGCATCAGGATAGTCCTAACCCTTCAACTATATCATTGAGGAAAGTAGCTGGTAAGAGGTTATATCCTTCTCTCACTGACCCGAGCTTTCTCGTACTGCGTTCCAGGCGGCTGATCTTCACATCTTGGATAAAGCAGTTTCGAGAAAGACAGCTTAACGTACTCGATGTAGGAGGTAGATACCAACCCTACCGCCCGTTACTGGATTCACTTATTGCCCAATATATCGCGGTCGATGTAATTAAAACTGAACTGGTCAGCGTGGTAGCGAGCGGCGAGGCTTTGCCCTTCGCTCCCGAGAGTTTCGACGTCGTCATCGCCACCCAAGTATTCGAATATTTTGAAAAGCCGCATGTAGCCGCGATGCAAATCCACTCGGCTCTGAAGCCAGGCGGTGCGCTATTGGCTAGTGTTGCAGCTTGCCTGCCGCGTGTCGCTACCGAAGAGTATTGGAGGTTTACGCCATCTGGTGTGCAGTCGATGCTGTCGCCATTTGCGAAAATTGAAGTTCAGCCCGAGGTTAGTAACGTGGGGAACTATTTTCGGTTGACGAATTTAGCATTCAACTCTTTGCTCCCTTGGACGCCGGTGCGGGAGGCGTATAACTTGCTTGTTTGTCCTATCGTCAACCTAATCGGTCTTGGGCTGGAGTCCCTCGAACTGACCAAAAACGATGAGTTTGCCTCCGGATATAGCGTGCTTGCGATCAAAGGATAAGTTCAATCCGTACTTGAAAAATCGTCTCTCCGGAAAGAATTCCGCAATCCCAACCAAAAGCGCCTAGCTCCTCCACTTCAACGTCACCGGCCCCGTAAGTGGATGCTTCATCTCTTCCCCCTCTACCCGAGCCTTCAAATAAGCCGCCTTTAACTGGAAGTACCACTTCGCTGGACGATCCGCATCATCGATCAACATCAGATGAGGATTATGTTTCAATCCCTCAGCCTGATCTTCCATAGTCTTCCGGTCTTGCTCCACGAATTTAGCGAAGACAAATTTCAGCAATCCTGCACTAAAGGGAATCCAGCGAAAGATATTCCATGCCGCAACCACATCGATGCGGCAATGGCTGCGGGTGATGGGAGTCACCGTCGTAAGCGATGAAAACCAATACTTCCCGGCGCGAATTGTCTCCAGCCGTAGATTCGGCAGCACAAAATCAATCGTCGTTGTGATCGAATCCGCGTCTGCATACAGCCGCAGCAACTTGTAAGGCGCGCTGTTCGAACTCGGAGTGTGCGCGCTCATGCGGAAGCCATTAGGAATCGGCTCGAAATTCTTCGTCTTTTCATGAATGCTGTGGCGGCTCCGCCACCACCACGCCTGGTGCACGAAGGGCCCATGCGCGGGATCCATCAGTCCGATAATCCCGTGATCGACGCTGCAAGGAAGCTCGGCGCTTAAATGGGCCAGTTTGTAGTTGTCGCTAAAAGTAGGAACTCGGGGCGCGGCAAACGGCGAATCGATAGCTTTAGTAAATCCCGCCCCGGCAGGTCCAGGCTGGGGGAGGAACACCCAAACGAAATCATCGTGCTCTTCACACGCGTAGCTTCCGGCGTAAATTCGATCCACGCGCAGTTCTTGATCGGCGGTCAACGACGGAATCAACTGGCACTGTCCGCTGTGCGCGTCGAATTTCCATCCGTGATAACTGCATTCAAGCTGCTGCCCATCGAACTTCCCGCAAGAAAGCGGCATGCCCCGATGAGGGCAGGCATCGCGCAACGCAAAAGCCTTGCCATCGCGATCCCTTCCAATCACCAGAGGAATTTCCAGCAGCATCGCCCTTCGCAGCACCTTAGGTTTTATTTGCGCACCGGCGGCAACTCGGTACCAGAATCCGAAAAGCATCGCGGAATCGGTGGTTTCGCGGTGGGGCGTGTCAATTGCCGGCATGGGAATGCGTCAGCGTACCACAAGGCATGTGCGGCTATGGCAGGGGTCGAAAAGCAAAAGCGGCAAGGAATTGACGATTCGAAATAGCTTGCGTGAAGCACTCGATGCCATTCACTTGATGCGAATCCAACAGGGGGTCTCTCCACTCCGCTTCGCTCGGTCGAGATGAAATTGAGTTGCATGCCTGCGTATCGGTCAGTTTGCCCAAACATACGACGCCGGCTCGAAGTTCAAATTGTTCGAGCCGGGCTAAGCGATTTGTATCGCGGTTACTGAGCGGAACTAAATGCGTAGATCAACCCCAACGCTACGGTGTTTTGTCCTGCGACTGGTGTCCCCGAACCCTTTAGAAAGGTGCGAGCGTCGGTAGAGTCTCTGCGGAATTCCAAACGGCTGATAATGGATTTTGCGATGGTTCGCTGGAAGGTCGCAGTGAATTCATTGAGCTCTTGAGGAGTACCGGTGCTGAAACCTTGATTGTCATCGAAGTATTCGCCACGGAATGCGAACGCGTACTTATCGCTGGGGGCGTACTTGATATAGCCTGCCAATCCGCTCCATTTAGCTTCAGAACCGACGATGAAGGGAGCCGCAGTACCTAGAGGGCCTGAGCCGCTCACGAAGTGATCACGGCCATAGTCATAGTTTGCCATAAGTGACAGTTTGGCCGTTGGGTTATAAGTGATCACCGTGTCCGAAAGATTTCGGAATGACCCGTTATAGTTGGTGTGTTCAGGACCACTGAGGTAGTTCTCAATTAAGCTGAATTTCGCACTCGGGGTCCACGCAGCGCTAAAACCTCCGGTCTTGCCAGTATTGTTGTCGATGCTGTCGTTCCATCCATTCACCAGATAACCAGTAACAGCGAACTTGGGACTGAAGGTGTATTTCGCACTGGCGCCAAAGTGGAAGTAGGGGATGGCCCATGAGAAGAGCAGACCTCGAGAATAATTCCAGTTGTCTTTACTTTCGATTACCTCGGCTCCGGCCGGTGTGACAAACTTACCGACTGTGATGGTGAGTCCCTTGCCTACGGGCGCGAGGTAATCGATGTATCCCTCTTTTAGATACTGATCGAAGTTACTGATACTGGTGCCGGGAGTAGCTCCTCCCGCCTGGCCGAAGTTTCCAATTTCGGTGGAGTTCACCAAATTCATCGCTTGACCGAAGCCTACGGAAACGTGATATCCCACGCGGCCAGCAGTTGCGTCGGGGGCTTTATCGGCAATCAATTCGATCATGTTCAACCCGAACTGTCCGGAATTGATATCAAAGTTTCGAAGCTGGTTGGTACGTGTGGCGGGCTGATTGGCGTTGTATCCGTAATAAGTGTCTACGAATCCGCTAATCGTCGTGGTACCAAGCAATGCCGCTAACCCAGTCGGTGCGGGTGTTGCGGGCGCGGCGGGCGCCGCTACTGCGGCTTCTCCAGCGGGAGAAGTTGCCGCAGGTTTCTCGGATGCTGGCGAGGTCGCGTGCGTCGCCGGCGCTTGAGCCGCTAGTTGAGCTTTTAGTTCCGCCAATTGTTTTTCAAGATAGTCCACTCTCTTTGCGAGATCAGGAGAAGTGGCTTCAGTTTGAGCTTCGGAGACTATCGCAGAAAACGGCATAACTACTGTCATCACTGCGAACAGTACGGCGCGGAACAAGGAGCCATAGCTCATAGTTAGTTGCTCTCTCTCTTAAAACAAATTTAGTGGACGGCCCGGATACTTCAGCGTGCTGCGACGTTTTAACAGTCAGAGCAAGTTATTCGCTTTGGAAATCGCCGTCCAATTCATAGTTTTTTTGAAGAGCATTAAAAATACTTTGAAAAGAAAAACTTATCGTGCGCATAAGCCAGGTTGTTAACCGCTGAAAGCAAACGGTGAGATGGAGACGCTTGGGCGCAGACGCTGCGAACCTTGAATGAGACAAATCTTATTTTTTAATTCCTCAACTTGCTGCATCATGGTCTTCACTTTCTACGTGTCTGGGGATCCGGTCGCTGTGAGTGTTGTCATGAGATCTATTAAGCGACGAAGGGTATAAAGATGGCGCAAGAAGTCCATAAAGGCTTTATAAAGCCAGGTGCAGGAATGGAGTGCGGATAACCAACGAGTTGACTCGTCCTTGCTACGGTCGAGTGGGATGCTTATACTCTAAAGGTTTGCCGTTACGCGGAAGTAAGGCTCGGTCCATTTAATCCGGGCCAGCCGAATCGCGAGGACACGAGACATGGAAAGCGTAGTGGAGACCGCCAAATTGACCTCTATTTCCCACGAGCAGGAAATTAATCCATGGGAGGCTCAGGCCGCCCGATTTGATATTGCCGCGCAGAAACTGGATCTGGATGAAGGGTTACAGAAGATTTTGCGGTATCCAACGCGCGAGATCATCGTGCATATCCCGGTTGCTCTGGATAACGGGAAGCTGGAAGTTTATACGGGATTCCGGGTACAGCATTCCATCGCCCGCGGACCTGGCAAAGGGGGGATCCGTTATTCCCCCGACGTCACCCTCGACGAAGTACGCGCCCTTGCAAGTTGGATGACGTGGAAATGCGCGGTTGTGAATATCCCTTTCGGAGGAGCCAAGGGGGGAGTGATTTGCGACCCACACAAAATGTCGATGGGGGAACTGGAACGAATGACCCGCCGGTACACCGCGGAACTCATCGAATTTATCGGTCCGGAAAAAGATGTCCCTGCACCCGATATCAACACGAACGAGCAAGTCATGGCCTGGATCATGGACACATATTCCATGCACATGCGCCAGACGGTCACCGCCGTTGTTACGGGAAAGCCGGTCAATATAGGAGGATCGCGCGGGCGCCGCGAAGCTACCGGCCGCGGGATCATGGTGGTTTGTGAAGAAGCTATTAAGAAGTTGGGACTCGCCCGAGAAACCAGCCGCGTCATCATTCAAGGTTTCGGCAATGTGGGTTCGAACGCAGCGTTCCTGATGGCTCAGGCGGGTTACAAGATCATCGGCGTCATTGAGGTTGACGGTAGCATATATAACAAGAACGGTCTCGACGTGGCGGCGCTTGTGAAATACCGCCAGCAAAATGGGACTATTAAGGATTTTTCCGAGGCGGAAGCTGCCGATCCAAAAGAGCTATTTTTTGACGAATGCGAAATTTTGATTCCTGCCGCTACGGAGAATCAAATCACCAGCCTGAATGCCGACCGCGTAAAATGCCGGATTTTAGCAGAGGGTGCGAACGGCCCCACGACAGCGATCGCCGACGAAATTTTGGCGGACAAGAAGGTCTTTATTATTCCCGACATTCTGTGCAACGCCGGCGGTGTTACGACCTCCTACTTCGAATGGGTGCAGGACCGGCAAGGATATTTCTGGCAGGAGTCGGTAGTGAACGAGCAGTTGGAACACATCATGAAGACCGCCTTCGAGGATGTGGTGCGCTATGCCGAAACACACGGTGTTCACAACCGCATCGCCGCCTATATGCTCGCCATCGATCGGGTGGCATACACGATTCGGCAGCGCGGAATATACGCTTAAATTTTCGATCCAGGCAAACAACATGGTATCTGTTGGTTGATCGTGCCCTGAGTCACAGAAGCACCGATTGAAATTTCATTGGAGTGATGGTGGCGAAGAAGGTACGGATATTTTTATTAATTTTTCTCTGGGGCCTATTATCGGCACCCACTTGCCTCGCTCAAGAGAAGAATCAGCTTGCCGTTTCGTTCGGGCGTACATACGTAAATCATCAGACTGTCCCCGGCGCGAGCTTTTTGGGTAACTCGGTGGCGTTCGGCGAGGGAGGGACCATAGAGGGAAATTACAGCCGAATTCTCAAACAGCGAGATTCAATAACATTGTCTGTGGAATTCCCGATCATAATAAACCTGGACCAAGATCTGAACTATGGTCAGAACGTCATCCCCGAGAGCTACCAGGCTTACTTTGTTACTCCTTCCGCACACATCACTTTCGTTCCAGCTCTGCCGATCAATCCATGGGTCAGCGTGGGCGGAGGCTTTGGGCATTTCACCAGCAGCTCTAAGCTGGAATTTGGGGGATCCAACCCTGGAAAAACTGGTAGTACCAGTGGGGTAATTCAGTTCGGCGGCGGAATTGATGTGCGCACCTGGCGTTCATTTAGCGTTCGCGGAGAGTTCCGAGAATTCTATAGTGGGGTTCCGCAGCTTAACGTCAACACGGGGAAGACCCGCCAGAACAATCTGTTCGTCGGCGTTGGGGTTGTTTGGAACTTTGACCGCTTTTGAGGCGACCGCATCATTTTGCTGATGGCATCGTTTTGGTCGCGAATTGTTTGCGTTCTTCGAGGTGTGAAATTTCGCGATAAAGTTCTTCGAGAGATGCGGCTTCTTCGGGCGAGCCACCGAATCGTGCTCTTTCATACGATTCAGTGAATTTCCCAATTCTTTCGTGGGCCTTCTCATCTTCTATCAAAGCAAGAAATTCCAGGGGGGTTTGCGTTGGCAACTTTTGCCAACCTTTGCGTGCTGCTTTTCGCAACATGCGCTCGTACCAGATTGATGCGGCTGCGCGAGGTGATTTTTCGGGATTGTTCGATAAGTTTCTTCGACTCAGAACTCTCGACCATCCAGATGCCGTCGTCGCGAAACTGACAAAGACAGCGAAAACCACGGCGGAACAGGCCCATTTAAGCGGGTGGTCTGCGATCTGGGCCCGAACGCGGGTGGCGATCGACACCATTGCAGAATATTGCCGTTGCATCCACTTACGAGCCTTCTGGAGCGATTGCAGGCTATCTCGAGTCGCGATATGTCCGAGACTGGATTGATGGCCGGAATCATAAGTGACGACCCACTCGCGCCAGAATGATGCCATGGCGTCCAAATAAAGGGCGGTACGATTCCAACTTGAGCGGGGGCCCACGGAGCCCGCAGGAGTAGGATCGAAGCTCGCCCACCCGTATCCGGGAAAGTACGCCTCAACCCAGGAGTGTGCGTCGCTCTCGCGAATGAGATACTGCCCGGTTAAATCATTAAATTCGCCAGTGCGAAAACCGTTTACCACTCGGGAAGGAATTCCGAGAGTTCGCAACATGATTGCCATGGAAGAAGCGAAATATTCGCAGTGCCCCTGCTTGCGGACAAACAGAAATTCCGCCAAAGGATCGCGAGGACGAGCCCGTGAGAGCTGCAAGGTGTAGCCGTAGTGCGAACGCAAGTAATTTTCAATGGCAATTGCGCGATCATAATTGTTACTTTGTTTCGCAGTGATCAACTGTGCCAATTCTGAGATTCTGGGATCAAGGGCCGGGACGGATTCGTAATCTGCGGCGATGTCATCGGGATAGTATTGTGCCGCGACGCGAAGCGATGATCTTGTGGGTTCGCCTATGCTGGATGTTGCCTCATATTCATTGATGGGGTGTTCCGCATCTTCGTCGAAGACCGCGCCGCCGGAGTCTCCGCTAATTAATCCATAGTGTCCCTGCAAGCTCTGTGCTGATGATGCGAGGAAAAAGACGCCGCTCCCGATCGGTTCCATCAAAACTTGATAATGAATCGGGCGACCGGTTGCGCGAGAGCTCGAATCGCGCAAGACAAATCTTCCACCGGGAGAGGCCGCGATCACGTACTTGGCATGCGAATCAGACCATGTTCTCCCGTCAAAGACATTCAGCGAGATGCCGCGCCATTTCAGGTCGTATGCGCCGGTCTTATCGTCACTGATAGCGATGTGCATGACTAATGCGTTGGACTGTTGAATGCGTCCTATACCGCCGAGTTCCACGTGGTCGGAAAATCCGGTGGTGAGATCGGCGCCTTGAGAAAAATTCCCCATGTAGCTGCCAGAGGCTCGCGGCAGGACAAAGAATATCGCGGTGCCGCCTAGCGCGATCAATAGGACTAGTCCCGGCGCCACACTCAAAAGCGAAAAAGCCATCCGCCGGTGGGCCATCTTTGCCACAGGATTCGCAGATTGGAATGCAGCTTTTGCGGCCGCCTGCTTCATTTCCATCAGAATGCAGGTGATGATGGCCATAAAGATAAATGCCGTGAACGTGAACAGAAAGACGCTGTCCACGGTCAGGACCGCAGCTGCCAACACCATCAGAAACGAAATGACCATTAGCAGATATTGGTCGCGATCACGCGGCGCCGAGAAAAGTCGCACCACCATGACGAACAAAACCAGATGCACTGTCGATCCCAGAAATCCGCCCGAGATCAGGAAATAATCAGCGAGATAAAAAACTACGTATGCAATGGTGAGAAACGAAGTCCACTTCTCAGGAATGATTAAAGTGCGTTTCTCGGCCATTAAATATCCCCGGAAAAGCATTGCCCCGCCGACGAACAATATCGTAGTCAGTCCCAGGGTGCCGGTGGAGGCTAAAGTCCCGACTCCCGTGAGCACGAGAAGATACAGCGCGACATCCAAATAGCGTTGGATCGCGATGGGCAAAGCTGGCCGCGGCTTGATAGGCGTGAGCATCGACACTCCATTGTTTCCTGTTGCGGCCTCGAAGGGAAGACCTGCTTACTTAAGACATGCCCGTAAGTCACCTGTATCGCGCGCGGATTTCTGAGAATTTCGCTCAGGCCATTCCTCCTCCGGCCTCACTTCCTCAACAAAACGGATGCTAGAATAATTGCGGTCAGGCATCGGTCCCGCGCGACGTACTCTCGCCAACCCCGCCAGGTCCGGAAGGAAGCAACGGTAACGGGCTCTTGCGTGTGCAGTGGGCCTCCGGTGCCTGACTAAATTAGTTCCCCTTCTCTAACTTCCACATGCCTACCGCAATATCCGGCTCCACGAAGTCCAGTTCCATAAAAAAGGAACAAGACATCCTGAAGATGCCGCCCCCGAAGCGTCCTCCGCGACTGACTTCGCGGCGTATCGGCATTCACACCTCTAGCGCGGGAGGCGTGCAAAATGCGGCGGAACGGGCTTGGCGCCTAGGTTGCAACACGTTCCAGATATTTTCCTCCAGTCCGCGGCAATGGGCTCCCTATGCACTGAGCCTTCCCCAGTGCGCGGATATGAGCCGTCTTCGCGAGCAATACGATTTAAGGCCGTTGGTGATCCATACTAACTATCTGGTTAACCTTGCCAGCACCACTCCGCTTTTTCTAAAAAAATCCATCGAGGCTTTTCGCGGAGAAGTAGAGCGGGCTTTAAATCTTTGCGCGGAATATCTGGTATTGCATCCGGGCTCTTTTCGAGGGGTTGGCAGGGAAGCCGGCCTTCTGCAAACGGCCGCAGCCATCGACGCCGCGACGCGGGGCCTCAATATCGAGAAACGGAACCTGACGATCTTGATCGAGAACACCGCGGGAGCTGAGTTTTCGCTTGGCGCGAGTTTCGAACAGGTCGCCGAAGTGCTTGAGCGATTGAAAGACGTTGTTCCGGTAGCTACCTGCATTGATACCTGCCACACTCACGTTTCGGGTTACGACATCGTGAGTTCCGAGGGAATGGAAAAGACTATGCAACATCTTGATGAAACGGTCGGCCTGAAGAACGTCCGAGTCTGGCACTGCAACGATGCTAAAGCTGCATGCGGATCAAAGTTGGACCGGCATGAGCACATCGGGAAAGGGACCATCGGATCGGAACCATTTCGACGCTTATTGAACGATCCACGCCTGGCACACGCCGCCTTCATCGCCGAGACCCCAATCGATGAACCCGGTGACGACAAACGCAACGTCGAGACGTTAAAAAAGCTGGTGGCTACAGAAGACCTCGCTTAGTGGCTTCGTCCTTCGTCGGAGCAAAATTCGCAGCGATTGTCTCGTTGTAGAATCGAAAGCTACCGATTCATGCCCCAGAACGAAGCATCTAGCGAACAGCAGCATAATCGACATACTGTTGATCAGGAAGAGGTCCGCTACGATGCGCAGCGTATCGAAACGAAATGGTTCGAGCGCTGGCGCGAAAATAAATCTCTTTACGCCGCTGAGCCCAACTCCACCAAACCAAAATATTACGTGCTTGAGATGCTGCCTTATCCCTCAGGTGCGCTCCACATGGGGCACGTTCGCAACTACGCTATCGGAGACGCGCTCGCTCGATACATGTGGATGAACGGTTACAACGTTCTGCACCCCATGGGTTGGGACTCTTTCGGCTTACCTGCGGAGAACGCCGCAATCTCCAACAACACCCCCCCTCGGGAGTGGACGCTTCGCAATATTGCCAGCATGAAGGCGCAAATGAAGCGCCTCGGGTTCGCCTATGACTGGTCGCGTGAAGTCACCACATGCTTGCCTGATTACTATCGGTGGAACCAATGGTTTTTTCTCAAGCTTTACGAACGGGGATTGGCCTATCGGAAGAAGAGCCGGGTAAATTGGTGTCCTAAATGCGCGACTGTACTCGCTAACGAGCAGGTTGTCGGCAGATGCTGCTGGCGCCACGAAGACACGCTGGTCGAACAACGCGAATTGGAACAATGGTTCCTGCGCATTACCAACTATGCGGACGAATTGCTGCGCGATCTAGACAAACTGGACGGTTGGCCCGACAAGGTCAAGACCATGCAGCGAAATTGGATTGGCCGCAGCGAGGGCACACTGGTAGATTTCAAACTTGATGGTGAGGCCGAATCCATAATCACCGTCTTCACCACTCGCATCGACACTATCTACGGTGCAACTTCAATCCAAATTGCCCCTCAACATCCACTCGTAGAAAGGCTTTCAGCGGTCGATTCCACACTTCGCGCCCAAGTGGAGGAACTGATTCTCGAGCAGCGCAAGGCCAGAGAAGTCGGGGACATCGGCTCCATCGAGAAGCACGGAGTGAGCACGGGACGCTCCGCACTGAATCCATACAACGGCGAAAAGGTTCCCATCTGGATTGCGAACTACATATTGATGGACTACGGAACCGGCGCGATCATGAGCGTGCCCGCGCACGACGAACGCGATTATGAATTCGCAACAAAATACGGGCTCGAGATTCGCCAGGTAATCCTACCGAACGAACTCGGTATCGATAAAGTCCCCCTGCCGTTTACTACGCTTGAAGGATCGCTGGTCAATTCCGGCGCATTCAGCGGCATGAGTTGCGAAGAGGCGATCAAAAGCATGTCGGTGCATGCCGACGAGAATGGCTTTGGTAAGGCGACTACGACTTATCGCCTGAAAGACTGGGGAGTGTCTCGTCAGCGCTATTGGGGCACTCCAATCCCCATGTTGTATTGCGAAAAAGACGGAATTGTTGCGGTCCCCGAAAAAGATTTACCGGTGCTGCTGCCGGACAAGATCGACATCACCCTGACGGGCGGCTCGCCTCTTGGACGCGTATCGGAATTCGTGAATGCGGTGTGCCCAAAGTGTGGAGGCCCGGCACGCCGCGAGACCGACACCATGGACACGTTTGTGGATTCGTCCTGGTATTTTTATCGTTACACCGATGCGAAGAACGACCAAGCGCCGTTCGAGAGCGAGACCGCCGCATATTGGTTTGGAGACAGTGGAATCGATCAATACATCGGAGGGGTCGAGCACGCCATCCTTCACCTTATTTATTCGCGCTTCTGGACGAAGTTCATGCGAGATCATGGGCACTGGTGAAAAACGCCGAGCCGGTCGAAAGATTATTCACCCAGGGGATGGTCATCAAAGATGGCGCGAAGATGTCCAAGAGTCTGGGCAACGTAGTATCGCCGGACGAGATGGTCGCGCGTTACGGCGCCGACAGCGCGCGCATGTATAGTTGTTCGCGGCGCCTCCCGACCGCGATCTGGATTGGCAGGACAAAGGGATCGAAGGCATCCAAAGATTTCTTAAGCCGTGTGTATCGATTCGTCTCAAGAAATTCCGGAGATCGTCTGCCTCGGCGGCCGCGATTAGCCGAAGAGACCGTCGCCCGAGGCTCGTCAAATCCAACGCAAACTCCATCAGACCATCAAGCGCGTAAGCGACGACTTCCAAGGCCGCTGGCACTTTAATACCTGCATCGCCGCAATCATGGAACTAGTCAACGAACTCTATATGGCAGAAGAAAGCGCGATGCGGATGCGCTCATCCGCGAAATCCATACCCGCATCGTTACTGTCGGTCAGTGCAGACGAGACTTAGTTTTGCTGCTAGCCCCATTCGCCCCCTACCTTGCGCACGAACTCTGGGAAATGTTGGGCGAAGAGGGATCCCTCCTGAAAGCAGGCTGGCCGAAATACGATCCAGCGCTCGCGAAAGAAGACGAGATTGAAATACCAGTACAAATTAACGGCAAGCTGCGAAGATTGGTGGTGGTGGCGGCGGACGCCAACGGAAGAAACCATTAAAGAGCGCGCTCTGCGGAAGAAAAAATCCGTGCCATCGCATCGAGTCAAACAAATCGTAAGAATAATCGTAGTACCCGGCAAGCTGATCAATATTGTCGTTCGCTGAAATTAGATGAAGCAACGCTCGCCCACCATCGAAGGCTTCCGGCTCGATGTTCAGCCGTCCCGCGCCTGGGCTGGCAGAAATCGCCTGGCGCTGGACTTTCGGTGCAACGCACTTCTTATGCGCGTCGTTTCTGTTAATTGAATATTTCAGGACTTTGCCCATCTCCCCGGCAGATCTATTTTTGCTTCGCACGCGGCATCCCCTCTTGATCTCGCAGGCGATAGCGCACATTTTTCAAGGTAGCGGCAGTCCGGCTGTTCAGAGCCGCTGGGGTCATCTTATTTGTGCTGTTTCGGCTGCATGGATATTTCTGGCGTCGTGGGCTCGAACTGCAACCGTAAACGCGTTACTCAGCTACTTCCGCGAAGAGGGTTCAATCGCGGCGGTGTCATCCGGCTTCCGGCGCCAGTCTCCGGTAGGAGTCAATTTGCTTGCGAGTGGTGGTTGCCATCGCTGCGCTCTGTGCTTGTGCTGGAGCATTTGTTTTAGGAAAAGCCGCATCTCCTCCCGGCCTACCCATCAGCGGGGCGGGCTGTCCTGGTTGCATTCTGTTTGCTGAGTGCGATCTCAGTTGCCTGGTGGCTGCTGAATTGGATCCTTTCACTGGCGGCAATCTTCGTCGTTGCCGACGGAGCGAATACATTCAGAGCGATCTCGAGGAGTATCGATCTCTGGCGTGCCCGTTGGAGTTCAATCTCGGCAGCCGGAACATGGTTCGGAATAGCGCACGCGGTCGCATTCTTCATCGCGACTTCGGTGGCCGCTTTCCCTCTTGCATTCGTTGGAATCCTGCCGGCTGGATTTGTTCTTGGAGGATTGCTCCTGGTCACGCTGCTCTATTTCGCAGCCGCCGATTTTCTTCACGCAGGCAAAATGGCGTCATACGTGGCCATAGCAAAGCAGCCACAATTCGTAGAGTTGCCGCGTCAAATTATCCCGCAATTAGCGGCTATCGATCAGAGTGAGCTAATTCTCTCCGACAAAGGGCCAGTGTAGCGCTGACACCCTCGTTCGCCGCTCTGGACTTAGCTTTTGTTGTCCCAGGCGAGCTACTTCTTTGCGCCGTAATCGTAGCTGTAGCCCGCGGGTTCATTGCCGGATACATATCGGGTGTTGTAGTCCAATAAATAGTTCACATGCGACTCGTCGGAAGGAAAGCTCTCGCGTCTATACGGATACGCGCTCATCCGGCGAAATGGCAGCGGCTCGACCGTGTCTCCCCGGGAGGCGTAAAAATCCATATCTTTTTCGTATCCATTGGCCTCTAGAAAATAATCGCGACTCCATCCCTTTGGAAGGGCCGGCAACGACTGGGGATCAAATTCGAGTTCCACTTCTTCCCCCGATCCCATAACAACCAGGCGATCATCGAAGCTGGTAAGCAATGCGCGAACGTCTCCATAGCGCGTATATGCTCCAGCCTGGCGCGCGTAAGGGCCGGTGCGGCTTACTTGTTCGTATCTATATTGAACGTTGCCCGGAGGCTCTGCTTCGATTTGTTTAGGATACCCATGAAACTCCAAATCGGCAGCCTGTAGCGGAACCGATGTAAGTGTCGGCGTTACGTTCTGAGCGGAGCGGTCGATCAGAATGTTGTCCCAATAAATTTGCAAATTTGTCGAAATGCGAATTCGCTGAGTTCCCTTAGGAAGAACCTTGCTGAGATCGGCAGTCATCGTCCTGGGAAGTCCCGCTGGAAACCCCATGTCATCGAGCACGCGTCTCCATTTTCCGCTCGCGCCCTGGGCGTCAACGTGAGGGGCAATCGCGTGCACTCCGGCCTGGTTCGCTGCATACATTCCTGTGGCCGTGAAATATTCGATTTCGCCATGCAGTAACAACCGCAGCGGGCCGCCACTGTACTTTTCGCCGAGATCGAGTTCAATACTGTGGAGTTTTGCGAAGCCCTTGAACGGCAGCAAGTCGTACCCGCCGAAATAACGATGTGCTAATAAATCGGGAAGCACATTGCGACCATGATCGTCCCATGCTCCGGCTGGGAGGCGGGCGTTCCTGCTGGTAATGATCTTGAACGCCGGATACGGCGGATTGCTAGCGAAATATTCGTTGGGATAAACTTCCACGCCGCTGGGATGATCGACGGCCAGCAGCCGCACCCGATCCAGATAAACAACCTCTTCCATCGGTTCCATCAAACGGAAACTCAACTTTCCATCTTTCTCTCGTAGCGTGTTTCCATCGACCTTCACGTACTCGGTGGGACGCGGAATGTTGCGCTGCCCCGGCCCAATCCAGTGACCCACGACCCCGGCGCCGAGAATGTCGGCAACCAGTTGATATCGTTCGCCGTCCCAAACGAAAAGTGTAGGACAGGAACTTCCGCGCCTATCGATTTCCGTGAACGACTGGTCCTTGCCTGCAGCGGCCTCAATCTCATCCTGAAGGACGCCGGTAGGCCAGAGCATCCGCACCACGTCAGCCTCTTTCGCTTGCCCCAGGCCAACTACAATTTGTGTGGAATTTTGTCCCAGGTATCCTGACGACCCGGCGATCTCGAACTTCTGCCGGTTGCCACCGGAGAATATTTCCACTTTTGTGCCGATTGCGCTCCGGTTGTCGTTAAGTCCTTTCAGGGATAGCCGCAACCAGTTATTCTTGTTGCCGCCTTCATTGCGAAGAAGCACGGCGGGACCGTGATTCTCAGTGATTAGCAAATCAGTGGCACCGTCGCCATCGAAATCAGCGGTGACGATGGCGCGAGGGTCCTTCAGTTGGATCTTGTCTAAACCTACGTCGGCGGTGACATCCTTGAATCCATCTGGACCGAGGTTTCTGAAAAGTTTTACTTGGCCTCTTCCGTCTTGCGTCTCGCCGAGGGCGACAAGGTCGACCCATCCGTCATTGTCATAGTCAAAAGCGGCAATGCCCCATGCGTGAACCCAACCTGTGGTGGGTAAGGCCACTTCATCAAACTTTTTACCTTGAGCGTTGCGCCACAAAGTAATTCCGCTTTTATCCCAATGAGTGGCCGCAATGTCCATCCAGCCGTCGTGATTGAAGTCGAGTACCGCGATCCCCACCGTGGGGCCCGATTCCGGCAGTGCAACCGTTTTAAATTTTCCTTCCCGAGGGTTTTCGAACAGTTGAAGCTCTGCCGATCGCGCGGCGACAATCAAATCCACAGCCCTGTCGTTGTTATAGTCGGTCCCAACAGCGCTAGTGCTCGAACCTTTACCCGAAAGACCGACGGATTCGGTAACATCAGTGAAGGTGCCATTTCCATTATTGCGCCACATTTGATTGCCACTATTGCCAGACGGCACGTCGTTTCCGGTACTACTATTTTTCAAATCAAACTTCGATCCGCCACGGAACTTCGAGATGTACAGGTCAATGTCGCCGTCGTGATCGTAATCAATGAAAGTTAGTCCGGCGTTGAATTGAGCGTTCTTAATGCCAGCCGCTTCCGTTACATCTTTAAAGGTCCCGTTCTTTTCGTTATGCAGCAGCAGAATGCGGTCGTTCAGACTAACCGCTAAATCGGTGGCGCCGTCATTGTCATAATCGCCCGCGGTGCAGCCAATTACGTGCTGCGTTGGGTCAATCCCCGCCTTCTTGGTTACGTCTTCAAATTTTCCATTGCCTATGTTGTGGTAAAGCGACATCCCACCTTCAGTTCCATTGTCGGGAAGAAAAATGTCCGGCTTGCCATCGCCGTCGTAGTCAAGGAAACACGCGCCAGGTCCGAGGTAGGAGGGCGCATCGCTACCTTTCGCCATCGAAGCTTGGCTTTTTAAACCTGCTGACTGCGTTACATCTGTGAAATTGACCGTGAGGGCTGGTGGAACTTTCTCGCTGATAGCGGGCGACTCTTCCGCCAGCGAATACTTGCCTTGTTCCCCGTAAGCAAGGCTGATGGCCGAACCGAGCTTGTTTTGGGTCACGTATTGAAACCGGGCGAGATGTTCCCGCGCATGAACCGAATCCCCGGCCTGCTGATAGGCGCGCGACAATCCAAACTGCGCCGAAGCATGTAAAGGATTGAGCTTCAGGGCATGATCAAAAGCGTCGATCGCCTCCGGAAATTGCCGGAGCTGCGAATAGACCGACGCCAAGAAGTACCAGGTGTCGGCATCTTGCGAATCGATCTCAGTGACCCGCTTGAATGCCTCGACTGCCGCTTGGGGATCGCTGCTGTTTTTGTCCAATAAGCCCATGCTGTACCACGCATGCGGATCTTTCGGATCGCGCTTTACCGCCTCATCGAGTAGCGGTTTTGCTTCCGCGATGCGCGCAAGGTTGAGAAGAGCAATTCCACGATTCACATTCGTCGTCGCCATGGTTGGATCAAACTTCGCTGCCTGCTCAAAGCGGCCGAGCGCTTTCTCGAAGAGTTGCTGATTCATATAGGCGACGCCAACATTATTCAGTCGCGCAGCCTCGTGACTCTGAGTGGTATTGGAGGGAGAAGTTTCCTGGGAAAACAAACCGAAGACCGTGAGGCACACCGTAAACGCCAAGGCAACAATTCGCAATTTCATTGTTTGGGATGAGTCCTGCAAGAATTTAATCACAAATACCGCAGCAGTGTATGGAGAGATGGGGGCTTCGCACGTTCGACCCAATTATCGAATTTGTCGGGCGAGGACGGCCATCCGGTCATGATCTCTTTAATTGCCGATGTCCAGCTGCGCTCGACTAGACAGCCGGGGGGCTGTCTCTACGTGTTATTGAATGCCGTCGGTGGTGCTTTAAACCCTCCGCAGGTTTGCTCGATCGCGGACGCGACTGACAGTACCATCTCTTCCTCCCACGGCCTACCCACGACCTGCACCCCGATTGGCGATCCTTCTTCGGACCGGCCCACAGGAACCACCGCCGCCGGACATCCCAGCAAATTGAACCACTCGCAATAACTCCATGCGTCGAGGTACTTCACGTCTCTGCCATCAATGTTCCAAACGCGTTCCCTGTGGCGGAAAGCAGAAATAGAAGCCACTGGGCAAAGCAGAATCGGGAATTCTCGCATCTGCTTGAAGACTTGCATGCGAACGAGATCCCTCTGCACCCACATATCGAGCAGTGATTGCGCGGAATGTGTTTTTTCGGCGGCGATCCATCCAACAAATTCTTTCAAGATAGGACTAACCTCGGTGTCGTGACCGCGAAGCATAGGCCCTAACAGCATTCCTCCGGTCACCCCGAAAAACTCCCACCAAAGTTTGCGAGCCACTTCGAGCCCCTCTGGCATGAATGCATCAATCTGAAACCCAGCGCTGCGCAAGCCATTCGCAGCTTGTCGAACGGCCGCTCGAGTCTCTGCGGTCACCGGAGTTCGGCCATCGTCTTCAAAAAATCCCACACGAACATTTTGCAGAGCCTCGTCACGCAGCCATCGCATAGGGACTGGCGCTGCGGAAGGATCGCCGTCGTCCGGTCCTTCCATCACCTCAAACAAAACTTTCAAGTCTGCCACCGTTCGCGCCATGGGTCCTACAACTCCGGTTAGAGCAAACGGCCCAACTGAAGCGGGAAAGTGCCCGGTCGCCGGAATGCGGCCTGGGGTGGGCTTTAATCCGCATATGCCAGTAAAGTGCGCCGGTACGCGGATCGATCCGCCTCCGTCGCTTCCAACTCCTCCAGCGGAGCATCCCGATGCAATCGCCGCGGCCTCTCCGCCGCTGGACCCACCAGAAGTGCGAGCTAAATCCCACGGATTGTTAGTGCGTCCATAGAGAAGGTTGTCGGTTTCCCAGGCCATCAGCAATTCAGGCGTATTGGTGACGCCCACGATGATCGCCCCAGCATTCCGCAAGCGGCGAACCAGCGGCGCATCTTCGTTTGCCACGTACCCGGCGCGCAGTTTCGTGCCCGCCTCACACCGCATCCCGCGAACGTCAATCGAACTCTTGATGCTGACGGGGACGCCATGCAAAGGCCCACTTGTGCTTGTCTTCGTGTTGCTCGTACTCGATGCATCGGCTGCCTTTGCTTCGGCTAAAGCGCGGTCCGCATTCATTTGCACAAATGCGTTCAGGGTAGGATTCAATCTCGCGATCTGCGCCAGATGCGCGTGAACCAACTCAGTCGACGAGATTTCGCGCTTCCGAATTTTGCCAGCCAATACGGTCGCAGGAAGGAGAGTTAGTTCAGCCATGAATAAGTGGACAATAGCAGAAAATAAAAGAAGACTCTGCGGAGGGTGAAAGAAGCCGCCTGCGAATTCTGCAAGCGGCTGCGAAGCTGCGTGACTTACGCGGCCGTCTTAGAAATCTTCCCTTTGCTCTCACTGAAGAGACTGATTGTCTCCCGGTTAAATGCGGGAATATCTGTGGGCTGACGACTGCTGACCCAATTGTCGTCACGTACTACTTCTTTATCCACCCAATTTCCTCCCGCATTGACCACATCATCTTGAATGGTGTGATAGCTGGTGAGGGTGCGACCCTCGACTAGATCGGCGGAGATCAGCAACCAGGGGGCATGACAGATAAATGCCATCGGCTTGCCAGATTCATCCATCGCTCTCACAAATTCCTTCGCTGCATCGACGACCCGCAAAGCGTCTGCGTTCAGCCCGCCTCCTGGGAGCAGCACTGCATCAAATTGTTCCGGTGTTACCTCATCGAGGGTTGCGTCAACGGAATACTTTTTGGATTTCTCGTCATGATTCATCGCCTGAATTTTGCCGGACTTCTGAGAAATAAGTGTGGTCGTCGCACCTGCACCGTCCAGTGCTTTTCGCGGTTCGACTAGTTCGGCTTCCTCCACTCCATCGTTTGCTAAAATCGCAACTTTCAAACCTTTAAGATCAATGCCTGCCATTGGAGCCTCCTTAGTTTTTATATTCTCGCTTGCTCTATCGTGGCGATGAATCGGGGTAAGACTCTAGGTTTTAATCCTGTGGGCTGTAGCGTGATTACCACTAGCGGGGGTGCTAGTATTTCTCAAATGGGCCATCAACACTCACCTCGATTTCTAAAAATCTCGGAAGAGTCCCGTGATCGGGTTAAAGAGGTCAGTATCGACGAAGTGAAATCCATACTTGACCGGGGCGACAAAGCTCTACTGATCGACGTTCGTGAGGAAAGCGAATACGCCGCTGACCATCTTCCCGGCGCGGTCCATCTCGGAAAGGGAATTATCGAGCGCGACATTGAAGAGCGCGTGCCCGATCCGGCAACTCCTTTAATTCTCTATTGCGGTGGTGGATATCGCTCGGCATTAGCTGCTGACAATCTGCAGAAGATGGGCTATACGAACGTACTTTCAATGAATGGCGGCATTCGGGGCTGGCGCGATCGTGATTTGCCTCTGGCCTCTAAATAGATCTTTCGCAGTTTAGTTACGTGGCTATCGATTTCATCTTCTCTTTCGTAACTTGTCCAAACCAATTTCCCCGCCGAAACTAACTTGTAAGGTCAACAGGAAACTGTCATCCCGGCCAAAAAGCGCTGGGTGAAGGGATCTGGTGGTTGAGCCTAGCGAGGAGCGTCGATGAATAAAGCAGAGCTATCATCCACTAAAAGCGGCGCCGCGGCGGCAACCGCAAAGACGGCGGACAAAGTTGCTTTAGAGGGCGCGTTAAGCCGATCCACTACGCCTGATGAATTTTGCGCGGAGGTGTCCCATGCCTTTGGGGTGCGGGCGACCGAGGTAGCTTTGCTTCGTCTCGAAAAAGGTCTGCTCACTTTCATATTTCCGAACGAGTTGAAGACGGCGGGGTCGATTCCGATCTCAAGTTCTTCGGCGGTAGCCGTCCATACAGTTCTGAACAAGAAGGTTGAGATGTTCAATAATTTCGTGAAAGTGAAGCATGTGAGCGTATTCGAGACGGTCAAGATCGCGCCTCCGGACGAGACTGGCTATCCAGAACATGCCCCGATTCAAAAGCTAATGTCCGCTCCGGTGACGGACGCGAACCACAAAGTCCTCGGGATCCTTCAAGTGTCACGCAAAGGGCCAGATGTAGGATCAGCTGGCCGCGACTTCACTCTGGACGATCTGCAACAACTCGAAAGCGCCGCGCGGATGGCTGCAAAAATGCCCTTCATGACCGGGACCGCAATCCAGCATTAAACAGCAAAATTACCTTGCGTGCATCGCTTGCCGGATGGACTTTTCCGCCATCTCGCGCGCTTCACGTAACTGCGTCACCGGATCGCCGGTCGGCAGAAATTCCATGGCCGCTACGCCCTGGAAGTTCAGCTCTGTGAGCTTCTTGAAAATGTTCTGATAGTTAATTTCGCCGGTCCCGGGCTGGTGCCGGCCGGGCACGTCCGCAATGTGGACTACGCTCACATCTTTAATGTTCTTCTCTAACTTCTCGAGTAGATTGCCTTCCGCAATTTGTTCATGAAAGAAGTCATAGAGAAATTTGACCTGTGGATGGTTTACGCTTTTGACGATCTCGAACGCTTCCGCCGCCGAAGTAAGAAAATATTTCGGATTCTCTTCGGGGTCGATGGTTTCCAGAAGCAGCTTGACTGGCGTTCGCGCAATCGTTTTCCCGTCCACTATTTTCGCGGCAGCCTTCAGGCAGGCTACGCAACTTTGATGCTGTGCTTCCCGCGACATCCCGGGGACGACATTGCCCGACAATAAGATGATGCTGGGACAATCCAGCTTCTCCATTGCCACGAGCGCCTGGCGAAGATCAGCCAACAGCGCGTCCCTTTCATCGGGATTACTTACCCCATGTTTTAAGCCAGCGGTAGCGTCGAAGTTGACGCCGAGCCGCTTGCGCTTGGTATTGGCACGCGCATAATCGGCTTCGGACCAATTCTCATATTCGCCAACCAGTTCCACGTATTTGTAGCCGGCTGCGGCGACCTTCTCGAGGCGTTGCTCGAAAGGCAAATCCTTGAACACCGTCCAAAGCATCACCGAAAGTTTGAATGGAATTTGCTCCGTGATCGCGTCTGTGGTCATTAGGTTCCCCCCTAGCTTCGTTAGCGCCCCAACTTTTTGAGCGCCAAGGCTTAACGCAGAAAGTGCAAAATATTGGTTGAAGTTTCGGCGATTCATAAGTGCGGTTTGTGTAACACGTTACTGAATTGGGATCAAATAAAAAAATCTTACCCCCACCTATGCCTCGTTCATGGGATGGAAACCGCGGTTGCACTTCAGGAAAAATTCACCATACGAGTGGTGAAGCGTATCGACACTGGATTTACTCCCCGAAAAACGCGAAACCTCTTGACCCTTGGTTTATCACGATTCAACACTCTGCGAAGCTCCACTAGCGTAAGCACCGGTCGATCTTGTATTTCGCAGATTAGATCACCCTTGCGAAATCCGGCTTCTTCGGCAGTACTTCCAGGTTCAACGGAATGAATTAGAAGTCCCGGAACATCGGGCAGGCCAACGGCCCTTCTTTTTAGCAAAGAAGTCCGGGGAGGGAGTACCGTTAGCCCAAGATAAAGTTGACGCCGCTCCGCGAGACTTATTTCGAGAGATGCAAGCCACTTGCGCAACAGTCCCACCAATTCGGCGCGCTCTGTTGTAGAAAGTCCGGCAATTAAGTTCGATTCGTTGGCCAGATGTTCGGGAATCACAGCGTCCAGAAGCTGGGAACCCTTTTTGCTGAGGACTACAAATACCGACCGCCGGTCGTCTACGTCCTGCTCCCGCTTGACTAGGGCGTTGCGCTCCAGTGCGTCGATGCGAAGGCTCATGCTGCCCGAGGTCCGGAGCAGGTTCTGCATCAGGTCGCGCTGAGCCATTTTATAGGGCGGTCCATTGCGGCGAAGAGTGGCCAGAACGTCAAAAGAGGGGCGAGAGATTCCAAATTCCTCGAATTTCACTTCCAGGGCGCGGTCCACGTATTCCATGATTCGGCCCGCCCGTCCGATGATTTCCACTGGTGCGAGATTGTACTGAGGACACTCTTGTTTCCATTTAGCGACGATCCCGTCGACGTGGTCGGGCTTTACCATTCCTATCTATAATGTGCGCCGTCGAATATGCTTCGTCAATATAATCTTGACTACAAGTTTGCTTTAACTCAAGCTAATTGATTAAAGTGATCCCATCGCGGAGGGGAGTCTGAATGCGAGTGATTGCCTTTGACCGTTTTCGCCCTGGCGTTACGATGGCACAAATTACACCCTACCTGCCCGAGGAAGTTTCCAATGTATGGCGGTTGTGGAAGGCGGGAATTGTGCGTGAAAATTATGCCCGCGCGGATGAGCCTGGCGTAGTAATTATTTTTGAGGTTCCTGACGTAGAAACCGCTCGCACTTATACTGACGACTTTCCTCTCAGTAAGGCGGGCCTGCTGGAGTGGAGTTTCATCGCGCTGCAAATCCCGCTTCCGATTGAAAGCCTTTTCCGTGAAGGCCTGGATCTAAACCCCCCTTATGATCGAACGATGCGATCAAGGGATGCGAAAGAGGCGCAATGAAAAGCGCTTATGGAATTTCGGTCCCTGAGACCCTTGAGGATGTTTGCTCACCGTCGCGATGCGGGCTAATTATTTACGACATGCAAGCCGGTATTGTGCCGCAAGTCAGTGAAGGCAAGACGATCGTATCGCGGTGTCAGCAATTGCTCGAGGCGGCGCGAGCTTCCGGCTTCCGCGTTTACTTCACGCGGCATTTCTTCTTACCCAACCAGGCCGCCGGCTCGGGTCAGCTACGGAGATCCATGATTTGGCAGAGCATCTGCGAGCCTTCGCAGACAAGACCTTTAATCACCCAAGCCTCCCCAGCTTATGGCATTGTTCCGGAGCTGGCCGCAACTGAGAGTGAGGTTCTTATCGACAAAATTACAATGTCAGCGTTCGAAAGCACATTCCTAAATGTGGCGATGAGAGACGCCCATCTTGAAGCCTTCGTGATAGCGGGGATTGCGTTAGAAGTAGGAATTGAGCCGACCGTCAGGCATGGTGCGGATTTGAATTACGTACCTATCGTCGTTACCGATGCCTGTGGATCGAAAACTGCGGAGGCAAAAGCCCGTTCTCTTGCCGTGCTGGAAGAAACCGGCGAAGTAATCGCGGCTACCACGGATGCAGTCACAGCCATCATGAGGTCATCCAGCAGGCTGTCATGAACAAGTCCCGCGCAGAAGCTTTCAGCGACAGCGTGTTTGCGTTCGCCATTACGCTGCTGGTACTTGGCGTCCAGGTGCCGCAGTTGAGAACCGGCAGCAATCAAGAGCTTCGCGACAGCTTAGTTCGCTCGATCCCGCAATTGCTTCCCTATATCACCAGCTTCGCAACCATCGGTGTAATTTGGCTGAATCATCATTCGATGTTCCACCAAATTAATCGGGTGGACCACACCACACTCACACTTAACCTTTTAATGTTAATGGTTGTGGCATTTATTCCGTATCCGACAGCGATACTAAGCCGCTATGGGGCGTTGCCGGCAAGCGCCTTTTTTTACGGCATTGTGATGACCGTTCTCGGATGTACCTTCAGTCTTTTATGGTTCCATATCTTGCGCAAGGGACTGCATTCAGGGATTAAGACTCAAGCCGAGAGGCGCGATCACATGAAGAGAAACTTGGCCGGGTCGATAGTCTATCCAATAGCTGCAATCATTGGGCTCCATAATCCCAAGGTCAGCATAGTCATTTACGTTCTAGTTCCTGCGTATTACTTCATTCCTAACCGGCAGCGAACACACGGCCAACATTGACATTCTTATTCAAACTAAATTGCGGAAGGGAAGAAATAAATGAGCTCGCAATCTTTAGCCGAACAACATCACGAACTGCGCAATACTTTTAAAAGAACACGGGTATTGATGGTGGTGGCGAATCCAGCAGTGCACCCTAAACTAGTTTGGCCGCTAGGCTTTTGGGCTTCGGAATTAATTCATCCCTGGCTCGAATTCACCGACGCCGGCTACGATGTCACCATCGCCAGCCCCGATGGCGGAAAGGTGCGGGCAGATGGCCTCAGTGATCCTCGCGACCCTTCGCGGTGGTCGGCCGACGATATTGTCTCTCTGGGGTTTTTGACTTCTCCGGATTGCTCTGCGCTGCTAGACAAAACCCCAAAACTGGCGGACCTGGATTGCAAGGCGTACGACGCAATCGTGGTCTGTGGCGGACAATCTCCGATGTACACTTTTCGAGAAAATGACGCGCTACAATCTGCGCTTCGAACCTTTTACGAAAGTGGCAAGATAACCGCTTTGTTTTGCCACGGGGTCTCTGCGCTAGTGGACGTCAAGCTTTCCAACGGAGAATATCTGGTCAAGGGGAAAACTGTAACTGGCTTTGCCAACATTGAGGAAGAATATTCGGACGCTTTTGTTGGGCAGCAAGTGATGCCATGGCGTCTGGAAGATGCGCTGAGAGAGCGCGAGGCGAATTACCTTCAAGCTGGTCGATTTCGTGCTTTCGCGGTTCGCGATGGAAACCTGATCACTGGACAGCAGCAATATTCCGCCCGAAAAGTGGCAAAAGTGATTCTAGAATCGTTGGGCTCTTGATCATAAATCACTCCAGCATTCCGCGAATCATGGTCATCAACACATCGGGCTTGACCGGTTTCGCGACAATTTCAAACTTGAAGCCCTTGATGCCCGCGTCGTGGAGCAAGTCTGTGCTGGAGGCTTGGCCTGAGAAAAGCACAACCCGGCTTTGGGGAGAAAACGAATGAATTTGCCGAGCCGCCTCGATTCCGTTCAAGCGAGGCATGGAAATGTCTAACAATAAAAGATCGGGTTTCAGAGCTTGGGCCTGAGACACCGCCTCAACGCCATCTTTAGTGCCGAACGCTTCGTATCCCTCTGCACGCAGAATTTCCAGCAACGTTCGAACGATCAGCGGTTCGTCATCCGCGACCAAAACCACAGCCTTCCCGCTTCTTGTTTGCGCCTCAGGATTTTCGTCAGGTGTGTTGGGTCCGCCTCCGGACCTCCACCGCTCTGAAAGCAAGAATAAGAAATCTTGGGGCGGGATTACTTGTGTGGCGAAATCCATTTGGATCAGCATTCTTTTTCCTTTGCCAAGGGACCCTTATTGAATTGAGCCAGGCTCCGCCTCGGGCCAGAAGACCGTAACCACAGTCCCACTCCCCCGCTGATTTTGGCGGCTTCGAACTTTAATCCATCCTCCGTGTTTCTCGACAATTTCCTTCGAAATCCATAGGCCCAATCCTGTGCCTGTACCCTTTTTCGTCGTAAAAAATGCCTCGAAGATTTTCGAGAAATGGAAAGGACTAATTCCAGTTCCAGAGTCGGCTACTCCAATGTAGATGCCCCGCCGCTTTCCATTTTTCATGTCATGGGCCAGTCGCGCCCGTACTGCGAGCTTCCCGCCTGTGTCGGACATAGCATCCACCGCATTGACCACCAGGTTGGAGAATACTTGCCTAAATTCGCCACCGAAACCATAAGCCTTCAAATGCTGTGGAATATCGAGAGCGAGCGCTATCTCGCAACTTTGCAATTTGCGTTTGTACAACCCAATCACATCATTGATTGCTTCCGCAACGGGAATGCCGGTCGCAGCCGAAGTCTCACGGTAAAATCCGAGCGTTTGCTTTGCGAGATGGGCAACGCGGTTGAGTTCCTCGTCCGCGAGCGACAAATATTCCCGACGTCGATTCGCTTAATGCCTTATCTTTTCTCGCGAGATATAGGAGGTTAGTAAGGCATTCCAGAGGATTGTTGATTTCGTGCGCGATGGTTGCTGCCAAGCTGCCAACTGCCGCGAGTTTCTCGCTGTGCCGGAGCGTTTCTTCAATACGTCTGCGTTCGGATATATCTCGCAGGATCACCGTGAAAAGCTTTTTACCTTCCACTTCAATCTGCGAAATGCTGGCCTCAATGGGAAATTCCTCACCGTCCGACCGCAATCCGTAGAGATTTCCGGGACGGTACATTGAGCGGGCAGTTACCCCTCCCTCGCCGAATTCGGCTACGTGAGTTCTGTGCTCCTGCCGAAAACGCGAAGGGATGAATTCATCCAACGAGTGGCCAATCGCGCTTTCAGCTGAGCGCCGGAAAATAACTTCGGCGGCATGGTTAAAGACGGTTATTCGCTGGTCCACGCTAACCGTGATAATCGCATCCATGGCGGAGGCGATAATGCCAGAAAGTTTGTCCTGTTCGGCCCGTAACTTCGCCTCGGCTGCTATCTGCTCGCTGATATCGGTGTTGGTACCAAACCAGCGTATGACCGCGCCAGAGTCGTCTCGCACGGGCATGACCCGCGTCAGAAATGTGCGAAACATTCCGTCGGCGCCACGGAGGGGAAACACCATCTCAAATTGTTTGCCGCTTGCGATCGATTCGTTCCAACCTGACAGCACTCTGGGCAATTCGTTAGGGTCGTGAACGGCTTGCCATCCCCAACCCTCCATTTCTGCGGGAGTGGTCCCTGTGTACTGATACCATCGCGGGTTGTACCAGAAAATCCATCCGTCGCCGTTGGCAATCCACGCCAATTGCGGCATCGCCTCCGCAAGTTGCCGAAATTGATCTTCGCTTTGACGACTTTTGCGCTCGGCCTGTAATAATTCCATCACGGTGTTCAGCTCGCCAGTGGTTTTAAGAATCTCGCTTTCCAAGTCGTGTTCGCGAGTGCTCTGCCTGTTGCGCTCGCCGACTAATTCAGTGACGTCTTCCACCCGGTGAATGATGTATCGGACTTCGCCGTCATCATCCATAACCGGCGAGTTAACCGGACTCCAGTAACGTACTTCGAATTCTCCACCTTCTTCTTCCGCCTTGCGAATGTCATATTTCTGCACCGTCATGCGTTGCGGAACTCGCGTTCGAATTGCTGTTTCCAGAGAAGTTGAAAGATTGCGCACGCCGCTTGCGTTGGGGTCGGAAGGATTATCTGGAAACACCTCGAACAAGTGGCGCCCGATGATGTCTTCACGACGCGTCATCGTCGCTGCAAGATAGGCGTTTGTAACTGCTGCGATTGTAAAATCAGGTTCTAACACCAAAAGCAGTCCGGGAGCGCTCTCGAACAACATCTGGAAATTGTGCGCGGAAGGCTTGACTCCTAATGCGCTGCTGTTCCTGCGATCATCGACTACTGGTTTCGACGTGGAGCTTTCAGAGGAAATCTTGGCTTGTCTCCCCTTGGTTTGAGAGGATCCTTGATTGGCTATGTCCGCGCGTCTTGGCATGCCGTTTGGGGGATGGGCCCAAGAAGAATTTGATCTTCGTGGTGTGCGCGTATTCTACACCGGCCATCGAGTGCACTCAGTCCGGTACGTTACCGTTGAGGTTAATTCCTTAACAGGTGAGCCAGCCTCGTATTTCGAGTTTATAGGGCCTTTGCCACAGATGTATCGCTTGATCGTGCGGAATTTCATGAAAGTACGCAGAACTCAGATGTCGTAATAAAGCATGAACTCATGCGGGTGGGGACGCAGACGCACCGCGTCAACTTCTTTAGCGCGTTTATAGTCGATGTAAGTTCGCAGCAGTTCCTCAGTGAAAACGTCACCCTTCAACAGAAAGGCATTATCCTTTTCCAGAGCGCTTAGGGCATCTTCAAGCGATCCAGGCATGGAGGGAACCTGCGCCAGTTCCTCGGGACCGAGGTCGTAGATATCTTTGTCCAGTGGCTGACCGGGATCAATCTTGTTTTCCACGCCATCGAGCCCAGCCATCATCATTGCGGCAAACGCCAAGTAAGGATTGCAACTCGGATCTGGCGGCCGAAACTCTACTCTTTTCGCCTTAGGAGAAGCCGAATACATCGGAATCCGGCAAGCCGCCGACCGATTGCGTCGGGAATATGCAAGGTTTACCGGGGCCTCGAATCCAGGAACGAGTCGCTTATAGGAATTCGTGGTCGGAGCAATGATCGCGGCCAGCGCGGGACCGTGAGTAATCAATCCCCCGATGTACCAAAGTGCCATCTGCGAAATGCCCGCGTATCCATCGCCAGCGAAGAGAGGCTTACCTCCCTTCCACAAAGATTGGTGGGTGTGCATGCCGCTACCGTTGTCCTGAAAGATTGGTTTGGGCATGAACGTGACGGTCTTTCCAAATTGGTTGGCCACATTCTTCACGATGTATTTGTAGAGCATCATTTGATCGGCGGCACGCACCAGTGAATCGAATTTCAAATCAATCTCAGTTTGCCCGCCGGTAGCTACTTCGTGATGGTGACATTCGACTTCCAGGCCGCACCGCTGCATAGTCATCACCATCTCCGTGCGCAGGTCCTGGTAATGATCGGTTGGTGGAAGGGGAAAATATCCTTCCTTATACCTTGGACGGTAGCCCAAATTGTTTTCTTCGCGTCCTGAATTCCACCGGCCTTCTTCCGCGTCAATGAAATAAAACCCGTGCTGCTCGCGTTGATCGAAACGCACATTATCGAAGATAAAAAACTCTGCTTCCGCTCCAAAATACGCGGTGTCGGCCAAGCCGGTGGAAGCCAGATATAGCTCGGCTTTCTTGGCTATGTACCGCGGATCGCGATCGTACCGCTGCTTGGTCACGGGATCGATCACTTCGCAGTTCATTAACAGCGTCGGCGCCTGGGTAAATGGATCCAGAACATATGTCGACGGATCCGGAATAAGCAGCATGTCGCTCTCGTGAATTGCGGCCCATCCGCGAATGGAGGATCCATCCATGCCATAACCTTCCTCAAACGACGCCTCTGTAAGGTGTTCTATCGGATAAGAAACGTGATGCTGCAATCCGGGCAGATCGGTGAAGCGAAGGTCGAGCATCTTCACCCCGTTTTTCTTCGCGAAGTCCAGCGTGCTCTTCGCGTCCGCTGTTTTAAAGTCGGACATTCATTCTCCTTACCTGCTAACAGAAAATTAGGATGTTTAAATAAAAACCAATGGGTTGGATAGCCAAAAATTCCACACCTGCTACAATTTCGCGGTGAGGCCGCGTTAGTGTAACTGGAAACCGGCGCGTCGGGAAATCCAATGTTCTTATTGAGCGGATAAGCCCGCATTATGCTGCTGCCCGCAACGCTCTTTTATTGGCCCTATGGATTTTGATCAATTAGAAACATTCCTCGAAGTCGCTCGCCTGTCGAGCTTTTCGCGTGCAGCGGAGAAACGTTTTCGCACCCAACCCGCGATATCGTCTCAGATTCGGTCGCTGGAGGAAGAAGTTGGAGCGAAGATATTAGACCGCTCCGGCGGAAAAGTTTCGATCACCGCATCGGGGAAGTTGTTTCAGAAATATGCGGAAGAAACCTTGGACGCCCGCCGCGCCGTGCTGGTAGCCATCGCCGAAACTGAGCGCGTCCCGCGGGGAGAAATCATCGTCGGCGCCAATGAAGGCACATGTCTGCATATCCTTCCCGAGGTTTTTGCGGAGTTCAAGAAACAGTATTCCGACGTTGCAGTAAATATCAAACGGGCAGACTACGGGAAAATTCTTGAATCCATCATCGACAATTCGGTTGATTTCGGAGTTCTTTCACTGCCGGTCAATGACGCGCGCTTAACCGTCGTGTTGATTCATCGCGACGAGTTGATGATTATTGCGCCTCCTCGCCATCCTTTATCTAAGCTCAAATCAGCGACCATATCTGAAGTTGCGAATTATCCCCTCGTAGTGCCCAAAGCAGGACACACCCGTGACGGTCTCGATAACTTATTTTATGAGCGCAAGCTGAAACCGCGAATCGCCATGGAACTTGATTCGAGCGAACTGCTAAAACGCTTCGTCGCCGCCGACGTGGGCGTGGGATTCATCGCCCGTTCCAACGTACAGGAAGACGTCCGCGCTAATGTGCTCGCGACGATTACGATGTCAGACGCGACCATTCGCCGGGATCTGGCGCTAGTCTTCCGCAAAGATAAAGCGCTGAGTCGCGCCGCGCTGGCATTCATCGACATCGCCGTAAAGATCAAGGCCGCTGACGCAGCAATCGCGGAGCGTTGAATTGGAAATGTGGAAAGAACGGTTTGAGTTGTTTGGACTTTCTTAACGAAGTCGAGCTGAAGGGGAAGAAATGAAATACATAAAAATGAGAATCGCGATCACTTTTGCTGCCGCCCTTGTTGCATCAACCAGCTTCTTGTATGGCGCAGACAAAATCTCGACTTTCACCGGAAAAGTCAGCGACGCGATGTGTGGCGCGCAGCACATGGAACCTGGGATTACTGCTGCCGATTGCACTCGAGCCTGCGTGGCAAAAGGATCGAAGTACGCGCTGATAGTTGGCGATAAGGTGTATACACTCGATGGCGAAGACAAAGCCGCGCTGGATCAACTTGACAAGCTAGCGGACAAAAAGGCGAAGGTTTCGGGGACCGCGAGTGGAGACACCATCCAGGTATCTGCTGTCGCCCCTGCTAAATAAGTCTGTTCATTTATCTTAAACAAAACGAATCGACTTGCCCTCGATTAGCGAGTGCTTCAAAAAGTTTTCGTCATGGTGATTGGGATAGTCCATCCGGTAATGGGCACCTCGACTTTCTTCTCTCGCCAAAGCAGAACGTGCGACCAGAAGTCCATCTACGAGTAAGTTCTGCGCTTCGTGAGCTCGCCTGCTTTGAGGGTGGATCAGCGATGTTCGTAATTCGTCGAGCCGTTGAATTGCATCTCGTAACCCCTCCGCAGTGCGGATGATTCCTGCATTCTTCCACATTACGTCTTGAATCTCGCTGATTGTGCTTTCCACGTCCTCATCTGCGGAGACTAGCGTATTGGTTACCATGGGGTGAGGCGGCTTTCTTTCCGCTCCCAGATCATTGCGCATGGCGTGTCCCGCTCTCGCTCCGAAAACTAGCCCTTCGAGCAGGGAATTGCTGGCGAGCCGGTTTGCTCCGTGCACTCCGGTTGCGGCGGCCTCCCCCGCGGCGTATAAGCCTGTCAGGGAAGATCGTCCATCCAGATTAGTGCGCACACCTCCCATCGCATAATGCGCCGCGGGACGCACTGGAATCAATTCAGTTGTAATGTCGATGTTGTACTGCAAGCACGTAGCGTAGATGCGAGGGAACCGCAACCTCACGTGTTCGGCATTAAGGTGTGTAAGATCTAAAAAAACTACCGGCTCATTTGATTTACTGACCTCCAGTTCGTGCACAATGGCTCGCGCAACCACATCGCGCGGCGCAAGTTCAGCCAGCGGATGGTACTTGCTCATAAACCGTTTCAATTCTGAGTTTCGCAAATATGCGCCCTCTCCCCGCAACGCCTCCGACAACAAAAATCGCGGAGAATTTTTGAGATAAAGCGCAGTGGGATGGAACTGTATGAATTCCATGTCACTGATTTCTGCGCAGGCGCGGAATGCCATCGCAACTCCATCGCCCGTAGCGACCGCGGGATTGGTTGTATTTCGGTAGAGCTGCCCCATACCGCCTGTCGCCAACAGGACGGATGCTGCGGAAATTTGTTTCCGCTCCCCGGCTTCGCTGATGGTGTGAATCCCTCTGACCTCGGCGTCTTGCACATGCAGATCGGTGGAAAATTCAAATTCGCAAATGGAAATGTTGCTGAGAGTCTTGGCCTTGGCGTAAAGAGCGCGAAGGATTTCCCGTCCCGTGGAATCGCCATGCGCGTGCAGGATGCGGCTGCGGCTGTGCGCGCCCTCACGCCCAAAAGTCAGCTTAGTGCCTTCGCGGTCGAATTCAGTTCCCCATCGAATTAGCTCATCGATGCGCGCCGGGGCCTCTTCAACCAGTACTTTTGCTGCTTCGACATTGCAGAGACCATCGCCCGCGATGAGCGTGTCTTGCAGGTGCAAGCTGATTTCGTCTTCGTCGCTCAACGCCGCCGCAATGCCGCCCTGTGCCCATTGGGTATTGGAGTCCGTGATTTCCTTTTTTGCGAGCACAACTACTCTGCCAGCCGGCGCTAGTTCGATCGCAGCGCGCAGCCCGGCCACGCCCGCTCCAACTACGAGGAAGTCAGTTTCCGCCGGAGCAATGCTCATGAAAGTGAGATAACTAAGTGGTAATACGTCAAAAAATGGTATCACGCGAATACGGCTCGGCGTCATTCGTGCGAACGCAAATGAGAGACAGCTATTCAGTTATGATGATGGCCGGTGCCTCCCAAAACTGACCGTATTTCTGTGAAACTTTCCGGCCGCAACTACGACGCGATCATCTCGCGTGGCCTGATAAAGACTGCAGGGAAAATTCTGCGCAGTCTCTTGACCGGAGACCCTCGCCTATTTGTAGTTACGGTGCCTCGGGTGCGTCGGATATGGGGCAAGACGTTAGAAGTTTCTTTAAAGACCGCGAAATTCTCTCCGCAATTTGTGGAAATGCCCGACGGGGAAAGTCACAAGATGCTTGCCACAGTAGAGGTTCTCGCTGAGAAGCTGACCCGATCAGGCGCCGACAGAAATTCCGTTATCCTCGCGCTGGGAGGGGGTGTCGTAGGGGATGTAGCCGGGATGCTGGCATCTCTGTACATGCGCGGCGTGAACCTAATCCAGATACCTACGACTTTGCTTGCTCAAGTCGATGCGTCAATTGGCGGAAAAACCGGGGTAAACCTCCGCACCGGGAAAAATCTTCTGGGAACATTTCACCAGCCTCTGGGAGTCCTGATTGACCCATTGGTGCTTTCAACCTTGCCAGATCGTGAGTTTCGGGCCGGACTGTACGAATCTCTGAAATGCGGAGTCATCGGCAATGCGGAATTATTCCGGCGACTGGAAAACGTCTCGGTAAAGGCATTGCGGGAGGACTCCAATGCTTTGGAGTGGGTCATTACCGAATCTGTGAGGCTGAAGGCGAAAGTTGTCTCCGCAGACGAGCGGGAAGCAGGCCTGCGGCGAATTCTAAATTTCGGCCACACCATCGGCCACGCGTTGGAAGCCGAATCAGCTTACAAGACCTTCCTCCATGGGGAAGCAGTCGCGTGGGGGATGATGGCAGCCGCGTCCATTGCTTCTAACATCGGAACTCTAAGCCAATCGAACGCAGATCGGATAATTCGTTCAATCACCGTGCTGGGAAATTTACCCAGGGTTACGGCAAAAACTAGCAAGATTATCGACCTGCTTCAAACCGACAAAAAAACGAGTGACGGAGAAATACACTTCGTGCTGCCGACGAAAATCGGTCGCGTTGAAATTGTGAATCGCGTTCCTGAGGCCGCAATCCGCAAAGCTGTCGATGGGCTCAGGGTAGGGTCTCGGTCCATCGCCTCAAATTAGCAGTTTGGAGCGATTGATCTGAGGTAAAGCGAGACTCGAAACTCTTTCCCAAGAACTGCGTATTTGAGGAACCTGTTAAAATTATTTCCACCTTCGCACGCATTTGTGCCGGGGCTAGTGGGGCTATAGCTCAGCTGGGAGAGCGCATCGTTCGCAACGATGAGGTCGTCGGTTCGATCCCGACTAGCTCCACCATAGAGTCAACGACTTGCGGCGAACGAGCCTTGCCAAGATTGCTGTTTGTGTCATGGTTTGTGTCATAACCTGCCTTTCCCATCGACAAACCATCGAGCGCCGTTCGCTTTGCGTTGATGCGGACATGCGAATAGTGCTCAAGCATCTTGCGCGAGACGTGGCCAGCGATGCTCATGATGGTCGAGTCACTCGTTTGCGATTCGGCAAGCTCCGTTATCGCGTGATGCCGAATATCATGAAACCTCAGCCCTTTTAGGCCGGCCGCGATGGTCAGCGCTTCTCCAAGCCGTTCGCCAGCTTTTTTGCGGAAGTGCAGTATCGATTTTTCCATGAAGGCACTTGAAAAACATGAAATCGTTGCTGCGCGGGCCTCCCCATCATTTCAGCCCTTCGGTAGAGACGCATCACGACTCGCATCGCATCCTCGTTCAACGGAATTAATCGTTGGCCGGCTTCTGTTTTGCTGCGTCGGATTGTCATAGTGCGATTATGAGATCGACGTCGCGCCATTGAATGCCCTTGAGCTCACAGCCACGGCAGGTCGTGTTGAAGGCCAACACGGCAGCGTAATACGCTGATTCCCACGATGGCCGCATGGCAGCAAAGTGAAGAAGGCGGATTTTTTCTTCATAGAGCAACACGCGGCCAATGTTCTCGGTTTTTTTGAGCGGCTTGATCTCTTCCGAAAACAGATGCCAGCGCTTTGCCTTCTTCAAAACTCCGCGGATGACGTCCAAGTCGCGATTCAGCGTCGCATTCGCTTTGCCCTCACTCTTTCGCAGTCGCACATACGCAAGAACCTCTTCGGGAGTAATCGAGGAGACAGTGCGCGAGCCCAGCACGCGGTTGATGGACTTGGCTCGCCCACGTTCGCTGCGCACGGTCCAGTCGGCGATATTCGGCGCCCGATCAGCGGTGAACTGCTCGGCGGCATCTTTGAAAGTGAGCTTTGCGATGCCTTTCCGCCTCACGTCGGACGCTAGTTTTCCTTGCTGCGCGTCGGCCATCAGTTTTTTCTCGATCGCTTGAGCCTCGCGCCAGTCGGTCGTATTCAACGACTGGCGATAACGCGCGCCATCCACAACGAAATCGCAATGCCACGTCTTACTTCTTTTTAGAAGAGCCATGAGTCCTTCCCTTTTTTAAAGCTCGCCATCTCGCCACCCGGTGCGCTTCCCTGTGCGCAGGTGAGCAATAAAGCATGTCCCTTTTCGGTGGAATAAATAACGTATTGCACTTGGGGCACGATCGGATGCGACCGAAAACGCTGTGAACGAAAACTGCCGTTTTCCAGTCTGGGCAAAAGATTCCGGGGAGAAAAGTCTTGTTCTTTTCTGAAAACCAGAGAACGATTCGGGCACCGTCTGTGACTTTGCTGACGATTTGGGGATACCAGCGCTCTGACGACGCGGATTGAGAATATATTTCGGCGAAAGCCTTCCTCCGCTCTTTGGCGTCAGGCGTCTTCGGGTCGCTGACGATATAGGGCCACAGTTTGTAGTACGCGTCTCGCAGCACAAGTTGGTCCTTCGTTTTGTGCGCGTCCTTCAACCGGATAACCCCGTGTAGAAAATCCACGTCCTTGGGATTTCGGAAGATCTGCTTGAGCTTTATGTCCTCATCAACTACCACTTTCAGCGGAATGGACTCCACTCCGAAACGTGTCACTTTCTCGGGTAGAAATCGCGCGAATCCCTCCGGCCTTTCACGCCGCTCCGCAACCACAAGAATCGGCATTCTTGTAACGGTCTGTACGCGGCTACGTGGCATGAGCAAAACTGTAGCGTATGGTTGCAGCCATTGCAACAGCAATCTGTACGAGGAAGGAATTAGCACAACATGTCAGTAACAGACCAAACACTTTTCGGGTTTGTAGAAGCAGCGAAGCGATGGGGAGTGTCCGTGGACACTCTGCGGAGGGCTTCGGTAGCGGGCGATTTGAAAACAATTCAACTCGCTGGAAGAAGACTCATACCGCTGGATGAAGTATTGCGAGTTGAGACGGCCGGGTTCGGCAAGGGCCGGAAAAAGCAGAAGTAATGATCGACGAGTCCCCATCTTCGGAGCAGTCTCTCTTGGGGTGTTTCCTTTCAGCCAATGCACTGCTGCGCACGACGGTTCCTGCTGTAGCTGTCACGGACTTGGAGGGGCAGCGCGATCAGGCTATTTACCGAGAGATGTTACGACTCGCTGAGGAGGGCCAGCAGTTCAACTGCGCTTTTCTAGGTGAGCTGCTCAAGTCATCCGGCCACTTTGAGAATGGTGATGCTCGAACCTACCTAGTGGGTTTAACTGACGGTGTAATCGAAGGCGATGCCGGTATCGCAGCTTTTCACGCGCGAAGGGTAATCGCAAAAGCAAAACTTCGCCGGTGCCTTTCGGCCGCGGAGTCCATTCAGCGGGAAGCAGACGAACTGACTGCAAACCCTGAACAACTGGTCGAAAAGTTTGTGGCACGGGTTGCGGAACTCGGAGTGTCGCACGAACGCGGCGATCATTGCCTGGTTGCCATTACAGCCGAGGAGTTTCTAAAGAAGGAAATCAGTCCGCGCGAGATGGTGCTTAGTCCCTTTTTTCCCCAGCAGGGATTGGTTATGGTTTATGGTCCCCGCGGAGTGGGAAAGTCATACCTCGGTTTCGGCATTGCCGTGGCAATTGCAACCGGCGGCAAGTTTCTCAAATGGAACGCTCCCACTCCGCGCAAAGTCCTTTATCTCGACGGGGAACTTCCGGCAAAAACTGTACAAGAGCGTCTCGCGCTGATCGGAAACGGACTTGATCTGCGATCGCTTCAAATCATCACTCCCGACTTGCAACCCGTGCCAATGCCGGACATCTCCCGAACAGAAGGTCAAGTTTTGATAGAGCCACATTTGAGCGGAATCGACGTGCTCATTCTCGATAACCTCTCAGCACTCTGTCGCTCCGGCAACGAAAATGAGGGGGAGGGCTGGCTTCCAGTCCAAAGTTGGCTACTCGGTCTGCGCAAACGCGGAATTGCGGTGCTTTTTTTTCATCACGGCGGGAAATCCGGAACTCAGCGCGGGACGTCACGACGCGAGGATCTACTCGATAGTGTCGTCGTCCTTAAACATCCACCGGATTACGAGTACAGCGAAGGATTGCGCTGTGAAATCCATTTTGAAAAGACGCGCTCGATGCTCGCTGACGAAGCCAAACCGTTCGAGGCAACATTTCGCAACGGAACTTGGACGACGCGGCCTCTTGACGATTGCACCGCCGAAAAGGCAGCGGAACTATTCGCAGATGGTTGTACTGTTCGCGACGTTGCAAAAGAGTTACGAATCAGCCCTTCAAAAGCGCATCGGCTAAAAAAGAAAATGCGCGTGTCCGAGTGAGACATACTGTGAAACAACGCGGTTCCCAATTCGCTGATTCAAAAGACACTAACCGGAACACCTGCGAAACAGGTGTACGGTGAAAAGTCTGTTTCACTCCTACCTGCTACTGAAACAGCCGTCAGTTCAATTTTCTCAACAGTTTAGCCCCGCTTGTTTCGCTGTTTCACCCTATGCCCGAAACAGTGAAACAAAAAGATTCTCAAGTGAAACAGGCGGTGAAACAGACACAACACAGGAGCAGGCCAAATATGAGCGTTCACTACTCGATTCCGGTGTTCAGTAATCGTAAATCCGATTCCGCCATCGTGTTCGATAGTTACGTGTGTTCGGGCTGTGGGATGGAAACGTCTGGCACATGGCCATCGCCAGAAAGCGAAGAAACGGCGAACAAATGTCGCTGTTCCACTTTGCCGTCAAGAGTGGCGCTCAGTTCCCACTTCATGGAATCGGCATGAAAAAAGGTATGTCCATAAGAATCAATAACATGGGAAGGGGTGGTCGCAATCTCAAGAAATCAAAGGGCCGTCCAACACACCGGGCCTGAGCAAGAAAATCCGGTCGGGTGCGTCGCAGTTTTCCCACTTTTGGGGGTTTTAAACGCGGTTTCGTTCCACAGATCCAAATTTTAAAAAAAGGGGGCAAAAATCCTTGAAGGGGCAAAAACCGGTTCCGATCCAACGACAGATTGCCGAGGGCGATCGCAGTAAACGCGGCGTCCACAAGCTCGATCAACTACTAGAACGTCAAATCAAAGCGCCGAAGGGTTTGCCGGCGTGCCCGCGACATCTGCGAGGCCGGGCGAGGGCGATGTGGAACCTCTGGAAACAAGAATTAGAAGCCATGGGCCTCGACGCCAGATGTGATGGAGCGATGCTCGAAGGCGCCTGCGTGACATACGCTCGCGCCGTTGAAGCCGATCTGTTTGTGGCGAAGCGCGGTGCGGTGATCGAGGAGCCGATCATCGGCAAAGACGGCAACTTGCTCGGTTACCGGTCGAAGGCGCACCCGGCGGTCGCCATCGGGAATGAAGCGTGGCGAATTTGCCGATCGCTTTGTTCCGAGTTTGGGCTCTCGCCGGTCAGCCGCACGCGGTTAGCGCTGGACGAAAAAGACTTGCCGAGCGACGAGGAGGAGCTCGCAAAGTTATTTGCAGCACCACGGCCCTTACGGAATGCGTCCGGTTCAGTGAGATTCGGCGTGCCCTTGAACAAAAACAAACTTTAAAAAACGAAGAGGAGATTGAAAAGATGATTCCAAATGACAACACGCAACTCGGTCCCGAAACCGTCCAACTCGTCCGGGAATTGGTGACGAAAACAGATCGGCTGCTTTCAAAATTTGGGCTTGCAATGAAGGATCTCGCTGAAAACCAGACTGCCAGCTACAAGGTGGCGCAGAAGCACGCCGAAAAAATTATCGAACTGCGCGATGGCTTGGAAAAACTCGAATCATTGAATGCCCGTCATGCAGACTCGATCGCCAGCCACGCAAAATCGCTCGCCAATTACGGAGAAGCGATCTCGAAATTGCTGGCCTACTGTTTTCCTGAGGAGGCAGAGTTGGCAAAAAAAGAGCAGGTGCACTAACGAGAACTTGCGACGTTTGGATTTTAGCCGTACTGTGTGGCTGCACCCGGTTTCTGTAAAGCAGGCACTCCGGCCCGCGAAAGCACCCGGACCCGCCTAACGACGGCCGCGACGAGCACCGTCGACTCTCTCTCGGGCCGCACGCTCCACGCCCTCGGGCCGCCAACCGCACCCGATCGCGACAATCCAAACCCAAAAAATCTAACGTAGGAGTGTGTCCGTATGGATTCCGCTACCCTCGATTCCAAACTGGTTTCAATCGAAGGCGAAATACGCAATTTCATCCAAAAACACAACAGCCGCATGCTTGCGGTCGAACAAAAACTCACTTCTCCCGGCGGCGGTCATCGTATGTCGGGATCCGATGAAACCATCGGCGCACTTCTAACGGCGAGCGACGGATTCAAAGCGTTCAAAGGCGGATTGAAAAGTAGCGGCCAGGTACAAGTTGGCCACTTTCACAAAGACGCGCTCGCGATCGTGAACGCCACCGGCCTCGATCAACCGCTCGCGCCTTACTACCGCGTTCCCGGGATCGTGACGCCGGGTCTTCAACGGCTGACTGTACGAGACCTTCTGACGGCGATTCCGGTCACTGCCAACATGGTCGCGTACGCCAAGGAAACCGCGTTCACAAACAGCGCCGCGCCGCAGGCCGGTGAAAATGTTTTAAAAGCGGAATCGGGCATCACCTTCGCGCTGGCAAACGCGCCGGTGCAAACGATCGCTCACTGGATCCCGGCCTCGCGCCAGATCTTGGAAGACGCGCCGGCGCTCGAAGCCTACATCAACTCTCGCCTCGTGTACGGTCTGAAACTGGCTGAGGAAGGCCAGCTGCTCGCAGGAGACGGGACCGGCAACAACCTGAGTGGATTGATCGCCAACTCCACCCCGTTCGATACCACGCGCACCGTTTCCGGAGACACCTTCATTGACACGCTACAGAGGGCCATGACTCAGGCGGAAGATGAGTCGCTTTTTGAGGTTGACGGTATCGTTGTAAACAATCTCGATTGGGCCGCTCTGCAATTGATCAAGGACACCCTTGGTCGCTACATTTACTCCGATCCTCAAAGCGGCGCTCCTGCCCGTCTATGGGGAAAATTGGTAGTGCCCACCAAATCCATGCACCGCGGAAGTTTCCTAGTCGGAGCTTTCCGCCAGGCAGCCGCAATTTGGGACCGGGACGACGCCACCGTCGAAGTATCGCGCGAGCACGCGGACTTCTTCATCCGGAATATGGTCGCAATCCTTTGCGAGGAAAGGTTGGCATTGACCGTTTTTAGATCGTTGGCGCTTGTGTACGGCTGGTTCCCGTTCGGTAGTTAAAAACGAGATTGGTTCGCCAGCCCGCCGTGGCGGCGAACTGATAGGGCCGGTGTCTCATCCACCACCGGCCCCTCGGCTTTTTAGAGAGACGAAAGGAGAAAAATTGTACAGCGCACAGAAAAAGGAAAACTGGGGAGAAAAAAGTGCTGCGAGAATGGGCGATTACAAAAAGCTGACAGTCAATGAGTGTAATGGCGATTTATCGCCAACAATCGCGGTTTTTGACTCTGCACCAATCGGCGTTGGTCCTATTTCCCAACTGCACTCCTTGATAGCCGTCGAAGGCCATGCAGAGCCTAGCATTATCGTCTTGGGAGAATTTGAACCGGAAGGACTGGATTCGTTTGCCGTCTGATGTGAGTACCACAAGATGACGCTCATGCAAATCCAAGCCGTCTAGCAAAAGCCGACTTTTGTGAGGCCAGCGTAGCGATTCCCGATTATCGACACGCACCATCAGCGTATCTGGGTTGTACTCTCCTCCTTGGGAGAATCGGGTTGGCGGCTCAGGCGAATTTGGCAGAACGCAAATGCTGCCGGTTTTGTTGTTCTTCTCGACCGACGTCGTCTGTGCAGCACCATTACTGGGAAAAGACAAGCCTGCAAACGGTAGCGAAACAGCCAATACGAATTTCAGCGCTTTCATATCCGCAATCTACCGGCAAACCCAACAGATTAGAAGATAACTGTCGCTAACAGGCAATTCACTCACGATCCGCGTCAATGAGTGTAATCGCGATGTTACAACATCAATCATCCAAGGTGTTTGGGCACTTTTAGTGCAAGTGCTGCGATAATACGCACATGCACGAGTATTCAGTGGCCCTCAGGATAACCGGCGTAAAACTGGACTCGGCGGAAGTCACGTCGAGGTTGGGCCTCACTCCGACACAACTCAGAATTGCCGGACAACCCCGCTCAGACAATTCGATCTGGGACGAAACAATGTGGGAGTTCGAGGTACGGCCTCCGGGGAAGTTTGTTTGGTTTTCGCTTGAGCAAGGCCTACAGACGCTCCTGTCAGTATTTCAGTCCCGCAATGAGATTTTGCGGCAATATCAGAACCGCTTCCACGTCTTCCTGTGGTGCGGTCATTTCTCAGCCGATTTCTGTGGTGGCCCCAAGTTTTCACCGGCATTGCTGAAACAACTAGGCGATTTTGGTGTCGAGATGTATCTGGACACATTTTTCGCAGAGGAGTCGAAAACCCTAGTAGGTGACCGCTTTAGTAGTTGATGAAATCAGGCAATTACACTCACAATTCCGTCAATAAGTGGAATCGCGATATTACGCCAACAACGGGTTACGTATGTGACGTGACGCATCACGACGGAAGGGTGCAAAATAGTCGCCGTGGAAGGGATAAAGGCAAGACGCATAGGACCCCGCACTCTGGGAACTGTGAGCGTCGTCATGTCCACGGCTTGCTTATTGTCGATTAGCTTTCCGTATAAAACGTTCGCTTTTGTGCCCCCCGCTCTATTCCCTTGGCACTATTCGCCGGCCGCATTTTTTTTGTGGATAGCCGCGTGTGTGACTCTCAGCATCATCGGTGGAATTTGGGGTTCGCGGCTCTGGCTCTTTGGCGCAGCGTGGGCATTGTTTATATTGGTTTTCGCCATGAGCGCGGCAGTCTAATCGTGTGAACTGTCGGAAACAGGCAATTACACTCACGATCCCAAGTCAATGAGTGCAATCCCGGTTTCCAAAAGTTGAACATACCGATGTAACCGAACAGGGCAGCGCCACCGATTCCAGGTGCCCCCAAACGACCCACCGCGGAACAGATAAAAGGCATTCGCAAGGGTGGCAACTGTGCTGCTTCGGGGAATCAACTATCTGTTTTTGTGGCAGGGAAATTGTTTGAAAATCACTGCTGTTACAAAGGAGACCGCAGGCATATCGCGATCTTCGGGGAACACAGCAAGATCCTCTCCCATCTTCATTTTGACTGTGAGCTCCATGGCGTCACTAGTGAGACCTTCGGGCACGCAGAAGCGTTTGTCTTTCGCCTCTTGAAGGCTTCCGGTCTTATCCTGCACCGTTCCACTTGCCATTTGTGCCCCCTCGAACACGCCCAAAACATAAAACCTGCATGCACTCTTATCGCCCTCATTGGAAGAAGTGCACAATTTATATAAATCCCCGAGTTTCATTTGTGCCGCGGCGGCCGAGTAACAAAGAAACGTCCCAAGCGTGAAGATACACGCCATGTATTTCATAGGTCTCTGGTATTACCCTTGCGACGGTATTTCACACATAAATTCTCATCTGCCCTATTTACAATCACGTGTTCATCAAGCGCATCGCAGGTCTTGTATTCTTTTCACTCTTTAGACTCCGCATCCTCAACCATGTGAAAAGTGGCATACGCGCGCACAATAACCCGAACCGTTGAGCAATTTCATTCCGAGTACGATCGAAAACCCATCGATGGTTTGTGTTACTCAGGTCGTAAGGCCGCAATTCAGGCCATACTTTTGATCCAGGAATTTGTAGGCACGCATCGGCGCGAATCATAGCACTCTGCTACGGCACCTTGCGGGAGAAGATTGGGGTACACATGAGGGTCAGCAAGAGAGTCGGTCGTCGAAATTAGACCGTGTGCGCCGGGCGCACACCCTTTCGCAGGATGGCAATGAAACCTGTTCAACCAAAGGTATCGTCTTTAAGTAGGGTGCTCTGTCATAATCTTGTGGTTTAATCCACGAAATTCGTGAGCTTGGGATTGATCCCGTATTCTGGCCCACTACAGCTTGCTGATTACTTATGCGATACTTCGGCGCACTCGCGGTAATCTTGATTGCCTTACCAACCGGGGCAGATAAGCAACAAAGCCAACCCGCAAAACAGCAAGCCACGACCCAACACTGTCCGCAACCAACTAACCCCGTCATCGTCGTCGTAAACCCACCACGCGCCTCTGGGCAACGCGATTCCACCGACACAAAGACGCATAACGGCCCACCAATTTACTCCAATTGGGCCCTGGTTATCGTTACTTTCTTGGCCGCCGTCGCTGCCTTGCTGAGTTTGCACTTCATCAGAATGCAAGCCGTCTCCACGGAGAAAGCGGCGAATGCGGCCAACAACAACGCTATAGCTGTTATCAATGCAGAACGCGCCTGGGTCATGGCGAATTTGGAAAAGGGTCCGGGACCAGGAACTCATTCCACGGGCAGCGACGATACATCGGTGTATTTCCGCCTTACTCTCAAGAATGATGGCAGAACTCCCGCTTGGATAACCAGAAGGGATATGTGTCTCGTCGTTAAAGAAAAATCCGTTATGCTGCCGGAAGTTCCGGATTTTTCTCGCGCTCAAACCAGTGAGGACCAAGCCATCCCAATTTCCGCTAACGGAACGTCTCCGGCGATTGACGAATGGATTAAGGCCGAGGGCTGCCAAGGAATGGAAGACGATCTCATTCTGTACGGAGTGGTCAAATACAGAGACGTTTTTTCTGAGATGGACCGGGAAACTTTCTTTGCCTACAGTGTCGGTGTAGGAGAGAAATGGAAGCGCCTGCGCGGATACCCCCAGTATAATCGAAACACATAAAGTCCAATTGCGCCCCGCACAACGGCAGAGACAAGGCCCCCGGGGGGCGGAGTCAAATTCGCTTTCAGCTCGCTTTGCGCTCAACCTTTTTCCAGCCGTCGATTCGTCGCATAAAATTATCTACATCCCTCAGCGCGGCTTCTTGCGCCTCCGGCCACTCTGCAAATGCGGTTGCAATCGTTTTGCAGAAAAGCTTGCATGCGGCGTCCACAGCCACGAAGCGATCCATTTCAGGGACATCCTTAAACTGGTTTTCCATCGCACGTTGCCAAGTCTGAAAAAGCTGATCTTGGAAGATGTAGTCTGAGTCGCTAGTTAGAAAGTAATTTGGCATTGTCATAAATGGTTTTCCTTTTGTGTCATGCTTTGTGTCATAACCCCACCCGCCATGCCAGCATATTAGCGCATATTCCGGCATACTTGCGATGGTCATTCGCTTTAAGTGTTCAAGCTAACATCAAAATAATGCGCTAGTTCTGCTTCTTGCTGCTGTTTGCTGCTGATGCTACTTCGGTAATTCGCAACGATGAGGTCGTCGGTTCGATCCCGACTAGCTCCACCAGGATAAAACCCTGAAAGAGGTTGCGATTAGGTTTGCCGCAGAGGAACTTCGCTTCGCTCAGTAGGACTCATGGCAAAGGTCCGAACGGGCGCTAACCAAAAATATCTTTCACCTTGCCGAGCAGAGTGCGGTGTTGAGGACTGTTTTCGATCTGACTTGTTTCCTGCAATTCTTGCAGCAATTCCCGCTGACGCTTGTTAAGTTTCTGGGGAGTCTGCACGTGGAACTCAACAAACAAATCTCCGCGACCATGGCCGCTTAGGATGGGGACACCTTTGCCGCGGATGCGACTTTGTGAGCCTGATTGCGTGCCCTCGGGCACTTTCAGCTTGTGCTCGCCTTCCAGTGTCGGAATGTCGATCTCGGCGCCCAGCGCGGCCTGGGTGAATGAAATCGGAATCACACAATGTAAATTGTTGCCTTCACGCTCGAAAAACGCGTGGGCTTTTACGTGAAGAACAACGTAAAGATCGCCTGCCGGGCCTCCCTGAATGCCGCCTTCCCCCAGTCCTGTGAAGCGTATGCGAGTGCCATCTTCGACTCCGGGAGGAACTTTGGCATCGACCGATTTTTGGCGAAGGACGCGGCCTTCGCCTTTGCATTTTTGGCAGGGGTCGGTGATGACGCTGCCCGCGCCTTGGCAAGTAGGACAGGTGCGGGTCACGCTTAAAAACGACTGCTGATAGCGGACTTGCCCCTGGCCGCCGCAGGTACGGCAGGCAACGGGAGATTTTCCCGGCGCCGCACCTGATCCACTGCATTCCTGGCAGGTTTCGTGGCGACGCACAGAGACCGAAGTTTCAGTACCGAATACGGCTTCTTCAAATTCTAGGGTAAGGTCTTCGCGCAAGTCTGCCCCGCGCTGGCCACGGCCTCTGCGGCGGGACCCTCCCCCAAAAATGTCGCCAAATCCAAAAATATCCCCAAAGATATCGCCAAAATCATGGAAAATTGCGGGATCGAAGCCGCCCCCGGAACTTCCGCTCACCCCTGCATGACCGAAGCGATCATAAAGCGAGCGTTTCTCGCTGTCGGCGAGGATGGCGTAAGCCTCACTGGCCTCTTTAAACTTGTCCTCCGCGTCAGGATTATTAGGATTGCGGTCAGGATGAAATTGCATCGCGAGCTTGCGATACGCACTCTTAATTTCCTGGTCGCTGGCACCCCGTTGAATTCCCAGGATGTCGTAGTAATCGCGTTTTACGTTACTGGTCAGAATGGTCGTCTCCGAATCTTGATTTACTGTCGATTATTTCTGGCAACTTTCACCATGGCTGGCCGCAACAAGCGATCTTTTAATTTGTATCCCCGCTGCAGTTCGCCGATTACGGTCTGATCTTCGGCTTCGTCGGTGTCCACCATTTCGATCGCCTCATGTAAATGCGGATCAAATGGTTGGCCGGCGGCTGCTATCGGTTGCATTCCTAGTCGCTGCAACGCGTCCTGCAACTGCTTGTAGATGAGATCGACTCCGTTACGAAATTCAACATTGCTGAGACTTTCGTGTCCCGCGGGATTTGTCGCAAGGGCACGTTCAAAACTATCCAAGATAGGCAACAGAGCTTTGATGGCATCTGCCTGCGCATAATCGCGATGGTCCTGCTGCTCTTTTGCCGCCCGTTTGCGGGCATTGTCAAATTCAGCTTGGGCGCGAGCCAGCCGGTCGAGTAGCATGTCGCGCTCGGCGGCCAGTTTTTGCAGTTCGTTTCTTAGAGACGGTACCGACCCGCGGTCCCCCGAAGCGTCGATCGTTTCGACACCTGCTGGCTCAACTTCTGATGGAAGGAGTTCGTGCCCAGCATCCAAATCTGCTTCTTCTACTTCCGGCTTTCCATTTCTTCTTACCATTTGCTCACTCACCACTTTCGTTCAGAATTTTGTCGAATAGACGCGCGATATAAGAAACCGCCGTCATCGTATGTTCATAGTCGATGCGAGTAGGACCAATGACCGCCAGCGATCCACGGACCTCGCCGCCGACCCTGGCGGGTGCGCCAATCAAAACAAGGTTGCGCATTGATGGCATGGCTTCGTCAAGACCAATGACCACCCGCACTGCTTCCTGTTTTGCATCAAGGTACGCGCCCAACAAATCGCAAAGTTTCTGTTTCTCTTCCAAGGTCTTTAGTAGTTCCTGCAACCGATCGCGATCGCGCTCACCGGACACCAGGTTGGCCGCTCCGTCCACGAACACGGTTTGAGCGGCGTCGTCTGAAATCAGGGCCCCCTGCCGGTATAGTTGAGCCACCGAACTCATGAGCCGGTCACATTCACTGCGCTCTTGTTCGAGTCGACGCGACAGCTCCGCTCGCATGGTTTCCATTGTCCAGCCGCGAAAGTTCTCGTTGATGTAACGAGCCGCCGCATCAAGATCCAATTGTTGGAGGTCAAGTCTGAGCACGCGGTCGCGGACTAGCCCTGACTTAGTGACAACTACGGCCAAAACTTTCTGATCGCCGAGCCGAGAAAAATAGACATGCTCCAAAGCGTTCTTTGGACCTCGGATCGCAACTGCAACGCCTACATTCCGCGAAATCAGCGAGAGCACGTGTGAAGTCCGCTCCATGAATTCCTGCACGTCCGTCACACCTTGCAACGATCCCTGAATAATGTTTTGGTCCTGCTCCGAAAGCCGCGCTTCACCGGAAATCTGCTCCACAAAATAACGATAGGCTTCGCTGGAGGGAACCCTTCCGGCAGAGGTATGTGGTTGCTCGAGAAACCCGGCATCAGCTAGGTCGGCCATGACATTGCGAATAGTTGCGGGACTCAGCCCCTCCCGATTGGAGCGTGCCAGAGTTCGCGAACCGACGGGCTCACCTGTGGCGATAAAGGTCTCCACGATGGCAGTCAAGATTTCGCGTCCCCGTTCGCCGATTGGAGGTACAGGTGCCATAAGTAAGATTCTGCTGGTTGCTTACAAGCTCATAAAAACAAATGGCTTAAATCTTGGGGCTCCAGACGTCGCCCAAGCTTCGATAGCATTGATTTTAGGAACGCCCCTATAGCCTGTCAAGATATTGGGTAAACGGGCAAGCCTTTTAGGCAAACCAATGTACTTATATTGATGCCGAAGGGATGCGGGAAGGAACAATTACCTAATCTGAATCACGCTTTCCGAAGAGGCGGACTTGATTTCATTAACCCGAATCACAACTTTGCGCGCGAAGTCGAAAAGAGATTTGGCAGGTCCGAAATTTTCGCCGAGAAGGACCATCGGTTTGCCACTGTCCCCGGACCGTCGAATCTCGGGATCGAGTTCGATGGCTCCCAAGAAAGGCACGCTAAAATTGGATGCGGTTTTTTCCGCACCTCCACGGGAGAAAACATCAATTTCAGTATGGCAATGAGGGCAAGTAAAGAAGCTCATATTCTCGACCATTCCAACGATGTCAACTTTCATTTGGTGAAACATTTCAATCGCCTTGCGCGCATCTTGCAAAGAAACATCGGAGGGAGTCGAAACTACGATCGCGCCAGTCAGTGGGACAGTTTGAATCAACGATAGCGCCACATCCCCCGTTCCAGGAGGTAGATCGACGATCAGATATTCGAGGTCTCCCCACAGCACCGACCCTATAAATTGCTTAATGATGGAATGCAGCATTGGTCCGCGCCAGATTAGCGGCTTGTCTCCTGGATTCAAGAATCCCACGGAGATGACTTTCAACCCATGCGCTTTCAGCGGTTCGATGCGATTGTCGCCTAAAACTTTCGGCTGCTCATTGACACCTAACATCAGTGGAACGTTCGGGCCGTAAACATCTGCATCTAGCAATCCCACTTTGTGTCCAAGTTTAGCTAATACCAGGGCAAGATTGACGGCGAGGGTCGTCTTGCCCACTCCACCTTTGCCGGAACCCACGGCAACGATTGCCTCCACCCCGGGCAAAGGTTGAGGTGGAGGCGGCTGTTGGCCGGCACGCGGTGGCATCGATGCACTCAAGAATGGCCTTTCATTGCGAAAAGAAACTTATGCTGCACTGATTATACAAAGTCTTGCGAGGTAAAATTCGCTGCTCGATAAGTTACGAATAGACAGCGAGCCACGTTGAACCAATACTTTGGGCGCGCTCTCGGGCGTTACGAGTGGGGATGCGCGGCAACGTGCGACGGGTCCTGCACGTGAGTCTTCCAGACCACTGCTTCTACCGGACCCACCATGAAAATATAGCTGGCGGCACCAATCCAGGAGATTGCCGCCGTAATGAAAAAAGGCCCTTGAAATTGGCCGGTACGCTGAAGGAGAAAACCCGTGAGTGCTGGCGCGATGGCACCCGCAAAGTTGCCCACAAAATTTTGCACGCCCGTCCAGCGTCCCGCCATTTGCTTACCCGCGAGTATCTGAGTAATCGCCCAGTTGTTGGACATGATCATGCCTAAGAACATTCCAAGCAGCGCAAGCGGCCATACGAAGATATTGCCCGCCGCCAATGCCGACATCACCAAAGATATGCCAATTCCTAACCCTCCTACGACCACGATTCCTTTGCGCACGGTTGTAGGAGTTCCACCCGCTGCGATCCATCGATCGGAAAGCTTTCCAAAGAATATCGATGAAGCGGCTGCAATCAAAAACACCAGTCCGCCGATCCTACCCATCTGGTTCATTGAAAGATTCCTTCCACGCACCAGGTAGAAGGGAAGCCAAGTCACTAAAAAATACAAGGCATAGTTCGAGCAGAACTGGCAGATGCAGGTTCCCCAAGCACACTGCAATCTAAGCATGTCGAGGATCCCCATGGCCCCAACGGCCTTCTGTCCGGTGCTGGACCTTGCTGGGGGCATACATTTCACCCAAGGCCCCAGCCACAGCAACCCGGCGAGTCCAAGGCTTACAAAGAACGGACGCCATCCAAATCGTCCAACCAGGCTTGCTCCTGCGATCATGCCAATGGCAGGTCCAAGAGCAAGACCAGCCATAAGAACGGAGTTGGCGAAACCGCAGTGCGTCTCCCTAAAATGCACTTTGAGGATCTTGGCGTACGATGGAAATGCCACCGACTCCCCTACCCCCAGAACGACACGTATGAAAAGTAGTGCCGTAAATCCATGCAAAACCCCGGTGACTGCGGTCGCAGCCGACCATATAAGGAACCCAGCGGCAAATACCCATTTGACGTCAAAGCGGTCCACAAGCCACCCCGCTGGGATTTGCAGGCAAGCATATGTCCAAAAGAATGCCGAGAGCAATGTGCCGAGCTGTGTCGGCGAGAGCCCTAACTCATCTTTGATTAATGGTGCCGCGATCGATAAGTTGCTGCGGTCGATGTAATTGATGAGAACCGAAAGGCCGAGCAGAAGAAGAATCCAGTTTGAGGTCGGGTAACGAATTGTTGAGCCGGATACCGCTTCAGCCTGCCCTTCAGAGCGATCGTAGGTATTGGCTGCGGGCATTGCTGGATATGGAGTGCGATTCTACACCATTACGGTTGAAGCCATTCTGCAGCGACTTCCACGCCCAGCATCTTCACTATTGTTCGCAAGTTAGCTGCCTGGTAGTGCGGTTGAGGGAAATGGTTACTGCGATTACCGAAACGTGGGGACTCGCAATTGTTCACGATCAAGCCGAATTTCCTACGGGATAGGAGGGTCGGGTTGATCCCTCAAGAATCATAGGCTAATGGAGAAGGAACCACGGAGCGCTGGTTGTGTCGGTTTTAAAGAAGTTCATCAGAACGTTGCTTTCCTTTTGCACTCCATAAGGGACCGAGGGATGGATCCCATCATTCTGGATATCCTGGCATGTCCAAACTAGACCGTCGCTTCGGGCCAGCAGACCATTTGCCCAATCATAAGGTCCCCACGCGATCCAGGGGGCGCGGACTGTGCCTTTATTGGGGTCGAAATTCAAGTTCGCGTTGCCATTGATTTGATCTGAGATGACGTCCTTAACGGCGAAACCGGTCTCATACGCATACGGTTCAAAGTTTACCGCTGCAAGTCTCCCATTTGCGTAGCCGCCGTAAATGCGAGATGAGAGATACGCCAACTTAAGGTTTGGAAAAAACGCGTGGAGGTTCTGAATAGTTGATTCAAGGTCTGCCTGGGTCAAGGCAATGTTCCATGGAAATGCGGGCGTGCTCGTAAAGTTATCGGCATCCTTGATCCAAGCGGCAACGACCTGGTTGGCAGTCACGCCCGATTGAGGCAGGAAAAAGTTGAAGAGGGAATTCCAAACGCCGTCGGTAGGATCAGCCCAGCGCCGGGCAGTAATCTGATCTATTGCACCATTTATTACTACAAGCTTAGGGTTCACAGAGGGGTCTTGCATTGCTTCGTTAACGAATTGGGTCCACTCGAGTCGGGTTTCCGACATTCCTATCGAAATCAGAGCAATCTTTCCATTCGGGTCGGGATTTCCCAAGCTATCAAGCGGCTGTATTGACTGGGCAAAATTCACTCCGGCGGCATCATGGCTTGCAGGCCGAAGATTGCTGCCGCCAGGGTAAAGTCCCCCTTGTTGACCTTCAAATGATCCAGTCCCAAGGTCGGTTATTGGCACAAGAGGCGTTCCGCCCAAGGGATCGTTGAAGGATATGTCAGCGCAGTTAGAGCCAGTTTGTGGACTGACCTGAAGGTTCATCGAGAGGTCCGCCATGGCGTTAGGCAAAGCTGAATCGGTGACTCTTATGGAGAAAGGATACAAGGCGACTGGGGAAGAAATTGTCCCCGAAATTGCACCCCCCGGTGCTAATGACAGGCCCGATGGAAGAGGAGATCCAGGTAGCAATTTGAAAGAGTATGGTGGAGTGCCCCCTGTAGCCGTCAAAGTTGCAAGGTAGGGGCCGCTTTGAGTTGCCGTAGGTAGAGAAGGGACGGAAGTTATCGCCAATGCCGGCGATGAGCTAACGGTGGCTGCAAGACTCACCGTTTTTCCCGGAACCCTGTCGAATGACATCGTCAGCGAACCGAGGACCTGGCCGCTGACAGATCCGAACACGTTCACTTGAACTACCAACGATGCTTGGGGATTTAGCTTGATTCTTGCGCCGCTGTAACCCGCTAGGACGAAAGGCGGATCAACTCCTATCCCCTGAAGCGTAACCCCAGCTTTCCCTGTGTTGGTTATTGATAACTGTTGCGATCCGCTAAAGCTCCCTTGACTTACGGTAAATGACAAAGACGACGAACTTAGGGAGACAAAGGCGGTGGTGGTACTTGCGGTGCCTGACAACGGGACCAATATTGGATCACTTGACCCCGAAATATTTAAAATCAAGTTTCCCGTTATCGTCCCAGCCCCGGTGGGTACAAAGCGCAAATTAAAGTTAGCGGAAGATCCTGGAACTACCAGATGCGGAGCGTAACCGTCTACCAATTGAAAGGATGGCGAGGAAATCGAAAAGCTTTGTATCGTAAAACTGGCGCTACCGTTATTGATGATACCCACGGCCCTTGATGGGCTCGGTGTGCCGACGGTGTTATTCGCCCAGGCCAAAGAAGGCGGCGACACAGTAAAACTTTGAGCCACTACAGTCTTCACCATCATTGGAAGCAGTAGGGAAACTAAAAATAACAAAGCGCAGCCCTTCCCAGAACGCTGGGCACGACATTTCGTTTCTTCACCTCGTCCTGAGGTGAAAACGGAGGAACGCGATTGGATTGGAGGTCGTAGTAACGTCATCGGCTACCTTAAGAGCGAGAAAGGCTGAATTTAGTCTCGGGGGGGCGAGGATGCCACTTGAGAGTAACGGATGCAACATCCCGGGAGCAAGGGGCATGATGACCCAATAACTAAAGACTCCGTCATCCCGCAGGCTACATGGCGTCGATGTAACCTTCCATACCACTTGTTTGAATTTCCTCCCGGTGGCAGGATGGACAAAATTTAGCCCCGGAGACCCGCACTGTGTCGCTTGGCCCAGGCCCGCAAAGACGCCAACACCGCCGCTTTGCCGTAAAGGTTCCGGTGAATGCACGGTTCAAGTTGGGCAATTCAATCACAGAGCTCCGAGCTGATACCTCCAATGTCGGCATCGGAGGTGTTCTTTTGCATGCTGAATTCGCGGTTCCCATGGCTTCGAAGGTTAGATTTGCAATGATAGTGCAAGGCCATCAAATGCTTGGATGCAGTCAAATCGCGGGACAGGGCAAGGTCGTACGGGTTGAACCTCATCCCTCTGGATCGGGGTTTGGGATTGCGGTCGAATGCCGGCCCACTCTGTCACGACTCCGACGCATAATCTCCGCAACCATCAACTAATTTTAGTTATTGGACGGTATGAATGCCGCGGGAGAATAGCGCGGCGCGGCGTGCAGAACGCCTATCCGCTCTGGTGACAGGCATTGGCCTTCGAGAGGCCGAGGAGGGGGCCGCGAGCGAATGCAGCACGAGCTCGACGCGTGTGGAGACCCGCAGCTTATCGAAAATACGAAAAAGGTAGTTCTTCACAGTATGTTCGGTCAGCCCCAATTGGTTCGCGATCTCGCGATTACTTAACCCTTGGGCGAGAGCATGGACCACATCATGTTCGCGTTTCGAAAGGTTGTCGCATGCGACTACGGTTTTGCTTGAAGTTGGACCTTTTCGGATTACATCGAGAAGGAACCGCAATTCGTCACTTTTTGCCCAAACCTGGCCAGCATGAACGCAGTGAACGCACTTGGAAAGCAACTTCGCCGAGTCGGTGCGGCAAAAGACCCCGCGGGCGCCAGCTTGAAAAGCCTTAACCACGCCAGCCCGATGGGGTGAGTCCATCAGGACAATGCACAAAATTTCAGGATGAGTCGAGCGAAGCTTCTGCACTACTTCGAATCCCTTCGACTTGCCGTCCTGCATATCATCGCTCAGCAGAACAATCTCGGGCTTCATGTTTTCAGCCTCCGACTCGATGGAGGAGGAGGTCGAACACAGACCGCAGATTTCGATGCTGTCGTCCTTTCGTAAGGCATCAGAAATCAGCTGGGATTCCGAGGGACTCCACTCTCCCACAAGCATCCTCACTCTTTTCGTTATCGGTCTTGGCATGAAAGTCAGTGGTTGCGCCGGTTAGGAAGTTCTCGTCTTCCGCATGGAATCCATCTTGGCGAAGGGAGGAATTTTTTGAGACACCGGCGGAGAGTCCACATAGTGGGTTCGAGGCGGGACAGATTCTAAAGTCTGCAAAACCAGTTCTACGCGAGTTGAAACTCCAAGCTTGTCGAAAATTCGATAGAGATAATTCTTTACTGTGTGCTCACTTAAACCCAAGTTTCCCGCTATTTCTCGATTGGTTTGACCTTGAGCTACGGCGCGCACCACGTCCCATTCCCGCTTGGAAAGGCCGGCGCAGACGGTATTAGAAGCCTCGACAGGCTTTTCGCCTAAAACTTGCAGAAGGAAAAGCAACTCTCTGCTGTTGGCCCAAACTTGCCCGGTGTGTACGCTGCGGACGCATTTCGCCAGCAGGCTCAAGGGCTGAGTTCGACAGAACACCCCTTGGGCTCCAGCGCGGAAAGCTTGAATTACGTGGTTCCGTTCGGAGGAGTCCAACAACATCACAACTTGCATCCCCGGACGAACCGAAAGAAGGCCTCGTGCAACTTCAAAGCCTTTTGAAGCCCCGTCTTCGAGGTCAGAGCTAAGAATGACGACGTCTGGGCGCTCTGCACCGACCGCAGCCAAAGTGCTTCCGGCGCTGCAAACGGCAGAACCGCAAATTTTAAGCTGATTGTCCCGGCTCAGAGAGTCAGCCAACATTTGGCTGTTCATGATTGTCCGATCCACCGCGAGGACGCGAATCGGGGGGCTTGATACGGTAGCAATAGTTGGAGTCGCCATCTTAAGTCACGCGGGGTCGTCGGAAAATATGCGTTCTTTTGTGAATAAAATTCATCCAAGTCTATCAAGTGCTTAGAGAAATAAGTTGCAGCTTTAGGTCAAACTTTTTCTTCGGTAACTTGGATATTGTATTAAACCGACGCTGATTCCCGCCTGCAAGAGTCCTTTCCTGAGTGTAAAGTTGCCCAGAAGCAAATAATTATTAAATTTATTAGGCTTCTGAGCTGTCACCTAATTGAAAGTTTTTATCATTCTTATGGTCTTACGGTTAAAAGTCGAATTTCCATAAGCTAGGTTAACAACACTAGCTGTGGAAATTATAGTGCAGTTAATGTGCCAAAGCATCTCAGACCACAGCCTCCAGATAAGGCCGCTCAAAGGCCTTATTTCTCCCCTTGAATGGCGATCGAATCTGCTTGACTCTGCGATGTTGAACCCCAAATTACCGAGGATCCCCACACCACCGATGATCCCCAAAGAACGCTGTATCCTTGGTCAGCGTTGCTGCCCCAAACCACCGAAGACCCCCACAGCAGAGAATTCCCGCTTACGTTTGAACCCCAGATGACGGATGTTCCCCAGACTACAGACGTACCCCAAACCACTGAACTTCCCCACACCACCGACGATCCAGTCACGACATAGACGTTGCCGTTGGAATCGAGGGCAACGGCTGGGGATTTGGCGACTCCAACGGTTGACGGCGTAAGATCGCCACTCTGCATTGCACTCTGGATATCCAGGTATCCTGCCCCGACGGTAAATATGTCGTACTGACTATTGAAAGTTTGTCCGGTTGTAGTGTCTGTCGCCGTACTGTATTGAGGAAAATTTTTGTAAGCTGTCTTCATCAATCGCGCTTTTATCTGATCAGGCGTCAGCGACGGGTTCTTTTGCAACATCAACGCAGCTGCTCCAGCAACAACTGGAGTAGCCATGCTGGTCCCATTCAAAAAGAAGTAAGCCGGTGAGGCTGACGTTCCCCCGTTGAGTTTGTAAGCGCTCATCGGCACGACGTTCTTGCTGGTAAGTAATTTGGCGGTGGATGAGGAAAGGGTCGAGATCACATGATTGCCGGGAGCCACGATATCCGGCTTTACTATGTGATCGAAAAGCGTCGGGCCCTTGGAGCTGTAGCTGGCGATTAAGTCGTTCGCGCGGTCCGGCGTACTCTCAGGCTTCATCGCTCCTACGGTAATCGCGTAAGGATCGTTTCCAGGAGCGTTGATGGTGCCGTAACCCCCGGTATTCGCGTAGTCATTCCTTCCATCGTTTCCGGCTGCGACCACTACAACAATCCCTGCCTTCCAGGCCGACTCCACGGCCTTGCAGAGGGGGTCCTTGGTATAGCTTTCGAAAACACCTCGCCCGAGCGAGAGGTTTATCACCCGAATGTTGTAGGTTTGCTTGAGAGCGATAGCTTTTTGAATTGCGGCGATGACGGCGCTGTCAGTTCCTACGCCATTTTGATCGAGCACGCGAAGGTTGATTAATTTTGCGTTGTTCGCGATCCCCACGAACATCTTGGAATATCCCGCCCCCGCTGAGTTCGCACCGCTCCCTGCCAGAATGCCAGCAACGTGCGTACCATGCCCGTAGGCATCGGTAGTGGAGGTTTGCCCGGAAACGAAACTTTGGCTGTATACAATCCTCGAACCAAAGTCTCCGCTATCGGTTATTCCACTGTCGATGACCGCAATGCCGATTCCGGTGCCGTCAAACTGGTTCCATGTCGAGGGTGCGAACACCGCCTGTTCATAATAATCAGGATCGTTCGAATAGACGGTTGCGTGAATAGGGCGATCTGGAGAGATATAGTCCACATCCGGATCGTTCGCTAAGCGCACGAGGCTATTGGACGAAACGCGAAACGCTCCCGCTCCCATGTTCCGCAAGTCGCGGTTCAACACACCGCCACGTCCCTGGACCCGATCGAAATGGTTTTGCCGCGGAGTGACCCGGTAATGAACTATGACATCCACAGTGCGAGTCTGTGGGCGCTGAAGTTCAGGAGCAAGCTTGTTCGGCTGTCCAAAAAGGAAGCTGGTTCCCAAGATTAATGCTGTCAAAGCCACCTGACGGATTTGGTGCGTTATTCCACCGTCGTCGTTCTTAAAGCACCATTCACTCTCACGTCTCGAGGTACCTGGCGCGGCTGGTTTGGCCGTTACGGCAGCTACTGGAGCAGGACTTCCCAGGCTTCGCTTCAAGATTCCCCCAAAGAATAAGAACTTGCTCCTTTCCTATTGCATGGGGGATTCCAACTGAATCGGATAGTTAACCCGTTAAAAAGAAGGGCCTAGGAATAACCTCTACCGCCTCAAAAAAGGACAAATTGGCATCTTGGACTCGAGTTGGACAAGTTGTCCTAGGGGAACGCTAAGTTACAACGACTAAGGAAGGTCAAAGTTTGGATCCCGCGGACTTAATGTTGTTCGTAGGTATCCCTACGAATAAGGTCTTGCGTCGAGGCAGGTCGTCATCCGATATTTGGGCGATGAACTCCAAGTGAAGTCCGAGATGCAAACATTGCTCGTACGCCACTTCATTAAAAAAGTAAACGACGTCTCCGCCGAAGCGGTCCCTCAAACGGCGGCGCTCATCGAGATCGAACGGACTCGCGGAATACACTTTCAGGTCTTTGGATTTGGATAGTATTGCGGTCAACTCCCGTTGGAACTGGAGAGCACCCTGTCTCACTTGCGTCATCGTCAGGGGTAGGACGTGGTATTGCACGGGGAATGGATGTCTAGTGAGGTGCGCTCTCTGCTACTCCGAGGTAACAGCTTTCAGGTAACGGTAGTAAAAATCCACTCCGGCGTAATAAGAATCAATCCCGAGCCTTTCATCCTTGCCATGGGCGCGAACATCGTTGCGGTCAATTGCGACTCCTGAGATCCCATAGGTCGGCATCCCTGCAGCATTAGTGTAGATTCCATCGGATGCTCCGGTGGCCATGGTGGGAATCACCGGTGCTCCCGGCCACATAACGCCCACGATTTTTTCCAGGGGACCGAAGACATCGGGACGCAATGCCGGCGGCGCGTAGGCAACGCCGTTTGGTGCGCGATCAGTCACTCCCCCAATTGCCCCCGTATAACGTACTGTGACTTTGGGATCAGCAAAGATTTGCATCAGTGATTGCCTTACCTCTTCCGAGGTGTGGCCGGGCACAATCCGGCAATTCACGTTAGCCACTGCCCTCTGAGGTAATGCGTTGTTGGCGTGTCCGGCGTCGAGCCTGGTGGCAACGCAGGTCGTCCGCAATGTTGAATGGTCGAGTGGATCCTGCGACAGCCTTGCGATGGCTTCGGCATCCGCAGGAGTTTTCAGCATGGCCTTCATGTCAGCGGCGCGCTGTCCCGTTTCAATGGAGGACATACGCTCGTAGTATGCCCGAGTGACATTATTCAGTTCGAAGGGAAATTCGTAGCGCTCCAGTTTCGTAAGAGCCTCGGCAAGGTGATAGATCGCGTTATCGGGAACGGGAAGGGAACTGTGGCCGCCGGGATTCGTCACACTGAGTTGATAGTCGGCGTACAGCTTTTCGGTGGCGTCTACAGATACGTTTTGCACTTTGCCGTGATCCGTCGTGACCCCGCCGCCATCGCTGTTCAGCACGTATTCCGCATCAATGAGGTCGCGGTGATTCTTGATTAGCCAGTCCACCCCATTTGATTTTCCACCTTCTTCATCGGCGGTAAGGGCCAGAATGATATCGCGATCAGGTTTGTAACCTTCTTTCTTAAAGCGAACCAAGTCCACGACGAAAATCGCGTCGTCGCTTTTCATGTCTTGGGTGCCGCGCCCGTAAAAGTAGCCTTCTTTCTCGACGAATTGGAATGGATCCGTCGTCCAGTCCTCCCGACGAGCTTCGACGACGTCGAGGTGACCGATCAACAAAATGGGCTTGCGTTTTCCTGTGCCGTGATAACGGAGCACCAGGTTCTTTTTGCGATCATTGGGACCGAGGATTTGCATGTCGCTCTCGGGAAATCCGGCTTCCCGAAAACGTTTGGCCATAGCTTCGGAGGCAGTACTTACGTTGCCGACTGAATCCGTCGTGTTGATCTCAATCAGTTGCTTGAAAATATCGCGGGAGAAATTCTTAGTCGCATCATCAAGCTGCGCGGCCGGGCGAATGGGCATTACGAGCGCTAAGAGGAGTAGCGCTGGAAAAGACACAGCTGACCCCAACTTCAATTTGCCTCCCTGATGATGGGTAAAATTATTATTGAGGGTCTAATTCTACCCCATCGCCAAGGTGGACATCTTCCAGTGCGAACACAATCATTCCGGTTGCGGTTGTAGGAGTTGTTCCGATGATCACGATCTCTCCCACCGAACGTCGAGGAAGGTCAGCCACGTAAATTTTTGGCCCTTTGGTCTTATTGAAGAAATTAGGCTCGATAGAGGGTGGCTTCTTCTGCGTGTCTTCCGAAGTGGAAGCCTTGAATGACAGCGAATCTACTGGATCATGCAAATCCGCCGTGTAGGAGCGGAAAGCGCGATAATAGTCGCCGATTTTGACACCCTGGTTTGTGCCCAGATTTAAATAGACCTTAAGGCCAGTTCCCAATTCTGAATCGAAGTCCTTGGCCATAACGATCCGGCCCGAAGTCTGGCTGGTGCGCGGCAAGTACCGGTCAAAGCGAATCTGCGGATGGAAAGCGACGCCCTGCTTGTCTACGTACGGCACCGCAAAGTCGCCGGGGTTGACTGGATCGCAGCTGAATTCAATTTGCGCAATGGCCATCTTGCTCCGCGTATCGACAATGCGAACGCGGGCTTCCTCGGCATAAGGCTGGCCGAGCGTCTTTAACATCGCGCGTTGGCCTTTAAAAATCTGGTATTCGTTGACGTCCTGAAGTTCCCGCACAATGGTGTATTCCTGGCCAGTCTGGTATCCGCCGCCGGCGAGATAAATCATGTTTCCATTGACGAACTTTGTAGTAGTCGGGGTCTGTAGACCGCCCGCCACAAAGTTGGCGTTCGGCAGAATTTTCGGGCTCAAGAAGCCAGAACAATAAAGGTCGGCATAAGTAGGCGTCTGCACCCTCTCAGTCGGGAAACTTACCGTTGTAGGAAGGGTTCCCTGCGAGGCGCTAGTAGTTCCGGCGTTGGCCACAACCTGCTGTCCCGCTGCAACGCCACAAAGCGCTAATACCAGCAACAATCCTGTTTTCTTCATGTTACCTCTGAGGCAAGGGCTCCAGTTTTGCAGCTCCAAGCTTCCCTAAGTGAAGTAAATAAAAGGCTTTCAGTCCGAACGGTATCAACCGCCACGCCTACGGTCAAGGTTACGGCGGTGTAAGGCCATGTAGGTAAACCGGTTTCCCCCAGCCGGAAGTGATAATCCGTTGTTGCATCTGCGTTTACAGGCCTGTAATATCGCGCCGTCGCTCTCGAAGATGACAGCCGCTCCTAATACTCTCGCCGCGCGTCTCCTTCATCAGCGGTTGCCCCGTGTTTGCGTCGCCGTTACCGGCGCGGACGCGACCGAAATGATCGAAAAAGCTGAAAGCCTCATCCGGGACAACCCCTTCCTCGAGTTTAGGTTGGATTACCTCTCACATCCCGCGCAGGCTTTACCGAAGATCAAAAAATTCACCGAATATCATCCTCATGTCACTTCCATCGCAACCTGCCGCCGCGTCGCCAGCGACGGCAAGTTTCGCGGCTCCATCGCTTTCGCAGTTGGACATTCTGACCAAAGCGGCGGCTGCGGGATGCCAAATTGTGGATGTCGAGCTACAGAGCGCACTTCGTTGCACTTCGCAGCAATTGTTAAAGTTGCGTTCGAAGGCGGCGCTGGTCCTGTCTCACCACGATTTTCGGGGCACCAAGAACTTGGATAAGACACTAGAGAAGATGGTGTCGATCCCCGCCGACTTCTACAAAATCGTGTCCACCGCCACCATGCTCTCCGACAATGTCGCAATTATGAAATTCCTGGAAGAAAATGGCGGCAAGCATTCCTTAGTCGGCTTATGCATGGGAGAGCAGGGGATTATCAGCCGCGTGCTGGGAGTTCGCGCGGGCAGCGTGTTCACGTTCGCAGCGGTGAGCCCCGACGAAAAAACTGCACCTGGGCAAATCACTGCGCAGGAATTGCGCAGCACCTATCGAATTGAGCAGATCGATGCCGCCACCCGAGTTTACGGAGTTGCGGGCGACCCCGTGGCGCATTCGTTGTCTCCCGCGATCATGAATGCCGCTCTCCACCGTGAAAACGTTAATGGTGTGTATGTCGCTTTGCATGCGAAGACCTTGAAAGACCTGCTGACATGCGTGCGAGAAATTCCGATTCACGGACTTTCGATCACCATGCCTTATAAGCAGGCCATCGTTTCTCACCTCGATAACACCGATTCTCAAACCACAAAGATTGGCGCCTGCAACACGGTGGTTCGCGCGCAGGATGGAAAGCTATATGGTTTCAACACGGATGCGGTGGGAGTGGTGCGTCCGCTCGAACAGCGGATCACGCTGGAGAAGGCGAGGATTCTTGTGCTTGGCGCGGGGGGAGCGGCGCGGGCAGCAGTGTTCGGATTGAAAGAGCGCGGCGCGGAGGTTTTCATCCTGAATCGGAGTGCCATTCCAGCGCAAAAACTGGCTCGCCAAGCCAAGGCGAAGACCATCAAGCGTACCGATCTGAAGAAGCTAAGTTTCGATGTAATTGTCAACGCAACTCCGGTGGGGATGACGAATCTCCGCGAATCGCCTCTAACTGCGGACGAAATTAAAGCTCGGTACGTCCTTGAAATGATCTACGATCCGCAAGAAACTCAACTTATGAAACTGGCGACGGAGCGTGGTGCCGAAGTCATCCCCGGCAGCGAAATGTTCGTCCATCAAGCCGCGCGCCAGTTTGAAATATGGACAGGGAAGCCTGCCCCCTGGGATGACATGCTTAAAGTGGTTGGGCTGGCGCTCCAGCAACGCCAAGCGGCGAGGAACGGGAATAAAGCCGCTAAAGATTAGTCAGCAGATTGGAAGCTTAACGGGTGCTCCTTTTCCACTCCGCGCGGTTCATCGCCCGCCGCGATCTTCTGCATCCCTTCGGCACGAAAGAATCACGGTGTGCGGTTTTGGATAACAGTTGTGTCCACCCTTTGCCTGGATCCAATATAGAGATGTATCCTCCGGGGGCAAGCTCGAGTTGTCTTGAAATCCTTTTCATGAAATCGACGCGGTCGGCCTGCGTGGGTTCAAACCACGCAGGAGTAATAAAGTCGGACAGCCTGACGCCGCCGATTTCGTAGCCCAAATCATCGGCCTCCACCGGATCGCAAACTTCGAGCGCAAACAGCCGGCCGTCAGGAGACTCCGCGCACCAGTTGATCCAGGGATCGCCCAGCATTTCCAGGAGCTCGTGGCTTAAGGTCACAGTCCACGATGATCCGCTGTCGATGTCTAGGCCCGCAAACACCTTTCCCAGCGGAACGCCGGTGCTGGTCATCTCGTGATAGCCAAGCGCTGCCGCCTGGTCGGGAGTGTCGGTCAAAACGATCTGCCACCATCCTGAGGGCAGTGTTTCTTGTTTTGGCAAAAAAGCCAGCGAACAATCCAGGTCCCAATACGAATTAAAATCCTGCGTGACCTGGCGTTGCAGTGAGGGAATTATCGATTGCACCTGCGCGTCGCTTAGGCAAGTGGAGGCGTTGGTGATGGCTATGACTGGAAGGGCCATTGCTACCTCACCACACAACCAGCAATCGTTCCGCATATTTGCTGGTTCCATTGGTTCTTGAGTTCCTTGGCTGTAGGAATCGAAATCTTCACGGCGGATTGGGATGTGGAAGGAGTGCTCTGCGGCATTAGCGCCGAGATGCTCGCGACGGTCGTCACGATCAAGTTCACTCCCGATGAAACCCTGGCTGAAGTGACTGGATCGCTTATGCGGGCGGCCTGCAAAAGCGCCGGAAGATTCTGAGTGATCTTGGCGATCGTCTGCTGAATCTTTTGAAGCGTGCCGGCATTTGGATTGGACCTGTATTGATTGTACAAAGCCTGCAACAGTGCCAAATCTTGGGTAGCTTCAGAAGAAATATTTTGGATCGCAGATATCGCCGTGGGATCGCTCTGCTTCCCGGATTGCAACGTGGTCACCAACATCGTGATGTTGAGGGCCATTTGGGTCAGCACCGGCAAGTCAGTAAGGGCAACATTCAACCATTGCGCGCTGCATCCAGTCGTGACCAATGCGAGAGACAAGAGTGCAACGAGAGTGACGCGGGCGAATGAATGTATTTTCGATGAATGAACACACGGCTGCGAAATGCAATTTGATAAAAGCATGATGAATCTCCTTTATTTTTTATGATTGTTTACAGCTAAGGATTGTTAAGTTTGTATACCGGTGAACACGTAGCGACAGCCGCCCTAGGCTGTCCTGTCGAGCAATGCGCGACTTGTCCGACTTTGATCTTGAGAGTCTCTAAAAAAAATCAACTGGTCCGCGCCAGACAAGAGTGTCCGACCCACACGATCAGTTTGACTGTTCGTAGGCGTGGGCTAGGCGCAGGATCGTCGCCTCGTCAAAATGCTTGCCAAAAATCTGCATTCCAATGGGGAGATTCTCTGACGTTTTACCGCAGGGAATAGAAATCCCCGGAATGCCCGCAAGATTCGCCGTTACCGTGTAGATGTCGGCGAGATACATTGCCAGCGGATCATCCGTTTTGTCCCCCAACTTGAAAGCCGCGGTGGGACTCGTCGGAGTCACGATCGCATCTACTCTCTTAAACGCGTCTTCAAAATCGCGCGTCAACAGAGCGCGAACTTTTTGCGCTTTGAGATAGTAGGCGTCGTAATAACCCGCGCTTAGCGCGTACGTCCCTAACATGATTCGCCGCTTTACCTCGGCGCCGAACCCCTGATCGCGGCTGCGCCGGTACATCTCTGATAGCGTGCGGGCATTCTCGGCGCGATATCCATAGCGGACACCATCGAAGCGGGCCAGATTGGAAGACGCTTCCGCAGTAGCGATAATGTAATAAGTCGATATCGCATACTCAGTGTGGGGCAGTGACACTTCGACGATCTCGCACCCCAGCTTCGAAAATTCTTGTACGGCGTTTTCGACCGACTGTCGCACTTCGGCATTCAGGCCCTCGCCCAGATATTCCTTTGCGATTCCGATTTTTAAACCGCGCACTGGCTTTTCAAGTTCCGCGACATAGTCGGGAACCGGCAGGTCGGTCGAAGTTGAATCCATGGGATCGCGGCCTGCGATTGTTCTCAGAATTATCGCGGCATCGCGAACCGTTTTGGTTAGCGGCCCAATGTGATCCAGCGATGAAGCAAACGCAATCAATCCGTATCTCGACACGCGTCCATAGGTTGGCTTAAGTCCGACAACCCCGCAAAACGACGCGGGCTGCCGGATTGATCCTCCGGTGTCCGTCCCAAGAGTCGCGACCGCCATGTCTGCGGCAACAGCGGCCGCAGAGCCTCCCGATGACCCCCCTGGGACCCGAGTCAAATCACGTGGATTGTGTACGGGTTTCCACGCCGAATTTTCATTCGATGATCCCATGGCAAATTCATCGCAATTCATTTTCCCCAGAACCACGGCACCCGCGGCTTCGAGTCGGGCCACAGCGGTGCAGTCGTAGGGCGGAATATAACCGCCAAGGATTTTGGAGCCCGCAGTAGTGGGAATGCCGCGCGTGACCAGCACGTCTTTGATTCCGATCGGAACTCCCGCCAGAGGGGGAAGCACTTCTCCGCGCGAAACCAAACCGTCGACCGCGGCCGCCTTTGCCATCCCGCGTTCTTTCGAAAGCGCCAAGTAACTGCCGATCTTTGGATCGTCGCTCTCAATTTTCGTGTAGAACGACTCCGCCAGCGCAGTGGCAGTGATCGTGCCACCCTGCACAGCGTTGCGCGCGGCATCGATTGTCAAAAGATTTAGATTCATTTGGTGAAGAGTGGTCTCAACGCTCAATCACTTTTGGCACCTTGAAGAAGGTTCCATCGGAATCCGGAGCGTTTGCCAACGCTTTCTTCTGAGGTAGCGATTTTCGAAGCTCTTCCAAAACATCTTCGCGGGCGGCATACATGAAACGCGCGCTCCCCTGCTTCGACTGGTCCGCGCCGTATCGGTCGGATACCTGTGCCATCGGCTGAACGTCGGAGGTATCCAGTTTCTCAAGAGTGTCGATGTGTCCCAGGATTGCGTTCAAATCTTTCACCATGCGAACCCGCTCATCCTCGGATAATTCGAGATTGCCAAGATCAGCTACGTAGGCAACATCTTTTTCGGTGACCTTCATGATGAAGCTCTCTTCGCGGATTTATCGTTCGCTACCACGAATTCAATCCGGGTAACGCCATGCTTTACGTAGGGATTCAATATCGCCAGATATTGTGCCGCAATCGCCTGAAGCTCGGAACGCCACCCCGCATCAGGCACCTGCACTTTTAAAACGCCATCATTGAATCCCAGTGCCTGCGTTCTTTTTGCAACAGCGCCTCCGCATGCCAAAGGCCACGCCAGTACCGGAGCTTCGCTCGCCGACGCCAGACGCAAACTCTTTGCCATAACTTTTTGTAGCCCAGACGCCACGGACTGCATGGGGCGAATCATAATTAAATTATGAACATCCTTCGTACCGTTGCTAGTAAAAGTTGCTAAGAAAGGCTCTACATCAAGAATATCAACTTGCGGACACCAAATGCGCCACGCTTTTGATATTTATATTCGGTTTGTAATCATGTGGTTGAGCAAATTTTGGTCCTTGAGGGGGCTTGACAAGAATTTGACCGCGGGCGCGAGAATCAGTTTCGATCTCCATTTACAGGGTATTCACTGGTAACAAAACCCATTGCTGCGTTTTTTGTATGCCAGCGTCCTTCCAATTGACCGTCTTCGGCCTCCGCTAGAATTTTTTTAAACCTGGGACCGGGAATATATCCAGCGGCGATCAGGTCTTTTCCGCTGATTAGGGGTTTAGGGCGAATTTGGTCGGGCGGCATCGATGACATTTTGTCCAGCGTGAATTGGTAGAGCGACAAATCCCCGTGACTAGATTCGCAATCGAGGCGGTGCAGTTCCAAATGGTCCATGAAGTGAGGCATGCGCACAAATCTTTTGAAGGTTGACTCTTTCATCCGCTCCACATCACCGAATCGCATGTGATTCTCAACAAGGGCCAATATCTGATCTCGCTCGGTGTTTGAGAAGCGCAGCCGCTCGCAGATTCGCTCGGCCATTTTCACGCCGACATTCACGTGATCGCCGAAGCGAATGCGATCAGGAGCTACGCGAAAAGTCGGCGGCTTCCCGACGTCATGGAGGAGCGCTCCCCATGCAAGAACAGTTGAACACGGATGAGGAAGTTTGCTGAGCAGCAGCATGGTGTGTACAAAGACATCTCCTTCGGGATGAAATTCCGGCGGTTGTTGAACGCCCTTCATCGCCCAAATTTCAGGCAGGACTTCGCGCAGCAGCCCTGTCTCATCAAGTAACAAAAATGCCTGGCGGGCTCGACCCTCGGTCAGCATTTTGGTAAGTTCTTCACGCACCCGCTCGCAGGAAACTTGATCAATTATGGGAGCGAATTTGTGAATGGCCGCTTTCGTCTCAGGTTCGATCACATAATCGAAACGTGAAGCGAACCTGACGGCGCGCAACATGCGCAGTTTGTCTTCGTCGAAGCGACGTTCAGCGCTTCCGATGGTCCTTACAATTTCAGCCTCCAGGTCCCCGCGTCCCCCGACGAAGTCCATAACCTCTTCCGTCATCGGATTTAGCAACAAACCATTGATAGTAAAATCGCGGCGCGCAACATCTTCTTTAGGGTCTTGGCTGAAGCGAACCTGGTCGGGGTGCCGGCCGTCTGTGTATCCAATGTCGCTGCGGAACGTGGCGACCTCGACCGTGTCGTCTTCCCTATCGCTGCCCTCCTTGGGAGCGGGCACCAAGACGACCCCGAACTGCGCGCCCACGGCATATGTTTGCGGGAAAAGTTTCATGACTTCATCCGGCGTTGCATCCGTTGTGATGTCGTAATCGGTAGGCTCCCGCTTAAGAAGCAAATCGCGCACGCATCCACCCACCAGATAAGCCTGGTGGCCTTTATCTTGCAGAGTTCGGACGAGCGAGATGGCGAAGTCCTTGAGCATCTTCGACAATAATATCCTTCGAGTAATTGAAATCGAGGAAGAAGAAGAGGGAATTAAGAGTGGGGCGTCTTCTCCTCAGGCGGGAAGCTTCACGATTTTTTTCTGGATTGCGTAGGTTACCAGCTGAGCTTTATTGTGGATATCGAGCTTACGCATCAGGTTGAATTTGTGGGCTTCCACGGTCTTCACGCTTCTTCCAAGGGTCCCAGCAATCTCTTTCACTGAGTTGCCTTCCGCAATCATCTTGATAATTTCGCGTTCGCGAGGGGTCAACATGGTTCCGCGCGTGGTGCTACGGGATGACCTGGCGCGAACATCATCCACCATTCTTCCGAGAACCTGAGGGCTGAGATATTTCCGGCCCTGATACACCTCGCGAACCGCATTGATGACGCGAGGGGCCGGGGAATCCTTCAACATGAATCCAGCCGCGCCAACACTCATGCATTGCAGTAGGTATTCTTCTTCTTCGTACATCGTGAGGAAAATCAGGCGGGTACTGGGAAAATTTTGCAGCAACTGCTTCGCGGCTTCGAAGCTATCCATTCCGGGCATGCCAATGTCCATTAGCACTACATCAGGGCGTAATTCCGCGACCCTATCAAGCGCGCCGGCAGCGTCGCTTGCTTCTCCGATGACTTCCAGATCGGGCTCGCTTTCGAGCACGCGCCGCAGACCATCGCGAAAAAGTGTGTGGTCATCGACTATCAAACACTTAATCGACACTCCGATATGGATTGCTGCTTCAGCCAACGTTAGCTCGCCTTCTGCCTAATACTTCTGACCCTCGAACGTATGGTTCGCAAGCCTGCATTTTCCGCCGGGATTTCGATTTCAAGGCGCGTTCCCCCGCCAGGCAGAGAGTGGATACCAAAGGTTCCTCCGACGTCTTCGACGCGCTCTCGCATGCCCTCGATGCCAAAGGTCTGAACGGAATTTTCCCTCTTCGGAGCGAACCCCACACCGTTATCGCTCACGCGCACTGCAAGCCGTTGCCCCGAGCTTTCCACGATTACCGAGAAGTTTGTGGCTCCTGAATGTTTGGAAATGTTGTGAAGCGCTTCCTGCACACATCGGTAGATGGCAATTTCCGCGTCGTGCTTTATGGGGTTCAATTGTCTCGGCACCTCAAGAAGAGGAACCATACCGGTCTGTTCGCTCACGACTTCAACTTCGCGGCGAATAGCTCCCAGCAATCCCATGTCTTCGAGCGCGCGCGGCGAGAAGCGACGGATAATCCGCCGCAGCCCGTCAATTGTTTTGTCCACAAGATTTAAAGCTTCTTCCGCCCTGTTTTTCACTTCGCTGTCGTTTGCATTCTTTAACAACATGCCGATCGAGAGGCGAAGCGTCATCAGTCCCTGGCCGACTTCGTCGTGCAGCTCGCGGCTGATGTGCTTCCTCTCATATTCTTCTGATCGAAGCGGACTTACGCTCGGGTTGCTTGACTTGCTTTTCAGAAACGCACGAAGCGGCTTTCGAGATCGCTTCTCCGGCCTGTGCGGCATGAGCACCCTTTCCAGACTTAAGTCGCAGATAGGAGCGCGTATCCGCCGGCTCCTACATTGCAGCGTGACTATGATGAGGTTCCCGGTAAGGGGTTTGCCCGATGCATCAGATACAATCCATTGAATGTTGCGATTTTTCACTGCCGGAGAGTCTCATGGGGAGGCTTTGGTCGCTTTTCTCTCTGGATTGCCCGCCGGTTTGACGGTAGATCAGGCTTTTGTGGACCGAGAGCTGTGGCGCCGCCAGCAAGGGTATGGGCGCGGCGGAAGGATGAAGATCGAGCGGGATTCAGCGCATATTCTCTCTGGCATTAGGCATGGAAAGACGATTGGGTCTCCGATTTCTTTGACGTTGCAAAATAAAGACTGGAAGAACTGGACCGAGTCGTTGCCGATTGAAATCGGGGATCCGGAGAAGCATAAGAAGGTAGCTTCGCCCCGTCCCGGCCACGCCGACCTCGCGGGAGCGTTGAAGTACAATTTCCTAGAGGCAAGGTACGTGTTGGAACGAGCTTCGGCCAGGGAGTCTGCCGCGCGAGTTGCCGTTGGCGCCTTGGCGAAGCTGTTCTTGCTTGAACTCGGAATCGAGGTGCTCAGCCACGTAATTGCGGTTGGCAAGGCGTCCTTGAATATCCCTCCCTCATGGGAGCAGCTGCAAGCCCTCTCCAAAAAAGAGGAGATCCTGCTAAATTGCGTCGATCTCGAAGCCGAGCAACAGATGAAGGGCGAGGTGGATAAGATTCTCCGCACCGGCGATTCGGTCGGAGGCGTTTTTGAAGTCGTGGTTCACAATGCCCCCCCTGGTCTGGGAACTTACGTGCAGTGGGATGAACGCCTCGACGCCCTGCTAGCTTCCGCCGTCATGTCGCTGCAAGCGGTAAAAGCAGTGGAAATTGGAACTGGGGTTGCCTCTGCCTACCTGCCCGGTTCCGAAGTTCACGACGAAATTGGCTACGGCGCGACTGAAGGATTTACCGAATTCACCCGCAGCAGAAACAACGCAGGTGGCATCGAAGGTGGAGTCTCCAATGGCGAAGACATTCGAGTGCGAGGTTACTTGAAACCGATATCGACATTGCGGCGTCCTTTGCAGTCGGTGGATTTTGACAGCCGACAACCGGTAAAAGCCGCCTACGAGCGCTCCGATGTTTGCGTAGTGCCTGCTGCCGGGGTTGCGGCTGAAGCGATGGTGGCGCTTACCATCGCACGCTGCGCGTTGGAAAAATTTGGCGGCGATTCAATGACCGAGACGTTACGAAACTTTGATGGCTACCGCCAGCAATTACGAAATTACTGAACACATTAACTTGCCCGATTGACTTGTCTAAGATGATCTATCCCATCGTGAAATTTGGAAATCCTGTTCTGGAGAAGCCTGCCGAACCAGTCACCGATTTTGGTGACGGGTTGAAAAAGCTGGTAGAGGACATGTTCGAATCCATGTACGCGGCGCGAGGAGTGGGACTCGCTGCGCCGCAGATCGGCATCTCCAAGCGACTAGCTGTCATCGACGTTACCTTTAAAGAAGACCCCAAAGCTCGGCTGGTTCTGGCGAATCCTGAAATCATTCACAAAGAAGGACGGCACACTGAAACTGAAGGCTGCCTTAGCATTCCCGACTTCCGGGAAAAACTTTCCCGTGCTAAAAAAGTAACCGTCCGGGCGCAGGATGAAAACGGCAAGTGGTTCGAGAAGACGGGGGAAGAATTATTGGCTCGGGCATTCCTTCACGAGACCGATCACCTAAACGGAAAGCTTTATATCAGCCACCTCAGCGCACTGAAGCGCGATCTTATTAAACGAAAAATCCGCAAGTTGGTGAAGGCTGGCGAGTGGGAGTAGGGTTCCGCTGCGGCCCGAACTAGAACTGGGTGCCCCACTTCTCGTATCCTTTGCGAGAAATGGGAGAGCTTATCTGCGCTCTTCAAATACTTATGAAATTGATCTTCTGCGGAACTCCGGGCTTTGCGGTTCCTTGCCTTGAAGCATTGGTCGAAGCCGGATTTGAAATTTTGCTGGTCATCACTCAGCCCGACCGTCCGCAGGGACGAAAGATGAAAGTTGTATTCTCGCCGATTAAACAGGCAGCCCAGCGACTGGGATTGCAAATAGTTCAACCCGAAAAGATCAAAAACAACGAAGATTTTCGCGATCAACTCACGGCTCTGAAACCCGACGCGATAATCGTAGTCGGCTACGGAAAAATAATTCCGCGATGGATGATTGATTTGCCGCTCTTCGGCAATATCAATCTCCACGCTTCGCTTCTCCCGAAATATCGAGGGGCTGCTCCGATCCAGTGGGCGATTGCCAATGGAGAGAATACGACCGGTGTCACCACAATGCGAATTGACGCAGGATTAGACACGGGAGATATATTGCTTCAGAAGGAACTCGCCATCAATCCTGAGGACACGGCCCTAACCCTAGGTCCGAAACTAGCGAAGCTGGGCTCAGCATTGATGGTCGATACACTCCAGAGACTACAGAACGGGGCGCTGCAAGCAATTCCTCAAAACAATAATGAAGCTACGCTGGCACCGATTTTAAAAAAAGAGGATGGCGAGATTGATTTCCATCGCACAGCGGTTGAGATATGTAACCGCCTGCGCGGCTTTCAGCCCTGGCCTGGAGCTTTCACGAAGTTTCGCGGCAAAAATCTTAACTTGTGGCAGGCTTTGCCAGTGCAGCAAGCTGTGGCGCCCTCAGAGTTTTTTCTTCAGAACAATTGCCTGCTGGTCGGATGCGGCGCCTGCACGTCACTCGAAATATTCGAACTCCAGATCGAAGGGAAGAGACGTATGTTGGCGCGGGACTTCATTCAGGGCTATCGGCCCACAACTGGCGAAGCGCTGGGAAAATAATCGTGCCGGTTTCTAAAGCCCGCGCCGCTGCCTTCGATATTCTCCTTCAGGTCGAGAAGCAGCAAGCCTATGGCTCGGAGTTGTTGCACTCGTCGCAGTATCAGCAGCTCTCCTTCCCTGATCACGGATTGGCCACCGAGTTAGTCATGGGAGTGTTACGCTGGCGCTCGCTGCTCGACCGGCAAGTCGCGAAGGCATCAACTCTGGCGCTCAACAAGCTTGATGTCGAAGTGTTGACCGCGCTACGGCTTGCCGCTTATCAACTCATGTTCCTTGATCGCGTCCCCGCCAGCGCGGCAGTGAACGAAAGCGTGGATCTGGTAAAACGTGCGCGCAAGCGCTCAGCCATGCCGTTTGCCAACGCGGTGTTGCGCAAACTTTCGACCGAACTTCCAAAATCAAAGAGCGGACTGCTTTCATCGCCGGGAGGAAATGTTCACGAGCTGGCGGACGCGTCGGCTCATCCCCTGTGGATAGTCGACCGGTGGACAAACGAATACGGACTGAGGGTTGCGAAGCAAATATGCGAGTACAACCAAAGAATTCCAGAGACTTCGATACGACTCAAAAATTTTCCAGTAGAAAACGAACTTCGCGAACAGGGAATCGAGCTCGCTCCCGGAGCGTTGCTAACCTCGTCGCGCCGGATTAAATCTGGTGACCTGGGCAAGGCCGCAGCCTTTCGCGCGGGTCTGGTCAGTATCCAAGATGAGGCGTCGCAGTTGGTTGCGCTTCTGATAGGAAAAGGATCGGCAATTATGGATTGTTGCGCGGCGCCCGGCGGGAAAACCCGAATCATGTCAGAGCGAAATCCCGAGGCTGAAATTTTCGCCATGGATCTACATCCGCACCGCGCTCGCTTACTAAGAAAATTGGTGCCGGCGGGAAATGTCAAGGTGGTGGGTGCGGATGTTTTGAACATCCCGACCGCGAGCAAGTTCGACCGGGTCCTCGTTGACGTCCCGTGCTCCGGAACGGGTACGCTAGCTCGAAATCCTGAAATTAAATGGCGCCTCACCATGGACGACATCTCGGACCTTAAAGCACGCCAATTCGCAATCCTGCAATCTGCGATGAAGTCGGTGAGCAAGAATGGCAGGCTTGTCTATTCGACGTGCTCGATGGAGCGCGAGGAAAATGCCGCCGTCGTCGAGAAAGCGCTTTCAGAAAACTCTTCTTTCCACATCGTGGATTGCCGCGAAATTTTGAACCAACTTGAGTCAGAAAGGGAACTAGCTTCTGGAGTGGGTATAGATTCGCTTGTCAGCGGGCAATATCTGAGGACGTTGCCGGGCATACATCCTACCGATGGATTCTTCGCCGCAATCTTGGAAAGGGAATAGTCTTCGCGCTCACCGGTTTGCCTCAGTCGCTGGATACTGGCTTTTTCTTGTGGATTCGCGACATCAGTGTGTGGGGTCCGCCGTAAATGAATTCCAGCGCAATATTCCCGCCGACAAATCCCAGAAGGTTGTAGTTGCCCATGCGGAAGCCGTCTTTCGCGTTGTAACGGTCGGGGAACCAAAGGTAAACCGCAGCCATCGTTCCCGCATATGGAGACAATATGGAAGGAATCGAAAAGACGTAGTGGCCATCTTCCCCACGCCGCGCCGTCACCGTAGAAGTCACCGCATGGCCCAAGCGCGGCAATATTCCGCTGCAGCCGCAGCGATAATAAATCGTGTCTTCACTTAAGAACTTTGCGAACACATAGCGCGCAGTCGTGGTGGTAGTGGTGATGCCAAAATCCGATCCGATGCGCTTGCCGTATGCCTGGGCACCCTGTCCCCATTCCGGAGGCGTGTTTTCCGCTTGATTGATGCCCGCCGCAAATGCCGCTCCCAACAATGGGTACGGACCAATCACATCGAACGCATAATTGCGAAGCTTAGTTTTTTCGCTCGGACGAAAATAAGGGGCGGGCAGCGATTGCGAAGGCGCATCTGACAGCGCGGTGGCGACGGCACCGGAAGGCGCCGTATGATCGTTTCCCGCTTCTTCAATTTTCTTTGACTGTGCGCTGACGGATATAACCACCGAAATCAGCAGATAGAAAACAATGAATATCTTCGTGGCAATTTTCATAAATTCGCGTCGGGCGGTAAACGATGTCCCCGTTGAGGTGGAGCGGGTGTTAGGCCATCGTACATTGTCTTGTCATCATTGCGGTCAACTTTGTTACCAACCCACTTCACCGCACAGTTAAGTTCACCGCCGTACCTTCGAGAATTTTCTGTCCCGGAATGGGATCTTGCGAAACAATTAAACTGGCCGCCGATGGAGGTGGCGTAATCGGAGCAGCAGTCGTCGTTGGGGAGCCGTCAGAAACCCCCACCGAAACTTTCCCCGCGTGCAGACCGGCCTCTTGCAAAGATAGCGTCGCACTCACGAGGAATTGACCAACGAGGTTCGGCATGACAAACGCTTGGGGCATGGGCGTGTCACTCACGAGAAGACTTAACTTTGGAATCGAAACGTCGCTCGCATTCGGGGGAGGACTTTGAGCAATCACATGATCAGCGGGCGAGCCCGGAATAGGGATGTGGGCAACAGCGCTGACGTCCAATCCGCGCCGCCGAATATTTATCTCTGCCGCCCGCTCGCTCTCGCCCAAAACTCCTGGAATCTGGATCCGCTGCGGGCCGAAACTCTCAGCGACCCTCACCTGCCATCCGCGACGTACCTTGCTATCGGCGGCCGGAACTTGCGACATAATTCGACCTTCAGCAATCGTAGGACTGTAATACTGGCGTTCAACTTCTACTGGCAGTCCTTCCTGATCGCAAATCTTTCGCGCCTCTGCGGCAGTCTTCCCGGTCAGATTCGGAACCGTGACCTCTCGTGCGTGAATTGCGATCTGCATCGTCGTCAGCGCAGAAACCAGCGCGACCACGAGCAGCATGAGAGCAAACAGCACCAATCGAAAGAAAGTTTTCATCGACGCGATGATTATATCGTTGCGAAAGCCCGCGCATGGTCATCCCGACCGGAGCGCAAGGGGCGTTTTTGCCAGCATTATGGCGAAGAGTCACTCTTCCGTGCGAACTGAGAAGCAGGTCTCTCCACTCCGCTGCGCTCCGGTCGAGATGACATCGCAGCGTTTGTGACACTGCTCCCCATTCGCAGTCATGATTTATCCTTGCCAGGTATGCACTCCAGCGATCTAACCGCTGCGCTTCGGAAGTATTGGGGATACGATTCATTTCGTCCCCTACAAGATCGCGTCGTCGGCAGTTTGCTCGCGGGCCGAGACACCTGCGTGGTCATGCCCACGGGCGGAGGCAAATCGCTCTGCTATCAGTTGCCAGCATTGCTATCGGAAAAAACCGCAGTGGTTGTTTCTCCACTGATTGCCCTAATGCAAGATCAGGCTGCCCAGTTGGCGCAGATGGGCATCCCCGCTGCCGTGTTGAATAGTTTAATCACAGCAGCGGATCAGGGATCACTAATAAACAGAGCGCAAAAAGGAGAATATCGGCTTCTATATGTGTCTCCCGAGCGCCTTGCACGTGTCGATACCATTGAGTGGTTGCAAAAGGTTCCCATCGCATTTTTTGCGGTGGACGAAGCCCACTGTATCTCCGAATGGGGCCACGAGTTTCGTCCCGATTATCGGCAGTTGAAACGCCTACGAACTTGTTTTCCCGATCGGCCAATTGCGGCGTTTACGGCCAGCGCGACCCAGCGCGTGCGCCACGATATTCTTAACCAGCTTCAACTGCGTAATCCTGATAAATACATAGCAAGTTTTCATCGTCCCAACTTGCGTTACATAATCCGTGAATGCAAAGCGTTCGAGCACGATAGTCTGCTCGTGACTGCGGTTCGAAATCATCCGAATGGCAGCATCATCGTTTACGCGCCAACCATTGACACGGTGAAACTCACCGTTGCTTTTCTGAAGAAGTAACGGCATTCCGGCCATTCCCTATCACGGCAAGATGGAAGCCGGCGAACGCCGGCGCAATCAGGAACGTTGGATGTCGGATGAAGTCCGGGTAATCGTGAGTACCATTGCTTTTGGATTGGGGATCAACAAAGCGACGGTACGCGCGGTCATTCATTTGTCCCTGCCCAAATCGATCGAGCAGTATTACCAGGAAGCGGGGCGGGCAGGCCGTGATGGTGAGTTCGCGAACTGTATCATGCTCTGGCAAAAACGCGATGTAGGATTGCTGACTTATTTCATTGATCAAATGACCGATCCCGCAGAGAAGGAGCGCTCATGGGAGCGATACCACACGGTCCGACGATTCGCTGAATCCAAAGAGTGCCGTCACCGCTACATCTGTTCGCACTTCGGAGAACGCACCCAGTGGGATTCCTGCCAATCTTGCGATGTGTGCAGCAGTCCGCCGGAATGGCTGGAGATGGTCGAAAATTCGCCGCGTAGGAAAGCGAAGGATCCAGCCAAAAGCGTTGTCAGTTTCATCCCCGACAAAGTAGAAATTGCAGCAGCGCCCGTTGGGGGAGACCCAGAACTGCGGGAATATTTGCGCCAATGGCGGCGCGAAGCTGCCAAACGGCAGAAGGTCTCCGCATTTGTGGTGATGCACGACAGATCACTTGACGAAATCTGCCGTGTGCAGCCGAGATCAGTTGCGGAACTCTTGACGGTTCACGGTTTCGGCGAGCACAAAGCATCCCTCTACGGGCAGCAACTCATTGAGGCGTTAAAGTGTTTCGAAGCCGGCGATAGAGTGATTTCAATCACGGATAGCCAGAAAAGTGCGAGTTGAGCTGGAAACGGAGTGTCATCGCCGCCGCGCTTTTAACCAGGCCCGAAGTATTTTTTATATGAGAACCGCCGAATTTACGTGAAAACCCCTTTGATCCCCCGTCGCATACTTATAATCGACTGAGTACATTACACTTGTTTCCATTTATGGTTTGGCACTAGACCTGTTATACCTAATAGTAGATACCAGCATCTTAGGTATTGAAGTATTTGGACAGAGCGGCGCGTTCCAGCCCCTGATTACGATTTTAGGGCGAAAGCCCACAACTTGGAGGAAGCCCGAAATGAAGAAGCGTGATCTAGCCACTATGTTCGTCGCAGGCGTGATGTGTTTGCCAGCCGTAGCCCAAAACACGACAACTTCGGACCAAAACGCTAGTGCGCCGGCAAGCACTACGCAAAACAGTGAAGCGAGCGCTACCGGAAAGCCCCTGCAACCGCCGGCCCGGGAAGGATTCTGGGGCCGTGTGAATCCGTTTGCCCGCAAGAAGTACGTGCAACGGCAAACTGGACCGATTCGCGACCGCTTGAACGAGCTCGATGAATTGACCGCTAATAACGGTAAGAACATTAAGGACGTGGACTCTCGCGCCCAGCAGGGAATTCAGCTCGCGTCATCGAAGGCCAATGAAGCTGATCAACATGCGATCGACGCTGGAAACCGCGCGAACGCCGCACAGCAAACCGCCATGCAGGCAAACACTCGCATCGGTAACGTAGAGCAGGTGGTCAGCAATATTGATCAATACAAGGCCTCGAACCAAACCGAAATTCGTTTTCGTCCAGGACAGAGCGTACTTAGTAAGAATGCAAAGTCGGCCTTGGATGACCTCGCAACCCCGCTGAAGGACCAACGAGGCTACATCATCGAAGTGCAGGGCTTTTCCTCAGGTAAGGGACAAGCCGCCATTGCGACATCGCAGAAGATGGCGGATTCCGTAGTTCGCTACTTGGTAGAGAACCATGACGTGCCTGTATATCGCATTTACGTCGTAGGAATGGGCAACGCTCCGGTTGCCTCTGCCGACCCGGATGCAAAAACCAAACACACCAGCGGTGGAAGAGTCGAGATCAGCCTGCTGAAGAACAATCTGGAGCAGCTCGCATCTTCCAACGGTGCCGTTCCGGCTGCCGCGGAACAACCTGCTACGAAATAAGTTGAGACAGCCCTCCCAACAAAAAAGGCTCTTGCCCATTGGGCAGGAGCCTTTTTTGTTGCTTTGAGATACGCGTGAAAAAGGGAAGGGCCCGACTTTTAGTCGGGCCGTAAATGTCTCGCGATGAGTAATTCGGCCCGACTGGAAGTCGGGCCCTTCCCGCGGCTGTCAAGTCGTATTCGCCCTCCCTCCGAAGTTATCATCCAAGGGCGAAAATCGTTGCGAAGCTAGTTCGGAGCGGTCTTATCTTCCACTTTTTGGGCGCCTTCGTCAGTCTTCTCAGCGGCCTTGTGGGTGACCCTTTTGCTGGTATGTTTTATGGCATGGCCCGTTTTCTTGGTGCCTTTCTTGGTGGCCCGTCCAGTGTCTTTGGCGGCTTCTTTAGTCTCATGTCCAGCATCTTTCATATCTTGCTTCGCGCCGGAATCCTGCGAAATTGCCATGCCTGCGAGGGCAGTGGTAAGCAGCAGGGAAAAGCACATTTTCTGGACCAATTTCATAATTAGTTCCTCCCATTTGTAGTGTGACGGCAGTAGTGGCTTGGTAACTATACTCCCTCCCCGTTCAGTTTTGGGAAAGCTGAGTCCTGTTCCTAATATTTACTCGTCAAGTTCCCCCTCTGCGGTACTATTATCGCCGGACGTTTTAGCATCCTATAGGTCGGAAATCGCAAATGGAGGACAAATGGCAGAAATTCCCAACCCTGAAAGCATCGCCGCAATCACCCGTCCAACCGGCGATGCGCCAAAACCGGAGGCAGAGTTAGTACGGGTTTTTGATACTGAGCAGGAATCGGAAGCCATGGTGGTGAATGGACTGCTTCAATCAGCAGGGATTCAGTCTGATCTTACTTCGCTCGATGCGGCTCAAGATATTCTGCCCGGGGTTGGCGGTAATGTCATTCTGGTTCGCGAAGAAGACGCCGCTCAAGCCCGCGAGCTCATAAAGGAATCGAAAAAAGTTGCTGCTGAAGACGACACCGCCGAAATCAACATCAGCGGAGAGACCAAGCGTCAGGGATGACGTTCTTTCCATCAAGGTAAAAGCTGACCGCACCATCAATGTCCGTTCGATAGGTGGAGACTTTGGCTTTCGCAAGACGGTCTAAGACCTCTCTTCGCGGATGCCCATAGAAGTTACGCGCTCCTACCGAAATAACTGCGAATCTCGGGTGCACGCTCGCTAAAAAGTCCTCCGCAGTGGACGTTGCGCTGCCGTGGTGAGCGACCTTGAGTAAATCGGCGTGCGAATCTTCCTGCAACACAAAGTTTTCTTCTTTCCGTTCGGCATCGCCTTCGAGCAACGCCGAGGTCATTCCGAAGGAGACTTTCATCACCAAAGATGTGTCGTTGGGGCGGGAAGACTGCGAGACTGCGTCCCTCGCCGGAGCAAGAATTCGAACCTCAGCGCCACCTATTTCGGCGCGGTCTCCAGAAGCATGAAGCACAACAGGAATACCTAGGTCATTCGCTTCTTCAACAATGCTTTGCAATTCAGGTGCAGCAGAATTCACCCCTAGCCATAATTCTCGCGGATGAAAGTTCGATAAAACGGAAGCCATGCCGCCCAGGTGATCTGCGTGCGCATGCGTGATGGCTACGGTGTCAAGGTGCGAGATTCCCCGCGACCATAAGTAGGGCGATACCACGTCTTCGCCGATGTCGAGATCGGAATGCATCCATGCAGGCAGGCCGCCAGCGTCGATCAGCATGGTGCGCCCCGCCGGAGTTACAAGAAGAAGGGAGTCGCCTTGACCCACATCAATTGCCGTCACCTCCAACGCTTGCGCGCGAAAGCGGGGTCGGGGTGGGATGACGCTAATCCATAGGGCGGTGGCCGCAATCGCGACCAAACTTCCCCACACGAATATTTTCTTGCGGCGCGATAAGGTCATCGCCAGTACCAGCGCGGCACAAGCCAGAAGTGCAATCCAAAGTTCAGGAGTAGGCACCCGCGCGTCTGCGATTCTCATTCCGCCCATCCAGTGCACCGTTGCTTCCGCTATGCGTAACGAAATATCGGTAACAAATACTGGAACCTTCGCTGCGATCAGAGAGATGTATCCAAAAGCGATTCCGCACGACGATGCCACCATGATGACCTCAGTCAGTGGCACTACGAGTATGTTCGCGGGCAGTGAAACAATCGTGGCGCGATGAAAATAGCAGGCCATGGGCAGTACAAATCCCGCTTGCAAAAGGATCGAGATGAGAATGAAGTCCGTGACGAGGATGAGGACGCGGCCTAATAGTGTGAATGCAAATAAAGGGGATCGTCGGCCAAGAAACCGTTGTAGCCGGCTGGCGATCATGCGCAAATCAAGTCTCAGTTGCACCAGGTTAGGAGATAGTGCGAGATCGTAGCTCGTCGATTCCAGATTCCGCAGTGCGCGCGACAGCGGCTTGGTGGTACGCTCAAGAATGGGGGAACCAATGCCCCCGATGATCAGCACGCAAAGAAAGCTCAATTGGAAACTCGCTCCAAATAATTGCGACGGGTCGATTAGTAAAAGCAACAATGCCGCAGCCCCGATAGTATTCAGAATCGATCGGTTTCGATAAAGCAGGCGCGTAGCCAGATAAAGAATCAGCATCAGCGTCGCCCGCCACACCGGCGTCCCCACGTCCGTCAGCACGGCATAGAGGGTGGTCAAGAGAACTGTAATTGCACTCGCCACAAAGTCATTGACTCGCAGTCTACGCAAAATTCCAAACGTCACGAGCGCCAGGACGCCAACCTTCAGGCCAGATACGACCAGCACGTGATAAGTTCCTGTTCGCTGAAACTCGGTGCGCGTGCTTCTGCCCAGAAACGTGTCGTCGCCGAGCATAATGGTATCGACGAGCGCAGCTTGCTCTGGGGGCCAAAGCTCATGAATATGTCTGATCAGGCTGCGATGGACCAGAATTCTCCACCACTCCAAACGATTTCCCGTAAATCCTTGAAGCACTTCTATGTCTGAGATTTTTACCGAACCAATGGCGAAGACTCCGCTATCAGCTAAGTAACCTTCATAGTCGAACGACCCAGGATTGTTGAAATTGCGAGGCAGGGAAAGTTTTCCTGGAAACCGGACGCGCTGGCCGTAGCCGAGGAAGTCGGATGCCGTGCCGATGTCCTGCTTCTTACTTTTGCGAAAGATGGTGAGCCGCAGCCCCGCTTGAATAGCTGATTCTTTTTCGCCCGTTACAATCTGTTCGGTCTCCAGGTCGATCTTCTGAACGCCTTCCCCAAACTCTTTTTCTTGCGGAGTTCCTTCTCTCGTGACGTGACCGGTCACGATGACTTCTTCCCCGGTAGCAAATCGGGTTATATCTCGCAGAGACGAAGCTCGCGAATCCCGGACTTGAATTACCCACGCTCCACCGATAAATAACAGGCACAAGGCCACCCCGAAGGTGATGCGGATTCTAGAACGCTGCAAATAAAATGCCGACAGTGCGAACACAATCGCGGCCATCGACCACCAACGGCCAGATGCAAAGACGTGACGCCCGGCAAATATTCCAGTGGCGAAGGCCAAAGAACCCCAGAGGAGAGGCGCTCTGGGAGCACGCGTGGGTATGAGTTCCAGCCCGGATCCATGCACCAGAACATCCCTTCAGCCGAGTAACGGCGACCGTTCTGAGACCAGACCGCCGAGGCTATCTACGTGCTTAGATGAAAAACGCTCTCGATATGAAAAGTCTGAGGAAAGAGATCGAACAGATCTGCCCGTTCGATTCTGTATCCCCCCTGAAGTAGCGAACGCATGTCACGAGCCAGCGTCGCTGGATCGCAGGATACGTAAGTCATCTTCGACGGTTTCATTGCCAATAAAGCCTTGATCACCGGCGTGCTTAATCCCGCCCGCGGCGGATCGACCACAACCAAGTCAGTCCGCAACTTTTTCGTTTGGTCTTCCAGATATTTTTCCGTGGTCGCATGAACTGCTTTCACGTTCGCAGCGGAATTGTATTGCAGGTCTGCGTAAGAGGACGGTGACGGCTCTACAGCTATTACGTTGTTGAAATCCCGTTTCAGAACGGAGGAAAACAATCCGACCCCTGCGTAAAGATCAAGCGCAGTTTCACCGTGGGGCTCATCGGTCACCACGCGTACAAGTTCGTTTATCAGATGTCGATTGACTTGGAAAAATGATCCGGCGCTGACTCGGTAGGGCCCGTGAGAAGTTTCGTAGACCATTTGTTTCTTTCCCACCGAGGCTAATTCTTGGGGTCTGTGATTTGCGTCTTTAAATGCGACCACACCCTCGATAGCCGGCAGCTGGCCGATGCATGCATGCGCGAAGGTTTCGATCACCGCCCGCGAAGCTTCTTCCCCACAACTCAATTCAATAAGCAGCTTGGTGTCGTCGCCATTGGCGAAAACCTCGATTTCGTGGATGCTGGGAACGAATTCTCCAGCCCGCGCCATAACCCATAGAACCTCAAGCGCTCGATTGATCAGCGGAGAACTGATTGGACATTGCTCGACCGCTAAGAGTTCGTGGGAATTAAATTTTCGATAACACAATGCGAAGTTGCCAGGGCATTGAACATCCGCGAGTTGGACCGCGAAACGGCTCCGGTTGCGATATCCCCACTCGGGCGAGGGATGTATTTCCAACTCAGCGTCCAATTCCAGCTTAGCTATGCGCCGAAGATTTTCCCGCAGGATTGCGCCTTTGATCTGCAACTGGTTCTCATAATTTGTGTGCTGATAGTGGCATCCTCCGCAGCGCGCGAAGTATGGGCAGTGCGGTTCAATGCGTTCCGATGAAGGCTGTAATATTTTGTTAAGGCTTCCTCGCGCGAATCCAGGTTTCTGTTCGGTGAGCGAAGCGTTGACTAGTTCGCCCTCAAGTACAAAGGGTACGAACAAGGCCTTGCCTTGGATCCTTTTCGGAGGAGCGGGAACTTCTAGAGGAGAATTGTCAGGCGGAAGACGCGCCAATCCGTCTCCGCCATAAATCAGCTTTTCAATTTTAATTTGCAAGCAATGATTCTAAGTCATCGAGTTGCAGAACCCAGACGAAACTCACATATAAAACAAACTAAGCCGCGGCATCTTATACTTTTCCAGAAGCTTTTTTTGGAGATATTGTTTTTGTAATTGTTGAATTTGGACTGTCGGCACTTTGTTCCGATAGGGGGCCAGTTCGCGCTCCGCTTGAGATCGGACCGCCACGATCTCGTCGTCGGGAGTAGCGGTCAACAGCACGGCGTAAAGTTTGTCTTCCAGGACAGTGAGGTGGCGTTCCAAATCCTCTAACCTGGGGGGAGTGCTACTTGATGCGATGCCAGTCGCCAGCTTCCTTAAGCTCGCAATCGAGTCGTCAACAACCGCACGTCCCACGCTTTTGTCTGAAAGAGCCGCCGCTTCAAGACTTGCCGCATTTCGCGTCAGGTAAGCGGAGATTTCAACAGCCTGAAATCCCCGAATATTGTTGCTTTCCGGCGAAACTCCGACAGCGGCCTCTTTCATATCTTCTGCCGCGGTTAACACCGCTTGCGCGCAGTACGCCAAACTATTCACCTTCTGCGATCGTGAGGGACGCTTTTCATATTTCTCAAACGCAGAATCAATCCCACGGAGTACCGCTTCCAGCGGAATCCCGGCGTCCTTCCAAGTCTCAATCAGGGCCCAGTCGAGAGTCGACAACAGCAAGCCCCCGCCCCGTCTTCGCTGAAATTGTTCTTCAATCTCGGTGAAGTAGTTGAAATAGTTTTCCACTAGTTTTAGCGAACGCGTTTGACGGCGGGCTTTGATGCGCAGCGCGAAGAGTTGCTTTGGACAGATCCATCTTTCCTGTCTGGGACGTTGCGTCCCCAAATAATTCTCAGTCCTTCGAGTGTGAGCAGATCGTCCACGTGCTTGATGAATCGGGATCCGGTCCCGATTAGCGAAGCCAATCCGCCAGTAGCGACCACGGTTGTCTCCTTGCCCAACTCATCCAAGAGCAATGCAAGGATTCCATCCACCAATCCCAAATATCCGTAGTACAAACCGGATTGCAGGCTGCCAACGGTTGTACTTCCAATCACAGTTGCCGGTTTGCGGATATCGACTCTCGGCAAGCGGGCAGTCCGCTCGAATAGTGCGTCCGCTGAGATTCCAATGCCGGGAGAGATTACTCCGCCGAGATATTCGCCCTTTACCGATACGCAATCGAAGGTAGTGGCAGTGCCAAAATCCACCACGACGCAAGGCCCCCCATACTTTTCAAACGCGGCCACCGAATTCACAATCCGATCAGCCCCAACCTCAGTCGGATTCGCATAGTGCACCGGCATACCAGTCTTGACCCCTGGTTCGATAAAAAGTGGAGTCACAGCAAAGTACTTTTCGCAAACCTGCCGCAAAGTCGAATCAAGAGGAGGCACAACGGACGAGATCACAAGGCCCTGAATATTCTTCACCTCTAAGGCATCCATCGCAAAAAGATTGCGGAACAGGACTCCGTATTCATCCACAGTCTGGGTCGCAACGGTGGCGACGCGCCAGTTGGCCACCAGTCGCCCACTCGTAGCGGCATCGCCGTCAGTGGAAGCTTGATCGAATACTCCCAGAACCGTGTTGGTGTTTCCGACGTCGAGAACTAATAGCATTTATTCCTTTACCCTCACCGTTCCGCTTAGGACCGTACGCATGCCGTCATCTGTCCTTACCTTCAAAAAACCGCGATCATCAAGCCCTTCCGTCACGCCCTCGAATTCACGTTTTTCTTCGGAGATCGCAACGCGTTTTTCCTTGACCATCGATGAATGCTGCTCAAACCGCTGAAGAATCAACTTGCGCGCAGGTGGATTCTCAGTCAGGGCCCGATACTCGCGATCGAGCGATTTTAGCAAAGCCGCGCAAAGTTCAAGTCTCGACCACTCGCTCCCAGTTTCGAGCCGCAGTGACGTTGCCGTGGATCGAAGTTCCGGAGGAAAAGAAAATTGGTTGGCGTTAATTCCGATGCCCACGACGATGTAGCGAATACGGGTCAGTTCCGCACTCATTTCCGTAAGGATGCCGCAGAACTTCTTTCCGTTAAGGATTACATCGTTCGGCCACTTTAAATCAGGAACGATTCGCGAATCTATGGATTGGACGGCGTCATAAACCGCTACCCCCACGGCGAGCGAGAGAATCAGAATCTCAGAGGGAGCCAACCTGGGTCGCAAGATCACAGAACAGTAAATTCCCGAGGACGGCGCTGAATGCCATTCATGATCTCCCCGGCCCCGACCGGCCATTTGCTGTTCAGCGAGAAAAACGCTGCCTTCGGGAGCGCCCCGCGCAGCAGATTCCATGGCGGCGTCATTGGTTGAAGCGATGGTGTGATAGTGGGTGACTTTATTGAAGATCGTTCCGCGCAGAAGAGGAAGGAGTCGTTCCGGAAGCAACGAATTCAGACCTGTTTGAAGTTCTTGGGGCAGCGCGGAATCAGGTTTTGCCGCGCCCGTCATTCAGGGTTTACGCGCATGCTCATGTCAACAGCCATCGCCGAGTGGGTCAGCGCGCCGACCGAAATAAAATCGACCCCAGTTTCAGCGTAAGCCCTGACATTCTCCAGCGTGATGCCTCCGGAACTCTCGAGAGGGATTTTTCGATCTAAACGCGAGCAATGTTCCACCGCGAGGCGCACGTCGGCAACTGACATGTTGTCTAACAAAATCGCCTCGGCCCCATGGTCGAGAGCCTGTTGCATTTCGGCCAGCGACCGCACTTCGATCTCGGTAGGCTGGGCGCCGCGCCGATTAAGATTCGCCCGTTCCAGCGCAGGCACAATTCCGCCTGCCAGCGAGATGTGATTGTTCTTTATCAACACGCCATCAGAAAGATCGAGCCGGTGATTCTGCCCTCCCCCGCAACGCACGCCGTATTTGTCGAGCACCCGCAATCCGGGCACAGTCTTTCTGGTATCCAGAATTTTAGCCTTCGTTCCTGAGACCGCCTCTACGAACTTGCGTGTTAGAGTGGCGATTCCGCTCAGCCGCTGAAGGAAGTTAAGGATCACACGCTCGCAGGAAAGAATTACCCGCGCATTGTGGCGGATAACGGCGATGGTCTGACCCTTGTGCAACCGCACTCCGTCAAAAATTTCAGGATGACTTGTCACCTCGTAATGCGATAGCACGGCACCGTCTAGCGCAGCGTAAACATCGAGAATGCGCGAAACGCAACCAACGCCCGCCAAAACGCAATCCTGCTTCGCAAGAATGGTCGCCGATGCCCGTTGCGCGGTTTCGATGCAGGCCGAACTAGTGGCGTCGCGTGTGGCCCTGTCCTCAAGCAAAGCGTTTTCGATGATGGCGGTAATGCGTCGGCTATTCCAATCCATTTGCTTGTACGGGAAGCAAGTACTAGTCTCTAACTCTTATTTAGATTTTCTGATCACCAAACTCGTTGCATCTTGCTATGACGCTTCACTCACGACGTTGCACTCCTAATTTCTTCTGACACCGAATCCCAACTTAATTCAGATTACTACGAGCTTTGCTAATTAAAATTTCAAGTTCCTGCATTCGCTTGCGGATTCCGTCCACAATTGGAGCCGGGGCCTTGGCCAGGAATTGTTCATTCTGCAATTGGCGCTGGCCATTATTTAATTCTTTTTCAAATCGATCGAGTTCTTTCTTGAGCCGCGAGCGATCGGCCTGAGCGTCGATTTTCTGTTCGTAAATAATTCGAATATCAAAAAGTGCTGTGCTGCGTGTTGCCGCCGCGTTCGAGAGCGGCGAAGCCATGAAAGTCACCGATTCAACTAAGGCCAATCTTTTTATTGCGGATTCGTTTTGCTCCACCATTTGTCGTGTGGCTGGATTTTCCGCGTAGATTTGCAGGGGGATTCGCAGTTTTTGTTCCACCTTCGACTCGGCGCGCAGGTTGCGGACAGCGCCGATCAACTCCTGCAACGTAGCCATGCTTTTCTCAGCGGCGGCATCGAACTGCTTTTCATTCGCCTTCGGGAAAGGCGCTAAAGCGATGGATAGCTGCGGCACGTTACCATCGTAGATGGCATGCCAAATTTCTTCGGTGATAAAAGGCATAATTGGATGCAGTAGTCGAAGCGAGGCATCGAACACGGCAACCAGATTTCCGCAGGTTATCTTAACTGAAGCTTGATCTTTCTCTTCTTCTTCGGACAGCAGTCGTGGCTTGATGAGTTCGAGGTACCAATCGCACAGCTCTCCCCAAAAGAAATCGTAAATGATGCGGGCCGCGTCATCGAAACGGTAGGCCTCGAGAGCGCTGTCCATCTCGGCCGCGATCCGGTTAAACCGGGAGAGGATCCAGCGATCTTCCAGCGTGATCGCTTCGAATCCGGCAATTCCCCTGGGTTCGATGCATGGCAAAATGTCTCCGCCGATTCTATCCAGATTCATGAACATAAATCGCGCGGCGTTCCAGATTTTGTTGGCAAACGCTCGATATCCTTCGGTGCGGCTGGGGTTAAACGCGATGTCTGTTCCCGGAGACGACATGGACGCGAGAGTGAAGCGGGTCGCGTCGGTTCCGTACTTTTCTATGACCTCAATCGGGTCAAGGACATTTCCCTTGGTCTTGGACATCTTTTGCCGGTCCGCGTCCCGAACGAGCGCATGAATATAGACTTCTCGAAAAGGCACGCTTTCGCGCAATGCATCTTCGGTCGAGAGTTCTTTTTCACCCGCGCGAAGAGGACGATGCGGAGGCGACATGAACCAGCATCCCAGCATGGTCATGCGCGCCACCCAAAAAAATAAGATGTCGAATCCCGTGATGAGCAGCGACGTTGGATAAAACGCCGCTAGATCCGGCGTCGCTTCAGGCCAGCCGAGGGAAGTGAACGGCAGCAAGGCCGACGAGAACCAGGTGTCGAGAACGTCTGACTCCTGCTCCAGTCGAACGCTTGAACATTTGATGCAATTGGTTGGCGTCTCCCGGGCAACGATGGTTTCGCCGCAATCGAGGCAGTTCCATGCGGGAATGCGGTGACCCCACCACAACTGGCGAGAGATGCACCAGTCATACATGTTGTTCATCCAATTTAAATAAATCTGCTTATAGTTAGCCGGAGTGTAACGGATGTATCCCTTCTCCACCACTTCGATGGCGCGTTTAGCGAGTGCTTGGACCTTCACAAACCACTGCATCGAAAGTCGCGGCTCGACGACGGTGCCGCAGCGATCGCACTTGCCGATGGCGATGGTGTAGTCCTTCTCTGCGACGAGCAAACCTTGATCTCGCAGGTCTGCCACAATTCGGGCGCGAGCTTCAACGCGGTCTAGTCCGGCGTACGGGCCGGCGTTGGCATTCATATGGGCGCGCTCGTCCATGACGTCGATTTGCGGAAGGTGGTGCCGCAATCCGGCTTGAAAGTCATTGGGATCATGCGCGGGCGTGATCTTTACCGCTCCGGTGCCAAACTCGGGTCGCGCGATCTCGTCGGTGATGATGGGAATCTCGCGATTCGTCAGCGGCAGCTTCACCATCTTTCCGTGCAGATGTTGGTAGCGTTCGTCCTTTTCATTCACCGCAACCGCCGTGTCGCCAAGCATGGTTTCGGGACGCGTAGTTGCCACGGTAATCCAGTCATCTGACCCCACAACTGGATAGCGAATCTCATATAACTTGCCGGGAACGTCTTCGTGCTTGACCTCGAGATCGGAGATTGCAGTTCCGCAGCGTGCACACCAATTCACGATGTACTTTCCGCGATAGATGAGGCCATCTTCATATAGGCGGACGAAGGCCTCGCGCACCGCGACGGAAAGATTTTCGTCCATGGTGAAGTACTCGCGGTCCCAATCGACGGAGGCGCCCAACCGCTTCATCTGATCGAGAATTGCGCCACCGAAATGGCGCTTCCACTCCCAAACGCGCTCCACGAAGGCCTCGCGTCCTAGATCTCGCCGATTTTTCTTTTCAGTAGCAAGTTGGCGCTCCACCATCATTTGGGTGGCGATGCCCGCGTGGTCGGTGCCAGGAAGCCAGAGCGTCAGAAATCCGCGCATACGATGCCAACGGACAATGATGTCCATCTGTGTCTGATTGAGCATGTGGCCCATGTGCAACCGGCCGGTGACGTTGGGAGGGGGCAGCAAAAGGCTGAATCGTGGACGGGGATCCCCCTCTTTCGGAGTAGGAGCCTGGAAAAGTTTTTCTTTTATCCAGTATTCCGCCCACCGCGTTTCAATTGCGCTTGGATCGTACGACTTGGGGAGATCGTGGGACATGGATACGGCGGCTTGCCTGATTGCAACGGTGGACTAACATCTTTTGGTCGCCTGACTTATTTGTGCTTGATCAATGATAGTAAGGCGGGATTAAAAAGCGGTCAAACCGTAAAGCCATCCTGCGTGTTTTTCTAAACCTGCTTGTGAATTTGTTTCAGACAGAAGATTTAGTAATAGTGATGCGTCGTCAAGATTGCTGACTCCCAGATACCTGTTCCGCGAACGTGCATTCCCGCGGTTCTTTGTCTTGGCGCAAACCTAAGAACACCGGTGCCCTCAACTTGATGCCACCTTCGTTGGTCTCGTGAGTCCACTCGGAGAACTTAACTTCGGCTACTCGCATAGGTTTGACCCAGTGTACTTTCCGCGCGTCCACTTTGCCTGTGAAAGGGCTGCGACTAACCTCCATTTCTTTGAGAACATCGAACATTTCTTTGAGACGAGTCTGATTGAAACCAGTCCCTACCTGGCCGACAGGAATAAGGTCTCCCTTTTTGTCGTAAAGTCCAAGCACCATCGAGCCGAAATATAGCCGACTACCTTCAGGTTCGGTATAACCTCCGATGACGCAATCAGCGGTTTGGGTAACTTTGATTTTCAGCCACTCGCGAGTTCGCCGCTCTTCGTAGCAACTGTTGCGACGCTTCGCCAAAATACCTTCCAGTCCATTCTTTTTCGCTGCTGCAAAAAGCGCAACTCCCTGATTGCCGGAATAATGGTCGGAATACCGCAGACTCTCGCCCGCAGAAACAATTTCGGATAATTTCTTTTTGCGTTCTTCGAGCGCGACCCGGCGAAAATCAAATCCGTCCAGGTAAATTAGATCGAACGCGTAATAAATTACTGGGACATCCGATCGTGAAGCTGCACGCCTTCCGCCGCTCCGGATTCCTGTGCGTTGCTGCATCAGGCTGAAGGATGAACGCCCCTGTTCGTCGAGGGCGACTATTTCTCCGTCGAGAATTGCGGTTTTTGCTCTCACCTGAATCCCCATCGACTGCAATTCGGAATATTGCGCTGTTAGGTCATTCTGATTACGCGACACCAAGCGCACCCTCTTATTTTCGATGAAGGCTACAGCACGATAACCATCCCACTTCACCTCGAAAATCCAGTCCGGGTCGTCGAATGGCTCTTCGATGGCGCTCGCCAGCATTGGACGAATCACCGAGGGACGATTGCGTTTCATGGCCCCTTCCGGTTGCTTGCCTCGAACAGTCTTGGTGGATGGCTTTGAATTTGAATTCGGTTTGGGATTTAACGAAGGCCCTGGAAGATTTGACGTAGAGTCAGGAGGAACGGACAGGGGTGTCCGCGCTACATAGTCACGGTTTTCTTTTTTTTTACGGCAGTGTTTTTTTGCGTCGCAGGTTTTATTGATGCGGCTTTCTCGGGCGATGCCTTTTTCTTCTTGTCCAATGTGGCTAAAGTTTCCGCCAGCCACGGGGCTTTCAGCTTTCCACGTCCAGACGCAGCGCGGTTGCTTTCCCACTCAGCGGATTCGGAGTCGCCAGCGATCTGCGCCATTGTCTGCTTCGACAAAACCGAACTATCGTACTCATCAATGTTGTATCCCCCGACCGCCTCATTGTCGTGCTTTTTGATCAGCAGCCACTCTGTGCCCTTGCTTCCGGGACGGCGGCCTTTCATATGAATCAACGCAAAGTCGCCCTTCATCCGCTGGCCATGAAGCCGAATCTTGAAGTCACCCTTTTTCAGCATCGCAGAAGCTTCGGCGGCTGTGCCTGGAACATATTTTCCGTCGACCGGTTCGGGAGACAGGGGCTCCCAAGTTCCTACATCCCACACCATCACGGTTCCCGCGCCGTAGTTGCCTTCGGGGATGATGCCCTCGAAATCAAAATACGATACGGGATGGTCTTCAACTTGCATTGCCAGCCGCTTATCAGCGGGATCTAGGGACGGGCCTTTAGGAACCGCCCAGGATTTCAGCACGCCCTCCATCTCCAATCGAAAATCGTAATGCAGATGGGACGCTCGGTGCTTTTGGATTACGAAGCGATGTCCAATCTTCTTTTCGACTTTTGGGGGAGGCTCCGGAGTGTCTTCGAAACGGCGCTTGCGTTTGTATTCTTCGAGGGCCATAAACTATTCTAGTCCCGCTTGCTTAGAATCATTACTGAGGCTTGAGGTTTCCTGTACGTCCACGGCGCGCTGTACTCACTGCGTCATTTCGCACTATAAGATGGAGAAGTCTCGAGGCATGAAAAAGGCGTTTTTTTTGCCGACAAAAGGCTTTCGGGAATCAACCCCGATTTGGTGGATGCAAAGAGTTGAACTTGATAGACGGTGGGTGCTGCCTGAGTGAACCACACATTCTAATGAAACGAGAATATCCAGAAGCGCCCGTCGTTGGGGTGGGGGCCGTGATCGTTGATCGCGAGCGCGTGCTCCTAATTAAGCGAGGGCGAGAGCCGCTAAAAGGGGAGTGGTCCATCCCGGGCGGTGTGCTCGAACTCGGAGAGACTACGTTTGAAGGTCTCAAGAGGGAAGTGTTTGAAGAAACCTTACTGGATGTACATCCAGTAAGGTTATTAGGAGTTTATGACAGGATCGTTCGTGACAGTGAGGGCCGCGTGTTCTACCACTATCTTCTGATCGATTACCTCTGTAGCAAAGTATCGGGAGAAGCCAGGGCAGCAAGCGATTGCGATTATGCGCAATGGTTTACTAAAAATGAATTAGGAACAATCAGCCTCCCAGAAGACACGGGTGAGGTCATTCGATTGGGAATGCAGAGTTGGATTGGAGCGCGGGCGCACCTATAAAAGGGGTTCTTTCCAAGTAAGCATTGAGTCAAAGGCCGCGGACAAGAATTTCCGCGCCAGGCTACCCCACTGGTGTTGGGATTCTTTTTTGACTCACCTCATCCCGCTCGACGACACCGTCTTTTATGTACACGACCCGCCTTGCGTATTCTGCGATGTCGTGTTCGTGGGTCACTAAAATGATGGTGTTTCCCTCGGACTGCAAACGGTCAAATAGCGCCATGATTTCGTTGCCGGTCTGTGAATCGAGGTTCCCGGTGGGTTCGTCGGCAAGGATGATCGACGGACGGTTGACCAAAGCACGTGCAATCGCCACTCTTTGCCGCTGACCGCCCGAAAGCTCGTTGGGCTTATGCATCATGCGCGCATCCATACCTACTGAACGCAGCGCCTCTTTGGCGCGCTCAGCGCGCTCATCAGCCGGAACACCAGCGTAGATTAGAGGCAGTTCGACATTGTGCAAAGCAGTCGCACGCGCGAGCAGATTAAAAGTCTGGAAGACAAATCCAATTTCTTTATTACGAATGTGAGCAAGTTCGTCATCGTCAAGTTCACTGACACGCTGATTGTTCAGCCAGTATTCTCCCTTGCTCGGTGAATCGAGACATCCAATCAAATTCATTAGTGTGGACTTGCCGGAGCCGGAAGGCCCCATGATGGCAACGTATTCGTTGCGCCGGATCTGCAAATTAACTCCGCGCAACGCGTGGACCTGCTGCTCCGAGCCCATGTCATAGGTCTTCCACAGATCGATGGTCGCGATCATGCATGATTCGGGTAGAGCGGACGGCATGGTAGGAGCCATATTCAATACCTCGGCAGTTGCCATTTTGTTCTCCTGATTCTCTAGGAACACTCACACCTTGATCAGAATTAGACGAATGCGTTCATCGAACGTTAGGTGCGATCTCGCTCGTCCAACCTACGTTGTCTCTTCTTCTTTCTTTGGCTCCGAATTGTCGACCTTCACGTTGACGCCGGGTCGCATTGTGCGCAAGACTTTATAGCTTCCAGTGACAATTTCATCGCCTTCCTTTAATCCGCTAATCACTTCGATTTCGGTAGTGCCCGCGATGCCAGTGTCCACCGGAACGAACTCAGCCTTCTTATTGCGAATTACAAAAACGCCTTGGATTTCTTTGTTTTGCTTGGCTTTTTCCGCAGTGGTCGGTGGGGCCGCCGCTTGTACTGATCGAATCGGCTTCTTTACTTTTGTCGAGCAAGTCTTCAGGACGGCGAACGGTCAAGGCTTGAATTGGAATCGTCAGCGCATGGTCTCGGTTGGCGGTGGTAATTTTCGCCGTAGTAGAAAGGCCTGGGCGAATCTCAGAAGGAGGGTCGGTAAGCGTTACTACCACTTTGAAATCCTTCGCCTCCTGGTTCGCGGTGTTCTGCTGTGAAGTTGCAACACCGGTTGAGCGCACGATTGCGTTGTCGCCGATTTCCGTGACGGTACCTTTGAAAGTCTTGTTGGGAATGGCATCGATGCTGACTTCGGCTGGTTGTCCCAACTTCACGCTGACAATATCGGTCTCATCCATCTCAACTTCGGCGGTGATGATCGACATGTTGGATAAGGTCATCAGCGTGCTTCCGGGAGAATTCTGAATTCCGATGACCACCGTTTCGCCTTCGCGCACCGGTAAATTAGTTATGATTCCGTCGAATGGCGCGGAATAAGTTGTCTTCTGCAAGACATCAGCAGCATGCGTTAGATTCGCCCCAGCGAGAGAAATGTGCCGCTCCGCGGAATCCTTTTGCGCTCTCGCCTGGGCCACTTTTGCCTCAGCTTGAGCCAAACCCGCTTCGGCAGATTGCCACGTCGCTTTTTGAGTGTCGTATTCCTGCTTGGCGATCAGCGCGTCTTTGTAGAGGGATTGGGTGCGGGTCCAGTCCAGCCGCGAGCGCTCAACCGTGGCCTTTGCCTGATTCAGATCTGCAATTGCGGTGTTAAGCGCCGCTTCGGACGCGACCGCGTCGGTCCTGGCTGCGTCTACTGAAGCGCGGTTTGCGCTAACGTCGGCCGACGACTGCACATTCTCAAGCTGCGCCAGCAGTTGGCCTTTCTTGACCCGGTCGCCCTCTTTTACATACAAGTGCGTGATTTTGCCGAACGCGTTGGCCCCAATGTTTACATAAGTCTTCGGCTTTATTTCTCCGGATGCGCTGACTACCGAGGCCAAATCAAGTCGCGCGACTTTACCAGTCTGCACCGGTACCAGATTCTTGTGGCTCTGATGGACTGTAAAGCCAACAATGCCGGCCAATGCCAGAAGAATTCCGGCCACAATTACAATTTTTTTCCAGGTATTCATCGTGTTAGTTGGGCAACCTAGTTACTACGAGACGGATTCACCTTAGCTCCCAGTTAAGTACGGGCGCATCTTCTGAAAAGTTCCAGACCGTCTCGCGAATGTAATCTCTGCGAAATTATAACCGTAATCGGCCCAGAACAAGGCAGGCACCCTAAGCCTTGCATCGCCGCATCCCATAGTCATAGAATATAGGTGAAAGGCTGTATAAGGAGTTTCCCCCACATATGTTCCGGTTGTCCTACCGAGCTTGCTCGGTGATACTCGCTGCGCCGCTGGCATTTTTTGGGAGCGTTGCTGCTCAGCAGCCGCCTTCAGATCCAGCTCCACAGGCGACTTCCGCGGAAGTGGATCCACTCAAACGTCCGATCGACGAAAAAAAGAAGAAGCAGAACGCCAAGTCTCTCAATCAGGAATTGAGCAAGACCTACAAGAAATGGCTGGACGAGGACGTCGTGTACATCATTACTGACTCCGAGCGCAAGGCTTTCAAGCAGCTCTCTAATGATGAAGAGCGCGATCAGTTTATCGAGTCGTTCTGGCAGCGGCGCAATCCCAATCCCGACAGTGAGGACAACGAATACAAGGACGAACACTACCGCCGGATTGAATACGCCAATGATCATTTTGGGGCGGGCATTCCGGGATGGCGGACCGACCGGGGACGGATATGGATCAAGTTCGGAAAGCCGGATGAAATTGATTCGCATCCCTCCGGCGGGAGCTACCAACGTCCGATTGAAGAGGGTGGCGGTCAGACATCTACTTTCCCATTCGAAGATTGGCGTTACCGGCATCTCGATGAAATTGGCGAACAGGTAGAGATTGAGTTTGTGGATACGTGCATGTGCGGCGACTACCACATGACGATGGATAAAAACGAGAAAGATGCATTGCTTCACACTCCGAATGCCGGTCTGACTTACGCAGAGCAGATGGGAATGTCATCCAAGGCGAATCGCATAGGCGGGAATGGAATTAGTACGCCGGGGATGAATTCCATGAACGGGCAAACCAACAATTCAAAAGAATTTGATGTCCTAGAGCAGTACTCCAAATTAAATTCAACGCCTAATATCAAGTTTAAGGACCTTGAAGAGGTAGTAAAGACCCGAATCAGATACAACTTAATGCCCTTCGACGTGCGGGCAGACTTTGTAAAGGTCACCAGCGATACCGTCTTAGTCCCTATTACCATTCAGATCAAGAATCGGGACGTAAGCTTCGTAAATAAAGACGGCATCCAGCGGGGCACGGTAAACATTTTTGGCCGGGTCACAACCCTTTCGGGCCGCTCGGCGCAAACTTTTGAAGACACAGTGCAGGTAGATGTTCCGGCGGAATTACTGCCCAAGACGACTGAAAATTCATCGGTATATTGGAAGGCCCTGCCGCTTCGTCCGGGGCGTTACCGCCTCGATATAGTTGTCAACGATGTGAACGGCGACCGTAAAGGTACTTGGAGCAAGAGTTTGGTTGTGCCAGACTTCGCGGACGATCGCCTTGACGCTTCATCTTTGATAGTGGCTGACCAAATGGAACCAGTGGCTTCCAAAAATGTGGGCGCTGGAAATTTTGTGATCGGTTCTACCAAGGTCCGGCCTCGAGTGCCCTCGGCTGACGGTAAGCCAGTCGTTTTTAAACGCAACCAGAAGCTCAATTTCTGGATGCAGGTATATAATCTCGGCGTCGATGATAAGACACACAAAGCTTCAGCGACGATCGAATACAACGTAGTGGATGCGGCAACGAATAAGAATGTGATTCATACCGTCGAGTCCACGGACAAGATGGGGAATCTTGGCGATCAGATGACCCTGCAAAAGACTCTAGCGGCGTCCAATCTGGTTCCGGGCGTTTATCGTATCCAGATTAAGGTGAATGACAACGTCTCGAAACAAATGGTCGATCCCTCGGCAACTTTCTCGGTTGAGTAGTTCGCGGCGGAAAGGCGGCATCGGGATGCTCCGAAAACTCGGTTGGTTGACGATTGCGTTAAGCCTTGCGTTACCTGTTTGCGAGGCCGCTGACCGCTCAGGATCGATTACCGGGTACGTGAGAAGCGCTGCAGGCACACCCCAGATGGGAGCAGTTGTCGAAGTGATGGGCCCCGCCATGCAGGCCTTGAAATTTTTCACCGATGAAAAGGGTTTTTACTCTGCCACTGGATTGCCCCCTGGATTCTACAGTCTTAAGGTTTCTGCGCCATCGTTTTTGCCCTCTGAACATGAACCCATTGGACTGCATGCTGGCGCTGTCATGGTTCTGAACGTGACTTTGGCCACTCTGTTCGACTCCGTAAGACTTGCGCCCACGCGAACTAAAGCTGATGACGATGATTGGAAGTGGGTCTTAAGGTCTTCTGCCAATCGGCCTATCTTGAGAGCGCTCGATCCATCCTCGGGAAAGGCTGTTGAACGTTCAAAAGCAGATCATGATCTGACCGGCCGACTGGCATTTGTCGCCGGATCCGGCTCGCAGGGTTACGGAAGCACTTCGGACATGAGCACTGATTTTTCCATTCAGCGTTCATTTTTCAACGAGGGCACGGTGGCGTTTCGCGGCAACGTCGGCTACGGCGAAATCTCCCCAGCAACCGTCCTCAGGGCTTCCTATAGCAGAAAGATGGAAAACGCCTCGCGCCCCAAGTTGGCAATAACTTTTCGCAATCTGGCTTCGCCGGATTTAAATTTACGCGGCTCGGCGTTACAGGCGCTGGCGCTGACCACATCCGACAATCTAAGCGTCGGTAATTTGGAATTGAGCTTCGGCAGCGAATTACAGACAGTGCAATTCATGGGCCGGGTGAGTGTCGTAAGGCCATTTGGTACTGCGGAATATCATGTAAGCCCGGACACGATTGTTGAATACCAATACGCCACGGCACTACCGCACAGCACCATCGCGAGAGAGATAACAGGCCCCGCATCCTCCGAGGAGGAGTTTTACGATTTTTCCCCCCGCGTGAGCGTGGTTGGGTTTTCGCCCGCACTGGAACACGCGCGCCACCAGGAACTTTCAGTTTCGCATCGTGACGGCAAGAACGCCCTACAGTTAGCAATTTATTCGGATCGCATTTCCGATCCCGCACTTACGGGGATCGGGGATCCCTCTTCTAACGGCGGCGAGGTACTCTCCGACGGTATATCTGGAACCTTCACTTATCGCGGCAAAAACCTGGAAACGCGGGGTACCCGACTGGTGTTCCAGCGCAAGCTAACCTCGGATATTACCGCCACTATGGATTACAGCTATGGCGGAGTACTTGATCTTGGGAAAGATGACATCAGACTGGCGGATGCTCGACCGTCGACCTTAACCCGTAATCGTCACAGCGCCACCATCAAGCTCAGTGGAACCGCTCCGGTAACCAAATCGCACTGGGTAGCCTCTTACGGTTGGGTTAGTGGGCGGGCTTTGACTCAGGTCGATTCCTTTAATACTTCCGCAGGACGCGCCGATCCCTATTTTGATGTGTTATTCCGCCAACCTCTTCCGGGTAACGGTTTTATTCCCAACCATATGGAAGCAATGCTTGAAGTCAGGAATCTCTTGGCACAAGGCTACGTTCCCGTTCTTGGGAGCGACGGCAAGACTGTATATTTGGTGCAGTCCGCTCGCTCCGTGCGCGGCGGTTTAGCTTTCAGCTTCTAAACCAGAATTTTTCCGCCATGGCCACGCTTGCCCTTCAGGGGGACAAGCTGTTTGGAACAGCGGTTCCAATTTCTGTCTGCATACGCTGTCACTTTTCTGCCCTGCCCAAACATCCTGCACGGAATGAACGATCGTCCAGCCGGTGTAGTCCTCTCTCCATCCCAGGCATGAGCAGCCTAAAATGGTGAACGTCAAATAAATGCATGGCGATAAACCACAGTGGTTTTTCCGTCGTCATCCACTGGAGCCTATCGAAACGCGAAAGATTTACAGGTCGCGAAAAGGTACGCAGAGTCCTCTCTCGTCGAAGATTGAAATATACGTCGAAATAACTTAGAGCGAGTTCGCGCAGGGACCGGTACACAGGTTCTCGATAACGGCATCCGGTGTAGTTGGATTTTGCGATGGCTCCCCAATGGCCGGCGCTTTGATAGACAGCGATGACATGGTCGGTGTCGTGTTCGGCTTCTAGGTCCAAAATAAGTGGAGGATAGCCATTCGCTCTCAAAGCTGCCGCCGCAAAGGTTGCACCCTCGAAACAATGTGCCGTTTTCTCGCGAAGCACGCGCCGAGGCGACCATGCGGTATTAGCCAGATGATAGGGCATGGCATCCATAAAACGCTGAATGCCGTAAGGGTCTTTTAGGTTCCGTAGCCTGCGCAGTTCCGCCGGTGTAAGCGCGCTGTCGTTTTCCATGGGTAAAAATGCACTTCAATGAACATTTTCGCCCAGCTTTAGGTGGGGGAATTTAAGTTGTTCGTTGCCAGAGGAAACTTCTTCCTCAACTTCCTTCCGTCGGACGAAGGGGGAGAATTATCGGCTGATGGTGGCCGGGTTGCTGCGCTCGGCTATGGTCTTTTTTGCACCCTCCGCAAGTTGCTTGGCCTGCGGCAGCAGTTCCAGCGCCTTCAGCACCTCAGGATCAGTCTCAGCGCGCACTTTCAAGCCTTCTTCCTGTCCGAAGGAATCGACGAAAATTTCACTCTTGATGTTGTTCCGCACCCAATCGTTGTTCTCGCACAGTTCAGCCTCGGTGAAGGGAACCTTCTCCTCGTCCAGAAATTTGCGGAACTCCTGCATGGTCGCGTCATCCACTTCAAAGGTTTTTGTCGGGATGGTGCGTCGACCACGTAATGTTTGGCGAAATTGAAGAACGCGTAGTGCTGAAGCAGCGTGTCCTGAAAGTGGTTGCTCTTTAGCGGGTCGATCTTCACGTCAGGAGTGATCCCGCCGCCGCCGTAAACCGTGCGTCCGCTGTCGGTCAGTTTCACTTCGCGTTGGCGGTGCTGTTGTCGTCAGTTTCGCGTTGAAGTAATAGTCGTAAAGCGAGACGTTGGAATAATCGCGCTGAATCAACCGTCCGCTCGGAGTGTAGTACTTCGCGGTAGTCAGCGCGAGACCAGTATTTTCGGCCAGCGGATAAACCGTCTGCACCAACCCCTTGCCGAACGTGGTTTCGCCCGCAATCAAGCCGCGGTCATGATCTTGAATCGCGCCGGCAACGATTTCCGCCGCCGAAGCGGTGCCGCGATTCACCAGCACCACCAGCGGATATTCCTTGCCGCCATTGCCGTGAGTGGCAGTATAACGCTTTTCAGGTGAAGATCGGCCGTGATGGGAAACGATCAGTTGCCCTTTGCGCAGAAACTTGTCGGCCACGCCCACGCCTTCGTTGAGCAAGCCGCCGGGATTTTGCCGCAAGTCGAGAATCAAGTCCCTTCAGGTCGCCCATCTGATCCAATGCGTCGCCGACTTCTTTCTCGGTAGTCTCGTTGAATCCGCTAACGTGCATGTACCCAATCCCGGGCTTGATCATGAAATGCAGGTCAACGCTATAGCGGGGAATTTCGTCACGAACAACGGCGAATTCGAGAGGCTTGTCGGCGCCTTCGCGAAGAATGGTGATATGCACGGTCGTGCCTTTCGGTCCCTTTAACAAGTCGGCGACATCGCCCGTGTTCATGTTGTCAGTTGGTTTGCCATCAACGGCGATGATGATGTCGCCAGGGCGAATGCCGGCACGGTAGGCAGGAGTTCCAACAAACGGTGCGATGACAATTACTTTGTTGTTCCGCGGGCCAACGGTCATTCCCACGCCGTAATATTTGCCGCGCTGGTCTTCGCGCTAAGAAGTGCGTACGACTTCGGATCAAAGAAATTCGAGTGCGGATCGAGCACGTGAAGCATGCCCGGAATGGCTCCGTTATAGATGGCCTTGTCGGAATTTACTGGCTCGGCATAATTCTGCTCGACGACGCTGTAAACGTCGGTAAATTGATGCAGACTCTGGCGGATATCAGAGTCAGTCTCTGCGGCAACATCTGGGGTGATTTTCTGGCCGAACAGCATTCCCAAGAAGCCGCAGGTCAAAACGATGATTACGATGAAGAATAGAGAGCGATGAGGGCTACGGGCCATCGCTGGATTATAGCATTTGACTGCCGCACCTGCGTTCGCAGCAGTCGCAGTGGGGTTACTTCTAGGTTGCTGATGCCCTATCAGCTGTCAGCCTTCGTCCAAGCCACGGTTTGAACCAAAACCATCTCCCCGGTCAGCCCGCTATTGTTAGCCTGAAGCTAACGGCTGATAGCTAATAGCTGACAAATGGTTTCCTGAAGTATGATGGATCCGTGAGTTTTTCGGAAACCATCTTCTTGTTTCTGTTGGCGCTGTTAATTTTCGGACCGAAGAAGCTTCCAGAAATCGGGCGACAGATTGGGAAGATGCTGAACGAATTTCGGCGAGCTTCCAACGAATTTCGCTCCCAGATTGAGTCTGAGATTTCTCAAATTGATGCCGAGAACAATCGTCGCCAGATATTACCCCCATCTGAGCCGCCCGAGGGCGCAATGGCCGCGTTGCCTGTGACCCCCCAGCCCGCGTTGCCTCCGGTACCATCAACGGAGCTGGTGTCAGAAATCAGCGCTGACGCGAAATTGGACTGGAACGCGGCTACCAAGGCCTCTGATGTCTGAGATGACCGCTGAGCTGCCGTCACGTTCAGAGTCTGAAGTGGAAGAAATGCCCGCGATGAGCTTCCTTCAACACTTGGAGGAGCTTCGCAAACGCCTTTTCTATTCCATCGTCGCAATTGCGGTCGGTATGGGGGCGTGCTGGGGATATCACGAAGCCATCTTTGGAATCATGCAGCGCCCTATTATGGACGCGCTGCACAAGAATGGATTGAGTGACAAACTGGTCTATCTGAACCCCACCGAACCCTTCAATCTTTACTTGAAGATTGCTCTGGTTGCCGGGGTGTTCGTGGCTTCTCCTGTGGTCCTCTACCAGGTTTGGATGTTCATTTCTCCCGGCCTCTATCGCAACGAAAAAAAATACGTTTTCCCCTTCATGTTCTCGACTATTGCGCTGTTTGTAGGCGGGGGATACTTCGGATACAAGCTGGTTTATCCCTTTGCACTGGATTTCTTGATCGGTTTCGGAAAGCAATTCCAGCCTATGATTACCATTCGCGAGTACACCGATTTGTTCCTTACGGTGATTCTCGGATTAGGGCTAATTTTTGAGATGCCGATTCTGATTTTCTTTTTGGCCCTGATGGGAGTCGTGAGAGCAAGCTGGATGTGGAAGAACATCCGTTACGCGGTGTTGGCGATTTTCATTATCGCGGGAATCATCACGCCCACCAGCGACATTCTCAACATGTGCATTCTGGCTGCGCCGATGCTCGGCCTTTACATTATCAGCATCGGCGTCGCGTGGTTCGTGCATCCAGATCAACGCCGCCGGCGGGAAGCACGTAAATCATGATTTGGGCAGAGTCAGGCAGGAGGTCTTCCCGATGGCTTTCGAGCTCAGTAAGATTAGCCGGACGGCTCGGCTTGCCGTTTTTCCTGCTGACGCTGATAGCCTGCGCTCAATCAAAGAAGTCCGCCGCGCCTGCCGAACTTCCCGTGAATGAGACATCAGGCGCCTCCGAGGCAAGCGATTCCGTTCCGTCGTTTAATTCCAGTCGCGCCATGCAATATGTAAAAGAAATCGTCGCGTTCGGTCCCCGGCCCATCGGCAGCGCTAACCACAAAAAAGTCGAAGACTACATAATTGCGCACGTGAAAAACGACGAGGTTGAATCGGACACGTTCAGCGAGGACACGGCCGAAGGAAAATTTTCTGTCCACAATATAATCGCGAAATTTCCCGGCACTCGCGACGGCATTATCGTAATCGCAAGCCACTACGACACCAATTATCCCTTGCGAAATGTCAATTATGTTGGAGCGAACGATGGTGCGTCATCGAGTGCCTTGCTGCTGGAGATCGCGAACCAGCTGCGCGGCAAAAAGCGCGAGGGCTACAGCGTTTGGCTGCTGTGGGACGACGCTGAAGAATCCATGCAACTGCCGTGGGTGGACACGGAGAGCCTTTACGGGGTAAAACATATCGCTGAGAAATGGCAGGCCGACGGCACTTTAAAAAAGATCAAAGCTCTTTTGCTCGCTGACATGATAGGAGACGCGGACCTGAACATCGAGCGCGATGCCAACTCGACTCCATGGCTGGAAGATGTCATCTACAATTCCGCCACCCGTCTTGGTTATCAATCCCACTTTTTTGCACGCACTATGGGCGTCAATGATGACCACATTGCTTTTCTCAAGCGAGGCGTCCCATGCGCGGATTTGATCGACTTCGACTACGGCTATAACGATGTGTTCCATCACACCACCGAGGACACGATCGACAAGCTAAGTCCTAAAAGTCTGGAAATCGTAGGCAAAGTAATCCTGGAAAGTGTGCGGATGGTCGATCAACGATAATTTAGTAAGCCCCAAAATGCCATTGCATCTTTGAGATTTCCGGTTTCCCATTCGCGAATTTTCATTTTCTAATTCATTGCGATGCGGCGTGAACAATTTTGAACCAATCTCTGTTTTGGACGCTCTTTGTTGTTTTCGTCCTCGCAACTCTGGCCCTCGACTTGGGCTTGCAAAGACGATCGCGGACCGTCTCCCTTCGCAAAGCCCTCGTCTGGAGTGCCCTTTGGATCGCGCTTGCCCTCGCCTTCGGCGGGGTCCTTTATTGGTGGGAGGGGCGCCACGCTGCGGTGGAATTCGCCGCCGCTTATGTCATCGAACTGTCGCTCAGCGTCGATAACCTTTTCATTTTCCTGTTGATCTTCCGCTATTTTCAAGTACCTGCCGCCCACCAGCACAAAGTGTTGTTTTGGGGAATCGTGGGCGCCGTGTTGATGCGCGGCATCTTCATTTTTGCTGGAGTAGGTCTACTTAAGCAATTCGAATGGCTAATGTATTTATTTGGCGCGATCTTGGTTTACAGCGGAATCAGGTTCGCTTTGGAGGGCGAATCAGAAATTCATCCTGAAAAAAGCTGGATGCTGAAAATGGTCCGGAGGGTCATTCCCGTGACCGACGATTATGAGGGAGACAAATTCCTGGTGTGCCGGCCGGGACTATACGCCACACCGTTGTTGTTAGTACTTCTACTGATTGAAACTACCGACGTGCTGTTCGCCACTGATTCCATTCCTGCTGTCTTAGCCATTACGCTCAACTTTACGATCATCTTCACTTCGAACATTTTCGCCATCCTCGGCCTTCGTTCGATGTTCTTCGCATTGGCCGGGATCATGGACATGTTCAAGTATCTGCACTACGGGCTAGCGGCAGTCCTAATTTTTGTGGGAAGCAAAATGCTAGTGGGACATTATTACCAAATTTCGACTAGCATTGCGCTCGGCGCGGTAGGCATGATTTTACTGACCTCGATTATGGCTTCTGTAGTCAGCAGAAAGAACCCCTGATTGTTTAGTGCACGGTGGCAAACTTGGTAGCGATCGCTTCTAACTGGCGAAGGTGGTTTATGTCGTGGCCGCCCATGGTTTCCAAAATAGTTTTGAACGTCATCTCGCCGCGCTCTGGGTGCGTAACTTTTTTTCCGAACTCATCCCGAGGCAGGCTTCGTAACAAAGCGAGGTTCCACTGCCGCAGCGACGTGAAGGCCGCGAGGGCTTCAGCCGCGGTATACGATGAATATTTCGTGGCCCATTTGTCCTGGTCGAAGGGCTGCACGACAGGGTTGTTCTCCGCCAAGGCTTGCCGCAGGCGAAAAGCGAACACCAATTCACAATCGGCGAGATGGGAGATGATTTCCCGGGCATTCCACTTGCCCTCGGCGAGAGAGTGTTCCATGCGCTTGTTTCCAAGTTGATCGGACAATTGCGAGAGTTGGGCGCTGGTGGCCGCGATCACCTCAACCGGGTCGCGTTCACCCAAATATGACGCATAGGGATTCAGAGCCATCGTTGGATAATAAACCGATCCCGGCTACACACTCAACGAAAGAAAGCGAGCAATATTGAGTGTCCATTTAAAAATCGCGTCTGTTATTCTTTGTTTCTTCGAGAGGGAAGTCATTGCCGCCTGACAAATTTCGCGTTGGCCTGGTGCAGATGGCGGCCACGGCCGAGCCAGAGACAAACTTGAAGCATGCGGTGGAGTTTCTGCGCAAAGCGGCCAGCGGGGGAGCGCAAATTGTTTGCCTGCCCGAATTGTTTCAGACGCAATATTTTTGCCAGCGCGAGGACACCGCTTTGTTCGATCTCGCCGAACCCATTCCGGGCCCGGTCACGGCGCAACTGTCCGCGGTAGCCAAGGAACTAGAAATCGTCTTGATCGCGTCGCTGTTCGAAAAGCGTGCCGCAGGGGTGTATCACAACACGGCCGTCTTGTTCGACGCCGATGGGAATATACGCGGGATCTATCGCAAGATGCACATCCCCGACGACCCGCTTTATTACGAAAAATATTACTTTACGCCGGGTGATTTGGGATTCCGCGCGTTCGATACCAAAGTAGGTCGCATCGGTAGCCTGGTCTGTTGGGACCAATGGTATCCGGAAGGGGCGCGCCTCACCGCTTTGCAAGGAGCGAACCTAATTTTTTATCCAACGGCCATCGGCTGGCACCCAGCGGAGAAAGCGGAGTTTGGCGCCTCTCAGTACGACGCATGGAAGACCATTCAGCGTTCGCATGCCATCGCCAATGGAGTGTATGTGGCAGCTGTGAATCGCGTCGGCTTCGAGAATGGGGACATTCGCGGGAACCGCGCACCAGGCGCCGGGCTTGAGTTTTGGGGAGGCTCCTTTTTATGCGATCCTTTCGGCAAAGTTATGGCCGAGGGTTCCCACGACAAAGAAGAAGTTTTGCTGGGCGAAGTTGACGTAAAACATCTCGAAGACATACGCCGCAATTGGCCCTTTCTCCGCGACCGCCGCATCGACAGCTATGGAGGAATTACCAGCAGGCTGATCGACTGAATTGGCGATGCGCTCCCCTCATCAAAAGCCCCCATCTGACGCAAACCCGAAATTGGTAATGCCGGCCGAGTGGGATCCCCACGCCGCGACCTGGATTGCATGGCCCCACAATCAGGAGGATTGGCCTGGGAAGTTCGAGCCGATTCCATGGGTATATGCGGAGATCGTCCGCAATCTGAGCCGCTACGAGACCGTAAATATTATTGTGAACGATGCTGTGGGGGAGAAGAATGCACGGAAAATCCTAAACATAGCCAACGCTTTTGGCGACAATATTAAATTTTACCGATCGCCCACCGACCGGGTGTGGACTCGGGATTCGGGATGCACCTTCGTAAGGCACTTTGCAAGGTCTACTGAGACCTCCGACGGAAGCGGCGATCAACAGCCGCGAGCGGGGGCGCCCGTGCCACACCAGCCTTTGATCGCTATTACTTGGCAATTCAATGCGTGGGCAAAATATTCTGACTGGCGGAAAGACTGGAAAGTCGGAGGGCTTATGGCGCAAGCCGCCAACGCGCCGGCGATTGAACCGGTGTTCCACAACGAACGCGTGGTGCTCGAAGGCGGGTCGATCGACGTAAACGGCTTGGGAACTTTGCTGACTACTGAAGAGTGCTTGCTGAGCAAAATCCAACAGCGGAATCCTGGCATGAAACGTCGCGATTACGAAAGAGTATTCGCTCAATATCTGGGAGCCACCAATGTCATCTGGCTGAAATCTGGAATCGCCGGGGACGACACACATGGGCATGTTGACGACGTATCGCGGTTCGTCACTCCGGACACCGTGGTTAGCGTTGTGGAGTCCGATCCCAACGATGTAAATTACGAACCACTTCGCGAAAACATTAAGCGGCTGCGGGCGGCCACGGACCAAGACGGGAATGACCTGGCAATCGTTGAACTTCCTATGCCGCGTCCGGTGATCTTCAAAAATCGCCGGTTGCCCGCGAGTTACGCGAACTTCTACGTAGCCAACGGCGTGGTACTGGTCCCTACCTTCAATGACCCCAATGACCGCATCGCGTTGGACGCGGTCGCCGACGTTTTCCCCGACCGAGAAGTCATCGGCATCTATTGCGGGGATCTCATATGGGGCTTCGGCGCAATTCACTGCATGACCCAGCAGCAACCTGCACGGTAGCTTCGTGCAAATTCGGCAAATTACGTCTTGCCGCGCGCAAACCAAGCATAAACAATGACTCTGTCATCCCGACCGGAGCAAAGCGGAGGGAGGGACCTGCTCTCCCTATATTGACTGGCCGATCTTGCCCCTACCCTTCATCGTAGTTAGAAGTGCGCACCGATGGCGGTACAATGTCCCGCACTCTTAAACACGCAATTCTCCGGAGGTGGAATGAAACATCTGCTTTGGATTTTCCTGCTGCTGGCGATTGCCACTTTCGCAGCGGCGCAAGAACCGGCAATAACGCAGGGCTCTGGGCGCATGTTTTTCCCCACCGACACTTTTTGGGGGTATGCGCAATTCGATCTCGCCCCTCCACATAACGAGATCGATCCAAACCTCTGCCGCGCCGACGCCCGGACCGACGGCGGGAAGAACGCGCCGTGTAATGAATTCGCTCGCTACATGCTTTCGGGATTATTGGAAGTGCGCCCCTTTGGCCAAGGGCAATTCCGCAGATTCATGCTCTATGGAGAACCAAGATTCCTGTTTGGAAAAAATGTTCCGCAAGCTCTCTACACTTGGTCATTTGACGCCATCGGAATCGAGCACTCGTGGGGTGCCGGAATTTATCTCGGCAAGGGATTCGAATTTCGTGTAACCCAGCACTTTTTGTTTGATCGATTAGGTGCACGGAATAGGAATTTGGGCACGGCTGATTTAGGAAACAATGGGCCATGGGGGCGCTACAACACAGTGGGAGTAAGGAAGTATTTCGGTACTCGTCGCTGGTAAGCCTATGCGCGTAGTGATCGAACAATCTGTTTATGATGATTCCGTGAGTCCTTTTGAGTCACTCTCGATCAAAACAGAAGCGAAATGACACCGACGAACGATCGTTGTTCCCGTTGACCCGCAAGTTGGCTCTGGATCGGGCGTCGACGATCGCCTTTCAGAATCCCAACACCTCGATCGGCATTCTTTCCAACGTAGCTGCGCAGATTTCTTCTCAACTTGCGGACGTACTGCCGTCGTTACTGGCAGAATCTCCCGATCCCGATTCGGCGGTGATCCTTTTTGACCGGATGGTCAGTGAGTCGCCGGATACAGCGCAGTTGCTAAATGTCCACAATTTTCTGGCGCACTACGCAATCGTGATTTTCGGGCATAGCCGCTATCTAGGCGAAACTCTCATTCAAAATCCAGAAATACTGCGGTCGTTCCTGCGAGAGCGCAATCTTGATCTCAGCTTTTCGCAGGACCACTTCGAGGAAAACCTTTCGCGATTTCGCACGCGATGCTCGGGAGCCGACCTCTCTGTTCTTCTGGCGCGCTTCAAACGGCGAGAGCTTGTGCGAATCGCATTGCGTGACGTACTGAGGATCGCGCCGCTGGCGGAGACAACAGCCGAGATATCGACTCTCGCCGATGTGCTGATCGCAGAAGCTTTGCGCGACGGGGACAGTACGCTACAGAGACGATTTGGCAGGCCGCAACATCTGGACACGGAAAATCGGATGGTGGACTCGCATTACGCGGTGCTGTCTCTTGGCAAGCTCGGCGGCAAGGAGCTCAATTACAGCTCCGATGTAGATCTGATGTACATCTTCAGTGATGGCCCGGAGGCTCCTGGCGCGCAGGTTACCAACCGCGAATATTTCATTCTTTTGTCGCAGCACATAACGAGCAGCCTTTCGCGGGTAACTTCCGAGGGCCCCGCCCTGAGAATAGATTTGCGCCTGAGGCCGCAGGGAAGAGAAGGCGAGCTTGCGATTAGTCAGGAGGCAGCGCTGCAATATTATGCTTCGGCTGCGCACGACTGGGAACGTCAGGCACTCATCAAAATTCGATATGCCGCCGGAAATATTTTTCTGGCACGCGATTTCATTCAACGCCTGCAGCCGCTGGTTTACGTCGACCAGGGGCAACCGCACATCGGAATGAAAGAGGAAAAGCCACGTCAGCACAAGGCCTTCAATTTTGAAGCGATCAATACGGCCCTTAAATCCCGCGAAAAAATAGATAAGCGGCCACGGACTCAAATCCAACAAGCGCCATACTGTGGCCTTGATCTTAAGCTCGACCATGGAGGCATCCGAGATATTGAATTCCTGGTGCAATGCTTGCAACGAGTTTACGGCGGGCTGGAACCATGGCTGCGATCAGGGGGCACTCTATTCTCATTGCAAAAATTGCATGACAAGCAGCACATCAGCGGAAGGGAGTTCCACGAACTCACTGGAGCCTACGAATTTCTGAGGCATCTGGAGCACCGTTTGCAATTAAAGCAGGGTCAGCAGACCCATCAACTGCCGTCGACCCAAGCAGATTTAAAAATTCTGCAAAGGTCAATGGAAGGGTATGCGCCGCAGGAATATCGGATTAAAGACCTACAGGATACAGTTCGCCGAAAAATGTCCGCGGTCGCTGAAATTTACGGGCAGATCATTCGCCGGCAGCAAGGCCGTATTTACGGCGATTCGGCTGAAGACGAATTCAACCTGAAAGCTGAGACGAGAACTGCCGAGTTTAACCACACCGATCAAGAACTCTTGTCTCGATTGGCGTTGGATGCCAGAGAATTGCACCGTGCGTTGGCTGCCGAAGAATTGAGCCCCCATGCGCGTAGAAAGTTGTTCGGTTTTCTAACTTCCGCGTTCGCAAACTCGCAGCGTTACTCAGAGGTAGTTCGCCACCCCCATCTCGTCATTGGCGCAATGACGCTGTTCGAATCTAGCGACTACCTCAGCGACGTGTTAATTCGACATCCGGAAGAAATTGTTACGCTGGCATCCGTCAGCGAGACCGCCCCCAGGTCCGCCAATGGATATCTGTTCGCTTCCGGTCTAGGCCATGGAAGGGCGGCTATTGACCCTGTATTCGAATATGCAGCCACGTCCGCGAGCTCAGAAGAGGAAAGACTCGCATTGCTGCGGAAACATTTCCGCCACTGCATTTTCGCTATCGGAGCGCGGGATGTATTGTCCTTCCGAGGTGTATATGAATCATTGGAGGCGATCACAGCGGCGGCCGAAGATGCTATTGCGGCCGCGCTTGCTATCGCTGGGAGTCCGCGCGGATTGGCAATTATGGCCGTGGGACGCCTAGCAAGCCGCGAGTTGGATGTTTTCTCCGACGTAGACTTGATTTTTGTCGCAGAGGACGAACGAAATCAAGAGCGGCTGACAAAAAGCGCCCAGCAAGTGATCCACACCCTGTCTGCTTACACTCGAGACGGGGTCGTAATGCCCATCGACATCAGAATGCGTCCTGGCGGCGGCGGCGATCTGATCGTGACCCCGGTGCAGCTCACGGCGTATTTCGAAGGCGAAGCGCAATCATGGGAAGCCCTTACCTACAGCAAACTTCGGTTCATCGCCGGTTCGCAAAGCGTCGGGCAGCAAGTGGCGAAGGCAACCGAGACGCTTTATTCACGATATGCGGCGGATGCCAGTTTCCTCGATTCGATTCGTGCCATGCGGGACAAGGTCGCTCAAAGCACTCATTCCGAAAGCTTCAAAGCCTCTCCAGGAGGAACATACGACATCGATTTCTTGACAGGGTACCTTCTTATAAAGCACCGTGTCCCCAACAAACAGGGAAGCCTGCGGGAGCGTATCTGGGAGTGCGCATCAGCTAGTCTGCTGAGCAACGCCGAAGCCGGTCGATTGGATCATGCCGCAGAATTGCTGCGGACGGTCGAACATGTCGTACGATTAACCATGGGGAAACTCCAAAAGTGGCTCCCCGCATCCGGACATGCGCTCGACGTAACTCAGCGACTGACTGCCAAAATTCTCAATCTCAAGTTTGAGCACGGGCTCGAGGCCGAGCTCTACCGCACCTTTACCGAGGTTAGGGCCGTTTACGAAGAAAAACTTGCATGATTTTGGTGTAAACGAGAGACCTGTCTTGCTGCAAATGTTTTCATGGTCTGGCTAATGAGCCGATGGCAGGATGTAACAAGGGCAACGCAAGCAGCGGGTTCACATCTAAGCTCGCATGAACATTGATCAGAGCACGATTTTGGCGGTTTCACCCGATCGTGAAGTGGCACGCTTTCGCCATGAGGCTCTGACTGGCGCGGGATTTCGTATTTTCTCCGTCCACACCGAATCTGCTGCGCGATACGAAATCAGTTTCGGCCGGTGTGGAGTACTGCTGCTCTGTCATCTGTTGAAACGGGAATCACGCAATGACCTGGCGTCATACTTTCATAAATGGTGTCCTTCTCCATGTGTCGTGTCAATTCTGGCAAGCCACAATGACGAATACCCGCCGCAAACTGCGATTTCCGTCGTACATTCCAACGACCCTGGCGCCTTGGTCCAGGCGCTGCAAAACCGCATGGCAGCTTAAGAGTTCTACGAGGGTATCTGATGTGCTACGGCTCCCTGCGTGAGGACTATCTTTCCAATCTACAAATAGCTGAATTGCTCGCGATTGCCGCCGAAAGTGCCAAGCAACCATTACAGAAAGCCTTGCGAAGGGCATCTCGACGCGCTTTCTTGTGGCCAGAAGAGGCGGCGCAATTGCTCAAAGAGGGACGCAGCCTTGAGGAATTTCAGAGCGTCGGGCCATTTTTGAGCAACCTGATCCGGCGATGGGTGGAGGATCCACCCGAAGTCCCACATAGACCTGAAATTCGTCGGGGTTTTTTTACTCTGACCGAGGTCCGATCTATTTTGGAAGCAGAGCCGGATTGGCGGAGGGACCTCAAGGGTGACTTACAAATGCACTCTCTCTGGAGCGATGGAGAAGGATCGATTCAGGAAATGGCTGATGCCGCGGTTGAACGAGGATATCAATACATTGGCATCACCGACCATTCCAAAGGATTGAAGATCGCCGGCGGCATCGACGAGGAGCAATTGCGGCAGCAGGGAGCTGAGATCGTCCACGTAAATGAAACATTAGAGTCGGCGGGACACTCACTTTGCGTTTGCGATCAATCGAGGTGAACCTGAATCCATCGGGAGAAGTCGATATGGAAGAGATCGCCCTCTCCGAACTAGATTTAGTCTTGGGATGTTTTCATTCTTCGCTTCGCAAGAAGGAGGATCAGACGGAGCGCTACCTGGCGGCATTGCGAAATCCCACCATTCAGATTCTCGGACATCCGCAGGGACGAATTTATAACTTTCGGCGCGGATTAATAGCTGACTGGTCTCGTGTATTTGATCTGGCGGCTCAGTTGGACAAAGCTGTCGAAATTGACAGCTATCCCGATCGCCAGGATGTGAGTCATGATCTGGTAAAGCTTGCTAAAAAAGCTGGATGCCGAATTTCGTTGGGTACTGACTCTCACGGCCCCTCGCAGCTTCGCTTTATCGACTTCGGATTAGGCGCGGCGATCACGGCAGGCATTGAACGTGACAAGATTCTAAACTTCATGCCCCGCGATCAATTGCTACAGTGGGCCGGGAGTGTCCGTGACCGCGCCGCAGTGAACAAATAAGCTTAAAGTGGGCTGCAGCGTTTCAAGCTGAATATGCGCATAATCTTCGGGCGGATGTCGATCATTACTGGCAACATTGTGCAGCTAGCAGGTCTCTGTGGAGCGATTTTTTTGTTGCATAAGGCTCACATCGCTCATTCTCGAATCGCGTTGCTGCTTGCGTTGTGCGGGGCATGGGTGCTGCTTTATTTTTGTTGCCACGCGATCTCGCATTGGGTGGTGGGCCGAATTTTAGGAATTCGGTTCGTTTTCTACACCGTCGGAGGAACCGCCAACCCAAGCGGTTGGCCTAGAGGTCTTCGATGGATCTTCGAGCATCTGCCATTTTTCGGAGTGCAGACGGAGAAAGCGTCGATGGAAGCTGCGGCTTCCCTCGCTAAAGCGATTATGTGGTGTGCGGGGGTAACATCCTCAGCCATCATCCCGACGTTGGGAATTCTATGGGCATGGCATAACGGTGTGCCATCGGCAAATGTTGCCGTGTGGATAGCCTTGGGATGGACGGGGGCAACGTTAATCAGTAACTGGACGAGCACCGCCGGAGATTTTGCCAAGGCCCGGCGCGCCCTCGCCAACTCAAGCGAACCGGTCATGCCTAAGGATTAAGATAGTTTGTCCGTGGTCATTGCCGAGGTCATGTAGACCAACCTGTCTCGCTCCCTTCGCACAAGTCCCATGGCTTGGACTTCATTGGCCCACCAGATCGCAGCGTAGATCACTGGGAACAAAAATGTGCTGACCCCCAGTGTCCCGGATACTCGCTGTGCGAGAAATTCTCCGACACTTGAGATCATCAGGCCAATGTAAAAAGGAAGCAAATACCAGAATTTGACCGACCTCAGCAACTGTATTTGCTGGTCATAACGCGCGATCAGTTGGGTGATGTACGCAGTAACCGGGAGGCTCGGGTCGGCATCGGCCGAAGGCTGGCCATAGCGCCACAACCAAAAAATGATCCACACTGAGCCTCCTACTATTATTAAAGAGCCAATCACAGGTACGCTCGCTGGAAAGGCCGCGAAATTGCGGAATCGCTTGCCACAGTGCAACTGAGATTTCTTGGAACAAGTCTTCGCGGTCAGCGTCGCTTTGAAAATAGCAGCTCGCCAAGCGCTGCATGGCGGGTCCATAGTGTTGAAGCAGCCGGAGAAAAGCGTCGCGCTGACTTTCTTGGCTCGACACCGGCCGCTCTTGTAAAGCACTATCGACGACCATAGATTGCGTTTCAAACAGGTAGTCTTGTGGCCAGGGAATTCCTTGCAGTGATACGAACCTTTTAAGACACTTTAAAGCTCTTTTCGGGGGTGAGTAGACCGGAAAGATTGGCAACGGACTGGACTCGACCCTATCCGCGTTTGGTGAACAAATAGTCGCAGCGCGTATCCGACTGAATAACTTTCCCTTCCGGACTCAACAATTGGTGGGGAAAATGCCCGACTAAGGTCAATCCCGCGTCTGCGGCCATCTCTACGAACTCTTGGGGTGTAGCAAAAAATGCCACGGTCGGCGAACTGTTCATGATGAAAGGCTCGCCTTTGAAGCGCGCCAGTAACAATTTCCGACACATTCCCAGGAAGGTTCTCGGCCCTCGACGCCGGAGCAAATACCAAAGCATGGCTGGCACAGATTTATGGAGGGGTACGTCGTTCAGTTCTGGGACGAAGGGAATTTCGCCCAAGAAGACGCGTGCGCCAGGGGCGGCTACTCGCGCGATCTCTTTCAAACTCTGCGGAATGTCCGCATGGGGGACTATTAAAAACACCGCATTGCATACCACCACGCTCGCTATACTTTCATCCACGGGCAGGGCTTTAGTTAGTCCCTGGCGAACATCCAATCCCTGAGCACGCAAGCATTCGGCTTCTTCTTCGCTTGCGCTAAATCCAATCGCAGTCTTGACCCCTATTTCTTTTGCGACATTCAGCAGACAGCCGTCACCGCACCCGATGTCGATTAGCGTATCCGTTGCTCTAAGGTCGACGTGTTGGCTAATTTGACGATTGATGAAGGTGGTGAGCTCACGATACGCCCACCTCCCATCCAGTTGATGGAAGTCTTTGGAAAATCGCGCTCGGATGCGGTAGGCCTCAACGTAAGTTGAGACTTTAAATATTATCGGAGACACAGGAAAGGAGTTTAACGCCAGAACCAGGGTGCAGACGTGCACGATAAATAAATATCGAGAGACGCTAATTCACTTCGACGTCTGAGCGGCGACCTGATGTTTCTTCAACCAGGCGTTCGCTTGCTGCCCAACAGCAGCGACGTCGCTATGGGACATTCGTGAGGCCAGCACTTCAACGCGGTACTTACTGGCTGAATCTCCGCCCGCCTCGGCAATTGCAGACCAGAAGTATGCTTTGCTCAAATCCTGCGGGACTCCCCGCCCAGCCCAATAGTATGCCCCCAATGTTGCCTGGGCTATTACGTGCCCTTGCTCCGCCGCTTGCGTAAACCAGCGGATAGCTTCGGAGTAATCCTGTTTCACATCTTCGCCGGTGGCATAACGGGCCCCGATATCAAATTGCGCGTCGGGGTCGCCGTTGACCGCTAAGTTTCGCAGGCTTTCGAAATCTGCCGATTTTGATGTTACTGGTGGTTTCGAAGATTCCCCGGTCACCGCAGCTGGAAGTGAGTGCGAGACGCTTTGGTCTTTTCGACTTCCCAACCGAGAGAAGAACCAAAGCAATCCCACGATTACGCCTACGGTAGCAACAATCAAGAAAATGTTCCGAAAAGGGGACCGGTCCTTTTGTGCCAAGTGCTCCATCAGGAAGCCATCATCGAGACGATGAAATTGCGGCTTCGCAGTCGCGGCAGATGTTGCGGAATGCGTGGCGCTAAGCGCACTGGGGGAGGCGACATTAAGCTCGTGGCCAGTCCCGGCAGTGCGAACACCAGGGGTCACTTCACGCGCCGCGCGGTCTATGGCCCCTGCTACCATTTCCGCAATTCTTTCCAAGATTTTCTCTTCAGTTGGTGAGAAGGAATCGGCGGCGGGCGAAAATACTTCTAATATTCCGGCCACGAAGTCGTCGCGGCGAATTGGCGACGCAATCATCGAACGAATGCCCAGCACCCGGCACCCTTCTCGGTCGACGCGTGGATCAGTCTCGGCGTCATCGCAGCGGAGCGCTTTTCCGGTTCGCACACACTGGCCGGAAAAGCCTGATCCGACCTGTAACTTTGCTCCAAGTCCCGGGGCATCCGAACCCGCGCGGGCCCGACAGATCATTTCGTCGGCGGACTTGTATCGAGCCAGCGCGATCGCAGCGCCGGTCGCACCCGTTAGTGCCAGAGCTCGCGCCGCCAGAAGTTTCAGAACCACGTCGAGGTCGCTTATTTCTTCGACCTCCCGCTTTAGCTCGACCAGGCGGGATAAAGTCGTAGCATTACCAGTTGAACTGTATGCGGGTCCCACAATGCTAGTGTCGGCAATTGCGGCTCGGGTTTGCTCCGGAGATTGTTTTACAAATTCGCGAGCAGGAGATTCACGGCGCGATCGGGTGACAGTTGAGCGGATGGGACGATGTGTTGGTTCGTCAATCACTGTGCCACGAGATGGACCGTCAGTTCCGGTTGCCTTGTAGGAAAGCCAGCTTCGCAGCTGTGCGCGAGTGTCATCGGAAATTTCCTGAAACTGAATTCCATTACGCCCGCGCTCATCGGACCACACCACGACGCCGGAACTCGAAAGGAAAGCCTCCGTTTCGAGCAGGTCGAGAGACAATGTGATCTTGGAATCGAGCTGCAAGGCCGCCGATGTCTGGATGCAGGCACCGTATTCGCTGAGATCGATGACCTCTCCGGTTTCTGGCGCCTTCGCGCTCATTTTACCGCTGACGCTTGCCCGAGCAGCTAGATAGATCTTTTGTCTTAATCCGCGTCGCCGGTCATTGAAAGATGGATACAGTTTTGCTCCGCTTTCCGCGGGTCGAGGCCCAAGCTTCCGTATTCGAAACTAAAATCATACTATCGCACCCCTATGAGCTACCCACACGTATTTCAATAGGAAGGTCGCCCAAATCCCCCAACATCCTTCGTAAGTACTAATCTGTGCGGGAAATTTTTCCGAGCGAACGTCGCTGCTACGCCAAGATCTAGAGGAACTTAGCCATGAATGTTATTATGAATGCTTAGACGTGGCGTCCTCCCGCACTCCTCAGTAGCTCAATGGCAGAGCATCCGGCTGTTAACCGGAGGGTTGTAGGTTCGAGTCCTACCTGAGGAGCCAAGATTCAAGAATGCTCCGGCCGAACGGGACAAGGCAATTTCACGATGGCGCGCTGCCTGTCTCCCCGAATCTTCTACAGTCCGCTAGGTTTCCCCGTTCGTTGGTATCATCGAGTAGTTGAGGCCTAATTGCGATATCCGCGAGGCTGACCTTGCCCGGATTGAAAGTATGACAGCTTAGATCGAACCGAGAGTGACCATGAACGCATCAAGAGGGTTGATGGAACGGGAGAACTACACCAAAGGCGCCACAGCGTTTACTACTAACCAACACCTTATAAAGTGGGTGCAGAAGACGGCTGAATTAACCCGTCCCAAAAACGTTCATTGGGTGGATGGGTCACAGAAAGAACACGACGCTATCTGCGCGGAGATGGTCGAACAGGGCAGTCTGGTCAAATTGAACTCGTCATGGCCGGGATGTTTTTACGCCCGTTCTAGTCCGGAAGATGTGGCCAGGGTCGAAGACCGCACGTTTGTTTGCTCCCTTGCCCGCGACACGGCCGGCCCCACCAACAATTGGGAGAACCCCCATGTGATGCGGCGCAAGCTCAAGTCTCTTTTCGCCGGAGCCATGCAAGGCCGCACCATGTATGTGCTGCCGTTCAGCATGGGACCCTTGGCCTCACCGATATCACAGATCGGGGTCCAACTCACCGACTCTCCCTACGTTGTCATCAGCATGTACATTATGGCTCGCATCGGGCTCCCAATCTTTCGCGAGATTGATAAAGACCAGAAGCGAGTAGTCCCTTGCATACATTCGGTAGGAATGCCGTTGGCGCCAGGTCAGAATGACGTGACATGGCCGTGCAACAAAGAGAAATATATCGTCCACTTTCCGGAGACGCGGGAGATATGGTCGTATGGCTCCGGTTATGGAGGGAATGCATTACTCGGCAAGAAGTGCCTTGCGCTTCGCATAGCTTCTACGGTCGCCCGCGATGAAGGATGGCTCGCGGAACATATGTTGATTCTCGGGGTAGAAGATCCAAATGGTGAAAAGACTTATGTAGCGGCAGCATTTCCGAGCGCGTGCGGCAAGACCAACTTTTCAATGATGGTTCCGCCCAAAGGCTTTGAAGGGTGGAAGATCTGGACCGTGGGGGACGACATTGCCTGGATTCGTCCTGACGAAAGCGGTAGATTGCGAGCCATGAATCCGGAGACCGGATTTTTCGGAGTTGCGCCGGGGACTTCGAAAAAAACGAATCCCAACGCGATGGCGGCCTTGGCAAGAAATACTATTTTCACCAATGTGGCGCTTACACCGGATCACGGAGTTTGGTGGGAAGGCATGACCGACGACCCTCCTGCCGAGTGCCTTGACTGGCAGGGAAACATATGGACTCCTGAACTCGCCAAAAAAACGAAAGCCAAGGCTGCACATCCGAACTCAAGGTTCACTGCGCCCGCATCGCAGTGTCCCACTATAGACCCCATGTGGAACGATCCGGAGGGAGTTCCGCTGAGTGCGATCATCTTCGGGGGACGGCGGGGTGCGTCGGTACCCTTGGTTTACCAAGCCTTCAATTGGAGTTCGGGAGTTTACGTGGGGGCAACTATGGCTTCGGAAGCGACCGCGGCGGCGGTAGGGAATACGGGACAAGTCCGGCGCGACCCCATGGCCATGTTACCTTTCTGCGGGTATCACATGGGTGATTATTTTCGGCACTGGATAAAAATGCAACGGACGCTGAGCGCCAGCCCACGTATCTTTCATGTGAATTGGTTTCGCAAAGATCATGACGGAAACTTTTTATGGCCGGGATACGGCCAGAATATGCGGGTTTTGAAATGGATCGTAGACCGTGTTCACGGACGGGTGCAAGGGGCCAAAGAGACGCCTATCGGCTGGATGCCCCGCTATGAAGATATCGAATGGCGCGGCTTGAATTTCCCAGAACATCAATTCGAGGCGCTCCAAGCTGTCGATAGAGCAGCTTGGCGCAAAGAGGTCATGGGTCATGAAGAACTTTTTCTTGAACTGCATGACCATCTGCCGCCAGAAATGATTTACGAGAGGGAACTGTTAATCTGTCGTCTGTAGAAGCCCGGAGCTGGATCTAACCGAAGTGTTCGTAAAAATTCGTAAAAAAGCGTTGATTTGCGTTCGCAAACCGGCAGAGGAAGCGGTTAAAGTCCGACCTCGATGAGCGTGGGCCCGTCTGCAGCGAAACCTTGTTGTAAGGACTTCACGAAAATATCCAGTGAATTCGCACGAGTGCCCGGAACACCCATTCCTTTTGCGAGAGAGACCCAGTCCAGATCTGGGTGCCCGATGTCGAACAAATTGGATGCGCGCGGTCCGGGGTCACCAATGCCCAGCGCAGCAAATTCACGTCTAAGAACTGCGTAGGCTCGATTGGCAAAAATTACGGTGGTGATATTCAGGCTTTCACGCGCCATCGTCCAGAGGGCTTGGGCGGTATACATCCCGCTGCCGTCGGCGGAAAGGCACAACACCCGACGATCAGGGCAAGCGATGGCTGCGCCTACCGCGAGCGGCATGGCAATGCCGATGGAGCCTCCAGTGTTAGCAAGCCAATCATGATTCGGGCTCCTTTTGGTAGCAGCCATTAATCCCCGACCCGAGGTCATCGATTCATCTACGACGATTGCGTTCTGTGGTAAGAGGGCGCCTATAGCTGCGGCAATGCTTTGCGAGTTGAGCTCGCCCGCAGGGATCGGCGGGCGTCGCGGAGTCGGTGATATTGACGGCGAAGAGCTCGAAAAATCGCAAGCCAACGCTTCCAGCGCTCCAATGCAATCTTCATTTGGCAACGCCAAGGTGTGTATTTCGCAGTCGGGCTGAGAAAGTACGCTTCTTACTCCGGGATACGCGAAGTAGGCTACAGGTGCCTGCGAGCCCACGAGAATAATTTGTCGGAATTCTTTTAATTGATCGACCGCCTGATTGAGCATGTAGTGCATCCGCTCGACAACCGGCACGCCTGTGCCTCGTTGCATCCGCGTAAATGGATAAGGAGCAAGCAACTTTGCATTGGTTGCGGCAGCGATGCGGCCCGCGGCCTCCAATCCCTTTCCGAACAACGTTGCACCTGCCAGTAAGATCGCGGTTCTCGATCCGGAGCGCAGCATGGATTCGGCGTGTCTTATTTGTTCGGAAGGTGGTAATGGCGCAGAGGGAAAAGAGGGAGCAAAGGCGGTCTTCGCGGACGTTAAAGCTTCACTCCAAGCGACATTTGCGGGCACGATTAGCGTGGCAATTTGGCCGGGCGGAGTGCGAGAGGCGACGATCGCATCCCTGAGGTCGAGGCTTAAGTCAACCGAGGCCTGAGAGGTTCGAACCCAATTTGAGAAAGGCCGCGCGATAGCATCGATATCAGATTTCAGCGGAGTGTCATACTGAAGATGATCAGTAGAATGTTGTCCGACGATGTTGACGATCGGCACGTGGGCACGGCTGGCGTTGTGCAGATTGGCGAGTCCATTGGCGAGACCGGGGCCGAGATGAAGTAGGGTGCACGCGGGCTTCCCCGCCATTCGCGCATAGCCATCAGCGGCGCTGGTGACTACGCCCTCAAAGAGGCCAAGCACGCAACGAATACCACTGATTTTGTCGAGCGCCCCGACAATATGCATCTCCGACGTGCCGGGATTCGTAAAGCAAGTATCAATTTCTCCGGCAATCAAGGTGCGCACTAGAGCCTCTGCCCCGTTCATTCGTTCATTGGGCTTCCTTCAAAGCGTTCACCACGTATCTAGAAATTGTTGAGCCCAGAAGTGTGACATTCTCCGTCATGATTCCATGATGATCGCCAGCAACCGTCTGGATTTCAATTTCGGCGGCCAACTGTCCCCAAACCGCGAGCGGATCGTCGGGGTAAATCGTCGAGGTTTCCGCTCTTACGAAATTGATTTTACCGTTGTAGAACCGCGGCTGGTAGTTACGCCAAGCCACGTTGGCGGCTTCGTATGCGCGCTGCATTGAGGGCGTTAAATCGCTGTCTAGGGCATCCTTCAGCTTCGGCAATGTCATTGCGTTGAGCAGTTTCCGTTTGGTCATCCGCGCCGACAATCGAACTCGCTGCGCAAAGTTAAGTTGCGTGGCATGTGGATAGCTATCAATCATGGCTAGCAGGCCGACGCTATCTCCGGCGGTCAACGCCCTCTGGGCAATCTCGGAGGCCACCAATCCCCCAAGCGAATAGCCGATCAGGAAATAGGGCCCCCGATCCTGAACTTTGCGGATCGCGTCTGCATGATATTGCGCGAGGTCTTCGATGTTAGTAAAAGGTTCGTCCATTCCATCGTTGCCCTTTGCCTCAAGGCCGTAGATGGGCCCAGTTACTTCGATGAACTTTACCAGCTCGGAAAATTCCGCGACCGTTCCTCCCAATCCGTGTGCAAGAAATAAAGGAGAGGTGCCTGCCCCAGGCCTTAAGAGCACCGGGCAACGCGCTGCAGTCATGAGTGCGCAAACGCCCAGTAGAGTTCGCGAGCTTTGGTATAGATGGGGCCAAGCGGAACGGAGCGTTCATCGATGCGAACCACGGGGACGACTTTGGAATAATTTCCCGTCGAAAAGATTTCGTCGGCAGTTTGAAAGTCATGATAGGTAAGTGTCTTCTCGATGACCTTCAATCCGTTTTCGCGTAGTAGAGCAATCACTCGACGGCGGGTAATACCCGCAAGAAAGGTCCCGTTGGCTATGGGAGTAAAGATAACTCCATCCTTCGCCATAAAAATGTTGGAGGTGGCGAGCTCCGCCACGTTGCCCAGCGTATCGCAAACCACCGCATTGTCGAAGTGGCGCGAGTGAGCTTCGAAAAGGGCCCTGGCGTTATTTGGATATAGGCATCCGGCCTTGGAATCCACGGGCATGGTGTCGATCGTGGGCCTGCGATACGGCGAAAGCGTGATAGAAAAGCCCGACGGCTTGCGCATTGGGGCTTCATAAATCGAAAGACACCAGCGGGTCGAGTCGGGATCGTGCGCTTGGATCCAGGGCCCGTCCTTCTCCGCCCAGTACATCGGACGAATGTAAAGGGGAGTATCTTTGTCGAAAAAACGCATACCTTCGCGAGTAAGTTCCATCCATCTCTCCACGCTGACGAGAGGCTGGAGAAACAGCTTTTTGGCTGAGTCATTTACCCTCGCGCAATGCAGGTCAAGGTCGGGAGTGACGCCCTCGAAGGCACGGGCCCCGTCGAACACTACAGAGCAAAGCCACGAGGCGTGGGTGCGCGGTCCCATGATTGGCACGTTGCCTTCGTGCCAAGCTCCGTCAAAAAAGGTCCGGGTTTTGGTCCAGTTCGTTCCTGCTGACAATTGATTTGGCTCCGGGAAACTTCCCTAAGACCCTAGAAGTGCTACGGCGCGCTCTGCACGACGTCGAACCGTGATGCTTTCACTCCCGAGGATTCCTACTCATCAAAATGAATCGCGTCATTGATGCAGTCCCGCAGACTTTCTGCCAAATGTTTTACAAAAGGTTCGACCAGCATTCCGGCGGGATACACTGGCAGGATCACTATTTTCTGCCCTCGTTGTGCTATTGATTCCCACTTGGCTTCTGCTTTGCTGAAGTGTGAATACTGTTTGCGCGGACGAAAGTCGGTGATTACACCTGGATATGGTTTGGGAATATATGCGAGGCACGCACGATCATTCACCTGCCACAACTTTCCCAAAGCTCGGGATTCGGGCATCGGCATTCGGAACCGTTTAGGGTCAAACCGGCCCAGTGACATTCCCATCCAAACTGGAAGGCGCTCTCGAAGATCGTCTAGTTTCTCGCGGAAAAACTTGAACATGCCTACTGAATCGAGACACAAAAAGTTTGCCACGTGGAATTGCAGTCGCTGAATTCCGTGATAGGTCCTATCCATAGCTGAAGGATGTGCGACATTCGACCAGTTCATCGTATCGAACAGGGCGAGCAGGCTTACTTCTTCGCCCACAGCTTTGAGCTGTTGCGCAACCTCGAAGGCGATCGTTCCCCCCATGCAGTATCCACCCAGCAAATACGGGCCATGCGGACTTACTTTACGAATCTCATTGACGTAGAGGGCCGCCATTTCTTCGATCGTACGAAGTGGCGCTGCCACACCATCAAGGCCCTGGGACTGCAATCCATAGAACGGCTGGTCTGTACCCAAACGTTGCGATAGTTCGCGATAAATCAACACATTTCCCCCGGCGCCGTGCATGCAGAAAAATGGGGGACGAGAGCCCAGAGGTTGGATCTCGACCAGCGGAGACCATACAGGGTCTTGAAGATTGTTTCTGAGAACGTCCGCTAATTCGGCTACGGTAGGCGCATCGAAAAGAGTGGCCAGAGGCAATTGAACATGAAACTCGGAGGTTATCGCCGAGAACAGTTGTACGGCAAGGGATGAGTCGCCGCCCAAATCAAAATAATTCTGGTGCGGATCGACCCTCTCCACGTTTAGAAGTTCCTGCCAAATGCGGGTAAGTCGTTCTACGGTTTTGTCGGCGGCCGGGGGGAGCGGCTTCGTCGCGTCGGACGCGATTAACGGCATGATATTTTGTCTCTGGAAATGGGCTTCGCCCTGCATCCCCTAGACCCCAACTTGTTCTAATAGTTTACACGCCCAGCCATTCAAAGCTTGCAATATGTAAGCCGCCGAATTCGATCCTTTGCGTAATTATGTGCAATCGCAAGGCCAGGGTTGTGTTTTGAAATGGATAACTTTAGCTGCCCTTAGACCCACAAACTCGGCAGCACACGTACTTGAGTATGAAAACATTTTCCCAGTAAAGTGAGGAATCTTCCCAAGTGGTGAACATGCAATAAGGGGTTAGACATTGCATCTTAAAACGACCTAAACTGCTAATACACAAACTGTTTAGAGAACTGTGATAAGAGGGTTTTTGAGTTTCTACACTATTAGTCCGATTGCAGACAATCGCTGGAGAGATTTTGTCAATGCACATCCGCAATCCTCTGTTTTTCATACCGTAGGTTGGTTGGACGCGCTGGCTCGAACCTACGCATACCACCCCGTTGCGTACGTCAGGTCTGCAGGGGGAAAAGAGCTACAAAGCGGCCAGGTTTTTTGCGACATCAATAGCTGGTTGACGGGCCGCAGATTGGTGTCGCTCCCGTTTTCGGACCACGCCTCGTTGCTCCTGGATGGCCAAGCCGACTTGCAGGAACTAAGCGCCTTTCTGCAACAGAAAGTAGATGGCAAAATATACAAGTATGTTGAAACCCGTCCCTTAGTATCACCTCCATCCGGGACAGAAGCATTTGCCGGCAGCAAATTGTTTTACTATCATCGGCTCTCTTTGGATGGCGATCTAGATCGGCTCTTTCGCAGCTTTCACCCTAGTTGCGTGCAGCGAAAAATTCGAAGGGCGGAGCGCGAAAAGCTGGATTACATAGAAGGCCGATCCGAAAAACTGGTACAGCAGTTTTATCGGATGCTGCTGCACAGTCGAAGACGATATGGATTGCCTCCGCAACCGATCTCTTGGTTTCGAAATCTCGTCGCCTGCCTGGGTCCAGATATAAAAATTCGCCTCGCGTCGCTGAACGGAACTGCCATTTGCGGAATCATTACCCTCACTCATAAAAACACGATGATTTACAAGTACGGATGCTCTGATCCCCGGCACCACAAACTGGGCGGCATGGCATTGCTATTCTGGAAGACGGTGCAGGAGGCGATGAATGGCGGTTTTACCGAGTTGGACATGGGCCGCACCGACTGCGACGAGCCCGGACTTATAGCCTTCAAAGAGCATTGGGGAGCGACCCGCAGTTTGCTCACCTACTGGAGATATCCGGCCGCACTGCCAATGACTTCGGGCGATGGCTGGCAAATGAAGATGGTGAAAAAAGTGTTTGGCATCGTCCCGGTTCCGACACTCGCGACTGCGGGCAGAATTTTATATCGACACGTCGGATGACGCTCGGGCGGTAGTTCAATGTGCGTTCAGGGCTGGGAAATGCCTTCTTCTGCAATCGTGCTGCTATCAGATTGACATCGCTTGGAGGTGACAGACCGACAAATCAGCGGTGGCGGATACTGCTATCTATGGAATCCACGTCTGTTGTGGATGAACGTGTCCACCGATCTCCTTATATGGGCGTCTTACGTGGCAATTTCGAGCACCTTAGTGGTTCTCGCGTTCAAGGCACGGCGGGAAATCCCATTCCAGTGGGTCTACCTCGCGTTCGGGGCCTTCATCATCGCCTGCGGATTTAGTCATTTTATGTAGGTAGTAGTTCTGTGGAAACCGGTTTACTGGGTGGCCGTTGCCGTCGAACTCATTACCGCAGGGGCTTCGGTCGCGACGGCCTTGGCGATTCCACCTCTTGTTCCAAAGACTCTTGACCTGCTGGAAAGGGCAAGGGAGTCGAATTCTGGAAAGGACCAATTGGATAGCCTTGCAGCAAAATTGCTGGCGCAAAAGGCTACGAGGATGGGTTCGTGCGAGTGGTCAGTCCCCTCGGGCACCCTAAAATGGTCAGACGAGATGGCCGCACTTCACGGGATTACGCAAAGCGAATGAAGCACCCTCGAAAATGATAGGGATCGCTATGGATGTCTCCCGTAGCAAGCTACGGAGGCCGCCTTGCGGAAGAGCGAAAAGCTTGCAGCCGCGGGGCGCATGTCAGCTACCGTTGCCCACGAAATCAATAATCCCCTGGCGTCGGTCACCAACCTGATTTACCTAGCGCGGCTAAAGGAGGCGAATTCCGCCGTTGTCAAATATCTTGACGCGGCTGATAACGAAATCAAGCGCATCTCTCATATCACCAATCAGACCCTTGGCTTTTACCGGGAGAGTGCGAAACCGACGCAAATCTCCATTGGCAAATTGATCGACGATGTGATTGAGCTCTTAAGCTGGAAGATCAATCTTAAGATGCTGATCATCGAACGTGCTTACGAAAAGCCAGACGAGATTGAAGCATTCGAAGGCGAAATCCGCCAAATTTTTTCCAACATAATCGCTAATGCAATCGATGCCTCTCCCCACACAGCCAAATTGCGAGTTGCGGTCAGCGCCAGCAACAGTTCAAGGCGAAGCTGGAGTGCGGGTCGACATACAGGATTTTGGGCCGGAAATCTCGGTCGAAAACCGTTCTCAGATTTTCGAGCCATTTCGCGAAATTTTGAACGCTAGTGGTTTTGACGCGGAAGTTGCTTACAGTGCGGCGCAAGCGGTTGATGTAGCGCTGGAGCGCTGTCCTAATGTAGTGATTGCGGATGTAGTAGTGCCGGAAAAGACTGGCATTGAATTAGCGATCATTCTATCGAGCATTTGTCCGGCCGCGCGCATTCTGCTCATGTCAGGACAGGCTTCCACCGCGACCCTAATGCGCGATGCGGCGCGCGATGGCTATGACTTCGAACTCCTCGCCAAACCTCTTCCGCCTCTGCTCTTGTTAGAAAAACTCCGCACTTGATGTGACTAGTCGGTACAACGGCGTGTGACCAAGGTAAGGCGGGGTAGCCGTAGGTAGTTCGCCCCCCCGCTGGTAAAATTACGGAAATAGACTCGATGCAAACCTCGCCGATAGCAGTCGCCACTGCCCGGCCATCCTCATTTGTGGCCCGGGATCTTTGTTGCCTCACTCTGCTTGCGATCTCGTCATTGGTTGCATGGCGGCAGATCGCTGCCCTGCTTCGGCTGGCGTGGACGACTGACGAATACACGCACATTTTACTGATACTTCCTGTCAGCCTGTCGCTTCTTTACTTGGAGCGAAACAAGCTGCACCGCAGCGCGAGATACGCCGTTATTGAGGGTACGATTCTAGCCGTCGTTTCACTTGCAGTGGCGATTGGAGCGATCGTCTGCTTCCATGGGTTCACGGAAGGAATTTTGCTTGCACTATTAATTTTTGCTTTGGTGATGTCCTGGATGGCTTGGATCATCTCCTGCTACGGCAGAACGGTCTTTGCGGGACTGCTGTTTCCGTTCCTCTTCCTTTTTTTACTGGTACCAGCTCCGCCGTTCGTACTGGATAAAGCTATAGTATTTCTTCAAGGAGCTTCCACCGAAGCCACCTATGCGCTTTTTAACCTTGTAAGGCTGCCGGTACTGAAGAACGGTTTCATCCTGTCGTTTCCCTCGTTGCGAATTGAAGTGGCGAAAGAGTGCAGCGGAATCCGTTCAAGCATCATGCTGCTGATAACCGGACTGATTTTGTCCCATCTGTTCTTGCGTTCGCTGTGGAGCAAAATAGTATTCGTGCTCTTCATTGTGCCTCTGTCAGTGGCCAAGAATGCGATCCGCATTTTTACCTTGTCGATGTTAGGGATGTATGTCGATCCAGGGTTCCTTTACGGGTCGCTTCACCATCAGGGCGGTATCGTATTCTTTCTAATTGCTCTAGGGGGCCTTATGGCAATGCTCTTCGCTCTGCAAAAGATCGAAAATAAGAGCTTAAAAAAACTGAACTTAACTGCGGATTAAAGCGCACAAGGCATTCAGGCAGGCGACCGGGACTCTTTAGACCTCACGGCATCCGTTACGTCGGTATTTGAGGTCGATAGCAGCGGCCAGCCTCGGCGCAACACGTAATCAAGCCATGCGCCAGCAATCTGCGAGGTAAGAACCGCCGCCAACACGAGGGTGGTATAGAAGGTTGGACTGATAATTCCGGCATCGAACGCCACACTAGCGAGCACAATTCCCGGGCCGCCGCGAGCATTAGTTGTGACGGCAAGGTTAATTACATCTAATCCGCGAAATCCAGCGAGTCGGCCAGCCAAAGATACGGAAAGAATTTTAACCGCACAGCTGCCAACCAGGAACGCGGCAACCATCCATAGAGAGAAGCTACGAACTAAATCAAGTTTCATACCTACCAACGCAAAGTATGCAGGAATGAAAAAAGCGAATGAAACTTTTCCGATGGCATCAAGGGCTTCGGCAAATAGCTTGCGCTTTTTGTGCACCACGGCAAAACCTGCGAGAAACGCGGCGAAAACGAGGCTCACATCTAGTGCTCCCGCGACAACGCAATAACCGAGGAGCACCCCGATAGCGTACGCAACCGGAGCGTTTTTGGCGATGACGTTGAAACGCGATTTGTTAATTCGCTTGATCGCCCTCGGAAAGAGCGTAAGTCCTAGCGCAAAAAATCCAACAGTCGTAACCAGGTGATAAGCGAGATGACGAGTATTCAAAGCGGCCTTCCCCGCCAGCGCCGTGGCTACAGCAAGAGCAAGCCACAGTCCGATATCTTCGAGGACGGCAACGCCAAGAACCAGCCGCGCAAAGCGAGTGTTCAAAATATTAAGGTCGGCGAAAATCTTTGAGACTACGGGAACCGAAGTCACGGCGACGCCAACCGCCAAAATAATGATTAAAGAAAATCGGTTTCCGTTGGGCCCGGCGAGCGAAGGACCAATCAGCCACGGACCCAGCGCCAGGGCAAGAATGAATGGGATGCCGGTGCCGACGATCGCTAGCCAACCCACTTCGCGACGCTCTTCCCGGCTGAAGAGTTGCCGCGTCTCCGCGCCAGAGAGGAACATCAATAGCAGTAGTCCAAGCCAGTAGATGAAATTCAGGAGGTTGGACTGATGTTGGACCGCGATATTCCAGTGTGCGGCCAACGGTAGCCGTCCGATCAAAGCGGGTCCCAGGACCACTCCAGCGAATATTTCTCCGACCACCCGGGGTTGCCGTAGCCGGACGAAAAAGTAGCCAAGAAGCTGTGCCGATCCTACGAGCAGCAACAGAATGAAAAGAATTGCAGTCAGGTCGGAATTAGACAAGCCGATACAAACCTCACTGTTAGGATGCCCGTGCGAGTGCAAGGTTGGTCATATATTCTGCGCTTGGCAGGTTACGTTCGTGAGTTCAGATGCCAGGCTAGAAATTGCCGAAAAGCTGCCCCACGATGGCTGTATAGCGCTTTGTCTTCCGCCGTCAATTCAGCAAATGTTTTTTTGAGAGGCGGAAAATAGAATAAAGGGTCGTAGCCAAATCCGTTTAATCCACGGGGCTGATCAAGGATTGTCCCTTCGGCTTTGCCCTCGAATGTATGGAGCATGCGACCGTCTTTCGCGGCGGCGATCACGCATATGAACCTTGCGGTGCGCTGATCTTGGCGGTACGGCGTTATGCTTTTAATTAGCTTCTTGTTATTTTCATTGTCATCCGTATTTCCGGCGGCTAAATGAGGGTCATAGGCCGCGTAACGTGCTGAATGGACGCCGGGCTCCCCATTCAACGCGTCCACTTCCAGTCCGGAATCATCTGCTAGAACCAACCTTCCGGGTACCAGGCGACTGTAATTTTCGGCTTTTTTACGGGCATTGGCTTCGAAAGTCAAACCATCCTCTACAACCGTTAGGGACGATAAGTTTGGCAGAGGGCAGATAGTAACGTCCTGACCCTCAATGGCGCCTGCGAAGTCGCGAAGTTTGCCGGCGTTCGAGGTTGCGATAAAAATTTCGTGAGGCATCTTTGTCTATCAAAACCTATCATCTCGACCAGGCGAAGAGAGTGGCGCGATGACAGGGTAGGGTGATTTCTTCCAGTTCCGAAGATTAAGAAGCATTACGAGAATGAGAGTAACTACAGAAAGCACCATGCCGAATTCTCTATCCCAACCTGTTACGAAATGGATACGCACGTTGCTTAACCCCGACTCAACGTGGATCACCATTTGTCCCGTCTCGTCCTTCGTTTCCGCGTTTACGGTCTTGCCATTAATTTCGACTCTCCAAAGTGGGTAATTGAACAAACGCAAGTCGAGCTTCGCGGGAATGGAAGAATTGGTAGCAAAGACTTTCTCTTGAGCATTCCATCTTTGCACATGGACCTGCACCGGAACATTCTCTTCTGCCGCGACCAGCGGAGCCTTGTTCACATTGTCGGGGTCAATTCCAGCAGGAACGTACTCGTCGGCCCCCTCATATCCAACCCCGTTTTGCTGATTGGCCTGCATTTCTGCGATGTCCGCAGTATTGTCCCACCAGGGTGGTTGCACCCGATAACCAACGAACCAGACAATAGAGAAAATAGCGACAAACAGCACTGCTCGCGCCTGCCACCGCCGCCACGCTACCGTCGCAAGAACTGTTAGAGGCACATTTAAACACAGCAGCCAACGCCACGGAAGTTGCACGAATTGTAGTTTTGGTAAATATTTCCATGCCAGCTCAGCGAAGGAAAGCATGAGTCCCGAACACCAAAGGCCCCACAACGCCAGTGGTGGGAATTCAGAACGCCGAAAGGCTCGCTTCCCAGAAAGAAGAACAAAAACCGCGCCCCCAAGCGCTACGATTTCTGCGAAGGCAACCAACGAAATCAGGAGATTGAAGCGGTTGTGATCACTATCGGGAATGAGTGTGAATAGGAAATTGTCAGCCGGCTGCACCCCCGGCGCGAACAACTGAGAAACGCTAATCCACTTCTGTTCATAGATCGCGGGCAATAAGTAAGCCGCACCAAGGGCAAGTCCCAGCGCTCCGGCAATGCCGCCTCTCAAGATAATCGCTAAAGGACGTCCGCGAACCGCGAGCACAATAGCCAGCAACGCAATCGAGTAGGTGACCATGACCGCAGCCGGAATGTTGGTTAGCCAAGCCGCGGCGATTACGAGTGCGAGTTTGAGGACGTTTCTGTGTGTTGGAGTTTCGTTTAATCTCCATACCGCGAGGAATGCCAACGGAAGTAAAGCGCCGGCTAGCAGTTCGGCGAAAGCGCTTCGCCAGTAAATTTCGACTATGTAATAAGGGTTTGTGGTGTAGAACAAAGCCGCAAGAATCGCGTCGCCGCGGCCGAGCCAACTCCGCGCCAGCAAGAACATCGAGCAACCGGAAAGCACGAGTGCGATTACTACGTAGGCCCCAGGCACAGCCACCCAAGGAAGCAGTCCACCGAGAATGGCACCAAGCGTCCACGAAACTGGAGGGTAAAAGATGAAGCGAGGTTCGCCGAATCCGTAATGGGCCATTCCTGCCCACGCCGGGTAAATTACTCCCTGCTTCCATTGCGACAGCACTTCCATCCACGAATTCATGTGAAACTCGAGGTCGTGGCCGGAAGGATTTCCGAAAATAAGGAACGGCGCGGTGACCGCGAAGGCCCCAACAAGAATGAGGGCGGCGGGTAAGCCGATCAATTTGTCGGGGACTTGACTAGGCGCCGCCATGACGCAGGGTCCAAAACAAGGCAAGGGTCAGGCCTGTCATTACGATAGTGGTACCCCAGGCGACCGCGTTATACAGCGTGGAATTCACGTACTGGCCCATCAAATCTTTCTTATTTACCAGAAGCAACATGAAAACCAGGACCGGGGGAACCGCGATCCCATTGACGACCTGGGAAAGGATTGCGATTTTGACGAGGGGAAGGTTGGGCACTAGGATGACGCCCGCCCCGGCGGCGATCAGAATTGTATAGAGCCAATAGAATACTGGAGCCTCACGAAACTTCTTTCCCACCCCGGACTCGAATCCCAAGCCCTCGCAAACGGTGTACGCGGTCGAGAGGGGAAGAATCGAGGCTGCGAATAACGAAGCGTTAAATAGTCCCATCGCAAAGAGAATGTAGGCGTAATCGCCCGCCAGGGGTCGCAGGGCCTGAGCAGCGTCTTTGGCATCGTCAATCTTGTGGTATCCATGCGCGAACAGTGTCGCAGCGCATGCCACAACGATAAACCACGCGACTACGTCGGTAAAAATGCATCCCGCAATCACATCAATCCGAGAAGCCTTATACTGTCGGGCGGTCACTCCCTTTTCCACGATAGAAGATTGCAGGTAAAACTGCATCCAAGGCGCAATCGTTGTCCCAATCACTCCTATGGCCATGTACAGATAGCCTTCCTGCATGAAGGCGCTTTTTGGAGGAGGCTTCACTGTCGCGACTAAAGCGTCCATCCATGCGGGTTTGGCGAAAAATCCTGCGAATATATAAGTAAGGTAAAAGAACGAAGCTACCAAAAATACCTTCTCAACACTCTTGTATTGGCCCTTAACGACTATCAGCCAGACGATCACAGCGCAGACGGGTACGGTAATGAACTTAGAAAGCCCAAATAATTCGAGACTGCCAGCGATGCCGGCGAACTCACCGACTATGTTGCCAAAGTTAATGACTAAAATACCGAGCATCATGAAAAACGTCACCCGGAATCCAAACTCTTCCCGTATGAGATCACTCAGTCCCTTGCCGGTGACAGCACCCATGCGAGCGCAGATTTCCTGGACCACGATCAAAGCGATGGTGATAGGGATCAGCGTCCACAACAGCATGTGGCCAAACTGGGCGCCAGCCGCGGAATATGTGTAAATGCCATTTGCGTCGTTATCGACGTTGGCGGTGATAAATCCGGGCCCGATAACCGCGAAAAACAAAAGAATTTGAGTTTTCGAACGTTTGAGAATATTCATGAAAACTCTCGAAAGGAGCCCTTAGTACGCGACGGGACAGAATAAATGGATAAACAAGATATGGATAGGAGTAATTCCGGGAATTGACTTAAACAGCAACCTACAACTGGGCCCGCAACATGCTGATGACATCGTCGGAGGTGATAACTCCGATGAGTTTCATTTCCTTGTCGACCACTGGTAAGGTCAAAAGATTATATTTATCAAAAAGCGCTGCTACATCCTTCTCGCCCGTTTTTTCGCCGCAAGAAATGAGTGGAATCTGTGCGAGCGAATCCAAGGGCGTATCGAGCGGCGACAAGATCAACTTTGCAAGCGGCACCGCGCCACTTAAGATTCCCTCGGCATTGGTCAAGTAAACTGTGCTAACAGTTTCAACTCCGCCTTCGAATCCCCGCAATAACTCAACCGCATCATGAACGGTTGCATCTGTAGGTAGCGACAAATAGTCGGTGTTCATGCGGCCTGCGGCGGTGTTCTCTCCGAATTCAAGGAGCTCGACCATCTCCTTGCGTTCTTCGGGTTCCATTTCTTGAAGAATTTCAGAGCTATGCTGTTCGCTAAGGTTTGCCAGCAAGTCCGCCGCAGCATCCGGATCCATCTCCTCAACGATTTCGGCTGCACGCTCGGAATGCAGCGATTCCATGATCGATCGCTTCATCTTGGGATCGATCTCCTCTAGCGCCTCAGCTGCCAATTCCTCATTGAGCGTCTCGAACACCGCAGAGCGTTCGCTGGGAGCCAACTCTTCGATAATGTCGGCGATGTCAGCGGGATGCAATTTCGCCAAACGCTCGTTGGAAATTTTTAGCTTCACACGCCGGGCTGGATCGGTTTCGACAACGTCCACAAACTCCCAAGGAATGTTCCGGGCGGGAATTTTGCAAAGGATGGCGCGCAGCGCGCCAATCGGAATGACCCCCTTGAACAAGCGGCGTACCGCGCCGCGCGCGCCGACATCCACAGAACCGACTTTTAGTGTGGGGTGATTAGAATGGGGTTCTTCGTGAATGCCAACATCGTTTACCCGCACTACTTTTCGCCCGAACACATCAATGATCTGTTGATCAAGCAGGTCGCGGGCCAATAGGAACAAGCCTTCTGATGCTTCCGAAGCCGGCCACGATGACGCAGCCGTACTAGCGCGAACTTCCCCATTTATGCTCGATATGGCGGTGAAGGGAACCTGGCGGTCGCCGGTCTTCGTGCGCACAATCAAAATGGAAACTAAGTTAGGGTCTTCCTGAGGTTGAAGCGCCAATTCACGGACGCGCCCGCACCGTGCTCCGGTTGTGTCGTACACGGGCAAGCCAAGCATTTCGGTGAGGGCAAGAGCGGGCACAAGATTGAGAATCTTCTGAGAACAGAAAAGTGTCAACGAAATTCTTAGAAAATGGAAACGTCAGCGAAGGCCATGCCATCCCGGCCTTCGACACATAACCTTCGCAGCGTGTAAGGAAACGCGGCTTAGAACTTTCCACAACTGTTAGCCGGAAGGGAACCATTTGTCCTGCCTTGATAGACGAATTGCTATTTCCCGTAGTAAGTTCTTCTCGGGATAGCGAGTTGTACTCGCGCAATTTGGAATACCATGAGACTTTACTTAATCTTTCTCATCATCACCTCCTTTTTCGGTCCATTGTTCGCCCAAGCCCCAATTGTGCAGCCGGCATTGAAGATGATGCCCATGCCTGCCAGCACACAAATGGGCGAGGGGAAATTAATAATCAGCCCAAGTTTTTCAGTAGGCATTTCGGGGACCTCCTCTCCTTTGCTGAAACTTGCCGTCACTCGGTTTCTCGACGACCTTCGGCGTAAAACCGGAATGACTCCGCTTGATATGTCGGTGACGGACGCCAGTAGCGCCATGCTGATTATCCATGCTGCTGCCGATGCCAAACCGGTACTTGAACTCGGGGAGGACGAGTCATACCTGCTCGAAATCACATCAAGCGGCGCGAGGATTAATGCGCCCACTAGCCTTGGCGCTATGCATGCGTTGCAAACTTTGTTACAACTGGTGCAAACCGGACCCGATGGCTTCGAAGTACCTATCTTAACTATTCACGACCAACCGCGGTTTCCTTGGCGCGGGCTGATGATCGATACCGGCCGGCATTTCATTCCACTAGACATTCTCAAACGAAATTTGGATGGGATGGCGGCAGTGAAGATGAACGTATTCCATTGGCACCTCTCCGAAAACCAGGGCTTTCGAGTGGAGAGCAAGAGATTCCCGAAGCTTCATCAAATGGGATCCGATGGGCTGTACTACACACAGGCGGAAGTAACTGAATTGATCACGTACGCCCGCAACCGCGGTATCAGAGTGGTTCCAGAATTTGACATGCCGGGGCACAGCACCTCGTGGTTTGTGGGCTATCCGGAGCTTGCCAGCGCACCCGGGCCATACTCCATCGAGCGAAAGTGGGGAATATTCGATCCCGCTATGGATCCCACATCCGAACATACGTATAAGTTTCTTGACGACTTCATCAGCGAGATGGCGAAATTATTTCCCGACAAGTTTTTCCACATTGGCGGCGATGAAGTCAACGGAAAGCAGTGGGATGCCAGCCCGAAAATAAAGGCCTTCATGCACGAACACGAATTGAAGAACAATGGAGATCTGCAGGCCTACTTCAATACCCGAATCCAGAAGATCGTCGCACGACACGGAAAAACAATGGAAGGGTGGGATGAAATACTTCGGCCCGATCTGCCCAAGGACATAGTTATCCAATCGTGGCGGGGTCAGGCCTCCCTCGCAGAGGCCGCTAAGCAGAAATACCGGGGCTTGTTGTCTTCTGGTTATTATCTGGACTTAATGCAACCCGCGTCGCAACATTACGCCGTCGATCCGCTCGCCGGTGGCGCCTCGGAGTTGACGCCCGACGAAAGACAAAGAATTCTGGGGGGGGAATCGTGCATGTGGTCGGAATTTGTTTCGCCCGAAAACATTGACTCCCGCATCTGGCCTCGGGCCGCCGTTGTGGCCGAGCGGCTATGGTCGCCACAATCAACCCAAGCCGTGGATAGCATGTACGAGCGCCTCGATACCGTCAGCAAAGAGTTGGAACTTTATGGTCTCGCGCACAATGCTAACTACGCAACTATGCTACGGAGAATCGCGGGGTCGGATGATATTTCAGCCTTAAAGGTTCTTGCCGACGTGGTCGAGCCGGTAAAAGAATATGCGCGGGAAAGTAATGGCCCGGTCGAAGCCACCAGCGCGATGCCGCTAAATCGGTTGATCGATGCGGCCCGGCCAGAAAGTGACGCGGCCCGGAAATTTACTTCACAAGTAGACACTTTGATTGCCGGACATGCCAGTGCGGATATTAAGGCACAAATCCGATCAAGCTTGATCTCCTGGAAGGAAAACCATGTCAAATTAGAATCTCTAGCCGAGAAATCTTTCTTGATGAAAGAAGTGATGCCAGTTTCGGAAGCGTTAAGCGCACTCGCGCAATCAGGAATCGAAGCCTTCGATTACTTGGAACGCAGAGAGCGACCGCCAGGCGATTGGAAAGCACAGCAAGAAGAAATTGTTCGGCAGGGTTCGCAGGCCAAAGCACAAGTGCTGATCATGGTGGCTCCCTCGATCGGCAAACTGGTTGAAGCCGCTTGGGCCTCCAGTACAAACTAGCGCTCGCTAATGAATTTCGCTTTGGAGAACTAGATTCAAATTGGGTCTTACTGCGAGAGACAGCCTTATTGTTAACAGGTCAGTTACCTTTCATCTTCTCCTTCACGCTATGGGCGAGCTTCTCTATCTCCTCAGCTTTCTTGATGACATCCAACGACAATAGGTTCTGATCGGTTTTATCAACGTATTGCTTTAATTCAGTGCTCAGCTTCAGCAACTGGTCGGTATCGCGTTTGAGTTGGAGTTCCCGTTCTTTGTTTGCTCTTTTCTCCATTCCTTTTCGTACTTCTTCGACCCTTTCGTTACCCGCAGAGTCCTGTGAAGTTACGTCTGGATGACGCGGCAAGGTCGGGGCGGATTCTTGTGCGACGGCTTGCCCGCAGAAAACACCAAGCACAATAAGAAAAAACGGAAACATTTTTGATTGCAAACAGCACCTCGCGTATCGTTCGAGACTGCAAGATTATACGAGCGTCTTCCAGGATGAGCATCCAAAGTATTATTTATAATCGCAACTCGACATGAGCATTTTCTATTTATTCAATGGCCTGCACTTGACTGCTACAGCCCTCATCATCGCGGAAGCTTCGAATCTGGGCGCGCTATTTCGCGAATGGCATGATGATGCTCTGAGTTTCGCTCACAACAGCGCTCCGAAGCTGATATTGATCGCCCTAGCAGCGATACTCCTGGTGCGCCTAGTTCGAACCATGACGAGGCGACTTGCCGCATTAAAAGACAAGAAGTTGCCTTCAGGTCTCAGAATGCAGCAGATCAGGACGCTTGCGGGTGTCCTAAACAGCGTCGGGACTTTCGTGATTTTGTTTTGGGCGTTGCTTCAGGCTTTACCCCTCTTTGGATTGCACCCCGAGCCTTTACTCGCGAGCGCGGGCATAGCCGGATTGGCGATCGGCTTCGGTGCTCAAACCATGGTGCACGACTTTATCAATGGATTTTTCATCCTCTTTGAAAATCAATACGATCTCGGGGACACGGTGCGAATCGCAGGCGTCAAAGGAGTGGTTGAGGACATGAGTCTAAGGCGGACTACTTTGAGAGATGATGACGGTACAGTGCATATCGTTCCTAACAGTGAAATTAAGTTGGTCTCAAATCTGACTCGCGATTGGTCGCAGGTGGCGCTTCGTGTGGCGGTTGCATATAGCGAACCCAGCGACCGGATCGTGAAGTTGCTCACGCAAGCAGGGGAGGAGGTGCGACACGATCCTATGTTTGGAGCCGATATCGTGAGTGACATTCAGGTTCCGGGAATCGACAAAGTGGGAAACGGCGAAGCTGAATATCTCATGCTGGTGAAGACGCTACCCAACAAGCAATATGCGATTAGCCGGGAACTGCGGCGCAAGATCAAAGATTGCTTTCAAAGGAACAATGTTCAGGCCGCGGGTCCGGGGCGAGTATATGTCTTCGACCAGGGGACACAAGCTTCGTAGAAGTGACCACAGCCTAAAAATCTATATCCGTTCGACGGCCATCGCCACGGCATTTCCTCCGCCGAGGCACAGAGCCGCGATTCCGCGATGAGCATCTCTGCGAATCAGTTCGTAGATTAGCGTTACTAGGATGCGAGTGCCGCTGGCGCCAATGGGATGGCCGATTGCTACTGCACCTCCGTTGACATTCACTTTGTCGGGATCCAGATCAAGTTCTTTGATTACGCCCAGGGCCTGTACCGAGAAGGCCTCGTTCAGTTCGTACAGATCTACGTCTTGGGGTTTCCAACCAGTCTTTTCCCAGATAGTACGCACAGCACCAACGGGAGCAAGCATCACCCACTTAGGTTCGACGCCACTGGTGGCTTGAGCGACGATGCGCACCATCGCCCGGGCTCCAAGCTCTTCCGCACGCTTGGCACTGGTCACGACTACGGCCGCAGCAGCATCGTTTACTCCCGGAGCATTGCCCGCCGTCACTGTCCCATCTTTTTTGAATGCGGGCTTTAGCGAACGAAGGATTTCAATGGTTGTATCTTCACGAGGGGATTCGTCTTTGTCGAAGATCGTAGGACTAGCCCCTTTCTTTTTCGCTGGAATGTCCACCGGCACAATTTGCGATTTGAACCGACATTCTTTTATTGCGGATACAGCTTTGCGATGAGAGTTCAGGGCAAACTCGTCTTGTTCTTCCCGGGTGATCGAGTGCTTGTCGGCAACATTTTCGCCGGTTATTCCCATATGGTAGTCGTTATAAACATCCCAGAGACCATCATGAACCATGGAATCGATGATCTTGGCATCGCCGAGCCGGTAGCCTTTCCGGGCTTGAGGCAGAAGATATGGAGCATTGCTCATGGACTCCATTCCCCCAGCGACGACGATGGAACTGTTGCCGGTTTGAATTGCCTGCGCGGCGAGCGCGACAGATTTCAATCCCGAGCCGCAAACTTTGTTAACCGTCAGGGCACCTACCTCGGGAGCGAGCCCGCCGAAGATTGCTGCTTGGCGCGCGGGATTTTGCCCGAGCCCAGCGGAGATTACGTTGCCCATGATGCACTCATCTACTTGTTTGGGATCGATGTTCGCGCGCCTCACCGCCTCGCGAACTGCAATGGCACCCAGTTGCGGTGCGGTGAAATCTGAGAGAGTTCCCTGAAACTTTCCAACCGGAGTGCGACATCCTGAAATGATTACAACATCGTCAAAAGCGGCCATTCATGTACTCCTGTGGCATTACTCCTTCGTGATTATAGGCCTTCCCGATCATTATTTCGGCGTGCCAAGTTGGTCAGGAATGCAATAAGACAATTTGTTTGCGCTTCGCCAAATAGAACTTCTCTAACGTAAGAAATTCCGCGAAACTTTTCTCTCTCGTAAAACTTTTTCGCAAACAAAATCACTAGAAGTTTTTCGAAGTGACTTTGGTGCGTGCTCGTAGTCGTCGCGGATGTCATTTTTTTCTTGACTTCACTTTTTAATGACTCTATACATTCAACTAGTTGCAACATTTCATCGTTGCTAAATCCATGAACAATGGAAAAGGGAGAATAGAAAAAATGGCAACCAAAAAGAAAGCAAAGAAGGCCGCAAAGAAAAAGCACTAAGAGGCTTCACCGCAATAAAAGGGGGACGCTAAAAGCGTCCCCCTTAGTTTTTGCTAGCATTTATTTTCCCAAAGTCTTCAACCCCAGGTCATGGCGAGCCCACGGCACTATCTTTCGACGCGGCGTGCCTTCAGGTTGGTAGAATTGTTTTCGCTAGCTTGGGATGACACGGGTTGCACTGGACAATGAAGACCCTTCACTTCGCCTCAGGTTGCGGAACATTCGAGTTTCGGTGGCTGGGCACAAGTTCTTATAAGCGCACCACTGGCAGTGAAATCCAGGTTTCGGTTCGAAGTTTCCCGCTGCGATCTCTTGCGCGACGCCTTCTACTTTGCAATGAGCTTCCTTTAACTGGGCGTCGGTCCGTTGAGTAATTACGGGGTAATTGCCTTCCAGGTTGTAGAACGCGAGTTCACGAGTTTCGTATCCCCACTTTTCCTTGGCGGCGATGGCATAGATCGAAAGCTGAAGGCTCTTGTCCGCATCTTCCTGTGATTGTGGCTTTCCAGTTTTATAGTCGATGATGGTAATTCGATTTTCCGGGGCTTGGTCGATGCGATCGATTCTGCCAGCGACGACTCCAAGGCCGATGCGAATCTCGAACCGTTCTTCAGTATGCATAACTCTCGGGGGCGAATCCTTCGCGATCGATTCCGAAAGTCCTCGCAGTTGTTCGGATCCCTGCTGGTCGTACAATTCGCGCTGGTAACTGTCCGTAATTCCCGCCCCGTCGAGATCCGCCCGTAACATTTCAATGAGATCTTCTAACTGATAGGGACGCTCGTAGCGTAACGAATCAAAATAATTCTTCAAGATCCTATGCATGCTCGCGCCGTATTGCATGGCCGCTGCAGGCTCGGACGGAATTTTCCACTCGCGTTCCAGCTTAAATTGCATCGGACAAGTTTCGTAGCTCTGCACCGCAGACGCGCTGAGACGTTCATGGAGGTTGAATGCTGGCGGTAAGGAAAGCCACTCCGCGGTACGTGAAACTGAAGTTGATGGCTGACCTGCGGCGAACAAATCCGTCTGGAAACCCTGTGCGCGGGTCACACGAAGCCATGGGGTAAGGCTGGGATCCTTCATTAATTCGCGCAGAAATCCCGGGGGAGATGGATCTTTTTTCCCGGTGCCTTGCCGGGCGTAAATTGTAAGCGAGTCTCGGGCGCGAGTCATGGCAACGTAAAAGAGCCGACGCTCTTCCTGTTCATGCAAGACCCGATCGTCATCGGGAGACGCGGAATCCGGGTCTACAAGTTCGCGAGGGAACTCGATCAGCGATTCTTTGTATCCAGCCGGGAATGACGGAGAACTGGCTCGAAGTACGAAGACGTGCTTGAACTCTAGACCCTTGGCTGAGTGCGCGGTTATTAAACGTACGGCATTTTCATCGAGAGCAGGAAGACAGATCGACCCTCCGGCCTGACGAAAATAATCTAAATACTCCACGAATTCCAATAAGTCGCCGGTTTTCGTCAAAGGCTTGTCAGTCCAGGTTTTTATGAAATCCATAATTGCGCCCAATACCGGGGATGAACCATCAAGCTTGAAGCGCCGAATGATGATTTTCATCACGTTCAGGCAACTACCTCCTGACGCGGATATTTCTTCACGGGTTTTGCGCACAGTTTCGAGGACTGAAGAACCTCCCGGAATTTCGTTCAGCACGAGTGCCACGCCGGCAGTATTTGAGTTCCGGGGAAGAGCCCTGATTCCCGCGCGAAGCTCTTCAGGATCGATGGCGAACTGCGGTAGGGCGGCAATCTGGAAGAAACTTGCGCTATCAGCGTCCGATACGATGCTCCCGACGCACGCGAAAAGGTCCCGGGCATCGGAAGTGTCCGTTACGTCCATGTTCTCGATGGAAAAAGGGATTCCTTGCTCGGCCAATTCGGCGGCCACCTGATCCCGGTGTGAGTGGGCCCGATAGAGCACGCCGATGTCGCTCCACAAGCAACGGGAAGCGACTTGGCGCTTTCGGATGGCGGAGACCGCGTCAACAAACTCTGCGTCCTTGTTGCCGAAAATCACGATCTCTACTGGATCGTTTTTGAGCTCATCTCCTTGGCTAATTACGGATTGATCACGAGCAGAAATTAGTGGGGCTCGTTCGAAGGCAGAAAGTCTTGAGCGCACAAGTGAGATCTGCGAAGGTGAATATGCATTCCTGTCGTCAGCGGAATACAGGGCAGAGGGGCCTTCGAAGATTGAATGTGGCGGATTCTTGGAAACCAGTGCAAATGCGCATTGCAGAATCGACGTGATTGATCTGCGATTCTCCTGAAGAGAAACCAGCCTGGCCCCGGGGAAGCTTCTCTGAAAAAGCCCGAAAGCGGCGCTTGAGGCACCGCGAAAATGGTAAATGGCCTGGTCCGGATCCCCGACCGCAAAAATGTTTTTTTCTTCTCCGGCCAACTGTTGCAGAATTTTGATTTGAGCGAAATTCGCGTCTTGAAATTCGTCAATCAAGATAAATCGAATACTCTGAAGTTCCGCTGCCAAAACTTCGGGGTCATCAAGAAGAGCGTGGGCGCGAGTGATCATGTGGGAGAAGGTGCCAAGATTTTCTTCCCGTAGCATGCGCTCAACTGAGGTGTAAACGTTGGCAAGTTCCCGGCATCGACCAAGAACTTCCGTTTCGCTGAGTTCGTTTGCGCGCTTTGACTTGCATACCCGCGGAATGGGCAATTCGCCGCGATCGAGGCGATCAACGTAATGCGAATACTGTTTAGGTCTGACCAACTCGTCCTGACAGCGGCGCATAAATTCAAGAAGGTCATCAAGGAATTTGCTCAGGTTTCCGGCGCGGATGAAATATTCCAAACTCAGGTCGCGAAGGCGCTTGCGCAGATAGATCCAGAGATCTTTGTCATCTAGCACGCCGAAATTCTTTTTCCGTGCGATGAGTAAGTTATTGCAGTAGGCGTGGAAGGTGCTGATTCGCGCACTATGGACCCCGAGGCTGGCATCCACTCGTTCACGCATCTCGCGAGCGGCATTCTCGGTGTAGGTCAAGGCAAGGATCTCTTCAGGTCGCGCATGGCCTTCGCGCACTAGAGTGGCGAGCCGGCGCGTCAGCACTGTGGTTTTACCGGTACCCGCACCCGCGACCACCAACATGGGACCGGCGACGTGCTGGATCGCATCCTGCTGCCGCGGATCGGCCTCGAAAGGTTCGACGATAGACTTCGGGGAGATCACCAAAGTGGAGAATATCAGAGGAAGCAGAGGAAAATGGGGGGCCTACTGCAAGCTTGAGAGTGTGATTGCGAGAGCTGCAATGGCTGCGGTTTCGGCACGCAGAATGGTGGGGCCGAGCGACGCTGACTTCCAATCAGACCGGCGAAAGGAATCGATTTCCCCGTCGGTCCAACCTCCCTCAGGACCAACCGCGAGCACTATCTCTTCATTCGACGGAGGAAGGAGGTCCTTTAATTTCTGCTCTTTTTCTAGTTCGGATAGAAATATTCGGTATAGAGCCGGTGAATGAATTAAATCCCTCAACTTCAAAGGCGCAGAAATTTCTGGAACTACTCCTCGTCTCGATTGCTCTGATGCTTGCCTTGCGAGGCGCTGCCATCGTTCTACCCGTTTGGTGGCAGCAGCGACTAGGTGAGGTTCTGAGCGCTGAGCAACTAATGTAACGATCCGCGCCACTCCAAGTTCAGTGCACTTTTCGATTGCCCATTCCATCCGGTCGAATTTAAAAATAGCGAGGATCAGAGTGATAGGTGAAGATTTAACGTCAACTATTGAATCGCCAAGCTCAAACTCTACCCGTTCCTCGCTCACCGAGGACACCACCCCAGAGCGAATTCCTTCTCCAGTTACCAGGTCGAACTGTTGTCCCACGTGCGCTCGTAGAACGCGAGCAAGATGTTCAGCGTGCTTACCTGTGAGAGCGGCCCGGTTACCGGAGACCTCGTCGGCGATCCAACGGCGTCGAGTCATGGCCTAATTAAAACATTCTGTGGGCAGCCAAAATGAACAATCTCGGTCTCACATTTAGGTGCCATATTGACCAACTAGAATACGGAAGAGGCTGCCATGTGACGTCGAGATTCTGGCAAGGGACGAGACGCCTCGGCGGCGGGTAGTTCGATGCGGAAAGTAGCCCCCCCTTGAGGACGGTTTTGACAGGTAATTTTCCCACCGTGTTCTTGCACGATACCGTAACAAGCGCTGAGCCCAAGCCCCGTGCCGTGACCCACGGGACGGGTGGTATAGAAGGGATCGAATACGCGGCCGGGTTCTGCAAGGCCCGGTCCATTGTCTGAGAATTCCAACGACAATATATTATTTTCGAACCGCCCTCGGACCTCCAATATCCCACCTTTTGGCGACATGGCCTGGGCTGCATTTGTGGTTAAGTGCAGGAACACCTGTAGAAGCTGATTGGCGTCTGCCATTATTTGTGGCAGCTTTGACGATAATTCGGTTTGCACCTGAATATTAGCGCTTCTCAGTTGGGGTTGATAAAGTTTGACGGCGGTATTCACCAGAGCAGCCAGGTCAACTAGACGTTTTTCGGAAGGCGTCTGTTTTGCGAAGCTCAAAAGGCTTGCCGTCAGATTTTGCGTGCGTCGAATCTGCTGCAGAATCTTCTCTGAAATTGAACGCTGTTCGGGATTCAGCTCCGTGGACGATAGCAATTCAGAGTACCCCAGCATGGCGGTCAGGGGATTATTCAATTCGTGAGCTGCACCGCCAACCAGGTGTCCGAGAGAAGCAAGTTTTTCTGATTGCAACAACTGCGCCTGAACTCGCGTCAAGTTGTCGAATGATTCTTGGGAGGCGCGTAGGAGACCCAGGAGTTCGGTATCCAGCAGATGCTGTTTAAAGAAAATCATGGCGCCCATGACCAGCATGCTGCAGAGCGTAAGCACCATACGAAATTTCCTGATTGGTGCGGGGGCAAGAGTATCAAACATGGCCCAGGCCGCGAACAGCGGAAGGGAAAGGACCGTGACCATGCCAAGACGGGCCATCCATACCGGTGGACGCTTACTTGGTGCGGGTGGGGTTGACTCGGCATTCAGACGGCGGCCCAACAATCCGACGCCAGTCATCCATGCCATCGATGCGGCTAAAGGCAAATCGTACAAGCTACCAGAATAGTAAACATTCCTTGTGATGGCCCAGTTCGCGAGGTAAGAGCTGCACGAATAAATAAGACATGCTCCGAAGAGATGAGCGTAAAGCCTCCGCCATTTGCCGTGGCTACGCAAGTAAATCATTCCAACACAACCCAAAAAGACGAACTTTTCGGCCAGGTAAATCGTGTTCAAGTTCTGGCTGTAAAGAATGGCGTCGGTCCGCACATATTGCCAGGGGATAACGGCGAATAGATACAAATAGAGCCACCACAGCAGCAGCATGCTGAAATCCAAAGCGCCAAGTTTCAGCGTTCGGTCGTCACGACTGGTGTTTGGATTTACTGCCAGCGCCGCCATCATGGGCACAATATGAAGAAACAAAACAACGTCCCCGCCAAAGGGATTGGGCACGTCCTGATGCATTAATACTTCGAAATATGACCATAAGATCTGGTAGATAAACCATAGGCCTGTGCCCAACATCAAGAAGGCCCAGAAAACGCGAGACCTGCCGCGATTTGCGATCATTGCTGGGAGAAATGACAGCGTTCCTGATAAAAGCAGCAGGCATTGAATGATGTCGCTGAGCGAGGCTAGCGTGGGACTGGGGCGCATGATCAGAGAGATCAGGGCTTGGATTAAGACCAGTCCGACGGCACCCAGTAACCAGATGCGTGAACGCAATGGCATACTATTCAAGTCAATCTTAGAGACTTCGGTCAGGAAATTAATGTTACTGAAGTCACCGCCGACTCTTGATTTCGACCATTCTGGGCAAAGGGAATTGAAAGAATTGGCTAGCTGATCACAGGCGGGAGATGGCTTCGACCGTAAATTGAAAATATCCTCTCTAATTAACTCCGCATGAATTAGGTTTAATCTGTTGCAATTTAAACTACTTCGCCGCCGTTTTCTTTGGAGATTGCGGGCCCCCATGGGTCCGAGTGAAGTACGTCGCATTGAGCGCTGGCTGGCGACGGCACGGCTGTCGTTGGCGACAGCCGCGTTGGTAACTGTTTGGACCGACCCAAACCAAATTCGCTATTCGTTGTGGGCACATGGCTTGCTTGCGTTTTACCTCGCCCAGAGTGTCATTATTCTGCTGCTCTTGCGGCGGCGGCAGCGGTCCACTGCCGCCTTCAGATTCCTCGTGCACAGTGCCGACGTTATCTGGCCCGCGTTAATTTCCATTTTCGCCATAGACCAGGGAAATCCATTTTTCTTGTTTTTCGTTTTTGTTATGGCTGCCGCTGCGTATAGATGGGGACTCTGGGAGACAGTCGGGACCGCCGGCGCTTCGATCGGGTTACTTTGGATTGAGAGCGGGATTTTCAATAGCGGCCTTACTCGCCATCTTGACGGTTGGTTTTATCAGCATTACATACCCATGTTGCGGTTAGACGTCAGTCAATTCCAACCCAAACAACTCTTCATGCGTTCGGTTTCGCTATTAATTATGGGATTTCTTCTCGGATATTTGGCCGAGCAGCAAAAACAGTTGCGCGCCGAGAAAGCAGTAATCGCGCGTAGTCTTTCGAAGGCGAGGGTCGAGATCGGACTACGGGCCACGCTGCAAGACATGATGGCCGAAATGCTTACCATGTACGGCTCAAACAGTGCACTGATCGCCTCGCAAGAGAACAATAGTCACCATCTTTTTGTGGGACAGCTGCGAACCGAGGCACCCGATAATTCGGAGTTTCGCTGGATCGATTCGGGTGAGTCTGCTCGTGAGACTTATCTGTATAAAGATTCCGAAACAACCGCTTTTTATGCAATCCAAAGCGGAAAGAACGAGCGAGAATTTTCGGTCATTGGCTTGAATGAGAATGGGGACAGGATCGTGCATCCAGATCCGGCCCCGATAAAACGTCTATACCAGCAACAAAAATTTGCGACCGTCATTTCAGTTTCGTTTCTGTTTGGGCGTGAGTGGTCTGGACGCATCTTTCTTTTCGATCCTGCTCTAACCGGAGACACGCAAGAGGAACTCCGCTTCCTTCAGGAAATGGTCCGGCAAGTGGGACCCGCGGTGTACAACGTTTATTTGTTGAGCCGGCTACGTATCCGCGCCGGTGCGCTTGAGCGCGCCCGCTTTGCGCGGGAATTGCACGACGGGGCGGTACAATCGCTGATCGCAGTGGAGATGCAAGTAGACGTGCTTAAGCGGCAGTCTGCCAACAACCCCGGTCTTGTTGCATCTGAACTAGGCCGCATTCAGGGCCTCCTCCGCGAAGAAGTCCTTAAGCTACGTGAACTCATGCAGCAAATGAAATCGCTGGATGTAGATTCAAGGCGATTGCTTGCGTTCATCGGGGATACAGTCGAAAGATTTCAGCGCGAAACTGGAATTACGGCGCGATTTCTCACTGGCATCGATGAATTAAAAATGCCGCAGCCAGTGTGTCGCGAAATTGCACGCATCGTCCAAGAGGCGCTGGTGAACGTCCGCAAGCATAGTCGAGCGAAACAGGTACTCGTGCGATTAAATAATGTTGGAGAACGATGGCAATTGATTGTAGAGGATGATGGATATGGATTCTCTTTTGACGGCCGGCTCACCCACGCTGAACTAGAATCCGAAGGAAAAGGTCCTGTGGTTATTCGCGAGAGGGTGAGTTTAATCGAAGGAGAACTCACGGTAGAATCAATTCCCGGCCAAGGGTCACGTTTAGAAATAAGCATTCCACAACAGCGAGAGCACGTGTATGGATAAAAAGTCGCATCCCGTTCGCATTGTCATTGCCGATGATCATCCCATCTTTCGGGACGGCTTGCGCCGGTTGTTGGAAGCGGAGCCCGATCTCAAAGTGATTGGCGAGGCATGCGATGGGGCCGAAGCCGTTAAGCTCGCCCGCCAACTGAAGCCGGAAATTTTGCTGCTTGACCTCGCAATGCCGAAGCATCCCGGACTCGAGGCGTTGCGGGAAATGAGCTCAACTACTACTCCGAATTCGGTTCGTGTGATTTTGCTGACCGCCGCCGCAGAGAAAAATCAGATTGTGGAAGCACTGCAACTTGGCGCGCGGGGGGTTGTACTAAAAGACTCCGCCACACAATTACTATTGAAAGCAATCCATGCCGTTATGGCCGGAGAATACTGGGTGGGGCGCGAAAGCGTTTCCAATCTCGTCCAGTACTTGCGGAACCTCGTTGAATCCAGTGGGGAAGAAGCTCGGCAACGGAAATTCGGTCTGACCCCGCGCGAGTTAGAAATCGTCTCTGCGGTTGTAGCAGGTTACTCCAACAAAGAAATAGCGGAGTATTTCAAGATTAGTGAGGACACCGTGAAACACCATCTGAGCAACATCTTCGACAAACTAGGGGTCTCAACCCGGTTGGAGCTGGCTTTGTTCGCGGTCAATCAGTCTCTGCCGCTCAAACCGATCATTTAAACAGTTTATTCCCATTCAATTGTTCCTGGGGGCTTTGAAGTGATGTCATACACCACTCTGTTTATCCCCTTCACCTCATTAACTATTCTACTGGAAATAGTTTTCAAGACTTCGTAGGGGAGTGGGACCCAATCCGCAGTCATTCCATCTTCTGAATGCACTGCACGTATAGCGCAGGTGTACGCGTAAGTCCGCTGGTCTCCCATCACCCCCACCGACATGATTGGCAGCAACACCGCGAAGGATTGCCAGATTTTTGTGTAGAGGCCCCCGCGCTTTATTTCGGCTACAACGATGTCGTCGCACTCGCGCAAGATTGCGAGACGTTCAGGAGTGACTTCACCAAGGATACGAACCGCCAGTCCCGGGCCGGGGAAGGGTTGTCGTTGTAAGATTTCTTCCGGCATGCCTAAGTCACGTCCAATGATTCTTACTTCATCTTTGAATAAGTCCTTCAGCGGTTCTATTAGCTTCAATTTCATGTTTTTGGGAAGTCCGCCGACGTTGTGGTGCGACTTTATGACTTGGGAGGGGCCGCGCACAGACCGCGACTCAATCACGTCGGGATATAGCGTGCCCTGGACCAGCCAATCCACGTCGCCTTCAATCTTTGCGATTCGAGTTGCCTCTTCATCAAAAACTGCGATGAATTCGTAACCGATGATTTTGCGCTTGGTCTCAGGATCGGTAACGCCGGCGAGTCTTTTTAAAAACCGCTCGGTCGCATCCACAGCAACAATGTGGAGTCCGAGTTTATCGCGCAGAGACCGTTGCACCTTCTCAAATTCATTCTTTCTCAGTAAACCATTGTTAACAAAGATCGACGTGAGGTGCGTTTCACCTTTTTCATCACGCAAGGCCCGATCAACAAGGGTCGCGGCAACTGCGGAATCGACGCCACCGGAAAGTCCGCAGATCGCACGTCCTTTGCCCACGGTTTCGCGCACGTTGACAATCGTTTCATCTATAAAACGCTTCGCCGTCCAATTTGGTGTCGCGCCGCAAATCTTCAGGGCGAAATTGCGAAGGATCTCGGTGCCCAGCGGAGTGTGATGTACCTCGGGATGGAATTGCACCGCCCACAACTTGCGCTCCATGTTTTCAATCGCGGCGACGGCATTAGATGATTTTGCCGTTAGTTCGAAGCCAGATGGAAGTTCGACGGCTTCATCGCCATGAGACATCCACACGGCTAGCACCTTGGGGAGGGATTCAAACAGCGGAGATCCGTCTGCAAGCTCAACTCTGGCATGTCCATATTCGCGTTTGTCGGCGGGATGAACCTTCCCCCCAAGCACGTGCACCATGTATTGCAACCCGTAACAAATCCCTAAAATCGGGACGCCAATCTCGAACACTCCTTTATCGGCGGTAGGTGCATCATGATCGTAAACCGACGACGGCCCGCCCGAGAGGATGATGCCAACCGGCGAGTAGCTGCGAATTTCAGTCAGGGACGCGCTGCAAGGCAGAACCACCGAAAATATATTTTGTTCGCGGATGCGACGCGCGATGAGTTGGGAATACTGCGCACCAAAGTCGAGGACAACGATGGATTGGGGTTCCACGGAATAATCTCTCAGATCAAGGATGGTGTGTAAAGTGGAAATCGTTAAGGGGATCTCGTTCTAATTCGATCGATCCGCAACCGGCCGGTCCGGATTCAGCGTGAAATAAAAAGTTGCGCCTTTCTCGACTGCGCCTTCCGCCCAAACTTCTCCCCCATGCCGCTGGATAATTCTTCTGACCGTGGCAAGTCCAATCCCATTTCCAGGGAATTCGGCAGACGAGTGTAAACGGGTAAAAGGCTGAAACAAACGATCTGTCGATCTAGGGTCGAATCCGCTCCCATCGTCTTTAACAAAGTACACGGTGTTCTCGGGTTCGTCGCGAAGACCGAATTCTATTCGCGCGTGATCGTGCTGCGAGGTGTACTTCCACGCATTCTGGAGGAGGTTTTGAAGCACGAGTTGCACCAACCGTGCATCAGCAAAACCCTTGGCTTCGGGCGGCCCACTAAATTCCACCCGACGGCCAGGCGTGAGCCGGCAAAGCTCTTCCATGATCGAACGCGCAAAGATGCTTAAATCTATTTCCTCGCGATGCATCACGCTGGTCGTCACCCGCGAAAGGTTCAGCAAGTCGTCAATCAATTCCGACATTCGACGCGCGGCTCCTCGAATGCTCTTCAGACTTTCCTTTCCATCCTCATCAAGTTTATGACCATAATTTTTCAGGAGGACATAACTGAACCCATTCATTACTTCGAGTGGCCCGCGCAAGTCATGCGAGACGGAATAAGAAAAGGCCTCCAGTTCGCGATTGGAGGACACCAGGTCCCGAGTGCGATCCCGGACCCGTTGTTCGAGTTCATCATGGGCGGCTTGTAGTTCGTTGTCCCGTTGCTGGATCTGCTGCAACATGCTATTAAAAGCATCGATCAGCAGAGCTATTTCGTCGTGTGAAATCGTGGAAGTTGCTCGCACAGAATAGTTTTTTTCGAGGGCGACCGCGCGGGCAACTTCGGCGAGTTTTACGATGGGCTCGGACACCGACTTGCGAAAGATGCCCGAAATTAGGAGGGCTGCCAACAACGACAAGAGAAGGACTCCCAGGGCGATGGCCGCATAACGCTTGAACCGCTTGTCCAGTTCGCGCAGATCGGCACGAAGATAAACAAACCCAATAACCTGGTTTTGGAACTGGATGGAATGCACCAAAACCAAATGGGTTGCTCGGAACCAGAAAGCTTCAGTTTTTCCCGCAGGCAGCACTGGCAGATTGAGGACTTGGTCTCCTGGATCGCGGATGTATTGCGCGAATGGTTTCTGGTCAGCAGTGAATATTCCAGCAGATGCCATGTTGCTGGAATTGTTTAAGGCCGCCAAGGTGTTACTGGCTGCTTGCGGATCATTAAATATAAGAGCAGTGACACTGTTCGCACCAATGATTTGCGCCTGCGCGGAGAGGGAGCGCACCAAGCTTTGTCGGAAAGTAAACTGGTCGTATGCAAAAAAGGCACTACAGGCGAGCAGCAACGCTGTGGCGCTTACCAACATATTCATGTAGGTGAGCTTGCGTGAGATCGACCGTGTATAGCGTAAAGGCATTATTAATTCTCTGTTTTACCAATCACTCTGGTGGCGACTTTTAATAATTCTGAGCTGAGCGTGATCCCAGCCTCCTCGGTAGCGGGAAGGTTCACCTCGAAACGAATCTTGCTGTCTTTGGGGACGAACTGGATCATCCCTCCACGAGCGACAAAATTTGGCATATCACTCACGGTCAAAGTTCGCGCCGATCTTGCGGACGCGAGGATTGTCTTCAACCGGGGCTCTTCTGAAGCACTAACAAATACGACCTGGCAATTGTCTGAATCTTGTAGCGTAACTATTTTCTTGGCGGCGACTTTTCTATCGTCGATGCTTCCGCCGTCCAGGGTTGAGTTGAGCACGAGCCCGAAAGGATCTTTGCCGAGCACACAAATCTGGAAGGGACCGCTACCGGCAGCTGTGGGACTAGGCCAGCGAACAAATTTCCCAAAGTTAAAGAGATACGCCGCTTTTACTTGGACTTCTGTGGGATGCGATTGCTGGCTGAGAAGGGGTGAACCTGGGGAGACTAGGAAAAGAAAGATCAAGGACTTTACCAATCGAAAACTTGGATGGAGACGGGGGCTCGATTTGGTGCAGCCGGCCTTTTGGTGAAGAGCGGACATAGATCTGGCTAAGTATAAGCGAGACCTCCTTTGACTTTGCGCTCGAATAGATTAACCAGATTGCTTCTGCACGATGCGCGACTGATTGACCAGGCGTGCCGCTTCTTCGAGAAGTTCTTCGGGCTGCACATGCGCCTTTTGGAACCAAGCATCGACAACCCCGATGGTTTCGCCAGGCAAGGAGGCCCACCCAGACAGCACAATGATTGGTGTTGAAGGCCGCATACGCTTTAATTCCGTGGCTACTGCCAAGCCATTCATTCCTGCCATCCAGTAATCTAGAATGACTACATCAACAGGGTTGATTCGAAACAATTCAAGCGCATCCTGGCCCGTCTGCGCGCCGATTACGTTGAATCCCGCGGACTCAAATAAAATTTTACGTAATCGAAGCTGGGTGGCTTCATCTTCAACGCACAAAGCGGTCATTGGGGCTGACAATTCCATTTTTGCTGCTGTTCGGGGGTAGGCTAACGTCGTAGGGAACGCCGTCGTGGGGACCTGACGGCCTTGCCGACTCTATTGTAGTGGGGTGTCGGGGACTCTCAATACAGTATTTGCTGTAGGCCAATTCTGCCGCCAACTTAAAGTGTTTTAAGGAATATTTTTGCTTCAGCAATCTTGAGAAACAATTTTTCTTCTGCTCGAAACTCGGCACAATGTACGCATCGGCGCGATCCTCGCAGCTTGACTGGATATTTCAAGTGCAGCATTTCGTGATATATGATGTATTCGACCGCAAAAGCCGGGACCCGCGAATCATCGAAGACCCGGCTAACCACGATGGTATTGTGCGCTGGATCGTAGTGTCCTAACCGATGACGTGATATGTGGCGACTCCAAGCGATGCGGGGACGCGCCAGCAGGCCGTGAAAATACTTGAAATTCAGGGCATCAAACATTGCGTCCAAATCATAAACGCTTCCTTGGCCTGACTCGATTCTCTTGCGCCCCCTGATTTGACGCAGCGAGTGCGTCTTCCGAGTGATGGCTTGGCTCGATACATATTTCCGGTAGCGGGTTGAATGGGCATTCTGAATGTCGCGGCGATACATCTTGGCCAATAGAATATGGGCAATGGCACCCAGAACCGCCTCCGGTGCACCTTCTAGGATGTCGGAAAGACGCACTCGCAGCTTGCCTTCTCGAAGCCGAATATTGTTGTTCAGGCTGGCGAAGGGATAGAACTCGACTCGAAGCTCCGGGATCGGGGGCGTGAGACGTAAATCACGATAACTTTTCTCAAATATTTCGTGAATTTCCATCAGCACCGATAGAGATTAGCATGACCAGGTGGGGATGGGTCGCCTCGCGCGGTGGCCCTGGGCAGGTCGACTCAGGAGCTTTCGGGGTCCGAAAGATGACGCGTCGTATCAGCGATTAGATTTTTTTCTGTGCTTTGCGGATTCTTCCTGCTCCGCAAGTAATTGACGATGATCTTTTGCGCTGCCGTCCACCGTTTCCAGAGCGGTTTGGAGCAGGAACTCGTAGGTTTTGAAACCATCCTTAGTTGCGCTCTCCGAAGTTTGGAAGGCCCGAAGCTTGGCCTGAAACTCCACGTCTGCGTCGCAAACGAGTTTTAGAACTTTCCGCAGGTCGGCCTTCTGATCTTCAAACGCGTCGATGTTTTCATTCATTTCGTCATACACGTCTAGAAAATCCTGGAGTCTCTCGTGGGTTGCGACGCCTCGGTCCGTTACTTTTGGGTCGGACCGCACTTTGTCGATCGCATCCAATCGAGTGCGGGCAAACTCCACAAAAAGCTTCAGACGCAGGTTCGGCTCTTGCGCTTGATCCCGCAGTTTGTCGATTTCGGCAGGCGACAATGGATCGCTGCGGCGCTGAGCGTGGCTTGGTGCAAAAGATATCGTCAGCAGAACGAAAGCCCAAACCAGTCCTTGTGACTTCATTTTTTGTTCCTGAACATTTGATCGAGCAGGCTGGTACGCAAGTTTTCAAGGTGGTCGGCAGCCTGTTGTAAAGGGACTTGGTCTTCCAGCGAGAGTTTGCGTTTCATGTCCCGCAATTTGAGGGACATTTTCCGCATTGCAATTTCCGTATCTTTCAGCCGTTTGCCCGATTCGATCGCGGCCTTACTGGCTTTTTCAGCGTATGCGACAGCATCATCCACGGCTGCATGTGCTTTGGAAATTGAGTCTGAGGAGTACAATTCGTCGGCCGATCTAACCTCCAGCTCAGCAATTTCCGTGTACAAAAAAACTTGCTGATCAATTGACGCGGAATTCGCGCGGCTGATCAGACTGGCGAGATCGCCATGTTCTCTCAGGCCAAACACAGCATTAGATGTTGCAAGTAAAGCGAAAACAAATAAGAAGCGCACGAATTTTGGGTTCTATCTACTCTTTTCCAAAACTATCAAACGTTGACGTGCCTGCCATTCCTGGTCGGGGAACTGGTTTTTGGAAGCGTCCAGGAATCGATGATAATTCAGCGTCGCAGCTTTGATGTCATGCAGATGGTCGTAGGCTGTAGCCCGTAAGAAAAAAGAGATAGGAATCTCGGGCATATACTTTGCGCGAGCGTCGGCAGCTTCGATTACCACTGCGTAATTCTTAGTTTCATTGGCGGCGGCGGCCAGATCTCCGTAAGCCGAACCAAAGTTTGGCTTCAGCCGCACCGCCTTCAAAAACTCCTGCTGCGCTTCAGCAAACTTATGTTGGTTCAGCAGCGTCTTCCCCATTGCGTCGTGAACCTCGGCATCGTCGGGAAATTGTTTCATTAGCTTACGGTATAGCTCGAAAGCTGGCTCGAATTTTGATGCTTCCATATACATATCGGCCAAATCGCGCTCTGCTTCCGGGTCCTCGGGAGTGAATTTCAACGCCTTCTCGAGTTCCACTATGGCATCATCTTTTTTGCCTTCGGCATACAAGACCCTTCCCAACTGAAGCGCGATTGCACCGCTGACTGGGTCTTTGACAGCTAGTTTTCTTAAAGCTTCTTCTGCCTCTGCATACCGCCGCGTGCGCATCGAAGCGTTTGCAAGACCAATCAATGCCTGCTTCGAAGAGCGATCCAACGCAAGAGCGGTCTTATATTCTTGCGCCGCTTCGTCGAAGTGATCTTGTTTTTCTAACAGCGCCCCACGAAAACAATGCAGTTGCGGATCGTATGGACGAAATATTTCCGCTTGACGATAAGCCTCCAGCGCGTCGGCGGGGTTTTTAGCTTCAATGACACGAGCCAGGGAAAGCCATGCACGGGCTTTGCCTTCGTTTATTTGAGCCATGGGAGTCAGGCTCGTCGCGTCGCGCAGGAACCGTTCCGCCTCTGAATTTTGAGTTCGAGCAAGACTTAATCCCAGATTAAGGTTCGACTCAAAAACTTTCGGATTCGCCTCCACAGACTTGCGATAAGCGGCGATGGATTCATCGGGCCTTCCAAGAGCATTGCAAACAAATCCGAGATCGAACCACGCCTGATAATTGCCTGGATCCGCCTCGACGACTTTTCGTAATAAAGCTTCAGAAACTTGGTAATCGTGCTTCTCAATCGCAGTTTCGGCCTCCGCCACTCGCGCCACTGGATCCGTTTCTTCGTTCCGGTGGCGGGTGACAGTAGTCTTGGTTTGGCTCGTCAAGGTGTTCGTGAAAAGTCCCAAGGCAAATGCGGCCATCACTGTCCAACGTTTTCCTGAAAAGTGGGCGCGCATTGCGATTGCAACTTCTCTCACGCGAGTTTGGTAGAGCGAAACCCGTTTCCGCTTAGTGTGTGCTTCAGATATTGACCGGTGTAGGAATTCGGCAATGCCGCAATCGTTTCGGGCGGCCCTGCACCGACCACCTGGCCACCGCCCTCTCCGCCTTCGGGGCCGAGGTCGATGACCCAATCCGCGGTTTTAATGACTTCGAGATTGTGTTCAATGACGAGGATTGAGCCACCCGCCTCGATTAGCCGCCGGAAAGCAGACAGCAGTTTGCTGACATCGTCGAAATGGAGTCCAGTGGTGGGTTCATCAAAGATGTAAAGCACGCGCAGACGCCTCTTGGCTGGAAGGCTTGCGGCGCGACCGATCCCACGCGCTACTGGTTGCAGATGAGCGGCCAGTTTCATGCGCTGGGCCTCGCCCCCGGAGAGAGTAGTTGCCGATTGGCCAAGGCGTAAGTATCCGAGCCCTACTTCTTCCAATACTTTCAATTTATCTACGATTTTGGGAACGCCGCCAAAAAATTGCAGCGCCTCTTTTACGGTCAGACTCAGCACCTCGTGAATATTCTTCCCGCGGTATTTCACGTCCAGGACCTGCTGCTTGTAGCGGGTGCCTTTACATTCTTCGCACACCAGTTCGACATCGGCAAGAAATTGCATTTCCACCGTGACCGTGCCATCTCCTTGACAGGCCTCGCAGCGTCCCCCCGCAATGTTGAAAGAAAAATGTCCAGGAGTGAAGCCTCGCTTGTGAGATTCGGGCAGGGAAGCAAACAGGTCGCGAATCGCGTCAAAGGCCTTGATGTAGGTCACGGGATTCGACCGCGGGGTACGCCCGATGGGAGATTGATCGACCAAGACAACTTCGTCGATGTATTCGTCTCCTTCGATGCGGTCCCATCCGCCAACGGGGATCGTATCGAAACTCTGGCGCTTTGCGGTGGTCAGCGCTCGATATAGGACATCGTGAAGCAGTGTGGATTTACCGGAGCCTGAAACGCCGGTCAATGCAACGAGCATGTTCAGAGGAATTGTGATATCGACGTTCTTCAGGTTATGGGTTCGCGCACCGAATAGTTTGATTTCTTCGCCGGCCAATTTGCGCCGGCGTATTGGCATTGGAATTTGGAGCTCGTGCGATAGATAACGGCCGGTCAGCGACGCGGGCATGGTTTGTATCTGTTCGAAGGTGCCGGAAGCGATTACCTTTCCCCCATGCTCGCCCGCTCCTGGGCCCAGATCAAGAATAGTGTCCGAAGCGCGCATCACATCGGGATCGTGTTCGACAACGAGAATCGTATTTCCTAGGTCCCGCAGGTCATGCAGTATGTTGATCAACCGGTGGGTGTCGCGGCTGTGAAGGCCGACGGAAGGCTCGTCCAGTACATACAACGTGCCCACAAGCCGCGAGCCCAGGGAACTGGCAAGTTGAATTCTTTGCGCCTCGCCCCCAGAGAGGGTAGACGACAACCGGTCGAGCGTAAGGTATTCAAGTCCCACATCTTGCAGAAAGCGAAGGCGCTCGCGGATTTCTTCGAGAAGCTTATCGGCGATTCCTGTTTCCTGTGCCGTCAGTTGAAGCTGCGCGAAAAAGTTGGCCGCCTGGGCCACAGTCATACAGCAAAGCTGGCACACATTTTTGCCTTCGATTTTTACTTGCCGGGCTTCGGTTCGAAGGCGTAAGCCGTCGCAATCTGAACAAAGAGAATATCCCCGATATCGACTCAGAAAAACGCGCACGTGCAACTTATACTTTTTGCGCTCTAGATATTTGAAGAAGCCGCGAATGCCGGGAAACTTGCCGTCGCCTTCCAAAACCATTTTCTGTTGGGAAGGACCCAGATTTGCCCACGGAACATTGGCAGGGATGTTCATCTGACGCGCATAACGCTTCAAATCAGCCGCAAGACTTTTGTATTTTGGCTTTGTCCACGGTTCGATCGCCCCGTCGTTGAGCGATAGCGATGCATCGGGGATCACCAGATTCATATCGAAATCGATGGTGTTCCCAAATCCCTGACATTTCGGGCATGCCCCGTAGGGATTGTTAAACGAGAATAGATGTGGCTCCGGTTCTTCGTAGCGAATGTTGCAATGCTTGCACTCGAACCGCTGCGAGAAGCGAAGATGTCCGGACGCTGTGCCGTCGCGAGGGACAGTTTCGAAAATGACTTCTTCAGCTTCGCGGTAGCCGATCTCAATCGCATCGACAATTCGCGCCCGCGCTTCCGGAGAGACGACCAGACGATCAATCAGCAGATTAACTGGTTCGGCAAAATTAACTTCCAATAGCGATTCAGGGGACGAGAATTCAAAGATGTGCCCAGCCTGATAAAGACGGTTGAACCCTCGCTGGCGTACTTCGTTTAGTTGCGCCTTGAGCAAATCGGCATTGGAGCTGGAAATCGAGATTTTCTTCTTTTTGCTAACGCGGCCTTTCTTTTTTTCGGCGGAGACGGGCTCATGAATTAGCAGCGGGAAAAGCACATTGAGCCGCGTTCCTTCTTCGAGCATTAAGATGGCGGACGCAACTTCGTCGACACTATCGCGCTTAACCCGTGCGCCGCATTGCAGACAGTACGTGCGCCCGATGCGTGCATAAAGCAGCCGCAGATAATCGTAAATTTCGGTAGCGGTGCCCACCGTCGATCGCGGATTGCGCGTGGAATTCTTCTGACGGATGGCGACGGACGGGGCGATGCCTTCGATCACATCCACATCAGGCTTTTCGATGCGTTCCAAAAATTGCCTCGCATAGGCGGAGAGCGACTCGACGTAGCGGCGCTGTCCTTCGGCGTAAATGGTGTCGAAGGCAAGCGAAGATTTGCCCGACCCGGAGACACCGGTGACCACTGTCAGCGCGTTGTGCGGAATCTCAAAATCGATATTCTTGAGATTGTGAGTGCGCGCCCCGCGAACGGTTATGGTTTCAGTCGACATTAAGTTTCTGTTCATCAATAAAAATGTCATCTCGAGCGCGGTCGAGAGACCTGCTTTCCGCTCCGCGGCTAACATCAGGTTTTTCGACTTCAGCCGGGGACCCGCAAGCCAGTCGTCGGCTTGCGTTCAGCCTGACATCAAAAACCGCCCCACGCGAATCCTTAATTATAGAGTACTGCGCTCGCGCATCCCTCCTTGCCGCTTGCCCCCCACCAGCGTTTTCCACCGAACTTTTTTCCGCGCATCTTTGCATCCCTGTTAGAATTCTGAAAATCCAAACGTCGGAGCAAAAATGGAAGCCATTCTTGCGCTGGAAGACGGCAGAGTCTTCCGAGGCAAAGGCTACGGAGCAAAAGGCGAATGTTACGGCGAAGTCGTTTTTAATACTTCCATTACCGGCTATCAGGAAATTTTCACTGACCCATCCTATTCCGGACAAATCGTAGTCCTCACCAATCCGGAAATCGGCAATTACGGAACCAACTCTGAAGACAGCGAATCGACCAGGCCATATATCGAAGGCTTGATCGTGCGCGAATTTTCGCGCGTGAGTTCCAACTGGCGCTCGCAGCAAGTCGCCGAAGAGTACCTCGAGCAATTTAAAATTCCAGTTCTCGGAGACATCGATACGCGAGCATTAGTTCGCCATCTGCGGGATAACGGGGTCATGCGGGGAGTGGTTTCCACCCTTGAGTTTGATACCGACAAATTAGTGTCGAAGGCGCGGTCGATCCCCAAGATGGATGGGACTGACCTTGCGAAAGTCGTGAGCACGAGCAAAACGTACGTATGGGAAACCGGTGAACGTTCGCACCTCCCGGATGAAATTGTAGGGTTCAAAGATGACCCCGAGCGCTTTCACGTAGTCGCCTACGATTTCGGAATTAAGCACAATATTCTTCGCAAGCTGCGCGGTGAAGGCTGCAAAGTGACGGTGGTTCCCGCCGAAACTCCTGCTGAAGATGTTCTCTCGCTAAAACCAGACGGCATTTTTCTTTCGAACGGCCCCGGCGATCCCGAACCCTGCACGTATGCAGTGGATAACATTCGCCGCCTCATGGGACGTCATCCAATATTCGGAATTTGTTTGGGCCATCAACTAATTGGCCTCGCGCTCGGGGGAAAAACGTTCAAGCTTAAGTTTGGACATCACGGCGGAAATCATCCGGTAAAACAGTTAAATACCGGAAAGATCGAAATCACGGCACACAATCATAACTTTGCCGTCGACCCCGATTCGCTGCCTCTGAGCGAAGTCGAGTTAACCCACATGGATTTGAACGATGACACTTTAGAAGGCATGCGGCATCGGAATCTGCCACTGTTCACTGTGCAATACCACCCGGAGGCGTCGCCAGGCCCGCATGACTCGCATTATCTGTTTAAAGATTTCGTAAAGATGATGGAGGAGTGGAGGCGGTGAAGCAGGTCCCTCCACTCGCCAGTGAACTCGGTGCGCGAGGTAACTGGGTCGGTCTCGATGACAGAGTTATTGTTGTAGGGCATTGAATTAACAAAAGAATTGTCATCCCGACAAGGGGAGGAACCGCTGTTATCCCGCCCGCGTTAAGAAGGCCGCTCTAGAAAAATGTTAACGAGAAAATTTAAACCGCTCATGAAAACTCTACTTCCAGTACTAGCGATCGCCGCGCTTTTCCTCACCTCCTGCACCAAAACTTCGCACGAAGGCGATGCGGCGCGGCAGGGAATCACCGTTTGCGGAACACTTGCCGACGACACTCATCAGCCCATCGCAAACGCGTTCATCGAACTGCATCATTCGGCAAAAGATCCAACGGTAATGCAATCCCGCTACCAAGTCGGGCGCACCGATACGAAGGGTCAATTCGAAGTGCAAGGCATCACCCAAGGCCAGTATTGGCTCTCGGTAGTCCCCAAGGGCGCATGCAATCCGAAATCGAAAGACGAAAACGAGGCGCGGCGGGTACAGGTCGACGTAACCAACGGAACTCCGGGGCCGGAGTGCAAGACGCAATGGCAAGTGATGCAAGACGCATCCTGCAAAGTGACGATTCAGTAAAACTAAATGCCTAAACGCACCGACATCTCGAAAATTCTCATCCTTGGCTCAGGGCCCATCATTATCGGCCAGTCGGCGGAGTTCGATTATTCCGGCACCCAAGCCTGCAAGGCGCTCAAGTTTGAGGGATACGAAGTGGTGCTGGCCAACTCGAATCCCGCCACCATCATGACCGATCCCGAAGTCGCCGATCGCACCTACATCGAGCCGCTTACGGTCGAATACCTCGAAAAGATTTTACGGGTGGAGCGCGAACTTTCGCCCAGCGCGGGCTTCGCAGTTCTTCCGACGGTCGGTGGACAGACGGCGTTGAACCTCGCGATTGAGCTTGCCGATACCGGCATTCTTGAGAAGTTCAACGTTCAGTTGATCGGCGCGCAAATCAATGCGATCAAGAAAGCGGAAGACCGACTCTACTTCAAAGACGCGATGCAGAAAATCGGTCTCGACGTTCCGAAGTCGGCGCTGGTCAGCAACCTTAAGGATGGCCTTGAGTTCGCCGGCAAGATTGGATTTCCGGTCATCATCCGGCCCTCGTTCACATTAGGCGGCAGTGGCGGCGGCATCGCTTACAACCGCGAAGAATTGCTAGAAGTGCTAGCCCGAGGGCTAGATTTTTCTCCAGTACACGAAGCGCTGATCGAAGAATCAGTCCTGGGATGGAAAGAATTCGAATTGGAAGTGATGCGCGACGTGAAAGACAACGTCATCATTATTTGTTCAATCGAAAACTTCGACCCCATGGGTGTGCACACTGGTGATTCGATCACCGTCGCACCGGCGCAGACGCTTTCCGACCGCGAGTATCAAGCGATGCGAGACGCATCCATTGCAATCATCCGCGAAATCGGCGTGGAAACCGGCGGGTCGAACATTCAGTTCGGAGTTCATCCCACCACTGGACGCATGGTGGTGATCGAGATGAACCCAAGAGTTTCTCGGTCATCAGCTCTGGCTTCGAAAGCCACCGGATTCCCGATTGCCAAGATTGCAGCAAAGCTCGCGGTTGGATACACCCTCGATGAAATTCCCAATGACATCACGCGCAAGACTCCGGCGTGCTTCGAGCCAACCTTAGATTACGTAGTTGTAAAAATTCCCAAGTGGCAATTCGAGAAATTTCCCGGCGCCGACGAAAGCCTCGGCCCGCAAATGAAATCGGTCGGCGAGGTCATGGCCATAGGGCGCACGTTCAAAGAGGCGCTACTGAAAGGCATCCGCGCGCTCGACACCGGAAAGCGAATCGGGTCCGAGAAAATCGAGCCGAAGATTCTGACCCAACGACTAGTAACCCCCCATCCAGAGCGGCTTTCGTATATTCGCTACGCCCTGCGCCAGGGACATACGGTCAAGCAACTTGCCAAGATGACCTCGATGGATCCATGGTTCCTTTACCAACTCAAAGAAATTAACGACATGCAGTTGGAGTTGGAAAAGCATCCGATGGAGTCGGTTCCAACCGCGGTTCTGCGGGACGCCAAGCGCATGGGAATCTCCGACGGCCGCCTCGCCGGCGTTTGGAGGCTCAATGAAAAAGGCGCCGCCGAAAAAGTCCGCCACCTTCGCAAGAAGCACGGACTGAAGCCGGTCTACAAACGCGTCGACACTTGCGCCGCCGAATTCGAGAGTTTCACTCCTTACTTATATTCGACATACGAAGAAGAAGACGAAGCCGCTCCAACGCAAAAGAAAAAGGTGATCATTCTCGGCAGCGGTCCCAACCGCATAGGGCAGGGAATTGAGTTCGATTACTGCTGCTGCCATGCCGCTTTCGCGCTTCGTGATGATGGTTACGAAACCATCATGATCAACTGCAATCCGGAGACGGTTTCCACCGACTACGACACTAGCGATCGCCTCTACTTCGAGCCGCTGACGCTGGAAGATGTTTTTGCGGTCTGCGAGCACGAAGCTTCGACCGGCGCCGAGGTGGGAGTGATTGTGCAGTTCGGCGGACAGACTCCGCTCAATCTTTCTCTCCCGTTGAAGGCCGCTGGAGTAAAAATCATCGGAACCTCTCCTGAATCCATCGACCTCGCAGAAGATCGTAAGCGCTTCGGCAAATTGCTCGACGAACTTGAAATCCCCCAGGCTCCCGGAGCGATGGCCGCCTCTATCGAGGAAGCAGTCGCTGGAGCGAATCGCGTTGGATACCCGGTGCTGGTGCGTCCTTCCTACGTTCTCGGCGGGCGCGCCATGGTCATCGCCTACGACGAAGAGAGTGTCGTTCGCTACATGAAAGAGGCGGTCGAATATTCGCAGGACCGCCCCGTGCTGATAGACCACTTCCTCGAAGATGCAATTGAGGTCGATGTTGATGCCCTTTCTGATGGCGAAGACGTGGTGATCGGCGGAATTATGCAGCACATCGAAGAGGCCGGCATTCACTCCGGCGACTCGTCTTGCGTGCTGCCCGCGGTAGACATACCCGGACGCCTCCTCGAAAAAATGCGCGATTACACATTTCGCCTAGCGAAGGCTTTGAACGTGGTCGGCCTCATGAATATTCAATTCGCCATCCCCCGAATCGGAACCGGCTCGAAAGGCAATGGCTCCGACGGCGGACAAGTTTACGTGCTCGAAGTAAATCCTCGCGCTTCTCGCACCGTCCCTTACGTTTCAAAAGCCACCGGCGTTCCGATGGCAAAGATCGCGGCTCGGCTGATGACTGGCCGCAAGCTCCGCGAGTTCCTGCCTTCGTTTATCGACCGCCGCGCCGACCTTGATACCGGAAATCTGTTTTTACGTGAAGTCGCCAGTATTTCCGTGGAACAAATTTCCTGGCGTGGACACCGTGCTTGGCCCAGAAATGAAATCCACCGGCGAGGTCATGGGCATCGCAGACAACTTCGGAGAAGCCTTCGCCAAAGCCCAGCTCGCCGCTGGCCAAAAACTGCCAACCGAAGGCTGCGTCTTCATTAGTGTCACCGATCATGACAAACCACATGTCGCCGACCTAGCCCGCAAGTTCGTCGACATGGGATTCAGCTTGGTCGCCACTGCCGGGACAGCAGATGTGATCGAAGAAGCAGGAATGTCGGTCGAACGCGTGTACAAAGTAAAAGAAGGCCGCCCCAACACCGTTGATTTAATCAAAGGCGAGCGTGTTCACCTGATCGTAAACACCCCGCACGGAGTCGATCCCTTCTTCGACGAAAAAGCGATCCGCAGGGCAGCAGTACAAGCTCGTATCCCCACCATAACCACAATTTCCGCCGCCCGCGCCGCCGCCGAAGGGATTGCAGCATTGCAGAGTGGTGAGGTGAGAGTTCAGGCTCTACAAACGCTTCATGCCGAGCGGACATTGCGAACAGGCCAGCAAATGCGCGGGAGGACGTGAAGTCGCCGCCTCGTTCGGTTTAGCTGCAAAAGGTTGCTTCTTCTTCCGAGGCTCGCGATTTCACTCTGTTGGCTGAAACAGCATTTCACCTTGACTCCAACCATAAAATGCTCGGGATGCTGCGGGACAACATCGTCGAAATTGCTTTTGATTGTAACGGTGAGGTCGAGCAACTTTATTTCCGCCTATGAAGTGATACGCTGAACAGTCATGCTTCTATCCGGCATTTGTCCTCCCATTACCATTCCCTACTACCCAGATGGCAACGTTTATTTTAAGAAGCTGGAGTTCAACGTTGAGCGATATTCGAAGACTCCGGTGGCCGGAATCGTGGTACTGGGATCGACCGGCGAGGCAGTCATGCTCAGCGATCAGGAACGGCGGGATGCGCTGAAGACCGCGAGCGAAGCCGCTGCTCCGCACAAAGTATTAATTGCTGGAACGGGCTCAGAGTCGGCTATCGAAACGCTGCGCTTGACGGAATATGCCGCCGAACTTGGGTATGACGTCGCTCTGGTACGCACGCCGCACTACTACAAGAAGCAAATGCAGTCGGCGAACATGCTTGCGTTTTATCGGACTGTCGCTGACCGGTCTGCGCTGCCGGTGTTGCTTTACAGCGTCCCGGCGCTCACGGGATACGATCTGCCTACAGACGTAATCGTCGAACTCGCAGATCACCCGAACATCATCGGCGTCAAAGAGTCCGGCGGCGACGTCGAAAAAATAAAGCAGATCGCTGAACGCACTCGTCACATTAGACGCAGCGCCACCGTCACCACGACTTTCGACGCGGTTACCCCGCGAATGTTGAAAGTTGAAACTACGGAAGAAGCATCGCCAAAAACGAGCAACGGAGAATTAATTTCGATTTCTTCCGCGAGCGGCAATGGTCCGCCCCCCGCCGTTGCGGTGATCGATAAAATAAAAACTCGCGAAAAACAGGTTGGTTTCCAGATTCTAGCCGGAGCCGCAAATCTATTGCATCCGTCTTTAAATGCAGGAGCAGCAGGGGCAATCCTGGCATTTGCCGTCGCCGCGCCCACTGCCTGCTACGAGGTTTACACGGCGTGGAAAGAGAGTGATCACCAACTCGCAAGAATCAAGCAAGAACGCATCGCCCAAGCAGCGGATCGTGTCGGGTCTCAAATGGGTATTCCAGCTTTAAAGTATGCGATGGATTTAAACGGATATTTCGGAGGCACGTCCCGCCTGCCGCTGCTAGGCCTCACCGCAGAACAAAGGTCTGAAGTCGAAAGCCTCATGGCTGACATAAGAAATTAGCGGAATGCTTTTGGACAACTTGTTCCGGCCCGTTTTCGTGCATAGGCCAATGTGCTTTTCCCTTTGAGAAGGCATAAAATTGCTTTCGCACTTTAAGGAGTCTTCATGGCAACCACCATCCAGCCGCCATCAATCCCCGACACAAAGCAACTCATCAATTACCGCACCGACACTGGCGTAGCGGTCATCGAGATGGCCGACCCTCCCGCCAATACTTATACCTACGAAATGAATCGCCAGTTGGATGAAGCCATCCTCAAGGCCCGTATGGATAACGACGTTTACGTCATTCTGCTTACCGGCTCGGGAGACAAGTTTTTCTCCGCCGGAGCGAACATTAAAATGCTGTCCAGCGTAGATCCGACTTTTAAATATTATTTCTGCCTTCATGCCAACGAAACATTGTTGCGGTTGGAGCACACGCCCAAGCTGGTCATTGCCGCCCTCAACGGCCACTGCGTCGGAGGGGGCCTTGAAATTGCGATGGCCGCCGATTTGCGAATCGCGAGGCGCGACGCGGGAAAGATCGGTCTGCCGGAAGTAAATCTGGGAGTGCTTCCGGGCACCGGAGGCACCCAACGCCTATCTCGCATGGTAGGGAAGAGCAAAGCCATTGAACTAATGGTCACCGGGAAACACATTCTCATTCGAGGAAGCCCTCGAATTCGGCATCATCAACGACATTTACGAGCGCGACGGATTCATGGAAGCCGTCATGGAATATGCGCATCAGTTCTGCCCGCCTAACAAAGCCGCGAAAGCCGTAGGACGCATCAAACGCGCAGTGCAGACCGGATGGGAAATTCCAATGGAGTCGGCCCTGGCAGTAGAACGCGAAAATCAGCAATTGTTGTTTCAAAGCGAAGACGCCAAAGAAGGACTGGCGGCCTACGTAGAAAAACGCCCAGCGAACTTCACAGGCAAATGATGAGCTTTAGACTTCCTTAGTGAACCTTAGTCCTCTGTGGTAAAAGGTTTTCGCAATGCCAGGAAAAGTAGCCAAAATCGGAACCTTCAGCGATTGGGTCGGACTTTTCGACGATTGGCGCAAAGACATCGGCGTCAATCATGACGAGATCGCTAACTTTAAATTCGACACGCTCTACGGGGCCATTGAAACCGACGAAATTCAATTCGGCGCCTTCAAGGGCCGCCGCAAATGGGAGAACCTTCGCCAGGTTCCCACCCAGCAAATGCGCGACGCCCTCATCAATCTGATCGTTTATCAAGGCGACACCGAATTTGCCAGCGTCGAGCAGCAAAGAAATCTTTTTCAAACCGCTCCCACCGACTGGGACCGCCGCGCCATCACCCGCGTCATGATCGAGGAGATGCGCCACGGTTGGCAAATGTGCGCTTTACTGGTCGACAACTTCGGCTATTCGGGGAAAGTGGAAGCGCAAAAAATGCTGGAACGCAGGGCGTTTGACAATAAACGCCTGCTGGGCGCATTTCAACGTCGATGTCGATAATTGGATGGACTTCTTCACCTACACCGACTTCGTTGATCGCGACGGAAAGTTTCAACTGCAAATGTTGAAGTATTCCGCCTTCGCGCCGCTGGGCAGATCGATGTCGTACATGCTGCGCGAAGAAGCTTTCCACATGGGCACAGGAAACGACGGGCTGCGCCGCATCGTACAAGCGGGGGTGATCCCGGCATGGCTGATCCAAAAATATCTGAACAAATGGATTTCAAGTTCCTACGACTTATTCGGCACCGACAATTCTTCCTCAGCGCACTGGGCGTACGTTTGGGGAATCAAGGGCCGCTACGATGAGCCAAAGAACGAGCACACGGCGAAGCTTGATGAACTCAATGACTATAACCGGCACTTATATAGAGACGAGGTCGCAGGGTTGATCGAGCGGCTAAACAACGTACTCACCGCAGGCCAAGACCGGCTTTACGCTCCCGATCTAAAGTTCAATCGCAATATCGGGCGCTGGTCCGGCCAAAAATTTCACGCCAAGACGGGCGAAGAGCTGAGTGACGCATACTACAAAGAACACGTAAAAGAACAGCTCCCGAGCCCGGAAGACAAAGTCGCCCTACTCGACATCATTCACAACGAAAAAAAGTGGATTGCCGAGAAGGAAGGGGCCAGAGATCCCCTGGCATCAATTGGCGAAGTAAGAAAGTCAGCGATAAATTTGTAGCGAGTTTAGCCTGTGTGGCGCGGGCGCCCCGCCCGCGAGGTTTGAAGCTAGAATGGAATTCGAAATCACACCCGAAGAAGTGAAAGCCCTGCACGACCAATCCTCGGAATTTACCCTGCTCGACGTTCGCGAGCCTTGGGAGTTCGAGACTCGCGAAAATTGCGGATTCCAAACTGATCCCCATGGGAGACGTCCCCAGCTCGCGCCCATCAGGAACTCGACCCGGAGAAACATATTGTTGTCATATGCCATCACGGAGTCCGCTCCATGAGCGTGACCAACTGGCTGCGGCAGCAGGGATTCGAAAGCGCGCAATCGCTGCGCGGAGGCATCGACGCCTGGTCCAAACAAATCGATCCAACCGTGCCGACTTATTGACCCCTAGCACTAATGCACCTGCTAATTATTTAGGTGCGAACCCAACCGTGCATCCCGATCTTCTTGACTTAACTCTTTTACAGCTGTATTGTCGCGCCCATACAACGGAATGCCCGGACACTGATGGGCTAACGTGTATTCGTAGCACACACTTCCTTACAATGCCGCGCCTCCCCAAGCGGCGGTGGTGTCCTACTAGAAACTTATTCTGTTAAAGGGATTCCCATGTCGGTTTCTAGATTGTTGGTGAAAGCTGCGACCACGCTGCTGATCGCATTATCGTGTAACTTTTTTGCTTTTGCCGATCGTTTCCAACCGGTTTCGCCTGAAGAGTTAAAAATGACTAGCGAACCCAAAGCTCCGGGCGTTCCGGCAATATTGTTGTTTCACCAGGTAGACCGGGATGACAACGGCCACACCTCTCACGAAGACAACTACTTTCGGGTGAAAATTCTAACTGAGGAAGGGCGCAAGTTTGCCAACGTCGAGGTCCCTTTCTTCGGAAGGGACGGGACCATTGTTGGCATTCATGGCCGAAGCATCAGGCCCGATGGGTCGATCGCAAATTTCGATGGCAAAATATTTGATAAAAATATCGTCAAAGCTCGAGGCCTGAAGTATATGGCCAAAACTTTCACGCTGCCCGATGTCCAGGTAGGCGGAATCATTGAGTATTACTACACGATCGACCTCTCGGATCACTATATCTACGATTCCCACTGGATCCTGAGCGATCAGCTGTTTACCGAGCACGCTAAATTCTCGCTAAAGCCTTTCGAGGGATATTACAGCCGGATAAATTTGCAGTGGTCGTGGAACTGGCTTCCGGAGGGTGCCCAGCCGCCAAAAGAAGGGCCCGACAAAATTATTAGAATGGAGGCTAATTTCATCCCCGCATTTCAAACTGAAGACCTGATGCCTCCAGAAAACGAATTGAAGTCGCGGGTGGATTTTATCTACAGCGAAGATGAGTTCGAAACCGACGAGACTAAATACTGGAAAGGAGTGGGAAAACGATTTAACCAGCAACTCGAAAGCTTCGTGGGGAAGCGACACGCGATGGAGCAAGCGGTATCACAAATTGTTACGCCCAGTGACTCCCCTGAAGCGAAAGCGGAAAAAATATATGCGCGGGTCCAGCTGCTACGAAACACCTCTTACGAGATGCAAAAGTCGCAGCAGGAACAAAAGCGAGACAAAGAGAAGAACATCACCAATGTAGTGGACGTCTGGAAGCGCGGTTACGGAAACGGAGTGGAGATTACCTGGCTCTACCTCGGACTGGTTCGGGCTGCCGGAATTGAAGCGTATGGCGTCTGGGTGTCGGACCGAAAGAATTATTTTTTTAGTCCCCACTTCAGAGACAAGAGTCGCCTCGATGCTAACGTGGTGTTGCTGAAGTTGAACGGCAAGGACGTGTATTGCGATCCGGGCGCCGCATTCGCTCCATTTGGAATGCTCCCTTGGACCGAGACGAACGTTGCAGGACTTCGCATGGACAAAGATGGTGGAACCTTCATTCAAACGTCGATTCCAGATAGTTCAGAGTCTAAGATTATGAATCGCGCCAATCTCGAACTATCTGTTAATGGCGATCTGGAAGGTTCGCTTAACGTCACTTTTTCAGGTCTCGCCGCTTGGCAACGCAGAGTTGAGATGAGGAACGAGGACGACACCGCCAGGGCAAAGTTTCTTGAGGATAGTGTGCGAGAATACGTACCCTCAGGAATTGAAATTGAACTGACCAATAAACCTGCCTGGAGTTCATCTTCTCCCGAGCTGGTAGCCAACTTCAAAATGAAGGTACAAGGATGGGCTTCCAGCGCTGGGCATCGCGCCTTGCTTCCTGTTGGATTGTTCAGCGCTCCTGAAAAGCGTCTGTTCGAACACGCTAACCGCGTGCATCCCGTTTACGTGGAGTACCCATACCAGAAGGTTGACGACATAAGCGTGGAACTCCCCCCGGGATGGCAGGTCAGCAGTTTGCCACTGGCACGTCAGAAAGGGGGAGAAGTTCTGGGTTATGTCTTGAAGTTCGACGGCGATAAAACCAAACTTCACGTCTCACGGGAGTTGCATCTGAATTTTCTTCTCTTGAAGAGAGAGTACTACGCATCGCTAAGAAACTTTTTTCAAACCGTCAGGTCTGCTGATGAAGAACAAATTGTCTTACAGCCCGCTACCGCCACTGCGATCAAGTAAGCACTGGCTCACCGTCCTGTTGCTTGGATTCGTCCTATCCGCGCCTAAGTTAGCAATGGCGAGCGGAGAGGCTCCGCAGTGGGTGCATTTGGCCGCCCGCCTTCCTTTGGCGCCCCACGACGAAAAAACCGACGCGGTTCTTCTCTATTCGGAACGGAACGTGACGGTGGTGTCAGCCGACAAAATTCGCCGCCGAACTCGCGCGGTGTATAAAATTTTGCGTCCGGGTGGAAGGCAGTATGGAACTGTAGAAGTGTATTTTCACTCGCCCGGACAAAGAGTGATCAGCCTTCAGGGCTGGAGTATTCCCGCCCAAGGTCGCGATTTCGAAGTAAAAGAAAAAGACGCCGTTGAAGTCTCCCCACCCGCCATCGACGGCAGTGAACTTGTGTCAGATCTTAAAGTGAAGTTGCTAAGAATACCCGCATCCGAACCAGGAAACATTATCGGCTATGAATACGAAGTCGAGGAACGTCCGCTTCTTCTCCAAGATGACTGGTTTTTTCAAGATGGCCCGCCGGTTAGCGAGTGTCACTTGTCGTTACAACTTCCGCCCAGCTGGGAATACAAATCTTCTTGGATAAACTACGAAGAAGCGAAACCCTTGCCGGGTTCTGGCAACGTTTGGAACTGGACACTGAAAAACGTCGTAGGAATCGAAAAAGAAGAGCAAATGCCCCCCTTAGGCGGGATCGCCGGGCACATGATGGTGACTTATTTCCCTCCGGGTGAGCCAACCCTCAGAAACGAGTTGAGCGACTGGCGGGGCACCGGTCTTTGGTACGCCGGATTAACCATAGATCGCACCGATGCCTCGCCCGAAATGAAGCAGAAAGTGCTCTCGCTGACAGCCGCGTTTCCTTCCCCTCTTGAAAAGATGAAGGCCATTGCAAAATTCGTACAGCACGATATCAGATATGTGGCCATTGAACTAGGAATCGGCGGATTTCAGCCTCATAGCGCCTCCGAAGTTTTCACCCACCGCTATGGCGACTGTAAGGATAAAGCTACATTGATGGTTTCAATGTTGCGCGAAATCGGGGTTGAAGCTTATTACGTGGTCATAAATTCCGAACGGGGATCGGTAACCGCTGAAACACCTGCCAATTTACGGAATTTTGATCACGTGGTTGTTGCCATCAAGCTGCCGAAAGAAGCAGTGGATGTTGGTCTTCAGGCTACGGTTAAGCACCCCAAATGGGGCACAATTCTGTTTTTTGACCCTACCAATGAGTTCACCCCGTTCGGCGAAATTGGTGGATACCTACAGGCTAATTACGGTCTGCTGGTCGCCCCCGATGGTGGCGAATTGCTGGAACTCCCGAAAGCGCCGACGATCAGAAATAGCATTACGCGTTCTGCCCAATTCAAGCTAGATGCCTCCGGAAATTTACAGGGTGATGTGAAGGAAATTCGCATGGGAGATAGGGCTTCAGATGAGCGCAGTGTTTTGAATCGCACCGCAAGCTCTAACGACCGCATAAAACCGATTGAGCGGATTCTCGCGGAGTCTTTGTCAGCATTCCGCATCACTAAAGCAACAATTACCAACATGAACTCTCCCGAAATGCCTTTCGCCTTCCAATATTCCTTTAACGCGGAAGGGTATGCAAAAAACGCTGGAGATTTGTTGCTGGTTCGGGTGCGCGCCCTGGGCAACAAATCCAGCGCGTTACTGGAGACTAAAGAGCCGCGAAGGTTTCCCATCGAATTTGAGGGCCCCTCGCGGGATACCGATTCCTTCGAAATCTCGATTCCCCCTGGCTATGAAGTCGAGGATTTACCTCCGCCCATTCAGGCTAACTATAGCTTTGCTTCGTACCATTCCCGCAGCGAGCTAAAAGGAAATGTGATTCACTACAACCGCACATTGGAGGTGAAAGAATTGAGCGTTCCGATCAGTAAAGCGGATGAACTTAAGGCGTTATATAGAACGATTGCCGGCGATGAGCGCAACACAGCGGTACTCAAGCCCATTGCCAAATGAGCTCAACGCGAGGTGAACAGGTGTCCCATCTTGTCGCGCTTGGTATTCAGATAATCTTCGGAGTGAATATTCTCGCCAGCCTCACAGGGCACGCGCTCGACCACTTTAATCCCCGACCGTTCGAGCGCAGCGACTTTGTCGGGATTATTAGAAAGCAGCCGCACTTCCGATACACCCAATGTCTTTAGGATTTCGCCTGGCAGCGCGAATTCCCTTTGATCGGCTTCGAATCCCAGGCGTTCGTTCGCTTCAACGGTGTCCAGGCCAGAATCTTGCAATTCGTAGGCTTGAAGTTTTGCCATCAATCCGATGCCGCGCCCTTCTTGTTGTTCATAAATCAAAATTCCAGCTCCCTCAGCCGCGATCATGGAAAGCGCAATTTCAAGTTGCTGGCGGCAATCGCAGCGTAACGACCCGAAAACATCACCGGTCAGGCATTGCGAATGAATGCGCACCAGCGCGGGCGAGGATTTTACATCGCCAATGACTAGAGCCACCGCCTCCTCTATGGTGGCACCGAAAGTCCCGCGAAAGCCGTAAATGCGGAATTTTCCCCAGCGGGTAGGGAGGTCGGCTGAGGCGATCTGCTGGACGGAGGAGGTCACCAAAATAGTATAGCCGCCCGTGCGGGTCAACCTTGCCCGACCGCCTTTGATGCCTACTCAGACATCGTACTGAACTGGGATTAACCCTACCAAGCTCCATAACGCCGCTGCTGCGACCTCTGCGGCATTACTTTTATCAAGATAATTCCCGCGACAAATCCACCCACGTGGGCCCAGAACGCCACGCCCCCACTGTTGGGATTCGAGTACGCGATTGAAGTTGTCGCGCCGCTGAAGAATTGCAGCAAAAACCAGTATCCCAGGACAATCCAGGCCGGCAGCCACCAAAAAGTAAAGAATATGATGAGCGGAACCAACGTCAGTACACGCGCCCTGGGAAACAGCAAAAAGTAGGCTCCCATCACTCCCGCGATAGCGCCGCTGGCTCCGACGGTTGGGACCTCTGAGCCGGCGTTCAGAAGGATGTGCGTAATTCCCGCAGCGACCCCGCACAACAAATAAAACGCCAGGTAGGCGAAATGGCCAAGGTGATCTTCGATGTTGTCGCCGAAAATCCAAAGCACCCACATGTTGCCAATGATGTGCAGCCACGAGCCATGAAGGAACATTGACGTTAGAATCGGTAGGAAGGTTGCAGCCAGCCCAACGTGCAAGCCTGCCGGCGCGAACTGGCTGGGAACAATACCAAATTCGTAAATGAAGCTGTTAAGCGCGCGATGACTTTGAGCGCCGATGGACAGTTCGAAAAAGAAAATGGCAACGTTTAACGCAACCAGGAAATAATTGATATACGGAGTGGTGAAGCGGGGCTGATCGTCGCGAAGAGGAATCATGGGAATTGAGTAAGTTTGTAAGTGGGCAATTGAGTAATTGAATAACCTGGCGGCTTTGGTTCGTGAATTACAAAATTACCCAATTGCGCGATACCCAATGGACATATGAACGCAGTTCTCATTATCAACAAACCGTCCGGGCTCACTTCGCACGATGTGGTCAATCATGTTCGGCGAAGGTTGCAGCAGCGTTCAGTGGGGCATCTTGGCACTCTCGACCCTCTGGCCACGGGAGTACTGCCCTTGGTAATTGGAAGGTTCACCCGGCTCGCCCAATTTTACATGGGCGCGGAGAAAACATATGAGGGCACAATCCGTTTTGGTTTCTCAACCGATACTTATGACAGTGATGGACAGGCTTCGGGTGAACCCCGATCCACGGACGCGATCTCGCTTGCGAGTCTTCGAACCGCGACTCAAAACTTCACCGGCATAATCGACCAAACACCACCTCCATTTTCCGCCAAAAAAATCAACGGAATTTCGGCCTATAAATTGGCCCGCAAGAAACAGGATGTGCCTCTGAAAACTGAGCAAGTCGAAATAAAAGAGTTTGAGATCACGACTGTAGAGGGAGACCGGGCAACTTTCCGTGCTCGCGTAGCCTCGGGAACTTATATGCGGGCGGTTGCACATGATTTGGGTCAACAGTTCGGATGTGGCGCCCATCTGGAGACTTTGAACCGCGTCTCAGTCGCAGAATTCGGATTGGATCAATCCTGGACCCTGGATGAGGTTCAGAGCGCAGACGCGGATCGCCTTGCAGCAATGTTCGTGCATCCGCGCAACCTGTTGCCAGGACTTCCGTCCATCACAGCGGACGATGAGACCGCCGCAAAGATCCGCAGCGGCCGTGCTGTCAATCTTTCCGATTTTTCCACGTCGCCCTTGGTGAAGATTTTTGTAGGGCAAAGGGAACTGATCGCTGTGGCGACGAGGGTGGCGGGAACGCTGTTTCACGCTAAGACGGTTTTAGCGGCGGAGAGTTCGATGCGCAAAGCGAGTTCGGTGCAAAAAGAAAACGATGATCCCGCCGTGCGCTCGGGATGAGAGAGAATCCACATGGTGGCCCGCCAATTTGGATCCGTAAAAACCCCTACTTCTTCTTCGGCGGATATTTCTCCAGGGAGTTTTTCACCATGTCGTTCAATTTGCCTTCAATTTTGCTCGCATCGCCCTTATCTTCTGTCGCGATCCCTCGCCACACGAGCGAGTGGGTTTTGGTATCTCGCAGATCAATCACCAGCGTTCCTTCGGCGTAAGGCACGCGAACGACGCGCGTACCCCAGCCTCGCCAGCCGGCAGGGTAGGCCTCCCGTTCGACCTTGCGGCTCGAACCGAAGTTATAGACCACGTTCAAGTCGGGATTGTCCGTGACTTCCTGAAGTCCTCGAGATACCAAGTCTCGGGAGATGTCGTCGTCAATTTGCTTCTTGACCAACTCGCTATTGAGCGCCGGATTGCGGCTATTCAGTTTCCCGTCCCGAAGTGCGAACGTCTTGTAGTTATGAAAATCGGCTGAGTGATCAAATTCAACCGTGACTTTCTGCGAGAAGGAAGATGTGGCCAGAAAAGCCATGAGAGCGATCAACAGCAACAGAGTCTTATTTTTTGTGGTCACAGTCCGCCTCCCGAAACATGCAATGTCCGATAACAAGTATTATGTAAAGTACGATCCGACTAAACAAGATGAGATCGGATCAAAGGCCGCAGGCAGGAATGTCCGCACCACATTACATCTTGTAGCGGCCGAGATCCTCGTCATTCAGGCCTTCAAGCCATTTACGCAGCTCATCACTCGTAACCCGGTCCGACACGTTCGCCGCGAGCTTGGAATGCTTTAGCACGCCGTCTTCGACGAATATTGGACAATCTACGCGTAAGGCCAGCGCCAGCGCATCTGAAGGACGTGAATCAACGCTGATGATTCGGCCTTCGCGCTCCATCCAAATGACCGCGTAAAAAGTGTCGTCCCGCAGTTCCGTCACCACCACTTTGTGGACGTTGGCCGTCAATCCCACCAGAACGTTCTTGATTAAGTCATGTGTCATGGGACGCGGGGTCGCAACTTTCTCAATCTCAAGCGCGATGGCGTTCGCCTCGTAAATGCCCACCCATATGGGCAGGACGGCGTCGCTTCCGGCGTCTTTCAAAATCACGATGGGCATGTTGGTGACCGGATCCATCATCAAGCCCCGAATTTTCATTTCGACTTCCATCTGAACCCCCAAGTAAGTCTTCAGTGAACCATTTCGCCCAGCAAGCTGTTGGGGAATGTGGCGGTGGTCAGTACCGTGACGTACTCACCCGATTCCGGAGCTGCTCGATCACCGACCGTGAAATTCAAGGTCTTATTCTGCGAAGTTCGGCCCATCACCTGCTTCCTGGCCTCATTCCTTCCCTCAACTAACACTTCAACGGTTTCCCCTAGGTGACGCCTATAGCTAATCCTTTGGATCTCCCGCTGTCGGTCCTGCACTACCAACAAGCGTCGGGTCTTTTCTTCATCTGGGATCGCGTCTTCCAACTTTAACGATGGGGTGTTGGGTCGCGGTGAATACTTAAAGCTAAACACACAGTCGTATTGGACTTGATCCAGCAATGAGAGGGTTTCCTCGAAATCCAACTCGGACTCTCCGGGAAACCCAACAATGATATCGCTAGTCAGGCTGATGTCCCGATTCGCCGCTCTCATCCACGATACCCGCTCCATATACTGTTCAAGACTGTAGAGACGCTGCATGCCGTCCAAGACTCGGTTAGAGCCGCTTTGAATCGGTAGATGAACGTGATTGCACAAGGTGGGCACGGCATCGATAGCTTCAACGATGTCGCGGCCAAAGTCTCTTGGATGCGAGGTAGTAAAACGCACACGGCGAATGCCAGAAATTTCTCCGACCGCAGCTAGTAACTCCGCAAACGATTTCGCTCGTGATGGATCTCTGTAGGAATTTACGTTCTGCCCAAGCAATTGAATCTCGGTATATCCGAGATCAACCATGCGGTGAGCTTCTTCGAGCACTGAGGCGGAGGCGCGGCTGCGCTCTTTGCCGCGCGTAAAGGGAACCACACAATAGGCGCAGAATTTATCGCAACCTTCGATAATAGTGATATATCCGCGATAAGGATTGGTGCGGGCGGTAAATTCGGTTTCAAAACATTCGTCGGTGGCACGGTCGTCGAGTCCGGTGACCCGCTGGTTCCCTGCTTCGAGTTGCACCAGCATTTGGGGTAAATTGCGGTACGAGGCCGATCCGCAAACTAGCGAAACGTAAGGCGCCCGCTCGAAGATTTTTTCGCCTTCTTGCTGCGCGACGCAGCCAAGCACGCCAAATTGCTTGCCCTGTGCCTTGAGCTTCTTGTAGTCGCCCAAGCGGTGGAAGACTTTCTGCTCCGCCTTGTCCCGAATGGAGCAGGTGTTATACAAAACGAGCCCCGCTTCTTCGACGGTTTGGACCTGGCTATATCCCTCCGAAATCAGCGTACCCACGACTTTTTCAGAGTCGTGCGCATTCATTTGGCAGCCGAAAGTCTCAAGGTAAAACGTTTTATGCGCGGTTTCAGTCATGGATTAGACCTAGTATAACCCGCGCTGCAACCGCCTCTGGGATTTGGCAAGATTGTGATAAAAGCACTGGAAAAGAAGAAGTCTCATTGCTAAACTCTCCCCGTGCAGGACGGCCGCCAAGTCGTCGTCTATTCCCGCAAAGGTTGCCATCTTTGCGAGATTGTTAAAGAAACACTGGTCAAATTGCACCGACGGGGCGGATTCAGCTGGCGCGAAATCGATGTGGATAGTGATGAAGAGCTCCGCCGTAAATTCACCGACGAAGTTCCGGTCGTGTTCATCGACGGTCACAAAGCGTTCAAGTACAGGCTAGACGAGCACGAGTTCCTGCGAAAATTGGCTAGTTAGAGGGTCTCAACTGGCCCGTACTCCCACTCCGGGCAAAGAAGCATCGCCAAGCTCGGTCATCTCTTCCTGGTTCAATTTGACCTGCGCGCCCCTCATGTTCTCTTCCAGATGTTCAATGGAAGAGGTTCCCGGAATAGGCAGCATCACCGGCGAGCGCTGGAGTAGCCACGCCAGCGCCACCTGCATGGGCTTTGCGTCATGCGCCTTCGCGATCCGCGAAAGTATTTCTCCCGCAACTTTTCCCGCCCCCAGGGGGAACCAGGGAATAAAAGCAATGTCATTCGATTCGCAATATTCGAGCACATGCTCCCACTCTCGATCAGCAAAGCTGTAACGATTCTGCACGGAAACAATAGGCACGATTTTTCGGGCCCGCTCCACGTGTTCGCGGGTGACGTTGGATAATCCGATCCACCGAATTTTCCCTTGAGAGCGAAGTTCGGCCAAAGTTTCGATGGATTTGTCGAATGAAGTTGCAGGATCAGGCGTGTGCAGTTGATACAACTCGATTCGATCTACACGAAGACGTTTCAAGCTGCCCTCAACCGCCGTGCGCAAATGCGCCGGACTGGCGTCATGACACCAGAGCCCAGGGCCGGGGCGCGTCCACCCACCCTTCGTAGCCACTACCAAATCTTTCCGATAAGGGGCCAGGGCTTCGGCGATCAGTTCCTCGCTGACATTTGGCCCATAAGAATCGGCCGTGTCAATAAAATTAACGCCTAGATCAACCGCGCGCCGGAGCACACCCAATGCAGCAGCGCAATCTCTTGGAGGTCCCCAAACGCCGGTGCCGGTAATACGCATTGCACCAAATCCCATCCGGTTAACAGTACATTCCCCGCCGAGAGAAAAAGTAAGTGCTGGAATATCCGAAGATTGTTTTGACATGAGCCGATTTTACCCAACCGAGGGGAATGGAGGAAACTGGGTCGAATTTATTCTGTGCTTATGCCGCGCAAAGGAACTCCCACTGTTTATCCGTTAACGGAACCACGCTCAATCTTCCCTGCCTCACCAATGGAGAATCGGCGAACATCTTATTGGACTTCATTTCGGACAAGGCAACGGGCTTGGCAATTGCACGCCCCACTTTGATTCTCACTTGCGGAGCTTTTGGGTCCGCTGTATCCACCGATACCACCGACGCGGTCCCAACCGCGCTTTTTTCTTCCCCCGTGTGATAGATCACTAAGCGGTCTCCTGCTTTCATTCCGCGCAGATGTTTCAGTGCTACCGGATTGGTTACACCATCCCAGGTGGTGCTCTGGTCGTGCTGAAGGTCAGAGAACGAATAGGACGAGGGTTCGGTCTTTAGTAAGTAATCCATAATAGATATCCATGGCGACGAGATCGCAGTCCTGAATTTTGTCACAAAAAGAACCTCAGGCGACATTTTTGTCGTCTAACATTTCAGTGGATTCTCCTCCGAAACCCCCATTAACCAAGGCAGTCCAGAAAGTACGAACCATACTTCCAGACGTCTGGGAGTTAATTCGTCCCCGCCGCGCCTTGCTCGCACTGGGATTTTTCTTGATGGTCATCAACCGAGTTTCAGGGCTGGTACTGCCCTACTCAACAAAATTCCTGATCGATACTGTCATCGTTAAACATCAGATCTACCGGCTGCGACCTCTGGTGCTGTGGGTCCTTCTGGCCACTGCAATCCAAGGCGCAACTTCTTTTTCTTTGACCCAACTGCTGTCGAAAGAGGCGCAGCGCCTTATCGCCGAATTGCGCCAGAAAGTGCAAGCCCATATCGGGCGTCTCGCAATCTCGTTTCACGATTCCAACAAAAGTGGCGTTCTGGTTTCGCGAATCATGAGCGATGTGGAAGGCGTGCGGAATCTGCTAGGGACCGGGCTGGTTGATTTGACTGGCGGCATTCTCACCGCATGCATCGCGCTGGTGGTGCTGTTCCGCATTAGTTCGTTGATGACGCTGCTGGCCTTCGGATTCCTTTCGTGTTTTGCCCTGGCGCTAAGAAAAGCGTTCAGCACTATTCGTCCGATATTTCGCGAGCGCGGAAAGATCAATGCAGAGGTCACTGGAAGATTGGCGGAGTCGCTCGGTGGGGTTCGCGTCATAAAGGGATACCACGCCGAAAAACGTGAAGCCGGCGTGTTTTCCATGGGCGTGCTGCGTTTGCTCGACAACGTTGTCCGCAGCCTCACCGCAACCTCGGTGATGAGCTTGTCGGCAAGCCTTTTACTGGGTGTAGTCGGTGCGTTAATCATGTATTTTGGAGCGCGTCAGATCATCGCTGGCACGCTCACCATCGGAGGCTTCTTTACTTACACATTATTTTTGGGATTCTTAATCGCGCCGATTATGCAGATTGTGCAGATCGGTACGCAGTTGACCGAAGCAGTTGCAGGTCTTGAGCGGACCCACGAAATTTTGGCGGAGCGCCCGGAAGACGAAGATCCAAATCGCACTGTGACTCTTCCCGATATCGTTGGCACCATCGATTTCGAGAATGTGAGCTTCAGTTACGACGGCGAGCGCACGGTCCTTCACGATCTGACATTTCATTCGGCACCGGGCACAGTAACGGCCTTAATCGGGTCATCGGGTTCTGGCAAGTCAACCACCATTGGGCTGGTTGCCGCTTTTTATGTACCGTCGAAAGGAAAGATTCTGGTAGATGGAATCGACCTGAGCACGGTTCGTCTCGATTCTTACCGAACTCATCTGGGAACAGTGCTCCAGGAATCGTTTTTGTTTGACGGCTCAATCCGGGAAAACGTAGCCTTTTCGCGGCCGGACGCGACCGAAGTAGAAATACTCGAAGCTTGCCGCGTCGCCCGAGTGGATGAGTTTGCCGAGAGTTTCACGGAAAAATACGACACCATTGTCGGTGAGCGCGGGGTAAAGCTTTCCGGAGGGCAGCGGCAAAGAATATCCATCGCGCGGGCAATTCTGGCCGAGCCGCGCATCCTAATCCTCGATGAAGCCACATCCAGCCTCGATTCCGAATCCGAAGCTCTCATCCAGCAAGGGCTTTCGTACCTGATGCAAGGGCGTACTACGTTTGTGATTGCGCACCGGCTTTCCACTATCCGCAGGGCTGACCAGATCCTGGTTATTGAGCAAGGAAGAATTGTCGAACGTGGAACTCACGAGCAATTGTTCGGCCTGCGAGGCCGCTATTACGAGCTCTACACCAAGCAGCACGGTGTCGAAACCAATCTTTTTCTCGCTCCCGGCGAGGGTGATGCGATTCCAGTGACGGAATCCAATGGAAAGAAATCTGCGAAGCAGAATGCCGACTTCACCGACGCGCTTGATCTCGTGAGGGGAGACGTTCGCTGAATAACAATCCTGGACTTCAGAATGCGGAACCGTTTGTCGCTGCGAAGAATTCGGTGGCAATCGAAACCGGGAACGTCTGCCGGCATTACAAAATGGGCGAGACTTTAATTCGGGCTGTCGATGGAATTTCTTTGCAAGTACAAACCGGAGATTTCGTGGCATTGCTGGGGACTTCTGGTTCGGGGAAGTCTTCCCTGCTGAATTTGTTAGCCGGCCTTGACCGTCCCACGTCCGGGACGGTAGTCGTGCAGGGCAAGGATCTCGCGCTGCTGTCTCGCGAAGATCTTGCCAAGCACCGACTGCGAACGGTGGGAATGGTTTTTCAGTCTTTCAACTTGATCCCCAGCATGACCTTGATAGAGAACGTCGAACTGCCCATGCGGTTCGCCGAGATTGATCGCGACAAGCGAGCAACCCTCGCAGAAGAGGCGTTGCGTCGGGTCGGTTTAAGCGCGAGGCTCCGCCATCGTCCTATGGAACTATCGGGTGGGGAGCAACAGCGCGCTTCCTTGGCTAGGGCGTTAATCAATCAACCAAAATTGCTTTTAGCGGATGAACCCACAGGGAATCTAGATTCGCGTACCGGGACTGAGATCATGAACTTCATTCGCGAATTCAACCAGACACTGGGAATGACCGTGGTCATGGTTACGCACGAGCGCTCGCTCGCGGAACGCTATGCACGGCGAATGATATTTTTGGCGGACGGGAAGCTGATCGACAGCCAGGAAAATGCGCTGATTGCTTTTGGTGGCGTTTCGAACAGCGAGGTGCGGCTGTGAAACTTTACGATTCCGCAGAACTGGCACTGCGAAACCTTCGCGAATCCTTTTTGCGAAATTCTCTCACCACAATTGGAATTTCAGTGGGGGTAGCGTCCCTGGTTGCCATGCTTTCCCTTGGCATAGGCTTGCAGCAACTCGCGGCACGAAGACTGCAAAAGTCCGGCCTGTTCGATACCGTGGTAGTCACTTCGAGGCGCGATTTTCGTGGGTTCAATCGCGATCAGGAACGCAACGGGCCATCTCCCGCAGAAAGTCCCGCCCTCGACGAAACCCACCGCCAGAAGATGGAGCAGCTTCCCAATGTGCTTGAGGCGTATCCCGACATCCGCCTGATCACCCAATTACGGTATGAAGGCAAGCAGCATCTCACCATGGTCGCAGGACTTCCCTTCTCCGCCAAAAGTAACGACGCGTTCGATGGCATGGCCGGAACTTTTTTCACAAGTGAAACTGCGGCTGAAGTCGTACTGCAAAAATCTTTTGCCGAAGAATTGGTTGAACGCACGCCCAAGACGGGCGAAGACGATGTGAAGGCTTCCGAACTCGGGCCGCCATTGCTGGGGAAGGAATTGATCATGCGCTACGCGGAAAAGACAAGTGCAGTCGACACGGACCCTTCGGGTTCAACCTCCCCTCCCCAAGCCGCCTATTCCGTGATATCTCGCGAGCTAAGATTGAAGATTGTCGGCATTTGCGATCTCGATCCCGATAGCATGCGGGGACAAGCGCGCGCCCGCGTCTTTCTTCCTTTAACACTTGCCGAAAGCTTGCACATGATGCAGGCATCCAGTTCCCGCGATTCTGGCGACGCGGTGACGGGTCAGCCGACATACTCCAATGTTAGCGTTCGGGTGTCTAGTCCAAAGTACGTGCAGCCCATCGAAGACTCGATCAAGAAGATGGGATTCAATACGTTCTCCATCATTGACGCGACCAAAAGCCTGCGCCAGTTTTTCGCGGTGCTCGATTTGTTTCTCGGCATCTTCGGTAGTCTCGCCCTTGCGGTAGCGTCAATCGGCATCGTCAACACGCTGGTGATGGCGATCCTTGAACGCCGCCGCGAAATTGGGATCATGAAAGCCATAGGAGCGAGCGATTCCGATGTAAAAGGTTTGTTCTTTGCGGAAGCTGGAGCTATGGGCGCTTTAGGGGGGATACTGGGCGTTGTACTGGGCTGGCTTATTGGACACGTCATCAACTTCGGCACCAATATTTACCTGAAGCGGCAGCAGTTTCCCCCAGAAAATATATGGACAGTCCCGTGGTGGTTGGTTGCGGGGGCAATCGCCTTTGCGATCACAGTTAGCTTGCTCTCCGGTTTGTATCCTGCGAGCCGTGCCGCAAAATTGGATCCGGTGCAAGCGCTTCGATATGAATAGTCCGTGTCGGGTCCGCTACCTTTGATTCTCGGAAAAACACAAAAATAGCAACACCAACTGCGGCGGACTAGAGCGTCCACCCCACATAAACCATGCGCATTCTCTACTCGACATTTCTTCTGCTGACCCTATTTTGCCGCGTATCTCATGCGCAAGGCCGAATGGATTGCGCTGCCCTGAACAGTCGCATTCTCAAGCAATCGATCCATTATTGCGTAATGCTTCCCGACGATTACGCGCCAACCGCAAAGCCCTACCCAGTTTTGTATTTTCTGCACGGGCTTGGCCAGAACGAACAAGCCTTGTTTAAGAGCGGCGGGTGGGACTTGATCGAAGACCTACGCCAGCAAAAGAAAATTGGTCAATACCTGATCGTCGCGCCCGAAGGTAAGAACAGTTTTTTTATCGACTCGGCCTACAGCAAAGTTCGCTATAGCGATTTTTTCATCCACGAACTGATCCCTGGCATTGAGAAAAAATACGCGGCCAGAAAGGACCGGGCGAGCCGCGCGATTACTGGCCTATCCATGGGTGGATATGGCGCTTTGAGATTTGCTTTTGCTCATCCCGAACTTTTTTCTTCGGTCAGTGCACAAAGCGCCGCACTGATGACCGAGTCCCCTCAAGAGATGAATGAAGCCTTGCAGTCCAGAAGTCAACTGGGCCGATTATTAGGATCTGCATTTGGGGATCCCATTAACATCCCGCATTGGAAACAGAACGATCCCGTGACACTCGCGCGAACCAACCGCGCTGGAATCGCCAAGCTCGCAATCTATTTCAATTGCGGCAAAGACGACGATTTTAATTTCGAGGTAGGAGCGGAAAAATTGCACAGGCTTTTGCAATCCGAAAAGATCAAGCACGAATATCACCTGTTTCCGGGTGACCATAGCCCGGGCTATTTTTTGTCCCATCTAGGAGAAACTCTAGAGTTTCATTCCAAACAATTTGGATTGTGACAGCGCTCGCGGCACAGACGCAAAGGGCAGATCGAACAGATGAAAATCGCGGTGCTCTTCCCACAATTTGCATGGCAAGGTGATAACTTTCTCGGTTTTGTCAGCACAATAATTAAAAACGGCGATCCGGAAAATCCCGATCGCCGTCAGTTTTTATCCGCGGTTACTGTTTTGCGTCTGCATGAAAATCGAACGAGTTGAACAAATCGTCCAACGCGGGGGTGTTTAACGGAACGTAAGGATTGTCCGACGCCGTTTTCGGGTTCGGGTAGTTGTCCCGGCTGCGCGCAGTTAGGGGTTTCAGGTTCCAGTTTCGCTCAATGAATTTTATGATCGAAACATGGTCGGAATACTTGTGATCGACGTGTCCGCCTTTCGAAAATGGAGAGACGACAATCAGCGGTATCCGGGTCCCATCTCCGAAGAAATCCAAGGGTTGAATGTAGCCGGAGTCATAGTAGCCGCCACCTTCATCGAAGGTGACGAAGATCGCCGTGCTCTCCCATAATTCGGGATTGGCCTGCACCGAGGTGATGACTTTCTTGGTGAATCCTTCGAACAAGTCGAGCTTCGATGATGCGGGGTGCCCATCTACGAAGCCACTAGGCTTGATGATTGAAACTGCGGGCAGTTCGCTGGCCTTCACGTCTTCGTAAAAGTTCGCGAGGTCTTGAATGTGCTCCTGACGAAGAGTGGCATTAGTCATAATGTCAGCGGCATATTGAAATGGATTGCAGATGTTGCAATACGCGTCTGCGGGATTGTTATAGTTGGGATCAGATAGGTTCAGATTCCATCCATCACCGTAATATTTGAAGGAAATGTTTTTTTCCATCAGAGCATCGCCGATGTGGCGAACGTTGGTGGGCGGAATGGTGAACGGCGCATAGGGATTGGGATTGTTAATTGCCAGAGTGCCGTCAGCGTTATAGGCGGGGTTGTAGTTATTGAGAAGATAATAGTGGCCGGGATCGCAGTTCGGCTTCATGGGCCGAGTAAGAGATTGAAGGTAATCGACAACCGCCGTCACCCCCGGCTGGGTAGCGTCGGCGCACGCGCTGTAGCTACCGCCTCCGGCACCGCCGCCGATCCCGTATCCGTCTTCGGTGTACCAGTTGTTGGTGCCGGCTTGCGGGTTGGGATTCTCGATCTGGTTGGCCGGTGGGACGGCGGCATTGCCCTTGCCATCGCTGAAGAAGATGTCGTCGGCGTAGCCAAACATGATGTGGTTCGCGCCGGTGCCGCCCATCACGGATTGGTGGAAGTTATCGTTGATGGTGTAGCGCTCGGCGAGAAATCTCAGATAAGGCGCATCGCCCCGCTGCATGTTGTAAAACTCCATCGACGTGCCGCCCTCGCCGGTGGTCATGTCGTTAAATCCGGGGGGCTGAGGAAGGCCATTGGTGCCCGCTCCGACCGTTACTTCCACCCAGGGGAAAAGATCGGCGAGGCATCCGCTGGGGTTGCGTTCCGTGGAATAATCCACGTTGCAGTCCAGTTGCTGCCACATTTGATAAAACCGATGGACCGGGCTGTTGGCGTATGCGTCGTACTTAACGCCAGGGGTCAGTTGGAAGACGCCGGCAGGAAGATAGTTGACGTTCGGAATACGCGTGTCGATTTGACCGCCAGGGATTCCCGTTGCGCCCGTAGTGAGAAAACGATACGTTCCGTTGGCCAGGAATCCTGGCTCCAGCGCTTTGGCTGCCGCGGTGTTTGGCGCCAACTCCGAAGAGCTCGACGGGCCTCCTGCGAGTACCGGCGGGATATTCGCATATATGGTTTTCTCCGCTGGACTGATTGAGTAGAGTCCGTTACCAACAATGGTACTATCGACCGCCTTATATTGCGCCGAGCGCGAGTAATTTGGACCGGGAGTTCCATCCTCGTTGATGATCTCGCGGGAGAGAAGATTGTCCACCGTTTCTCCGGCTTTGGCCTTGTAGGTGGCAAAGACGTGGTCGAAGGTGCGGTTTTCGCCGATGATCACGATGACATGTTTGATTGGGGTAGCGGTTTTTGCACTTTGGGCCGCAAGCGCGGTAGGGTCAAGGAGATTCACGAAGGTGGAAAGCAGGGCCGCGCTTACTCCAAACAATTGCGAGCTGGAACGGCGAAGGGATTGAAACTGCATGGAAATCCTCCAAAATCGAAAGCGAAGTGTCCCCTGGCGGGATTAATGGATCGGGTCGATTCTGCGACCCAAAGGTTACGAGGGGATAAACCGCAGTTGAATGGATGGTTAAAAAAATCGCACAACCTGACTCAAAAAATGCAGCGACGACCTGATTTCCCTCAATGCTCCACTGTGCGGCTTCTTATTCCACAACTTTCCAACAGCAAATCCTAGCGGACACTTCTCACGCGCGACTTTTTGCAGGACACTATACCCATCATGGCTAATCCTGGCGACTTCGCTTACACCCTCAAGCAGCAGGCGGACATTGTTCGCGTGGTCGGCGACTACGTTAAGTTGCGCAAGGCCGGGGCGCAAAACTTCATTGGGCTGTGTCCGTTTCACGGTGAGAAAAGTCCTTCGTTTTCGGTACACGCCACGCGGCAGTTTTACCATTGCTTTGGGTGCAGTGAGTCCGGAGATGTTTTCAACTTTGTCCAAAAGATCGAGAACATCAGCTTTCCGGAAGCCGTACGGGCAGTGGCGCAAAAGTTCGGCATTGCGGTGCCGCAGCAAAGTTTCAGCAGTCCTACCGAGGCTCGGGATGCCAAGTTGCGAGCGGTCTTGCTTGAGGTCCAGGAGCGGGCTTGTCTGTTTTTTCAGGATTGCCTGCGGCGTTCGGAGGGAAGTTTTGCGCGGCAATATCTGGCGACGCGCGGATTGGGCGAACCCACGATCCGAGAGTTTCGGATTGGATTTGCGCCGGATTCGGGATTCGTACTGAAAGACCGGTTGCGCGGGGACTTCTCCGAGGACGTTTTGCGGGAGAGCGGGTTGTTCTCGTGGAAGCAAGACGACAGCCGTCAGCTGTCAGCCGTCAGCCGTCAGCAGAATCTTGCGTCATCAGCCGCTCGGGGTGACCGTGCTAAGTCAAAGGCTGATGCCGACGAGAACTTGGATGCGGAGCCTGCCGAAGAGAACAGCAACTCCCTCGACTCGCCCACTCCCTCCGCGATAGGAGGAACTCGGGTCGCTCGCAATGACAATGTCGATTTTAGCGGTTCAGCCAGAAGCCAGAAGGCAGAAGCGGCTCTTCAAGCCATGTACTCCAAATTCCGCAATCGGGTGATGTTTCCCATCGCGAATGAATCGGGACGGATTATTGCTTTTACCGGGCGTACGCTTTCTACGGACGAAAAGGCGGGACCGAAATACTTGAACTCCCCGGAGACCCCAATTTATTCGAAGTCTAGAGTCTTGTTTAACCTCGGGTCGGCGAAAGAAGCCATTCGTAAGCTTGACTACGCGATTGTTGTGGAAGGGCAGATGGATTGTATTTCCGTGTTCGCCGCAGGATTTCATAACGTCATCGCCAGTTCAGGAACAGCATTCACTGAGCTGCAAGCCAAGTTGCTGGGCCGGTTCAGCAAGAATGTAGTAGTAAATTTCGACCCCGACACCGCCGGGGCCAAGGCCACCGAGCGAACGCTCGCTCTGCTCACCGAAGAAGATTTCCAAATCAAAGTCCTCACACTCGAGGAGGGATTCGATCCTGACCTCTACGTGCGCCGCAAAGGGAAAGACGCTTACGCCGATGCCTTGCGCAATTCCCAAAAATATTTCGATTATCTGATCGAGTGGGCCCGCAGCCATTTTCCTGTGCGTAGTGCTGAGGGGAAGGTGAAGGCGGTGAATTACTTATTGCCTTATATTCAGCGTGTGCCTAGCCGAATCATGCGTGACGATCTTTCGCATGAGATCGCTCAGAAACTCAGCATCGACTCCGCAATTTTACGGCAGGAGCTTAAGCATGTTGCTACCAGCCGTTCGAAAGCGGCGGTAAAAGAGCGTCCCGAAAGCCAGGCGACGGATGCGGAAAGAATTCTGATCCGTGCTTTGACCTCTGCCAACGAAATGAGTTTTCGCGAAGAGCGGACGTCTTCGCGTGAAGGGACCGATGAAGAGTTTGATCCGGCGCGGCAGGCGCAGTTCGCACTGCAGTCCGAACGGCTGCATCAGGGACTTGCGACCGAGTCGTTAATGCAAACTTTGCTGACCGCTCCAACTGAAACTGACATTATGGAATTGGAAATGCCCGAGGGAGATCGCAACCTTTTGGCGGCGATACTGATGAGAGACGACGAAGATCTGTCGGCCGAGCGGGTTGAAGGGGCGGTGCGCGCTTTGCGACGTATTCAACTTCGCCGCAAATTAGAGCAGATTCAAATTGAACTCCAAGCGTCGCGCAACCCAGAACCGGAACGCGTGCAAACGCTCCTGGCAGAAAAAATACGATTGAAACTCGCTCTTCGCAGTGCCGGCATGAGCGATGTGGCGTGAGTTAGTGGAGGGCGTCGGCCGGGTGAAGGGGCGGGGACGCCCGTCCCTAGGGTGACAAAATTATGCATGACGCGTGTCCCGCGTGAGTTTGCCGGCTTCTTAAAATATGTCCTACGAAAACGCAGTGACGACGCTTTACGCCTTGGGTCACGAACTTACGCAAAGTCCATCGCACAAATTTGACTTGGCGCACATGCGGACTCTGCTCGAATCCCTGGGTAATCCTGAGCGAAAGTTTCCTGGAGTGTTGATCGCCGGCACCAACGGGAAGGGATCAACCGCGGCAACCTTGGCTTCGATCATGTATGCGTCAGGATTGAAAACGGGACTCTACACTTCTCCGCATTTAATTCGAGTAAACGAACGGATTCAGATTAACGGGCTACCGGTCCCCGACGAATCGTTTACCGTCCACTTCGACGCCGTGAATCAAGCCGCCAATAAGCTAGTGTCCACGAACCAGTTGCCATGGCATCCCAGCTTTTTTGAGATGTTGACGGCCATCGCATTCCGATATTTTGCCGAAAACAAAATTGAGATTGCAGTATTAGAAGTGGGAATGGGCGGCCGCCTCGACGCCACCAATGTCATCGATCCGCTCGTAAGCGTGATCACTGATATATCGCTTGACCATCAAAACTTTCTCGGCGATTCGCTTACTGAAATTGCAGGTGAAAAAGCCGGGATCATACGGAAAGATGGGGTTGTGGTGACGCTGCCCCAGCATCCTGAAGCCAACGATGTGATCGGCAACAGAATTCTGAAGCTGGGAGCGAAGGCCGTGAACGCTGTACCATACGTTCCGCCAGTGAGCCCCGGGAGTGCCGAGCATTTTAAAAAACATGAAGACTTTGCGGACAGAAGGTTGATGCACACCAGGTATCCGCTCGAAGTCATGGCTAAACAGATAATTGTTGAATCTTCGTTGGCGGGCCGTCATCAATTCAGAAACGTGGCTTTGGCAATTGCATCGGCGGTGGAGCTCGCAGCGCAAGGATTCCCCGTGACCGCAGAATCGATTGCACGCGGAATTCGGGAGACAAGTTGGCCCGGGCGTTTTCAGGTTTTGCGTGCACGAGACGACTCGCCGGAATTTGTTTTAGATGTAGCGCACAACCCCGCTGGAGCATGGGCTTTAAGATCGACGCTTTCGACCGCTTACGAGAACAAACATCTCATAATCGTATTCGGCGCCATGCGCGACAAAGCAATCGGCGAAATTGCCGAGATATTGTTTCCCGTCGCGGAGGCCGTGATCGCAACTCAGGCCGACAATCTACGCGCAGCCACAGTCGCGGAAATTCGTGACGCGGCAAGGAGAACGGCCACTGACATCGAGAGCGCCCCGAGTGTCTCCACAGCCATCTCTCGCGCCGAGGCTTTGGCAGGCCCCGACGGAATCGTCGTAATCACGGGATCGATATACGTTGTGGGAGAGGCGATGCGAGTACTTGGAGTGAGGACTTCGATCCCGCCAATGACGCATCAAATCCAATCGTGAACACCTCCTCCGAGCTCGAAGCTCTTGCGTCCGCAACGGAGCCAACGCCATCGGGACAAACTCGCAATGCGGCTCGCCAGCATAACGGCGCAAAAAGAAGAAAACACGGTTTCCTCAGCCAGCTCAGGTCTTTTCTTTTTTTCGATCCCCTGATCTGGATGTACACCGTCGTGCTCGGAATCATCTCAATTCCGGTTTCTCTTTTACGTCAACGGGAGCGGATTCTGCATGGCTTCGCACGCTTCTGGTCAGTGTTGATCATGAAAACCATCGGCTCGCCGGTGAAAGTGGTCGGCCTCGAGAAATTAGATTTATCGCGGCCTTACGTATATGCCGTCAATCATGCCTCAGCGCTTGATATCCCAGTCTTGTATGCGTACCTGCCATTCCAGTTCCGCATCGCGTTTAAGAAGGAATTGCTCGCGTACCCGATCGTGGGATGGCATTTGAAGCGGTCGGGCCAAATTTGTATCAATCAGCAGAACCCTTCGGCGGCAATAGGCAGTGTCCGCGCCGGCTTGAAAACGCTAAAAGAAGGCATTCCACTGGTAATTTTCCCCGAGGGTGGGCGCACCCGCGATGGCGACATCAAGCCGTTTCTAGGCGGCGCTTTTTTTCTGGCGATTCGGGGGCAGGTAGATGTAGTTCCCATCGCTCTGGTTGGAACCTACGAACTACTTCCGATGGACACCTATCACATAAAATGCCGTCCCATAGAAATGCGTGTGGGAGAACCAATCTCTACCACTCAATACACTCGTGACGAGATGGAGAAATTGTCGGCGAAAGTCCAACTCGCAATGGAAGAGCTTTATTATCAACCGAATAGCGGATGAATGTAGAACGACCGGCGATGAAAACCGTTCCACATTACGAGCGTGCAAAACCTAGTGACTTTAGGTCATACTCTGGTGACCGCTAGTAACCTCTTACCCTCGTATCTTCATTGACTTAGGCCTTCGGACACGCTAACTTCGCGTTATCTCCCCGTTCCATCAAAGGAAATTCATTGGCGCGGAAAATACTGCTCGCCGACGATAGCGTTACCGCCCAGAACATGGGCCGCCGGATCCTCAGCGATGCAGGATACGAAGTCATTACGGTAAATAACGGTTCGGCGGCGCTGAAAAAAATAGCCGAGCTGACTCCAGACCTGATCGTCCTCGACGTCTATATGCCGGGGTACGGGGGGCTGGAAGTTTGCCAGCGCCTCAAGGAATCGTCCGCCACCAGCCGCATTCCGGTTTTGCTGACGGTCGGAAAGCTAGAGCCTTTCAAGGTTGAAGAGGCCCGCCGGGTGCGAGCCGACGCTCACATCGTTAAGCCATTTGACGCCACCGAGTTACTAGCAGCTATCATGCGCTTGGAGGACAAGATTGTTCCCCAGGCCGCCCCCAGCAAGCCAGCACGTTCCTCAAAAACCGAGACCTCTTCCTCCCGAAAGGGCCGCGATAAATCGATTGATCCTTCCAGCGAAACATCCATTGGATGGAGGAAGCGCTTAAGTATTCCTAAAATTGCCGCTCGCTCCGAAGATGTTGAGCAAGAGAAGCCCAAACCTGAAGCCACCAGATTTCAGGATTTCGGGAGGACCAAAGAAGAAGAGAAAGCACTTGAACCGAAAATCGCAGACACCGTAGTCGTTGCTTCGCCCGAGAATCTTTCGGACGAGCAAAATGGTGATCCGGCTCGGCCCTTCGAGAATTTCACCGTCGAACGTTTGATGGCAATCGAAGCGAGTGCTCCCGTTGTTGAACCTGCACCACACTCGCCAGAGGAAGTCAAAAGAAATTTAGAATCGGCAATTCTAGCAGCGTCGAAGGTCATGCAAGATCCTCCTGACGTGCCCGCTACGCCTTCGCTTGCCCAGATCGCTGATCCTGAAGCTTCGAAAGTAGAACCAAAATCTTCGGATGATCCGACTTCGTCCGAAGCAATTGCTGTTGAAGCGCCGGCGGAGCCAGTAGTACAAACCGGGGCAAAAGCAGCTCGCGCCGAAAATTCGTCCACCGAAGACGAGGTCATGGCCGCTCTCGCATCGCTCTCGCCCGCCGGCGAAGAGGCAGAACAGCCAGTGACTGCTCTCGCCAGTGCCCTTGCTGCCGTCACTTCAGTCTTTACCGGTCCACGTTGGATCGCAGAGCCCGTCGCTCTCTCCGACGGCGATTCCCACCTGCTTCTCGAATCGGAGATGGAAAAGGCTTATGCGGCATTTGCCGCCGCGGACGGTGCTGCTGCGTCTGCACGCGCAGCCGAATCGCTTGAGGAATCGGCGAGTGAGATCGTCGCCGAGGTAACGATACAGACCGAAACTCCGGTGGCTCAGATTACAAGTGAAGTTCGTTCGGGAACATCACAAGATTCTCATGCAGAGATGTCTCTCAAGGCGGAAGCGCAAACCGCGCTGGATGATGCGGCCGGTGTCTCCAATGTTACAAATGGTATTGCCGCCTCTCCTCCTGCTTTGGAAGTGAGCAATAATACAGAAGTTGCAGACTTGATCACCCAATCCGCCGTCCTACCCGCTGAAGAGGCAAATTCTTCTGGCTACACTGAGGTTGCTTTCGCAGCCGCCGCCTCCGCCGGATCCCGAACCGTCGAAATCGACAGAAGTCACTCTGAATTATCTGGCAACAGACCCTCCGGAAGTAGCAATTTTTCTTCAGCAGAAACGATCTCGTCTCCTACCGACGGCGCTACGCTCCGCACTCACTCAGAAACCACCGAACAGCCAGCTTTCGAAGTTCCCGAAGTCAATCCAGTTCCATCAAAGGCCCCCGAAAACAAAGAACGCGAATTGCAGCTTGCCGCAGCCTGGCAGAACTGGCGTCAGATTCGCGAATCCATTGCCGGTCCCCAACTAACATCTCAAATTGCCGATGTCGCGGCGGCAGGCTTCAAGCAAATACGCGGAGAGGAAATGTCGCCGAACAAACAAGAAGCTTCCCATCAAGGCATTACTGACGCCTCGATTATCGCTGGCATTGTCGACAGCGTTTTCGCCGAGCTAAAGCCTAAATTGATGGAAGAGATCGCAAGAAAGCTGGCTGAGGAGCGCAAGTAAGCGGGCCGTTTATCCTACAAGCTTCTTCGTTCTTCGCGTCACTTGATGTCCTTCATTGGAAGAAGAGATCCATAATCCCTGCCTGATGGTTCAACGGCACGCGCCACTACGCCATCGAACGCATCCCGCAACTCCGGAAACTTTGTGATCAGGGCCTTCATCACTGCCATGTTGTCCTGAAAAGTCTTGCTAGTGTCAGAGACGTTCGTGGATTCATACTTCACTACGAGATCAAGGTCTTTCCCCACCAGAAGTGGAAAAACCGTGGTGAGCTTGTAAGTTTTTCCTGCTGCCGGAAGATCAACTGCGCCCCCGCTAGGCAAGTCCGCGGGCTTCACGGTTTGCGCCTCTTCGTAGAGTTTGTCAGTGCGCAGGGTATACATGAACGGAAGCGGGGACAGCAATTCTCGCGCCTGCTGAAAATATAGCCAGGCGTTGTGAGTCTGTCCCTTCGCCTTAAACGTACGCGCCTGGTTTGCGAACCAGTTTCCGTCGTGCCCATTAGTTTGGGTTTCTCTTACAAAGAATCCGCCAAGCTTCCAGGCGCTGCGGTCATGCTGCAACACAAATGAGACGGTGTAGGGTTGCTTAGGAGCGGCCACATCGAGGATTACGATTCCATACTCGCCGGGAGGCAGGTTGGGAATGACAAACTCTGCGCTGGTGGCAGTCTGTCCGTTTGCCGCGAAAACTCCGCATAAAAATTCTGCCCGATCAAGTGGAGCGGTGCCTTCCGCTTTCAAGTAATACGGAGGTCGCGCGTCAGCCTTTGCTCCGGCAAAATCTGCTTTGTGATCGTTTATGGCAGTTTCCACCCCAGAAAAATTTCCCGCCAGGCTCGTGATCGCATTTTGCTTTAGCGTCGCGGAATCCCCCCTTGCAGCCATATTGAAGTAATTCTGGCCAGTAGTAACGAGAGCGGATCGGGTGGTGGCGTCCATGTCGTCAGCGGTCATACACGTTTGAGCCACCAGCGGTCGCACCGAGGCTAATGCGATAAGCGCAAACATCCATCTGAATCCTCGAAAGTGCTTTGTAGAAGAAGTCATATTTGCAGTTCCATCCTTCAATTCGATGCCATCGCGGTCTTTTCAGACGTAGAACCGAAGTGCTACATCCCTCAACCAAAGTTACAATAATTCTAGCTCCCTAAGGCAACCCGCGAGTAACGGAGCGGTTAGCTTTCGAGGTGCACATGTTATACTTTCCACTAGTTTGCCCTCGGTAAGCTGACGGAGGATTGTTATCGATAAACGTTTTATCCGCACGAACGACCGCATTCGAGCCCGCGAAATTCGCGTGATTGGGGATGAAGGTGAGCAGATCGGAATTCTTACCCCCTTCGATGCACTGAAATTAGCCAAAGAAAAAAATTTGGATCTGGTGGAGATCTCTCCGACCGCTGTCCCTCCTGTTTGCCGGATCATGGACTACGGCAAATTCTTATATCAGCAGGAGAAAAAAGAGCGCGAAGCCAAGAAGCACCAGAAAACCATCACTGTAAAAGAAGTGAAGTTCCGTATCAACGTGGATGACCACGATTACGAAACCAAAAAAAATCACGTCTTACGTTTTCTCGACGAAGGCGACAAGGTCAAAGCAACGATCTTTTTTCGCGGTCGCGAGATGACCCGCACCACGCTGGGCAGGCAAATTCTCGAGCGTCTGATTAAAGACGTTCAAGACAGAAGCATCGTAGAATTCCGTCCCAGACAGGAAGGCAATACCCTGCACGCGATTTTGGCTCCTAAGAAAGATACGGGACAAAAGCCGCAGGCTGCCGCATCGCGAGCATAACCGCTAAGAACTAAAGAATTAAAAACTGATATTTGATTTGTAGAGGACGCATGCCCAAATTAAAGACCCACAAAGGCGCAGCCAAGCGCTTTAAGAAGACCGCATCTGGAAAAGTGAAGCGCGGACATTCGCATCTCCGCCACATCCTGACCTCAAAGTCGCAGCGCCGCAAGAAAAAACTGGGGCGTTCGATTTTGGTGAGCGACGCCGATACCCCGAAAATTAAGCGAATGATTCCATATTAAAAAATCGGCTCGCGTAGGGTACAGCAGTCCTCGGCTCTCCCCAGCCTAACGAAGTGCGCGCGTTGAATTTTATTACCGTTTTTATTGGACAGCCAAGGGCGGTTGTCGCTACGCAGTCATGCTGTGGTAGATCACAGCACCCGGGTGAGTGAAGAGGTACAAGGCAACGCATCCTTACCTCCAGCCGCCATTAACTCGATACTAAAAGGAGCACCATATGCCTCGTGTAAAACGCGGAAGCAAACGCCGCGCGAAACGAAAAAAAATACTCGACCGCGCCAGCGGATACTTTCTAACCAAATCGAAACTATATCGCTCGGCCAAAGAAGCAGTCGAACGTGGGCTGAAGTTCGCCTACTCCGGCCGCAAACAGCGCAAGCGGCAATACCGCTCACTGTGGATCGTCCGCATTGGCGCCGCGGCAAAGATGAGTGGGATGAGCTACAACCAGCTTATTCACGGATTGAAGCTTGCCGGGGTAGAGTTGGATCGCAAGATTCTGGCCGATATAGCCGTGCGGGAGCCCGAAGCATTTAAGAGCCTGGCAGAGCAAGCCAAGGGCGCGATCGCGGGCGCAGCCAAGGCGTAGCAAATCAGCCGTTAGCCGTCTCTTTAATCTATTACCTATTGTCATTCCGAGGCGGCGTCAGCCGCCGAGGAATCTGCTTCTTCCAACATTCTCGCGAGGGTGACTTGCCGAAAGATAAGGCCCAGTACGAAGTCCCCAAACTAAAAACTTTTTCGATCTCTGCCCTGCAAAAGGCTTCCGACAAACTGTTGGCGGCTCTTGAGCAGGAATGCGACCTATTGGTGACTTACGCTGCGGAAGCACATATCGATGGCCTCGCTAAGCATGAAAAATACAAAACGTTTCGCGATCGTTGGTTGGGCCGGAAAAATGGGATCGTCACCCAGGTTAATGACACGTGGCTAAAAACGGCGCCAAGCGAAGAAAAACGAAACGTCGGTCAGCAGGTCAATCAGATCAAAAGCGTTGTTGAAAAAAAGGTAGCTGACCTAAAAGAAAAAGTTGAATTGCTGGCGGGACAGTCCTCGGGCGCGTTGCGATCACTGGAGAAATTAGCTGACAACACCACGCGTCAAGTGACGCCTGGGGTTATTACCGACCATGTCGACATCACTCTTCCCGGCATCAACCGCCCTCTGGGCGCTGAGCATCCCGTCATCAAGACCATGCACGAAATCGTATCCGTCTTTCGCAATCTCGGATACTCAATACAAGAAGGGCCGGAAATTGAAACCGATTACTACAATTTCGAGGCCCTGAATTTCCCCCCGAACCATCCCGCACGCGATACACAAGACACGCTCTTCATCGCCAATCAAGAATCGAAGCCGCCACGAGACCGCTTATTACTGCGAACCCACACCTCACCAGTTCAGATTCGCACCATGGAGAAAATGCAACCGCCGCTGCGGATCGTCATCCCCGGCAAAGTGCATCGCAATGACGCGCCAGATGCGACTCATTCCCCGGTCTTCCATCAGGTCGAAGGCCTTGCGGTCGATACCAATATCACCTTTTCAGACCTGAAAGGTACGCTTGACCACGCCATGAAAGCGCTCTTCGGGTCGTCGGTCAAAACGCGCTTCTACCCATCATTCTTCCCTTTCACCGAGCCCAGCGCCGATGTCCAGATCTCGTGCATTTTCTGCGGTGGCAAAGGCTATCGTGATAGCAGCCGGTGTCCAAACTGCAAGTCCAGCGGATGGATTGAATTGCTCGGTTGTGGCATGGTGGACCCGAATGTGTACGGCTTCGTGAATTACGATTCCACCAAAGTTTCTGGATTTGCCTTTGGCATGGGCGTCGAGCGTATCGCGATTTTGAAGTACGGCGTGGATGACATTCAGTTGTTTTACCAAGGGGATGTCAGGTTCTTGGAGCAGTTCATTTGATGGTGGGGCGCGGGTGCCCTGGCCCGCGACCTTCAATTTAAAAATCTGATCATGAAAATTTCTCCTCTCTGGCTGCGCGAATTTGTTGATCTTCCCGTCGATCCGTACGCAACTTGCCGAAGACCTCACTCTCGCTGGCATTGCCGTCGAATCGGTTAGCGGCAACGGCGACGACGCGGTCTTCGACATGGAGATCACCACCAATCGGCCCGACGCCATGAATCATTACGGGATCGCGCGGGAATGTTCTGCGCTTTATGGTGTTACGCTAAAGCCAATCACAGCGCAGCTTCCGGAAGATTCCGGCAACGTTCCGGACTTCAAAATCGCGATTGAAGATCGCGAAGGTTGCGCCCGATACACAGCAAGAATAATTCACGGCGTAAAAGTAAAAGCTTCACCTGATTCGATAAGTAAGCGCCTCGCCAACGTCGATCAGCGTCCCATCAACGCCGCCGCCGACGCTTCCAACTACACCTTGTGGGAGATGGGACATCCCACCCACGCATTCGATCTCGATCTTCTCGTAGGCGGCCAGATAACCGTGCGGCGGGCGCACGAGGGCGAGACTTTGAAAACTCTCGATGGCATCGACCGCAAACTGTCGTCCGAAGATCTGGTGATCGCCGACGCCAAAAAACCCGTCGCGCTCGCTGGCGTTATCGGTGGTTTTGAGACCATGATTACCGCGAAAACAAAAACCATTTTGATCGAGTCCGCGTGGTTCGATCCCGTGGCGATTCGAAACAGCTCTAAGCGGCATGGATTGCACACTGACGCATCACACCGCTTTGAGCGCGGGGCCGATTACGGCGCTACCCCACTGGCATGCTCCCGAGTCGCGCAACGCATCCTTGAATCCGCAGGCGGAAGCCTTCACGGGAACGAAATCGACGTCATCGCCCGACCGCTCGATCAAGCGCCCATTAGTCTTCGCATGTCGGAAGTGCGCCGCATTCTTGGCAATGGAATCGAAACCACGGAAGTGTTGCGAATACTACGCGCGCTGGGCTTCGACATTATCCCCGAGCCCGGCGAAGAAGCCGAATTCACCGTTCAAATCCCTAGCTGGCGGCTCGATGTGGAACGCGAGGTCGATCTCATTGAAGAGATTGCGCGACTCCATGGCTACGACAAATTTCCTAACACCCTGCCGCCATTTCCGGGGGCCGTAATCGAGACGCCGTCTGCCAAGAAAGATCACAAGTTGCGTACGACGTTATTGGCGCTCGGCTATAACGAAGCAATCTCGCCAACGTTTATCTCAGAAGATGACGCCACGCGGTTCTCGCCGGCTGAAAAGATCAAGCTAGCCAACCCTCTCAGCGAAGAAGCGTCGGTCATGCGGACATCTCTCGTCCCGGGCATGCTCCGAATGCTCGGTTACAACCTCAACCGCGGCGCGGACAACGTCCGTCTGTTCGAGGCGGGAAACGTGTTTGCGGCCTCCCCAGCCAACCCTAGCGAGATCAAAAGCCTTTGCCTGGGCGCGGTCGGAAATTCAGTTCCCGCAGGCGTCCACCAAGCGGCGACTCAATTCTCCTTCTTCGATCTGAAGGGTGACGTTGAAACCCTTCTGCGGACATTTGACCTTGATGGATTGGAGTTCGAAGAAGATGCAGCAGCGTATTATCGGTCCGGCTTTTCAGCCCGTCTGTCGATACCAGGCACGATGATCGCGCAATTCGGACAGATCAGTTACGCCATCTTAGCTCAGGAAAAAATTCGCCGCGACGTGTTCATCGCCGAAATTTATGTGGACAAACTTTACATACACGATTTGCGCCAGCCCAAGTACGCGCCCCTGTCGCGATTTCCCGGCGTCGAACGAGACTTCTCTTTCGTATTCGATGATGCAATTATTTTCGGGAATATCCAGCAAGCGATCTACGCCATCCGCATAGGAGAGCTGCAATCTTTCACTTCAGTCGAAATTTTTCGTGGGGGGTCTGTTCCCGCCAACAAATACTCATTGCTCCTGCGAGCAAAATTTCAGTCTGGTGAACGAACCCTGAAAGAAGAGGAAGTTGCCCGATGGGCAGATGAAATTGTGACAGTTTTAAAAAGCCTTGGCGGGAAGCAACGCACCTAGATCAGTCCCCCGCTACTGTCGGTTCGGTGTAGAATGTTTTTCCCTCCCCCCTAAGGTCAGTGCAGTTGTTTGCGATGAACGCTCTGAATGTACGCAAAATCCGTCGCAAGATTGCGCAAGTGACTGAAAACTAGAGATTGGCTTTGCACGCTGTGGCCATCGAGTTGCACTAGTACGTCTATCCCCCGCTATTGTCATGGCTCAACTTAGGACCATATCGCGTCAACGGCGCCAGCGTATGCAAGCGCCAGTTGTGATCGAACACCCTGTCATGGCTCTACCTGAATTTGCCGAAAAGCAGGATCTCGAGTCTGTCCGCGAGGAAATGCCTCTTCCGGTTCTGGCTGCTGTTCCCCAGCTCTCGCAAACGATAGAAGTACCTACACCTAAAGGGCCATCCGACCTGGCTCTTGATTTGGTATTGAACGAGATTGTCTTGCAAGCGCGGTTAACAACCAATGCTACTGGGGCTGTCTTTGGCATGCGTCAGGACGCAGAATTAGTCTGCCGGGCCACGACCGGAGCCACGGCAGTCGATGTCTCACCTTGTCTCAAAGTAAAGGCTGGCATCGCCGAGAACTGTTTTGCCACTGCCGAAATCAAAAGGGTGGACGACCTCGGCCCAGACACGAATGCCGACGCGGTCGCTTACCGGCGCAGCGGAGTTCGTTCGATCCTAGTGGTCCCGGTACAAGGCGAAAAAGCAGAGACCCTGGGAATACTTGAGATTTTTTCACCGCGAGCCAATGCATTCTGTGAGCGCGACGTGATGACCCTTCAGGCCTTGGCGCGAAGGATCGCCGTCAATGTTGAACTGGTGCAGCGAACCTACGGCCCTGAAACTTCGTCCTCCCCTCTCGCCCATGCGCGTGTAACCCACTGGCCTGCCAAATTAGCGAAGACTTCGCCCATCCAAAACCGGCGCCCTCGTCTAACACTGACGACACCGAATTGGATGACCATCGCGGTACAGCAAAGCTCGAAACTTAAGTCGGTGGATTGGATCTCCATTCTCACCAAAAGTTCCATCGTGCTGGCCCTCTTCGGCGGCACTATCGTTGCCCGCAGTTGTTGGGAGCAAGATGGTGGAATGCAAGCGATACGCGCACCGCTTTCGCGATTGTCCATGTTTTCGCTATCAAGAGCCCCGGCAAATCATTCCCCACTTCCTGACAAAGCACCGTTCCGCGTGAAGGCCCCTGGCATAGATATATCGACATGGCCTTCCGCAGCGGCGACGCATCCGTCAATGAAAGCTTCGATCACTATTCAGCGCCAACCGCTTGTACGCTCGGCGAGTTCGAAGAAAACGGTTGATTCGTCTTCAGTCGAAGAAGCCGAAGGCTTTCAACCTTCAGTGTCAGCAGACGTCGCTTTACCCAACACCCACAGCGAATCTCAAGGCCGTACTCAACCTCAGCCTGAGTCCAAAAAACCCGAAACTTCTGTTCCCAACACGCCAGCGGACAAGGGGATCGAAGTTTTAACTACACAAGCTGCAATGGCACGACTGGTGCAAAGGATAGAGCCTGAGTATCCAAACGCGGCGCGGCAGCAGCATATTTCTGGCACAGTGATTTTAGACGTAATCGTCAACGAGACCGGAACCGTCGATGGACTGAGCATGGTCAGCGGCGAATCCCAACTTATGATTGCCGCGGCGCAGGCGGTCAGGCAGTGGAAGTTTGAACCACTGATGAAGAAGGGACAACCGATTAAATTCGAGAGCCGAATCTCAATCGATTTTACCCTCGTCGCGGAGGGACATTAGTAACAAGTCGCGGCAAGATGTTGCATTATTTTTCACCCACGCATCATCATACTTTTATAAATTTATCGGTATCGCAGGTTGACAGGCTGCACGCAACGTCAGACACTTATTAAGTCCCTCCCCCAATGAAATCAACGCGTCTGAGGAAGTCATCAGCCGCTTGAGACCCAAAACATATTGCTAGTCGTCCTAACTTTTGGTCATTGGAGCGCGTCTTCATGCATGACGAAGTTTCAGAAAAGGGATTTCTTCTACTCGACAACAAACTAAAGCTGGTGATGTTTAATGCGGAAGCGGTGAAAATTCTCGCCTATCCAACCGCACCGGAAAATATCAAGCAGGTCGAGACGTTTCTCGCCGATCGGGTAAAGCTTAATCTGATCGAAGGTCGTTCCGGAGAGTCGCTGACGTTCTCCAAACAATTCAAATCTGGCAACCGGCGATACGTTTGCCGCACATTCGCATTGCAGCCGAACGTAAGCGCTTCATATCAACAAACCGCCGCATTACTGCTGGAGAGAAATACTTCGGTTGGCAGCGCTTTGTCGCAGGCCACCGAAATGTTTGATTTCACACCGCGGGAAAAAGAGACGGTTGAACTCCTAATGCAGGGCTTGACCAGTAAAGAGATTGCCGAGCGCTTGAAGATCAGCCCTAACACCGTAAAGGCTTTCGTGCGCCTGGTCATGGTGAAGATGGGAGTGACTACCCGGTCCGCGGTGGTAGGGAAATTATTTGGGTCGCATCTGGCTGGCAGCGCCCAGGAACAGACGCTCAACAACCGAATGTTCGGGAAAAGAAGCTTCGATTAACAACAGCGGGGAATTTCAAGGCTCGTGTGGGTCGGACACTCTTGTCCGACGATTTTGACTTCAGTTTTATGCAGAAGCTAATCAAAAGCTTCGGAAAAGAGTGCCGAGCGAACAATTAATCGTTTGTCACCTTCCGTGCCAACCGCCCTCATGATATTGACATCCCCCTCCAATAAGACTAGCCTCCCTTAAGTGTCTTCCACGCGAATTGACTCCTCTCGCTTTTCTCCTGCTTCCGCGAGTAATGCTTCTATGAGGCTCAATCCTGCTCCCAAAAGATAGAATGTTCGCGCAAGTTCTAGCCACGGTGGAGTGGCGATGCGCGCGCAACGTATTCGTCTAAAAATAAGGAGCGTCCTCGTGCAGGTTCATCTGGTAAATCCCAGTAGTGTGTCGTTTGGCACGGCCGTCATCACCCCTCGCTGGCAATATGTGCTCGCAGCGGCAACGCCTGCAAGTTTCGGCAACCCTGTGTTAGTGGACGAGACTCTGGCCTCGCTCGATCCATCTACCATCCATGAAGACGACATTGTTGGCATCGGCATTCACACCGCAAATGCCCTTCGCGGGTACGAGATCGGCAAAATGGCTCGTGAGCGCGGCGCGTACGTAATTTTCGGTGGCATCCACGCCACACTCTATCCCGATGAATCTCACGAACTGGGGGGCGCTCATGCCGTAGTAAAGGGCGACGGCGACGTTATCTGGTCGAAGGCGCTGAAGGATTGCAGCCTGGGTGTTCCCCAAAAAGTTTATGAGGGGGGGCGCATTGAGGCATCCCAGTTCGTACCGGCGCGATGGGACCTGGTCCCTCGCAACCGTTACATGTGGGCATCCGTGCAGACCGTTCGAGGCTGTCCAAAACATTGCTCATTCTGTTCTGTGTGGCGTACGGACGGTCAGAAGCCTCGCCAACGCTCGTCAGATGTCGTCATCGAAGAGATAGTTCAACTACGACGATTGGGATTTCGATTTATCGCCCTCGCCGATGACAACTTTTATCCCGTTACGCAGACGGACATTAAGTTGGCAACGCAGCAGGGCAATCACACGAAACTTGGAGAACTGAATTCTATCCGCGCTGAACGTTTTGAGCTCATGTCACGGCTGGCAGAACTTCCTGACGACATGGTTTTCTTTACCCAGATCACCATGGAGGCTGCCGAAGACACGGAATTCTTGGATGCTATGAAAATGGCCCGAATTAAAGGCGCTCTCGTGGGTGTTGAATCCGTGACACCCAGCGGACTGAAAGATGTTTACAAAGATTTCAATTTGGCGGGCGATGCACTCATCGACCGGTTGCGAACTTTTCGCAAACACGGTGTACATGTTCTCGGGTCTTTTATTTTCGGATTGCCCAGCGATGTGCCCGCGACCTTCGATGCCACGGCAGCGGCGGCTATTAGCGCGGATCTAACCTTCGCGCAATTTGTGACTCTAAGCCCCTATCCCGGCACCGTGGATTTCGTTCGCTGGGAAAAAGGCTTCGACGGAAACCCTCCGAAGATCGCCGGCATCCCTCTCACCCGACGTTGGCTCATTCCGCAGGCCTTGCGGCCGAAGTTATATTGGGACCACCCGGTGATGTCCGCGGAAGAGATCCGGTCGCGCACGCAGAGCGTCTGGGATAATTTTTACAGCATCAAATCGATCTGGAAGCGCTCCAGCTTCATAAAATCGAGCCGCGGACGCCTCGCATTTGTCTTGATCTCAAAAATTTACCGGCAGATGTATGCCGATACCGGCATCGCAACTGACAGCGCACGCGTGACTTGGTCTGGGCGATGGGCGCGCTGGCTGGCCAAGCCATGCCGCCTTTTGTTTGCCGGAAAAGCCATGCCAAACCTCAAAGTCCCCCAGCGCCCTCCGTCGAATCATGATTCCGCACCCTTGCTCCCTGTGCTCAACTAACGGGAGCGTTTAACGCAGCCACCAATTCCACAAACGTGTTGGCCTCCAATGCTTGATCGATCGCTTCCCTGTTTCTAAACAATGCACTGGCATCCGCCAGCAGGTCATGTTGTGACTGGTTGTCTCCCGTCAAAATAAGAATCAGAAGCCGCGCCGGTTTTCCGTCCCGTGCATCAAAATCGATGCCGTATTCAGTTTTTCCCACTACTACCAGCGGGCGAGTCAAGCCATTGATCCTTGCTTGCGAGACCGCCAGATGATCGTGCCATCCGCTCGGCAGAACGCGCTCTCGCTCCATTACTAGACGCAGAAATCTTTCGGGTGAGTTGTTGACTTCTTCCGCCGCGCAATCGCACATCTGCTTGAGCGCTCCTTTTCTCGTCTTTGCCTCCAAATGAGGAATGAATAACTTGCTGGTGACCACGTCTTTCAGGGTCACTGCCCTGCGCCTGCTCACCAGCGCGTGAATCGAAGGCGCTGACACCAGCGACGTAAACAGTGCCATGATTACCAGGGCGACGAACATCTGCTCACGGATGAGTCCAGCCTGCAGCGCCAGCATGCCTAAAATCATCTCCATGGCGCCGCGGGCGTTCATTGCCAGTCCGACTGCCCATGAGGATCTCCGATCCATCCCTCCTAAACGCGCCCCCCATCCTGCGCCAAAGATTTTCCCCACGCAGGCTACGGCTATGACGATCAGCGTGAGCCCGAGGTTGAAATTAGTGACGAAATTGGTGCGTAGTCCTATGCTGGCGAAAAAGAACGGCGCGAAAACGTTGGTGACAATTTCGTGAATGTGCTCGGACGTGCGTTTACGCAGATGAGTGGATTCGCCTACCGCGATACCAATAATGAAAGCTCCAAACACCGCATGGATTCCCGCATATTCAGTGAAGGCGGCGGCGGCGAGCGTGAGAGTGAAAATAAATCCCAACACCCCACCGGGCCAGGTGGTGTGGGCCTGTATAAACGGAAGAATTTTGTCGATGAGCCAGCGGCCGACCGTCAACGTAAGCCCGGCGAATAAAACTACCAGCGCAATCGTGTGTTTTAAAGCGCTGCCGGAATTTGCTCCACTGGGATGCATCATGCCCAGAACCATGGAGAAAAGAATCCATCCCACCAGGTCGTCGAACATCGCGGATGACATGATGACTGTGCCCATCTCGCTCCGCAGCAGGTTCAAGTCCATCAAGATTCTTGCGATCACCGGTAAGGCCGAGATCGAAAGCGCAGTTCCCACAAACAGCGCGAAGATAAGCGTGTCAGACCCTTCCTGCGCGCCCAGGTAGTGCGGGAATAAATCGGCAGCGAGAAATCCCGATGCAAAAGGAAAAATCACCCCAAAAAAACTAACGAACAGCGCACTCTTCCCCTGTCGAAAGATGCTACGCAAATCGATTTCGAGCCCCGCGGTGAGCAGAAAGAAAACTACGCCAAGAGTGGTAATGGTTTCTAGAGCGATGGGGACCGGACCGGTCGATGGAAACAGTGCAGCGTACAGTTGCGGGCGGAGTCGCCCTAAGACTGTCGGACCGAGTAGGATGCCGACCGAAATTTCTCCAAGGATCGAAGGTTGCCCGAGCTTTTGCGCCAACTCCCCGGCGATCTTCGCGCCCGCAAGCAAAGCCGCCAGCGCAAGGAACATCGTCATCACATCGTGCGGACTCAAATGAGGCATGAGTGGAAAATTTTAGAACCCAGAGTACACGATTGATCGAAAGGTTTTGGGACGCTGACGAAGTCTTTGGGCCCAGGTACCAGAAAACAAAACTTGCCAAAAGATTGACCGCACAAAGGACTTCCTTGTTGAGGCATGGAGGTAAGAATTAGCGTCAGGCGCCTTAAGTAGCGGAACTTACCAGACTTTTGCTAATTACTGTTGTGAAGGTGATCTTGTAGCCGTTCCGCCCAGTGCGGCGCATTGGCTTTGAGGGCCTGAGTGTCTTCGTCGCCCCAAATTTCTGAAATGAGCTTGCCGGTTTTCACGTCGTAAAGCCGATAGTCGCCAACCTCAGGTCCGTGCGTCGGTCCAAAAACCACGGCAACCTGCTCGCGCCCTTTGACGAACATCCAGTCCCAAACCATTCGCCCTGATCGAACGAATGGAGGACCTGTTTACAACGGAAAACAACCAGGGTCAATGGAATCGAATAGGATTACAGCAGTTCTCGACATTTATGGTCCAGCCCACAGTTTGTCGATCTTGTGCTAATTGAACTCAAGAGAATCCGACAGCATTACATTGCTTCCTTCTCGTTGCTCGCCTCTAGCGGTGGCAAGGAAAACGGCCTGACCGCCAGATATCTGTCGAGCCCTTTTAATCGCGCCGATACTGGACCCTGTTATCGACCATGCTCCGACACAAAACCATGCTTAAAATTGGCGATTATTGGGCTCAGATTTATCGGAGGAGCGGTAGCCCAGTCAAGCCGATCTCAAAAACCGGACAGGAATCGGACACAATCAGAAGGCGAAAAGTGAAACTACCATGAAACCCCTTTAAAAATGGTAGCGCTAACGGGAATCGAACCCGTGTTTGAAGATTGAGAATCTTCCGTCCTAACCCCTAGACGATAGCGCCCTGCTATCTTCCTACTCACTTATATTACGGGCGCGCTTGGCTCGTGGCAATCAGCGGTCCCACAAAAGAGCATACAGTGATCGGGTTCAGGGTAATATGTTTAGACCTTCGGCGGACGCGACTTTCAGCGCTATGCAGCGAGCATCCCAATATCAAGCGGTAGAGTTTTCGCGCCCAGAATTTCGGAAACAATCGGGTATTCTTCCCGTCACCATCATCGTGGCAGCTCGTAATGAAGCCAGCAATCTGCCACGATGCTTGCAGTCTGTTTCTGCCTTCAGTCAAGTTTACGTAGTCGATTCACAAAGCACCGATGGCACTCCGGAAATCGCTTGTGATTACGGAGCCCAAGTGGTTGACTTTCACTATCGCGGAGGCTGGCCGAAGAAACGGCAGTGGGCATTGGACACCCTCGCCTTCGACAACGACTGGATTTTACTGCTTGATGCTGACGAAGCCGTACCTCCCGAACTGCAAAGCGAAATCGAAGCCGCGATAAAAAGCAGTAGCATTGCGGGGTTTTACATTTCATTACAGATGATCTTTCTTGGTCGGCATCTGCGGCATTGCGGTGCCGCCTTCAGGAAGCTTTGTTTGTTTCGGCGCGGCGCCGCGCACTTTGAATGTCGTCTCAAAGATCAAGACATTTCCATGTGCGATATGGAAGTCCATGAACACATAATTGTCGATGGGCCAACCGCAACTTTAAAGAATCACATTGACCATCACAATGTGGCATCGCTTCATCGCTTTATTGAAAAACACAACGAATATTCCAACTGGGAGTCGCGTGTCCTGACCCGCGAAGCGTCAAGCGATAAAGAATTACCGCCGTCGTTATGGGGTTCGCAAGCGCAGCGTCGCCGCTGGTTAAAGCGAAAGCTCTTTCGCCTGCCAGGGTCGCCAGTGGCACTTTTTCTCTATCGCTACATTTTTCGCCTAGGATTTTGCGATGGCGTGCCGGGACTCATTTATTGCAGCTTTCAAGCCATCCAGATGTTTCACACCAAAGCAAAGATTTACGAACTAAAGAATCTCTCGACCACTTCCAAGGACTGAAGCACTTCATGTGTGGAATTAGCGGATTAATGAATTGCGGCGACCGTGATGTCCTGCATCGGATGACCATGATCCAGGCCCACCGCGGGCCCGATGATTTTGGATTATGGGATAAACGTTTCGGTGACGGATCCTATATTGGATTAGGTAGCCGGCGTCTCGCCATCCTCGATCTGTCCGACAGTGGCCACATGCCGATGTGCAACGAAGAACGCAGTTTGTGGATCACTTACAACGGCGAAATTTATAACTTCGCCGACTTGCGGAGCGGTCTTGAAAGCAAAGGTCATCGCTTTATTTCTCATACCGATACCGAAGTTGTTCTGCGCCTGTATGAAGAAGAAGGCCCCGATTGCGTAAAGCAGATGAACGGAATGTTTGCATTTGCCGTCTGCGATCTTCGGCACAGTTCGCCGGAACTTTTCGTGGCCCGCGACCATTTCGGCGTTAAGCCTTTCTATTACTCCACATCCAACGGAAACTTCGCGTTTGCCTCCGAAGTTAAAGCTTTGCTTCAAGTACCGAATATTGCCGCTCGCATGGATTACGACGCCCTTCACCAATATCTAACATTTCTTTGGGTACCAGATCCCGATACGATGTTTCAGGGTATTTACAAATTACCAGCGGGACATTCGGCGATATTTCGAAAGGGCGAGTTGAAGATTTCACGTTACTGGGATTTAACCTTCCCGCCCGCTCAGCAAATTTATTCTCGCTCGGAAAAGGACCTCGCCCACGAAATCCAAGATCGCTTCCGGCACTCCGTCACATCACAACTGATGAGCGACGTGCCAGTCGGCGCCTTTCTCAGCGCCGGGTTGGACTCCTCCAGCATCGTGGCGATCATGGCTGAAGACCGAAATCGCAGCGTTCCCACTTATACGGTCAGCTTCCCAGAGAAATACCGCTTAGGGGAAAATGCACTGGATGACCCCGCCGTAGCGACCCGCACTGCCGCGAAACTTGGCGTCCAAAATCATCGCATTGCCGTCGAACCCGATGTCGTGGACTTATTGCCCCGACTGGTGTGGCACATGGATGAGCCCACTGCCGATCCCGCGATCATTGCCGCTTACCTTGTCTGCCGCGAAGCGAAGAAGAGTGCGACCGTAATGCTTTCCGGCGTTGGTGGCGACGAACTATTCGCAGGCTACCGCAAGCATTCCGCCCACTATTGGAGCGAATGGTATCGCAAGACTCCCGCATTGCTGCGGCGCATGACGGAGTCGGCAGTTCAGAAAATGCCCCCGCTTCGGGGCACTGCCATGAAGGGTGGGGTTCGCATGGCGAAAAAAATGATCCGCAGCGCCCCGCTGTGGCCCGTGGATCGGTTCATCATGAACTGCACTTATTTGGATCTCGAGCAAAAAAGGTCGATCTACGCTCCGGAACTACAGGACGAACTGCGAGCATCGGACTCGACCGAACGTCATCGTGCAACTTTCGATTGCGTTTCAGATTCTGATTTCTTAAACCAGATGCTTTACGTTGATACCAAAATATTTATGGCAAGCCTGAACTTGACTTACAACGACAAAATGAGCATGGCCTCGTCGGTAGAGGTAAGGGTTCCATTTCTTGATCGCGAGCTGGCAGAATTTGTCGCGTGGAATGTGCCTCCGGGACTGAAAATTAAAGGCGCAATCCGGCCCACCACGAAATATATTTTTCGCGAGGCTATGAAGGGTATTGTTCCCCGCGAAGTTTTGCAACAGCCCAAAGCGGGGTTCGGTGCACCCACCGACTATTGGCTGGCAAATGACTTAAAAGAGATGGTTGACGATTTGCTTTCTGAAACCAGAATCCGCTCCCGCGGCTTGTTTCGCCCGCAAGCGGTCCGCAAGTTTGTGGATGAACATCGCGCCGGTACACAGGATTGGTCGATGCAAGTCTGGCTATTCCTCACCCTTGAAATTTGGATGCAAACATTCGTGGACGGCTGCGCAACCTATCCCGAAGTGTTCGGAGTCCCACAGGCCGCGACAGCATGAAACAAGTTTTGCAGCGTGCCAATTCCGGCGAAATATCGGTGTCTGAGGTTCCCGAGCCGCAACTTCTTTCGGGATGCGTTCTAGTTCGCATCGAGGCATCCTTGGTGTCCGCTGGCACCGAACGCGCATCCACAGAATTCGCCAAGAAAAGTCTGCCGCAAAAGGCCAGGTCGCGTCCTGATCTGGTTCGGGAGGTCGTAGGGAAAATCCGGCGCGATGGACTCTTCCCTGCCGTGAATGCAGTTCGCTCGCGTTTAGATTCTCCCACGGTTCCCGGTTACAGCAGTGCAGGCACGGTGGTAGAGGTCGCACCCGACATCACCGATATTCGACCCGGCGACCGCATCGCATGCGCCGGAGCCAATTACGCGATGCACGCGGAAATTTGCTGCGTCCCCAGACTATTGATCGCGAAGCTACCGTCAGCTCGAGTTACCTTTGAAGAAGCCGCATTCACTACCGTGGGAGCAGTTGCTCTTCACGGCATCCGGACGGCAGACGTGAAACTTGGGGACACTGTCGCCGTAATTGGGCTTGGTCTGTTGGGACAATTAACCGTTCAGCTACTAAAAGCGGCTGGCTGCACAGTGCTCGGCTTGGACATTCTTCCGGAGCGCACCCTACTCGCAACCCAGCTTGGGCTCGACGGCGGCGCAATATCCAGTCTCGATTTCCAGGCGCTTTGTCTGGAAAGAACTCACGGCTATGGGGCGGACTCAGTTTTGATTACCGCCGAGACTTCCAGCAGCGACCCCGTAAACCTGGCCGGCGAAGTTGCTCGTGATCGCGGAGTGGTCACGGCTGTGGGTACGGTAGGCATGAATATTGAGCGCAAATCTTACTACCAAAAGGAACTCGATTTCCGGATTTCGCGGTCCTATGGCCCAGGCCGGTATGACTCGGCCTACGAACAGAAGGGCAGGGATTATCCCATAGGCTATGTGCGCTGGACCGAGACCCGCAATATGGAAGTTTTCTTAGGTTTCATGGAGTGCGGCAAGGTAAATGTAAATCCACTAATTTCTCACCGCTTCGCGATTGCACAGGCACAAAACGCATATCGCCTGATCTCCGGCGCAACCAATGAATCTTATCTCGGAGTTGTCCTAACTTACGAAGGACCTTCGTCAAGATCTCAAAAGCTGAAATTAATATCGCCGTCGAAGCAAAACAGAAGTCGCTTAAACAAGTCAGTCAACATCGGACTGTTCGGAGCCGGCAGCTTTGCCGTTGGAACCTTGCTCCCCGTGATAAACAGGCTTAAATCGGTGAATCTAGTAGGCGTATGCGCTGCCAACGGGTCCCATTCAAAACATGCGGGAAAAAAATTCGGTTTCGATTATTGCGGCACTGATGTGGATCAAATCCTCAACGATCCCACGATCAACACCACAGTGATTGCCACCCGGAACGATCTTCATGCTTCGCAAGTGATTGCCTCAATCGCCGCGGGCAAGAATGTCTTTTGCGAAAAGCCGCTTTGTGTCACCGAAGAAGAATTGAGGGGTATCGCCCGCGTCTATCAAAATCCAAACCATGAAAATGTTTTGATGGTTGGTTTCAACCGGCGATTCGCCCCCATGGGCATCCGCCTGAAGGCGTTTGTAGATGAGGTAAGAGAGCCATTAGCTATGCACTATCGCGTGAACGCCGGATTCGTTCCACGAGATCATTGGGTCAACGATCCTTTGCAAGGAGGACGAATCATTGGCGAGGTCTGCCACTTCATCGACTTCCTTATTTTTCTTGCGGGGTCCCCTCCCATCGAAGTTACCACTCGAGCGCTACCCAACGGAAGCGAATACTCTGATGACAACGTACTGATCTCACTCCAATTCGCGAATGGCTCGCAGGGGACGATTAGTTATCTCGCAAACGGCGACCGTATCTATTCGAAGGAGCGGCTGGAAGTCTTTGGAGGACACTCCGTCGCCATGCTCGAAGATTTCCGAGTGCTGCAACTTGTTCGTCATGGCAAGAAGCAGGCGCTTCGAACGCGTTTTCGGCAAGACAAAGGTCATCGCGGCGAATGGCACGCCTTCACAAAGGCAATCATTGCTGGCGGTATGTCACCAATTCCTTTCGAAGAGATCGTGACCAGCACCCTTGCCACCTTTGCGTGCGTTACCTCGCGCACCACTGGCAAAGCTGTCACGGTCGACACCAGTGCGTTCCTTTCCGCAGCAAACCTCTCACGACCTTCCGAATCCCAGAATGCCCCGACTGATTTTGAACAGGATGATTTAATCTCCTCATGAAGCTGTTTTTCCCATGTTGATTCTTGGTCTGAACATGTTTCACGCAGACTCATCTGCCGCCATCGTTCGCGACGGAGAAGTAGTGTTCGCCATCGCGGAAGAACGGTTGAACCGCGTCAAACATTTCGCTGGATTTCCCGTGCTGGCGATACAGGCTTGCCTACAGGCGGTGGGAGCCAGGATCACTGACATCGACCACGTCGCGGTGGGTCAGGACAGCGACGCGAACCTCGCCAAAAAGTTAAAGTACACCGCCGCCAATCCTGCAAAGATCGTGAATTTTCTTCGACTGCGCCGCCGCAAGCATCTTGCCGGCAACGTGCGATCACTAGTAGCCGAAGCCTACGATGTTGATCCAGCGAGCCTCTTGTATCAAGAACACCACCTAGAGCATCACATTGCCCACATTGCCAGCGCCTACTATTGTTCACCATGGGAAAATGCTGCCGGATTCAGCTACGACGGGTCGGGTGATTTTGTTTCCACCATGTCGGCGCGGTGTGCTGGTACAGAAATCGAAATCCTCAATCGCGTCTTCCTTCCCCGTTCGTTAGGCAGTTTCTACACCATGATTTGCGATTTCATCGGATACACCAAATATGGTGATGAAGGGAAAGTGATGGGGCTTGCCCCATACGGAAAAGACACTTTTTGCGAACAGGTCAGCCGGATTGTCGGGCTTGCCCATGATGGCTTTCAACTGGACCTGAAATATTTCCAGCCGCTTGGCAGCAATCAAGGAATGGAAATTCGAAAAGACGGCACGGTCAAGTTAGCGCGGCATTTTTCCGACTACATGACCACAGTGTTCGGCCCGCCGCGCCTCGCCGATGACGACATTTCGCAGCGCGATATGGATCTTGCTTTCGCCATGCAGCATCGTTTTGAAGAAGTGTTTTTTCATCTGCTCAATCAGCTGCATCGATCCGTTCCAGTAGAACACCTGGCGATGGCGGGAGGTTGCGCTTTGAACAGCGTCGCCAACGGAAAAGTGTTCTCGAAAACTCCCTTCACCAAGACGTGGATCCAACCCGCAGCCGGAGATGAAGGCCTCGCCATCGGCGCCGCTCTTCATAGTTACCATTCCGTTCTCAAGCACCCACGAAAATATGTCATGTCACATTCTTATCTCGGGCCCGAATTTTCTGACACTCAGATTGAAACTGCGTTACGGCAAGCTAACTTGTGTTTCAAGAAGATGGAGCGAGACGCACTCATCACTTCGGTCGCTAGCGAAATAAAGAATGGAAACATTGTAGGTTGGTTTCAAGGTCGCATGGAATGGGGGCCTCGCGCATTGGGAAACCGGTCGATTTTGGCGCATCCAGGATTACCAAACATGAAGGACGTGCTCAACGCGCGCATCAAGCGCCGCGAGTGGTTCCGTCCCTTCGCACCGTCAGTCCTCGTCGAACAGCAGCATGAATATTTCGAACACGACCATCCTTCGCCGTTTATGCTTCACGTTTACAAAATTCGCCCCGAGAAACGTGCGGAGCTTTGCGCGGTGAATCACGTCGACGATACTGGCCGTTTGCAAACAGTCAGCCGTGAAGAGAACCCGATTTATTACGATTTGATCAACGCTTTCGGACGCATCACCGGCACGCCCGTCTTGTTGAACACGAGCTTTAACGAGAATGAGCCCATCGTTTGCACACCCGAAGAAGCGATCGATTGCTTTAAGAGGACGAAGATGGACGCTCTCGCGATCGGTCCTTTTCTCGCGTTAAAAGCAGACAACGCGCCCGCTGCATGAGCGCCGCTTCCTCAAAGCTGACCCTTGTTGCAACGTTCCCACGGATGCGGGCATTGTTCTGGGCTGACAACCTTCTTTACGCGTCTCGCGGATACAACTTGATGTGTGCCCGCATGGATTTACATTCCATCGGATGGGAGCCGGTGGCGCAATATCGCCCAGAGTGGTGGAGAAATGTCACGTCATCGACGGCGCTAAGCTCGCGTCTTTGTCGCGACGGGTTTCACGCCGTGGCCAAATTGCCCACTGGTCAAATCATCGCTGCCGTTCCTGGCGCAATCGCCACTTTGCATCCCGGGGAAACGGCATTTCGAGTTTCCCATCGACTCGGCCGCGGAACTCGCCCGTTGCATATTGCTTCTGCGCCCGATAGCACCCTGTACTGGGGAGAATATTTCGATAATCCGCTGCGCGACACAGTGCATATATATCGCTCTATGGATTTCGGCGAGAACTGGAAGATCGCCTATACTTTTCCGCAGGGTGCCGTCCGGCATGTTCACAACATCGTTCATGATCCTCGGCAAAACTGCTTGTGGATTCTCACCGGGGACAACGGGCCAGAGTGCCGTATCCTTCGCGCGTCATATGATCTTCAATCAGTCGAAACGGTTTTGTCAGGCAGCCAGCAAGCACGCGCGGTGGCGGCAGTTCCCACCGAACAAGGGCTGACATTTTCTTCGGATACTCCCCTCGAAGGCAATTTTGTTTATCGCATCGATTGCGCTGGAAAATTAAATAAGCTTGCGAATTTAGCTGCCTCATCGATCTACGGTTGCCGGGTTGGCAACCACATATTTTTCTCTACCATGGTAGAGCCGAGCCAGGCCAACCGCGAACAGTCGGTTTTTATTTATGGCGAACACCTTGACGGGTCATGGCATCGCGAGCTCGCTTGGAAGAAAGACCGTTGGCCCTTGCGCTACTTTCAATACGGTAATGCCATGTTGCCCGATGGAAATAATTCGACCGATTTGCTCGCCGTGAGCACCACCGCCGTCCAGTCAGGGGACGGCACAACTTTCATTTACCGAGTGCAGACTTAGCGATTTTGATGTCCATCACCAAACGACTGCGTTATTACCAGCGGATCTTTCCCGCATACCTCAACCTAGGCAAGAGCCAACTCACGTTTTGGCATGACTTTCCTCAGCAGAATCCGCACGCTCCCATCGATCAGCTGGGCGAATACTACATGGAGTTTCCCCAGAAGGCCGGCTACACAGGCCATTTGGATGGTGACGGAATTCCCTTGCTGGACTATCGCGGCCACATCGGACTGCAATATAACCCAATTGCGATCGCGCAGTGGGGACTTGGCAACTACAACCTTTTCCGCGAAGGCGGCGATGGGAAGAATAAAAACAAATTTTTGGCAGCCAGTGATTGGCTCCATACCCATCTTTGTCAAAATTCTTATGGAGTGTGCGTCTGGCTCCATCATTTCGATTGGGAGTACCGCGAAACCTTGAAGGCCCCATGGTACTCAGGCCTCGCACAAGGACAGGGGATTTCTCTCTTGTTGCGCGCGCATCTCGAAACCCGCGATACGAAATATATTGACTCCGCTCAACGCGCGTTTGCCAGCTTCCTTAAGCCCGTGAGCGAAGGCGGCGTAGTGTTCGTGGATCAAACCGGCCATAAATGGATAGAGGAATACATTGTCACTCCTCCCACGCACATTTTGAATGGATTCATCTGGGCCGCATGGGGAGTTCGTGATTATTTCCTGGCCACCGGCGACCAAGCCGCCAAGGAACTCTTCGCCCAACTCACCCGCACGCTGCTGAAAAACCTTCCTCGTTACGATCTGGGATACTGGTCTTTATATGAACAATCAGGAACAACGCTTCCCATGGTAGCGAGTCGCTTCTATCATCAATTGCACATCATCCAACTCGACATTATGCATCGGCTAACTGGAGAAAAGCTCTTTGCCGACTATGCTGAACGCTGGCGGGAATACGCAAAGCACAAATCAAACCGCTCCCGCGCTGCATGTTACAAGGGTCTGTTCAAGCTTTGCTATTACTGAATTTCGGTGAAAATTCTCTACGTATCTCAATATTATCCGCCAGAAATGGGAGCGCCTGCCGCGCGAGTTGCCGAACTGTCTCGCCACTGGGTCCAAGCTGGTCACGACGTTACGGTCCTCACTGGATTTCCCAACCATCCCACCGGGAAGCTCGCTCCGGCTTACCGCAAGGCCTTTCGACGACTGGTTAGCAGAGAAATCCAAGAGGGAGTAAAGATCACTCGCACCTGGCTGCTTCCACTTCCCAATCGTAAAGCGCACGAGCGCATACTCAATTACAGTTCCTTCTGCATCTCAGCCGCGCTTAGTGGGATTTTTGTTGCGCGCCCCCAAGCAGTCATCGCGACATCTCCACAATTGTTAGTTGGACTTTCTGGCTGGTGGCTGGCCCGCCTAAAGCGCGTCCCATTCATTTTTGAGGTGCGTGACTTATGGCCGGAATCGCTGGTCGCGGTCGGCATGGGGAATGACACTTCCCTGCTGCATCGAGCGCTCTCAAAAATCGCGAATTTCCTATATCGCCATTCCGATCGAATCGTCGTCGTTTCTCCCGCTTTCAAGGAATATTTGGTTGATCGCTTACATGTCGACGCCGCAAAACTTTTTGTGGTGGAGAATGGCGTTGAGACCGAAGTTTTTCACCCCGCGGTCGCCGACAGCGATCTCGAAAAACGCTTGGGATTGGAAGGTAAATTTGTGGTTTCTTACATCGGAACCATGGGGATAGCACATGGCCTGGAAACCGTTCTCAACACCGCGGAACGACTTCAGCATTCGAATCCTGAAATCGCATTTCTTTTTGTGGGCGAAGGCGCCGACAAGCAGCGGGTTGTTTCCATCGCGCAACAAATGCAGTTGAACAATGTGCGCTTCATCAGTGAGCAGCCTCGCGAACGAATCCCCGACTTTATTGCAGCGTCCGATGCCTGTCTCGTCTTGCTAAAACGAGATGAAATTTTCAAGACCGTCATTCCAACGAAAATGTTGGAATTTATGTCATGCGCACGGCCTGTAATTTTAGGAGTAGACGGCCATGCCAGGAAAATTATCAAAGACGCAGCGGCCGGCATCTTTATCCGTCCTGCCAGCGAGGATGATCTAACTGCGGCGGTTATTCGACTGGCCCAAGATAACCAATTGCGTACAACTCTCGGCCGTAACGGCCGGAAATTTATTCTGCAGTTTTATTCCCGCCGTCAGACAGCGAAAAAATATGCCGCTTTCTTGGAAGCGTTAATTGGAGATCAACCTAAGGCCGAGGCGGCGGCTTAGAACATCACGGGTGGATGGCAACGATGCTGACGGCCGTTGCCGCTTGAATCGCGGCTTCCAGGGTCCGGCCCACAGCGACTTTCCCCGCGCTGCTCGGCACAAACAAAATATCTTCGGCTTCCAACGATTGATCGGAAGCTTTCGCTTCGAGAATTTTTTTAAGTTGCACCGGAGTTTCCGTCATGCCAGCCGGCCCGCGATGAATAATTCTCACTCCGCTTAACTTTGCGGTCCTGTTGGTTCCCCCCGCCAGCGCGATCGCCTGCATCACAGTGAGATATCCGTTGTCCATGAGAAATCCGCTGGGGTGCCCCACATCCCCCACTACATAAATCACATCCGCCTTGCGCACAATAATGGTGTCGCCCGGAGAAATCAGAATATTACTTTGTGGATTATCTGAGAGATTCCTGGTCAACGGAACTACCACGGGTTTATTCGGTTCAGCGCGATGAGTGATGTTGATGCTGCGTCCCGCTTTATCGGTAAAACCGCCTGCGGCAGAAAGCAAATCGAACAGATGTTGCTGCCCCACAATAGGGTAGATGCCGGGACGGCTGACTTCCCCCAGCAGGCTGACCCCTTTAGAAGCATGTTCGTTTACGAAAACATTGACGTGAGGATTCTTGACGAAACCGCCATCGGTGAGTTTCTGCTGGATCAGGTCCTGAGCTTGGTCAGTCGTCAGACCAGCCACGTGCACGTAGTCAATCAGAGGCAAGTAAATATTCCCATTGCTGCTGATACGAGCTTTGGTGGCCAGCTCGGGCACGTTGTAAACCCCAATGTCAATAAGGTCGCCGGGCCCAAGCAGAAGACCTGAGGATGCATCCTCCGCTAAAGACGTCGCATAAGATCCAGGCGAAGCCTGCTGCAAAGTCTGCCCACCATTCGGTGGCGTCGCGGGGGTTCGCTGTCCGTCTGCATTGGAAAGCAAGAACGTAACTAGGATGAGGGCGCCGGGAAGAGAGGCCAGCCTTATAAAACCGCGCATGCTTTTACCTTTTGTACGGTTGCGGACGATAGAAAGCAAAGTCTAGCACAGGATTTTTAGCTATGGCCTTCACTGAATCTTCAGGTTCAGTCTCCCCAGAATTTCCGCTGCAGCTTCCTCGGAAAACCAATTTCACCGCTATCCGATGAAAATGACGTGTGCCTGGGCGCCTACAACAGCATGGATTTGCTCAGGCGGAGCCGCGCTGATAATCACGCTATATTCGTCACTTGAAGTCACTTCCTCCATCGCGTAAGGAAGAGCATTAGGGGAGCACGTCGCGAGGAACTTCAGGAAATCATAAAGGTCTCTTGCCCCGTCGTATCCCTTAGCGGCATACCTCACATCGATATCTGTCCGCGTCAAATGCCAAGCCAGTGAAGCCACAGTTGAGACGGCATCTTCATATTTTTTGGCTGATAGAATTCCAGGAGCCGGGTTATCGAACACAACTCTAACTTTTCGATTTTCTTCGCGGCTAAACTCCCGGACCTTTACGGTGCCGGTCTTAGCCGTGGCCTTCCAGTCGACATGGCGAACCGAATCCTCCGGAACATACTCGCGCAAGCGGTGCAGATCGTTACTGTTTCCGCGCGAAAAGGCTTCGATTTCTCCTGCAATGGCTGCCACTAACGCCATTTCATCCACCGCGCGTTTCACCGACGGATAAATGATAATTTCGCGTTGCAGCGGTATGTGCCGGGTTTTTACGAGAAAGGCAAAGGGGAAGCCACTAGCTAGCGCCAAACTTTTTTCCTGGTAGCGGCCGCGGCGAAAAAAGGTGAGATCAAGGTTAGCTTTAACTGTCGTGCGTGAAGGGATATAGGGGAAGTACGTTGCACCCGAGATGATGCAACTGGCCTCAGCCGAGCTCGATACGCGTTGCAGTTTTCGGTCGGGGAGTCTTAGCCATTGCTCCTGCGGAGGCCGCATGGGTGGAAAAGCGAACGTCGTCTTTTTCCATTGCCAATGCCGCCTTTCCTTCTTCTGCCCAGAGGGTACAACGCTCACCGAAAAACAGGGAAGGTAGCTTCGAGGATTCTTCAACCAAAGCTGCCCGCGAAATGGTTCACCCGCAAAGGCGTGATCCGGAATGCGCACGTCAAGTTCCATATGGCGAAGGACCGTCGCCGAAACTACACCCGACACCACGATTGCCGCCAGCATAGCCGCCACGATTATGTACAGCAGATTGTTCCCGGTATTGAGTGCCGCAATTCCGATCAAAACTACGACCGTAACGTAAATAATTCCGAATTTGGTGACCTGATAATCGACAGCGTTCCGCATGCGACTGCCGGCAACGCGCTTTGCCAAATACGGAACGGCCGTTATTCCAACGAGCACCACAAGCACCAGGGCGACCGACGCAAAAATCACAGTCTCCCAAACATTGCCTGATTCGCGGGAAACCGTGGAAAAAAGAGCAGCTACGAAGGCTAGCGCCAGCCCCACCATGGACAGTATGAAGCGAAGCCACACTGCGGAAATGCCCAAATGTCCGCCGGACGTCGGCGGTGACGAGGTTTCCGTGATGGCTAGAGGATCCATTGACTGTGTCGCTTAACGCTAAGGAGGAGCAACCGTGGATTCACGAGCTTTAAGCTTCTTAACGCTATCACCCTTCTCGACCGGAACCAAAGTTACGGTTTCCCCGCCACAGGAAGATTGGCCCCAACCTTCCATGCTAAAGCCTACGCCTTGAGCCATTTACCAAAATCCACATACTCATCCCATAAAGCATAGTCGCATGCTGCTCGGCTGTTTATAATCGTGCAAGGCATTCATTGGCGTATAGTTGCCAATTCTTTAGGGGCCTTCTGGTGGCATTGAACGTGCATAGTCGTAAAGAACGAGTTTGTTATCCGGCTTCCGCGCCGCCGCCGATGGATCAAGACTTCCGAATTCGCCCCGCGATTTTAATTTTCCTCCTCACCGCGGCCGCCATTGTTCTCGGCGTTATCAATTTTCAAAAAGAGCGAGAGTTTCAGGTTCCGTCCGACGGCACTTGGTGGATGGAACATGATGGGCGTTTAATCGCCGACCGCATTGAAACCAATGGTCCGGGCGCCAAAGCTGGGGTTAAAGAAGGCGACACGCTGATTGCAATCAACCAGGATCCCGTAGATAGCAGCGCTTCCCAGGTTCGCGAAATGTATCGCGTGGGCATTTGGTCCAAGGCGACCTATTCGCTTATACGGAAGAATGTCCAAGTGGACGCGGTCGTGATTCTCGTCCCGGCCGAAAAATCGCTGAATTATTGGCTGCGCCTGATCGCTCTGATCTATCTTGGCATCGGCCTATACGTATTGTTGCGTCGTTGGACGGCACCAGGGTCAATGCACTTCTACGTTTTCTGCCTGGTCTCCTTCGTCTTTTACGCGTTCAAATACAGCGGCAAATTTAATCAGTTCGATTGGACGATCTACTGGTGTAACGTTGTCGCTGGCCTACTACAGCCTGCCTTGTTCCTGCACTTTGTCCTGATCTTCCCTGAAAAGAGACGATGGTTGCAGAAACGCCGATGGGCCATTCCTTTAATCTATCTGCCCGGAATGATTCTGTTGATACGTCATTTCCTGGCGTTGCGAATGTTGAAGGCCAGTGAGAGTCTCCGCTGGAATTTAGACCGCTTCCAGATGGGTTATCTCGCGTTTTTCTTCGTCGTTGCGGCCGGCGTTCTGTGGTATAGCTACCGCCGCGCCGGAAGCCCTATTTTGCGGCAGCAGTTGAAGTGGGTGACCCGCGGCACAATTCTGGCTATTACCCCCTTCACATTATTTTATGTGATCCCCTACCTGCTAGGCAGCGTTCAAACCCAGGGAATGCGGATCTCGGTCCTTTCCCTCGGCCTCTTGCCGCTTACCTTCGGGTACGCGATCTTCCGCTACCGCCTGATGGACGTGGATCTTATTTTCAAGCGCGGCATGGTTTACACGCTCGCCGCGGGCGCGATTGCCGGGCAGTTATTTCGCCGTGGTAGCGGCCGTCGCAGAGTTGGTCCATGCCAGAATTCCTAGTTCGGGCCCCGTCGGCCTAACCGTGGCGATTGTGATCACCGCCTTGTTGTTCGATCCGGTCCGTAAATGGATTCAGGAACGGATCGACCAATTTTTCTATCGCAAGCGTTATGACTACCGCAAAACGCTGGTCGAGTTTGCCCGCGATCTCAGCGCAGAAACTGATCTCGACAAGATGTTGAGCTCGGTCGTCGACCGCCTCTCGCGCACGCTGGTCGTCGACCGCATGGCGATCTTCCTGTCCACGGGAGACCCCGAGCATCACAAATTTGTGCTAGCAAAATCGTTCGGAATTACCCAGACGAGTGGTTTGGATTTGAGCTTTCTCGGGGCCCCACGGCCCGAGAACGAATCCGGACATTTATTCTTCGACAACACCCATCAAGTCCCGCGAGAAACGCCACCGGCGCAGGACACCATCGCAAGCCTCGATCTTGAATTACTACATTCGCTGCTGTGCTCGAAAGCACACCATCGCTCGTAATTGGCCTGGGCAAGACAGTGGAAGGCGACTTCCTTTCCAGTGAAGACGTGGAGTTGCTGGAAACTCTGGCTGGCTATCTCGGCATCGCCATCCAGAATGCGCGGCTTTATGCCTCGCTGGAACAAAAAGTCTCCGAGTACGAGCGGCTCAAAGACTTCAACGAAAATATCGTGGAGTCGATCAACGTTGGCGTGCTGGCGGTTGATCTGGCAGACCGCATCGAGTCCTGGAATTCGCAGATGGAAGTGATGTACGCGCTGCCGCGTTGGCAGGCGATGACGCGTCCCCTGAGCGAGGTCTTCCCGGCTGCCTTTGTGGAAGAGTTTTACCGCGTGCGGCAGAACCCGGGCATTCATAACCTGTACAAGTTCCGGCTGCGGTACGCCCTACCGGCGAAAGTCGCGTGGTGAACGTGGCCATCGCACCCCTGGTGACCAAGAAATTCAATGTCATTGGCCGCCTGATCATCATGGATGACATTACCGAGCGGGTTGAACTGGAATCTCAACTGTCCCAGGCGGACAAACTTTCCTCCATCGGACTGCTGGCCGCCGGAGTGGCTCATGAAGTAAACACTCCGCTGGCAGTCATCTCCTCCTACGCGCAGATGCTGTCAAAGCAATTGCAGGGCGATCCGCAAAAAAGCGGGCTGATGGAAAAAATCACGCGGCAAACCTTCCGCGCCTCGGAAATCGTAAACAACCTGCTGAATTTCTCCCGCACCAGCGGTACCGAATTTACCAGCGTCGATGTGACTCGCATCATTACCGACACTCTGGCGCTGCTTGAACACCAGTTCAAGATCGTCAAAGATTAAGGTCCAGGATGAATTGGCGGACCACACGCCGCCGATCTACGGAAATGCCGGCAGGCTACAACAGGTGTTCCTGAATCTCTTCCTGAACGCCCGAGACGCCATGCCTGAACGGCGGCACGCTTGCGCGTAGCCACTTCCAATGGATCGAATGTTTCTGTGATGGTCTCCGATACCGGCATCGGCATTGCACAGGAACACATCCGTCGCATTTACGACCCGTTTTTCACCACCAAGACTTCGCCTGCGGAAGGGCAGAATCGCGGTACCGGCCTTGGGCTGTCTGTCACCTACGGAATTATTCAAGAACACTGCAGGAAACATCCGCGTAGATAGCATGCCTGGCCAGGGCACGACCTTTACTCTCGATTTCCCCATGATCAAGAAGGCGGTCAATGTCTGAAGCCGCTGTGATCTCCGCACCGCCCTACCAATCAACCCTCGTCGTATCTCCGTCGGCAGCGTCCTGATTATCGACGACGAAGCCGGAATTCGCGAATCCCTGCAAACCTTGTTAGAGATGGAAGGCTATCAGGTGGAAACTGCGTCGACGGCCCAGGAGGGACTGCTCTGCATCGGCGACCGTGCCTTCGATTTGGTTCTGCTCGACCTCGCATTGCCTGATCGCAACGGACTTGATCTGCTCAGCGAGCTTCGCAACCACGAGCCGCAACTCGCCGTCATCATGATCACCGCTTATGGAACGGTCGAGAACGCGGTGAGGGCGATGCAATCCGGCGCCGTCAACTTCGTCCAAAAGCCTTGGGACAACGAAAAACTTCTGGCCGATGTGCGCGCCGCTGTCGGCCGGCATCGGGCCGAAGAAGAAAATATCCAGCTCAAGCGCGCCCTCAAGCAGCGCTACAACTTTGAAAACATCGTGGGCAAGAGCGAGCCCATGCTCAAGATCTTCGACCTCGTGGCCCAGGCTGCGCCCAGTCGCTCCACGATCCTTTTGCAGGGCGAGAGCGGCACCGGCAAAGAATTGATCGCCAAAGCCATCCATTTGAATTCACCGCGAAAAGACCGCTCGTTCGTTCCGGTAAATACCGGGGCCATGCCGCCCGACCTTCTGGAATCGACCCTCTTCGGCCATGTGAAAGGCGCCTTTACTAGCGCCATCGCTTCGAAAAAGGGCCTGTTCGAAATTGCCGACCGCGGGACACTTTTCTTGGACGAAATCGGCACCATGAGCATGGACACGCAAAGCAAAATCTTGCGCGTTCTTCAGGACCGGAAGTTCATGCATCTCGGTGGAGTACATGAATTGCAAGTGGACGTGCGAATCATCGCCGCCACCAATGTCGACCTTAAGCAGCACGTTCGCGAAGGAAAATTCCGCGAAGATCTGTTTTATCGGCTAAACGTAATCACCATCGATCTTCCGCCGCTTGCGCCAACGTAAAGAAGATATTCCGCTGTTGGTTGAATTCTTCTTGCAACGTTATTCGGAAGAAAACGAACGCCCAGCCAGACGCGTAACCCCAGAAGCGCTGCGCGCTCTGCTTACCTATTCGTGGCCGGGAAACGTGCGCGAAGTGGAAAACGTCATCGAACGCGCTGTCGTCCTCTCCAGCGGTCCCGAAATCGGTACCGACCTGCTGCCCGATCACATCGCGGGACGAGGCACATTGTTTCCTCGGCTCGAACATCACGGCGACGCTTCCCTGTTCGATATCGTGGAAGATTACGAGCGCCACATCATCCTCGACATGCTCGACAAGTGCAATTGGAATCAGACCGAAGCCGCCGAACGTTTTCACGTCCCCTTATCGACGCTGAATCAAAAAATTAAACGCCTCTCCATCGAAATCAAAAAGAAAACCCGGGACTAGACTGCTATCCTTAGGCACCTGACCTCAGCAGAAGAAGAATGTGCTTCTGTTATATTTCCGTCAGGCTTTAGCCGATGGAATTAAAATCTCCCGCTGAATTCGCTAAAGATCAGGTGCTGGCGGTTCAGCAATATTCCACGCTGGCGGGACGTTCGATCGCCAACCTTTTTAGCCATCCCGTCTACACCGGGGACATCATTCAACAAGCCGACTTGATCGGCGTCGGTTCGCTTCCTATCGTTGCCCTGTCCGGCCTCTTCACCGGCGTCGTATTGGCCTTAAACAGTGCCAACACCCTGCAACGCTTCGGATCGCTTTCCCTAATCGCGCAACTGGTCTCCGTGGGCATGGTTACTGAGCTTGGCCCGGTTTTGACCGGACTCATGGTCGCTGGCAGAAATGCTTCCGGGCATGGCCAGCGAACTCGGATCCATGATGGTGACGGAACAAATCGATGCGATGCGGGCGCTCGGCACCGACCCGCTGAAAAAATTAGTGACGCCGCGGGTGGTATCCACCGTGTTCATGCTCTTCTTTCTTACCATCATCTCCGACCTGCTGGGACTAGTCGGTGGCTCCGTCGTCGCCATCCTTATGCTGGGGATTGACTCGCATCAATATTGGAGCTCCGCTTGGCAGATTCTCGCATTCCGCGACGTGTTCACCGGGCTCATAAAGCCTCTCCTCTTCGGATTTATCATCGCCACCGTCGGCTGCTATTACGGCATGTCAGCGCGCGGCGGTACCCAGGGCGTAGGACGTGCCACCACCCAGGCTGTAGTCGCAGCATCCGTGGCTATCGTCATGGTCGACGCTTTTGTAACCAAATTATTAATGGCCGTTTTCGGGAACCGCTGAGATGGCCACGCCCCCGTCTGTCGCTGAACAACGCGCTACCACCCCTCAAAACCCCGCACCACCGGTGATCGTGTTTGAAAATGTTTCGCTGGCATTCGATCAAAAAATCGTTCTAGATGGACATCTCTTTTCAACTCGAACGCGGAGAAACCAAAGCCATCTTCGGAGTTGCGGGCTCGGGAAAGAGCACCATCCTGAAACTCGCCATGGGATTGCTGAAGGCCGATAGCGGCCGAATTCAGGTTCTTGGGAGGACATCACCGGCATGCGCGAAGAAGATTTATTCACCCTCCGCCGCAAAATCGGCATGGTTTTTCAGGAAAGCGCTCTCTTCGATTCACTTACGGTGAGAGAAAACGTCGCCTTCCGCCTGCTTGAAGAAGGAAACATTTCCGAGGCTGACGTCGAGAAGCGAGTCCGGGAAGTTCTAAGTTTCGTCGAGCTTGAAAAGACAATCGACTTGTTTCCATCCGAACTCTCAGGTGGCATGCGCCGCCGTGTCGCAATTGCACGCGCCATCATCAGCGAGCCTGAATTGCTTCTATACGATTCCCCCACCGGCGGCCTTGATCCCGTTACTTCCACCACGATCATCGACCTCATCGTCAAACAGAGAGACGTTTACAAGACCAGTTCCCTGTTCGTGACTCATCGCCTGCAGGACGCATTCACAATGGCGTCTCACGGCTTCGATCCTAAAACAAATCACATGCAGCCTCTGCCTACCCGACGCGCGCAAGAATGTTCCCATGTGCTTCTTGATCCTGCGAGAGGCCAAGATCATTTTTAATGGTGACGTGCATGAACTCGCGCAATCGAAGAGTGAATACATTCGAGAGTACATCTCCTAGGTTAACTAGCTGGTTGTAAAGGGGAATCAATTAAAAGTGAACGCCAATGGATAGAAGGAAGTCGTATGGCGTGCAACGAACTAAATCAGCTCGACCATTTCATTCGCTGGATGGTCTTCCCCCCTGAAGAGATCTTCGAACTCGTATGTGTATCCGAACCGGAGCAGTACAGGACTGCTCTCGTGGGTAAGACCGAAGCCAGGAGAGAACCGAAGCGTCGTGTGATTGCTCACCAACCATGACACCACGGGAGCGACGTAGTGTGCGGTGTCGTGTCCTCCCAAATTCAGGGTGCTGCCGAGTCCGCCATACACTTCTACTCCGGCAGAAATCTTACTCCGACAAAATCTGCAAACTTCGGGGCGTGATGGTTGGTCACCCAGCCCGCGCGAAAATCCGACAGAGTACCCAAACTCAATGCCTTCGCTGTGCGAAAAATTCTTTGCCGCGATGAAGTTTCCCGCCACGTTCCATTGACGAAAATCGCCGGAAAGGATCAGCTTCGTCTCCAATTCGTGGTTGTTCGATCGTCGCAGCAACGAATTGGGGGAAGAGACATCCGGCGCTGCTCCCTCGATTTCCTTTTGAATGCGGTCCGCCTCGCTAATGTTCTCGTATTCGAGATACAGCACTGGATTGATCCAATGTGCGCTTTTGAACGGACGGAAACGGTTTTCAACCCTGTAGCCCGTAAAGATGGTGCTGTCGTGCCACGTAGCTTGACCTTCGAGGTAAAGGCTCGTAGTCCATTGGTCGGTGATGCCATACTCCAACTCAATCCATGGGGCGAAGTAATAGCGCTGCCCGGCTCGCGGAACATTGGTAGCGCTTGACACCTCCAGCTCAAGGTCGCCTTTGTCTTCGGTGTGGTGGTCATAGGTCACGAAGTAAGGACTTTCCTGGGCCTTTACGCAGAGCGTTGCTGAAAGAATTAGAGCGGCGAGAATGACGGTCTTCATTGATTGTGAATTTCATAGTTGCGACTACTCCGCATCTAGTGAAAGTAAAACAATCGTAGGTAGGCAGGCGAAGCCCGTCAATCAAACAGTGTAATCTTTGTGTCAGAGTTGAATTTTGGGCGGAGGAAGTGCGAAAGAAGTTTGAACAATTGTTCCGCCAACTATTTTCCCGCTGCTTCCTTAATCGCCTTCAACCGGTTAGCAACGTTAGTTTCCGTTCGTTGCAGTTGAGCACGGCTCTTTTCCGTGCTGTTTACTAGATTTTCGATACCAACAAATGCAGTCGGACTAATTTTCTGTCGCACTTCCGGGAGGAACGGCTTTATCTTCGCGAAAATCAAGTACATTTCTCCCGCGGACGAGGGTTCCAGAAACAGATCTGCATTGAGAGCGCCATGCTCCACCAGCGACGCGGCCATGCTCCAGTATCCAGAAACCTGACGAAACCAGTTATTTTCCTGACTGCCGAAGTTCGACGGAACTTTCATGATGTCGTCGATGGTTTGCGGCCAAAATGTCACCACCCACCAGTTGCGGGCCTTGCGCAGTTCAGGCTCGCGGCGAAGATCGTAAAGTTTCAAAAGCAATTCAGCATCAGTTGCCGTTGCGGACATTCAATCCTCCAGGTAATGAAATTTATCTTCCCAACTTACAACTTAGCCAACGGTCGCGCCTTCCGGCTTCCGCCGCGATCGGCCGCTCGAAATCGCACTCCTTATTAGGACACGCAACCACCGGCCCCGACTTCAAAAACTTCTCGACCAGGAAATCGTGCCCGCATGTCGGACACTTCTCGGGAATCGGTTTATTCGCCGAAGTAAATTTGCAATTTGGATAATTCCCGCAGCCATAGAACGTGTTGCCCTTGCGCGCACGTTTTTCCACCAGTTCCCCGTCCGCGCACAGCGGGCATTTCACGCCAATAAAATTCTGCTTGATGTACTTGCATTCCGGATATCCGCTGCACGTCGTGAACTCGCCAAAACGTCCGTGGCGAATCATCATATTGCGGTTACATTTCGGGCAAAGCTCATCGAGCGGAATGTCCGGAACTTTCTTGCCCTGATCCAGTCGCCGCGTGGTCTTGCAATCGGGATAGCCGGTGCACGCCATGAACTGGCCGAAGCGCCCACGCTTGAGCACCATCACCCGCCCGCAATTCTCGCAATATTCTTCCTGCGTGGTTTCCTGAACGTCCGCACTGTCGAGGTCAGGCAGGTTGATGGGATTTTCTTTAGTAAACGTGCAGCTCTCAGGATTCTCTTTGTCGTACGAGCTGCACGCGTAGAACGAACCGTGTTTGCCCCACTTGATGATCAGCGGCGATCCGCAGCGCTCGCACTTTTCGTCAGTCGGCTTCTCCATCCGCTTGACGTTTTCCATGTGCTTCTCCGCATAGCGGAGGTCTTTCGTGAATTTCTTATAAAAATCGGCGAGGGTATCAGTCCACTTCTCGGTGCCGTCTTCTATTTCGTCTAGGTCTTCTTCCAGCTTGGCGGTGTAGGCGACATCAAAAATCTCGGAGAAATTCGCCACCAGTAGGTCGGTCACAACCAGGCCGATTTCCGTGGGAGAAAATTTCCCGCCAAGTTTCTGCACGTACTGGCGTTCCTGAATCGTGCTGAGAATCGCCGAATAGGTGGAAGGCCGCCCGATTCCGCGCTCTTCCAGTTCTTTCACCAGAGAAGCTTCGTTGTAGCGCGGCGGAGGCTCCGTGAAATGCTGCTCCGGCTTCAGTTCTTTCAACGTCAGCTTCTGCCCCGGTTCGAGCGCGGGCAATTTGTGCTTTGAGTTCTTCTTCCTCTTCGTCTTTTCCTTCTTTCGACTCTTCGTAAATTTTGAGGAAGCCTTCGAACTTCAGCACCGAGCCCGTGACGCGGAACCAGAAAATTTCAGTCTTTGACTTGGCGTCGATATCGACCGTCGTCTGGTCGAACACCGCCGGCGTAATCTGCGAGGCCACAAAGCGCTGCCAGATTAATTTGTAAACCTTGTACTCATCTTCTTTTAAATACTGTTTGATCTGGTCGGGATGCCGCAACACACCCGTCGGACGAATGGCTTCGTGCGCGTCTTGCGTATTCTTCTTCGACTTGAATGTGTTTGCCGATTCCGGCAAGTAATCCGCCCCGAACTGCGACTTAATGTAATCGCGAACTTCGGTCAACGCGTCGTTTGAGACTCTGGTGGAATCGGTACGCATGTAGGTGATCAATCCCACCACGCCTTCTTCGCCGAGTTCCACGCCTTCATACAAACGCTGCGCGATCATCATGGTGCGCTTCACGCTGAAGCGCAGTTTGCGCGACGAATCCTGTTGCAGCTTGCTGGTAGTAAAAGGAGCGGCGGCATTTCGGCGGCGTTCTTTGCGATCGACGCTCCGCACCACCCAATCGGCTTCTTCCAAAGCAACGCGGATCTTTTCCGCGTCTTCGCCGTTGGTGACTTCGACTTTCTCTTCATTCTTGCCGACAACCTTACCAACGAATCGTGCGTCGAACGCTGGCGGCTTTGGCCCTGCCAGATTCGCATCAATCGTCCAATATTCCTGCTTTTGAAACGCTTTGATCTCGCGTTCGCGATCAACAATCAGCCGAAGTGCGACCGTCTGCACCCGTCCCGCGGAAAGTCCACGCCGGACTTTATCCCATAGCAGCGGAGAAACTTGATATCCCACCAACCGGTCAAGCACGCGCCGAGCCTGCTGTGCATCAACAAGATCCCGGTTTATTTCCCGGGGATGCTCAAACGCCTCTTTCACCGCACGCTGTGTAATTTCATTAAACGTGACCCGCTGAATGCGGTTCCCGCCGTTCTCGTCGCCCTTCTTCTTTTTCTTTTTGCTTTTCGTCTCGCCAAGTTCGTCGGCAAGATGCGCTGCCATGGCCTCCCCCTCGCGGTCAGGATCGGGAGCGAGGTAAATATGATCCATGCCAAGCGCGAGCTTCTTCAGCTTGGCCAGCACTTTCTCTTTGCCCGGGATGACGATATATTCCGTGTCGAAGTTGTTATCCACATCAACCCCGAGGGTGCTCTTGGGCAAATCTTTCACGTGCCCAAATGACGCTTCAACCGTATAGCCCTTCCCCAGATATTTCTGGATGAGCTTCACCTTCCCCGGCGATTCGACAATGACTAATCCTTTTTCCAATGTTTCCTCAGTTGTGTTTGCTCAGAAGCTAGCACGAAATAGAAGCTTTTGGCTATTAGCTCTTGGCTTTTGGCCAAATCCGTCACCCTGCTACTGCACTCCTTACTTTTTGTGAGAGCGCACTCAGCATCCGCATGATTGAGCTCAACTCGGTGCTCAACGCGTCGTAGTCAGCTGCTGTTAGAAATTCCAGATCTTTCGCCAATAGGAGAATGATAAGAAAGCTCGGCCCCTGAACCCATAGCAATCTGTATGAACCGTGCCATCTCTCCTTCGGATCGCCGACCACAACCTTCCGCCAGATTTGCGGCCACAGAAGCAGACGCGCGTCGAATTTGACTAGTGATCCCGTATTTTTCTTCCCCGGGAAAGGTACGCGTATGTCTGTAAACCTCCAAAGGTAAAGCATGCGCTTCTCCCAAACGAGAAGGTCCCTATAATTCCTCATAACGGGTTCACGCTAAAAGCCAACAGCCAATAGCTAGAAGCTCTTCACAAAATTCTTTCCCGGCAACTGCTTCACCTTGCCTGCAAGCTCCAGCTCAAAAAGCGCTGCAAAGATTTCTGACGAGGAGACCCCCGGCTCCAGGCGCTCCACAATCTCGTCGATGTGGGTGGACTCATCCGCCTTCAACAAAGCGAAAATCTTTTTTTCGTGGGGCGACAGTTCCGCTTCTTCAAATAAAGATGCGGTCTCCGCGCCCGGAGATTCATTGCCGGGCTCCGGCGCGAGGGCTGCGCGCACCGCTGCCGGCAGCTCTTCCCACACATCCTCCCAGGTGGCAACAAGCTTTGCGCCCTGCTTTATCAGGGTGTTCGGTCCCCATGAATTTTTGTTGGTCACACTGCCGGGGACGGCAAAAATATCGCGGTTTTGTTCCAGAGCACAACGCGAAGTAATTCGTGTGCCGCTGTATTCCGCCGCCTCCACCACCAGCACGCCGATGGAAATCCCGCTGATAATCCGATTGCGAATAGGAAAGTTTTGGGGAGCAGCAAACGTGCTTACTGGAAATTCGGAGATGATCGCGCCGCCCATCGAAATAATTTGATCGACCAGGCGGGAATTTTCTTTGGGATAAATCACATCAACCCCAGTTCCCAGTACGGCGACAGTTTTCCCCTTCGCGAAAATTGCCCCACGATGCGCAGCCGTATCGACGCCGCGCGCCAGTCCGCTGAAAATCACCAACCCGCGGGCCGCGAGGTCGCAGCCGAGCCGCTCCGCCATCCCCAATCCGTAGGGCGTGGGATGCCGCGTACCTACCATTGCAATTCCTGGCCCGGTGAGTGCCGCGACATTCCCTCTGACATACAACACGAGTGGAGGATCGTAAATTTGCTTTAATTGCGATGGATACGCGGGGTTGTCCATGACAACCACCTGCGCTCCGGCAGCCGTGGCCTTGGCGAGTTCTTCCTGAGCGAGCGCGAGGGATTGTCCCGTGGCAATTGCTTGGGCCGAGACTGCCCGCAATCCGGCGGCTTCTAGCTCTGTAAGTGAAGCTTGGAACAATGAATGAATATCGCCGAAGAATTCCACCAGTCGGCAGCTTTTCCCCGCCCCCAGTCCGGGCGTCAACATCAGAGCCAACCATTGCCTGGTCAGTGTTTCGTCTTTCGCTAGACCGACAGCCGCCTGGGACATAGTCCCTCCAAGCGCGAACTCTATGAGCGGCGAAAAACGCTGTCAAGGTCAGATGACACAAGTGCGCTAATATAGTTTTACTTCGCATGGATCGCCTTCGTATTTCCGCAATTTCCTACCTGAATACCGCACCGCTAATGTGGGATTTCCGCCACGGGCACCCTTGCTTCGACATCTCATATACCGTCCCTTCAAAGTGCGCCGCCGGCCTCGCGCGAGGATCAGCGGATATCGGAATCATCCCCGCTGCGGCCTACGCCAGCATCCCAGATCTCGCGGTCATCCCCGGAGTGGGAATCGCCTCCAAGTCTGCTGTCCGATCGATTCTCCTAGTAAGCAAGGTCCCTCTGGACAAGATTCACTCGGTCGCGCTTGACGATTCATCCTTAACCTCGGTCGCGTTGATTCAGATTCTGTTTGCGAAATGGTGGGACCGGAAAGTTCGACTCGATTCCGCATATCCTGATCTGAGAAAAATGCTGGAAACTCACGACGCCGCCCTAGTAATCGGCGACAATGCGTTGCAGGTGGACCGATCTCGCTACCTCACCTGGGACTTAGCCGAGGAGTGGATTAAATTCACCGGCAAACCATTTGTATTTGCCTTCTGGGCAGTCAGACAAGGCGCCCTAAGCAATTTCCCTCAAGACCTGAATCCGATATTTCAACAATCCCGCGACAACGGCCTGTGCCAGGACAGTGTCGATGAAATCGCCGCGGACTGGGCGCCCCGCCTACGCATTTCCCGACAGGAAGTGAAGGCTTATCTAACCCATAACATCTTCTACCATCTCGACCGCGAATGTCTCGAAGGACTGGGACTTTTCTATAACCATGCCAGTGATTGTGGCGTCCTCTCAACTCGGCCCAACTTACGATTTCTCGAATCCGAGAAGCTTGCGGCTTTGTAATTTTGTGTAACGTTTTCGCGATACCATCCTCGCGCCTGTAAACTGCCTCTTAATAAATTCATGTTTACTCACTACGCATTGCTGATGGCAAGTTCCATGAGATGGCTATTGCGGATGGGCGGGCCGGGGCTAATCCTCATTGGCCTCGCGGATAATTCGGTCGTCCCGCTGACTGGTAGCATGGATGTGCTCACCATTTATCTCGCAGCGAGCCATCGTCAGACATGGCCCTATTACGCCTTCATGGCGACGCTGGGGGCAGTTCTCGGGGGATACATCACTTACACCCTGGCGCGCAAAGGCGGACAGGCAACGCTAGAACGAAAATTCTCCAAACGCCGCGCCGACAAGCTTATCGCTCGCTTCAGCAAATGGGGATTCGGAGGGGTTTTTGTTCCAGCGCTCCTGCCGCCTCCGTTTCCTCTAGTACCTTTTTTGATCGCGGCCGGAGCCATGCAATATTCGCGCCGCAAATTCCTTGCGGCACTAATCCTAGGACGGACCATCCGCTATTCAATTGTTGCCGCCCTCGGCGTCCACTATGGAAAGCCAATCCTCGCCTTCTTCGCTCGTTACAACAAATTGGCGGTGCTGGTGCTCGTAGGACTGGCGCTGATCGGCGGCGGCTTCACATTAATCGGCTACCTTCGCGGAAAGAAAAATTCTACCCCACAAAACACACCCGCCCTCGCGCAGAGCAAACCCTAAGTTTCTCGTATGCCCTGGGACACTCCCGTCCAACGCAGCCTGCGTAGGGACAGCCGCCCACGGCTGTCCGCGCCGAGCCCCGCTCGGCGGGTGACCTTAACTTTAATTGGACAGCCGGGGCGGCTGTCCCTACGTGAATTCAATATCTGACAGCAACCACCCGAATTTTACGCAGATGTAACCACACGAGCTACGCTTTTTGAAACGTGCGCTCATCATTTAAGATTACTTAACCAATGACGCTGACCAGACAGCAAGCCCTGGACCTATTCCACTCCGACGACCTTATCGGCATCGGCATGGAAGCCGACGCGCAACGACGCAAACTGCATCCCGAGGGCGTCGTTACCTACGTCATTGACCGCAATATCAACTACACCAATTTCTGTACCGAATACTGCACCTTCTGTGCTTTCTATCGCCCGTTGAAAGGCCCGCAAGCCAAAGAAGGATACATCCTCGATTTCGATACCATTTACGAGAAAATTCGCGAGACGGTTCAACTAGGTGGGACCGGCGTGCTGATGCAAGGTGGCTTGCATCCCGATCTCAAAATCGATTGGCACGAAGAAATGCTGCGCGGAATCCGTAAGCGGTTCCCCACGATTCACCTGCACTGTTATTCAGCATCGGAAATTATCGCCATCGCCGAATACAGTGGCATGACCATACGCGACACCATAGCGCGCCTCCGAGATGCGGGTCTCGATTCCATCCCCGGCGGCGGCGCGGAAATTCTCGACGACGAGGTCCGCTATAAGATCGCGCGCCTGAAGTGCTTGACGGACGATTGGCTAAACGTGCACCGCACCGCCCATCAACTTGGAATGCGTACCACGGCCACCATGATGTTCGGAGTTGGCGAGAAGTACGAAAATCGTGTAAATCATTTTCAGCGGTTATACGAATTACAGGAAGAGACGGGAGGATTCACCGCCTTCATCCCTTGGAGTTTTCAACCCGCCAACACCGCGCTCGGCGGCCGCCATTGGGATGAAGCCACCGCCGTGGAATATCTAAAAACGCTGGCCATCTCCCGGCTCTACCTATCGAATTTTCTCAACGTGCAATCCAGCTGGGTCACACAAGGTCTGAAAGTCTGCCAGATGGGACTGCGTTTCGGGGGCAACGACGTAGGTTCGGTTATGCTCGAAGAAAATGTCGTTCGCGCCGCGGGTGTCACCAACTGCACCACCGAAGAAGAGCTTCGCCACATAATTCGAGACGCCGGATTCAAGCCCGCGCAACGAGACACCCTATATCGAACCTACTTCCTGAATTAGCCGCAACTTGATTGTCCGCACCCTTCAATCAGTTACAATCGAACTTCGACCGCTAGTGCTTTCGATGATGCAAGTTCCTTCTCAACTGGCCCTGATCCTATCCAACCGCGGCATTGGCCCATACATCCGTCAGCATTTCATGGATACTACGTTCAAGGGCCTTTATAAGTTGAACGGATTCGATCTCGCCCTTCTGATTCCATATTTCATCATTTTGACCGTACTTGCCTCTTATGGGGCACACCGTTACTTGCTGGTTTATCTTTATTACAAGAACAAGAAAAATCGGACAACCCAGCCTGCACAACAGTTCGCCGACTTGCCGCGCATCACCGTTCAACTACCAATTTTCAATGAACAATTTGTGGTGGAGCGACTACTCGACTCCATCTGCCAACTAGACTATCCTCGGGAAAAGCTCGACATCCAACTCCTTGACGATTCCACCGATGAAACCGTCGCGGTTGCCCGGGGACTAGTTGCCCACTATGCCGCACAGGGACAACCAATTTCATATCATCACCGCACTAACCGTGAGGGTTACAAGGCTGGTGCACTCGCCGAGGGGCTAAAAACCGCGCGCGGAGAGTTCGTCGCCATATTCGACGCCGATTTCGTCCCGCCCCGAGATTTTCTGATCCGCACCATTCATCATCTTGCCGATCCAAAAGTGGGCATGGTGCAAACTCGTTGGACCCACATTAACCGTCACTATTCGTTTCTGACTGAAGTGGAAGCCATACTCTTAGACGGCCACTTTGTCCTCGAACACTCCGGCCGCGCCCGTAGCGCCGTGTTCTTCAATTTCAACGGGACGGCGGGGCTTTGGCGCCGCAGTGCAATTGAAGAGGCCGGCGGATGGCAGCACGATACCCTGACCGAAGACACCGATCTTTCGTATCGGGCACAGTTGAAAGGCTGGAGATTTGTTTATTTGCAGGATGTGGAGTGCCCCGCAGAACTGCCGATAGAGATGACCGCCTTCAAGACGCAGCAGGCCCGATGGGCCAAGGGACTGACGCAAACTGCAAAGAAAGTTCTTCCGCGAGTGTTGAAAAGCGATCAGCCCTTTCACGTCAAGTTTGAGGCTTGGTATCACCTGACAGCCAACTTGAGTTATCCGCTGATGATTATGTTGTCAGTGCTTTTGCTGCCCGCCATGGTTATTCGTTTTTATCAGGGCTGGTTTCAAATGATGTACATCGACCTGCCGCTGTTCATGGCTTCAACCTTTTCTATTTCTAGTTTTTACCTGGTTTCGCAGAAAGAACTTTTTCCCGGAAAATGGTATCGTGCACTGCTATATCTTCCCTTCCTCATGGCTCTTGGAATTGGACTAACTGTCACCAATACGCGTGCCGTACTTGAAGCTCTCGTCGGGAAAGAAACCGCTTTCGCCCGCACCCCGAAATATCACGTCGAAACGAAAAAAGACAAAGTAAAATCGAGCGCCTATCGCAAGCGATTGGGATGGGTACCATGGGTGGAACTACTCATCGGCTGTTACTTTGCCGCCACAGTTTATTATGCAATCGATAATGAGAATTTCATCACCGTGCCATTCTTGATCCTGTTTGTGGTGGGCTATTGGTACACCGGACTGATGTCGTTGCTGCAAGGCAGGTTCGCGGGAATCTCCCTCGCAGGCGACCGCGAGACGAAGCCGTTTCCCGTCGGAGTCTAGGTTGACTGTTTGCGCTGGCAATCGCTCCTCTTTGTGCTTTATGAAAACTTCTATCTTGCTGTTTGCACTTCTTTTGGGGACCGCGGCATTTGCTCTTGACCGTCAACCCGCCTCCGATTATCGCACCCGTCGGCAGGCTCTCGCCGCTAAGGCGAATAACGGCGTCGTGCTGCTCTTCGCTCCCCCCGAACTCGAGGGACCAAATGATCTTTACGGGTACCGTCCCGATGACAATTTTTATTACCTGACGGGATGGTCCGAGCCCGGCGCCGCGCTTTTAGTTGCCGCAGCAGCAGAAGTGCGATCCGATTCTCCTGCACATCCTTATACCGAAATACTCTTCCTCCCCAACCGCAATTTCTCCCAAGAAAAATGGACCGGACCAAAACTCGGTCCTGATAGCCCCAATGTGGCATTGGCAACCGGCGTCGACCGGGTGGAAGCGCTGGATAACTTACGCAATGATTTGGTCAAACTGGTGCCCCAAAGATCCAGCGTATATACCGATGTTCCGACTTATGGTGAAGAATCGGTTTCCAAAGTTCCGTTGCAATGGTTGCAGGAATCGAATGCGTTCCCCGTGGGCGTCTCCTTTCAAGACGTGCGGCCCATGCTTTCCTTACTGCGCACCTTCAAGGATGCCGGCGAAATTGAACTCATTCGAAAAGCTACAAACGCTTCCATCGCCGCCCACTTGGCGGCCATGAGCGCCATGAAGCCACGCATTACAGAACGCGAAATTTCGGCTTTGATGCAATATGAGTGGGGCAAGCGGGGTTGCGAACGCCCCTCGTACGCCCCGATCGTTGGCGCCGGAGCGAACTCGACTGTGCTGCACTACTCCGATGATTCGGCAAAAATCAGCAACGGCGACGTGGTTGTAATAGACGCCGCCGGAGAGTATTCAATGTACGCCTCCGACATCACTCGCACCCTCCCGGCTTCCGGCAAGTTCACCCCTCGTCAGCGGGAAATTTACGACATCGTACTAGGTGCGCAACAAGCGGCCATCGCCGCCTTTGTCTCCCGCAAATCTATGTTGGGTCGCAACGATCCCAACTCTCTATACAAAGTCGCCTTCGATTACATCGATTCGCACGGAAAAGACCTGCACGGCGATTCACTGGGTAAATACTTCATCCACGGACTGAGCCACTACGTCGGGTTGAACGTCCACGATCCGGGAGATTACACCACCAAACTCGGTCCCGGGGCGGTCTTCACCATTGAGCCCGGAATTTATATCCCCGAAGAGAAGCTCGGTGTACGCATTGAAGACATGTTCTACGTCGATCCGAACGGGAAATTGATCAACTTTACTGAGGCATTACCACATACCGCAGATGACGTCGAACGGGCCATGTCGAGGAGATAGTTTGTTCTCTGCCCATCGTTTCTCCTCGGTTTTGGTATGCTTACATTGTGCGGATGATGTGGTGGTTCGTAATTTTTGCCATCTGTATTGCGGCAATCATCTGGGCTGGGTTTTCCATATACTTCCGAGTGCAGCGACATATGCGACCCTCGGAACATTCCCCGCAAGCCGGAACTCGAGAGACCGAAATTTAGCGGATGGGAGTTTTGCATGACGAAAGCAGCAGTCCAAGCCGTTGAGAGCAGCACCAAAGTGCTTGATCTCGCACAGCAAGCGGCAATTGTGCTTGCCGCAAGCTTATTCATTGCGGTGTGCGCTCGGGTGACAGTGCCTCTTCCATTTACGCCCATTCCCCTCACGCTGCAAAATTTTGGTGTGCTTCTAGTGGGACTCACCCTGGGCAGCCGGCGCGGTTTCGCTGCGCTCGTCCTTTATCTCATTGAAGGTGGCAGCGGGATGCCGGTCTTTAACCCCGCAGGCCTTGGAGGCGTTGCCCAGCTCTTCGGACCCACAGGTGGATATCTGCTTGCTTACCCGGTGGTAGCGGGGCTTGCAGGATGGATTTTCGAGCGCGGGAATAAGTCGTTCGCGCGTGGGGCAGCGGCCGGCACCATGGGTGAAATTGTATTGTTTGCATCCGGTATTGCATGGCTTTCGTTCTACACTCACTCATTCGCACAAGCATTCCGCTTCGGGTTTTACTGGTTCATTTTTGCTGAAATCATCAAAGTTATGTTTGCCGCCGCCATCGCCTCAGGGTGGCAGCGCTTCTACCAGCAGCACTAATATTCTGCCCACATTCCCTTGTCTGTCTCGCCCGGGAACCTAAAGGATCTCAATGTCCAGCAGTATTGCCGCTCAAGTCCGTGAAATTACCGTTGCCCACAGCCCTGACTCTGATGATGCTTTCATGTTTTACGGTCTGGCGACCAATAAAGTGCGGGTTCCGGGATTGCGATTCACCCATACCTTGTGCGACATAGAGACGCTCAATCAAAATGCGCGCGATGGCGAAGGCGTGTATGACGTAACTGCAATTTCATTTCACGCCTACCCGTACATTCAAGACAATTACTCGCTGCTACCCAGTGGCGGCAGCGTCGGCGATGGCTATGGCCCCATGATCGTGGCCAACAGGACCTACTCCCAGGGAGAGATTAAGAAGAAAACCATTGCGATTCCCGGGACACTCACCACCGCATATCTAGTGCTGCGACTATTCGCGCCCGGTATTGAAACGGTAGTCGTGCCGTTCGATCAAATCATCTCCGAAGTTCTGGAAGGCAAATACGAGGCTGGACTGATCATCCACGAAGGCCAGTTGACTTACGGCAAGGCCGGATTGCACCGCATTGTCGATTTGGGGAAATGGTGGCACAAAGTTACGGGATTACCGCTACCCCTGGGAGGAAACGCCATTCGCCGCAGCCTCGGCCCCGAATTGATGTCCAGCGTCTCGAACGCGCTGCGAGAAAGCATCCAATATGCGCTCGATCATCGCGAAGAAGCATTGGCATACGCCATGCAATTCGCCCGCGATCTCGATACGCAACTAGCTGACAAATTTGTTGGAATGTATGTAAATGAACGAACCTTGGATTATGGCAGCGACGGGCGTGAAGCCGTGCGCCGTTTACTCGACATGGGTCACACCGCCGGGATCATCCCAAAAGCTGCCCGAGTAGAATTTGTGGGATAGACGATAACTTTTCAGCCCGCGGTGTCCGACGATCAGACCTCTATTCAATGTTTCCCGGGGCCAATCTCCCAGAGGGCAGTTACTTCGCTGCCGTATTCCCTACTCCGTTTTTCTTCAATCTTTCCAAAGCCTTATTCGCTTCGGCGGCGTACGGCCCGTGCGGCAATATTTTCAAATATGCTTGGTAGTGAGTGGTGGCCTGCTCTGCATTATCCAGTTTTTCGAAACATTGGCCGAGGCGAAAGTGAGCGTCAGCGTCGTTATCCTTCCACAGCAGTGCGTCTTGGTATCGCCCCAGTGCCGCGTTATAATTCTTGCGCTTAAAATAAAAGTCCCCCACCTCTACGTCTTTTGCTGCCTTGTGCGGGTCCCACGGATGAAACTCCTGTGTGCCACTTGAGTCACCTGTCGCCTCGGCCTCACTCGAATCGCTGAAGGGATGATCTTTCGCATCATCTTTCGGAGGACTCAAATCAATTTTAGTATCGCGGCTTGAGCTTTCCGCCGCCTCTTTGTCGCCGTCGTACCGCGGCGGGGTCTGGTTCTGCCCCGGCGCTTTATCAGCATGCGGGACCTGCTCAATCTGCGCCGCCAGCGGTAGTATCAAAGTCAAAACAAGTGCGCCACCTACAGCCAGCCTGTAAACCATCTTGGTATTTTACCCCTCATCGCGCTAAGTCAACCCGGCGACGAACAACCCGGCCATAATTTCGCACTTGCACACAATCACTCGAACCTGCGGATGCACAACGGCTCCTGTCCTGTTCGGCGCAGTTGAATGGCCTGTGGATTGGATCCAAAAAAGAGGCCGTTTCGAGGGGGAATCGAAAACGGCCGTTATTGCCTACCCTCCGGGGAGGAGGGGGTCTAGGAAACTCTACATGGAGGGAGGCGCCGTCTGCCCCGATGTTGCCGGTGGCTGGCTCGGCGTTCCACTGTCCGAACTGTTGCTCATCAAATGCACATCAACTCGTCGGTTGGCAGCACGCCCTTCGCGGGTCTTATTGGATTCAACTGGCTTATCTTTGCCCAACCCGATCAGATATATCTTGTGCGCCGGGATACCATGCTCACTTGCTAAATATTGGATAACGGCGTCAGCACGACGGTGGCTCAGGTTGTAGTTGTAATCCGCGCCTCCAACAGAATCCGTCCCGCCTTCGACCGTCAAGATGTACCCCTTTGTGTTGGGTACCGCTTGAGCCATCTTGTCCAGATCTTCTTTCGCCTCTTTGGTCAAACTGTCTTTGTTAAAACCAAAATGGACTGAAGCCTCACTCACCATTCGATAGTTGTCGAGGTTCGCAACCGTGTTTTGAAGGACACTCACCCGGTTGACCGCTGCATCTGCCTGCGTCTGTGCTTGGCTGGCCTGTTGCCCTGCGGCTTGCGCTTTTTGGTCAACCTCGGCAGCCTTCGCCTGCACCTGCTGAATTCCGGCCTGAGCGCGAGCATCAACGTCCTTTATGTCCTTGGAATTCTTTGCCGTCATGTCGTCCAACTCGTTGGTTTTATTAATCAACGGAGTGGTTTGATTGCGGACATAATTCTTGCTCGAGCAACCAACCGATGCTGCCATAGCAGCGGCGAGAAAAATCGATAACGAAGTGCGATTCATCTTGGAGGGCTCCTTCCTAAACTTTTCCCACAGGCTCTTCGATGCAGTGAAACGCTTGCGAGTTCATTCTAACCGACGACTCTTGTATTGTGCACGAGTGCTGCCAACGGTGCCGAAACATCAACGAACCATAAGTTACGCATTGTCAATAGCTTAGTCCACGACTCACATTTTCGCTGCGGCTCCGTCCGCTAAAGAATGAAAAATTTATACGATTTCTTTTAAGGCTGAGTCACCACAAACCTCGACAGACTCTAATATACGTAACCACATGCTCCGATGGATTTTTCAGCCAAAATTCGCTCGCTACCGACCTCAGCCGGCGTCTATCTCTACAAGAATGCCGAAGGCGACGTTATATACGTTGGCAAGGCGGGAAATCTCCGCAGCCGGGTCAGTTCCTATTTCCACCAGAGTCGCATACAAGACGCGAAAACTGACACCCTCGTACGTGAAGCAGTCGACGTCGATTACATCGTGGTGGCCAATGTTAAAGAAGCGCTGGCGCTTGAGAATCACCTCATCAAGCAAAAAAAGCCCCGCTTTAACATCTTGCTTCGCGACGACAAAACCTATCCCTACATCAAGCTGACTCTGTCAGAGAAGTTCCCCCGCGTATATGTAACTCGCCGCTTACGAAAAGATGGATCGGGATATTACGGCCCTTATTTCCCCGCAAACCTTGCCTACCGGTTAGTCGATTTGATTCACCGGCACTTTTTGATCCCATCCTGCAAGGTGGATTTAGGGCATTTTCATCCCCGGGCATGCTTGCAGTACTACATTGGACGTTGTCTCGGCCCGTGCGTAGAAGGCCTCGGTACGCCCGACGGATATCAGGAAGCGGTGCGCGATGTGAAGCTGTTTCTGGAGGGGCGTCCCACCGACCTGTCGCGCTCGTTGCGTGAGCGCATGGAAAGGGCCGCCCACGCCCAGGAATTCGAACGCGCCGCCAAATATAGAGACCTGATCTCTACCGTCGAACAATTCCAGGAAAAGCAGCGCATCGCGACCGCGGAAGGCGACGACGCTGACGTCTTCGGATATCACTATGAAAACGGAATGCTGGCGGTAAATCTATTCCATATGCGGGGCGGAAAAGTGTTAGACCGCAGAGAGTTTTTCTGGGAAGATCTCCCAGAATTGGCCTCGCTTTCCGTCGACGGAGAACCGCGCGGCCCCACTACTAGCCCGGTCAATTTGCCAATCGTAGCCGGAGAGCAAATCCAGGGCCCAATCGATCTCTTCTCCCCAGGAGAATTTTTCTCTGCCCTGCTCAAGCAAATTTATATTGGTCAGCCTTACATTCCGCGAAACATCTATCTCCCGGTGGATTTTGAAGATCGCCCTGACTTAGAAGAAGTCCTATCTGAACAAATCACCGGCGACAACTCGCGTCCGGCGCGGGTTTATCTGCAAGTACCGCAGCGGGGAGATAAACGCTCGTTGTTGGATCTGGCCGCTAACAACGCGAAACAGTCTTACGATCAACGCTTTCGGATCATGAAACCCAATACTAGGGCGGTTCAGGAAGCCCTTCAGGACGCCCTGGGGGTCCCTGAACTCCCGCAGCGTATCGAGTGTTTCGACATATCCCACATTCAAGGCGCGGAAACTGTGGCCTCGATGGTGGTTTGGGAAGATGGAAAGATGAACAAATCTGATTACCGCAAATTCATCATACGCACTGTCGAGGGCGTAGATGATTTCGCCTCCATGCGCGAGGTAGTCACCCGCCGCTACAAGCGCATTCAGGATGAAAAGAAAAGCATGCCTAGCCTCGTCCTCATCGATGGCGGCCTGGGCCAGTTACACGCCGCCGCCGAAGCTCTAGGGGCATTGCAAATCATCAACCAACCGCTGGCCGCCATCGCCAAACGCGACGAAATTATTTACGTCTACGGTCAGGAGGATGAACCGGTGGTCCTCGACCACCATTCTCCGATGCTGCACCTGATTCAGTTGATCCGTGATGAAGCCCATCGATTCGCTCTCACCTTCCACCGTAAGCGCCGCCAGATGCGCGACCGGGTCACGGAATTGCGCGAGATCCCCGGAGTCGGCGCTAGAACAACCCGCCGCCTGCTCGAGCATTTCGGCAGCGTTCAAGCTGTCAAACAGGCGGACGTAGTCGCGCTGTCAGCCGTAGTCACAAGAAGCCAGGCGGAAGCGATACTCGGGCATTTCCGCAGCACGGAATTGATTAAAGATTCGCAAGCTTAACTGAAAAGCAATTTCGCTATTCCGGCTGAACGCCAGTTATTTCGACTTCTCTTTGCGTCAGCGCCTCCCGCACTTCTCCACGCAAGCCCCATTTCGGATGGGCCGAAACTGACTCGATCAAATGCGAACTAGCATTCCGCTTCATCAACGCCTTCACTACCGCGGCTTCCGTCAGACGACCGTTTTCCAGAGCAACATCCACAATTCGAGATTCCGCCTCATTCAGCAAGGCACCCGCTACGCGGCCGGAAGAGCGTCGTGCTAATGACAATTTCTCTCCCACGGAAAGTTTTTCCAGGCGCTGAATCAAGCCTTCTTCCGCCGCGATTTTTAAGTCCGCGGAAATTGCTGGAGTCAGCGCCACCCGCATTAAATCGAAGGTGAAAAGTGATCGCAGCAAAGAAAGCACGATATGTCGGGGCGCCTGCGGATGTCGAACCATGGCCAGCGTGACCTTCCTGCTCTTCGTCAACCAATCACTCTTCGCCAGCTTTTCAAACAAAGCAGGTTCAAAGTCAATTCGCTGAAGCATCTGCAACACGCTCTGTTCTGTGTCGGCCGCAGCCAGCGCAGCGCTAGCGCCATCGACTAGAAGTTTCGACATTGTTCCTTGCTGGTTGTTACGTTCCATTTTTCCTGGATGATGGATTCACCGCGCGGGCCATTTCTAACGCCCCGACCGCCGGATCAGCTATGTTCGGTTGCACTTCAGCGCGTGGACAAAGGCGAAACAACTCTTCCCGAAAGACATCCCGTACCACGGCAGAATTTGCAAAGACCCCTCCACACATGGCCGCGTGAAAATTTAAGCCACCAAAAAGTCTTCCAGCCACAATGCCCCCCAATCGAGCCAATTCGCGCCCCGCGCGATGTAGTGTCTCCAGCGCCACGCCTTCACCTCGCGCAGCATTTATTACAGCTGGAAACAGCGCGGAAAAATTTGGCGGCGGAGAGGAATTGGCCGTTATCACCAATTGGTCGCGCGTCTCAACCTTCCAAGTCTCCGTGATCGCCTCGAGCAACGGAATTGCCGATGCGTCAGGTTCATCAAGTCCCCGAAAAGCCGCTGCAATCGCCGCTCTGCCAATCCAATGGCCTGAACCTTCATCGGAAACCGCGAATCCCCATCCACCCGCCCTTGCGGTTTCACCGCGCGAATTGCGTCCATAAGCAACCGAACCTGTCCCCGCTATCACGATCACTCCGGATTCGTTACCGAACGCCGCATGCAGCGCAATGGTCGCATCCCCAGCCACTTCTATTTTGCCGGATACGATCCCCGCAGCAATTCGGCGGATGGATCGAGCGATCTCCAAATTTTCCGCGCCCGCAATTCCTAAACACGATGTAGCTATATCTTGCACCGCGATATTCGCGCTGCTGCAAGCTTGGCTTATTGCCTCTCGCAACGACTGTTCCGCCTGTGCTTCGCCGACCCGGACTATATTGCTCGGGCCCCCATAACCCCTGCCTAAAATTGATTGTTTGTCCCCAATGACGCAGCTGGTCTTACTTCCGCCTCCGTCTATTCCGAGAAAGAAGTTTGCATCTCTCGAATCTGTCATTGGACTCTCACTGGGGATACAAATCTTTGAGCCGCCAACTAGAATTCTTTCCCCGACATATGATTCGGGGATGGTTGTATTCCATCACAGTAAATCTTCTACTCTCGATCGCTCTAACAAATATGCTCCCGGGCCCTGCTGACCCCGCACCGTGCGGCAAAATTCAGCAATGTGGAAACCTGCATTAAAGCTTTCGGTGAATGCCCATCGAGTCCCTTTCCGCCACTCACGCGCCAGTTCGGGCGCTTTCTGCTCGACGGAATTGATGTCACTTGGAATCTCGATCGCAATTCGTTGGCGTGCAAGGGCATCTTCTAAATTTGAAGCGGCGGGGCGTCCATCTCCCGTAAATAGAATTAGTGGATGTACGGTCGAAAGCGCATCCAAAATTTCCGCACGCAGGTTTGTTTTCTTGGCGCCCAGCCGCTCTAACACCCGGCGGCTTGTGATCGGCCACTTCACCCAGAGGCGGTCAGTGCCATTCCGGTGAAAGACGCTCGATGTTTCGGGCCCATAGAAATCGACCTTATAAGAACTACAAACAACGCCCAGTTTGAAGATATTCAGATGCGCATTCTTGCTTTGCAATGGGTCATAGGTCCATGTGATCTCCGCGACGCGTCCAGGATCAGCCGACTCACCGTCCCTACCGCCCGCGCCCCGTGGTTCGTGCAGATAGCTTCCCCCGAACCGCACCGCCATAACATGCTGCCGCTGCGCCACTTTTAATCTGAATCCGATATCGGAGTCCCGATATTCGGCGCTCACTCCCAATTGGTGAGAATGGAAGCCAACTCTCCCATCCGATATTCCCGGGAACGCAAAGGCAAAGCCCACGAGCTTTTCGCCATCAAAGGCACCGATCCAAATAGCTCCCGCTTCCACGGAGGCGATTGCCCAGGTCAACGACAAAACATCGATGTCAGCCAGATTCCAAATCTTTTTTTCGAGAGTTTGCACCAGTTCTAAATCGGCCGCGCCCGCCAGCTTACGTATCGTGAGATCAGATTTGGACATAACAGACAGATGTAAGCGGACTAGTATACGGGAGTAAGCAAAGTCGAAACGTCGCCTAGAGTAAGTAAAAATTTGTAAACCCCGACCTCGGAAGTAGGGATTAAGTTAGGCTACAGGGTTCAATAGTCTCGGGAATCTAACATAAATGAGAAAGCCAGAATTGCGTTTAAACGGAGCGACTAACCTCCTCGCCCGTGGATTTATTAATCTTCCTGAGATGGTCAGCGGATGCCACCACCCCCTCGGAATCTGCCTCGGTTTTTTTGCCGGTTTTATCGCAATGCTGTCCGTCGGTTGTAGCAGCGCTGCCTCGAAATCGACTGCCACCCGTCCCTCCGGGCCTCCTGTCATGCCCGTGAGCACAGCGACCGTGCAAACCCGCGATATGCCTTACTACCTCACCGGGCTCGGTTCAGTAGCCGCCTTCTATACCGTAAATATCAAAAGTCGTGTCGACGGGCAACTGGTCGAAGTGCCAGTTAAAGAAGGACAGAACGTCACCAAAGGACAGTTGCTGGCTTTGATCGATTCTCGCGCCTATGAAGTGCAGCTGAGCCAGGCGCAAGCCAGTCAATATAAAGATCAGGCCTCTCTGCGCGACGCGCAGAAAATTCTGGAACGGTATCAGGCATTATTTAAGGAATCGGGCGCAGTCTCGCAACAACAGATTGATACTCAGAAAGGACTTACGGACCAACTCGAAGGAACCTTGCGCAGCGACCAAGCCGGCATCGACAACGCACGGCTGCTAATTTCGTACTGTCACATAACCTCTCCGGTTACAGGACGCGTGGGTTTGCGGCAAGTTGATCCCGGGAACATGGTCCACGCTACTGACGCTAATCCTATGATGGTGGTCACCCAGCTTCAACCCATCACCGTGCTGTTTACGCTTCCTGAGGATTCTCTTCCCGCGGTTTCGCAGCATATGAAAGAAAAATCTTTGGTTGTGGATGTTTATAGCCGCGATGATCAGACCAAACTTGAAGCGGGGAAACTTCTCACGATTGATAACGAAATTGATCCGGCTACCGGAACCGGAAAATTGAAAGCTGTTTTCGATAACAAGAACAACATGCTGTGGCCGAACCAGTTTGTGAATATCCGGCTGCTGCTCGAAGTTCGCAAGGACAGCATCGTCGTTCCAGCCGCGGCCATTCAACGCGGTCCTCAGGGGACATACGTATTTGTGGCGAAACCAGATAAGACCGCGGAGATCAGACCAGTCACCGTGGCGTTCACCCAGCAGAATATTGCAAACATCGCTACCGGGCTTTCCTCCGGTGAAGTAGTCGTGACCGATGGGCAGGACAAGCTTCAGGCCGGCAGCAAGATCGAACCGCGCGCTCAGGAAAACTCCGCCTCTGGACAGAATGCAGAAAGTTCCGCTGCTGCGAGCTCTGCCGCGAAAACTTCTGATTCGCCAGCGCCTAATAGCGCCGGCCATCGCCAGCACCAGGATTCTTCCAAATGAATCCGTCACGGCTGTTTATTCTCCGGCCGGTCGCGACCGCGCTGCTGATGGTCGCGATCATGCTCGTCGGGATCGTGGCCTACCGCCAGCTCCCGGTGTCGGCTCTGCCCGAGGTCGACTACCCCACCATTCAGGTGATGACGTTCTACCCCGGGGCGAACCCAGATGTCATGGCATCTTCGGTCACCGCGCCCCTCGAACGCCAGTTCGGACAAGTGCCCGGACTCAGCCAGATGACTTCCACCAGTTCGCTCGGAAGTTCGGTCATTACGCTGCAATTCAATCTTGACCAGAACATTGATATTGCCGAGCAGCAGGTGCAAGCGGCGATCAATTCGGCGACAACCTATCTTCCTCAGGACCTTCCAAATCCACCGATTTACAGCAAAGTAAATCCAGCGGACACGCCGATTCTCACGCTGGCTTTGACGTCAACGACGCTTCCACTCTCAAAGGTTGAGGACCTCGCTGACACCGCGATGGCGCAGAAAATTTCTCAAGTGACCGGCGTCGGGCTGGTTTCGATCAGTGGAGGCCAGAAGCCCGCCGTGCGCATTCAGGCCAATCCAACGGCGTTGGCTTCGTACGGCTTGAGCCTCGAAGATGTGCGCACCACGCTTGCGTCAGCGAACGTCGATCAGGCGAAGGGCACGCTCAACGGCCCGCGCCAGTCATTCACTATCGGGGCCAACGATCAACTCATGGCGGGGGCGCAGTACAGTCCGATCGTGATCGCATATCGCAACGGCTCTCCGATTCGTCTCGCGGATGTCGCAACCATAACCGATGGCGTCGAGAACACCATGGAATCAGCGTGGATGAATCTCGACCCGGCGGTCATCGTGAACATTCAGCGCCAACCGGGCGCGAACATCATCAGCGTGGTTGACCGCATCCACAAACTGCTGCCCCAGTTGCAGGCATCCCTTCCCGCGGCCGTGAAGGTCGCAATTCTTACCGACCGTACCGAGACCATCCGTGCCTCGGTGAAAGATGTTGAATTTGAGTTGATGCTTACCATCGCGCTGGTGGTGATGGTGATTTTCTTATTTCTGCGAAATTTCTACGCGACCATCATTCCCGGCGTCGCCGTTCCGTTATCGATTGTCGGAACTTTCGCCGTGATGTATCTGCTCGGCTACAGCCTGAACAATCTGACGCTGATGGCCCTCACCATCTCCACTGGATTTGTGGTCGACGACGCCATCGTCATGATCGAAAACATCGACCGCTATCTGGAGGCCGGCGAGTCGCCGCTCGAAGCCGCACTCAAAGGCGCCGGACAAATCGGCTTCACCATCGTTTCGCTGACGGTATCTCTGATTGCGGTCTTGATCCCGCTGCTGTTCATGGGAGACATCGTGGGCCGCCTCTTCCGCGAATTTGCCGTAACGCTCGCGGTAACAATTATCGTTTCCGCAGCGGTGTCGCTAAGTCTCACTCCCATGATGGCGGCCCGTCTGCTAAAGCATAAAGACCCGGCGCACCAGAGCCGCTTTTACCGCAAGTCAGAAGATGTATACAACCGCATCATCGAATTTTACGGACGTACGCTGAAATTCGTTCTGCGTCATCAAAGTATTACGCTCTTCATCACTGCCGGAACTCTTGTCCTCACGCTGCTTTTGTATGTCATCGTGCCCAAGGGATTTTTCCCGGTGCAGGATACGGGGCTGATCCTTGGCATCTCCGACGCACCGCAAAACGCGTCGTTTGCGGCCATGTCGAGGGATCAGCAAGCGCTCGCCCGCGTCATCCTTAAAGACCCCGACGTGGCCAGCCTGTCTTCATTCATCGGTGTCGACGGCACCAATCTCACCCCCAACAGTGGACGCATTCAAATCAACCTAAAATCCCGCGACCAGCGCAGCGATACTGCCAGCGACGTCATCCGCCGCTTACAGCCGCAATTGGCGCAGCAAGTCACCGGAGTCACTCTCTACATGCAGCCGGTACAAGACCTCAGCGTCGAAGACCGGGTAAGCCGCACCCAATATCAATACTCTATGGAGGACGCCGACGCCGCCGAACTTGATCGACTGTCCACACAACTGGCCGAAAAATTACGCGGATTACCGGAACTGCGCGACGTGGCAACCGACCAGCAAAACGGCGGGCTGCAAACTGATCTCACCATCGACCGCGATACCGCCTCGCGTTTGGGAATCTTGCCGCAGGCCATCGACAACACTCTCTACGACGCTTTCGGACAGCGCCAGGTCTCGACCATTTTTACCCAGCTCAATCAATATCACGTGATTCTCGAAGTCGATCCGCAGTTCCAGCAAAATCCAGGATCCTTCAAAGACCTATACGTAAAGTCCAACACCGGAGTCCAGGTTCCGCTCTCGTCTTTCACCCAGGCCCAAAGCTCGAACGCGGCTCTGGCCGTCAACCATCAGGGACAATTTCCCGTCGTAACTCTTTCCTTCAATCTCGCTCCCGGAAAATCGTTGGGGGACGCGACCAAAGCCATCGCCGCAGCCGAGGCCGAAATCAACATTCCCGCCAGCGTGCACACCAGCTTTCAAGGCACCGCAGCCGCGTTTCAAAATTCGCTGTCCACGGAACCTTGGTTGATCGTGGCGGCCATCGTCACCGTCTACATCGTGTTGGGAGTTTTGTACGAAAGCTACATTCATCCCATAACAATTCTGTCCACGCTGCCTTCTGCGGGAGTAGGCGCGATTCTAGCGCTGTTGATCACCGGGAACGATCTTGGAGTTGTGAGCCTGATCGGAATCATTCTGCTCATCGGCATCGTAAAAAAGAACGCCATCATGATGATCGACTTCGCCCTCGAAGCCGAGCGCGTCGAACACAAGCCGCCGGAAGAAGCCATCTTCCAAGCCTGTCTGCTGCGCTTTCGCCCCATCATGATGACGACGATGGCCGCCCTGCTAGGTGGATTGCCATTGGCGTTAGGACGCGGCACCGGCTCAGAACTCAGACATCCGTTAGGCATCACCATCGTGGGAGGCTTGCTCGTGAGCCAGGCCCTGACGTTGTACACAACTCCGGTAGTTTACCTGTGGTTCGACCGTATCGCGCACCGGTTCGAGCGCTTCGAAGTGCAACACCCAGTAGAAGAGCTGGCAACAGGAGATTAACTGTAGGGGTCTAACAGTCTTGTCCGACGCCGTTGAATTTGATGTTGTTGTTATTGTCTAAGAAAAAAAGGTCAAATGCCACGGACAGTGCCCTGAGCCTGCCGACGGGAATGTCCGCGCCACCCGATCATGAACATCTCCGCGCCATTCATTAAACGGCCCATCGGAACGTCTCTACTGACGTTCGCGCTGTTACTTTCCGGCGCGCTGGCCTTCAACTTCCTGCCGGTTGCACCGCTCCCGCAAGTCGAATTCCCCGTCATACAAGTCGGTGCCGGACTCCCCGGAGCCAGCCCCGAAACCATGGCCTCCGCCGTCGCCACTCCCCTCGAACGTCAGTTCGGACGCATCGCCGGGGTCAACCAAATGACTTCATCCAGCCAGTTGGGTTCAACCGGAATCGTCTTGCAATTCGATCTCACCCGCAACATTGATGCCGCCGCCCGCGACGTTCAAGCCGCCATCAACGCCGCGCGCAGCCAGTTGCCTTCCTACATGCCGGGCAATCCCACATACAGAAAGGTGAACCCCGCAGATGCACCAATCTTAATTCTGGCGCTAACTTCCGACAGCATTACGCTGCCCAAGATTTACGATCAGGCCAATTCCATCTTGTCGCAAAAGCTTGCCCAAGTAAGCGGTGTTGGACAAGTCTTCGTCGGAGGCGGCGCCAACCCCGCCGTCCGCGCCGAGGTCAATCCCACGCTCCTAAACAAAATGGGCATCGGCATGGAAGCCGTGCGCACCGCGCTGGGAGCGGCAAACGCCAATCGACCGAAAGGCGAACTCTCCAATCCAGTCAATTCTTGGACCATCACTGACAACGACCAGATCATGACCGCGGATCAGTACCGTCCATTGATCGTGGCGTACAACAACGGAGCCGCGGTTCGTCTAACCGACGTCGCCGATGTCCAAGACTCAGTCGAAGATGCGCACGTGGTCGGACTCTCGAATGGCAAGCGCGCCGTGCTAATCATCATCTTCCGCCAACCCGGCGCCAACATCATCAGTACTGTCGATAATGTTCTCGGCCTCATTCCGCAACTGCAAGCCTCCATCTCGCCCGCCATCAAGCTTGCGGTAGTCATGGACCGCACTACCACCGTTCGCGCCTCCGTTCACGACATTGAAATTACCTTGCTGCTTTCCATCGTGCTGGTGATTCTGGTCGTCTTCGTCTTTCTACGTACGATTCGCGCCACCATCATCCCCAGCGTCGCCGTGCCTCTTTCGTTAATCGGAACTTTCGGAGGCATGTATCTCCTCGGCTACAGCCTCGACAATTTATCGCTGATGGCGCTGGCGATCTCCACCGGGTTCGTTGTTGACGACGCTATAGTCGTCCTTGAAAACATTACCCGCTATCTCGAGCATGGCATGGCCCCGGTGCAAGCCGCATTTCGAGGGGCTCGCGAGATCGGCTTCACTGTGCTGTCGATGAGCACATCTCTCATCGCAGTATTCATTCCGATTTTGCTAATGGGTGGAATCGTTGGCCGCCTCTTCCGCGAATTTGCCGTCACCTTGAGCCTCGCCATTGCCGTCTCCCTCATGGTCTCGCTAACCACGACGCCAGCCATGTGCGCGCAGCTTCTGAAGTCCACGAAGGAAGACAAACACGGCGGCGCTTACCAGTGGACGCAAACACTTTTCGATGGAATGCTCGCTCTCTACCGCGTCAGTCTGGGATGGGTTTTGCGCCATCGTCCGCTAATACTAATCCTTACCATTTTGACTGCGGCACTCTCCGTCTATCTCTACATTCAAGTTCCCAAAGGATTTTTCCCTCAGCAAGATACCGGCCGGATCAACGGATCGGTGCAGGCCTCGCAGGATATTTCTTTTCCCGCAATGAGCGCCAAAATGTACCAGTTTGAAGACATCGTAATGAAAGACCCCGCGGTCGCCACAATAGTAGGTTTCGCCGGCGGCAACACCGCTCTCAATCAGGGACGCATGTTCATCACTTTAAAGCCGCTTAGCGAGCGCAAAATAAGCGCCGATTTGGTCATCGCCCGCATGCGCCGCAAACTTGCCGTCGTTCCGGGGGCCACCTTGTTTATGCAGTCATCGCAAGACCTCACTATCGGGGGACGCCAGAGCCAGGCCCAATACCAATACACGCTGCAAGGCGAAGACTTGAAAGAAATGAATACCTGGTCGCCGCAGTTGCTTGACAAGCTGCGCACCCTTCCTGCCTTGAAAGATGTAAACACCGATCAGCAGGATAAAGGACTAGAAGCCAGCGTGGTCATTGATCGAGACACCGCTTCCCGCCTTGGAGTCTCTCCGCAAGACATCGATAACGCACTCTACGACGCCTTCGGACAGCGCCAAGTCTCCACCATTTTCGAACAATTAAACCAGTATCACGTGATTATGGAAGTGGATCCCAAATTCCAGCAGGATCCCAGCACCCTCGATAGCGTGTACGTCAAATCGTCCAACGGCCAGATGGTTCCACTTTCCGCCATGACCCACTTCGGCCCCTCCAACACTGCGCTGGCTGTCAACCATCAGGGACAATATCCTTCGGTCACCATCTCCTTCAACCTCGCGCCCAATGTTTCCCTGGGCCAGGCCACCAAAGAAATTGAGGATGCGGAAACCTCAATTCATTTCCCCGCCACCATCCATGCAGGATTTCAAGGCACCGCCGCGGCATTTCAAGATTCGCTCTCCAACGAGCCGGTATTAATCGTGACCGCCCTGCTTACGGTCTATATCGTGCTGGGAATGTTGTACGAGAGTTACATCCATCCCATCACGATTCTTTCGACGTTGCCATCAGCAGGAGTTGGCGCCTTGCTGGCGCTATTGATTACTCACAACGAACTCAACGTAATTGGAACCATCGGTATTGTCCTCCTAATCGGGATCGTTAAGAAGAACGCCATCATGATGATCGACTTCGCCCTTGACGCCGAGCGCCGCGAAGGCAAATCGCCTGAAGAAGCCATCTTCGAAGCCTGCATGCTGCGTTTCCGCCCCATCATGATGACGACGGCTGCGGCATTGCTTGGCGGCCTGCCTCTAGCGCTAGGGCGCGGTACCGGATTTGAACTTCGGCAGCCCTTGGGCATCACTATCGTTGGCGGCTTGATCGTGAGCCAGGCGCTTACGCTGTTCACCACCCCGGTCATCTACATTTATATGGACCGCCTCCGCAGCCAGACGAGCCGCACTAAACCTGTGCCCGCAACCATGACCTCTCCCCAACTGAGTTAAGCCCGTTGAGTTGCCTTTTCGTGAAGTCGCCGCTACGATAACGGGCCGGTTCAAAGTGTCGCCCTTCAGTCGCTCAGTCGGATTCTTGGTCGCTTACAAGGCTTTTTCCGCAACACTACCCCTTTAACGCACTCCTGAAAAATCACTCCCCCGTAACGAAAAATCGGCGGTTCCCATACCTGCACTATGGAATTTCTCGCCTGTTCAGCCATTCCATCGGGCAAGCCGGCTAGTTCAAAGGAGCGCTCCAAAAAGTTACCTCCGTTACCTTGTCCATCCAAATTTTCGTTACTACCATAAGCACTGCAAGACCGGGCCCCCTAATTCCGTACAAAAAGTTGGCCACGATGTCGAAATCAATTCTCGCCGTAGTAACGGCCGCTCTTGCGGTCGCTGCCTTCGCTCAAAACAATTACCAGGTCATAAACGTCACCAACGGAGGGACCATCTCGGGAACAGTCAAGTGGTCGGGGTCAATTCCACGTGCCATGAATTTCCCTGTCACCAAAGACCCGCAAATTTGCGATCCCGACTCTCACAAGTCGATATCCTTGGATCGGCTAATTATTGGGGCCGACGGAGGAGTTGCCAACACGATCGTTTATTTGAAAGACATTTCTAGCGGTAAAGCCATGGACCTCCCCGAACCCCGCCGCTTCCTCGACCAGAAGCGCTGCCGCTACGAGCCGCACATTCTGGTAGTGCCAGAGAGCAGCGATCTGCAAATGAAGAGTTCGGACGCCACTTTGCACACCATCCACATGGACGGGGCTGCCACTTACAACCTTCCTTTCCCCTTCCCGAATCAGGTAGTTTCCAGAAGCATGAAAACACCCGGCCTCGTGAACTTAAAATGTAATGGCGGGCACGTCTGGATGAACGCGGAAATGATGGTCGTAGCGCATCCCTATTACGCTGTCACCGATCAAAGCGGGAAGTTTGAGCTCACGAATGTTCCCCCAGGAACTTACGAGATCGTGGCCTGGCATGAAGGGTGGGGGGTGACCCGGCACGAGCAATCGTTCGATGTTCTGACCCAACAGAAAGTCGAACGGCCCCTGTTTACTGAACCTCGCACTTGGGCAAAGAAAGTAATAGTAGCTGCGAGCGGCTCGACGGTCGCAAACTTCTCCATCTCAGAGAAGTAGGGCACGCAGTTGATAAGAACAAGCCCAGCGTCATTCACTTCAAGCTGTGTGGGCCTGGGCATGGCCGGTTTAAATCTCCCAGGTCCTTGGTGAATGCCTTCCGTTAAATCGCAGCAACACCCCGCTCCTGATTGCGGATACGGATTGCTTCGTCCACCTTATACAAGAAAATCTTGCCATCGCCGATCTTGCCAGTGGATGCTGTCTTGATGATGATGTCCACGGCTGCATCGACCATCGTGTCGTCCATTACCAGTTCTATTTTTATTTTAGGGAGCAGGTCCGTCGTGTATTCTCCCCCTCGGTATTTTTCGGTGTGACCCTTCTGACGCCCGTGGCCCCGCACTTCTGACACCGTCATACCCTCCACCCCGAGTGAGATGAGGGCATCTTTCACAGGCTCAAATCGAATGGGTTGAATAATGGCTTCAAGTTTTGTCATGCTGGCTCCTGACTCGTATCCCTGATTTTGTGAGGCGGAGAACTAAGCTCCGCCTCGTAGTCCTGACTCTCTTAAGCTAACTGGCCAGATGCGAAAGTGGCTTGCCTGCAAGGGTGGTACTTTTCATCTGGGCAATCGGCACGTCTTGCGACATCCCTCCGGGCGCGTGCAGCGCCGAGATTAAGTATTCGGGATAGGCCGAGATTCCGTGCTCGTGCAGGTCGAGACCGTACTGTTCGCCTTCCTCCGATACGCGCAGTAAACCAGTAGCATTCACCGCATACATCACGGCCAAAGAAACAGCAAAGGTCGCAGCAGTGATGACCGCGCTTCCGATTACCTGCGCTTTCAGCACCTGCGCGCCTCCTCCGTAGAAAAGTCCCTTAAGGGCAGCAGAGTTGTCTGGGCCGGTTGCTCCCGACGCTCCATACCTTCCACAGGCGAACAATCCTAAAGAAAGCGTACCCCATATCCCGCAGAAGCCGTGCACGGGGACGGCGCCAATTGGGTCATCAATACGCATGTATTCGAGAAACTCCACCCCCAGAACCACCAGCACTCCCGCTACGCCGCCTAAGAGGATGGCACCGGTTGGAGTGACCCAGTAGCAAGGACAAGTGATTGCTACAAGCCCAGCCAGGAACCCGTTGGTGGTAAAACCTGCGTCCCATTTTTTGCTGGACATGTAGGCCCAGAACATTGCGGTCAATCCTGCGGCGCACGCTGCCAGCGTAGTGTTAGCGGCAACTCTTCCTATGCCCTCGAAATCCATTGCGGAAAGGGTGCTTCCGGGATTGAAACCATACCAACCGAACCACAGAATTAGGCCACCACTTACCGCAATGGTCAGATCGTGAGGAAGCATGGGTTGACCACCATCCCGTTTAAACTTACGTCCCAGGCGAGGGCCTAGGACGATAGATCCTGCCAGGGCAATGAATCCTCCGATGGTATGAACGACTGTCGATCCCGCAAAGTCATGGAAGCCCATCCCCAGCGACGGGAAAAAGTGACCATCGCTCCCCATCGATGCCAGCCAACCATCCGGGCCCCATGCCCAGTGGCCAATGATCGGATAAATGAAGCCTGAAACCGCGACGCTATAGAGAAGGTCGCCGACGAAACCGGTGCGGCCAATCATCGCTCCAGAGGTGATAGTCGAACAGGTATCCGCGAAAGCAAACTGGAATATCCACACCGCCAAGAACGCCACACCTGTCGTCTCATACGTGGCCGGTGCGTTTTGCAAAAAGAACCAGTGGTAGCCAATAAATCCATTGCCGTGGGCGAACATGAAAGCGAAACCGAAGGCGTAGAAGAGGAGTCCGCAAAGACAAGTATCAACGACGCATTCCATCAGCACATTGACGGTTTCACGAGAGCGGCAGAAACCAGCTTCAAGCATGGTGAAGCCCACCTGCATCCCGAATACTAGGAACGCGGCAATGAGGGTCCATGCGGTGTTTACGGGATTCACAATGTCTGCGCCCTTCACCTCGGGAGTGGCGGCGGTCTGAGCATAGACGTGCGTGAAGAATAGGCCCGAGACAATAGCAATCACCAGCAGCACGATTCCCATTCCAATGGCCTTGCCGGCGACTATGGTGCCCCCGTAACGGCGCCACTCCGGGTCCCGCAGGCGAACTCCCAAACGGGAAAACTTTTGAGCTAGGGTCAGCCTTTTTTTCTTTTCCTCAATGGCAGACATGAGTCGCTCCTTCAAGATTTTGAATTGGATTTGCTTGCGTGATTTCGCAATCCCGCACCTTTCTTGTGGCACAACTAGACACGTATGGCTCTCGCTGCAGCCTGAGCGCCACGATCAATCTGCTAATTTGTAAGACTGTTTCTAAGTGAGAGTGTTCGATCTTTTTGGCACTGCGTCGTGCCGGAATCGTCTCTTTGCCACGTCGTAAAGAGAGATACTTCTACTTTCAACTCGTGAGGGATTTTGGCGGGAACCCATTAGAAAGTCCAATTCAAATTTTTTATTAGCGTGATTCCTGGGAAGCGACGTGTGGTTCCCCCATATCTTTGGGGGTCGTTGTGACCCGCTTCATCGAGTCCCTTAGACCATCGCTAAAAATGACTGCCTCGGATATCTCCTTCATCGATTTGCGCCGTTCCTGACTCTCTCGGCGCATCAGGCGATAGGCTTCGTCTTCATTGATTCCTAAATCGCGTTGCAAAATGCCTTTGGCTCGTTCAACTATGGTGCGAACCTCAAGTTTGCTTTGCAGGACGGAGTTTTCATCTTCCAGACGGGCGCGCTCGATCTCTGCCCCTACCAGAAACCCTATCGTCGCAATCAGGCTAATCTCACGCTCGGTATATATGTGCGCCCGGCGACTCTGGGTATTGATAACCCCTACCAACCGCTCGCGGGTGATGATCGGGACCGATAGAAAACCTTCGTAGTGATCTTCGGGAAGCTCGTTGAACAACTGAAATCGGGGATCCTGGTAAGCGTTCTCGCCAATTACAACTGGGTGCCGGTGTTCAGCCACCCATCCAGTGATTCCCTGCCCCATTTTCATTTTCAACCGGTCCACGGCTTCCGGATGGGGGTTTTTCGATGCCCGCAAAACTAATGCATCATCCTCCAGAACGTAAATGAAGCACGAATCGCACTCCACCACCATGGCTGCAAACTCAACTACTTCGGTAAGCACTTCAGCCAAGGGAGCCGCACGCGACATCCGCATCGAGACCGTATGCAGTAGCGCGACGTCCCCCGTATTGGGATTTTCGCCAGAGGACACGGGTTTAGGGCCGGGCGCCGTATCGGATACAGGCCGGTCAATCATTTCAGCAACGCAATCATCATGAGTATCGTTAGCAGCAATACAGTCTGCAGTTATTTCTCTTGCTGGCCTCTTAAGATAAGCAATTCTGACGACACCTATTGAGGTCGGCTCGCGGGAGGAACAATCCCATTCATTCGCAGATACTCCACCATCTGACCATAATGATCGTAGGGATGATAAATGGAAATCGTTGCCAACCCGAGCTTGCTGACCATTCCGTTGTCGCCAAATGGACTCTTGACAGTGTCAGTAAGATTCTTATCGGTGAGTGAGTTAATCGCTTTGTGCTGATACGTGAACGACTCTTTGATGAACTTCACGATGTCGGATTTGGACTTCATTGAGTCGGGCCCATTTTCGCCCCCTAGTTCAACCGGAGGCTTCTCCCCGAGAATGGCGGATGAAACCAAGTAGTTGACCGCTGCGACGTGTTTCACTTGCTGCGCGAAAGTGCGTACGCCCTTGAACTCTCCCCCGGTAGGCGCGAAGGTGTACTTGTCCTCTAGCATGGCTTCAGCCGCAGGCACGAACTCTTTTTCGAGGTTCGTCACCGCCCGGTCAAGGATCTGGGATGAGGTGCGATGTTCTTCTACCTTGGCAATTTGAGTAACAGCAACGCCAACAGAAAGCAGTAATAAACCTGCGAAAAAACGGGATAAACTTTTCATCAATTCTCCTTCATCCTTATTAGTCTCGTACCACCGCCGGAGCCCGTTCCATCTCTCTCTCCGAAAGCCGAAAACGGCTTATGGTAATCAATCCGGCGAGCAAGGCGAATGCAGAATACAGCAGAGTCCACGGAATTCCTACACGTGTAGCCAGCGCTCCCCACGCCGCGCTGCCGATGGCCATCCCTCCTTGCAGCACCAATAAATATAAAGATAGCGCCCGCGCCCGCAACCATGGAGGAGACATGGTCTGGGCGGCAACATTCAGGCATGCCAAAATACTAATCCAGGCAGTCCCGCTGGTAAACAAGACCAGGCATAGCCAATTGAACGCATGCACCCGTCCTGCCACGAAGGTCATGAGCGCGAAGACTACGATTGCGAAGGCCACTACGCCATCCACGGAAAGTCGATTGCGAAGACGAGGCAGCACCGCCGCTCCCGCCAGTGCGCCCAAACCGAAACACCCTAGAAGAAGGCCGTATCCGGTCGCCCCGTGCGGACGAGCCAAAATCGGCAGAAGCGCCGGCAGCGAGCTCGCGGCCAGGCTGAATGCTCCCGTCCGGATTAGCACGCAGCGCACCACCTGGGTTCCCAAACCATATCGGATGCCGGTATGGATCGCCGCCATCACACTCGTGGTTTCGAATTGCTTCGATGGAGGACGCCGCCAGCGGTAAAGAAAAAATATCACCCCGAAAAAAGAAAGCGCATTCAGCAAGAAGGCCACGCCTGAATTTGTGGCCGCGATCACCATGCCGCCCAGCGCCGGGCCGACCGCCCGCGCCACGTTGAACCCGACGGAATTTAATGCCACCGCCGTTGCATGCCGGCCCCCCGAAACAACCTCCGGCGTGATCGCCTGCCATGCCGGATCATTCATCACCGCGCCCAGTCCTAACACGAACGTGAATCCAAGCAGGACCCAGGGGGTGACGTGATGCGTGAGGCTCAGCACTCCAAGCGCCGCTGATGCCATGACCATCCATCCTTGCGTGACGAGTAGAAATCGGCGGCGGTCAACCATATCTGCCAATGCTCCCGCGGGCAGAATGACAAGGAACACCGGTAGCGTGCTTGCCGCCTGCACCAGGCCAACCATCAGCGGCGACATCGTCAGTTGGGTCATCAACCATCCCGCGCCGACGTTTTGCATCCAGGTGCCGGTGTAGGAAATTACCGCCGCCACCCAGAGTGATCGGAAAAGGGGTTCCCCCAGCGGTGCCCATGCGCTATCCCGCGCACGTAGATCTGAAGCAAACTTTTCTGGCAGCGGGCTATTCAACGAATCAGCCATAGCTATTCAGTGCCGGATTCCGAGAAGACTGCCACGCCTTCAAACGGCCATTGTTTTAAATGCCAGGCCCTCGCAAAAAACAGAATAAGGCCGGTTATGAAAATGACCAGAGCATAGCGAAGCTGAACTAGAGATCCGGTCCGCGAAATCAGAATAAAAACAAAACCAATAATCGCCGCGAGCGCGGGGAGTGGATATAGCCACATCCGAAACGGCCGCGGCAGGTTAGGCTCTCGAATCCTCAGCACAATTATCCCGACCGCCTGCATTAAAAATTGCAACATGATGCGAATCACCACCAATGCCGAGATGACATCGGCCAAGGGTAGAAAGCAGAACAGCAGGGCTACCCCTCCCAGCGACAACAGCGATACGTGGGGAAATCGATGTTGTGGATGCACCCGCGCAAAGCTACGAAAATAATTACCATCAATCGCCGCCGCATAGGGGACTCGGGAATACCCTAACAACAAAGAAAAGACCGAAGCGAATGCCGTCCACATCACCAGCGCCGTAACCAAATTTGCAGCCCAAGGCCCGTAAATCTTCTTCATGAAAAGTGATACTACGTATAATCCGCTGCTCGATTGCGCTGGACGTGCAATCTCTTGCCAAGGGATGACGCCTAAAATACAGATGTTCATCGCAAGGTATAGACCTGCGGTCAGCAGAATCGATAGAAGAATTGCGCGCGGAATCGTCTTCGCCGGATTTTTTACTTCGTCCCCGAGAAAGCTGACGTTGTAATAACCCCAGTAATCGTACGTTGCGATCAGCATCGCCGACCCGAGCCCTAAAAAGAAATTGCGCGACAAACTGAATGCGCCTGGGGCAAAGTTAAAGGCCAAAGAGCGATTGAAATGAGTAAGTCCCGCGAAAATAATCCAACCGATGGTCAGCACCACCCCAAGCCAAAGGGCCTTGGACAGATTCCCAATGCTGGTGATGTTTCGGTACAGTAAAAAAAGCGCAACCAAAATCACTCCAACCGCGAGCAGTGTGGCGCCTGAAATTATCCAATTGAAATGCAGAGGCCCCAGCCCAGGAAAAGACATACTCCAGCTTCGTGAGATGTACGCGTGTTCAAGACTTGGCCAATAGTAAGAAGCGTATCCCGCGAGTCCAATTGACCCCGACGCAATTGACAATGGAGCGCTAAAGGAAAGCTGCCAGATAAACAGAAAAGAGACTAATTTTCCGAAATGGCGAGCTCCATAAATTTGGCGCAAGTAATGATATGAGCCGCCGGATCCAGGAATTGCGGCTCCCAATTCCGCCCATACTAAGCCGTCGCAAATCGCAAAAATTGCACCTGCAATCCACCCCAGCATCGCCTGCGGACCACCCATTGCGCCCACGATTAGCGGCAGAGTGATGAACGGACCCACCCCGATCATGTCCGTCATGTTGAGTGCTACGGCGCTTGACAGGCCAATGCCGCGGACGAGCTTCTGAGAATCATCCGCAAGCTGGGGCGTCGTTTGCATTACCAGAAAAATTAGAGATTAAAGATAAAGATTAATCAGGTGCCACAGCCGCTTGCGCGGTGGATAAACCCTCGTGTCCTGAGCTCAATAGGTTTACAAATAGACGGACCGCCCCCGGTACCCCCGCGGGAATTTGCCGAAAAAAGGCATATCCGGTGTAAATGTAGACTCCCTTGCCGTAACGGGCGCGCAACAATCCACCCTTCTGCTCAGGCTGGTCGGGATCGTGACACGCGAGCAATGGAACGAAGTGCTCATCCCATTTATCCATGAAGTAAAGACCGCGCTCCTGGACCCACCCATCAAAATCTTTTGCGACAATTTTATTCGGATAGTTAAAAACACCATCCTTCGGCTGCAAAATTTCCACCGGGGCCTCTTCCACGGTGACTCGTTGCCGGCTCAACTCCGCGGCAAATGGAGTCAGGGTTTCTCTATTAAATTCGCTAACGCCCGAGTTGTACTGCACTAGCAGCGTGCCTCCGTCAGAAACATATTTCATTAGCTTTGCATTGCTCGCAATTAGCGCGGGCTGCGTGTCGTACGCGCGAATGCCAAGTACTACGCTGCCATACTTAGACAGGTCTTCCGTCCCCACCTTGTCGGCTGAAACTGTACTAACGTCAATTCCAGCCTGCTTCAGCGCCACCGGAATATCATCGCCGGCCCCGGGCACATAAGCGACCCTCAAACCGGACGGCACGTTCACATCGACCATGCTGACCCGTTGTTCCGCGGGCTGATAATAATAGGCGGCGCCCAAATCGTCGCGCGTCACCAGAGTATAACCTTCGGTAAATCGCCTTCCGCCCACTGTAAGCACGGCGCGTACTTCACCTTTTCCTTCGACTGGATGCTCAGGAAGTATGCTGAACTGAAAGTCTTGCTTTTCCCCTCGTTTGTGAAATTCGACGGTCAAATCGGATGGCTCAACCTTCCATCCCCTCGGGACATTGAGTCGCAACGTACCTTTAGATGCCTCTGAAGTATTGCTCCTCGCTCCAACCGTTACAATCCTGCTCGATGTTTCGTTTGTCGGGATGATCTGCGTGCCTGGCTCGAGCATCACCGAGAACGCGGGCGCAACCGCCAATTCCGTCCGCTGCTGCCTGCCGTTTTTGTCTACGTACGGAACCCTGATTTCAGCGGAAATTCCTGCCCGTGGCCCGTCTGTCCCTTTGACCTGAAGTCCCGCGATCGCTAAATCAGCCCGGCCAGTTATGCGGTAGGCCACTCTGACTTTTAAAGGCAGCGGAGAAAAAGGTAGCGTCGCGTAGTTTTCATCGTCTATCTTGTTGACGCTTTCCTTCTCAGGATCGTCACGATGCCAGTATGGACGCGTCGCAGGGGCATCGACCGGAACTTTGAGGCGAAGGTTGGCGTAAAAATCCTCGCTTGCTTTCACGAAGCCGCCGTTGTCTCCTTTATAGGTGCCGGCAACCCAATCTTGCGGCGATTCAAGCTTTAACCTTTCGATCTTAAGCGGATACTTCGATCCGTTGTGAAACTTAACCAGAACAGTCAACCGTTGCCCCGCAGACACTATCGTCAATGCCTCTGGTTCCGGAGGTACAGTCGATACTGGTCCGGTTGCGGGGGCGACATTCGCCTCCAACGTGGTCCCCATGGCCAAGTTGACCGCTTCTTCGCACTGTTCATACTTGTCACGCAAAACATTCAGCAGATCGAGTTTTTGGCGCGAGTCGAGTTGGCTTTTTTCCACCGTATCTATCAACTTGCCGAATCTGCTTAAGGCGGAAAGCAGCGGTCCCGCCGCCCGGGACATCTTGTCAGCACTCAGCGACGTGGCTGTCTCGATTTCATCTTGAATGTGTTGCAAGTCAGAGCGGAAATGCGGCAACTTGGCCGCGTCATCGCCTAAACGCTTTGCCAGCCCGGGCAGCAACGTATCTATCCCCTCGAAGAAATCGTTTTCGTGCCCTGCGTGAACTCCTTTCGCCAGCACGGAATCCACTAATTTGTAATATGTGTAACGCGGCCCCGGCTCAACCGACCACCCCCCTGCGCCCTGCGACAACTGATGCCGCAAGCCATCCATGGCAAACTCTGCGTACGACTTTCCGAGAGCCACATCGACTTCGCCTGTGTTCAGCCGTACCGTGTAGTTTTCCTCGGGACAACTGCTTGCGCCAAACCCGCAAACGTTGCCAATGTAAAGTTTCTTGACCTGCCACGGCAAAAGCCCGGCGCGAAGCTGCTCTGGAAAAAGTTTCGGATCGGCCGCAGCTCGAAAGGCCTCGCGTGACAGCAGGCTGGAGGCCTGATGGTGCCCATGCCCGTCCCGGTCCGTCCCACTGAACCGCGCTGCGATGACGTCCGGACGAATCGTCCGAATCACCCGTACCATGTCGGCCAGCGCAGTATCGTGGCCTCTCCATTTTTGGAAAGTCTCCTCCGGGGTTTTTGAAAATCCGAAATCCGCCACTCGGGTGAACCTTTGATCGACCCCGTAATAACGGTCCGCAGCCAACAATTCCAAAGTGCGCAAAACTCCGAGCACGTCAAAAAGATTGCTGCCAACTTTATTCTGCCCGCCTTCGCCGCGATTTAATGTCAGCAAAGTAGTGGAAACCCCTTTGCCACGCGACTCCAGCGTAAGCATCCCGCCGTCCTCGTCGTCTGGATGCGCAACTGTTTGTAGCAGTCGCGCGGTCGTCTGCAACCGCCGCAACCTTAGCTTCAGGCCTGCCTCCCCCAAATCCTGCGACAGAGGTTCGTCAGGACTTTCGGCCGAACCTTTTACCGACAAATTTGCGGGTTTGCCTGAGACTGGAGCAGACTCCTGCGGCCCCGCCCAAGCCGAGCAAAACACCAAGAACAGCATGCAAGCAGATAAAACTTGATTTAAGTTTCTAACGATAATCAGAATGGGCTCCCGTGATGGTTGGAGTCTTGTTGGTCAACGACAGAGTGCTCATAGTTCCACTTCACTACGAATAGAGGACGAGTTTTCGCCACTGAGAGCGGAAGTTGACCTAACGTAATTTAGGATACACACGTGCCCTTGGCCCCCGCTAGCGCGACGCTTAAGTCTAATCTTCGACGTCCCCCAGTCGTGATCGCATTGTTGTCCGCGGCCGCAGTCCTTTCATTTCTTTCGGTGAGTCATCTGGTTCATCGTTTCCGCGAGCAAGAAAAGGCGCTGGCCCGTCATCTTTATGCTCAGGGCAAAGCAGACATGGACTCCGGAAAACCGAAGGAAGCACTTACTTATCTTCGCGCTGCCCTCTCGTATCAGCGCGACGAATTTCAATATCAACTTGACCTGTCCCGCGCCCTGCGCGACTCAGGACAAACCGGCGAGGCCAGAACTTATTTGTTGGGCCTGTGGCAGAGGTCGCCGGATGACGGAGCAGTGAATCTTGCACTGGGAAGGCTGGCCGCCCGCGAGGGTCAAACGGCCGAAACTATTCACTACTATCACAACGCTGCCTATGGCGTGTGGAATACAGACGCTGAGGTTCATCGCCGCAATACGCAATTCGAGCTGATCGATTTTCTAATTAAGCAGCAGGCACGCGCTCAGGCCCAGGCAGAATTGATAACCCTGGCCGCGTCCCTCCCGGCCGACAATGAAGTCCAGATGAAGATCGCAGAAAGATTTGCAAACTTAGGGGACTACAACCAGGCATTTTCTCAATATTCAAGCATTCTCGCGCATGACCCGCGGAATGCCTCTGCCGAAGCCGGCGCTGGGGAAGCGGCATTTCAGTTGCGGCGATTTCGCACTGCCGAAAAATACCTTGCTGAAGCGGCGAAATCAGACCCGGCCAATGCTCAAATTGATCAACCTCTGCGGCTCACGCGCAAGTTAATTGAGTCCGATCCTTTTCTCCCTGGTCTATCGAACGTCGAGCGCGGACGAAGGATAAGAGCAGCCTTCAACCAAGCTGGAAGTAGATTGACGCTTTGCCTTCAAGACTCGTCCGCCAACTTTGGTTCCAATCAATCAAATTCGACCTTTGCATCTGGCACAGATGAGGGCGGGGCGACAAACGTTCTCGACCTCGCGCAACAATGGAACGCATTGAAGCCAAAAAGATCAATCTCTCAATTGGATTCCAGCCAGGATGAACGCATGATGGATCTCGTTTTTAAGATCGAGCAGCAGACACAAAATAGTTGCGCTGCAACCGATTTCGACCAAGCCCTGATGCTTCTTTCACAAGATCGCGATGGCGGGGCCCGGTGAGCGACCCGACACCCATTGCACCACCAATGAATCCCGGCAGATGGATAGGTTTGCGTTCACGGATCCATCGTTACTCCGTCGTTGAAACATTTCGCGAGGACCGCTTCTTCTTAATGCTGTCTGTCTTCATCGGAATATTTTCCGGATTCGCTGTCGTCTGCTTCCGCCTCGCCATCGACTGGACGCGCATCGCTCTTCTCGGACCGGTCCCGCAACCGCATTCCCTCCGCACCTTATTGGTTCCAGCGGCAGTCAGTCTTATCGTCACGATTATTGTCATTCACGTCTTCCCGCTAGTCCGCGGCAGTGGCGTTAACCAGACCAAATCGGCGCTTTATATTTTTAACGGCTATATTCCGTTTCGTACTGCAATCGGCAAATTTATCACGGCAGCCGCCTCCATCGGCGCGGGGCACTCTCTCGGCCCCGAGGACCCATCGCTGCAAATCGGCGCGGGACTAGCCTCTGCCCTCGGACGCCGAATGGATCTATCTCGCGAAAAATTGCGGCTGCTCGCCCCCGTCGGCGCCGCAGCAGGCCTCGCGGCCGCTTTCAATGCTCCTATCTCGGCCGTGTTGTTCGTAATCGAAGAAGTCATCGGCCGCTGGAGCGCCGGCATTCTCGGCTCGGTAGTTTTATCTGCCATTTCCAGCGTAGTTGTAGTTCGCTGGTTTTTGGGATCTCAGCCTTTGTTCAGAATCCCGCCCATCACCCTCGCGCGTCCGTCAGAGTTAATCGCCTATGCGCTTCTGGGATTCGCCGGCGGAATCGCTTCAGTAATATTCGCCAAAGGCATTGCTTACTTTCGGCGCCGCCTGCGAGGCCTTCCGAGTTGGACTTCATACTTTCAACCTGCGATTGCAGGATTGATCATCGGCGCCATCGGCTACCTCGGGTTTCCTCAAATCATGGGTGCAGGATACGAATACATGGATCAAGCCATGCATGACCAGTTCACCTGGCAACTTCTCGCCGCCCTCGCAATCCTCAAGATAATAGCGACAACCCTGTCCTTTACCAGCGGCACCCCCGGAGGAATGTTTGCCCCAACCCTGTTCACCGGGGCGATGTTAGGAGGAGCTATAGGCGGACTAGAGCGCCATTTCTGGGGACCACATCTCACCGGTTCCACTGGCACCTACGCGTTGGTCGGAATGGGAGTTCTCTTCGCTGGATTTTTGCGCGCACCCATGACGTCGGTCTTCATGGTGCTCGAAGTCAGCGGCGAATATTCCATCATCGTTCCGGTAATTATCGCCAATACAGTCGCTTATGTTCTCTCCCGTAGCCTTCAACCCGTCCCGATTTTCGATCTACTGTCGCGCCAGGATGGCCTCGACCTCCCATCCATGGAAGAGCAGCGGGAAGAAAGCACACTACGGATCGAAGATGCGATGCGTCCGCCTGACGGGCCCGTTTTAAGTTCTCAGGAAAGCGTGCAGGAAGCGAATCAAAAGACCCAGCAATCCACCGCCGAGACCTTCCTGGTTTGCATCGTGCCCTCCGGTTGGAAATCTGTCACCCGGGAATTTCTTGAGAAGTCGGTTAGCGAAGGAAAGGCAGATTTCAATTTAGGTCCGCTTCTGTCCACTTCTCCGCTGCCCGTCCTGCATCCCGATCTTCCTCTAGATGCCGCCCTGCGTTACGCCCATCAAGCCGATTTGCTGCCGGTAGTCAGCCGTGCCGATTTCAGCAAGCTCGAAGGTGTAATATCCACCGCCACCGTGCTCTCACGATACCGCCAATGACTTTTATGAAACGGGCAATGCTTTTATTTCAGGCTTTCGATGTAAGCGATGAGCGCTTTTTCATCATCATGGGATAGCGTGATGGGTGGCATTCCGCCAGCAGTCATTTTTGCCGTGGGATGTTTGAATAATTCTTCGATTTGAGCAGAATTTAGTTTCCCGGATATGCCTACTAGTGCCGGACCCGCAGCGCTTCCTACTCCCCCATCCCCGTGGCACGCGTTGCAGGAATTGCCTTCGAAGATCGCTTTGCCTTTCGCTGCCAGAGGGTCGGCTAATGTGACATTCGCGGCTGCGAGGGATACAGAAGAAAGTTCGGGTTCAAATGGCTTCTGCGCGTATGCCGATTCTTCGGCATTCTGCTTAGCCAGTTGCTGGGCTACACCGGAGTCATGGCGATCCAGGTACTGACTTCGCAAACCTAAGCCTATCAATGTACAAACTATAAATGCGTAAGCACCCATCGCTATGGGACGTTTCCACGGTCGTCTTTCCACGCTGCGGTCCAGAAACGGAAGTGAAAGTACGGCGATGACCAGCGCGCTTGGAATCACCAGTACTCCCACAACCGCCGCAGACCCGTGCCAATACTTCAGCCACTGAAATATAGGAAGGTAATACCACTCCGGCCGGGGAATGTACTGCGCGTCTGCCCCGTTCGCTGGAGGGCCCAATTTTATTGGCATGAAGAAGCACAGTAACCCTAGCCCTGCAATCAACATTGCCGTCAAAGACAAATCCATCAATACCTGGCGCGGATAAAACGGCTCCGTTTCCAGTTTTGGATGATTCGGATCCTCTACTACCGGGCCAGCCGCACCCGCTTTGCGGAAGAGGAAGATGTGAGCCGCTACCAGGCCAAAAATCAGCGCTGGAATAAAGAAAACGTGGGCCACGAAAAACCGCGAAATGGTTAGGGTCCCCATCTCCGTCCCGCCCCGCATCATCCGTTTAATACTTTCCCCTATCCACGGAACTTCACTAATGGCGTTGGTTCCCACGGCGGTCGCGAAATATGCGCGCTGGTCCCAGGGCAAAAGGTATCCGGTGAAAGCCATCGCCAGCACCAATCCGAAAAGTACGCAGCCAGAAAGCCACAACAGTTCACGTCGCCCCTTATACGCACCGTAAATATAGGTCTGAGATAAATGCAAAAACAGGACGACAACCATAGCGCTGGCCCCATAAGCATGCAGGCTTCGAAGAAAAGATCCTGCCGTGACCGCCTTGGTTATGTAAGCGACTGTCGTGTGTGCGTGATCGGCGGAAGGAACGTAATACAGCGCTAGAAAAATTCCGGTGATTACTTGCGAAATAAATATGAACAGTAGTCCTGACCCGAAGATGTACGCGAAACGTGCGCCACCCGGAATGGGTTCGTCAAGGGCGACGCGCATCAAATCATCCAGCCCGGTACGGTGATTCAGCCACGCGCGAAATCCACTGGTTGCGGGCGGTGCCGCATCGGGATCTTCTCTTGGGCTCATCTGCGTCATTTACCCGATTACTTCTTTGTCCGAAACCAGTTGCCTGAAGTACTGAAACTTCACTTGCAGTTGACCCTCTTGCACCGATGATTCCAAGGTGTCCATGCCTCGCAACGAAGGACCGCCCATACGAGAGCCATCGGGGGAGTAGGTAGCGCCGTGACAGGGGCAAATGAATTGCTTCTTCTCTGTGTTCCACGGCACAGTACACCCCAGATGTGGGCAGATCGACGTGAGTACCTGAAGCTGTCCCTCTTTGTTTCGGGTGATGTAAACCGCCTTTTCAGAAACCGTCTTCCTCCAACCGTCGGTCTGCTCAATTTGAATGGTCTTCAACACCGGGTCGGTCAAGGAAGAAAATTCGCTGACATTTCCCAAGGCCGAGCCCTTAAGCTCAGTGGTTCGGCGTATCAACGGGAACAGCGCGAAGCGAAGTAGCGGGATGGAAAGTAGAGCACCCACAAAAACCGTGCCCACTCCCAGTAACACCCCTAAGAAAGAACGCCTGCTTTCAAGCCGTGCGCCAGCTTGCGAAGCCGTGTCGCTGGTATTGCCCCCGGCAAATTCGGACATGCACTCCCCTCAGTTATCGGCAGAACCCTAAAAAAATGCTGAACTATTTCTTCTTAGACAATCCGCGAATGTATGTGACCAGGCCCTTCACCTCTTCGGGATGAATTCGTGAACCGAATGCGGGCATTTTGCCCTTACCTTTCGTAATGGCTTGCACCAGTTCTTCATCGCTCTGCTTTTGAACGTCGTCCGAACGCAAATCTTTCGCTTTTAGTGCCTTGCCCGTAGGACTATCCCCGCTTCCATCGGAAGAGTGGCACATTACGCAATTCGCTTTGAACGTTTTTGCTGCATCGGCGTCAGCATGCAGACATACTGGCAAAGCTAGAGCCATGAATGACCCCACTTGAACGGTTCGCAAAAATATTCTTCGCATTTAAATGTCTCCTATAGAAAGTCGGGTGCAATTGAGGGACTTAATCCAGCCACTAACAGCGAAGTCTATAGGAATGCGAGAACTAAAACACGAATCGTGCCAGCACGTAGATTGAATTATTGCCGGATGCGTCTCGCCCAGCCCCATCATAGTTCGCACCCGCACCATTAAACCTTACGTATCCCGTGTATTGCAGGGCGAGATCGATGTTTTGCTCCGGCCACCACGAGGCGTTCAGAATGTATCCACTGCTGTGCGGAGAACCATTCGCGCTTCCCCCCACTGCGGCCTGTGGGAAGAGCAATGGGTCCGCGGTACCAGTCACGTCAAAAAACCCTGCGGTCCCGGAAAGTTTCGTACCGAAGTGATATTCGACGTTCGCTTGCGCAGTGTTCAGGTGATGGCCGACTTGTGACGCTCCGGCCGCATTAAGTGTAGCCACCAGAGAAGAGTTCTCCCTAATGTATGTCCCGCGAATCGAAAGCACATCGTTGTGCAAACTGGGAATGGTGTGGTCCCACTGAAAATCGCCGGCGAAATCGGTGTAGCCATCTTCAAGTCCCGTGATCGCATTCGGAGTGCTCTTCACATGAATTCCGTAGGTGCCGATTTCGAAAGAGTTGTTCTTACTTGTGGTTTGCCATGCGGCCCGCCAATATGGCGCTACTCCGCGTATGTTTATTCCAAAGCCCACTCCATCGTTGGGTTGTGTTCCGCCGATGTGTTCTGACCGATACATGGTACCTGCAAGGTACCAATGGTCCGCCCACATTGCATATCCGCCAACTCCGGCGACATCCTGCGCCAATCCTCCGTTGATCAACGCGCCAGCCGTAGGCCCGGGAGCTACGTTACTGCTAGTGAATGGGAATCCCCACGCCGGAGTGCTGTTCCATAAATCTTCCACAGTGGGATTGTTGTTCAGGGTTAGACCAAACGTGATTGGTTTGTCCCATAGCTTGCCGCCATGGTTTGCATAACGTATATCAGTGTTGTCCCATGAGAAATGGTCGCCTTGGCTATCGTATGTCACCTGCACAAAACTCCCAACATGGCTCGTCCAGGCACCCGCCAGGAAAAGTGACGCTCCCTGCGGGAGTTGGAAGTTGCCGTTCTGTGTCCCCGGCTGCGGCGATTTTGTCGACGTCAGAGAAACATCGAGAATAGCGGACAGCGGAAAGGCTTCGAGTAAATGCAGCGCCGCGTTGTGGTCTTTCTTGTCGTCGCTGACTTGGGCTTTCGTGGTAAAGGTATAACCCTCAAGCTTGAAGGTGCGGCCAAACGGCGTCAGTTCGGGAGGGGCATAGTGACAAGTTGCGCAAGGCATCCCAGTTTGGCGAGAGTAACTGGGTACGGCGTAAGCGCCCGAAACACTGAGAAGCAGCATGCATAGGAGCACCAACGGCCTCACGTCATACACAGACAACATAGACTGGCTGCGCAACATTGACCCTCCCTTTTTATTCTTTTGCGCATTATGGCGGCCCACGGCATTCTTGGCGGTGACGACGCTCACAGCCATTAGTGACCTGGATTACATTGGCTCAGTTCTCGGAGTCATCTGATCAAAGCTTGGACTCGTACGTCATCCAGGCCAGAGCCTCCGATGGAGGACACGGATTGAGTCGATTCTTAGTCGCTGCAGAGGGGTATTGGAGTGGCAGTACCAGCTAGACGTGAATCAGTTGCTCCAGCCCAGACTTGTTAGTGACGATAAGGGTAGACCCCTTCACGCTCACCAGTTTCTTACGTTTGAGCACCGCGAAGAGCCTGGTGACCGTCTCGCGGGACAATCCCAGCATCTCCGCAATTTCGTCGTGCGTAAGCGAAAGTGTCGCCCGCAATTCGCCGTTTCGTTCTACACCTTTCACGGTGAAATCCAGCACAAAGCGCGCAAGCTTTTCTTCGGCCGACGCCGAGAGTCCTAGATACCGTACCTCGCGGCAGGTGGAGTGGTAAATGTTGCTCAACATTTCCGCCACTCGCATTGCAACTTGGCTGTGTTGTTTTACGAAATTCAGAAACGCCACCCGTGGAATAAAGTTCGCTTGAATGGCTTCGAATGCTTCTCCGGTGAGCTCATACGGTTTTCCCGAGATTGTGCTCGGAAGCCCCACCACTTCTCCCGCCTCGGCAAACCGCAAGATCAGCGACTTCCCACTAGCGGAACTGGCGGTAAGCTTCACCGTCCCATGACACAAAATGAAAACTCCGTGCGGCTCCTGGCCTTCAACAAACAACACCGCACCCTTCGGATAAGTCGCAGATGATGAAATGGCATCGAGCTGTTGCAGCGCCTCCTGTGGAAGGTTGCAAAAGAGGCTGTCCCGATGCAACGGACAGGTCATGCAATTTTCGATGACCGGTAACCCGTAAGGAGTTTTTATCACTGCACCCATTATATTCACCTGAACAAATCGTCAACGCTCCATCAAGAGACCGCATAGTCGACGCGCCTGTGAGCACCCCGACTTGAAACGGGCGCCGGCTTGATGTTCTTCGATGGCACGTGCCGCTAAAGCGCTCGGAATGACCTTGGCCGAGCCAGCCGCGGTGAATCCGCTAAACCAATGCTTTGACCATCGTCGATGCGTCTTCCGCGGTCAGCTTGGCAAAGGGCATTGGCATGTCCGATCAGGTTTCGTGGCGAGGTTCTTGCCGCCGCAGATTTTCGATGTAGCTCGCGATCAGTTTTTTGGCCGCAGTAAAAGATGTGGTTCGACCCTCAGCCACGTCGCGCTCAATGCCCGGCATTTTTTCGCGAACAACCGAATCGAGGCGGAAGTCTTCCCGCAATCGATGATCGATTTCTTCGTGCATCCAACTTGTCTTTTGTTCTTGTCGAATACGCTCAAGCCAGCCATTTTCGGTGAGCAGGGCCCGATGCTCGAGGACAGCATCCCAGAGTTGCGGGATATTTTCTCCTGTCAACGCCGAGCAGGTCATGACTGTGGGCGTCCACGCCGTTGCACTGCGCGGAAAAGAGTGCAGCGCTTTCTTGAATTCGCTCTTGGCGGCTTCGGCACGCGCACGATTTTCTCCATCAGCCTTATTGATCGCCACTAGGTCGGCCATTTCGACGATCCCGCGCTTAATTCCTTGAAGTTCGTCTCCGGCGCCGGTGATCATCAGCAGAAGAAAAAAATCGACCATACCTTTCACTGTGGTTTCGGATTGACCCACCCCCACGGTCTCGACAATGACGTTGGAAAATCCGGCGGCTTCGCATAACAGCATGGTCTCCCGCGTGCGGCGTGCAACTCCCCCCGAGGATCCTCGCGACGGCGTGGGGCGGATGAATGCCATTTCACTGGCCGCAAGGGTAGGCATGCGAGTCTTGTCGCCCAAAATGCTGCCGCCAGAAATCTGGCTGCTGGGATCGATGGCGAGGACCGCCACCTTCTCCTGGCGCTTATTGATCAAATGATTTCCCAAAGCTTCAATAACGCTGCTCTTGCCCGCTCCCGGGACGCCTGTTATTCCGACACGAATAGACTTCCCAGTGTGTGGGAAACAATTGTCAAGGATGGCCAGGGCGAGGGACTCATCTTCGCGCCTGCTGCTCTCGACAAGAGTGATGGCTTGCGCCAGGGCGACACGATTTTGCGCAAGGATGCCGTCCACAAAATATTTTAGACTGCTCTCACTCAGAACCCCTCCCGGGACAGATGGTCGGGCGCCCGTGGCTGTGTCCTTTTTAGTCACTTGTATGCGGGTCTCTGCGAGAGTTTCGAGGTCAAGACGCGCAAAATTTCCTGCGCCGCTATCGGAATCACCGTGCCAGGGCCGTACACTCCGACTGCCCCGGCTTTACGCAGGAAATCGTGATCCTGCGGAGGAATGACCCCGCCGACCACGACTAAAATATCTTCGCGCCCGATCTTCTTTAATTCAGCGATGAGTTGCGGTACCAAAGTCTTGTGTCCCGCAGCCAGCGAAGATGCGCCGACAACATGCACGTCGTTCTCTGCGGCATGACGAGCTACCTCGCGGGGAGTTTGGAAAAGAGGTCCAATATCCACATCGAATCCAAGATCGGCGAAGGATGTGGCGATGACTCTCGAACCGCGATCGTGTCCGTCCTGTCCCATCTTGGCGACGAGAATTCTCGGCCTCCGTCCCCCCTCCTTCTCGAAGTCCCTCACCATCTGTAGGGCTTTTTCAAAGGGCTCATCGTTGTTGGTGTCCTGCGAATAAATGCCGGAAATGGAAGTGCTGGGCGCGGAATATCGTCCCCATGCTTTCTCAAGCGCCATGGAAATCTCTCCCAAAGTTGCTCTGTTGCGGGCGGCATCGACTGCGAGTTCAAGCAAATTTCCATCGCCTGAAGATGCGGCCAGGGTCAGGCGTTCGAGCGAGCGCTGCACCGCTCCCGCATCTCGCGCATCGCGCACTTCCTTAAGCCGTCTGATCTGCGACCGCCGCACCGCTTCACTATCGATATCGAGAACTGGGATCAGTGGTTCTTCAGAGGAACGAAATGCGTTTACCCCCACGATGATGTCTTTGCCCCGGTCGATGCGGGCCTGCTTGCGCGCAGCGGCTTCCTCGATGCGCATTTTCGGAAGTCCGGTGGCAATAGCCTTGGTCATGCCCCCGAGTTCTTCGACTTCCTGAATTAATTTCCAGGCCGCGTGCATCAGGTCGTGCGTGAGGCGCTCTACGTAATAAGACCCGCCCCAGGGATCGACCACGTGCGTGATCCCAATTTCTTCCTGCAAATAGATCTGCGTGCCGCGGGCAATGCGCGCGGAAAAATCCGTGGGGAGGGCCAGGGCTTCGTCGAGTGCATTGGTGTGTAGCGACTGCGTGTGGCCAAAGACCGCCGCCAGGGCCTCGTTGCAAGTGCGGATTATATTGTTGTAAGGATCCTGGGCGGTGAGACTCCATCCCGAAGTCTGGCAATGAGCGCGCAGCGCCAGCGATTTCGGATTTTCAGGATGGAAGCTATTGACCATCTTTGCCCACAACATGCGGGCGGCGCGCAATTTGGCAATTTCCATGAAATGGTTCATGCCGATGTCCCAGAAAAAAGAAATTCTGGGAGCGAATTTGTCCACATCGAGTCCGGCTTTCACCCCGGTACGCAAGTATTCCAATCCATCAGCGAGGGTGTAGGCGAGTTCGATGTCAGCGGTCGCTCCAGCTTCCTGCATGTGATAGCCGCTCACGCTTATGCAATTGAAATTCGGCATCCTCACGGAGCAGTAGCGGAAAATGTCAGCAACAATCCGCATCGACGGCTCCGGCGGATAGATATATGTGTTGCGGACCATGAACTCTTTCAGAATGTCGTTCTGAATCGTGCCCGCAAGTTTTTCGGGGGGGATACCCTGCTCCTCCGCCACCACTATGTAAAACGCCATGATGGGGAGCACGGCCCCATTCATAGTCATGGAAACGGAGATTTGATCAAGAGGAATTTGATCGAACAGAATCTTCATGTCTGCGATGGAATCGATAGCCACCCCGGCCTTCCCAACGTCGCCTACGACCCGTTCATGATCAGAATCGTATCCGCGATGGGTGGCGAGATCGAACGCCACCGACAATCCTTTTTGTCCCGCCGAGAGGTTGCGGCGATAGAACGCGTTCGACTCTTCGGCAGTAGAGAAACCCGCGTATTGGCGGATGGTCCATGGGCGCATCGCATACATGGTGCCATATGGCCCGCGCAAGAATGGCGCAATGCCAGCTGCGTACTCAAGATGTTCAAGGCCATCAAGATCGTCCGCTTCATAGAAACTCTTGATGGGGATGTCTTCAGAAGGTGACCATTCGGATCGTTCCGCGAGCGAGCTGGTTTGGGGTATCGGCTTGTAGTCGATCTTCGAGAAGTCGGGGCGCATGATCAAGCCTTCCCGCTCGCATCGTTTATGCCAAGACGCCGCTGCCAATCTTCCAATGTCTCGACAATATTGCTGCGGAGGTGAACGAACCCAGCAACTCCTAATTGTTTCAACTGTTCTTTTGTCTCGGGATTTCCGGCAATGATTACCGGAACCGGCTGCGCCAGAGCTTTGAGCACAGTCATCAGCCGGTCCGCCAGTGCAAGATATTCGTCGTCGGAACTGCACAACACGATTACATCCACGTTGACAACGCTGAGGTCGTACACGCTTTCGAAATGTTGGGTGACGACATCGAATCCGGCGCAGCCAAAAAAGTTCGCGGCGAAAGCGGCGCGGGCAGTACTCATTTTTCTTTCTCCCACCATTGCGAGCAGAAATCTCGGGCACTTCTTGCCGTCGCCGCAGTGGAGTTCGGTGCGTAACCTGATCTTCTCGAAAACTTTCGCGCCCCTGTGCGCATCATCTTCCACTTCAATTCGCGGTAGGGCTTTTTCGCTGAGATTGGGATATTGATTGGTGCCCAGAAGAATGGTCCGACGAGACGCGACAGCATCATCAGCGGCTTTGAGAGACTTTGCAACTTCTGCATCGATAATTGCCGACGCCTTCTTGTACCCGCCAGCCGCCTCAATTTTTTGCACTACTTCCCAACTTTTGCGGCAGATGAGGTCTGTGAGGTGTTCGACGTAATACGAGCCGCCGCCTGCGTCTGCCACTCGATCTAGATATGCTTCGGCTTTCAAAATTATCTGCGTATTGCGCCCCAGTCGGCGGGTGGCCGCATCAGGTTGCTTGTAGGGGGCGTCGAAGGGCGTGACCGTGATCACGTCCGCTCCCCCCAGAGCGGCAGACATCGCTTCGGTCGTGGCGCGCAGTACATTCACATGCGGATCGTAGATTGTCTTGTTCCAAGCCGAAGTCTTGGCATGAATCACCGCTTTTGCGCTTTCCTTCGATCCTCCGAAGGAAGCGACTGCGAGTGCCCAAAGCGTTCGCAACGCTCGCAACTTGGCGATTTGAAAAAAATAGTTCGACCCGATGCTCACCGAAAATATCAGCGAAGACGCTGCCAGATTCACATCCACATCGCGAGTTTGCATCTCGGCGAGATAGTCGATGCCAGCGGCGATGGAGAACCCGACTTCCTGCACTGTAGTAGCCCCGTCAAGCTTGTTGCTTTGAACGGCGAAAGGCCGAAATCGGCCAGCTGAATTTACCGCAGTGGCTGCTAAATCGAAATCAGAAGATGGGTCCCAATCCGACGACTTCATCGTTGGCATTGCAGATTTCAAAAGAACTTGGAGGAGCGATTCATCCGTCTCACGAAAATGAATCGGAGCGTTTCCGAGACTCGCGCACAGAACCCCCAACTCTTCCGCGCTCTTTATCGGCACATCGCGAAAAGCAATTTCCTCCGCTCCAGCGTGGATGGCTTCTTGCGCGAAACGATTCGCCTCTTCAACACTACGAGCTTGAACTTCTTCGCAGATTCCCCAACTTCCGGTCGATCTGGTTCCGCGCACATAGGGAAATTCGCCGGGCTCTGCTTGCAGGTGAGGCAGTCCCGCCAAGTCCTCACTGCGATAGTAGGGCTTGATTGAGATTTCATCTTCGGCCTTCCAGACCAACTTCTTCGCGTAGTCCGCCTCCTTGAGGTCCTTGGATATGGCATCCTCCCAAACCTCGGTGGCGACAGGAGGAAAATCCTGCAGCAGCTTTTCAACCGGCATGCTGCTCCGCCTTTTCTGACTTCGAATCCTTTACCGCGGCTGGGTCTTCCACAATCTCAATCAGAATTCCGAACGGAGTTTCCTCCTGCGACTTGGGATGAACAAAAAACACCGTGGTCCCCCGCGAGCCTGGGCGCGGAGCCTTATCGATCAGACGAAATCCCTTTTTCTTCATTGATGCATATGCTTCCTGCGCGTTCGCAACCCGAAAGCCGACATGCGCGAGCCCACCATGCCCGCCATTTTTCTCGATTAATTTCTGCACCGGCGATTCGTCGTTCAGCGGCTCGAGTAATTGCAGAAGATTCGGTCCCGTGCCAATTTGCAGCAAGGCTTCTCTTACCTGGTCGGTTCCCAAAACTTCTTCGCGATGAATTTCTTTGAAACCAAGAAGCTCGTAAGCTCTGACTTGTCCTTCCAATTCACCCTTCTTGACCGCGATGGCGAGATGATCGATAAATTGAAATTCTGGCTCCGACGCAATTTTATTGCTGCCGTTTGTGGTCATCGAACCTTCCTCTTCCGGCTATTTCAATTTTGGTGAATGCCTAAATTCACGTTAGACCCCGCCGCAGTAGTCTGAGCTGCGTCACATTTCGATATGCGGGTTTTCACGTACCGGCCTCCCACCAGCCTGTAGCATATTCCAAGATAAAAGGATCGACCACATGTCCAATGAGCCTGAGTCTGGGGTCCGCAAGAAATCAAAAATAAGAAGATAGGAAACAGAGCCGATTTAGCGAGAAGGGGCCTCCGGCACCTCTTGCCGCCTGGCTGCTCATGGCGTCCGCTTAGCGATTAGTGTCTTGGCGACCAAGCCGCTCGCCAGCGACATCCCCGCACAAATCAGCATAACGATTCGAAATCCGAAAACAAATGCATCAGCAATCGATTTACTGATGTCGGCTCTGGCCGGCGGATCCATTCCATCCGGCAATTGAATGCCTGCCAGTCTTATCTCATTGGACTGGATGTCGTGAAGAATGGAAACCGGCAAAGAAAAATGGGAGAGCAGTTGATTTAATCGTGAACTGAAGGCGCTCACCATGACGATTCCGAGCACTGCGATTGCGAGTACGCCGGCGATACGCGCCACAGCATTATTCACCCCGGAAGCGGCGCCGGCATGATCGCGATTTACCGAATTCATTACGACGGTAGTCAGTGGAGCTACCGTGACCGTCATCCCTAATCCGAGCACGACGATGGCGGGAAAAAACGTTTTCCAGTAACTGCCCCCGACGGACGGCACTGCAAAGAGTAGAAATCCAGCCGCGGCGATTAGGGGACCGGCGATCAGCGGGACTTCGGAACCGTAGCGTGCCACCAATCCACCAGACCAGCGCGACAGAAAAAACATTAACAGGATAAGAGGAAGTAAAGCCGCGCCAGTTGCGGTTGGCGAATATCCCTGCACCTGAATCAGATTCAACGGGAAAAGGAAAAAGAAAATTCCTATCGCCGAATAAAGAAAAAGTGTGAGCAAGTTCGCGCCACTGAAGCTGCGGGACTTGAAAAGTCCCAGCGGAACTATAGGCGAAGTACTCTCGGCTTCGACGAAGCCGAACCCTGCTAGAGAAGCAGCCCCGACGATCAAGCTGACAAAAACTATGGGGTTTCGCCATCCGAGATCAGCAGCCTCTACGAATCCGTTCACCAGTCCAACCCAAGCCGAAAACACAGAGGATCGTCCCCCACCAATCCATGCGGCCCGCGGCGGGGCTACGACTCTCTGGAATTCGCCACAGTGAAATTGCAATTACGGCTGCCGCCAATGGGAGGTTAATCAGGAACGCCCATCTCCACGACGCACGCTGAACCAGCCACCCGCCGAGAACCGGTCCAATTGCGGTGGTGATGGCGGTAAACCCGGACCACGTCCCAATGGCCTTGCCGCGACTTTTCTCGTCGAAGGACGCACTGATAATGGCAAGGCTTCCAGGAGCAAGCAGTGCGGCGCCAAACCCTTGCACGCTTCGAGCGATCACCAGATGAGAGATGTTAACTGCGAGTCCGCAGCCGAGGGAGGCGGCAGCAAAAATTCCGACTCCGATTAAAAATATTCGGCGGCGGCCAAACAAATCCCCAAGCGAGCCCCCGGCCAAAATCAGGGCGCCAAGCAGCAGCCCGTAAGACTCAACCACCCACTGCACATTGGTGAGCGTGGCATGAAAGCTGGCCTGAATTGCCGGCAACGCTACATTCACCACCGTGCCGTCGATAAAGGTCATGCTAGAGCCGAGGATGGTGGCCGCCAGTATCCAAATCTCAGCATTTTTCAGAGAAGAAGAAGCGGCTGTCGACCGAATCTGAGCTTCCTCGCAAGGCGGTCTCATCGACTCTAAGGATGCAAGCAGGGAACAAAAAGGCTCGCCAGCTCAAACTCTTAAAGATATTTAGCACTCGCACTGCCGCGAAAAAGTAACCCTGGTGTCAAAGAATATTGAAGAACGAAGAATTAACACAGATAGTTGTAGCGGAGAATGGTTCCCCATGCTAGAAAGGGAGCCATCCGCATCGTTAATTTCTTCGCGGATTTCTATTTTTCCATTCGGATACCGGAGACCGGATTCTCGCGACTCGCGCGAAGACTCTCGTCAGGGAGGAGCGCATCATGTTTCTAGGCATGTCCCTCGCGACCTACACGCTCATACATGTCCTGATCAGCGTGGTTGGAATCGCTTCAGGATTGGTCGTTATTTTTGGCTTGCTCAATGGAAGGCCGTTCAGCCGCTTGACCGCTGTGTTTTTGGCGACCACCGTACTCACCAGCGTGACCGGATTCGGGTTTCCCTTCGATCATCTTCTACCCTCGCACAAACTGGGCATCATCTCGCTGGTGGTTCTTTCCATTGCGATTCCGGCGCGCTACGTATTTCATATGGCGGGCGCGTGGCGCTGGATATACGTGGTTGGCGCGACCATCGCCCTTTATCTCAATGTATTCGTGGGGGTGGTGCAGTCGTTTGAGAAAGTGCCCGCCCTGAAAGCTCTGGCGCCAACGCAATCCGAAACCCCGTTCGTGGTTGCACAGTTATTTGTACTGGTGCTTTTTATTGTGATCGCAATCTTCGCAACGAAGAGATTTGATCCAGACTCTCTTCGCGCCGCTTAATCGACAGTCAACCCAACAGGAGAGATTATGAATTTTCTCACTACAAGAGATGGCACGCAGATTTACTACAAAGACTGGGGCAAGGGCCAGCCGGTAGTTTTCAGTCACGGATGGCCACTGAGTTCAGACGCATTCGAAGATCAAATGATGTTTCTATCCGGTCGCGGATACCGCTGCATCGCCCACGACCGGCGTGGCCATGGACGGTCAAGCCAGCGGTGGAATGGCAACGAAATGGACACTTACGCCGACGATCTCGCGCAGCTCGTCGAAGCGCTCGACTTGAAAGACGCGATCCACGTCGGGCATTCCACTGGTGGCGGCGAAGTCGCCCGCTACATCGGGCGCTATGGCACGAAACGTGTCAGCATGGCCGTGCTTATCAGCGCGGTTCCGCCGTTGATGCTGAAGACCGCAGCCAACCCATTCGGTCTTCCCGCTGAAGTTTTCGACGAAATCCGGGCCAGCGTTCTTACCGATCGTTCGCAGTTTTGGAAAGACCTGAGTGCAGCATTCTATGGCGCAAACCGCACGGGTTCGAAGGTGTCGCAAGGTTTGCGCGACTCCTTCTGGATGCAGGGCATGCAATGCGGAATCGTGGGGGCTTACGAATGCATCAAGGCATTCTCTGAAACTGATTTCACCGAGGACCTCAAACAATTTGATGTGCCAACGTTAATTCTGCACGGCGATGACGATCAGATCGTGCCGATCGTAGCATCCGCTTTGCTCTCGTCCAAGATAGTGAAAGGTGCGACGTTGAAAATCCTCGCGGGCGCCCCGCATGGCATGTGCTCCACTTTAAAAGACGAAATCAACGCGGAGTTGATATCGTTCTTTAACCGCAGCAAGCAGGCGGCGGCTTAAAGTTCTGCATCGGGCCCGCTGTTTTTTCAAAGGGCTGGCCCGCTTTCAAGAACCGCCACTGTATCTACCTGCTCAAAAAAATGGTCCCCTACTTCGGCTCGCTGATTTTCACTCCGGTCATCAAATCACTCCAAGAGCGCTACGGCAGTCGCCGGCAGTACGAGAGGCTGGCGGAATCGCAGTCCTCGCCGGGACGCCTCGGTCCACCAGAGTGGGAATTTATCGCCGAGCGCGACACGTTTTACATCGCCACCGTCGGCGCCACCGGGTGGCCCTATGTGCAGCACCGCGGCGGTCCTAAAGGATTTCTGAAAGTCATCGACGAAAGCACGCTGGCCTTTGCCGATTTTCGCGGGAACAAGCAGTACATCAGCACCGGCAACCTGATGACCGACCCCCGTGTGGCCATCATTATGGTTGATTATCCCCGCCAGCAGCGCCTCAAAATTCTCGGGCGCGCGGAAATATTCGAAGGCCAGGAAGCCTCCCCGTGGCTCGAAAAAGTTCGCGCTCCTCACTACAAAGCGGTCATCGAGCGAGTGTATTTAATCAAGGTCGAGGCCTTCGACTGGAACTGCCAGCAGCACATCATTCCGCGTTTTACGGAAGATGAAATTAGGGAAGCAATCGCCCCGGTCGAGAGGCGTTTGCGCGCCTTAGAGAAAGAAAACGAGGAGCTTCGTCTTAAAATTGCGACGTTCGAAAAGCCGCTATGACCTTAAAGCTTGGAAGTGGCGAGAAGGTGCGGATGTGATGAAGTTTTCATCTGTTACTTGAAACAAATCGCCTAGAACCCCAAGCTTGATAATTAGCTGCCGCGGCACACTTTCATAAGAATAACGCCCAGCAACAGCCCGCGAGAATTGCAAAGGGCCCCCGCGTCCGCCGCCCAAAACGGGACTGCCCAAAAAAAGATCATTGGATCGCCCCGGTGCCGTGCTACCTTTCAAAATTAGTCGTCTCTAATGCTGGATTTCGCCCAAATCGCGGTTTGGTACCTCCTCCCGCTCTTGATTGCGGACATCCTCCGCCGTATGTGGATGCGCCGAGATTATCGCGATTATCCCCTGTTTTTCGTCTACATGCTCGAGCAGCTGATCAGGTTCGCCATCCTGTTCTATTTCTACCAGCATCATCTTCGCGATAGTTACGATCACGCCTACGCCGTACTCACCACCATCGAGGCCATCCTTCAAATCGGCATAGTGTGCGAACTATTTGCGGATGTGTTTCGGCCCTATGAGAAAGTGCGCCATATTGGGCCCCGCCTGTTACGTTGGACCAGCGTTTTATTTCTGTTAGGCGCTATTTTCGTGGCAGCCTATAGCACAGGTGCGGATTCATATAAGTTTCTAAACACTCTGTTTGCCATGGAGCGCAGCGTTGAAATCGTCCAAGGAGGATTCTTGCTGCTGCTGGCACTGTCCTCTTCCCTATTGGCCTTCCAATGGAAGCCCCAAGCTCTTTGGATTGCACTGGGCTTCGGCTTGTTCACCAGCGTGAACTTGCTTGCCTACACCTTAAGGTCGGAATGGGGAATGGCGAGCCAGTCCACTCTCTCCTTAATTTCCAACATAGCCTACGATTGCTCCGCACTGTTGTGGGTTCGCGCATTTTGCGCCCACCCTCAGCTCACCGCCGATGTTAACCAACAGTTTTCCAATTGGGATGTACAGTCATGGAACAAAGCCTTGTTGCAACTCTTACGCAGATGAACCTGCCCGTAATTTTCGCGGTCACTATTCTGGCCGCCTTGATCGGGATTGCCCTCTACTGGGTTGCCCTTGGCAATTTGCGCGGACCGTTCGGCTCAAAGGCCAGTCCAGCCATTCAGCCGCTTGACGTGCAGGCATTTAACAATCTCATAGATCAGTCCGAAGAGGACTACTTGAGAGAGCAGTTACCGCCTTCAACATTCCGCACAATTCAGCGTTTGCGCTTGCGGGCCGCCATTGATTACGTAATCTGCGCCAGTCGCAATTCCGCTTTGCTGATTCGCATGGGCAAGGACATCGGTCCAGACGCTCCCACGTCCCAGTCTCGTGAGGCCAGTGAACTAGTCAATGCAGCCGTTCATCTACGACTGGTCTCCATGCTGGTTCTGTTCTTGCTATGGGTGAAGATCGCCTTCCCCGGACTACGGCTTTCTTTGAAAGACGTCTCCGCCCTTCACGGAATTCTGGTTTCCAAACAAGCCTCATTGGCCCGCATCAATGGGTCAGGTCGCCTCTTCTCGAGCCTTTAATGTCCCATCGCAAATTGCTTCCCTAAGTTGCCATTCGGTCAGTGTCTAGGAAGTTCAATACCCTGATAACAAGCAAGTTAAAAAAAAAGTCTCCCATCCACTAATTAATTAGTTACTTTCTTGCGTTTTCTGCGTCTAACTATTTGAGCGCAGGAGAAGCCGTTGCCCCCCGGAAAATCAGTAACCCTGACCGAAGCCGAGTTGAGACTCATGGACGTGCTTTGGCAAAAGGGTAAGGCCACCATACAAGAAATGGTCGACTCCCTTCCGCCAAAGCGGCCACTGGCCTACAACTCCGTGCTTACCACGGTGCGGATTCTGGAAAAAAAGGGATACGTAACTCATATCAAAGACGGTCGCGCTCATATTTATCAACCCATAGTTGAACGTGGTGACGCTACCCGCTCCGAAGTGCGTCATTTAATCAGCCGGTTTTTCCAGGATTCCCACGAGGCGCTGGTACTAAACATTCTTGAAGACAAGAGTATCGACGAGGACGAGCTCAAGCGGCTGCGCACCCTGCTGCAAACCAGGAGCAAAGCATGACGGCTCTTCACCAGATACAAGCGCCAGCGATGCTCTTTCTGATGGTGGCTGTTCCGTCGATTGTGCTGGGGGGCCCAATCTCATTGCTTGCCGGAACTCTGTTGCGGGTCGGGGGACGAACCACTTCGCGCGCCCGCTTCGCTGTTTGGTACGTGACCCTGCTTTCAATTATGTTTGTGCCACTCGCTAGTTGGCTCCCCATGCTGGCGGAAAATACTGACGTCCCCAAGGCGCCAATCAGCCATTCCCTGCTTTCGATTCCAGCATCGTGGGCGTTCGGTATCTTTGCCTTGTGGAGCCTTTTAACAGGAATCGCGATTCTGCGGTTAGCCTTCGGGCTGGCTGAACTGCGGAACCTTCGCCGTCGTTGCACCACTGTTGAGCGCGCCTCTCTGGATCCAATTATTCAAGACACGATTCGAGAATCTAGTTTCGGTAGAAGAGTGGAAATTCTGCTCTCGCACCAACTCAAAGTCCCAACCGCTATCGGATTCTTCAAGCCCGCGGTGATTTTGCCGGCGTGGGTTTTTCAGGAACTTTCTCCCGTAGAGTTGCGTCCCGTCCTGTTACACGAACTCGCTCACCTCAATCGGTGGGATGATTGGACAAACCTTCTGCAAAAGATAATTAAAGCGCTCTTGTTTTTCCATCCCGCCATATGGTGGATTGAGAAAAATCTTTCGCTGGAGCGCGAAATGGCCTGTGACGATGCCGTCTTAGTCCACACCGCCAATCCTCGCGCTTACGCCGAGAGCCTCGTATCGATAGCGGAAAAAAGCTTCGGCCGCCGCGGACTCTCGCTTGCGCAAGCTGCCGTCGACCGCGTCCGCCAGACCTCAGTCCGCATCCTTAGAATTTTGGACGCCGACCGTCCTGCGAGAACCAATCGCTGGAGCCCGGCTCTGCTAGTGTTGGCCGCGTCGGTCGCGATGGGATTTTTAGTTGTGCCGCGGGTACCCACTTTTATCGGCTTTGATCCACCGGCAAAGACGCTTCAAAGTTTCTCCGCCAACCCGGCCGTTACGTCGAAAACGGCACCTCAGGCAGCAGCTTCAAGAGAGGTCGCCTTGTCCGATGTGCACTTTAAGCCCATACGTAACAAGGATTCGTTCAACATTTCACACAAGGGAACAGCCGCCGGAGTTTCGAGTGCTAGGATTTCAAACGCCACAATTCCAAACGGCCAGTTGATTCCAGTTCGTTTCCCTTTCAACGAAAACTCCGCGTCATCGGTAGCCTTGCCTGACGCTTCCCCAGATTTCGCCAAAGTCCGGGTGGTCCAAACGACCTACGTCCTTGTTCGTCGGGGTCGAGATTACGACCCACCTGAAGTTGTCACGGTTCGGGTATGGCAAATGACGGTATTTCACTACGACCGTCCCGCTGAAACCGTTCCAGCAAAGAAAGTCTAGAGGAGGCAGATTTCTTTTTCGCGCTTTAGTCTGAGTCGTAAAACTAAATAATTAGTTACACACAAGGAGAGCATCAATGAGCAGTCTGAATCCAAATACAACAATTGAGTCAAAAAAACGTCGCTTGTTAATTCCTGTCCTGGCAGTTGCAGCTGCAATGTCGTTTGCAGGGTTTGTCAATCTAAAACCCGCCAACGCCGCTGCGCCTGCGCCCGCAGCAGCAGGACTCGACGACAATAGTGTCGCCCCTTTACTCGCGCTCGACCGAGCGATGGAAAACCTGGCGGCGCGAGTTACCCCTGCCATCGTCAACGTTGCGGTCACTTCCCAGTCCAAACAAAGTGGGCCAGAAGGAATACCCGAAGACATGCAACAATTTTTCGGCCGGAACTTCGGACGAGGAATGCAGCCGCAGCCCCGCGTTGAGCATGGCATCGGCAGCGGGGTAATTATTTCCCCCGATGGTTACATCGTCACTAACAACCACGTGATTGACGGTTCAACCGACATTCGTGTCACTATGGGCGACCGCCGCATTCTTCCCGCCAAGCTAATTGGCGCCGATGCCCTCACTGACCTTGCCGTGATCAAAGTGAATGCCACGAACCTACCCAGTGTTCCTTGGGGCAATTCGACGGAGTTGCGTCCCGGCGAAACCGTACTGGCTTTTGGAAATCCCTTCGGATTTCGCTTCACCGTGACCCGCGGAATCGTAAGCGCGCTGAACCGCCCCAATCCCTACTCTGATGACGCCCGCAAGCCCGGTCAATTTATTCAGACCGACGCCGCCATCAATCCCGGAAACTCCGGCGGTCCCCTGGTCGATGCTCGTGGCGAAGTCATCGGTATCAACACCTTCCTCATCTCATCCTCAGGATCGTTCTCCGGTATGGGATTTGCCATTCCGTCGCAGATTGTCCGACCCACAGTAGAGACGCTGATTCGCGACGGAAAAGTGACCCACGGCTATATCGGAATCGGCATTTCCGACATCAGCCCTGAAAATGCGAAGTTCTTCGAAGTGAAGGACAACACCGGCGCAGTTGTGACGCAGGTTGAACCTGACTCTCCGGGCGCAAAAGCCGGATTGAAGATCGGAGATGTAATTTCCCAACTCAATGGCAAAAAGATCAGTGATGCTGGGGAACTACAAGTTGAAGTAGGACAGAATCGCCCCGGAACAACTCTGAAATTAGAGGTCCTTCGCGAGGGCAAAACCGTTACTGTCCCCGTCACATTGGAAGAGATGGGCAAACGTGAGGTTGCGGAAAACGCGGCTGGCGGACAGCACGGCAAAGCCCGCTGGGGGATTGCGCTAGCCGACGTGAGTCCTGAAACCCGGGAGCAACTTCAAGCTCCACCCAATGTTCAGGGTGCGGTAATCGAGCGGGTGCAACCGGGAAGTCCCGCTGACAACGCCGGACTGCAACCCGGCGACGTAGTGCAAGGCGTCAACCGTCACGAGGTGAAGACTGCCGCCGAAGTACAGCGCGCTCTGTCCGACATACCTAAGGGACAAGACGCGCTGGTGTTGGTCTGGTCCCGCGGTGGCAACACCTTTCGAGTACTTCATTCACCCGATGCCTCCTAGGTGAGCGAGGGCCGCCGCGCCGAGCATGCTTTCTCGGCGTGGCGGCTTTGAGTTTTCACTACATAAACTTTGCTGGGAAGGACTTTCTTAGCTTCGACTGGAATGACGCTCAACTTGTGATCGCCCACTTTTTCACTCTTCTTAGCACGGACTCCGGGCCCTCGACTTCCAATTCCACCCTACCGCCTTTATATTCCCGAGAAACAATCTTCGATTTCGCCTCAAGCATCGAAAGCAGCTTGCCTTCATCCTGCGGAATGCTCAACCTGACCCGGCTGAGCGCATCGACCGTGAGCATCTGATCGATTTTGGCTAAGAGCGTATCGAGTTGAAGACTTTTCGCGGCGGAGATGTAAACCGTGGTTTCATCGTCACGCAAGTTTTCGCGTTCTGCCGCAGGCAGCAGATCAATCTTATTCATCACGCGAAGCCGGGGTTTGGATTCTACTTCCAACTCTTTGAGCACCTTCTCGACCTGCGCATCCTGTTCGACGGAAAGTGGGCTGCTCGCGTCAGAAACATGTAGGACTAAATCTGCCCGCTTTAATTCTTCCAAAGTCGCGCGGAACGATGACACCAGGGTATGGGGCAAATTGCGGATGAACCCTACCGTGTCCGAGAGCAATACCTGGCGGCGGGATGGTAGCGTAATTCCACGAATGGTGGGATCAAGCGTCGCGAACATTCGCGCCGACTCCAACACTCCCGCCTGCGTCAGCACATTAAACAAAGTGGACTTCCCCGCGTTCGTGTATCCCACAAGCGCAATCGTCGTTACCGGAGACGACTCGCGCCGCTGCCTCTGCTGCGCCCGGATCCTGCGGACGTTTTCCAGTTGTAGCTTGACGTTACGTACCCGCCGAAAGATTTTTCTACGGTCTGTTTCAAGCTGCGTCTCGCCCGGGCCGCGGGTCCCAATACCTCCCCCTAGCTGAGACATTTCTATGCCGCGTCCCGCCAATCGGGGAAGCATGTACTCCAGTTGCGCCAGTTCGACCTGCAATTGGCCTTCGCGCGTCCGCGCGTGCCGTGCGAAAATATCGAGAATAAGCTGGGTTCGATCAATCACTCTGATACCCACAGCCTTCTCGACGTTGCGCTGCTGCGATGCGCTCAAATCGTGGTCGAATAACACTAGGTCAGCCGACACCGATGCCGCCGCGCCTGCGATCTCTTCCAATTTCCCCTTCCCCACTAGCGTGGCCGCTTCCGGACGGTCGCGACGTTGCAAAAATTCTCCCACCACTTCCGCCCCAGCGCTTCCCGCCAGGGACCGCAATTCGTCTAAAGATTCTTCCGCAGTGAACTCAGGAATTGTCGGAGCTTTTGATGAGGGAACACTGCTGGTGCCTAAATTGCCTCCGGAGCTCTTTGATTGGCGTGGCTTCGCACTTTTCTTGCGATAGTCCAGTCCCACCAGAAAGGCACGCTCTCTGCGATGGGCAACTGCCGAAGGATTAGTCGACGGGCGCGAACGATTGGACTGTGGGCTGGGCAAATGTAGGATGCCTCTAAGCTTCGTTCGCCGCAGGACTGGATGGTCCCGATCCTATTTCGTTGATCGGGGAGGAAGCCCTCTCCCCATGCCCATGCGCGCTTCGACCCATGGCAACAGTCGAAATGGCATGTTTGAAAATCAGCTGCTCCTGATTGTTCGTCTCCAGCACCACGGAATATTTATCGAAAGATCGAATGCGCCCCGTGAGCTTTACTCCGCTTAAAAGATAAATCGTGATATTGCACCGTTCCTTACGGGCCGTATTCAAGAACGTATCTTGAATATTTTGCGCCGGCTTACTTTCCATGCCGACCTCCTTCAGCTTCAAAGGCGAAGCGTTTTCAAGATGACTCATATTCCCAGGCTCGGCCCAATGGCGCGATGCAGAGCGCCACTCCCCACGTTAGTAAGTAGCAAATTAACGATACGGCGTGCCCCTCCTTTTTTCAATATACCTCTAGTCAATAGCCAATACCGTTCACTCGCCTTCTGAGTTTTCCTTAACATCGATTTAACGGAAACCTTACTTCGACATGCGTCCTGCTCGGCTCTAATCAATTAACCGGTTGGGGAATGGGACGCCGATTACCGGGATTTTCGGCCCCCGCTCCTCAACCTGGTAACCCCAACTTAACGGAGGCTAAAATGAAGTTTGCAGCTAGCTTATTAATGGTCGCAGTATCATTTGGAGCAGGTATGGCCTTTCCAAAAAACAGCGTCGCGCGCGAGGCTATCGAACAGCAACAGACGCAAGCCACGAGCGGACCGTATCGAGATGGACTTTACTTGGGTAAACTAGCCGCCACCCAGGGCGATACGCCTCACGCCAGCACTGGGCGGTGGAGCAGGGCCCTCGATCAACAGGCCTTTGCCGCGGGATACGAGCAGGGCTATCAGGACAACAAATGATCGCAAGTAATAAAAATCCGAATCAGGGCGCGGATACCTGCGCGGTGTCCGCGTCCATTGGGTCACGATTTCGCGATCAACTTCTCTGTTTCTAAACTTCCGCCAAAGCCTGATGCACTAAATGCACCACGATCGATCCTTCGCCCACGGCGGAGGCCACTCTCTTCACGTTCCCAGCGCGAACGTCGCCGACCGCAAAGACCCCTGGAAGGCTTGTCTCTAACATTTGCGGGGGTCGGGACAAGGTCCAGTGAGATGATTCTTCAGGGAGTTCCGGGCCAGTGAGAATGAACCCCTTGTCATCGAGAGCAATGCATCCTTTTAACCATTCAGTCCTTGGAGATGCGCCGGCCATGATGAAAACGTGATTGATGGCATGAGTCGGTTTCTCGCCCGTGCTCTTATCGATCCATGTAACTCGCTCTAGCTGAGAATTCCCTTCCAGCGCAATGATTTCAGTTTGGTAATGCAACTCTATAGCAGGATTTTCAGCGATGCGCTGGATTAGATAGCGCGACATAGTGTCCGACAACCCCCTTGACCGGACCAACATGTAAACTTTGCGGGCAGTTTGCGACAAGTACACCGCCGCTTGTCCCGCTGAGTTCCCTCCTCCGACGATGATTACCTCATCGTCTCCACACAGTTGCGACTCGATGTACGTAGCGCCGTAATACACTCCCTGGCCTTCGAATTTCGCCAGATTTTCCAAAGGCGGTTTTTTGTACTGCGCACCCGTGGCAATTACTACTGTGCGCGCTGTCAGAGCGTTTCCGTTATCCAGAATGATTTGGTAAGGACGCTGACCGCAATTCAATCGCACCGCTCTCTGCGCCACAATCATCTTCGCGCCAAATTTTTGCGCTTGAGTAATCGCGCGCGATGCAAGTTCCTGCCCAGACACGCCCGTAGGAAATCCCAAATAATTTTCGATTTTCGAACTGGATCCGGCTTGCCCGCCCGGCGACTCCATCTCCACCATCAAAGCATCGAGTCCTTCGGAAGCCGCGTAAACCGCCGCCGCCAGGCCGGACGGCCCAGCGCCTACGATGATCACATCTCGTACTTGCTCTTGATCGATACTCAGATTCAATCCCAGGCAATTGGCCAATTCTTGACTCGTGGGATTTCGCAGCACGTCCTGGCCGTTGCAGATCACTACGGGGATGTCCGACATCTTTACGTCAAAGCGGTCCAGCAATTCCTGTGATGTTTTGTCCGTGTCGAGGTCTACGTATGTGTAAGGGTGCGCATTGCGACCTAAAAACTCGCGCAACCGCAGTGTGTTCCCTGAGTGCCGTGAGCCCATAACGATGACATTGCCGAAGCCGCCCGTAATTAGCGCAAGACGGCGCAGAATGAAAGCGCGCATGAATATATCGCTGAGCTCGGCATCTTTTGCCACCAGAGAACGTAGCTCGGCGGCACTGATTTCAAGAAAATCACCCGCTTGCGTGACTCGTCCGCGAACTAGGCTGCGCCGTCCGGAAATCATGGTGATCTCTCCTGTGAAATCGCCCGGACCGTGAGTAACAATAGGTCGCTCGCCTGAAAACGTGGGTTGCACAATTTCCATGCCCCCCGACAGAAGAACAAAAAAGGGCACATCAGTATCGTCGGGCTGAAATAATATTTCTCCCTTAAGAACCCCTCGAACTTTTCCGTGCCTCCGCAAGCGTTCGATGTGCGCCGCGGTCAAAGTGGGGAACGCGTCGGTTCGACTGTTGAGCACGCTTGTCGGCGGCAGGGTAGACATTCGCTTCTCCTGAGTTAAAAGATGAGAGTACTGATGATACCTGTTGCTGTTTGGCTTCAGCGATGCCTCAAAACATTGTCTGGGCGTAGAATGTGTTGTTTGTGTCTATGGAACCAGCCACCCAATACGAATTGCGCCTAGCCGGGCGTATGGCTCGCCTCGGAACAGAAACCGCCTTCGAGGTTTTGAATAAGGCCCGCCTGCTCGAGGGCCAGGGGAAGAAGATCATTCACCTGGAAATAGGCGAGCCCGATTTTGACACGCCCCCGAACATCGTGGAAGCAGCAGTCGGCGCCCTCCATGCCGGGTGGACGCATTACGGCCCATCCGCCGGCTTGCCGGAATTGCGGCAAGCAATCGCGGAAGAAGTATTGCGTACCCGTTTCGTTTCTGTTTCCCCCGACGAAGTCGTTGTTGTCCCCGGAGGCAAGCCGATTATTTTTTTCAGCATTCTCGCCTTGATCGATGATGGCGACGAAGTCATCTATCCAAACCCAGGATTTCCTATTTACGAGTCGATGATTCACTACGCGGGCGGCCACGCTGTCCCGATTCAACTGCGGGAGGAAAAAGAATTTGGGTTTGATGTTGACGAGCTTGCTGCTTTGATTACCGATCGTACGCGGCTCATTATTCTAAACTCGCCTCAAAATCCGACTGGTGGAGTGCTTTCCGAAAAGGATGTTCGGGACATCGCCGACGTGATCGCAGATCGCAATATCATGATTCTCTCCGACGAAATCTATAGCCGCCTTATTTTTGAGGGACGGCATTTTTCCATCCTTTCAATCCCCGAGTTTAAAGAGCGAACAATCCTTCTGGATGGATTTTCTAAAACATATGCCATGACCGGATGGCGAATGGGCTACGGCGTCATGCGCGCTGATCTGGCGGCGCAGGTCTCGCGGTTGATGACCAACTCCAATTCTTGCACTGCCAGCTTCACCCAGGTGGCGGGGATAGAGGCACTTCGTGGTGATCAGACTTCGGTTGACCAGATGCGAAAAGAGTTTCAGCGGCGCCGCGATATGTTTGTCGAGGGCTTGAACCAGATCGAAGGATTTTCGTGCACGCTGCCAAAAGGGGCGTTCTATGTTTTTCCCAATATCAAGAAAACCCATTGGCCTTCGAAGAAACTGGCGGATGCACTTCTTGAAGACGCGGGGGTGGCGTGCTTATCCGGTACGGCATTTGGAGCCTTTGGCGAAGGTTATTTGCGTTTCAGCGTGGCAAATTCTTTGGATAATCTGGGCCGGGCGCTAGTACAGCTTAAGCAGTGGACGAAGAAGAATCTGTAGGTTTTCATGGCTATCAAGAGTGTTCGAAAACAAACTACGCTTAAGCAAGCCTCGGGAAAATCGACGGTCCCACAAGCGAGCCGTCCGCGCATGCCGGGATATGTGTCAGAGGACACTGAGGGCTTGTTGCCATGGAAGTGGGCGGCGGATAGGCTTACCAAGTCCCGGGAATACTGGATCGCCACCGCGCGTGCCGACGGATCGCCTCATGTGATGGTCATTTGGGGATTGTGGTGGGATGAGGCATTTTATTTCAGTACCGGTAGCGTATCGACAAAGGCCCGGAATCTCGCGGCAAATCCTCGCTGCGTCATTTGCAATGAGGACGCGAAAGAGGCAGTCATCATTGAAGGTTTGGCGGAACGGTTAGTGGACGTGCAGCGAATTCGAAAATTTATTTCGCGATACCAACGCAAATATAAATTTGATTTGTCCGGAATGGTGGAGGGGATGATTTCGCTTAAGGAGCCGATCTTTGCGGTGCGTCCTCGCGTTGTATTTGGACAGCCTGAGAAGACGTTTTCGAAGAATGCTACTCGCTGGAAGTTTGTTTTATAAAAAGTCGAAGGTCGCGGACAAGAGTGCCCGCGCCACATTGGCCTGGTCGCGATGCTTATGAATAAGATGCGGGTGTTTGCTACCTGTGATATTGGGGATGCAATCGGACTATTGCGACAACGCGGTTACGAGGTTGAGGTGTATCCAGAACCCATAGCGCCGCCCAAGAAGCTGATTATTGAAAAGCTCAAGTCTGGGATCGACGGACTCATCACCACCCTCCGCGACCAGATCGACGCTGAGATCTTCGAGGCGGGAAAAGAGTCCTTAAAAGGCGTTGCGCAATATGCGGTTGGTTTCGACAACATTAATCGCGCCGACGCCAACCGTTACAAAATTCCTTTCACGAATACCGCCGATGTGCTCACCGAGGCCACGGCTGAATTTGCGTTTTTCATGATGGGGTCCCTCGCGCGCAAGATGTGGCCAGCCGAACACCTTACGCGTGACCACAACTGGACCTATTGGCATCCTTTTCTTCCTTTTCTCGGGAATGAAGTCACAGGCAAGACCATAGCAATCATCGGTACCGGGCGTATCGGGCTGGCGATGATCAAGAAGTGCGCCGGGTTCGATATGAATATTCTTTGCTACGACCCGGCGTTCGAGAACCTCGATTACGTAAAGGCAATTCAAGAAGTTAAGGACTTGCGACACGCCCGAGGAATTTGCGCGGATAAGACTTGGATTAAATACGTCAACTTCGAGCAGGCTCTTGGCGAAGCCGACTTCGTCAGCGTGCATGTTCCGCTGCTGCGGGAAGGCGAGAGCAAAACTCCCACGTTCCATCTCTTCAACGAACGAACTTTACGGATAATGAAGCCTTCCGCATTTCTAATCAACACATCGCGGGGACCTGTCATTGACGAGGCAACTCTCGCGCGTGCCTTGAAAGAAAACTGGATTGCAGGCGCAGCCCTCGACGTTTACGAGAAGGAACCGTTGCCCGCAGACTCTGCGCTGCTGGATCCCGCGATCAAAGACCGCTGCCGCCTATATCCCCATTTTGCAAGCGGCGCACAAATCACGCGCCTGTCCCCCGATCCGAATAAAGGCATGGCGGGACGCTGCGTACAGGGCTTGATTGATATCCTAGAAAAAAATTACGGCGGAGACTTCACAAAAATGCCGTACGTAGTGAACAAAGAAGCCTTCACTTGATTGCCCTGCTGAAGTAGGTGGCGCGAGGGCCAACCCTTAAACTAACCGGTTTAGGGTCTTTCTGAGCGAAGTGAAGAATCACTATTCCTTCGCCAAGGGTTCCCCTGAAAAGGGATGCCTCGCGGCGTTCAGCAAGACCGGCGGCAGTTGCAGCGTAGGAACCACGGCGAAGTTAATCGGAAACAGTGTGCTCTTCGCTCTGCGCCCGCAGCACCCGATCAACCGAGTACGGCGCTCGCCGCGTGGGTTCGTGATAATGCCGGACCTGCATCTCACCCAGTAATCCCACCGCCAGCATGTTGAATCCGCCCAGTAACAGGACGGCTCCAAAAATCATTAACGGACCATGCTGCATCATCACGGCGCTGTGATTAAGCAACTTCTCCGCGAATAGCCAAAGTGCAATACCCGATCCCGAGAGAATGCTCACCATGCCCAGCGTGCCGAAAAAGTGCAGCGGCCGCGAAAGATAGCGAAGCAAAAAACGAATGGTGATGAGATCGAAAAACACTCGAAATGTTCGAGATATCCCGTAGTGCGAGACTCCGCGCTCACGATTTACGTTGCGAATGGGCACCTCGCAGATCGAGGCGCCGTGCCATGAAGCCAACGCGGGGATGAATCTGTGCAGTTCTCCGTAAAGCGGAACTTGCTCCAAAATTTCGCGCCGGTAAGCTTTATAAGTAGTGCCGAAATCGTGGATCTGTACGCCGCTCAACTTCGCCATCAGCCAGTTCGCGCACTTGGAGGGAATTCTGCGCAGCCAAAAATTATCAATGCGGACTTTTCGCCATCCGCTCACGATGTCGTAGCCCTCCGCAATCTTTTCGAGGAACAGCGGGATGTCCGCGGGATCGTGCTGCAAATCTCCATCCATCGCGATCACGTACTCGCCTCTCGAGTTATCGAATCCCGCCGCGAGGGCTGAGGTCTGGCCGAAATTGCGGCGCAGCTTGACCACAGTGACGCGGCTGTCGATGGCCGCGATTTCGCGCAGAAGATTAAAGGTGCGGTCCTTCGATCCATCGTCGACCAGTACGATCTCAAAGCTCTCGCCATTAATTTCCATCACCGCTTTTAGGCGGTCATAGAGATCGGTCACGTTCTCTTGCTCGTCATGCAAGGGAACCACAATTGAGTATTTGGGCATGAGTCTTGATTATACGATTCCATAGCCGGCATTCCGGACAAAAACTGACATTTGATTGGCATACCGGTTTCTTACCGTATACACTTCCTCAAACACAGCGCAGGAGCTATCGGAGTCTTACTCATGGATATAGTGATAATTATGTTTGGAAGCGTTATCGCGGTTATGACGGCCTTGACCTTTCTGGAAGTGCGGCGAATCCGCAAGCTGTCGGAGTCAAAAAAGGCCGACAGCCCGTTGCGGCAACAGCTTCCCTCCGAACCCCGCACCGCGCCACTCAATTCCGTTTAAATTGTTTAGCGACTATCGCCCCTGCCGGCTCATCTAATTACTAGCCGCAACTCGCGAGTTTGCTGATTCCATTTGATACAATAAGAGTTCTTAAGGAGACCCCTCATGGCCACTACTACTGTTCCAGAAGTCACCACTGAAAAGAAGACGCCACCGATTTCGCTGACCCCGACCGCAGTCGCTAAAGTGCGTGAAATCATGGCTCAGCAGAATCCCGTTCCCAGTGGATTGCGAGTAGGCGTCGTGGGTGGCGGTTGCTCCGGCTTCTCTTACTCCATGTCCTTTGAGAACTCTCCTGGCATGATGGACAAAGTTTTTGATATGGACAGCTTGAAAGTCTATGTCGACGCCACATCCGTGATGTATCTGAATGGATGCATCGTAGATTATGTTGAAACCCTGGAAGGGGCGGGATTTAAATTCGAAAATCCCAACGTGAAAAGCACCTGTGGATGCGGTTCGTCGTTCAGCGTTTAACTTCGAAGGCACGGCTTCACCCGTACTCTTGTTTGATTGAAAGTAGTCAAGGCGTGGAAAGCCGCGCCTCTTCCCGACCCGAAACTTTATGCTAGATAACTCGCCGATCCGGCGAGTTTTTTTTGCACCTAAATGCGGTTTATTGCGGTGCCGGCTGTTGAGGCTGGACGTTAGGAGCCTGCTGCTGCTGTCCGCCGAAAGGCGAAGCTTGATTCCCAGCGCCGGAATTCCCAGAACCCGTCGTTGGCAGCGTTCCCATCGTACCCGGCACGCCCGGGGCATTGACCTGCAATCCCGGTTGATATGGAGTGTTCAGCAACCCTCCCCGGTCGGCCTGCGGGCTGTAAATAAATAACCAATCGTTGTAATGATTTTTCTTATTGAATTCACGAATGCTTACCGCTTTGCTGGCGCTGACCACACCGGCGAAGGGACCTCCCCCAAACGTCTGGCCCGCAAGTTTGTCAGGACTGCTCGACGAATCGCTGAATGGGCTCGATGAAGACCCGCCGGGCGTGGATTGACTTGCTTGGCCGGGAGAGTTTCCGGTCGCATCAGGATTGTCCGGCGATTTTGCCGGTGTGTCGGCTTTGTTTCCACTCAGTCCGCCACTCGACGTTCCTCCGCCGAAAAGGCTAGTGGACTGGCCTGGTTGACCGGGGCCGCTTAGGCTGCCAGGGCCGCCGCCCGGAGCAAGCCCACCGATAGCAGCGCTTCCTAGAGCTAATTGAATTTCTCCGAGGTGCAATATCTTGAAATCGTTTCCGGTAATTGGATCTTTATAGCGCTTGCGCAGGAAACGAATGTTGTTGGTGCTTTCGAGGTCTTCGATTTTGGATGGATATCGGTTGAACTTTTTGTAGTAGTGGCGAATGGCCCGCGAATATTGAACCCCGCGATGAATCAATTCTTCTTCGCGGTCGCGCTTCACTTCAAATGCGATGCTTGGCGCGATGGCCGCGGCCGCGATTGCAAGCAAAGCCACCATCAAAATCAGGACAAGAAGGATGTAGCCACCTTCCGTCGCCTGCACCCTTCGCGCCTTGTTGTCACTGCGTTTCAAATTAGCCCTGAGTCAGCGGAAGGCTTTGGCGATTGTTGGTTAGCACGTCTTCCACTTCGACGGCCGTCGGCGAGATTTGTAAAACCTTGTATCGCCGATCCACGATGTCTCCCTCGCCCGCAATAAATACGTCTTCCCCTTGGGAAAGGAAAATCTTTTTGGGCTCACCCGGACGGCTTGCGAATCCATAGAATTTCAGAGGAATCGGTGGCGGCGGAGGGGGTCCCGAAGGCGGAGGCGGTGCAACGATTTCTGGAGCGTGCTTGCGCGCAGACGCGATCGGCTTTGGAATTTCCGCCTCAGCGCGGAAGATATTGCGTCCCTTGCCTTCGTATTGAATGCCTTCGCTAGCCTGCAATAAATCCAGGCGAAGGGTTGGATCAAGACTGCGTTCCGCCTTGAGACCTTTCTTACTGCGGGTGATCCGGTTCGGTATAGGTGCTGGCGAAGCCGGCAGCGAGGTTGCCGTGACCGGCACCGCCGCCGAGGATGTGCCACCAGAACTGAATAGCCACCGCGCGAGAAGGCCGAAGGCGACCACCATCAGCAACAGGGCAATGATCAGCTTATTTCGATTTTCGCTTCCCAACTTCATTTTTACGTTTTTACGTCTCTGCTCAGACTCGCGGTTGTTATGTAAGACCGATTTTGCGATAAGTTTCAAGTTTCATGCCCAACTTAACCGCACCGCCCTGTTCCCCGCCCAACTCGACGCTGTCAACAATGAAGAACAGCTTGTTCCTTTCAAGAGAGTTGATGAACCGCATCAACTGCAAATAGTCTCCGGAAAGATCGGCCTCGACCAGCACGCGATGCAGTCCTACTGCCTCGGCTTTTTGTTCCAGATCTCCCGCTTGAATTCCCTGATCGCGCGCGTACTTCACTCCATTGATCTTGACTCCGCTTTGTGTGGCTAACTTCTGCATCTCAGCCGATATTTCGGAGTCTTCTGAGGTCAAACGGTCGTTGTAGAATCCGTCGATTTGCTGACGGGCGACCGGGATCTTTTTGTCCAGCCCACGGAGTGGTTCGACCTGCCGGGTCTTCATGCGGATTTCAGTACCCAGCTGCGACAGTTTTTGATCGCGCGACTGAGCCGACCCTACGAGAGGCGAAATTAGTATGCCAGCGGCAATCAGGTCCAGCACACCCAGAACTATGGCGGCGATTTGAACTTTGCGGCGAGTCTCTCCGAGTTCAGGCATCAGCGGGCACTTTCCTGTACAGGCCGTTGCGCGGGCAGAGATTTTTGAGGCATACCCTGAGGCACATATAGCGCGCTGATGTCGAAACTCACGGTGTCCCCTGAAGCCTGTGCATTTTGCATCGAAGTCTGCACATGGATTTCAGTTTGGCGGAAATGCTCTGACCCTTCCATCTTGCGGACCAGTTCGAGAACGCGCGCCGGAGAGTCTCCCGCTACGATGAGTTTAATTTGCAGTTGGTTTTCAGCCGACATGTCGGGATGAATGGAAACTACATGGACCCGCGGCGGCATGATCCGTTCGAGGTCTTCGAAAACCTGGGTCCACGAAAACGCTTTTCGCTCGAAGAGATCGTTAAGAAATTGCGAACGGTCTCGGGTTGTGCGGTTTTCCGGACGGCTCAAAGTCGATTCGGCGGCAGCCCTCTCGCCATCGAGCGCCGCCACCTGCTGCTCTCCCGCGGAAATAAATTTTTGGGAGGCCCGCGCCTGATTCCAGCCATGCAGAAGAAAAAACAAAAGGATGAGCAGCAAGGCGCCAAGCCCGCCTAGGATGCTCCCCCAACGTGCCCAGAAAAGTTGCAGGTCCTCATAAGGGCGCGATGCGAGATTGATGTCTACACGCATAGTTAAGAGAGCAACGCTCCCAGCACTCCAGCTGTCCTCCACTTTGGCACCGAAGTTATGCTGGCGCCCAACTGTGACGATCCCACCAGTTCCTCGACTTCAGCCCCCGTTTGGGCCCGCAAAGCAGGCGCGGCGCTGCCCAAATCCGCGACTCCGGCAACAAAGATACGATCAATATTCATGTGGTAAGTATCTTGAAAAAATACTACCGACGGATAAACCTCTTCCGCCAATTGCTCGCCTGTGATGGTGACGCCGCGCGCGTTCTCCAGGGTCCGGAACAGCAGCAGTTGCTGTTTATCCATGATCGCGATGCTGGTCGTCCGCGCATCTACTTTCACGATCAGGGTCGGCCCCGTCGCTTGCGCCACTCCCAAGGCCGCGAGCATGGACGGTATTACGATGCCCGGAGTGTATCCCGCATCGCGGAACGCGGATTCATAATCATCGATTACGGTATGCAGTGCCACCGCCGCGATCACTCTCAGTCCGGTCGTGGTTGAAGTTTGCGATTGGTAGGAAACCTTTGCCTTATCGACATCAAAAGGCAAAGACTTTTTTAATCGGAATCTCACCACCGCTTCCGCCTCTTCGCGGCTCGCCGGCAAAGTATCAAAGTCGAGCAGCACCACGCGCACCGAAGCGTCTGGCAGCACCGCAATTACATCCCTGGAACGTCCCCCCACGCTACCAAGCGCATCACGAAGCACCTGCGATACGGTGTTGCGTTCTTTCAGGTTTGCTTCCACCAGATCGGGGACCACGCTGCCAGGAGAAAGCTCGTGCGAAACGCAGCTGTCAAGCATCGCTCCAGCTTCGGACATTCGCCCCGCGATGATGCGGTCGGCTGCGATTTCGCAAGCCAGCTTGGGTTTGGCCGAGGCTTTAAAGGCTTTTGCCATGAAATTTTAGTTTCGATTTTCAGTTTTCAAGATTCGAATCAGAATGCGCACTTACCGCATGCTTTCGATGAATGTGACTTTGTTGATTTCTTTCAGGGTCGTCATTCCCAGTCGAACTTTGTCCAGCGCGGATTCGCGCAAGAACCGCATGCCTTCTTCACGGGCAGCCCGGCGTATTTCCGATGTCGGTTTTTTCAATAGAATCATTTCTCGAATTCGATCGCTTAAATCAAGCAGTTCGTGAATCGCGGAACGCCCGCGAAATCCGGTGCCGGCGCATTCAATGCAGCCCTGCCCTTCATAGAACGAAACCTTGGACCATTGTTCTGGATCGAGGCCGCTTGATTCCAGCAACTCCGGCGGATAATGCACGATCGTGCGGCACGATTCGCAAATCAAACGCACCAGTCGCTGCGCCAAAATACAGTTCAACGCTGACACGAAATTATACGGTTCCACGCCCATGTTAAGAAAGCGGCCGATCACATCGACCACGTTGTTAGCGTGCACAGTAGTGAAAACCAGGTGACCAGTAAGCGCCGATTGAATGGCAATTTGCGCCGTTTCAGTATCGCGTATTTCTCCGATCATGATCTTGTCCGGATCGTGACGAAGAATGGAACGCAATCCACGAGCGAAGGTCAACCCTTTTTTCTCATTGACGGGTATCTGCGTGATACCACGAATTTGATATTCAACCGGGTCTTCAATCGTGATGATTTTGTCTTCGTCGGTCTTGATTTCATTGACCGCGGCATACAACGTAGTTGTCTTACCGCTGCCAGTGGGCCCCGTAACCAGCACCATGCCGTAGGGCTCGCTGATGTAGCGGCGAAATTTCTTCAGATCGTTTTCATCGAAGCCCACCACATCCAGAACCAATTTGTGGAACTTCTCACTCATCGATTCTTTATCGAGCACGCGAAGCACAGCATCTTCGCCATGAATCGACGGCATGATGGACACGCGGAAATCGATAGGTCGCTCGGGCTGTCCGTACTTGACTCGGAAACGTCCGTCCTGCGGAACCCGTCGCTCGGAGATGTCGAGCTCGCTCATTACTTTGATACGCGAGATGATGGTCGAGTGATGTTCCTTAGCGATCGGCGGCATGGCCTGAGTCAACACACCATCAATTCGAAATTTGATGGCCACCGAATCGTCGCGGGTCTCAATGTGAATATCGCTGGCTCGCCGCTGTAGTGCCGTGAAGATAGTGGTATCGACCAGCCTGATGATTGGACTGATGTCCCCTTGGGCGGTAAGGCGGTCGATCGAAATGCTCTCATCGCCTCCCGCTTCATCTTCGTGCACCAGGTCGAGGGTGAACCCTTCGCTGGCGTCTTCAAGGACCCGTTTTGATTGCTCCGTCTTCTTAAGAATTTCGCTGATCTGGGCTAGCGTCGATACTTTGGTCACAATTCGCTTGCCCAGCAGCAAGCTGATCTCGTCGATCATCATCAACTGACTGGGATCGGCAATTGCAATCGCTAAACGGCCGTCTTTGGTTTCCTCCAAAGGAATGAAGTTGTACCGGAACATCAGATGTACAGGAATGTTCTTAAACAGGTCGTGATGCAGCTGGAAGTCGTGAAGATCGACGAACTCGCAGCGATAGCGTCGCGCAATGTCCTTCGCCCGCTCAAGCTCTTCCGCGTGAGAGCCGGGCACCGCACCGTTGCCGCCGCCTACAAATACCGATTTCTTTTCCGCAATTGCCATAAGTCCGCCTAATGAATCGTAGAGCCTAAGCTGAAGATCGGCATATAAAGGGAAATCAGTATGCCGCCGACCACCACCGCCATCACGATCAGAATGGCAGGCTCGATCAACGCCATCGCCGCTCCGAGGGCGGTCTGCACATCCTCTTCATAAAATTCGGCGACCGAGTTCAGCATCGCCGGAAGAGCCCCGGTCGATTCTCCTACTTCGATCATCTCCACCGAAAGATCAGGAAACATTTTCTGATCTTCCAAACTCTTCGCCAGCGGTTGACCTTCACGCACTCGAATCGCGGCGTCGGACACTCCATTTAAGATGCGCCGGCTGCTCATGGAAGCGCCCGCAGTTTCAAGCGACGGAACCAGCGGCATGCCTCCGCTTAAGAGGGTCGAAAGCATCCGTGAGAAATTGGCTACCTGATATTTCAGCCAGATATCCCCCAGCAAGGGCAGCGATAGAATGGTGCGATCAATGCGATCTGCGCCGCGGTCGGTGCTCTTCCACTTCCACAGTCCTACCAGCAGGGCGATGAAGACCACGGCGACCACGGGACCGTATTGCTGAGAATGGCTTCCCAGCGCCAGCATGAAGACAGTTATGGACGGAAGCTGCGCGCCCATGTCTTCGTACAACTTGGCGAACTGAGGCACGACATACGTAACCAGGAAGATCAGCATGAAGAAAACAACGGTGATGAGGAGTACGGGATAAACTAGGGACACCACTAGCTTCTTTTTGAACGTCAGCGCCATGCGTTGCAATCCGATAAAACGCGCCAATACCTCTTCCATGTTGCCGCTCTTTTCGCCGGCTAAAAGCGTGCTGGTGTAAATCTTCGGAAAAGCTCCTTGCGCCGCAAAGGCGTCGGAAAGTAGCTCACCGCTTTTGACCCGGTCGCGAACGTTCTGAAGAAGTCCCCGCAAGTAAGCGTCTTTTTGGCGCCGGATAAGCAAATCCAGCGAACTCAACACCGGAAGCCCTGCTTTAATTAAAGTCAGAAACTGTTGATTAAAAACCACAAACGATGACTGCTTTACCTTGCCGCCCCGCCGGAAATTGACCTGTCCTGAGGACAACATCCCCCGAGGCTTCACCCAATAAACGAGGAATCCCTGTTGCGCGAAGCGGTCGCGCACCTCCGCCTCGGAATAGCCGCTTTCCACCTGCTGTACCAGGCGTCCGCGTTCGTCTGCGACTTTTACGACAAATTCAGCCATGAAATCGGAAACACACCTGGATAAAGTCTAGCATTCAGAGAGAGGGCAAACCGATGTAGAATCGCTTTGACGGATACCTAGGGTAATGCCCCAACTCCTAGCGTCATAACCGGTAAGCCATTTAAACTAAAACCCTTCCGTTGCACCCCAGATCCCTTACTGGGCAAGGTACCCGTCAATCAACTCGACGCCCGCCGGTGCGACGAACTTGAATTGCCCTTCAGCGATCGGAACATTCTCCTCCTGCGCGCTAAACCTATACTCCGTCACTGACCCGTCTACTCCCTCCAGCAATAGTCTGGAGATATGATTGATTGGCGTAATTTCAAGCACAATTTCGGTCAACCGCGGCTGCATCGCCTCTGGTACCCCTCGCAGCACAGTATTGCCTGCCTCCAGCGGCTTCACATCGGCCGCAACCGATAAACCCTTTAGTTCCTTCTGCAATTCGCTCTTGCCCAAAAGAAAGGCTAGAGGTGATCGCAGATCCTCCAACTGTTTTGTCGAGATTTTTCTCGCCAGTTTTTCCCCGCTAACATAAAACCAGGCATGTTTCCCATCGCTTAGAAACACCTTCTCCCTTGGAGAACGGTATTCCCACCGCATCTTGCCAGGTTTTTTTAAGAACAAGTATCCCGATTCGGTCCGTTCCGTCCCGGCACCACTATAAATTTCCGTAAACTCCGCTCGCAGCGTACGTAGATGGTTGTAACGGACATCTACAGCATGAGCAATCGCGGCTACATCCTGAGAAAAGGCTGACCCTCCATTCAAAATGGCCATTAAGCACACTGCGACGGTGAACTTGGAACGGTTGCTCAACATTTTAGTTTTTGCGCTCGGCCAGAAATTTCGCCAGGGACTTTAATGTGTCGGCGCTGTTGCCGAATCCATCAAGGGACTGTAGTCCACGTTCAACCAGTTCGTCCGCCTTTTTTTTAGATTCCTCAATGCCAAAAAGCGCCGGATATGTCGCTTTCTGCGCCTCGGAATCTTTTCCCGCGGTCTTACCAAGCTGCTCCGAGGTCTGGGTCACGTCGAGCACATCATCCACGATTTGAAATGCCAGCCCAACGGATTGTCCGAAATCCTTCAGCTGCGACAATTCTTTCTCGTCCGCTCCGGCGTAAATCCCGCCGCTTACCACACTGGCCGCAATCAACGCGGCCGTCTTGGCCCGATGGATATACTCAAGGGTCTCAATCCCAGGTTGGCTGCGCTCCGCTTCCAGATCGACTACCTGTCCGCCGATCATCCCATCTACGGTTCCGGTCCCCCGCGCAATTTCCTTGACAATTCGTACCCGCGCTTCAGCACCACAGGCGAGACCCGCTAGAACTTCGTAAGCGTGGGTCTGCAATGCATCACCCGTCAGAATCGCAATCGCCTCTCCATAGACCTTATGGCAAGTAGGCCGCCCTCTTCGCAAGTCATCATTGTCCAAGGCGGGGAGGTCATCGTGCACCAGCGAATAGGTATGAAGCATTTCAAGCGCTGCACCTAAATCTTCAATCCCTGGCGGCAAACAGCCCGCAACCAAGCGTCCCGCCTCTATGCAAAGGATCGGACGGATCCGCTTGCCCCCGGCAAAAACACTGTGCCGCATCGCCCCATGAATTGACGTAGGAGGCGTTCCCGCTCTCGGCAGCAGACGTTCCAGCGCCGCATCTACGCTTTTCTTTCCTTGCTCAAGGACTTCGGCGAGCATGACGTGAGTATAACAACCCGGAAACGCTGAACCTGATGGCGGCGCGTGTACTAGAACCAAAGAATAAGACTATGAGATTGAGTTGTCGCGATTTTTTCGCCACCTTACAGCGGCTATGACTGCGCTGCTGTATGACGGTCCTAGTCGAAGAGCGGAATTATTGCTTCGACGAGCGTCCCCGGTTCGGCCCGAAGGATGTTTACCTCGCCACCGATCTGTTTGATGCGTTCCCTCATTCCAGCTACTCCGACTCCTGTACTCTGAATTGACGCACTTGTTGGTCCTACAATGGGCATACCCACGCCGAAATCTCGGACCCGCACATACACCCGGTCTGCCTGTTGATGAACTTCTACGCGAGCGTCGTCACTTCCAGAGTGACGATGAACGTTGGTTAACGCTTCTTGAACCACTCGGAAAACGCTGATTTCGATTTCAGTAGATAGCCTGGGAAATGTAGAAGGCTTATAGTCAAAAGTGATTCGCAGCTTGCTTCTCTTCTTGAACCCCTCAAAAAATACATGCAGAGCTGCAAGCAATCCTGAATCATCAAGAAGCGGTGGATGCATCAGGTAGGAAAGATTCCGCACTTTCGACAGAGCATCCTGAGCCAAGGCAATAGAGTCCGAGCGCGAGCCGAATTCCGGGGAACTGTCCAGATTTATCTTGAGGGCCGAGAGCACCTGTCCCAAATCGTCATGCAGTTCTCGCGCGATACGACGCCGTTCCTCATCTTGGATCCGAACTAACTGTCCAGACAGACGTTGCAATTCCAGATTCTTAATTTCTAATTGATTTCGGGATTCCGTCAACAGCATCATTTTGCTGCGAAGTTCCTTATTCAATTCGTGCGTCCGTTCCTCGAGTGCTCTTCGTTCAGTCAGGTCGCGAGTTACCTTCGAGAAGCCGCGCAATTCCCCGGAATCGAAGCGCAATGCAGTGATGACAACGGAGGCCCAAAATTGAGTTCCGTCTTTCCTTACTCGCCAGCCTTCATCCGCGAAGCGTCCCATAGCTGATGCAAGTTCCAGTTCGCGCTGCGGCCACCCGCTCTCCTTTGCCTGATGCGAGTAAAACCGCGAGAAGTGTTCGCCGACAATTTCAGACGTCGAATAGCCTTTGATTCGTTCTGCGCCGGCATTCCACGTCATCACGTTGCCTTCGGGACTGAGGAGGAAGATGGCATAGTCCTGCACACTCTCCACTAGAAGGCGGAATATCTCATCGCCGGCCCATAGTGACACTTGAGGAGAGTTCTTTGGTTCAGTTGCGGACATCTCTGCTCCTTTTATGCCACTGAGAGTTAGATCACTGGAGGACGCGACACCAACCGCCCATTATAGCGTTTTCTGTATGTGCGCCATGTGCGATGGAATCTGGTGGCGACGCGGGCGCTCGAACCACCGATCTACGGATACCGCGTGCTTGAAGTCCCGGTGATCTACTATCCCCGCGTCGGCAAGTGGAAGATCAGCGGCACGCTGACCGTCGGCGCTGGATGGTTCATTCCACATACCTTCAGGTTAGTAGTAACAATGTTTTTGGTTTGCTACGGGCTTGACTAGAGAAAGCTCTGGCTTGCAGGAGACACACTTTTCGGGGTACTCAAAGCGACATAAGGGCAATGGATCACTGTCTTCCCTTCACGTCAATCTTGCCTCGTACTATAGTGATCGAAGCCTTTGGCAACAGGAATGTCGTCCTTGAATTTGCATCAATAGAAGTTGCGGTGGGTGGATCGTCAGGATCCGCATGGCTGTTTGAGCCATCATTGATCCAGGCGTACTGTTCAGCTCCAAAATTTACAACCCTGGTCGCCCCGAAAAAATACGAAGTCTGCCTATCGGTACTTTCGTGGAAGTGTATGCGTAGGCGGTGGGGTCGATCCTGGTCTCGGTTGACCAACATCAACGACCAAGTTCCATCGGGTCGCTGCACGGCATAGGACGTTACCAGGGCATTTCCATGACTGTCGATGATATTGCTGCGCGATGGGAACATCTGGTGCACACCAGACCGGTGCTGTACCCACTCCAGGTTAATCATGTGCGACGCAAAGTACGTGGCTGTGTATCCAAGGATGTTGTAGTTGTCGTCGGATACAAAATTGGACCATGACGACCACCCTAGGCATGTATTTTTAACTCCTTCTGGTTGGATTGGCGAGTGATAGTACGCCGCGCCTCCACCCTCCAAGAACGAACCCACGCTATCGGCAAGCCACAATGCCGCGAAGATTGTTGTCATGGGTCCGGTGAGTTCGTTCGCTAAGTGGCTTTCCGTGACCATCAACGGTACCCGGAGAGGAACTCCGTCTCGCCGCCATACTTGTAGGACTTGCTTAATTATCTGGGGCTCGCGGTACAAGTCACTCCACGTCGTCGTGCAGGGATCGAATGGATAGTGCTCAAAAGATACGAAAGCAAGCTCTGCGAGCCTTCCATGATCCTGGAGATAACCAATGAATCGACCCATCCAGGATGTGCGCCCCTTCTCGTCCGGCCAGACGCGAATATCTTGGTTCACACCCTCGAACACAGGTCCTCCGAGCTTGAGTTTGGGATCGATTTTGTGAATAGCTATAGCCCACTGAATGTATAGCGCAGCATAATCTTCCGGCAACAAATGTTTGCCATCGGGTTCCTCGCCCATTTCAACATATCCAATGTCATATCCACGTTTTTCGATGTAGGCTATCTCAGCCGCCGCGTCTTCCGGTGTCCCATACAAAGGTGTCACGGGAATCATGGCCGGAAGATTGTTCGTAAGGCCGCTTTTGAAAAACAGATCGAAACCACTGTGCCGATACTCTCCGTTTGCATAGACGTCCGAGGCGGAATGCCATGGATCGATTGACGACGTGGTATAGGAGGGTGCTAGCCCAGTCGGGTTCCGGGAAGTCTCAACCAAGGCACCATGGTTCTCGAGTGTCCCAACATGGATATCTTGGATGGCATAACCGACGCAATTGCGAATGTCGGTCGCACCATGTAGATCGCAGGTATTGGACGATTCAGTCATAAAGATGCGAATAAATTGTGTCGTTACCGATGACTCGGACAGCTTCATACTCACGGTCTCGCCTGTACTATTACTAACTTTGCCAAAAGGGAATGTTTCCCAATGACCTTCCGGTCCTTCATCGAAGTCGAGTGCACGTTTTCCTACCCAGTATTCAATTCTGTAGCTAACGGCATAAGGGTTCGCCCAAACAATGCCAATTGCATCCACTGGGGTTTCCGACTTTAAGTCGACGACAACCCACTGCGGATGCAAGGAGTCCCTTTCGCCCGTAAATTTACTGGTTAAATATGGATTGCTTTTCCAATATGAGTGATTGGGACCGGGGATGGGTGGATCCGAACTCATCGAAAAACCGCGATGAGGCAATGCGTACGAAAGAATGTACCGCAGCGGTTCCTTTAACTCGGTGCTCCCGGTAAAGTACCCACTCTGCCGTGCCGGGTCACTCCATGATCCGTTCTGGTTCCAATGCCAGGCTGCCATTCTTAATTCGGAATTATTGCGATAGCTAATCGGCCCCCAACCTGCCGAAAGGGATTCTTGAATGATGTGCGGCGTATAGACCTTGTCGATCCTTTCACGAGACAAAACATCTATCGAGCTACCAAGCGCGACGTCCGGATCGAATGAATTAATAACGTGCGTCGGGTCGGTATCTACGGTGATGAGATCTTCGGAGGGGGCAGGTAAAGGGCCACTTTGACCAACCGCCGCGAGCACAAGCATCGCGAAAATAACCGCATTTCGTCTCAATGTCCGGGCAATCATTCTAAAGTTTACTCAGTGTTCACACTTCTGTATTTCTGGTGTAGTGCCAAGCATAAGCTAGAGCCGTGTGACCTGGCGTTAGTCTAGCGTCATCATCAATTGACCCTCGACAGTCTCCAATTTCGCTCGCACACTTTTCGCTCGCACACTTCCAGCGGCAAGTCGCTTGTCATTGGCCTCAGGTTGTGAGAAAGCGCCCGGCACCGTCCGCTTGGGCGCTGGCGCAGTTTGCTCGAATCCACGCTCTTCTCACTCAATTAGAATTGCTAGGACATGGAAAACAAAAGTGACAACTGGTGGCGGCACGTGGACTCGAACCACAGACCTACGGCTTATGAATCAGATTTCTGAGCCTGATTCTAAAGCAGATCAACAACTTCCGTCTGCAGATCCCGGCAAAGTCCAGAAAGATCCGCAACCCAGGCGCCACAAAAAGTGAGCAAGAAAATGTTGCCATACCAGAAACTCGTTCCCTCTACCGTTCCAGCCGCATATTTCACCGTTCCGACCGTTCAAACGGTAGGGGGTTCGGATGTTCGAACCCAAACCCTCTTCAGCTTGGTTCGGTAAAGAGACTGGAAAAATAGAGAGTCAGGAACTGGAAAAAGAGAAAGGACGCTGGATTTACTCTTTCGACATTGAACGGGACAAACAAGTCCATGAAGTCAAGGTTGATGCCAACACCGGCGAGGTCATTGAGGACTCTGTGGAGAGCGCAGCGGACGAAGCGAATGAGAGGGCCGACAAGAAAAAGCGGTAGCTTCCCGCCCCTTTCGGATTGCAGGGAGTGGCACTGTGAAGTACTAAGGTGGTCAGCGACCGGCCGCTGTGTGATTATCCAAATATGTCCCGGTTACATAGCCTATTGCCGCGCCCACCAGAACGTCGGAAGGGAAATGTTTTTGACCTGTGATCCTCGTGAGGCTTACCCCGGTTGCCAGTCCGTAAACACCCACTTTAACCCATAAATTGTGCGGGTATCGATGAGCAATCACGCTGGCGAAAGCGAAACTAGTCGCGGCGTGGCCAGATGGAAAGGATTTGCCGCCCTCCCAAAACTCGCCGTTGCTATTTTTCGTGTAAGGGTATTGTCGGTTGGTAAACGACTTTACCCCTAAAGTGACCAGATTTGCCGCCCCGATCGCCTCGAGAGCAGTCCATCCTGTGTTCGCGACGGAGGGAGACCGAGCGTGAAAGCAACCACCGGCGAACATAAGTCCCGCACCACCAAGTTCCAAACCAAGTCCAATGTTTGAAGCGCGAGCAGAGTCCCGCACCAGTGAGGTTGAGCGAATGTGGTTGTTAACGTGAGTGTCCGCGCCGGACGCGATTAGGGCTGCTGTGGCCCCCGCGATCGGAAGTTCCCACTTAAGATTATTAATTTTAATGGCATTGCGAGGGGCGATGAGGATTCCGTGCCCAATGCTTGATAAGTCCGCGGGCATTCGACCGATAATTTCCGCGCAGCTACTCTGTCCGGATGAGCTCTGACATTGCGCCCCCGGCAGCACTACCATGCAAAGCGATAAGAGCAAAAAGATTCCCCGATTTTTGCGAAATAACATGAGGTTCCTTAGAAAGAAAGATGTTCCCTGCATTTTGATGCAGCCTCCAAGATTCGGGTCAACTTAAAGACTCAACCTCAATATGTCTCAACAAACGACTGTTACACGGAGGGGCGATAGGCTGTTGCGGTCGAAAGGGACTTCGTGATGCGGCAAAACTATGGATGCGTAGTGGGAAAAATTGGCAAAGGCAATTGCCTTAAAATCAGCTCGCGTCACTGGGAGGGAACCCTCTCACAGGTTTATCTTGACGGCTGACTAGCCAGTTCAGGAACGAAAGAGATGCGGTTATCGCTAGGGCAATCACCTCCGCAACGCCCATGCGGCTCGCTAATACTAAAGCGAACAAAACCCCCAGAACGGCAAAGGCGACGCCTCCCCGCAGGTGAAAGCCTTCCTGCCGTGGAAACTTCTTGCGCAACACCGGCAGAGCGGCGCAAGCCACCACGTATGCGAAAAGTCGAGAAATGGCAGAAAGTGTTGCATTCCAACGGAAAGTTCCCAGTACCGCGAGCCCCCAGAGCAGCACAGCAAAAACAATAATTGAGACGTAGGGGGTTTTGTAGCGAGGGTGTACGGCCGCAAACCATTTTGGAAAGTCACCCTGCTCGGCAAAGGCAAACGTTATCCGAGGATTTGCGATCATATTCGCAGCGAGACTACCGAAAGTGGAGAGGAGCGCTCCGACGCCGACTACCCTGGCCATCGTGTTGCCGCCTAGGACAAACGCGGCTGCGGAAAGCGGCTGCGCCGTATGAGGAGAGTTGCCCAGAGTGTGAACAACCACCACTTGCACCAGAAAATAGAGAATCGCGACCACAGGCAAAGCGATGACAAGCGCCAACGGAATGTTGCGGTCTGGATTCTTTACTTCACCCGCCGGAATCAATGCGGATTCGAAACCCGTAAACGCATAGATCAGCAACAAGACAGCACTTAGCCAATCACTTGCTCGATGGTGGTCCACCAGAACAGGGACCGCGCCGCCATGAAAATGAATAAACAGTAAACCTGCCATTACTAAAATGAACAAGGGCACTAGCTTGGCAACGGTGAACAGGTTGCTCACACTTGTGCCCATCTGTACGCCGCGAATATTGATAAGCGCAAGTCCGCCAATCAGGGACGTGAGAATTACAATGCGCGTGAAAGATTCGTGGGCGGACGGCAGAAATTCGGACAGATAGTCGATGAACACATTAGAGACAGCTGCCGCCGAGCTAACGCGGGACAACCATAGAAGCCAACCGGTTTGCAATCCAATGAAACGCCCGAAGGCGACTCTGCCATAAAGATACGGTCCACCGGCTTGTTGAAAGCGCGAGGCAACCTCGGCAATACAGGCGGCGATTACTCCCATTCCGGCGGCGGCGACTAGATAGCCGATGGGGCTTTGGCTCCCCAGGATCGCGGCAGCGGCCGAGGGAAGCCCGAAGATTCCCGCGCCGATGATGAGATTCACCATGAGCGCTATCAGGCTCCATCCTCCGATGGCGCGTACGAGGTTGGGCTTCTGAGTTGGATCGGGTTGCAAAAATCGTACCTCGATAGGTGTGTTCGTCAAGCACCTAGCATCAGGCCACTGTAATCACGGGGCGTTGTCTCTGCACGATTGAGGAACGACAAGATTCGGTGGGTCAAACGATAGCCTCAAAAAGCCGTTTCATTCGGCGAAGCCCTTCGTCCACTTGATTTGTTTCAATCGCGTACGACACTCGCACGCTACTTGGGTCACCAAACGCGCTGCCCGAAACGACTGCGACGTTGGCTTCGCTTAAAATAATTTCGCACAGACTGTCAACATCCTGCACTAATCGTCCTTTATAAGACTTCCCGAACCTACTTTCTACATTCAAAAAAAGATAGAACGCTCCCTCGGCCGGCGCACACGTGATTTCGGACATAGAATTCACGATTGCGATTGCAATACTAAGACGCTCTTGGAGAATAGTATTTACGTGTTTTATGAACTGGCCGTCATCTCCATGAAGAGCGGCCTCAGCAGCATACTGGGAAATGCTGCAAGCGTTGGAGGTAGTATGCCCTTGGAAATTTTCCATAGCGCTAATCACGTGTTTGGGGCCACACGCATAACCAATTCTCCAGCCGGTAATTGCATGACTTTTCGAGAATGAGTTCACGATAATTACCTGATCTTTGACTGATCCCAAGAGTTGCACAACGTTAGAGTGAGAATGGCCCGTCCTCACTAGCTCCGAATAGCACTCATCAAAAATAATCCAGATTTTGCGCTCCGAGGCCAGTTGGGCAATTTTCAGAAGTTCTCTCGTTTCATAAACTGCTCCTGTCGGATTATTCGGGCTATTGATAATGATTGCCTTGGTTTTAGAGGTAACTGCACTCTCGACAGTGTTCGCGTGGAGATGATAGTTCGTCTGTTTAGTGTCAACAAAGACTGGTTTACCTCCCGCAATCTCGACTTGAGCCGGGAATGTTACCCAGTAAGGCTTGGGAATTATGACTTCATCACCAGGGTTTAAGAGCACCATCGCCGAATTGTAAAGAGCCTGCTTTGCACCGGCGGTAATGCCAACCTCCTCCCAGAGGTACGGAGTGCCGCAGCGCCTTGATACCTCCTCCGCAATGCTTTCCCGCAACGCCTTCATGCCCATTGTGGGCGTATATTTATTTCGCCCGTCCTTAATCGCGAGTCTTGCTCCATCCTTGATCACATCGCTTGCGCTACCATCCAACTCACCCGCGGCGAAATTGATTACATCAATTCCAGATCGCTTCAGTTCGTTCGCGAGTTCTCGTATTTTCGAGGTGCCCGGTGGCGTAAGTTTTTTGGTGCGGTCAGCGAGTAACATAATCTCTCCTCTAAAAATGGATACACTGAGCATTCCACATTCTCGATAGGCCCGCCATGAGGTAAACTTTCGTTCTAGATCAGATCAATCTGGTTCGGGCAATCCTTATGAAGGACAACGAAGCCCCCCAAGGTCCTTATCCTCCACCTTCGGTCACTGTCTCAGGCCTGAGAATATTTGAATCGGTGGCCCGGCTTGCCAGTTTTTCCCGAGCCGCTGAGGAACTTCACGTAAGCCAACCGTATGTTTCGACTCAAGTCCACGAACTGGAGACAAAACTTCGAGTTGTGCTTTTCCGCCGTGTCGGAAGGAAAGCTTACCTAACCGAGTCTGGCGTTCTTCTCAATCGGCATGCCAACGACATATTGCAACGAGTCGCGGCAGCTGAACGGGAAACTGCCGAGTTGCGGGAAGTAATTGTCGGACGCCTTGATATTGCAAGTGTTGTTATCGCAGCAGAGTACGTCCTTCCCAAGGCATTGGGAGACTTCCGCACGCGACATCCTGAGGTTGCCTTGAACCTTCAGGTTTATAACTCGCGACAGGTTGAAGGCATCGTCGCGGATGGTCGTTTTGAGCTCGGCGTTACGCTCTCTCATTCCATTCCTGACGATCTGAATGGTGAGAAATTTGGTATTGATGAACTTGTCGTTGTGGTTGGGAAACGACACCGGTTTGCGACTGAGGCCGAGATTGCGGCCGCAGAACTCTCGCAAGAAACGTTTCTTGTGCGTGAACCCACTTCCGGCACAAGACTATTTGTGGACAGCAAATTTTCGGAAATAGGAGTTCGTCTCATTTACGGATTGGAGCTCAATAACAATCAGGTCATTAAAGCATTGGTAGAAGCGGATCTTGGGGTCGCCATCCTGTCTTCCCGAACAGTGCAGGCCGAAGTTGCGTCCGGTTCGTTGAGGTCCCTTAAAGTTAAGGAGCTTACGCTTGAGCGTCCGCTGACATTGGTCTCTCGAAAAAAATCTGTTCTAAGCGCTGCCGCGAAGGCCTTTCGGTCAGTTTTGCTTGCGCCTGCATCCATCTGCGTCTGAAATACTTTTTCTATTCATTAATGCATCACGAGTAGTGGGTTTCAATAAGCAATGGAAGCTCTGCCACGCTTGGAATTAAGTAAGAAGGGGATTCTGGAAGCAGCCGATCTTCTTTGTGAATACCCGACAACACTCCGATCACCCCTATGACACCAGACCGGTTTCCGGCCTGAAGGTCCAGCGGAGTATCCCCAATATTGAGGACCTGCCGTACATCGCCAACCCTTGATGCTTCCATTGCGCGGAAGATCATGAATGGAGCTGGGCGGCCATCTTTCACATCATCGCTGCATATATTGGCGGCAAAGGTGTTTTGCCAGCCAGTAGAATTCAATATGGTTTCAGTAAGTGACCGGTAAAAACCAGTAGTTGTGGCGCACATAATGTTATGTGCTTTAAGCCATTCAAAGGTAGCCACTGCTCCGGGAATGGGTTTGATCCCACCATTCGAAAACTTGTTTTCCAGTTCCGATCTGAAATCCCGATAAGCATTGGCGATCCTGGCTTCGTTATCACTATTCCCCTTGCCGTGCTCTCGCTCGACAAAATGCTTGATTACATCTCGCTTGGAAGAACCCTTTAGCGGCTTCAATTCAGCGGGAGTAGCGGAGATGCCATTTTTCTCAAGGGCTTGCGAAAATGCGGCTATCACTTCTCCATTGTCTTCGATGATGGTTCCGCCAATGTCAAAAATTACTAGTCGAATACTAGACATGATTTCTCATACTACGACACAGAGAAACAAAAATACCGCGCGACGCGGATGTTTTGCAGAAGTAGTTCTGAGAGGTTATGCAACAGATCAGTTTTGCTTATACATATGAAGTCGGTTATGGAGAGCATAACCTAACTCCAATAAATCGCGCACCGATTAGAAATAGCGGTCGGATTTTCATCTTCCTGTAATACTTTGTGTTCACACTCATTCCTTGGCGCGGGTGGTAATTGTTAGAACGCCTGATACTCTTTGCAACGGAGAATCGGCGACTTCAAACAGCTGGAGGAGAATATGACACGGAAAGTTATTCCTGGTGCGGTCGCGAAGACGCCATACAGCGTAATGATGCTGCCCCGCGGCCGTAGCGCTGCCACCGCGTTCTTTGCGGTCATTTTGTTTTCTTTGCCGATCCTTTCGGTGTGGGGGCAGAGCTCCACAGGTGCCTGCGGGAAAAAGTGGGACCGGTGCAATAAGCGGCAGGACCACGGATCCCCGGCACTCCGCCTTACAAGGCGCGCGCGCCGAACTTCAGCCCACCGGGCTGGCAGCGATATCGAATGATCAGGGGCAATTCACCATTCCTGAAGTGCCAGCTGGTGCCTACACTCTGACGATCTCGTACTTAGGATTCTCCGACTATTCCACGCCGGTCACCGTTGTCGCGGGGCAGGTTGTGCAAGTGGATGCCCCTCTTCACATCGAGTCGGTTAACGAGGAAATTGTTGTTCGCGGAGAGCGCGAGCATGGCGAGCTCGAGGCGCTGAACCGTGAGCGCACGGCAGATACCATATTGGAAGTATTGCCCGCTGAGGTTATTACCAGCTTGCCGAATACAAATGTGGCCGACGCCCTGGGCCGGCTCCCCGGAGTTTCATTGGAGCGCGACGAAGGCGAAGGTAAGTACGTTCAGATTCGAGGAACCGAACCGCGTCTCAGCAATGTCACAATCAATGGCGTGCACGTGTCGTCTCCGGAACGCGATGTGCGCAATGTAAAGTTGGACATCATCCCCGCCGACTTGGTCGAGTCCATAGAAGTCAGCAAGACTCTCTCCGCTAATCAGGACGGCGACGCAATTGGCGGTTCCATTAATTTGGTTACCAGGACCGCCGACGACACCCCTTTTTACAGTTTCACTGCCATGGGCGGATACACACCAATCGTGAACGGTCGCTGGCTTACTCAGGAAGATGCGACTATGAGCAAACGTTTCGGTGTTCAGAAGCGCCTCGGAGTGGCGTTCGGAGGCAGCTATGATTTCAATGGACGAGGTTATAACGATAACGAACCATCACCCGGCGTGAATGATTTTATGGACGGTCGGGGATTCGTTCCAGTATTTGGCGGCACCCACTTGCGTGAGTATGCATTCCGCCGTCATCGGTATGGTTTCGCCGGCGGCGCCGACTATCGGTTAAGTAATGGATCGAGTGCGTTTATCCGAGGACTATTTTCCGAATTTAAGGATTTCGGCGACACATGGAACGTACAGGAAAATGTTGGCAACCTACTTACGCAATCAACATCGGACAATACCGGAAACGTCGTACTTAGGCATTTGAACCGCACGCCAGAGCAGCGGATTTACAGCGTTGCCGCCGGAGAAACATTAAATCTCGGAAAGTATCTTTTCGATTACGAATTCGGAGTTTCCCGGGAGCGCCAGGACGGGCAGTTTCCCAGCACATATTTCCGCAGCCCATCGAACGTGGCGTTCGGGATTGATACCTCGACTCCTTCTACGCCCAAGTTTCCTGTACTGAATGGCATCAATATTTACGATCCGTCTATCTACACTTTCACCAAAACTGTGGGCGCCATTGATCCCGTTAGAGAGTTGGACCTCGAGGGATCAGCGTCGCTGGCGCGACACTATCTGATCGGTTCGCATTTTGGATCTTTTCAATTTGGAGGCAAAGTACGGAACGGGGACAAAACCAACAAGACTTACGAGCCGGTTCTGGTCGCAACCGGCAGCCCCACGCTTCTGTATAGCCAGGTGTTGGGAAATGGTCCCAAGGATTCAAACTACTATTTTGGACAATACAAACTGCCGCCACTCTCGAATTACAACAAGATACTTGCGTTTGAGGCCGCCAACCCTAGTTCCATCATGTTAGACGTAAACCAGACCCGAGGACGTTCAGACCCGAACAATTACCACACTATCGAGCGTATATACGCCGGGTATCTAATGAACACGATTACATTTGGCAAAGCGCGGCTGGAAACGGGCGTGCGATTCGAAGCCACAAAGTCGAATTTCACAGGCTATCACGTGACTTTTGACAGTAACGGCGACTACGTCTCAACCACACCTGTTCTTGGAAACAACTCTTACTTAAATGTTCTGCCCAGTATAAATTTGCAATACGCAATTACCTCGAATACAAGTCTTCGCGCCGGTTATGGACGTGGAATTGCCCGCCCGAATTTCTCCGATCTTCCACCTTTTATATTGGAAGATGATTCCAACCAGCAGGTAAGTGTCGGAAATCCATCTCTAAGACCCACTACCGCGAACAACTACGACCTTCTTGCGGAGCATTACTTGAAGCCTGTCGGCATCATTCAAGTAGGGGTATTTTACAAAGATCTCCATGATCCAATCTTTTCTATCAACAGTCCCATTACCTCTGGGAGTTTCAATGGTTTTACGCAAGTTCGCCCGACCAATGGAACTACCGCCCACATTTTGGGAGTAGAGGCGGCGTATCAGCAACTCTTCACATTTTTGCCGGGTTTCCTTAGCGGTTTTGGCGCCACCGTGAATTATAGCCACACCACCTCGAGCGCAGTTGTACCTCAGCGTGCCATTGACCCTGCGTTGGTACGTCAAGGCCCGAACAACTTTAACGTTGGCGTGACCTATGACAAGAGCCGGCTTTCAGCCCGGCTTGGTCTCACGCACAATGCCGCCTACATTTACCAATACGGCTATGTCGACGGCGCGCCCCTCGGAGTCAAAGGACCCCTTGGCGATCAATATACCTATGCCCACACACAATTAGATTTGCAAGGCAGCTTTCGCATTAAGCCCAGGCTCAAGCTAATTGGATCCATACTCAATCTGAATAATGAGGTCTTCGGCTTCTATCAAGGGAGCCCGCAGTATCCCATCCAGCGTGAATTCTACGGTCCTAGTTTCGCCGCAGGCATTCGGTGGACAAGTTCTAAGGAGTAGGGAATGTTCTGGCATCCTGCGGACGGCTGACCACGAAGGGCCGTTACTCGAGTGAGTTTTTCGTTTTTGCTAACGCCGCGGTTGGCCAAGTCGGACTCTGCGTCGCAACGCCGCCCTCCCCACAGCTCAGTTCGAAGGTCCACACCAGTGGAGCGTTTGGTATTACCAGTACATTTTTTGAGGAGGCAGATGCACCCATTCGCCAATCTTGATATAACCTGGCCCATTGTTTTTCGTATCGTTTTTTCCGCCTTTCTTGGTGGACTCATAGGCCTTGAGCGCTCGATTCGCCACAAACCTGCTGGCTTGCGCACCAATATGTTCATCTGTGTTGGAGCTTCGGCATTCACCCTCCTCTCTGACGAATTGGCTTCGAAGTATGGAATTGGGGACCACACTCGCATAGCTGCACAAATCATTCCCGGAATCGGATTTTTGGGTGCGGGTGCCATTATGCGTGAGCGCGGTGGGGTAATTGGTTTGACGACAGCTGCCACGATGTTCGTAGTAGCGAGCATCGGAATGGCAGTGGGAGGGGGGCTCTATTGGACAGCGGCCTGTACTTGTTTTGTTATCCTAATCCTCCTCATAGTAGTCGGTCAGCTTGAGAGTATCTTCGGCTTGAAAGTTCGAAGGATGGTTTTTCGACTGACCACGGATAACCTGGAGCGAACAATGGCTGCTACAAACGCGGCGTTCGCGGACTCGAAGGTTTCTATCGAGAGCTTCCAGGTTTTACGGGCTGACCAGGACATTGTCTTGGAATTTGAAGCCGACGTTAGCCTTCACCAGCAGAAAAAATTAGCCGCGAAAATCACTCCGTTGGGTACGAAGTTTGAGCTACTCTTCACTGTCGCCGACCGAAGTGCGCGGGAGGCAGGCTAAATAGGGGACGCACTTTGCTAAGAAAACAAAACAGGTGGCAGCGAGCAGGTCAATTGTTACGACTTAAACAAAATTTCATCTTCGCATGCCTTGTGTTGCTCAGCGTCGCTGGACCCCAATTAACAGATGCTCAGACCAAGCGTGGCATCGTGCCCGAGGATTACTTTTCCTTTGAAACACTCACTGACCCGCATCTTTCTCCCGATGGCAAAACAGTTGCCTACGTTTTGACTACGGTCGATCAAAAGATAAACCGTCGCAAATCCTCAATCTGGTTGACCCCCACCGACGGGTCTGGCGCCCCGAGAAGGTTGAGTGGCAGCGAGTTCAGTTGCAATAATCCTCGCTGGAGCCCAGACGGAAAGACGCTGGCAATGCTCTCCAATCACAATCTAGATTCTTCAGGGGCCGGGAACTCCAAATCACAGATTTATCTGTTGCCAATAGTTTCTGGCAATGGAGGAGTTGCACTTACAAAATTGAAGAATGGCGTTCAGGGTTTTCAATGGTCCTCAGATGGGACTCAAATTGTAGTCGTTAGTCTTTCCGGCCCTAATGATGAAATTCCGATCGCAAAGCGTAAGAGCGACGTGCGCCACTATACACACACAATGTACAAATTCAGTGATACCGGATGGGATGACGGTAATCGTCAGCATTTGTGGGTCGTGAATGTTCTGGACGGCAGTACTCGTCAAATAACAGATGGCCCGGACTGGAACGATACTGATCCGCAGTGGTCGCCAGATGGTACACGCATTGCCTTTGTGTCCGATCGTACGGGGAAGGCCTACGACGATATCCGTCACAACACGGACGTCTGGGTGATTCCGGCAACGGGTGGACCATTGACCAAGATCTCCGATCATGACTTCGCGGACGAAAATCCGCGCTGGTCTGCTGACGGCAAAGAGATTCTCTTCACCGGCAAAACCGCATACCATCAGTTCCCAAAACTCTATATTGCAAAGTCTTCCGGCCAGAGCGCCTCGCGTCTTTCCATGAAGGGTCTCGATCTCATACCCACGGAGTTGCGCTGGTCAGCGCGGCACTCCGTTTTGTTCCAGGCCAACGCGAAGGGGGAAGCGCAGATTTTTCGGGGGGACCCTGACTCGGATCGAATCTCTAGCGTTACCTCGGGGCCTCGTCAGGTCCACGACTTTGATGTCAACGAAAGTGCCGGAAAATTGGTTTATCTGTCCAATGATTTCCAGCATATGGACGATCTTTACGTATCCAACCTCGACGGTACTTCCGAACACCGACTGACTCAGCTTAACCGCGAATTATGGGCGCACCTCGACTTACAACCGGTCGAACGGTGGCAGTACAGAAGTACTGATGGTTGGCCTATTGATGGCTTTCTTGTAAAGCCTCTGGGATGGCAGGCAAGCAAGAAATACCCTCTAGTTCTGGTGATTCATGGGGGGCCGAGAGACATGTTCGGCGTGGGATGGTATCAGGAATTCCAGATTTATTCCGCGAAGGGCTGGGCGGTCTTCTTTTGCAACCCGAGGGGATCCGTTGGGTACGGAGAGAATTTTGAGCGCGGTGAGATTAACAACTGGAATGTCATGGACTATCAAGACATAATGGCGGGAGTTGACGAAGCGCTAAAACGCTACCCTTGGATCGACCCAACGAGCATGGGCGTAACAGGCGGAAGTTACGGCGGCGAAATGACTAATTGGATCGTTTCGCACAACGTCCGATTCAAGGCCGCCGTTACCGTTCGCTCACTTTCCAACTTCATCAGCGATGAGGGAACGCGCTGGCAGCCATACGGACACGAGGAATATTTTAAAGGGATTCTCTTTGACGACTTCGAGCAGTACTGGGAGGCCTCACCACTCAAACATGCCCGGAACGTCCGTACGCCCACTCTGATTCTTCATTCCGAGATGGACTTTCAACTTCCTCTCGAGCAGGGCGAACAGTGGTTTCGGGCGCTTCAGCACTACGGCGTGCCCTCCGAGTTGGTAATTTTTCCGCGAGAGAATCACAACCTTACGCGCACAGGTGAACCAAAACACCTGGTAGAGAGTCTCAACTGGCAGATGTATTGGTTTGATCGCTACCTGAACGGCAACACAAAAGCGAAACCGCCAGATGCGCAAAGCGCTTTCGACTGAGATTACGGCATCCCGAAATCGCGACGGTAAATTGCCGCAGACTCATTTCCGCATGATTCCGCCAACATGAAAGCACTGCAGAAGAATGAAGGAAGGTTCTCGCCCCCAACATGACGTCCCGCAGTAACAGAAATATCGGGTCCCCGCTTGGTTAAAATGTAGCGGAAGCGTAACAACCGCCCCCGAACTGTGAATAACTTTTAGGACGAGATAAGCATGCGCCGATATAAGCGGTTCAGGGCCGCCGAAGAGAGACTCCCGATATACGATGCCCAGCTCGGCCGCTTACGATGTTCTGAGCCTGTTCGGGGCTTTCAGCGCGATGGAATGGTTGCAAGTTCGGAGGCGGTCGATCATTAAGTCCAGGCGATCGGGCGCCATGCCCTTACATATCGGCCGAGATTCCGCCGAATTTCGCGCAGGTTGTTGAAGAGATTGGTGGCGGCGCGTGGACTCGAACCACGGACCTACGGATTATGAGACCGTCGCTCTAACCACCTGAGCTACGCCGCCATTCTTGAACTTCGGATGGAAGGCAGTTGACGCCGAAGTAGTATCGATTCTAAGATCTGCTCCCTGCCGCGTCAAACCACGTCGTCAAAGCTATTGCACCGCAAACTGAAAAACGAGAGTATGTCATTCACATGAAAACTTTGGCGGTGATCCCCGCTCGCATAGCGTCAACCCGCCTTCCCCGAAAAATGCTGCGCGATGTGGCGGGAAAACCGCTCGTCGTCAGAGTTTATGACGCAGTGAAGACTTGTGCAGCCATTGACGACATCGTGATTGCGACTGACTCCGACGAGATCATGTCCGTTTGCCGGCTCCACCAATGCAACGTGCGCATGACGATGTCTTCCCACCGCAGCGGCACCGAGCGGGTTCACGAAATTTCCGCTCAGCTGACGGCCGATGTTTACTTAAACGTACAAGGCGATGAGCCCCTTACTCGCGCCGAACAAATCCAGACGCTCGTCGAACTGATGCAAAATTCAGCGATCGAGGTTGGGACACTCAAGACCAAGGCGCGTCACACGGATATTCACAATCCGGCCGCGGTCAAGGTTGTGACTGATATTTTTGAAAGGGCGTTATATTTTTCCCGCGCCGCTGTCCCTCATGATCGTGATAGCAGCGGCGCAAGTTATTTTAAGCACCTCGGTTTTTATGCGTACCGCAAAGCCGCTCTCGATCGCTTTGTTTCCCTGCCCGAATCCTCTTTGGAGCGGTCTGAAAAACTCGAACAGCTTCGCTTCCTCGAAAACGGAATGCCAATTTACGTCAAGGAAACTCCCTTTGACAGCATCGGCGTAGATACCGAAGACGATTTGCAGAGGGTCGAAGCGATTCTGCGAACCAGGACTTAGTTATCGCCTCCAAGCTTGCGCCGCCGCGATCCGGCTTGATATTGCAGGATGCGAGTGAAACAACACCTCCACCCATTTTGCGGGAGTCCGCTCCGCCAGGTTTTGTGCAGCCAGTTTATTCATCGACGAAATGAATGGATCCACGTTATTAATTGACTGGAATGCGTACCGGTCCGCCTGACGTTCGTTATACCGCGAGTATGCATTCAGCGCGGGCAATAGCAGGACTGACAGCACAGACGAAACCAAAACTAACAAGGGCAGATTCGCAAAATCCGAAAGCGTCAGAAACATATGCTGCCGATCGACCGCATAATGTAACGTCCAATTGGCCGCCAAAAATCCTATAAATGTCGTTATCGCCTGCATCACTATACTTTTCAGGATGTGACGGTGTGCGTGATGTCCCAGTTCGTGTGCCAGGACCGCTTCTATTTCTTCCGCGGAGAAGTTATCCAGAAGCGTGTCGGCAAGGATGATGCGGCGGGTATTTCCCAGTCCCGTGAGCGCGGCATTCGCTTTCTTGCTTTTTTCCGACAAGTGCCATTTGTAAACTCCGCGCACCCTCGTTCCAGCACGCTCTCCGAGTCGAACCAGGCGCATTCTTAAATCGTCGTTGTCCAGCGGCTCGAACTTGTAGAAAATCGGAAACAGAATTAGCGGCGCAAGCTGAGCCAATAGAACGAACAGCCCCATGAGTACTGCCCAGGTCCAAATCCACCAACGCTGCGGATAGTTGCGGATCATGAAGTACAACAACTCGACGACGATTCCCCCCATGATGAGCCCTACAAGAAAAGTCTTTGCCTGGTCCCACAGCCATGACCCCGTGTTCTGATTCGATAAATGGAAGCGATGCTCAAGACGAAAGCCATAATATTCCAGTCCCCCGCCAAGAACTTTTCCAATCGCCATCAAAATAAAGACATAAAAGAAAAGTGCCAGCGCGTAGTTTTGGAAAGCGGCGCGATACGCGATGTCGCGGAGTGTCCCCGTCCATCCGGTGAGCAGGAGAACCAGCAGGAACCCGAACCCCAACCCGAAGTCCGCTATTCCCATCCACCGATGGATGCGGTTATAGCGTCGGGCTTCGGGGGACTCTTCTGGTGGAGCAATGGCTTCCGCGGAAGTGATCATGCAATTACTCTAGCGCGGGCCCTAGCCCGCATGCTCCTACCAACAACTCTTGGCTCGCTCGCCCTCCACGGGCGACGACACGCTCAATCGTTCGACACAAACCTTTCCGCACTGGAAAGAATCTCGCTCACCAATTCAGCGGATGCTGCCTCCGCATATACCCGCAGCAATGGCTCTGTGCCAGACGCTCGAAACAGCACCCAGGCATCCGCACCGTTTCCATTGGTTGGAGCATCGAGAAAAAACTTGATTCCGTCGAGAGTGGCTTTTCGGGAGACCCCGTAGGCCCCAAGCCGTTTTGTGGATTCATCCTTGGCGCGCACTGATCGCGCTCTGCTTGATCTCGTCTGAAATATGCAGGTCGCGGCGGGCATAAAAATGTGGGCCATACTCGCGCTGCAAATCCGCAACCAGCGCGCCCAATGGCTTTCCCTCTTCCGCCATCACGTTCGCCAGCAACAACGAGTTCAGCACCCCGTCGCGTTCGGGAAGAAAACGCGAATATCCAATCCCGCCAGACTCTTCGCCGCCCACCAAGATCTCCCGCTCCATCATCAGATCGACTATATATTTGAAGCCGATGCTGCATTCGTTTAGTTTGCGTCTGTAACGCGCAGCGATTCGATCAAGCATGCAGGTGGTGTTGAATGCCCGCACAATTTCGCCCGGCCATTTTTTACGCTCCAGCAGCCAGCGCAGGATGACCGAAAATATCTTATGAGAATCGACAAAACTGCCATCTTCCGCCACCGCCCCGATGCGGTCTGCATCACCATCGGTGGCAAAACCAGCGTGACATTTTTCCTTGACCACCGTCTGTTGCAGTGCCGCAATATGCGGCTCGATGGGCTCCGGATTGATTCCTGGAAACAGCGGGTTCAATTCCTGGCGAATCGCAACGAACTCGATTCCCCGGCCTCCGAAAATCTTTGCCAGCACGCCACGTCCCGATCCATGCATTGAATCGATGGCAAACTTGAATTTTGCTTTTGCGATCAAATCGAGATCAACAAACTGCGAAATGGCTTCAATATAAGGTTGCTTAAGATCGATTTCCTCAATAGTCGCTTTTTCCCCAGTAGGCATCGCGTCATTTCGAACTTCCTCCTCAATCACTTTCATGATTGCGGGAGTGGCCGAGCCGCCAAAGTTACCTTTGAACTTAACCCCGTTCCAGTTCCACGGATTATGGCTTGAGGTGATGATCACTCCCCCCGCGGCCCTCCGATTCCTGACCGCAAGTGAAATCGCCGGTGTTGGGGTATAGTCGTCGCAAAGAGCGACTGGGATACCCGCCGCCGCAATGACTTCCGCCGCAATTCGTGCCGTGCGTTGAGACGCAAAGCGCGTGTCGTATCCAACAATCAGCCCGCGGCAAGGGTCCTCGTTTTTCAAGACATAGGCAGAAATCGCTCCCGCAACGCGGCGCACGTTTTCGAACGTGAAATCATCGGCGATAATGCCGCGCCAGCCGTCGGTGCCAAATTTAATTTGCTGTGCCATGATTTCAGTATCGTTAGGTCAGGCGTTGTAGCTTCTTTTCGTCGAGATACTTTACAACCTTGCCTACGTCCTGCGCCTGTTCACGCGTAGTGATCAGCAAAGCGTCATCGGTTTCAACGATCACCAAATCGTGTACTCCGACGGCCGCAACGAATTTCCCCGGCGCGTGAATGTAATTGCCTTGCGCATTCAGGGTGAAGATGCCATCGCTCGAAACTATATTGTTGTCGCGCGTCGGACGCTTCGTGCTGTGATGCTCGTGCAGCGCCGTCCACGAACCCAGATCGTTCCATCCGAAATCCGCAGGCAGGCAGAAGATATTTGAGTTCTGCTCTCCCTTGGATGAACGCGGCTCCAAGACCGCATAGTCGATGCTGATATTTTCACATCGGGGATATAGTTTCTCAAACCTAGACGAGAACTTGGCAGTCCCGAATGACTGCGGCAATTTGTTCTAGCAGCGCCGCCGTCTTAGGGAGATGTTCGCGCAGAGCATTCGCCAGTGTTTGTGCGCTCCACAGGAACATGCCGCTGTTCCAATAAAAATTGCCGGCTAAAACGAATTCAGCCGCCCGCTTTGCATCGGGCTTTTCGGTGAAGCGTTGAACCTGCAACGCGCCATTAGAATCTTTCGACCCTGCCTGGATGTATCCGTATCCAGTTTCCGGACGCGAGGGTTGAATTCCCAACACCACAATGTTTTCCCCCGCCTGTGCGATCGCAATTCCCTTGCGCAAAAGTTGCTCATACTCCGAGCGGTCGCCGACTACGTGGTCAGAGGGAAACAATCCGATGATGGCATCAGGCGCAGTGCGCTCCAGAATGAAAGCTGCCAGCCCAATTGCGGGAGCAGTATTGCGTCCTACAGGCTCCGCGAGAATTTGTTTTTTGTCGAGCCGAGGTAACTGGCGAGCGATTTCCGGTCTCAGGTCATCATTCGTGATGATCCAAAAGCGTTTCGGCGACGCCAAACCCACCAACCTCGCCACAGTTTGCTGGACCATCGTTTGCTTGCCATCGAGCGCCAGCAACTGTTTGGCCCGGCGTCTGCGGCTCAGTGGCCAGAAACGTGTCCCACGGCCACCCGCAAGAATTACTGGATAGAAATTGAGTTCATTCTTAGGCATAGGTGTAAATCACATGCGGGTCGCAGGTTCGGGCCATTCCCCGCCCGGAACACTGCTTTTCAAAAACTGGACCGACCACTGCGGAGTAACTCGAAACTTTCCAATTTCCGCAGGTACCACCACCGCATCGCCCTTCGCCATGGTCACAGCTTCCGTTCCGTCGGCCTCGACGATTCCGCATCCTTCCACGGCCACTAATATTTGCACGGACGTTAGTCCCGATACATCGTGCGTTTCGAACTCCTGCGCCGTTTTTAAGTCGTAAAGATCAACTGCAAAGTGGGGAGCAGCCACCATCTGCGATCGGAGGTTGCGCGATTCGCTCATCTTTGTGGGAGCAGGGCGCACTACTTTTCCGGATGCAACTTTTTCCTTTACCGCAGCGAGCCCTTGCTTGAGATGCAATTCGCGCGGTCGGCCGTAGTCATACAACCGAAAAGTCGTGTCGGACTGCTGCTGAGTCTCTACAATGATCGATCCCGGTCCCAGCGTGTGGACCGTCCCTCCCGCCACGTAAATCATCTCGCCAGGGAAAACGTTCAACCAGTTGAGAAGCTCCTCGGCCCGCTGATCATGAATCGATTGCTCAAACTGCGTAGCGGTCACTCCCGGTTTTAGCCCCAGCCCTATCTGCGCCCCTGCCTTGGCATGAGCTACGTACCAGCATTCAGTCTTGCCGCACGGCTGACCGATTTCCTGCGCTCCGCGGTCATCGGGATGCACCTGTACCGAAAGTTTTTCGTGTGGGAATAAAAATTTCATCAGCAAGGGAAATTGCTTTTGATTCTTGGGACCCGAGCCGACCAGCAGCGGCCCAAATTCACCTGCAAGTTCGGCGAGAGTCTTTTCTTTCAGCCGGCCATTCGCGACCCGGCTGTTGTCTCCCGTAAGCCACGCCTCGCCAATCTTTTCATCAAAGCGATGCCCTGGATAAATCGGCGAAAGATCCACCGTTCCCCAAGGCCGAGGGTCGAAGATTGGGCGCATCAGGAATGGGTAAAGCTCGCTCATTTTAAAATCCAACGGAGAGACGTATGCACTGTACGCAGCACGAAGGAAGCCGCTCCTAAGGTTACTGAATTAGAGAGGCGCTTTGGCAGAAATCGGTTTTCTCAGAGTGACGAAAGAAACTTGCGCATGCGCTCCAGGCCACGATCAAGCTCGCCCACCGAAGTGGCGTAAGAGATTCGGATGTGGTCCCGGGTCCCAAAACCTTCGCCCGGAACGGTCGCCAAGTGAGCTTCACGCAGCAATCGTCCCGCCAGATCAGCTGCAGATTTGATTCCCCCGCGTCCAAAGGAAGAAGAAATGTTCGGATAAGCATAGAACGCGCCTTCCGGCATGCTGCACTTCACTCCTGGAATCGCCCGCAGACCTTTCACCACATGGTCGCGTAGGTGGATGTATTCCTGGCGCATCTCTTCTACGCATTGCTGCGGCCCATTGAGAGCCTCCACCGCCGCCTTTTGCACGATTGAACTAGGATTCGACGTCGATTGGCTTTGCAGCTTTTGCATCGCGGCTACGATTTGCGCGGGACCCAGAGCGTAGCCAAGTCTCCATCCAGTCATCGCATAAGTTTTGGAAAGCGATCCCACGATCACCATGCGATCAGAATATTCGCGCAACGATCCCACCGAGAACTGCTGGCCCGTGTAGTTCAGGTACACGTAACATTCATCGGAAATGACCCAGATTCCTCGCTCCGTCGCTAACTTCATCACCTCGCGCAAGTCTTCAGGACTCATCACTGCACCCGAGGGATTCGAAGGAGAATTCAAAATGATCAGCTTGGTCCGCGAAGTCACAAGGTTCGCCACCATCTCAGCCGTGATTCGGAAACCCTGCGTTTCATCGGTTTCGAGCAGCACGCAATTTCCGCCCGCGTAACGCACGATATCTTTAAATGAAACCCAGTAGGGCACAGGCAAAATCACTTCGTCACCGTGATCCACCAGCACTTGGATTGCATTGAACAGGCCGTGCTTGCCGCCGACCGAGGCAATGCATTCCTCGCGGCGGTATTCCGACCCGAAGTCAGCCGCATGACGCTTGATGATGGCGTCGCGCAATTCGATTGTTCCACCCACTGCTGTGTACTTCGTGAAATTGTTATGGATCGCCGCGATTGCGGCGTCCTTGATGTGCTGCGGCGTCGGAAAATGTGGCTCGCCCGCTCCGAAGTCAACCACATCAATGCCCTGCTGGCGCAGCTTGTCGGCCTCGGCCACCACCGCCATGGTGGCGGACGGTTCGATGCGGTTGATCCGTTCAGTTAGTTTTATGGCGGTGGGTGCTTCCGTAACTGGCGTCATGCGCCCCTCTAGTTTCGCTTGGATTTGCGTTTTAGCGTTCTTTCGAGCTTTACCGCCGGATCGAGCTTCTCCTGCAGTTTTTGTTCGACAGCTTCAGGCACGAGATCCTGAATCGATCCCCCTAAACGTCCCACTTCGCGCACCAGTCTCGAGCTTAAATAAGAATACTGCTCCGCCGGCATCATGAAAACCGTTTCCAGATTAGGTGCTAGCTTGCGGTTCATCAGCGCCATCTGCAGCTCATATTCATAATCACTGAGCGCTCGGATCCCCCGCAGCACCGCGCTGGCGTGAACTTTCCGGGCATAGTCCACAGTCAACCCATCGAATGTATCCACACTGACATTTTTAAAGTGATGCGTCAGCGCCTCCAGCATATTTCGCCGTTCCCCCAGGCTGAACAGCGGGTCTTTATCAGGATTTCGTAGAATCGCAACAATAAGTTCGTCAAAAATCTTGCTGCCACGCTCGATCAAATCGAGATGCCCATTCGTCGGCGGATCAAACGAACCTGGATAAATGGCAATGACCTTCAAATTTCCCGTTCCGATCCTGTGCTGGCAGCAAACCTTCCCGATCGACCCTAGAGATTCTATGTGGCATCGGGTGAATATAGCAATCCATTCTCCATTTGCCACGGCGCGCCTAGAATAATCATCGACCAAAGGTTCATTGCTTTAACACTTCCAGGTGGAGGATAATCCAGCTAGGCAAGCCCATTCCGCGTTTTTGTGAACCTGCCGAATTCCATCACGTTGACCCGCATTTTCAGCATTCCACTGCTGATATGGATTCTCGCGAGCACTCGTCTTCAGGGAGTCAACGGCGAAAAAGAAATAATCGCGTCGGCGTTGTTCATCGCGGCCTCCATCACCGACGGAATTGACGGATACCTGGCCCGCAAACGCGGACAAATCACCACCATGGGGATGTTGCTCGATCCCCTTGCCGACAAGCTTCTTATAGCCGCGGCTTTTGTAGCGCTCGTGCAATTCAATCCGCGTCTGGTTCCGGCTTGGATCGCGGTCGTCATCATTGGACGGGAATTTCTGGTAAGCGGTTTACGTTCGATTGCAGCCTCGGAAGGGTTCACCATTGAGGCCAGTGATCTCGGCAAATTCAAAATGGTCGTGCAAATCGTCTCCGTCGTTGCGGTAATTCTCGATCATCGCTGGACCGAGTGGCCGCTTTATCACCAATTATTCTTTCCAGTTCATTGGATCGCCCGTCTCGCCATATGGTTCATGGTGTTATTGTCTCTGATTTCGGCAGCTGATTATTTCGTGGCGTTCTGGACAAAGATCGACCGCCAGGTGGTGAAGAGCCGGAAACGAGCTTTCGTGCTCACACGCCGCAGAAAAAGCAATGTGCCCGCCCTGTGATAACTCGCACCCTTCACAACCCAATCTAAATTTGTTGAAGGCGGTGCTTGGAAGCGCGTGTCTCAAGCAGCACGTAGGCCATATATCCCACAACGGCCACGTTAACGATGATCAGGCTGGCGTGAAACCAATTCGGCCGGGTGATCAGCTTGAATATTTCGAATGGAAGGTACAGGCATCCTGAAATCAGCGCGATCCATTCCGCCCAAGCTCGAGCCTTCCACAAACCGTAGGCTTCCACAAAGCGAAGAATGCAATAAACTGCCGCCGTATCGGCAACAACCCACAGCTTTCTGTCGGTCAGTGTATCCGCCCAATCCAAAAAAACTTGCGCGAAGTGATGGTCAGGGCTGATGTGCAGGACGGTTAAGCACCAATCTGCCACATCTCCGGGATCTTTATGCACCAAAAATAGGATCGCGAAGATTCCCGCAAGAACTACCAACCCCTTGGTCAATTCCAGTGATGCCACCGCGCGCAGCACCTTAATGTGCGGCGGGCACTCATTCGGCGGGGGGCAAACGTCGTCGCGGAGCCAGCTACCCATCGATCCCATTATCTCCCAGGCTGAAGCATAAGTTGGTCCGCCGCGCTGAACAGGCGAGCACGAATGAACAGCGTACTAACGAGTGAGGTCAATCCCGACGAAGCGAATATCATGGCCAGCACCACAAATTGATAAATTGCCGCGTACAAAGGGCGCGCGCCCGACAGCAGCATCCCCGCCATGAGCCCGGGAATCCATACGATCCCCAGGGATCGCACCGAGTCGATCGCGGGGATCAAACTCGACTCAAACGCGGCCCGCAAGTAAGGGGAGACGCTTACGCTCGACGTGGCTCCCAGCGCCAGAGCACTTTCAATCTCGCCAACGTGAGTCAGGACGTCCGCGCGAATGCGATTCAAAGCCAAGCCGTTCGTGTTCATCGCATTCGCAATGAGCATGCTTCCCACCGGCACCAGAGACGTGATCGCGCTGTCGATCACTCCCAGCCAGGTCATGACCGCAATCACCAACCCCGAGCCAAAGCCAATGGCCCAGGTCGAAACCGCGAACGCTCCCGGAATGCCCTTGGCGCGCCGTGCCGACGTCGCACCCGCGGCAACGATCATTAATATCAGCAGGCATCCGCCGTACCAACGCGGCCCTTTAAGCAGCAAAACCAGAATGGATCCCACCGCGACAATTTGTACCAACCCCCGAACCATCGCGATCAGTACATCAGCTTCAAGATGGATTCCCCGTCTGCGCGCCAACAACACTACGATCATTGCAGCCAGGGCGGCCGCCGCGGCTTGGGCCAGTACCAGGTGTAATGGTCCGGTGAACCAATGTTCAAGCATTTAGTACCTCCGCCGTGGCCCCGGAATGCACGATACGGCCTTTTTCAACTACCAGTAAGCGGTCAGCTAGACGTCCCGCCTGGGCCTTATCGTGCGTCACCATTACACACGTGAGCCGGTCATCTCTCACAATGTCACGCAGCAAGGATTCAATGCCAATCTTGGATGCTTCATCGAGGGCGGAAGTCGGTTCATCGAGCAACAGTATCAGTGGCAAATTTGCCAGGGTTCGCGCCACCGAAATCCGTTGCGCTTCTCCCCCCGAAAGGTTGGAGACATCACGCGAACCGTACCCTTGCAACCCTACCTTTGTGAGCAAATCGGGAATTGCCTGCGGCGGCAGAATCTGTCCGCGTTGAGTGGGACCGAAATTTAGATTTCCTTCAACCGTCCCCGGAAAAAGAAAAGGACGCTGGCTTACGAAACCTACTCGCTGGCGAAGAGTTTGCGGCTTGATCTCCCGGTAGTCGATTCCGTCGAGGTAGACCGTACCGGTGGTGGGTTCATCGAGTCGGTTCAGCAGCCGCAGCAGCGAACTCTTCCCTGACCCGCTCGGTCCCACGATTGCCAAAACCTCCCCACCATAAAGGTCAAAGGTTGCGCTCTCGACCAGTGTTTTCCCGTTAACCGTACGTCCCAGGTTTTCAGCTCGCAGAATGATAGGGGCGGAAGTGGAAGAGATACTCACCGATTTTAGGCAGCTTAAGAGCTCGCGTAGGGACAGCCGCCCTCGGCTGTCCAGTCGGATCAAAAAATCGACAGGCGACACGGAATGAAGCCGCAAAGGCTCCGCGCCGACTGCAGTTCTCGAACTGCTCCTCCTCCTTTGTCAAGGTACTACCGGGAAAGCCCCTCGACCCGCTAACCCTTCGCCACACTCGCGCGAAGTTCTCGCAAAATTTCCTGCGCAGCCTTTTTCGCCACCTCGTGCTGCGTAACGTCAAACGAAATCGCACCCACGCGAGCGTGTCCACCGCCGCCGTATCTCTCGCATATTTTCGCCAGATTGACCGTTGGCTCCGCGGGCCCCCATGGGTTCGAACCCACCGAGACCTTTACCCGGAAACTGCTCTTGCTCAACCCCACGCTGTATATCGATTCCGGGCACAAATAATAGGGCACGAATTTGTTGTACCCCTCCAAATCCAGGTCGGTGACATCGAAGAAAAGCGTTCCGTCTTCGAATTGAATGCGTTCTTTCAACACGGCCATTGATCTTTGATGGCGAGCCAGCAGCGGTGGCATCACCTCCGCAACGAACGGCACTTCCAAAACCTCAGCGAGCGGCTTCGTCACTAATAGCGGAATTAGCCGCGGGATGAACTCCGGATCTTTCGCTGATTCGATCGCCATAGTAAGTTTCATCGCCGGCGCCTTCATCTCCACCGCGGTCAGCGCGTCCGGGTACATTGCTCCATCAATGATGTCAGTCCAATGCACCAACTCCTCAATTGGCGTCGCATCAAAGCCAAACCGCTGCTCGGCGATCATCGCGATAAAACTGGTGCACGATTTAAAATCAGGATCGTAAAACTTGCGGTTGCTTTGGTCCTGCTCAAAATGCGCCGCATCGGCCGGGGTCAAAAATGCGCTCTGGTGATGATCAAACCACCAAGTCAGTTTCGGTGAGCTGGAATACTTGAAATCAACGATAGCATTTTGATCGCCGTCGAATTTGACGTTATCGAAAAGACCCCCGGCCCGGTGCAGCAATCCGCAGAAAACAAACTCTACATCGCTGCTGACACGTTCGCGATAGAAGCGCGAAAACGCCGCCGCGGACGACGCCCCGTCGAAACACTTATCGTGATAAAAAACCTTCAGCTTCAAAATAAAAAATCCTCTGTCCAAGCCCGATAGGAATCGTTACTGCTTCCCAAAATCGATACCGCACCCTCCCGCGTAGCTACCCATGTTGAATTAGAAGTTATACAGACGAGAAGGCATTCCGGCAATTGCACCACGGATTACGAAAGACTTTACCCAAGCGCTTTAGCGTGATGCCTTCTTCTCTGCTAGTGCTCCGATCCATGGGAGTCTGAACCGCCTTCCTTGCAGAGCTTTCACTACCAAAACCAGCCAAACTAGGAAGCACGCGAGGGAGACAATGCTTAGCACCAAAGCCGAAAACAATGCGGGAATTAGTCCAAAGGTAATGCATAGCCCAAGGACGGCGCCGATCACTAACGCTGCGACACTGACAAAAATCGACTGAAAGCAGTGGAAGCCAACGAAGGCGCTGTTTTTAAAACGGCCTACCAGAATCAAGACTATTGCGGGGATCAAGCTAAAGTAAGCGAAAGCGGCGGCGAATCTTTCCGGCAGCGTAGCTCGTGTAAGCTCGCCGGACTGAACTTCACCACACGCCCGGCACGAACCGCTCATCTCCGGCGTTTCTAACCCGCAATTCGCACAGGTGGAGGCCATTGCTATGGCGAACCAACCAGTTCGACATCTTCAGGCTGGCCTACGATATTGACCTGTGTTTTCTGCAGAACATTCTTGGTGGTGTCGTAAATATTCAGAAATCCACCCTGACAGACGTATGCTACATTGCGCCCCGTGATGGGCTGCATTCCAGTCACATCACCGCTCACTGCCGGGACCGCCACTGCGCCGGTCGCGGTATTAAAAAAAGACAAACAGCCCCCTGTGCATGTCCGGGCCCCAATCAAAAGCTCGCCATTGCCGGTCAAAGCCATGCGGTTGTGATACCCGTCCGATATGGCTATGGCACTGGCATTCAAGACCGTATTTGTGGCTACGGTGATTGCCGTCAATTGGCCCCCGCCCGATGCAGTACCTGCAACATACAAAGTCGAGCCATTCAAAATACCGAACGTCGCAGCCGGCACCAAAATTGTCGCGGTCACCACCGGCGGGTTTTGTGTCATGTCCAGCACAGCCACGCTGGAGGCAGTACCTCCACATTCCGGCCCGCAATTCAAAATGTACGCGGTGGTGTCGTCGGCGCTAAAAACGCCCCACACCGGATGGTCGAATGCCATGCTTGATACCACCGTGCGGGGATCAGTGGCCGTACTGACCTGGCTGGGGTTGATCACCGTTACGTTCTGCGGAATGTTGCCGAAAGCCAGAATGCGGCTACCGTCATGGCTGTCCACCACGTACTGTGCCCCGGGTACGGGCACGGTCGCTGAGATTGCTGAATTGGCCAGGTCGAGAGCAACGACTGCCCCAGGAGATTGGCCCTGACTAGCTGTTACCGTAGCGCCCGGAACTGCGGCGTATGCCGTCGCGTTATCGATCCACACGAACATACTCTGGGTCGCGCCTGGCAAGTTCACCACCCCCTGAGCCGTTTCGGTTGTGTTGTTCACGATCGCTACGGAGTTATTGCTGGGGCTCGATACCAACGTAAAAGCTTGACTTGGCGACAGTGCCATCATCCCAGCATTGGACACCGAGGTTGATAGATCTACCGTAAAGCCTGAAATCAAGTCTTTCGACGCATCCACAATATTCAAGGCAGGCAGGCTCGATCCAGCCGAGTTTACCGACAGCGGATTGGAGATGAATGCGCGGAATTTTAGTCCGCTGGGAACGTGCGTGGAATTGCTCGCCTTCTTAGATCCGCACGACGTTAGAGCTGTGCATCCCAACAGAAGACACAAGAATCCGCCAAGAGCTTTTTTCAACCGGGGAACTCCACAGGACACGACCGATAATAAGTAGGATGCAAAGAAGCGGATTATAGCAGAGCTTTCGCGCCGAATTCGCCGCCGCCCCCAGGTGGGCAAACCCATATCCATCTTGTATCCTGAAGATCATGCCCGCTGATTTAATCGATCGTTTGAAGAAGTCTCCGGTTCTCTGTGATGGGGCCATGGGCACTCTTCTTTATTCGAAAGGGGTTTTCATAAATCGCTGCTACGATGAGCTGAACCTTTCGCAGCCCGATCTGATTCGCGGCATTCATCACGAATATTTGCAATGCGGCGCGGAAATTATTGAAACCAATACTTTCGGAGGGAATTCCTTTCGCCTGGCCCGCCATGGCATGACCGACAAAGTTCGCGACATCAACTTGGCTGGAGCGCGCCTCGCCCATGACGCCGCTAAAAGTTTCGACGTTTGGGTCGCCGGAGCCGTCGGACCTTTGGGCATTCGCATAGAACCCTTGGGAAAGACTTCGTTCGCTGAAGCACGGACCGCATTTCGCGAGCAGATCGAAGCGCTGGTCGAGGGCGGGGTGAATGTCCTGATTATGGAAACCTTCGGATACGTCGAAGAGTTACATCAGGCCATTCTCGCCGCCCGGGAAGTCGATCCGAATATTCCCGTCGTAGCTCAGGTCACCGTCGATGAAGATTCTAATTGTCTCGATGGTTCCACTCCCGAGACCTTCGCTCCGCGCCTTGAAGAATGGGGAGCTGACGTCATCGGATGCAATTGCAGCGTCGGCCCCGTCGCCATGCTTGAAGCCATGGAACGAGTGCGCGCCGCAACCTCACTGCCCCTTTCCGCCCAACCGAATGCTGGCATTCCCCGCTCAGTCGAAGGGCGCAATATTTATTTGTGCTCGCCAGAATACATGGCTAGCTACGCTAGAAAATTTGTGACTGCCGGAGTCCGTCTCATCGGCGGATGCTGCGGCAGCACTCCCGACCATATCCGCGTCATGAAATCGGCCTTGCGCGCCGGAGAAGCCCGCGCCAAGACTTCCCCCACGAGAGTCAGCAGCGGGCCAAAAGCGGTCACCACCGCCGCAGCGCCTCTGGAAAATCGCTCTCGCTTAGGTGCCAAGATCGCCTCAGGCGAATTTGTCACCATGGTCGAAATCGTCCCACCCAAGGGCACCGACATCCGCAAAGAGGTCGAAGGTTCGCGCTTTCTCAAGTCTGTTGGAGTCGACGTCATCAACATTCCCGATAGCCCGCGAGCTTCCGCCAGAATGAGCAACCAGGCACTTTCGCTTGTTGATTCAGCAACAGGTTGGCATCGAGACCATACTGCATTACACCTGCCGCGACAGGAATGTGTTGTGTATTCAGTCGGATCTGCTGGGCGCGGCTGCAACCGGCATTCGCAATTTGATCTGCATCACCGGCGATCCCCCTAAAATGGGTAGCTATCCCGATGCCACGGCGGTCTTTGACGTGGACGCCATCGGCCTGGTGAATATAGTTCATAACCTTAATAGGGGACTTGACATCGGTGGCAATGCCATCGGTGCCGGCACTTCTTTTGTAATTGGAGTCGGCGCCAACCCAGGCGTTTCCAACCTGGATGAAGAAGTTCGCCGCTTCGAATATAAAGTTGAAGCGGGTGCGGAATTCGCGGTCACCCAACCCGTCTTCGATGAAGGCCTGCTGGAAACCTTCTTAAAGCGAATCGAGCACTGCCGCATTCCAATCATCGCAGGCATTTGGCCCCTGGTCAGCGCTCGCAACGCGGAATTCATGAAGAACGAACTTAGGGTCTCCGTACCCGACCACATTCTGCAACGCATGAGCAACGCTGTCAGCCCCGAGGCCGCGCGGGAAGAAGGAATTTCCATAGCTCGCGAAATGTTGAGTTCTGTAAGGGGCATGGTACAAGGCGCGCAGATCAGCGCACCCCAAGGCAAATATTCCGCCGCCGTCGACGTGCTGGAAGTCTTGGGAGAAAGCTTCCGCACCACGGCTGGGGCATAGAACGTATCTAATTTGGAACTTCCTACATTTTTTACCTGATATTGCTGTGGCAACCTGAGTCTAAAATAACCAGAGGAAATCTACCTTGGCAAAGTTTGAAGATTGTCTCCAGCGACTCGAAAAAGTAGTACAAGAACTTGAAAAGGGCGAGGTGCCGCTTGAAACCTCACTCACCCTTTTCGAAGAAGGTATGCAGCTCTCCGCGAGTTGCCGCAAAGAACTTGAAGAGGCAGAAGGAAAAGTGGAAATACTTTTAAAGCAGAATGGGAAGCTCCAGCCGGAGCCCTTCGACGCTTTAAATGGCTCCGTCCGCAAGTAAGCATGTCGGCGCCGTCGAATGAGAGGAATTTATGCAACCTCTAAATGTAGTTCTACTGCAAAGCGATTCCGGAATTTCTCAGGATTTAGTCTCATCGTTATCCGATAGCGCAAATCACATTCACTTGGCCCGTACGCCGGAAGAATTGCGGACCAGCATTGCGAATTATCATCCAGCCGCGGTCATCCTGGATTTGGAGCTGTCGTCGCTCTCCGAGGTCGAGCGTTTGTCTCGTGACTTTCCTGGCGTTTCCATCGTCTGCAATCATCGCATCGCCGATGAAAAGATGTGGGCTGCAACCCTGAACGCCGGAGCCGCAGACTGCTGCCCCTCTTCTGACACAAAAGCTATCGCCAAAGCCGCCTTAGCAAGTTCCGCGCGCTGACGGTACTCCATGTAGCTCTTCCCAATCCCGAAGCAGCGCACCTTTCATTCCCGGCGCAATCGTATAATGATTTCTCGAGCCGGTTCTCCTCTCATGGAAAAAGTAGTTCATGCCGCTTGCCCGCACGATTGTCCTGACGCTTGCGGCGTCTTAATAACTGTCGACCAGGGTCGCGCCACCAAAATTCAGGGCGACCCGGCGCATCCCGTGACACGCGGATTTTTATGTGCAAAGGTGGCCATGTATTTAGACCGCGTGTATGCGCCCGATCGAGTTCTTTATCCGATGCGCAGAGTGCGGCCTAAAGGGCCCACAGAACTTCGAAAGCAACGGTCGGACGAAAAGTCTACCTGGGAACGTATCTCATGGGATGCGGCCCTGAATGAGATTTCTACCAGGTTCCAGAACATCGCGAGCGAGTTCGGTAGCGAGGCCATTCTGCCATTTTCTTACGGCGGCACCTTAGGAACTCTCAACAGTGGCTCCATGGATCGTCGTTTTTTCCATCGCTTGGGCGCCTCTCAGTTATCGCGCAACATATGCTCCAACGCCGGCGAAGAGGGATTGAAGTCCGTTGTCGGCTCCCAGGTCGGGACGGAGCCTGAGCAGTTCCGGCACTCCCGATACATCATCGCGTGGGCCTCCAACATCCACGGTAACAACGTTCATCTGTGGCCATTCATCGCAGAGGCCCGCCGTGAAGGCGCGAAGCTGGTCGTGATCGATCCCTATCGTACCCGTACCGCCGCCTGCGCAGACTGGTATCTACCCATTAATCCCGGGACCGATGCGGCGCTTGCCATGAGCATGATGCATGTCATCATCAAAGAAAATTTGCACGATGCCGACTACGTATCACAACACACCATGGGATTCGATGAGTTGCGAAAGAAAGTCGCCGACTATCCTCCCGAACGCGTGGCGCAGTGGACTGGCATCTCCGTCCCAGACATTTTGAAATTAGCGCGCGAATACGCCACCATGCGTCCGGCCGTGATTCGCGTGAATTACGGAGTCCAGCGTTCCGAAAACGGAGGCATGGCTACCCGCGCCATCACCATGCTCCCCTGCATCACCGGTTCGTGGAAGGAAGTAGGCGGCGGCCTCCAACTTTCGACCAGCGGCGCCTTCGGACTCAATGACGAACCTCTAAAGCGCAAGGACCTAATGACCAGCGTCCTGGGACGACCCGCGCGGCAAATAGCTATGACAGAGTTGGGCAGGGCGCTGAACACCCTGTCCGATCCTCCCATCAAAGCTTTGTTCGTTTATAGCTCAAACCCCGCCGCAATTTGTCCCAACCACAATGAAGTTGTGCGCGGCCTGCGACGCACCGATCTTTTCACCGTAGTCCACGAGCAGTTCCTCACCGACACCACCGATTACGCCGATATCGTCCTTCCCGCCACGACGTTTTTCGAGCACAAAGACCTACAAACTTCTTACGGACATTTTTATTTACAGATGTCCGATCAGGCGATTGACCCTTTGGGAGAATGCCGTTCAAACGTGGAAACATTTCGCGCCTTGGCAAAGCGCATGGGATTCAACGATCCATGCTTCGACGAAACAGTCGATCAAATGATCGATACGGCCCTCGAGTCACACAATCCGTTGTTGAAAGGCATCGATCGCGGAAGGCTAGAACAAGACGGACACGTCCGCCTGAACTTTCATAGCGCTGTTAAAGATCAGAGCGCCTCCTTTCTCGAAAACGAACCGTCGCATTCCGCCGAACCTTACTTGCCATTTGCCTCAGGTTTTGGCACTCCCAGCGGCAAAGCCGAACTTTACAGTGAAGAACTCAAAGCTTTAGGGCTCGATCCAGTCGTGCAGTTCACCCCGCCCACTGAGTCTCGCCACGGCACCCAATCCCGGTCTTTCCCCCTGGAACTGCTCGCTCGAAAAGCCGACAACTTTATGAACTCAACTTTCGCGAACCAGCCGTCCATCGAAAAAATGGAGGACCTCGGCCTGCTCGAAATAAATTCTACCGACGCGCAGGCCCGCAAAATAACCAATGGCAACAAAGTCCGAGTGTTCAACTCGCGAGGTGAAATCGTTCTAACCGCTCGCGTGGACGGTAAAGTGCAGCCGGGAGTCGTGTCCGCCAATCTTCACTGGGCAAAGTTATCCCGAGATAATCGCAACATAAACGTGCTAACTTCCGAAAAACTTACTGACATGGGCAACTCCGCCACGTTTTATTCCGTCTTGGTTGAAGTGGAGCTTTTTCAAGGCGCGGACTGCGAGTAAAAATGACACGCTGCTTGGACGCTCTCCACCGCACTACCGTATAATTGCGGTTTTCCATACTCCATCAAGCTGAGGTCTTAGCGATTCATCGCATTCGTCAGGAAATTTCTGCCCCGGCTGAGGGCGGCCCGGGTCCCTGTCTATTTCCCGCCGTTGACCCCTCGGCATCGCCATCTTTTCCCGACGGTTCTACATCCCTGATCCGCCGGATTGCCGGACTACTTCTCTTGATAGTTATGCTGGTCGCCTCTGCCGTGACCCAGCAGGACGTTATCGTTGACATCCAGACTCATGGCAACCGTCGCATTCCCGGCGACAGCATTAAAGCCAGAATTTTTTCCCGCCCAGGAGATGTTTACGATCAAGCCGCCATCGAGCGCGACTTCAACGCCCTTTGGAATACCGGATACTTCGAAGACATTCGTTTCGAGCGCGAGCAGACTCCCAAAGGCTGGCGGCTCCACATCTACGTCAAAGAACGCCCCACGATTCGAGAGATCGAGTACGCAGGACTCAATTCGGTCTCCAAAAGCGATGTGCTCGACCGGTTCAAACTAGCCAAAGTCGGCCTATCCCCAGAGAGTCAGTACGATCCCACGAAAGTAAAGAAAGCCGAAGTTACGATCCGTGATCTGCTCGCTGAGCACGGACGCCAGTTTGCCACCGTGCGCACCGAGGTGCGACCGATTCCTCCGGCGGCTGTGGCCCTGACCTTCGTGATCAAAGAAGGACCCAAAGTAAAAGTCGGCAAAATCATTTTCGAAGGCAACAAGAACGTAAAGAGCCGGGTGCTGCGTAGCGCCATGAAGAATCTGAAGCCGATCGGCGTTCCCCATTCCATCTTTCTAGAAAATCTATTTTCCAAGACCTACGACGCCACCAAACTCGACGAAGACTCCGAGCGCGTCCGCGAACAACTCCAGAATTTAGGCTACTTCACCGCCGTCGTACAGACCCCCACCACGCACATCAGCGACACTGGCCACAGTGGATTGCGAGTTCCCTTCCTTCAGAGTAAGGAAGGCAAGGCCGTCGACATCACGCTCCCCATTCAAGAAGGCGAACGATACCGCCTCGGCGGCATCACCTTCAAAAACAACAAAGCCATAACCAACGTCAAAGGATTGCGCGGCCTCTTTCCCATCAAAGACGGCGACATTTTTGACCGCAGCAAAATTGCCAAGGGTCTGGAAAGCCTCCGCAAAGCCTACGGACAATTCGGCTACATCAACTTCACATCCATTCCACAACCGCGTCCGGATGAGGCCAAAAAGCTCATTTATTTCGACATTGACGTGGACGAGGGCAAGCAATTCACCGTCCGCCGTATCGAGTTCACCGGGAACACCACCACCAGAGACAAGGTTATACGCCGCGAAATCGCCCTCGAAGAAGGCCAGGTTTACAACCAGAACCTTTGGGAGCAGAGCCTCCTGCGCCTCAATCAACTAGGCTACTTCGACCAACTCAAACCCGACGACCCCGACGTGACCGAGCGCCATCTAGACGAAAAAGAAGGCACCGTCGATCTCACCCTAAAAGTAAGAGAGAAGGGCAAAAATAGCATCGGTCTCACAGGTGGCGTCAGCGGGCTCTCCGGAACTTTCGTCGGTCTCAGTTATGCCACCAACAATTTCCTGGGGCTTGGCGAAACTCTCTCGGTGTCCGCTGATATCGGAAGCCTGGAACGCAACATTATGTTCGGCTTCACCGAGCCCTATCTGTTCGATCAAGCCTCTTCAACTTGGATTCACCGTTTACGGCCGCAAATACACATATGATCAAGCTCGGCAAACTGCGATCTTCACTGGCCAACAGGTAAATCTCCCTTCCGCCTATTTGCAAAATCTGCAAAATTACAGCCAGTCAAGCAAGGGATTCAGTCTGTCTCTGAACTATCCTTTGCATCGTTCATTTAAGCGCGTGGGAATCAGCTACTCCTACGACATCTCGTCGCTGGTAGCGCTTACCACTGCATCCAAGTCTCTATTTTCGTATCTCGCATTTAGCGGAGTGAGTGGCCCCAACGCTCTGAACGGAATCATCACCAGCAAAATCGTTCCTAGCTTTTCCGAGAACAAACTCGATAGTGGAATCTCGCCCCATAGCGGCAGCAGTATTTATTTCGGCGGCGAAGTCGCCGGACTCGGCGGAACCGTTCGCACCATCCGTCCCGTCTTCGAATACAAACAGTTTATCCCCGTGCAGAACCGCCGCAATACCGTCGGATACCGTATCCAGGGCTCTTTCCTCACTGGTTATGGCGGTTTAGTTCCTCCTCCCTTTGAACGCTTCTACATGGGTGGAGAAAACGATCTGCGCGGTTTCGATGTGCGTTCCGTCTCCCCGGTGGCCTTCTTACCCACCTTGACCACCGTGCAGTTGAGAAATCCGGATGGAACCATCGTTCCCAAAGATCCGGCCAATCCGTTGCGAGGCGGATACAACATTCAGGTGCCCGTCGAGCAAATCACCTTCCCCGGCGGCGATGCCAGCCTCGTCGGCAATATTGAATACAGAATCACCATCGCCGGCCCAGTTGCATTGGCGCCATTCCTCGACATGGGAATCGATCCCATTCTTCGCAAGTCCGCCCTGCGCATCAATTCGGGCCAGTTGACCTCAATCAACAACACTTTATTCGGATGCCCCACTCAAGACATTGCTGGAAATTGCGTAGGAGGTCAGTTGCCCGGCACCCCGAATTCATCTATCCCAACCTTTTCCCAGTACCTAACCGCCGCGGGGAACACGAATTGGACTCCCGCGCATGTCCACTGGCCTGGAGTTACAGATGTTCTTGCCCGTGGTCAACGCGCCATTCCGGATCTATTACGCATATAACCCCATGCGGCTCGACACCACCGTCAACTCACCAGTCCCGATCACCAGGGCCATGTTCCCCGCCGGTGCGGCGGGAGATTACACCTTTCAACTCACCCGAAACGCTTATTCCCCCAAATACCAACTACGCGAGCCCCGCAAGACTTTCCGCTTCACCGTTGCAACCACGTTCTAACCTAACAACGCACCTGTCACACTGAACGGGAAGGGCACGACTTCAGTCATGCCGCAAAGCGCGGATGAGCCTTGTCGGCACGACTGAAGTCGTGCCCCTCCCAGCGTGTGCGCTAGAGTTCAAAAAGATCAAAAATCAGTCTCTCGACGCAGACAACGATTTGATCGTCGCTGCAAGAACTGACTCCCGTTTGACGGCGAATGATTTCCGAACCTATAATGCAGGCTGTCTACCCTAAGAACTGGCTATGCGGGCATATTGGCCCGCTTCGATTGGTTGACGAAAGTCCCAGATTGCGATCGTCTCAATAAACAATTGAGCCGGATCGCTTACAAGAGAGCCTGAGCCAGTCCAGGCATAATTTTCCAAGGAGCACAAAACATTCAATGACAAGCAAGCTTGTAAAATTTCTCCCTGTTGTAACAATTGCACTTTCATTCTCACTTCGCTCAAACCGCCGATGCCGCCGCCGCGCTTCCCTCCGCCCCAAGCGCCGCAAGTTCCACGCCTACCGCCGGAACCGGAAGCAAAATCGGAACCGTCAACATCGAGCAGGCAATTTTTGCCAGCAACGAAGGCCAGCGCGACTTTGAAGCACTCAGCAAGAAGCTGGAACCCAAGCAGACGGAATTGAAGGGCGAGAACGACCAGGTCGAAAGCCTAAAAAAGCAACTAACCGATCAAGGACCCAAGCTGAACGACGAAGCTCGCGGTACTTTGGTGAAGCAAATAGAGCAAAAGCAAAAATCTCTCGAGCGTTCAGTACAAGATGCCCGTGACGACGCGCAAAATCAGCAGAACGAAATCGCGCAACGTATTTTGCAAAAAATGGCTCCCATGATCGGCAAGTATGCCGCCGACAATGGCTTCGGTATTCTCGTAGACACCTCGAGCCCTTGGCCGAACGGTCCGGTATTTTGGCAAAACGGCACAGTGGACGTAACCAAGGCGGTTGTCGAAGCCTATAACGCCCAATCTGGTGTACCTGCCCCAGCCAGGCCCGCGGGAGCCGCCAGCCGTCCCAGCGGGGCCGCATCCCGGCCTGCTACCAAACCAGCGACCAAGCCCACCACCCCGACCACTCCACCGAAATAATCTTCCTTTTGAGGCCGCATAAACCCGTGCGGCCTCAATCGCAACCTTAGCCAGTGCCCCGCCCCACGTGTGCAGATCACGTAGGGACAGCCGCACCCCGGCTGTCTTTTCTTGAGTAATGCTCAATCCGGCCCCTCCCCTATTAGCTTCCCAAAACAGTCCTATTCCCTTCGGCGGAAAAACCAATTAACCCAAATGTTAACCGATCGCGCTTGCAGTACGGCCTCCCGCTCGAAAACCACCGATGGGTCATTCAGGTGCCCGTGCGATGCGCCCCCCAAAAAGTTCGATAAACGTCTCCGCTGGCAAACAAAAATGCCTCGCCCAAAACCCGCCAGTCAGCCCTTCCCCCGAACAAAACCGGCGACGTTATTGCGCAAGCTCTGGCACGCCATCGAACAATCCGTCGATCCCGTCGCCATCACCAACGCCCTCGGAATCATCGAATACGTGAATCCCGGCTTCGAGAACCTCACGGGATACTCCAAGGCTCAAGCTCTGGGAAAGCCTCTCAGCATTTTCCGTTCCGATACCGAGCCTCTTGGAACTCTCCGAACAAATGTGGAAGACCGTCCTATTGGGCAACACCTTTCGTGGGGATGTGACCAATAAGAAACGCAACGGCGAACCGTTTTCAGTCGAAAAGACAATCACCCCTCTGCGGGACACTGCCGGAAAAATTACCCATTTCATCTGCACCGATCGCGACATCACCGAGCGGCTCAGGCTCGAAGTCCAACTCCAGCAAGCCCACAAAATGGACGCCATCGGCCGTTGGCTGGCGGCGTCGCCCACGACTTTAATAATCTTCTGATGGTCATCAGCTCTTACGCGGAACTCATGCTCGATACCTTGAGCGCCAGGCATCCGCTGCGGCGTAACGTGCAGGAAATCATGGGCGCATCTCGCCGCGCCGCCGACCTCACGCGGCAACTTTTCGTCTTCGGACGCAAGCAGGTGCAGACCCTTCAACTTCTCGACCTGAACTCCACTATCCACGAAATCAGCCGCATGTTGCTGCGCATGATTGGCGAAGACATCGAATTCATATTCGTCCCGGGCAAAAAGCTTGGAATCGTGAGGGCCGATCCAGTTCAAATTGAACAGGTGTTAATGAACCTCGCCGGCAACGCCCGCGATGCCATGCCCGATGGGGGCAAGTTAACCATCGAAACCGCCGCCATCCGCCTCGACGAAGCTTATATACAAAAACATGCTGCGGTCCCCGCCGGAAACTATATCTTGCTGACAGTAACCGACTCTGGCCTAGGCATCGCTCCCCAACATCTTCCGCATATTTTCGAACCTTTCTATTCCACCAAAGAAGAGAGCAAAGGCACCGGCCTCGGACTGGCCACCGTCTACGGCATCATCAAGCAAAGCGGAGGTTTTGTATGGGTGTACAGCGAGCCCGGCCTCGGAACAACTTTCAAAATTTATTTGCCCGATGTCCCCACCGAAAGCGGAGAAGTTCCGCTCGTTCTCGTCGCAGAGAATCCGCAGCCCGCGGCTGCGAAACCATCCTCCTGGTGGAAGACGAGCCTGCCGTTAGGCAATCCGAACAAGAATTTCTTCTGCTGAACGGATACATCGTGCTCGAAGCCTCCGATGGAGAAGATGCCCTTCACCTGGCCGCAGAACTTTAAAGGCAAAATTGACTTGATGATCACCGATGTGGTCATGCCCCATATGGGCGGCACCAAGCTTGCCGAGCAATTGCAAACTTCGAGGCCCAATCTAAAAGTACTCTTCGTCTCCGGATACGCGGAAGAAACCGTCCTGCGCCAGGGATCCATCGATATCTCCACCAGCTTCCTGCAAAAGCCATTCTCCCTGAAAACTCTCGCCCGCAAAATCAGGGCCGTCATCGAAGTGAATTCCGCAGCAAGGGCCGCGGCCTCCGCAAGCAACTAGTCGCAATCATTCCATCCCGTATAATCAGTGCGGAATAATGCATGATTCAGGCCCCTCCTTCCTTGGACCGCGTTGCGACTAGAGCTAGCAATCTCCGCCCAGTAATCTCTCTCTCAATAATTTTCCTTCTATGGTTGGCAATTTATTTTGCCGGAATCTTCACTCCCCATTTGCTCGATGACGTTGACACCATCCACGCCGAAGCCGCGCGAGAGATGGTCCTTCGCCACGATTGGGTCACTCTCTACACTGACGGAATTCGCTACTTGGAAAAGGCTCCGCTCATGTATTGGGCAGTCGCTGCCAGTTACACCATCTTCGGCGTCAGCGATTGGAGCACGCGCTTGCCTCTCATGCTGGGAGCACTCGCGCTTTTTCTTGTGACGTACAAACTGGGGAAGAAGGCCTATGGAGAACTGGGAGGCCTGTATTCCGCAGTAGTCATGGCAACCGCGGTTGGCCCGTACATTTATACCCGCTTTCAGATCCCCGACGTGGTGGTTGGGCTTTGGCTAGCCTCAGGATTTTATTTCTTTCTGCGATCATTGCGCGAGGAACAACCATCGCGATTGAGCTGTTGGGGATTCTCCGCAGCCTGCGCTTTAAGCGTGCTGACCAAGAGCCTCATAGGTCTAGTGTTCCCCCTCGCAACCGTTTTCCTTTTTCTACTCGTTACCAGAAACCTGAGGCACTTGCTAAAGATGCGGTTGATCTCGAGTTTCGCTGTCTTTCTATTGATCGCCGCGCCTTGGCATATTTTGGCGGCTGTGCGAAATCCCGCTCAAGGAGCGGCGCGGGGATTTCTTTGGTTCTACTTCGTCAACGAACAATTCCTGCGCTACGTTAATAAGCGCGTGCCCCCGGGATACGACACCGTTCCGTTTACTGATTTTCTGGGCTTTATTGCTCGTATGGCTGGTGCCATGGGCAATGTTTTTGCCGCAAGCGCTAAAAGAGCTTCCGTCTTGGCGGGAGTTCAAAACTAAACTCGATATCCGCAGACAAGCCAATTTGCTTTTCGTCTTATGGGCCCTGGTGATTGTCGGATTCTTTAGCTTCTCAACCCGGCAAGAGTATTACACCATTCCCGCGCTTCCCGGACTGGCACTGCTCATTGGAGGATGGCTGACCCACGAATCTTCACCCGATGCAACGTCAGGCACCTTGCGCGCGGGAAGAATTTCCGCGTCAGTTTTGCTAGCTCATTGCCATCATCGGCGCCGCTATCGCTCTTACCCTGCTCGCATCATCACAAGCCCCCGCTCCGGGAACGGATCTCGCAGATTTACTTAAGAAGAATCCGCAAGAATATGACTTGTCGCTAGGACATTTTCTTGATCTCACGCCCCCAGCCCTCGGCGCCTTTCGTGCTCCCTTGATCGGCGCAATGCTCTCGCTCTTGCTTGGCTCCGCGGTCAATTGGTTTTTCAGGAAGCAAAGCAAGCCCGAAGTGGGGAAATCTCGCTCTCGCCGTGATGATGATTGCCCTGCTGACTTGCGTGCACTCTGCATTCGCAACCTTCTCCCCAATCCTCTCGTCGAGCGAACTCGCTTTCGCTATAAAACAGCATTATCGCCCTGGCGAATTAATCGTCATCGACGGCCGCTACGATGAAGCTTCAACCTCTGAATTTCTACATCGGTGTTCCAGTCCACGTCCTCCACGAACCCGCGGGCAACCTCTGGTATGGATCGAAATTTCCCGACGCCCCCCGTGTCTTCGAGACCGACGCGTCGTTCGCGCCTCTGTGGTCCGGACCGCAAATCGTTTACCTCTGGAGCGACCAGGAAAACCCCCCGGAACTTCATGACGCGTCGCGATACCTTCTCACCCGCAGCGGCGGCAAATTCATTTTCACCAATCACGAGCTGAATCCTTGATGGCGGGACATCTGCTTTGGCGTGGATTGTTTTACGTCGCGATCTTCGGCAGCGTTACTTCCACGATTTATCTATTGATGGTTTTCGTAGGCGCCCTGCGGTTTCATCGAAGCGCAACCGCAGCCCGAAAGCTTGTTTTGAATCTGCAATCGAACTTACCGGCAGTCACAATTTTCAAGCCGGTGCATGGATTGGAACTCCGCCTCGAACAAAATCTCGAAAGCTTCTTTCAGCAGGACTACCCAGATTTTGAAATTATTATCGGCGCGCGCGACGAGCAGAATCCCGCGCTGCGCATCGCGCGTAGTGTCGCCCTCAAATATCCGCAGGTCAGAAGCCGCATTGTAATTTCCGGGCCTCCCACCATGCCCAACGCCAAAGTATTTTCGCTCGGCAAGATGATTCCCCAATCGGATAGCGATTTTTTTGTTATCAGCGATAGCGACGTAAAAGTTGAGCGCGACTTCTTGCGAAACATAATCCCTCCGCTTCTCGATCCATCTATTGGCCTGGTTACTTGCCTCTATAAGGGAGTGCCGGCAAAAGACTTTTGGTCTGTGCTCGAAGCTCTCGGAATGTCAGTTGAAATGCCTTCTGGAGTAGTTGTCGCAGATATGGTGGAAGGCATCCGTTTCGCATTGGGGCCCGCGGTGGCGATTCCGCAAAGACACACTCGACCAGATAGGAGGCATTGCCGCGACCGCCGACTACTACTCCGACGACTACGTCTTGGGAAATAAAGTGTGGGCAGACGGAAACAAAGTCATTTTCTCTCACTATTTCATTGAGCATGTCCTGACCCCGCGTCCCGTGGCTCGCACCCTGGGAGATCAGTTGCGCTGGATGAAAAGTACGCGCTACTCACGCCCGCTAGGGCACATCGGCACCGGCCTCACTTATGCAATGCCGTTCGGGGTGCTGGGACTGATTGCCGGATTCGCAATCGGACGGCCGCGCTTCGGCCTGATGCTTTTACTCTGCGCCATGGCGAATCGGATTATTCAATCCCTTACTGTCGGATGGGGGCTAATCCGTGACCGCCGCGCTCTGTTATTTTGCTGGCTGTATCCTCTTCGAGATCTTCTGGGATGGTTTCTCTGGACCGCAAGCTTCATGGGCCGAAACTTCTTTTGGCGCGGAGAAAAATATAAATTCATCGACGGCGGAAAAATCATCCCTCAAGACCGCTAACCACACTTCCACCACTTCTACCGCGCCTATCATGGGTCTTGCTGAGCGCAGCGAAGCATCCCTAAACCGGCGATCCGTTCTCCAGTGAGACGAGTTTCCCCTCCTTTAACCGAAACCGCTCGCCTCGCCAAACCACCACATTTCCCACGAAACTCGCAGCCCACACGCTAATCGCAATGACATCGCGCAGCGGAATCAACCAGGCCAATCCTATGCATTTCTTATCCTCCAATACGCGATGCCCGACAAACCATGCGGTCAATACGCGGCTGCCCGCCGCCACACCCAGCACTATCCATTGCAATAATCCCCCGCGCGACAAAATAACCGACAAAAACGCCCACGGTAGAGCAAAAGTAAACATCAATCCCACAGAACCCCAATACCTCGAGTCTCGTATAGTGCGTGCCCAGCGCAACTGGTGTTGAATAAATCCCGTCAAATTATAACGAGGCAAAAATGTTTCCACGACTTCCGAAGATATCACTACTTCCCTTCCCATCTCGGCGATGCGCTTTCCCAACTGGTAGTCGTCCGCGAGATGGTCCACCAGCGACTCGAATCCCCCAACAGCAACGAGGTCCTCTCGACGAAACGCCAGCGTCGACCCTAGTCCAAAACGAATTTTCCCTTCGACCGTTTTCGCGACCAAGACGCCAGGGACGAAATCGGTAGCGATGCCGAGCGACTCTAACCGCGAAAACATATTTGCTGCCGGAGTACCACGGTAAAGGCAGGTCACCAGCCCCACTTCCTCGCGATCTAGAGGGGCCGTAACGCGGGCAAGATACTGCGGGCCGACCCGAATGTCGCTATCGCTAACTACCAAGTAGTCGTATTTTGCTTCCGGAAACATCTGCGCAAGACTGCTGACCTTCGCATTCGCGCCCAATTGCTCCTTGCAAATAATCAGCTGTATCGCTCTCTGCGGAAATTCCGCTTTAAGTTGCTCCACCATTGCCACCGCTGGATCCGCAGCATCGCTCACCCCAAAAATAAGTTCGTATTCCGCATAATCCTGCACACAATGACTACGAAAACTCGCATGCATCTCCGGATCAGTGCCCTTCAAAGGCTTGAGAATTGAGACGGAGGGCTGTGTAGGGCGGACACTCCTGTTCGCCGCCCTTCCAGATCTTAGAAACCTACCTCCACTCCACACACAAAGCAGGTTATAAGCAATCCCAGAAATCGCCCCCACAGTAGCAGCAATTTCAACGATCTTCACAATGCGATGAGCCATGTAGAAGAGAATTTATTCGTAGCGAAGCGATTCGATAGGATCCAAATTTGCAGCTTTCCAAGCCGGATAAATCCCAAACAACAGCCCTTCCGCCGCGGCGGATATCAATCCAAAACCTGCCCAGAACATCGACATGTGTGCGGGCAGCGAACTCCAAATCACAGGAATCAGCCAGGTGACCGCCGCACCAAACAGCACTCCAATAATGCCGCCGATGCCCGTCAGCGTGATCGCCTCAAGGGTAAACTGCATCAGGATGTCCTGCTTACGCGCCCCAATTGCCTTGCGCACTCCAATTTCGCGCGTACGCTCGGTCACCGATACCAGCATGATGTTCATCACCCCGACGCCGCCAACAATCAAGCCCACGCTGGAAACCGCGAACATAAAAATAAAAATCCCGCCCGAGATTTGCTTCCACACATCCGACAATGAGTCCTGAGTAAACACCGCGAAGTTGTCCGGCTTTTCGGGAGACACCTTGCGCCGCCGCCGCAGCAGTTCCCGCATCTCGTCGATCGCCTTCGGCATATCGTCGTGCGATGTCGCCTTCACGCTGATCCAGCAATCTTTTAGTTCAGGATGCAACTCATGAAAAGTAGTTAGCGGAAAAAGAATTAAGTTATCTTCAGGATTTTTGCCGCCTCCAAATGCAGCCTTGCGGGGCTCGGCAACTCCGATCACGGTAAACATCTTGCCGTCGATATTTATCTCTTTTCCCAGCGCGGCTTCGGCTGGAAATAATTCCTCCGCCGTGTCCGATCCCACGATAATTACCGGAGCATGCTGTTCGTTGTCGGATTCGGTAAACCAACGCCCGCCAGTGAGACCGAGATCAAAAACATTTTTCCAATCGGCGGTATCGCCTTCAATGATCGTATTCTTCACTCGGCGGCTGCCATATTTCACCACGTACGTACCCGTGCCAAACTCAGGGCGCTGATAACGGATGCCGACGGTCACCGCCTTGACGTGCGGTAAAACTTTCATGGCCTCGGCATCTTCGACCGTGAGCCGCCTGCGCACACGCATCTCTTCTGTGGGCCGGGTGAATCCGAAAGGTTGAATATGAAAAGCAAAAATCAGGTTCGAGCCAAGGCTCGTAATGGACTGCTCGACGCTGTCATTCAATCCACTGACAATCGACGAAATCCCAATCACCACGGCGACCCCGATCACAATCCCCAGCACCGTCAGCCCCGAGCGCAGCTTGTTGCTACGAATCGTATTCAGGGCCATGCTGACAATCTCTCCGTAATCGCCTTTACGAATCATAAGAAGTCCCCGGATTTCGTGAGGGCAGTATGGACGAGCGCTCGCGGTCGCCCATGCGCAGTCGAAAGATCCCGACCCCGAATTGAAGCCGGGTCATGGAAAAATTTTCCGCTGAATCTTTACAACTCAAATCTCAACGCCGCTATAGGATCAAGCACCGCCGCCCGCCTCGCCGGATACACCCCAAAAAACACTCCCACACTTGCTGACACCAATAGCGCCGCTCCCACGGCCCACAACTTGATTTCCGATGGCATCCCGATGAGTCCAGTGACCCCTTTCGCCACTGCGATGCCAAACAGTACTCCGATGATCCCGCCGATCACGGCCATCGTCGCCGATTCGATCAAAAATTGCATCAGTACATCCTGTCGCCGCGCCCCCAGCGCCTTACGAATTCCGATCTCTCGTGTCCGCTCCGTTACCGACACCAGCATGATATTCATGATCACAATCCCGCCGACCACCAGTGAAATCGCCGCAATTCCAATCATGGCCAGAAAAAAAGTCCCTGTCAGATTCGACCAGATGCTCAAAAAGCTGGCATTCGTTTCCGCCGCAAAGCTGTCGGGCTTGCCGGGAGGATCATGCCGTCGCGCCCGTACAATCGCCCGCGCCTCATCCAGCGCGCCCTCCAATTGCGATCCAATGCCATTGGCCTTGCCGCAAATTCGAATCGTAGTATGCGCCCCGTATTGCTTCAGATATGTTGTGATCGGAATCAGCGCGAAGTTATCCAGGCTCTGCCCCAGCGTTTTCCCTTGCTTTTTCCCAATTCCAATCACGCTGTAAAGCTCTCCATCAATTCGTATTTCTTTCCCCAGTGGATCAGCGCCAGGAAAAAGATTTTCCGCCACGTCCGTTCCAATCACCGCGATATTCGATCGGTTGTTTTCGTCGTTGGAATTCAACATCCGCCCGACTCCCAGATCAAGATCGAGAATCTGGGGCATCGAAGGTGTGAGCCCGCGTACCCAGGAATCGTTTACCGTCTGCTCGCCGTATTTAATTTTGCCGGTGAAGTTGGTCGCCGAAGCCCCGACCATAGTGCACTGGCGGCACGAGGCTCGTACCGCCTCATAATCATCCATCGTGAGGTCTTTACGTTTCTGCCCCTCAAGAAACTGATCGACATTGGTCACCACCGGGCTGACCTTGCTGATGATGAAAACGTCGGCGCCTAAACGGAATATCTTCTCCGCCACGTAAGCGTTAATTCCGTTCACAAACGTGACCACCGCGATCACAGCGGCAATCCCAATCACCACTCCCAAAAGCGTCAGCGTCGAACGCAGTTTGTTCGCCCACAATGACTGCAACGAAATGCGAATGGCTTCAAGAGTATTCATGCGGTCAGGCCTGGTTATGATACGGGTGACACAGCGATAAGTTTCAGTCTACCGCAGGTTCAACTCGAGGCTTGGCAGGACTTGGCTCTACCGGGGAGGTTCGCCAATTGGACTCGCCGTCCAAATGCTGCAAGAAATCATTCAAGAGCGCTCAGCAGACATCAAATAAAGTTGAGGCTTTCATTCACCGAAGTGATTCGAAACCCTACCTTCACCGGCTTTACTGATGAGTTGCCGGCGCTTCGTTTGGAGAATCGAGCGGGGCGATTGATTGTGAACTGTCTACACCGACCGCAGGGAGCGGAATGTCGGGCAAGGGGTGCTCCAACGCCACTGCCAGCACCTGATCCATCGTGTCAACAAAATGAAGCTTCATGGCGTTGCGCAGATTTTCTGGCACTTCGGCGATATCCTTCTCGTTGTCGCGAGGCAGAATGACTTCAAATAGTCCGGCCCGATGTGCCGCCAGTAGCTTTTCTTTCAGTCCACCAATCGGAAGCACTTTGCCGCGAAGGGTAATTTCCCCAGTCATTGCCAAGTCGCGGCGCACTGGGATCTTGCTAAGGGCACTGGAAATGGCGGTGGCAATCGTGATGCCCGCCGATGGGCCGTCCTTGGGAATAGCGCCTTCAGGAACGTGAACGTGTATGTCAATGTTGCGGTAAAAGTCGCGCAACAAGCCCAGTCGCACCGCCCGGGAACGCACGTAAGACATCGCGGCTTGCGCCGATTCCTGCATCACATCGCCCAGTTTCCCTGTCAATGTAAGCTTGCCTTTGCCGTCAACCACAGTAGCTTCGGTGCTGAGTATAGAACCGCCCACTTCGGTCCAGGCGAGTCCGGTGACCAAGCCCACTTCGCTGCGCTCGTGAGCCAGGGTGTCTCGGAACTTTACCACTCCAAGGTAGTCATTGACGTTCTCGCCGGTAATTCCGATGTTGTAGTTCTGTCCTTCTTTTACGACCTTGCGCGCCACCTTGCGGCAGACATTTCCGATTTCTCGTTCTAAATTACGTACCCCGGCTTCGCGAGTATAAGAGCCGATTAAAGACGTCAGCGCTTCGTCGGTAAACTTGATGTTCTTGTCCGTCAGTCCCGCAGCCGCCAATTGCTTCTTCACCAGAAATTGTTTGGCGATCTCCACTTTTTCCTGTTCCGTGTAGCCATGCAGACGCAGCACTTCCATGCGATCTTGCAGGGCTGGAGGAATGGTATGCATCACATTCGCGGTGGCGATGAAAAACACTTGCGATAAGTCGTATTCAACGTCGAGGTAGTGATCCACGAACATGAAATTTTGTTCCGGATCAAGCACTTCCAACAGCGCCGCGGACGGATCACCTCGGAAGTCCATGCTCATCTTGTCCACTTCATCAAGCATGAATACCGGGTTCTTCGTACCCGCCTTCTTCATCATCTGAATGATCTGGCCGGGAAGCGCTCCGATATACGTGCGCCGGTGGCCGCGAACCTCAGCTTCGTCCCGCACCCCTCCAAGAGACATCCGAACGAACTTGCGCCCGGTCGCCTTCGCAATAGACATTCCCAGCGAAGTCTTGCCGACCCCGGGAGGCCCCACAAAGCACAAAATCGATCCCTTAGGATTCTTTACCAGTTGGCGTACCGCCAAAAATTCAAGAATCCGTTCTTTAATCTTTTCCAGCCCGTAATGATCTTCGTTAAGAACTTTTTCGGCGCGCGAAATGTTACGGATTTCCTTGGATCGCTTTTTCCACGGAACCGCCAGCAGCCAGTCCAGGTAATTGCGCGAAACCGTGGATTCCGCCGACATCGGCGGCATCGCTTCCAGCTTCTTTAGTTCCTGCAGCGCCTTGTCCTTCACTTCCTTGGGCATCCCGGCGCCATCAATCTTTTTCTTTAGCTCATCGAATTCGCTTTTCTCGCCGCGGCCCAGTTCCTTTTGAATGGCCTTGATCTTTTCGTTGAGGTAATACTCTTTCTGAGCTCGTTCCATCTGCCGCTTTACCCGCGACTGAATCGTGCGGTCCATGTTCAACTTCTCGATTTCGATATCCAGCACGTCACCAATCCGGCTCAAGCGCTCCGCAGGATCGAAAATCTCCAGCAATTCCTGCTTTTCTTCAATCGACAGTTGGAGATTCGCCGCGATCGTGTCGGTCAGCTTCGCCGGGTCTTCCATACGAACCGCCGCGATCATGGTCTCGTAATTGAGCGATTGGCAGAGCTTCACGTATTGCTCGAACAGCGCCGTAACCCGCTGCATCGCAGCTTCAATCTGGGGGTTCGCTTCGAGCGTATAACGGGCCAGCCGCACCGAGACCTGCATAAAACCCTCGGTGTCGGTAATTTGAAGAATCTTGCCTCGCTCAATTCCCTCAACTAACACTTTGATGTTTCCGTCTGGCAGCTTCAAGCTCTGGACGATGTTGACAACGGTTCCCACTTGGTAAATCTCATTCGCTTTCGGTTCGTCAACACTCGCGTCGTGCTGCGTCGCCAGAAATATCTTCTTGTCCGAAGCCAAGGCTTCTTCCAACGCCCGCACGCTTGATTCGCGGCCGACAACGAACGGCGTCATCATATGGGGAAATATGACCACGTCGCGAATCGGCATCATCGGGAGTTTCTTGGTTTCGAATTTTTCCTTAACTGTGGTCACTAGGGCTCCAGGGTCGGCTACCAGTTATAAGACTGGTAACTCTAATCTTACATTCAGACTATTGAAGCAGTTGCTGATCAGCGAGCACAAGCCAGAATCTGAGGGCGACGTTCTTACCCCGCTTTTTCCATCATCGCCAGCGAAACGTTCCTTTTTTCAACCATTTCGCGGGTGACTTCGAATTCTTTCACCTTCTTCTGGCTTGGTAAATGGTACATCAGGTCCAGCATCAATTCTTCTAATATCATTCGAAGACCGCGTGCCCCAACTTTGCGAGCCATGGCTTGACGGGAGATGGCCCGAAGTGCATCCTCGCTGAACTTCAGCCGCACATTTTCGAATTCAAATAGCCGCTGGTATTGCTTGATGATCGCATTCTTTGGACGCGTAAGAATTTCGATGAGCGCGGCCTCATCCAGATCCTCCAGCACGCCCAGAACTGGAAGCCGGCCTACGAACTCCGGAATCAATCCGAATTTAATCAAGTCTTCCGGCTGAGCATCGCTTAACAGTTCAAAGTTGTGCTTGCTTTCAAGCGCGACCTCTTCTTTAATTTGCTCGTCTTCGGCCTTAAATCCCAGGGATTTCTTGCCGGCACGGCGGGCAATAATCTTGTCCAGTCCCACAAAAGCCCCACCGCATATAAAGAGGATGTTGGTCGTATCTACCGGAGTAAATTCCTGATGCGGATGTTTTCGCCCCCCCTGCGGAGGCACGTTCGCAACTGTCCCCTCGAGTATCTTTAAAAGCGCCTGCTGCACGCCTTCGCCAGAAACGTCTCGAGTAATCGACGGGTTCTCGTCTTTACGCCCAATCTTGTCGATTTCGTCAATGTAGATGATTCCAGTTTGCGCTCGGCCTACGTCGCCATCCGCCGCTTGCAGCAGCTTCAAAATAATATTCTCGACGTCCTCCCCAACATAGCCCGCTTCCGTCAAGGTGGTAGCATCGACAATCGCGAACGGCACGTCCAGCATCCGAGCCAGAGTCTGCGCCAGCAAAGTCTTGCCGGTTCCGGTTGGACCGATCAACATGATGTTCGACTTGGATAACTCAATCCCGTCGCCGACCTTCTGCCGGTTCATGTATATGCGCTTGTAGTGGTTATAAACCGCCACCGCCAGCTTCTTCTTGGTTTGTTCCTGCCCAATCACGTACTCATCGAGGAAGATCTTTACTTCCTGAGGCTTGGGCAATTGGTTGGGCGTCGTGGCCGCGGGCGTCGCGGTGCGGTCGTCCTCCAGAATCGAGTTGCAAACCGCTACGCACTCATCGCAAATGTAGGCCCGCGGATAATCGCTGGGGGACGATATCAGCTTGGCCACCGCGTCCTGCGACTTATGGCAGAACGAACAGCGCAGTATTTCTTCCGTGCCGGTCTTATTCTTCACGCGGCTTGGCTCCTTTTATTCGTGCCCCACAGAAACGTGAACCTACCTGGTTTTGTAAATAATGTCGTCGATAATTCCGTACTCTTTTGCTTGTTGCGCGTTCATGATGAAATCCCGTTCCACGTCTTTTTCCACTTTTTCCAGCTGCTGGCCACTATGTTTCGCCAGTAACTCGTTGGTAATCTCGCGCATCCGCAAAATCTCCCGCGCGTGGATATCAATGTCTGTCGCCTGTCCCGATAGCCCTCCCATCGAAGGCTGGTGGATTAGGATGCGCGAATTCGGCAGCGCGAGCCGTTTCTTTGGCTCTCCCGCAGCCAAAAGGAGTGCCGCCATACTGGCCGCTTGGCCAATGCAGATCGTGGTTACGTCGTTCTTCACATACTGCATCGTGTCGTAAATCGCCATGCCTGCCGTAATTGATCCGCCAGGAGAATTGACATACAGCTGAATGTCTTTCTCCGGATCCTCCTGCGCCAGAAAGAGCATTTGCGCGATAACTAAGTTTGCAATATTGTCATCGATGGGCGTGCCGATGAAAATGATGTTGTCGCGCAGCAGCCGTGAGTAAATGTCATAGGCCCGCTCGCCCCGCCCCGTTTGTTCGATCACCATGGGCACAAGCATCATTTGAGGATCTTTTGCGTTCACTGTGTACACTCCTGCCCGATTACTTCGGGCCTTTGGGGGGAATCAAATTGGCCGCTCATGCGGACTGGTGGTACAAGAAGTCGAGGGTCTTTTCGTGGCGGATTCTATTTCGGATTCTATCCAGCGCTCCATCTCGTGTCAAACGTGCGCGGATCGACTCCGGCGTCTGCTTTGATTGCGCTGCAAGCGCCTGAACCTCGCGATCAATCTCTTCGTCCCCCACTTCAATTTTTTCTTCGTCCGCAACTTTTTCCAGCAGTAGCGAGGCTTTCACTTCTTGCAATGCATGCTCTCTTTGCCCTGCTCTCATGCGGGTGAAATCCATTTTCTTGATGTCTTCCGGTTTCATTCCCTGCGCTGTGAGTGCCCGTAGTCCTCGCTCAAGACGAACGTCGATCTGCCGCTCCACCAACGCTTCCGGGACCTCAAATTCATTGCGCTTCACCAGTTCGGTGACCAGCTTATCCTTCGATTCACGCTCCGCCGTGTGTTTCCGCTCCGCTTCCATGCCTTCACGAATCCGCTGTCGGACTTCATCCAATGAGGTGAACTCACCCAACTCCTTCGCGAACTCGTCGTTCAGCTCCGGCAAAGCTTTCCGCTTTACGCTCAGAACTCTCACCGTGTAAGTAAATTTCTTCCCCGCCAACCGTTTGTCAGGAGTGTCCTCGGGATAGTTCACTTCGAACGTTCGCTCATCTCCAGCGGAAGCCCCACGCAAATTCTCAGTAAACTCCGGCATCGTTTCCTTGCCGCCAATTTCTACCAGGACTTCATCCATGTGCACCGGCTTCGCATCGTCGGATTCGTCAGCCGCCTTTCCATCCAGCGACGCCTGCGCGAAATCGCCATCTGCCAGCGCTCGTCCCTCTACCGATGTAAAAGTCGCGCGACCCTCGCGAATTCCCTCCAGGGACTTCTGTACCTCTTCATCACTGACCGTGATGTCCGCCTTCTCCGGCCGCAGATCTTTATATCCTCCCACTTTAATGTCGGGCATCACCTCGAAGCTGGCCTTAAATCTAAGCGGCTCATTATCGTGCAAATGCAAATCAGTCACCCGCGGCTGCGAGACCGGAATCAATCCCAGCTTGCCAGTTTCCTTGCGAAAGTATTTAGGGATCAGCGCATCGACGACATCATTCTGAATGTCCTGCGAGAAACGCTGCCGGATCACCGACGCCGGAACATGTCCCTTGCGGAATCCCGGGATGCGCGCCACTTTCTGATATTTGCCGACGAGGGTTTCGGTTTCGCGGGCGACTTCTTCGGCTGAGATTTCGATCTCGATTTCCCGCTTCGTGTTGCTGGGGGCTTCGGTTGTGCTCACATTTGGAGTGTAAGTACATCAGGGGACAACCGTCAAACGCCCGAGAGTTCCTTTAGTCACGTGGGGGAAAGGACAGAGCAAAAAGAGATTCTCTAAATGGCTGGAAATGAGTAGTCGCTGCGCTTTCAGTAAGTCGTTTCGGTTCGAAACTACCCCATTTTTGTCATCCTGAGCATAGCGAAGGAGCTACGCACTACGCTCGGGGACGTCGGAAAACCAATCCACACTCAGCCCCCCGGCATTGTTTTCGACGATGAGCGCGCACTTGTCCGGGAACACAAACGTCCTTCTGGCAAAGTCGGAGGACAAAATTTCATCACGATAATATCTTTTCAAAATATTGTTCCCCCAATCCAACAGGTCCGGGTTGGCGCCAGCGAAGTCATTCCAAGCCAGCACCGTCGGCGCCCGGGCCACGCGTTCGCGTATTAAGAAGAAGAACGCCCAGGTAATGGTTTCGTGATAGCGCTCTGCCTTGCCCATGGACGCCGCGAACTTTGCTAGTGAATTTGAAAAGTGTTGCAAGGCCTCCAGCGCCGGGTACCGGTGAAGGTAAATAAAAGCCATCTTCACGTGCTCTGGATGATGAAACTGTTCCTCAGCAAGCGTGCAATTCTCCAGCCCCGCAATGAATTCGTCATCCGTCATGGATCACTCCCCGGCGAACTCTTTAGTCGCGCCGGCTACGACGCATGCCCATACCGCGCTCGTATAAATTAAAAGGTTCACCGTGCCCGCCGAAAATGTGACGTGAATCGATTCGAGAAGCACAACAATGCCAAGCGTCCAGCGCAACCACAAAACGGAATGATTTCTTAGATGTGTTTTCATGCGGAGCCTCCCCTCTTCTTTGATTGCGTAGGTCTCGGGATTTCGGTCAATTGATGGCTAGCGCGCGAATCCAACTCCAAGCCGTAAAACTTCTTCAACTCCTTAATGCGCTGCAAGCTCTCCTTATTAAGAGCGCACTTGCCATCAAACGTGTGCAGCACGATTCCTTCGAGCAAATCCCCTAGCGTCATGTCATGAAGGTCCGCGAAAGCCTTCAGCACTTTCAGTATCCGCTTCTCCATGCGGACCCCAGTTTGTACTCGCTCAATTACCCGCCCGTCGCTGGTCATTGGAACATGGTACCACGGTACATAGGTACCATGTCCCGTACTAGCATAAATACATTTCGGAAATGGCAAGGAGAATAGCCGTGGACTAAATGCCGCTAACGCGGCAGGAGGGAATTGCCACCGCGAGTCGTGATCGCAGCGGCTACGATTTCAGCGGACAATCCGGCTTCACGAAGGTGGGTCTCGATTCGCGTTTTCACCCCGGCGATCCCCGTCCCGGGATCCACAAAAATCAGCACCGAGGGCCCCGCTCCGCTCAAAGCCACCCCTAAAATTCCTGGTGCGGCGTGCAGTTGTTGCAGCGCCGGCAGCAGCGGACACAGTGCTGCTCGGTAAGGTTGGTGAATGCGATCTTCCAGTGCCGCCGAAAGTAACCCACTATTTCCTTGCGTCAGCGCCGCCAGCAGAAACATTGCATTCTGAATGTTGGCGACAACGTCTTCACGGCCATATTGCGCCGGTAATGCCAATCGGGCCTTCTCCGTGGAAAGACTTTTTTCTGGAATCGCCAGCAGCAGGGGCCACTTCCCTTTTACGTTGAGCCGAACCGCTTGCGCTGAGGAGGCGTTTGCCATGCGCGCGACCGTCAAGCCTCCCAGCCAACAGGCCGCCGCGTTGTCCGCATGATGTTCGAGCCGGGACGCCTCTGCCAGAACGCGATCACCGTCCCAGGAGAGTTTTCCAAAATGTACCGCTAAAGCTATGCCGGCGAGTCGAGCGGCTGCGGACGACCCGCACCCCTTTCCGATTGGAATGCCATTCTCAACCCGCACCGCAATCGCTGAATCCGCTTTTCCTTGGCTGCGCAAAACACTTTGATAAGTCTCGACAATCAAATTGTTTTCGAGGCGGCCGCAAATGTCTTCATCGCGGCCTGCGGCGGTGATCGAATAGTCTCTTGAGACTGTTGCTCGCACCCGTAAAAAAAGATTTAAAGCAATGGCTCCAGCGTCAAATGCCGGGCCGAGATTTGCCGATGTGGCCGGAAGCACAATCTCGAACGGAAGACGACTTGAACTACGAACGGGAGACGGACGTTTCTTGGCTCGTGTCTTGATCGTCATTTATTAATCGTGGCCAGCCTTAGAATTCTAGATGCCCGCTTTTTCCAAAACTTTAAGTACTGCCCCCGCACTAGGTTCAAGAACAATAGGGGCCCGCTGTTGCGAAATCATCTGGCTACGCTGTTCCTCCTTCACCCCCGGAAACAGATCGCCGCGATGGAATTTCAAAGTAAAGTCGGGATCTTTCAACAAATGTCCCGTAAGAATTAATACAACTGTCTCCTGCGCCATCACGAATCCCCGTTGAACTAGTTTCTTGACACCCGCCAGCGTTACCGCCGATGCTGGCTCGCACCCAATTCCCTCAGAGCCGATCTCCGCTTTTGCAACGGCAATTTCCACTTCACTTACCTGCTCGACAGTTCCTCCCGTAGCCGCCAGCACGCGCACCGCCTTCTTCCACGATGCCGGATTGCCAATGCGGATCGCCGTCGCCATAGTGTCCGCTCGCACCGCAACCAACTTCTCCCCCGCGGCTTCCAGCATTGTGCGTACCAGTGGATTCGCTCCCTCCGCCTGAATAATGGATATTTTCGGCAGGCTTGTTATGAATCCCAGCTGCTTCATTTCCAGAAAAGCCTTTCCCAACGCCGAGGAGTTGGCCAGGTTCCCTCCCGGCACAATTACGTGATCGGGGCATTGCCAATCCAATTGCTCGAGTAATTCGATGGCAGCCGTCTTCTGCCCTTCCAACCGATAGGGATTGATCGAATTAAGAAGATAGACCGGAGCATGCAACACAACTTCATTCAAGACTTTCATGCAGCCATCAAAATCGGTTTTTAGTTGGCAGGTGACTGCTCCGTAATCCAATGCCTGCGCCAGCTTGCTCCAGGAAATCTGTCCATCCGGAATCAGCACCAGACTCCGCATGCCGCCCCGCGAGGCATACGCCGCCATCGACGCAGAAGTGTTCCCCGTCGAGGCGCACGCCACCCAACGATATCCTTCCTGTCGCGCAACCGAGGCCGCCACGGTCATCCCCGTATCTTTGAAAGAACCGGTAGGATTCATCCCCTGATGTTTGCCGAAAAGAATTTGCACTCCTGCTTTAGCTGCGCATTGCGGCATGGAGTAAAGGGGAGTATTTCCTTCACGCAGTGTCACCACATTCTGTTCACCGATGCCCGGAAGCAGTTCCCGAAATCGCCACACTCCACTCTCGTCAAGCGGCTTGCGCGACATCCGCCTTTCCAGCCATAGGGACTTCAATTTCGATGTCGAAATACTTATCGCTCCATTTTCAATGTCCGGATAAATAACTTCCAATAAATCGTCGCAATCCGAACAACGTAAATTTCTCGTGGGCGAAGTCTCGATTCTCGAGCATCCGATGCACCTCAACTGCGAAGACTCCTTAACGGTGCGCTCGGCTTCACAAGCGCCCGTTATCTCGGAAATAATTGGATTGTTCATTGGTACGAAGTATGGATACGCAATTGCCGAACTTTTACGGGGTAAATCAGAATATCAGACGTTGGCAGCAACCCACACCAACCTGGGGACCAATCTGCAACCAGCAAGAATCCGCAGCCCTTGCTCCATCCAACAGCCGAAGATAGTCTTTATATGTCATTGTTACTCGATCCCGATTGACACAGGTTCATTCCCATGACCAAAAGCCCTCGTCGTCCCGAAACATTAGCCGCCCGCGGAGGCGTCGATCTCGCCAAAAAACATGGTCCGGTAGGCACGCCCATCTATCAGACCTCGACTTTTGAGGTCACTGACAACGATGAACAGATCGCCGCAACGCCGACCGACATGTTTTACACGCGCTACGGGAACCCTACCAATACAGTTGCTGAGAACGCAATTGCCGGGCTCGAAAGCGCAGAGGCAGCATTGCTTTTTTCTTCTGGCATGAACGCCATTACCACCAGCATCCTTGCGCTGGTCAAAAGTGGCGACCATATCGTCGCGCAGCAGGATATTTACGGCGGCACAACCAAGTTTTTCACTTCGTGGCTGTCTAATCTGGGAATCGAAACAACCTTCGTAGACACCACAGACTACGAGAGCCACGCGCACGCGATTCGCCCCAACACGAAATTGCTATATGTCGAATCGCCCACCAATCCCACCCTTAAAATCGTGGACCTGCGCGAGGTCTCCGCCCTGGCAAAGCGGCACGGCCTTATCACCATGGTCGACAGCACCTTCGCCACGCCCATCAATTGCCGTCCCGCAGAATTCGGCATCGATTTAGTGGTGCACTCCGGCACGAAATATTTCGCCGGGCATTCCGACGTCATTTGCGGCGCAATCGCTGGCCGCAAGCACCTCATCGAGACCATTCGTTCCACTCGCACCACGCTTGGGGGCAACATGGATCCCCACGCCGCATGGTTGCTGCTTCGCGGCCTCAAGACCCTTGCCGTACGTGTGCAGCGGCAAAACGACAATGCTCTGCGAATCGCCAACTATCTTGCAGGTAACCCCCGGGTGAAGCGGGTTTACTATCCTTTCGCCGAAACCCATCCCCAACGCGCTCTGGCAATGGAAATGTTGCAAGGCGGCGGAGGGGTCCTAAGTTTTGAGATAGACGGTACAGGAGCAGACGCGCGAAAACTTTCCGAATCCCTGAGCCTATTCACCCTGGCTCCAAGTCTAGGTGGCGTTGAATCCCTGCTCAGCATTCCGGTTCTGACTTCTCACTCTATGATCTCCGCCGAACACCGCCGCAAAATGGGGATCACTGAGCAGATGATTCGTCTCTCCGTCGGCATCGAACACGCCGACGATCTCATCGCGGACTTAGAACAAGCTTTTGCCGGCGTACCTGCCCGCGAGCACGCTGAAGTCGTATAAATAAGGTAGACCACTCATAAGCACCATCAGTCATCCAAGGATCACTTTTCGCCACATCACGGAGGTCTTCATGAAAGCGCTAAAAATAATCGGAATAGTTATCGCCTTGCTCTTGGTCATCACCATCGCGCTTCCCTTCGTGATCAACGTGAATGATTTTCGGCCGCGAATCGAGAGTGAACTGTCCACCGCACTGGGACGCGAGGTCAAGGTCGGCAACTTAAAGCTTTCCATTTTGAGCGGCAGCGTCTCCGCCGACGATCTCTCCATCGCAGACGACCCCGACTTCAGCCGGACCCCATTCGTTCGCGCCAAGGCCCTCGATGTAGGCGTGCACATGATGCCCCTCATTTTTTCTAAGCAACTACAAATTACAAACATTGCGTTGAATGAACCCCAGGTAATTTTGCTTCGGTCAAATTCAGGAAAATGGAACTTCTCAACCCTGGGAAACAAGAATGCGAAGCCTGCCCAATCTTCAAGCTCAAATCCCAATCTTTCGGTCGAGAAGCTCTCCGTTAAAAACGGCATGCTTAGCATGGGCACGTCAGGCGCTTCAGCCAAGCCTACGGTCTATCGAAACGTCGACGTTACGGTTGATAATTTTTCCTTGACCTCCCAATTCCCGTTCAAGCTCTCCGCCACTTTGCCCGGCAACGGGTCGCTGAAGCTCGACGGAAAAGCCGGGCCGGTGGACGCCAACGACGCTGCTGTCACGCCCGTCCAAGCTTCCATCGCAATTAAAGATCTTGACCTTGCAGCCTCGGGATTCATGCCGCCGGAATCAGGTATTTCCGGCAAGTCCGATTTCAACGGAAACTTCACCTCCGACGGTCATGAAGTTCGTTCCACCGGAACGGCACAAGCCACCAGCCTCAAGCTATCTCCCAAAGGCAAGCCCGCCCCGCGAGCCGTAGATCTAAAATACGACGCCACCTATCAATTGCAAAAGCAGGCCGGACAACTAGTTTCCTCCGATGTTGCCTACGGAAAAGCCCTGGCGCGAATCGCGGGCTCGTTCGAGATGAAGGGGGAATCGACCATCATCGACATGCGCGTAAATGGCGATGGCTTGCCGATCGACGATCTTGAAACCCTGCTTCCCGCGCTCGGCGTGAATCTCCCCTCCGGCTCTTCGTTGCAAGGCGGCACTCTAAATGCCAACTTCACCGTCGCTGGACCTCTCGAGAAACTCGTGATTGCAGGCCCGGTGCGGATTTCGAACACCAAGCTTCAGGGATTTAATTTTGCTTCCAAGCTGTCCGAAGTTTCGAAATTGACCGGCGCGCCTCAAGGTCAGGACACCCTAATCCAGAATTTCAGCGCCGACGTGCGCATGGCCCCCGCAGGCACCACCACCAACAACATAAACTTGAACGTCCCGTCGTTCGGAGTAATTACCGGCAACGGCACCGTAAGCCCATCCGACGCACTCGATTACAAAATGAATGCCGCGCTGAATGGCGGCGTCGTGACCGGACTCACCCAACTTGCCGGAATGGGCGGCAAAGGCGCCACCCTCCCTTTCATGATCGAAGGCACAAGTTCCAATCCCAAATTCGTTCCTGACGTGCAAGGCATGTTAAGCGGCCAGCTTAAATCAAGGCTCGGGGGATTAGCCGGTCAGAACGTCGGCGGACAGAATGCCGGATCAGTGGTGGACGCGCTGGGCGGATTGTTTGGGAAGAAAAAGAAACCACCGCAAGATTGATCGCAAAGACCAATATCCTGGTAGCCCCGCGGCAATGGTCGGTACTCGTCGCATCTGACTTGCGCAGTTCAAAAAATCCCGCGCTTTCTCACCGCACCATCGTGTGTCCTTGCATGGCGCTCGGTATTTCGTAGCCGGCCATCTCCATCAGCGTTGGAGCGATGTCGAGCAATCGGGCCCCTTGATACTCCCCTCGGAGCGCGAGGTTCGGAGCCGAAAGAATGAACATTCCATACTGTGCATGATTGCACGCGTCAGGTCCGGTGTCGTTTTCCTGGATATGTAATTTGCCGTGCCCCACGGTTCCAATCGACCGCCAGAAGAGGTCGCCAAAGTGCACGATCAAATCGGGGGCCACATTCTTCACTTCGCGGTAAAGCTCCTTGGGCTTAAAAACTAGAGACTTCATCGCTTCGCCTTTGTCGTCTGGCAACGCTTCGAGTTTCTCTTTGATTTGATTCTGAAAGCTTTCGTAGTCGCCAGGACCAACGATTCCCTGAGGCTCACGGCCCTGCACGTTAAAAAAAACCCGCGCGTAGTATCCCCCTTCGCTCCAGACCTTCGTCTTGCTCCAGTTCACCCTCAGCTTTTCAAGCGGCGTCAAAGTCGTTGGATACTCATCCAACACCAGCAGCCCTTCGCGAATGAGCCATTCGTTGATCGCAAATCCCCCATCCAGTCGTTGCGCGCCATGATCGGAAACAATTAAAACAATCGTTTCTTCATCGAGCAGCTCAAGCACTTCGCCAATTTGTTGATCGAGCCAACGATAATATTCAGGGATGGCGTCTTGATATGGATTGCCCGGCTCAAACTGTAGATGCTTGGGATCGTAATAATTCCAGAAGCCATGATGCATTCGGTCGAGCCCTATGTCTACGAAATGGAAGTAGTCCCACTCGTTTTCTTTCAACAACCACTTCACGACCTGCCACTGCTTCCGACTCATAGCGAGAATTTCTTCTTTGAGCCAATCCTTCTTGTCAGTCCGAAAATTCTTCACGTCCGTGGGATACTCCCCAACTAAAGCATTGATTTTTGCTTTCATGTTTGGCGGATAGGTGAATTCGTTCTTGACCGTATCCGGCGTCAGAAAGCATCCAACGCTGATTCCGTTCACGCGCCGCGGGGGAAAATTCGGAGGCACGCCGACGATGATGGATTTCTTTCCCTGCCGTGCTAGATAATCCCAAATTGCTGGAGTTTTGATCGATGCGGAATTTGCGAAGCTCAGTTTGTCATACGAATGATCAACCCGGTTGCGGAAGCCGTAAACCCCAAGTGAACCAGGGTCCTGACTCGTACTCATGCACATCCACGCGGGAACGGTGATCGGAGGGATGACGCTCTCTAGCCTTCCATAAGTTCCGGCGGACATCAGACGTCGCAGATTCACCAAGCGCTCGTCCCCAAAAACGATTTCAGGCGCCGCGCAATCCAGACCCAGTACGCAGATCTTCATTAGTCATTTTGTCTTCCCGAGCGTAGCGAAGGATCGCTTCCCAAAAAACGCTCAAGGCGAAAGGCACCCAAAGAGGGGCGTCTTCCTGAAACTCAGTTTGCCACCGTTTACTTCAATCCCTTCACCACATAAGCCTCAGATAAAGTCTGGTCGTACACATACGCATAAGCGTTGCCGTCTTGCGAAAATTCAGGGCCGCTGACGCCAGCGCTTCTTGAAGCGAGCTCGCCACCAAACGTTTTCCAAAAATCCATTTTTCCCGTTGCGATGTTTACCCGGTAAATTTTGGCAGGGCCAAGACGCCCTTGGCTCGACAACACATAAAGCGATGTTCCATCCGGCGACCACCCCGACAAGTCGTATTTCGAATCGAGCCCGGGGACCCTTCTGAGCCCGCTGCCATCCAGAGGCCAGATTCCGAATGTTCCGTCCGGGTCGATCACGGCGACACTGCGGCCGTCCGGCGATAGCTGAACTCCGTACACGCCCTCGGGCGTAATCGGCTTCGAGTTGCCATTGCTCAAATCGATCAGATAGTCCCGTGCTCCATGCCCAGGCTCAATCCCGGTGGCGATCAATTGTTTCCCATCCGGCAAATAGCGGACGCGCCCATAGCTGATGTTATCGTGCGTCAGTTGCCGGGCCTCGCCGGCTCCCGTCGGTACCAGGCTAAGTGCGCCCTCTTTCAAAGGTTTGGTAATCACCCACTTGTTGTCCGAGGATATCGCCGCGCCGACGCCAGTGCCAATGCGTATAGGCGGCGAGCCATCGGTGTCACGAAGAAACACCGTGTAGTTGGGTCCGCCTCCGTCTGCCTCTTCCTCGAAAAGGATTTTCGAGCCGTCGCGACTGATATCTCTCAACAACGACCACCCCAGCCATCCTAGTTCCCGCTCTTCTTTCCCCGCACCCGGCGTTCCACGGATTCCGATGCGCTGCTGGTGTGTCGCCATAAGCGCAACCCCGTTACGCATGTCCTGCAGCCAAATTCCCCCCGGGACATTCGCAATCGTCCTCAATTTGCCCGAAAGACTCACTCCGCGAAGATTCTCTGCGCTGCCGCTGTTCGAAGCGGTAAACCAAATCTCATTTCCTGCGGGCGACCAAATAATTCCCTCGACTGAAGACCAGCCCGAGGAAAGCTTCTTCTCCCGGCCATCGGTATCGATGAATGCCACCGACCCCTCATCATCGCCACCGGGATTCTCATGATCGGAGAACGCTACCCGCTTGCCATCCGGCGCAATCTTGGGATGGCTGATCCAGTTGATGCTGTCGAACAACACCTTTCCAACCGGATACTCCAACCGCCAGTGGCTGTTCTCCGGAACGTAGCGAACCACCGCCATGTTCTCGCCGTCCTGGGCCCAGTCAGCGTCCTGCACATTCGTCAGCACTTCTCGTGGAGCCCCTCCACTCAGCGGAAGGCGAGCCAAGGTGCCCGACCGCGCATATCCGCCAAGAAACAAAGTGTTGAGACGGACCGCAAGCTCTCCGTTCTTTGAAATGGAAAGCAGTTCAGCATTCTTTAGCCCCAACTCGCGGGAACCGCTGTCGTCGGTACGAGCCAGGTATAACTGGGGATCGCTACTTTCCCACGATGCCGAGTAAACGATGCCGCCGTCGGGCGTAAATCGCGCGTTGCCAATCGATCCGGTGCGAAACGTTATTTGCTGGTATTCCGCTGGGGGTACCGCGCCCGTTCCTCGGCCAAGCCACCAGCCAAGGCCGACGAGCGCAACGCCCAGTAATGTGGCAACGCCAGTCGTCAGGTATCTACGGCGCGAACCTTCGGCGTCCGTCCGTTGCACTGCGGCTTGAGCACCCGACTTGGCGCCGGTGGCCGAAATTTCAGTCAGCGCTTCCAGATCGAATGCCAAATCACCCGCCGAATGGAAACGTTGCGAGGGATTCTTCTCCAGGCAATGCCGCACAATTCTTTCCAGTCCCGGAGGAACATTTCGTGCCGTCTCTGAAAGTTCCGGCGTCTCTTCCTTCAAAATCGCGCTCATGGTGTCGGCCGCGCTCTCGCCGTGGAAAGCCCGCTTTCCAGAAATCATTTCGTACAAAATCGCGCCGAAAGAAAAAATGTCAGAACGCTGGTCCGCAGACTTCCCCCGCACCTGCTCCGGCGACATGTATCCCACGGTCCCCATGACCATGCCCGCTTGCGTCGCAGCGTGCATCGTCGGAGCATCCGCGCTGTCTTCACTGGTGTCAGGTCGGGTGAGCTTGGCCAACCCAAAATCTAAAATCTTTACCCGGTTATCATTGGTTATAAACAGATTCTCCGGCTTCAAGTCGCGATGGACGATTCCCTTCTCGTGTGCTGCCGCCAAACCTCGAGCCACTTGCAAAGCGTACTCGATCGCCTTGCGAATCGAAACCGGACCGTTGCGCAACCGCTCGCGCAGCGTCTCCCCCTCCAGCAGTTCAGAGACGACATAAGGCGCGCCACGCTCCTCACCGATATCGAAGATGGATAGTATGTTGGGATGATTAAGCGCGGCTGCGGCGCGAGCCTCCTGCGAGAACCGTTGCAGGCGGTCATGATCAGCCGAGAACGAAGCCGGCAAAACTTTAACAGCTACGTCGCGCCCAAGACGAGTGTCACGCGCTCGATACACTTCGCCCATCCCACCCGCGCCAATCGCGGACTGAATATCGTAAGGCCCAAGCTTGGTGCCGGAGGTCAATGCCATCGCTGCGAATTATAACTGCAATCCACCGTCAGTGGACTTTCCTTGACCGGAACTTGCCCTTCAGCTAGTCTCGCTTCGCTGGAAGGAAGGCTTCGTCAATGAGCTGCACCACCGATTTAACGCAACTCAGTTGTTTTCGCGAACATCTTAAAAGCGTGAAAATATCCTCCTTCTTACTTATCGTTACCCTTTCTGTGTCTTTGATTCTCAGCGCCTGCGTGCAACGCCCTCAAAATGCCGACGAGCTTCGCGAAAAAACTGCCGACGCCACCGCTCAATTAAAGACCAACACCAAAGCCATCGTTCAAGGTGTTCGCGAAGGACTGACCCGCGACAAGGCCGTAGATTTGAATACCGCGACCATCGATCAACTCACCACTCTTCCCGGAGTCACCAGAATCCGCGCCGGACGGGTCGTCGCGAACCGACCCTACGATGACCCCCATGACGTCGTCACCAAGCACGTCTTATCCGAGCAGGAATACAAGCGCATCAAAGACCGCATCATCACCAAATAGAAATAGTGTGGCGCGGACACTTCTGTCCGCGGCCTTTGACCGTAGTTTTGAATGACGGACCCTGCGAAAACGCCGTCACTACATCAAAGTTCCTTACGGGTGCCCCAGGGTTCGCCGCAGTTGCGAAACCTGGGAGTTCGACCAATAAACCTCCCACGGGTGGCCTTTATAGTAAAGGTCTCGCTGGCAATTCCCCTGAGGTCATGCACAGAGTGGATTTTGATTGCGGAGAAAACACTAGTAAACTGCCTGTCCAGTAGTAAAACCACCATTCGCGCCATGGAAATCCGCAATCAGCATGAAGCCCGAGAATCCTGAACCTGGGTCCGCTTCGGCGAAAATCACGAACCGCATTGCAGACCTGGGGGATTGGAGAGGCGAAACCCTCTCCAAGATCCGCCAGCTCATTCACGATGCCGACCCTGACATTATTGAAGAGTGGAAGTGGGCGAAAGCCTCGTCACCAGGAGTTCCCGTCTGGTCTCACGCCGGAATCATTTGCACCGGAGAGTCCTATAAGCAGGTGATTAAGCTCACTTTTGCTCGCGGAGCCTCGCTCAAAGATCCCAAGAAGCTCTTCAATTCCAGCCTGGAAGGCAAGGTGCGGCGCGCCATCGACATCCGCCAAGGTGAGGCCGTTAATGAAGACGCCTTTAAGCAGCTCATCCGCGCCGCAGCCGCCGCCAACCTAGCCGTTACCGCGCCCACCCCTTCCTCGAAGCGCTCAGCCAAAAAGAAGTAAGCAACTTCACACCACTAACCGCATTTGATTTTTCGCCGTTTTACTTCACAATAAGTACCGGAGTCACTTTTGTTGAGAAGTCGCAGTACCGTGTCACGATCTCCACTTCCAGCTTCCAGCTTCGCCGCGTTATTTTTTGTAACTCTGATAAGTGCTGCCACCGCCCAGCCCCATTCAGCCACCATTACCGGAAGAGTCCTCAACAGCTCAACCCGCCAACCCATCGCCAGCGCTCAGGTGTACTCGCCCGACAATCGTTTTGCGGCCATGAGCGACGATCAAGGTCGATTCGAAGTCCCCTTGCCCCCGACCAGTCCTGATGGTGGTGCAAAAGCCGCCCCGTCCATCTCACTCATGGCTCGCAAGCCCGGATATCAGAGCGACCCATCTGCCTCGGCAGTCCTTGCCCAATTTCAACCCGATGCTCCCGAGCTCACCATCCTCCTAACTCCCGAAGCCATTCTGATGGGACATGTTAATCTTTCCCCCTCCGAATCCGCCGATGGAGTCCCCGTTCAACTGTTCCACCGCCAGGTGTCCGAGGGTACTGCGCGCTGGGTGGCGCAAAACGTGAATGTCACCGATTCTCAGGGCGACTTTCGTTTTGCTGATCTAAGTGCGGGCGATTATCGCCTCGGAACCCGCGAAGCTGGCGACCGCGATCCCCAAGACGTTGCCCCCGGCGGAAAGATGTTTTCCTATCCACCGGTATACTTCCCCGAAGCCTCTGACTTTTCCAGCGCTGCGACCATTCATCTAACTCCCGGAAAAGTTTTCGAAGCGCCGATTTCATTATCAAAGCAGCCATACTTCCCGGTAAAGATCTCGCTATCTGCTCCCGCCAATGTGGCGCAAGTCAACGTGAATGTTTCGTTACAAGGAGACGAAGCCCCCGGATATTCCCTTGCCTATAACCCCGCCGATCAAACCATCCGCGGATCTCTTCCCAATGGCACCTACGTCGTCGAAGCCTCGACATTTTCCCCGACCCCCAGCGGCGGAACCATGACTCTACGGGTCGCGAATGGCCCCGCAGAGACTGGCCAGATAACCATGCTCACTCCTCCCAGTATTGAAGTTCGCGTCAGAGAAGAATTTACCTCGACGCAAGAGCAGGGCGAGGTGACCGTTACGCACATTCATGGGATGCCCTCACGTCACAGCCACCAATACCTCCAAGTCACTTTGGAGCCATTATCCGATTTCACTCAACGCGCCGCACGGTCGCTGCGTCCTCCGCGTACCGCGAACGACGAGTCGCTAGCCATCGATGACGTCCCGCCCGGCCGCTACTGGGTGCGCGTGAGCTCCGCTCGAGGTTATGCCGCATCCGTAACGTCGGGAAACATCGACCTCCTGCGTTCTCCGCTAGTCGTCGGGCGCGGTGGATCGACTTCTCCCATCGACATCACCATGCGTGACAACATGGCCTCGTTCGATGCATCCGTTGAAGGGATTAGCCCCAATCCATCGGCCAGCGGAACTACTGCTTACGTTTATTGGATACCTCTCCCCGACAGCGAAGGACAGTTCGCGCAAGTGTGGGCGGGTGTTGAAGAAAAGCTCAATTCTCAGATTGTTCCCGGCACCTACCGGGTCCTTGCCTTCGATCACCCCAAAAACGATCTCGAATATCGCAACCCCGATGCCATGCGTGTCTACGAATCAAAAGGACAAATCGTCCAGTTCGTCGCCGGCCAGACAGAGCATTTGCAACTTCAAATCATCTCGGCCGCAAATGAAGATGCGAATTAAAGTTAATGATCTGCCATGAACGAGCTGCGATGGAATAAGCTGCAATTGGCTTTAAGAATTCACGGCCTGCTTGCGGCCTGCATAGGTGGGTCCTTCACGCTGCACGCCCAAACAAGGCAGGCAACATCGCCGTCCGCAGCTGTCTATCGCGTCGCTGGCACCGTAGTCAGTGCCGCCGACGGACACGTGCTCGCCCACGCTCGTGTGCTCCTCACCAGCACCAAAAATCCCGCGCTGAAAGATACCTCGATCACCTCCGACGATGGACATTTTGAATTCACCAAAGTGCCGCCCGGAAAATATTCCCTCGAAGCCGCCAAGCGCGGATTCATTTCGCAATCTCTCAATCAGCACGAGCAATTCTCCACCGCGGTCGTCACCGCCGCCGATCTTCCCACTGACAATTTGCTTCTGCGTCTCCCTCCATCCGCACGGTTGTCGGTCAAGATCTTCGACGAATCCTCTGAACCGGTTCGCAACGCAACCATCATGATCTACATCGAGGATCGCAGCTCCGGCGTACGCCGCCTTGTGGCCCACAACAGCGCTCAGACCAACGATCTGGGAGCTTGCGAATTCAACCCCCTGACTCCCGCAATATATTTTGTTTCTGCCATTGCCACGCCCTGGTATGCCATCCATCCCTCATCCTTGACCCATGACCCGCAATCTGCGCCGTTGAACGACATGCGCCCTTTCGATGTCACCTACGCTCCCACTTACTACGGAGACACCACCGATGCCAACGCCTCTACTCCTATCGCGCTCAAAGGTGGAGAGCATATTCAGGCCGAAATCCATCTTGCCCCTGTGACTGCGCTCCACCTAATTTTTCATTCATCAGAAAAAGACGAGTCCACCGGCGGATTCCCCACTTTAGAAAGAGCAGGCCCTGACGGATCATCCTTAATTCAACCAGGTACGGGAATCCACAGAGTCTCCTCGGAATTGATTGAGCTCACTGGAATAGCACCCGGCAACTACAAAGTCACCTCGCCAGGTTCATCTCCCACCGAAGTCGAAGTCATCAATAACGGCCAAGATTTGAGCGATCGAAAAGGCGAGCCTCTAAGCACATTAAAAGTTTCTGTACGCCTGTTCGGGGAGCGGAAGTTGCCCGACCAATTCTTCGTGGTCTTACGCGACGCAGCTGGGAAGACCACCCATCTCCAACAACAAGTAGTAAAGGGAGAAGCCAATTTCACTGACATCGTTCCCGGCAAATACAACATCTTCGCCGGAACTTTTACCAAGGCCTATCCCGTCATTAGAGTCTCAGCCGATGGAGTCGCCACGCCAGGTCACCAGATCGCCATAGGCTCCGGCGTAACCATCTCCGCCTCGCTGCTGTTGACCTCAGGCGTAGTAAACGTGCAAGGTTTCGCGAAACGTGCCGGCAAAGGCGCATCCGGGGTCATGGTGGTGTTGGTCCCAAAAGATCCGCAATCCAATCGCGAGCTTTTCCGCCGTGACCAAAGCGACCTCGACGGCAGCTTCAATCTCCAGGGCGTGGCCCCCGGAACCTACAACATCATCGCCATCCAGGATGGATGGGACATGGATTGGGCCTTGCCCGAAGTGATCGCCCCTTACCTAACAAAAGCTCAAACCATCACCATCGGGACCGATTCCGAAAAATCCATACAGCTAAAGGAAGCCGTTCCCGTGCAACTGCATCCAATAACGAATCTAGGCTCGGCAATCGCAACGCCGCGATAGACTTTAACTATGACCACCGCAACTGCTAACTCCCTTTCTCGCGCTTCCTCCGCCTATCTGCGCTCCGCCATGCACCAGCCCATACAGTGGCATGAATGGGGCCCAGAAGCTTTTGAAAAGGCGGAAGCTGAAAATAAGCCCATCCTGCTCGACATCGGCGCTGTCTGGTGCCATTGGTGCCACGTCATGGACCGGGAGTCCTATGACAATCCCGATATTGCTCAACTCGTGAATGACCGTTTCATTGCTATCAAAGTGGATCGCGATGAGCGCCCCGACATCGATGTTCGTTATCAGGCGGCAGTGAGCGCCGTCTCCGGCCAGGGTGGTTGGCCACTCACCGCTTTTCTGCTTCCCGATGGCGTGCCATTCTATGGCGGCACCTACTTTCCTCCCGATGATCAATATGGCCGCCCCAGTTTCAAGCGCGTGCTCACCTCCATTTCAGATGCTTATCGTGAAAAACATGCGGATGTGACCGAGCAGGCTCAGATGGTCAAAAATGCAATTGCACAAGCCGAAACCCTGAATGGCAAAAACGAAAAGTTTTCATCTTCAATCATCGATTCAATCGTTAAATCCGCCCTCAAGATGTTTGACGACCGCTACGGCGGCTTTGGCAACGCTCCCAAATTTCCCCACCCCGCCGTGCTGGATCTTCTGATCGACCAATACGCTAGGTCCGGGGACGAGAATCTTCGCGAAGCTTTTGTGATCACCCTCGAAAAAATGGCTCGAGGCGGCGTCTATGACCAACTCGCCGGAGGCTTTCACCGCTACTCCGTCGATGAGCGCTGGATCGTTCCCCACTTTGAAAAAATGTCCTACGACAATTCTGAATTGTTGAAAAATTATGTCCACGCCTATCAGGTCACGGGCACTCCATTTTTTGCCGATGTCGCCCGCGACATCATCGGCTGGATAGACGAATGGCTCAGCGATCGCGATCACGGTGGCTTCTATGCCTCGCAAGACGCGGACTATTCCATGGACGACGACGGCGATTATTTCACCTGGTCCGTGCAAGAGACTGATCAAGTTCTTTCTTCCGACGAGGCGAGCGTTGCCAAGTTGCATTACGACATCAATGAAGTCGGAGAGATGCACCACAACATCGAAAAGAACGTGCTGTACGTGCGAGGGTCGCTCGAAGAAATATCGCAGCGTTTGAAACTTCCTCTAAATCGTGTCGAGGAATTACTAGGGTCCGCAAAACAAAGAATGTACGCTGCCCGGCTACAGCGCCCCACCCCATTCATAGACAAAACTGTCTACGTAAGCTGGAACGCGCTTTGCATCTCCGCTTATCTCGAAGCCGCGAAAGCATTGGCTTTGGATTCCGCGCGGCATTTCGCGCTGCGCTCGCTCGATCGAACCCTGGCAGAAGGATGGAACGCCGGAGAACTCCGGCATGTCATCGCGTATTCAGAGAAGTCACAAACCCAAACGGAGGCGCCGGGTCTGCTGGAAGACTACGCCTTTACCACCGTGGCCTGTCTCGACGCCTATGAGGCCACCTCCGACATTACCTATTTCAACTTTGCGCGCCGGATTGGTGAATCGATGATAGAAAAGTTTTTCGATGAAGCCGGTGGCGGGTTCTTCGACACCAGCCGGACCGCTACGTCGGAAAAATCTTTCGGCGTACTTTCCACTCCGCGAAAACCCTTTCAAGATTCTCCTACGCCGGCGGGAAATTCAGTGGCCGCTATCGCACTGTCGCGGCTCTATGGATATACCTCCGAGAACAGATTCAGCGAGTGCGCCCAACGTACGATGGAAGTGCTGGGAGGCATCGCCGCACAGTATGGAATTTTCGCTGCGACCTATGCCATCGCGGGTATTCAATTCTTGCAGCCCCACATCCAAATAGCAATTGTAGGAAACGATGGTAAGGCAGAAAGCCTTTACCGGGTTGCAATCAAAAATTTCGCTTTTGGTAAATCAGTGATCAGAATTGATCCCGGCAAAGCGGTTGCAGCTAATCTCCCACCCGCATTAGCGGAGACAATCCCCAATTTGCCCCAAGTAAAAAGCGGCGAGAGTGCCGCCATCATATGCTCCAACTTTTCTTGCCAGTCTCCAATATCGGATCCAGCGGCGCTTGCCGATGCGTGCGCAAACCTGTCGCACAAATAACCACAAGAAAATAAAAAAGGCCGGCGATTTGCAAAGTTTGCAATTCCCGGCCACTGGCCGTTTAGGGCGGCCTAGTCAGTACTTACCTGCTCAGGGTTGTTGCGGTCTTTCCTTTGGGCAGTGGAGCGCCGTCGCAAGCTGATGCCGCGACCGCTACCGCACAAGTCAGACCTACCACAGCGACAGCAATTCTTAGTACTTTCTTCATCTGGGTCTTTCTCCTAATGGAATCCCCTGGGAGCGGGGACCCTCAATGGCAGGAATTATATAAGGGCCTGTCAAGCAGAAACTGACTACCCGCAAAAGATGCCGCAGATGCTGAAACTACTACTTGAAGATTCACCGCAATGATTCTCGCAAAGAAAGGTTTTAACTGAAGGGTTAAGGGGAACCAGATCCCTCGATCACTGGCGCGATCGTTTTGTCAATGAAAATTTTATCTGTGGATAATAGGGGCCCTATTTCCCGCAACCACCTTCGAAAATTCCAGCAAAAAAATCACCCCTAGCTGAGCCTGGAATTAACTTCCCTGATGAAGCAAATGGAATTCATTACAACACGACTTCGCTCAAGACCAGTGAGACCGAATCAAAGGCGCGGTTCGATCATTCGAGTAAAGACTTCGAATTGGATTCTCCGCCGCGTAGTTGGTCATGTATGTTTTTCCCGGCGAGCGCGAAAAAGCCCGCTCCACCATCCCTTCAAACATTGGAATTAACGAACCGTCTTCTGCGGGGTGATGCACATCCGCCAGGCTTTGATTCCACCGCTGCGGCGCCAGCAAATTCGCATCGATCACCCGCGGGAAAGTTTTGAAGGATGCATAAGTTAGCCAAACCCCCATAGTAAGAAAATACGCGCCTGCCACCAGTGAACTTGCCAGCGATTCCCCCATTCGTCCCGAACTATAAAGAGCATACGTGCCCAGTTCCACTGCCGAATACAAGCCAAACCCTAGCGCGATTCCAAAGCTGTTTTGTTTCCACGAAACCCCGAGGTGTCGAGCGAAAATTAGCAGGAATAAAATTAGCCCGCAATGAATAATTCGCACTCCGCGCTGCGTGATCATCAATGCATCCGTCACCGAACCTAGTCCAGAGTGAGGACTCGCGGCAGCAATTACCACCGCAGCCAGCAACATGACCAATCCAGCCCACTTGAACAGGACCGCTCCCAGATCTTTCAATGCGTGGAATGGGCGAAAAACATCTACAAAAATTTCGTAGATGACCTTGAAGCCAAGAACCAGGCTGATTCCACAGAATATCCAGAAGGTATAGAAATACGCGCTGGAACTGCCCATTTTCTGCACCGGAAAAAGTATGCAGAACATCACCACCTGAGCCGCCAGATAAGAGAAAAATATCGGAAACGTAGTATGACGCTTGCGCCCGTAGAGAGTCGCCACTACGGCAACTTCTAGGATCGGATGGCTTATCCAAAGCCCGGTTTGAATTTCGGGGGACATTGTCTTGACTGCTCAAAGAACTCTAACAGTTCGGGGCAATGGGTCAATGGACGAAGGTAATCGAAGGTAACCATTACCTTCTTTAGCTTCTCAATGCTTGCCCCCAAAAAAAATCCCCATCTGCATCGCCGATATGCCTACCCACCGCTTCGATGATTACAGTTTTGGTTCGCGCCACGCAAAGTCAACTACTTAGCGGGCCTAAATATTATTTGAGGTCGTGATTTCCACAACGAAAAACATTACCTGCCCTGTACCATGTTCCCCAGTTGCTCTGCAATCGGTTTGTCACTCTGAACGCGAAGAAAAAATTGGCAAAGTCCCGTTTTGGGTGGGGGGAATGTAGTTGACCTTGTTCTATCTGGGGACGTTCGCAGCCTCGCTCCTGCTCTCTTTTGTCCTTACCCGGACCGTCCGCGATTTTGCCACCGCTCGGGGATGGGTCTCCGGTCCCGCACTTGCCCGCCATCTGCACAGCTCTCCACTGCCCAGACTTGGGGGCGTAGCTATATTTCTTGCCTTTTTTTTCAACGTTGCTTTCGCGGTTCTTGTCTCAGTCTTTAAACCTGACTTAGGGTTTGCCATTTCTCACCAAGTTTTTTACGCCATCCTGCTTCCAGGGTGCTTAGTCTTTGCACTCGGTGTGCTTGATGACATTTATTCCGTAGGCCCGTACGTGAAATTCTCAGTTCAAGCTTTGGCGGGAGCGATGGTCTTCGCCGGCGGCCTCCGCATCCTTAATCTGCCCGTATTGTTTGGCCATCATCACTTCTCAAATTTCATCGGTTTCCCCCTAACCATTCTGTGGATCCTCGCCATCACCAACGCCTTCAACCTGATCGACGGGTTGGACGGATTGGCCGCTGGCTCCGCGCTGTTTTCGACCACCGTGGTTTTCGTCGTCGCCCTGCTGACTCACTCTTCTGCCGTGTCCTTGCTGACCCTGGTTCTTGCCGGAGCCATTTTGGGTTTTCTAAAATTCAACTTCAATCCGGCCACCATTTTTCTCGGGGATTGCGGAAGCTTGTTCATCGGCTTCATGCTAAGCACGCTGGCGCTTTACGGAGCTCAAAAATCTCCAACAATTATTGCCGTGGCAATTCCCGTGGTTTCTTTCGGTCTGCCGATTTTAGAAACCGTCCTTTCCATGCTGCGGCGGTTCATTAGTGGACGGCCCGTCTTCACCGCCGACCGCGAGCACATTCATCACAAGCTGTTGCAACTCGGCTTCAGCCATCGTCAGGTCGTCATTACTCTCTATGCGGTTTCTGCTCTGTTCGCGCTGCTGAGTTTGTTCTTGTTATGGCCCACAGGCAGCACCCTGGGATTGGTGCTCGCCGTCATTGGAACCGGCATCTGGATCGGGGTCCAACATCTCGGCTACCTCGAGTTCGGAGAACTCCGCCGGGTCGCCCATCGCACCCTGGAGCAGCGCCAAATCTTCGTCAACAATCTTTCTCTCCGCCGCGCCGCCGAAGAACTAAAAGTGGCTCGCGACTACCATCAAGTCTGCCGCATCCTGGTGGCCGCATTCAGCTCCAACGATTTCGATGGATTCGAATTGTCTCCAGCGTCCGATCTGCAAATTGTCACTAACCATGACATCGACTCCCCATTTCGTTGGACTAAATCTGAAAGGTCCGTCAGGTTCCCTTCCACTGATTGGAAAATTCACCTGGATCTCGTCTCCCCCAGTCAGGCGCACTTAGGATCGATGACGGTTCACCGTCATTACTCCCAACGCAACCTTCAGTTGGACATAAACCTCCTCATTACCGAATTCCCGCTCGCACTAGCTGAGGCGCTGCAAAGAATATCGATGCAGGAGTTTCGACTTCCGCTATACGATGAGGAAGCTTCTTTGGAAGTCGCGCAAGCTGGATAAAATCTTCTTGTATTCGCCTCGCTGCGGTTATCCACAGCCCGAACCAGCCCTAACACTTCTGACATCACCGCCCCCAATTTATTTTTGTATCTCTTCTAATCAATCGTAAGGACTCATACTAAGGATGGCATACCGTTTAACTGGGCAACACATTCACTTTCTCTCTCTTCCCACTGCGGTGTTTTGCGTCGAGTGCGAACTGATTAGCGAGAACAACACTTCGCGCTGTTTCGCTTGCGGAAGCCAGGCCGTAATCAGCTTGTCACGCGTCCTCGGCGGATCCCTTCAGGGACAACGAATCGCTCATGTCATCGAAGATGCCGAACTTGATCGCTTAGTTCGAGAGTTGCTTCGTACCGTTCCCTCGCATGTCGAGAGTCACGTGTCGCCGTCGTTCGCGGCCCACGCCCCGTCACGTTCCCATGCCAGATCTCGCCACGACCACGCTCACGAAAATCACGCCGAGATTCACACCTCTGCGATTGATCTTGAACCCGCAATCCATGTCATCGCTGAACGTGCTCAGTCCTTGACCGGCGCCACCGGCGCTGCCATCGCCTTACGTCATGGGGATGAAATAGTGTGTCGGGCCCGCACCGGCAGGACCGCTCCCGACTTGGGAGTGCGGCTGCAGACTAACTCGGGCATTTCCGCCGATTGCGTTCGCACCGGCGAAGTCGTGCTATGTCATGATGCCGAACGCAACCCTCACGTAAATCTTGCCAGTTGCCGTTCGCTCGGAGTGAGGTCCATTTTAGCCGCGCCGCTGCGCCACTTCCGCAAGACTCTAGGAGTTTTTGAAGTGCTCTCCCCCGCCCCGCACGCCTTCGATCAGCGCGATGTTGCCACCATGCAGTTGCTTTCCAGCATGATGGTCGCGGCCCTGTCGCGCATCTCTACTCTTAGGCCTCGTCCTGCGCACCATATCGCATAGGTTATTCCGGCGGCGGCTCTGCTAAAAACTTATAACCTACCCCCCGCACCGTGAGCAGATGACGCGGCTTCCCGGGGTCATCTTCTATATAGCGCCGCAATCGCACAATAAAGTTGTCGATGGCCCGCGTGTCCGTATCTTCATGCAGGCCCCAAACTTCTTCCAGAATTTCCTTTCGCGAAATAATCCGGTCGTTGTTCTGGGTAAGATGACGAAGTAGCTCTGCTTCCATCAGAGTCAAGCGAATGACCGTCCGGTTGACGCGAAGTTCCAACTTTCCAAAATCGATGCTTCGGCCATTGAACGAGAAAACCTCGAATTCCGCATTCGCCGACTTCCCTTCCGAATTACCTTCCCGGACCGAAGATCCCAGTTGACTTGGACGAATCCCCAACCACTGGCTTCGCCGCAGCAGTCCCTGCAATCGCGCCAAAAGTATCGGCAACTCAAATGGCTTGGGAAGGTAGTCGTCAGCTCCGGAAGCGAATCCTTTCAAAACGTCTTCCGCTCGGCCGCGCGCCGTGAGCATGAGCACGGGAATAAAGTTCTTAGCGGCACGCAGTTCCGACGCCACCATGAAACCGTCTTTGCCAGGAAGCATCACATCCAGCACCATGGCATCGAAAGCCCCGGGGACAGGCTCCGCATCGCCGACCATATCCCTCACCATGGCACCCGGCTTCGAAGAGTGTTTTGTCTGCTTCCCTAAAAGCAACTCCAGAGCGCTTTCCCCATCGCCCACAACTTCAACTGCGTGACCCTCAGCTTCCAGATTAAATTTCAGGCCCCTAGCCAGGTGCACCTCGTCCTCTACGATCAACACCCGGCTCATGGTGCGCTCCGCGGTAATTGCATGACTACCGTAGTGCCCTTTCCTTCGCCCGCGCTTTGCGCATAAACTTTTCCGCCATGTTTCTTTGCGATTGTTCGCACGATAAACAACCCAAGCCCAGTGCCTTTCACGTGCGCCAGGGACCGATGCGATACCCGGTAAAACCGTTTAAATATCCGTTTGAGTTCAGCTGATGGAACTCCTGCGCCTTGATCTTCCACGCTCAACCTCACATGTGTTTCATCCGGCAAATCCACGCGCACCGTCACCGCGACTTTTTCTAGCGAATACTTCACAGCATTGTCTAGTACGTTTGAAACCGCGGTCCGCAATTCTTCGGAGTCGCCGTTCACCCGCGCCCCGACGGCGTTTGCAGAGGCCGAATATATCAATGCTTCAGCCGGAAGGTGATGGCCCGTGCGGGCAATTTCGACGCACTCCTGCACCAACTGTGTGAAGTCCAGTGGGACGCGGCGCGCCTTGTTCACCGCCATCGTCCCCGCTCTTAAAACTTGGTCCACCGTGCCCATAAGGCGGTCCGTATCGTCCAGCATCAAGCGATAAAAATCGCGCCGCTGAGCTTCTTCTACATCGCGCCGCTCCAGTGTCTGTAGATAAAGTCTTATAGACGCGATGGGAGTTTTTAGCTCGTGCGTCACAGCATTGATGAAGCTATCGTGCTGTTCATTGCGGCGAATTTCGCGCACCAGGAAAATTGTATTAAGAATCAGCCCCGCCACGATTGCGCCGAAGAAAATTATCCCGAGAAAGACCCTGAGCCCTTCGCGCCAATTAAGGATGATCCATCCAAAACCTACAGCGACTGCGATCGCCGCCAGGCACACCCCAAACGACAGAAAGAAGATGATCGCCCGGCGTCGGCTGGTAATACGCATGGGGGATTTTACCGCGTAAAGGATTCTCGCTGGATAACGACAAGTGGCTTGGCGGGGGTTATGCGACGACACGCGCCTCGTTTGGCCAAGGCGCCTGTCGTTGTTCAGCTTTGCTTACACCGATGCGAGTTCTGGTTCGGGGACTGCGGCTTGCTCGCGCTCTTCGTCGCGCTGGCGAATTTCATCGAGCTTCACCCGATAAATGTTGTGTGCCAGGCCCAGCTTTTTCAGTGCCCAGATACCGTACCAGTTAACGTCAATTTCGTACCATCGCAGGCCGTGCCGGGCTGACACCGGATGCGCGTGATGATTGTTGTGCCAGCCTTCACCAAAAGTAAGAATCGCAACCCACCAATTATTCGTGGAATCATCGCGGGTCTTAAATCGCCGCGATCCCCACGTGTGGGTGGCGGAATTGACCAGCCAGGTTGCGTGCAGGCCAACCACGGTACGCATGAAGATTCCCCACAGTACGAATGGCAGTCCGCCGATCGCCAGCAAAATCAGCCCCAGCACGATCATGGGGACATAGTGATATTTCGTGATCCAAACGTGAAATTTGTCTTTGGCGAGATCGGGAACGTATTTTGCCAGCGTTGTAGTGTCGTGATGCATGGACTTGCCCGTTAGAATCCAGCCCATGTGCGCCCACCACTTGCCTTCTCGCGGAGAATGCGGGTCGCCATCCTGATCAGAAAATTTGTGATGGATGCGGTGCGTTGCCACCCAGAAAATCGGTCCGCCTTCCAGGGCCAGCGTCGCACAAGTAGTCAGAAAATATTCAACCCACTTCGGCGTCTTGTATCCCCGATGCGTCAGCAGCCGGTGATAGCCCATCCCAATTCCCAGGCTTCCGGAAACCCACCATAGAAACATCGAAACCAGCAGCGCTTTCCAGCTGAAAAAGAATAAAGCCGCGATTGCCCCAATGTGAAACAGCCCCATGAAGGTGGCCGTGACCCAGTTGATCTCATTGTCCGCTGCCGCCTTACGATTCAACGCCTCGAGTTCCATGATCCGCTCCCTTATTTGTCTCTATCGACTAAGGTATCAAGGAGCGTAAATGGCGGCTGTAATAGTTGTGTAATAGCCGCTCTCAGTAGAATTACTGAAGTAACCCGAAATTCCTCCTCCAAGGCTGTTTACGCCGATTGCGCTTTGACCTCAACCCCCGCCCATTTTTCCAATAATGTAATGGTCGCTGCGTAATCCAAATCTTGCTGTCCATCTTCCATGGCCACATCGTAAATTTCTTCCACAATTTCCAGTGCCGGCAACTTCACTCTGGCTTCTTTGGCAGCATCGAGCGCCAGCAGAATATCTTTGTGCATCAACCTCATGGGAAAATTCGGCGTGAAATCCCTCTTCATCACAAACGGCGCTTTATATTCGACCACGCCCGACTTCACCATCGATGCATTAATAAGAGACAGCAGCGATTCAGCGTCCACCCCCAGTTTTGTCCCTAGCGTCAGAGCTTCAACGAACCCTTCATAAATGACCGCGATCTGTAGGTTCATCACCAGCTTAGCCGCGTGACCTTTACCCACCTCTCCCATGCGGAAGATTTTTTTGCCCATGCCAGCCAGGCAGGGCTTAAGTCTTTCGACGGCGCTCTCTTCCCCGCCCATAATAAAAATCAGGGTTCCACTTTCGGCGGCGACTTTCGATCCCGTTACCGGGGCATCAACGTATTCCGCACCGCTTCTCCGCACTCGTTCTGCAAACTTGCGGGTCGCGGAAGGGGCGATTGTGCTCGAATCGACGACGATCATACCCTCGGTCAGAGACTGCTCGATCCCCTGCTCGCCAAACAGCACGCTCTCCACCGCCTTCGTGTCCGAAACGCACATCCAAGCCACTTCCGCGCCTCGGGCGGCTTCTGCCGGCGACCCCGCGGTCTTCGCGCCCTCCACCGACTTGCCCGGAGTGCGGTTCCATACCGTCACCTCATGGCCTGCCTTCACCAGATTCTCCGCCATGGGGCGGCCCATGATTCCCAAACCACAAAAAGCAACACGCATCCTTCAGCTCCCCGCTTCCATCCAATACTTAGCTGGAACGAATTGGTAGAAATTAAGCATCAAATTAGAAATGACGTTGGGGGTGAGGTCAAGTAATCTGCGGATAAATGTTGCGCCGTAACTTTTAAATGCAAAATTCAACAGCAAGTCGCTCCGCCCTTCGCAGGCGGGCCGGACATTTTGGCGATCTCATACGTCATTCCGCGGTCACTCCCCGCGTGGGCCAAATCCATCTTCCGAATTTAGTCCAAGCCGACGAATTGGGCGTCACCTTTATCGGTCATTCCAGTTTTTTCATTCAAATCGGTGGATACAATGTCGCCATCGATCCCAATTTCGCCCGCTGGTTGTTCGTGCTCAAGCGGTTGCGTAGGCCTGGCGTCCGCTTGCGAGATCTTCCTCCGCTCGACCTCGTGCTAGTCACTCATGCGCATTTCGACCATCTCCATCGGCCCACCCTGCGTGCCCTGGTGCAACAGGCGCGCCGGAGTGGCACCCAAGCCCCAGCCATCATTGTTCCCCACCATGTGCGCGATCTGGTTGCTGATCTAGGCTTCCGGGAAGTTATTGAATTGAATTGGTGGCACACCCACCATCACGGTAATTTAGCAATCACCCATACCCCCGCCCGCCATTGGGGTGCCCGAATCATCAAAGATTCCCACCGGGGATACGGAGGCTACGTCGTTCGCGCCAGCCAACATTCCTTTTATCACGCTGGCGACACCGCTTACTTTTCAGGCTTCCGCGAAATCGGCGAGCGCTTGCAGCCTGAGCTCGCCCTGCTTCCAATTGGCGCCTACAACCCTGCGTCGTTTCGTAACGTGCATACCAGCCCCGGCGATGCCATTCGCGCTTTTATAGATCTGAAGTCCAAATGGATGGTTCCCATGCATTACGGAACTTTTCGCCTCTCCCAGGAACCCATGGACGAGCCCTTACAATTGTTGAAATCCGAAGCCCGAGCGGCGGGCGTTGAGCATTCTTTGGCTATCCTTGAAGAAGGAGTCACGCGGCAGTTTTAGCTGCAAGCCGATACCCCTCTCGCACGTACATCAGCGTCAGCGTCGCATTCTATTCACGTCCGTCCCGCTTCAATCCCATATAAATTTATTTGTATTGTTTTAACCGCTGAGTTATAGAATAGCGGCACAGTCGCAATCGGCACTCCTGGGGTCGACGAGCGACAGTTTTGGCAAAGGCGTTTATGTCAGCGCAACCAGTTCCCAAAACTTCTCGCGGATTCGCGGAAGCTCCAGCAAGCCTTGATGAAGTTCTCATAACCCATAAGTTATCGTCCCGTCCCCATCGACGGCCGCAGACCGTCAGCGAAAACCAGGCCCTTCACGCCTTGGCGGGTGTTATGGGCGATGCCCCAGAGAAATTGCCGGACACTTTGCTTCAATCCGCCCTCGAACTTTGCCACGCTGGCACTGCCGGCTTAAGCTTGCTCGAACCCCCTCCCGGCGGCGAACAAATATTGCGGTGGACCCACTCGGCAGGCATGCTCAAGCACAATGTCGGAGGAACCGTTCCCCGCAAATTCAGTCCTTGCGGTACCACCCTTGAACGCGGTTCTGCTCAGTTATTTTCTCACCCGGGACGTCATTTCACCTACCTTGAATTTCCGCTCCCCATCGTCGAGGCTTTGGTCGTCCCTCTTTCCGGGGCCAATTCCCCTGGCGCCATTTGGATCGTGTCCCACGACGAGAAAATTCGTTTTGAAACTGAAGATGTCCGCATTCTTTCCAGCCTGGGTGAATTCACCAGCTCTGCGCTGCGCATGATTCAGCTCTTGGAATCTGAAAAGCGCGCCCGCTACCAAGCGGAAAAAGAAATTACAAAGTGTAAAGAAGCTGAAGCCGGTTTACGTGAAAGTGAAGAGTTTATCCGCCGCATACTCGAAAGCAGCTCTGACGTCATCAATGTAATAGACCTTGATTTCCAGATCACCTATCGCAGTCCAGTAGCGAAAACAGTCATGGATTACGATAACGTTCTTCTACGCCATAGTGACAACTGGCTGGAATGTTGGTTGCCCTCCGACCGCCCCACCGTGCAGCAGGCACTGGATAGAGCTTTAGCCGGCGGATCCGGTTCCTTCCACGCTTTCTGCCCTACCCTGACCGGCACTCCAAAGTGGTGGGATGTGACCGTGACTCCCATCAAAAACGAAAAAAGAGAAGTGGTGAAATTGCTCTCCACTTCTCGCGATGTCACCGGGCGTAAGCATGCCGACGAAGCCCTTAAGCGGGCCCATGAACAACTTGAGCAGCAGGTCCGTGAACGCACCGCCGAACTGCAAGAGCAAGTCGCGGAGCGCCGCCGTGCAGAAAAAAATCTGCGCGATCTTACCGGACGCCTGCTACGGCTGCGCGATGACGAACAGCGCCGCCTCGCGCGAGAACTTCACGACAGCGTGGGACAAATGTTGGCCGCCATCAGCATGAATAGTTCTGCCATCATCGCAGACCAATCTCTGACTCCCCAATCTCGCAACGCTGTCACTCAAAACGCAGAATTAATAAAACAAATTTCCAACGAAATTCGCACCATCTCCCATCTTTTGCATCCACCCCTGCTCGACGAAGTGGGCCTCGTTTCCGGAGTCCGCTGGTACTTGGAAGGATTTGCTGAGCGCAGCAACATGAAAGTTAAACTGGAGTGCGACGATCCCTTCGGCCGTTTGCCAAGAGAAATGGAAACCGCACTCTTCCGGCTGGTGCAGGAATCTCTCACCAACGTTCACCGTCACTCGAAGAGTGCTACCGCAAAGGTCTGCCTAGCCCGCACTCCGGATGAGGTCACCCTCGAAGTCTCAGATGAAGGCGTCGGCATTCCGCAAGAAAAAATCTGGGAGATAGAAATCGGCGGAGCGCCCGGCGTCGGCCTCAGCGGCATGCGCGAACGCGTCCTCCAACTCGGCGGAAAATTCGAGATCCGCTCCAATACCCGAGGCACAGTACTCTCGGCAAAGTTATCCCTCTCCGAAGTTTCCGCTTAGATCACCTTTCTCCATCACCCATCGCACCCCCTCGAGTTACGCTTATTTAAGAAATCGCCTGCATTCCTTTGCTCAAAAATGTATATTCAACCCGCAGTTGTTGGATCGTAACTCCTCAGGAGAATCTTGTCTTTCCGCACCATCATCGAGCCTTTTCGCATAAAGAGCGTTGAGCGCATTCGCGCCACCACGCGTGCCGACCGCGAGAAATTGATTGCGGCTGCCGGTTATAACCTCTTTCTTATCGATTCCGAATTCATCCTCATCGATCTGCTTACCGATTCCGGGACCTCGGCTATGTCCACTGAACAATGGGCCGCCATGATGCGGGGAGACGAATCCTATGCCGGATCTCCAAGCTTCGCCCGCTTCCGCGATTCGGTGCAAAGCATCTTCGGATTCCGCCACGTCATCCCCACCCATCAGGGACGCGCCGCCGAGCGCATCCTCTTCAGTGTGATGTGCAAACCCGGCAACATCGTTCCCAACAACACCCACTTCGATACCACTCGCGCCAATTGCGAATCCGCCGGTGCCATAGCCATGGACCTGCCCATTCCCGAAGCCAAGCAACCCGGTCTCCTGCATCCTTTCAAGGGCAACATGGACACCACCCAACTCACTCAGCTGATCGAGCGGGAAGGCGCGAAACAAATTCCTCTCGTCATGCTGACCGTCACCAACAATTCCGGCGGCGGACAGCCCGTGTCCATGGCCAACATTCGCGCCGTAAAAGAAATTTGCCGCAAGCACTCCATCCCTCTTTATATCGACGCTTGCCGCTTCGCCGAAAACTCGTATTTCATCAAGCTGCGCGAGCCCGGATACGCCAACAAAACTCCCCGCGAAATTGCGCAAGAAATCTTCTCCTACGCCGACGGCTGCACCATGTCCGCCAAAAAAGATGGCCTGGCAAATATTGGCGGATTCCTTTGCACCAACGACGACCTCCTGGCCCAGCAGGAAAAAGACGTTCTCATCCTGACCGAAGGCTTTCCCACCTATGGCGGGTTGGCCGGACGCGACCTCGAAGCCATCGCCGTCGGATTAAACGAAGCGCTCGACGAAGAATACCTTCGCTACCGCATCGCCTCCACCGCATTTCTCGGCGATCGCATCGCCAGCGAAGGCGTTCCCATCGTCCAACCTCCTGGCGGCCACGCCATCTACATCGACGCGCGTGCGTTCTTGCCTAATGTTCCTCCATCCGAATTTCCCGGCGTCGCCCTCGGCATCGAGTTGTATTTAGAAGGCGGAATCCGCTCCGTCGAAATCGGCACGCTCATGTTCGGCGAGCACGCGAAAATGGATTTAGTCCGGCTCGCAATTCCCCGCCGCGTTTACACCCAAAGCCACATTGAATACGTGGTCGAAGTCATTCTCAACGTCTGGCGCCGCCGCCAAACCATCCGCGGATACGCGCTGACCCACCAGGCCCCCTTCCTCCGCCACTTCACCGCCCGCCTCCAACCAAAAACTCCCCTCCCTTCCCTCTGACCCATGTTCATTCGTACCGCAGTGCCGTCAGCGGGCTTATCCCCGCGGCCGAATTACTCTCGATTGTTTAATTTACTGGTAGGTCACTCTAGGGGAACCTGCATCGCCCATTAGGCTGACAATGAGCTTTATTTGAAGTGGATTCGTTCGGAAACTGGGCCTGCGAACAATTCGAGGCTCCGGCCACGCAGTATCGGACCTATTGGCCGCCAAGCCAGATATGTGGTGCGGGCGGAGGGACTTGAACCCTCATGGGCCGTTTAAGCCCTGCGGATTTTCATACCGTCTACGGCTTTCGCCGCCCAGAGCGTGAGGCGACTCACGCCAGGTTTGCGGTCTGGACTATCCCTTCACCCTCCCCCGAAAGCTCCGGAGCTTAGGTGCTGCCCGTCTAGTCTCTACACCTTCCCGGCACAGTCTCTCCGGGCTTGGCTCGGGATTGCCATTTAAGGTTTCCCCGAATTTGAGCAGTTCTGCATCGCCGGTTTCCCAGGCGAGCACTCAAGTTTTCCTTAAGTCCGCTGCGTATGCCATTCCGCCACGCCCGCGCGCGGCTGCCTGACTGCATTTCTATCATAGGGCAACTTCACGCGGAAGGCGCGTCTGTTTGTTCTCAACGCACACGCTTTCTTCGTTAATTTTTGTATTTGCTTGCGCAATCACAAGATCCCGGGCGACATTTCATTCTTGAATTCAAGGTTTTGGTTTTCCCGCTCTATGGGAACCTAGAGTGACATGTACTTCCGACTTGACTGCACCATTTTTGAAGCAACTCCCCATCTTCCAAGTCTCATCGGAGTTGCTCCAACTCCCAGATTAACTCGGGATCACAAACGGGTTACGGGACCAAAGGGGGGCCGATGCATTTTGGCGAGCGCAGCGACTGGATCCCATCTTTCTTTATTGTGGGTCCGCCTCGCACCGGAACTACTTGGGTGCACCGTATCCTTGGCCAGCACGCCACCCTTCCCTTTCCCGTCAAAGAAAGTCGATTTTTCGATCTGCATTTTGAACTGGGACTAGCTTGGTACCGCTCCCATTTTCCCCACATCCGGCCCGACAAACCAGTCGGTGAAGTCGCTCCCACCTATTTCGCTTCCGACAAGGCTCGCGAGCGTATTAGTAAACTCCCCCGCGCGCCCCGCGTGGTTTGCATATTTCGTAATCCCGTTGAACGAATCTGGTCTTTGTACCGATTGAAACGAGCGTACGGGCTGGTTCCCTGGAGTTTCCAGGATTCTTTGGCAAACGATTCTGAGCTGGTGGAATCGAGCCGGTACGCCGTCGGCTTAAAAAAATGGAGGCAAACCTTCGGCGCGGAAAACGTGTTGCCCCTGCTCTATGACGACCTGTGCTCCGACCCGCAAGGATTCATGAACACTCTCGCGGATTTCGTCGGCGTCCGACGGTTCGAAGTGCCGGAATCGGCGCGCTCCTCCATCAATGGCTCTGGGGTGATGACGTACCCGCGGAGCCACTTTTGTACAAACAAAGCGATGGATGTCGCCGATTGGCTAAAAACCAGGCGCATGGGACGTGTCGTATCTCTGGTGAAAGAATCGCCTTTGCGAAAACTTTTCTTAGGAGGAGGGCCCTCGTTTCCTCCGCTCTCTAACGAAATTTCTGTCATGCTTCACCATAAGTTCCGCCCCGAGGTGGATGCTTTGGAGTCAATTCTGCAACGTGATCTCACCGCCTGGAAACGGCCCACCGCTAGCGGAACGGCATGATGAGAACCGCTTCAGGGTTGCCGCGGATCTTGCGGAGGGGTGTTACCGCTAGGTTTTTTCTCACCACTGCCATTGTCTCCCGCAGGATGATCTTCATAGATCGAATATTGTCCCGCCGGACTCTTCATCTTTACCGTGAACTCGGTCGTTGGCTGATTGATATCGTAATCTTGTCCAAACGTCTGGAAGCCGTGCGCCAATATCTGCACGCGAAGCTTTCCATAGGGAATACCCTCATAGCTGGCCTTCCCTTCCGCATCGGTCTTTAACTCGAGTCCGCCGCTCTCCTGCTTATCTTTTGAGTTCACCGGATGCAACACCACTGCCGCATTTCTCAAAGGCTTTCCGTTGTATTCCTTGAGCACAATAAACGTCAGCGCCGATGACGGCGGCTCCTTCTTTTTCTCGCGAGCCCCAGCAAAACCCAAAAATAGAAAAACTAACCCAACAGTTAAACCCACGCGCCTCGAATTAGCAGAGGGGTGCCCCAGGTATCGCCGCAGTTGTGATACCTGGCTGCCGAGCGAACATAGCGGATAAGTAGCTAATAAGGTTTTCATATATATGCCGTCTTCTCTATAACTTACAAGAACTTGACATCCACCCGCTCACCTTCCTATAATTAGCACTCACAAACAAAGAGTGCTAACAAAAATGTTAGCCCATCAATTAACCCCAGATTCTATCTGAACCTGAATGAAAGGATACACAAGCATGGCTACAAAATTCACTCCCCTGCATGATCGCATTCTGGTACGTCGCACCGAGGAAGAAGGAACCACTCGCGGCGGCATTATCATCCCTGACAGCGCAAAAGACAAACCACAAGAAGGCGAAGTAATCTCCGTCGGACGCGGCAAGAGCAACGACGAGGGCAAAGTGTTCCCCCTAGTCGTAAAAGAAGGCGACCGCATTCTCTTCGGAAAATATTCCGGCACCGAAATCAAGCTCGATGGCGAAGATTTCATCATCATGCGTGAAGAAGAAGTCCTCGGCGTAGTTAGCGGCCAGGCCTCTTCAGGCAGCCAGCAGTCCGGCAAAAAGGAAACCACTGGCTCGCGCCGCTAGTTTCAGCGAACTTGTTCATTCCGAAAGGACGCATTGAACTTGTCATTCCAAACGGGCGCAGCCCGGAGGAATCTGCTTCTAGTTGTCATCCTGAGAGCCGAAACTGGGCGCAAAGGATCTTAAGCTAGGCCCCGGCGGCCTCAGCGGTAAAAAGCATTTCTAAAACTTTAGGAGAAAATAATCATGGCAAAGCAAATCCTACACGGAGAAGAATCCCGCCAGGCCATCCTGCGCGGCGTTAACCTTCTCGCGGACGCAGTAAAAGTCACCCTCGGCCCCAAAGGCCGCAACGTTGTAATCGAAAAGAAATTCGGCTCGCCCACCATCACCAAAGACGGCGTAACCGTCGCCAAAGAAATCGAACTCCGCGACGCTCAAGAAAACATGGGCGCCCAAATGGTCCGTGAAGTCGCCTCCAAGACCTCCGACGTCGCTGGAGACGGCACCACCACCGCCACCGTCCTCGCCCAAGCCATCTTCCGCGAAGGCGTCAAAACCGTTGCTGCCGGAGCCAATCCCATGGCCCTGAAGCGCGGCATCGAAAAAGCCATCGGCGTCGTCTGCGGCGAAATCGACAAGAAGACCGGCAACCGCGGTAAAGGCGAAATCGACAAAATGTCCAAGCCCGTAACCGGCGACATGATCGCGCAGGTTGGGACGATCTCGGCGAACAACGATGAGACCATTGGCCACATCATTGCCGAAGCGATGAAGAAGGTTGGCAAGGACGGCGTCATCACCGTCGAAGAGTCGAAGACGCTTGAAACCCAGCTCGAAGTGGTCGAAGGCATGCAGTTCGATCGCGGATATCTCTCTCCTTACTTCGTGACCGATCCTGAGCGCATGGAAACTTCGCTCGAGAACGCTTACATCCTGATCCACGAAAAGAAAATCAGCTCGATGAAGGACCTGCTCCCGCTGCTCGAACAGATTGCCAAGGGCGGCAAGCCTCTCGTCATCATCGCTGAGGATGTTGAAGGCGAAGCGCTCGCTACTCTCGTCGTCAACAAACTGCGTGGCACGCTGCAAGTCGCGGCCGTTAAGGCTCCTGGCTTCGGCGACCGCCGCAAGGCCATGTTGCAGGACATCGCTACCCTCACCGGCGGCAAGGCCATCACTGAAGACCTCGGCATCAAGCTCGAGAACGTTCAGATCAGCGACCTCGGACAAGCCAAGAAGATCACCATCGACAAGGACAACACCACCATCGTCGAAGGTAAAGGCAAGCCCGGCGACGTGCAGGGCCGCGTGAAAGAAATTCGCGGACAGATCGACAAGACCACCAGCGACTACGACCGCGAGAAGTTGCAGGAGCGGTTGGCGAAGTTAGTCGGTGGCGTAGCCGTAATCAAAGTCGGCGCCGCGACCGAAACCGAAATGAAGGAAAAGAAAGCTCGCGTCGAAGATGCCATGCACGCCACCCGTGCAGCGGTGGAAGAAGGTATCGTCCCGGGCGGCGGAGTTGCGTTGAGCCGTTGCGTCAAGGCTCTCGACAACTTGAAACTCGATGGCGACGAGCAGATCGGCGTCAACATCGTGAAGCGCGCCCTGCAAGAGCCACTGCGTCAGATCGCCGAAAATGCCGGCGAAGAAGGCGCCATCGTTCTCGGCAAGGTCAATGATTCCAAAGACACCAACTTTGGATACAACGCCCTCACCGGCAACTACGAAGACCTGGTACGCGCAGGCGTGCTCGATCCGACGAAAGTCGTTCGCACCGCGCTGCAAAATGCCGGATCGATCGCATCGCTGATGCTAACCACCGAAGCCCTAGTATCCGAAATCCCAGAAGAGAAGAACAAAGCTCCCATGGGCGGCGGACACGGTGGCGGCGGCGGCATGGAAGGCATGTACTAAGAGGACTGGCCGTCCCGGCAGACGCGCCTTCGGCGCAAAAGCCTAGATGGACTTATCGAAGCCTCGCTCTTCTTCATCGAGAGCGGGGCTTTTCTTTTGGATTAGTCTTTATCAGTCCCCAGGCTTCGCGGTATTTTTCGAATTTTGACATGCGGCGCTGGCTTGTGGGGAAGACTTTTGCCGCGGTGATGTTGGCGAAGACCGCGATTGGGATTACGTACCAGGCGTCAGCGGGAACGACGTATCCGACGATGAGGTCGATGTCGCGCTGGGTGTAGCGCTTGGTGCGCAGGTTACCGCAGCCGTGGAAGGTGTATCCGTGGATGGAACTGGAGTGCGCGGATTTTACTTGAACGCGCCAGCAGCGGCCTCCGTGATCGACGATGAAATCGTAGCGGTCACTTTCTCCCCAGGGCTTGGAGACGCTGAATCCCATGGACGCGGCCTTGTGAAGGAAGGCGGCTTCGGCGACTTCTCCGCGATGCTTGGTGGGCATGGTTGGTGGAGGATGAGGTTTGTGGACGAGGGCGCGTTTTGGTTTCATGGATGTCCTTGTGTCGATTCAGAATCGATATCCTAAGTGATGAGGGTTTGCCTCCCACTTCTCGCAAAAGCAGCGACAAATGGGGCACCCCGGGTGGGAGTGATTTCCCAAAAAAAAACGCAGCCCGTGGGCCGCGCATTATTTCTATCTCTATTTCAAGAGTAACAAATTGCAGCGGGTAAATGCGCCACGGTTTCGAGGTTTATTTTGCGAGTGGAGTCATTGATTTACGCGGAATTCCACACGAAAGGACACTTGACAAGATTCCGTCACGCTTGGGCTAGCCCGTATTATTCTGCCCTTCTATTATGATGGTGCCGTTACGGACTCTTCGAGTTGTGCCCCGGAGATCTTATGAAGATTGTGCCTGTGATCCGCTGTGGCGATTTGCAACGGTCTTTGCGTTTCTACACCGAGGTTCTGGACTTCGAGCGCAAGTGGCCGGGACATGAAGACCGTGAAATGGCTAATGGAGTCATTGACCTGGTTCGTGATGGCGGTGAACTACAACTGTCTCGTCATTCTGGCGACGGCATTTTTGGCTCCGTCAATCGTGTGTTTGTGAATGACGTTGATGAGCGTTATGCGACCTTTCGCGGGCGGGGTCTGGATACGACACAGCGTCCGGAATCTCCCATTCACACCGCGCCGGTGGATCAGACGTGGGGATTGCGTGAGTTTGCGGTCGCTGATCCTGATGGCAACAATCTTTGTTTCTGCATGGTTTCTGCATGACGATCAGAGGTCGTCCTTCCAGTGAGCGGGAGGGCCGTGAGGTTGAGGGTGCGATGTAGTAGGTCGCGGTGGGCGTCCGTCTTGCTGAAGTATCAGGGGGTTGATGTCGGCGAGTGTTACTGCCTTCATGACAACGGTGGACGCGGAAATCGCTTGGGTGGAGCTTATAATCGGGCGTGACAGCGCTTCCCTGCGGTGGCGGCGAAGCGTTTGCTTAGCGCGTGCGAAATCTTGATCCAACTCGCTCCAACGACAAGACATCTGGGCGGAAGAAAGCTATTGTCTTTTTGGCAATTGCGATCGTTTTGCTGTTTGGAATCCTGCTATCGCAGTCTTCTTTTGATTTGCCGTTTCTAAATCCCGATACGAATCAGCAATTACTTTTCTTTGCATCGCTTTCGGCGCTAATTTTCTTATCGTTTGTGGCGCTGACGTTCGTCCTGGCGCGCAACCTTCTCAAGTTGTTCGCGGAACGCCGGCTGGGAGTGCTGGGATCGAAATTTCGAACCCGGCTAGTGGTCGCCAGTCTCTTGCTTTCGTTTCTTCCGGTAATCGTGATGTTCTGGTTTGCCTACGGACTGATCAACCGCTCGATAGACAAATGGTTTTCAAGTCCTGTGGAGGAAGTGAGGCGCGACACTGCCACAATGGGATCATTGCTGGCGAAGTATGCGGCTGAGAACGCGCGTGCGGGAGCTGCATCCATTGCCCAATCTCCCGATATCAAGCGGGCTTTCGCGAGCCAAGACCTATCGTTGGCTGCGCCTGAATTCCGCAGGCAAAGAGCGGATCTACAGGGCGGCTTCGCGGTCGCTATCTTGGGGGATCGAGTCGAACAAAGCGCGGAGATGCCCGCGCCGTGGCCCGACATAAAAGATGAGATCTATAAAAGACTGGGGACCCATAGCCCCTTCACGTGGCAGCAAACAGATTACATTTTGGGCTCAGCTCCCGTGGGTCGGCAAGGAGAGATCATTGTTGCGATGCCGCTGCCTGCGGATTTTTCGCAGACGGTAAAGCAAATCGAAGCCAGCCAGCAGCGCTATGTTGACCTGACCCACCAGCGGAGATTGGTGCGGCGAACTTACATGGATTTGTTGCTGCTGCTGACGGTGTTGGTTTTGTTTGCGACGACATGGTTTGCGCTGTTCCTTTCGAAGCTGGTGACCCGTCCTGTGGCCGCTCTCGCCGAAGCGACACAAGAAATTTCTCGGGGACGTCTCGACTACCGGGTGGAGATTTCTGCTGCTGACGAACTGGGAGATTTGGTTCGCTCCTTCAATCGCATGGCGGAAGAATTAGAGACCAGCCGCAGGCAAATCGAAGCCTCGAGCCGTGAATTGAGTGCGGTGAACAATACATTGGAGCAACGCCGCCGGCACATCGAGACCATTCTCGAAAGCATCCCCACGGGCGTGTTATCGCTGAATGCCGAGCGGCACATTACGCACTTCAATCAAGCACTGTTGAGATTATTTCATCCGAAGCGGGAAGAGGCGGGGGCTCCGGCCATCTTGATAGGCGCGCCAATAGCCGACGTTTTTTCGTCGGAAATGCTGGAGGACCTGGAGCCGCTACTGCGGCGGGCCGACCGCATGGGAAGCACCACTACACAAATGGAAATCACGGTCCAGCGTGCGAAACTGAATGTTGCCGCGACGGTCGCCACGTTGCATCACGACGGGGAAAGATTGGGCTATGTGCTGGTCTTCGAAGATTTATCCGATCTGTTAAAAGGCCAAAAGCAGGCCGCGTGGCGGGATGTGGCGCGGCGGGTGGCACATGAGATAAAGAATCCCCTGACTCCGATTGCACTCTCTGCCGAGAGGATTCGGCGGCATCTAAAACGCAGCCCGGTTCCGGACAAAGCGTCCCTAAAAACAATCGATGGATGCGCGGAGACAATTGCCGGCGCGGTGGAGACGGTTCGTACCCTGGTGGATGAATTTTCAACTTTGGCGCGCTTCCCTACCGCGCAACCGCAACCTTCAAATATCAATGCAATCGTAGAAAGTGCTCTAGCTTTATTTCATGGGCGGTTGGACGGCATACGCGTGCGCACTCATCTCGCCGAGGACTTGCCGAACGTCATGGCGGATCCGGAGGCGGTGAAGAGAGCATTGGCGAACCTGGTTGATAACGCGGCGGAAGCTATGCTCCATGCTCCGGTGCGGGAGATTGATATTTCCACCGCATTGATCGCAGCTGGTGACACCGTCGAGATAGTGGTTTGTGACACTGGGCACGGCGTCACTGACGAATTGAAAGAAAGACTGTTTCTTCCCTACTTCTCGACGAAACAGCGGGGAACGGGTCTGGGGCTCGCCATCGTAAGCCGCATCATCGAAGATCACCTGGGTTCCATACGACTTGAAGAAAATAAACCGCAAGGTACGCGGTTCGTGGTCGAACTGCCGGTGGCAGCGGAATGGGTTGCGACGATTCCCGCGCTTCACCATGCATAAGCGTCAGCGTAAAGCCCATGCATAAACTTCTTATTGTGGATGACGAGTCGACGATCCGGCAGTCGTTGCAGGGTGTTTTGGAGGACGAAGGCTATCAGGTTTCCCTGGCCGAAAGCGCAGAAGCCTGCCTTGAGACTTTGCGTACGCACACATTTGATCTGATTCTGCTGGATGTATGGCTTCCTGGAATGGATGGGCTGGAGGCTTTGGAGCGAATTCGCGAGTCTGAAAATGCGCCGGAAATCATCATGATTTCGGGCCATGGCACCATCGAAACCGCGGTGCGTGCCACCAAGCTGGGGGCATACGACTTTCTTGAGAAGCCTCTCTCGATCGACAAAACCGTAATCCTCATTAAGCATGCGATCGATGCGCGCAGGCTGCGAAACGAAAATCGTGATCTGAAGAAACAGCTAGTCCCGAAAAGCATCATCGCAGGTGACAGCATCCCGATGAAGGCGCTGCGCCAACAGATACAGTTAATGGCGCCGACGAATGGGAGAGTGCTTATCTACGGCGAGTCGGGGACGGGCAAGGAATTGGTGGCCAACGCGATTCACGTGAACAGCCTTCGCAAAGAGCAGACTTTCGTCGAAGTGAATTGCGCGGCCATCCCTGAAGAGCTGATTGAAAGCGAACTGTTCGGACACCGCAAAGGTTCGTTCGCGGCGGCGCACAACGATAAAGAGGGAAAGCTACAGCGGGCGCATGGAGGGACGCTGTTCTTGGATGAAATTGGCGACATGAGTCTGAAAACGCAATCCAAATTGTTGCGCACGCTGGACGAGCAAAGATTTTCGCCGCTGGGCAGCGAGGAGCCAATTACCGTAGATGTCCGGGTGATTGCGTCAACGAATAAGGACCTGGAGGAAGAGATTTCCAGGGGAAACTTTCGTGAAGACTTGTTTTACAGGCTGAACGTCATTCCATTCTCAGTGCCAGCGTTGCGCGAACGAAAAGAGGACATCCCGTTGTTGGCTCGGCACTTTTTGAAAGATTTTTCTGCGACTTATGGACGGCGTCCTCGGGAAATTACTGACGACGCGATCGACACGCTGATGGGATACTCATGGCCAGGGAATGTTCGCGAGTTGCGCAACGTGATTGAACGGATTGTGATCATGAATCCTACGACTACCCGCTTCGAGCGCAAGCATCTTCCGCCCCTGGTTTATCGCGACGGAACGCGCCGATCTGCTGGGATTGAATTTTCGACTCTGCACGAGGCACGGTCCGCCTACGAGCGGGACTACATTTTGAAAAAGCTGGATGAGAACCACGGGAATGTGACCCGTACCGCTGAAGTGCTTGGCCTGGAACGAAGCCACCTTTACCGCAAGATGAAGACGCTAGGCATTTTGGCGAAGGAATAGGCGGGAGAGACGCGGATGTTTTTAGAAAAACTGGGTATCGAGTGAAGCGATGAATTGAATTCCTGGCACGATTTTTCCTATAAGGTTATTGTCGTTGGTTAGAAACAGGTCTGTTCCAGCTTCAGCCGCGCAAGCCAGATGTATAGAGTCAGCGGCTGCGACCCGTAATGATCCCCTAATTCGAGCATAATGATTCGCGGCCCTAATGGTGAATGGGACTACATCCGAGACCACGCTTAGTAACAGACGATGAGTCTCGTCAACACCGTTTGCAGCGTTGTTACGATAGGTCCCGGCCAGCACTTCGCCGAAGGTGAACGCGGAAGTAATTAACTGATCGTGCCGCTCCAGCATTTTCCTTCTGATCGCATCCACCCTCTTGGCGAATTGCGGATTGTCTTCGAGCCAATAGATGAAGAGCATTGTGTCCCAATAGATCCGGCTCAATTTTGGTCTTTGTCTCCATGAAAGTTGGCGCGCTGGTCTCGAAGGTAGGCTTCCCCGCCGCCCAGTTCAGCAAAAACATCTTTTAAGGCGCCTCGAAGCCGGCCCCAAGCATCCTCTTGTGTCTCAGTTTGCTTAGCTGTTTCCACGAATTCGTATGTGTACACCATGGTCGTACTCTGCCCAGACGTTGGACCAGCCTGCTCAACCAGTTTGAGGTTATTACTTTCCTGAAATTCACGACTTCTCAGTGCGCTACAGACCGCGGGAGCACGTCCATTCATTCGAAGGTCTCGCACTACGTCCCCTGCCCTAATTGAAAAACGCTTCACCTTTTGTTTTCTCGCATGTGCTACGTAACGTTCCTTTGCATGCATCCGGATGCTATCTGCGTACGTCATGGGTCGGTTCCTCCTTCACAGAACATAGCATGGAATAGCATGGAATGCAATAAGTTGTGATTTATGGGATTGGCGGTGTCAGGCGCTCTAATGTCTTCGCCAGTCCAACTCGTCCACAAAGGTTTGCGAGTCGCGCCAACCGGGTTGGACCTTCACGAATAATTCCAGAAAGACTTTGGTTCCTACCATCTTCTCGATCTGCAACCGCGCGGCTGTTCCGATCTTCTTGAGCATTTGGCCTTGCTTGCCGACTAATATGCGTTTTTGACCCTCGCGCTCGCAATAAATAACGGCGGCGATTCGGGTGAGCCGCTTCCCTTCCTCAAACTGCTCCACTACCACGCTGATGGCATAGGGCACTTCTTCGCTGGTATCCATCAGCACTTGTTCGCGAATTACCTCGGCGACCATGAATCGCATCGGCTGGTCGGTGACTTGATCGTCGGCAAAATAGTGCGGGCCTTCGGGGAGGGCGGCGATAACTTTTTGCAGCAGCAAATCCAATCCCTCGGGCTTGCGCGCAGAGATGGGAATAATTTCTTTAAAGTGATGTTGTTCTGAATATTTAGCGATTAAGGGAAGCAGCTTTTCTTTGCCGCCGCGAATTAAATCAAGCTTGTTTAATAGCAGGAGAGCAGGGGTCTTGGTGCGCTTCAACATTTCAAGAACGGATTGGTCTTCTTCGCTGAAGCGGCGAGTGGCGTCAATGATGAGCAGCAGCAGATTGCATCCCTCAGCGGCGTCACGTACTTCGCCCATCATTCTCCGTCCCAGAGAAGTGTCAGCTTTATGCACGCCAGGAGTGTCGATCAGAATGATCTGACCGCCAGCTTTGCGTTTCTGTTTTTTTATTTGAATAATGCCGAGAATTCGGTTGCGCGTAGTCTGAGGCTTGGGGCTCACGATGGCGAGCTTTTCGCCCACCAGCGCATTCAGCAGGGTTGATTTTCCGGCGTTGGGACGGCCGAGGATACAGACGAATCCGGAATGAAATGCCATAAGGAAAAAGTTCAGCGAGGAATAAGGGGTCTCAAGAATTGTCTAACGACAATGTCCCATTCCCCTCGTGAAAAACTCCACGGGAGGAATAGGGATTTTTCGCTTCGCTCAGAAGACCCAGTCAGGATTTCTCGCCCTCGGGGGCACACAGAAAGAGAAGCGTCAGAAGGCCGGACCCACTATATCAGCTTCAACTGACTGGGCTGGGCCAGCGAGATGCGCACTCGTTCGACCCTTCGCCCGGTAGATTCCAACACTTCAAACCGGAGGCCTTCTTCCTCGACGACTTCTCCGCGCTGCGGAATGCGGCCTGCAAGTTCGCTGACGAGGCCCGCGACCGTGGCCGATTCTTTTCCCTCGGGACGAACGCCAAACAATTCGCCGAGGCGGTCCACATCCATATTGCCGTGGACCACATAACTGTGCTCATTTTCGCGCACCACTTCAGTCTTATCGTGCTCGTCACGGATTTCGCCGACAATTTCCTCCACCAGGTCTTCAATGGTGACCAATCCTGCGACCCCGCCGTATTCATCCACGACGATGGCCATGCGTATGTTGTTGGTTTGCATTTCGCGTAGCAGATCGGTGCCGAGCTTACTTTCCGGGACAAAGTAAACGTCTCTGCGCATCACGGTATCTACGCAACGCACGCGAGCTTCGGTGTCGGGCACCTGGAGAACGTCCTGAGCGAAAACAATTCCTTTGATGTTATGGATGGTGCCGTCGAAAACGGGAACCCTGGAAAACGGCTTGGTGCGCAACAGGTCAATGAACTTTTCTACGGTTGTATCAATGGGAACGGCAACGATTTCCGGACGCGGCTTCATGGCTTCGCGCACGGTTTTCTCGCCAAACTCCACCACCGATTGGATCAAGTCGCGATTGCCTTCATTGAGAATTCCCTCTTCCTGGCCTGCCTCGATGAGCGCATCCACCGCCTCGGCCTGGGTTTCGGGTTCCTCCTCCGCGTGCTCTTTGGTTAGCGCCGTGACCGACTGCAAGAATCCCAATACCAAGGTTGCGGGGATGGCAATGTAAATCAGAATTTTGAGAATCAGCGTCCACCGCAACAGCCATTTTCCCTGGGTGCGCGAGAAGAAAACGAATGGCAGAAAGCGATTAAAAATAATGACGATCAAAATCAAGCTCAAAGTGGCCTGAAGAATTTCCTGGCCGTTCCACTGGCCGACACGAAAGACCGCGAACCCTATGAGCAATGCGATTGCCGCAATGATCAGTTGAGCAAGCACTGCCATTGAAAGTGCGGCGCGAGTTCTGGCGACTCCGAGGCGGGGCTCGACTTCTTGTTCGAAGGCATCAATATTGTCCTGGAAATCGCGAGAGAGGAATTTCCCGATTTCTGAGTACACTCGCTCCACGTAGGACACCAGGGTCAACAACGCAAGCAGAATGATGAGGGCGGCGGCTATGCCATAGCTCATCGCGCCAACCTCGCGGGTGGAGTCGAGGAAAAGCGCCTAGCTAAAGGTTTGGTTGTCGATTGCCGTTCTATCAATCCCGTGGGAAGGTTCAATTCTTTACGTAACCGTTGCTCTTCGCGAAACATCTCTCCGCGATCAGTTTCGTGATCGTAGCTGGCAAGATGCAGCATGCCGTGCAGAATTAGAATTTTTACTTCCTCGATGGTCGAATGTCCCAACTGATTGGCGTTTATTTTGGCTATTTCCAAAGAAATCGCGATCTCGCCTGCGAGTGGGCTGCCCTCCTCCGCTGGAAACGACAGCACGTCGGTTGGCTCGTTTTTCCTGCGGAATCGTGCATTAAGCGTTTTCATCTCTTTGTTCGTGGTCAGAAGTACGTTAACGATTCCGCGAACGCGCGTCGATTTGCGGACTTTAACGACGAACCGATCTACCGTAGCATTACTCACTCCCGCGATGCGCGCACGAGAAATAATCATCGAGGTTGAATCGAGCGATAAATAAAATCAGGAGGTCGTTCAGCCCTCCTTTCAGGTTCCAGAATTATCCTTCGCTTTCGATCGACGATGCCACCACGGTGTGCACAGGGACTGGAACAGAACCGGCTTGATTCAATTTACCGTTGCCAACGGGCTTCGGATCGAGGAGAGACATCTGGGCCTCCGCGAGTTTGACCTTATGCTCATCGTAAGCCCGGATAATCCGTTGCACTAAATGATGACGTACAACGTCTCCGTCGTCGAAGTGAACGAAAGTCAAACCTTCGACATGCTTCAGTATGTCGGCAGCTTCGAGCAGGCCGCTTCGCCTTGCAGAAGGCAAATCGATTTGGGTGACGTCGCCGGTGATTACCGCCTTGGAATTAAATCCCAAGCGAGTCACGAACATTTTCATCTGTTCAGAAGTCGTATTCTGAGCTTCATCCAAAATCACGAACGAGTCATTCAATGTGCGTCCGCGCATAAATGCTATTGGCGCGATTTCGATTACATTTTTCTCGAGATAGCGATCGACCTTTTCCGGTTCCAGCATGTCGTATAGCGCGTCGTATAAAGGACGCAGATACGGATCGATTTTTTCCTGCAATGTGCCAGGCAAAAACCCCAGACGTTCGCCCGCCTCTACTGCGGGACGTGCCAGAATGATGCGGTTGACGCGTTTCGCAAGCAGCGCGGATATTGCCATGGCGACCGCTAGATAAGTTTTGCCCGTGCCCGCAGGGCCAACTCCGAACACCATGTCGTATTTCTCGATGGCGTCGAGATAGCGCCGCTGGTTGAGGCTCTTCGGTTGTACGGTGCGACGCCCGAATGAGCGCAACTTTCCAGCCTCGGCGAGGCCACGCAATGTTGTTTTAGGATCTGAGACTAAGACCCGCAGCATGCCGTTGAGGTCACCGTTGTGAAATTGATGTCCCGCATGTTGCAGTTGATCGAAATCGGCGAATACCTGCTCGGCGCGCGAAACGTCGCCAGGAGAGCCTTCAATTTGCAGGGAGTCAGAGCGGAGATCAATGTTAACGTTCAAGCCGTCTTCGAGGAGTCGCAGATTTTCGTCGCGCGTCCCGAAAAGCGTCTCTATGTTCGGACTAATCGCAATACTTTTCTTCATTCAGTCTTGGCGCATCCTCCTAATTTTCACGCACTCAGCCGCCGCATTTTAGATGCACGCAGGGCCCAAGCATCTCCTATTTTCGCAGCATTTTTTTGTGTAGATGTATCAACCGGGGCGCTCGCAAGGCGGTAGCAAGCAGGTTTCATTGCCGTTAGCCTACCCCCGCTACACATGGGAGTCAATGCCCGCCGCCCGCTGTTTTGCCCAACTTTCAACTGTATAATTATGGTACCGCAGATGATGCCCACCGATCTTGTACCCGGCTCGTTATCTTCGCTAAACAACCTTGCGGGACGTGCAGTTCCTGCCGGTTCTAGCGATGTGGCAGCGGACTTTGACGCCCTGCTTTCCGGTTGCGGTGTTTACGAAATGCCATGGCGAACCAAAATCTTTCTCACCGGATCAGACCGGGTGCGCTGGCTCAATGGGATTGTCACCAACAACGTTCGCGACCTGCCAATAGGTCGGGGGGTGTATGCATTTGTGCTCAATCCTCAAGGACGGATTCTCGGCGACCTTTTCGCTTTCAATCGCGAGAAGTCTTTGCTCGTGGATACAGACATTTCCCAACTAGAAAAAGTTTTGGCGATCTTCGATCGTTACATCATCATGGACGACGTCGAGGTTAACCGCGAAAACTTGAGCGCTGTCGGAATTAAGGGACCTAAGGCTGGCGGCATTTTAGCGAAAGCCGGGTTCGAAATTCCGGATCTAGAGCCGTTGGAATTTGTAGATCTGGTCTGGAAGGGCATTTCCGTGACCGTGGTTCGCGGAGATAGTCCGAAGATTGATGAATACGCGATTTGGGCCGCGCCTGAAGATATAACCGTACTGGTAGATTCGCTGATAGCGGCCGGTGCTAAAAAAGTGGGGGCGGACAGCCTTGATCTGATGCGCATCGCTGAGGGCGTGCCGCAGTATGGTCGGGATATCCGCGAACGCGATTTGCCACAGGAAACAAATCAGCAACGGGCCTTGCATTTCACGAAAGGCTGTTATATCGGGCAGGAGATTGTGGAACGCATCCGCTCCAGGGGAAATGTTCATCGAACATTCACCGGATTCGACGTAACAGGAACCGTGCCTCCACCGGGAACAAAATTGCACGTTGAGGGCAAGGAAGTGGGAGAGATCACCAGTTCTGCCATACTTCCACTTCACGGGCTCGAGCGTCCCGCGGCACTCGGTTACATCCGACGCGAAGTTGCTGGCAAGCCGATAGCACTTGATGGAGCGACGCTGAGCGTCGCCAGTTTGCCATTCACCGAAGTTTTCAATCATTGAAGGGATACCATGTCAGAAAAGAAGCAAGAAAGCTTCACCGTGACCGACCGCCGGCTGTTCACCTCAGACGGCGAAGTGCGTACCGACATTTCCGAGGAGCAGGTTTCGACGTCTTCTCCCGCTCCGGTTGCTCCCACCGCGAGTCAGGCCCGGCCAGACTTGTCCGAAAACGGGGTGCCTTCCGATGGCGAAAATGCCATTCCACCGGCTCCCAGCGCAGCCGAACAGCAAGAACAAGCGGACGCCTATCAAAAGTCGTCGAAAGATTTAGACTCGCGCGTCGAAAAGAGCGGGCACTCCGCGAAAGATCTGGAGATGACGTTCGAGCGTTTCATGGCATCGTTGTACATGAGCGCAATGATGCAACTGGGACTGATGCAGGAAGAAGGCGGACAACCGCGGCTGGATTTGATCGGCGCGCGACAGACCATCGATACCTTGAGCCTGCTGTCTGAAAAGACTAAGGGAAACCTGACGGCAGCGGAAGCCAACTTCCTGCAAAATTGTCTCTACGAACTGCGCATGGCGTATGTGGAAGTGACCAACGCGTTGGCGCGTCCACCGCAGGCGACCGCTTCCACCGCCGTAAAACGATGAAAGCCACGCTGACCGTGTTAGGCAGCGGCACGTCCGTGGGAGTTCCCACCATTGGTTGCGATTGCGCGGTGTGCCAATCATCTGATCCGAAAGACCGGCGGACGCGTCCATCGGTGTTGGTTGAATACGCCGGCAAATCGATACTGATCGACACCACTCCAGATTTTCGGGAGCAGGCAATTCGGGAAAGCATTCGCCGGCTGGACGCCGTTTTTTATACTCATCCTCACGCAGATCATCTATTGGGCATCGATGACCTGCGTCCTTTAAGTTATCTGCACAAACCCGGCAGGCTGCCGCTCTATGCCCATCCCGATGCGGTGAGATTTATTGGCAATATGTTTGGGTATATTTTCTCTCCCGCATACAAATTTGGAGGCCTTCCACAGCTTGAATTGATAGAGATGACCGCCCCCGTCGAATTGTACGGAGCGAGATTTGAACCTATTGAGGTTCTCCACGGGGACACGAAAATTTTCGGATTCAGATTCGGGTCTGCGGCTTACCTCACTGACCACAGCGAAATTCCCATGGGCTCGCTGGAGAAGTTGAGCAACCTGGATGTTCTATTTCTCGATGCGCTGCGTCACCAGCCCCATCCCACTCATTCAACAGTGGAGAACTCGCTGCGAATCGTGGACCTGTTGCGTCCCAAGCGTGCCTTCTTCACTCATATCTGTCACGACTTGCCGCACGAAGCCACGAACGCTTCGCTTCCCGGAAATGTGCGGCTGGCGTATGACGGCATGAAATTAGATTTTGAAATTTAGCCAGATATGAAAGTTTTCTCCAACCTCGACGATCTGCCTTCAAATTTTGGTCCAACAATTGTTAGCGTGGGAAATTTTGACGGAGTGCATCTGGCTCACACTCGTGTGCTGAAAGAAATCGCCAGGCGGGGCCGAGCCGAGGGCAAACGCTCGATAGCGGTTACGTTTGAGCCTCATCCGATGCGCTTTTTGCGGCCGGAAAGCGGGCTGAAGTTACTGACGCCAACTCCGGAAAAAACTCGTCTGCTGGACGAGACGGAGATCGATGCAACTGTCATCCTTCCCTTCAATGATGTTCTGGCCGCTATGTCGCCGGAGGATTTTGCCAACAGCATTTTAAAGAACCGATTGCGCGCGGCCGAGGTACACGAAGGCGAAAATTTTCGCTTCGGATGCAAGGCATCGGGCGACGTGGCTTTGCTGAAGCAGTTGGGTGCAACCGAGGGGTTCGAAGTAGTGCTTTATCCCGAATTGCGGGTGGGTAATCAGCCGGTTTCCAGTTCCCGGATTCGAAGCTTGCTGGAACAGGGAGAGGTGGGCCGGGCACGGCGGCTGCTGGGGCGTCCCTTCAGCATTCGGTGCAGCCCACAAAGCGGACGCGGGTACGGCACTAAGTACACAGTGCCGACGATTAATCTGGGGGACTATACCGAACTCGTCCCGAAGAATGGCGTTTACATAACGCGCACTGGAATGGGCACGGAATGTTTTGATTCGGTGACCAATGTAGGAAACCGTCCCACGTTTGGGGCGGACTCATTCGCGATCGAGTCGCATTTGCTTAATTTCCATCCCCTTGAAGTGACGGAGAAAACGGAAGTGAAACTGCAATTTCTGCATCGCCTGCGCCGTGAAGTGAAGTTTCCTTCGGTGGAGGATCTGCGAGAACAAATCCGTCGCGATGTCAGCAAGACGCAACGTTATTTCAAGATTTTAAGCGTAGTCACTGCGAGAACTATTCCATCGCTGTAGCCAGATTTCAATCGGGCAGGTAGCCGTGCTCGAGCGGCAGCTTACCATCCACTTTGATGACCTTGACCTTGTTGTTGATGGAGCGGACTTCGACCAGTCCAATGGCGGAGGGGCGGGATTCAACAGCGTTGAGAACATCGTCGTCACTGTCTACGAGAATCACTCCTTCGGTGCGGTCGTGTAAACGCGACTTCAGAGCATTTTCCGGCATGGTGGTCAATTTCTGTAACGTCAGCATTTCTCCTTTGGACGTTTTGTGCAGAACGAGAATGACGTCTTGGCCATCCGTCCACTTTTTGGTGTCGGACCTAAACAGCTTAGCCAGGTGAGCAGAGGTCACGGTGGTTACAGTATTTTTTTTGTTCACCACAACTGCCATGTGGTGAGCAAAGCACATGCTCACGTTAAGAGCTAAGAAACTGACAATGCAGAACAAACGACGTTTCATTTTTGACCTTTCAGTAAAGCCACGTCTAACTGTTACAAATAACAAACCCGAGGGAATTGTCACAGTGACAAGCGCGTGACATTACAATCTTTTAACAATTGGAGCCGACGGTCGACACGGGTGAGGGAGATGTTAAAGTGAATGGCCACAAATTAAGAACATGAAAATTCTTGATGCCAAGGTGATCGTCTGCTCGCCCGGACGGAACTTCGTCACTCTGAAGATATTCACTGAAGACGGAATTTACGGGGTCGGCGATGCCACATTAAATGGACGAGAACTGGCGGTTGCCAGCTACCTTGCGGATCACGTCATTCCTCTGCTGATAGGACGCGACGCGCGAAAGATCGAAGACATTTGGCAATATTTATACAAGGGAGCTTACTGGAGGCGCGGGCCCGTGACCATGACCGCGATCGCAGCCGTGGACACGGCCTTATGGGACATTAAGGGCAAGAGCCTGAACACGCCGTTATATCAACTGCTGGGAGGCGCATCCCGGGAGGCGGTTCTGGTTTACGGTCACGCCAGCGGCGCCAATCTCGAAGAAACCGTACGAGCTGTGGCGCACTACGTCGAACTCGGATACAAAGGGGTTCGCGCGCAGTCAGGAATTCCGGGATTGGAGAGCGCGTACGGTGTGGGCCGCGGAGATTTGTATTACGAGCCTGCCGAGAAGAACGCGCCTATCGAAAATGCATGGTCGTCCGAAAAGTATTTGAACTTCGTCCCGTCGCTGTTCGCGCGGCTGCGTAAAGAATTTGGCGACGAGCTTCATTTGCTGCACGATGCTCACCACCGTTTGTCTCCAATTGAAGCCGCGCGCCTGGGGAAAAGTCTTGAGCCTTATCATCTTTTTTGGTTGGAGGACCCTACCCCAGCGGAGTTACAGGAGAGCTTCCGCCTGATTCGACGGCACACCACTACGCCTTTGGCGGTAGGAGAAGTTTTCAATACGATCTTCGACTGCCAGTTGCTCATTCAAGAACAGCTGATTGATTACGTCCGGACCACGGTGGTTCACGCGGGTGGCATTTCACATTTGCGCAAGATCGCCAGCTTGGCGGAGATGTATCAAGTGCGCACCGGCTCTCACGGCGCGACGGATTTGAGTCCAGTGTGCATGGCTGCGGCGCTTCACTTTGATTTGAGCGTGCATAATTTTGGCATTCAGGAATACATGCGGCATACGGCTGAAACGGACAAAGTTTTTCCGCATTCGTACATTTTTGAAAATGGGATGATGCATCCGGGAGATGCGCCCGGACTGGGAGTGGATATCGACGAGACGCTGGCGAAACAATATCCCCACGAGCGGGCTTACCTGCCAATCAACCGCAAGTTGGATGGGACGATGCACGACTGGTAGTAGTAAAGAGCTCTAAAACTTACTCCCAAGATAGGGATCCTTCGCTTTGCTCAGGATGACGAAGGGGGCGGCGTGCTTTCGGGTCGGCGGAGTTCCAGTCCCAAAAATTCTTTTGCGTTCTTAAAACAAATATTCTGAACCATCGTCCCTAGAAGTTTCTCGTCGCTTGGAAGTTCGCCATTTTCGACATCTCTTCCAATTAGATTACAAAGGACGCGCCGGAAATATTCATGCCGGGGGAATGACATGAACGACCGCGAATCGGTCAACATTCCGACGAACCGCGAAAGCAGACCGTTGTTTGAGAGGGCGTTGAGTTGCCATTCGATGGCTTCTTTCTGATCGAGAAACCACCATCCGCTGCCCAGTTGAATTTTCCCCGCGGCGGAGCCGTCCTGGAAGTTTCCAATCGCAGTTGCAAAGACGTAATTGTCTGCTGAATTCAGGTTATAGATGATGATTTTGGGCAAAGCATTTTCTTTGGCAAGGTTATTTAGATAACTATTGAAAGCCTCGGCCTGGGGCCAGTCTCCCACGCTGTCGAAGCCGGTGTTCGGGCCTAGTCGCTCAGTTTGCCGCGTATTTACATTTCGGATCGCTCCGAGGTGCAACTGCTTCGTCCAGCCTTTTTCCGCATCCAACCGGCCGAAGAAGAGCATTAGGAAAGACACAAATCGCTCATGATCCTCCGCGCTTGCCGCTTTGCCTGATCGGACCTTGTCAAAAATCGAAGCCGCCTGAGCTTCCGCGCAAGGCGATGCATAGCAATGAGTCAACCCGTGATCGGACAGCCTCCCGCCATTGGCATGAAAAAAATCATGCCGTTGTTTTAACGCGTCTAAGAAACCTTGGAAGCTCGATATAGCGACATTGCTTGTCGCTTCCAAACGCGTCACCCACGGCCTGAAGACCTCCGGATTGCTAATCATTAATGCATTGTCGGGGCGAAACGTGGGATACATCCGAAATCCAACAACTGAAGAATTTACAGCGCGATGATGCGCGAGATCGTCGCAGGGATCATCGGTGGTGCAGACAGCCTGCACGCGGAACTTCAGCAGTATTCCCTGCGCAGACAATTCGGGAGTTTGCAACAGAGCGTTCCCACGCTCCCAGACTGATTTCGCATTGGTTTCATCGAACAGTTCATTGATTCCAAAATATCGTTTTAGTTCGAGATGTGTCCAGTGATAAAGCGGATTGCGCAGAGCGAAGGGTACCGTGCGGGCCCAGGCTATAAATTTTTCGTACGGCGGGGCGTCGCCAGTGCAGAAGCGTTCATCGATGCCGTTGGCTCGCATCACCCGCCACTTGTAGTGATCGCCTTCCAGCCATATCTCGAAGAGATTTTTGAAGACCCGGTTGCCGGCGATATCGGCCGGCGGAAGGTGGGAATGGAAATCCAAGATCGGCTCGCGTTCCGCGTACTGGTGGTAGAGGCGCTCGGCTGTCTTGGTGTGAAGCAGGAAGTTGTCGTGGATGAAGTCCATCAGAGGAAGGGGTTGAGCAATTGGGGTGGGAGACGGGAATTGAACCCGCAACGTCCGGAGCCACAGTCCGGTGCTCTGCCGATTGAGCTACTCCCACCGCAAGTGATCGATTATAGCAACTTGCGGAGATTCACTGCGGCGTGGAGGAGGTGATGCAATGCGGGGACACTGGCGAAGTGAATCGGAATGCAGAACAAAATCGGAAGGCAAAAAACAAAATCGGAAGACAAGAACGAATTCAAAGGCCGCGGACAAGAGTGTCCGCGCCACCGTGCTAGCCCCACACCTGCTGGCCCCACACCTGCTAGCCTCGGCCTACACCTACGTACTCGAATCCCATGGCTCGGAGTCGGACGGAGTCCAGAAGATTTTTGGTGTCAACAATTAGGGGCCGCTTGAGAAGATCTTTGATACGGCTGAAATCTAAGGCTCGGAACTCAGGCCAGCCAGTTCCCACTACTAGCGCGTCCATGCCTTCGGCGGCGGCGTAGGGAGTTTCGCAGTAGTAAACCGTTCCGTTCAATTCCATTCGCGCTTCGGGAATAGCCACGGGATCATAGGCGCGGACGCGAGCGCCTTTGGCGACCAGGTTGCGTGCCAGTTGAACGGAAGAGGATCCGGCGACGGAGTTGGTGTTCGGTTTGAAAGCCAGCCCGAGAATGCCTACATCTTTATTCTGCACCGATTCCACGAAGCCGGCGATTTTGGTTGCCAGTCCTTCGGCAAGATTGTTATTGACTTCCCGCGCGGCACTCAACACTTTCAAGGGGACGCCATTTTTCTGCGCCAGCTTGGCCAGGGAATCCATATCGGATTCCGCAAACAAGCCGCCCATCCCTGCTCCCGGCTGCAAACAGCGAGGAGCGATTTTTTTGTCGAGGCCGAGGGCGAGCGAAAGGTTTACGGCATCGGCATTGACCCGCTCGCATAGCGTGGCGAGTTCATTAATGAAAGAAATCTTTGTGGCCACAAACGCGGTTGCCGATTCCCGTACCAGTTCAGCCGTCTCATGATTGGTGACGATAACTGGAACCCCACGCATCACCAACGGGTGGAACACCTGCTTGATGGCCAGAACCGCGTCGTTTGATGAAGTCCCCAAAATGATACGGTCGGGCCAATTGAAATCTTCGACCGCGCATCCGGGGGTGAAGAACACAGGCTGCGAGACGATGGTAGCTTTCAATCCCGCTTGCAGTAGTGACTGCTCCAGCGCCGACGCAGTTCCAACGGAAACTGGAGTGGTAACCGTAATGATGGGGGGCTTGGTAGTGACCTTTGCGATGCGAAGCACTAGATTTGTAAGTTCTTGGGTGGTGTCTTCGGCAAGAAAAATGACCTGAGATTTACGGGCAAAAGATTCGATGTCGGTGGAATAGACCAACCGTCCCGAACGCACGTTGCGCTTGATGACTTCATTGAGATTCTTTTCGAAGAACGGAATATTGCCCTGCGCCATTTCCACCATGCGCGAGCTGTCGGGGTGGCAGCAGATCACCGGCGTTCCGAAATCCGCCAGGCAGGCGGAGATGACTGTACCTAAATATCCCGCGCCGTAAACGCCGATTTGCATTCGTCCTCCCCGGGCCCTGGCCCGGATGCCGGTACCATGGCGCGAGTTAGGTCTCCCGAAGCCAGGTTTTAGAGCGCATGCTTCAGCACGCCATGTTCTTATTTACGCTGGCTCGGCGGGATTGGCAATGCACGACGGGCACATGTACTCCCGGAAGAGGACAGTCTCCCGATAGGAATCTGGACAATGCAAAAATGCATTCGGAAGATTTGATTTTAGATTTTTGCGCTGACCAAGCGATGCCCAAGCGGCACAGACGCCAAGTCTACCCATTGGTTGGGGGCCTGTTCGCGAACGAAGGTCAGTTCGTCCACATGAATCGTGCGGGTTCCTTCAAATTCCGACCATCGGCGGCCCGCAATTCGGTAAGCTTGCTGGGCATCTTTCTCAGTATCCATTTTTACGATTGTGAGATGCGGCAAGTAAGGCCATTGCTCTTGCGAGGCGAGCGCCCCTTGGTTGAGCCGGCGGTGCAGATCACGCATCTGCGAAGCCCCATGGGCCACCCGCACGAATACGGTGGGAGTGCGGGGAATGAAAGTTTCCACTTCTCCTAACGTAACCTGGAATGGTTCCATCCCACGGCAGATATCCTGGATCAACAATTGCGCGGCAGCCTCGTCGCCCTGTAGACATCGAGGCGGAAGGAAACTGAGGTGGGCGGCAAGATGAGGAAGGTTTGGATGGAGCTCTTGCCGGATGTTGCGGATAAACTCTTCCACCGGGTCCCTGACGTAGGAAACCAATGCATAGCGGAAAGTACAAGTCATGCAGAAAATATTATAGACCTAGGGCTTCGCCGTTTTCGGCAAATAGGTACCGTCCAGGCGCCCGGGAATCAGACATCAAAAAAAACGGTTTCATTTTCGCTGCCGAGGCGCAATTCAAAAGTCCACAGTCCTGGGCTCGAAGTTTGCCGGCGGGCCATTAATGTGCCACGGCGCTCGTGGGGAACTCGATTGAGAATGAAATCTTCAGGGTTGGCTGGGTCGTCGGCGAAATAGACCCGCGTTGTCAAGCGCTTCAGGAGTCCACGCGCAAAAATGGAAACATTCAGGTGCGGCGCCTGTGCATTCCCATTCGGATCCGGAACCCGCCCCGGCTTTATGGTCTGAAACTCGCACGTGCCATCCTGTTCCGTAGCGGCGCGGCCAAAGCCACGAAAGTGGTTTTTGCTTTCAATCCCAGCATGATTGTCGAAGTAATTCCCCAGTGCGTCCGCTTGCCAAACCTCTAACATTGCATCCTGGATGGGTCGCCGATCGCCATCCTCAACCCGAAAAATGATGCGCAGATGCTCACCCTTGGTCTGAGGAGTGGCCATATTTGCTGTCACTCCGGGTGTGCTGAAGCCAAGATGCAGGAACGGCCCTGCGGTTTGAGATGCGGTTGGGATTAGTAGCATGCTGGTCTCAAGCGCTTTGACGCGAAAACCGATGACGCAATATATCTTACGGCGAGCACATATCTTCAGAATTGGTAATGACGCGCAATCAAGAAGGCCTCAGCCGAAGCTACTGCTTCACTTCATCGCTGACGACTTCAAACTTCATTAGCCTGGCACTGCCGAACGAAGTAGTGATGGCGCAATCGGTGGCATCGCGTCCTGTAGCCATTAAGACGCGTCCGACTCGGCGCAGATTATGGCGGGCGTCGAAAGTCCACCAACGGTCTTCCAAATAGACTTCGAACCAGGCGCTGAAATCCATTGGACTGGGGGCGACCACGATTTGGATATCGCCAAGATATCCGGTGGCGTAACGCGCAGGAATATTGAGAGCGCGGCAGAAGGAGATGGCGAGATGTTGAAAGTCGCGGCACACCCCCACGCGTTCGGTGTAAACGCCCAAAGCGGTGCGAACCGGGCTGGCGAATTCGTATCCGAAGGTCACTTTGCTATGGATCCAGCTACAGACAGCCTGGACCCTTTGCCATCCTTTAGGGGCGTTGCCAAACAATTCCGCGGCGGTGTTAGAAAGTAAATCCACTTCGCAATAGCGGCTGTTCATAAGGTAAGGCAGCACTTCGAAAGGAAGTTGCTCCACGGGAATTTCGCGAGCATCGGGATTGGCGGCATCGAGCTCTCCTGAATCTTCGATGAGGGTCGAATTATAAAATCTGATGGGGCCGGGAGGAGCGACCAGCCGACGACTGACATTGCCGAAACTATCCTCAAATTTTTCTATGTTCACCGCCGGGTCCACCTTGAATTCATCGGGCTCAATCAGGTCTTTCGTGCGCGATGGATGAACGTTGAGCAGCGTCACGATGGGGACATTTCCCGTTGCATAAAACTGTATGTCGTAACCAAGACGTATCAGCATAGTTTTTAATTCACTCTTAAGAAGCTAGGCTAACGGACGTAAGATGCACAAACTATCATTTCTTTTGGCCCAATGGCTAACGCCTTTCTTGCTTTGACCAATCGCAAATTCGGAAGAAATAGTAAAGCTGTCAGCCATCAGCTGTCAGCTTTCAGCTAAAGGATTTGCCTCGGCAATCCTCGAAAATTGGTTCGAACGCTAGACCACGAAATACTTTGCCTGCGGATGGTGGACGACAATGGCAGAAGTGGACTGTTCGGGCTCCAGCAAAAATCCGGTGGTGAGCCTCACTCCCACGTTTTCTTCTGGGTGCAGAAGCTGGAACAATTTTGTTTGATCTTCCAAATTTGGGCACGCGGGGTATCCGAAAGAATAACGGGAACCGCGATATTTTTGATGGAAGAGATCGCGAGTGTGAGGCGAATCCTGATCCGCGATACCCAGGTCTTGTCGCATCTTTTTGTGCAGGTATTCCGCCAGGGCCTCGGCAGTTTCGACGCTGAGCCCGTGCAGATATAGGTATTTTGTGTATTCGCCACTCTCAAACAGCTTCTGCGTTTCAACCGAAGCCTTTGATCCAATGGTTACCAACGACAATCCCAGTACATCCATCTTGCCGGAAGCCTTGGAAGCGAAAAAGTCTGAAATACAGAGTTTCCGACCCTCGCGTTGCCGCGGAAAAGTAAATCGTAAAAGCTCTTGTACTGGATTGTTCGTCTCGGGGTGCGCAGGCTCGTATACGACGATATCGTTGCCGTCGCTTTGCGCCTGAAAATATCCGTACACGACTTTAGGTTCGAAAAGTGCAGTAGCGATAACTTCCTCTTCCAACTGCTTCTTGATGGGACGGAATTTTTCTTCTACCAACCGTAGGTAATCTACCTGCGATGCTGTCTTCAGCTGCCACTGATTTTTAAACAGCGCGGTGTCATTGATGAAGGGAAAAATGTCGCGCAGGTCGAAGTCTTTCCGCACCCGCACTCCCCAAAATGGAGGCGCCGGGATGTTGGGGGCATCGCTGACAACCGCGCTGCGCTCGGCAAACACGGGGCCGGTTTCGTTGTCGATCACCGCTGCCTTGGCATATTCCTTTACGGTACGGCCCTCGAGGAGGCGCGCTTCTTTCTTGCCGTTCGTAGTGGCGAGGTCTTCCATGATGTGCAGGCCGGCGAAGGCGTCATCGGCGTAAAAGACGGCGTTGGAATATTCTTTGCGCAGATCATCTTCGACGTATTTTCGATTCAGAGCAGCGCCTCCGCAGATCACCGGGAAGTCGAGCTTCTGCCGCTGCAAATCTTGAATGACATACTTCATTTCCAGTGTGGATTTCACCAGCAGCCCACTCAGTCCAATGGCGTCGGCTTTGTGCTCCTGCGCGGCTTTGATGATGGCATCGCCGGCCTGCTTGATGCCGAGGTTGACGACGCGATATCCATTGTTAGTCAGAATAATGTCGACTAGATTTTTTCCGATGTCGTGAACATCACCTTTTACCGTCGCCAGGACGATGGTCGCTTTTTGCGTGCCGGACTTCTTCTCCATCTTCGGTTCGAGGTAGGCTACGGCCTGCTTCATCACCGAGGCTGAATCCAGGACCGATGGCAATTGCATTTTGCGCGCGCCGAATAGTTCGCCCACGGTTCTCATGCCGTCGAGCAGCACGGTGTTGATCAACTCTAGCGGGGAATATTCTTTCAGCGCGCCTTCGAGTAAATCTTCCAAAGACTGTTTGTGTGCGCCGTCTCCGACAGATTTTTCTCCGTTGATGATGGCATACTTCAGCTTGTCATCCACGGAAAGGGTTTCGACGTGCGCCGCAGTTTCAGCTTGCGCTTTGCCTTTAGTGCCGGCGAAATGCTGCATGTATTTTTGCAGCGGGTCGCCGTTCGACGTGTCGTGATAGATCAGCTTGCGAGCGAGGTCGACTTCTTCCTGCGGAATTTTGTACAACGGATAAATTTTCGTGTAATTGACGATGGCCATATCGAGGCCGTAGTCAACGGCAGCGTGCATGAATACCGAGTTCAGTACACGGCGAGAGTAGGCGTCGAGGCCGAAAGAAATATTGCTGACGCCGAGGATTGTCTTTACGTCGGGCAGTTCCTTCTTAATTTGCTTAATCGCGTTGAGCGTCTCAACCCCAGCGTTACGGTACTCATCCTGTCCGGTGGAAATGGGGAGTGTTAGGGCATCGAAAATAATGTCCACCGGACGGATGCCGTACTTCTTGGTCGCCAGCTCATAAATTCTTTTCGCAACCGCAGTTTTCTTTTCAGCGGTGAGGGCCATCCCATCTTCGTCGATAGTCAAGGCGATCACGGCTGCACCATAACGCTTCGCCATGGGCAAGACTTTCGAGGTGCGCTTCTCGCCGTCTTCAAGATTGATCGAATTGATGATCGCCTTCCCAGGGATTCGCTTCAACGCCTCTTCAACCACGTCAGCTTCCGTGGAATCGACAAGAATCGGCGCGGGCACGCGGGTTGCGACCTTCTCCAGGATCGACGTGATGTAATCTTTTTCGTCTTCGCCGACGATCGCACAACATAGGTCGAGCATGTGCGAACCTTCGTTCACTAATTTCTTCGCGAGCGCCAGAATGTCGTCATATTTCTTGCCACGTACCAGGTTTTTGAAATGTTCCACGCGAGTCGTGGTATTCATTTCTTCCGCAACAATCAGCGGCTTGGGATCGAGATCAAGAGGAACCGAAGTGTAAGCGCTCGACGCGGCCGCAGTCGGCTTCACGTCGCGTTTTGCAGGTTCAACTCCTGCTAACGCATCGACCACTGCTTTCAGGTGCTCGGGAGTTGTGCCGCAACATCCGCCAACGATGCGAACGCCGTAGTCTTGAACGAAATGCTTGTGATACTGCGCCAGTTCTTCGGGCTTGAGTTTGTAAACCGCATGACCGCCTTCGTTCTGCGGTAGCCCGGCGTTGGGAAGGACCGAAACTTCTTTGGTTGAATTCAACGCAAGATAACGCACAGCGTCATTCATCTCCGCCGGTCCCGTGGCGCAATTAAGGCCAATGACATCGACGTCAAAAGGCTCAAGCGCGGTGAGCGCCGCGCCAATTTCGGTACCGAGGAGCATGGTTCCGGTTTCCTGTAACGTCACCTGCACCGTGACGGGAAGCCGCTTCCCTGCTCGCTGCATGGCTTCAAAAACGGCCGCGGTCGCGATTTTCGCTTGCAACAAATCCTGCGCGGTCTCGATCAGCAGAACGTCCACACCTCCTTCGATCAGCGCCAGCGCCTGCTCCACATAAGTTTCGAGCATTGCGTCGAAGCCGATGTGCCCGAGAGAAGGAAGCTTGGTGGTGGGGCCGATCGATCCAGCAACGAAACGCGGCCAGTCTTTGGTGGAGAATTGCTGGGCTGCATCCCGCGCTAACTTGACGGCAGCCAAATTTATTTCCGCAACGCGATCCCCAAGATCGAATTCACCCAGAACGATTCGTGTCGCGCCAAAAGTATTGGTTTCGACTACGTCACATCCAACGTTAAAAAAGTCGGCGTGAATATCGCGGATGATGTCAGGGCGGCTTAAGACGAGAACTTCGCTGCAATTCTCTTTTCCCCAATAGTCATCAAGCGTGGGATTTCGCTTCTGAATATTGGTGCCCATGGCGCCGTCGTAAATAACGACGCGCTGGCGGACGGTTTGGAGGAAGTCGGTCATAAATCAGCTTTTGGCTCTTGGCTTTTGGCTATACCGCTTTAAACTTTTTCTGTCATCCCGACCGCAGCGAAGCGGAGAGCAGGGACCTGCTTCCCAGACCACATTGCAAGACGGGCAAGCTCAGCGGCAATGCTGTGCACGGCTTCAAAGCTAAAGGCCAAAAGCCAAGAGCCATCCGCACACACCCGCCTCATACACAAACGCCGACCCGCGCTGCGGGCCGGCGTCGCATCAGATCAAGTTATAAAACCTTAACTTCCCTGCACCGGAAGCTCTGGAGCGCCGCCATGCACTTCCGTCTGATTGAATACCGCATTTGATCCCATGTGGGCGGGCATAGCGGCCAGCATTTGCTCTTTACGATATATCAGATTAGTGGCGTTGAATGTGGCTAACTCGAATCCGTGACCATGCGTAATAGCGTCGGTGGGACACGCCTCGACGCAATATCCGCAAAAGATACAGCGGTTGTAGTCGATGTTATAAACCTTGGCGTAGCGCTCGGCGCCACTCACGCGATTCTCGGCAGTGTTCTCTGCGGCTTCGATATAAATACAATTCGACGGGCAATTGGCGGCACATAGAAAACATGCGACGCATTTTTCCAATCCATTCTCATCACGCTGAAGGACGTGAATGCCGCGAAAACGTTCCTGAAATTTCGCGCCCCGCAACGGTCCGGGGCCATCGGGATAATTCTCCACCTGCGTCGGCTGGAACATCTCCATGAAAGTGATGCTCATGCCCTTGGCGATGGCGGCTATGTCTTTCAATATCGGCATACACTATTATTATAGCGGAAGCATCGGGACCCGTAGCTCAACTGGATAGAGCACTGCGCTTCGAACGCAGGGGTTGGGAGTTCAAGTCTCTCCGGGTCCACCATCTTTCTGTTATTGCCGTTCGAGGCGGAACGCTGATTGGTTCCTAGGTCGAGAAGTCTAGATGTTCTGGTTCTCGTTCTTCAGCCGGTTAACCTGGTCTCGAACTCCCCACCTTAGAACCTCTACCTCCTCTGGGATTTTCTTCACCTCGTCTAACTTTTAACCTTTACGTAACAATTCGCTATGTTAGATTTGACGCTCACTAATCCCATTTTGCCGGAGGAGTTTAAGAATTGGGTAAAGACATGGTCCCCAAGCGGATCTTTTTCACCAAAGGCGTTGGCAAACACAAGGAACGCCTGACTTCGTTTGAGCTGGCATTGCGTGACGCCGGCATCGCCGCACAAAATCTGGTTCGCGTTTCATCTATATTTCCGCCGCAGTGCAAGCTGATCCCGCGATCACAGGGATTGAAATTTTTGAGTCCCGGCGAAGTCGTGTTTGCGGTAGTGGCGGAGAATTCTACTCATGAACCGCACCGCCTGCTGGCGGCGAGCATCGGCGTCGCCATTCCGTCGGACCGAAATACGTACGGCTATCTCAGCGAGCATCACTCCTTCGGAGAAGCTGAAGATCCCGCCGGGGATTACGCGGAAGAACTGGCGGCTGAGATGCTTGCAACCACGCTGAATGTGGAGTTCGATCCAGACCGTTCGTGGGACGAGAAAAAAGAAATCTACCGCATATCAAATAAGATCGTCAGAACGGCCAACGTTACGCAATCCGCGGTTGGCGATAAACGGGGATTGTGGACCACGGTGATCGCATCGGCAGTATTGATCTTCGATTAGCAGAAATGTGGAAGATGGCTGTTGGGGTTTCTGGGGGTTGATCAATCTGAGGACATCCTTCGCTCCTTAGAAAGACAGGCCCAAATACAGGGTTCGCACTAATCTGTTGCCGAAGTTCCGAATCCCTTTCTGCCGCCGTTGTTGTACTATCGTCCTCGCTGCCACACCCCTGTTCGCTCGGAGCTTGCGGCAAGCACCTCTGTTTGAGTATATGCGGGCAAGCTTTAGACGGCCTCTAAATGTACAAATTGATCTTGCGTCTAAGTATCTTTTCGGCGTTTCTTTGTGCTCTATCCGCCACCTGTACGGCACAACGGCAACCCGTGTTAAAGCAAATTGATTTACCACATCCTTACTATTTTCGGGAGATGTACCTTCCCCAGCTGACGAGCGGGCCGAGTTCCGCAGCATGGTCTCCGGATTCGACTACCCTGGTGTATTCGATGGGTGGCTCACTGTGGGTGCAAGATCTTAAAAGCAATTTTGCTTCGCAACTGACGGCTGGCCCAGGGTACGACTATCAGCCTGACTGGTCTCCCGATGGCCGGTGGATCATTTTTTCTCGATATCTCTCGGACGCCATCGAGCTATGGGCGGTGGACCTCCAAGGGAAAGTGGCCCGACAGCTAACTTCGAGCGGTGCCGTCAATGTCGAGCCGCGATTCTCTCCTGATGGCAACAAGGTGGCATTCGTCTCGACTTCGTATCACGGGCACTTTCACATTTTCGTGGCGCAATTCAAGGAAGGTGTACTCGGCGGGGTTCAGCAACTAACTACCGAGCACATTAGCGACCTTCCTCGTTACTACTATAGCCAGGTGGACCACGAAATCAGCCCGGTATGGACGCGGGACGGTTCTGAAATTCTATTTGTTTCAAATCGAGGACATATTCACGGCACAGGTGGATTCTGGCGGATGAAAGCGGAACCGAATGCCGCTATGCACGAAATCCACTACGAAGAAACGAACTGGAAGGCCCGGCCGGATTTCTCTCCCGACGGCACACGAATTGTTTATGCCTCGTACCTTGGGCAGTCGTGGCATCAGTTGTGGGTGACGCCACAGGAAGGCGGGGACCCATTTCCGTTGTCTTACGGCGACTTTGACAACGTGAATCCCAGATGGTCGCCCGATGGATCGAAGATTGCGTTCATTTCGAACCGCACCGGCAATACATCGTTATGGATACAAGACATTCCGGGCGGTCAGCAGCGACCGATTTCCCCGCTTGAGCTTCGATATCTGAAGCCAATGGCAAAGTTGCGCGTCACCGTCGTCGATGCCATGGGACACCCTATGCATGCGCGCATTTTCTTGACCGCCGCCGACAATAGGTCCTACGCGCCTGTGGACGCGTGGATGATGGCGGACGATAGCTTTGATCGCCACGAACGCCCCTTCGAGGCGCACTATTTTGATACGCCGGGCACTTCGGAGATCACAGTTCCTGCGGGACAAATCACTATAGAAGTGATGCATGGGTTCGAATACCAATTTGAAAGACGGGATGTGAATGTGTCCGCGGGTGAGAATGCAGAAATCAAAATCGTGATGCGACCGATTCAATGGGGAGGCTCCGCAACCCGCTGGGTAAACGGTGATGTACATGTGCACATGAATTACGGGGGAGCTTATCGAAACACGCCAGAGAATTTAATGCAGCAAGCCTCTGCTGAAGACGTCTCTGTAGTTGAAAATCTTATCGTCAATAAAGAGCAACGTTTCCCCGACGCCCGATACTTCTCTCCGAAGCTTGACCCGGTCTCAAACGACCAGCATCTCTTACAGCATGCACAGGAGTTTCATACAAGCTACTGGGGTCACCTTGGACTACTAAGTCTGAAAAGTAACCTCATTTTGCCGGGATACGCTGGCTATCCTAATACTGCGGCATCGAGCCTATATCCCGACAATGCGGCGATAGCTGACTTGGCGCATGCTCAGGGGGCGCTTGTGGGCTACGTTCATCCTTTTGATTCTCCTCCTGATCTCGAAAAAGATAAGCTTACCTACGAGTTGCCCGCTGATGTTGCCCTCGGCAAGGTTGACTATATGGAGGTGCTAGGTTTCTCTGACCATAAGTCCACGGCGGACGTCTGGTACAAACTACTGAACTGTGGTTTCCATTTACCCGCTGCAGCTGGGACGGATTTCATGGGGAACTTTGCCTCGTTACGCGGTCCCATAGGGTTGAACCGCGTGTATGCAGAAGTAGCCTTAGGTAAATTAAGCGTTAATTCCTGGCTCGGCGCCATAAAATCCGGTCGTACGTTCGCGACTAATGGACCGCTGCTGCGCTTCGAACTAGGGGGCAGATCTGCAGGGGAGGAAGTGCGTGTTCCCGATAGTCATGTCATTAGTTTTCGCGCTGCCTTAGGATCCATCGTTCCTATCGATCACCTTCAAATTGTGTGCGACGGAAAAGTGGTTCGCGAATTGCCGCTCAGTCCCGAGCCGACGAATGCTTACTCGCAAGGTTCAATAGAATCCCCGGACGGTGGATGGTGTGTGCTCAGGGCTTTCAGCGACAACGCGGAGTATCCAATTTTGGATTCTTATCCCTATGCGACAACCAGCCCAATTTATCTAAAAAGCGCAGAGCGCGAATGGCACAGCCGCGAAGACGCGACTTATTTCATTCGCTGGATGGATCGTCTGGTTGACGACGCAACTTCGAGCACCGCTTGGAATTCGAAAGCCGAAAAAGAGACAGTTCTAAAAACCTTTGGTGCGGCGAGGCACAAGTATAGGATGCTGTCTGCACCATGACCGCGAGGTCATCACCGCTTGCTGTCAATTTAAATTCTGCTAGGTATCCATTCATCGGGGGACAATCAGATGGTAGCCAGAGTCAGGCTTATTCTTATATTACTTTTGACAGCTGTGGGAGCGATGCAGCTTTCAGCTGCAGACAAACCTAAAATCTCATTAGATGAGTTTTTCAATTACGTTGATTTTTCCTCAGTCAACATTTCTCCCGATGGACGAAGCGTGGTGATCGGCACAACCCGCGCGGATTGGGAGCAAAATAGATTTCGCCACGATCTTTGGTTGTATCGCGGCGACGCTTCCGCGCAAGATCCTCTCTTTCAATTGACCGACTCCGGTCACGACAGCGAACCTCAATGGTCGCCAGACGGCAAGTGGGTTGCCTTCCTGTCGGAACGCAAACCAAGCCACCATAAGAGGGACGAAGCGGACGAAGCAGACTCCGGCGAAGATACCAATCAGGTGTACCTCATTTCTTCACAGGGAGGAGAAGCCTTTCCAATTACCGAAGGTGAGGAAGAAGTTCATAGCTTTGCCTGGAGCAGTGACTCCGCAATGCTGTATTTTTCCACTCGTAACCCATGGTCGAAGCAGCAAAAAGATGAATACAAGAAGGAATGGAAAGATGCCATTCAATATCGAGTATCCGAGCGGGGAGACACAATATTTTCTCTGGAAATTAAGCCAGCTATCGCTCGCCGCGCTTCGATAGTCTCCGAGATCAGGGACGAAAATGTTTCCCCGGATGCTACTCCGGATGCGCGCGTAGTCGCAAAGAGCCCGTGGCGAGTGGCGCAAATGAAAACCGCTTACCATGCCAAAAAGCTGGCTTTTGTAACCACATCCATCTCTGAACGCCAGGAAAAAGTTGAAGAGTTTGAGATCTACACAGTGGAATTGGGCGAGTCATCCATCGAGCATTCAGTAGAGCAATTGACTCGAAACCAAGCGGTCGAACAGAACCTTCAATGGTCAAAGGATGACCGGTACGTTTGGTTTACGGTTGAAGTTGGCGACGTAACAGGTCAATATCGCGACCTTCAACCCCACCTTTATTGGGTCGATATCGCGAGCCACAAGACCGAACAGTGGGGCGCGAGTTTTTCGGGGGCAGTGACTCAGTACGGAGTTGATGGGGAAGGTTTGGTCGTAGCAACTCGTCTAGGAACCGAAGGACCTCTATATCGGGCGCTTCCAGGCAAGCCATTTGACAAACTGGGCAGCTCGCCTGGTACCTATGACCGGGTTTCAACTAGCGAACAGGCTTCGCCAGTAGCGTTCGTCTATTCTTCGATGGACCATCCAGCCGAGGTGTATCTGGCAGATAAAAACAATTTTCAAAATGCTCGTCCGATAACTTCGTTCAACAACCTTTTCAAAGAGCGTGAGCTTCCGAAAGGCACGCCCTATACATGGACCGCCGATGACAATACCAAGATAGAGGGAATGCTGATTTATCCTCCTGGCAAGTTTGGACAAAAGAATCTTCCGATGCTAACCCTGATTCATGGGGGCCCTACGGACGCAGACGGCAATCACTTCGAGGCCGACTGGTATCAATGGGACAGGCTGGCCGCCAACGACGGATGGCTAGTGTTCGAGCCCAACTATCGAGGATCGAGCGGATACGGCGATGAATTCGTGATGGGTATTGTCCCTCAAATCGTGTCGCGCCCGGGTAAGGACATTCTGGAAGGAGTTGACGCGCTGGTGAAGGATGGCACGGCCGACGCCAACCGCCTCACTGTAGGTGGATACAGCTATGGCGGGTATATGACTAATTGGTTGATTACCCAGACTACACGTTTTAAAGCTGCGGTCACCGGAGCGGGAGCGGTAGAGCATGTGGGCAATTGGGGGAATGACGACACCACGTTCGACGACGCGTACTTTTTGGGTGGCGAACCGTGGCAAGCAGCGCAACGGTACCACGATGAAGCCGCCATCTTTCAAATTGACAAAGTCAAGACTCCCACGCACATCGTCGCTGGCGCATCCGACATTCGAGTGGCGGTGACGGAGGACTACCTGTTAGATCGGGCGCTGCATGTTCTCGGAGTGCCGAGCACATTGCTAATCTTCCCCGGCGAGGGACACTCGCTGGACAAGAATCCCTGGCACGGCAAGATCAAAGTACGCGAAGAGCTAAAGTGGCTACAGCAATACGGAGGTCCAGTCAAATAGCCAGGGCCGACTTTTCCGTCGCCTAAGAATTTCTACTCATTGCGGCGTCAGTTGAATGTAGTCGTAGGTGAGCGTGTACCCACTGCTTGCGGCGTTCTTTCCCGTGGCTACGAAATCGAACTGGTAGGTACCCGCTGCACCTATGCTCACAGTTCCTAAATCATATTCCCGAAAAACTCCGCCGGTGTTGGCGCTGTACTCGTCCTGAGGACTTCCTACAGTAACGCCGTTTACTGACAACTGGAAAATTCCTCGGGTTGGATATTGTTTTGTACCCACCTTGACGTCATAGGTCCCCGCCAAGGCCACATTGATAGTGAAATTCAAGAAAGCCCCCGCTGCCGTTCCATCGGTAATTTCTCCGGCACCGTCGGGGAATCCTGTCCAGGTAAAAGCGCGGGCATTTGGGGATCCGGTCACGGGCGTATTGACCGCTTCGTAACGGATGGGAGCAGCGGCACCCGTACGATAAACCCAGGTGAGAATTTCCTGGATTGCAGTGGCTCCTCCGGTTCCTCCGGTGAATCCGGCAAACGCAGTATTCGAACCAATAGTGGCGGGGATGTTGACCGTCCAACTAGTAGTGAAGGTTTGAGACGGAACATTTGCGTCGGTGATGGTCATGGACAGCGTTGTGCCGTTGTAGCTGAAGTGCACGTTGAATGGGTCCCCACTATGCAGGTTTACGCCGCCGCCCAGGGTGATAGCGGGGACGGTAGGCGAAGCCCCGTTAGTGTAAAGTCCGGTTGAGTTAACACCTTCTCCACTATTGTCGTAAAGATCGAATTTCACGGCAATGCTGGTAGGGATTCCGTTATAACCCAAAAAGCCGCCGGATTGTCCCAGCGCCGTGGTTCCGGAATTTTGAAGAACAAAAGTTATTCCATCGGCGTTAGGGTTCGTCAACTGGAAGGTGAAGTCGGAAGAGAAGGATTGAACATTGACGGCAGTATTGTAGAAAGCGCTGCCAGCTTCGCTTCCTCCACCATCGGTAAGTCTGAGCCTGGTGCCATTGAGCTTGGCGGATCCATTGAAGGTCAGGCCTGATGTAGTAAATCCACTCCCATAGTTAATGACCGTACTGCCAGAAGAGATGGTATAGACGCCCTTAGCAACGGCGCTATTGGCATAGCCACTAGCCACGGCTATTGCCTGCAAGGTGGTTGTGGCGCTAATGGTTACCGGGGCAGTGTAGCGGGTAGAGGAAGGGCTCGGGGTCGAACCGTCGGTGGTGTAATAGATGGCTGCACCCGGAGTACTATCCGTTATCGTCACGGATTGAGCCGAAGAATAATTTCCGGGCTGAGGATTGAAGGTAGGAGTGGACGCCGTCGGCAAGACAGAGGTGTAGGTCCAATTCAAGATCTCCTGTATTGCAGTCAAACCTCCAGTGCCGCCAGTGAATCCCGCAAATGCAGTGGTCGAACCGATAGTTGAAGGGATATTGATGCTCCAACTGGTGGTGAAAGTCTTAGTCGGCTGTACTGCATCGGTGATGGTCATCTTCAATGTGGCGCCATCGTAGGTCATGTGGACATTGAAAGTATCGCCGCTGGCCAGGACTACGCCTGAGCTGGTCATGTCCACGAAGGGCGTGGTTGGGGACGCGCCATTGACGTAAAGACCGGTTGAATCCGTACCCTCACCGTTGTTGTTATAAAGATCGAACTTAACCGCAACACTCTTGGGGATTCCCCCGGTACCGCCTATTGTGTCGGGGCCGTATCCCAGACCGCCGCCCGAAGGCCCAAGGGCTGTGGCTCCGGTTCCTTGCAGCGTAAAGGTGAAGCCGTCAGCGCTAGCCGAGGTCAATTGGAAGCTGAAATCGTTGGTGAAGTTTTGAACTCCTATCGGAGTCGTATAGAACGCGCTTCCAGCTTCGTTGGTACCAGAAATATTGTTTAGTTGAAGGCGGGTGCCGTTCAGTATGGCAGTTCCGTTTAATTGAAGACCGGTGTTGCTAAACCCTGAGCCAAAATTTATGCCTGATCCGCTGCCGATGAGGTATGTCCCGCTCGCTACCGCGCTGTTGTTATATCCGTTCAGTGTGCCTATCGCTTTTAAAGTTGTGGTTGCGCTTATGGTTACTGAATTGCAAACGGGCGACGAAGGGGTAGGCGTGCTGCCATCGGTGGTGCAATGGATTGCAGCGCCAGACGTACTATCGGATAACGTCACATTGATGCTGCTGGTATAGCTGCCGGGAGCCGGACTGAACGTTGGCGTAGCCACGGTAGGTGTAGTGGTGATGGGGCCGTACCCGGAAACTTTGAACTGGCTGCCGACGTACACCTTGCCGTTTGCAATGGTAGGGGTAGCATACTTCACCGCACCCCCGGGTACATCTCGGCTTCCGGCGGCCTGACTGCTGTTATAAAGCATGGTGCCAAGGTTGGTGGCATCGTAGGCGTACAGAACCTGGCAGCAACTTGACCCAAAAGCACTGTCATCCAATCCCCACAGGATTCCATTAGAAGTGCCGTTCGATGATAGCGATGGTACAGGAGTGGAGAAGCTGAACGACTTCGCGGTTTGGCTCACGGGCGAAGTTGAAATCAACCCGCTGTTGTTGGCATTAAAAGAGAATGCTTTGATCGGTTGCGGCCCGCCGCCGTCAGCGCCGCCTCCCCAATATACGAATCCATTCCAGTATGCCGGAGCTCCCCAAATCCCATTGGTGGCGCCGGGAATTTCCTCCACGATCTGAGTGTCAGAGTTAGTACACGAGGAACAGAATTTGCCCATGTTGTTGCGGTCCACTACATACATCTTTCCTCTTTACCCATTTGGGTCAGCATCTGCTGGTGAGCCGAACCGGTCGGCAAATCTGGCAGTAGCACCAACCCGCCGGAACCCACATCGGTGTCTCCACCACTCAGTGAGTTTTGGTTATAGGGCGTGAACCAATCGAGAACGGGAAAGGTGCCCCCGCTGGGAGGACCTAGTTTCACGATGCTGTCTCCAAAGTCAGACTTCGCCGCACCGTCATAGGTTCCGTTTCCGCTGGCATAGTATGTATTGAAAGCGGAATCTCCGGCCAGTCCGCCACCGCTCATCCAGATTCCAGACAGACCACCATTCGGTGAAGTGTTATGAACGGCTTCCTGGGTTTGTATGTTTGCGGCACTGTAGGACATCACCCACCCGTGATAAGGAGTGTGGTCGCAGTGCGATGCCCAACCGATGATCACGTGTCCATTCTGCAAGAGGAGGCCGGGTCGTTGCGCTTCGTGAAAGGCGTCGAAGCTGACGGTCGTGCCACCATCGCCGGTTCCGGAAACCGTGGCCTGAATTTTTACAGGGCCGCCAAATTTTTCGGCGTGTGTTACCAGGTCGAGAGCGTGAAGATACTGGAAGTAAGAGCCGAAGACTTTTGATTTTGCCACGACATAGAGTGTTCGGGTCGTACTGTCAATGACGGGAGTGCCGGTTATTCCAACTTCAGGGACCAGATCACTGCAACCAAGGTCAGTGTTGCTGTTCACGGGAACGCCGCCGGATGGTAACAAGCTCAGTTGCCAATATATGGTTCCGTTGTCAGCGTCGATGGCATATACCGAGTCATGCTCCGTCGCTACAAAGAGGACGTTGTGTGACCCGCCGCTGATAGTGAGGTTAGGGACATATAAAGGTTGCGCGTAAACCCATCCGTCTACCGCGGTAGAGAATAGTTTTCCAAACTGGGTGCTGTTTACATTCGCCGGAGTCAGAATCGTCTCTCGGGTATTCGCACCGGTGCGGGCATTATCATTGTGATAAGTGGTAACGCTTACTTGAGCGAGAGAAATCGTGGCAAGGCACAAGCAGGCGAAAATTATCCCGAGCACTCTACAAAAACTTTTCATTTTATGCACCAATTCTGGTCCCATGGGTCCCGGATAAATGCGGTTTGACGAAGGCAGCGTGTTATTAAAATAGCACTGAAGACCGACTTCTCAACCCAATCCGGGAAAAAAGCGGTTTTTAGAACTGGGAAGTGAAATATTTTGCATATAAGCCGGCTTGTGATTTGCGTGGTGGCGACGGTTACGTTGCCGGCCCTCCTGTGCCTGGCACGAAATCGTGACGGGTGTCTCGCCAAAGCATACAGAGTCGTGGAGCTACCTTTCAGCCCCGCCCACTTGAACGACCTGGGCGAAGTAGTGGGATCCGCGGCGAATAACCAGGCGGTATTTTGGACGGAGCGAGAGGGCCTGCACGTGGTCACACCGCCTCCTTCATATGCTTCGATCCTGCTCAACGGTTTAAACCGGGGAGGAGATTTGGCGGCTGTCGCGCGCGGAAAGGAAGAACAGCGGGCGCTCGTTTACCGTCATGGAAAATACGTTTTCCTTCCGGGGAAACAATCAAGCGCTTTTGCAATTAACGATCGCGGCCAGGTTGCTGGAGAATCGATTCTGTCGAACGGAACGTCCACACAGGCCGCAATGTGGGTGAATCAAAAATTGGCGGGCCTTGGGTCATGCTGCGGCGGAACGGCGAAAGCGATCAACAATCGCGGAGAGATTATCGGCGAGTTTTATGACGATCATGCACGTTATCATGCATTCGTTTGGAACCGGCGCCAGGGCCTTCGCCCGATAGATTCGTCATCGCTTTTTAGCACGGCGGTCGCGCTCAACAATCTGGGTCACGTTGTGGTTCAAGAATCGTCGAAAGAGACATTTCTGTACGGAGACCAGGGGTTGAACCGGATAGAGTTTCCGGGGGACTCGCCAGTAACGCCGCGAGCGCTCAACGATTGCGACGTAATCGTTGGATCATTCGGCGCTTTTTCTGACGCAGAACGTGCGTTTGCCTGGGAGAAATCACGCGGCTTTTTGGATCTGAATCAACTCATTCCGGAAGGCTCGGGATGGAAGCTTGAACGGGCCACGGCCATCAATAATAAGGGCGAGATTGTAGGAACGGGCGATCATGGCGCCGACGACGTGGGATTTTTGCTGGTCCCACAACCCTAAAAATTTCACCACTAGAAACACGAAACCCCACTCATGCGCATGTTCCGCGAATGAGTGGGATGATCGAGTACTACGATTTGAAACGACACTATTATTGACTGTTTCCCGGTTGTTCGGAACTTACTGGGGCTAGCAAACCCAGCAGACCGTCACTCTCCTTGTTCGGGCCCGCGCTAAAGTACAGGTTTGTGGCAGATCCGTTGGCCGCGCCATCGCCGCCGAAGCTAATCGCCCACAGTCCCTCAATCCATAGTGTCCCGCCGGTAGCATCATTCAGCATTTCGCCTTCATGCTTTCCCGTCACCAGATTGAAAGCGTGGATGGTGCCGTCGCCAAAATTACCGATCAGCAGGCGATGAGAAAACTTACCGAAGTCGCCGGGCGCCTGCGCGATTCCCCAAGGCGCGTTGAACCAGGTACCGTGTTGCAGGCGCATCAGCAGGCGTCCCCGACGGTCAAAAATACCTACCTTGCCCAAGCCGGCTCCGTGGTCCTCATCCCTGCTTCCGGGTTTGCGATGGGCGAATGTGACCACCAGATTCCCGCCAACATTTTGAATGTTGTACGCGGCGTAGCTGTCCGAGAGACCCGGCAGACGAAAGGCATCGTCATCGAGAATAATTCGATGGAAGTTGGTATCGAAGACTTCCACGTTACCGGACATAAAGTTTGTCGCGTAAAACACGGGCTCACTGTTTGGGCCTTCCGCGATGGCGCAACCTTTGTAAATTGCTTTTCCCGCCCGGTTTTTCAGGATCACTGCGTTAGGATCTACGCCGGGATTCCAGCCGGATATGGTTCCATCCTCGGTGACAAAAAGGAAAATCGCCGACGCACCCGGCTTGATTTGAAATCCGGTGGTGGAGTTGTAAACGGTTCCGGTCGGAGCGGCCGTTCCCGTACCGTCGGGTGTGGGAATCTTCACCACCAAAGACTGCGGCACTCCGGCAGCGTCATAGAGAGTGGAAAGGCCGGTTCCATTGTCAGAAACCCACCATGGGCCACCGCTGGACCGGGATAATCCCCAGGCGTTCACTAAATTAGGATCGATGTTTGCGGCGGTAGGAGAAACCGAAGCCATGTCGGCCGTCAGGTCGGTGCGGTGGTACTGCTGTGCCGTTGACAGTCCGGCGAGCAATCCCACTAACAGAAAGGGAGAAGCGAAATTGCGAACCCGTGCGATCTTCATATACACCTCTTCATAAAAGTCTGGGAACGGCGTGTTATTTAACGCGTCCGTTGACCACGGTAGGCCGCACGCAACTCTCATTTGTCACGCAGATGTCACCTTTTTGTCGTCTTTTGGTTACAGGCGTGTATGAGCAGAAGGTGGGAAGTTTTGGAGAGATAAATCAAGAGATATTGTTGAGGTGTCGGCCTCCGCAGCAACTTAATGAAAAACGGCTAGCTCTCTTCGCTCTCTTTCAATCGCGCGATCACACTTAAATCCTCGAGCGTAGTTACGTCGCCTTTGACTTCGCCGTTGGTCGCGAGTTCTCTCAATAGGCGCCGCATAATTTTCCCGCTCCGAGTCTTGGGCAGAGAATCGGTGAACCGTATGTCATCAGGACGCGCCAGGGCTCCAATCTCTTTCGTCACCCAGCGGCGCAATTCTTCTTTCAACTCCGGAGTGGCTTTCCGTCCATGCTCCAGGGAGACGAACGCGGAAATTGCCTGCCCTTTCAGATCATCAGGACGCCCGACAACCGCCGCTTCCGCCACCGCCTCATGCGCGACCAAAGCGGATTCGACTTCCATGGTCGAAAGCCGGTGGCCGGAAACATTGATCACGTCATCAACGCGGCCCATGATCCAGAAATAGCCGTCTTTATCTTTGCGGGCACCATCGCCCGTGAAATACACCCCAGGAATCTGCGACCAATACTGCTGCTCGTATCTCGCCGGATCGCCGTAGATCGTGCGAAGCATCCCAGGCCATGGCTGCTTGATGACAAGGAATCCTCCCGACCCATCCGGCACGGGCTGCCCGTGCATGTTCACAATCTCCGGCACAATCCCGGGAAAAGGTTTCGTGGCTGACCCCGGCTTGGCTGCAATGGCACCTGGGATCGGCGCGATCATAATGTGCCCGGTCTCCGTCTGCCACCATGTGTCGGTGATCGGGCAGCGGTTGTGACCAATGACCTCGCGATACCACATCCACGCTTCAGGATTGATGGGCTCGCCGACGGTGCCGAGCAGCCGCAAACTTTCGAGCTTGTGACGTTTCGGCCACTCGTCTCCCCACTTGACGAAGGTGCGGATGGCAGTCGGAGCGGTATAAAAGATACTCACTTGATGGCGGTCGATGATGCTCCAGAAGCGGTCTTGCTCGGGAGAATTTGGGGCGCCTTCATACATGAGTGTGGTCGCGCCATTTTGTAGCGGGCCATAAACGATGTAGCTGTGGCCGGTCACCCATCCGATGTCAGCGGTGCACCAATAGATGTCATCCTCTTTGAGATCGAACACCCACTTTGTGGTGATGTAAGCCCCGACCGAATATCCCCCCGTGGTATGGACTACACCTTTGGGCTTGCCCGTGGTTCCCGACGTATAAAGAATGTACAGAGGATGCTCGGCGTCGAGCGGCTCCGCTGGACAATCTTCTGACGACTTCGCCATGAGCTCGCTCCAGGAGTGGTCGCGCCCGGGTTTCATGTCGATGGTGGAACCAGTGCGCTGATATACGACCACATGTTTCACCGAGGGGCAAGACTTCAGCGCCTCGTCCACTGCCGGAAATAATTTCACTTCACTGCCGCGACGGTAGGATCCATCTTGCGTAATCACCGCGACCGCTTGCGAATCGGTAATGCGATCCACCAGAGCGTGTGATGAAAACCCACCGAAAACGACCGTATGGGGTGCCCCGATGCGCGCACATGCCAACATTGCGATCGGTAGCTCGGGAGTCATGCCCATGTAAATCGCGACCGGGTCACCTTTCTTCACCCCTAGCGATTTCAAAACGTTGGCGAACTTCTTCACTTCTACACACAGTTGCTGATAAGTCAGATTGCGAATCTCTCCCGGCTCCCCCTCCCAAATGATCGCTTTCTTATCTCTGCGCGAGCCCTGCACATGCCGGTCGAGGCAGTTGTACGAAAGATTTGTCTTTCCCCCAACAAACCACTTCGCCCAAGGACAATTCCACTCCAGCACACGGTCCCACTTTTTGAACCAGTGCAATTCGTCAGCAATGTCTCCCCAAAACTTTTCCGGATTTTCTACCGACTCGCGATAAATCCGCTCGTAATCCTCCATGCTCTTGATATGGGCGTGTTTGGCGAATTCTTCGGGACACTCAAACTTGCGGTCCTCGTGGAGCGTGGAATCGATATCGATCGAATTGGTAGTGGGATTTGCAACCATATGTCTCCTGATGCGAACGCAAAATACCGGAAATGATTTTACCTTCCTTCGAAGGCCCTGTCTTTCGCAAACCAAAGTCTTCTGGGGTTAGTAACTGAGAATCAAGCTTTGAAGGAGATCACAAAGATTGAAGGCCATTCCCGGTGGGGGGATTCCGATCAGAGCAGCTTCTGTCAAGATGCGTGAGCAGTTTGCCGCAGGCGCTAGCAGTGGACTATTTTCTGATTCTTGATTCCGCGCGTGGCATTTCTGGTATCCACTACGAGCTGCGATTCATTGACGATTCGCGCGTAGTCATAGTCAGAATGGTCGGTCACAATCAGGACGCAATCGTATTGACCGAGATTGTCGAGTGGGACGCAGGTCATGTGAAGATCGTAGTGACGCCCTTTACCCACCGTCGGAAAATAGGGATCGTTATAGCTTACGTCCGCCCCCTGCTCGCGTAATAGTTCGATGATGGTAAGAGACGGGGATTCGCGCAGATCGTCTATGTCTTTCTTGTAGGCCATACCCAACACGAGTATTCGAGCACCGTTCAACGCTTTCTTGTGCTGATTGAGAGCCTTTCCCACCGAGTCGAGGACATGGTACGGCATCTGCGTATTGATCTCGCCCGCCAGTTCGATAAAGCGCGTGCGGAAGTCCCATTCTTTTGCTTTCCACGAAAGATAAAAGGGATCTACTGGGATGCAGTGACCTCCCAACCCCGGCCCGGGATAGAACGGATGGAAGCCGAAGGGCTTTGTGGACGCTGCGGCGATGACTTCCCATATATCGATTCCCATGCGCAACGAGAGCAATTTCAATTCGTTTACCAGGGCAATATTCACGCAGCGGTAAATGTTTTCGAGTAGCTTGGTCATTTCCGCCACGGCTGGAGAGGAAACCGGCACCACCCGATTGAATATCGCGCCATAGAGCGCGCCCGCCAGATCTGAAGCTTCTTTGTCGAGTCCGCCAATTACCTTGGGGATATCGCGTCGAGCTACGGTGTCGTTGCCCGGATCTTCTCGCTCGGGAGAAAATGCGGCGTAAAACTTTTTGTCTCCTGCTTCGCCGCGTGAAGCCTTTAACCCTTGAGCGTTTCCTTTTTCAAGAATCGGGATCATCACTTCTTCGGTCGTTCCGGGATAGGTTGTGCTCTCCAGAATGACGAGATGGCCTGGGCGAAGATAAGGCGCGATGGACTTTGCCGTTTCTTCGATGAAGCTAAGATCGGGCTCATGATATTCGTTTAGCGGCGTGGGGACGCAGATGATGATCGCGTCCATCTTGGTGAGCGCAGCGTAATCTGCGGTAGCTTTGAAACCCCGTGAACGAGCCTCTTGAATTTCAGGCGCGGGAATTCTAAATATGTACGTGCCCCCTTCATTCAGGGTCGCAACCTTGCGGGCATCAATGTCAAAGCCAGTGACTGGAAACTTCTGCTCGCTATAGAGCAGCGCGAGGGGCAAACCTACGTAGCCCATGCCAATGATCGCCACCTGCGCTTCGCGGGCATCGATTTTTGCCTTAAGCTCAGAAAATAGAGTTGCAGTTGCAACAGATGTGCTCATAAGTTGACGGTCTCGTCCATTATTCTAGTCGATGCTGAAAAATGAATTCGCTCCTTTTCATCCCCCAAGAGTTACTTTTGTTCAATCAACGGGTTTCCTTTCCGTCCGAACATTTCTGTGCGTATGAATCGCAATAGCCTTGCCAAATATATTGGAGGGCCTCGGGAAGGGTCTGCTGTACGACCCCACGGTCGACGTGGCCGGCATTGCGCGCGAACACGAATTGATAATGATATCCCTGCGGCCAGCACCTTTGCCATATTCTCGTTGGCCTCGACCCAATCGTGCATGTTATCGCGCATTACATTGGGATTGAGAAAATCCCGGTCGCCGACTTCCATCCATATTCTGATGGGCTTCGCCGGGTTGTTAGGAATCAGGTGCTCATGAAATTCCCAAGCGCCGTGGGGAGTTTTCGGATCGTAAGGCCATTGTTGATTGATGAATGTTCCCGAGTAAGTTAGCACCCGGTGAATAGAGCGCAGGGTGATACCACGCCATGATCAACGCACAGGAACCTCCCGAGCTGCCGCCCATAGTCGCGCGGCCATCCGGATTTTTAGTCACCTTTACATGTGTCTGTGCTTCAACCATGGGCAGAACTTCAGTTTCCACGAACTCAGCATAGGCGCCGGACATGGTGTCGTATTCAAGCCCGCGCTCGCTGCCCTGTGCGTCTCCGCCGCCATTTCCAATGGAGATACCGATCAGAGCCGGGAGCTTGTGTTGCGCGATCAACGCATCCAAAGCGGAAAATAAGGTGTTATCGGGCCCGTCGGCGCCGACAATGAAAGGCGCGATGCTGCCAGGCACGTAAGAGTTGGGGACATATACGCTCACTTTTCTCTTGTAGGGAGCGGGATGGCTGGTGGTCACAATCAACTTCGCTGGATCAGCGGGATCCACGGTCCCGAAGGTATTCGGATCGCGCGCAATCCCTGGATAGATTTTGCTATCGGCGGAGTTCATTTCAAACGAAATCACGGACCCATGTGCAATACCGCCGGACGGTTCAGCAGCAACGGGATGAGTCCCGCCAATAACGAAATTCCCATCCACGTTCGGAGGAGGGTTTGAACCATCGGGCACTTCGGTTGCTGTCACGTAGCCTGGACTTTTAGGATCGCGAGTCGGGGGCGTGGGGCGTGGCGTGGGGCGTTCCGTGGGCGCGGCCGGGACTGGGGCCTGACAAAACGCCGGAAGTGTGACCGCCACCCAAAGACCTGCAAGCGTTAAGGTGATCGAAAGGCGCGAAGTGACATTCACCTTTACTTTTGTACAATAACGCGTCTGAAAAGTGGAGGGTTCATGAGATTGATGCAATGGTTGCTTTTTTCCCTCGGATTGCTGATTTCGATCGCATGGTGCGACGAAATTCATCACCACGCTCTCAGCGATGAAGAGCTAGGTGCGATCCACTTCTCCACCTCGTGTGCGAAATCGATTCAGCCCGGTTTCAATCAGGCTGTTGCTTTGCTGCATTCCTTCCAGTACGAGGATTCCCGCCGCGCGTTTGAAGCTATTTCGGATCAAGACCCGGCCTGCGCGATGGCACAGTGGGGCGTCGCCATGTCCTACTACCAGGGTCTGTGGCACAACGGCGATACATCGGCCGGGCGGAAAGCCTGGCAGCGCGCAGCAGAAATTGCCCGTACCAATCCGAAGACAACCGCCCGCGAAAAAGCCTACATCGATGCCCTGGGAGAGATCTACCGCGAGGATGGCAACGGCGATGACGCCCACGGCCGGGCCTTCGAGCAAAAGATGGGGGCAGTGGCGGCCAACAATCCCGATGATAATGAAGCGGCCATCTTCCACGCGCTCGCACTGGATATCACCGCTCCCAAAACCGATAAAACTTTCAGTCATCAACGCCAGTGCGGCGAAATTCTTGAGCCCATCTTTGAAAAACAACCGCATCACCCCGGAGTAGCCCATTACCTGATTCACTGCTATGACAATCCCGTGCTTGCCGAGAAGGGATTGAACGCCGCCAGAGCCTACGCCAAGATCGCGCCCGCATCAGCGCACGCCAACCACATGCCTTCGCATATCTTCACGCGAGTAGGATCTTGGGAAGAGTCGATCAGTTCGAATCAGAGATCGGCCGATTTGGCTGCCCATGCGGAAAAGACTTCGAAGAATGGTGAAGCACGCGACCAGCGCCTCCATGCGTTGGATTACCTCGAATACGCCTATCTACAGGATGGAAGGGTGAAAAGCGCGGAATCTGTGTTGCAAGAGATGAACGCGCTGCCGGCGGTTCCCGGTCTCACACTGACCGGGAACTACGCGACGGCGGCCATCCCGGCGCGCTTTGCCATGGAACTTGCTCACTGGAAGGAAGCAAGCGAATTGCAATCGCAGGGTGACAGCACGACGTCGGCGCAGGCGATTACGTGGATGGCAGTCGGCGTCGGCAGTGCACGCTCAAACCAGCCTGAGCGGGCGGCTTATGCAGAGCAGAAACTCGCAGCCCTCCGCGACGCGACCACTAAACAGAATAATGTTTACTGGTCGAGCCAAGTTGAGGTCCAGCGCCAAGAAGTAGCAGGGTGGATCGCTGAAGGAGGCGGCAAACATCAAGAGGGCTTGTCCCTGATGCGTTCGGCAGCGGACCTGGAGGAAAGCATGGATAAAGATGCCGTCACTCCGGGTGCGATCACTCCGGCCCGCGAAATGTTGGCGGACATTCTGCTGGCGGGAAAAAATCCTCAAGCAGCGCTGGTCGAATATGAGGGAGTCCTGAAGATCGCGCCCAAACGGTTCAATGCTTTGTATGGGGCAGCCCGCGCCGCAGAAGCGAGCGGCAACGATACGGTAGCCACCCAGTATTTTAGGGAGCTAGTGCAGATTTCTGTCGGCGACGAACGGCCAGAGTTGAGCGAAGCGCGGAAGAAGGGGACGATCACCGCCGCAAAATAATCGGGCTACCACGAATAGAAACGATTTCAAAACTCGTCAAGCAACAACCGCATGCATGTTGCCGATAAGTGAAGACGTCGCGTTCACGACTAAAATAATGCGGGATTATTCGTACCCTTGGGGGCCTTCGTAGTAATTATCATTTCTTAGTGCCGTATGAACGCCCCAAGTAGATCTTGTAGCGCGTGAGCAATCATTCCGGGTCGCACGCTTCGGCACCAGTAAGCAAGCACTCCACTCATCGCCCCGGCCACGCCGATCATCGACGCCCGCGCGAGGCCCTGATACGAGTGAGCCAAGCCGAACACCAGCGCCGAAAGGATAATGCCAGCCGGTACACTCTTGGTCATCGCCATAAATTGCTTCTGCAAGTAGCCCCGGTAAATAGCCTCCTCACAGATACCAGCCGAAAATGAGAGTAAAACCCACAGAGTGACCTCGCTACGTCCTTGCGGGAGCAGAAATTGCGTTGCCCGGTCACCCGCGTCCCCGTGAGAACTCACTATTGAAGTAAACACAATCATGGCGATCAAAAACAGTATTCCGATCCCAACATCGCGGAAAAATGCGCTCACGGAACGCCACCTGTGCCCCATTACCGTGAGGAGAGATGCACCATGCAACCACACGCCGCTGAGCACTAGAGCCAGTGTCAACCATTCGGACAAAATGGTGCGCCGATAAAGGCTGATGTGATCCGGATTGACCATCGCCCGCATCTGCCCCAATTGAACCCTACCCCGCGAAACCAAAGCCGCGATCACGGCAAGTACTACGACGGTGTGCCAGGGCGAGGCCACGGGGCGAAATGCATCAGATAGCTCTTTCGTTCGGGTTTCAGTCTCCATCGGATGATCATAACCACATTCCCGCAGATTGGCGGTCAGAGGGACGAATCAGCAGTTTTTCGTGGCGATTGCCGTTATCGTGAACCGCACAGTCAGACAGTGTGCATGCCTGCCGCGAGTAAAGCAGGGGCGGCTTGGCTAGTATTTACTGTTGTCATTGCAAGACAAAACCCCGACGCAATCGGAATGAGCGAGCCTAACGTTTCGATCCCTCAAACACCTGGCTGAGTACTCCGATGTCCGCTACATTCCATAAGTTACTTTTGCGTGATGGTGAGTTTGTGGATGCCTACGATCGCGGTGTCGATTTTCGAGGTGAGGGCGAATCGCGACTCCAAGCCTATATTTGGATACTTCGGCTTCAGAAATTTTTCTACGAACATCTCCAGCACGAAGCGCGGGATCTCCACATCATCGAGCGTGACCGTTTGAACTTCCACCAACCCTTGCCCGCCCACGCCTCTCGCGTTCGCCACCACCACAACGTTATGCACGCCGGAAAAAAGCGACAGCAGCGGATTGGCGGAGTGCCGCCCTGCCCTCACCTCATCGAAATCGACGCGGCAACTCGCCGTTATCACCCCCGGCTGGGCTTGAAAGGAGACTGACTCGACTCCGGCAGGAAGCTTAACTTTTCCGGCCGCAAAGTACGCGTTAATTTCCTGATCGGAGAATTCGGTTGGATTTTGTTCGGGTTGGGCGCGACCGCCATTCTCTTCGATATGCTGCAGCTTCGTCTCTGTGCGAGCGGCGTCGGGACTTTCGCAAACTGCATAATTCAGTGCGAGCCCGATCAGAACAAATATCCAACATGCGTTGTGTCTCATGGCTTCAGCGCCGCTTGGGTATCGCCCACTGGCATCACTGCAATCTCCGGGGTGCTCAGGGTTCCACTGATATTGAAACCGCGGCTACCGCTGCGGGTGAATTGCAAATTCAACACGCGATCCAGTGAAGCCGTCCCAGTCACAAGGTAAACACCATCATTTGACGAGAGTTTCGATTCTCCAAAGTGGAGCTCTTGCCGGCGCAGAGTCAAGGTGCCGAGGAAGCGGCGAAGCTGAAGCGGTCCAGTGAAGTTCGCTGGCTGAAGATGGGGCATCACCCCATCCCGGGCCTCGACTTGAATGTTCGCGGTCGCGGATGAAAGTAGTTCTTCGGTCGTAATACCAGAAACCGATGCACGATAAGTTGCGGTTGCAGTGCCCGATATCCAACCATCATGCATCGCGCTCGCAAGCTGGCTCAAAGCCACGTGTTGAAATGATCCTTCACCATTGTATGTGGGCGGCTTGGCAGAGAAATCCATTTTCCAATTGCCTATGTGGGTTCCGGAAAACACGCTTGCATTCACATCCGTGAGATCGATTTGCCCTTGATTGAGACTGAACTTCGCAGAGAAGCGTGTAGCCGGCAATTTGTGCAGCAGTACCCGATCGGCGCTCAATCGGCCTGATGCACGAAGCTTCATATAGTTAGGACCCGGCTTCACTGGGTTGGTGAGAAACCTGTACCACGGGACTTTCTCCGGGTTCAGTAATGCGCCCATTTCATCGGTCGCGATGAAATCCGCGTGCAGATCGACTTGCGCGGGGCATTCAGCCAGCGTTCCGCATGGACGAGGTAGCGTTAAGGATCCATGCCAGCTGGAGTTTCCTAATCCCGCAGTCAGATTTTCTATCCGTACCTCATCTGGATTAAGAATAATTTTAGCGCCGCTGATTTCCAGGGGTTGGCTGAGTCCGCTCACTCTAGCGTGGACCGCGTGCAGTTCCACAGTCCCAGCGATACGCGGCACCTTGAATCCTGTCCACGAATCTGCAAGGTGCAATTCAAATCTTGCGATACCATCCGCATCAGGCTGCAGAGCCGGGATGCCTACAACTTGAGCGGCGTGAAGGAGACGGCGAAGCTGGCCGTCCCCAACGATCGAGAAATCATAACCAGAGCGGGAGATCCAGCCACCAACCATCGCCGGGAGCGTTCCGCCTAATTCGACGGAGAAAGGGTTGATAGTAATCCTCTTCTCGGCGGAAGCGAATGAATGGATTGGAAATCCATGCCGGCGTTTTCTGGAATCGATTGGGGGAAGGGCGTCGCTATCGATTTCACAATGGATATGGGGGAACGACACCGGTGACGTTGCGCTCGATGCCAGGCGAAATTCAGAAGTATCAAGGCTTCCTTCCCACTTGCGCGGAAGAGTGTTGTCTCGCGTCACTGATATTGTCCCGTTGATTGTGCCAGGCGACGTCAGATCAAGCGGGATGTTCTTTTTGGAATGGAGAGCGAGCGCGATCAGAGATTGAAGTGGGACGTCTTGCGCGGACGCCGTGAAGTGATACGAAGCATTAGGCGGCAAGCCAACTTCCCCCTGCAGCGATAGCGCGCCATCCCTCAGGGGGGCCTCGCAAATTACGCTTGAGAGGCTCTGCTCGGTCGAACTATAATTTGCGCGGCATTGCGCCCGCAATCGCATCGCGCTTCCGGCGACGATGTCATATCGGCGGAAGTCTTCTACTGAAGCCAGCGAAGTGATCGCCAGGTTCGCGGGGGTTCCGGCCAACTCGGCAGAAATCGAAACTGCGCCGCGCCATCCTTTGTCATTTCCGAAAAAAAGTTTTGAGGCCTGTCCAAGTTGCGCCTGCTGCCATTGAAGGGTGACGCGTAGTGGCGTTTCGCGCAGCGATGCAGACCTTTGCCATATGCCCGCGACCTTCAAAATCCCGCTATCCGAAAAGTTCGAGTCAGTGCGGACTGGTCTCGCTTCCAACCTCATGCCCCAGGAATTTTCAGAATCCTGGAAGAGCGCAAAGTCAGCTTCGGTCAAGGCAAACTGTTTTTTTTCGACCCCGAATTTGAAGTTGATGCGCCCCCCGCCAGCTTCGATGTAAGGAAATGCCGGACGCTTTTCGCTTGAGGTTTTAATCGTTGGCGCAGTGGCAATCTGAGATGCCCGCGCCAGCAAATATTCCAGGTTCCAATGACCGGTCGAATTTCTGACCAAATTCAAACTTGGATCACTAAGGCTGAGGCGTGCAATTTCCAAACGGCCGCGCAAAAGCGAAGTTAAGCGCAGCGAAGCGGTAACCTCATCGGAACGAAGCACCGGTTCAAGGCTGAAAGCCGGGTCATCGAAGACCACAAAATTCTTCAGGTCGAAGCCAGGCTGGGGAAGAAATCGCAGACTTGCGGAAGAAATTTCTACGGGCCGCCCTAATGCTGTAGAAATAGACTGCGCGATCCGCTGTCTTAGGCGGCCAACGCCCGGGCGCGTGAGAAATAAAATGAGCAGCACCATGCCTAGCAATGCCAACAGGCCGCGCCTGGAGCGGTATTGACTCACCTCACCACTCGCAGCGTCCGCTTCCACCGCGTCTGGTCAAAGAAATGAATCACCACGTGAGCCAGGAACCCCAATCGCTGCCCAACTTCCTTCTGCTCCCATTGGTCGCGAGGTGTAATGAATGACCAGTAAATAAACATCGGCCGGCCAATCACATTCTCTTTCGGAATGAATCCCCAATATCTGCTGTCGAGGCTGACGTCGCGATTGTCACCCATTCCGAAATAACTATTCTCAGGAACGATGATGTCGCCGCCCTCGACGTGTTGCGGCATAGTGAGAGCCCAATCGGGATACACGCCATTCATTTCGGAGGGAGGCACCGCCGGAAAGTTGTCACGGTAAGGATTGTAGTTCTCGTTTGGATTGTGAATGACGTAAGGTTCATCCAACTTTTCACCGTTGCGATATACAACTCCGTCCCGCAGGTGGATGTGATCGCCGGGGAGTCCCATGACGCGCTTCACCACGTAGAGTCCGGGTTCGGCGGGATGCAGGAATACAAAAATATCGCCGCGCTTGATCTCGCGATAAGGCAATATGGGCGCGATCCAGGAGGTCTTCGGGGAAAACTGAATGCGGTTCACGAAAACGTGATCTCCAATAAGGAGAGTGTTTTCCATTGAGCTCGAGGGGATCTCAAAAGCCTGCACCACGAAGGTAATGATGAAGAGTCCAGTGACCAGGACGGCCGCAAGTGAAGCTAGAAACTCGACCGTAGTCTCTCGCGGCTTCTCATCTTTCATTTCTTTTTTAGCCACTCAGTCTTCTCCTCGTATCAATTGACAATTCTAAAAGTGCGGTCCCACCGCGTGATTTGAAACAAGTGCGTTAACGCATAAGCGAAATGAAATAGCTTTTCTCCGGAGGTGTTTTCTCCTCGCAAATCGGGATCTGAACTCTGTACCGACCAGTAAATCATCAAAGGCCGGCCCACCACATTTTCTTTGGGTACAAATCCCCAGTAGCGGCTGTCCAGGCTTTCGTCACGATTATCGCCCAGCACAAAATAATGACCTTCCGGGACGATCAATTGTCCATCCTCTACCAGCTTCTTCATCTGCTCCCACCATGCCCCATCGAGTCCCGGAACCACGACGTTCAGCCGCGGGAATTCGTCACGGAATGGATCGTGCATGGCCGAGCTATAACGCACGTAGGGCTCGCGTTGCAGCACTCCATTGACGTATAGTTCGCGATTTATGAGACGTATTTTGTCCCCCGGCACGCCGACCACGCGCTTCACAAAGTGCTCGCTGGGATTGATCGGATAATGAAATACGATGATATCCTCCCGCCGGACTGGGCGGTAAGGCATTACTTTGTCCCACAGCTCATTCCCCCCATAGCGAAACTTATCCACCAACAAATAATCGCCGATCAACAAAGTATTCTCCATTGACTCGGAGGGAATCTGGAATGCCTGCACCACAAAGGTGATAACAAAGATGGCAATGACCACGGTGGTCAACAACGACTGAAATGAACTGGGCCAGTCACTGTACCGTTCGGCAGCGGCTTGGGGATCGGACGTCATCAGGGAGCGTCCGCTTTAACCGAGGCGAGGTATTCGAGCACCAATTGCGCGCATGATTGCTCCGCGCTCTTTTTGGTTGGGCCCTCAGCTCGCGCCACGTATTCTGCGCCATACTTCTCATTCAAATCACTCAACCGCGCTTCCACCGTGAACGTCTTCCTATGGTCGGGGCCAGATTGTTTTGCCAGCGTGTAAACGATTTGCGCCCGTCCCATCGCTTGTAATTTCTCCTGCAAGGCCGACTTATAGTCGGTAAGCGAAGTGTTCGAACCGCTATTTGCTATACGAGATAATTCTGGACCGATGATCTCGCGGATAATAAAATCACGCGCCAGATCTATTCCCCCATCCAGGTACAGAGCTGCGATGGTCGCTTCCAGAGCATCGACCAGAATTGCGGTCTTTGCGCGGCCCCCACTTTTTTCCTCGCCCTTGCCAAGACGCAAATAATTTCCCACCCTAAGTTCGCGTGCCACCGTCACCAAATGTTTTTCGCTAATCAGATGGGCCCGCAATTTAGATAGCTCGCCTTCCCGCGAATTTGGGAAGCGGCGACACAATTCCTCGGCGGCAACAAACCCCAGAACCGCATCCCCTAGAAATTCCATCTGCTCGTTGTGGAGCGCTTGAAGACCGGTGGAAGTTTGGGCTTCTACCTCTCGCGCATGCGAGGTATGGGTGAGGGCCTTCTCTAATAACTCGGGACGGCGGAAACTATGCCTCAAAGCTTTCTGGAAATCGACGCCGTAGTGGGAATCAGGTAACGCTTTATCTACGCCCGGTAGCGCGGACACCTCTGCCTTGTCGTCGAATATGATGGATTCGTTTTTCAGAATTCTGTCCGCTACTTGGCCGGTGGCGCGGGGGTGGCGGCAGCCGAGGGCGGCGGAACAGTCCCACCCGTAAGCTGCACCAGCCGGTCGCGTTCGTGCCGCGCCGCAGTTCCAACCGTCGTACTATCCTGTGTCAGGTCCACGGCCTGGCTGGCATACTTCAGCGCTTCCGGGTATTTCTCCTGCTTGTCCAGCGCGAGCGCCAAACGGAATACTGCCACCGGATCAGGCTGCGCGGGATCGGCATCTATCGACTTCCTCAAGGAAGCCTCAGCATCGGGATATTTTTCCTGATCGTATTGAATCGCCCCAATCACGGCTTCCGCGGAAGATTTCAAAAAGCTCTTATAGGCATCCACCTTGGCCTGCGGCGTGCCCGCGGGAATGCTTATGTCGGTTTCAACAGTTTCCATCGACCGTTGCGCCATCTTCTGCGCCTCGGCTAATTTTTGCGCCCGGTCGATGTCACTATCGCCGGTTTTCTCCACTATTACTTCCGCCACTCCCAACAGCGCTTCTGGGTCATCGGGATCGATAGCCAATACTTTCCGCCCCATCTCGAGCATCTTGTCGCCATTGTTCGCTGTTTGATAGCTGTGCATCGCCGTGCGGAAAAGCAATACGCGCAGCTCGCTGGTCGGAAACTTGGCGGTAAAATCGTTGGCGGCTTTATCGATCGCAGCCGGGTCGTTGGCGCTCTTCACCGCGGCCTGGTATGCATCGAATTCTGGCTGCGTCTTCGCTTGCGGGGGGCGCTTGCCCTGGGGCGGCGTCGTTGGCTGCGTGGCAGGGGCATTGGTGCTCTGTCCGGCGGTCTTACCGGGAGCGGCGGAAGACGCCGGTTGCTGTGCAGTTCCATAAGTCATCAATCCCACCAACAACGCAGCTATTGCTACTGGCTTCATGCTTTCCCCTTGTTCAAATAAGAATTTAATTCTCAAATTCTAGCGCGGACGACCGGGTTCGTATGGTTTTTGTAACCCGCGTTCTGCCGCTGCTTTCGCCTCAGGCAAACTTCCGCCAGCGTCTATGGCGGCCCGGTATTGGTCGATGGCCGCATCACGATCTTCCTGCAAGTCGAAGATCCTGCCCAGGTAGATGTGCGACCACGCCACCACGGTTGGTTCTTGCGCAACTTCTATAGCTTTTTGAAAATATTCACGCGCCCCAGAAATATCGCGATGCGAGGTAGCAACCTGGGCCAGAATAAACAATGCGCGACCCTGATCTTCTTTCTTTTCGTCCAACGCTTGTTGCGCGAGCTTCTGTGCCGCGTCGGGATCGCCCGCCGAAAGCTTTTGTTCCGCCGCCATCAAGAGCTTGCGTTCAGACGGCTTAGATAGATGCAAAAGTTCCTGATCAGCTTTTGCCGCGAACTGGATCTGCGAGGCTTGCTTCTGCTCTTTTCGCACATCGATGCTGCCAATCATCGGCCCATACGCCGTCCGCAAACCCGCCGGGTCTTTTTCAAACTGCACCAGCGCATTGTAAAAGTATCGCGTCAAAACGAAACCCTGCTCCATCGACGCCTGCACCGCCTGCTCGCGTTCTGGATCAGCAGCCTTGGCGGTCCGAGCTTCGATGGCGCGGATGAGGCACTCGGTTACCAGCAGCGAAGAATCGCTCTTGAAACTCTCGTCCATAGGCGCGGCTTTTATGGAAGCCAGTAACAGGTCCACGGCCTTCACTTGTCCGGGATACTTCAACGCCAAAGGATCCAACAAATAGTGCAGGTAAGTATGTCTAATCTGCTCAACTTTCAGGGTTGACTCCGCCGAGGGAGAAATCACCACAAAATAATCTGCACCATAGTTGCGAGCGTTTGTCTGACCGGGCGCGCCCATGGGATCAATGTAAACCGTAAAGCTGCGACCCAAATAAGAAGCAGAAGGCAACTTCAGGTACACCTCGGTCTTGAATAATATGTTTGCCAACGGTTCATGAAACCGGCGTGTGAATTCCGAGTAGTCCGCCGTATGAGAAGTCCAAATCGAATGCAATCCGGCGGCTTCATAAAATTTCTGGAGTAGCGGCAAAAATCCCGCGACCGCAGCCGCGTCGGGAGGCAAGTCTGTTTCCTTGATCCTGGGAGTAAACGCAGGAGCAGGATTCAGCAACAACGCCAGCGAAACATACTGGGCCACATTGTGTAACGGATCGGCCGCTTTATGCAGATCGTAGAATTGGCACATCGCCAGCGCCGCATTGCTGGCAAGCTCTGATCCTTTTACCTTGCTGGAGACCTCGTCGCGGATTTTCGCTCGCAACCGGTCCGATTTCTCAAGTTCCACATCGTAGCCACACTGATTCACCGCGCCCAGCATGGAGAATAGCGCCTCGTTGCTATCAAGCGTGACACCATTGCCCTGCGCCAAAGCGCACTCCGCCACCAATAGTACGGCGGTGCAAAATAGAGCACGCAATCCTGAATTCAGACCGTCCCCCTCGAAACGCTAGAGACAAGTTTAAGAGGTAAGCGGGACAGGGTCAAACCGAGGCGTGGGTGAGAACACCACGGGATGGAATATGAACCCCTGCCCAAGGAGACCGTGACTAGTGGGATTAGTTCGCGCCGGTGAACAGCACCGCGTCACTCTGACGCGAACCGCGAGCTATTGCAATCAACTTTCCGTCCGGAGAATAGGCGCACGCCCAAATCACGCCAGAAGAGTAGTGTGTTAGCCGTGTTGGTGGGCCGCCAGAAAGCGGGACCGCCCACAGGTTTGGCGTGCCGGTGCGCAGGTCTACAACCGCAAAAGTACGGTTGTCGGGCATCCAGCATCCAGCGTTGACGCTGCTATCAAAGGTGGGGACTGCGGGTAACTCGGACTCCGTTACTCCCTTCTCGGTGGAGACACTCGCGACTACGACCATCCCGTCCTTCCGTGGAGTGACGAAGAGAACGTGTCTTCCGTCCAGTGACGCAAACGGCGGACTGAGCGCGACCCGATCTGAAACGCGAATCGGAGTTCCGCCCGCAGCCGGAATTTTGAAGACGTAAGAAGCTCCCCCAGCGACTTGCCCCCAATAGAAGACCCAGTCACCATCTCCTCCACACGAAGGGAGGAGTTCGCTCGCACCGCTAGTCAACTTAGAGGAGGCTCCCGTCTTCGGGTCGAGCCTCCATAAATGCGAACCACCGTCAAAATCGCTGGAGTAGACAACGCTGCGTCCGTGGTCGCACACCGCCGAAGACCAATGGAAGTGCTGGTCGAACGTGAGTTGGTGACCATTGCTGCCGTCGGCGTCGGCTCGGAAGATGTCCCAATTCTGAGAATGGTTGCCGCCGTATACAATGCGGTTATCGGGAGTGAAGGTCATGCCCACGTTTCCATCCAGCCTACCGGAGATCACCTGCTGAGCATTATCGGGCGCACCGGCGGGGCCAACCCACAGGCTGCTGGTGATGTTCATCTGCACGGAAGCGATGGCGCGTCCATCGCCGGAGACAGCAACGGAAAGATATCTGCTCAAGTCATTCGAGATGCGCCGGACACCGCCGCTTGGGTAGTTCACCAACCAAAGCTGTGGTTCGGCTGCGGTTTTAGCAAGTGCCGCCAACAAGAGACCGCTGCCATCTGGCAGCCACGTAAAATCCAATACTCCGCGCCAGTGCTTGCCTGGCATAGGTTTCTGCCGACCGGTGGCAACATCCAGTCTGAGCAGCCCAACACTCAATCCATTTGGATCCTTTATATTCTGGTCGACCGCCGCAATGCTCTTCCCGTCCGGCGACCATCGGATAATGTAGCCACTAGCTGCGACCGAACCGGGGTACCCGGCCAGTCTTCGCGATCCGCTGCCGTCTGCCCTTGCTAGCATCACCTCGACCTCACTGGACTGAACGTCCAGCAGCGCATACGCTATTTGACTGCCATCCGGGGAGAAGGACACACCAGTGTCTGCCTTGTCGACTAGAAGCCGAGGAGCCCCGCCAAGCACCGGGACCTGGTACACCTTTCCGTTTGCGTCCTGCCCAGTATTCACGGTGTAGTCGAGAAAGCCCCCGTCAGGAGTAAAGGTCACCTCGATGATGGTGTCAGTCCCAGGAGGGACAGTTTGGACCGCGCTCGTGGTAGCTATTTGCCTGACCCACAGGCTATATTTCCCGCGCTGATTCGAAACATACGCCAGATAGCGGCCATCGGGTGAGATGCGGTCGAGCGTAACGTCACCGGTGGAGCTCAAGCTTGAAATCGTGAGATTCTGGAAACCGGCTTCCGCCAAGCCGGTACGGAATAATCCTCGCCGATAAAGTACGCCAACAACCGCAACCACAAGCAACAGTAGGATGGTCCCCAGCAGCGCTAACTTTCGAGCCATCGATGGGCGCGATCGGATGGCTGGTGTTTCAGCGGAGGAAATCTCCCGTGTTTGGTCCGACGAGGCTGCAACTATGACCGCCGAGTCTGAGGTGAATGCCGCCACGCGCGTGGAGCTGGAGTCGCGCTTAAGACGCTCGAGATCAGCGCGCATTTCTGCTGCCGTTTGGCATCGCATCTTAGGATCTTTTTCCAGCGCCTTGTTGATGAGTTCCTCTAGCCGCGTGGGCAAATCGGGATTGAGGCGCACGGGCGGCACAGGTGTACGGTTCAGAATCGCCGTCGAATACCACACCCGAAGTGTCGCCGCGAAAAGGAAGCGCACCGGTAGCCATCTCGTACAGGACCACGCCGAAGGAAAACAGATCTGTGCGTGCATCCAGTTCCTTGCCGCGCACTTGTTCCGGCGACATGTAAGCCACCGTGCCCAGGCAGTCGCCCGGGCTGGTCAGATGTCTCGTTCTCAATGGTCTCGCGTTCGTCCTGCCCCAATTTGGCTCGAAGAAGAACCACCTGCCGGCGTTGATCTTCGCGAGTCCGAAATCCAAAATCTTGGCGTGCCCGCGCTTGGTGACAAAAATTTGGCCGGCTTGATGTCGCGATGCACGATCCCCTGCGCATGCGCCGCATCGAGCGCGTCGGCTATCTCGATCGCTAGCGCGAGTAGAGTTTCAGTTTCCATCGGCGCGCCGGCTATCCGATGTTTCAATGTCATTCCATCCAGAAACTCCATGACGATGAACGGCTGGCCGTCCTGCTGGCCAATTTCGTAGATCGTGCAGATGTTGGGATGATTGAGTGCCGAAGCCGCCTGCGCCTCCCGCTGGAAGCGCGCCAACGCCTGAGCATCTTTGACGACGTCATCGGGCAAAAACTTCAGGGCGACAAATCGATGGAGGTCAGGTCTTCGGCCTTATACACTACGCCCATCCCACCACCGCCTAACTTCTCGATGATGCGATAGTGCGAGATGGTTTGGCCGATCACTGGTGCAGAATGTTACGTTTGCAGAACGGGCAAGTCAATGAATGCCCTTCAGTTGGTGGAATCAAAAGAGGAGTACTGTGTAGAAGTTGATTCGCGATGCCAGTGTTCCGCTCGTAGCGCTTCAGCGACGGCAACAATGCGGGGGAGAAGATACGTATGTTATGTTTTACCGTTCTAAGTAAAGCTGAACGCACATGCCGAGATACGAATACCGTCCACTGACTCCGACGCCGGAAGCCGAAAAGAATTTTCTGGCGTGGATTGCGCAACTGGACCGCGAATTCGAGAACAAAGATTCCAATCATCGCAGCGATATTGTGCGCGATGCGCTCCACGAGATTTATCTGGGAATTCCCTTCGGCTCTTCGGCACAAATTCATCAGGGTGCGCAGGCGCTAATTCACTCATTCGATCCGCGAAACATCACTTTAGAACCTGAATATTACGGCGATGTGGACGCGGCGAAATATGCCGAGCGCAAACCCCTGATTTGGTTTTGGATGATGTACGACCGCTCGCCTCTGGGTCTGAATCATTGGTTGGGGTTTCGTATGCGCGCCATGCTCGCGAAGCGCATATTTAAACATTGCGGCAACAACGTGAAGATTTTTCACGGAGTGGAAGTGTCGTTCGGTTACAACCTGACCGTGGAAGATAATTGCACCATCCACAAATTCGTTTTGCTCGACGATCGCGGAGAACTCATCGTTCATGCGGGAAGCTCGATTTCCGATTACGCGAATGTTTATACGCACTCGCACGATTTGGTGGATGGGATGATCGTGGATAACCATATAACTGAAATTGGTCCGAAAGCCCGCATCACTTATCACGCGACCGTGCTAAGCGGTGTCAAGGTGGGAGAGCACGGGATGGTGGGGTCGCTTGGCGTGGCGTCGAAAAACGTGGAACCATTTACCGTAGTAGCCGGGATCCCCGCAAAACCAATTAAGCTGAAGTCGATTGCGCCAGAGGAAGCTAAGAAAGGATTCGACAAGAAGTAACAAAGTTTTGGGTATGCAGTTGGCGCCGTGCCGGTCGCCACAGCTGCGCTGGCAGCGTGTTAGTATCGAATCCGACCCGGCATGACCCTGCAACATGTTGACATAATTTTTCAGCTGATTGTGTTCTTGCTGGCGATCAGCGTTCACGAGTCGGCGCATGCGTGGATGGCGAACCGGCGAGGCGATCCAACCGCGCGAATGCTGGGACGAATCACGCTGAATCCCATTAAGCACATCGATCCAGTGGGTACGGTGCTCCTTCCGGCGATTGCGCTTTTCGCACATATCCCCATGCTGGGATGGGCAAAGCCCACACCGGTCGATCCGCGGAATTTCAAAAATCCTGTCGTCGATGACATTCTTACTTCAGTGGCAGGGCCAGTAAGCAATTTTCTGGTCGCTTCCATCGCGCTCGTCGCAATGGCGCTGGTGAAATTTGCTTCACCGCTGGGCAAGCAGATACTTTTCGGGATTCCTTATGGAATGGTCGACACCGAATCGGGATCGGTGCTGCTCCCCGCATGCCTCCTGCTTTATCAATTGATGACGATCAACGTTGTCCTCGGAGTCTTTAACTTGATTCCGGTGCCTCCGCTGGACGGAAGCCACGTGCTTCGCCATTTTCTTCCCACCAAAATCTTGAAAATCTACGATACGGTCGGCGGCTTTGCTTTGATGGCACTGGTCTTCCTTGGCGGTGGCATTTTAGGCAGGCTCATCTATCCGGTGCTCGGGAATTTTTAACGCCATCCTCTCAAAAATTTGATGCCACAGGACCAATCCTCGCAAACGAGTGGTGAGTGGAATGCGTTCCACGGGCAAACTCCATCTGGGAAATTACGTTGGAGCGCTCGACAACTGGGTACGCATGCAGAATGAATACGAATGTTTTTTCTTCGTGGCTGACTGGCACGCGCTGACCACGGACTACGCCGACACCTCTCAAGTCAAACAGAATTCGCTTGAAGTTTTGATGGATTGGCTCGGGGCGGTC